>OY761449.1:1410000-3913875 GCA_963664375.1 Dehalococcoidia bacterium
TGGTTGCCCTTATTGGTCTCGCGGTAAGCTATACTGCGGCCCAAAGGTGAATTCCCCGAAACGCTAATTCAGAGGAGGAATGCCATGAGCGTCGTGAAAATCAACGCCATCACGGTTCCCGAGGGGCGGGGCCACGAGCTGGAGGAACGCTTCGCGCACCGCGCCGCCGCCGTGGAGAGCGCGCCCGGGTTCGAGGCTTTTGAGCTCCTGCGCCCGGTGGAGGGCGAGTCGCGGTACTTCGTCTACACCCGCTGGGAGTCGGAGGAGGCGTTCCAGAACTGGTTCAACAGCCAGGACTTCCAGCGCGGCCACGCGCAGGCGAACCAGGCCGCCCGGGCCCCGGCGCCTGTGGGCACCGCCGCCGACCTGCTGGCCTTCGAGGTGGTCATGAGCGCCGGGCCGAAAGGCGGATAGGCCCGCCCGCCCGAATCCAGGGGCCATAATCTAGGAAAGGAAAGGACACGATGGACGGACCAACCGCAACACTTATCGCCTCCGCCCTGGCTACCGCCGTTGCCGTAATCGGCTTCGCCGCCGTGGTCTACTTCAGGTTGGGCAGGCTGGAGGGCAGGCTGATTGCCTTGGAAGGGAATCTGGATCGGTCTCTGGATGACAACAGAGAACTGACAAAGGTGGAGATAGTGAGGCTGTCGGACAAGGTAGACGCATTTCGCACTGAGACAAAGGCTGACAACGCCCGGCTGTCGGAAAATATGGAAGCTGACAACGCCCGGCTGTCGGATAAGGTAGACTCCGATGTCGCCCGGTTGTCGGACAAGGTAGATGCACTTCGCACTGAGACGAAGGCCGATAACGCCCGGCTGTCGGACAAGATAGACTCCGACGTCGCCCGGCTGTCGGACAAGATGGAGGCTGACAACGCCCGGCTGTCGGACAAGATAGATTCCGATGTTTCCCGGTTGTCGGATAAGGTGGATGCACTTCGCGCGGAGACGAAGGCCGACAACACCCGGCTGTCGGAAAAGATGGACGCCCAGCACGCCGAGACTATGGCGGCGATCAATCGCTTGACCGACGCCTTCCTCTCGCATTCGCACGATGACGATGGGAACATTATGTTCCGCATCCCGCCGGGAGGCCGGTCGGAATAACCCTGCCCAGTTAGAAGGGCAGGAAGCCTGTTCCATCGACCACTGGCCCCGAATTGTCGGCGGAGCTTGCGCCGTGGAGTAAGCGAGCGGCCCGGATTTCGCGGCGACTTTTCACGTCAAACCGGGCCTGGACTTTCCACCGGAGACGGACAGGTCCGGCCTCCAGCGGGGTTGCTTGCGGCAGGGAGACCTTTGTGACGAACACCAGCTCCCCGCCGGAGCGACCCTCCGCTTGACCGCAGAGTTCGACCGTGCGGGACAGCCTCTCCGCGCTGTGCTCGTGGTAGCCGTCCAGCACCGTTCTGGAAAAGCGGGTGGTTATCAGGGAGAGCTCCAGCCAGCCCCGGTTTATCGTGAACGATTCGCCGGGCAGCAGGAGAACACTCACACGCACAACGCCGCCGGAGGACAGATCCGGCGGCGCTTTGTATTCTGCCTCAATCGTCAGTTCCGCCTTGGCCCGGCGCAGGCGGCGAGGCAGCAGGGGCATATCCGGTCGATGGCCCTACCCGAACATCTTTGACGGCAGGAAGGTGCTGATGGGCGGGACCGCTATGAGGATGATCAGGGCCACAATCGACAGGAAGAAGAACGGCAGGATGCCCTTGAAAATATTCTCCAGCGTCAGATTCGCGCCCTCCGGCATCTGTACCGCCACCGACCGCACTGTGTAGACGTTCAGGCCCACCGGCGGGGTGATCAGCCCGATCTCGATGGACATGATCACCAGCATGGCGAAGTACACGCGGTCAATGCCCAGCCCGGTGATAATCGGGTCAACGATGGGCAGGGTGATGGACATCATCGAGATGGAGTCCTGGAACATTCCCAGGAACACGTACATGATCAGGAACAGGATCATGATGAGCATCGTGGGAATTTGAGCTTCCTGCACCACCTCCACGAACTCGCCGGGCAGTCCGGTCAGCACCAGGAACCGGGCAAAAATCATCGCTCCAATCAGGATGAAAAACACCAGGGCGGAGGTCTGGGCCGCCTCTTTCATCGCCTGGCTGAACCTTCCCCAAGTGAGACCGGGCCTTTCCAGTTGCACCGCGGCCGGTGGAGGGATGGGGCCTTGTGGGCTGGCGATGCTTTCCTCATCAGGCAGATCGGCAGGCGGGTTGCTGGAAGCCGCCATCGCCGTGTCGGCGCGGAATATCCAGCGCTCCATCAAGGGGGCCAGCAGGGCCAGCACCAGTGCTCCGGCAGCCCCGGCGGCCCCGGCCTCGGTGGGGGTGAAAATGCCGGTGTACATGCCCGCGATGATCCCCACCACCAGCAGCAATATACCCACCACGCCAATGGTGGCCTTGAGCCGCTCCGCAAGTGGCGGCGCATATTCGGCCCTCGGCGCCCGGTCCGGGTAGCGCGCCGCCACCACAACGATGCCCAGGGTGAAGATCAGGGTCAGCAGGATGCCCGGCCCGACGCCAGCGATCAGCAGCTTGCCGATGGACTGCTCGGTAAGGATGCCGTAGACGATCATTAGCGCGCTGGGCGGGATGAGCATGCCCAGCATCCCGGCGGCGGCGATGGTGCCGCAGGCGAAGGCCTTGTCGTAGCCGCGGCGGTCCATTTCCGGCAGGCTGATGCGGGTGAACACTGCGCAGGCCACCACGCTGGAGCCGGTACACGCCGCGAACATGGCGTTGGCCCAGGTAGTGGCGATGGCCATCCCTCCCGGCAAGCGCCCGACCCACTTGTAGGCGGCATCGAAAGCCCGTGCCGACAGCCCGGCATGCATGGCGAACAGCCCCATGATGATGAACAGGGGCAGGATGGCGAAGGCGTAGACGTTGGTAGTGGAGTACGGCGTCGTGGTGAACAGGGCAAGAGCCAGGGATATCTTGCCCGTCATGAGGAACATGCCGATGAAGCCGGTGGCTGCCAGGGCCAATCCGACGTGGACGCCGAGGGCCATCAGCGACAGCACTGCTACGAAGCCGATAATTCCCCAGTAGAGATCGTCCATACCTAGACCCTTTCAGCCCGGCGTAATTTTTTGCGCAACACCAATATGCGAAAGAACTGCCTAATCCGAGATCGCCGGCTCGGCGGCGGCATCGCCGGGAAGCTCCTCAACCTCGGGAACCTCGGCGCTCGACGGCTGCCGCCATAGTACGACCAGGTCAACCACCCGGTAGACCCAATCGGAAATGAATTGGAGCGAAATCAGCAACGCGCCGAAGGCCACGGCGAACTGCGAAGGCCACTTGGGAATGTTGACCAGTCCCGCGACGTACTCTCCGATCTCGAAAGAGTGGTACGACCACTTGAAAGTCTCGTAAAAGATCAATCCGTAGATCCCGATGCCCAGCGTGTAGGCGAACAGGTCCATCGCGGCGCGAATCTTGGGGGACATGCGCAGGGTGAGAATCTCGACTCTGATGTGGGCCTTCTGCCGCTGGCTGTAGGCCAGTCCCATGAAGACGATGAACACCAGCATGAACGCGCCGACCTCGTAGGACATCGGCACGGGCTTGTTCAGCACCTTTCGCCCGAAGATATCAGCCACGACCATCGCCATCAGGATGACGACGATGGAGGCGGCCCCGAAGGCGCTGGCGTTGACCGACCAGCCCAAGGCGCGGTTCAGGAGCTTACCCACCGATTGCAGGTCCATTTCAGCCCTCACAACGAGGAGATGCGGGGCGCCGCTCAGTACGGGGTGGCGCCTCTCACACCTCCAGGATTGCCAATCGCGCTACCTGAAGTCAGCCGCCCATTCCCTGGGGAAGCTATGGCCCAGTTCTTCCAGAATCTCGATATACCCGATCATAACCTCGCGCCCCGGCAGGCCCTTGTCCTCCATTTCCGTGATCCAGTTGCCGGGAATGTCATCCAACGCATTGGCCCATTCCGCGCGCTCCGAATCGGGCATATCGTGGCGGGTGATACCCAGTTCTTCCCACTCTTCCAGAGCGATGTTTCGCCGTTCCAGGATGAGCGTGGCATTGAATTCCACTGCCTCGTCGGCCACGTCCTGCATCAACTGTTGTAGGTCGGCAGGAAGGCTGTCCCACACGTCCCGGTTGATTCCCAGGCCAGTGGGCATAGCCGCGCCCATGTCCACCCAGGTGATGTGCTTGTTGAAGTCGTGATACTTGTAGGCGTGGGAAATGTCCCACGGCAGGAACTCGGCCTCAATCACGCCGGTCTGGAGGGCCTGGTACCTCTCCCCTACGGGCATGGCGATGGCGGTAGACCCCGCTGACTCCAGGATTCTCGGGTGATACGAACCGATAGAGGCGATCTTGATGCCGTCGAAGTCCTCAAAGTTGACGATGGGTTCCTTGGACGTCAGGTTGTAGGTATCTATGACGGAGGGCATCAGGAAAATCAGGTTGTAGTTTTCAACCTCTTCCCGCAGACCCGGCACTTCGTTAAACACCCTTATGGACGCTTCCAGAATCACGTCAGGATCACCGGGGCCGAAAGGCACGGCGTAGGTGAAGTTGCCCAAGGGGAGCTTGCCGGGATAGTACGGGTAGATCACGGGCCCGGCGTCGGCTAGACCTACCTGAATGGCCTCCAGCGTCTCGCCCGGCTTGGTCAGGGCGCCGGACCAGTAGAAATCGGTCCAGATGATGCGCCCGTTGCTGCGGCGCTCTACCTCGTCGGCCCACCACTTCTGCACCTCGCTCATCAGGAACGGCGGGGGAGACAGGGGCGAACTGAATTTCAGTTCAAAGACCTCGTCCGATACGGCCTCGAGGGTAGGCGCAGGCGTGGGCGTCGGAACCCTGGTGGGCTCCTCGGTTGGCTCGGCGCTGCCGGAAGTCGACGGTGCGGCCTCTGTGGCCTCGGGGGCTTCCGTATCCTCGGCCTCGGCCATTGCCGTCGGCGTCTCCGTAGCCTCGGCCATCGCCGTTGGTTGCGGCGCGGTTGTGGCCTCAGGCTCGTCGGCAGAGCCGCAAGCTATGACGAACACACTCATCAGCACCAGTAGCGACGCGATAGAGAAAACCTGGAGCATCCTCAAGTTAAGCATGTGGTACTTCCCGCAATTGAAATTGAAACCGGCCCCATGCACTGGCAACCTTTGCGCCGAAATCCGTAACGATTACGATTATTTCGACGGCTGCCGTGAGGCCAAGACTTGCAGGCGATACTAAGTCGTGGACAAAGATATTGTCAATGGACATGTATAGCCGGATTTGATGTACGAAATCCGTCGCAGGATGATTGATTGGCTGTATGGTCTATAATTCAATGGCGATGCTGGTCAGAGACATAGGCGAATTCGGCGTTATAGAGCGGCTCAACGCCCTGGTGGTCCAGAGGGGCGCTGGCAACGAGGCCGTGCGCGGTTTCCCCTTGCTGGTGGATACCGGCGACGATACGGCGGTCTGGCAAAGCGGCAAGGGGCGCGAGCTGTTCACCACCGACACGGTGGTGGAGGGCGTTCACTTTACCCGCGAAACGACGCCGTGGCGCGATCTGGGGTGGAAGGCTATCGCCGCGAACATCAGCGACATCGCGTCCATGGGCGGCTTGCCAACCTACGCTCTGGTTACGCTGGGCCTTCCGCCGGAAACCGGCGTCGGCGACATTGAGGAAATGTACCGCGGCATGCTCGAAATCGGTGAGGAATACGGAATGGCAATTGTGGGCGGTGACATCGTAGGGTCTCCCGCGCTGTTCGTTACCACCGCCCTCACCGGAGTCACCGAGCGTAGTCCGCTGCTGCGCTCCAACGCCCGCCCCGGCGACAAGGTGGCGGTGAGCGGGTACGTTGGCAGCTCCGGCGGCGGCCTGAAACTGATGCTTGAGTCTCCCGGAACCACCGGAGATGCGGCGGACTATCTCCGGTCGGCGCACCGTCGGCCCAGGCCCGCCGTGGCGCAGGGCCGGATGCTGTCGGAGGCGGGCATTGCCGCCGCCATGGACGTGAGCGACGGGCTGGCCGACGATTTGAGCAAGCTCTGCGCGGCGTCCGGTGTAACGGCCAGAATCCATGCGGCCGACGTGCCGGTGCATCCATGTTTGCGCCGGATGTTCCCGGACACTTGCCTTGAGCTGGCCCTGGGCGGCGGCGAGGACTATGTGCTGTTGTTCACCGGCCCCACATCCATCGTCGATTCCCTGATTCCCGGTCTTGGCGAGGGGAGTGCGGTCATTGGCTCCATTGAACCCGTCGGGGAGGGATCGCAGGCAGGCGAGGTAATCTTGGTGGGCGAATCGGGAGACGAGATGCCCCTTCCCGGTAAGGGATGGGACCATTTTCACGATTCCAAGTCCGGGTAGTTTCTTTGTTAAGAGGGTGTTTAATAAGTTCCCTCTCCCTCCGGGGGAGGGTTAGGGTGGGGGCGTACCCCTGGTTGCTCAGGAACCGCGGATGCGCCTGAGACCCGCTCTTTGACAGTGAACCGAACTTATTTGACACTCTCTAAGAGGGTGTGTGGCAATCGTCTTTTGCGGACAAGGTGGACGCCAAAGCGGTATCCTTCGTTCCTGCGAGAGTTGGGGGACGCCCTCACCCTAACCCTCTCCCGGAGGGAGAGGGAACTTTGGGGATAGTTTCTTATTCGCGGTTAGAAGGCGTTATGCAGGATCAATCTCTGCGCTCCCTTGGATTGCGTACCGGCAGCCCCGAGGAAACCCAGCGGCTGGGCTTTGCCGTTGGTGAACGGGCCAAGGCTGGCGACGTGTACCTGCTCAGCGGGCCGCTGGGCGCGGGCAAGACGTGTTTTACCCAGGGCCTGGCCCGCGGCCTGGGGGTGGAGGGCTACGTCAGGAGCCCCACCTTCGTCCTGATGACCAGGCACACCGGGCGGCTGACGTTGCATCACATTGACCTGTATCGCATCGGCAGCCCGGAGGAGGCATGGGATCTGGGACTGGACGAACAGCTTTTCGGGGCTGGCGTCTGCGTCATCGAATGGGCGGAGCGCGCCGAGGACCTGTTGCCTGATGACGCGCTCTGGCTGGAGTTCAGCTACGGCGATGGCGATCAAGGGCGCGAGATCGCCCTCGATTGCCAGTCCCCGAAGTTTGATCAACTGCTTGCGCATCTGGAATCCACGTCGGCATCATAATCAGCAGGAAGGAGCAGGGTAGCCAACCGATGTTGCTTGCCATAGATACGACCACCAGGAGCGCCTCCGTAGCGCTGTTCGACGGCACGCATGTGGTTGCCAGCCGGTCGTGGCGGTCGGTGGTCAACCACTCCGCCGAGCTGATGCCGGCCATTGTCCAGGTATTGCAAAGCCGCGACGTAACCCCGCGGTCGCTGGACGGCGTTGCCGTCGCCCTCGGGCCGGGCGGGTTCAGTGCGCTGCGCACCGGCCTGAGCGCCGCCAAGGGGATGGCCATGGCGTCGCGGTTGCCCATCATCGGGGTGAGCAGCCTGGAGCTGGAGGCGTATCCGTTCAGGTGTGTTGACCAGACAGTCTGTGCGCTGCTTGAGGCGGGGCGGGGCGAGGCGGCATCGGCCCTAATCTCGAAATCCCCTGCCCTCAACCGTCTTCGGGAGGACAGGATTTCAGGCCCCGATGACCTGCTGGACGAAATTGACGCGCTGGGGTTGGAGTCGGCGCTTTTCTGCGGCGAGGGACTGCCCCCCTGGGCGGAGATGGTGAAAGAGCGATTCGGTCAACGGGCCGTGCTCTGCCAGGTACCCGCGTCCGCCAGGGCCGAATCACTGGCCGCGTTGGCCTGGAACAGACTTGAGCAGGGCAGTTCCGACGATCTTGACCTGCTCCAGCCGAACTACCTGCGAATGCCCACCATCGGCGCCCCCAAGCGGCGGGACAGGAAACGGCAGGCGTCCGGAGCGAGGGCGTCCGGCTCGCGATAGCCGGAACGTTCGACCCTCTACATAGACTCTTATCGGCGGGATAGACCTTGCAAGGGAAGCCGGTTGTCAGCCCATTGAGGCGCCATGAGTGAGGGTGCTACCCTGCTCCTCGGATGCGGGTCGCTGGGCCTTGCCGTGGCGCGCCGCCTTGGGCAGGATCGCGCGTTCCGCCGGGTCATCACTGCCGACCACGACGCGCACCGGGCTGCGGCGGCCGCTGAGGTCTGCGGGGAGCGGGCAACTGACCTGCGGCTGGACTATCGCGACGACGGGGCGCTGTCGCGGGTCCTCGAGGACGCTGATCTGGTGGTCAACACGATGCGGCCCTCGCTGCCGGAGACGCTTGCCCTGATGCGAACCGTCCTGGAATCCGGCGTTTCCTACGCGGACGCCTGCGCCGATTCCGAAACGTTGCAAGCCATTTTCGACTCGGATTACCTGGACGCACTGGCCGGGTTTAGGGCAGTGGGAGCGGTTCCGGGCCTGGGTGCGTCGCCCGGTCTGACCAACGCCCTCACCAGCTATCTGGGGCAAAGGCTGGAGCGCATCGACGAGGCCAGGTTCTACCTGGCCGACGATCTTGCCCTGCGGAGTGAACGCCAGTGGCGGGAAAGGCTGGCTGACTTTGGTGCGGCGGCACTGGTGTGGCAGGACAGTCATTGGCGGCAACTGGACCCGATGTCGGATTGTTCCGCCATCCCCTTTCCTCTGCCGCTGGGAGAGGTATTTTGCAGCACCACTAGCATCGGCCCGGTCACCTTGCCCGGGAGCTTTGGCTCGCTGGCCCACGTCTCAAGCCATCGGGGATTCAAGGATGCCGAAATCTGGGAAATCGTCCGAAATCTGGTTTTCTACGGGCTGGCCAGTGAGGAACCCGTGGAGACACCCGTGGGCCTGCTGAGCCCCGCCGCATTCGCAGCCGCGCTTTTCTCTCAATCAAGGGTTGACTTGACGGGCGGTTACAGGGCTGTGGCATCGCCCTGGACTTGGGGGCCTCCGACGCCGCGGGTGAGGCAGGCGCAGGTGGCGGGCATGCTCCGGGGAATGAAAACCCGTTTTACCATGACGTACAGGTTCCCCGAGGAGAGCGACATCGAAAACGAGGCGGCCACGCTGGCCATCGGAGCACGCATGCTGCTTACCCGCGAGATGCCCGCGCCGGGTTTGCATGCACCCGAGGCGCTGGACCCCGCGCCTTTCCTCTGGGACATGGAGCGCCGGGGAGTGGAAATCCAGCTCACCAAGACCGTTGAGGGCTGACGGGCCGGGGGAAACGTGAGTTGCAGCGGCGAGGATATCTTGTCAGAGGCGCCGTCAAATTGGATTCTAATGCGTCCGGCAGCTTCATTTCCGTCATTCCGGCGAAAGCCGGAATCCAGAACGCTCAATCCCGTAGAATGATTTGGACACGGAAACCCCTGGATTCCGGCTTTCGCCGGAATGACGGCGCAATTCGACGACAGGCGCTAGCACAAGTGACTGCGAAAAGGAATGTCCTATGATAAGAGTGGCGTTGGCGGTCGTGGCGCTGGCCCTGTATTTTGTGCCATCATTCATTGCCGTCAACAAGAACAAGCGAAACAAGAACGCCATCTTCGCGTTGAATCTGTTGCTGGGGTGGACGTTCGTGGGCTGGGTTGCGGCGCTGGTCTGGAGCCTGATGAAAGACGAGGCCCGCCCGGACGGCAACTGAACCGGGGCTATTTACGGGAACATCAAAGGATTGGAAGGGACGTATAACCATGGAACAGACTCTGGTACTGGTAAAGCCGGACGGCGTGCAGCGGGGCCTGATTGGGGAAATCGTGGGCCGGCTGGAAAAAAGGGGCCTCAAGCTGGTGGGGCTGAAACTCATGCAGGTGGACGAGGGATTGGCCCATCGCCACTACGGGGAACACGTTGACCGGCCGTTCTTTCCGGGGCTGGTCAGCTTCATCACGTCCGGGCCGGTCGTGGCCATGGCGTGGGAGGCGAACAATGCCGTGGAAATCGTGCGCAACACCATGGGCCCCACCAACCCGGCAGCCGCTGGGCCGGGCACCATCCGCGGAGATTTCGGCGTGGACATCGGCCGGAACCTGATACACGGCTCCGATAGCGCGGAATCGGCCGAGCGGGAGCTTGCGCTATTCTTCCAGCCCGGAGAAATCCTGTCCTATGACAGAAGCAACGACGGGTGGATCGTAGAATAGCGGCGTCGTGACGAATAACCCCTCTCCAACTACGGGAGAAGGGGAGATGCCCGCGACTTTTAATTGTTCCCTCTCCCTCTGGGAGAGGGTTAGGGTGAGGGCGCCCCGGCTACAACACCCGCACAACCTGGGGGGCGCGGCCCCAAAGGCGTTCGAGGTCGTAGAACTCGCGCTCCTCCGGCGAGAAGATGTGGATGATTACGTCGCTGAAATCCAGCAGAACCCAACCGGAACCCGGCGTTCCCTCCCTCCTATGTCGCGGCACGCCGGACTCCTTCAGCGCCTGCGTCAGGTCCTCTTCCAGCGCCTCGATCTGACGGGACGATTCCGCCGACATTATCACAAAGTAGTCGGCGAATGGCGCCAGGCCGCGCAGGTCGAGAAGCACGATGTCCTCGGCCAATTTGTCTGCGGCCTCGTCAACGATGAATTGCGCCACTTCCAAGGGTTCCAGCTCTGTTCCTCCACGCATCGGGCCGCGGGCTGGCCCGGTTTTCGCTCCCCAGCCATTCAGGGTAGCGGCGAGTATAGAGCCGCGCCGTGCACCGGTCAATCGCGGTGAACCGCCTGGCATTCCGGGCATCCGGCGCAAGAGCGACTGCGCTGTCAAATCTGACAGTTCTGTTGTACTCCTATATGATTGGGAGACGGTTTAACCCCTGGTTCTGGAGTTCCCGATGCGCCGGATCCGATTCCTGTCCTGCCTTGTATTTTCAGGACTTGCCGCTATGTCTGTCTTGTTCGCGATTGCCTGCGGCTCGGACCCGACCCCTACGCCCGTGGTGACCATCGTTCCGCCACCTACGCCGACTGCAAGGCCAACGCCGACCCCGCCGCCGACGGCGACGCCCGTTCCGACCCTGCGGCCCGCTCCGGCCAGAGAGTCGTACATTCCCGAGGGGGCTACCATCGCGGTTGACGCCAGGCCGCCGGACGTTTTCCGGTCTCCGGTCATGGAGCCATTGCTCGGCCTGTTGTTCGAGGGTGCAGGCGGTGGTGCGGGATTTTTCAGCGAGTTCGAATCGGACACCGGAATATCGGTTCGTTCACTGGATTTCATGGAAATGCACCTGGATTTCGGAGATGCCTTCGCGGTCGCCATGACCGGCGGGGAAGGGCCGGAGACGGAATTGCCCGACCTCGGCATTGCGCTCCGTGGAGACGGCCTTAACGAGGGCGACTTTGTATCGAGACTGCAACAGGCGAACCCCGGCGTGGAATTTAAGGCTACCGCCTACCGGGGTTACCGGATCTATTCCGGGGTCGGCCAGTTGACGGGAGGGTTCACGTTCTCATTCGCCGACCGGGATACCCTGCTCCTGGGCACCACGGACGGCATCAAGGCGATGCTTGACGTCGCGTCCGGGGCTGCCCCTCAGATTTCGGGGGAGGGTATGCGCGTTCTCGACAGCCTTGGGGACAGGGATTTCGGCATAATCCTGTTAATGCCGGACGGACTGCCGGATACATCAGCGGAAGGTGGAGACGCTGGCGCGAACCCCCTGGCCGCCTTCGGCCTTGGCGCGGTGGCCCCGCAGGTAACGGTGATGGCCTTGAGGTTCGAGGGCCGTGTGATGCGAGTGCGGACTCTGGAATTTTACGAGGACGAATCGGTAGCGGCGTCCGCTCGGGAGTACAACGAGGGCACGATGGCAATGGTGGGGTCGATGTTCGGCTCGCCCGGGATACGGGCGCTGATTGCCGACACGGACATTCGGCAGGACGGCAACAGGGTGTCCTATACGGCAAGCGTTGACCAGTCCGGGATGGCCGCGATTCTTGATTTCCTGTCCTTTTTCACGGAGCTGGCCTCGGCACAGCCGGAAAGTTGACCGGCAAGGCGCCCGCCTTGACTGCTGCTACGGGGCCTTGGCCACGGAGGATGCGGAGGGATTGTCTGAATCCTGATAGGAGTTACGCGGTTGAAGAGTTCACCCCCGCCCTAACCCTCCCCCTGAAGGGGAGGGAATTTTTGTCCCAATACTGCGTAAGTCCTTTCAGGATTCAGGCAAATGCGCGGGAAAGCCGGGGTGCGCCCTCACCCCAACCCTCTCCCTTCGGGAGAGGGAGGATCGAAGAGTATTGGCGCTCAAGCCCCAAGGTCTTGTAACAATGGATAATTGTGATATATTACACAAATCAAGCCGCGCCCGGTTGGAGCAGCGGTTCCCGGCTGCGTTGCCGTCATCCCCGGCGGCGGAAAATGCCGGTTGACGCCCCAGCACTCCCTGTTAGGAATCGAAAGACAAATGGATCCGCTGAAAGAATTGGCCCAAAAGGGCCTGTACTCCCCGGAACAGGAACACGACGCTTGTGGTGTCGGGGTAGTTGCGGACATCAAGGGGCGTAGGTCGCACCAGATCATCGAGGAAGGTCTCCAGGTTCTCATCAACCTGGGACATCGCGGAGCCGCAGGCAGCGACCCGGAGACGGGAGACGGCGCCGGGCTTCTGATCCAGATGCCGCACGGTCTCTTCCGCAACGAAAGCCAGCGATTGGGCTTTCAACTGCCAGCCGACGGCGAGTACGGCGTCGGCATGGTTTTCCTCCCCCCGCAGCCCGAGGCTTTTGAGAAGGCTCGCGGCCTGGTTTCGCGTCATATAGAGGATGAGGGGCTGGAAGTTCTGGCGTGGCGGGACGTTCCCGTGGACTACAGCAAGCTGGGCCGGGACTCCCGGCGGCGTTGCCCCCGAATCTGCCAGGTATTCGTTGGCCCCGGGCAGAGCGGCCTGGACTCCGCACAACTTGAGCGCAAGCTCTACGTCGTTCGCAAGGTCATCGAACACTCGATTAAAGCGTCGCCTCCTGGGTTCGGTACGGGCGGCGCGATGAAGGACAGCGGCCTGTCGGAGGAAGAAGCCGATTACTTTTACGTGTGCAGTCTTTCCTGCAACACCATCGTGTACAAGGGCCTGCTCATGGCCCATCAGATTTCCGGCTTCTATCTCGATCTGCAACAGGAGGAGATGGTCAGCGCATTTGCGCTGGTACACTCCCGCTTCAGCACCAACACGCTCGGCCACTGGCGGCTGGCCCACCCCTACCGCTACCTGGCCCACAACGGCGAGATAAACACCCTCCGCGGCAATCTCAACTGGATGCACGCCCGCGAGGCGATGTTTGAATCGCCGCTCTTCGGCGACGACATGGCCAAGATCCCTCCGGTTATGAATCCGGGCGACAGCGACACCGCCAGTTTTGACAACGGACTGGAGCTGCTCCTGATGACCGGGCGTGAGCTGGATCACGCCATGCTCATGATGATCCCCGAGGCTTGGGACCAGCATGAGACCATGCCGCAGGAGAAAAAGGACTTCTACGAATACCACTCGGCGCTGATGGAACCGTGGGACGGCCCGGCAATGATCGTTTCGTCCGACGGTAGGAACATCTGCGCCCTGCTGGACCGCAACGGCCTGCGGCCATTCCGGTACCTGGTCACAACCGGCGACAAGCTGGTGATGGCGTCGGAAACCGGAGTGCTGGATGTTCCGCCCGGCGAGGTGAAGTTCAAGGGTCGCTTGCAACCGGGCCGCATGTTCCTGGTCAGCCTGGAGCAGGGCCGCATCATCGGCGACGAGGAACTGAAGCACGGCCTGGCGAATCGTCAGCCGTATGGACAGTGGTTGCGTGACAACAAGGTAGACCTATCCGACCTGCCCGTTGGTCAGCTTATGCCAGACATCGAGGACGATGACATGGTGCAGCAGCAGCGGGCCTTCGGCTACAGCGTCGAAGAGTTGCGGATGCTTACCGCGCCCATGGCGGAGTCCGGCTACGAGGCCGTGGGTTCCATGGGCAACGACGCGCCGCTGGCGGTGCTGTCAGATCAGAATCAGTTGCTCTTCAACTATTTCAAGCAACTGTTCGCGCAGGTCACCAACCCTCCGCTCGATGCCATACGGGAGGAACTGGTCACCTCGCTTGGAGCGTTCATTGGTGGCGAGCAAAACCTGTTCGATGAAACGCCCCTCCACTGTCGGCAATTGAAGCTGCGTTCGCCGATCATCGACAACGAAGACATGTCCAGGATTAAGGGCCTTGACCTGCCTGGCCTGCGGGCCGCTGTCCTTTCGACGCTTTTTGACCCGGCGGCGGGGCTCAAGGTTGCGCTGGATGAACTGCGCGCCAAGGCAACGAAGGCCGTGGAAGACGGCTTTTCGATCATTGTGCTTTCCGACCGCGGCGTTGGGCCGGGGCGCGCCCCGATTCCCAGCCTGCTGGCCACCAGCGCCGTCCACCATCACCTCATCCGTGAGGGGACGAGAACGCGAGTGGGCTTGGCGGTCGAGAGCGGTGAGCCACGCGAGGTGCATCACTTCGCCCTGCTGATCGGCTACGGCGCGGGGGCAATCAACCCCTACCTGGCCCTGGAATCCGTCCAGGTCATGAGCGAGTCGGGCATCCTGAACGGCCACGGGCCGGAATACGCCCGCAAGAATTTCATCAAAGCCAACGAAAAGGGCGTGCTCAAGGTGATGTCCAAGATGGGCATTTCCACGGTGCAAAGTTACCGGGGCGCACAGATTTTCGAGGCCGTGGGACTCGAGCAGGACCTGGTGGACGAATACTTTACGTGGACGCCGTCCCGGGTCGGCGGCATCGCACTCGATGCTATCGAACGGGAGTCGGTGCAGCGCCACGCGGCGGCTTACGGCGCCGTCGAGGTGCCTGCGAACCAGCCGTTGCCCCTTGGCGGTTTTTACCAGTGGCGGCGCGGCGGCGAGCACCACCAGTGGAACCCGGACAGCATCGGCATACTTCAGCACGCGGCCCGAACGAACGACTGGAACGTTTACTCCAAGTTTGCCCGGCTGGTCAACGACCAGAGCCGGCGAATCGCCACACTGCGCGGACTCCTGGAGTTCGCGGGCGACCGCGCTCCGGTGCCCATAGAGGAGGTCGAGCCAGCGTCGGAAATCGTCAAGCGATTTGCCACCGGCGCGGCGTCTCTTGGCTCCATCAGCCGTGAAGCTCACGAAACCATGGCCATAGCCATGAACCGCATCGGCGCCCGCAGCAACACGGGCGAGGGCGGCGAGGACTTCCGGCGGTATAAGCTGGACGACAATGGCGACAACCGCAGCAGCGCCATCAAGCAGGTGGCCTCCGGCCGGTTCGGAGTAACCGCCAATTACCTGATTAACTCAACCGACTTGCAGATCAAGATGGCCCAGGGATCTAAGCCCGGAGAGGGCGGGCAGTTGCCGGGTCACAAGGTCGATGAATACATCGGGTGGGTGCGCCGCACCACGCCGGGCGTGGAGCTGATTTCCCCGCCGCCCCATCACGACATCTATTCCATCGAAGACCTGGCGCAGTTGATTCACGATCTCAAGAACATCAACCCGGACGCCCGGATTCACGTCAAGCTGGTGGCGGAGGTCGGAGTCGGCACCGTCGCGGCTGGCGTGGCCAAGGGGCACGGCGACGTGGTTCTCATCAGCGGCCACGATGGGGGCACCGGCGCGTCTCCGGAGTCGTCCATCAAGTACGCCGGCCTGCCGTGGGAACTGGGAATCGCAGAGACGCAACAAGTGCTGGTGGCCAACGGGTTGCGCAGCCGGATCGTGGTGCAGACCGACGGCCAGTTGAAGACCGGGCGGGATGCGGTCATCGCGGCCCTGCTTGGCGCAGAGGAATTCGGCTTCGCCACTGCGGCGCTGGTGGTGAGCGGCTGTATAATGCTCCGCAAGTGCCATCTGAACACCTGCTCCGTGGGAATTGCCACGCAAGACCCGGAGTTGCGCTCCCGGTTCGCGGGCCGGCCGGAGCACCTGGTCAACTATTTCATGTTCATCGCCGAGGAAATGCGGGAGATCATGGCCGAGCTGGGCTTCCGCACCGTCGCCGAGATGGTGGGCCGGGCGGACGCGCTGGACTCGCGGGCGGCCATTGACCACTGGAAAGCGCAGGGCATCGACCTTTCCAGGCTGTTGCATTTCCAGGACGCCATTTCACCCGATGACACCCTGTACTGCTCGGAGGAACAGGACCACGGGCTGGCGCAGGCCCTGGACCACGAACTGATTTCGATGTGCGAGCCCGCACTGGTGCGGAAGGTGCCGATGGAGCTGGACCTTCCCATCAGCAACTCCAACCGCACGGTGGGCGCGATGCTCAGCGGCCGCATCGCCAAGGCCTACGGCGAGGACGGGTTGCCGCCGGACACCATACGCATCAATTTCACTGGCTCGGCAGGCCAGAGTTTCGGGGCGTTTCTCGCGCCCGGCCTCAGCCTGCATCTCGACGGAGACACCAACGATTACATGGGCAAAGGCATGTCGGGCGGCATGATCGTCGTCAAACCCCACCCCGATTCAACCTTTGCGCCAGAGGAAAACATAATCATCGGCAACGTGGCTATGTATGGAGCCACCGGCGGCCACGCTTTTATCAACGGGGTTGCCGGGGAGCGCTTCTGCGTGCGCAACAGCGGCGTTCGCGCGGTCGTCGAATCCGTGGGCGACCACGGCTGCGAGTACATGACCGGGGGCGTCGTGGTGGTGCTTGGCCCGACGGGGCGCAACTTCGCCGCTGGCATGAGCGGCGGTATCGCCTTCGTTTACGATGCGGACGGCGACTTCCACATTCGATTCAACGACGGCCTGGCCGACCTGGAAGAGGTCACCAGCCGCGACGACATCATCACCCTGAAAGAGCTGGTAGAACAGCATTACAGCCATACCGGCAGCGGCCCTGCCGGGCGGATACTGGCCGACTGGGATTCGGCCCTTCCCAAGTTCAAGAAAATTATGCCTCGAGATTACCGCCGGGTGCTGGAAGAGCGCAGGATGCGCGGCCTGGAGGACCGAGAGCTGGAAGCAGTAGCCCATGGGTAAACCCACCGGATTTATCGAAACCGGCCGGCAGCCTCCTGAGCGGCGGCCAGTCAGAGATCGCGTTCGCGACTACCAGGAACTCTATACGCGCTGGTCCGAGGCCACCGCCAGGCAACAGGGCGGGCGGTGCATGGATTGCGCCGTGCCTTTCTGCCATACCGGGTGCCCGCTGGGGAACGTTATCCCGGAGTTCAACCACTACGTCTACATGGGCGATTGGGAGAACGCGCTTAACACCCTCCTGTCCACCAACAACTTCCCCGAATTCACCGGACGCATCTGCCCCGCGCCCTGCGAGGCAAGCTGTGTGCTGAGCATCAACGCTGATCCGGTGACCATCGAATACGTGGAAAAGGAAATCGCGGAACGAGGCTACGAGCGAGGCTGGATTCGCCCTGAGCCGCCGTCCGTGCGCACCGGAAAGAGGGTTGCGGTAGTGGGATCCGGCCCCGCAGGGCTGGCCGCGGCGCAGCAGCTCAACCGTGCTGGACACTGGGTTACGGTGTTCGAGCGGTCCGACTACATCGGCGGCCTGCTGGCCCTCGGCATTCCCGACTTCAAGCTGGACAAGGAAGTGCTCCGCCGCAGACTGGACATTATGGCGGAGGAGGGCATCACCTTTGAGACGGGCGTGAACGTTGGCGTGGACATCTCCGCCGAACAGTTGACCGCGGACTTCGACGCCATTTGTCTTGCCTGCGGGTCGACGGTGCCCAGGGATCTCGAGGTGCCGGGCCGCGAACTGGACGGCGTGCATTTCGCCATGGACTACCTGACCCAGCAGAACCGCCTGAACTCAGGGGAGGACTTGAACGGCGAGTCTCGTATCTCAGCGGAAGGCAAGCGGGTCGTGATTCTAGGCGGCGGCGACACTGGCGCCGACTGCCTCGGCACCGCTCACCGCCAGGGCGCGGAGCTGGTCAACCAGTTCGAGCTGCTGGCCGAGCCGCCGGTACACAGGAACGCCGACAACCCTTGGCCCGAGTGGCCCATGATCCTCCGCACCTCCGCCGCGCATGAGGAAGGCGGAGTCAGGGATTACGGCATACTGACCAAGTCGTTCTCCGGCAGCAACGGCAAGGTGCAGCGACTTCACGCCGTCAGGGTGGAATGGAGCCAGCCACCCAACGGCGGCCGTCCGTCTATGGCCGAAGTGCCGGGCAGCGAATTCGAGGTGGAGACGGAGCTGGTCCTCTTGGCGATGGGCTTCCTGCACCCGCAGCACGAGGGGCTTGTCAACCAGTTGGGAGTGGAACTTGACGGACGTGGCAACGTCAGTCTTGGGCCTGACCGGATGTCCAGCGTGCCGGGCGTGTTTGCCGCCGGTGACACTGCGCGAGGGCAATCGCTGGTGGTATGGGCAATCGCCGAGGGACGGGAAACCGCCCGCGCCATCGACATGTACCTTATGGGGGAGAGCAATCTTCCCCACTCCCTCCCAGCTACCATATAGCGAATCAGCACGTCCTGTTTGGCGGCAAAGATTCAGGGGCGCTCATACAAGCGCCCCTGTTGTTTTGCCCAGAAAATCCCCTCCCCCTTGAGGGGGAGGGTTAGAGTGGGGGTGAAAAGGTAGTGTAGAGAGTCTGCCGAAGATACCCTGTTGCTTTCCCAGAAAGCGGCTATGCTTAGGAACCAGACCCCTACAGCCGCATGCCGACAACCTGTTCCGGCCGCGACCTGCCGATGTTTTCCAGGTATTCCTGCATGCTCAGCACTTGTACCGCGTTGGTCGTGCCTGACACGCCGGTGAGGAACCCGTGGACTATGGTTACAACGTCCTGATCGGTGACCGCCCCCAAGTCCAGGGCCGATTGCAACACCTGGTAGACCAGTTCGGCAACATCAGGCTGTATCGGGATGACCCCGGTGGGCTGGATTCCCCAACCTAGGCAAAGCTTGCGGAGCACTGTTGGATCGTGCGAGAAAGCGAGTATGTCGTTGGCGGGGCGGAACCGGGCCAGCTCCAGCGCCGCCCGCCCCGTGCTTGTAAGCACGATTGGCTTGGAGTCCAAAGTACGGACGAGGCCGGCTGCCGCTGACGTGATGGCCTGTGTGCGGTCCCGGGTGTCCATGTTCTTGAAATATGGATACTGGTCCTCTGATTCCGCCTCGTTGATGGTGGAGACCGCCACGCGCAGCGCCTCCACCGGGTACTGTCCCATTGCAGTTTCGTCGGAAAGCAATATCGCGTCGGTGCCTTCGAGCACCGCGTTGCTGACATCGGAGACCTCGGCCCTGGTGGGGGTAGGGGAATCCACCATGCTACGGAGCATCTGGGTGGCGATTACCACTCCTTTGCCGACGGCGTTGGCCTTGTCAACGATGAGGCGCTGCACCCTGGGGACGCGCTCCATGGGGATTTCGACGCCAAGGTCGCCCCGAGCCACCATCACGGCATCGACCTCCGGCAGGATGCTGTCCAGGTTGTCGATACCTTCGCCCCGTTCCAGCTTGGCCATGACCATGGCCTTGCTCCCCGCGGCGTTCAGGTATCGTCGGGCATAGTGAATGTCCTCCGCCGTTCTCACGAAGGAGACGGCCACCCAATCGACTTGCTGCTCCACGCCGAAGATGAGGTCGTCCCGGTCTTTTTCCGTGAAAACCGGCTGGTCGATGGGCACACCGGGCAGGTTGACGCCCTTGAACGATGACACAACGCCCGAACTCAGCACCCGGCAAAAAGCGCGTTCCGGCGTGGCCTCGGTGACCTCAAGCTGCACCGTGCCGTCGGAAATGAACACGAAATTGCCGACTTGGAGGTTGCGAATCACCCCCGGCTGCGGGAATGGCAGCACCCCGGGAGTCGAGGATTCAGTGTCGGGCGAGATGACAACCTCGTCTCCCAGGTTGAGATGGAAGGGATCCGGCAGGTGCCCCAGGCGTAATTTGATGCCTCCCAAGTCTTGGAGGATACCCACCGTCCGGTCGTGTTCCCGGGCCAGCCGCCTGATGCGTTCAATCACGGTGGCGTGCTGCTCGTGGTTGCCGTGGGAAAAGTTCAGGCGGGCGCAGTCCATTCCGTCGGTGATGAGCCTGCTCAGCGTTTCCTCGCCGCTGGATGAAGGGCCGATGGTGACGATTATCTTGGTCTTGCGCATCGTTTTCGTCTCTCGCGGGCCGTGTGAAATGACGTAACTGCGCCCGCTTCCCGCAGTGTAATACATAATGTCAACTAAAATACAGTCATTTTCGTCGATTTCATACAAAAAGCGGCAGCCTTGTTGAACTAATGGACTGCAATTTTCCAGGGCAACCGGCAAGACACAAGTGACGTTGGGTGAGTCAGTAGGGTGAGACAAATGAAGCACTGACACCGCTCCAGCGCGGAGCGGTGTCAGCATTCTCAACAGGCTTGTGTCTGGGTGTCGCTAGTTGCGCGAGCGGCCAGCGTCGAAGGAATCGGTGGCGGCCTTGAGGCCAGCGTAGCGGTTGGCCTGGAGCACCTCGATCCGCTCCGCCGCCCACTGGTTGGACGTTTCGATACCGACAAGCGAGCCCTGGAAGTGGGGCATCACGTAGCGGGCCAGTAGTTCGTAGCTGCGGTGCAGCTTGTCGCGGGGCGCCCAGTCCTCGACGCGAATCATGAACTTGCCGAATCCGCCGCTGATCTCCTGCAACCGCTCGATGCCCGCGATGGCGTCATCGGGGGTGCCGACGATCCACTGGTTGTGCTCGACCATGAAATCCACGATCTGGTCGCGGGGAACATCGGGCACGGGGTTGCCCAGCGTGCGGCCAAAATACTCGGTCACCACGCGGGCGCTGCCCTCGCGGATGTCCTCGAAGGCCTGCTTCTTGCTGTCGGCCAAGTGCATGCCCATGACGATGCCCCAGTCCTCGCGGTGCATGGTCTTGCCGTGCTCGGCGGCAGTCTCCTCGGCGATGTCCCAAAGCTCCATCAGTGAAGTGCGGCGGATGGTGTCGCGGGGCACGCTGAGGGAAAGCACCGACGCGCCGTGCTTGCCAGCGGTCGTTACGCCCGCGGGCGATTCAACGGATGCAACGGCCACGGGGACATGGGGATACTGGTAGGGGCGGAGCTGGATCACAGCCTCGTTGAGTTCGAACCAGTCGCTCTTGTAGGTGATGGGGTCAGTCTCGGTCATCAGCCGCATGATGACGCCGAGGGACTCGTCCATCATTGCCCGCTGGTTCTCCGGCCTGATGCCCAGCATCAGCGCATCGGACGCCAGGGCGCCGGGGCCAACGCCGAGGATAACGCGCCCGCGGGTGAGGTGGTCGAGCTGCACGAACCGGTTGGCCACCATGTACGGGTGGTGGTATGGAAGGCTGACGACCCCGGATCCCAGCTTGATGCTGCGGGTGCGCTCGGCGGCGGTGGCCATGAACACCTCGGGGGATGCGATGGTCTCCCAGCCCGCGCTGTGATGCTCTCCGATGTAGGCCTCGTCGAACCCAAGGGTATCCAGCCATTGGATCAGTTCCAGGTCCCGCTCCAGCGCCAGCGTGGGGTTCTCTCCCACTCGGTGGAACGGGGCCATGAATACGCCGAATTTCATTCTGTATGGGACGGTCATTGCTCCTCCTCCAGGATAGCTGCCAATTGGTACATCGGATAATTGGAGTCATTCTATCACGGCCAGATAGCGGCGCGCCAAAGCAGGTCACAGGCCGGGGGATCGCAATGCGGCCACGGCAGCGGCGGATATGGCGGCCCCATAGCAAACGTGGTATCTTTGTCGCACCAAACGGCAGCTCAATATTTTACTGGAGGGGAAGCGAGATGCCCCAGATCAAGCACATCGCCATCGCCACCAACGATGCCGAAAAGACCGCGAAATTTTACTCCGAGGTTTTCGGCCTGCGCCAGGTAGCCGCGCTGGACGGCGAGAACGCCAGGGGATTCATGCTCAGTGACGGCAACGTCAACATGGCGATTCTGGACTTTCAGAACGACGCCGTGGCTGGCGAGCGCGGCAAGGACTGGGAGGGCATTCACCACATCGGTTTTGAGGTGGAGAGCCTTGAGGAGATCGAAGCCCGCCTGGCGGAAAACGGCTCCAACGAGATGACCTCGGTGAACCAGGCCCTGCACGCCGGCAATTCCGGTCCGCGCCACCAGAACGTGGAGACCAAGTACGCCGGCCCCAACGGCGAGATGATCGACGTCTCCCAGGTCGGCTGGGTCGGCACGCGGGGCTTCGACTAGGATTCGTCCGAAAGGTCGAGCACCCCTGTGCGCAACAGTTAAGCAACAGCCCGGCATTTGACCTGCCGGGCTTAGTTTACTGCTGTGGTGGAGGATTGTCCCCCAAAGATTCCAATCTTGCTAACCATTCGTTGAAACGGGGACACTCGGCGCGAATACTATCTAAACCGATTGACTCGGCTATTAACCTTCCATAGACCCTTTTATCGTACCGTGGAATCGTCTGCATAATTCGTTTGCTGGGCGCAGTTTCAGCGCTGTCGTTGATGTCTTCAGGGGTTGGAAAGCTCAACCGAATTTGGCGCAAATGCCTTACGTTGTCTTCAGATGCTAACATCACATCGGAAAATGCGCCTACCTGTGAAAACAGCAACCCTTCAAATTCATGGCGCTGAACGTATGGAATGATACTAATGTCACTTAAGGGTATGTTTGTCGTACGTCTAATTGCTTCTCTTACACTGTCTTCCAATTCGTTGGGAGTCGCGTTTCCCTTGCGGCGGAATCCATAAAAATCTACCATTGAGCTAACACAATCGAAATCGCGAAGAGAGTTCCTCATATAGCGAGCCAGTCTGTCCACTGATACATTGCCGCCCATATCCTGAGGGAACACATAAATTTCTCTTGGCACAAGGTATTCAGCGAGTGGGTGCTGGACGAATTCCCTTTCCGTTGGCCCTTCTACCCAAATGGCTACCCTGGTCATGGGTGTTCTCCGAAGGCATTCTGTCGCCAGAGGTCGCCGGGGGTGAAGTTGTCCTCCAGCCAAAGCTGGTATTCGTCTGCGTCGAGTCTACGGCATTTAGTCTGACCATCCTCAAGGTCTAGCACGTAAATCTCGTCAAGATTGAAAGAGTCAACCAGCAGAGGCGATTGAGTGGCTACTATAACCTGCCTTTCGTGACTAAGTGACCTTATCATTCCGCCGATAATGGCGACGGCGGCAGGGTGCAGACCGAGCTCAGGCTCGTCAAGCAGGATGACGTTGGGCAGCATTTCCGCTGGAAGATTGAGCAGGGTGACCAAGGCGAAGAAGCGCAGCGACCCGTCAGAAGTAAGGTGAGGGCCAAAGATCTTGTCGCTCCATTTGGCCTTCCAGCGCAACAGGACCCTACCGTAATCCTCTTCCAGCACGAATCGGTCGAAGCCCGGCAGTATCCGGCCAATTTGTCGGCAGATTAGTTCGTACCGCTTTATATCCTGCTGTTCCAGACGGTAAAGGACTGCCGCCAGGTTGCCCCCGTGTTGGCGGAGTTGATGTCCTTCTGTCACCGGCCATTTCTTCTTGAAATCGGATTTGTCCGAAGTATCGTGGAATTGATATACGGCGCAACTTCGGAGCAAGTTGACGATTACCGACGCGGTCGTTGAATTGACGTTAGCGTAATAGTAACCGCCCGGTTGCGAGACCTCTAAGATTTTTGCCTCTAAATGCCCACCATCCAATTGTTGCCACGGCGCTTCGGTTGAATAGTCGTGTCCGCTGAAACGGAAAGCCTCTTCACTAAAAATGAACCGGTCGGGATGGGCGTAGGACAGCTTGACACTGTATTCGTTCCTGCCCCTAGTGGTTTTTATGGCGATTTCAGCTTCCATCCTGGGCGTGACACGGTTGCCGCCAAAGAGCTGGTCGTCGGCGCCTCCCTGACGGGCAATGAACTCCCCGAGTTGCCGGGACCTGAGCATCCAGCTCAGCATTTCAAAGAAGCGCATGATATTGGACTTACCGGAGCCGTTGGCGCCGATAAGCACAGTTGCCTGCGGCAGGCCAGAAATCTTTACGTCTGACAGTGAGCGAAATCCGCGAACATGGACGGATTCAATCATTGATGCAGGCATTGTGAAAGTCCTTTACCGGCGCAGAGGCAAGCCTAACGGCCACTTACATGAACAGGGCGTAGTGGCCTACGATTATTTCCTGCTGCATCTGATCCCAGGCTACGCGCTTTTCGGTGATCATTCGCTCCATGATGCCAGTGTCTCCGAGGAAGTGGTCGTTCCAGAGCGTGTCGCCGAACTGCATGGCCTCCAGGTGCAGGGCAAAGCCGTTGAGGATCATGCCGTTGCGGTTCCCGGTGTCGATGATTGAGAGGCACACGCCCTCGTTATCACCCTCGGAACCGTCATCCGGCTCCGCGTACTCGTACACCCGCATCTCAATGCCCTGCGTCTCGGGGGCGTGATTCACGAAATAGACGCCCTCCTCGATGGCCTGGGTATTGGAACGGCCCATCCTCTCCCACTGGCACTCCGCGTTTTGCAGGTAGCGATTCAGGTCAGCGACCTCCTTCTGACGCATCAGGCGCGTCAACCAGAAAACCGCGGCTGCGATGACCAGAATGGCGGCGATAACCGCCAGGACAATTCCGAGAATCAGCATTTAATTCCCCACCCTTCCGGCGGGCCCGGCCTGATGACCGGGCCTTGGCGTTGTGGTCTATGCTGGCCGAAAAGCCAGCGAGGGACGTTCCTGGTCCAGGTCTTCGAGGTCCAGGGCCAGCTCCATTCCGGTCCTGATGGACTGCGGGTTTGAGCCGTCCACGCCGGTGATGCGGGCGCTGATGCGAGGCCCCTCCTCAAGGGTAACGATGCCGGTGCAATAGGGGTTGTTGCGCCCGTAGCCCTTCTGTCCCCAGTAATCCGGCACCACCGAGATGCAGGTGAAGGTGCTGAGCGTGGCCCGGCCGCTGAAAGCGTGCCAAGACAGGTCAAAGCTGCGACACACGGGGCACATTGGCCGCGCTTCCGGCGAGACGTAGCCGCAAACGTTGCAGCGAATGCCGGTCAGTTGGCCGTCCTCGCGCAGCCGCTTGTAGTAGTTGGCGGCGTTGAATTGGTCGTTCATGATTAGATTTCACCCTCACCCCAACCCTCTCCCTCAAGGGAGAGGGGGAGATTTTTCTACTCCATTCGCAGCACGTTGACTACGCAGGTGCCGCCGGTGCCGCCCACGTTGTGAGTCAAGCCCACGTCCAGCTTCGACTTCTTGGCTTGTCGCTCGCCAGCCTCGCCGCGCAACTGGTGGTAGATCTCCACCACCTGCCCGACGCCGGACGCCCCTACCGGGTGGCCCTTGGATTTCAGCCCGCCGGAGGTGTTGATTGGCCGGTCGCCGTCCAGGGCGGTGCGGCCCTCGTCAACGGCCCGGGGGCCTTCGCCCGGAGCGAAAAAACCCAGGTCTTCGCTGGCTACGATCTCCGCGATGGTGAAGCAGTCGTGTACTTCGGCCACGTCCACGTCGTCGGAGGTGATGCCAGCCATGTCGTAAGCCTGGCGGGCGGCCTCCTTGGCCGCCGAGAGGGAGGTGAGCTCGTCGGCGTCGTGCAGCGGCTTGCCCGATGCCTGCCCGAACCCGGCCAGCGAAACCGGACGGTCGGTGAAGTTGTGGGCGATGTCGGCGGATACCAGCAGGATGCAGGACGCGCCGTCGGTGATGGGGGCGCAGTCGTAGAGCCGCAAGGGCCAGGCGATCCACGGGTTGGCCTGCTCGTCGTGGAGGAAGTCCAGCTCGGTCTGCCAGTCGGGAACGGGCTGGCCGCGCTGCTCGGCGCGGGCCTTGCGGCGCTCCATCATATCCTGAATGGTCACGTTGAACTGCGCCTTGGGGTTCAGCGCGCCGTTCTGGTGATTCTTGATACCCACCTTGAGCAGATGGTCGAGGTTGGTCTCGTAGCGGTCCATGTGCGCCTTGGCGATGGCCCCGAAAATGCCGGGGAAGGTGAGGCCGGCAGGCACCTCGTACAGCCCGTCAGCGGCAGAGGCCAGCACGTCGGTCACACCCTCGGTGGGAAGGTTGGTCATCTTTTCCATCCCGCCGACCAGAACGATGTCGTACATGCCGCTGGCGATGGCCATGACGCCCTCGCGCAGGGCGCTGCCGCTGCTGGCGCAGGCGTTCTCGATGCGGGTGATGGGTATGGGGGTCATGCCCAGCCAGTCGGCGACAATGGGCGCCGTATGGCCCTGAGTCTCAAACAGGTCAGACGAGTAATTGCCGATGTAGGCGCACTCGATGTCGTCGATGTCGAAGGGTTTGTCCATGGTTTCCATCATGTCCTGGAAAGCCTCGACGAACAGGTCGCGGCTGTCCTTGTCCGGGAATGCGCCGAACTGCGACAGCCCGGCCCCCACGATGGCGACCTGCCGTCCGAGCGTGCGCTTGCGTGTTGCCGTGGTCATGGTGCTGCTCCTTGCCTGAGATGGGAATATATGGTTTCCGTTAACTTATGAAGGTTAGTCGTATTTGCTTTGGACAGAGGCATTATGTTCTTGCCGCGATTCTTGGCACAGAAAATCAATCTGCGCCCTCAGAATGTCCGGTCGCGGTTCGGGTGTCTCCAACCTTTTCAAGTTGACGTATTCGGCCCTCATTATCTCTGAAATTACGCCCGGATCAGGTGGGGGAACGCCGTCCTCGTCGCAGGTCTCCAACCACAAGGCGATGGCTTCCTGAGCATTCGCCAGTGCCTCTTCGTGAGTGTCGCCGTGCGCCGCGCAGCCGGGCAGTTCGGGCACGTCGGCCACGTAAACCTGGTCGCCAGGATCATCGCTCCAAGAGATAACTACGGCGTACCTGTGCATCTCACTCTTCATCAATGCCGTACTTCTTGAATATGCGTCTTACTTGCTGTACCTGATACGACTTGACTTGCCCTCTCTGAGGCTGGACGTTGATCTTTTCCCGGATGCCGGTTCTGCTGAAAATATGGTGGCTGCCGCTTATCCGCTCTTCGAACCCTAGCCGCTCCAACAGGCGCCGCAAGTCGGAAAATCTGATGTTGGCGTCTGATTCAACCTCTATTATCCGCCTCAAGAGGCGTCCGTCGCGGCGCGGCAGATTACCACTAGCCATTATCGTTGCCCTGTCAACGCAGCGTCAACCGGACCGGGCGCCGCCGGAACCCCGGGCTACGTACAGTGTCGCGCCCACCTGCGACACGGTGATTGCTTGGCGGTAGCGTCCGCCCGGAATTTTGCGCTTGGCCCGGTGCGTCTCAGTCCTCCATTCGACCGCAGCGGGGCCGCCCATTAGCGTCTCCGTCAGCGCCCGCCCGGACATGGCCTCGCCGCCGGGCAGACCCAGCAGGCGCAGGATGGTGGGCGCGACGTCCGCGTTGCCGGTGGGGCTGTCGATGACGGCAGCCTGCTTGAAAGATGGCCCGCGGGCGAACATGACGTTCCTGGTTTCGTGGGGACTCATGGAGCCGTGCTGTCCCTGCCCTGGGCCAAGACTGGTGGAGTAGGCATGGCCGACGTAGCCATTGGCGTTGACCTCGGAGTTCCAGGCGAAAGACATGGTGAGGGCGGGCGCGCGCGGCCCCTCGAGACCGGCGAGGCTGGCCAGCAAGGCGCCGTCAATTGCCCCTGCCGCATCGGACGCCAGTAGCGGGCCGCACCAAGGCTGGCGCATCAGCCATTCCGCCAGCCTTTCGGATGCGCCAGGGACATCGTGCGTGGTATAGAACAGCGCCGACCCGCCGTTGGGCGCTACGGTTACGCCTCCCGGTTCGCCGCCGGGCGGAAAACCGGCCTGCCGCAGTTCAGCCTCTACGTCGATGACCTCCGTGATGGTGGAATAGCCGTGGTCGGAGACAACGATTACGTCGGTATCGCTGGCCCCCTCCCGTTCCAGCCAGTCTAGGAGCCGGCCGAACTGCCGGTCGGCCTCGCGTATGGCATCCAACGCCTCCGGCGAACCCACGCCGTGGGAGTGTTGCGACACGTCCGGCTCGGAAAGCCACATCATTGCCACTGACGGCTGGCGTTCCTCGAGAACGTATCGGGTAACGACGTCAACCACGCGAGCCATTTTCGGGGCTGACGGCCCCCTGTAGTCAGGCCACGGGCCGAACCGGGAGATTATCTCGCTGTGCAACCGGCGGGGCAGCGTAAAGTCCGGGTGGATAGTCGCGCCGCCGCCCGTTTCGGCGTTGGGGTTCTGGAGGTAGGCGTTTCCCGACGTGCCAGCGCCGACGGCGACGTATTCCATGCCATGATGGTGCAGGATGTCGCCCAGGGTGGGTTGCAGCAGTACCGGGTGCTGCGCCGCAATCTCGGTGAGCGCAGGCTCCAGCGCGCCTATGGCCCGGTGCGGGTCGAACTCCGGGATGACCAGCGTGTTGGCGGTCAGGCCGTGGGCGCCGGGGTGGTGGCCGGTAACGATGCTGGCGACGTTGGCCCGCGTCACCGTCGGAAACACGGCGTGATGGTTGGCGCAGCTCACCCCCTCAGACGCCAGGCGCGAAAGGTTGGGCATCAGTTCGGGCGTAACCTGGGCGGGTTGCAGCCCGTCGAAGACTACTATGATTATCTGAGTCATCGCTGTTATCTCACGGACATGATGGCGGCGTGGCACATTTCGGCGCCCTGCAACACCTCGGGGATTTCAGCCGTCTCCCAGGTGGTGTGGAACGACCGGACGCCGATGCCCACCGGCAGCGCGATGATTCCCCGCTGGTTGAACACGTTAGCGTCCGAGCCGCCGCCGGAGGCCTCCATCACGGGCGAGAGACCGAGCTTGTCCAGCGCATTGCCGATGGTGACCACCGCCGAGTTGTCCGGCCCGATGCGGTAGGCCTGGTAGGTGTTCGTGATGTCCAACGAAATCCGGGCGTCGGGGTAGCGGGCGGCGGTCTCGTCGAACACCTTGCGGAACTGTCCCTCCAGCCAGGCCAGCTTTTCGTTGCTGCGGCTGCGGAACTCGCCGTCCAGCACGGCCCGCTCCGGCACGATGTTGCGCTTGAGGCCGCCCTCCATCCAGCCGATGTTGGCGGTGGTTTCGGCGTCGATGCGGCCCAAGGGCAGCCGGGTCAGAATGTCGGCGGTGACCAGCAGCGCCGACAGTCCGTTCTCCGGTTCCAGCCCGGCGTGGGCGGCCCGTCCGACAATCTCAGCCGTAACCACGTTCTGCGACGGCGCGGAGACGGTGATGCGGTTGGGCGGCCCCTCGCCGTCGAACACGATGCCGGTCTTGGCGGTGAGCAGGCTGAAATCCATGTGCCGCACGCCGACCAGCCCGCCCTCCTCGTGGCGGCTGAAGGCCACCTCCACGGCGCGGTGCGGGCCGCCGGACTCGGCGACGCAAGCCAGTGCCTCCAGCACGATGGCCAGTCCGGCCTTGCAGTCGCCGCCCAGGATGGTCGTGCCGTCGGAGCGCAGGGTATCCCCGTCGAGCTGCGGCTTGATGCCCCGGCCTGGCTCCACGGTGTCCAGGTGCGCCGACAGCAGCAGCGGCTCGCCCGCGCCCTCCAGCCGGGCGACGATATTGCCGTAGGCGTCATGCTCCACCGCCAAGCCTAGCGCCGCCAGCCGGGCGCTGACCGCGGCGTCGATGGCGTCCTCCTCGCCGCTGGGGCTGTCGATACTGATAAGGTCAACCAGCGTGTCGATAAGCCGTTGCCGGTCTGCCATGGTTGGTTCTCCTTGCGGCATATTCCCTCTCCCTCCGGGAGTGGGTTAGGGTGAGGGCGCGTTGGCGCCGGTCGGGCCTAGGGGCCATACAAGGGGGCCGTACCAGCGGGCGATGACCTCGTCCACCTTGCGGACAACCTCAGCGGATGCGCCGTCCTTGAACGCCGCCTCCACGCGGCAGATGTTCAGTGGTGGACGTCCGCAGCCGTCGCCGGGGTCGTCCTGCCGGTCTCTCACGGAGAGGGTTCGGATTGTCGCTCTGAAATTTTCAGTACCCAGAAGGGGCAGGTATCTAATATACAGGGTGTGAAGCCCTGCCCGGAAAGTTTCGTGACCCAGAGTGAGGTAGAGGTCGAGGAAGAAACGTTGACCCAGTGTATAGAAGCATTCCCTCGGCGTGACCTGCCCGGGAGTGAACTTCGTGTCGGGTCTGGCCTTTTCCAGTTCGCTGATTTTGTCAAAGAAACCACATGGCCTATTGGTGGGTTCAAGCGGCCGCCCTATTCGCTCATGCTCGGAGAATGCTTTGAAGAATTCCGCGATGCCCTCCGTTATCCACCACTGGTATGGCCAGTCCTCCCAAATGTGAGTCCAATACCAATGGGACGCCTCGTGGGCCAATACGCCAGGGTGGTACCAGGGGCCGCCCTCTACGGCGTCATCCTTCGCGTGGAAAAGTAGGTGAGTATCTTGGTTCCACGCACTGTTGATTGCCGGGTGGTCGTAAAAAAGCACTGCGAGGTAATTTATCGGGTAGGGCTCACCCGTGAATCGCTCGATGGTGCGGACGACGTGTTCCAGATGGTCCATGCTCCGCGAATCCTTGTCTTGGAGGCGGATGATGGCCAGCAGCGTTTCGCCGGTATGAGGCAATTCGATGAGCCGCTCCTCGACATACACGCCGGTGTCAGACAACAGGGCTTGCGCTGACCCGTATGGGTACGCCCAGCCGCCGATTACGGCAACAATCTTGGTGTCTTCATCGGTAATGCCGCCTCTTATCCTGGGGTAAGACAGCAGTTCCTTGAAGCCGCTGACATCCCGTCTCGCAACATCATCCAGAGACGCTATCGCCAAAATGTCCCGGCTCTCGAGGGTTTTCAAGAATGGCATGGCGATAATCGCCGCCGCGGCGTCTCCGTTTCTGCCGCTTATCTGGCTTAGATACCTGAGGGCGATGGCTTCCATTTCGGTGACGCCGTCGGCAAGCCAGGGCAAGCCTAACAGGGTCTCCGCAGTGGCGGGTGATTCCCACAAAATCTTCAGGATATAGCTGACAGTCAACTCTTCGTCGCCGACATGCGATAAGAGACCGGCAAGCTCCACGTCCGTTGCGGCAAGCGACGCCAGCGTCCGCAGGGACAGCCACCCGTCTTTGGCCACGCCGTCGGCCAGCCATGAGAAATCAGCCACTCGCTTGGCGAGGTCAACATTCGCCGTTGCCAGGATGTCCAACGCTTGAAGGGCGTTGCGGCCCTCGAGGGTGAGGGCTTGCCGCACCCAGGGAAGGGATGCGACTTGAGCGGCCAAGGCCGGGTCGGTCTCCATCATGCTTGACAGGGCAAGCAAGGCATTTTCTTCGTCCAGGCCCAGGGGTTGACCGGCCCAAGGCAGCCCCTCCCGCAATTCGAGAAACGGCCCGGACGCGGGAATCTGCCGGTCAATAATCTCAAACTCTTCCGACGCGATTAACTTTCCCTCTACCGACAGGTCCACACGGTACAGCCCGGTTTCCCACCGGTACGGCTGGCCCGAACCCGCACCAAATACCCAATAACCTGAACCTCTCTGCCAATGCTCGTTCACGTATCCGCCAGCGATTCGGCGGGCAACGACGCTGCCGTCTGACCGGTAAAACACGGCGTCAATGTTGAAGTCGATTCGCCCATCCGGGGTCGGGAAAGTGATATGCAGTTCCCCGTTCACGTAGCGAGTCGTCGAGCGGGGGAAAACCGTGCGGTACACGCGGTCATCGCGCGGCACGGCGTCATAGCCGGGAGAGGCGCTCTCGTAGAATTTCATTTCGGCGACATGGCCGTCGAGTGCAGGTATGTAGCCCGTCAGGGTTGGCGGAGGTGTGGGAGTGGGCGTCGGCTTGGTGGGCATTGGGATAGGCGGCGTAGCCGTTGCGGTTGGCCGGGGCGTCGCCGTAGGCACGGCGGTGGGTTCAGGCGTAGACGTGGCCTGCGGCGGTGTGGGTTCGGGAGTGGCCGCAGGCGTGGGTGTAGGTGGCGGCGCGGCGGGAGGGGTGGACGGTGGGGTGGTTGCGGATGGGGCAGATGTTGGCGCGTCTGTTGACGCAAGAGTCGGCTTGGGTGTTGCCGGCTCGGGTGTGGCGGTGACGACGACGGTGACCGCTTGGGGCGCGTCCGTTGGCGTAAGAGTCGGGTTGGGTGTTGTCGGCTCGGGTGTGGCGGTAACGCCGACGGTGACCGCTTGGGGCGCGTCCGTTGGCGTGAGAGTCGGGTTGGGTGTTGTCGGCTCGGGCGTGGCGGTCACGACAACGGTGACCAGTTGGGGCGCGTCGTTGCCGCAGGCCAATAGCGCTATCGCCAGAATGGTTGACGACGCCAACGCTAGGATGATTTTCAGCATTGTTTCACCTGCCGCTTTCCCTATTGGCCGGGACGCCCTCACCCTAACCCTCTCCCGGAGGGAGAGGGGATCTTATTTTAATCATACAACTGCGGCGCGCCCGTTGGTTCGGGGAAGGTGGCGTCGTGGCCGAGGGCCCAGTAGACGGCCTTGACCAGGGCGCGGCTGCTGTCTGCGCCGCTGAAGCGGTGGTCGCAGTTGGGCACGGGGCGGCCCACCATGGAGCGGGCGGCCAGCGGCCCGACGCTGACCAGGTAGGCCAGCATGCCAGCGGGCGGGTCCTGGGCGCCGTAGCCCATGAAAATGTCGCCGGTGAACAGCGAGACGCCCTCGTAGAAGGGGTCTCCCACGCTGTCGTAGGTCGATAGCAGCAACAACTGCCGCACCTGCGGGTACAGGTGGGCCACTGCGCCGACGGCGGAGCCGCCGGAGGAAAAACCGGCCATGCAGATTTCCGGCGCGTCCGTACCGCACAACTCTTGCGAGCGGCCTATCGCCCACTCGGTGGTGTGGCAGGCGCTCTCCATCAGGATGCCGTTCCAGCTTGCGCCCCGGTAAGAGTAGGGTTCCCACTCCAGTTGCACATGGAAGTCGGGACGCGGCGCGTTGTAGGTCACCGTCGCGCACAGCCCCATTTCCTGGAGATGCCGGGCCAGCTTGCGCCAGCGGTCATGCCTGCCGTCCTTGAGTTCGCCGGAACCGGGGGAGACGATGAGCATCCGCCCGGATGGACACGGGTAGGCCGACACCGGGATCTCGTAGTCCACGGGCTGCCCGGATGGCGTGGCGGTGCGGCGTTGGAGGATGTCGTCAATGACGTTCAAGGGACGCCCTCACCCTAACCCTCTCCCAGAGGGAGAGGGGAGAATCCATTGCAAGTTGCCGATGTGCGGGATTTCACCCCCACCCTAGCCCTCCCCCTGAGGGGGAGGGGATTTTGTGGGCTAGGGCAGGGCGGCGACGGCCTTGATTTCCACCAGGAATTCCTCCCGCACCAGGCCGTCGACCACCAGCAGGGTGTTGGGCGGGTAATCGCCGTTGGGGAAAATATCCGGGAATACCTGGTTGCGCCCGTCGATGAAGCCCTGCACCGAGCTGCGTCCCACGACGTAGGTGGTGAACTCCACCACGTTGCTGAATCCGGCCCCGGCCGCCTCAAGGACTGCGCCGACGTTGTGGAGCACCTGGCGCGTTTGCGCCGCCGCGTCGCCCGGCCCCACCAGGCTGCCGGATACGTCAACGCCAACCTGTCCGGCGACGTAGAGCAGGCGCCCCGCGCTGACCGACATGCCAACGGAATAGGCGCCCAGGGGCTGCGGTGCCTTGTCGCTGCTGATAGCCGTTCGCTGCAAATCCGCCATCGTTTTCACCTCAATTCAGGATAATGCGACCATTATATGCGACGGTGGCCCTCACAACGAATTGCAAATCGTCTGAAAATCCCGCCGTGCTATACTCGCGGGTATGGTGGAGTCTGAAACCCGGCCACGGGTGGGCGTTGGCGTCGTATTCGTCCGGCAGGGGCAGGTGTTCCTGGCCAGACGCCGGGGCGCCCTGGGCGGAGGCACATGGGGTTCGGCGGGAGGCCACCTGGAATTTGGCGAGACGCTGGAGGACTGCGCCCGCCGGGAAGCCAGGGAGGAGTTCGGCGTCGACGTGGGCGACCTCAGATTCCTCTGCGTCAGCAACATCATCGCCTACGGCCGCCACTACGTGGATGTGGAGTTCCTGGGCGACATCGGCGATCAGGATCCCCTCCTGATGGAACCGGAGGCTTTCGACGGGAGCGGCTGGTTTCCCTTGTCGTCGCTGCCGGAGCCGATGTTCCAGGCCATGGGATATGCGCTGGACAGTCTCTTGACGGGGCGGCAGTATTACCCGGGCGATTCACCCCCACCCTAACCCTCCCTCTCAAGGGGGAGGGAATAGGTAAGAAAACGGCGCCACCCTGACCCTTCCACCGAGGGGATAGGTAAGAAAACGGCACTACCCTGCCCCTTCCACTGAGGGGATAGGTAAGAAAACGGCACCGCCCTGACCCTTCCACTGAGGGGATAGGTAAGGAAGCGCCCTCACCCTAACCCTCTCCCGGAGGGAGAGGGGATTGTAAGGAGTTGATTATGGCAGCGAAAAAGGGCGACGGGCTGTTGCTGGTATACAGCGACGTGGCCCCGGAGCACGACGAGGAATACAACCGCTGGTACAACGACGAGCATATCCCGGAACGCCTGTCCATCCCCGGCGTCCTCAACGCGGCGCGCTATCAGGCGGTGCAGGGCGGGCCCAAGTACCTGGCGGTCTACGAACTGGCCAGCCACGAGGCCTGGCACTCCGAGGGGTGGCAGAAGTGGCTGCGGGAGCCGACGGAATGGTCGAGGCGAATGTCGCCCAGCGTCATCGGCACCGAGTACATCCGCAACCTGTACCGCCGGGTGCACCCGGCTGACGTGCCAGCGGAGACGGCCGGGGCCGGAATGTCGCCGGTGTTGCTGGTGGGCCGGATGTCGGTTCCCGATGAGCTGGACGAAAAGTTCAACTACGCCTACAACAACGAACGGCTGCCTTTGTGCCTGGAGATACCGGGCTACATCCGCGCCCGCCGCTGGGAGGCGGTAATGGGCACGCCGAAGTACGCGACGGTGCACGAAATGGAGTCGCTGGAGGTTTCGGAGAGCGAGGGCTGGGAGAACTGGCGTACCGCAGTAACCCCGGTTTGGAGCAACGAGGTCAGGCCGCACATGGTCCATGACACAGGTTCGCCAGGGGTCTACCGCCGGATTTTCCCGGAGTAACGGGCTGGCCCGGCATCGTAGAGTAGCTGCATTCAGGGGCGGGACGTAGGTTCCCGCCCCTTTTGCTGGCTTGGTCAATCCTCCCTCCCTCTCAGGGGGAGGGTAGGGGTGGGGGTGAAATCCTGCCTTTGCGCAGTTTGGGTACGACAGGGGGAACGCCCTCACCCTAACCCCCTCCCGGGAGAGGGAATGACGATTTGGGGTTGAGTCCGTAGGCGCACACCCTCTTGCAGACGCGCAAAAAAGGGCAAAAGCGGCTGGGAAAGCAAGGCAAGCAGGAGGGCCGGTATGCTATACTACATAATGTATTTATATCCGTTGAGGCCCACTTTTTTCAATTCCAACTGCTGCTTTTCTTGTGGCGCCTTTCGCTAGGACTTGGTGATTATTCAGATGCAACAAACCTTGCAAATTTCCGCCACTCACGACCCGGCTTCCGGCCCCGACTACACCGCATCGGACATCCAGGTGCTGGAGGGCCTTGAGGCGGTGCGAGTCCGCCCCGGCATGTACATCGGCACCACCGGGCTCAGCGGTCTGCAACACCTGATGATCGAGATTCTGGACAACGCAGTGGACGAGGCGATGGCGGGCTACTGCACCAGGGTCGAGCTCACTATCGCGGCAGACGGCCTCATCACCATTTCGGACAACGGGCGCGGAATTCCCATCGACGTTCACCCCACCACCGGCAAGAGCGCCCTGGAAACCGTGATGACGACGCTGCACGCGGGCGGCAAGTTCGGTGGTGGCGCCTACAAGGTCACCGGCGGGCTGCACGGCGTCGGCGCGTCCGTGGTGAACGGCCTCTCCGAGCACCTGCGGGCCGAAGTGCGGCGCGACGGTATGCTGTACTCGCAGGAGTACGTGCGGGGAATCCCGACTACCGATCTGGTGACGGAGTCGAAGACGGACGAACACGGAACTACGGTCAAGTTCCGGCCCGACCCGGAGATTTTCGATGAAATCGAGTACGATTTCGACGAACTCACCCGGCATTTCAAGGACATCGCCTATCTCAACAAGGGTCTCGAAATCTGCTTCATCAGCTATTGGCACCAGGAAAGGCGACACGGCGACATCGAGCGCACCTACTTCTTCGACGGCGGAATCCCCAACCTGGTGCGGAACGACAACCGGAACCGCCGGGTATTGCAGGGTATTCCGTTCTACTACGAAAAGACCATTGACGACACTGCCGTTGAGGTAGCGGTGCAGTACAACGACGGGTACGCCGAGTCAGTGCATTCCTACGCCAACTGCATCAAGACCCCCGACGGCGGAACCCACCTGACCGGCTTTCGCTCCGCCCTGACGCGGGTGATCAACGACTTTGCGCGAAAGCAGGGGCAGATCAAGGACGACCAGGCCAACCTGATAGGCGATGACGTGCGCGAGGGGCTGGCGGCGGCCGTGAGCGTGAAACTGACGGCTCCCCAGTTCGAGGGCCAGACCAAGCACAAGCTGGGCAATCCCGAGGTGCGGGGCATCGTGGAGTCGGTGGTGGGTGAGGGCCTGTCCCGTTACCTGGAGGAAAACCCGACCGAGGGCCGCAAGGTGGTGGACAAGTGTCTTACCTCGCAGAAGGCCCGCGAGGCGGCCAAGCGAGCCCGCGACCTGGTCATCCGCAAGAACGCGCTGGACGGCTCATCGCTGCCCGGCAAGCTGGCCGACTGCGCTGAGCGGGACCCGGCCAAGTCGGAGCTGTACATCGTTGAGGGCGAGTCGGCTGGCGGGTCGGCCAAGATGGGCCGGGACCGGCACTTCCAGGCCATCCTCCCGCTCAAGGGCAAGATTCTCAACGTCGAGAGGGTGTTGCAGCAGCCCGACAAGATACTGGGCCACGAGGAAATCCGGGCCATGGTCGCGGCGGTGGGAGCCGGAGAGGGCGAAGACTTTGATCCCTCCAAGGTGCGTTACCACAAGGTCATCATCATGACCGACGCCGACGTGGACGGTTCCCATATCCGCACCCTCATCCTGACGTTCATTTACCGCCGGATGCGCGGTCTGATAGACAGCGGCTATCTCTACATCGCTCAGCCTCCGCTCTACCGCATACAGAATGGTCGGCGCATCGAGTACGCCTACTCTGAGGAGCAGAAAGACGATATGCTGGCCAAGCACACCGGCCAGCGGAACCCCGCCATTCAGCGGTACAAGGGGCTGGGGGAAATGAACCCGGAGCAGTTGTGGGAAACCACCATGAACCCGGACACCCGCCACATGCTGACGGTGAGCGTCGAGGACGACAACGACGCCGAGGACGCATTCACGACGCTGATGGGCGAGGTGGTCGCGCCACGCAAGAGCTTCATCCAGACCTACGCCCGGAGCGTCAAGAATCTGGACGTCTAGCGTCCTTCCCTCCCGGATATCAACGCCGGGCATCCCGGTCACGGCAAACTTGAGGGGAAGTTTTCCCTCAAGTTTTTGCATTCCTGGCTGATTGATTTATAATGTCCCTTGCCGTTGGGATGAACCGGCAAATATCGAAAGCGCTTACACGCAATAACAGGAGTAGCTCCATTGCCCGCAAAGAAGACAGGCCGCCAGCAGGTCAAGCGCGCCCAGCGCAATAGAAGCGCAAAGACTGAAACCCGCACCATCGTAGGCCGGGCCAATCGCTCGCTGGACGCCGGGGACGCCGAGGCCGCGCAGCCTGCCGTTGCTCTCGCCATTCGTACGCTGGACCGCGCGGTGCGCAAGGGCATACTCCACAGGAACAACGCGGCGCGCCGCAAGTCGCGAATGGTAGCAAAGCTGTCAAGCCTTGAGCAGGAAGCCGAAGCCTGAGTTGTAGCTTGCTCGCAGAGGCCAGCGCCGGCCGGGTAGACCGGGCGGCGTTTCTGTTTTTGGCGCGCCGCCAGTTTGATGACGATGGCTGATTGACACATGCCCTGTCGTTTGTTAGCCTTTCGATAGAACAAAGGTTTTATGTCATCAAAGGCGTGTCAAGGGAGAGAGAAATATGGTTGCCAAGAAAAAAATGCCGGAACGCCGCCGCCGCATACTGGGGTTCATCCAGGAGTTTTATTCCGATAACGGCATTCCGCCGACGGTGCGGGACATCCAGCAGGCCTGTAACATCAGCTCGACCTCGGTGGTTGACTACAACCTCAGGCAGTTGGAGGAGGCCGGATATCTGAACCGCCGGAGGGAAGTCGCTCGCGGCATTGAATTGCTGGACAGGGACGGGGAACCCGTTTCCAATGCGCCCAGGGTCCAGATCGTCGGGTCAATAGCGGCCGGTCAGCCGCTGCCGGTGTTCTCCGCCGAAGGAGGCGCCGCCAGCGAGGAATTCGACACGGTGGAGATCTCGCCGGACCTTCCCCGCCGCCACGGCAAGCTTTTTGCCCTGACCGTCAAGGGAACGTCCATGATCGATGCCCTGATAGACGATGGAGACGTGGTGGTCGTCAAGCCCGCGCAGGACGCCAGCAACGGCGAAATGGTCGTAGCCTGGCTGAGGGACGAAGAAGAGGCCACGCTGAAGAAGTTTTACCTGGAGGGCGACCGGGTGAGGCTACAGCCAGCCAACAGCACGATGCAGCCCATCTTTTGCTCCGCCGGGAACGTGGAGGTGAAGGGAAAGGTGGTCACGGTGCTGCGCAAGTACGGCTGATCGTCGATGGATAGCCGCCCCGGGTTCGCCGGGCCGGTCAGCGTCTGGCTGCGGCAAGCGACCCGTAGGTGGCTACCAGGAAGGGTACGCAGTAGGTCAGCGGGATTTTCCAGTAGAGGGCGTTGTTCCACTCGCCTGCCAGCAGGGTGTCGCCCTGGTTCAGGAACGTCAGTATCGTTCCCACGATGACTGCGACTATGGCCGAGCGCCGCAACATCGGCCCGTGGCGCGGCCCGCACCGGAGGCACTTGGCCGCAGTTCCGGCCGTTGCCTCGTTTCGCGACCGGAAGGCGAAAGACCTTCCGGCCCGAAGCGTTCTGCCGCAGTTGACACAGGCAGCAGGGCCGGAGGGATCGGAGGGATTTAAGGGCAAGTCTTGCAAGCTGTCCCGGTTAGGATGCAGAGTTCGGAAATCGACCCGGCGGCGACCATAGGGCTACCGGAGGCGGCCGAATCGCAAGGGTGCCGGGTATTCTATGTAGGCCGGTTGTGCAAGTCAACGAACGCCCATTGATTGGACGGCCTCAGAGGGTATCTAATGAGTTCCGTTCACTGACAAAGAGCGGGTTCCCGGAGCATCCGTCATTCCTGAGCAACCGGGGGTACGCCCCCACCCTAACCCTCCCCCGGAGGGAGAGGGAACTTATTAAGCACCCTCTCACACCGGGAGTGAAACACGGCAACGGTTCGGACTGCGGCAACCGCAGTCCGGAGCACTGGCCGCGAAGCGGCCGCTCCGGGGCGAAGTGTGTGTCTCGCTGAAACTAACGGAGTTGCCGGGCATATTGTCCCGGTGATGCAGTGTTCTTATACTTGATGCTGGAAATTAACGCCGCAGGTCTGCGTGGCATCCGGGGTTGGAGGAACGATGTACGATTTTCACACCCACACCTTTCTCAGCGACGGAGTGCTCTCTCCCATTGAGCTGATCCGCCGCGCATACGTTAGGGGCTACAAGGCCATGGCGGTAACCGACCACGTGGGCTTGGGCAACGTGGAATACGTTATCAAAACCCTGGTGGTGGACTGCGAACTGGCCAGCAGACGATGGGATATCCTGGCCCTGCCGGGTGTGGAGATAACCCACGTTCCCAAGGACGACATTGACCTGGTGGCTCGCACTTCCAAGGAAATGGGGGCGAAACTCGTCGCGGTGCATGGCGAAACGCCGGTGGAGCCCGTGGAGCCGGGAACCAACGAAGCGGCCATCAGGTCTCCCTGGGTGGACGTGCTGGCGCACCCCGGCCTGATTTCCTTTGACGAGGCTAGACTGGCCGCCGAGAGGGGTGTGCGGCTGGAGGTATCAGCCCGCCGCGGCCATAGCCTGGCCAATGGACACGTGGTCAGAGTGGCCCGGGAGGCCGGAGCGACCCTCGTTCTGGATTCCGATGCACACGCGCCGGAGGATTTGCTGACACCGGAACTGTGCCAGAAAGTGGCAAAGGGCGCGGGCCTCGATGATGATGAGGTTCACGCCCTTCTTGAGGAAAATCCGAGAGAATTGCTGACGAAACTCGGGCTCGGCGCTTTTTTGCCCGTCTAGGTCCTTGGGTGGCAGCCAGTCCGTACAGGGTGGGCAGGTGATCAGGACTTCCCGATCCTGAACATCTTGGTGCCGCACAAGGGACAGTCCCCCTTGGTGGCCGGGCGGCCGTTTTTCAGTGTTACCTGCTCGGGATTGTTGATCTCCCTTTTTTCCCGGCATTTCAGGCAATATGCCTCCATTGCTATCCCCCCTGCATCAAAGTGTCGTTTTCGAAAAGTAACAGGTCTGTGGGCCGGTCCGTCTGCCGCCGTGCGAACCCGTCGCAATGTCGCACCAGGGGAGTTCCGGTTCGCCGCCCGTAGCTCTCCAGACTGCCAAGTTAACGTAAAGTCGGCAACAAACTACACATTAGGCAGTAGATTGTCAAGCGGAGTCAGGCCTTGCTCGGTATAGGGGCCGACGGTGGACAGGGTAGGCACGGACAGGCTGGGGTGGGCGCACCGTGAGGTCGTTGACAGCCGCTAGACGGAAACCGGGGCCAATGGCGACGCCTCAATGGTATTGAAGACCTTCAGCGGACGCCAGGAATTTGACGCTCTTTCGAATCGCACCAAGGCCAGGAACTGGCCAGCGGAATTGTAGGCGCGGAACTGTTCCAGGTAGCCCGCGTTAATATTCGGGTTACCCAGACTTACCGGCTGGCCGTTTCGCAAAAACCGTTCTGCAGCCGACCCCACTGTGACGGTCTTGAAGCTGCGGAGAACCCAGTCCAGTGGATGGAGGAGCTCAAGCCAGCCTCCCGGAGACTGCGCTGCCTCTTCCAGGTCATCCAGGGTCACGCTGTTCTCAGATGAAAATCCCCCGCAGCTTTGCCTTTCCAGGTCGGTTACGTGAGCGCCGCAGCCCAGAATCTCCCCCAGGTCGTGGGCCAGGGTTCGCATGTACACGCCCTTGCCGCATTCCACGTCCAAGGTCAACTCGGGCAGATTCATGCGCGTTAGCTGAACGCTGTGTATTTCAACGCTGCGGGGTTGCCGCTCGACTTCAACGCCGGATCGCGCCAGCTTGTAAAGGCGTTGCCCGTCGACCTTGACTGCGCTGTACATCGGCGGCACCTGGTCCACGACGCCAATGAATCTTTCGAGCGCCGACAGGACTTGCTGCTCAGTGACCCCACTGGCGTCTCTTTGCGAGGTAATCTCGCCTTCAGCATCGTAGGTGGTCGTGGATTCTCCCAGCTTGATATCCATCACGTAACGTTTGCTGCCGCCCACTACGTAGTCCATCAGCCTAGTGGCCTGGCCGAAGCATATTGGCAGCACGCCCCGCGCCAGGGGATCCATGGTTCCGCCGTGCCCAACTTTCTGGCGCTGACCGGTGATGCGCTTGACGCGGCGCAGGGCTTCCATGGACGTGATGCCAGCCGGCTTGTACAGATTTATGAATCCGTTCACCGTCGGCTGTGTGTTTCTGTCTGATTTGGGCAAAACTAACGACCCGTAGCCCTGCGATTCGTTCCGGGACGGTGTCCGCTGGCCATGGATTCCAGGTATTCTGTGGCGTACTGTTCCGGAGTGGCCCCGTCGATCAGGCGAAGCACCCGTTCGCCCTCCTCAATGGAATCGTCGAGCACGAAGGTCATGTGCGGCGTATGCCGTAAGTTTACGCGCTCCCGAAGTTCACGCCGTAGAAAAGAAGCCGCGGAGCGGATTCCGTCCATGGCGGCTTTCCGGTCGGAGTCGCGGCCCATCACGCTGACGTAAACCCGGGCACTGCGAAGGTCGTTGGAGGCGACGACCTCGGTAATGCTGATGACGCCGGCCACCCTCGGGTCCTTGATTTCGCGGGCCAGGAGGCTGCTGATTTCGGAGCGCAACAACTCGTTGACGCGATCAATTCGCCGGGACATCTTTTACCTCCCGTCACGGGATGGAACGGCCGCCCTTGCCGCAAGGGCCTGGCTTCGTTGAACGAAATCGCGCCAAGACCAGGCTACCGTCTCGCCCGTTCCTGCCTGAACACCTCCAGGACGTCCCCTTCCTGGATTTCATTGAAGCCCTGCAAGATGATGCCGCACTCGGTGCCAGCGTTCATTTCGTTGACCTCATCACGGAAGTGGCGCAGGCTGGAGATGGTGGTTTCCGTGACGTTCTCGCCCTCCCGTGTCACGCGAACCGAGCCGTTGCGCACGACGCGGCCCTCGGTCACCCGGCAACCGGCAATCTGGGTGCCCCTCCGTCCGCCGAAGAGCTCGCGTATCTCCGCTCGGCCGACGATGACCTCGGTGAAGACGGGCTCCAGCATGCCGTGTAGCGCGATTTCGATGTCGTCAATCAACTGGTAGATAATTTCGTAGTGCCGGATGCTTACGCCCATCCGGTCTGCCAGCCGCTCGGCGCTGGGCTCGGAGCCGACGGAAAAGCTGATGATGGCCGCTTCCGACGCACTGGCGAGCAGTACGTCGGACTCCGTTACGCCGCCAACTCCGGTGTGCAGCACTCTTACCTTGGCGTCCTCGTCGACCAGCCGCTCCAGGGACTGCCGAATGGCCTCTAGGCTTCCCTGTACGTCGGCCTTGAGCACAAGGTTGAGTTCCTTGATTTCGTCTATGCCGACCTGCCTGACGACCTCCTCGAGGCTGAGGGCGCGGGTCTGCAAGGGACGCGATCCGGGCGCGCGTTCCTTTCCTCCCGTCAGCGCCCTTGCCTGGCGTTCGTTGGTTACAACCCTCAACTGGTCGCCTGCCTCGGGAAGAGTGCCGAACCCCAGGATTTCCGCAGGCGTCCCCGGAGTTACCTTGTCCAGGTTTCTGCCCTTGTCGTCAATCATCGCCCGAACGCGCCCCGAGGCGGTTCCCGCGACTATGTTATCTCCCACCTCGAGGGTGCCGTCTGTGACTAGCACCGTGGCGCTGGGGCCCCGCTTCCGGTCCAGCTTGGCCTCGATGATTACGCCGGAGGCCTGGTTGTCGGGATTGGCCTTCAGTTCCGAAATTTCCGCGACCGCCTCGAGGTTTACCAGGAGGTCGTCGATGCCGTCTCCAGTGCGGGCCGAAACGTTGACCGAGATGATGTCGCCGCCCCAATCCTCCACCAGGAGCTCATTTTCGCTCAATTGCCGCTTCACCCGCTCAGGGTCTGCGCCGGGCAGGTCCATCTTGTTGATTGCGACGACGATAGGCACCTCGGCGGCCTTGGCGTGGTTGATGGCTTCCAGGGTCTGCGGCATTATCCCGTCGTCCGCAGCGACCACCAGCACCGCGATGTCGGTGACCCTCGCCCCGCGGGCGCGGATGGCGGTAAAGGCGGCGTGCCCCGGCGTATCCAGGAACGTAATTGGATTGCCATCGACCTCAACCTGGTAAGCGCCGATGTGCTGGGTGATGCCGCCCACCTCCCGGTCGGCCACGCTGGAACTCTTGATGTAGTCCAGAAGGGAAGTCTTGCCGTGGTCTACGTGGCCCAGGACGACAACCACCGGGGGCCTCGCAACAAGGTTTTCCCCGGTTTTATCCTGTGCGCCGGAGGACTCGCGAGTGGCGGCCGCCGATGGTTCGGGCGCCACGGAGGTTCTGATGCCGAATGCCGTGGTAACGAGGGTGGCGACCTGATAGTCGATTACCTGGTTCATATTCGCCATGATGCCGTTGCGCATCAGTTGCTTGATAACGTCAATGGGCGACTGGTCCAGAACCTCGGCAAGATACTGAACCGTCATCGTGGAGGGCAACACCAATGGACGGCCCTGTCCGCTGCGCCGCTCCGCGCGTTCTCTCCTCGGCCTCTGGTTACGCCCGGATTCATCTATTGCAACTGTCGTAGTCATATTTCTGTTCACCTGCCAAGCCGGCTGGACGGCACCAACTCTTGTGGGTTCATCCTATTCCTGGGCGCTGCGAGCGGAAAAGTCCAGCCGGAGAGTTTCCAAGTCGGTGGTGGAGAGAGATTGCCCGAGACTACGGGCGAGGCGGCCCCGGCCCAACGCCGTTTCAAGGCAACCGGGCCCACAAACATACGCCCCCCGGCCGGGGGCCTTTCCCGCGAAATCAACAGACACGGAGCCTTCGGGAGAACGGGCTATTCTAACCAGTTCCGCCTTGGGCCTCTTGCCGCCGCAAGCGACGCAGGTCCTTTCCGGGATGTGTCTCTTCCTGGGCAATTGCAGTCCCTCCCCGTGGCATAAGGCGTGGATGTGCGCCAGGAGAGGGCTAGCGGCGGCGGGAACCACCTCCGCCCCCGCCGCGACGGCTCCGTCCTCCCCCACCGCGACGGCCGCCGCCACGAATGTCCTCGACAATATCTTCCGCGAACCGGATCTTGCCTGCATCCGGAGTAAGTACCGGCAAGTCCCCAAAGCTCAGGCCATCGTCTTCGGGTTCCTCGTCTTCCTCCTCCTCGTCGTCAATGACGGCCACGTCGTCCAGGGTGAACGATTCGAGGTCGTCAACACTGAGCCCAACCTCGGCGACGGTCTCAACGGGTTCCTCTTCCGTCTCGCCCTGCTTGAGGAGTTCTTCCTCGCGGATCAGTTCCTCGAGAATGCTGTCCTCGTCTATATCGTCGGCGATAACCTGGATTGTCGGCTCTTCTGCGGGAGCGTCTGCGGACTCCGCCGCGGCATCCAGCGCCTCGGACATTTCCTCGATGATGGCCTCGGCCTCAGCAACGACGGCGGGTTCCGGCGCAAGTTCCGGCTCATCGGCTTCAACCGCGCCCCCTTCGGCCTCGGCCTTAGCAGCCGCCAGGGCGGCGGCCTCCTCGGCCGCTCTCGCCGCCGCTTCTGCGGCAGCGTGCATCCGGGCCTCCCTGATTTCCTCCCACTCGGTCATGCCCTTGATGTCCAAGCGCCAACCCGAAAGGCGGGCGGCAAGGCGGGTGTTCTGTCCCTCCTTGCCTATGGCCAGTGAAAGCTGCCGGTCAGGGACGACCACTACCGCCGTCTGTTCCGTGTCAATCAGTTCCACTTGTACCGGTTCAGAGGGACTCAATGCGTTGGCGATGAACGTGCGGGGGTCGGGATCCCACAGGACGATATCTATCTTTTCGCCCTGCAACTCATTGACGATGCTCTGGATGCGGTTCCCGCGGATACCGATGCACGATCCCACGGGATCTATACCCGGCTGGGTGGCGCTCACCGCCACCTTGCTGCGGAAACCGGCCTCCCGGGCGATGGCCTTGATGTCGACCACCCCGTTGTGGACCTCGGGAACCTCGATCTCGAATAGCCGCCGGAGCATATTCCGGTGGCTGCGCGAAACCAGGATTTCCGGGCCTTTCGGGGCGCTGCGAACGCTGAGGATGAAAACCTTGACCCGCTGGCCCTTGCGGTAGCGTTCGGTGCTTACCTGTTCTTCGTTGGGCAGGATGGCCTGGGCACGGCCCAAGTCCAACGTAATGGAGCGGCCCGAGTCAGACGTCTCGACGATGCCGGACATGATGTCGCCCTCGTGCTGGGCGAACTCCTGGAACAGCAACTCACGTTCCGCCTCTCGCAGCCTCTGCAACACCACCTGCTTGGCGGTTTGCGCCGCAATTCGGCTGGCGTTGTGCGGCAGGGGTTCGGCGGCGGCGACCTCGTCGCCGACCACGACGTCGCGCCGGATCTTCATAGCATCGGCCAGCGTAATTTCTCGCTCGGCGTCTTCGACATCCTCAACCACGGTTTTCAGCGCGTAGACGCTGACCTCGCCGCTGTTGGGGTTGAGGGTGACCGAGATGTTCTGACCGGATGCCGGGTTATCCTTCTTGAACGCGGAGGCCAGAGCGACCTCGATGGCCCCCAAGACCTGTTCCATGGGCAAGTGGCGCTCCGCGGCCAACTGCTTGAGCGCTACAATAAAATCGCTTTTCATAGTTCGGCCCCCACACCTATTCTCGCCGCAGACCAATAGTCTCCATCAACAAGAAAGCGGGGCGAACCCGCTTACATAAAGGAGGAACCATGTGCCGGAATTATAGCATCGGCGCCCTCTTTCAGCAACCTGTAAGGGCAGGTTTCGGCGCGTTACTGCCGATGAAATTATACGTTAAACATGACCGGATTCAGTCTATTTCCGGCGTCGTTAGGCCAGTAATCCGGTAAAGCAAATCCATATCCAGGCTGTTCCTTACGGTTTCGGCCAACTTGTCGTATTCGGCGTCCCGTGACAACTGCCCGCCCGTATCGGACTGCGGCGGGAGGGATACGCCCTTCCATTCCGCAATCCGCTCCAGTACCCCCCGGCGAAGGGCGTGGCTGTTGAATAGCCCGTGAATATATGTCCCCAAGACTCTTCCGTCCTCTGACAGCGCGCCGTCGCTCTGCCCGTCCCGCCCGGCCCTGGTGATGGTGAAAGGAGAGACTACGTTTCCCTCGCGGGTGGATGAGCCCATGTGTATCTCATACCCTTCGAGAGTAGCCCCTTCGGAGCCGGAAAGCAGCCCGGAACCAACGGATACTGAACCCTTGACGCGGTGTGTCTCCTTGACGGGCGCGAACACGGTATCTACGGGAAGTAATTGCAGGCCCTCGGCTTCTCGTTCCGGGGACTCAACGCCGTGCGGGTCGAGGATGCGACGGCCCATCATCTGGTAGCCGCCGCAGATTCCGATCACGGGCGTCCCGCATTCAGCCTGTCTCCGGATCTCGGCTGCGAATCCCCTCTCGTGGAGCCACGCCAGGTCTGCCATGGTGGTCTTGGTGCCGGGCAGAATGATGAGGTCGGGTTCGCCCAGGCTGTCGCGGCCTTCCACGTAGCGCAGTCTCACACCGGGTTCCCGCCCCAGCGGGTCGAAATCGTCGAAGTTGGATATGTGAGGCAGGCCCAGAACAGCGATGTCGAGAACAAAGTCGGTCATCGCCTTCATCTGTTCGCGGCGCTCCAGCGAGACCGAATCCTCCTCGGCGATTTCGATGTCCCGATAGTATGGAACGACCCCAAGAACGGGCTTGCCGGTCCTTTCCTCCAGCCAGACCAGGCCCGGCTCGAGCAAGGATACGTCCCCGCGGAACTTGTTGATGATAAAGGCGCTGATGGCATCCCGTTCCCGTGCGTCGAGAATCTCCATGGTGCCGACCAGAGACGCGAAGACGCCCCCGCGGTCAATGTCACCCGCCAGCAGCACCGGCGAACCGGCGTGGAGGGCGACCCGCATGTTGACGATTTCGTTCTGTTTCAGGTTAATCTCTGCGGGACTGCCAGCGCCCTCAATAACCACGACGTCGTACTGGGACCGGAGAGCGTCCAGGGATTGGGCCACGTTCTGCCAGAGCATGGGCTTGGCGCTGGCGAAGTACGAGGCCGAGGCCTTGGCTACCGGCTTGCCCAGCAGCACCACCTGGGACTGGTGATTGGCCTCCGGCTTGAGCAGGATGGGGTTCATTTCCACCTGCGGCTCCACGCCGCAAGCCTCGGCCTGCACCGCCTGGGCCCGCCCCAGCTCGCCCCCGTCCGGGGTGACGAATGAGTTGTTGGACATGTTCTGGGCTTTGAAAGGCGCAACCCGGTAGCCGTCCTGCCTGAAAATGCGGCAGAGGGCGGTCACCAGCACGCTCTTTCCCACATGGGACGCGGTGCCCTGCACCATTATTACTTTTCCTTGGGGTGCGGAACCTGACCGGCCCGGTAAATCCTGTATCTCCATAAGTCCTCATACAAGCAATCGCCCGCCCTCAAATTGCTAAAGGACGGACGGGTGGGAGAGAAACGGCCAAATGCGTTCAGGAATATTCGGACGCTAACGGGGCGGCAACTTGTCGAGGGGGATGCCCTTATCCCGCGCCCACTGCTCCAATTCTTCAGTGGTTTGAGGGAGGCCCTCACTCCGTAGCTGGGCCAATACCTCGGCCTGATTTTTGGCCTTGTTTTCCTGTTCCCGTTGCTTTTTTCGCTCCAATGCCCAGAAGACCATGTCAACACCTCTCTCAACCAGCACGGCGACCATTGCGTATAGGACTGCGCCCAAGTCCACTAGGGTTGCCGCCATTTCCAGGCTTTCCCAGCCGTCCCACTGTCCCGACCTGACGGCCAACAGTACCGTGGCGGCGAAAATACCGAAGGGCGCGGCTATCGCATGGCGGCGCAACCACTGCCTTTCCTGCAATTCGCTCATGCAAGTTCAGGATACCACAACACACCCGCCATTATGAGGGCGAGCGGCCAGAGGCGCCTACCACCAGATTTTGCCCTTGGACTCCTGCTGCAAAAGATCGTAATCCCGGGTCCAGAGGGCAGTGCTGAGGTACTTCCAGCCCCCGTCGGCCAGCAGGCACACTATGGAGCCGCGCTCCATGCGTTCCGCCTGCCGGATGGCGCCGTAGACCACCGAGCCCGAGGAAATCCCGGCGAATATGCCCTCTTCGGTAAGCAGCCTTTTCGTGGTCTGAAACGCCTCGAAGCTGCCCACCAGCATGCGGGAATCCAGGAGGCTGATGTCCAGTATCGGCGGGATGAACCCATGCTCCAAGCTGCGCAGGCCGGAGATGAAATCGTCCGGATCCGGCGCCACGGCGACGATTTTGATGGCCGGATTGTACTCTTTGAGCCGTCTGGCGACGCCCATCAACGTGCCGCCGGTGCCCAATCCGGCCACGAACATGTCCACCTCCGGCACGGCGTCGATGATCTCGGGGCCAGTGGTCTCGTAGTGGGCCCCGGGATTGCCGCTGTTGCCGTACTGGTACATCATCACGTAATCGTGAGGATGCTTTTCGATGAGATCCTGCGCCACCTCGATGGAACCGTTGGTGCCACGGCTGCCGTCCGATGAGATAATTTCGGCCCCGTATGCCTCCAGCAGTTGCACCCGCTCGACGCTGACATTTTCGGGCATAACCACGGCGACCCGGTATCCCTTCATCCGGCCGATCATGGCCAGGGATATGCCGGTATTGCCGCTGGTGGGTTCCAGGATGGTGCGGGAGGGACTCAGCTCCCCGTCTGCCTCCGCCTGCTCGATCATCTTGAGGGCGATGCGGTCTTTGACGCTGCCGGTTGGATTCGATCCCTCCAGCTTGGCAAAGATGCGCACGTCCGGCTTGGGACTGAGATTCTGCAACTCCACCGTAGGCGTATTGCCAATGGTGTCCAGTATGCCCTTGTAAGTCAGCTTCGCAACCATCTATGACCTGTTGCCGTTTTTCAACGCAGAGGCTTTGCAGAGAGCGCCGGGAACTCCGCGGTCTCTGCGTTGAAGCGTTTGTTTATTGGAGTACCAGGCTTGATCTAGTGTGCGCCGACCGTCGCCGGTTCCTCGTGGGGCGCAGCCACGCCGCAGAAGACCTCGTAGTCGATCAGCTCGGTAACCGTGGGATCGTCGCCGCAGAGCGGGCACTTGGGGTTCCTCTTGAGACGCACCTCGCGGAAACTCATGTCCAGCGCGTCGACGATCAGGAGACGGGATGACAGCGACTCGCCAATGCCGAGGAAATATTTCAGCGCCTCGGTAGCCTGGATGCTGCCGACGAGACCCGTCATCGACCCCAGCACGCCGGCCTCGGCGCAGTTGGGCACCATTCCCGGCGGCGGCGGCGACGGGAACAGGCAGCGGTAGCAGCCCTCGCCGGGGATGAACACGGTCGCCTGGCCGTCGAAGGTCAGTATGCTTCCGTCAACCAGCGGCTTCCCCAACAGGTAGCAGGCATCGTTGACCAGGTAGCGGGTGGCGAAGTTGTCTGCGCCGTTTACCACCAGGTCATACTGGCTGATGATTTCCAAGGCGTTCTCGGAGTTCAGCCAGGTCTCGTGCAAGACGACGTTTACGTCCGGGTTATAGGACTTGATGTTGTCGAGGGCCGACTGCACCTTGGGCCGCCCAACGTCGGCGGTGTGGTGCAGCACCTGCCGTTGCAGATTGGAAAGGTCGACCACGTCCAGGTCGACGATGCCGATAGTACCCACACCGGCGAGGGAAAGGTAGATGGCGCTGGGCGACCCCAGTCCGCCAGCGCCGATGATCAGCGCCGAGGACTGCATCAGGGTGCGCTGGCCCTTGGAGCCGACGTCCCCCATGATGATGTGGCGGCTGTAGCGTTTGACCTGTTCCGGTGTCAGGGCAAGGGGCTGTGTTGCCATAGCGAAGGCTCCTTCTGGCCGCCGGCTGGTGCGGCGTTGGTATCGCGCATTGGGCTACGTGCGATTGTTGACCGTTCGATTGCCAAAGAAAAAGCCTGCTCATACCCTCTCAGGGCAGCCCTCAAGCGGGCGGGCGCAGGCTTTCAGGTCATTTACGCCAACTGCCTGCCCCCTATGTGAGGGGACAGGTGCAAGCGCAATCAACGGGGCTTTTCAGCAGTCTCATTTGTATCCTGAGTCTAGCGCGGCCAGAGCGAAATTGTCAAGATGGACGTTGGCCATCGGCCACGGGCCTCATGGTCAAAACCCCAATGAAGACAGTGTATGCAAGGCCGGATGACGGGCGCTTTCAGGCGGAAGCGACGGCAACTCTGTCAGGCTGTTCGGCGGCCATGTTCAGGTTGTCTGACGCAGAGATTGACGGCAGCGGTTCTCCCAAAGCGCAGTAAGTGAATGAGCCGCCGAGACCATCCCGCAGGGCCTTGTCTCGCGCGCCTGGCACTCCGCTGATGACCCGGCGCACCCGTTCCGCCGTGATTCTATCGGCGTATTCCTCGCATTCGACGAGAATGAACCTGCGGTTGCCGCCGTCCTCTTTGTTCAAGGCCAGCACGGCCTGGGCCGTGGTGCCGGAACCGGCGAAGGAGTCCAGCACGATGTCGTCGGCGCCGGGAGCGCCGATACGGAGCAGGTCGGTGATCAGCGTCACTGCCTTGGGATAAGGGAAAGAACGGCCAACCTCCGGCAGCACCTCCGCCAGTGACCGGCCCCCGGCCCTGCTGCTGTATTCGGTCTTGTAGAACACCGACTTGGGCTTTTCGCTTGGATAGGAACCGAGCAGTGGGCGCTGCTTGGAGTAAATGGCGATACTCCCGTCCTTTCTCCGCTCGGCAAATACATCCGACGGGTTCTCGCGTACCCTGCGCTTGCTCCACCTCCAGATGCCGTTGCCGTTTCCCATCTCCGGGTAGACGGCAGTGAACGGCCCGCCGGTCGCAGGCATACGGTTATCGTCGGTAACCTCCAGCCGGCCATCGGGGGCAACGAAAATCGGGTAGTCCAGCGACCGCGAATAAGTCAGGGCGCCCCGCCGCAACAATTCCGGCTTGTAGTAACCCTTTTCGTCCTGACGCCACGCCGCCAGCCCTTGCTCGTCCACCGGGAAGCGCCCGAGCTCAACCCGGCTGCGGTCTCTGGCGTAAGCCAGGCAATACTCGTGAGCGCCAGCAATCCCAAACTGGTCGCTGCTGCCCGACAGGTTCGAAACTACGGCGATGTCGGCAATGAAATTGCTCTGTCCGAAAATCTCGTCCATCAGCATCCGCAGGTGGTGGTGCTCGATGGCGTCGATGGATACAAAGATAACGCCGCTGTCCGACAGCAGATCCCGGAGCAGTTGGAGCCGGGGCCACATCATGCACAGCCACCGGTCGTGGCGCGCCAAGTCTCCGTCGATGCCGCTCTGGTCGTGGAGCCAGTCCTGCAACAACGGGCTGCTAACGTTGTCGTTGTAGACCCAACCGTTGTTGCCGGTGTTGTAGGGAGGATCGATGTAGACGCACTTGACGCGACCCTCATATTGGGGCATCAGGGACTTGAGGGCGTGGAGGTTGTCGCCGTGGATGACCAGGTTGCCTGCCCGGCTGACCGGCCCCAGCGACCTGTGGGTGTCGGAAACCAGCGGGCGCACAGGCACCGCATGGTGGTGGCGGTAGACGTACTGCTTTCCCTTGAACTCCAGCGTGGGCATATCACCCCTCCCGGCACAACAACACCTATATGCCCAATCCTACAAATCTAAGAGAGTGTTTAATAAGTTCCCTCTCCCTCCGGGGGAGGGTTAGGGTGGGGGCGTACCCTTGGTTGCTCAGGAACGACGGATGCGCCCGAAACCCGGTCTTTGACAGTGAATCGAACTTATTAAACACTCTCTAAGGTCCGGCAAACTATGGTTTGGACATCCAAATTGCGGCAAAAATACGCCCCAGGTCTTGGCTATCACCTTTGTGTCGGCGGCTATATTCCGCTGCGGCGAAGTATTGCGGGTTCGAGGGTCTTTAGGGGAATGGCGTAAAAGCTGGCCCGTCCGTGAGCCTGGTTGTGCCGTAGCCGCCCTACTTTTTCCAGGCCGCCGCGCCTTTCGATCAGCAACTTGTACCTCACAACGTCCAGCAACACCCAGGCGGCAAAGTCCGTCTCGTCCTCATTGGCCCAGCCATAGAAGTAGAGCTGGGCAGCCAGGTAAAACCACTCGCCCTCCGCCTCGTGTGGCCCTCCGGCAGCATTCCTGAATTCCTGGGTGAAATCCCCAAACCTCGACAGATTCTCGTGCCTTCGGAACTTCTGTTGAGCCGTAATGATCTGTCCGCTCTTCAGCCTCAGCACGGCGTCTATCCCGAATGACTCGTCCAGTTGCCGCAGCCGCCCGTCTTCCTGGGCGAACTCAACGGTGCATCCCGAAAAGATACCCTCGTAAACGCGCTGGGCGGCAGGCCGCATATTCCGTTCAAAGTCCCGATCCCGCTGGTAAACCATACGACCTTGCAAACGGTAAGAATTCGTTAAATGCGATTGTCGGCAAGGGACAGTTCAAATGCTAACGATTTGGCGACGGCCAAACTACGATATGAGCGCCGGGGTTTGAGCAAAAGAAAAGCCCCCGGCGTTCTCCGGGGGCCGAATTCGCGGCCAGTACGCGCCAGCAGGGGATATTATCCCGGAACCTGGCCCACAAAAGTTCCGCCGCCGGTGTATTCGCCCGGAAGCAGACCCCACAGGATCTCCAGCAGAGGAACCACGTCCTCCAAGGCGATTTCCACAGTGCGTTGAGTCATATAAACTTCGTAAAAATGCCCATGCAGGTGCTCTGCCGACCGAGTGCCTCTGACAATTTGTAGTTCCTGAATCGGGTTTTCCTCGGCAAAGGCGTATAGGCTGTCTCTGATGGCGGTGTGGTCGTAGTGATCCCAGCCACGCAGGGTTGCCACAGCCTTGGTTAGATGGGCGACGGTTCCCCAGCCCTTTTCGGCAGCCTGGCACGTGTCCCGCTCTTGCAGGTGCGTCCGTCCCTTGGCCCAATACTCCCGGGCTTGGGCGACGTGTTTCCTGATGCGTTGGGCTTGGCGTTCCGGACTCTCGCGGCGAAGGCGCGGAGGCATCTTGTCCTCCTGAAACCGACTGAACTACTGTGCCCTATCATCAGACCTATCGCCGAATCATGCAACAGTAATGCCCCCGGCATTCGCCGGAGGCCAGTTCGTGGCTGATATGCAGCGGCAGGGGATATTATGCCGAAACTTGCCCCACAAAAGTTCCGCCGCCGGTGTATTCGCCCGGAAGCAGACCCCACAGGATTTCCAGCAGAGGAACCACGTCCTCCAAGGCGATTTCCACAGTGAGTGGAGTCATGTAAACTTCGTAAAAATGCCCATGCAGTCCCTCGGCTATCAGTAGTCTTCGGTGAATTTCCCGTTCCAAGTCAGGATTTTCGCCGGCTAGCGCCAAGACGCATTCCCGGACAGCAATGTGGTCGTAGTGGTCCCAGCCCCGCAGGGTTGCCACGGCCTTGGTTAACTGCGCGACGGTTCCCCAGCCCTTTTCGGCAGCCTGGCACATATCCTGTTCGTGCAGGTGTGTCCGGCCCTTGGCCCAATACTCCCGGGCTTGGGCGACGTGTTTCCTGATGCGTTGGGCTTGGCGTTCCGGACTCTCGCGGCGCGGTCTGGGTGGCATTTCAGCACTCATTAATGGATTGGTTTGAATACAGTCTACCACGGGCTATCTGTAAACTATTCAAAAGAATGAGGCCCCGGAAATACTCCGGGGCCTCTACGTTTTCACCCCTACCCTAGCCCTCCTCCCTGAGGGGGAGGGGATTTGGGGCTGTCCGCCAGCATTCAGTCTGACGAGGTTTTTAGCCGCGGCCGTTGCGGAGCAGGCGGCCGGGGTAGGCGCCCGTGGGTTCGCCGTCCTCGAACGTCACTTCGCCGTTGACCATGGTGTAGCGATAGCCCTTGGCCTTCTGGATGCGCCGCCACTCGCCTCCGGGCAGATCCTCCGCCACCTCGCTGGGCAGGACTTCCAGCCTCTCCAGGTCATAGACGACCACGTCGGCCGGGGAACCCTCGCGGAGAGCGCCGCGGTCCTGGAAGCCGCCGAAATGGGCGGGCAGGAAGGACAGCTTGTAGTGGGCGTCCTCCAGCGTGATGACCCTCTCGTCGCGCACCAGCCAGGTGAGCATATCCGTCGGGTAGATGCCCGCGGTCAGGAACTTGACGTGTGCGCCGCCGTCGGACACGCCAGCCACGATGTGGTTGGAGTCCAGCACCTCGGCGGTGTACTGGGCCTGGTCACGGCCCTGGGTGTCGGCGTAGAACTCCGTCGCCAGGTCGTCCTCGACGCACATGTCCAGCAGCGCGTCGATGACGTGCTTGCCCTGCTCGTCGGCGATCTGCTGCACCGTCAGACCGGCCTGCGGGCTGGAGGCCTCGGTTTCGTCGGGGGCCAGCGCGATCATGCGCCCGTCAACGACGTTGACCACGAAGGACTTCATGCGCAGTTCGGGGTTGGTGATGCAGCGCCCGCCGTCGTGCTCGTATTCGTAGGCGTGGGTGTCGCAGACAAAGGCGTCGCCCTCGTCGCCGATGGTGCCGCCCTGGTGCGGGCAGACGACCGAGAGCAGCTTGTAGCCGTCCCGGGTGTTGACCAGGAAGTAGTCGGACCCGCCGGCGTTGACCTTGGCGGGCATCCGGGTGAAGTCGGACTCAGCGCCGATGTCGATTCTGACCTTGCGGGTCATCACCTGGAGGCTGCCCACCGATCCCTGAACCACCAAAGTGGGGCGGGTGCCGGAGTCCCACTCCTCCTTCAGCTTGCGGCGCATCTCCGGGTCGGACATCTTGGCCTTGCGGGTGGCCTTGTCGCCCAGGGTGACCTCGCGCCACATCGGGGTGTCGTCAAACAGGTTCCAGTCCTCGAAGGTCAGCTCGAAACCGCCGCGACGGGTAGCGCCCTGGCCGTAGACGCGCAGGCCGCGCTCGGCGCAGCTCTCCAGCCAGCGGATGCGCTCGCGGTGCTGTTCGGGGTGGACGGCGTTGGGCGCGACGGCCTGGTAGAGCACCGGGCGGCCCGACACTTCGGCCACACGCTCGAAGAAAATGCGCGTCTCTTCGCCCAAAGGCCGACCATCTTCGCCGGTTTCCTGGTAGGCCAGCTCGATGAAGCCCTCGTCGCGGTCGCGGAGCACCTGAGCAAAGGTCAGAACTTCGTGCTCCGAGAGCAGGTCGGTGATCATCGGGGTGCCGTCGTAGTCGCGCTGCACCGAGGTCTCGCCCAGCACCTGGGCCGACCAGCCGCAAGCGCCGTGGTCCATGGCCTCGTGGATGAGCCGCACCATTTCCTGCAACTCGTCCTCGGTCGGTCGGCGGGTCTTGGCCTCGTCCCAGCCCATGACCCAGGCGTAGAGCGGAGTCAACGGCACGTAGGTCAGGCAGTTGATGCCCTTGGGAGTGTTCTCGAGGCTGTCAATGAAATCGGGGAAAGTGATCCAGTTCCAGGGCATTCCCGCCTTCATGGCGTCGTAGGGGATGGCCTCGTTGCGGGTCATGCTGAGCATGGCGCGGTCCTGGTCCTCCACGCGGGAGGGCGCGAAACCGAAGCCGCAGTTGCCCAGGGCCACGGAGGTAACGCCGTGCCAGCCGGACAGGGTGCAGTAGGGATCCCAGAAAATCTGGGCGTCATAGTGGGTGTGCAGGTCAACGAAGCCCGGGGCCACGATCAGCCCCTTGGCGTCGATTTCCCGCTCGGCGTCGCCGCCGTTCAGACCGCCGATCTTGGCGATGCGGCCGTCCTTGATGCCAATGTCGCTGACGTACCGGGGCGCTCTTGTCCCGTCGACGATAGTGCCGCCTCTGATGATGATGTCGTAGGTTGCCATTGACCTTTCTCCTCCGGGTCGATTAGGGCAGGGCAAAGGGAAAAAGATACGCGGGTTGCTGTCCCCAAAGCATATTAGCTGTCCGCAGTACTGTCAATCGGCAAGAAATAATTCTTTATTCAGCATGCTTTGTGTTGGAATATTACGAATTGCGTAGCAAAATCGCGTTGTTTCATCTATTAGTGCCCAAGGCAAAGAAAAGCTACCGGCGTTGGCCGCCGGTAGCACAATTCGAGGAGGGCTTGCGGGATGGTAGGAAACGAGGAAATGGAATCGGGGTCAGGCGGCGGTCAGGGTCAACTGGCGTTCGGCCAGGTCGGCGAGAGTTATGTTGCTGAGGACTTCGCTGATGGCCTCTTCTACCGACTTCCATACTTCCTGCTGGGCGCAGGAATCCGACAGAACGCAGTCGAGGGGATTGACCAGGCAATCAAGGGGGGAGCTGTTGGCGTCCAGCTTGGACATAACCATGCTGAGGTTGATCTCATCGGGGGGGAGCGCGAGGGAGTGGCCCCCGCGCGGGCCGCGCCTGCTTGACACGAAGCCAAACTTGTTCAGGGAGGCCATGAGCTGGTCGAGGTAGGCTTCCGGAATTCCCTGCTTCGCCGCAATCTCGGCGGTCTGCACGGGGCCAGCTTGATAGTGGAGCGCCAGTTCAACGAGGGCCCGCACCCCATAGTCGACCCGCATGGGGATCTTCATCTCGCCGCTCCTCCAGAGCCTGTTAGCCAGGAAGTATACACCAGCAGACTTTCAATTCCAAACAGCCCGGTTGCTGACGCAGGGCCTTTTCGCCAATAGTTCCCTCTCCCTCCGGGGGAGGGTTAGGGTGGGGGCGTCTCCCTGTGGCATGCAAAGTTGTCGATGCTGGCGATTTCACCCTCACCCCTACCCTCTCCCCCAAAGGAAAGGGGGAATTACTGATGAGTGAAAAAACAACTAAACTTTGGCTTACCTCAACCGTCATCCCCGGCAGCCGCGGGAATCCAGAGCCGCGGCCCTTCATCCGCGTTCCTTTGACTTTGGCGCGTATGGATTCCCGCTTTCGCGGGAATGACTGGAATGTTTAGCAAATTACGCATGCATCAGTAAAAGGCCCTGTCTGCTGACGCCGCTACAAAGCCCGCACAAGTACGGACTCGATTGGGGACAAATTGTCACTCGCCGCCGAATACCAGGAAAGTTCCCTGGCCCTGGGCAATCAACCGGCCATCGTCGGCGGACACCTCGATTTCTCCGACTATCAGCCAGTCCTTGTAGCTGACAACACGCGCCGTGGCCGTCAGGAGGCCGGAGTTGGTGTTTTCGAGGAAGTTGACCTTCAGCTCGATGGTGGTGGTGCGCTGTCCCCGTTTCAACAGCGACCGGACGGCGCGGAACATGGCCGTATCTGCAAGAACGGCGATCAGGCCGCCATGCACCTGTCCTGCGGCCTGCAAGTGATGGGGCTGGACGGCCAGCGAGACACGGCCCGTTCCGTTTTCCGACAAATCCATCTCCACCCCAATGTATCTCAGGAAGGGCGAATCATCGTCGAAGGGCAGGTCGGTTTCCTCATTGCTCACCAATTGGGCCTCCGTTTAGTTCGGGAGTCGCTACGGAATTCGGATATAATATCTCCGCAATTCTACTGTCAAGGGTAATGTGCTGACCAATGGTAAAAGGTCTGTTTATAGGGCTGGCGATTGTGCTGGCGCTTGCCGCTATTCCGGTGGTGCATTTCGTTGGAATCCCGGCCGGGCCCTTCATCGCCGGTTACTTCGGCATCAACGCCGCCCGGGATTATCCCGGCTCGCCCGGGCGCAAGGCGCTGGTCTACGGCATTTGGATGGGCGCGCTGGTATTGGCCGTCACCGTCATAGCCGCCATCATAGTCACTGTTGTCGGCGATTTCGCCTATCCGTTCCTGCTTTGGGGCGGCGTGGTCGTGGCAACCTTTTATTACAGCAGCATGTCGGCCCTCGGAGCCTGGTATGCGGAGCTGAGGGCCATCGAAAAGGCCAAAGTCGCCGCAACTCCGGCTCAGACGCCGCCCCGCCCCGGCCGATAGCCCCGAAGATGGCCGACGTATTACGCCTGCTGCGTCCCTTACAATGGGTAAAGAACGGCCTGATTTTCCTCCCGTTCCTTTTCGCCATTGACATCGCCTGGGCCACCGATGACCTCGAATACGTCCCGGCGCTCCTTGCAAGGCTGGCGGTTGTGTTCCTGGGTTTCTGCGCACTGTCCAGCGGGGTATACGTGTTCAACGACCTGATGGACCGCAACGCCGACCGGGCGCACCCTCGCAAACGCCAGCGGCCCATAGCGTCCGGCAAGGTGGGCGTACCGTTGGCCGTGCTGCTGATTGCCGTCCTGACGGTCATCGGTCTGGTTGCCATGGGGCCGTCGCTCCTTCCCGTTGCCGCGATATATCTGGCGATCAACGTCGCCTATTGCCTGGGCGGCAAGAACATCGTGCTGCTGGACGTGTTCGCCGTGGCCAGCGGCTACGTCATCCGTGCGGTTTCCGGCGCGCTGGCCATCGACGTCGACCCGTCGCCCTGGCTGTACACCACCACCGGCGCGGGGGCGCTGTTCATCGTCTTGGGCCGCCGCTACGCCGAGGTGAGGCTGGCGGGAGAGGACGCGGGCCGGCAGCGGGCAGTGCTGGGCAGGTATTCACAGCCGTTCATTACTCAACTGCTGACCGTCTCGGCAACAGCGGCGCTGCTCAGCTATACTTTATACACAATTGAGGCGGAGAACCTGCCCGACAACAACGCAATGCTGTTCACGCTGCCACTGGTCGCCCTCGGGCTGTTCCGCTACCTTTACCTGCTCAACCACAGCAGCGACGCCGAGGCACCGGAGCAGCTGATGGTGCGCGATCTGCCGCTGCTGGCGACCGTCGTGGCATGGCTGGCCGTGTCCGCCGCGGTACTGCTCGTCAATGGATAGAACTTGCGCAGTCGAAAGCTATTCCCTCCCCCTCAGGGGGAGGGTTAAGGTGGGGGTGAACTCCTCAACTGCCTAACCTCCAATGGATATGGACGACGAACCGTAGCAAGGGACAGCCGCCGCCAGCCACAAGGAAAATTCAGACCCTGGACGGACTACGCCGTCAGGATTGGAGACCGGATGCAAGCACAACCCATACCGTCCGACCGTGTAACGCCGGTGGCGACCGCCCCGGTGGTCGCCGTGGTAGCCACGACGCCAGAGACCGTGCTGGACGACATCGCCCGCGCCATGCGCCTGGCAGGCGCCGCCGAGGCGTTGCCGACCGGAGTGCGCACCCAGCTCAAGGTGAACATCTCTTGGCAACACTGGTACCCCGGCTGCTCCACCACCCCCTGGCAGATCGAGGGCGTCGCCAACGCGCTGAGGGCCATGGGCCATACCGACCTGATCGCGGCTCACAACGGCACGGTGGTCGTGGACTCCTACGAGGGCGAGGAGAACAACAAGCACAAGGCCGCCCAGGACAAGGTTGGCCTGCCGACGATTCACCTCGACAGCCCGCCCAACCGCTGGATCGACTACAAGCCCCGCGCCGAAATGCTCGCCCTAGACGATATATTCCCCGAGGGGATCCAGATACCTGAGACTTTCCCTGGCACCAACATCGTCCACCTGCCAACCATGAAAACCCACGTGTTTACCACCATGACCGGCGCGATGAAGAACGCATTTGGCGGCCTGCTCCATCGCAAGCGGCACTGGACCCACTCGGTCATCCACGAGACGCTGGTGGACCTGCTGGCTATCCAGCAGGAGATTCACCCGGGGCTGTTTGCCGTGATGGACGGCACTTTTGCTGGCGACGGGCCCGGCCCGCGGGCCATGCGCTGGCATATCAAGAATCGCATCCTGGCCAGCTCCGACCAGGTGGCTATCGACGCAGTGGCCGCCAAGATGATGGGCTTCAACCCCATGGACATCCCTTTCATTCGCATAGCCCACGAGCGTGGACTGGGCTGCGGCGAGGTGGCGGACATCGACGTGAGGGGAGAGGACATCAGCGGGGTGAACTGGAACTTCTCCGGCGTGGAGAACACCTTCGCCAGTCGCGGCCAGAAGCTGATCTACTGGGGGCCGCTCAAGCCGCTGGAGAACATGCTCCTGCGCAGCCCCATCGTGGGCTGGGCCTTCCTTGCCTCCAACCTGTACCACAACGGTTACTGGCTCAAGACCAAGGGCCGCCGCCGCATCGAGGCCGCCCTCAAAACCGAATGGGGCCGCCTGTTCCAGTCGTATTAGCGCGCTGGACGGAGGACGCGAAATGCCGATAAAGACGTTCCGAATCACCAACGCCGGCCCGTTCGACGACATTACCTTCGAGTTCGACGAGCGCTTCAACGTATTCGTCGGCCCGAACAATTCGGGAAAATCCACGGCGCTGCTGGCGCTGGCGGAGGCCACGGTATATCCGTTTGATTTCCCAGATAAAATACTCAAAAGGAATGAGAGAATTTGGGAAATCACCTTCTCTAACGATCAGAGATTCGAAAATACGTTGCCAACAGATACAGAATGGTGGGCGGGTGAAAATGGACCACTTCCCCATATTGGGTATTCAGCCTTTGTTCCGTCCCTGCGCCAAAGCACCGATTATCGCTCGAAAGGCCCTTCGATAAGCGCCACAAAGCAGCCGCCTAGAGAGGATTCGCCCGGTGGCGGCGGGTTTAACACCCCTGAGCTGCGTAAAAGGGACAGGCTTATGCCTACCGACGCCGCTGTGGTTGACGACAAAGCAGTGATTCAGCAAATGGTTGACTTGGATTATGCCGGCTACCGCAGGAATCAGCCGCAGATACATCAACTGCTCAAGAATATTTCCAATGTCGCGTCCGAAATCACTGAAGGGTACCCCCTTGAGTTCTTGCGCATTGACGAAGATGATAGGGGGCTGTTCCCGTCGTTTCAGACGATTGATGGCGACCTGCCGCTCAACGTACTGAGCCAGGGAACGCAGTCAATCATCCAATGGCTGGCCCATTTCCTATTTGGCTACGCCCAATACTACGACTATCCCGAAAACCTGGAGGAAAACCCCGCCATCCTGATAGTGGACGAAATTGATGCCCACCTGCACCCGTCCTGGCAGCGTCGGATTATCCCGGCGCTGACCGGCAACTTCCCCAACCTGCAAATCTTCTGCTCCACCCACTCGCCGCTGATGCTGGCCGGGCTGGGCGAAGGCCAGGTGCAGTTGCTCAGCCGCGACGCGGGGAAGGTCACGGTGTCCCGGAACCGGTGGGACATGGCCGGGTGGTCGGCGGAAGAAATTTTGAGGAGTGTCTTGGGGGTGCGGGATACGATGGACCTAACCACAGCGTCCGAGATTGACCGCATGGGAGCGTTGAGCATCAAAGAAACGCTCACTGATGACGAGGCAAAGGAATTGGAGGAAATTCGGCAGCGAGTAGGCGAATTATTGCCGGGCGGGCCTGCTTCGTCTCATGCGGAGTTCTTTCTCCGCTATATCAAGCAAGTTTATTCGGAAGGGAAGTCTCGTTCTGAATCTGCCGGAAAGCCCCGCCCGCGGGTACGAAGAAGGGAAGGCAGGTCTCCTTAAGCGATGCACTGGGTTGACAGAGGCTCCGAACCGGATGGATTGCCAGCTATCCGGTTTCGATTTACGCAAAGGTGGATAGACCACTACCGGGACGGCGTCGGAAACAGGCCCACGGACGCCCGGTGGCGGGGATTCCACGAAGACTTGAGGCGCGCATTTTCGGGGCTGTGCGGCTACTGCGAAGAACCGGACAAGGGAGAAGTAGACCACTTCAGGCCGTCCAGCAAATTTCCGCATCTGGTTTACGAATGGGCCAATTGGATTTTCGCTTGTCATAACTGCAATCAAAACAAATCAAACAAGTGGCCTGATGACGGCTATGTCAATCCTTGCGCCGAAGATGTCTCGGAGAGGCCGGAGCGATTTTTTGACTTCAATGTAGTAAGTGGTGAAATAATCCCAAGAGCTGACATATCTGCCGAGGATCAGAAAAAAGCGATCCAAATGAGAGACGACCTGGATCTTAACGCCACATATCATCTGGAGGAGCGCAAAAAAGTAATATCTCTTATCCAGCGTAGCCTGCTGGTCTCAATCGAAGGCTCGGAAGAACAGCAAGAATTGCTAATTGAGGTTTCTGATCGCACATCCATGTTATCCAGCCTAGCCCGCGCTCTGCTGGAGGAGCAGGGTTTTGTCATAGAGGATTAACCCGGCGGAACCATTCATACTCCAATACAACAGGAACGATTTAATGGACATCGCTATCATCGGACTGCCCCTCAGCGGCAAGACCACAACGTTCAACGCACTGACCTCGGGGCACGGGACTGCCACGGGAGGCAGAGGCGCAGGCCCGCTCCACGTTGGAGTGGTGAAAGTCAACGACCGGAGGCTCCCTGTGCTGGAGCAGATGTACAATCCGCGCAAGATAGTCTATGCCGAGATCAGGTTCTGGGACCTGCCCCCGGCCGACCGGGCCAACCGCAACCAGGGCCTGGCGGGCCGCCACCGGAATATTCTGCAAGGAGCCGGGGCTCTGCTGCTGGTGGTAAAGGCATTTGACGATGACCTGCAGGGTGCGGCAGACCCCGGTAGAGACCTTCAGGCAATGCTGAACGAGCTGGCCCTTGCCGATCTGGAGACGCTGGAGCGAGTGGAGGCCAGGCTCGGCGACTCGCTCAGGAAGGCCAAACCTGCCGAGCGTCCGGCCCTGGCCCCGCAGTCGGACGCGGTCAGCAAGTGCCGTGAGGCGCTGGAGGCAGGAACCAGTGTTCGCCAGCAGGACTTGACGCCGTCGGAGCGGTCGGCAATCTCCGACTACCAGTTGCTCACCGACAAGCCGGTCATCGTCGCGCTGAACACCGGGGAGTCGGACGACGGGCCTACTCTCGAATCCCTGAACTTGCCAGGAGGCATGCGAGAGGGCCTGGGCGAGGTGCGGATGTGCGCCCGGCTGGAGGAAGACCTGTCCCTGATGTCGGATGATGAGGCTGAGGAGTTCCGGGACGCCCTGGGACTCAGCGAATCGGCCGTCGATCGCGTCAAGCAGGTTTGCTACGACACCGTGGGGCTGGTTTCGTTCCTTACCGTCGGAGACGACGAGGTGCGCGCCTGGCCCGTGCCCGACGGAATTCCGGCGCTGGACGCGGCAGGAACGATACACACCGACTTCATTCGCGGGTTCATTCGCGCCGAGGTCATCCACTACGACGACCTGGTGCGCTGCGGCAGCGTCGCCCAGGGCCGCAAGGAAGGCGTGCTGCGTTCGGAGGGCAAGACCTACCAGGTCAAGGACGGCGACGTGATCAATTTCCTGATCAACGTTTAGGCATTCAGGGGGCGGGCAAAGCTCAGTTCGTGGCCGTCCGGGTCTTCGATGTGGAAGTAGCGCTCGCCCCACCTGGCGTCGGCCGGGGCGGTGGATGGGGTGAGACCGAATTCCGTCAGCCGCCGGTATTGAGCGTCCACGTCGTCAACGTAGAGGATCAGCCGGCCCCACCAGCCGGGGCTGACGTCTCTGAAGGTCAGGTTAATGTATCCGTCGCCGACCCGGAAACTGGTGAAATAGGCCTCCTCGCCGCCATACAGCATCTCCAGGCCGACGTGGTCGCGGTAGAAAACTACCGAACGGGCCATGTCTGTGACCACAAGCGTGATCGCGCTGATGGATTCCACGCCCATTCCCGGCCTCCTTCCCTGTTGCGCCTTGTTGCCGGACTAGCCGCCGCGCCTTCGCCGGGGCCGGTGCAGTCCCGGGTATGTGCCTTCTGACAAGACCCACTCCAGGCGCGCGTTCAGGGCCTCGGCCTCGGAGGCGGCGAGCAGATCCAGCAACTCATGGAGCCGTTTGGGCATGCTGCCGCGTGGCCCGTTCAGCCTGTTACGGAATTCCCTCAGCGAATTAAGGAGGGATTCCGGAATCGGCTCCCCGCCGAAGTCCCAGATGACGGTGCGAATCTTGACGTCGGAATGGAAAGTCAGGCCGTGGTCGATGCTCCAGAGCTTGCCGCCCGGATCGGTGATGAGGTGATTGGGCTTGCGGTCGGTGCTGTTGGCCACAAGGTCAAAGCAGCAGACCACGCGGAGCTGGTCGGCGTAATCCCCGCCCAGGGTGTAATAATTCTCGCGGGGGTCGTGCTCAATGAATTCCTGGACGGAACCAATCCCATAAGGCCCGTCCCGTATGATGGTGAACGGCACCAAGTTCCAGCCAAGGATGTCGCTCAGGAGGTAGGCGGCATATTCGCGCTTGTAGAGCGTCCCGTTGGGAAAATCCCAAAGCGGGGCCTCGCCGTCCCGGGGCTTGTAGATGCCGTAGGCTTCCACGCCGTCCATTGCAACGTTGACGACGAAGGTGTAATTGGAGCCAAGGCGCGTCAACTGGCAGGACAGGATTTCGCCGTGCCGCAGCACATTCTGGACTGTGGTGTCGGAGGTCAAGCGGCGATATCCGGCGGCACGGATTGACCGTTACCCGGCCTCGAGGATGGTGTGGCCGTTGGCCCTGGGGCAGACGTGGCCGTCGGGGTTGATGGGCTGTCCGCACAGGAAACAGGCTGGTCTCCCTGCGGCGCAGATGCGCAGGGACTCTTCGGCCAGCGATGTGGCCTGGCTCATGGTCATCCAGAAGCTGACTGACTCGGCTTCCCCTTCGGGCCGTTCCTCCTCCGTCTCCCGCTCGTGGGCCTGCAAGTAAAATGAGTTGCTCTCCTTGTCGTGGCTGAGGAACATCTGCCCTGCCCTGAAGTCGATGGACTCCTCGCCACCCCGCCAGGACGGTTCCTTGGGCTCGCTTGCGCGCTCTTTTTCGTCTGCGGACAGGCTCCCAAGGTAGTCGCGGAGGTAAACGCCGAGCTGGAAAAGCTGTTCCTTTTCCAGCCATAGCGAACAGATAGCCGAACCGGACTGGAGGTCCAGTTTGAAGGTTCTCCGACCGGGTTCCCCGAAAGTGACCGGCTCGACGCTGGAAAGCGCCCCGAGCTGGTACCTGACTTGCTTCTCTTCCATGGGCCTATGATAGTGGCCTTTTGCCCACGCTGGCAAGCGGGTCATGGGCGCTCCAGTGTATTTTTGGTTGTTCCCTCTCCCTCCGGGAGAGGGTTAGGGTGAGGGCATTCCCTCTTTCGGCGCCAAACTGCTGAATGGCAGGATCTCACCCCACCCCAACCCTCCCCCTTTAGGGGGAGGGAGAATTAAATACACTGTACCGCGCTCGACATGACTGACAACCCATTGCATTTCATTTACAGCGGCCCAAGGATTCCTGATCACCCGATGGCGGCGCGGGCGCGGTACTGCAGGGCCTCGGCCAGGTGCGACACCCCGATGGTGCCCGAGCCGTCCAGGTCCGCGATGGTCCGGGATACTTTCAGCACGCGGTGAAACGCCCTGGCGGATAGGGTCAAGCGTTGCGCGGCGGTCTGGAGGAGGCTTCTGGCTGCATCCTCCAACTGGCAATACTCCCACACCTCGGCTGGCCCCATTTCCGAATTGCAGAGAAAGCCGTTGTCGATAAATCGCTGTCTCTGCACCTCTCTGGCTTGCTCAACCCGCTGGCGCGGGCCAGTGGAGTCTTCGCCCGCGGTGTTCTCCACGAGCTTGTCGTATTCGACCGGAGGAACCTCGACGAACACGTCTACACGGTCCATCAGCGGCCCGCTGATTCTCTTCTGGTAACGCGCGACGCTGGACGGGCTGCAAGTGCATTCCTTGACCGGGTGGTTGTGGAACCCGCAAGGGCAGGGGTTCATCGCCGCCACCATCATGAAACTGGCCGGATAGGTAACCGAGCCTGAGACTCTGCTGATGGTGACCACCTTGTCCTCCAGGGGCTGGCGCAGGGACTCCAGGGCCGCGTGGTTGAACTCCGGCAATTCGTCGAGGAACAGGACGCCGCGGTGGCTCAACGTGATTTCTCCGGGGCGCAGGGCGCGTCCTCCGCCCACGAGTCCGGCGTTGGAGATGGTGTAGTGGGGCGACCGGAAAGGCCGTTGCAACATCAGCGGGTTCTCGGTCTGGAGGGAGCCGTTCACGCTGTAAATCTTGGTCACCTCCAGCGCTTCCTGCGGCGCCATTCGAGGCAGGATGGACGGCAGACTACGGGCCAGCAAGGTCTTGCCGCTGCCCGGCGGCCCGCTGAAAAGCAGGTTGTGGAATCCTGCGGCAGCCACTTCGAGCGCCCGCTTGGCGTGTTCCTGGCCTTTGATGTGCGCCAGGTTTAGCTGGTACGCGACATCGCCCAGCGGGGCGCAGTGGGTCCACCCGTCGCCCGCCATGGGCTCCAGTGGAGTCTCTCCCCGAAGGTGCCGCACTACGGAATCCAGGTTGGGAACGGGATACACCGAAATGTCCTCCACCAGCGAGGCCTCCTCCGCATCAATCGCTGGTACGTAGACGGCCTCGTAGCCCTGGTCGCGGGCTACGGACGCCATGGTCAGGATGCCGTTGGTGTGCCGCAGGCTGCCGTCCAGGGACAGCTCGCCCAGGAACACGGCGTTGTCCGGCACCGATTCCAACTGCCCGGAGCTGAGCAGGATGCCGATGGCAATGGGGAGATCGTAGGCCGGGCCTTCCTTTTTCAGATCGGCGGGGGCCAGGTTGACGGTGATGCGGCGCATTGGGAACTCGCAGCCGCTGTTTCGCAGGGCGGCCCGGACGCGCTCCTTGGCTTCCTGCACCGCCGTATCGGGCAGTCCTACCATATTGAATCGCGGGACGCCGGGAGACAGATCCACCTCCACACGAATGATGAAGCCCTCCAGTCCGACCATGGCGCATGAATTTGTGCAAGCTAGCAAGGGTTTCCTCCTAGTTCTCGCTGTCCCGCTTCGTCTGCCGGCCAGTCGAGTTGCAGGTTAGTCCGATACTCGGCTTGCTGAAACTTTAGTTCTAATAATTGAAATGCGCCAGTGGCAAATGTCATCAATTTTTCAATTGCATTTAGGGAGTGTGGTCAAATTGCCCCGTCATTCCTGCGTCCTTCGACAGGCTCAGGAGCAGGAATCCAGAATCGCTCGGCGCCCCGGAACGAATCGGGAACGAATACTTTCTGGATTCCGGCTTCCGCCGGAATGACGGTTCGAGGGGATTTGCCCATCAAAACAATCAAGTCGAGCCACTAGGCGGGGCCGAGGTAGCCGGCGGCGGTGTGCCAGGGGAGGAGGGCCTGCAATACCTTGTGGGGCAGGGGCAGGTCTCCGTTGGCGCGGCAACGTTCCAGGTACTTGTACAGGGCCATCAGCGAGGGAAGGCCGCGTTTCTTGCGGACGATGATGTCCACCAGGGAGCGGTTTTCCGGGATGGGCTGGCGGTTGGCGTGGGCGATGGTCCAGCGGTCGCAGAGTTCCTCGGCTGCTGGCTGGAGTTCGCCGACTATCAGGGCATGGGCCATCTTGCGGCGGAGGGAGTCTACGCGGCGTCTGAGATCGGCAATGGACATGGTGCTGCTCCTTTTTCTGTCCGGGCGGGCGAGTTTTTTTGGAAACCCTTGCATTCCCTCTCATTTCCTTGCATTTGCGAGGGGGGACGCCCTCACCCTAATCCTCTCCCGGAGGGAGAGGGGATGACCGCGGGCGGAGGCTGGTCGGCGAAGGCATGTTTACGTTAGGGGTGTGTCATGGGGGTTGGCAAGGGGCGGGTGTCACTGGGCGCCCACAAGGGGCACCCCTACGCGGAAACTGATTTGGGGATTGCGGTGATTTGGGGGTGTCTGGACTTTTTTGAGGGAATTGTCTGAATCAGGATTTTCAGGATTATAGGATTTACAGGATGTTGCCCACTCCTGAGCGTCGTTGAATCCTGATTGGGTTAGGGAGTTGGGGATTTTCACCCCCACCCTAACCCTCTCCCGGGGGGAGAGGGGATTTGTCCCACAACCGCTTATAAGGTCAGGGGATAGGGACGGTGACTTGCATCAGGTCGTGTGCGGCGTTGATGGGGCCGGTGTAGATGCGGGCGGCGTCTTGGAGCAGGGGGGCCTGGTTTTCGTGGAAAGCGTTGTCGATGTGCGTGATGATGAGTTGTTTTACCGATGCCTGCCCGGCGACCCGGGCGGCGTCACCGGAGGTGGAATGCAGACGGCTTTCAGCCCTATCGTGCTCGTCGTCCGTGGTGAGGGCCTCGTGGATCAGCAGGTCTGCGCCCTGGGCGGCGTCCACCAGGCCGCGGCTGTAGGTGGTATCGCCGGAAAAGACGACGGACAGCCCGCCCGTCTCGATCCGCCAACCGATGGAGCCGGGAATGTGATCGACGCCGAAATTCCAGGCCACTGTCTGAGGCCCCAGTTCCAGTCTGCGGCCGGGCCGGATTTCCTCCCACCGCATCACCTGCTTGCCCGCATGGTTGTAGGCTGCGCCATCGCGGATGTCCGGCACCTTGCCAGCCACCGCCGCCTTCCGCAGTCCATTGAGGGCGAGGGAGCTTCCATATATCGAGAGCGGATTTTCGTCGGGGATTTCGCGCGAACGGTTGCCCTGAACGAACATCAGGCCCGACAGGTGGTCCTGGTGGTCATGGGACAGGAGCACGTGGTCGTAGTCGTAGGATTTGATGCCGGCAATCTCGCCGTTGCGCAGGGCTGAGTTGCCGGAACTGCCGTCCAGCAACAGCAACGTTCCATCAGGGCAACGCAGGGCGATGGCGGTATGCGCCCGCATGGTGGACAGCCCCGCTCCGGTGCCGAGGAATATTATTTCCAATTCGTTCATCACAACGTTATCTTCAACAGGTCTTCGGCCAGGGTTATGGGGCCCGCGTAATGTTCCGCGGCTTCAGTTCCCAGCGGCTGCGAGTCCGCGTGGTAGGCGTCGGTGAGGTGGGTTATGGCCAGGCTGGCGGCGCTGGTCTCTGCGGCCGCCTGACCCGCCTCGCCGCCGGTGCAGTGTCCCGCGGCCCTGGCGAGCGTCACGTCCGCGACGCAAAAGGCCTCGTGGATGAGCAGGTCAACGCCCTGCGCCGCCGCGACCAACTCCGGGCTGTATCGGGTGTCGCCGGAGAACACGATGGTCTTGCCGTCGCTTTCGACGCGCCAGCCCGACGCGCCAGTGATGTGATCGGCGGGGAAGTGCCAGGCCGTGGTTTTCGGGCCCAACTCGATGACGTGGCCGGGAGCCGCCGGATTCCAGTGCAGGAACTCGCGGCCCTCGTAGTTGCGCCCGTAATCGCCGGAGATGTCCCAAATGTTCAGGCGGGTGGCGATGCAGTGGCGTTTCAGGCCCTCCATGGCCTCGTAGCTGGCATGGACCCGCAGCGGCCCGCGGTCTTCGCCGGACCAGGCCCGGTCGAACTGGATAAAGTCGATGCCGGACATGTGGTCGGGGTGGTCGTGGGAAAGCAGCACGTTGTCGAATTTGCGGACGTCTATGCCTGCGGCGGCGGCGTGGCGCAGGGCAGAGTTGCCGGAACTGGCGTCCAGCAGCAGGTTGGTGCCGTCAGGGCACTCGACGGCGATGGCGGAGTGCGCCCGCCTGGAGGAATTGCCTGCCCCGGTGCCGAGAAAAGTGATTCGCATTTCTATAATCTCTCCGTCAGGCGTCCGGCCATCCGGCAACGGTTTCGATGAACTGGTCGAGTTCGTTCAGGTGCATCGGCATAAGGTCGAAGTCAACGTCGCCACCGTAATAGCCGTCAACTTCGAAAGTCGCTCGCATATTGTGGAATTCTTTTCTTATGCCCGTTTCCATACGTTTGCGTACGAAGATGCTCAAGTCGCGGTCGGTTGCGGGCAACTCCGCCTCCGGTACGCCGCGCGACAGAAAGTAGGCACGGGCCGTTTCAAGTACAGCCAGCCATCCCTTGCCGCAAGCGTTCTGTAGCCCTATGACCGCCTCGCGGCCCCTGGCGTCCTCGGCGCGGGTGAATTCGTCGCGGGCGGCCTTAGCATACTCGCGGGCGCGTACCAGCCGGTCGTCTGCTGTGGTTGTCATTTCTCTCCCATTCTAACCCTCCCCGCTGGGGGAGGGAATTTGTGGCGGGCTAGACTGCCTACTGGTGGCCGTTGGGGTGGGCTTGCTCGCGCAGCAGGCTGAGGGCATTCAGCACCGGCGCCTCGGTGAAACTGAACAGCACGGCGGGTTCGTTGGCGGAGGCGTTGGCGTGCTCGTGGTAGTTCCAGCCAGGGACGCAGAACACGTCCTTGTCCTCCCACTCGATTGATTCACCGTTGACCACGGAGCGGCCCTTGCCCTGCACCACGTGGTAGATGGCGCTGGCGGTGTGCCTGTGGGCCTTGGTGGTTTCTCCGGGACGCAGCATCTGTATGTGGCAGGCGATGGTGGGCATGACCGGGCCGCCGGTGTTGGGATTGGTGTACTCCATTATTACGCCGTCGAAGGGGCTGCCGTCCACCTCAGGAGCCAGACGTTGCAGCGTTCCCCAGGTCTGCGCCCACGGGTAGTGCATCAAGGGCGAGTGCGCGGCGGTGTTGTGCTCCCACGTCGGACGCAGCGTGCCCGCGCCGTAGCGGGTCAGCGACGAGTCGGTGGGTTCGGTGACTGGCTGCACGTCCTCCGGGTATGGTTCGTAGTAGACCGCTTCCAGCATGTGGACTAGAGGGATGTCCAACCCGTCCAGCCAGATGATGGGGTCGGCGGTGTCGTTGGCGTGGTCGTGCCAGGTCCAGTTGGGCGTCAGCACCAGGTCGCCGGGGTACATGGGGATGCGGTCGCCGTTGACCGTGGTGGAACCGCCCTGGCTGTCAATGATAAAACGCAGGGCCGCCGGGGTGTGCCGGTGGGCGCGGGCGGCCTCGCCGGGCATCACGATTTGCAGTCCGGCGAACATGGAGTTGGTGGTGGCGATGCGGTTCAGCCCCGGATTCAGCAGCATCAGCACCCGGCGCTCGGCGTCGGCGGTGCCGATGAGATCGCCAGCGCGCAGCGCCTGGGGTTGCAGGTCGCGCCACCGCCAGAGGAAGGGCTGGGCCTTGCTCTTGGGTTCGGCCACCAGCGCCTCCTCCTGCACCAGCCAGAGGGGAGACGTGCCGATGTCTTTCAGTTCATCGTAAAAGCGCTCCAGAGTTTCCGCGGTTGCTGCCGAACTCGATAGCATGGTTGCCTCCGCTACACATATCTTTCCCTCTCCCTCCGGGGGAGGGTTAGGGTGGGGGCGTATTCTCCGACTGATGATGTATTAGCATCCGCGTTGTTCCTGCCACGCCGCTAATTGCGCTTCCAGGGCGCGTTGGCGGAGGGCGACGGTCAGGTCGCCGCGGGTGCGTTCCAGCACGGCCCGCATGGCGTCGGTGGTATGGCGCAGGCCGCCGGTTACCGCCTCGGGAAAGTCCACGGTTACCAGAACGCCGTAAATTTCGTCCATGACCTCCATGAGTTCCTCGCAGCGCCCCACGTCATCCCGGCGCAGGGCGTCGAGGATGTAGCGGCGCAGCTCGCCGATGACCTCCGCGATGCCGTTCAGGTAGGCGGGCGGGTCGACGCCCAGCGTTTCGGCGGACGGTATGTCTTGCCCGGAGATGACCGCCAGCGTGACGTTGGCCTCGGTGAACTCCTTGCGGGCGTCGTTCATAAAGCCAGCGTTGTAGATCAGCGGGCTGTCGGTGCGGATGTGCTCCGCTTCGGCCAGCCGCGCTCCGGCAGAGGCAATCAGCCGTTTGGCCTCGTCGAAGTCGGAGCGGTGCACGGCCCGAATGGCGTTGGCCGAGGAGCGGATTACCTCGCGGGAAACCGAAAGGCCCTCCTCGCGGTCGCGGTTGCGGCTGGTGAGTTGCTCGATGGCGCGGTTGCCGATGGCAACAAGGTCGTCGCTGTATCTTGATGGCAAAGGTTATGCTCCCACTCTGTACCCCCACTCGCCCTAACCCTCTCTCCCAGGGGAGAGGGGATAATAGGACGGGAGAGGAAACATTCATTCAAATATCAGATGCGTCCCCCGGCGGACTCGATGGCCGCGGTCATCGCGGCGGCGGCGGCCTCCGGTTCTGCGGCTGATGCCACGGCGGCGGTAACGCAGATGGCGTCGGCGCCCGCCTCCACCACCGGGGCCACGTTGTCCAGGTTGATGCCGCCGATGGCGACCAGCGGCGTGTCTCCCGCGATGGCTTTGGCCTCGCGCACGCGCTCCGGCCCCTGGGGATTGCGCGCCACGCCCTTGCTGGTGGTGGCGTAGATTGCGCCGAAGGCCACGTGGTCTGCGCCCATTGCTTTGGATCCCTCAAGCTGCTCGAACTCGCGGTTGGAGCGTCCCAGCACTTGGTGGGGCGACAGGATTTGCCGGGCCTGGGCTACCGGCAGGTCGGTCTGGCCCACGTGCAGCCCGCCGGAACCTACGGCGGCGGCGATGTCGGCATGGTCGTTGATGATCAGCAGTGCGCCGTTGCGCTGGCACAGGTCTTGCAGCGCCGCAGCCAGCGGCAACGACTCGCCCTTGTCGCGGAGCTTGTCGCGCAGTTGCAGCATCCGCGCTCCGCCGTTGACGGCGGCGACGGCGATGTCGTAGGGTTCTCGCCCGCCGGTAACCTGCGGGTCGATAATGACGTAGAGGCCGCGCACCTGCTCGGCCTTTTCCCGCCGGACGGCCGCGCCTACCTCTGCCGCCAATTCAGACAGGTCGTTCTGGATACGTCCTGCGGTTTCCGACGGCAAAGGGCTTGATGATTCGTCGGTTCCGAGTTGGGAAAGGAGCATTTGGGCGGTTGCGATCATAGCCAGCGCCTGCTCGCTGGTCTGCGGAGGCCGCAGCGCCGCCCCGCGCGACCAGCCTGCCACCGGCGTCGTGCCCGGCGGCGGGCCGTCGGCCAGTGGTATTTCCGCCGTCTGCGCCGGGGGCAGGTTCATCACTGCCAGCCGCCGCCGGGCTGCGATTCCTGCCGTGGCGGGCGCGTCGGTCAACGCTCTCAGGCAATGATGCAGCCATGAGTAGTACTGGACGAGTCCGGTGTCGCTCACAAGTCAAGCCCCTTGGGAGTCTCGCCCGAGCGGGCGGCGTCGATGTTGTCGCGCACCGACTGCGGCATGTCAACCCCGTGCTTTTCGAACGCGGCCTCCACGTTGCGGCCGATGTTACGCGGGTCGCTGTAATACTCCGGCGTGCGGTACTCAGTGCCGGGGCCGAACTGCTCGTGAACGGAAGTAACAGTCTTTCCTACGGCGAAGGACGACATCCGCCGGTACATTTCGCCGCTGCCGCAGTGGGTACAGACTGCTGTTATTTCGCTGCCGATGGAGCGGACGAAGAAGGACGACACCCGCCCGCAGTCCTGGCACCTGTATTCGTAAGTTGGCATGATGTCTCCGGGCTCCTCAACACCCAAGGCTGTTGCATCTGGGATGTTTAGCCACCGTCATTCCGGCGAAAGCCGGAATCCAGGGGCGCCAATAGGGAAAGCATCGTTAGGCTACCGATTAGTGCTGGATTCCGGCTTTCGCCGGAATGACGGTTAGGGCCTCCGGTCAGGTTTGAGACAGTTTTAGAATGATGGAGGTAAAAACGTTCAACTCTCCCGGATTTCCCTGCGTTCCCGGTTGAATTCCGGGGTGGTCTGGCCGCCCATTTCCTGCTTGATACGCCCCATGTGCCGGTCGATGCTGGCGGCGCTGCTTTCGTCCACGTCCCGCGCGGTCTCGCCGCTGGGCACCCAGTTCAGGCTGTCGCCCCACGACGGGCGGAACGAGAAGGCCGACATCAGCCGCTCCATGTCGGCGCCGCCGCACTGTGGGCACTCGACGGCGCGGTCAGCCGACCAGCTATAGACCAGCCTGGAGCTTACGGAATTGCAGCCGCCGCAGCGGTATTCGTAAATGGGCATAACGCCCGCATTTTAGCACGGGCCGCCGGGGTGACGCAGGGATTGTCCGGCCTATGCTTTTGGTACACTGGCGACACATTCAGCTATTGGGGTAATCCCCATGTCATCCGATGACAATGACATTATGCGGTTGATCTCCGCCGCTCCCTGGCAGGAGGCGGTGACCTACCGCGAGACGTGGCCCCACGAGTACGTGGTAATCCAGCGCGACGGCCAGCAGGAGCTACTGGCCGAATTCTGCCGCCGCGTCCTGCAAGGCGAGGGCATCGAGGGCCACTTCTTCCACCAGACCCGCCCCTACCTGTTCCTGGCCGGGTATAAATACTGGGTGATGGACGAGGTAGAGGACATCGACCCCGAAACCTACGACAGCGTCCTGAACCGCGCCCTGCTGTACCGAAACCGGCGCGACTTCGCCATCCGCCCCGGCGACACCGCATACCGAGAGGAGTAAACTGAGATGATAATGCGAGAATGGAGGTTTCGAGATTGCTGTTGCGTTTGGTGCTGCAAAAAGTGCGTCAGCACGGCACATGTTTGCCAAGACTGCCAGTGCGATGCCTGCGATTTTGAGATGGGGCCTTCAGATGCCTTATCCGTAGGGAAACCTTAGCCGAACTGGAGGGAGAGTAAGGCGTGGCGACGCCGCCCCGGGTCAACGGCGCGAGGCCAGCGTGTTCGATGAGTTGACGGTCCAAGAGGGGTAGGCGCTCCGGGCGCGCCATCCCCGTATAAAGCCCCGGCGGGTCTGCGGCGGCAAAGGGTACGGCAGCCGCAGACTTGCCGGGCCTAGCTCAGACGGCGGGGAATTCGCCGCGCCGTGCTGCAAATCGGGGCATTGCTACTCTGGGTTATAGTTTGCAAACACTCCCTAGTTTCCTGGCGATGCCAGTCGTTCAAAAGTACTTTAAGCCTCCTGTTCTGGATCTATTCTGGAAGATTTCACTGGCAAATGGTTGACAAACCGGAGTAGCGAGATAAGAATCTCACAATCGACATCTGAGCTACGCGCTTGCCGTTACGGTAACGGTTCGTGATGCCGAAATACTCCGGAGGTCTCACCTATGACAACTCCTGAGGCGTCGAACACACCCCCCGATTCCGGGGATCCTTCCGAGTCTTCGACCACTCCGCCGCCTTCAGGCGATCCTCAAGGCTCATCCTCTCCGCCATCCGGCGGGTCCGGCGGCATAATGGGAATGCTGCGGAGCAACATGAAGATCGTCGGCATCGGCGGTGTTGTCGCGGTGGTCATTGTTGTTGTGGTCGTTCTGTTGGTCTCAGGGGTGTTTGGCGGTGGCGGCGGCGGAACCGCCGACTTGCAGAATGTCATCCTCGAAGATTCCAGGTCGGTTTCGGTAATTAACGTTGCCGCAATCCTGGCCGCCGAGGAGATTCCGGCGCAACTGCCCGAATTCGTCCCGCTGTCCGTGCCGAGCGTTAACGACGACTACGATCCGGTGGACTGGAAAGACGACTGGAGGGACGACTGGGAATACAACGCGGAGGATTACGGATTCATACTGGACGAAGTTGACAACATCATGATTGTCAGCGGTCAGTTCACGTATTCCGTCGTAACTGGGAATTTCCTGCTGGGAGACCTGCGCGACTCCCTGGAGGACGCGGGGTATGAGGAGGACGAATATCGGGACCTCGAGATCTGGGAGGACGGCGGACAAGCTGTTGGCGTGCTGGAATCCAGTGGCAAGAGAATCGTTGTCGGCGGCAGTGTTGATGACGTGCAGGAGGTTCTGAAGGCTATCGACCGCGAGCAAGGCTTCGTGGATGAGGAGTCTGTCCTGAAACAGGCCCTGGACAACGCCGGGGATTCGCTGGCGCTGAACAGCAACACCGGTTGCTCCAGCGAATTCTTCAGCAACTCACTCCGTGGTTGCGAGGCAGGTCTGGAAGCCATAACCGGCGGCGATCTGGACACGACAAAACTCTCGGGTGTCTACGTCTTCAGCAGCGACCGCCGCGCGGAATCCGGAGTTGAGGACCTTGAGGACGCCATCGAGGACCAGGATTATTATGACGTTGACCTGGACGAAATCCAGTTCAGCGGCCTGAAGGTCACTCACAAGGTAACAATCTACGAGGATTAGCCGACAATCGAACTTCCGGCTGACTTCTCTAACCGCCGAGAAAGGCGAACAAATGGCGGCCCTTGACCTTGCCCCTCGGGTGGAGCGGCGGATCAAGGGCCACGTCTTTTGGCGAATGCCCACAGCCGGGCTAGGAGGTGTCGTCCAATTATCCCGTCATTCCCGCTTTCAAAGGAATCCAGGCAATTCCATAACCGGATTGCTCTGTCACAACAAGTGATTCCGGATTCCCGCTTTCGCGGGAATGACGGGATGGGGATGCGAGACAGCCTGTATCTCAAATGTCAACAGGCCTTAGTCGTTGGTTAGGCCGTACGCATCGTGAGGCTCGGAACTCGCCGCCCTGCGACGGGGAATGCGCTCCCCGGCGGTGATGCTCATCAGCAGCTCCACCTCGCGGGTCATCGCCTCCTGCGAATACTCGTTGGCCTCGCCCATCCTGCGGAACTTGGTGTAGCGGCGCTTGAGCAGCTTTCCCTGCGACATCTTGCTGAGCCGGGTCAGTTCCTTCAGTATCCCGCCCTGCAATGCGGCTCCGGCAGCCCGCGGGTCCAGGTGTGCGCCGCCTTCTGGCTCGGGTATCACCCGGTCGGCGATGCCCAGCTCCACGCAGTCGTGGGCAGTGAGCATCAGAGCGTCGGCAGCCTCGTGATCCAGCACCGGCTCGTGGAAGGCGCCAGCGAGATTGTGGTTCATCGAAATGGGGGAATAGACGGCGTACTGCTGCATCAGAATGCAGTCCGCCATCCCCAGGGCCAAAGCTCCCTCGCTGCCGCCCTCGCCGATGATGACCGACACTATGGGAGTCGGAACGTCCAGCATGGCCGACAGCGTGCGCGCGATGGCGTTGCCGATGCCCTGCTCCTCAGCCTCCAGGCCGGGGTCTGCGCCCTGTGTATCCACCAGCGTCAAGAGCGGCAATTCAAACCGCGACGCCAGCGCGATTACCCGCTGCGCTTTCCGCAGACCGTCGGGGTATACGTGATAGCGCTCCCCCTCCAGCAGGGCCCGGCGCTGATGGCCGATGACCGCAAGGGGCAGCCCGGCAAGATAGCCAACACCGGCAACGATAGAGCGGTCGTCGCTGTTCAGCCGGTCGCCCCGCAGCTCGATGAAGGGGTCCAACATCTGCCGAAAGTAGTTGGATGCGGGAGGGCGCTCCGCGTGGCGCACCGCCGACAGCGCGTCCCAGGGATGCACCTGAATGCAGGCATCGTCGGCCAACTGCAACAGGCCGGACGTGATGGCCTTGTCCTGCTTGCCCTTGTCCTGCTTCTGGCCTTTCAGGATGCTGAGCAGCGTCGAAACCCGCGCCCGGAGGGCCTCGCGGTCAACCACGTTGTCCAGCAGGCCATGCCCCACGTGCGCCTCGGCGGTGTGCGCGTCCAGCGGCAACGGAATGTCCGACGCCTCCCGCAGCGTCCGCAGCGGGGAAAGGCCGATCAGGGACTTTGGTTCCGCGAGAATCACGTCGGCCAGGTTGGCGAAACTGGCGTATGCCTGGCCGGTGGACGGGTTGGCAAGAAGCACGATGAACGGAGCGCCGTCATCACGCAGCCGGTTGGCGGCGGTAACGGTTTTCGCCATCTGCATCAGGGACAGGACGCCTTCCTGCACCCGCACGCCGCCGCCCGACACGACGGCGACCGCCGGAATGCCCCCTTTCGCTGCGGCCTCCAGAGCGGACGCGACCTTTTCCCCTACGACGCTGCCCATGGTTCCGCCCATGAAGGTGAAGTCGAGAACTATGAGCATCACGTCGTCGCCGTCGATCTTGCAGCGTCCGGTGACCGCCGCCTCGGTCAGACCGGTCCGGTTCTGGTCCTGCGCCAGCAGTTCGCCGAAGCGTCCCCGGCGGTTGAATGAGATCGGCGCAACCGAGCTCAGGTACTTGTGCGTCTCCTTGAACGTGCCGCGGTCGGCCAGCAGTTCGATGCGTTCGCGGGCGGTGATGGTGTAGTGGAACCGGCAGAAGGGGCAAACGCGGAAGGTCATATACGACTGGGAACCGTTGATCGGTTCCTCACAGTACAGGCAACGGTCGTGGACAACGGAAATCCTGGGCGTAGCCGTATCCTCGTTCCGGCCAAAAAGGTGGACCAGGAAGTCTGCCAGGTTCCGCAATTCCGCCTCCCTTAGTGCGATAGGGCCGCAAGGTCAGCCTGCCTTGATCCTTGCGCATTTGACGGGGCCCGCCTTTCTCAATAATACAACGTGAAATGATACTTACAATACCGTACTGTCACCATTTTCCCGTTGCAAATCCGCCTGAAGACGAGGGGATTCGGCGAGGCCTCGATGGGGGTTCAGTTTCCAATTGCGTTTGATGTTCCTTTCCCATACACTCACGGCGACGGACGCCCTGCCGTCTGCACCGTTGATGGCTGTTTGCGTCCAGGTGCGCCACAACCCTGAATGGCGGGAGATGTTCTATGAGTGTATCCGACGAAACCCTGCAAGCGATCATACGCGAGTACAACGGGTTCGAGCTGTCGGCAAGCGAACTCGAACTGGTGCGCCCAGAGGTAAATTACTACATGGAACAACTGGCAATCCTCGAGGAGCTGGACCTCTCCGAGGTTCTGTCCGGAAGACTGCTGCGTATGCCGTCCGCCGACGAATCGGCGGCCCGGCAGCAAGGAGGCGAATAGCATGCCCCGACACGAGTTGCTTTCATCCACCATATCGGAGCTCGCGCCCCGAATCCGGTCCGGCGAGGTTTCCCCGGTTGCGCTGACCGAGGCCGCCCTCTCGCATGCCGAATCCATGCAGCAGACCCTCAACACGTTCATCACCCTGCTGCCGGAGCAGGCGATGAACCAGGCCCGGGAAGAAGAGGCCGCCATCGCCCGCGGCGAATACAAGGGGCCATTGCAGGGCATACCCATCGGCCTGAAAGACAACCTGGCCACGGCGGGCATCAGGACCACGCTGGGCACAAAGGTGCTGGCCGACTACGTGCCGGACGAGGACGCCGAGGTTGCCATACGGTGCCGGGCCGCTGGCGCAGTCATCCTCGGCAAGGAAAACATGGAGGAGTTCGCGGCCGGCGCCACCTCCAACAATCCCCACTTTGGCGCGGTGCGCAACCCGTGGGGCGTCGAGCACGTGCCCGGCGGCTCCAGCGGAGGAGGAGGCGCAAACGTGGCCGCGGAGGTGACCTTCGCTTCCCTCGGCACTGACCTGGGCGGCTCCGTCCGGCTGCCCGGCGCGTTCTGCGGCGTGGTGGGCCTGAAACAGACCTTTGGCCGCGTCAGCCAGCGGGGACTGCTGGTGACCAGCTACAACGGCGACCACATCGGCCCCATGACCCGGTCGGTGGCCGACAGCGCCATCGTGCTCCAGGTCATTGCCGGCCACGACCCGCTGGACCCCAGCTCGGTTCCCGTGCCGGTGCCCGACTATTTGGCGGGCCTTGGCAAAGGCGTGCGCGGGCTACGCATGGGAGTGCCGTCAAACCACTACTTCGAAGAACTGGATCCCGAGGTGGAGGAAGCCACCCGCCGGGCCGTGGCGGCCCTTGAGGAGCTGGGCGCAGTCTCGGTGCCAATCGAGCTGCCCATGATGAAATACATCGGCGCGGTGCGAATGGCGGCAATGTCGGATGCCATAGTCACCCACGAGCAGTTCCTGCGCGCCAACCGTGAGGACTACGGGCCTGACGTCCTGTACCGAACCCTCGGCGGGCAGTTCGTCCTGGGCCATCACTACTCCAAGGCCATGAAAGCCCAGCGGCTGATTCAGGAAGACTACGCCCGCGTGTTGCAGGACGTGGATTTCATCGTCACGCCCACCACGCCATTCTGCGCGCCGCGCATCGACGAGGCATACGTGGAACACCTGGGCGAGTCGCACCGGGTTCGGGGAGCGGGTTCCGGCCTGGTATCCCGCAATACCAGCCCCTTGAACTCCACCGGCCACCCGGCCATCTCGGTGCCCTGCGGCCTGAACGGCGCCGGTCTCCCCATCGGCCTGCAATTCATAGCCGCCGGATTCCGGGAAGACCTGCTCTTCCAGGTTGCCGAAGCCTACGAGGGCGTGTCTCCGTCCCAGGGCCGACGGCCGCCTGTTCTGGCCGGATAGTCGCAGATTTGCGTGCGGGCAATAGTTCCCTCTCCCTCCGGGGGAGGGCTAGGGTGGGGGCGTGGTTCGACAGACTCACAGTGAGCAAGTCGAATGGCGCTGATACCCGCGATTTCACCCTCACCCCAGCCCTCTCCCTCAAGGGAGAGGGAGAATAAAGAGGTCATAGTACAGGCCACTGACTACGCGAGTGGAATCCCTGACGAGGTGCTAGAATTCAGACGGCCCACCCCAAACCGCAAACAGGAGTACAGCAATGCCGGCAAGCTGGGTTGACATCAACGTTGGTGACGGCACCACCATGGAAGGTTATCTGACTCAACCGGAGGGCGATGGCAGCCACCCCGCCGTCGTGGTCATCCAGGAAATCTGGGGCGTTAACTCCCACATCCAGTCGGTGGCCGACCGCCTGCCTGAGTTGGGCTACGTGGGACTGGCCCCGGCCATGTTCCACCGGTCGGGACGGATGATTACCGGGCTGCATACCGAATTCCCATTGGCCATCGAGCGAATGCAGCAATGCACCGACGCGGGAATCGTGGCCGACGCCACGGCCGCCGTGAACTACCTCAAGAGCCAGTCCTCCTGCAATGGAAAGATCGGAATCGTCGGGTTCTGCTTCGGCGGCCGAGTGGCGTACCTGGCCGCATGCACCATTTCCGACCTCTCCGCCTCGGTGGTGTTCTACGGCGGCAACATCGGCGTCGCGCTGGGCGACGGAGCCACCCCTCTGGAGCAGACCGGCAACATCGGCTGCCCGGTTCTGGGGTTGTTCGGCGAGGAGGACGCCAACCCGACACCGGAGTTCGTGAACGAAATCGACGCCGAAATGACCCGGCTCGGCAAGGCCCACGAGTTTCACCAGTATGCCGGGGCGGGTCACGGCTTCCATTGTGAGGGACGCCCGGCGGGCTATCGCCCCGACGCGGCTCAAGACGCCTGGGGCAAGGCAATGGCCTGGTTCGATGCTAATCTGAAGTAACCGGATTCCCGCGAGATACCGGGCGACGGGGGCCAATCCATGAGGCAGGGCTAAACCTTGCCCGGTTTGGCCTCCAGCTTTTTGTTACAATGTAGCTGTGGACAGATTGTCTGAAAGATGGGCACGGCTCCATATTGCGTTTTTCCCCGTAGGCGCTCTGGTGGCGACTTGGCTATTGACTGTCCCCGCCGGAGCCTGGCGTTGGAACAATCGGGCAGACCTTGACTTGGCTGGAACACTGGCCCCATTAGGGGCCTTCGCCTATGGTTCGATAACCTTTGTCATTGAGTGGAGCATTAGAATGATATTTTGGGCCTTGGCGCAACGGCAGAAGGACAGGGAAAAGATAAAAGCGGAAGGTCGCGCCGAAGAAAGGGATCGTATCGCGCGCGAGATGTCGAAGCGGGGTATAGAGATTCCGGCGGAAGTCTTGGCCGGCCCACCCGAGCGGGAATAGACGCAGGCTACTTTTGTTCCGCATGCCGTAACCCGTTTCATTTGCCTACATCACCGAGCGAACGACGCCTCCGTCCACCAGAATGGTTGTCCCGGTCACGTAGGTGTTCTTGTCGGAGCACAGGTAGGCCACGAAGTCGCCCAGCTCCTCGGGGCGCCCGAACCGCCCCACCGGAATGCGCGAGGAACCAGCCTCCAGCACGGTCTCCAGGTCCTGCCCGGTGTCCTCCGAACGGGTCTCGAATACGTGGCGCATCCTCTCCGTCATCAGGAATCCGGGGGCTACGTTGTTCACGAGAACGTTATCCCGTCCCACCTCGTCGGCCAGGCTCTTGGCGTAGGCCACCGCGCCCATGCGAGTGACGCCCGACGTTACCAGGTTGTCTATGGGCTGGTACACGGTGGAGGCCAGAATGTTGCAGACGCGGCCCCATTTTTGCTCGCGCATGTGGGGCGTCGCCTCGCGGCCCATACGGATGAAGAAATTGAGCGCCATGTCTATGGACTGGCTCCACGTCTCTTCGCTGGTGTCGGTGGCCCGGCCCGAAGGCGGCCCGCCGGAGTTGGCCACCACGATGTCCAGCCGCCCAAAGTGGCCGACGGCAGACTGTACGAGGCGCTGTATATCCTCGAGCTGAGACAGATCTCCCGGCACGGCCAGCACTTCGACCCCGGTCGCCGCCCGAATCTCCGCAGCAGCCGACTCCAATTCCTGAGCGTTGCGGCTGCAAATGGCGAGGTTCGCTCCCTCCTGCGCCAGCGAATCGGCGCAGGCCCGCCCAAGGCCCTTGCTGCCGCCGCCGATGACCGCAACCCTGCCGCTAACTCCAAGGTCCATCGTGCCCCCTCCTGCCGCAAACTGCCGCAAACTGCCGCAAACTGCCGCAAACTGCCGCCATGCTATCAACGCACGGGGGAGGTGGCAACCCGCGGTATTCCCAACGTGTGTTGGAATTGGACGCGATTTGTTTGCTTGGCCCCGCCGCGTAGGGGCGCACTCCCGAGCGCGTCGAGGGACGTGTGCCCGCGTCTGCGCAGGAGAGAATTGCGCCGGAACCGGGGGCCAGGGCGCACAGCCGTGCGCCCCTACATGGGAATACCAACACACACTGAGAATACCCAACCTGCGACGGTTGGGGCGTTGCCGGACGCTCGCACCTTGCCTTGTGATTTTGGCCGACGGGCCGGGAGACTACATCAACCGGAGGAGATAAATTCTACCCTTAACGCGGCGCTGCCGTTATCGTCCAAGGCCCAGTCCGCCACCCGGTGGCCGACGACCCAGGCAATGCCGAGCTCGCAGACCAGCAGGGGGACGCTGTCGCGCCGGTCTCTGTGAATTTTTGAATCGGTGAAAAAGTCCTGGAGTTTTTTTGTGCCGGTCATGCCCGATGGCTGAAAGCGGTCGCCCGGCCTGCGGGTCCTGATAGTTACCTGCTCGCCCAAAACGTCACGTCTCAGCGTTGCGGCAAATCGTTGGTCTGACGGGGCAGTCTTGTCCTGGAACGGGGGCGGATTTCCCACCTGCATATAGGCTCGCCAGCCGTCCGCCTCGAATTCTAAGGTTTCTCCGGGTTTCTGCGGGACACGGATCGAGTGTTCCCGGAGCAGGTTAGGCACTGGACGTCCCTCATCCCGGCGGAAAATGCGAAGGACATTCGACTCTACACGGACGCCGACACCCCGCGGCAAGTCAAGGCTGCGCCCACCTCGACGGTTCTGGACGAGACTGAGCATGGCGTCAAGGTGGTTCTCGCCGAGAGCACGGGAGTCCCCGGCAGCGAGGGAATATGCCCGGCGCAAGGCCCGGCGTAGCAGTGCCGGATGCAGGGCCGCCAACTCCACGGCGTCCAGGGACACGGCGGCGTCATCCACGGTGGCAATACCATCCCAGCGACGTTCCAATTCTCTGTCCAGGAAATCCGAATCGTCGCCTGCGATGCGGGACAGGCGCAGCAGGGCGTCCCGAACGCGGGGGTTGTAGTCGCGGGCCAGGCGCGGCATCAGGTCCAGCCGCACCCGGTTGCGGGTGAACCGCCACAGGTAATTGCCGGAGTCCTCACGGTAGGTCTGTCCCAGCTCGCGGCAGTAAGCCGCGGTATCTGCCTTGCTTGCATCCAGCAGCGGACGGAACAGCAAGGGGCCATTCCCGTCCGCGGGCCAGGGCCAATTTGAAACCTCGGCCATCCCTCTCAGTCCCTGCATTCCCGCCCCACGCAGGATGTGCAGCAGCACGGTTTCGGCCTGGTCGTCGGATGTGTGGCCCAGGGCGACCGCCGAGGCCCCCGTTGCGGCAGCGACCGAGTGGAGGAACGAATAGCGCATCTCCCGGGCAGCCTGCTCGAACGATGACACCCCAGTGGCGCGCTGGTAGGCGATGGGGTCTCTCTTGTCGATGCTGCATGGCAGGCCCAACCTGTCGGCAAACAACTGCACAAAAGCAGCGTCGTGATCGGCCTCAGCGCCGCGAAAATCGTGGTTCAGATGGGCAACGTGCAGGGACAGGCCGTGTGATGTTTGCAACCGGTGCAGTGAGCGCAGCAGGGCCGTCGAGTCCGGCCCTCCGGAGCAGGCAACGACGATGGCCGCTCCGGCGCCGGACATTCCGGCGCGTTGCAGGCTGGCGGCTACCAGCCGCTCGAAGCTGGACGCGGAGGTCATGCCCTGGGGTTAGCGGTTATCGACGGACAGATGGCTGTTGCAGTTGTAGGTGACCAGCCTGCGCCCGCTTTCGTCGCTGTCAAAGGTGCTGAGGGAACCGAGTCCCAGAGACATGCGATGGAAATTGGCCAGGGGAATGCCGAGTATGGCGCAAACTATGGTGCGAATGGTGAAATTGTGGGAAACGACGACAACCCCGGGAGATCCCGAATGGGCTTTCTCGATTTCCTGAATGGCTCCCCAGGCCCTTTCCTGTAGCTGGGACAGCGATTCGCCGTTGGGCATCTGCACCTCGGCGGGGTTGGCCCTCCAGTCGCTGTAGACGTCCGGCCAGCCCTCCCTCATTTCCGCGCCGCTCACGCCCTCGAGGTCGCCCAGGTTGAGTTCGCGCAGGCCGGGATCCGTAACCACGGGCGCGCCGGAGAGCTTTCGTATCTCCTCGGCAACCTGCACCGTCCGGGTCAGCGAACTGGAATAGATGACCGAGTGCTCCCAGAGAAGCGCGGCCCGGGCGGAATCGCGGGCTTGGGCAAATCCGCGCTCGTTCAGGGAAACGTCGGCAAATCCCTGGAACTTGCCCAGCTTGTTCCATTCGGTTTCGCCATGCCGGAGCAGATAAATCCTCACCCTCTTTCCCCAGCGGCCTCCACGGTGGACCGCACCAATTTCAGCTCATCTACGCGAACGCCGTCCATGCCTTTGACCGTTATGGTCAGGTTTCCGTACTCAAAGCTGTCCTCAACCTCCGGGATCCGGCCCAACTGGTCCAGTACAAAGCCAGCCATGGTCTGATAATCTCCCACGGGTATGTCCAGTTCCAGCTCGTCGTTGATCTCGGAAATGCTGGCGGCGGCATCCACGCGATAGCTGTCAGCCCCGAGGGGCGTCACCATTTCCTCCGGCGCAGGCCCTTCGTCTCCCACGTCTCCCACAATGACGCCCAGCAGTTGCTTGGTAGTAGCCAGGCCCGCTATGCCGCCAAACTCGTCAAAGGTCAGGACGACGGTACGGCGACGCAGCCGCATTTCCGCGAACGTGTCGCTGACGTTCTTGGTCTCGGGAACGATGTAGGCATCGCGCAGCAGGGTGGTCACGTCGTCGTCGGACCCGATCCGCCCGGCGCTGAGTTCCGTCAGGACATCCTTTACCGACAGGATGCCGACCACGTTTTCCTTGGAAGTCTCGTACACCGGGAACCTGGTATGGCTGTACTCGCGATAGACATCGAGGAACTCGGAAAGCGTGGCCCCTTTCTCAAGCCAGACAATTTCGGGACGCGGCGTCGTTACTTCCTGCATCTGGCGGTCGCCGAACCGGAACACCTTTTCCAGTAGCTCCGCCTCCTCGGCCTCCACGGCCCCCGTCTGAGCGCCCGCAGCGATTAGGGTGCGGATCTCCTCGTCGCTGGTCAAGTGAGCCGAACTGCCGGATATTCCCAAGGCCCGGCTGAAAAGGGTGGTAATTCCCTGGACTATGGCGACAACGGGCGCAAGAAGGAATCCGACAAGCACCAGGGGGCGAGAGGCGAGAAAGGAGACATTCTCAGACCGGTGCCAGGCTATTGTCTTCGGCAGCGATTCGCAGAACAGGAGCAGGATCAGCGTAATGCCCACGGTGGACACCAAGGCCGACACCAAGGGATTCCCAATCAATTCAACGACCAGTATGGTGGTCAGAGCGGCGGCGGCGGTGTTTACCAGGTTGTTGCTCAGGAGCACCGTAGCCAGGAAGCGCTCCGGCTTCTGGATCAGGCGGGAAACGCGGGCCGCCCCCGCGCGCTTTGTCTGCACCAAGTGAAGCAGGCGCGCTTTCGGCAGGGCAATGAACGCCGTTTCAGAGGCTGAAAAGAAGGCTGAAAGAATCAGGAATATGGCAAGTAAGCCCCATCTCCATGAGTCTCCGGCGTCCATATTTTTGCCATACCTCCCCGAATTCGATACTGTGCGTCGATTGCGCTACAGATAGCGTACGCGACATGTGTTGCATCTGGATGATAGCATTGGCCCGCTAGGGTGTAAAGTTGAGCCTATTGCAGGTATTCTCAACACGCGCTGCTAATACGTGATTCTCCGGCCTCAAACCGTCATTCCCGCGAAAGCGGGAATCCAGAGGGTTATACGCCGGTAAAATCAGCTATGGGCAATGGAGCGTGGATTCCCGCTTTCGCGGGAATGACTGTTTAATTTGACGACACTCCCTAGGTAATGCTGGACAATCATCCGGTCAAGTATGCCTAAAAATTTTTGCATCACCATTGGACTTGGATAACGCAATGAACATCCTGGGAATCGAGACATCGTGTGACGAAACGGCCGCCGGAGTGGTTCAGGACGGCCGGACTCTGCGCTCCAACATCATTTCGTCGCAGGCCAACCTGCACTCCCGTTACGGCGGGGTGGTGCCGGAGCTGGCCTCGCGGCAGCACGTGCGCGACCTCACTCCCGTGCTGGAGCAGTCGGTAGCCTCGTGCGGGCTCGGCCTCGATGACATAGACGTTGTCGCGGTCACCTATGGGCCGGGCCTCGCCGGTTCACTGATTACCGGCCTGAACGCGGCCAAGGCCATCGCTTACTCGCTGGACAAGCCGCTCATCGGCGTCAATCACCTTGAGGGGCACATCTACGCGGCGTGGCTGACGCCGCACGATCCGGCGGAGGATCCCGGGTTTCCGCTGGCGTGCCTGGTGGCGTCCGGCGGGCATACCGACCTGCTGCTGATGGAGGGACACGGCCGCTACCGGCTCGTGGGCCGCACGCGGGACGACGCCGCCGGGGAGGCTTTCGACAAGGCGGCCCGCATCCTGGGCCTGGGGTTCCCCGGCGGCCCCGAGATCCAGCGAGTCGCCACCGGAGCGGCGGGCGGCGTCAACCTGCCCCGCGCCTGGATGCGGGATACCCATGACTTCAGTTTCAGCGGCCTGAAAACCGCGCTGCTGCACATGGCCCAGGATCGGGGCGTCTACCTGGCCGAAACCGACTCGCCGCCGGATGACGCCGCCACTGCCGAGGTCGTCCGCGAACTGGCGTCGGCGTTCCAGGAATCCGTCGTTGACGTGGTTTCCGCCAAGCTGGTCGAAATGGCCAGGAAGTACCGGGTTAAGGGCCTGGTGCTGGGCGGGGGGGTGACCGCCAACGCCCGGCTGCGGGAAGAGATTGTCAAGCGGTCTCCCATGCCGGTAATCATCCCGCCGCCGGTGCTCTGCACGGACAACGGCGCAATGGTCGCCGCCTGCGCCTACTACCAGCACCAGCGCGGCGAACAATGGCCCATGGAACTGGACGTAGATCCTGGTCTGCTGCTAGGTTAGGAAACTATCTCAAGAGTCCCCTCTCCCTTGAGGGGGAGGGTTAGGGTGGGGGTGAAGAGGTAGCGCGGAGAGGCCGCAGAACGGTAATCGGCGGTTTTGAGATAGTTTTTGATGAGGGTGTTTCCAAAGTTCCCTCTCCCTGTGGGAGAGGGGATTTGTCGCACACCTTCAGTAAGTTCAGTAAGTGACGCTCTTTCGGCCCACTTGTCCGTGACCGGGTTACGTCGGCGGCTGTTCTCCACCCTCGCCGTCAAGACTGGCATACGGTGGATCGTTGTCCGGCGTTACGGGATTCCCGCGCCAGCGCACGGACTGCACCCGGTCTACGAATTCGTAAATCTCGCCCAAGCCGAGGGAACTGCGGAACGGAAAGGCTATCTCCACTCCCAGGCCGTGAAAGATAATCGCGCCAGCGGGCCGCGTGAAATAGTTGGAGGCCAGGATGAGTAGCCCGGCCAGGATAATCAGCAACGCTATCAGGGGCGCTACGTCGATGTTCAGCACCGGCACGTTGGGGCCGCTGACCTGCCCCGCCAGCCAGTAGCCAACGATCAGGTAGAGGAACGCGCCGCCGATCATTATCATCAGCCCTTGCAGGATGGCGCCCCAGTTTCTTTGCCCGGTGCGGACCGAGCACTGGGTGATTTCCGACGCCAGCGCCATGTGCGTATCGCGGAATCCCTCGACGCCGCGGAAGGCGATGAGCCGCTGGTTTGTGAGGATGAGGGCCTGCCCGGACCTGGGTACCTCGTCAACCAGCCCTTCGCCCGGCAGGAAGACCAGTGAAATATCCTCGTCCGGCGCGAGCGGCACTTCCCTCAGGCGGACGGTAACGGCTTCCTCGATGTCGTCGGGAACCTCGTCATCAGCCGGGGGCAGCGTTTCGTCCGGTAGCTCTGAATCCGCTGCCAGCGCCTCCAACTGACTGATGCTCAATATGCAATCAGGGATGGCGTCCCTGAATATCGCAAGGTTTCCTTCATCATCCTGAAATTCAGGGATTACACCGTCCGACCATTGGGCGGTAAGGAACTCCCCCGGAGCGGACGGCGGGGGAGGAGCAAGCGGCTCGCCAGCTCTGCTGTAGCTCACCACAGGCGTCAGCGAGCCAATCCACTGGGAGGCCAGAAACTCGCCCGGAGCAGACGGCGGCGGCGGGATCGGTTCGTCAGGCGGCTCAAACGCCAGGGAAACCCCGTCGGGGCCAGCATTCGCGCCGGTCTGCTGGTCATCAACCTGGTGCTGTGTATCTCTGTCGTCGATCATTTCAGTCGTGTGCCGGAACTGCCGCTCAAATAGTAGCATACCCAACGGAACCATTGCCGGATCCAGGAACGATTGCCATAAGAGTTACGCAGTCAAAACCTATTCCCTCTCCCTACGGGAGAGGGTTAGGGGGAGGGCGTCCCTTTAACTGCGTAACTCCCATCAGGATTCAGACAAGACAACCACTTCGGAAAGCCGCACATCGCCCAGGGTTATGGCATTTGAACGGTTTTAGTGCCGTCATTCCGGCGAAAGCCGGAATCCAGTGACCGAGTCCGGCGCCCATATACCGCAAATCAGACAAAACCGTCCGTTCTGGACTCCGGCTTTCGCCGGAGTGACGGGGTAGTAATTTTATATGCGATAGCCCTTGCCCATCGCCGAGGGCCTTTCGATTATTTGTCTGAATCAGGATTTACGGGATTAAAGGATTCACAGGATTTGCCGCCGTCCGCTGCATGCCAGTTTGTTGATGCGGGAATTTCACCCCCACCCTAACCCTCCCCCTCAGGGGGAGGGAATAATCGAAAGGCCCTGGCCCATCGACGACTAGTTGTTGACAGTGGATGACGGCTGTGCTAATTTCGATCAAAGACTGTGATGGAGACGAGTAGGTCAGGGATTCGGGCATAGCGAGCCTGGTACGGTGGAAGCAGGCGCATCGGACCTGATCGAAAATCCCTCCGGAGTCGCCAGCTGAAAATCCCCTCCGGGGTTAGTAGGCAAGGCCGGGGTCGCCGCCCGTTAGCAGCGGCGGGGCATGATGGTGCCTGCAAGAGAGGTCCCGGCTACATCGGGACAAATAGGGTGGTACCGCGGGAGTATTGAAGTCCCGTCCCTATGTTGGGGCGGGCCTTTTTTATTGCCAGCGGGCAGACCGCAGCAGCAAAGCGCCAGACAGACCCGGAACAAACCCGGAGGCACCCTTCTCCGGCAGGGAAGGCTTATTTTTGGAGGCGCTGCTTTGGTGAACCAAGAAAAAGTCAAGGGCGCGGAAATCGTCTGCCAGAGCCTCATCCGGGAGGGCGTCGAAGTGCTCTTCGGGCATCCCGGCGGGGCCATTTTGCCGTTCTACGACGCCCTCTGGGCCTACCCGCAACTCCGCCACATCCTGGTCCGGCACGAGCAGGCTGCGGCCCATGCCGCCGACGGCTATTCGCGGGTGAGCGGCAAGGTGGGCGTTTGCGTCGCTACGTCCGGCCCCGGCGCCACGAACCTGGTCACGGGCATCATGGGGGCCAAGGCCGACTCCGTTCCCCTGATCGCCATCACTGGCCAGGTGGCGCGCACGGCCATCGGCTCCGAAGCGTTCCAGGAGTGCGACATCTGCTCCATCACCGCCACCTGCACCAAGAAAAGCTTCATGGTTATGTCGGCCGACGACCTGGCCCCAACCATCAGGGAGGCGTTTGCCATCGCGCAGGAAGGCCGTCCGGGGCCGGTGCTTATCGACATTCCCCGTGACGTGCAACTCGACCTGGTAGATCCGGTGTTTCCTGAGATTACGCCGCTCAGAATGCCGGAAATCAGCGACGAGACCCGCGCCAACTTGCCAGCCGCCGCCAGGCTCATCAACGAGGCCGAGCGGCCGCTGATAATCGCCGGGCATGGAGTGCTGGCATCCGGCGGGACGAAGGAGCTGCAAGCGCTGGCGGAAACGACCGGCATCCCGGTCATCACCACTCTGCTGGGGCTGAGCAGCTTCCCCAGCGGCCACCCGCTGAGCCTGGGGATGCTGGGGATGCACGGGATGTACTGGGCCAACATCGCCGTCGACGAGGCGGACCTGATCGTCGGCGTTGGCATGCGGTTCGACGACCGGGTCACGGGGCGGGTGTCCACCTTTGCGCCGCACGCGCGCATCATCCACGTAGACATCGAACCCACGCAGATCGGCCGCAACGTGCCGGTCGAGGTGTCTCTGCCCGGCGACGCCAAGGCGGTGCTCCACGGGCTGAATCCCCTCGTTTCCCACACGCCGAGACCCGGCTGGATGGAGCACATCGGCAAGCTGCGCCAGGAGCACCCGTCGCTGGCCATCCCGCCCTCGGACAAGCTGCAAACGCAGCACGTGATGGCGACTCTGAACGACGTGTTGCAGGATGATCCCGGCGCAACGGTGGTCACCGGAGTGGGGCAGCACCAGATGTGGGCGGCCCAGTTCCTGGCTTTCAACCAGGTCAATACTTTTGTCTCTTCGGGCGGCCAGGGCGCCATGGGGTTCGAGGTGCCAGCCGCCCTGGGCATCCAGGCGGGACGGCCGGAATCGACCGTATGGAGCATCGCCGGCGATGGTGGCTTCCAGATGACGCTGCAAGAGTTGGTGACCGCTGTTGAGGAGAAACTGCCGGTCAAGTTCGCCCTGATCAACAACGGACACCTGGGCATGGTGCGCCAGTGGCAAGAGATGTATTTCGACAACCACCTCAAGGCCGTGCCCGTTCCCGGCCCCGATTTCCTGAAACTGGCCGAGGCTTACGGCCTCGGGGCGGTGCGGGTGTCCGAGCAAGAGGACGTGCTGGCCGCCCTCCGGCAGGCCAAGGCGCACGACGGGCCTTTCCTCATCGAATTCGTCGTGGACGAGGCTGCCAACGTTTACCCTATGGTGCCGCCGGGCGGCTCTCTGGCCGACACCATCGAGGACCCGGCCATTGTTGTCTGATTGGCCGCTGGGCTTTCTGCATCCGCTTTTCATTGGAGTCCGCTATGGAGAAGGTTTCAATCCAGGACGCATCTCGCCGCCTGAACGTGTCGCAGCGCGAGATACGCGAATACATTCGCCGGGGCAGCCTGAAGGCCGAGCGCGACCCGGAATCGTCAACCGGGCGGTGGCTGGTGGAGCTCCCTGGCGACGGGTGGGAGGATGACTTCAAGTCTTTCCTCAACGAAATGGCCGCCGGGCAAACTCCGTGGTGGTGGGCCTTCGAGCACAAGTCGGGCAAGGTACATTACCTGCTGCAAGTGGGTATCGAGGAAATCATGCCCGACTTTCTTTGCGGTCTCAGGGGAGAGAACCTCTACCCTGCCGAAGGCCACACCGTCGACCAGCGTTGCCCCAACTGCCTTGATGCAGCGCTGGCCCGGAACCTGCCGCTGTGGGACTAGGGTTAGATCAGAACTGCCATTCATATAAGCCGGACGTCACAGCGGTGGTAAAATAGTCGCGTATCTCGGTGAAGGAGAATCCCATGAGTCCGGAAATGTACACCATCCTCGGTGTGGGCGTCGGCATGCTGGCAGTGATGGTGGCCCTGTTTGCCGCAACCTGGCAGATGACGAATGCCCGCTTTGCCGCACTGTCCAACGACGTGAATGCCCGGTTTGCTGCACTGTCCAACGACATGAACGCTCGCTTTGAGGAGTCGAATGAAAGGTTTCTGCTGATGGTGGAGCAAAACCGCCAGCTAATCACGGAAGTGTCGCAACTGTCGCAGCGGGTGGCGCGCCTGGAGGGACTGCTTCGAGTGCCCCACGAAACCGACGGACACGGCGACGGCTAACCCCGAAGGCCCTCTACCTCGAGTCGGGAATCTTGCAAGCGCCGCAAGAAAATGGGGCTGCGATTCCGGCAGCCCCGCCTTTGCCTATACGTCAACGTTTTGATTTCACCCGCCGCCGCTGGCCATAGTTACGCCCGGCTCGGTCATGCCTTCCGGGTTGAGCAGGGTGTCCAGTTCCTCGTCAGAAAGCTCCGTCTTTTCCTTGGCTAGTTCGCGGATTGTGGAACCCCTGGCCGCTGCCTCCTTGGCGATGGAAGCCGCCGCGTCGTAGCCAATGGCTGGGGCCAGGGCGGTGCCCAGCATCAACCCCTTCTCCACCATGTCGGGGCCGACGGTAGTTGCCTCGATGCCCTCAACGCACTGGTCGGCGAAGTTGTTGGCCGACGCCGCCAGCAGGGATATGGACTCAAGGATGTTGTGGGCGGCCACGGGCATCATGGTGTTCAGCTCGAAGTAGCCGCCCTGTCCCGCGAGGGTAACCGCCGCATCGTTGCCGACGACCTGGGCCACCACCTGCACCACGGACTCCGCGATGACGGGGTTTACCTTGCCCGGCATGATCGAGCTCCCCGGCTGTACCTCCGGCAGGGTAATCTCCCCGAGACCGGCACGAGGGCCGGAGGCGATGAATCGTATGTCGTTGGCTATCTTGTGCAGGCTGACGGCTACCGTTTTCAGCTCTCCGCTGGCCTCCACCAGCGCGTCCAGCGACGACTGGGCCTGGAAGTGGTTGCCCGTTTCCCGTATCTCCACGCCCGCCGCCTCCGAGGCGAAGGCACAGGTACGGGATGAGAACTCCGGGTGAGTATTGACGCCGGTTCCGACCGCCGTGCCTCCCAGGGCTACCTCGGCCAGGGCCTCCTGCGCCCTCTGCATCCGCTGTATGCTGTACCGGGCCTGTCCGGCATAGCCCATGAATTCCTGGCCGAGACGCACCGGCGTGGCGTCCTGCAAGTGAGTGCGGCCGGTCTTGACTACCGGCCAGAACTCCTCGGACTTCTTTTCGAGCTCACCAGCCAGGTTCTCCAGACCCGGAATCAGGTCCTCCTTGATCGCCAGCAGCGCGGCCAGGTGTATTGAGGTGGGGATGACGTCGTTGGACGACTGCCCCATGTTGACGTGGTCGTTGGGGTGTACCAGCCGCGAGCCAAGGTCGCCGCCCAGCAGTTGGCTGGCCCGGTTGGCGATGACCTCGTTGGCGTTGGTGTTGGTGGAAGTGCCGGAGCCGGTCTGGAAAATGTCCAGCACGAAGTGCCGGTCCAGTTGCCCGTCGATGACCTCCTGGGCGGCTGCGACGATGGCGTTGCCGATGCTTTCGTCCAGCAGGCCCAGCGACATGTTGCTGCGCGCCGCCGACTGCTTGATCAGTCCTAGGGCGCGGATGAAGGTGCGCGGGAAGCGCAGCCCGCTGATAGGGAAGTTCAATACGGCGCGCATGGTCGAGGCGCCGTAAAGAGCGTCTGCGGGCACCTCCATTTCACCCATGGAATCGCGTTCGATTCTTACGTTGGGGCTCGCGGTCATGGTGGAGAATCCTCCAAGCAAATTTTGGCATAGGATACCACGAAGGCAACGATGACGAAGGGGCCGTCACGCAAATCTGCGCGCGGCAGCTATGGGCGAGTGACCGGAACTAACGCCGCGATTTTCGTGCGGGAACTATCCTAAGCCGTGATACAATGGTTGCAGTTGCATCGCCGAGGAGTCGTAGACTTGGCCGCTGAGGTCCGCGTTCGATACGCCCCAAGCCCCACAGGACAACCGCACATTGGCAACATCCGCACCGCCCTTTTCAACTGGCTGTTCGCCCGCCACCACGGCGGCAAATTCATCGTCCGCATCGAGGACACCGATCAGACGCGGTTGGTGGACGGGGCGGTTGAGGCCATCCTGGACGGCCTGCGCTGGCTCAACATCGACTGGGACGAAGGGCCGGAGGTTGACGGGCCGCACGCGCCCTATGAGCAGTCCAACCGCCTGGAAATCTACCAGCGGCTATCGGAGCAGTTGCTTGACCAAGGCAACGCCTACCATTGCCACTGTAGCCGCGAGGCACTGGAGCAGTTGAGGAAGGCCAACCGCGAGTCCGGCTCCTACTCCGCCGAGGGATGCCGGTGCCGCGCCCTGGGCCGGGCTGGTGCCGTGGGCGACCCGGTGAGCGACGGCGAGCGGGTTATCCGTTTCGCCATGCCTCAGTCCGGGATGACGCAGGTTTCCGACCTGATTCGCGGCGACGTGGAATGGCGGAACGATCTCCAGGAGGACTTCGTAATTTTGAAGTCCGATGGTTTCCCCACGTACCACCTGGCGGTGGTTGCCGACGACCACCTGATGGAGATCAGCCACGTGATGCGCGCCGAGGAATGGCTGCCCAGCACGCCGCGCCACCTGCAACTGTACCAGGCATTCGGATTCCAGCCCCCGGAGTTCGCCCATCTGCCCATGATTACCGGCCCCGACCGCGCCAAGCTCTCCAAGCGGCACGGCGCCACGGCCATCGGCGAATACCGGGATGAGGGGTATCTGCCCGAGGCGCTGCTAAATTTCATGGTGCTGCTGGGCTGGTCGCTGGACGGTAGCACCGAGGTGGTGTCGTTGCAGGACATCATCGACAACTTTACCCTCGACCGCATCACCAAGTCCGCCGCCATCTTCGACCAGGACAAGCTCTTGTGGATGAACGGGGTCTACATCCGCGATTTGCCCGCTAAAGACCTGGCAGAAAGGATGGCCGCCTACATCCCGCGCGAACTAGGCTGCGATGAGCACAAATACCTGAGCAACATTGCGCCACTGGTCCAGGAACGCCTGAAGCGGCTTGACGAATCCGACGACATGACCGCCTACCTGTTCGGCGACCTTGCCCCGGACTATGACGGCGCGATTCTCGTGCAGAAGGGCATGGATGCGGAAAGCGCCTCGGACGCTCTTCGCGCGACCATTGCGTCCCTTGAAGCCGACACCGCACCGAACGACTTTGGCCACGAAAAGCTGGAGGCGATGCTGGGCGAGCTGGGAGCGTCGTTGTCCCTGTCCCGGCGGCAATTCTTTGGGCTGTTGCGCACCGCCTCAACGGGCCGCAACGTATCGCCTCCGTTGTTCGAGACCATGGAGGTGATAGGGCGTGACCGCGTCATGAGCCGCCTCCACCAAGCGGCGCAAAAGCTGGGCGCGGCGGTATAGTTCCTCTTCTAACGGGATGGCTAGCTGCAATTTCAGGAAGGTCACCCGTAGGGGCGCACAGCCGTGCGCCCAATTTCAGTGTACAGCCATTATCCTTACGGGTATCAGGGCGTACGGCTGTGCGCCCCTACGTATGGGTCGGAGTAGGACAGAGAATGACGCAGACGGCTGAAACCGACACCACCGGGCATGACTTCATCCGCACCATAGTCGCCGACGACAACCAGACCGGCAAGTTCGGTGGCAACGTAATCACCCGGTTCCCGCCGGAACCCAACGGGTATCTGCACATCGGGCACGCCAAGTCCGCCTGCCTCAATTTCGGCCTCGCCGCCGAAAACGGCGGGCACTGCAATATGCGCTTTGATGACACCAACCCAACCCGTGAAGAGATCGAGTACGTCAACTCCATCCTCGAGGATGTGCGCTGGCTTGGCTGGGACTGGGGCGACAACCTGTTCTACGCCTCGGACTACTTTCCCCATCTGTACGAGATGGCCGTTGACCTGATACGTAAGGGCAGGGCCTACGTGGATGACCTGTCCTTCGACGAGATTCGCGAGTACCGGGGAACCTTAACCGAGCCTGGCCGGGAGAGTCCCTACCGCAACCGCCCCGCGGGGGAAAACCTCGACCTGTTCCAGCGGATGCGAAAAGGAGAGTTCGACGAGGGCAGCCGGGTACTCCGGGCCAAGGTCGACATGGCTTCGCCCAATCTCAACCTGCGCGACCCGGTGCTCTATCGTATCCTCAAGGCGTCCCATCACCGCACTGGCGACGACTGGGTCATCTATCCCATGTACGACTTTGCCCACGGGCAGTCGGATTCCATCGAGGGCGTGACGCATTCCATCTGCACGCTGGAGTTCGAGGGGCACCGCGCTCTCTACGACTGGTTCCTTGACGAACTGGACATCTACCACCCGCAGCAGATCGAGTTCGCCCGGCTGAACCTGACCTACACAGTGCTCAGCAAGCGGCGGCTGATACAGTTGGTGGAGGGCGGCTATGTCAACGGATGGGACGACCCGCGAATGCCCACGCTGTCGGGCCTGCGACGCCGCGGCTACACGCCCGAGGCCATCCGCGACTTCTGCGAGCGCATCGGCGTCGCCAAGCGGGACACGTGGACTGACATCGCCCTGCTGGAGAACTGCGTCCGCGAGGACCTGAACCGCCGCACTCCCCGTGTCATGGCAGTCCTGGATCCGGTCAAACTGGTCATCGAGAACTACCCGGAGGGCCAGACCGAATTCGTCGAGTCAGAGAACAACCCGGAGGACGCCAGCGCGGGACACCGCCAGTTGCCATTTTCCCGCACTTTGTACATCGAGCGGGACGACTTCTCCGAAGACCCGCCCCGTGGATTCTACCGTCTCTCTCCAGGTCGCGAGGTCCGGCTGAAGGACGCCTATTACGTTACGTGCACCGGCGTGGTCAAGGACGAATCGACCGGCGAGATCGTTGAGATCAGATGTACCTACGACCCGGAAACAAGAGGCGGAACATCCTCGGACGGACGGCGAGTGCGGGGAACGTCGCACTGGGTATCGGCGGAGCACTGCCTGGACGCCGAGGTGCGCGTCTACGACCACCTGTTTCTGAAAGAGGACCCCAGCGACCTGCCCGAGGGCGGCGAGTTCACCGACAACCTGAACCCCGACTCCCTGCGAACGGTAACCGCCAAGGTGGAGCCGTCTCTCGCCGACGCGAAACCGGGCGACCGGTTCCAGTTCCTGCGGCAGGGCTACTACTGCGTGGATCCGGACTCACAGCCGGGGGCGCTGGTATTCAACCGCACGGTGGCGCTGCGCGACTCATGGGCGCGGCAGCGGCGGGGTAAATAGGGGATTCACGCTCGCCCGGCGACCTTGCCTTCAGCGGGCCGCGAGGTCCGCTTGCAGTTCCGTGTGCCGGGCCAGCACGTCAAAGTCCCGGTCGTTGTGCAGCACCGGGATTCCGGAGCGTATGGCAACTGCGGCGATGAGGCAGTCGATCAGCTTGCGCACCGTCTCGCCCCCACGCCGACATCGGCGGTACAGTTCCGCAGCGAGATCGTAGTCTTCTGGCAACATCGGAATAACTGTAGCCTGTGACAATAGACGGTAAATGTTCTGCAAATCTGACTCGTTTCTCGCACCTGCGAGAAGTTCGAGCCTGACTGGATCGCAGATTGCAGCGCCAGCATCAAGCAACTCGTCTACACGGTTGCCAACCGGCGAGCCGGTCTCTCTAAGGAACTCGATCCAGGCAGAGGATTCAACTAAAGTCAGAGGGGCCAGCCGGTCTGATAGCGTCAAGGTCTCCATCCCATCCCATACCCCGCATGGCATCTATCTCCTCCCGGGTCATGCGCTTGGCGGGATCTGGGGGTATGGGTTTGCCAGCCATCCATCGGAGAGCGAAGTTAATTGCCTCGCGCTTTGTCCTGAGATTATAGAGACGCATGACTTCGGTGCACGCCTCTTCGTCAATTTCTATGTTTGTGCGCGCCATGAATTCAACCTGTCGTTCGAGTCTTTCATTCAGTCTGGCAGACTAGTTATGCGTGCGTCTAGTCCCCGGCCGCCGCTCCGGCAACCGGCGCCGACTGGTAGCGCACCGAGTATTTCTTTTCGTTGATGGTGTACGACGCGATGGAGGCCGGAACCAACGCGACCGCGGCCAAGGAGAAGGGCAGCAGGTAGGAGCCGGTCATGTCGTAGAGCAAGCCACCCAGGATGATGCTGACGAAAGCGCCGATCTGGTGGCATAGGAAAGAAATGCCCGAGATTGTAGCCAGTGCCCGCAGCCCGTAAACGTCGGCGGTCAGCGAGGCAGTGACCGGCACGCTGGCAATCCAGGAAAAGCCCGCGAGGATGGCGAAGAACCACAGGCTGGGCAACCCCGGCGACCCCAGGACAGGGAGCGTGATGCCGCGGTCTACCGCCACCAGGCCGCCGATTAGCACCAGGTAGGCGACGCACCTGACGGCATAGACCGTCCCAAGGACGTTCTTGCGGCTGAAACGGTCGGCCAGCCAGCCGCCCCCAATGGCGCCAATCACGTTCAGGCCAGTGAGAACGCCGAAAATCGTTGCGGCCAGGGTAGCCGAGATTCCTATGTGCTCCTGGGCGTAGGGCACGAAATGCACCGAAATCAGGCCGACCGTAATGCCGCAAACGGTGTAGGCGATTGACAGGTTCCAGATGGGGGGAGTGCGGAAAGACTTATACCACTGGTCAACTTCAAACAGCCCCTGCCGCCGCGCGGGAGCGTTGGCTCCCGTGTCAGTGGACGATTCCGTAGCTCCGTCCGGGAGCAGGCCCATTTCCGCCGGGTTATTCCTCAGAAACACAAACCCCAGGGGCACGGCCAGAACCGTGACGATGGAACCAAGGGCAATCCAGGAAACCCGCCAGTTAAACAAGTCAACCAGATAGCCGCTGAATGGGATGAGCACCAGGCCGCCAATGGAAGTGCCAGCGGCCACCAGCCCCAGTACCGTCGTTCTGCGCCTGTTGAACCAGCGCGCCAGCAACGGCATGAGGGTGCCGATTGATGCGCCGCTCATGGCGGTGGAAAGTACAAACCCAAATAGGAAGATAAGGAACAGGTAATGGAAAGTCAGGCTCAGTCCGGCGGTCGCCAGGCCCACCACCAGCAGGCTAATGAGCAGGACCTTTCGCGAGTTGAACTTGTCGAACAGGTGACCAAGAAACGGCTGCGTGGCCCCGTTCACCAGCCAGCCGATGGCGGCGGCAACGGAAATTTCGGTGCGGCTCCATTCAAAAGCCTCGCTCATGGGGAGCACGAAAACACCGAATCCGTTGCGCGCCCCAGTGGTCACCGCGGCGATGAACATGGCCGTAGCGACTACGTACCAGCCATAGTAGACGCCTTTTCTTTGGGAAGGTGCCGGGTTGGGGTGGGTTACTGCCTGACCGTCTTGAGCCATTCTAATCCCTAGTGACCCTGCCACTGGTAGACTTGGATCCTGTGGCGGCAACTGTCCACCACCAGTACGTTGCCCTGGCCGTCCAGCTTGACCGCCGTCGGCCCCCATAACAGTTTCTCAACGTTGGCCGATTCCTCGCGGTCTCTGCGCTCGGGCGGGTCGACCACGGGCGACAGGTCGGCCTCCAGCCGGAGGGCGCCTTCCTCGGGGTTGGCCAGGAAATACTCGTCGGCCCATGTCGGCGTTTCGGACTCGCCCCGCAGTGTGGCCAGGACATCGCCCTCCGCGGACAACACCCGCACCCGTTCGTTGCCCCAGTCGGCGACGTAGACGTTGCCATGCCCGCCAACGCACAGTCCGGCCGGATGACTGATCCGGTCGGAATCCGGCACGATTCTTCCCGGGGCAGGGATCATGGCCATGAATTCCCCAACCGGGGTGAACTTCTGGATGCGGTCATTGCCCCAGTCGGAAACGTAGACGTTTCCCCCTGCGTCAAGGGCTACCCCCCAAGGGGTGTTGAACTGCCCTTCCCGGTCGCCGAACTCGCCCCAAGTTTCAATGAACTGACCATCAACGGTGAACTTTTGTATCCGGTGGTTGCCGCTGTCGGCGATTAGCAGGTTGTCGTCGCCATCCCGCGCCATGTAAGACGGGCGGTCGATCTGGCCGGGGGCCGATCCCGACTCGCCCCACATTCCCAGCATTTCGCCTTCCGTAGAGAAAATGGTGATGCGGTTCAGCGCCTCGTCGGCGACATAGATCCTGTCCTGACTGTCCAGAACCAGCGAACTGGGCCACCAGAATTCACCGGGCCCGGTGCCGCCGGTACCGAACTCCCCCAGGAATTCCTCGTCGACCGTACACATGGACACGCGCTTGTACGGCAGACGTATGGGCAACTCCGGCCCGGCGCGGTTCAGAACGTACATCACGCCCTGAGAATCCAGCGCCACGTCCACCGGGTTCTGGAACCCGCGGCCCTGGTTGGAGAGCGAGCCAACGGTGTGGCTATAGCGGATGGCTGCCGTCGTCGTCATTTCAGGGAATCATCCTCTCGTATTCGTCGTGAGGGCCGACCCAATACCAGGTTATAGTATTTCCATCAACCACGCCAAGCACTCGGTAGTAGTCGTCTACCCGGGCAGAATAGTGGTTTCTTGTTCCTCGAACCCGTCTGAATCTCAGGCTACCATGACGCGGGTCATTCTGGAACAATTCGTAAGCCCGCCGGACTTTGCGCTGTGTTTCAGGATCCAGTCTCCCGAAGGCATCCCAAAATCTAGGGTTCGTCCGGGAGACCATTACTGTCATGTAGCTGACTCATCCGCAGTTAGCGCAAGGAACTCCTCAAGGGAGATAGTCCTTTCTTCCTTGTAGTCTTTTAGCGCCTGCTCTCCCATCTTTTCCAAAAGTTCCGGGCTTCTGGCAAACAACTCATCCCAGCGCATCGCGCTGTTAATGTCTTCCAGCATATCCCAGATAACGCCGTTCTGCTCAATCTCGTCCAGGCCGATTAGCTTGCTGAAGGCTTCGGCCCATATTTCGTCGGCGTCGATCTTCTTTTCGATGAACTTCAGGATTTCCTTCTTGACGTCTTGAGCGAGGAGCATCGGCAATCTCTCCGGGCTTTGGGTCAGGACATCTGGAATTCGCGGGTGGACACAATGAGCTGAAGCAAGTCCGCAACGCGCTGTTCGGCGCAACCGGCCGAAATCTGCGAGTCGAATTGCAGGTCGCCCTGCTCGGAAACGAACGCAACCAATTCGCTGCGAGTGGGGTTAGCTATCTCCGCGCCGCCGCAGAGGCCGAGGCAGGCGTCTACCAGTTCCTCCGGGGAATAATCGCTGCTCTCGTCCCGGAGCCGCCGGATGATTGCCCGCACTCCCGGCTGGGACGGGTCTCCCATCAGTTGGGCGGCCGAGTTCACCCGCTCCATCAGAGTTCCCGTGTCAACCCATTCCGTGCCGGTATGCCAGCCCTCAACCGTCGGCGGGTTGAGAATTTCCTGGCCCATAAAATTGGCGTCCAAGGCCAGGTTGACTATGTTCCACTGCGGCGTCCGGTAGGCCCCCGCCAGCCGGGCAACGCCCGCTACCACTTCGGACGGGCTCTTCACCTTGGCGTGCCGCGCCTCCTCAGAACGGAAAAATTCCGAGTTGAAAATGGTGCGCATCGCCGAGCGCACGTCACCGCCTGTGCGCCGCAGGTCTTCGGCGATGATCTGCGTGGCCGCCTCGTTGGGCTGGTCGGAGACGAAGAAACCGTACAGCTTGCCAGCCAGGAACCAGCTACTGGCCGGGTGACCGCAGATGATGTCCAGGACATCCTCGCCGTTGAAACGACCGGTCTGCCCCAGGAACGTCTTGGGGCTGTCGTCGTGGTCTTCGGGGCGGTACTCGAACTGCCAGTCGAGCCGGCCATGCGGCCAGATGGAGTCTCGGGACGCCCGAACGCTCATGTAGTCCTGGTTGGCGATGGTCCAGCCGGTGAACGCGCGGGCGGCGGCCTTGACGTCATCCTCCGTGTAAGTGCCGATGCCCATGGAGAACAGTTCCAGCAACTCGCGCCCGTAGTTCTCGTTGGGGGCGTCCTTGTGATTGTCCTTGTTGTCCAGCCAGAAAATCATCGCCGGGTCTTTGGACAGCTCGGACAGCAGGTTTCGGAAAGTGCCGAGACCGTGTCGCCGGAAGGTGTTGGTCTGGTTGACCACGGCCTTGGCGTGGTTGAGCTTCCCGTACGCGGTCGCAAACAGCCCGTGCCAGAACAGGGCGATCTTCTCCTCCAGGGGTCTGGGGGAGTTAATCATCCGGTACAGCCAGTATGACTGGGAGCTCTCGATGAGCATGAGGCTGTTCTGGTCGACGTGATAGCGGCGAAAGAGCGCGTCATCCCAAGCGGCAGCCTCCTCCGGGTGCAGCAGCCGCTCCACCGTCTGCTCGTAGCCGTCCTCAACGCACGCTTCCATCTCCTCGAACGTGGCCCCAAACCCGGCCCTCCGCATCAGGTGGGCCATCAGGGACAGTTCTTCACTCGCCTGTTCCCGCGAAACTGCGCCTTTCAAAGTCATCGGATGCTCCTCCCACTTGCCGAAATGGGCTCGCTTTAATTGGTCACTCTGGATGCGGGTAGTATAGCACTGAACCGACAATCGGGGCCTTCTAAAACTCAGGACGATTGCAAAGTTAGACCGCCCATTGCCTTTTACTCATCCTGAGCTTGCCTTTTACTCATCCTGAGCTTGTCGAAGGATGCCGGTTCAAGCCGCTGGTGGTTCGACAAGCTCACCATGAGAGGCTTGGAATGAGGGGCTTGGAATCTACTTTGCAATCATCCTGTTACAAAATTGACGCGCCTTGCAATTGGGGTTGACCGGACTCTAACATGGTGCAGAATATCCCAAGAAACAGAACGGGGGTGGCTACCTTGCGTCAAAGCGCCGTTTCATTCCAGACTGCCGGGCTTACCTTCGAGGGAGTGGTCGCCCAGCCCGATGCGGATGGCGGGCCCTGGCCGGGCGTGGTCATCTGTCATCCCCACCCCTTGCACGGCGGGTCGATGCACAACAACGTCGTGATGGCGCTGGCCCTCGGGCTCGCTGAAGAGGGATTCGCTACCCTCCGCTTCAACTTCCGCGGGGTTGGCGAGAGCGAGGGGGAACACGGCCAGGGGGAGACCGAATACGAAGAGGTGCTGGGCGCGCTGGACCTGATTAAGGCCTGGCCTGACACTCACGGCAAGACCGGGCTGGTTGGCTACTCATTCGGGTCCGGCGTGATACTGCGGCACGAAACCTTGTATAAAGAGACGGACGCCGTAACCCTGGTTTCGCCGGGCCTCCGCTACATCACTGGCAGCCCGCTCAAGGCGCACAAGCTGCCCGCGCTCATCGTGGCAGGCGACCGCGACCGGCTGGTTGACCAGGAACTGCTCACCGCCGAGCTGAAAACATTCGAGCAGGAACCGGAAAGCAAGGTGTTCGACGGAGTTGACCACTTCTGGTACGGCCAGGAAGGGCGATTGGTGCCCGAGGTAGTCCGGTTCTTCAAAGAGCAGTTGACATAGTTCTCCGATGCGTCATTCAGCCGTTTCGACGATAAATCCCCTGTTCCTCAAGTATGGCGCAGATTCTTGTCCGAACCGCCCCGGCCATCCATGAACACCCGTCCTTTTAGGGAGTGGTTTACGGTGGCGGAGCCGGTTCAGGGCGCTGGAACGCGAAAGCGCTTGCCCATTTACCGTGACCTGCTCCTCATACAGCTTGCGGTGTTCATATTCCTGGCCGACCAGTTTTCCAAGTACCTGGTCAGGGAATTGCTGATGCTGGGCGAGTCCTTCCCGCGGGAAGGGTTCCTCCGAATCACGCACACCTTCAACACCGGCAGCATCTTCGGGCTGTTCCAGGGACAGAACACCCCGCTGATACTGGTGTCATTCGTCGGCGTAGCGGTGCTGATTCTCCTGTACCGCACACAGCGGTATCCCACGGGGCTGCTGCGGCTCAGCCTAGGCCTGCAACTGGGCGGCGCTTTCGGCAACCTGGTCGACCGCGTCCGGCTGGGCCACGTAACCGACTGGGCCGACGTAGGCCCGTGGCCGGTATTCAACGTGGCGGACGCGTCCATCGTTACCGGCCTGGTGCTGCTGGCCTGGCTGTTCATCATGGCCGAGCGCTCTTCACCGGAACCGTCCGCCGGAGGCGCCTGGGGCGACAATTGCCCGGTCTGCGACGGTTACATGCGGGCCTTGCCGCAGGGCGGCTGGCGATGCTCCACCTGCGGGGTACGGGAGCGCATTCTGCCCTCCATCTCCACCCAGCCGGGCAAGCGCCGTCAATGACCGCAACGGCGTCCGATTCCAGCGGCGTCAGGGTGCTGGCGCCCGGATACGGCGATGCCGGGCGCCGCCTGGACCAGTTCCTGGCGCAAGCCGACCTGGGCCTCACCCGCAGCAGGCTAAGGCAGCTCATCGCCGAGGGCAACGTCCTGGTCAACGGCGCCGCAGCCAAGCCCGCTCACCGACTGCGATGTGGCGACAGGGTGTCGGTGTCCGTACCGGCGCCGCGCCCGTCCGGGTTAGTGGCCCAGGACATTCCCATCGCCGTGGTCTACCAGGACGCCGATCTGGTGGTTATCGACAAGCCCGCCGACCTGTCGGTGCATCCCGGCCCCGGCCATCCCGACCGGACGCTGGTCAACGGCCTGCTGGCGCTGTGTCCCGACATTCAAGGCATCGGCGGCGAAATCCGGCCCGGAATTGTGCATCGGCTGGACAAGGACACCTCGGGCCTGATGATGGCCGCCAAGACGCAGGACGCGCACAACCGCCTGTCGCAAGCGATAAAGAACCGCGAGGTGTCCAAGGGCTACCTGGCGCTGGTGGAGGGCATTCCGTCGCCCGAATCGGGAACGATAGACGTTCCCATCGGGCGGGATCCGCGCCGCCGCACCCGGATGGCCGTCGTCCCCGAAGGCCGCGAGAGCCGCACCGGCTACCGGCTAATCGAGCGCGCCGCCGGCCACAGCCTGCTGGAGCTGCAACTGCACACGGGCCGCACCCACCAGGCCCGGGTGCACCTCGCCTGGCTGGGCCACCCGCTGCTGGGCGACGGCGTTTATGGCCGCCGCAGTCCGCTGCTGCCCAGGCACTTCCTACACGCCCACAGCCTGTCCTTCGCCCACCCGTCAACCGGCCAGCCCATGCAATTCCGCGCGCCCCTGCCGCCCGACCTGGAGGCCGCGCTGGAGGCCGTGCGCAGCGGCGGTTAGGGCAAGCCGCGTCAGGGCCGGGGGCCATACCAGCGGGCGATGACCTCGTCCACCTTGGCTACAACTTCATCGGATGCGCCGTCCTTGAACACCGCCTCCACGCGGCAGATGTTGTATGCGGAGCTTCCGCAGCCGTCGCCGGGGTCGTCCTGCTGGGATCTCAGGTAGAGGGCGCGATATGCTTGTCGAAAAATTTCGTCTCCCAGAGCGAGGTAGAGGTCGAGGAAGAAACGCTGCCCCAGCGAATAGTAGCAAACTCTCGGAGTACTCCGACCGGGAATGAACGTTCTGTCGGGATTGGCCTTTTCCAGTTCAGCGATGTTGTCGAAAAATGTACACGGCGATTTGATGGGCTCAAGCGGCCGCCCAACGCGCTCATGTTCCGAGATTATGCGTAGGAATTCGGCACTGCCCTCCGAGATCCAATTTTGGTATTGGTAACCGTCGCCCTTGTTACGCCAATACCAATGGGCAGCCTCGTGGGCTATCACGTGAGCGTGCCACTCGCGGCCATCTACGGAGTCAGCCTCCGCCGGAAGAAGCAAGTGCGTAAAGTTGTTGTTAGCGACGCTCTTTTCAGGCAAAAGATCGTAGTAAAGCAGGGCGAGGTAGTCTATCGGGAAAGGCTCACCCATGAATCGCTCAATGGAACGGACGGCGTGTTCAAAATGGTCCATCCTCGGCGTAACCCTATCCTCGGTGCGGATGACGGCCAGCAAAGTTTCGCCGGTATGGGGCAACTCGATAAGCCGCTCCTCGATATACACGCCGGTCTCTGCCAACAGGACTTGCGCTGACCCTGGCGCGGACGCATAGGTGGCTCTGCCGAGAACGGCAACAATCTTGGTGTCTTCGTCGGTAATGCCGTCCTTTATCCTGGGGTAAGACAACAGCTCCCTAAAGTCGTTGGCATCACGTCGCGCAATATAATCCAGAGACCGTAACGCCAAAGTGTCTCGATCTTCCACTGATTCTAGGAAGGGCATACCGATGAGTGCCTGGGCATCGGTCTGGGATCGGTTAGCGATGGATACAAGGTAGCCAATCAGCTCTAGTTCTTCGTCGCTAAGCCCGTCCTTGAACCAGGGTTTTGTGTTTAGGGCGGATAAACCGTAGCGGTCTAGGCGATACGGTACCGACAGTCCCCAAAGGGTACGCTCTTCGCCCCTGGTCACGCCGTCGGCAAGCCAGGGGTAGCCCAGCAAGGTCTCCGCAACAGCGGGGTCTGCCCGCAAAATCAACCGGAGGTAGTAGGTGGCATTCCTTTCCTCACTGGTCACGCCGTCGGCAAGCCAGGGGAATCTCAGCAGGGTCTCTGCAACGGTGGGGTCTTCCCGCACTATGTTCTCCAACTGGAGGATGGCCCACGATTCGTGCTCGGTCACGCCGTCGGCTAGCCAGGGGAAGGCCAACAGGGTCGCCGCAATGGTTGGGGCTTGCCGCAAAATCCCCCGGAGGCGGTACGCAGCCCGCTTTTCGTCTTCGGTCACGCCGTCGTCAAGCCAGGGGAAGTCCAATGTGAGAGTCGATGTTGGGGGAGCGGTTGCAGTTGGTCGCGGCGTCGCAGTGGGTGTAGGCAGTGTGGTGGGCGTGGGTATCGGCGGCATAGGCGTTACCGTCGGAGCTGGCGTAGGCGTCGGAATCTGAGTTGCCGTTGGCGCGGGTGTGGGTGTGGGCGTAGCAGTTGGGGCCGGAGCAGGTGTAGGCGTCGGGTTCTGAGTTGGGACAGGCGTAGGTGTCAGCGTTGCCGTCGGCTTGGCCTGCGGCGTCGGGGTAGGTGTTGCCGTGGGCTGCGGTGTTGGCGTGGGTGTATGAGTGGGCTGCGTAGTGGGCGGCTGTATTGCCAGCGTGGTAACCGTCGGCCCGGGTGTTGGCGTTGCGGCGGTGGCGGCTGTCTGCTGCGGGTCATCGCCGCCGCAGGCAGCCAATGTTATCGCCAGAACGATTAACGCCGTCAGTACCAGGACGAAAGCGGAAGTGGCATAACGTAGCATGGGACCCCCCTGCTGGCCCGAGGTCGGGGCGATTGCTGAGGTCGCGGCCAACCCACAAATAAACCGACAAGGGGGCACGAGTGCCAACCTCTTGGTTCTTCATTTGTGGGTGATCTATCCGTAGAAAGGTCACGACCTCAGCGACGGGATTCTATCACACCGTCCATGCGCGGCCCTGATGAGGCCCGGCTATTTGTCTGAACTGTGATTTACGTGATTCCAGGATTTCGCTGATTGGAACACAATCCTGTCCATCCTCTAATCATACGAATCACAGTTCAGACAAATACCGGGAGTTCACCCCTACCCTAACCCTCCCCCTGAGGGGGAGGGGACGGACAGGAGGGCCCGGCGGCGCCCGCTGCGTTTGTTGACAAACCTGGTTCGCTTCCCTAACGTTAGGCAAACTTCGCAGCCGCGGTGGTAAGGAAGCAGTCCGGGGCGCACAATGCGCGCCAGCCACGAGGTGCACCGACATGGCTACAACCTACGAACAATCCGGCGCAGAAGTACAATCCCTCGCGTTGGACGGAAACGGCAGCAGCGGGCCGCTCATTAAGGTGGATTCCGTCTGGAAGATTTTCGGACGCAGTCCCGAACGGGCCCTGGGGGCGGAACACGCGGGCAAAAGCAAGGCCGACCTGCAATCCGAACTCGGCGTCGTCATCGGCCTCAACGACGTGTCGTTCGAGGTCAACAAGGGTGAGACATTCGTCATCATGGGGCTGTCGGGCAGCGGCAAATCGACCATGGTGCGCTGCCTCATCCGGCTGATTGAACCAACGGCCGGCAGCATCGTCATCGACGGCAGCGACGTCACCGCCATGGACGACAAGGAACTGATGGAGTTCCGGCGGGACAAGATTGCCATGGTGTTCCAGCACTACGGGCTGATGCCCCACCGCAACGTGCTGGACAACGCCTCCTGGGGGCTGGAGGTGCAGGGCGTCCCCGAAAGCGAGCGTTACGAGCGCACCCGCGAAGTGCTGGAAATGGTCGGACTTGGCGGCTGGGAAGCGTCCTATCCCCGCCAGCTATCCGGCGGCATGCAGCAGCGGGTCGGACTGGCCCGGGCCCTGGTCGTCGATACCGACATCCTGCTGATGGACGAGCCGTTCAGCGGCTTAGACCCGCTCATTCGCCGCCAGATGCAGGACGAGTTGTTGCGGCTCCAGGACGAGCTGCACAAGACCATCGTGTTCATCACCCACGACCTGAACGAGGCGCTCAAGCTGGGCAACCGCATCACCATCATGCAGGACGGGCGCGTGGTGCAAATCGGCTCGCCCGAGGACATCGTGCTGCGGCCCGAAGACCAGTACGTTGGCGATTTCACCCAGGACGTGCGGCTGGAAAGCGTGCTGAGCGCCAGCAAGGTGATGGTGCCGCCCAAGACCACCGTGCTGGGCCATCAGGGCCCCCGCGCCGCCCTCCACGCCATCGGGGCTACCGACGGCGACGCAGCCTGGATCGTGGACCGCACGCAGCGCTACATCGGCCTGCTCACCATCACCAGGGCCAATGACGCGCTGCGGGCTGGGATCAACCGGCTGGACCTGGGCCTGGGCTACGTTGACCAGGGCTACGAGGCGGTAAACCCCGACACCACCTTCGATGTGCTGATTCCATTGGCCATGGGCAGCAACTTTCCCATTCCGGTGACCGACGGCGATAACAAGCTGGTGGGCGAGATTCACCGCAGCGCCCTGGCCGAGGCCCTGGCCGAAACCTCAACGGCCGACCCGGACTACGAGGCCAACGCCGCCGCCAACGCGGCCCTGGCCGCCGAAGCAGAGGCGGAGGCCCTTGACAGGACTGAGTAAAGCGCACCGGCGAGTTTGGCGCACGCGATTCCCTGGAGGCTACCATGGCAGACATTGATGGCAGAGAACCGGGCACCGGCTCCGGACCGGACGAACCAACGGGGATTTTGCAGAGACTCTCCCGCCGGCCATCCCTCATGCGCTGGCTTGCGATATTCGCGGTCTTCCTCGTCGTTCTAATAGTGTGCCTGGCGGCCTGGGGCCCGAACATGGATTTCCCCAGCGAGATCCCACGCGACAACGATGGGGTTTCCGAAGCCACCGAAATCAGCCGCGTGATTTCCGACGAGATCAAGAAGGGAACCACATGGCTGGTGCGCAACTGGGGTTCGATGTTCGACGGCATCGACAAGGCCATCACTTACACGATGGTCAATCTGGAGGACGGCCTGCGCTGGATTCCCTGGCCGGCCACGTTCCTGACACTGGCCGCCTTTGCCGCAGCCATGGCGGGCTGGCGCCTGGCCCTTTTCGCGCTGCTGAGCCTGGTTTTCATCGGGTTGATGAATCGCTGGGACAGTTCCGTGGAGACCATTGCGATTATCCTGTTCTCGGTGGCCGTCTCGGTTGTGATTGCCCTGCCGCTGGGCGTCATGGGGGCGCGTTCCGACCGCGCCGACGCAGCGATGCGCCCAATACTCGACGGCATGCAGACGATGCCGAGCTACGTGTACCTGGTGCCGGGGATTCTGTTCTTCGGACTGGGCTACACCCCGGCGGTCATCGCCACCGTCATCTACGCCGTGCCGCCAGCTATCCGGCTGACCAACCTGGGGATACGCCAGGTCTCGCCGGCCGCGGTGGAGGCGGCCCGCTCCTTCGGCGCCTCGCCGACGCAGATTCTCACCAAGGTTCAGGTGCCGATGGCCCTGCCTACCATCATGGCTGGCATCAACCAGACAACGATGCTGGCCCTGTCCATGGTGGTCATCGCCTCGCTGGTGGGCGCCAGCGGGTTGGGCGAGGATGTATTCCGTGCTCTGCAACGTCAGGATCCGGGTAACAGCGTCATTGCCGGACTGTCCATCGTCCTTATCGCCATCGTGTTCGACCGCCTGACCCAGGCGGCGGCCCGCAGTCGGCAGGAGGCCCTGCGGGAAGGCCATTAGAGGGCGGATGCGTCAAGAACCCGAACCCCAGGAAGGCGACGAACAGTCGGTCCAAAGGGAGTCAATCTGGAGCGTATCGAGGCGGTGGAAAGCGGTCTATTTTCCGCTTTTCACCACTTTGACTATAATAGGGTCAGGATACGTGGTTTGGCACGGGGTAACTCACCGCCCCCAAGGGGACGTTCACGACGCTATTGTAGCCATCATCCTGCGCTTGGCTCCCACCGTAATCGTGTCGGCGGGCGCCAGTATTGTAGTAACGGAGCTGGGGAGATACGCCGCTATGTTGTCAGACATCCTGCGGGAAAAAACCGACAAATGGATTGCCAAGAGCCGTAGGGAAGACCGGGAGAAAGCGGCCGCCCAAGGTCTCGCCCAGGGACGCGCTGAAGGCCGTGCTGAAAGGCAAGAGTTGTGGCAGGAGTGGAACCAGCGGCGGTTGGAGCACGAAGCCAGGGGCGAGCCTTTCGACGAACCGCCGCCATCGCTCAACGGATATATCAGCGTTAGCCCTCCATATTAGGTGGTATGACCGCCGCCAAGCCGTCATTCCCGCTTTCGTGGGAATCCGGAGCCCCTTTTGCCTCCCGGCTGAATGCGGGATTGGACTACCTGATTCGGAACGGCCCTGCCGTTTGACAGAGCGTGTTGGCACTGATATAACTTCAGAACTTTGGCGTCCTGCCATGCGAATCGGCGTGTCCCGCTCGGCCGGTGGCGGGAATCTCCATAAAATCAAAAGCCCGATAAAGGGCGGAGGGTATTGCTTTGTTAGTGCGGCATGCATCCATTCCACTGGCGGTTCTGCTGGCTATCGTAGCCATGATCGCTGTCGTTGCCTGCGGCGGCGAAACCGCGACGGAACAGGCCGAACCACAGATCGTGGAAGTTACCAAGGTTGTAACGGAACAGGTAGAGGTTCCGGTTACCCAGGTGGTGACCGAACAGGTGGAGGTCACCAAGGTCATAACCGAAACCGTCACTGAGGAGGTCGAAGTCACCAAGGTGGTGACCGAGCAAGTCGAGGTCACCAAGATCATCGAGGTCGAGGTCGAGCCTCCGCCTGGCCCGAAAGAGACCATAATTTTCTCCGACCTCAGTTGGACCAGCGCCCAGGTGCAAAACCGCGTTGCCCAGTACATCGTCGAACACGGTTATGGCTACCCCACTGACCTGGTGTACGGCGATACGTTGCCATTGTTTGAAGGTCTGAGGAAGGGAGATACCCACGTCACCATGGAAATCTGGTTGCCTAACCAAGAGATAGGCTGGAATGAGGCTTTGGAAAGGGGCACGGTAGTGTCCGTCGGTACCAGCCTGGTCGGTGACTGGCAAAGCACCTTTGTCATCCCTGCTTACATTGCGGAGCAGTACCCCGACCTGAAAACTCCCGAGGACTTGAAAAAGCCGGAATATCAAGAACTGTTCGCAACTGATGACAGCCGCGGTAAGGCCAGGCTAGTGGCCTGCGTCCCCGGCTGGTCCTGCGAGTTGGTCAACGACGCGCAGATCGAATCCTACGGATTGACCGATTACCTGCACATTCTGAAGCCAGGCTCCCAGACCGCGATGTTTGCTGAGATCTTCGGCGCTTACGAGAGACAAGAGCCTTGGCTCGGCTATATGTGGGGCACCGGCGACCCAGCAATCAAACTCGACTTGGTCCAGCTCGAAGAAGAGCCTTACTCCGATGAGTGTTGGGCTGCCGACAAGAAGTGCCACTTTGCCGACTCTCTGGTGCTGATAGCAATCCACAACAGCCTGCTTCCCAGGGCCCCTGATGTAGTCGGGTTCCTGCAAAATTGGGACTTCGACGTTCCCGCCTACAACAAGGTCTTCCTGTGGAGCAGCGAAAACGAAGCCACCCCCGAGGAGACTGCCATCTACTGGCTGGAAAACAACCGCGAGAAATGGATGTCTTGGGTGAGTGAGGGAGCTGCCGACAAGGTGACATCTGCCTTGGACAGTGGCGTAACGACAGCCGAAGGCTGGCCCGAAAACTAATTCCTAAGCGCGGCGCAGTCATGGGCAGCCCGGCTTATGCCGGGCTGTCTTTTCCTATGCTCCTCGCCAGCCGCAACTGGCTTTCCCCATTACTCGGGGCTTCCGTTGCGGCCAAGGCGGGAAGAGGCGGTTATACTGGAGGCTGTAATGTCTGGATTCACTGTTGGAGGGGCCGGAAAACCGCCGTGCTTGATTTGCGAAAAAAGCTGTTGTTATCTATCGTTCTGTTGCCTGCCCTGATCCTGCTGGCCGCAGCCGCTTGCTCCTCAGCGCCCACGGCCACGCCGGAGATGGCGGCCACTACCGCCCCGCCGACGCCCGCGCCGGATGCTGAGCGCGAAACCATCATTTTCAGCGACCTCAACTGGGCCAGTGCCCTGGTGCAGAACCGCATCGCCCAATACATCGTCGAAAAAGGCTACGGCTATCCCACCGAATTGGTGTTCGGTGGCACCCTGCCCCTCTTTCAAGGGTTGAAGCGGGGCGACACCCACGTCACTATGGAAATCTGGATTCCCAACCTTCAAGAGCAATGGGAGGAGGCCGTAGCCGCCGGGGAGGTGCTGCAAGCCGGCGACACCCTGGGCAGCGACTGGCAAAGCACTTTCGTCATACCCAAATACTTGCAGAACGAATACCCGGAGCTGGACCACGTGGACGACCTGAAAGACCCCATGTACCGCGAGCTGTTCGCCGACGCCGAAAGCCGGGGCAAGGCCCGCATCGTAATCTGCGTCCCCGGCTGGGCTTGCGAACTGGTCAACGAAGCCCAGATTAAGGGTTACGGCCTTGAGGAACACCTGCACGTCATCCGCCCCGGCTCCGAGGAGGCCATGTTCGCCGAAATCTACGGTGCGGTGGAGCGGGGCGACCCGTGGCTGGGCTATATGTGGGGTATCGGCGACCCGGCGGTGCTGCACGACCTGGTGCGCCTGGAGGAACCCCCGTACAGCGATGAGTGCTGGCAAAAGGACATGGCCTGCGCCTTCGAGAATACGACTTTCCTGATAGGCGTACATCCCAGCATCCCCCAACGCGCCCCGGACATCATGGAATTCCTGGACGGTTGGGATTTCACCACCGGCAACTACGCCGACGTGCTGAACTGGATGCACGCTCACGAAAACCCCACCTATGAACAGGCCGCCCTGAACTGGCTGAAGGAGAACGCCGCAGTCTGGAGCGCCTGGATTCCCGCCGACGCCGCCGCCCCGGTGCAGGCCGCCCTGGACGCCGACGAAATACCCGAAGGCTGGCCCGACGAGTAGTCAACGCCTCGCCAAACATTGAGTCAGGTCATAACCGATGCGGCCCGGCGATTGTCGGGCCGCTTTTTGTTTGCAGGCCGTTATCCTTTTTCGGCCTTTGGGTTACAATTGAAGCAGGTTCCGAATGCCGCAACTGACTCAACAGCAACAGTCCCGCCTTGCCCGCTACAACGGGCAGAGCGTCCGCCTGCTGCGCGACGCCATGAACGAGGCGCGCCAGGCCCGCTGGCTGCGCACCGAGGAACTCCTCTGGGGCAGCGTAACGCTGGCCGTAAAGAGCGTGGCCCTCGTGCGGGGCGACGAAGTCGACGACCGCAAGTCGGTGGAGGAATACGCCCAGGCCCTCGGCCAGGAGAACAACGACCGCCGGATCAGGGACGCCTTCAGCCGCCTCAGTACCTTCGCGGATGTCGCCGACCGGATGCGCGACTCCCGGGGCGGGGCGCAGCAGCTAGTCTCCATCCTTGAGGATGTGACGGCCGCGGTGGAGCGGCTCTGGGACATGGTGCCCCTGAGCGAAGGCGAAGACGCAGAGGATGACGCGAACCATGTCCACTAACTCCGGCAGCGGCACCCTCCCGGCTGGCTTAGAAGGCAGGGTCTCCTCCCGGCCTACCGTCGCCATCCACACCCACGGCTGCAAGCTGAACCAGGCCGACAGCCAGGCGCTGGCCCGCCGGTTTAGTGAAGCGGGCTACAGGTTGGTGGAGCCGTCGTCGGGCGCCGACGTTATCGTGCTGAATTCCTGCACCGTTACGGCCACCGCCGACGCCAAAGCCCGCCAGTTCCTGCGGGCGGCCAAGCGCCGGAACCCGGACGCCGTCGTCGTCGCCACTGGCTGCTATGCGGAACGCGCCCCCGGCGACCTGGAGAAGCTGGAGGCGGTCTCGCTGGTGCTGGGCAACACCGCAAAGCCGGAACTGGTGGCGTCCGTCCATAGCGCGCTGGAGACTCAAATCCCGCCATTGGACGCTCCAACCCCGTCATTCCCGCGAAAGCGTGAATCCATATCGTTGACCGGGGAACGCCCTCACCCTAACCCTCTCCCAGAGGGAGAGGGAACTTTTCATTCACACGTCCTGAGCCCGTCGAGGGGCGTGGGCCGCACCCGGGCCATGGTCAAGATACAGGAGGGATGCGACCAGGTCTGCGCCTACTGCATCGTACCCAAGGTGCGTGGCCGCGAGAGGAGCATTCCCGCCGAAAAAATAGTCGCCGAGATAAACCGCCACACCGACGAGGGCTGCCGGGAAGTATCACTGACCGGGACTCAACTGGGAACCTACGGTTTCGACATCCCAGGGCTTGACCTGGCCGGGTTGCTGGGCCGCATCCTGTCGGAGACCCGCGTTGAACGGCTGCGGGTATCGTCCTTGCAGGCCCACGAAATCACGGGACAGCTCCTTGACTTGTGGAGGGACACCCGGCTGATGAGGCACTTCCACATCCCGCTCCAGAGCGGCAGCGACCGCATCCTGCGCCGCATGCGCCGGCGGTACAGCACGGCGCAGTTCCGCGCCGCCGTGGACATGGTGCGGGACAGGTATCCTGACACCGGAGTAACCACCGACTTCATCGTCGGCTTTCCGGGAGAAACCGGCGAGGATTTCAGTTGCAGCCGGGATTTTGCCGCCGATATGCGCTTCGCCGACATTCACGTTTTCCCCTACTCGCCGCGGCCGGGAACGTCGGCCTTTCACTTCGGGGAACAGGTCGCGGAGTCCGAAAAGCGCGAACGAATGGCGGAGATGCTGGCCCTTTCCGCTGAGTGCCGTTGGCAGTTCCGGGAGTCGCAGCTTGGCGCCGTCAGGCCCGTTCTGTGGGAGCAGTCCTCCAAGGCAGGCCACTGGAGCGGGTTGACCGACAACTACGTCAGGGTCAGGACGGCCAGCGAGTCGGACATCGGCAACCGCATAACCGGCGCGAGGCTGACCGGAATGGAGGGCGATTGGGTGTTGGCCGAGGTCGTTTAGCCAGAGACGCCGCTGGCAAGCGAACCAGGGGCTTTTGATAGTTCCCTCTCCCTCCGGGGGGTAGGGTGGGGGCGTGGTTCGACAGGCTCACCATGAGCTTGTCGAATGGTGCCGATGCCAGCGATTTCACCCTCACCCCTCCTGAGCTTGCCGAAGGGCCTCACCCTCAAGGGAGAGGGAGAATCAAAAGGAACTGGCAAGCAAACGCCCCGTCCGTAGCCGGACAGGGCGTTGTCGTTCAGCACTCCAGATTGGTATCGAAGAGGCGGCCTACAGCCCGCCATCCCGCAGGAAACCCATCCCGCCGCGGCGCTCCAGGTACCCGGAGCGGATTTCGTGCCCGTGGGAAAACACCAGCAGCCACCCCTCCCGCTCGGCGCGGAACAGCAACTCCTTCTTCTGCTCCAGGGTAACCTCCGGAGAGTTGTCGAACGCCGAGATCGCCACCAGGTTCAGGTGGTGCGGCGTAGGCACGATGTCGCCGAGAAAGACCACCCTCTCGCCGCCGTGGTTGAACATGACCATCTGGTGCCCCTTGGCGTGGCCGTCGGTCACGATCACGTTCAGGCCAGGGAGGATTTCCCGGTCGCCGTCCAGCAACTCCAGCTGCCCCCGGTCATCGATGGGGAGGAAATTGTCTCCCCGGTGCGAGTTGTTGGCCCGCTCGTTGGGATTGCAGGCCTCGCCCCAGCATTGCTCCTGCACGTAGTACCTGGCCCTGGAAAAGGTCGGCACCACGTTCCCGGCGCGGTCCAGCCGGGTGCAGCCGCCCGAATGGTCAAAATGGAGATGCGTGAGGATGACCGCGTCGATGTCCTTGGGCGCCAGGCCAACCGATTTCAGGCCCCGGAGCAACCTGCTGGGCACCAAGCCCATGCTCTCCTTGTCGGCGTGCAGGTCCTTGGAGCCGACGCCCGTATCAACCAGAACGTTGTAGCCGCCGGTATGCAGCAGGAGGCAGTTCAGCCCCAGGGTCATGCGGTTCTTCCGGTCGGTTACCACGGTGTTTTCCCAGGCCACCTTCGGGACGGGGCCGAACATGGACCCGCCGTCGATTTTCATCACTCCATCACTGATTATTTTCACGTCCGTTGACATGTCAATACCACTCCAAGCCTTTATCTACCTTGGTCTGTCAAGGTTGTTGTCGCTAACCCGCCAAGGCCGAGGGAGCAGTGTCGTGGGAATGCCAACGGTGCGTTTGACTCTCCGATGACGGAGACGCCTCTGAACTGAAAGAATAGTGCTTCGGTAGTACGCTGCCTGCACTCCCTTGAACTGCGGGGCCTCGCGGAATTGTTGAAACGCCGGGAATTTACCGGCCTGTCAATCTTTCATTCGGCGCCTCCTCATCTCGATTAACCTGTGGTGGCCCGCCATTCCAAAATAGCCGGGCCTGCCGGGAGGAATGGGGGCGCCTCTTGGCGTCCATCCCATCCCGGGATTGTCAAGTAAGTTGGTGGGCTAATTCGCTTGAAATTCCCCTGCTCAATTTTTGCCATAACATAAGAGATTTCTTAAATTAAATCAAAATTTTGTAACTGTCAACCGGCGGATTCAACGTGGGCAGCATTGCGAATCAGGTCGCCGAATCCTGCTCTCAGCCAGCAGGCAAGCGGTTCCTGGATTCCGGGGAAAGCCGGAATGACGGAAAACAAAGCCATCACGGGTATGGCAACTCGATTAGGCGGCATCCCTTGGAACAGCCCTTGAGATTTATGTAAACGCCATTAGTCCAGTCGGGGGGTACCTGCTACAATGGGGCTGCCGCGAGCGAAACGCGGGCGGCAAAAGAGCGGAAATCACAGACCGGAAGTAGAGGGCCAAATGACAGCGATCGACCTGCGCAGCGACACCGTTACGAAGCCAACCGACGAAATGCGACGGGCCATGGCCGCCGCCGAGGTCGGCGACGACGTTTTCGGAGAAGACCCGTCGATCAACGAACTCCAGGAACGGGCCGCCGCCCTGCTGGGCAAAGAGGCGGGCCTGCTCACCTCCAGCGGCACCATGAGCAACCTGATTGCTACCCTCGCCTGGAGCAGCAAGGGGGACGAGCTGGTAATGGGAGACCAGGCCCACATGTTCTGGAACGAAAGCGCCGGGCAGGCCGCCCTGGCAGGCGTGCAGACCCGGCTGGTGCCCAACGACAGTCAGGGGCGCATCAACCCGGACGACGTTGCCGACGCCATCCGCCCGCCCGGCAACCTGCATTTCCCCCGCACCAGCATGGTCTGTCTGGAAAACACCCACAACCGTTGCAGCGGCGCAGTGCTGACGCCAGAGGACACCAAGGCGGTCTGCGACGTGGCCCACGACGCCGGGGTGCCGGTGCACCTGGACGGCGCCCGCATATTCAACGCATCGGTGGCTCTCGAGGTACCCCCGGTGGAGTTGACGCGCGACGTGGACGACCTGAGCTTCTGCCTGTCCAAGTCCCTGAGTTGTCCCGTCGGATCGGTGCTGGTTGGATCGCAGGACTTCATCGACCAGGCCAAGCGGTGGCGCAAGATGCTGGGCGGCGGCATGCGGCAGGCCGGTGTTCTGGCCGCCGCCGGACTGGTCGCGCTGGACACCATGATTGACCGGCTGGCGGAAGACCACCAGCACGCCCGGCGCTTGGCCCAGGGGTTGGCGAATATCGACGGTCTGAGCGTTGACCCGGAAAGCATCCAGACCAACATCGTCTATTTCGGGGTCGACGATGATCTGGGCACTGCTGCCGACGTCATTGCCGCGCTGAAACGCCACGGCGTTCTGGTGTCCTATCCGGGCAAGCAGTCCATCCGCATGGTGACTCATCGCCACATAAGCCCGGAAGACATCGAGGAGGCGCTCTCCCGCACCTCGGCCGCCGTCCGGGAGTTGCAGACGGCGTTGTAGCGACAGACGGTTTAAGAAACAGCGTGGTACGAAGGCGATCTACACGGAGGGAATATGCTCGAAGTCGACCGGATATACCACGCTGACGCCTTTGATCTGCTGCCGCAGATTGGTGATGAGTCAGTTGACCTCATTGTTTGCGATGGCCCTTATGGTGTAACTGCGAATCAGTGGGACAGAGTTGATTCCGTCCAGGAGTTCAATCTGGAGTTGATAAGGATTTTCGCAGCCAAGATGAAAGGCGGAGCCGCTCTATATCTTTTCGGAAAGCCGGACTGCATAGACTTCATCGACTACCGTCCGTTCCTTAACCTGCGCTCGAAAATCGTCTGGTACCAGCCCAGCCGGCTGGCGCAGGGCAGAATAAGCTACACCAACAACTACGACATTATCTGCTATTTCATAAAAGGCAGCCGTCCCAAGACATTCAATCTCGATGCGATTCGAGTTCCTCAACTGGTGGAACTGGAGCATCGTCTGCGTTGCGAGCGCGTGCCATCCGTAACCAGCGGGAAATTCGGCAAGACCAAATTCAATGACGACGGCAAGAATCCGGGGGATGTTTGGGGCGATGTAAAGCAGTTGACCTACAGGTCAAAGGAACTGGTCAACAGAGAAGTGCTGAACACCATCCAAAAGCCGGAAAAACTTATTGCGCGGCTGGTAGAGGCAAGCTCAGTTGAGGGGGATCTGGTGCTGGATCCTTTTGCCGGAGTAGGCACATGTCCTGTGGTGTGCCAAAGGCTTGGCAGGCGTTTTATTGGAATCGAACAGGAACGGGATTTCGTCGATGCCGCAAATGAGCGGCTGTGTAAAGCAAATCATACTCTTGAAAGAAGGATGCTTTGACTTCACGAGATATTTACCGTCAAGTCATTGATCTGGTGTTACGGGCAAGCCAACTGGCTCAGTCAGTCGGCATAAGCAACTTGTTTCAACCTGGCCTGATAAAGGAAATGATTATCGCGGATATTCTTGGGCATCAATTGACTCACTCAAAGCGAGATGCAGATGCTCACGCTTATGGGAACCCGGAGGAGAAATACGAATATCTTTCCTGTAAAGAAGGCGGCAGCGGCCAGCTAGACCGGATGTTCAGCAGACCTGCCGACAAACGCGCTGAGTCACTGAGTAGAGTCACCAGAAATTCGAAGATATACTTCGCGGTGTTCTACGCGGATAACCAGGCCAGATGCAAAATTATTTATGAGCTTGAACCGGAAGTCGTGTTAGGTGAAACTAACCGGCAATTGGACAGAAGCAGAAATGATATTTCTCACGTAGGTTTTTCTGTGCGATGGGCTCATAGCAACAGGAAAGTAGTATACGAAGACAATCAGGAGTAATAGAGGAAAGAAATGCCCGACATCGCTTTGGACAAGGGGCGGACGGCCCTGCTCATCGCCGACTTTTATGAGGCGATGATGAATACCATTCCCCACGCCGTTGAGCGGGATGTGGTGGGCAGGGCCGTGGCGTTGCAACAGGCGGCTAGGGACGCTGGCCTGATGGTGTGCTATTGCGCCACCGTTTTCAGGCACGGTTACCCGGAAATCGGCAGCCGCAACAAGACCTTTGGCGCGCGCAAGGCGTCCTGCCGGCCAGCCGTGTTCGACCCTCTGGCCGTCATCCATCCTGCGGTAGCGCCGTTGGAGGGCGAGGTGGTCGTGGGCAAGCACCGTGTTAATGCGCTCTACGGCACCGGGCTGGACGTGGCCCTGCGGGCAAACGACATCCATACCCTGGTCATCCTCGGATACGCTACCAGCGGGGTAGTGCTCTCGACGGTGCGGTATGCGTCGGACCTGGACTATAACCTGTACGTCGTCGAGGACTGCTGCTCCGACTCCGACCCGGAAGTCCATGATTTCCTGGCTCAGCGGATTTTCCCGCGACAGGCCGAGGTAGTGCAGTCGGCGGACGTAATCGCAGTGCTGGCCGCGTGATGGGTGGAGGCGGCGACACGGGCCGGAGGCGATGGCGGATGCGCACGCGGTACGTGGCTTTCTTGGCCTTGGCCATCGCCATAGGCCACGTCATTTACGCGATATTGCGGGATCACGTATTCCACGCATCCCCGATTCTTGGCTGAACTCTGCGCAACGCCAAGGGAAAACGATGGATCTGCCTGCCCACAAATTCCTCGAAGAGCGGGGCATCCCGCACCGGCGCCTTGAGTTTCCACCGGAAACGGAAAAGGGAGCGGCCAAAGTAGCTCATGCGCTCGGTTTTTCCGAGGCCCAGGCCGTGAAAACCCTGATATTCGAAACGGCCGCAGGCGAGCGGGCCCTCGTGATGCTGGGTGGCGACAAGAACGCCATTTCGGGCCGGTTAAAGCGGGCGTTGGGCTCGCGCAACATCCGGCTGGCGGCCCCGGAGACGGTGGTGGATGTGACCGGCTACGAGATTGGCTCCATCCCGCCGTTCCACTGGCAGCCGCCTGGGTTCCGCTCCATCATCGACGCCTGCCTGATGGACGAAGAGGAGTTGGGCGTCGGCGCCGGAGTATGGGGACAGGAAATCATGATTACGCCGCGAGACCTGCTTGCCGCCTGCGATGGCGAGGTGTTCGACCTGAGCGGCAACGGTTAGCCAGGATTTCGGGGCAATGCGCCCACCGCCTCGATTACCATCCGGGCCGATTCCAGCACTATACCTAGAGACTGGTCTTGGGGCAGTTGCGTACGCCTCGTTTGGTAGGTGAGCCGGTTACGAAGGCGGCGCAAGACTCTTAATTGTCTGCCTAATGATCTACCCCCGATTGTGGACAACAAGTCGGCCACTTGAAAGTGAGCTCCTGATCCAGCGGTGAAACGAGCGTATCCCTTGATGGTAAGTTCGTCTCTGGCAGCTAGAAACGCCGCGTAATAGGCACGATCAACCGACGACCGAAGCGCCGCCCCGTCCGTGGAATTCGCCAATTCCCTGGCCAATGCGAGGTAGGCCTCCGGTGGGACCGTACTAAAACTGCGGGTCGGAGCCGAACTCATAATCTATCATTTTTGAGAATATGGCCTGCTCTTGCGCGTCGAGTGCCTGATAAAAGTTCTCAATGTCCTCTTCAATGACGTTCCGGTACTCCTCCCACAGCGTTTCACTCACGGCATGATTGCAATCAAAGACCAGCACCAGAAGCAGGTACTCCCAGTCTACTTCGGGGTCTTGGTAGTGTGTGACTTTGACACTTGTAAGCGGCCACTTGCGTTCAGCAGCCAAGTTCTGTACCAACGCTAGCGTCCGTTCCAAGAGAGGGCGGTTGGCCCTCCCCAACAGCCGGTCCGCTACTTCCTGGGTGGTTCTCCATTCTATGGGAATCTGTGTTGTTGTTTCAGCCATCGTTGCTACCCGATAAATTCAGATTTTCCTGCCTACTCCTATCATACCGCCTCCCGGCGGTTATTCGCCCCACCAGCGGCGCAGGCGGTCGGCGATTTCCCGCTCGGCCCCCTCGGTGCCGGGCTGGTAGTAGCGGCGCCCCTGCAACTCCGGCGGCAGGTATTCCTGCGGCTCGAAGTGGCCCTCATAGTCGTGGGAGTACTTGTAGTCGCGACCATACCCCATCCCGCGCGTCAGGCCGGTTACGGCGTTCCGCAGGTGGAGCGGCACCGGGCCGTTGGGGAGCTGCCGCACGTCGGCCATCGCCTCGTTCAGCGCGGCATAGGCGGTGTTGCTCTTGGGCGCGGTGGCCAGGTAAACGGTGGCCTCGGCCAGCGGAATTCTGCCCTCCGGCATGCCGATGAAATGCACCGCTTGCTGGGCCGCCACGGCCACTGGCAGGGCCTGCGGGTCGGCCAAGCCGATGTCCTCCGCAGCCAGGATGACCAGACGCCGCGCGATGAACAGTGGGTCTTCGCCCGATTCGATCATCCGGGCCAGCCAGTACAGCGCGCCGTCCGGAGAGGATCCGCGGACCGACTTGATAAAGGCCGATATGGTGTCGTAGTGGTTGTCGCCGGACTTGTCGTACAGCGGCGAGCGCTGTTGCAGCGCGTCGGCAATGATGTCCAGGTCGATGCAGCGAGCGCCGTCCTCTCCGGGTTCGGTGGCGTAGGCTGCTGTCTCCAGGGCATTGAGCGCGATGCGTGCGTCCCCGTTGGCGATGTTCACCAGGTGGGCCATCGCGTCCTCTGCGATGGTTACGCGCATCTGCCCAAGGCCGCGTTCCTGGTCTTGAGCGGCCCGCTTGACGATGGCTTCCACCTCATCCGGCCCGAGGCTTTGCAGCGCAAATACACGACTGCGGGACAGTAGCGGAGCGATCACCTCGAATGACGGGTTCTCGGTGGTGGCCCCTATGAGGGTGACCGTGCCGTCCTCCACGTGGGGGAGGATCACGTCCTGCTGGGCCTTATTGAAACGGTGGATTTCGTCGACGAACAGGATGGTTGGCTGGCCGTGCATCCCGCGCCGCTCGCGAGCTCCGGCGACGATCTTGCGGAGGTCGGCTACGCCGGAGGTCACCGCGCTGACAGGCTCGAAGGCGGCCTGGGTTGCGCTGGCCACCAGCCTTGCGAGGGTCGTCTTGCCGGTGCCCGGCGGCCCCCAGAGTATGAACGACGGTAGCCGCCCGGCAGCAATGGCCCGAAACAGAACCCTGTCACGACCAACGACTTGCTCCTGGCCGACATACTCCTCGAACGTCCCCGGCCGCATCCTGTCGGCGAGAGGCGCATTGCGTTCTGCGTCAATACGCCGTTGCCGGTCGAACATGGACTCGTTGCTACCCGCGCGCTGATTCGTCATAGCAAAAGGCGCAGTGTACGCCCTCACCCTAACCTTCTCCCAGAGGGAGAGGGAATCTCATTATCCGAAGTGGGGCATCACCTCGTTGGCGAACAAGTTCATTGAGGATTTCACGTCCTCGTGAGGGATCATTCCTCCGGTGTTGAACCAGCAGATGAAACCGTCTGGGCCGTACATATCCTTGAACTTGTCCAGCTTCTCGGCAACCTGTTCCGGCGTGCCAACGGCGGCGTACTCGTCGAGAACCGTCTCGTAGTCCAAAGCCTGTGCGCGGGCCGAGCCTCGCCCGGATCCGCCGCGCAGGGTGCCCAGGTAGTTGTTGATGGTCTTCTCAAAGCCGTTCCGGGCTTTCGTCTCGTTTTCGGCGACGTTGACGTGAACGGTGACATTCACCACCCGGTCTTCGGGGTCATGGCCGTTGGCATCGAGCTCCGACCGGTAGGTTTCCAGTCCGGTAAGCGCGCCCTGCGAGGTGACGATGGTGGGCGCAACCAGCACGTTATGCCCCAACTGCCCCACGAGGTTGAAGGTGTCCGGGCTGTTGCAGGCGACAAACACCGGCGGATGGGGCTTCTGTACCGGCTTTGGGGACAGGTTGATTCCGTCTACCTGGTGATACTTGCCGTCATAGCTAAAGTCGTCGCTGGCCCACATCCCCAGCACCATTTCCAGCCCCTCGGTGAACCTTTCGCGAGCCTCGCCATGGTCCACGCCGTAACCCTGGAAGTGGGCGGGAATGGCGCCGCGCCCGATTCCGAATATCGACCGGCCGCCGGACAGCACGTCCAGAGCGGCCGCCTCTTCCGCCAGGCGGATGGGCTGGTGCAGGGGCACCAGGTGAACGGCAGTGCCAATGCGGATACGGCTGGTGGTCTGCGCCATGGCTGCCCCGATGACGGTGGGCGCTGGCATCACGGAGAATCGCTGGTTGAAGTGGAGTTCGGCCAGCCAGGCCGCGTCAAAGCCCAGTTCGTCGGCAAGCTGCACCTGGGCTATGGTGTCCTGGTAGCGCTGCGCCGGGGACTGATCCTCCGCGCACGGCAACTGGTAGAAAACGCCGAATTTCATCTTGGCCCCTCAATGCACTGTGTGCTCAGATTCTACACCAGAAGGCCACATCGCATAGGGGCGGATGATATGATAATTGCCAGCGAGCAACCCCAATCTGGGAGGAATTTCCGTGCAGCAGTCCAACCTGGAATCCGAACGATACGCAGAACTCAGCCGCCATTACATGGAAAAGGCGTCCGAGTACCTGCTGGCCGGAGACGCGGTACAAGCATCCGAGAAAGGCTGGGGCGCAGTGGCCGAGGCGTTCAAGTCCATCGCCGAGGAGCGGGGGTGGAGCCACCAAGGTCATCGGCTACTGAACGACGTTGCGTTTCAGCTATCTCAGGAATGGAACCGTCGTGATTTGAAAGTGTTCTACGACGCCATTGAAAAGTTGCACATCAATTTCTACGAAGACACAATGGGACTGGACGACATAGCAGCCAGTGTTGAGGACGCAAGGTTATTGCTCAGCGAACTGGAAACGTTGCGTACCTTGCCGCCGCGGATGGTGCCCATCACGACGCGGGAACAGAGAAACCGCTGGCGGCGGCTGACGGGCGAGTTGCTGCCCATCGAGGCGCAGGCAGAACAGCAAGGTTGAGCGGTAGCCAGTAACTATATCTCCTTCGTCAGGAACATTCATCCTGGACACGGAGCCGATGGAACAGTCGATTGTAGAATCCGAACGATATGCAGAACTCAGCCGCCATTTCATTGAAAAGGCGGACGAATACCTGCTGGCCGGAGACGCGGTACAAGCCTCCGAGAAAAGCTGGGGCGCAGTGGCCGAGGCTTTCAAATCAATCGCCGAGGAGCGTGGATGGCACCATCAAGGTCATCGGCTGCTGAACGACGTTGCGTATCAGTTGACGGAGGAGTGGGGGCGGGAGGATGTATTGTCCATGTTTGACGCAGTGGAGAAGTTGCACATCAACTTTTACGAAGATGTCATGGAACTGGATGAAATAGCAGTGAGAATTGTAACCGCGAAGGCATTGATCCGCGAATTGGAAACCCTTCGCGGACTACCACGACGGCCCCTGCTCATTGAAAATCGGGGGCAGAGAAACCGCTGGCGGCGGCTGACGGGGGAGTTACTGCCCGTCGAGGCGCAGGCAGAACAGCAAGGTTGAGCGGTATCCTGTAACAATATCTCCTTCGTCAAGAACATTCATCCGGGACACGGAGCCTATGGAACAGTCGATTGTAGAATCTGAACGATATGCAGAACTCACCCGCCATTTCATTGAAAAGGCGGACGAATACCTGCTGGCCGGAGACGCGGTACAAGCCTCAGAGAAAGGCTGGGGCGCAGTCGCCGAGGCTTTCAAATCAATTGCCGAGGAGCGTGGATGGCGCCATCAGGGTCATCGGTTGCTGAACGACGTTGCCTTTCAGCTATCTGAGGAGTGGACCCGCCCCGACGTGCGAACACTGTTCAATGCGGCAAAAGACCTGCACATCAACTTTTACGAAGACAGTAGAGGTCTGGACGACATCGCGGCCAGTATTGGTGACGTCAAGACGCTTCTGGGTGAACTGGACGATCTACGTAAACTTCCGCCCCGTCCTATTGCCTTGGACAGCAGGGAACGGCGCTTGCGCTGGCGGCGGCTGATGGGCGAGTTGCTGGACTTTGGCGCGTCGCCGGGGGCGTGCCCCTGACGCCTCCCTACTCCACGTACTGCGCTCCCGGCGGGCGGCGCTTGCCGCCGTGTACCGACGGCTCGGCGCACCACCTGGCCGCAAGGCGGCGGACGGCGCGGTACACGTCCTCGCCGAGGCCCAGCAGGTCGCAGACCACGCGGCGGTCCAGCCGGGCGCGGTTGGCGTCGGCGTCGGCTAGGTAGGCCGGTTGCAGCTCCAGCTCGCGGAACTCGTTGAATATGCCCTCGGCGGTGGCAAGCTGCTCATCGCTCAGGGCACGAAAGTCGAGGGCGGGCAGAGTTTCGGCCTTCCGGATTGTCATGGTGGCCTTGCTGGACTGCTGACGGCTGGAATGTCTCCAGTACAACAGCAGCCCCAAAGTGCTGTTGCTCCATACGGAGAAAGCGTAGTCAAATCTCTGTTCGTCGAAAATCACGTTAGGCCACACCCGTCCGCCGATTGATTCCCGTTCCGTAAAAGCGGCTGCAAGAGCCTGGGAGCCGAAAGTGAAGTCTCTATTTATATGAGCGCGGCTCGCAGTTGACCAAACCGTGTCCGCTTTGGCTTCCATCCCCAGCCTCGCTTCCAGTTGGGAGTCTGGGGCGCAAATCATTCGTGTCTCTTTACTTGCATCGTGATTCCATAAACTGGGAAAGATTGCCGTGGGGCTGGCCGCCACTTTGCTAAAGGGACCACGCGGCGGCGGGCCGTTAATATCCCTGTCAACCAGTCCCAGCTTACCGATGGCGCCCAATGTGGCAACTTCCAATGGATAAGCATTGGCAATTCCGGGCAGCCACAGCCTTGAATTGATGAGCGCATATGCAGTTTGCGCCAGTGAGTAATCCAACAGCCGCACGCAGCCCCACAGGTCGCCCCGGGGAACCGACAGCCTCTCCCCTACCAATTCGTTGCCCACCGTCAAGCGCGTTCCGCCGTAAGGCCCACTCTCGATTCCCCGTAGATTGCCGTTGGCGATGATGCTCCTGGCAATCAATTCCGCCGGAGCAAAGCCCGCCGGGCGCCGGAGCAGCGACGTAAAGTTGGTCCATTGTTCCGGTGGAACGCCTTTCCGGGCCTTGCGGGCGATCACCAGACACTCCGCCATTCCCGTATCCGACGAGAAGGACATATCCCTGCCGTTGGCGGCTATGCTCAGCACGGTCAGGTCAGTGTAATCCGTCCTCAACAAGTCACGGAACTTTTGCCATGAAACCCCGGAGGCGACCGACAGGGGCAGAACCAGAGCCAGCACTCCGCCCGGCTTGAGCTTGCGGTGCGCCAGGGCGGCGAAAGCCGACGCCATCCCGGCGTTGCCGTGGTAGCAGGAATTTTTGCCCATATCCCGCATCCGCTTGCCCATTTCGTCCATTTCGTCTTTGTCGGCGTTGAAAGCGGCAAAGGCCGGGTTGACCACGCTGGCGTGGGCGCCCTCGTGGTTGGTGGCGCGGGTGAACGGCGGATTCATTATCACCAGGTCAAAGCCGCCGTCGGGGATTTCGGCGTTGACCCGGGCGGCGGTCTCCTCGCCGACGCTGCCGGTGCGCAGGGCCGGGTCGCTGGTGTTGAACAGCGTCATCACCTCGGAGGATTGCAGCAGTTCCAGGGAGCCTATCTTGACGCTGCCGTCCTGCTGGCGTCCGTAAGGCATGGTATAGAGGCGGGAATTGTCGTAGCCGATGTTGGGCTGGATGCCAGCCAGGGTGGAGCCGGTTATGTGTATGGCCGAGGGCATCACGTCGCAGCCGTAGAGGACTTCCTCCATCATCGCCGGGTGAATGGCCGCGGCGTCGCCCCCGGCCTGTTCGTGGCGGGCCGCTATCTGCTCGTAGACCGCCGACAGCAGGGCGCCGGTGCCGCAAGCAAAGTCACCGATACGCAGCTTGCCGATGGCGGCGGCGTCGCTCCAGTCGAATTCACCCCCACCCCGGCCCTCCCCCTGAGGGGGAGGGGGATTTCGGAGCTTGGCGACGGCCAGGCGGGCCAGCAGTGCGGCGGACGGCGGCAGCGTGTAGAAAGTCGCCAGGTACTTGCGGTCGGAGATGAGCCTTTGGAAGACGCGGCCCGTCAGGTCGTGGGCGTTGTCCACTCCCTCGTCGTTGATGCTGGCGGCGGTGCGGCGCAAGCGGCGCAACAACCGTGAGGCGGGTTCCGACGGAAGCCAGGCCAGTATGTCGCGCCCGATGGCAAAGATGGGGTAGTAGTTGATAGCCAGGATGTCGGACCAGGCGGCCAGCGTTTCATCCTGCGGGGCGAGTACATCGTCGCCGCAGACCATGTTGAGGGACTTGACGCCGCGGTGCAGCCCGGCGATGCGCCCGTGGAACACTAGGGCGTTGGCGATGATGGCGCAGGCCATGCGCCGGGTTTGCGGCACGTTGTCCATCCCCAGCAGCCCGGCAATCTCAGGGGTGATGAACGGGCGGAGGATGTGCATTTCCTCCAGGATGTCGGCCGCGTGGCTGATGCCCCGCTCCAGCTCGTCGGCGGCCCGGTCAACGGCGCTCTGCGAAACGGACACCAGCCGGATAAGGCCAGCCAGGTCCGCGGCCCTGCCGTCCAGCCAGCCCGATTCGGGGAAGCGGTCTATGGCGTCGCCGGAGCCGCGGGTGAAGGCGGCGTATTCCAGCGGCGTCTCTGTGTCCACGGCGGTCATGACCGCCGGGTAGCGCAGGGCGATGACCGCCTCCAGTTGACGCCCTCGGATGGCGGCGTTGAACGCGAAACGGGCGGCGGCGTCCTGCTCCAGGTTGGCCGCGGGTGTCCGGCGGGCCTCGATGACCACCGGGCTGCGGCCCGGGGCGGTAATCAGCAGGTCGGGGCGGTTGCCGCCGGGGAAAACGTCCGTCGGCTCCGGCTCAACCGTAGCCGACCCGGCCATCCCTTGCAGGATGCGGGCCAGGTCGGTGTTGGCGACGGATTCGTAGATGGTGGTCATAGCGCCTGCCTAAGAGGGTGTTTCCAAGGTTCCCTCTCCCTCCGGGGGAGGGTTAGGGTGGGGGCGTACCCCTCCTTGCTCAGCAATGACGGATGCCCCTGAATCCCGCTCTTTGTCAGTGAACCGAGCTTATTAGACACTCTCTAGGAGGGTGTTTCCAAAGTTCCCTCTCCCTCCGGGGGAGGGTTAGGGTGGGGGCGTACCCTTGGTTGCTCAGGAACGGCGGATACTCCTGAAACCCGCTCTTTGTCAGTGAACCGAGCTTATTAAATACTCTCTTACAGCGGGATGTTGCCGTGCTTCTTCGGCGGCATGCTGTCGGTCTTGGAGTGCAGCATGTCGAGGGCGCGTATGATCTGCGGCCGTGTCTCCGCCGGGTCGATAACGTCATCCAGGTACCCGCGCCCTGCCGCGATGTACGGCGTGGTGAACCGGTCCTTGTAGTCGTCAATCAGTTCCTGGCGGGTCTGGTCGGGGTTTTCGGACTTCGAAATTTCGTCACGGTAGATGATGTTGACCGCGCCGTCGGCCCCCATCACGGCGATTTCCGCTCCCGGCCAGGCCAGGTTGACGTCAGACCGCAGGTGCTTGCTGCTCATCACGATGTAGGCCCCGCCGTATGCCTTGCGGGTAATTACCGACACCTTGGGCACGGTAGCCTCGGCGTAGGCGAAAATGAGCTTGGCCCCATGCCGGATGATGCCGCCGTATTCCTGGGTCACGCCTGGCAAAAACCCAGGCACGTCCACGAATGTGACCAGCGGAATGTTGAAGCAGTCGCAGAACCGCACGAAGCGCGCCGCTTTGACCGAGGCATCAATGTCCAGGACTCCCGCCAGGTAGGCTGGCTGGTTGCCAACAATACCCACCGGCTTGCCGTTCATGCGGGCGAAGCCGACCACGATGTTGGGCGCATAGTTCTGGTGCACCTCCATGAATTCCTCATGGTCTACCACCTTGTAGATGACGTCGCGCATGTCGTAGGGACGCGAGGGATCCTCAGGCACCATGTAGCGCAGGTCAGGCTCACGGCGGTCAGACGGATCGTCTGCCGGGTCTGACGGCGGGTCGTCCATGTTGTTGCCCGGCAGATAGCTGAGCAGGTGCCGCACTTCGTTGATGCACTCTTCCTCCGTCTCGCAGACGAAGTGGGCCACGCCGCTGCGGGTGGCGTGGGTGGCCGCGCCGCCCAGTTCCTCGTGTCCCACTTCCTCGCCGGTCACCGCCTTGATGACATCCGGGCCGGTGATGTACATCTGCCCGATTTCTTTGACCATGAATATGAAATCGGTGATGGCTGGCGAGTAGACCGCGCCGCCGGCCGCCGGGCCAACGATGACGGTAATCTGCGGCACAACCCCGGAGTAGAGGGTGTTGCGGAGGAATATGTCGCCATAGGCGGCAAGGCTGAGGGCGCCCTCCTGGATTCGCGCGCCGCCGGAGTCGTTCAGTCCTATGACGGGACAACCGGCCTTGGCGGCCAAGTCCATCACCTTGCAGATCTTCTGGCTGACCGCCTCGGACAACGACCCGCCCATCACGGTAAAGTCCTGGGCAAAGGCAAAGACCTGGCGGCCCTCCACCTTGCCGTAGCCGGTGACCACCGCGTCGCCCAGCGGCTTGCGGTCTGCCAGCCCGAAGTCGGTGGTGCGGTGAGTGACGAACGGGTCGAGTTCGTGGAACGTGCCCTCGTCCATCAGGCGTTCCAGTCGCTCCCGCGCCGTGTACTTGCCCCGGCTGTGCTGCTGGTCGATGCGGTTCTGCCCGCCGCCCAGCCTGGACGACTTGCGCATAGCCTCGAGTGCGTCCAATTGACGGTCAATCTGCCTCTGCTCCGCAGTCACGGTTCCTCTCCTGGCTGAAAAGACTGGCGGCAGGTAGTCTCCATATCCGGACCTGCCGCGCCCCAAATCACATTGCCGCATTCTATCGCGCATCATCCCCGTTCGCCATGCGCGATGCTAGAATTGATACAGTATTCTGGTTGTTCCCTCTCCCTCTGGGAGAGGGTTAGGGTGAGGGCGTTCCCTTCTTGGTATACCGATCTTCAGCCTTTGCAGACCTTATCGTGGCCGGTGGGGAGTGCCTGCCGTGGGGCAAACGCACCTACGTCATGGGCGTCGTCAACGTCACACCCGATTCGTTCTCGGGGGATGGCACAGGCGGCGACGCCTCAGCCGCCGCGGAGCAGGCTGTCAGGTTTCAGGAGGAGGGGGCCGATTTTATCGACGTGGGGGCGGAATCGACCCGCCCGGGCCACCAACCAGTCTCGGAGGCGGAAGAGCTGGCCCGGCTGCTGCCAGCCCTGGATGCAATCGCGGCCCGCGTTTCCATCCCCATCAGCGTGGACACCTGGAAGTCGGGCGTGGCCCAGGCAGCCCTCGACCACGGCGCAAGCATCATCAATGACGTGTGGGGATTGAAGGCTGACCCGCTAATGGCGGAAGTGGCCGCAGAATACGGGGCCGGTCTGGTACTGATGCACAACCAGCACGGCCATCACTATAACGACCTGATAGCGGACATAGCCGCCAGCTTATCCCAGAGCGTGGACAACGCGCTGTCCGTCCGCGTGCCGCGTGAGAACCTCGTGATAGACCCGGGGTTCGGATTCGGCAAGACGGCTGACCAGAATCTTGAACTGCTAAAGAATCTGCGCCAACTTAAGGCGCTGGGCCTGCCCTTGTTGGTGGGCACATCCCGCAAGTCCACCATCGGGCGCATTCTCGGCCTGCCGCCGGAGCAGCGAGTGGAGGGTACGGCTGCGACGGTGGCCCTTGCCATTGCTGAGGACGCCGACATCGTCCGCGTCCACGATGTGCGCGAGATGGTGCGCGTCTGCCGCATGACCGACGCCGTCGTCCGGGGCTGGCGGCCGGACGGGTGGGAGGTTGCAACGTGACGGAGACAGTCGCTTACCTCGGCCTGGGCACGAACCTGGGAGACAGGGAGGCCAATCTGCGAAAGGCCCTCGACCTGCTTTCGGCGGAATCCGGTCTGCGCCTCCTGCGATGTTCCCGCATATACGAAACGGAACCCTGGGGGGTTACAGACCAACCCGCGTTTCTGAATTCCGTAGCAGAGGTGGCGGCGACACTGGCGCCGGAGAGACTGCTCGACGTCTGCAAGGCCGTCGAGGATCGAATGGGGAGGCAACCGGGAATCCGGTGGGGCCCCCGCCTTATCGACGTGGACATTCTCCTATACGGAAACCTTGTCGTCCAATTGGCCCACCTGGAGATTCCCCACCCGCGCCTGCACCTGCGGGCGTTCGCGCTGGTGCCGCTGGCGGAACTGGCGGCGGCCACCGTACACCCGGTGTTGGGAAAGACAATCGGCGAACTGGCGGGCGCGGTCGAAGGCCGCGAGGAGGTCAAACCGTTCGTGGAGCGCAGTTAGCAGTCGGCGGCTGCGGCTGCCAATATCATGTTGACAATCGCATTCCGTTAGCGCATATTTCATGTGTTTATTTCCTGTCCAATGGCTGGTTTCGCTTGCCCAAAATTGACCGGCCTTTGGTATGTTCCAGAAAGCACAACATAGCTAATCGAGGAGCCAACAATGGCAGACAAGCAGCTGTCTTTTGAGGAAGAAGCAAGAGTAAGCTTGCTGAGCGGCGTGGAGCAGTTGCGCCGCGTGGTGGGCCTCACCCTGGGGCCGAGCGGCCGCAACGTGATGCTGAGCCGCATGTTCGGTAATCCGGTCGTATGCAGCGACGGGGTGACCATCGCCAAGGAAGTGGAACTTCCGGATCCTTACGAAAACCTGGGCGCGCAACTGGTGAAGGAAGCGGCCGCCAAGACCAACGACGCGGTAGGCGACGGCACTACCACCTCGGTGGTTCTGGCCGAAGCCATGGTGCGCGAGGGCTTCAAGAACGTGGCCGCGGGCGCAAACGGGATGCAGTTGCGCACGGGCATTGAGGCCGCCGTGGACGCCGTTGTCGACGAGCTGCGCTCCATGTCCATCCCGGTGGAGAACCGGGAGCAGATTGCCCGCGTCGCCGCCCTTTCCGCCCACGAAGAGGCCATCGCCGAGCAGTTGGCCGACGCGCTGGAAAAGGTGGGCCGCGACGGCGTGGTCACCATCGAGGAGTCCAAGTCCCTCTCCGACGAATTGGATTTCGTCGAGGGCGTGCGCGTTGACCGGGGTTACCTTTCTCCCCATTTCGTAACCGACACCCAGCGGATGGAAGTGGCGATCGACAATCCACACTTCCTGCTCACCGACCAGAAGGTCAGTTCTCCCAACGACTTGATCGGCATCCTCGAAAAGATGGTTGGCTCCGGCCGGCGCACCTTGGTGCTGATTGCGGAGGACGTTGAGGGAGAGGCCCTGTCCACGCTGGTGGTGAACAAGGCCCGTGGCATCCTGGACTGCGTTGCCATCAAGGCGCCGGGATTTGGCGAGCGCCGCAAGGCCTTGCTCGAAGACATGGCCATCGTCACCGGCGGCACAGTCATCAGCGCCGACCGCGGCCTGAAGCTGGACGCCGCCGAGATCGAGCACCTGGGCACGGCGCGGCGCGTGGTGGCCAACAAGGACGAGGCCACCATCATCGAGGGGCACGGCTCAGATCAGGGCGTGAAAGAACGCCTGGAACAGTTGCGGGTACAGATTGAGGAGACCACATCGGACTACGACCGCGAAAAGTTGCAGGAGCGCATGGCCGCCCTGGTCGGCGGCGTCGCCGTGGTAAAGGTTGGCGGTGCCACGGAGCCGGAGGTCAGCGAGCGCAAGTCCCGCACCGAGGACGCCCTTTCCGCCACACGCGCCGCCATCGAGGAGGGCATTGTTCCCGGGGGCGGCGTTGCCCTGATCCGCGCCGGCCACGTTCTCAACGGCGTTATCGGGTCCCTGGAGGGCGACGAGGCTCTGGGAGCGCGGCTGGTCCGCGAGTCTCTGCGCGCGCCGCTGACGCTGATCGCCGAGAACGCCGGTTACGACGCGCCAGTGGTCGTTGATGACGTGCGTTCGGGCGAGGGCGACTGGGGATTCAACGCGGAAATCGGAGAGTACACCCACCTGATCCAGGCTGGCATCATCGACCCGGTAAAGGTGACCCGCTCCGCCCTGGAGAACGCCGGGAGCATCGCCGGAATGATGCTGACCACCGAAACAATCATCACGGAAATCCCCGAGGAGAAGCCCCTGCCCGCCGACATGCAGGACTTCATGTACGACTAGGCCGCCTAGCAATTCATTCCACAGAAATCATCACGGCCCGGACGCTTGCCCGTCCGGGCCAAATTTGTTTTTTTTGCCCCCTGTCGCTATTCCTGACAATGCCTGCGGGGTTGTATTCTTATGTTGACCTGCGCGAGGATTGGAGGGAGAGATGGGCGGAAGCGTGCTTAACCGTGAAACGATATGCGCGATGATTTACGGGGCGTCACCCCTGGTAGAGAACTACGTGTCGTTGGAGGAACAGCTACAACCCAACGGCTTTGACCTATCGTTGCACGAAGTATCCCGCTTAACCGTCCCTGGTCAGATAGGCGCAGACAATACCGATAGACTACTGCCAGTTACTGAGCCTCTGGAATTCGACGCAACGGGATGGCTCACGTTGGCGCCAGGCCCTCACCTTATAACGTTCAATGAGATAGTCAATCTGCCTTTAAGCCTGATGGCTCTGGGCTACCCGCGCTCCAGCCTGCTGCGCAGCGGGGCAGCGATACATACCGCAGTGTGGGATGCTGGTTACAGCGGTCGCTCGCAGTCGCTTTTGGTAGTCTATCATCCCCAAGGCTATCGTCTGCAACACAACGCCCGTTTATTGCAGTTAGTATTCCACTACCTAGATAACATAGCAACCGAAGGCTATCAGGGGCGGTTTTGGGGTGAAGAAGCATTTGCCCGCCCGGCAGAGGGTCACCAAGGACGTTTTTGGAGGGAAGCGGGGTAGCTTTATTCCACAGAAACTCCATTGGCCTCGCGGTAAGCGTCCGTGAGTGCGTCGAGGAGGCCGTCGGGCACCGACCAGTAATTCCCATCATAGGTTTCAGAACCCAGAATTTGTGCGATGCGGGAATTAGCTTTCGGCGCACGGGCGCGAATCTCACCCTCGTTTATTCCGAAATGTCCCACCCCCTTGTTTTGCCAGATAGTGACAAAGCGCACATTTGCTGTCGGTAGGTAAATCCACAAGGTAGTTCTAAGTTTACCTTTTCTGGTTTCGAGGCTCGCCAAATTTTCCTGCCTTAGTGAAACTGCCCAGTCGAAGACTTGGTTCATCATTGGCCTGTAGTCATCTCGCACTTGATTTATTGCATCGAGAAACGCATCGCCACCGGGAATTATCTCTTGGCTATGGATGCTCCGCTGCTGTCGCTCCCCTTCCTCTCTTTCACGAACCTTGACCCTGTAATCGGCCGCTTCAGGTAACGGGATTACCTGGCTGGTATCCAGCAGAAGCCCGTCGCCAGATTGGTAAAGTTGAAGTTTGACGCAACTGATGTTCATACCGCCATCGCCCAGCCACATGACGCTGGTGGTCAGCTCTTTAGAGAACCCAGCAGAAGCCAAGACAATCCGTGGCCGATCGGTATGGATTTCGGCATCAGCTTCGTCTTCAACTCCCAGGTGACGCAGAACCCGGTCTCGTGCGTCGTCGTCTATGTCGCGTTTTCGTAGGTAGTCCCGATGAGCATCAATGATTCGCTCCAGCGTCATGTTGGAGACCATTGCTGCATAGCGAATGGCTTGAAGCTCGCTGTGGTCGCCTGTTTGGGTGCGCTTTAGCTCAATGACTACGAGATGGCCTTCGCTGTCCAACCCCAACAAGTCTATGCTACGCCCAGAGTCCTGCCAATTGCGAAAGTCTTCAGCGATAACGAACAGACCCTCTTCAAGAGCTTCAGGACGGTCACGCAATAAGCGCTGTAAATCGCCCCGTTCCTGCAATTGTTCCGCCTCGAAGGTTGTGGTCGGCACTGCTTCCAGATTGTCGGGGTTCCAGCGGTACAGCGGCATTGTTGGCCCTCGGTTCTATGGTTGGCTGGATTATACCTTTCGCGCTATCATCAGCATACTATGACCGACCTCAAGGCCACCGTCGTCGCCCAGGCCCGCGCTTGCGGGTTTGACCTTGTGGACGTGACATCCGCTGACGACTTCGTCGCAGACCGCGAGGCCGCGCTGGAACGAATCCGCGACGGGCAGATGGACGGGTTGCCGTGGTACACCGAGTCGCGGGTCATGCGCGGCACTAGCCCGGCGGAGCTGCTGCCCGGGGCAAGGTCGATCATCTGCCTGGGGCTAAGCTACTGGCTGGCCGGGGATGCAGACGGCCCAAGCCCAGAATCAGCCGGAACCGCCCCGGAGCCGAACGCAACCGGCCGCGTAGCCCGGTACGCCTGGGTGCGGGACTATCACCGGGTGATGAAGCGCCGCATGCGGGACTTGGTGCGCGCTCTGGAACGGGAGTTGTCATCCGAGGTGGCGGCCCGGTGGTACGTGGACGACGGGCCGATGCTGGACCGGGCGGCCGCCAACCGGGCGGGCATCGGCTGGTTCGGCAAGAACTCCAACATCCTGAACCCGGAATTCGGCTCGTGGGTGTTCCTCGGGCAAATCATCACCGACCTTGACCTGAAACCCGATGCGCCCCTGAAAAAATCCTGCGGCAACTGCACCCGTTGCATCGACGACTGTCCCACCGGGGCAATTGTCGCTCCCTACGTGGTGGACAATTCCCGCTGCATTTCCTACCTCACCATCGAGAACAGGGGGGCGATTCCAAGGGAAATGCGGCCCCTCGTGCAGGACTGGATTTTCGGGTGCGACATCTGCCAGGACGTTTGCCCCGTCAATCGCCGGGCGCGGGAGGCGGGCCAGCCAATACCTCCCGCCGCGCTCGGCTGGGAACCGGAGGGCAGGGGACGAATCGACCTGGCGCAACTACTGGAAATGTCCGAGGACGAATTCCGTCACCGCTTCGCTGGCACCTCAATCATGCGCGCCAAAAGAGTGGGAATGCAGCGGAACGCCTGCGTGGCCTTGGGCAATGCCGCCGACGGATCAGCGATACCCGCGCTGGCGAAGGCACTGGCGGGCGCCGAGCCTCTCGTGCGCGGGCATGCCGCGTGGGCCCTGGGCCGGATCGGAGGCGACGCGGCAATTGGCGTCCTGGCCAATGCCGCCGAGTTAGAGACAGATACTGCCGTCCTGGAGGAGATCTCCGATGCCCTGGCCGAATCAGCGGGAGGGTGATCTGCGGCCGGTCGCCTGAGCAGCGTCGCCGCGCTGCGGCGAGGCCGACCGGGAGCCGGAGCGGCGCCGGCGTTGCTGGGCCCGCGAGGGGACGACCGGAGTGGGCTGGTAGTCCTTGCCGAAGTGCAGCTTCTTCATTTCCTCCTCGATGAGGAGGAAATCGCTCTTCGGCAGCAGGTGCAGGTTCCCCTGGAAGGCCATGTACCAGTCCTCGGGCGCCCACCGCTTCACGTACTCCAACCTGGGCGCGATCAGGTTGGCGTTCATAAATTGCTCGTCCCGCAACACGACGTCGGGGCTGGCTTTCACCCGAAAAGGAAAGCCTGCCTTGCCCTCTTTTTCCCAGATGTCGTCGTCGGCCTCATAGTAGTCCGACGTGGCCGTGGCGGTTGCCACGAACCGGCGCAGGTGCGTCACGTACAGCAGCAGGCGATCACCCTGCGAGATTCGCTGTACCTTTCTCCGGTGCTGGGATTTCAGGCCCAGGACATCGAAACCGCGCCCCTGGGTAATGCGAAAATTCCGCTCGTTGTTGGCAATCATCCAGAAGTTGCTTGGCATAGCCCCTCTGGGAGCAAATTGACCGCTAGAGTCTTGGATTTGGACTAAAGCACCATTCTACCACGCAACCCAGAAGGGCATGGCTTGCCAAGCGCGCTTGATACAGCCCATATCGCTGGCCCGTCGAAAGCGCGATGCGCAATCACGTCCTTGTAAAAAATAAGCCGCGCATGCTAACCTGATGTGTCTATCGACGATCAAGTTGCGGGCATTGCTATGCTTCCGGTCCGCGAAGAGAGAGATTTCCGAAAATGCGTTGCCAGATTTGTTTGAAGTCAGGGATGAGCGGCAATAACGTCAGCCACTCCAACCGGCACACCAAGACGCGCTTCAAGGCCAACGTCCACAAGCAGACCATCGACCGCGACGGCACCCCGGTCACGGTCAAAATATGCAGCCGCTGCCTGCGCTCCCTCCACAAGTCCCCCAAGGTCCGCAAGGCGTTCGCCGCGATCAAGTAGCGCCTGCGCCGCGGCGATTATCGTCCACTGGGTAAGGCCGTGGCGATTGCCGTGGCCGCTAGTCGTGCTTACCCATTGCTGGCGAATTGGAGGAACAATGGAAGAGGGCGCCCGGAAGTTCACTGTGATTCTGGAGCCGGACGAGAGAGTCGGGTATGCCGTTCACTGTCCGGCACTGCCCGGCTGCTCCAGCCAGGGGGAGGATCGAGAGGACGCTCTGGCAATGATTAAGGAAGCGATTGAGCTTGTACTCGAAGTGATCGAGGAACGTAAGCCGCAAGAACCCGACCTGGAATTTGTGCTGGAAGAAACCCCTGCTTTGCTGGCGGAAGAAGTGCGCGAGATCTTGGAATATCGTGCGGAGTGTGATTTGCCTTTGATTGTCGAATTCGCAGAGGTTACCGTGTCAACAGCCGTTCCGGTGTGAAATGCCACGCACACCCGTAGTATCCGGGCGCGAGGCGGTTCGGGCCTTTGAGCGGGACGGATGGCAGTTCGTGCGGCAAACTGGCAGCCATGTAATTCTGACAAAGACGGGAGTTGCCCCGCATCTATCCATCCCCAATCACCGGGAAGTTTCGACCCACACTCTTGCGCGGGAAATCAGGAAAGCCGGACTGACTACTGCCGAATTCATTGCGCTGCTCAACCGCTAAAGCAGCCCGGCCAGGCACCCGCGCATACCCCGCATTGCCTCCGGAACCGATTCCCTGTTGTTGAAAATCGCGCTCCCTGCTACCAGGATTGTCGCCCCGGCCTTCACGGATTCCTGCGCCGTCCAGTCGGCCTTGACTCCCCCGTCGACCTCCACCTTTGCAGACAAACCACCGTCGTCAATCGCCTTCCGCAGCCTTCGAATCTTGTTCACGCTTTCGGGGATGAATGACTGACCAGCAAACCCCGGGTTGACCGACATCACCATCACGATGTCGAGAATAGAGAGCACCTCCTCAACCGCTGCGACCGGCGTGGCCGGGTTGATGGCAACCCCCACCTGATTGCCCTGTTCCTTAACGTTGGACACGGTGCGATGCAGGTGCTGGCAGGCCTCCGCGTGCACCAGGATCTGGTCGGTCTCGGACTTCAGGAACGTGGACATCAGGGCGTCCGGTTCCCTGACCATCAGGTGAATGTTCAAGGGCAGGTGCGTAGCGGCGCGAATGGCGTCCACCACCACTTCGCCGAAGGAAATGTTGGGGACAAACACCCCGTCCATAACGTCCACGTGGATGAGGTCGGCGCCCGCTTCGGTGGCGGCCTGCACCTGCTCAGCCAGCCGGCCAAAGTCGGCAGACAGCACCGACGGAGCGATTAAGATTCCTGGATTCCCGCTTTCTCTGGAATGACGGGAAATATCAGCCGCCATTGCCCGCACTCTCCAAATTTATCTCCGCCCTCGCCAGCGCCTCGGCCACCCGGTTTGGAGCCGTGCCTCCGGGAACATCCCGGGCCGCCGCAGAGGACTCCGCGGTGATCTTGTACACATCGCTTTGGAACAGCGGCGAGTACTTGTGATATTCGGCAATCGGCAGGTCTTGCAAGCCGATTCTCTGCTCATCGCAGTGGCGGCACAACTCACGCATAATGCCGTGGGCTTCCCGGAACGGCACCCCCTTGCCCACCAGGTAGTCGGCCAGGTCGGTGGCCAGCATGCCGCTCTCCCCGGCCAGCGACTCCACCCTGTCCGCGTTCAGGGTCAGCCCCGGAAGCATGGCCGCGAAGACTTCGATGGTAGTTTGGAGGGTATCCACCGTGTCGAAGAACCCTTCCTTGTCTTCCTGAAGGTCGCGGTTGTAGGTCAATGGCAGGCCCTTCAGCGTTGTCAGCAGCCCCATCAGGTCGCCGTAAACCCGCCCGGTCTTGCCGCGCGCCAACTCCGCGAAATCCGGGTTGCGCTTCTGGGGCATGATGCTGCTGCCGGTGGTGAATTCGTCGGCCAGCCGGATAAATCCGAACTCGCCGCTGGACCAGAGGATAAGTTCCTCCGACATCCGCGAGAAGTGCATCATGCAAAGCGCCGCCGCGGACATGAACTCCACCACGAAATCGCGGTCGGACACCGCGTCCATGCTGTTGGCGCTGATGGCGGCGAAGCCCAGTTCGCGGGCCAGGAATTCGCGGTCAGTGGGATAGGGCACCCCCGCCAGCGCCCCGCTGCCCAGGGGCAAAACGTCCGCCCGCTTGCGGCAGTCCTCCATCCGTCCGATGTCCCGCTGGAACATTTCGAAGTAGGCCAGCATGTGATGGGCAAAGAGCACCGGCTGAGCTCTCTGCAAGTGCGTGTACCCGGGCATCACCACGCCCTGGTATCCCCTCGCCAGGCCCAGCAACGCCCGCTGCACGCCGCGCAGGCCAAAAGTAGCGTCGGCTATGACCTCACGGGCGTACAGGCGCATGTCCAGCGCGATCTGGTCGTTGCGGGAGCGTCCCGTGTGCAGCCGTCCGGCCGCCGGGCCGATGAGCTGGTGCAGGCGGCGCTCTACGTTCATGTGCAGGTCTTCGAGCGCGGCGTCCCAAGGGAAGACGCCGCTCTCGATTTCCCGCTTGACCAGCTCCAACCCGCCGACGATGGCCGCGGCGTCTTCCTCGGCGATGATGTCCTGCCGCGCCAGCATGCGGGCGTGGGCCATCGACCCGGCGATGTCCTGCCGGTAGAGGCGCCGGTCGTAGTGGATGGAAACCGTGTAGGCTGAGAAATCTGTCATACGATTGCCCACTATAACCCGGCGGGATTGGCGGCTCAAGTGGCAAGGTGGTATGCTGGTAACGTCACAACCGCGCCCGGATGGTTTCCCGGTTCATTCGCAAGGGATTGACTCCTCGTCACTGAGGGGCGACGTGGCTTGCCACTCGCCCCCGAGTGGTCCCTTGCGGGAACGGAATGCGGTTGTGACGAATTGCAGTCTGCGCCACGAGGGGGCACTTTCATTATGCGCAAGGTATTGAAATGGGGATCCATTGGCTGCGGTGGTCTGATTGGACTAATCGTCGTAGTGATAATTATCGTGGCAGTAGCTGGTGGTGTCGAGGATGCTCAGAAGTCAGAGGTAGATCCCACTGCTGTCGCAATTGACTGGAACACACTTAAAGACACGGCGGAAAGAGTCTCCTATGAAAACCTCTTCAGGAATAACGAGGAATGGAAAGGGAGGAGAGTATATTACAGAGGTAAAATCATTCAGGTAATTGAAGATAGCGGCAACGAGTTTCAGTTGCGAGCGAATGTCACGAAAGGAGAATTTTCTTGGGATGATACCGTATTTCTACGGTATTCAGGCGAGCGGCTTTTGGAAGACGACGTAATCGAGTTTGTAGGGAGAGTCAATGGTCTAATAAAGTATGAGGCCATCTTTGGAAACGAAGTCACTATCCCAGACATCACTATCATCCAATCCCGAAGGATGCCGTGAGGCAGGGTCCGATACTCGCAATGAGTGGACGAACGTCAACAATGGCACAGCGTGAACAAATTTGGCGGCGGTGGCTTCCGAATCCCGCTATGCGATGGCTTTCCGGTCTGATATGCTGAATATACTGCAACAACGGGAGTTGCTGGGGAGATTCAATCTCGGTCTCTGGAGGAATCGATGGAAGAAAAACAGTGGCCGCTTGGCGAATCCGAAGCCGGATTCGGGAAAATGCTAAGAAACCAATGGCAACTTGAAGAGGCCGAAACCAGGTTCCGGGAAATGCTGGCGGAAAGCGACGAGAAAGGCCCCATTATCATCGTCGAAAACGGTGTTAAGATGGGTGCGCTCTTGCCCTTTGAGCATTGGCGCCGACTGGAGCTGAGGGCCGGGCCGGATCCGCTCCTGGCAGCGGAGCCACGCACCGAGAACTTGGCCGCGCCGCGCCGTCCGCTCCCAATGCGGCCGCCGCCTGTTTTTGATTAACAAATGTTCCTCATGGACACCAACGTGATCTCCGAACTCCGTCGGCAACGCCCGCACGGAGGGGTATTGGCGTGGCTTGACAGCACACCCCGCCATATCGTATTCCTGCCCGCGGTGGTTATCGGAGAAATACAGTCTGGAATAGAAATAACGCGCGAACAAGATACTTACCGAGCAAGGGAACTGGAGTCTTGGCTGGAGACATTGATATTGGCTTACCGGGTATTGCCGATGGACTTTCAGATTTTTCGGGCGTGGGCACGTCTCATGCACCGGAAATCAAACACCCTCAACGCCGATGCGATGATTGCCGCCACTGCCATCGTCCATGGCTTTACCGTCGTAACCCGCAACGTCAAGGACTTCGAGCAGTTCGGTGTCGCTTTGCTAAACCTTTTCGAAGGTTAGCTTGCTGCGTGCTATCAAGACGTCCGCTAATCCTTCCACATCGGGAGCTGATTCCCGTTGGGGCAACAACTGCGCGACGCTTACAGGGCCAGAGGAACGACCGTCGACGCCCGCAGCCTGCGATCGCGGGTAAGCAGAGGAACACGGTGGACGACACTGGTAGCTGCGATCAATTCGTCAGCGGGGTCGCTCCTGAAGTCGAGTTGGGTTGAGGCCCGGGCAATTGCCAGGTCAATAGGCCACACGTGCAAGCGGTCCAATAGGTCAATCACTTCTCGATCTTCAAAGTCCAAGTGGATTCGGCTCAGTTGGACTAGTTTCGCTAGCTCCCACAGTACAACCGCCGAGATTGACCATTCTTCCCGATCCAGTAACACTTTTTCATCAGCCCTGAGCGTTCCATTAACGATGTAGACCACTATCTGAGTGTCCAGATTCAGCATCCCAGCGAATCCCCGTAGAAAAAATGTCGCCGTGTATCTTGATTTTGTCCCGCAGGCTGCCGTTCAGGATATCTTGCCTCCACTGATAGTCCTGTTGCAGGTCGGGGACTTCGCTCAGTGGGGTGACTTTGGCGATGGGCTTGCCGTCTTGGGTAATGGTCAAGCCCTCGGCACTTAGCTGGGCCAGCAACTCCAGGCAATGTTCTTTGAAGTAGGCCGCTCCGACAGATTTCATAATCCTCTCCCTATAATGTGGATGGTATCATACGCCAGATGTTGCCGGTAAACTACGGCAAGCCGCCTGGAGTTCTTGCATGAGAGTAACGCACCGCCTGGCATCGAGTTCGCTGGCCGCCATTCCCGCCGAGGCCGCTTGGGCCGAGGCCATCGGCTACGACGCGCTGTCGAAGAACGAGACGGCCCACGACTCGTTCATCCCGCTGACGTTGGCCGCAACGTCCACCACCAGGGCCATGCTGCAAACCAGCGTGGCCATCGCCTTCCCGCGGTCGCCGATGATCGCCGCCTATACCGCCCGCGACCTGCAAGACCTGTCCCAAGGCCGGTTCCGGCTGGGGTTGGGAACGCAGGTGAAGGGGCACATCGAACGGCGGTTCTCCACGTCGTGGGAATCGCCGGGGCCTCGCCTGCGGGAGTACGTGCAGGCGCTGAAGGCCATCTGGTCGGCGTGGGAAACCGGGGAGCGCCTGAATTACCAGGGCAAACATTACCAGTTTACCCTGATGACCCCGTTCTTCAGCCCGGGTCCCGGCGAATTTCCTCCCCCGCCGGTGTTTGCCGCCGCGGTCAACGCCTACAACTGCCAGGTGGCCGGTGAGGTGGCCGACGGACTGATGTTGCACAGCCTAACGTCGCCGGAATACGTCCGCGACGTGGTGCGCCCGGCGCTGGCCCGCGGCGCCGAACGCGCTGGCCGCGACGCTGGCGGGATCACGGTGAGCGGCGGCGGGTTCCTCATCACTGGCCCAAACCGCGCGTCCCTCAGAGCCGCCCAAGCCGAGGTGCGGCGGCGAATCGCCTTTTATGCCTCTACCCGCACCTACCACACGGTGCTGGCGGCTCATGGATTTGAGGAAATCGGCCAGCGGCTCCACGAAATGTCGCTGCGCGGAGAGTGGGCGGAGATGGGCGAGCTGGTCAGCGACGAAATGCTGCACGCATTCGCGGTTTCCGGTGAATACGACGAGATTGCCGGTGAATTCGCCAGGCGGTACGGGGGACTGCTGGACGAAGCGAGCTTTACGCTATATTCTGAGCAACCTCTTGGTGAATCGGACTTGCGGAGGATTGTCCGAGACTTTCGGGAGTTGTGACTGAAATGCCTGCCGATTCCAGCTTCGCCCACCTCGTGGGTTCAGTGCCCCTTGCCGACTCGGAGACCGTCTTCCGCACGGTGGCTGGCACTCTGGGCCCGCACCTGCGGCGAATACCCGACGGCGAGACCGGCGAGCGTATCCGCTGGATATGGTTCCAGCGCGAGATGCTGCTCAATCATCCCGACATGGAAATCGACGAGGACGCGGGCCTTTTCGCCGTATACCAGTGGGACGGCGTACTGTTGCGGGAGTCGCCCTACGTCCGATTCAAACCCTCCGTTGACCCGGACAAGGTACGCTTTCCCACTGGTTACGCGGAAGCTGCCACTGCGTCCTACGCCACTTTTTCGCGGCTGCGAGACGAGGGAGCCATCGGGCAGGAGGTTCTCTTTCAAGTCTCCCTGCCCACGCCCATGGCGACAGGTTTCATGTACGTCAGCGACGCCGCGCGCGATGCCTACCTGCCCGCGTACGAGCGGTCGCTGACGGAGGCGCTGGACGGAATTCTCGCCGCGGTGCCGCACGAACGGCTCTCCATCCAGTGGGACGTGTGCCAGGAGGTGCTGCTTTTCGAGGACTACTTTTCGTACCGTCCTGACGATTACAAGGAACAGGTATTCGATGAACTGGGTAGGCTGGGCGGGAAGGTGCCGGAGCCGGTGGACCTCGGCTTCCACCTCTGCTACGGTTCGCCCGCCGACGAGCACCTGGTAATGCCGGAAGGCATGGGGATCCTCGTCGAGATCGGCAATGGGCTGGCATCCCGTTTGCAACGGCGGCTGGACTTCCTGCACTTGCCGGTGCCGAGAGACCGCACCGACCGGGAATACTTCCTACCCTTGCAGGGCCTGGACATTTCCGGGGACACCGGCATCATTCTGGGACTCATCCACCACGATGACGCGCAGGGCGATGTCGCAAGGATAACGGCGGCGCGGGAATTCCTGCCCACCTTTGGCGTAGCCAGCGAGTGCGGCTGGGGACGCACCGACCCCACGCGCGTTCCGGGCCTGCTGGAAAGCCACCGCCGGGCCGTGGAGCACCTGAACCGGGCGGGCTAGCGGTTCAACTCATCGGAATTGATGGCTTTCTATCCGCTTACCCTGAGCCTGTCGAAGGGCTGTCTGTTCGTGGTTCGACAAGCTCACCATGAACGGACTTCCGTTTTCCATCAAATCAACGGGGATGGTCTGCTAGCTCAGGAATAGAGGAAACGCCACTCCGTGCTGCCCAGTCCGAACCGGATGCGGCGGAAGGCCTCCGTGTATGGCACGCCGCTCTTTTCGCTGTAGCGGGTGGCGTTGTTGCTGATGCGCGACAGCCGCTCCTCGGTGGTCGCTGGCGACATCTGGCTGGCGTGCGCCTCTAGCGAGAGGGTCTTGGCCTCCAGGTAGTTGCCTATCTCGACAAACACGTCGGGCGACTCGCTGCCCCACATGTAGGCCTGTTCCACCATGTGGGGTTCCAGCCCCTCCCCGGTAATCTGTTCCGGGAAATGCAGGTAGCTCCAGGCATAGGTGAACGCCGCATCCAGGGCAACCTGCCCGCTCTTGCGGTGGTCCCTGTGCGTGTGGCTGGTGCTGCGGTACGGGTCGATGCACAGTATGGTGTCGGGCTTATAGCGTCGGATCTCCCGCACCACCTGGCTGCGGAACAGTTCGGTGTCCTCCAGCCCGCCGTCGGGGTGGCGGAGGAACACCACGTCCTTGGCTCCAATGATCTCGGATGCGGCCAGTTGCTCCTCCTCTCGAATCGCGGCCAGCCTCTCCGGGGTAAGATCGCGCTCCTGGGTGCCCTTGTTGCCGTTGGTGCACATCACCACCACGGCCTGGGTGCCGAATTCCCTAACCCACTTGGCCAGCGCGCCGCCGCAACCGCCCTCGCAATCATCGGGGTGCGGCGTGACCGCCAGGGCCACCCGGGGCGCCGTGGTCAGTATCTCGAAATCCTCGCCATCGTTTCCGGCTGACGGGACAGGACCGGACATGCCGAATTGCGTGTTCTGGAGCATAAACTGGTTCCTTTTCCCATTTTTCTCGGAAGGTGGGCCTATCGCCTTATGCCGAAGACATGCCGAACATGACAGCATCCGATGTTCCTGAAAAAGCAGAGGCACGCCCTCACCCTAACCCTCTCCCGGAGGGAGAGGGAAAATGAAACATGCTCTCTCAGCCGGACAGGGTGGTGGACCGGCCCACCTCAGTGGCCGCGTAGCGCCCGGAGCGGCCGGGGATACGCTCCAGCCAGCCGAACTTTGATCTGGCGGCGTTGCGGATGGTCTGGGTGAAGTTGTTGGCGCGGCGCCATCCTATCAGGTCGAACAATTCGCCAGCCTCGTCGGCCGTGACCCCTTCCAGGCCGAAGAACCGGTCGGCGGCCTCGGTGGCGACGACGACCCTCCGCATGTCGCCCGTCGGATTTATCGCCTCGCAGAAGGCGACGAAGTCCTGCTTGGACTGCGGAGAGTAGCCGCCCAAGTCCAGCGTATCGTCCCCGGATTCCCCGTGATAGGCCCCGTTCGCGCCGTTCCCGGAAGGCGCGTAACTTGCAGAGGGATTCGCCCCGCGTCCAGGATGCTGGCCCAGGCCATTGGCAGGATCCCTCGATACTTCGGCCACTCTGGGCGAAACGTATCCGGGTACACCGATACTTTTTTCCGCTACGCGCTCTACTTCAACTGCCGAACCGGACTGGGCCTCTCCGGCCTGCTGGCCGTCCGTCTGCATGGTGCTCAAGACCTGGGCCAACACCTCGTGTACTGGCTCGGCGCCGTCCGATTCCAGCGTAACAAGGGCGCCGTTAGGCAGCGTTATGGACAATTTCAGCATGCCTTTCCCGTTACCCGGACATACCTCACCCGGCTACCCTAGGTATATGATACCCGCGGGTAATAGTCAAGACATAATGCAACGTGTTACCAATTTCCCCGTTATGTAAACCAGGGACTCTTGCGAGTCCCGGGTCGGCGCGCTGGGGGGTACGGGCGCGGGGCCTCTGGCAATTGAGTACCGCCGCTAGATGGTCTGCTTGAGGCGTATCGCCAGCGACCGCGTCATTCCCGGCACGGCGGCAATCTCGTCCACCGCGGCCTCCTTGATGCCCTTGAGAGAACCGAAGCGGCGCATCAGCATGCGCTTGCGTTTCGGGCCTATCCCGCTGACCAGGTCGATGGGCGATCCCAGACTGCCCTTGCTCCGCAGGTTGCGGTGATAGGTGATGGCAAAGCGGTGCGCCTCGTCTCGAATCCTCTGCACCAGGTACAGGGCCTGGGAGTCTCTCGGCAGTATGATCGGTTCAGGCGTATGGGGCACGAAAAGCCACTCGTTTTCCTTGGCCAGGGACGCCAGCGGGATATCTTCCAGCCCCAGCTCAAGCATGACCTCCAGGGCGGCGGAAAGCTGGCCCTTGCCCCCGTCGATCAGCACCAGGTCCGGGACGGCAGCCCAGCCGGTATCGGCGGCCGCTTCGGTTTCCCCGCTGTCCTTGGTATTCCTGGCGGCGGCCAGACGCTTGAAACGTCGGCGAAGCACCTCGCGCATGCTCTCGAAATCGTCCACGCCGTCAACGGTCTTTACCTTGAAACGGCGGTACTGCGAACGCTTTGACTGGCCGTCCTCGAACACCACCATGCTGCCCACGGAGTTGCTGCCCTGGATGTGCGAGATGTCGTAGCACTCCATGCGGCGCAGCGGCAGGGGCAATGAAAGTTCCTCTTCGAGTTCCGACATGGCCTGCTGGATTACGTCCAGGTTGTCCAGCCACTTGATGCGGTGCTGGGCCAGGCCCTGCCGGGCGTTGTCGGCCACCGTTTCCACAAGCTGCCGGTGCAAGCCCCTCTGCGGCCATACCAGCCGTACCGCGCCCTGCCGGAGACCGCGCAGCCACTCGGTAACCACCTCTTCGTCCTCAACCTGATGCTGGGTGACGATGCGGGGCGGGATGGTCTGGGCCGAGCCGTAGAACTGCTTGATGAACTGCCCAATGACGACGGCGGCGGAATCGTCCTGCGCTCCCTCCATGAAGAAATGATCGCGGCCTATGAGCTTGCCCTTGCGGATGAAGAACACCTCGACCCAAGCCTCGGCGGAACCCTGCGCCACGGCGATCACGTCCATTCCCGCCTGCCACGTGGGGTTGCCGCCAGCGGCCGGGTTTGAATCGACCTTGATACGCCGCTCCTCGGCCACCCTTTCCACGGCCTTGATCCGGTCGCGCAACACCGCCGCCCGCTCGAACTCCAGCTCCTCCGCGGCCCGGTTCATGTTTTCTTCCAGGTCTTGCGTTACCGAGTCGGTGTCGCCCTCCATGAACATGACGACCTGGTCGATGACCTTGGCGTATTCCTCGCGGCTGGCAAAGCCCGTGCATGGAGCCACGCACCGGTTGATGTAGTACTCCAGGCAGGGGCGCGGATCGGTCCCGGTGATCTTCTTGGTGCAGGAGCGGTAGGGGAAGAGCCGCTTCACCAGGTCCATGGACTTCCGCACTGTGTTGGCGGTGGCGAAAGGCCCGAAATACCTTGCGCCGTCCTTGGCAACCCGGCGGGTGATGTAGACCCTGGGGAATTCCTCGTTCAGGTCGATTTTCAGGTAGGGGTAGGTCTTGTCGTCCTTGAGGCGGGCGTTGTAGCGGGGCTTGTAGCGCTTGATCAGCGTGTTTTCCAGAATGAGCGCCTCTGCCTCCGTGTCCGTGACGATGTACTCGAAGTCGTGGACATGCCCCATCATGCGGCGCGTCTTGTTGGCCTGGGCGGAAGGCGAGCCAAAATACGTTCGGAGCCGGTTGCGCAGTACGCTGGCCTTTCCCACGTACAGCACCGTGCCGCGGGCGTCCTTCATGAGGTACACGCCCGGGCGCTCCGGGGTGGCTTGCAGCCGTTGTTCAACCAGTGGCAGGGGCATCGTCAGCCTGCGCCGGCTCGATTATCAGAGAACGAACGACAGCGCCACCAGCGCCGCCACGGCCACCGTAGCCAGCACGCCGATGCGGCGCAATTCGGATCCCACGTAATTGTAGGCCGCCGGGCGTTCTCCCCTGACGCGGGCCTGGGGTCGAGTCGGGGCGGCCGGTTGGGGCGCAACGGCGGCGACGGGAGCCGACTGCGGGGGATCGGCTACGGCAGTGCTGCCGGAGACGGCCCCGCCCGCCTCCATTGCCAGCGCGGCCCCTCCGCCATTCGAGGCCTGAGGAGCGGGACGGGGCGCCGTGGCTGGGACTCCGTTCGGGCCTCGCTGTCCCTTCTTTCTGCGTCGGCCCAATTCGCCTTGGCGGGCTGCTACCCGCTTGGATTTTCCTGCCATGATTATGCACCTCCCGGGAGGTTGCGGGCGCCGGACTGACGCGGCCATCGGCGATAAGTCCAGCGTTTTTTTCTTTATATCAACATCTACTATATCAGCAATGAGGGGAAAAAGGCAGTGCGCAGCCAGCGGGGTATTCTCAGTATGTGTTGGTATTCCCATGTAGGGGCGCACAGCCGTGCGCCCTGGCCCCGGTTCCAGCACAATTCTCTCCTGCGCAGACACGGGCGCACGGCTGTGCGCCCCTACGCGGCGGGGCCAAGCAGACAAATCGCATCCAATAACAGCACATGTTGAGAATGCCGCCAGCGGCGAACGGCACGATTTGGGGCTGTTCCGGGGAGTCGTGCGGGACGGCGGGAAGTATACAAAAAAGAGGCCCGTCACCTGACGGGCCCCTCGGAAATGTCGAGTCGATTACACGACTACGCGCGGGGGTGACTCTTTTCGTATTCCTCCCGCATGTAGGGGTCGGTCAGGTGCGTGTAGACCTGGGTGGTCGAGATGCTGGAGTGCCCCAGCAGTTCCTGGACGTGGCGCAGCGACGCGCCGTTCTGGAGCAGATGGGTGGCGAAGCTGTGGCGCAAGGTGTGGGGCGTGATGCTCGTCTTGATTCCGGCGGCCTGGGCGTAGTTCTTGAGCACCGACCAGACCCATTGCCGGGTCAGGCGTTCCCCGCGGTGGTTCACGAACAGGGCCTGCTCGTCCTTTCGCTTGCCCAGCAACATGGGACGCGAGTTTCTCATGTAGTTCCTGAGTTCCTGCAAAGCCTTGGGGTAGAGATGCACGATGCGTTCCTTGGAACCCTTCCCCAGGCAGCGCACGTACGATTCCTCGGGGTTAACGTCGCCCACGTTCAGCGACACCAGTTCGCCGACCCGCAGCCCGGTGGCATAGAGCAGTTCCATCATCACCGCATCGCGCTGCCCTTCGTTGGTGCCGGGCTTGTAGCCCTCATCCAGCAGCCTGCCGATCTCTTCCTCGGTGAGGTACTTCGGCAGCGATCTGCCAACCTTGGGCGTGCCCAGTGACTCGGTCGGATCCTCGGTGATGATGCCGTTCTCCGCCATAAACCCAAAGAACGACTTGACCGAGGCGACCTTGCGGGCAGTGGTGGCGTTCCGGTACCCCTTCCGTTCTCTAAGGTCAGTGATGTACAGGTTCAGGGTGTCGATACTGACGGAAGTCCAGTTGAAAGCGCTTGAGCCGTTTTCTCCCGCCTTGCCCACGCCATTCGGTTGGAGAAACTCCACGAATTGTGAGAGGTCGTTGCGGTAGGCAGAACAGGTGTTTTGGGAAAATCCCTTTTCCACGAGGAGATGCTGAAGAAAAGACGACACAGTACGGTCCATGGTGCGTATCCTTTCGCCGTAGCGTAAAACAGATGAACAAGTCATCAATGGGACGATGCCTGTTCAGTACTTGAGGGGATACTAGCACACCTATGGATGTTCACTGCTATGGGACAAAAACCGGAATTTGACCAAATTAGAGTTCTGTCAACCATCGCCGGTAACAAAAGGAGCGCCCCGGCAACCGGCCGGGGCGTTCAGTTCAGGCGAGGACTCCACAGGGCCGTTCAGGTCGCCAGAAGCACGGTGCCGGTGGAGGACAGGGAACCCCCGGTGCCGTTGACGATGGCCGTCTTGGCCGCGTCACCGGAAGAGCGTTTGCTCATCACCTGCCGGTCGCCGCACTCTCCCCGCAACTGCCTGACCGCCTCCACCAGCAGGAAAATGCCGTACATCCCCGGGTGGGTGTAGGATAGTCCGCCGCCGCTGGTGTTGAGCGGGAAATCGCCGCCGGGAGCGGTGCGCTGGTCGGCCACGAAGTCCGCCGCCTCGCCCCGTCCACAGAAGCCCAGCGACTCCAGCGTGACCATCACGGTGTAGGTAAACGAATCGTAAATCATCGCCAGGTCCAGGTCGTCGTGGGACAACCCGGCCCGCGCCATCGCCCGCGGCCCCGACTCCCGCGCCGGGGTGATGGTGTAGGAAGGCATCTGGCTGATGATGTTGTGGTCGTGGGACTCGCCGCCGCCCAGCACCCACACTGGCTGCTTGCGGCAACTGGCGGCGCGCTCGGCGGTGGTCACGATCACGGCGGCCCCGCTGTCCGTGACCAGGCAGCAGTCCAGCAGGTGGAAGGGCCACGACACCCACCGGGAGTTGTGGTAGTCGTCAAAGCTCATGGGCGTGTCATGCATCTGCGCCACAGGGTTCAGGTTTGCCCACTTGCGCGTCGCCACGGCGATCTCGGCCATGCCCTGGCGGGTCTTGTCCTCGCCGTACTCGTGCATGTACCGCGTGCATGCCATGGAGTAGTTGATGGGTGCGCCGATGATGCCGTAGGGTGCCTCGTACATCGCAGCGGGCAGGTTGCCGTCGGTCGGAACGCGCACCCGTGTCGAGCGGCCCGCCTGGCCGTGGGTGATCAGCGCGGTCTCGCAGTATCCGGCGCGGATGGCGGCGATGGCATGGGCCACGTGGATGATGAAGGACGACCCGCCCACGGAGGTGCTGTCGGTAAACAACGGCTCAATGCCGAAGTATTCAGCCGTGGCCAGCGTGGAGAACCCGGCGGTCAGAACGCCGTCGATGTCGCTCATCTGGAGGCCGGCGTCGTCCAGCGCGTTGTAAGCCGCCTCGGCGTGGTGTTGCAGCGATGACTTTCCGGGCACGTTGCCCATGACGTCCGACTCGGCAACCCCCACGATCGCTATATCCCTTGACGCGGAACCGTTTGTAGCCACGATAACCCCCCGACCGGCTGAGAAAATTCGCGGTGAAACCACCGCGCAGATACTACAACACGGCGGGCATGCCCACAAGCATAGCAATCAGTAAGATGGTGTGTGCAAAGTTCCCTCTCCCTCCGGGAGAGGGTTAGGGTGAGGGCGTCCCCCTTACTCTCGCAGGAACGAAGGATACCGCCTTGGCGTCCACCTTGTCCGCAAAAGGCGATAGTCACACCCCCTCTGAGTCAATGTCTACAAACGTGAAAGCTTATTGCGCCTCGCGTACCGCGTGCCCGCCCTGAGCAAACCGGGTCGCGCTACAAGGATGGTAAAATTCATTTGACTACTACATCGGGATTTCAGTCCACTGACAGGACAACGGAGCATGACTATGTTGGACGCGAATCAGACGGTGGCCTTCACCAGCATGGCGGAAGGCACCCGCGAGGACTACGAACTGCTGGAGGGGCTGGAGGCGAAGTTCGCTGAGGGCACGGCCGACCGGGTGCTGGAACAACTCCGCGCCCTGGCGGGATCGCTGTCAGGATACAAGGTGGACCGGCTGGAGCACTCTCTGCAAAGCGCCACGCGGGCCTACCGCGACGGGGCCGACGAGGAGATGGTTGTGGCCGCCCTGCTCCACGACATCGGCGACCTGCTATCGCCCTACAATCACAGCGAGATGGCCGCGGCGGTGTTGCGCCCGTACGTGTCGGAAAAGACCTGCTGGATCGTGCGCCACCACGGGCTGTTCCAGAGCTACTACTACGCCCACCATACCGGCGGCGACCGCAACGCCCGCGACGCCTACCTCGACCACCCCTGGTACCAGGACACGGTGGACTTCTGCCACCGCTGGGACCAGTCGTCCTTTGACCCGGACTACGAGTCGCTGCCACTGGAGTTCTTCGAGCCTATGGTGCGGCGGATTTTCGCCCGGGAACCGTTCAGCGCGGCGAAACGGGAAGGCTAATCAACTATCTCAAAACCAGCGAATTCAACTTAGGCGGCTCACTGGACTGCCTTTTAACCCACACCATAACCCTCCCCCTCAAGGGAGAGGGAATTGCCGAGACTATGTAGCCTACGACCGCCGAGGCAAAGCGTCTTTCAGTTCCTCGCTGGTCTTCCAGGCGGGTTGCGGCGTTTCCCGGCCTTCGTGAGGCACGTATTCCGACGGTTCCACAAAGCGGTACTTGTGGACGTAGCGCGGGCAGTTCTTGTAGACCTCGGTCACTTCGACCCGCACGATGAACTGCGCCTCCGCGTATTCGGCCAGCAGCGCGTCGTCTTCCTCGATGCGGGCGACGCCCTGGACGCGCAACCGCTGGCTGCCCTCGAAGTCCACGAACAGCAGGCCGACGTTGGGGTTGCGCAGCAGGTTGCCCATGGACTGGTATTTGCCGTTGCCGTCGTAGTTCGGAAAGGCCAGCGTTTCCTCGTCTACGACTCGCACAAACCCCGGATCGCCGCCTTTGTAGGAGCAGGTGGGCAACCCCCGGTCGTCGCAGGTGGCGAGGAAAAACATCCGCGCCTCCTCGATGATCGCCCGCGCTTCGTGGCCGATAGTATCGGTGACCCGCTCTTTCAACCGGTCGGCAAGCCTGCGGGTGTCGAACCGCTCCTGCAACCGGAGATTGCCGTCGTGGTAGTCGTGTACTTTCATTTCTTTCGCTCACGTGGATGTACAGGATGAGATAACGGCAGCGCGAGGACGGTATTTTGCAAACACCCCGGTTATGGCATTTCCTCGCGGGCGCGGTGAATTTGGACGGCGGCTGACTCAATGGACGACCCGCGCACCGGCGGGTTTGGCTTCTTTACAGTGACCGAGACGGCATCCACCGGAAACTCGGCCAGCACCCGCTTGGCGATGGCTTCGGCCGCCGACTCCAGCAGGTTTCGGGGTTCGCCCTCGATTACGGCGCGCACCGAACGATATATGTGGGAGTAGCTGACCGTGTCGTCCAGCCTGTCAGATGCGCCCGCCTGTCTCAGGTCCAGGTCGACAGTCAGGTCAACGACGTACCGCTGTCCCAGCACTCGTTCCTCCGGGTTCACTCCGTGGTACCCGTAGAACTGCATGCCTTGCAGGATAATCTGATCAGACATGTTCGGCGGCTACTATGAGCCAGCTTGAGCGATAGAGTCGGCGAGGGCCAGCAGGTTCTGGGCCCGCTTGACCACTGGCACATCGACCATCCGTCCGTCCAGCGCCAGAGATCCCCGTCCCGCGGCCTCAGCCGCGTCCCAGGCCTCGACGATGCGGCGGGCGTACTCGATTTCCTCGTCGGAAGGGCTGAAAGTCTCGTTGATGATCTCCAACTGGGCGGGATGGATGGCGAACTTGCCAGTGTAGCCCATCCGCCGCGCCCACTGTGCGTCGTCCCGCAAGGCGTCCGGGTCGCGGAAGCGGACGAAGGGGGAATCCAGGCCGCCCACCCCGGCGGCTCGCGCCGCAACCGGGACCAGCGATCTGGGAACAGTCACCTCCTCCCCTGTATCAGTGCGCTCAATGCCCATGTCGTTGGTGAAGTCCTCTGCGCCGAAGGCGATGGCCGCAATGCGCGGCGACGACTCGGCGACGGCGCGGGCGTCCCACATGGCCTTGGCCGTTTCGATCCAGGGAATGATGCGCAGAGTACCGACCTCGATTCCAGCCGCGGCCTCCAGCGGGGCAAGGAGGCTGTCCACGGTGCGGATGTCGCGCACCGACTCGACCTTGCCCAGGCTGATGCCGTGCAGCGACGGGGAGACGACAGCCTCAAGCTCCGCCCGCGTGAGGCCGGTGTCCAGCGAGTTCACCCGCACCATGACCCGCTTGCCTTCAGCGCGCAGAGAGGGCACCCACTCACGCGCCATCTCGCGCGCGGCTGCCTTTTCGCCCGGAGGCACCGAGTCCTCCAGGTCAACCATGATTACGTCGGCGTCGAAGGAGCGGGCCCGCTCCAGCATGTTCTCCCGGTTCCCGGGAACAAAGATAAGGCTGCGGATAAGTTCCATTGGTTTCTCTCACCTACAGGATGTACGGCGGATGAATTTCATCATCCGGCACTTTCTCAATTTCGTGAGTAACCGGGTTCACCTTGAAGCGAAGGTTCTGCAAGAGTTCGTAGCCAAGCAAGGGCGTGGCCGCTGGCACCAGAATAGCGCCAAACCCTTGGCTCTTGAGTTCGCCGCGCACAAAGTATGTCGGAACATCCACCCATCCTGTTGCGCTCATTAGCCTGACCGTACCTCCGGTGAGGCTGAGTCCAAGTGCCTCGATTTCCTGCACCGGAAGAGCCAGGTAGGTTGACCCAGTATCAACCATAAACTCGTAATCCCGGGACCCCAGTTCTCCGAACACCCTGGCTTGTACGGTCGTAACTCCCATTTGTTCAATCCTCTCGGTTATTGTTGCACAAGGGCTACTCCATATCGCCCCAGTTGTCGGCCCACTTGGCGTCTACCTTGAGCGTGACGTCCATGTCCATGGCGGCAGGCATCTCGTCGAAGACCAGGTCGCGGAGGGCATCCATTTCCTCCCGCGGAGTCTCGAAGACCAGCTCGTCGTGGACTTGGAGCAGCATCTTCGTCGCCATTTCCTCGGCGTCTAGGCGGCACTGCACCCGCACCATGGCCAGCTTCATGATGTCAGCCGCCGTGCCTTGGATAGGCATGTTGATGGCCATGCGCTCGGCTGCGCCGCGAGTGTTGAAGTTGGAGCTATTGATCTCCGGCAGGTAGCGGCGGCGGCCCATCAGGGTATCCACGTACTGGTCGGCGCGAGCCTGGGCCTTCACCCGCTCCAGGTATTCGCTGATGCCCGGATACCTGGAAAAGTAGGTGTCGATGAATTCCTTGCCCTGCTCGCGGGTAAATCCGGTCTGCTGGGCTATGCCGTGGGGCGACAGGCCATAGATCACGCCGAAGTTCAGCACCTTGGCGATACGGCGCATGTCTGAGTCCACCTCGTTCAGCGGCACCTCGAACATCAGCGAGGCGGTGGAAGAATGAATGTCCTCGCCCCGCCGGAAGGCGTCCAGCAACCCGGGATCCTGCGACATGTGCGCCAGCACCCGCAATTCGATCTGCGAGTAGTCGGCAGAAAAGAGTTGCCAGTCGGGCGCGCCTTCGGCCACGAAGGCGCGGCGTACCTGCCGCCCCGTCTCGGTGCGGATGGGGATGTTTTGAAGGTTGGGGTCGCTGCTGGAAATTCGGCCAGTGGCCGAACCAGTCTGGTTGTAGCTGGTGTGCACCCGGCCCGTGTGGGGATTGACCATATCCGGCAGCGCGTCGACGTAGGTGGACTTGAGTTTAGACACTTGCCGGTATTCGAGGATACCGTCCACCACCGGGTGAATCCCTTTCAGCCCTTCCAGTGCGTTGGCGTCGGTGGAGTATCCGGTTTTCGTCCTGCGGGTCTTGGGCAATCCCAGTTCCCCGAACAGCAGGTCGCTCAACTGCTTCGGCGAATCCAGATTCACCTCGTGGCCCACGGATTCGTAGATCCCGGACTTCATCTGCTCCAACTGCCGGAACATGTCGGCGGACATTTCGTGCAGCACACCCGCGTCCATCTTGATGCCGTGCCGTTGCATCCGTACCAGCACGGGCAGTAGAGCCATCTCGGTGTAGTCCATCAGCCCGCGAAGTTCCTGCCGTTCAAGTTGCGGCTCGAACACCTCGCGCAGGCGCCAGGTGATGTCGGCATCGGCGGCGGCATAGTCGGACGCATCGGCGATGTCCACCTGGTCGAAGGTAACCTGTTTTCTTCCCCGGCCGATGAGATCGGTGATGGGCGTCATCTCGTGGCCCAATTCGTTGAGCGACAGGTCCTTGAGGCCAAGCTGGTTGTAGCTCTTGCCCAGCAGGTGGGCCGCGATCATGCTGTCGAAGTCCACGTTCTGGAAGCGCACGCCGTGGTTCGCCAGCACGGTCATGTCGTAGTTGGCGTTATGGGCGCACTTGGCGATGCCCGGCGACTCGAACAGCGGACGCACGGCAGCCAGCACCGACTCCAGCGGCATCTGCGCGCCCTCGCGGTGGCCCACCGGCACGTACCAGGCGCGTCCCGCGGCGGTGGCGAAGCTCAGCCCTACCAGGTCGGCCCGCATGGCGTCCAGGTCGGTGGTCTCGGTGTCAAAGGTAAAGGCGCCGGTTTCCTCGATGGCGGCAATCATCGATTCCAACTGCCCGGCGCTCTGCACTACGGTGTAGTCGGTTGCTACTTCCTCCCTGCCGGAATCGGCCTCGGCCATATCGGAACCGTCGGGGCTGGGAACCCGGGACACTACGCTGAAAAACTCCAGCTCCGTGAGCAAGGCAACCACGTCGCGGCGGTCATAGTTCCAGAATCGGCACTGCTCCAAGTCCAGCGAGACCGGCGCTTCCCGGTCGATGGTCATGAGGCGGCGGTTCTCGAATGCCCGCTCGCGGTTTTCTTCAAGCGCGGCCTTGACGCTGGGGGGCTTGATTCCCTCAAGGTTTTCGTAAATCCCTTCCAGACTGCCGTACTCGCCGAGAAGCGCAGTAGCGCGTTTCTCTCCGACACGGGGGACGCCGGGAATATTATCGGACGAGTCGCCTACCATTGCCTTGAAATCGGGTTGTTGCGCCGACGTGAGGCCGGAGTAGCGTTCGGCCAACTCGGACTCGTCGTAGACCCGGCGGTCCTGGATGCTGGACGCCAGGTCAACCCTAACCCTGGGCGAGATGAGCTGGAAGGTATCGCGGTCGCCGGTCAGGATTACCGAATCGATGCCCGCCTCCTCCGCCTGCCGGGTGAGGGTTCCGATAACGTCGTCCGCCTCCCAACCATCCAGCTCGAACACGGGAACGCCGAAAGCGGCCATCAACTGCTTAACCCGGTCGAACTGGGGGCGCAGCTCCGGCGGCGTTGGGGGGCGCTGCGCCTTGTACTCCTCGAATTGCAGGTGCCGGAAGGTAGGGGCCGAGGTGTCAAAGGCGATGGCGCAGTAGGCCGGATTCCATTCCTGCAACGCCCGCAGGAACACGTTGGTGAACCCGTATACGCCGGTGGTGTCCTCGCCCGTGGCGCTGCTGGTCAGGTTGCGCTGCGTGGAGATGGCGCGGAACGACCGGTGCACCATGGCGTGGCCGTCCATAATCATCAGGAGCGGCTGGCGTTCGGCAGCAAAGAGGGGCATGGACATGGTCATGGCGGCACCTCGGCGCGGCTGGGCTACGGTGGCCGCATTATACACCGGGGACAGGGCCGGGCGGTTTCGCTCCATCGCCCCGGCTGGCGCAGTCGTCCGTACCGGGCGTCACCGGCCCGGACGGCGGGGGTGGCGAAACACGTCGGCCAGCGGGATGGCCAGGCCGGGCAGCAGCGGCGTGGTCAGAATGCCGGTGGCGTCCAGCACGGCCCGCTCCACGTACTCGCCGTCCCGCAGTTCCAGCAGGGTGGCGGTGTCCGCTCGCGCGTCGAAAATCCAGTATTCCGGCACGCCCGCCTGGGCATACACCTGCCGCTTGCGCACCAAATCCCGGCGGCGGTCGGAAGAAAGAATCTCGACCACGATGTCCGGCGCGCCCTCGACCGTCCGGTCAGTTATGGTAGCCACGTTGCCTTGCAGGATGATGACCAGGTCCGGCGCGTAGAGTATCCGGGTCTCCAGCGACAGTGCGACGATGACGTCGTGCAGGGCTTGGGCTGGCGGGGAGTCAAAAGACCTGAGATACCCTTGAAAATACCAAATCAAATCTCCCTGCAAAGACTGGTGTCTGATTCGTGGTCGGGGCATGATGTACAGCTCCCCCTCGTCCAGTTCCATCTTCCGCCTGTCGAACGTTTCGGGCAGTTCGAGGAACTCTTCGATGGACAGCCGCGTCCCGGTGCGCGGTTTCAGCGTCGCCATGCCTTACGCATCCTCCAGTTCGGCGATGATCTTCTCCAGCCGCGGGTTGAACACGTCCTTGAACTTGAGCAGTTTTTCCGACATCCATGCGCGGATTTCTTCTTGCCTTTCGGGTGGGTCGTCGATGGAGCCGCAGGTAAACAGAGTCACGTTTGGCCCATTGCGCCGGTCGCCATCATACCAATCGAGTTCAGAACCGACTTCGGCGTCAATCTCCTCTATGTTGCGCTTTTTGTGAGTTGTAGAACCGCGCGGGCAAAGAATCCCCGATCTTGATTGCATGTACTTCGACGGCATAGAACCGGACCCTGTCAGGCGCCATCCCATTCAGCCAGTCAATAGCAGCCCGGTGCTCCGGCCTGAAACGCGCCGCGATCCAGACAACGTACCCACCTCGTGTTGTGCAGCGTAGGTGATCGACTGCCCAAGATGTCTGTGAACGGTTTGTTCCCGCTGATTTTCTGTCGCAACAAGCCGACCGTCGCTGGGGAGTGTTTTGCAAACTATAACCCTTGATAACCCGTCAAATCTCCTCGCCCCACACACCCCACCTCCCATATCAGCCTGTCTCTTCCAGTTTAGGCCCCTCCATTGGTTTGCAAACACGCCCTAAGCGGCCTCCCTGCCGAATTCCTTCAGGCTGCGGCGCAGCTCGGAGGCGATCTGGGAGTATTCCTCTCTGACCTCTTCGTCGGCCATGACGGTCGGCAAGGCGCTGTTCCGGTACGAAGGACGCAATTCCATGCTGCCCAGGTAGGGCGCGTCTACCTCTTCGGCCAGGGCACGGCCACCGCCTTGGCCAAAAATCGCACCGGTGTAATTCTCGACAACCCCCACGACGTCCAGGTTCAGCTTGCGAATCATGTTGATGCAGCGTTTGGCGTCCAACACCGCCAAGTCCTGCGGCGTGCTGACCACGACAAACCCGTCCATGGGCAGGCTTTGCATCACGGTGAGAGGAGAGTCCGAGGTGCCAGGGGGCAGGTCCACGACGAGATAGTCGAGTTCGCCCCAGTCGGTGTTCTGGAGGAACTGGTTGATGGCGTTGTGGATCATGGGGCCGCGCCAGATGATCGCCTCTTCCTGATTCTCCTGGAAGTATGCCATCGAGACGACCTTAACCCCCCAGTCTTCGGCGGGCACGATCTCCCCGCCCTGGTATTCGGGCCAAGAGGAGGCGGCCAGTACCTTTGTAACATTGGGGCAGTCGATGTCAACGTCCAGTATGCCGACGCGGGCGCCCTCCTGGGCGAGGGTTACAGCCAGGTTGACGGCGACGGTCGTTTTCCCCACCCCGCCCTTGCCGCTGTAGACGCCGATCTTGGTCTTGATCTTGTCCAGCCGCTCGCCGATCTGGCGTTTCTGCTGCCAGCTCCGCTTGATCTGTTCCAGCCTAGCGTTCTGGGCATTCTGCTGGGGAGTTGTCATCGTACCCCTCGACTATGGACGGCCCTTGCCGGGCCGCTCAAATAAAATCAGGCAAAATTTGGGAGGAAGTCCCGGCAGGCCCTTCCTCCCCAAACATGGCACGGTCGGCGAGAATCGCCCTGGGCCTAGATGCCCAGTTGGTTGCGGGCCTCTTCGCTTATCAGGTCGGGAGACCAGGGGGGATCGAACACCAGCTCGATCTGCACTTCCTCAACCCCGTCGAGCTCCTGGATGGCCCACTCGGCCTGCTGGCCGATGTAGGGCCCCATGCCGCAGCCGGGAAAGGTCAACGTCATCTGCACGTACACGTCGGATTCGTTGACCTGCACGTCGTAGATGAGGCCCAGATCGACAACGTTCACCGGGATTTCGGGGTCGTACACCGTGCGCAGTGCGTTGAACACCTCGTCCCTCGATATAACTGCCTCTGCCATTTCAGCCTCCTGGCCGTCGCTAATCTGGAACTGATTATAGCAAGAAACCGCGGGCGGGGCGCTGCGGCTTGGGATAGGGCATTCTCAACGTGTGTTGGTATTGGACGCGATTTGTCTGCTTGGCCCCGCCGCGTAGGGGCGCACAGCCGTGCGCCCGTGTCTGCGCAGGAGAGAATTGCGACGGAACCGGGGGCCAGGGCGCACGGCTGTGCGCCCCTACATGGGAATACCAACACACGTTGAGAATACCTGGGAAAAGGGCAAGGCTTTTGATTCTCCCTCTCCTTAAAGGGAGAGGGTTGGGGCGAGGGAGACACCGCTGGTATCGGCAATTTTGCGGCCATATAGAGGACGCCCCCACCCTAACCCTCCCCCGGAGGGAGAGGGAACTAAAGGCGCCCCCACCCTGACACCCTTCCCCGGAGGGGGAACTATTGGAAGGCCTTGGCGAATGACGGGCGGTTTGACGACACGCCTAGGGGATTAGCAGCAGCTTGCCGGTGGTGGCCCGGCTTTCCAGCAGACGATGGGCCTCGGGCGCGTCGGAAAGCGGCAGTTCGTGCCCTATGTGCAGCTTTATCTGGCCGGAGGCCACCCAGCCCAGCACGTCGCCAGCGCGCTGTTCCAGTTCCGCCCGGTCGACGGTGTAGTCGCCCAGCCCGGGCCGCGTCAGGAACTTGGACCCGGCCGAGAATATTCGCGGGTCTACGGGATCGGGGTTGCCGCTGGCGGCCCCGTACAGCGCCATCACTCCCCGGCGGCCCAGACTGCTGACGCTCTGGTCGAAGGTGGTCTTGCCCACGCCGTCGTATACCACCCGGACACCCTCTCCGTTGGTGGCTTCCTTGACCACCTCGGCGAAATCTTCTTTCGTGTAGTTGATCGCGTGGTCGGCCCCGGCCTGGCGGGACATTTCGGCCTTTTCCTCGGTGGAAACGGTGGTGAACACGTATCCGCCCAGCATCTTTATCATCTGGGTCAGGATCAGCCCCATGCCTCCGGCGCCAGCGTGAACTATCACCCGGTCGCCCGGCTGCACCGGGTAGGTGGCGTGGCACAGGTAGTGCGCGGTCATCCCCTGCAACATGGCCGCTGCGCCCGCTTTCGCGTCGAGGCCCGACGGACGCTTGATCAGCCGCCAGGCGGGAACCAGCGCCTGCTCGGCGTAGGAGCCGTTGACGCTGCAATACACGACCTCGTCGCCCACGGCCACCTCGGAGACGCCGCTGCCCACGGCAGCCACCACGCCCGCGCCTTCGACGCCGATGGTGCGAGGGAGAGGAGGGCCTGGATTGATGCCCGCGCGGCTGTATACGTCGGTGTAGTTGACGCCCGCCGCCTGGATCCGCACCACTGCCTCACCTTCACCGGGAACCGGGTCGGAAACATCCTGGTACTTCATCGCCTCCGGCCCACCGAAATCGTTAATCTGCACGGCTTTCATTCCGAGTTCTCCTTTCGCTTCCGTATTTCTTGATTCGTGGGTGATTTTGCGTGGCAAGTATACACCCCAAGTCAGACTTGTCCGCCCGGCTAACCGTCATTCCCGCTTTCGCGGTAATCCAGGAACCCTTTGCCTGCTGACACTCCCCTGTTGCCAGGCCCCGTGTCGCCCCCCTAGCATGAGTCCGTAATTGCATCGTCTGGCGTTCTGTTCCCGCTTGCCAAAACCCGGCGCCTGCGATGAATGAGAGTGAATAAGAGGAAATGAGAGGGAAATCAATTTTTCAGCCCCTCAGGACGGGCATGGTCCGCCCCGGAAAACATACCTGCCCGTCCTCTGTGTTTGACCCGGCGCCGGGCGACTGGATTCCGGCTTCCGCCGGAATGACGCGTTGTGCGGAAATGACAGCGTTCCGAAATAGGCGATGTGAACCCCGTAGGGGCAGGTTTCAAACCCGCCCCTACACCACACCGGGATGATGACTCGAAACTCGACCACCTAATTCGGAACGCTGTTTTGCCTTGACCGCAAATTGCCATGTATTACATGAACTGATACTATGGCTAGGCCTAAATTTCCGGCCACAAATGCTTTGCCGGTATGCCGGGCAAACGGCACACTGATAGAGGGTAGCGGGGCGCCCCTTGCGGCGCTGGCCTGTTTCTGATAACTAGCGAGGAACCTGAACGTATGGCTGAGAGTTTCCTGGATTTCGTAAAGACCCTGCCGGAGCAGGGGAATGTCCGCACCGTGACCATCGGCGAGCTGGACGACGAGGCCTTCAAGCATGGCCGCGTCACCAGCACCGGCGGACGCAGCTTTTATTCCAACGTTCGCAACCGCAGCGCCGGAATCGCCGTCGTGTTCGGCAGCGACCGGGTTGCCACCAGGAATTTCAATCCTGCCCAGGAACGAATCAGGGACAACAAGGAGAAAACGCTGGAGGAAGTCCGGCAGTATCTCCTGCGTGCTCCCATGATTCGGGTACAGCGGACTATCGGCGACAACTCCGAGTTCAACCCCAAGTGCAACCTTTTCCTGTCGCTGCAACGCCCCGACAATGCCCGGCAGGCGTGCCTCTGGAGCCATACCCTCCGCGACTACGACCCGGCGTCACCGGGGCCGGACCTCTATGAAGTCTGCATCCCCGAGTGGCCCGAAAACGACAGCCAGGTGCTGGTGTTCCCGGAGGACAACCTGACCGTCATCCTCGGCATCGACTATGTCGGTGAAGTGAAGATGGGGTTCCTGCGGATGGCCATGTGGGACGCCAAAGAGGAGGGGATGCTCAGCCTGCACGCCGGTTCCAAGGTTGTTACCGCGCAACAGCCGGATGGCGATTCCAGGCGTTACGGGATGCTCTTCTTTGGCCTTTCCGGGACGGGAAAGACCACCCACGCCTGCCACGGCCACGGCATGGAGGCGCCGGGCGAGGTGATGGACATCCTCCAGGACGATATCGTCGCCCTTCGCACGGACGGCGGCGCCCTTGGCACCGAACGGGGCTTTTACCTGAAGACCGAAGGAATGAGGGCCGACACCCAGGCCCTGATCTACAACGCCCTGCGTCAGCCCGAGGCGCTTTTCGAAAACGTGATGATGACTCATGACGGCGAGATTGACTACGCCGACCTGTCGCTGGGCGGCAACGGTCGCGCGGTCATTCCCCGCACCAGCTTCGGCGACTACGTGGGCAGCGACATCAACATGCCTTCCCTGGACCAGCTCGACGGAATGGTCATCGCCTTCATCACTCGCCGGATGACGGTGCTGCCGCTGGTTTCAAAGCTAAACCCGGAGCAGGCCGCAGCCGCCTTCATGCTGGGCGAAAGCGTCGAGACATCGGCTGGCGACCCCCGCCGGGCCGGAGAGTCGGTTCGCGTTGTCGGAACCAACCCGTTCCTGATCGGCTCCGAGGCCGAGGAAGGCAACTGGTTCTACGATTTCGTCAAGAACAACGAAGGCAAGGTGCAGTGCTACCTGCTGAACACCGGCGGCGTCGGCGAGATACTGGAGCGCGATGACCAGGGCCGCGCCAGCGTAAAGCAGCCGGTCACGCGGGTTCCCATTCCCGAAATGTCGGCGATGATTCGCGGCATTCTGCGCAACTCAATGGAATGGGGCGACGATCCCCTGTTCGGCTCGGAAGTGCCCGTTTCGATTGAGGGTGTCGATATAACGAAATACGCCCTTTCCAACTTCTACACCGATGAGCAAATCCAGGAATTCGCAGAGCGGCTGAAGGAAGAGCGGAAAGCGCACTTGGCCCGATTCCCCGGCCTGAACCCCAAGATACTGGAAGCCGTCAACTAACAGGGCGGCCCACATCCTTACCGTCGGAGGTTACTCCATGCCAACCCAGTCCACCCCAAAAGTTTCCCAGGCGCTCAGCCAATTCGAGACCGACCCGAATAGAAAAGGCAAGAAGGACGCCAGGGAAGGCAGCCAGGAATTGAGGAAGTTCCTGAGATGGAGTGGAGACCGGGAGGTGGGTAGGTTCACACCCCACGACATGGAGCAGTACGCCAAGGAGGTGGGCCAGAGTGGGGCCGATTCGGCGCAACAACGCCTCCAGCCGGTCAAGGCCTTTGTGGAATACTGGAAGACCCAGGGCTGGACCGACAAGAAACTGGCTACCCACCTGCGGCCGCCCCGCAGCAAGACCCGGGGAACCTCAAGGTCGTCGGCCCGCCCCGCCGCTCCCCGGCCCGCTGATGACGAGCCGACGTACCTTTCTCAGGAAGGCTACGACCGGATAGTGCAGCAACTGGAGGAACTCAAGGCTGACCGGGTGACTGTGACCCAGGAAATCCGGAGGGCGATGGCCGACAAGGACTTCCGGGAAAACGCGCCCCTGGATGCGGCCAAGGAAAGGCAGGGGCGGATCGAAACGCAGATACGTCAGCTCGAATCCACCGTTGCCAACGCCCGGATCCTGTCCGGCTCGGACAACGGCGGCGTGATTGCGCGTTCCGCCGTGGGCACGCGCATCACCGTAAGGGACAAGGATTCCGGCGAGACGCTGGACTATACCCTGGTGGACGCCCGGGAGGCGGACACCGGCCTGCGGCGAATATCGATCCAGTCTCCCGTTGGGCAGGCCCTGCTGGACTTGGGGACAGGCGACGAGGTGGCGGTTCCCACCCCCGCGGGAACGCTGACCTACGTGGTGGAGAGCATTACTTCAGTCTAGCTGCGTTGCGACCCTGGAAAGTCAAATAGGGGCGCACTTAGCGCGCCCCTATTCTTTGTGCCGGATCGTGTTCCGTGTTACGGAAGAGGTTATGAGTTCAGCTTCGCAACCTCTTCAATGATGTCGTTCGGATCAGGCAACTGGCCGGGCACGTAAGTCTCGCGGAACCTGATTACTCCGTCCTTGTCCACGATGATGATTGCCCGGTTGCCCGCCCCACGCTCCGCGTTCCACAGGTCGTAGGCCATGGTGGTCTCGCCCTTGGGATGGAAGTCGGAGAGCTCTGGGTAGGGCAGCCCGCCCATGGCCGTGCTCCATGCCTTGTGAGAGTGTACCGTATCGCAACTGATGCCCAGAACCTGGGCATTGTTCTCCTCGAACCGGCCGTGAGCCTGCCGGAAGAGGGTGGCCTGGCTGGTTCAACCGGAGGTGAAGTCAAAGACGTGGAAGGACAGCACCACCGTCTTTTCCCCGCGGTACTGGCCCAGGGTTATTTCACCGTGGTCGGGGGATGGCAGTTTGAAATCCGGGGCTACATCGCCAACTTCTGCAGGCATATCCACACTCCTTTGGATTAGGGCAAAAAGGGAGCTTCCCCCCTGTTCGCCGGTTGGATTATAACGCAGAATTGTCCGGCGTGTTATACAGGAACGGGACAGGCAGCGGTGCTATACTGCCGGGAGAATGCTGGACGCAGTGTCAAATAGAGGGACAGCGTGGAGGTAGTGTTTGACCGGGGAATATATCTCCCCGAACTTGATCTGTGGCTGGATTCCACCCGAAAGCGCGCAAGCAGCGTCATATCGCACGCTCATTCCGACCACACGGCGCGGCACAGCCGCCCGATTGTCACCCCCAACACTCTCCTGCTCCTCCGCGATTACCTGAAAAAGGCCGATCCCATCGTGCTTCCCTACGGCGAACCGCTAGAGACCGAAACCCACACCATCACCTTGCACCCGGCAGGACACTGCCTCGGGTCGGCGCAGACGCTGGTCGTCTCCAAGACTACGGGGCACCGGCTGCTTTACACCGGCGACATCAAGACGCGCTCCAGCCCGACCAACGAACCGGCAGAGCCGGTGCAGGCCGACACGCTGGTCATCGAATGCACCTACGGCCGGCCGGAGTACGTCTTCCCCAGCCAGGAGCAGACGCTGTCCACCGCCACCCGTACACTGCAAGCCTGGCTGTCCAGAGGCGAGCGGCCCGTTGCGCTGGGCTGGCGGCTGGGCAAGGCGCAGGAGATGCTATACCACCTGCTGTCGGATGGTTTTGAGGTAGTGGCGGAGGAAGGAATCTACCGCGCAGTCGAAGCCTACCGGGAGGCCGGTGTTGAGCTTCAGGGCAACGTAACCGCATTCGACGGTCACTGGCCCGATGGCGCCGTGGCCCTCTTTCCTCCGGGAAAGAGCGTGCAGGCACTGAGGGGATTTCGCAATCAGCGAACGATGGAGTTGACCGGCTGGGCGGTGTCGGAGACCAGGCATCACTGGCACCGTCCCGCCGACGCAAGCCTGCCCTTCAGCGACCACGCCGACTACAACGACCTGCTGGCCTACGTGAAGGCAGTGAACCCGAGCCGGGTGTACACGGTCTACGGCTTTCCCGAGTTTGCGGCCAAGCTGCGCTCCTTGGGGTACCCTGCGGTGCATCTGGACGGCAAGGGCGGCGGAGGTGAAGGGTTTCAGATGGGGTTGTTGTAGGGCTTCGCAGCGAAGTTGAGGCTAACGCGGTTCTATCAGGACTTCTCCGCCGTCCCATGCCTGAATGGTCACCGTACTGTTTTCGAGGAGGGCCATACCGATGACAGACTCCCGTCGGGTTTCCAAAACTTCCACAACTGTCAATTGCCCATGCCAGGACGCTATTCCTCTATAGATTGGCAGTTGGACTACATCACCATTTGCAAGGGCAGAGTTGCGAGAACCCATCGGAATCAAACCCAACCTCCGAACCACAGTCGATGGCAATGCGATGTCTCCATTGTATCCGCTGTCCAAAACGCATTGGAAATAGTGTAGGTCATGGGCAGCATCCTGGACCCCAACTCGAACGGTGGCTTCTAGAAGCCAGTTAACCCTCCCATTCATCATCGTCCGATATCCAGTTCCTCCCTCCCATGCGATAGGCAGCCAAAAAACCCACTCTTACCCCATAGGTCATTGCTCCCGGGCGTCGTTCAAGTAATCTGTCGGTGGCAACAATGTCGCGCTTGTCGATTTCGTAGTCGCCCGTTTCGACGTCGATTACTACGAACTTGCCGTAGTGGAGTGGGTCGACCACAGGCTTGATTTTCTCCTGGTACAGGGCTTCACCTTTCCGGCCAATCTCTTCGGCCCATTGGAAACTGCTGCTCATTGTGACTTCCTCATCCAAAAACGTATGTGGGAACGCCTGCGATTATACCGCGAATATGAGGGCGGCCTAACACGTATCGGAAAATCTAGAGGCGCACGCAAGTGCGCCCCTTTCAAACGACCTCGCTACTGTGCGTTGCCTAGTCCGGCGTCGATCCCAGGGCCGGGACGTTGGCCGATTCGTCGGAGGCGAGCTGGCGGTTGACGGCGCTGAGGTATGCCTTGGCGCTGGCAACCACGATGTCGGTGTCTGCGCCGCGGCCGGTGTAGGTCTTGCCATCCTTCTCGATTCGGATGGTGACCGTGCCGAGGGAGTCGCGGCCTTCAGTGGCGGCCTGCACGTTGAAATCCACCAGCCGGTTGACCACGCCGATGGCCCGGTCGATGGCGTTGCAGATGGCGTTGACCGGCCCGTTGCCGGTGGCGGCGTCGGTGATGGGGATGCCCTCCGGGTCAATCAGCCGCACGGTGGCCGTGGCGATGCCGTGGTCGCCGCCGCTGAACTGCACCTGGTCGAGGGTGTAGCTGATGGGCTCGCTGGACTCCCGCGATTCCTCGTCCATCAGGATTTCCAGATCGCGGTCGGTGACCTCGCGCTTGCGGTCGGCCAGAACCTTGAACGATTCGAACACCCGGGAGACTTCCTCGCGGGTCAGGCTGTATCCCAGCGCCTCCAGCCGGGCCTGCAAACCGGCGCGGCCGCTTAGCTTGCCCAGCACCAGGCTGTTGCCGGGCACGCCGACGCGCTCCGGCTGCATGACCTCGTAGGTGGAGCGGTCCTTGAGCACGCCGTCCTGGTGAATGCCGGAGGCGTGGCGGAAGGCGTTTTCGCCCACCACGGCCTTGTTCGCCTGCACCGCCATGCCGGAAATGCGGCTGACCATGCGGCTGGACGGGTAGATCTGGGTGGTGTCTATGCCGATGTCCACCCCGAAGTGGTCCTTCCGGGTGTCCAGGGCCATGATGATCTCTTCCAGCGAGGCGTTGCCAGCGCGTTCGCCGATGCCGTTGATGCAGCCCTCTACCTGCCGTGCGCCGGTCTCGATGGCGGTGAGGCTGTTGGCCACGGCCAGCCCCAGATCGTTGTGGCAGTGGACGCTGAGGGTCACGTTCTCAATGCCCGGCACGTTGGTCTGGATTTCGCGCAGCAGCTGGGCGAAGCCGTTGGCCGACGGGATGGCGTAGCCCACGGTGTCGGCGATGTTGATGGTGGTAGCGCCAGCCCGGATGACCTCGGCCAGCATCTGGTACAGGTACTCCGGGTTGGTGCGGGTGGCGTCCATGGGCGAGAACTCGACGTCGGGGCAGTAGCCCTTGGCCCGCTCCACCATGGTCACGGCCATCTCCATGACCTCTTCCCGATTCTTGCGGAGCTGGTGCATCTGGTGAATCTCCGAGGAGGAGAGGAACACGTGGATGCGGGGCCGCTCCGAGTGCTCGACGGCGCGCCAAGCCTGGTCTACGTCGTTGGGATGGGCCCGGGCCAGCGAGGCGATGATGGGTCCCTTGACCTCGCGGGCGATGGCGGAAACCGCCTCGAAGTCGCCGGGGGAACTGGCGGCGAACCCCGCCTCGATGATGTCCACGTTCATCCGCTGGAGCTGCCGGGCGATTTCCATCTTTTCGGCGCCGGTCATTCCGATGCCAGCCGACTGCTCGCCGTCGCGGAGGGTGGTGTCCAGGAGCAGAACTTTGTCGTTGCTTGCCATTTCTTCCTATACCTCAAATTTCCTTTCTGAATTTTGTTTCGTGATGACCGATACCGCTAACTGCGGTGTTCAGAAAGGCACGGCAGGGTCACGTAGTCCACCACACCCAGCCCGGCCAGGACCAGCGTGTGACGGTGAACTACACTCAACGTCTCCTGCTGCATAGATTTTCGCTCCTCTGATTGGCTTGCCGCTTTCAGTGTTCGGGTTTGAGACGGCGCAGTTGCTCCCTGAGCCGTTCCGCTTCCCTCTGGGCCTCGTCGCGTTGGGCCTTCAGTTCCAACTGCGTGGGCAGGTAAATTCCCTCTACCGGGTCGTAGAAGAGCAGTTCCTGGTCCACCCAGCACAGGGCCAATTCCAAAGTCGGGCTGTAGCCCCAAATCATCCCGTCCGTTTCCAGGGTTGTCGGAAAAGGCACGTAGGAGCCGTCGACCAGCCGGTCTCCGGCCAGGGCAACGTCGTGATATTGCCCACCGGAGTAGTCGAAACGCCAGTATTCGCCGACGCCCAGACTGGCGTAACTTACCCTTTTTTGTATGTAGTCCCGCTTTCCGGTAGTCTTGGAAGCCACTTCCAGGACGAACTCCGGCGGCTTGCCTACCTCGCTGATGACGTAACCGTTGCTGTCGGTGATGCGCCTGGCGTCCACGTCGAAAGCTACGACACAGTCGGGGTGCGGCGAACGGCGGGCGTCCCGCCGCTCCCGGCAGAGGTAGCCTTGCCCGTTGACCAAGACACGCTCGCGGCGTCCATGGAACCAGGTCTCCAGCGTCTGGTCTGTACGGGCGATATGCTTGTTCTGTTGCATATCGTAGCTTCGCGGCGGGTCAGGCAGTGGCTCAAGGTCTTCCTGCCCCCCCCTCAATATCGTTCCCAATGACCGTTCGGTAGTCATCGTGGCCCTCCAGTCGACCGGCGGCGCCCCGTATTGGGCATTTCTCCATGAATTGGAACGAAGGACGGGCGGCGCCACGGTCAAATTCAGAACGGCGAGCCAATGGCTTTTGCGCTTGTTGCCACCAATCTACTTGGGGTCCATCCAGGGCATCATGCCGCGCAGTTCCTTGCCGATGCCTTCGATGGGAGCGTTCTGCGCGGCCTCGCGCATGGGCACGAATCGGGGGCGGCCCTCGTCGTTCTCCGCGATCCACTCGCGGGCGAAGGTGCCGTCCTGGATTTCCCGCAGCACCGCGCGCATGTTCTCGCGGACGTGCTCGTCGATGATGCGGTCGCGGCGGCTGAGCGAGCCGTACTCGGCGGTGTCGCTGACCGAGAAGTGCATGTAGTTGTGGCCGCCCTGGTACATCAGGTCGACGATCATCTTGAGCTCGTGCAGGCACTCGAAGTAGGCGATCTCCTGCGGGTATCCGGCCTCGACCAGCGTCTCGAAGGCGGCGTTGACCAGGGCGGTCACGCCGCCGCAGAGGATGCTCTGCTCGCCGAACAGGTCGCTCTCGGTCTCGTCCTTGATGGTGGTCTCCAGCACGCCGGCTCCGGTGCAGCCGATGCCCTTGGCGTAGGCCAGGCCGATCTGCTTGGCGTTGCCGGTGGCGTCCTGGTGCACGGCCAACAGGCTGGGAACGCCGACGCCTTCGACGAACAGTTCCCGCATGCGGTGGCCCGGGGCCTTGGGCGCGACCATCATCACGTCCATGTTGTCGGGAAGCACGATCTCGCGGTAGTGAATGCTGAAGCCGTGGGCCACCATGAAGGCGCTGCCCGGCTTGAGGTTGGGCGCGATCTGGTCGCGGTAGATGCGGCCCTGGATGTGGTCGGGGATGACCATCATGATCACGTCCGCCTCTTTCGCCACCTCGGGCACATCGGCGACGCGCAGTCCCGCGCCCTCGGCCGTAGCGATGGACGAGCTGCCGGGGTACAGGCCCACCACTACGTTTTGGCCGTTGTCCTTCAGGTTCAGGGCGTGGGCGTGGCCCTGGCTGCCGTAGCCGATGATGCCGATGGTCTTTCCTTCGAGAACTCCCAGGTCGGCGTCCTGGTCGTAGTAGACGTTTACCATATTCGACTGTTCCTTCCTTATCCTAGTTTGATGCTGCCCCGTCATTCCCGCGGAAGCGGGAATCCTTGTTGCCTTGAAGAGGACGCCCTCACCCTAACCCTCTCCCGAAGGGAGAGGGAACTCTTGGGAGTTATATCCCGCTGTCCATCCGAATTGTACTCACTGGAACACCCAGGTTTTCCGCTTCCATGCCGCTTTCCTGGCCCCGCACCATGGCCACCAGCCCGGTGCGGACCATTTCGGTGATGCCAAAGGGATGCAGGAGGTCCTCCAGGGCGTTTACTTTCTGCTCGCCGCCGGTGATTTCGATCACCACGTAGGTTGAGCCGACGTCAACGATGTTCGCGCTGAAAAGCTCGGCGAACTGCATTATCTCGCCGCGGGTCGAGGGACTGGTGGTCACTTTCATGAGCGCCAGTTCCCTGGCCACCACCTGGTGAGTCGAGATGTAGGAGACCTGGATAACGTCGACCAGCTTGTCGAGCTGCCGGGTTACCTGTTGTACGGTGGGCAGGTCGCCGTTGACCACGAAGGTCATCCGGGACATCCCCCTCTTTTCGCTGCGGCCGACCGCCAGGCTTTCGATGTTGAAGCCGCGGCGCCGGAACATGCTGGAGATACGGGTCAGCACCCCCGGCTTGTCCTCCACCAGGGCGATGATGGTGTGCTGCTCCGGCTGGGATGACTGCACCATCCTAGTACGGGCCTCCCTGGGACGGCTGGACCTCGATCATTTCGTGAACCGATTCGCCAGCGGGAATCCAGGGGTAGACCTGCTCGTCGGGCTTGACGACAAAGTCGATGATGACCGGGCCCGACACCTCCATGGCGTGGCGCACGGCGTCGTCCACCTCGTCCTTGCGTGTTACGCGCATCCCGTCGATGCCGTAAGCCGCGGCCAGCTTGACGAAATCCGGGTTGCCGGAGTATTCCACGGCGTAGTACTCGCGGTCGTAGAATACGTCCTGCATCTGCTTGACCATGCCCAGGCTCTGGTTGTTCAGGATGGCGAACTTGATGTCCACGTTGTTCTCGACGGCCGTGGCCAGGTCGCACATGGTCATCTGGAACCCGCCGTCCCCGGCCACGGACCAGACGGTCTTGTCGGGCCGGCCCATCCGGGCCCCCAGGGCGGCGGGAACCTCGTAGCCCATTGACCCCAGGCCGCCGGAAGTGATGAGGGTATTGGGTTCCCGGAACTTGCAGTGCTGGGCCGCCCACATCTGGTGCTGGCCGACGCCGGTGACCACGATGCAGTCGCCTCCGGCCACCTCGGAAAGGCGGTTGAGCACGTGCTGGGGAAGCAGCTCCTCCGACTCCCTGATATGAAGGGACGGATGTTCCGCCTTCAGCTCCGCCAGACGGCGGTGCCAGTCGAGATGCACGTTGGGCTCCACCAGGGGAATCAACTGGTTCAGCACCATCCTGAGGTCGCCCACTACCGGCACGGTGGCCTTGACGTTTTTGTCCAGTTCCGAGGCGTCCACGTCGACGTGTACCACCTTGGCGTTGGGGGCGAAGTCGCGCAGCCGGCCGGTAACGCGGTCGTCGAAGCGCATTCCCAGCGCAATCAGCAGGTCGGCCTGGTCGATGGCGAGATTGTTGTAGGCCATGCCATGCATGCCGGGCATGCCCATATTGAGGATATGGTCGGTGGGCAGGGAACTGATGCCCAAAAGCGTGGTAATCACCGGAATCTGCGCCTTCTCGGCCAGCTCGATCAGCTCGCCGTAAGCCTGCGAAATTAGGACGCCGTGTCCGGCCATGATAACGGGGCGTCTGGCCTCGTTTATGAGCTGGGCGGCGCGCGCCACCTGGGACGCAGGGGCCTCGCCGGGCGGGTGATAACCGGGCAGGTTGGGCTTGTCCGGCCAGATGAATTCGGTCTTCAGGTCCTGCAAGACATCCTTGGGAATGTCCACCAGCACCGGCCCCGGACGCCCCGTGCGCGCGATGTGGAACGCTTCCTTGATAGCCGGGGCCACGTCTTCCACTTCCATCACCAGGAAGTTGTGCTTGGTGATGGGCAGGGTGATGCCGGTTACGTCGGTTTCCTGGAAGGCGTCGCGGCCAATGGCGGCGCGGGGCACCTGGCCGGTGACTGCCACCAGCGGCACGGAGTCCATCTGGGCCGTGGCGATTCCGGTAACGAGATTCGTGGCGCCGGGGCCGCTGGTGGCCGAGCAAACGCCGACGCGGCCCGTGGCGCGGGCGTAGCCGTCTGCGGCCATGGCGGCGGCCTGCTCGTGCCGCACCAGCACGTGGCGCAGCTCCGGGTACTTGGCCATGGCGCCGTACAACGGCAGCACCGCCCCGCCGGGCAGCCCGAACACTATGTCGACCCCCTCCTTGAGGAGGCTTTCGCAGACAATTTCAGCGCCGCTAAGTTTCATACTTCCTGCCCGCTGGTAGCTCGCAATTCCCGGGGAATTCGGCGTTCCCGCAAAAGCGGGAATCCGGCGCCAATCTGGCGGTTGGTGGCTGGTGACCAAGGCTGTGAGGTGGCCCCTGCCTAATATTCACTGGCCACAAAGGGCATAAAAAAACACCCATCCCAACATGAAGGGACGGGTGTGGGCCCGCGGTACCACCCTTCTTCCCCGATGCCCGGCAGTCTTATGCCGGGTCCGGGGCTGCTTTCGGACTCTGTAACGGTGTCACCCGCCGCGCCCTGCTGTCAGGATTCGATCCGGACCATCAGGCGGGCCGCTCCCGGGCGAGTTCGCGACGCTACTGCCACCGGCTCGCACCAACCGCCGGTTCTCTGACGCAGGCTACCGCTACTACTCCCGCTCAGCGCGGAATTTCGTGGGGAAATCTTATCAGCGCCCCTCCCCCGTGTCAACGAACAATTTGCCGTGGCATTCTCAACGCGTGCTGGTATTCCCATGTAGGGGCGCACAGCCGTGCGCCCCTGTCTGCGCAGGAGAGAATTGTGCTGGAACCGGGGGCCAGGGCGCACGGCTGTGCGCCCCTACGCGGCGGGGCCAAGCAGACAAATCGCGTCCAATACCAACACACGTTGAGAATACCTTTGCCGTTCAACGGCATCAAATCAACATTTCAACACGGTCGAGTTCGCCCGCTACCGGATTCACGTTGAACCCCAGCGATTCGAGAGCCGTGACACCCATTACCGTGGGGTCGCCGTCTTCGCCGAAGACCACCGTCACCCCTGCCACTTCGCCACCATAGGTCAGAATGACCGTTCCCGTGGCCCGCGTAATGAAGCCGCCGAAGCCTCGCAGCCTCCGCTGGCCGGTCCGCTGGATTCCCAGGCGGTCCAGCAGGCTGGCCGGGAAAACGCTAAGCGTAGCTCCGGCATCCACCAGAACGTTGACTTCCTCGGCGCTGCCCGGCGCCGATGGATTCGACAAACCGACGTTGACGTGAACGAAACCCATACTTACAGCTCCAAGGGATGGTTTGACAGGGATACCCGCGAGCGGGTCGGAAAAGACTTTGCTTATAGGTTCGCACACCCCGGCCCTGTCCCCGCGCCCTTTGATAGCGCCGAGATTAACGACCTTTCGGTCTTCCGTCCACTTTCTGCTCTGGAGGTAAGCAACGAGGGCTTTTGCGTCATGCCCGTGCTCTTCCGAGATGCTGTCTTTGATTCGCCAGAGTTCCCTGATGATTTCATCAGACATAACCAAAGTCTCCCATCAACTCGCGCGGGGAGCATATTTCAGGGCTGGTGCAACCTTGCTGAGCGCATACTTCTCGGACAATGGGTCTTGATGCCGCATTCGCAAGATGACGAAAATTCCAAGTCAAAAGATAATCTACACCATGCGCCGCTGACACAGCAATGTGAAGGGCATCCGCTTCGGATCTCGCCGGGACCGCCCCGTTTTCCAGGAGCGCAACCATCAATCCGGTCACTCGCCCGGTGAGTGTCAGGATGGGAATGCCGTCCAATGCTTCAAGGCGGCGCGCAGCCGCTTGCGGGTCGCCCTTGCCCGCTTCCTCGATGGTTAGGTCGGAGGTATAGAGGTCGAACCGGGTTCTATGCGATTCCCACCAGTCAATTGTAATCTTTTGCCAGGCGGCCGCCAACAAGTCGCTCGAAGGCCGCGCCGTCAGATAAGACACGACTGATGTCTCGATATAGACCGTGCGCTTGGGTATTTCCGTTCGTTCCGTGGAAGTTTCGCTGTCTGGAAGGAGCATCACGACTCCGCCGCATCCCGCCACATGGCGCAGCCGGTTGCGCCCAGGACCAGCGGCAGCAGAGTGTCCACCACCGCCCAGATTACCCACGCCTGGTGGTTGTTCGATTCAAGCCCCACCTTCAGGAAGGCAATCCAGTTGTGAAGGAACAGGATTGTGATCCCGGCCGTCAGGTAAAGGGCAACGTTTGCCTCCAGGTACCTGCGGGTGATCCCGTCGCCGGAATACTGGGAGTCCATCCTTCGCTTCCGGTCGAAATTGTATGCCAGTCCCACAACCAACCCAACCGCCATCAGGATGTCCAGGACGAACCAGACGTCCGACACGTCCAGGTTGTCGAGGAAAAGAATATTGATACTGAACCAGACGGCCACCGCCACGGCGACGCCTATCAGATATACCGCCCCCAGCCGTTTCAGCCCGGTCATGCCTGCCTCCATTGACGCTCCGTATCCAGTCCCGGGAACGTCCCATGCCGGAGACGCCGCCTTTGGGTAAAGGGCCGGAATCTCCTGCATCGCGCGTATATTCTGCCACTTCCGTATGCTAAAATTATTCCCCACGGAACCACGGTTTCTACCGTATTTTCAGACCTCACGCCACCGCGCGTTATGGATTAGCCCTGTGTCTGAGAGCATTCTCGTCGCCGTCGCCTGGCCCTACGCCAATGGCCCGTTGCACCTCGGCCACGTCGCCGGGTGCTACCTGTCCGCCGACATTTTCGCCCGCTATCACCGGCTCAAGGGCAACCGCGTGCTGATGGTATCCGGCAGCGACACCCACGGCACGCCCATTACCATCAGGGCCGACCAGGAGGGCATAACTCCGGCCGAGGTGGTCGACCGCTATCATGCGCTGTTCCTGGATTCATGGGAGAAGCTGGGCATCTCGTTTGACCTTTTCACCCATACCAACACGGAGAATCACGAGGCAGTCACCCACGATATTTTCAAGACGCTGCTGGACAAGGGATACATCTACACGGACACTACGCTGCTGGCCTATTGCGCCGAATGCGCCCGGTTTCTTCCCGACCGCTACGTGGAGGGTACCTGCCCCCACTGCGCCAACACCCGCGCGCGCGGCGACCAGTGCGACGCCTGCGGCAGAACGCTGGACCCCCTCGACTTGCTGGAACCCCGTTGCGCTCTGAGCGGCGACACTCCCGAATTCCGGGAGTCGGAGCACTTCTTCCTGCGCCTGTCGGCTTTCCAGGAGCCGTTGCTGGAATGGGTGAACAGGCAATCGCACTGGCGCGCCAACGTGCTCAATTTCACCCGCCGTTTCCTGGAGGACGGCCTGCACGACCGGGCCATTTCCCGGGACCTGGACTGGGGCGTGTCCATCCCCATTGAGGGATACGAGGCCAAGAAAATATACGTCTGGTTCGAGGCGGTCATCGGCTATCTTTCGGCGGCCGTCGAATGGGCAAAGATTCACGGAGAGCCGGAGTGCTGGCAGGACTTTTGGAAGGATCCCAACAGCCGCTCCTACTACTTCATCGGGAAAGACAACATTCCTTTCCACAGCATCATCTGGCCAGCCATGCTGATGGGCTATGGGAACGGTCTGAATTTGCCTTACGACGTGCCAGCCAACGAATTCCTGAGCCTGGAAAACCAGAAGTTTTCCACCAGCCAGAACTGGGCCGTCTGGGTGCCGGACTACCTTGAACGTTACGATCCGGACCCGCTGCGCTACCTGCTGTCCGTCAACATGCCGGAATCGGCAGACTCGGACTTCTCGTGGGGCGAGTTTGTCCGCCGCAACAACGATGAGCTGGTGGCGACCTACGGGAACCTGGTGAACCGGGTGCTGACCTTCGCCTACCGCAACTTCGATGGCTGCGTGCCTGCGCCGGGAGAACTGGATGAGGACGACAGGGCGCTGCTGGAGGCGGCGCGCTCGGCCATGGACGACGTGGACGCCAGCCTGGACGCCTGCCGTTTCAAGGCCGCCATTTCCCGCATCTTCGCGCTGGCCCAGGACGCGAACCGCTACCTGGACGCTCAGGCGCCCTGGCGCGCCATCCGCGAGGACCGTCAGGACGCGGCCACCAGCCTGTGGGTTTGCATCGCCGTCATCAACTGCCTGAAGACGCTGTTGCACCCCTTCATGCCGTTCAGTTCGCAGAGGCTCCATGAGTTCCTGGGGCAGGACGGTCGGGTCGAGGACGGCAGTTGGGACTTCGATGCCGTGGTAGCCTCGGTTCCGGGCGGGCGGGAGTTGCAGCGTCCCGCTCCGCTGTACGCCAAGTTGGAGACCGAGGTGGTAGACCAGGAAGTGGCCCGTCTGGGCGTGGCAACGTAGGGGCGCCTCTTGCGGGCGCCCACGAAGGACGCTCGCACTTGGGATTGACGATTTAATGCCTTACGGACTCGACGAGCGCACGGCGTCCATCTACGCCCCGATTCAGGCCGAGCTGGCCCTGGTTGACGAGAAGCTGCGCGGCCTTGCCCCTGCCGAAGTCGGGCACCTGCGCCCTCTCCTCGATTACGTTGCGGAGACTGGCGGCAAGCGTGTCCGGCCCGCGATTACGCTGCTGGCCGGGCAGTTGGGCGCCCACAAGGGACGCCCCTACGATTCCGAAAAGCTGGTGCTCATGGCCGGGGCCGTCGAACTGCTGCACCTGGCTACGCTGATCCATGACGACACCGTAGACGACTCGCCAACCCGCCGGGGGCAGGCCACCGTGGGCAGCGTGTGGGGGAATCAGGTGGCCGTCCTGTTCGGCGATTACGTTTTCGCCACGTCGGCGACTTTTGTCTGCGACACGGACAATATCCGCATCATGCGCCGGTTTTCCGAAACGATAATGGACCTCGCCAGTGGCGAGCTTATCGAGTACTTCGGCTCCTTTGACGCCACCCAGGCCAGGGAACACTACAACGACCGCATCTACCGCAAGACCGCATCCCTCTTCTGCACCGCCGGTGAATCGGGCGCCCTGCTCGGCGGCGGCCCCGAGAACGAAGTCCAGGCCATGCGCCGTTACGGCTACAACATCGGCATGGCCTACCAGGTCGGCGACGACCTGCTGGATTTCGAGGGAGACGAGAGCGACCTGGGCAAGCCGGTAGGCTCCGACCTGCTGCATGGAGTGTTGACGCTGCCCACCATCATGCTGGAGGAGCGCAACCCGGCCGATAGGCCGGTGTCCCAGTTCTTCAGCGACCGCGACAACCCGGCCAAGCTCCAGCGCGTCGTTGACATGATCCACAATTCCAGCATCATCGGCGACTGCGAGCAGGTGGTAAAGGACTATTGCCACCGGGCATGTGAGGAGCTGAACGCAATGCCCGACGGAGAGGCCCGCCGCTCCCTCCAGGAACTCGCCGAATACGTCTACAACCGCAGGCGATAGTCGCGCATTCCCGTTGATTCCCGGGACGTGATACCATCGGTAGCAGCCGGATGCTCAAGGTGCTTCAATAATGGAAAGCGTAACCGTCAAAAATTTCCGTTGCTTCCGTGAGGAACAGACGGCCCGGCTGGCGCCTCTGACCTTCCTCGTCGGCGAGAACAGCACGGGCAAGACATCGTTCCTGGCCTTGCTAAGGGCGCTTTGGGATGTGGCGTTCCGGGAGGTTGCCCCTGATTTCCGTGAACCGCCCTATGACTTGGGCAGTTTCGGTGACATTGTGCATGACCGCGGGAGGGATGAAGCCCAAGAATCGGACGGTTTCGAAGTCGGCTTTGAATGCCTGAAGTCTAAAGCCGATGCGAAGATGACCTATCACGACAGTCTTTTTTTCCGTGCGACTTTTAGGGAGAAACAGAGTGTTCCCTTTCCAGTATCGCGGAGCTTTTCTTGTAGTGGCCATTGGGTAAAAACCTATGCAACAGAGGACGGCGGTATTGCCGTTCATTTCGGAACGCCCGAAAAGGAATGGGAGCGCAAAATCACCCCTGCCTTTCCTTTTTCGCAAGGTGACAGACTAACCGGGCTAATGCCAATCCTAGACGCCTTGACTCCCTCGAAATCTTCAGAAGGCCGGCCGGAGTCGGACGAATCTGTATCCAGGGCTGATATACAGATGATATTTGACTCTTTGCTTCCACTTGATTTCTTTGGATACCCGTATGCTGGATCGCCCGTCCGCTCCTCCCCCAAGCGAACCTACGACCCCATTCGCCCGTCGCGAGACCCGGAAGGGGAGTACATACCGACATACCTTGCGAATATGGCGCGACGAAATCCCAGAATATGGGCAACCCTCAAGTCGGATTTGGAAAAATTCGGAAAGCAGTCCGGCTTGTTTGACGAAATTGAGATCAATTCCTTTGGCAATACCGCGGGCGGGCCTTTCCAGGTACACATCGGGAAGCGTGGTAAGAAATCCGGCGGGAATGCTCGAAACCTGATCGACGTCGGCTACGGCGTCAGCCAGGCGTTGCCGCCCATCACCGAATTGTTCAATCCCGACCCGACCCCGCTGTTCCTGTTGCAGCAGCCGGAGGTTCACCTGCACCCCAGCGCGCAGGCCGCCCTCGGAACGCTGTTCTGCTCCATCGCCGGTCCAGAGCGGCAGTTGGTGGTGGAAACACACAGCGACTTCATCCTCGACCGCGTGCTTATGGACATCCGGGACAAAACGACGGACTTGAGGGCGGATGACGTTTCGATACTCTACTTCGAGCCGAACGATGACCGGGACGTTACCATCCACTCGCTGCGGTTGGACGAGCGGGCAAATATCCTGAACGCGCCCCCCGGCTATCGACAGTTTTTCGCCGATGAATTGTGGCGCTCCGTAGGGTTGTGATGTGCGCCATTGTAGACGCCAATGTCCGGGACGAAGTATTTGGCGGCGCTTCCTCAGAGGCGGGGAAGTTTTTCCTGGACTGGTTGCGGAGGCCAAACGGCGGCCTGTTAGCATTGGGCGGCAAGCTAAGACAGGAACTAAGCGGGTTGGAGAATTTCCGGAGAATTTATGATCTGCTGCGACTGAATGGCCGCATTGTGGATATAGACGACGATGTGGTTGACGCCGAAACCGCAGCCCTCGAAGCCCTGCGAATCTGCCGCTCCAACGACGCCCACGTGCTCGCGCTGGCCCGGGTGAGTGGCGCCCGGTTGCTGTACACCAACGACCAGTCGCTTCAGGATGACTTCGGCGACCCTAGGATTGTCGCCAACCCAAGGGGCCGGGTCTATACCACCCGCCTGCGCAGCGATGTGAGGCCAACCCACCGCGAGTTGCTGGAGCGCGCCGACCTCTGCGCCCGCTGACTCGCCGCGCTTGACGTATTCCCAACCCCTTGGCTACACTTTCGCCAGCATCAGGCGGCCTGCCCCTGTTGTTTTTCCGTACCTGAAAATTTAACTGCGGACGGATTTATGTGCGGCGTTAGCGGCATCCTTCACAAGTCCGCTGGTTTTGCCTCCGGGCTTTCCCCCGTGGGCGAACAGCTCATCCGTATGCTGGAACCGATGACTCACCGCGGCCGGGATTCCAGCGGCGTGACCGTAGTCGGCGAGGACCTTGAAGGCGATTTGGTGGTGCGTCTCTGGACCGGGAGCGTACGGGAGGCGGCCGATGTCCTGGCCCGCGCCGAAGAGACCGTGCGCCGTGCGGGCGGGGTGGTATGCTCCAGCCATCACACCGGGCAGTTCCTGAGATTGGTCGTCAACTTTGAAGGAGAAACATCGGAACTCGCCGCCGCCCTGCTCGAAACCCCCGGGGTGGCCCTCCATAGCATCGGGCACACCTCCGAGGTCATAAAGGACGTGGGTACGCCGGTTGCCATGGACCAGCGGCACGACATCGGCGCTATTCGCGGCACCCACGGCATCGGGCACGTTCGGATGGCAACGGAAAGCCGCGTTGACGTAAATCACGCGCACCCCTTCTGGGCCTACCCGTTCCCCGACGTGTCGGTGGTGCATAACGGCCAGCTGACCAACTATCACAAGCTGCGCCGGATGTACGAGGATCAGGGCCACCACTTCCAGACGGGCAACGATTCGGAGTTGATCGCGGTCTACCTTGCTGACAAGCTGGCCCATGGAGAGCAGCTTGACGACGCGCTTCGCTCCTCCCTGGACGATCTGGACGGGACGTTCACCTACCTGGTAGCCACCAGGGAAGGCTTGGGCTACGCCAAGGACGAATGGTCGGCCAAGCCACTGGTGACCATGGAAACCGACGACGTCATCGCAATAGCATCCGAAGAAGTGGCCCTGCGCGGAATTCTGCCGCCCGGCATGGAAGGCGAGGAGATTGACCGGGTTGAGCCTCAGAAAAGCGAGGTAATGACCTGGTTACTATAGACGCCGCCGAACTGGACACCAGGGCAATCAACGTGCAGCTCAAGGAGCTGGCGGCTCCGGGTAGCGAAATCACGGTTGCCAATCCCAACGCCCGGCACAACTTGGGCGTGGGCATTTTCGAGGACTGCGCCATCAGGTTTGCTGGCAGTGTCGGCTATTACGCCGCAAGCCTTCTGGACGGCCCTGAAGTGCTGATCGAAGGCAACGCTGGCTGGGCGGTCGGCGACAACATGATGAGCGGCAAGATTACGGTGACCCGCGACGCCGGCGCATCGGCTGGCTCCACGATGCGGGGGGGCGAGCTGTTTATCGGCGGAAACGCGGGTGCCAGGGCTGGCATATCAATGAAAGGCGGCTCGCTGGTCATCGGCGGAAACGCGGGTTTCCTCACTGGCTTTATGATGCAGAAAGGCCGCATCATAATTTGCGGAGACGCTGGCGAGGCCCTCGGCGATTCCATGTACGAAGGCGCCATCTACGTGGCCGGAAACATCGCCTCCCTCGGCGCAGACGCCACGGTCGAGGAAATGACCGAGGACGAACTGATCGACGTGCTGACGGTCCTGGAGGCGCGGGGCATCACCGACAAGCGCAGTTTTACCAAGGTGGTATCGGCCAAGCGATTCTACAATTACGATTCCCTGGAACGGCTGGAAAAATCGGCGCTGTAAAATCGCGGGGCAGGTTCGAGCAGGCACAGCAACCGGAAGGCGGGAAACTGAGGGGGACGTAACGCTTCTATGGTAATGGGCAGCAGTCAGATCTGGTCTCCCTGGATCATTGACGACATCCACGCCAAGGCCGAGTTGGGCCGCTACCGCATTCGCGGCTTTTCTTCTTTCCAGAAGGTAACTCACTTCGACGACCTCACGTTCCTGTCCACCGGCCTGACGCGCTTTCCCCTGGAAGGATACAAGGAGCGGTGCAACACCCGCACCGTCATCGGCGGCCTCCACTGCGAGAACCCGCTGGTGCTGGAAACGCCGGTGTACATCAGCGGCATGAGCTACGGCGCGCTGTCGGCCAACGCCAAGGTGGCGCTGGGCAAGGCCGCCGCCATGGTGGGTTCGGCGAGCTGCACCGGGGACGGCGGCATGCTCCCGGGCGAGCGGGCGGCGTCGGACAAGCTGATTTACCAGGTACTGCCCAGCCGCTACGGGTTCAACCCGCACCACCTGGTCGATGCTCAAGCCATCGAGATCGTGGTCGGCCAGGGCGCAAAGCCCGGCACCGGCGGCATGCTCATGGGCGTCAAGGTGCAGGACGACGTAGCCGAAATGCGCGACCTGCCGCTGGGCATTGACCAGCGCAGTCCGGCGCGGCACCCGGACTGGCTCGGCCCCGACGACCTGGCCATTAAGATCGAACAGTTGCGGGAGGCCACCGACTGGCGGCTCCCGGTTCACGTCAAGCTGGGCGCATGCCGTGTGGATGACGACGTGAAACTGGCGGCCAAAGCCGGGGCCGACGCCATCGTTATCGACAGCATGATGGCTGGCACCGGGGCGTCGGCGGAGGTGCTGCTGGAGCACAGCGGCATTCCTACGGTCCCGGCAATCGTTATGGCGCGGGAGGCCCTGCGGGAACTGGGACTGTACGGCAAGGTCAGCCTCATCGCGTCGGGCGGCATACGAAGCGGCGCGGACGCGGCCAAGGCGCTGGCGCTGGGCGCAGATGCCGTCGCCATCGGCATAGGCGCACTGGTCGCGCTGAACTGCAACAAGGAAATCCCCGAAAGCAATTTCGAAGAGGAAGTAGGTGTTCCCGCCGGGTATTGCCGTTTCTGTCAGACGGGCAAATGCCCGGTCGGTATTGCCACACAAGACCCGGTTTTGATGTCCCGACTGGACCCTGATGAGGGCGCTGAACGGGTAGCCAACTTCATCAACTCCATGACCATGGAAATGACCCTTCTCACCCGGTCTCTGGGGAAAGGCGACGTGCACAGCCTGGAGCCCGAAGACCTGGCCGCCCTGACCATCGAGGCGTCGGCAATGGCGAGGGTGCCGCTGGTTGGCACCAACAAGGTTTTCGGCGAGTAGGGGCGCCTCTCGTGGGTGCCGGACAGCTAGGCCACTGCGGTAAAGAATGCAGTTCTTTAATCGAAATGAGGAACTGGACCGGTACCGGGGAGCCCTGTTGGGGTTGGCCGTGGGAGATGCCTTGGGCGCGCCAGTGGAATTCATGCGACCGGGAACGTTCGATCCCGTGACCGAGATGCTCGGCGGCGGCCCCCACGGGCTGATGCCCGGCGAATGGACCGACGACACCTCCATGGCCCTCTGCCTGGCGGAAAGTCTGATCGAATGCCGGGGATTCAACGCCGTGGACCAGTTGCAGCGGTACGTCCGGTGGTGGCGCAACGGACACCTGAGCAGCACCGGCTTCTGTTTCGACATTGGAAATACTACCAGGGCCGCCTTGGAAGCCTTCGAATCATCGGGAGAACCTTCCGGACTGACATCGCCGGACACGGCTGGCAACGGGTCGATCATGCGGCTTGCTCCTATCCCAATGTACTATGTCCTGAACCTAGAGGATGCCATTGAGTTCGCTGGCCAGAGTTCGATGACCACCCACGCCGCTGATGAGTCGGTAAGCGCCTGCCGCTACATGGCTGCCGTGATTGCCAGGGCGCTCCGCGGCCGCGAGAAAGAGGACGTCCTCGCGCCCCCGCGGTCTGCCGGTCTGGCGGACGGCGTAAAGAGAGTCGCGTTCGGGTCGTTCAGGATTTTCAATCCTCCTCAAATCAGGGGGAGCGGCTACGTGGTGGAATCGCTGGAGGCGGCCCTGTGGGCTTTCCATCACACGGACAACTTCGCCGACGGCGCTTGCATGGCGGTAAGCCTGGGCGAGGACTCCGACACCACGGCGGCGGTTTACGGCCAGATCGCCGGGGCCTTTTACGGGGCCAACTGCATACCCGCGCGGTGGGCCAATGCGGTGGTTCGAAAGGAATTGATCATTGATTTCGCCGACCAGCTTTATCACCTGCGCCATGAGACGCTGTAATATGCTTGTTGCCTGCTCCGCTCAGCAGCGGACGCCCGGAGTCGCCGGGCGCGCGTCCTCACTCCAATCCTGGGAGTGCTCCAGATGACCACCAGAAATGAAATAGAAAAGAGAATGCGGGACGACGGCATCCGTTTCCTGCTGGCCCAGTTCGTAGACCTTAACGGGTCCCCAAAGGTCAAGATGGTGCCGGTTGAGCACTTCGAGGATGTCCTGGACGAGGGGGCCGGGTTTGCCGGGGCCGCTCTCCCCGGCATGGGGCAGGGGCCTCACTCCCACGACATGCTCGCCCGCATTGACCTTGATTCCTACACGCGGGTGCCTTGGGACGACGGTCTGGCCCGCTTCGCCAGCGACCTGTTCGTGGACGGCGAACCTCACCCCTACTGCCCGCGTCAGCATTTCAAGTCGGTGCTGGCCAGCGCCCGCGGCGAAGGCTACGTCTTCAACGTTGGCATAGAGCCGGAACACTTTCTGGTAACCAGGAAAGATAACGGATCCATTGAAGTGTGGGATCCTAACAACATCGACAGCCTGCGCAAGCCCTGCTATGACTTCAAGGGCATCGCCAACGTCATGGGATACCTGCGGGACATGATGGACGCAATGCGCAGCATCGGCTGGGACGCCTATCAGTCCGACCACGAGGACGCCAACGGTCAGTACGAGATCAACTTCCATTACTCCGATGCGCTCACCACCGCTGACCGGTACACCTTTTTCAAGATGATGACCAGCCAGTACGCCCAGCGGCACGGGGCCATCGCCACCCACATGGCCAAGCCGTTCACCGACCGCACCGGCAGCGGCGGCCACATCCACTACCACCTGGCGGACTCGGAAACCGGCGAAAACCTGTTCCTGGACAATGATGACCGGCGCGGGCTTGGGCTGTCCCAGATGGCCTATCACTTCATCGGGGGCGTTTTCGCCCACGCTCCGGCCCTCTGCGCTGTGATGTCGCCCACCGTCAACTGCTACAAGCGGTTGCAGGTCGGCCCGGCGCTGATGGGTTCCACGTCCGGTTTCCTTTGGACACCGGCTTTCGTGTCATACGGGGACAACAACCGCACGCAGATGATCCGAACGGCGGGGCCTGGTCATCTTGAGGACAGGACAATGTCGGCCGCCTGCAACCCCTACCTCGCCTTTGGCGCATACCTGTCCGCAGGTCTGGACGGCATCCGGCGCCAGCTTGATCCCGGCGAGCCACACCTCGGCAACCTGTACGACCTGGGCCTGGAGGAAATTCGCCGCCGCGGCGTGCGCATGCTGCCCCAGTCCCTGGCTGAATCGCTGGAGGAATTGAAAGCCGACTCAGTGGTGCGCGACTCCCTGGGCGTAATCTACGGCGAGTTCGTGGAGCAAAAGGAGGCCGAATGGCGCGAGTACCACCGGCAGGTAACCCCGTGGGAAATCGAGCGCTACCTTACGCTATTCTAACCTCTGCAACTGGCCCGGGAAATTGAGGATGATGGTATGGAAGATTCTCAGCTAGAAAGGTACAAGCTGGCTACCCTGGAAGTCCTTGAGTCCTTGGGCGGTATCGCCGACACTCGCCATTTGGCCGACTCGGTGTTCCTGAGTCTGGACGATGTGCCGCCCGAAGACCTTGATTATGACTATGCCGGTTTGTCACGCAATCTGCGTCTAGCCCGGGAGTCCCTGTTAAAGGAAGGGAATGTCACATTGACCGACGGAAGGATATGGCGCCTGGCTCGTCCTCAGCGTGCTCCCACAGCCGAGTCGTTTCAGCCAGACTTGGGGGAGGATGAATTCTGGGATCGTTTGACAATAGAGCAGTTCTTTGCAGGGTACTCTGAAGAGGATGCCCTGTATGACACAATCTAGAAGTACCCGGAGATACTTGCTTGGTGACGTTGTAACTCTGGTGGACCCTGTAGCAGGTGGAGGTGTGCCTCGTCCGGCTTTAATTCTGGCGGATACTGGGGATGACGATGTTGTTGTTGCCCGTATCACTACTCACCAGACCAGGGATCCTTTCGATGTTTCACTTAACGACTTGTCGCACGCTAGACTGAACCGCCCGTCCGTAGTCAGGCCGCATAAGCTAGCCACAATACAGAGGAACAGAGTAAATCGCAAAATAGGCACTCTGTCAGACGCAGACTTAGGAAGGGTACAGGAATCCTTTAGCCGGTTGGGTATAGTTGAATAGCCATCATGTCCTTCCTCCTGAAATGCCCCAACTGCGGGGAACGCAGCGTCAACGAGTTCCGCTTCGGCGGGGAGATCGTTTCCCGTCCGTCCCCGGATGCCGGAGCGGACGAATGGAGCAGCTATTTTTTCATGCGTCCTAACGTCGCTGGCATTCAGAGGGAGTGGTGGAACCATCGGTACGGTTGCCGCCGCTGGTTCCAGGCCCTCAGGGACACCACGGGCAATTCAGTGCAGGCGACCTTCTGGCCCGGCCAGCAGCCGCCCGCGACGGCTGGCTGACCATCGCATCTCCGAACTCCACTCACGGCTGGGATACGCCCGATATGGAAGACCGCCGCAATTCCCGACTGGAAGCCCGGCCTGGGGAGCAAATCGACCGCTCTCAGGCTGTTGAGTTCGAATTCGACGGCCAGTCGGTTATGGGTTTCAAAGGCGACACGATAGCGTCGGCGCTGTTTGCCGGTGGTCAACGGGTATTCAGCCGCAGTTTCAAGTACCACCGGCCGCGCGGGCTCCTCTGCTGCTCCGGCAACTGTCCCAACTGCCTGGTAACGGTGGGCGACGAGCCCAACGTTCGCTCCTGCACCCGGCCCATCGAGCCGGGCCTGCAAGTCCAGAGCCAAAACGCCTGGCCCTCCCTGCGATTCGACATCCTCTCCGTTCTCGACCGGATGCACTGGCTGATGCCGGTGGGCTTCTACTACAAGGCCCTGCACCGGCCCAAGGCCCTTTGGCTGCTGGCCAGGCAACTGATACGGCGTGTAGGGGGGCTGGGCAGCATCGACATCAATGCGACTCACGATGATCATTTCATCACGGTGAACAGGCACGCGGATGTGGTCGTGGTAGGGGGCGGTCCCGCCGGGATGGCGGCCGCACTTGCTGCTGCGGACGGCGGCGCTAACGTCATACTCGTCGACGATCAGCCCAGCCTGGGAGGCCATCTCCGCTACAACGGTCAGGTTGTGCCCGACTCGTCGGACGGTGAGTCTAGGCCCGCTGTCGAGGTGGCCCGGTCAATGGCGGATGCGGTCGCACAGTCGCCGAATGTAGAGGTACTGAACGACGCGACTGTTTTCGGCCTCTACCAGGACAGGCTGGTGGCCGTTCTTACTGGCGAGGGTGTTGTACGGGTGCGGGCCAAACGGGTTGTGCTTGCTACCGGGTCTCAGGAAACGCCCCTGCTGTTTGAAAACAACGACCTTCCCGGGATCATGCTGTCATCAGCGGCTCGCCGTCTGATTTCGCTGTATGGCATTCGACCGGGACGCCGGGTAGTCATCGCCACCGAGACCGGGGACGGCTACGAGACGGCGCTGGAACTGGTTGAGGCCGGTGTGCAGGTGACGGCTGTCGTGGACTCTTCGGATACCCCACCTGGCGACGTTGCGGAAGCGGTGCGCGAGAAAGGCGTCACGGTGTTGCAGGGACACCAGGTCATCAAAGCCGTTGGCCGCGGGCGCGTAAAGGCGGCGCTGGTCGCGCCGATAGATGGCGTCGGTGGGGGGACTGCCCGCAGGATTCGCTGCGACCTGCTCTGCATGTCCGGGGAAGCACAGCCGGTTGATGCCCTCTTGCATCAGATGGGCGCCACTCAGCCCGGAGTTTCGCTGGCCGGGCAGGTTTGCGGCGCCGTCGGGTTGACGGAGATTGTCAGTCAAGGCCGAGAGGCCGGGCAACGTGCGGTTGCCGCTCCGTCACCCGAATCGGAGGACGTTCCACAACTTCAGGGTGAACCTGTCGAATCCCGTCCTGCAACAATCCTGCTGGCCCCCGGAGGAGGGGAACGCACCTACGTCTGTTTCTGCGAGGACGTATCGGCGCACGATGTAGACCAGGCCATCGACGAGGGGTTTGCAGACGTTCAGATTCTCAAGCGTTATACCACCGTAACCATGGGGCCTTGCCAAGGGAAAATGTGTGGCAGGACGCTGGCAGGAATGTGCGCGGCCCGCAACGGGTCGAGCGACAGCGTCGGCGACACCTACACCACGTTCCGTCCGCCCTACCAGCCGGTCACTTTGGCGGCTCTTGCAGGCCGGGAGCGGATGCCCTTCAAGCGGACATCCCTTGACCGCGTCCACCGCGACCTGGGGGCCAGGATGGTCGAATCGGGGCCGTGGCTGCGCCCTCACAGCTACGGCTCGCCTGCCGACGAATGTGCCGCGGTGCGGGAGCGTGTCGGCATCATCGACGTTGGCACCCTGGGCAAGCTGGAGGTTGTGGGCGGCGACTCGGGGCAGTTGCTCGACCGCCTGTACACCCACCGCTTTTCCGACCTCCCCACAGGCCGCATACGCTACGGGCTGATGACCTCCGACAACGGGGTCATCATGGACGATGGTACCGTTGCCCGCCTGGCGGAGGACCGTTACTTTGTCACCACCACCTCGGGTAATGCCGATGTCATCGAGGAATGGTTCAACTGGTGGAACGCCGGCGCCGGCGCCGGGAATTGCGCCCACGTCGTCAACGTAACGGCAGCATACGGAGCGGTCAACGTCGCTGGCCCGCGGGCGCGCGAAACGTTGTCCAAGCTGACCGGTATCGACCTTTCGCCGCGAGCATTCCGTTACATGCGTTCGGCACGGGGAGAGTTGGCGGGTGTCCCCTGCCTGCTGCTGCGCATCGGCTTCGTCGGGGAGGCCGGGTGGGAGGTGCACTTCCCGGCAGAGTATGGCGAGCACATGTGGAACTCGATTATGGAGGCGGGCGAAGAGTTCGGCATATCCCCCTTCGGGCTGGAGGCGCAGCGTATCCTGCGGCTGGAAAAAGGACACGTCATCGTGGGGCAGGACACCGACGCCATTTCCACCCCGATGGACGTGGGGTCGGATTGGGCCGTTCGCTTTGACAAGCCGGACTTTATCGGCCGTGGCGGGCTGGCCATCGCCGCCGAACGCGGCTTGCAGCAACAACTGGTGGGGTTCGTCATGCCCGGAACGCCGTTCCCGGAGGATGGTACGCCCGTACTGTCGGGTGCGAGACCGGTCGGCCGCGTTACCAGCGCGCGTCTCAGCCCGACCCTGGGCCGCGGCTTTGGCCTGGCTTTCGTGCCTCCATATCTGGCGGTCGAGGGCGAGACCATCCAGGTGCTGGTTGCCGACCATCCCGTGGCCGCCCGCGTAACGCTGGAGCCCGTCTACGACCCCGAGGGTCTGAGACTGCGGAGTTGATGCCTTGATCACCACAACACCGGAACGCCGCACCGCCATGTATCACTCCCAGTTGGAGATGGGAGCAGTGATGGATGACGCCGATGGCTGGCAGTTGCCCCTGCATTATGGTGATGCCGGGCAGGAATCTACATGGCTGTGGGAAACCGTGGGCGTCTCGGACGTTAGTTCAATCGGAAAGGTCAGGGTAGTCGGCAGGGAGGCGGCCAGCGTCGTAGCCATGCTGGTGGCCGTGGCTGGTGGGCAGGGTATCAACACCGTCGCCGAGGTAGACTCAACGCTGGAAAGGGGCGGCAAGTTACTCTCGGCCAGGCTGGCTGGCGACGAGTTCCTGGTCTTGACTCCGCCAGGTGTGGCTGCTTCCGCCGTGGCAGCGGTGCGACAAGCCGACACCGGTTGCGCTTACGCCATCGACGTTACCTCCGGGCTGTGCGGCGTGGCCATCGTCGGGCCGGACACCCAGGCACTGATGAGCCGCATCACCGACGTGAACACCTCGTCGGCTGCCCTGCGGGATCTCACCTGCGTACAGTCCCGCTTTGCCGACGTTCAGGGCCTGTTGCTGCGTCGCGATGTCAACGGCATCGCCATGTACCAGTTGTACGCTGGCCGGGAATTCGGGGAATACCTGTGGGAGGCGCTGGTGGAGACGGCCAAGGAACTCGGCGGCGGCCCCGTCGGCACACAAGCCTTGTTAAGTCTGAGAAGGCAAAACGGAGCGGAGTGAAAGAAGTGTTTCAACTGTTCCGGAAAAACCGAATGTGGCAACCCCGGCCTCTCAAGGACCGGTATCGCGTCGTCATCATCGGCGGCGGAGTGCACGGGCTGGCCACCGCCTACTACCTGACCAAGCTGGGCGTCAAGGACATCGCCGTTCTTGACAAGGGGTATCTGGGCGGCGGGGCCAGCGCCCGCACCACGGCCATCATCCGCTCCAACTACCTGACCCTCGAGGGCATCCCGTTTTTCGACGAAAGCGTCAAGCTCTACGAGGGCCTGGCGAAAGAGCTGAACTTCAACATGCTTTTCAACCAGATGGGACGCCTGGACTTGGGCCACACCGACGCCGCCCTCTATGCGCTCCGCATGCGCACCGAATTCAACCGCATACTGGGCGTGGACAGTAGGATGGTCGGGCCGCAGGAAATCAAGCAGCTAGTCCCGTCAATGAGTCTCCGCGAAGGGCTGCCCTACCCGATCCTCGGCGCACTGTACCACCCGCCGTGCGGCGTAATCCGGCACGACGCCGTGGTCTGGGGATTCGGGCGGGCCGCTGACCAGGGCGGCGCCGAGTTGCATCCGTTTACCGAGGTCACCGCTATCGACGCGGCCAACGGGCGGGTGACCGGCGTCGAGGTGAAAGTTCCCTCTCCCTACGGGGAAGGATCAGGGTGTGGGCGTACCATCCAGGCCGACGTGGTGCTCAGCGCCACCGCTGGCTGGAGCAGCGAAGTGGCCCGGCTAGCTGGCGTTGATCTGCCCATTACGACTCATCCGCTACAGGCCATGGTCACGGAGCCGCTGAAACCGTTCCTGGACAAGACGATTTCGTCGGCCAACCTGCACGCCTACGTCTACCAGACCGACCGCGGCGAGGTGGTCATCGGCGGCGGGGTTGACCCCTACCCTTCATACAGCATGCGGTCGGCGTTGCTGCCCATGGAGCAACTCGCCGGCCACGCGCTGGAGATGTTCCCCTGCCTGTCCAAGGTGAAGGTGCTGCGGCAATGGGCCGGGCTTTGCGATATGACCCCCGACTATGCGCCGATAATGGGGCCGGTGGACGGGCTGGACGGGTTCATCGTTTCCTGCGGCTGGGGAAGCTGGGGCTTCAAGGCGGCCCCGGCGGCGGGCAAGAACATCGCCCAGCTAATCGCTACGGGTGAGACTCCCGACCTGATAAAGCCCTTCCGTCTCTCGCGGTTCCACGAGGGCAAGCTGGTCAACGAGCGCGCCGCCGCCCCCGCCGCCGCCATCCACTAGGCAGGCACCGGTATCGGTTTCCTTTCGTACAAGAAAATCCCCTCTCCCTTGAGGGAGAGGGTTAGGGTGAGCGGTGAAATCCCACAGTAGTAACGACGTTTCCATTCCCACTACCGGAGGCCAACCATGACCGAAGAAATAATCTACGCCGATGCCGCCACCCTGGCGCAGCGCATACGCGACCGGGAGTTGTCGCCGGTGGAGGTGGCGCAGGCGCACCTGGACCGTATCGAGGCAGTCAACCCCAAGCTGAACGCGCTCATAGCATTCCCCGACGGCGTAATGGAGCGGGCGCGGGAGGCCGAGGCCGCCGCCGCGCGCGGCGAGTTCTGGGGGCCGCTCCACGGCGTTCCCTTCACCGTCAAGGACTGCGTGGATACCGAGGGCGTGGTTACGACGCGAGGCTCCAAGCTGTTCGAGAACCACGTCCCCCACGCCGATGCCACTGTGGTCAAACGGCTCAAGGACGCTGGCGGCATATTCATTGCCAAGTCCAATATGCCGGAGTTCGCCCTGTGGTGGGAGACCGACAACCTGGTCTACGGGCGCACGGAAAACCCGTGGATGATCGGACGCACGCCCGGCGGCTCCAGTGGTGGTGAGGCCGCCGCCGTCGCGTCGGGCATGTCGCCGCTGGGAATCGGCAGCGACGTGGGCGGCTCCATCCGCGAGCCAGCCAACTACTGCGGAATCGTCGGCCTCAAGGCCACCCACGGGCGTATCCCCCTGACCGGCCACTGGCCCGAGACCCTGCTGCGGTTCATGCACGTTGGCCCCATCGTCCGCAGCGTGGGCGATGCTGCTCTCGCCCTTAGTCTCATGGCCGGCCCCGACGGCGTAGACCACTACGCCCTGCCCGTGCCGGTCGCCGACGTGTCGCAATTCGGCTCGCCAGCGGGATTGCGGGTTGCCTGGTGCCCGGAGGGGCCATTCGCTCCCGTTGACCGGCAAGTGCAGGACACGGTGACATCGGCGGCGACCGCGCTTGGCGAGCTTGGCTGCACTGTCGAAGAGGTTGGGCTGGAGGGTTGGGAGAGCTGGCCGGGGCAGCAGATTTCGGCCCGCATTTTTGCCGCCGAGGGCAACGTCTACCTTCACCCCATCATAGAGGGCCGCAAGGACATGCTGGCACTGTCCATGCAACGCCGCCTCCAGATCCCAGGCCCTAGCTACGACGAATACCTGGAGGCCATGGAGCAGGTCGAACAGCTGCGGGCGGCGTGTATCAAGCTGTTCCAGGACTACGACGTTTTGCTCCTGCCCGCCGGCCCCGTCATTGCCCACCCCCATGACACGCGGCGCCATGAGGTGGGCGGGGATACCGCGCCTGCGCGCCACGCCCTGACCTGCACCGTGCCGTTCGACCTCACCGGGTCACCTGCGCTCTCGTTGCCCTTCGGCGCAAGCAGCGAGGGCCTGCCCATCGGCGTGCAGATCGTGGGGCGCCATTACGAGGAAGCCACCGTCCTCCGCGCTGGCGCGGCGCTGGAGGAACTGCACCGCCCCCGCCGTGGCCGTCCGTCGCTGTGATGCGGTCATTCCGGGAAGTATATGCCGGTAGGCTGTGGTAAACTTCGGCGCAGCAGATGACACGAATTACGAAAAATATGGAGGAAAAGGAATGCCTGAATACGACCTCGTAATCCGCGGCGGCACCGTAATCGACGGCACCGGCATCCCCCGCGTTCGCGCCGACCTCGCCATCAAGGACGGGCGGGTGGCCATGATCAGCGGGCGCATCCACGGCGGCGGAGCGAAGGAACTGGACGCCAGCGGCTGCATCGTTGCTCCGGGCGCCGTAGACCTGCACACCCATTACGACGCGCAACTCAACTGGGATCCCTACGCTTCTCTGTCAGGACAGTTCGGCGTAACTTCGCTCACTGTCGGACAGTGCGGCTTCGGCTTTGCCCCCACCCGTCCCGAAGACCGCGACCTGAACATGCGGATGATGAACCGCATCGAGGCCATTCCACTGGAATCCATGCGCCAGGGAATGCGCTGGGACTGGGAGACATTCCCGGAATACATGGATAGCCTTGACCGTCAGGGTTTGGGCGTCAACGTGGGCTGCCTGGTGCCTTTCTCGCCGCTGCGGGGCTATGTCCTGGGCATGATCCCGGCCCGCGAGCGCACATCGGTCACCGAGGGCGAACTGAATCAGATGAAGCAAATACTGTTCGAGGCGATGCAGGCTGGCGCCTTCGGACTGTCTGCTGACAAAAACCTGGAGGACCGGCCCGAGGATGGCAGTTGGCTGCCCAGCCACGTTGCGTCTAAGGAGGAGTTCCTGGCGCTGTCGCAGGTGCTGTCCCAGTTCGGCGTGGGTCACCTAGGCTGGACCATCGGCATCTCCGACGACCAGGCCGGACAGCGGGACATGCTCGCCGAGATGGTGCGCATGAGCGGCCGCCCGCTGCACGTGGCCCTGGGCAGCGACCCCGACAGCTATAACTGGCTGAATGCCATGCGCAACGAGGGGCTGCCGGTAGTCTCCCAGGAGCTGGCGGTGCCGCTGATTTCCGAGTTCAAATTGTCGGAATACAACCTGTTCGACTACATGCCCACTTGGGTGCAGCCGCTGGTTGGCACCAAGGAAGAGCGGATTGCCAAGCTGTCCGAGGACGGAATCCGGGTTGGCATGAAGCGCGACGTGATTGAGCGCCCGCACCCGCGGACCGACTGGAAGCAGGTGCAGGTTGTTGAGGTGGCTCACGAGCGCAACCTGAAATACGAGGGGCTGAGCATCGCCGACATTGCCGAGGCCGAAGGCAAGGACGGCCTGGACGTGTTCCTCGATCTGGCCCTGGACGAGGACCTGGAGACCGAATTCGCCCACCCCGCGGGCGCCACTCCCATGGACCAGATGGGGCAGGCCATCTCCAACGACTATGCCCACATTTCCGTGTCCGACGGCGGCGCTCACACCCGGTTCTTGGTCAACAGCATCTGGCCGGTTTACTTCCTGGCCCACTGGATCCGGGAGGAAAACCTGATGAGCCTGGAGCGTGCCCACCAGAAGATGAGCGCGCTGCCAGCCTGGTTCTCCGATATGAAGAACCGCGGCACCCTTCGGATTGGCGACTTCGCCGACGTCATGATCTACAACATGGACGAGCTGGGCCTGCTCTTTGACAAGCCCCAGTTCGCCACCGACTTCCCCGGCGGCGAGAAGCGCCTGATCCAGATGCCCACCGGCATCCGCTACATCCTGGTCAACGGCACGGTCACGTTCCAGGAAAACGAGTGCACCAACGCCCTGCCCGGCAAGCTGCTCCGCAGCTACGAACAGGTCGGATAGAAGACCGGCAAGCAATTGCGATTTCCGGGGCGCACAACTGTGCGCCCCGTCGCATTTCGTAGCGGCACAGCCATCCCGATGCCGTAGTTTGACACGGGCATGCGGCAAGCCTAAACTGCCTTCAATCCCCGTATAGCTGCCCTTACCACCATCCATTCTAAAGGAGATTGGCATGCCTGAATTCGATCTTGTGATTCGAGGCGGCACCGTAATCGACGGCACCGGAATACCCCGCGTGCGCGCCGACCTGGGCATCAAGGACGGCCGCGTGGCGATGATCAGCGGGCGCATCCACAGCGGCGGCGCCAATGAAATTGACGCCAGCGGGTGCATTGTCGCGCCCGGCGCCATTGACCTGCACACCCATTACGACGCGCAGCTCAACTGGGACCCGTATGCCTCGCTGTCGGGCTGGTTCGGCGTGACGTCCCTGACCGTCGGCCAGTGTGGCTTCGGCTTCGCGCCCACGCGCCCGGACGACCGCGACCTGAACATGCGGATGATGAACCGCATCGAGGCCATTCCGCTGGAGTCCATGCGCCAGGGCATGCGCTGGGACTGGGAGACCTTCCCCGAATACATGGACAGCCTTGACCGACAGGGCCTCGGCGTCAACGTGGGCTGTCTCGTTCCCTTCTCCCCGCTGCGCGGCTATGTGCTGGGCATGATTCCGGCCCGTGAGCGCACCTCGGTCACCGACGCCGAGCTGAACCAGATGAAGCAGATTCTCCACGACGCGATGAAGGCCGGCGCATTCGGCATCTCCGCCGACAAGAACCTGGAAGACCGCCCCGAGGACGGCAGTTGGCTCCCCAGCCACGTCGCCTCCAAAGAGGAGTTCCTGGCGCTGTCGCAGGTGCTTTCCCAGTTCGGCGTCGGGCACCTCGGCTGGACAATCGGCATCTCCGACGACCGCGCCGGGCAGCGCGACATGCTGGCCGAGATGGTGCGGATGAGCGGCCGCCCGCTCCATGTGGTGCTGGGCGACGACGAGGGTTACGACTGGCTGAACCAGGTGCAGGCCGAGGGCCTTCCGGTGCTGGCGCAGCTCGGTCCGGTGCCGACCATTTCCGAGTTCAAGCTGTCCGAGTACAACCTGTTCGACTACATGCCCCACTGGGTGCAGCCGCTGGTCGGCACCAAGGAGGAGCGCATCGCCAAGCTGTCCGAGGATGGCGTGCGCGTCGGCATGAAGCAGGACGTTATTGACCGTCCACACCCTCGCACCGACTGGACCAGGCTGCAAGTGGTCGAGGTGGCCGAAGAGCGCAACCTGAAGTACGAGGGCCTCAGCATCGCCGACATCGCCGAGGCCGAGGGCAAGCACCCGCTGGACGCCTTCCTCGACATCGCCCTGGACGAGGACCTGGAGACCGAATTCGCCCATCCCTCCAACAACCGCGGCGACGATGTTACGGCGGAGCGGCTGAAGAACCCCTACGTGCACATCTCCGTGTCCGACGGCGGCGCGCACACCCGCTTCCTGGTCAACAGCGTATGGCCGGTCTACTTCCTGGGTTCCTGGGTGCGGGACCGGGGGCTGATGTCCCTGGAGCAGGCGCACTACAAGATGAGCGCCCTGCCCGCCTGGTTCTCCGACATGAAGAACCGCGGCACGCTGCGGGTTGGCGACTTCGCCGACATCATGGTCTACGACTATGACGAGCTGGGCCTGCTGTACGACAAGCCCCAGTTCGCCACCGACTTCCCCGGCGGAGAGCGGCGGCTGATCCAGAAGCCGACTGGCATGCGCTACATCCTGGTCAACGGCGCAGTGACCTTCCAGGATAACGAATGCACCGGCGCCCTGCCCGGCAAGCTCCTCCGCAGCTACGAACAGGTTGCCTAGCGACTCTTAGGGCACTCGGCAACGCAAAAGGGGCGGCCATTTGGCCGCCCCTCTGTTTTAGGGAGTCGTAACATTTGAGACTCGGCTAGCCGTGCTGGGCTTTTGCTCTCGCCTTCATTGCTTCGAAGAGATGGGGGAAAAGAACTTCGGAGGCGTTGGAAAGCACGAAGAAGACCACCTCTCCCTCTTCGGTGGTATGCGCCGTAAGATTTTCTGCTACGTCTTCACCGTAGCACGCCTGACGCCCGTTCCCTATGTCGAGAGTGTCGGTTTCGGCGTCGTAGAAAATGTCCAGTTTTTCCAGCGCAAGCGGTATTGCCTTTTCCCCTTTCATGGAATCCCCCAGAGGTTCAGCTTGTTGCGATCAGGAAAGGCATTGAACAGCCTTCCGTTGTCCACCACGACCCTAAGCCAGCGTCCTTCTTCTCCCCATTCAGGAATGAATCCCCAGTACCTTACCCTTCCGTTGGGTTCTATCTCCACCCGGTGAGGGTTGGTCAAGACCCGCTCAATCCATTCAGAATCAATTCCGATGTGTTTGAGGCGGGCTCTTTCGGTGTAGTACCAGTGCGCATTTTCGATTATGCGACGCGCCGCCAAGTGTCTATCTTCGGGCAACTAAACTCTCCACGCGCTACTCGTCGGGGACCAGCGCCACCAGGCGGCCCTCCTGCTGGGTTACGAGGAACACCTTCATCCGCAGTTCCGGGTTGTTGAGGCACCGCCCGTCGCCCTTTTCGTACTCGTAGCCGTGGGTGTCGCAGACGAATACGTCCTCGCCGACGTCCTCCACCTCGCCGCCCTGGTGGGGGCATAGCGTGGACAGCATGCGATAGCCCTCGCTGCCCTTGACCAGGAAGTAGTTGGCCGATCCTACCTTGACCAGCTTGGGAAGGTGGGCGAATTCGGATTCGTCGCCCAAGTCCACCCGCACCTTCTTGGAGCGGGCCGAACCGCTGATCTGCCGCATCGTTATCCTGTTGACCTGCCTCTCAGTCGTCATTTGAGCATTTCCTCGACGCAAAGTTTTGGGCAAGTATAGCAGACTCAAGGACTCGCACCCGTGGGCGTTTCCGGGCGTTGACGTAATCGTGGTGATTGATTCGGTTTGCATCTCGTGGCAGAATGTCCGGACTGGTAACAGGAGGTTGCTATGACTACTGAAGCCAACTTTGCTGATCGCTACGGACTTCCCCTTACCACAAACTCACAGACCGCCCTGGGTCATTACGCCGAGGGGCTTGATCTCGCGCTTTCCCAGAACTTCGGGGCCGAAGAAGCCTTTGCCAGCGCAACCGAGGCCGACGACGGCTTTGCGCTCGCCTATGCCGCGCAGGCGTTCCTGGACTTTCTCCGGGTCAACGTGCCGGAGGCGCGGGCCAACGCCGAGAAAGCCGTGAAGCTGTCCTCCGGGTTGAGCAGCCGCGAACGCGGTTTCGTCGACGTGGTGTCCAAATTCGTCAATGGGCAGAACCACGCCGCCACCGCCGCCGTGCACGAGCACGTAAAGGAATTCCCCCGGGACGCCTTGATGTTGCGCCTGACCCAGCGGCTCTATACCCAGGGCTGCGTGGGCATCGGCGCGCCGGACTATCCGCCCCGGTTCTACAAACTGATGAGCGAGGCGGCGCCGCACTACGGAGAGGACTGGGCTTTTATGGGCCAGTACTCCTGGGCTAACCACGAGGTTGGCAAGATGGAAGAGGGCATGGACCTGGCCCAGCGTTCGCTGGATCTTAACCCGGAAAACGGCGTGGCCGCTCACTCCGTGGCCCACGTGTTCTACGAAATGAGCCAGGACGACGAGGGGGCGGCCTTCCTGGGCGGCTGGCTGGAGGACTACGACCGTCGTTCCACTTACCGCGTGCATCTGTCCTGGCACCAGGCGCTGTTCGAACTGGCCATGGGCCGCTACAACCAGGCGCTGGGCTGGTACGAGCGGGACATTCGCCCTTCGGTGCAGGAACTCAAGTACGCGGCCCTGGCCGACAGCGCGTCGCTGGTCTGGCGGATGAAGGTCTACGGAGACGTTTCTCCGCAGGCTCCCTGGAGCGAACTGGTCGCGCTGGCCGCGCCCGCTGCCGACCGGCCCGGCCCGTCCTTCCGCGACGCCCACGCCGCGCTGGCCTTTACCGCCGCTGGCGACGGCGAGTCCTTCGGACGGCTGGTTGATGGTCTCCAGGCCATGGCCGATAACGGCGACGCCACCGCCCGCGAGGCCACGCTGCCCCTGATCAAGGGCATCGGCGCGTTCGGGCAGGGCGACTACGCCGAGGCGGTGCGCCTGATGGAGCCGGTCTATCCGCAGCTCACCCGTGTCGGCGGCAGCCACGCGCAGCGGCTGGTGTTCGAGGACACGCTGCTGGAGGCTTACCTGCGGGCCGATGAGTTCGACAAGGCCACCGACATGCTCCGCGAACGGCTGTCCCGCCGCGAGTCCCCGCGCGAGCTCTACTGGCTGGCGCGCGCCCAGTCAGCGCAGGGCAAGACGGACGAGGCGCAGGGTAACCTGTCCAGCGTCAAGGAACACTGGGCGGAGGCCGACACCAACACCCCGGAGTACGCCCGCCTGGCGCAACTGGCCGCTGACTAGATTCAGCGAAGGGATGACTGGCATGTACAGGGGCGGGTCGAAAACCCGCCCCTAACTGTTTTCCCAAACAACCGAGCCACCGATGACGGTCAATACCGTCTTGATGCCGGGCAGGTTCTCGGCGTCCACGGTCAAGGGGTCGGAGTCCACCAGCGCCAGATCGGCTAGCTTGCCGGGAACAATGGAGCCTTTTCCCTCATCCATAACTTCCGCCCCTGCGGCTCCGAGGGTGTACATTCGGAGCGCCTGCTCCACGCTCACCGCTTGTTGGTCAGCGTCCGCCAAGGGCTTCCCGTCGGATGCGCGGCGGGTCACGGCGCTGTAAATCGCGGGCCACGGGTTCGGGTCGATTACCGGAGCATCAGAGCCGAACGCCGTCGCCACGCCCGCGCGCACGAGGCCGCCTGCCGGATACAGGTGAGGCAGCAGGCGCGGACCGACATTTTCCCGGTATGACATCCCATTGTAGTAGACGAAACCCGGCTGGGTAACGACCAATGCACCCGACTGGCGTACCGCTGCAATGAGTTCCGGCGTGCCCTCCGCGCAGTGCTCAATGCGGTCGTCGGCAATGATTCCCTCCCCCTCAGGGGGAGGGTTAGGCCGGGGGTGTGACTTTGCTAGAGAGTTCTTGTTGTCCGCTAGCATGGTTGTGGCCGCTGCGATGGCATGTTCCTCTATGCAATGAATCGCTACCGGAAAGCCCATTCGGTGCGCATCGACGATCATCTTTTCCAGTTCATCTATCGAGGGGTGGAGCCTGCCCGACGTAAGGGTCAGCACTATCTTGGCGTGCCCCAGCCGTAGCGTATCGTCGCCTGAACCGTAACTAAGGCCAGCGTCGGTAAGCTCCTCCAGCCGCCGGATTCCGGCGAACATGGTGATCCGGCATGGCAGCGGCCCGTCCGACTGCAATCGCCGGAAGGTATCCCAGCGTTCAATCCCGTTGTCCGCTCCGGCGTCCTGCACCGATGTGACGCCGTAGCTTGCCAGCAACAGGCCAGCATCTCGCATTCCGTCGTCAAATTCCCCGGCCTTTCGAATCCTGCCCAGGCGATGGCGCAGGAACGACTCGCATTCGAGCATCACCCCAGTCGGCTCGCCGGTCAATTCGTCCCGTTCGATCACACCGCCCGGAGGATCAGGCGTCTCGCGATGGATAGCAGCGGCTTCCAAGGCCAGGCTGTTCAGGACGGAGGCGTGGCCGCTGCGGTGTTGCAGCCAGACGGGATGGCGGGAGGACGCTGCGTCCAGATCGCGGCGGTCGGGGTGCCGCCGCTCGGCAAGCCGCAGGTCGTCGTACCCGAAACCCTGCACCCAGCTACCGGAGGGCAGCGTGGAGGCGCGTTCACGTACTAGGGACTGCAACGCGGCGACGGATGGGGCCTTGAGCGGAGAGCAGTCCAAGTCTCGCAATCGCCGGGCCAGACCGGGAAGGTGAATGTGGGCGTCGTTGAACCCGGGAAGCAGCGTCCGGCCCTGGCAGTCAATGACCCTGGTGCGCGGGGATGCAAGGTTGCGGATTTCCGCGTTGCTGCCAACAGCAACGATACGCTTGCCGGAAATTGCTACGGCCTCAGCCAAGGGGACACCCGGCGCCATGGTTAACACGTTGGCGTTGACCATGGCCAGGCTGACCTTTTGGGTCGTCATAATGGACGAGGCGGAAGAGTCGAAGGCGTATGGTGAGTGTTGCGCCATTGTGCTTGGGTTTAGCCGAGACCCCTATTTCTCGCCGTTCGGATACAAATATGGACGCAGCAGTTGAGCAGCATGCTCAAGGACGACGCCAGTTACATCGCCGTTTTCGTCGGACTCCGACGTGAGATGTTCGGCAATAATCCGGCCCTCCTGAGCGGGTACCCCATTCCACAGCACCAGCGTATCGGTGTCACCGTAGTAGCGTATCAGCAATTTGGGGTCTTTAGCTTTATCCATTACGTTGGTGTCCCCCAGTCTCTCCGTTTGCTTCCATCAAGGGTTGCGGTGTGGAATTGGTCGTTTTCGACAACAACTCTCAGCCAGTTCCGAACCTCGGGTACGGCGCCCCAGTATCGCACTCTTCCATCAGACTGGATTTCGGTTCTGTAAGGCTGGGCTATTGTTCTCTCAATCCATTCCTGGCGAACTTCAGGGTGCCTGAGGCTTAGGTCCCTGCCGTGTGCGGTGGGGTTGGCTAAGACGCGCCTTGCGTACTGCCGCCGCCACTCAAGGTTTTCTCCCATCAGTATCTGCCCTTGTTGATCCTACATCCTATTCGGAGTTGCCAGCTACGGCACAAAGGCCGCGTCGTGCTGCTCGTCTGCGTGGTAGGAGCTGCGGACCAGCGGGCCGGAAGCCACGTGCTTGAATCCCATCTCGAGGCCAGCGAGCCGCAGCTCCTCGAACTCGTCGGGGTGGTAGAATCGGTCTATGGCGATGTGCTTGGCCGACGGGCGCAGGTACTGGCCGATGGTCAGCAGGTCGCAGTCCACGCCCCTGAGATCGCGCATCGTGTCCAGCACCTCATCCGTGGTCTCGCCCATGCCCACGATGATGCCGGACTTGGTGACCGTGGCAGCATCTATCTCCTTGGCTTTTGCCAGCAGTTCCAGTGACAGGTTGTAGTTGCCCTTGGGCCGCACTCGTGGAAATACCCGCACCGTCGACTCGATGTTGTGGTTCAACACCGCTGGCCCTGCGTCGATTACTCGCTGCAAAGCGTCCCAGTTTCCAGCGAAGTCGGGAATCAGCACCTCGACCCGGCACTCCGGCAGTACCTCGCGGATGCGGTTGATGCAGGCGGCGAAAATGTAGGCGCCGCCGTCGGGGAGGTCGTCCCGGTTTACCGATGTGATGACGCAGTACCGAAGGTTCATATCCCTGACGGTGTCGGCTAACCGTTTCGGCTCCATCAGGTCAATGCCCAAGGGCCGTCCGGTGGTAACCGCGCAGTAGTGGCACCGGCGCGTGCAGATGTCGCCGAGGATCATGAAGGTGGCGGTGCCCCGGCTCCAGCACTCGCCGATGTTGGGGCAGTGGGCCTCCTCGCACACGGTGTGCAGTTCCTGGCTGCGCATCAACTGCTTGAGCTGCATGTAGCGCGGGCTGCCGGGCATCTGAACCTTCAGCCACTCGGGCAGTCGGGGACGCAACTCAACTGTGTTCTTCGGCAAGGTCATGCGGGTCTCTCCTGGGGGATGCCCCCACTTTAACCCTCTCCCGACCGGAGGGGGAACTTCCGGGGAGCTGAGTCCATTATAGCAACTGCACCAGGCGCGGGGTTACTCGGCACTTTTCGGCGGCCACAATGGCGTCGATGTCGGCGGCGGCCTGTTCCAGACGGCCGTGGGGGTTGATGACCCGGTAATCGAAGTGGTGCACCTGCGCCAGTTCCTGCTGTGCCGTCTGAAGCCGCCGCTCCATGTCGGAAGGAGATTCCGTCATCCGCCCCTCAAGCCTCTGCCTGAGCTCATCCATAGAGCGCGGCATCAGGAAAATCAGCAGCGCCTCCGGCGCTATCCGCCGGATTGTTGCCGCTCCTTGAACGTCGATTTTCAGGAAAACGTCTTTACCCGTCCGAAATGCGTCCCTGGCCTGGCTCCTTGGAACGCCGTACCAGCGGCCGTACACCTCGGCGCACTCGAGGAATTCGTCCCGCTCCCGCATCCTGGCGAAAGTATCGGGTTCGAGAAAAATGTAGTCCACCCCGTCCTGCTCGCCGGGCCGCATTGACCTGGTGGTGGCCGTTACCGCGAAATGCCAGGAGCGGTCATACTTGTGCAACTCGGATAGAACGGCGTCCTTTCCCACCCCGGACGGCCCGGATAGAACCACCAGCAACGGGGGCGCAGGACTGGCATCGGGAAGTTCCGGCATCTTACGCGGCTATCCGGCTGCGACGCCGGGCGCCAGGATTTCCAGGTCTTCCCAGAAACTGGGATACGACACAGCCGCGTCGCCGGAACCATGCACTTCGACTTCCCCTTCGGCCAGGAGACCGCATACCGCCATGGACATCGCCAGGCGGTGGTCGCCGTGGGATTGGCAGGCTGCGCCCCTGAGGCGGCCAGTGCCCCGGATCACCATCCCGTCGTCGCGCGCCTCGATGTCCGCTCCCAGGCGGGACAGTTGCTCGACGGTGGTGGCGATGCGGTCGGACTCTTTAACACGCAATTCCGCCGCATCCCGAATGACTGTTTCCCCTCTGGCAAAACACGCCGCCACTGCCAGAATGGGCGCCTCGTCAAGGATGCGGGGAATCATGTCGCCAGCAATCTCTGTGCCGCGCAGCTCTGCCGGTGTCGCCAGCACGTCGGCCACGGGTTCGCCGCCTTCGGTGCGCTCGTTCAGCAATTGCAGGCTGTCCCCGGCGCCCATGGCCTGCAGGGCGTCAATGATGCCGGTGCGGCTGGGGTTAAGGCCCACTCCCTTAACCAGAACCGCGGAATCGGCATGGCACAACCCGGCCACAATCCAGAACGCGGCGGAACTGATGTCGCCCGGCACGGCGATGTCCACGGCGTTAAGGAGGCCTGGCTTGACGTGCAGGGCCAGACCATTCTCGTCGACGGATGCGCCCATGGCGGTGACCATCCGCTCGGTGTGGTCTCGTGACAGAGCGGGCTGGTGGATTACGGTGTCACTGTCCGCTGAAAGAGCGCTAAGCATGATGCATGACTTGACTTGGGCGCTGGCTACGGGAAGATCGTACTCGATTCCCCTTAGCGAACCGCCCTGGATTGCCAGCGGCGCGAGGGAGCCGTTCTGACGGCCCATGACTTGTGCGCCCATCAACTGCAACGGCTCCACAATGCGGCGCATGGGGCGGGAGCGCAGGGAGCCATCCCCGGTAATTACAGTGAGGAACGGTTGAGCGGCCAGCAAGCCGGAGAGCAGGCGCATGGACGTTCCGCTGTTTCCGGCATCCAGGATGTCCGATGGTTCCTCCAGCACCGGCCCGCGGCCCTGAACCGTGTATGCCCCGGCGGAATTGCCTTCCGTGATTTCCACGCCCATTGCCCGCAGGCAGGCCATGGTGGACATTACGTCCTCGCCGTTGGACAGCCCGGTGACCCTAGCTGTCCCGTGGGCCATCGCGTTCAGAATCAGCGAGCGGTGGGAGATTGACTTGTCGCCCGGCACCGCCAACTCGCCGCCGAGCTTTGCTGGCCGTCTTACTGTTCGCACCGTTGAGGCAGGTTGCATATCGTACCCTGGATTGGATTGCATGGCCGGGGCGTGATTGTCGCTGCACGGCCGCGGTGTCGTGAATACAATTGGCCCCGAACCGTCGTTCCTGCGAAAGCAGGAATCCAGAGCCTGCCCGCGGCCAAGCATTGGTTTCTTCTCCGGCATCCCCTGGATTCCTGCTTTCGCAGGAATGACGGATTTGGGTGGCCTACCCATCGATACAAGAATTTCTCACCGTTAGCGGCGGCGTTTCTCCCGGTCGCCGTCTTTGTCTCCGCCGAACATCCGCTTTTGGGCTTCCATCAGCTTGCTCCCCATGAACATCTGGCCCATGGAGTCGCCGAACGTGGGGATCTCCGGCGCCTTGCGCTGGGCCCTGCTGCCGGGAGTTATGGAGCCGGACAGCCAGCGGGCGCGCTCCTCGTGGGCGCTTTCAAAAATTTCTTCGACGACAGCGGGATCAGGCCCGGATTCGTCCTTAAGCGCGTTGCGAATCTCGTACAGCTCCCGGATGAACGAGTCGATCCAGCTTACTATGGGCTCGTTGTTGGTGATGGAAATGTCGCGGTGCATAACGGTGTCCCCGGATGCCAGGCGAGAGAGGTCCCTGAAACCTGAAGACGCCAACTGGGCAATGTCATCCCAGTTGGCGCTCTTGGAAACGGTCTGCATCAGCGCGACGGACATCATAAATGGGAGGTGGCTGACGGCGGCGACAAAGCTGTCGTGCTCCTCGGCGCTGATAAAGAAGGGCTTCGCGCCGATGGCCTCGGCCAGGGTGGTGACCGTGGAAACGGCCTGCTCCCTGGCTCTGGCGTCAGGCACGATGCAGTAGGGCTTTCCGGCAAAGAGGTCGGCGGTCGCGTGCGCTGGCCCCGGCGTCTCGCGCCCGGCCATCGGGTGCCCGCCGACGAACTGGGTATGGTCCGGCAGGGTCTCCGACGCCCACTGGATCACTGTCCGCTTCGAGCTGCCAACGTCGGTCAGAACCGCCCCTTCTGCGAGGGCCGGGCCGATGGTCTCCATCAGGTCTTTCATTGCCATGACCGGGGTGGCGAGCACCACCACGTCGGCGCCCTCGACCGCCGGTTGCAGACGTCCCTCAACCTTGTCGAAGGCGCTCCGCTTCTGGGCCCCGTTGCGGGCGGTACTGTCGTAATCCGTTCCCACCAGCTCCAGGTTGCGCAGGTCAGACTGCCGCAGGGCGAGCGCCAGCGACGTGCCAATCAGGCCGGTGCCGATAACAGTTATCTTGGCCAAGGCGGCCTCCTACTCAGCTTGTCTCAGGGCCTGCCTGTTGAATTCGAGGCCCGGGCGGAGCAGTGCTAAAGACACATTCTACAACATACCGCTAGACCCAACATCCCGGAATCCCTGCCAGGCAGGGCCCTTCAGAAGTTCCCTCTCCCTCCGGGAGAGGGTCAGGGTGGGGGCGTTCCCTCTTCCGAAGCCAAACTGCTAAGAGGATGTGTGACAAATTCCCTCTCCCTCCGGGAGAGGGTTAGGGTGAGGGCGTCCCCTGACTCTCGCAGGAACGAAGGATAAGGCTTTGCCGTCCACCTTGTCCGCAAAAGGCGATTGTCACACACCTTCTAACAAACTATCTCGAAACCAGTGATTGCTTTCCCGTGGTCTTCTCCAGGTTACCTTTTCACCCCCACCCTAACCCTCCCCCGTCAAGGGGGAGGGGACTTTGGGGAAAGCTTCCGAGAGGCGCAGGCTCACAAGGGGGAAGGGACTTTGGGGAAAGTTTCCGGGAGGCACAGGTTCACATGGCGGCGGCTGCTCTTTCGGCGATGCCGGTGATTACGATTTTTTCGTATGGCTGGCGTTCCCGGCACATCCCTGCCGCCAGCAGAATGTCGTGCAGGCTTTCAAACTCCGGCTGCGCCAGCACCGGGCTATCCGGCCACTGATCCTGTTCCTGGTACCTGGCGATTGATGCCGCCAGTACCTCCTGCGACGTATCCGGGAAGAATTCTCCAACGGCCGCGGCAACCTCCGCCGGGTCGGTCGATGCCAGCCAGCGCAGGGCGCGGGTGAAGCCCAGCGTGAACCGCTCGGCGGTTTCCTGCCGCTGCCCCAGGAATCTGTGAGTTGCGGCAAATGAGCTGTAGGCCAGGTGGCCGTTCTCCGGCCCCAGCGCGGTGAGCAAGTGTCCGGCGCCGTCGGCGATGAGCTGCTGCACCACCGGCTCGGCGACGTGGACAAACTCCGCCTCTCCGCCCCGGAAAGCGGCCACTGCATCCCCCAGCGAGAGGCCGGTTCTCAGGTCAAGGTCGGACGGCTCCAGTCCATGCCTGCGCAGGGCGTACTGGAAGGAGGCCCAGGGCATCGGCGAGAATCCGACGGGAATCACCCGCGCCCCGCGCAGCGTTTCCCAATCGAAGTTCTCCTGTGGCTCCTTGCCGAGGATGAAAAAACCGTCCCTGGAGTTGATCTTGGCGAAGTGCAACGGCACGGTTTCCGCGCCCCAGTCGGAAGCTATGATGGAGCGCATAATGCCGCTCTGCACGATGTCGGCGACGTCGTGGTGCAGGGCGCTCAGCGGATGCGGAAACTGTGGAGGGCAGGTGCTGAACTCAACGTCAAGGCCCTCCCTCTCCAGGAACCCGCCCGCCACCGAAACATAAATGGGCGTGTAGAAGATGGAGCGCCACGTTTCCATCAGCCGCAAGGGATGTCTGCCGCCGCTAGTCATTGCGTCAAGGCTCCTGCGCTTATTCCGGGATGTCGGTTCGCTACTCCGCAAGGAAGGGCATCAGTGCGCCGAGAAAGGCCTCCGGGTCCTCCACCTGCGGAATGTGGCCGATGCCGGGCAGGACGACCTTGCGGGCGTTGACGATGTTGTTGTGCAGTAGTTCCTCGCCGTCGCGCAGCCGGTCGATCTCTCCGTAGAGCACCATGGTCGAGGAGGCCTTGATCAGCGGCAAGCGGGACATGATGTCGTAATACGCCAGGGACTCCATCAGATTGCGTACCCACGGCCCGGCCTTGGCGCGGCTGTCGTTGTTCTTGTCCAGCCACTCCTCCCTCGGCTCGGCGAATGTCGTGGCGTCCTTGAGGTCTTGCAGGGTGCGCGGCTTGGGCAGGCCGTCGGCGTCGTATTGCGACATGGTGTCGGCCAGCCGCTCCTTGGCCGTGAAGGCATTCCAGACCGGCGCGCCCACCAGCGTGAGCTTGTCCACCCGGTCGGGGAAGCTGGCGGCGGTCTCGGTGGCCAGGACTGCGCCCACGGAGTTGCCCACTACGTGCGCTCGGTGGATGTTCAGAACCTGGCACGCCTCGTCCAGGGCATGGGCATAGTCGGGCAGGTTGAAGTGCCGCTGCGGCTTGTCGGAATGACCGTGCCCCAGCATGTCGAAAGCGTACACCGTGTAGTTCTGGCTGATGGCGTCGATCACGTACTCCCAGGTCCAGACCGAGGTGCCCAGCGGGTGCAGCAGCACCACGGGATAGCCAGCGCCCTTCTTGACGAAGTGCATATTGCCCTCTGGGGTGGGAACGCTGTCGGTGAGGTCGCGGCGAACAAACAGTGCCATGGGGCCTCCTGTCTCGGCTGACGTTTTCAGGTTAATGGGTTGGACTCATGCGCCTTGGTTTCATTCAAGATTTGGGCAAATGGTATCATGCTTGGAATGCTGCCGCACAAGACGGCCTGCAATTTCGAGACGCGACCAACCTGCTTGTCCGTCTTGCCAGTTTGACCGCTTCGCCTATGGTGTGCCAGAATCCTTGCAAGCAGATTGGATTGACAATGGCCGCTGGGGCGACTGAGGACTGAGTTGCGAGAGCCCGTTTGGACTAGAGACCGGTTGCGCCGCCTGGTCAACAGGGAGGTCGGCGACTACCGTATTGTGGTGGTTTCCAACCGGCAGCCCTATGTCCACGAACTGGTTGACGGAGAACTGCGGGTCAGCACTCCCGCGGGAGGCGTCACCACGGCCATTGATCCCCTGATGCAGGAATGCGCCGGCACCTGGATTGCCCACGGCGGCGGCGCTGGCGATTACCTGGCGGTGGACGAACGAAACGGTGTCATGGTGCCGCCCGACGACCCGTCCTATACCCTCCGGCTGGTGTGGCTCAACGACGAGGAGCAGCGCGGCTACTACTACGGGGTTTCCAACGACGGTCTCTGGCCTCTATGCCACAACGCATTTATCGAACCCACCTTCAGCCAGCCGGACTGGGAGACCTACACCGCGGTCAACCGGACATTCGCCAACCGTGTGCTGGAGGAGATCGACGGGGCCCCGGCGGCGGTCTTCATCCAGGACTATCACCTGGCCCTGCTGCCCCGTTTCCTGCGCGACGTTGACCCGGACGTAATCACCGGCCAGTTCTGGCACATCCCCTGGCCGAACTACGAGATTTTTCGCATCTGCCCCTGGCAGGATGAGTTGCTGGATGGACTGCTGGGCAATGACATGCTCGGTTTCCACATCGGCGACCACTGCGACAATTTCATGGAGGCTTCCAAGCGGATCTTGGGCGCCCGAGTGCATAAGGAATACAACCTGGTCTACCACAGGGATGACTCCACACTGGTCCGGCCCGTGCCCATCAGCGTTGACTTCGACCAGTTGGAGACCGAGGCCCAGAGCCCGGAGGTCGCAGCGGAGATGGATCGCTTGTCAGCCGAGTGGGACCTTGACGACAAGATAGTCGGCCTGGGCATCGACCGCATCGACTACACCAAGGGCATCCCGCACCGTATACGCGCCATCGGCCGCTTCCTGGAGCAGAATCCGCAGTACATCGGCAAGGTGGTTTTCATCCAGGCGGGGGTGTTCAGCCGCACCAACATCATTGCCTACCAGGAACTTGCCGACCAGATCGACCGCTTGCTGGACGACGTGAACGGCCGCTTCGGCACCGACGACTGGCAGCCGATAATGTACATGCCCACCGACCTGCCGAATTTGACGCTGATGGCCCTGCGCCGCCTTGCCAGGTTCTGCGTGGTGAGTTCCCTGCACGACGGCATGAACCTGGTGGCCAAGGAATACGTCGCCAGCCGCTTCGACCACGACGGCGTGCTGATTCTCAGCCCGTTCACCGGCGCGGCCCTGGAGTTGACCGACGCGCTCATCGTCAACCCGTATGACGTGGAAAAGTTCGGCGACTCCATACGCCAGGCGGTGGAAATGCCGCGTATGGACCGCCAGGTGAGAATGGCTAACATGAGGGCCGTGGTGCAGGAAAACAACATCTATAAGTGGGCCGCCCGTTCGCTGGTGGATATGATGCAGGTAGACCGTCGTACCCGCCGCCCCATTCGCAGCGCCTGAGACGCGCCGACAGCAATGGGTTTTCTCGACTGCCTGCCACGGAAATGAGCGGTATTCCCGATGGCGCATCTCCTGAATATATGGCCGTCAGTCAGCGCCCGCCTTAACCGCGCTGACCGGGTGTTGCTGCTTTTCGATTACGACGGCACCCTGACGCCCATCGTCAAAAGGCCAGAGGACGCACTCCTCTCCGCCGAAGTACGCCGTCTGTTGGGTTCACTGGCTGCCAATCTGCGCTACATTGCCGGAATCGTCAGCGGCCGCAGCCTGGAGGACTTGGCAACCATCGCCGACATCCCCGGCCTGATACACGCGGGCAATCATGGGATGGAGATTCGCGGCCAGGGGATTGACTTCGTCCACCCAGGAGCTGTTGCTGCTCGGGGAACCCTTGACGAGCTTTCCCATCGCCTGTCAGTTGCGGTTGGAGGTGTTCCGGGAGTTATCGTCGAACACAAAGGGCTTACCTTGACCGTGCATTACCGGGCTGTGGCCGAAGGACGGATCGCAGAAGTCGAATCGTGCGTTGCCGCTGTTGCCTCGCCCTACGTCGAAGGCGGTGACGTTCGCCTGACTCTTGGGAAAATGGTTACCGAGGTGCGCCCCGCCATCTCTTGGGACAAGGGCAGGGCCATCGAAAAAATCCGGGAGGAATGCGGAGACTCGCCCATCCCGGTGTATTTCGGCGACGACAGAACTGACGAAGACGGCTTCCGCGTCGTGCAGGCAATGGACGGCATTGCGGTCTTCGTAGGCGAACCCCGCCAGGGCACCGTTGCCCTGCACCAACTGGAATCGCCCCGCGAGGTAGAGGAAACGCTACGGCTGCTGGCGAAAGCCGCGTCTTAAGACGGCCTATAACAAATCCCCTCTCCCTCCGGGAAGGAGTTAGACGGCGTGCGACGAATCCCCTCTCCCTCTGGGAGAGGGTTAGGGTGAGGGCGTCCCTTCACTGTCCCAGGAATGACGACACCGACGACACTCCCTAAAAGCCCTCGCCCCGCTCCATCTCACTGACCTTCCCGATGCGGCGTAGGAAACGCTCCTCGGGGGTAAAGCTTGCGCCAAGGAAAGCGGAAATCACTTCCTTGGCGGTCTCGATTCCGATCACCCGCCCCCCAATGCACAGAACGTTCATGTCGTTGTGCTCGACGCCCTGCCTGGCGGTGTAGGTGTCGTGGCAAAGGGCGGCGCGCACCCCGCTGACCTTGTTGGAGGCGATGGTCGCGCCCACGCCACTGCCGCAGATCATCACGCCCCGCTCCGCCCCGCCGCCGCACAGCGTTTGCCCCACCGCCGCGGCGAAGTCGGGGAAGTCGTCGGCCGGGTCAAGGGTGTGGGCGCCCACGTCCACCACCTCGTGCCCCGCTTGTTGCAGCCAGGGAATAATCTGCGATTTCATATCCAGTCCGGCGTGATCGGCGCCAACGGCGAGCTTCATTCGTGTCGCGTTCCTTCCTGCTCAGGTAATGGGCAACCCGCCCGCCTCAAGAATAATTATCCGGCACTTTGCTGCCAATGCCTAGCATACCGATGCACATCAGCAGCGCCGAAACGCGAGACAGCGGTTGTCCTATCTGAAAAAACCCCTCCCCCTCAGGGGGAGGGGATAATCGAAAGGTGCTGGCCCCTTGCGCGGTATTCTCAGTGTGTGTTGGTATTCCCATGTAGGGGCGCACAGCCGTGCGCCCTGGCCCCCGGTTCCGGCACAATTCTCTCCTGTGCAGACACGGGCGCACGTCCCTCGACGCGCTCGGGAGTGCGCCCCTACGCGGCGGGGCCAAGCAGACAAATCGTGTCCAATACCAACACACGCCGAGAATTCCCTTGCGCCCCGTAGTCGCGCCAAATCCGGCTGCGTGTTAGACTTGCGTATTCCAGCGGGGTTAACTTTCGTATCTGGTCAATTGAATGATCAAGGTTATCACCTTCGATTTTTACAATACCCTCGTCAAGTTCTGGCCGCCCTTGGAGGAAATCCAGACGGCCGCCTGCTTCGCCAAGGGCCTGACCGCATCCCCGGAGGCGATCAGGCGGGGCTACGCCAAGGCGGACATCCTGTTCAATCGAGCCAACGAGGAGAAGCCGCTCTCGCTCAGGTCGCCGGAGCAGCGGCTCGATTTTTTCTCGGAATACGAGCAACTGATCCTGGAAACTGCGGGGATTCCGGTCTCCCGGTCATTGGCGCGAGAAATCTGGGAGCTGGCCATAGCCGTTCCCAAGCATTTCACCCCTTTCGAAGACACTCTTCCCGCCTTGACTGCGCTGCGCGAAGGGTCATACAGGCTGGGAGTCATCACGAATCTGCGCGGAGACCTGGCGCCTCTGGTAGAGAGGGCTGGCATCGGAAATTACCTGGATTTCTGCGTGAATTCTACCTTGGCCGGCTCGGAAAAACCCCACCCTCCCATTTTCGAGGAGGCCCTTCGACGGGCCGGAGTGGAGCCAGGCGAGGTGCTTCACATCGGCGACCAGGTGCGGTCTGACGTGGCGGGAGCGCGGGCTATGGGGATGCATGCCGCGCTGCTGGACCGGGGCGGCTGGCATGAGCCGGTTGACGGCTCTCCCAAGATATCAACCCTCGGCGAAATCGCTGGCCTGCTCGAATCCGAGGGCCGCTATTTCGCCTGATCGACCCGACGGACTCAAAGCACCCAAACACCTTCAGGAGGCCCGTAATGGCACAGGAAACTCACAACGGGGAGCATGACCACTCGGCGGTGCGGGTGGCCGTCTGGTACGACTACATTTGACCGTGGTGCTACATCGGCCTGGAGCGGGTCGACAAGCTGGCCAAGGAGTTCGACATCGAGGTGGAGGGCCGCGCTTACCTTCTGCGTCCCGACACGCCCAGGGAAGGCGCCGAGCGTCCGCAGCGGCCGGGGGAAAGCGACGATGAACTATCGGAGCCGTTGCGCGGGCAGGCGCGGGAGTCGGGCCTCGTAATGAAGCCGCCGCCCTACACTCCCAACACGCTCTACTCCCTTGAGGCCACGGAATATGCCCAGCAGCAGGGCAAGTTCATGGAGTTTCACCACTCGGCCTACAAGGCTTTCTGGGAAGACCGTAAGGACATCGGCCAGATCGAGACTCTGGTCGAGATAGGCAAGGGCGTTGGCCTGGATGGCGACGACATGGCCCGCAGCCTGGAGCAGGGCGAGCACTCGCAAACCGTAATCGCCCAGTACCGCGAGGCCCTGCAATACGGGATCAACGGGATTCCCACTTTCCTGGTGGGCAACCTGCTGTTCACCGGGGCGCATCCGTATCCCATCTTCAAGCAGGCCATGGAACGCTACCAGCAGAGCTCGCAGTAGCGCATTCTCAACGTGGGTTGGTATTCCCATGTAGGGGCGCACAGCCGTGCGCCCTGGCCCCCGGTTCCAGCGCAATTCTCTCCTGCGCAGACACGGGCGCACGTCCCTCGACGTGCTCGGGAGTGCGCCCCTACGCGGCGGGGCTAAGCGGACAGATCGCGTCCAATACCAACACTCATTGAGAATACCGAACAGAGGGACGCCCTCACCCTAACCCTCTCCCGTAGGAAGAGGGGACATGGTAGACGCCTTCCAAGTATCAGGCCGTTGCCGGAGCTGCGGTCAGGGGCGCTTGTTCCCGTTGCGAGGCGCGCACCAGCAGCACCGGCCCACCCGACTGGCGCACTACCCGCTCCGCTACGCTGCCGAGTATCATGCGGCCTACGCCGGAGCGCCCGTGGGTGGTCATTGCCACCAGGCTGTTGTCGTAGGACGAAGCCAGGTCAACGATGCAGTCCGCTGGGGCGCCCTGGACCAGCCTCGCCTCGACGTTGCCCACGCCCTGCTGCTGCAACCGGCGTTTGACATCCGACACGTAATCGGTGGCCTCCCCCTCCACCCTGGCCTCAATGTCCCTGAAGGACGGAAGGGACGGCGGCAGAACCCTTCGACCTATGGACATGGCCTGGTAATACTCATCCTCCGATATCGTCACCTGCACCAGGTCGACCGGGATATTCATGCGGGAGGCCAGGTTGACCACGTGGGGCAGGATGTCCTCCGCTTCACCGGAGCCGTCCAGGGGCACGATCAGCCGCTCCGGGGCCATTTCCCCCGACACCGCCTGCTGAGGCTGTGAACGGACCAGCAGCAGCGGCTGGTCGGCCATGTGCAGCACCTTGTCCGCCACGCTGCCCATCCACCACCTTGCGAACCCGGAACGGCCGTGGCTGGACATGGCTATGAGAGTTCCGTCGTCCTGTGATGCTTCATCGACTATGGACTGGGCCGGTTCGCCGCTCGGCACCACCGTCCCTGCCGTTACCCCGGCGTCCCGCAGGCGCGCCGCCACGGAGGAAAGGTAGCCCTGGGCATGTTCCGCCCGGTGGGCCTCCGTTTCGTGCGAATGCAGCTCCGGGTTCAGGGCCTGGCCGATGGTTGGATGGTCGGGCTCTATGGCCAGTAGCAGGGTCATCGGAAGGGAGAGCCGTGACGCGAAAGCGCGGGCGTAAGGAATTACCTGCTCGGAAAGGTCCGAACCGTCAAGAGGCGTCAGAATTCGCGTGTACATAGCCTGCCGTGTCACCTCTCAAAAGCTTGCATCCCAATCGCGCTGGTCGGCGCTCAATCGTCGGCAGGCACCGGGGCGTACCCGCGGCCCGGCAGAGCCTCGCTGCCCTCGCCGTTGGTTTCGATTGCGGCAACCGGCTCGGATATCAACCCGTAGTTTACCGCATACAGGCGTTCGTAGACGCCTCCCGTGGCCAGCAGTTCGTCGTGAGTTCCCATTTCCACCAGCCGGCCGCGGTTCAGCACGATTATCTTGTCGGCGTTTCGTACCGTGGAGAGACGGTGTGCGATTACGATGGAGGTGCGGCCCTGGAGAACCCTCTGCAAGGCCCGCTGGATCAGCAACTCCGTCTGGGTGTCGATGTTGGCCGTGGCCTCGTCCAGTATGATGATGCGCGGATTGCCGATGATGGCGCGGGCGAAGCTGAGCAACTGCCTTTGCCCCACGCTGAGGTTGACGCCCCGCTCGGCGAGGATCGTGTCGTAGCCGTTTTCCAGCCCGATGATGAAGTCGTGTGCGCCAACGGTTCTGGCGGCGTCCATGACTTCCTGTATGGTTGCGTCTTCATGGTTGTAGCGTATGTTGTCGGCCACCGTGCCGGAGAACAGGTACGGTTCCTGCAACACCATGCTCATCTGCCCGGCCAGCGAACTCCGGGTTACGTGCCGGATGTCGTGCCCGTCGACCATGATGCGCCCCTGGGTAACGTCGGCGAACCGCGCGATCAGCGTGACCAGGGTGCTTTTACCGGCGCCCGTCGACCCCACGATAGCCACGTTCTCCCCCGGGCGAATGTGGAGGTTGATTTCCTCCAGCACGTCCACGCCGGGGACGTAGTGGAACCGCACGTCCTGGAACTCGATCTCGCCCTTGATTTCCGGCAGGTCGGGGGCGTCCGGGTCGTCCTTCACTTCCGGTTCCAGGTCAAGCACCTCGAAAATCCGGACCCCGGCGGCCATGGCCCGCTGGAGCTGGCTGTACTGCATGGTGAGTTGTCTGATGGGCTCGAAGAACCGCTGGATGTACAGCGCAAAGGCCACCAGAACGCCCGGCTCCAGCTCTCCCCGGCCCGCCATCAGCCCGCCCGCCAGCACCACGCCGAAACCCATGGCGACGCCGATGAGCAGCTCCACCAGGGGCTGCAGGCTCCCGGAAAATTTGCTGGCCTCCATATTGGCGTTGAGATGCTCGGTGTTCAAGTCGTCGAAGTGGGCCATATTGGCCTCTTGACGGTTGAGGCTCTGCACCACCCGAACGCCGGTAATGTTCTGGTTGTACTCCCCGTTGACCATGGCGATGGCGCGGCGAATGCGCATAAAGGAGTGGCGCGCGAACTTCTGCCAGTAGGCCAGGACGAAGAAGAGCGGAGGAACGATTGCCAGACATATCAGCGCCAATTGCCAGTCGATGATAAGCATCATCGTAATGATGCCGACCAGGCTCAGTATGTCCGAGAAACTCTGGACAATCAGCTCAAACGTCTCCTGCAACTGGAGCACGTCGCTCTGGCTGCGGGACATGATCCGGCCCACCGGAGTGCGGTGATAAAAGGAGGGCGACATCTCTTGCAGGTGGTTGAACATTTTTGTGCGGAGCGAATAGAGGATGCCCTGCCCCACCCGCGGCATAAAGACGAACTGGAAGTAATTTGAGATGAAGTGGACCACCGCCACCAGCAGGAACGCGCCGCCAACCCAGTGGAGCAGGGTAATGTTTTGGCCCTTGACCGCGTCGTCCATCCCCACCTTGACGAGGAATGGGATGCACACGTTGGCCGCCGTGTACATGATGACGGCCATAATGGCGAGGATGGCGAAGCGCTTGTAGGGCGCGATGTAGGTCATGAGGCGCATCACGACCCGATGGTCGTAGGCTGCGCCAACGACCGACTCATCGCTGAGATTGTCGGCGGTAGGGGCCCGGTCTCCAGCGGCGTTCAGGCCGCGCATGCCCCCCATCATTCCGCCGAAGCCGCCCCCGGGGCCGCCCATTCGCATGCTAGACCCTTCCCGCGGCGGTTTCGGTTGTCAGGGCTACGTCCAGCATCATTTCCTCCTGGGGGCGCAGTTGGAGCTCCAGAATCTCGTGGTAAATGCCGCCAATGGCGTCCAGTTGCTCGTGGGAGCCCTGCTCCACGATGCGCCCGCGGTCCAGCACGATGATGTGGTCGGCGTTCTGCACCGTGCTCAGGCGGTGGGCGATGACGAAGGTGGTGCGCCCCTGCATGACGGCGACCATGGCGGCGTGGATCAGCCTTTCCGTTTCCACGTCAACGCTGGACGTGGAGTCGTCGAGGATCAGGACCGGCGGGTCAATCAGAACGCTGCGGGCGATGGAGAGCCGCTGCCTCTGGCCGCCCGACAGCGTGGTGCCGCGCTCGCCCACCCAGGTGTCGTACCCGTCGGGCAGGCTCATGATGTGGTCGTGGAGCTGGGCGACCTGGGCCGCCCGGACGACGTCATCGTGATTCGCGTCCCGCGCACCGTAGGCGATGTTGTCCCGAATGGTGGCGCTGAAGAGGAACACGTCCTGTTGCACGATGCCCACGTTGCGGCGCAGCGATTCGAGGGTGAAATCCCGGATGTCCCTGCCGTCGATGGTAATCCTGCCGTCCTCTGCGTCATAGAATCTCGGCAGCAGGTTGACGATGGTGCTCTTGCCGCTTCCCGGCGCGCCCAGAATCGCGATCACCTGGTTCTTTTGGGCCGTGATGTCAACGTTGCGCAGCGCAGGAGCCTGCTGGTCGTAGCTGAAGGACACGTTTTCGAAGCGAACGGTGCCATCGGCCCGGCCAAGCTCAACCGCGTCCTCCCGTTCCAGTACCGGCGACGGAGCATCAAGCACGTCGAACAGCCGCCGGCCGGAGGAGATGGCACGCGAGAAGCTGTTGATGATGAAGCCGGCCATGCGCACCGGGAAGGTGAGCTGGTTCAGGAAGAGCATGAACATGCTCAGTTCGCCGAACGTCAGGTCGCCGCGCAGCACTTCCCAGCCGCCGTACCAGAGGATCAACCCCAGGGCGATGGTGAAGTAGAAGGACATCCAGGCGCTGTTTGTCCCCTGCGTCCTCTCGGAAAGGAAGTATTCCCCGCGCAACTGCCGGGCCTTTCGGTCGTACTTGCGCTTCTCGAACTCCTCCGAGGCGAAGGCCTTGACCACGTTCATGCCCACCAGGTTTTCCTGGAGAACGGTCACCGTTTCTCCCATGGTTATCTGGACCTGAGTCCACATGGCGCGGAGACGGCCCATCACCCGCACCGACCGCACCAGGATGAACGGGATGAAGGCGAGGCTGATCAGCGCCAGTTCCCAGTTGATGAACACGAGGATTATGGGGAGAATAGTGGCCCGCAGCCCGGCCTCGATGGAGCGTATCAGCCCCATGTTCACGTAGCGGCGGATGGCCTCCACGTCCGCCGTGGCCTTGGACATCAGGTCTCCGGTATGCTCGCGGTCGTGGTAGGCGAAGCTCATGTGCTGCAACTTGTTGTAGAAGCGGTTGCGCAGCACGTAGGAGACTTTCTGCGAAAGGGAATCGGTGGTGTAGGTGCGGGCAAAGTCGAAAGCCCCCCGGCACAGGCTGGCCGCCAGCAAGCCCACGGCAAACCACACCAAGGTCTCGGTGGCCGGATTCAGCCAGATAAATGGGCCGTCCTCGACCTCGCGCCCGACCATGGTGTCGATGGCGCTGCCGAACAGGGTGGGGATGAGCAGCGAGAAGCCCACCGACGCGGCGACGGTCGCGTACGCCAGGATGAGGCGAGTGCGAAACTGCCAGGTTATCTGGTTTATGCGTAACAGGATGTCCATCTAGCTCGCTGTTTCGCTCCGTCCTTTCGTTGTTCCCTCTCCCGGAGGGAGAAGGTTAGGGTGAGGGCGTTCCCTCGTTAGGTTACAAGCCGTGGGGTGCGCAGGATGTCCACCCTCCCCCTCACGGGGGAGGGAGAATTTAGTAACCGTATGTCCCGTCCGGGCGATGCGGTCATTCGGGTATTGATCGTGTATGGCGCTACATCCGCTCTGGGGCGTTCATACCCATCAGCTCCAGGGAGCGGCGGAAGACGATCTGCGCCGATTCCACCAGTTTCAGGCGGGCCAGGGTAACGTCCCCGTCCTCGGGATTGGCCGAAATCACCCGGCAGTTTTCGTAAAAGCCGTGGAATGCCGTCGCCAGTTCCATGGTGAAGTGTGCCAGGTGGTGCGGCTCCAGGCTCTGGGCCATCTGCTGCACCAGTTCCGGCAGCCGGAGCATGTGGCGTATGAGGGCCAGTTCGCTGGGATGAGCCAGCAGGGAAACGTCGCCCTTGCTCCAGTCGATGTTTTGTTCACGGGCCAGTCTCAGGATGCCAGCGTTTCGCGCGTGGGCATACTGGACGTAATAGACCGGGTTTTCCGACGATTCCTTTTTCGCCAGTTCCAGGTCGAACTCCATCTGCGTAGAGGGAGTGCGTGACAGGAAGAAGAAGCGGCAGGCGTCGCCGCCCACTTCGTCCGCCAGTTCCCGCAGGGTGACAAACTCGCCGGTGCGCTTCGAGGCCCGCACCACCTCGTCGCCCCGCTTGAGCGTAACCATCTGGGCGATCAGGATGGTGAGGCGGTCGGGGTTGACGCCAAGGACATCGACGGCGGCCTTGAGGCGCGTGACATGCCCCTGGTGGTCTGCGCCCCAGATGTTCACCACCGAGTCATAGCTGCGGCCGATGAACTTGTTATGGTGGTAGGCGATGTCTGACGCAAAGTAGGTCGGCTCACCCGTCGCGCGCACCACCACGTTGTCCTTTTCGTCGCCCAGCATGGTTGAGTTGAACCAGAGGGCGTCCTCCCGTTGCGACAGGTAGCCTTGTTCCCGCAACTGCCCCAGCGCCGCGTCATACTCGCTCTGTCTTGCGCCTGCCGGTCCTGAGCTTGTCGAAGGAGCGAATAGAGTGCGCTCGCTGAACCAGTTGTCGAATTCCACCCCTATTTTGCCCAAGTCTTCGCGAATGAGGCCGACCATCTTTTCTCGGGCCAGATCGCCGATTTCGCGGATAGCGGCATCCTCCGGCAGTTCCAGGAACCTGTCGCCCTCTGATTCGGCGATTTCCACTGCGAGGTCGAGGATGTAGTCGCCCACGTAGCCGTTTTCGGGCACTTCTGCATCCTGTCCGTAATGCTGTTGGTAGCGGGCCAGCACCGAGCGGTAGAATGCCTCCATCTGGCTGCCGCCGTCGTTGACGTAGTATTCCCGGGTGACCTGGTAGCCGGCGGCCTCCAGCACGTTTGCCAGGGCGCTGCCCAGCACGGCGCCTCGGGTGTGGCCGACGTGGACGGGGCCAGTGGGGTTGACGCTGACGAATTCCACCATCACCTTGCGGCCCTGACCGCTGGCCACGTTGCCGAAGGTTGCGTTGGCGTTCCGCACCACGTCCACTTGCTGCTGGAGCCAGGCATCCTTGAGGCGGAAGTTGATGAACCCGGGGGCCGCCGCCTCCACCTGGTCTATGGACGCGCTTTCGGGGGTTCGCGCTACCAGCGCCTGGGCCAGCTCCAGTGGATTGATGCGTGTGGCTCGCGCCAGCCTGAGGGGAAGGTTGGTGGCAAAATCCCCGTGGTCCGGATTTCCCGGGTGTTCCACCTGGATGTCCGGCATGGTTTCCAGCCGGACGACTCCGTCATTTCGAGCAGTCTCAACGGCTTGGGCAACCAGGTGCCGGACGCTCTCGATCACCGGGGTTGTCGACATAACCTTGGTATCCTCGCGCGCCTCAGCGTTGATGGGAGTTTGCGTGCTTGAAGGGATTGCGGACATTCGCAACTTATTTCACAAGGAAAGAACAATTCTATCACATCAGTCTCATCTTTTACGGCTGTGCCGAGTTCCGGTAAGGGGCCTTTTATTTCTCCCTCCCCCTCAGGGGGAGGGTTGGGGTGGGGGTGAAAAGGCGGCCCTTTCGACTTTTGTCTGAATCAGGATTGTCAGGATTATAGGATTTTCAGGATGGCAGTCCCAATCCTGTACATCCTTGCATCCTGACAATCCTGATTCAGACAAAACTGCGTACCCGGCGGGTGTTTGATGCAAGGATTTCACCCCCACCCTAACCCTCCCCCTGAGGGGGAGGGGATTCTTGTTCCACTGCGGAAGTCCTATCTTGATTCTGATAATTCTTCTGCAATAGTCCCGATAGTTGGTCGTTCGGCGGTTCAATCGGTGGCCTCAAGGGTATAAAGTTTTAGTCGGGCATTTTTTGGCGAAGCCACTGGACGAGATTCACGTACCGCCCCGGAACCTGAAATTGGGCAAACGCAGGGGGAATGTGCCGGAACGCTTGAATGAGGTGGAGGAACAGGTTTCCTCCGAGGTTCTCCAGGTCGACCAGGGGGAGACGCAACCGGGGCAGACGGCCTTTGAGCGGGCCCGTCTCCTCGAGCGGATGATGGAGAACGACCGGACGGAGGCAGTGGCGGACTTGTTCCTCCAGTTGCATCCCTTCGACCGCGCCGAGGTGATGACTGAGCTTCGCGGCGGCATGCGGCGCTATCTCGCGCGGGAAATGGCTGCGGAAACCGTTGCCGGGCTCCTTGAGCACATGGAACCGCGCCTGATAGCTCCAATGCTGCGTAACTACAGCCCCCGAGAACTGGCCGAGGTACTGGACCTGGCTGACCCCGGAGCCGCCGCCGAGGTTCTGGAGCTGCTGGAAGGCGAGAGACGGCTGGAAACGATAGGCGCCATGTCGGCATCCGTTCCCGTAGAGACGCTGCTGCGGTACGAGGACGGCACTGCCGGCCGGCTCATAGATCCCGAGATTCCCGCTTTTCGTGAAAACACGACCGTTCCCATTGCCCTTGACCGTCTTCGCTTGATGGGCGAGGCGGCCGAGGAGGTCAACTCGCTGCCAGTGATCGATGGCGAGGGCATCCTCGTCGGGACGGTCAAGCCAGTGAGATTGGCCCTGGCGCGCCCCAACTCCACGGTGGCGGACATTATGGACCGCGACCTGACCACGGTTCCGGCCTGGGCGGACGAGGAACTGGCGCTACGGCTAATCAGCCGTTTCAAGGTCAGCGACTTGCCGGTAGTGGAAGACGACGGCCGCCTGGCTGGTCTGATCCGGGCCGAGGACGCCGTGGAGGCGGTGCAGGAGAACGCCACCGAGGATATGTTCCGCATGGCGAGCATCGGCGAAGAAAGGATCACCGGCCCCCTTACCGACTCCGTACGCAGCCGCTTTCCCTGGCTGGCCCTCAACCTGGTCACCGTCTTCATCGCCGCGGTGGTGATTGGCATGTTCGAATCGACCATCGCCAAAGTGGTTGCGCTGGCGGCGTTTCTGCCGATAGTGGCTGGTCAGGGCGGAATCGGCGGCACGCAGACCGTAACGCTGGTGGTTCGCAGCCTCGCCACCGGCGAACTCCCCCGCCCTCTGGGGTTCCGGCTGCTGAGGCGGGAAATCACCCTGGGCCTGATCCACGGAATCGTCTTGGGCGTTATCATCGGGGGCATCGGCTGGCTCTGGAAGGGTAATCCGATCCTGGGGCTGGTGCTCGCGCTGGCAATGACGGGCAACATGGTGGTAGCCTCGATAGCCGGCGCCGGGGTGCCGCTGCTGCTACGACGCCTGCGGATGGACCCGGCGGTATCCGCAGCGGTGTTCGTTACCACGTTCACGGACGTGATTGGGTTTGCCCTGTTCCTGGGGCTGGCGGCGGTGTTTATCAGGTTCCTGGTGTAGTATGAAGTCCACTCAATAACGAAAATGCAGAACCACACGGGGGAGACCGATGGCAGGTACGATAGCGCTGGTAGGCGGCGATGAATTCCGGGTAGGGTGCGAGGAGATGGACCGGGAGGTGATGGGCGCTTCCGGGAAGGAAACCGCCAGCGTTCTCATCATTCCAACTGCCGCCGTTACCGGGCCTGACAAGGCCGCCAACGACGGCGTCACCCACTTCTCCGCACTCGGCGGCGTCGCCGACCGGCTGATGGTGCTGGAAAGGAAGCACGCCAACGACCTGAGGCTGATCGCTCCGGCGCGGGATGCCGACGTGGTGTACTTCACCGGCGGCAACCCCGATCACCTGCTGGACTCCCTGCGCGGGTCGGCGCTGCTCTGGATGCTGAAGGACGGGCTGGAACGTGGACTGGTGCTGGGCGGCTCGTCCGCTGGCGCGATGGTGATGGGATCGGTGATGCGACGGCCTCCGCTTTATTCCGAGCCGGGCAGCGGCTACACGAGAGACCGCTGGGTCGAGGGACTGGGAATCGCCCCCAACATCTGCGTGCTGCCCCACCACGAGCGCCGCAACCCGGCGGAGGTGTCAACGGAGTTGCGATGGTCCGCCCCGGAGGGAGTAGTCTACCTTGGGATCGATGCCCGCACCGGTGTTGTCGGAACGCCGGGCAACTGGCGGGTTGCCGGGTTCGGAAACGCTACCGTCTACCGGGGCAACGACTATGAGGTCTTTTCGGCGGGCGAGCGGCTTCCTTCCGGATTCTAACCTACATCGTCCAGCGAAAAGCGGCGTGTGACAATTGCCTTTTGTGGACAATGTGGAGGACAAAGCGGGATTCTTTATTCCTGCGAGAATAAGGGGACGTCCTCACCCTAGCCCTCTCCCTGAAGGGGAGAGGATTTGTCGCGCACCCTCTAACGCCTGCGTTCCCGGAGTTCCTGCCAGACCTGCTCGGGCTTGACGCCGGATGCCGCCATCAGCACCAGGGTATGGTACATGAGGTCGGCGATTTCCGACGGCAGGTGCTCCGTGTCATCCTGTGCGGCAGCCAAGGCGGTCTCGCCGGCTTCCTCTATCACCTTCTGGGCTATGCGGCCCACTCCTTCCTGCAACAGCTTGGCCGTGTAGCTGCCCTCTGGCATCTCCCGTTGCCGGTCCTGCACCATGGCGTACAGTTCACCCAGCACGCCAGGCCCCCGGTCAGTGTCCTCGTACTCCTCGGGGAGTCCCTCCATGGGCGTGAAAAAACAGGACGTGGTGCCTGTGTGGCAGGCGGGGCCGTCCGGGTCCACCTTGAGCAGAATGGTGTCGCCGTCGCAGTCCAGCCACGCCTCGCGCAGGTTGAGGTAGTTGCCCGAAACCTCGCCCTTGTGCCAGAGGTCTTCCTGGCTGCGGCTGTAAAACCAGACCTGAATTCCTTCGACGGTGCGCTTGATGGAGCCCGGGTTCATGTAACCCAGCATCAGCACGTTGCCGGTGTTGACATCCTGTGCGATGGCCGGTACCAGGCCCTGTTCATTCAGCTTGACCTTCATATAGACACTTTCCCGATTTAGAAATCTGGTACGTCCGGTACTTGACGGTATGTCCTGCCCTAGACGGTTAGGGGCGTCCGACAAATCCCCTCTCCCGCCGGGAGAGGGTTTGGGTGAGGGCGTCCCCTTTCTCTCTCGCCGGAATGACAGGGCAGTTTGACGGCACTCCCTTGGGAGAATCACAGCGGAGACAACGCTCCGGTATTTATTTTCTCAATGGTTGACGGCAGTTCAGTCAGGCTTTGTATCGTATGGGCCGGGGCTGGCAGGCCGTCCCGCAGGCCGCGGCCGCCTGGCCGGTCGACCCATACGGCGTGCATGCCAACACTGCGGGCGCCATGGACATCCTCGTAGTGCCGGTCGCCAACGTAGACGGTTTCCTCGGCCCTGAGCGCCAGCCGCGCCAGGATCTCGCGGAACAGCTCCGGCTGGGGCTTGTAGCTGCGGGCCATTTCCGATGACAGCACAACCTCGAATTCCAAATTCAGCAGTTCCAGATTCGGCAGGAGAAATCCGTCGTCCGCGTTGGAGAGGACGGCAGTGCGATAGCCTTTCTGTATCTCTTTGACCGCCTGCTCCGTTTCCGGGAACGGTTCACGCCGCGACAGGTCGGCGAAGAATCGCTTGGTGGCGGCCTCCGCATCGCCCGGCACTCCCATGGACTCGAATGCGAGACGGAATCCACCGGCCCAGGCGTCGAAATAGGTCTGGAACGGGAGCGACGGATCGGTGCGCCGGACGCGGAATCGCTCCTCCGACTCATGCCAGCCTTCCCAGAGCTGTTCGGCGGTGATGGGCAACTGTTGTTCCCGAATAATGGCACTGAAGCTGCTGCGCCACTGGTCCCGCGGATCCTGCACCAGCGTCTGGTACATGTCGAAAATGACTGCCTTGATTTCTGTCACTGCCCACCTGCGCTGCGAATTTGCGGTAACGGTTCGACTGGCTAACCATGAGCTGTCGAATGGCGGTATCAGGCAGCCCGTGGCCGGACCGGCACGCCCTTGCCGTTCAGATAGTCCTTGGCCTCGCCGATGGAATATTCCCCGAAGTGGAAGATGCTCGCGGCCAGCACTGCATCCGCCTCACCCAGCTCCAGCGCGTCGTAGAGGTGATCGAGGGTGCCCGCTCCGCCGCTGGCTATGACCGGAACGGAGGTGGCCCTGGACACGGCGCGTGTCAGTTCCAAGTCGTAGCCTTGCTTCTGTCCGTCCTCGTCCATGCTGGTCAACAGTATCTCTCCCGAACCCAGCTCCACCGCTCTCGCCGCCCATTTAACGGCGTCTATTCCGGTGGGAGTTCTGCCGCCCCGGGTGAATACCTCCCACCCCGACGTTTCGTCCAGCGCCAGGCTGGCATCCGTCGGCTTGGGGCAGTTCAGGTCATTGACCGCGCCATCCACCCGCTTGGCGTCGATGGCGACGACGATGCACTGGTTCCCGAACTGTTGCGCTCCCTGGCTGATGAGGAGCGGATTGTTGACGGCAGCGGTGTTCAGCGACACCTTGTCCGCGCCTGCCTTCAGCATCCGGCGGATGTCCTCCACGGTGCGGATGCCGCCCCCGACGGTCAAGGGGATGAACACCTCCTCAGACACCCGGTGAACCACGTCCACCATGGTGTCCCGGGAGTCCGAGCTGGCGGTGATGTCCAGGAACACCAGCTCGTCGCCGCCCTCCCGGTCGTACACCGCCGCGAGTTCGGCCGGGTCGCCAGCGTCGCGCAGTTCAACGAAGCTGATGCCCTTGACGACTCGGCCACCGTCCACGTCAAGACAGGGGATGATACGTTTGGTTAGCACTCCAGGTCAGCCACCCTTCAAGACTTCAAACTTGGCTACGAAATCCGCTGAAAGTATATCACCGTCCCCGGTGTGGCCGCAGCGATTGGCGGCAAGGTTCTTTAATGGTTCCCTCTCCCTCCGGGGGAGGGGCAGGGTGGGGGCGTGGTTCGACACGCTCACCATGAGCTTGTCGCATGGTGCTGATGCCTGCTATTTCACCCTCGCCCCAACCCTCGCCCTCGAGGGCGAGGGAGAATCAAAGTACTCTGCGGTTGGCTATGCTTGGGCCGTCGGCTACAATGGCGTCGTTCCCGGTGATTTCGAATGACAAGGCTGGAGGAGGTCTGTTATGGCACTGACATTGGCCGAGGCAAACAAGGTGGTGGAGGGCGCGATAGCTGCCGCCACTGAAATGGGCATCAAGATCAACGTTGCGGTGGTTGACGCCGGGGGCCGGTTGCTGGCCTTCAACCGCATGGACGGCGCAATCTGGGCCGGATCGTACGGCTCCCAGGGCAAGGCTGTGGCCAGCGTGGCCTTTGGCCGCTCCAGCGCCGAGCTCCAGGAGCGGGCCGATTCGCCGATCATCAGGGGTATTCTGGCCGCGGAAGGCGGCCACGGCATTCCCAGCCAGGGCGGACTGCCGATTGTCCGCAACGGCGTGGTCGAAGGCGCCGTTGGTGTTGGCGGCGGGACCGGGCAGCAGGACGAGGACTGCTCTGCCGCGGGTATCGCCAGTCTGTAGACCATTCGGTTTCTCAATTTCCGTTGGCACTGAGGGGCGCACAACCGTGCGCCCTATTCGTCTTTCTCCGGAACAAATGCAGTGATCGCCGCCGGGCTCCCGCTGCCACCCACCAGGCCGAGTACACCAACCACCACTACGGCACCGGTCGCCGGAAGGCAGTCCAGGTTGGTCAGGTTTTCCAGCGTTATCCTGGGCTCTGCCAGGACCAGTTTGCTGACGGACTGGCCGCTGTCCGTTCCCGGTTCGATGCCCGCCGTGTCCGTGCCGAGACCGCCCACGTCCCGTTCGTTGACCAGAAATGAGGCTGCCTCGTAGCCAAACCCCGGAAAGTGCAGGCCGTCCGTGGCAGTGTCTCCCAGGTAAGCTGCGGGGTCATGCCATCGTTCTGCCCACCCGGTGTTGAGGAGCGCCAGGTGTCCGGGTTGAATTGCTCCGTTGATATTCTCCCAGGCCAACACCTCGCTCAATGGGAGGGCGTAGTCCGGGTCGCCTCTGCACTGTTCCCGTACGCTAAGGACAACAGCCGGACGCACCAGTTCGCCCGGCGTGTACAGGTCGACGGTTCTTCCGTCGGCGAAATAGCTGGCAGGAGCCGTCAGATGCGTGCCGGAATGCTCTCCCGTGGAGAACCGGCGAAGGAAGTAGCCGTCCTTCGCCGGGTCAGACCAGACACCGAACTCCGTGCGGGGATCGCCGGGCCAGTGAGGCATATCCGGAGAAACGGGATGGCTGAGGCTCACCACGCTGCAACGGCCAAGGGCCCCGGCCAGGTCGAGGCCCTCGTCCCAAGTATGTTGAGCGATTTTCTCCACTCCGAGTCTGGCTGATTTGGCGGTGAGGCGGCCGGAATTGTCCGCTAGGCCGACATTGCCCGAGAGTCGAGCCAGCCAGCGTCCCTCACCCGCTGGCGGATAACGTCGCGGTCGACCCAGCGCATCGCGCCCTGGGGGTCGTTGGACAGGGCCAGCATCTCCCGGCCCGGCCTCCTGCCCTGTACCGTGCACCGCGCCTCCGGGTGCTCCTGGTTGATGACATAGCCACGATAGTAGATTTTCATGTCCTTGCCTCCCTTAGAACTTGGCGTAAGCGCCGTGAAATTGCTTGACGCACTAATGTTCTAACAAAAGCGGCGAAAAATCAACGAGCAACTGTCATCAAATTTTCCGGCCGGAAATGCCAGTGTTGGAGGTCTGCCGGAGAGCAATTCAGGGAAGGGCGCGCCGCCTCGCGCGCCCTGTTCAAGTGCTGGCATTCGCGTGGTTTCAGGAACCAATTTCCGCCAGAAAGTCGGCTAGAGGGCGTGATTCCTGCGTGGATGCGGCCATGTCACGCACCACGACCTCGCCCCTGGAAATCTCGTCGTCGCCCAGGATCAAAGCATACGGAATGTTGAGCGCGTTGGCCTGCCGCATCTGGCCGCGCAACCCCCTGGAGCCGCTGCTGAGGATGGCGCCTACTCCGGCGCGCCGCAGCCGTACCGCCAGCTCCAGGGCGGCAGTCCGGGCGTCGTCGCCCACGTTCGCCACGAGGTACCTGGGCGACGGCTCATCTGGAACCGGAACATCGCCCCGCTTAAGGTTCAGGGTCAGCCGCTCGATGCCCGTGGCAAAGCCGATGCCGGGTGTTGCCCTGCCGCCGAGTTCGGTGATCAGCCCGTCGTAGCGCCCGCCGCCTACGATGGTGGACTGCCCGCCTACGTCCAGCGGCTGGATCTCGAATACCGTGCGGGTGTAGTAGTCCAGCCCCCTAACCAGCCGGTGATCGACGGTGTAGGGCAGCGCCATGGCGTCCAGATAGGTAGAGAGCTTGTTCCAGTGCTCGCGGCAGTCGTCGCACAGATAGTCGGTCGATTGCGGCGCCTCGTCCCCCAGCGCGTGGCACGTCTCCACCTTACAGTCCAGCAGCCGCAGCGGGTTGCGCTCCAGGCGTTCCTTGCAGTCGTTGCAGAGCCGGTCGTGGTGGCCGGCGTAGTAGTCGCGCAGCCGCTCGATGTACGCCGGACGGCAGTTGCCGTCGCCGATGCTGTTCACCATCAATTGGACGTCTCTGAGGCCCAGGCTGCCCATCAGCTCCCACGCCACCTCGATGACCTCGGCGTCCACCGACGGGTCCGCGTCCCCCAGCGCTTCCACGCCGAACTGGTGGTGCTGGCGGAACCGGCCCGCCTGCGGCCGCTCGTAGCGGAAGACAGGGCAGAAGTAATACATGCGCACCGGCTGCGGGAGGTTGTGCATGCCGTGCTCCAGGTAGGCCCGGCACACCGGCGCAGTCCCCTCGGGCCGGAGCGTGATGCTGTCGCCGCCCCGGTCGTCGAAGGTGTACATCTCCTTTTCGACGATGTCCGTTCCTTCCCCAACGGATCGGATGAAGAGATTGGAATCCTCGAAGGCAGGGGTATCGATGCGGCCATAGCCGAAGCGGTTGGCGATTTCCACCGCTTTCGACTCAATGTAACGCCAGTATTTCTGTTCCTCTGGCAGGTGGTCGGCAGTGCCGCGGGGCGCTCGAAAGACCAAGATGTCACTCCGGTGGACAGAATTTGCTTGTCTAAATTATAGGTTGGCAATGACTCGAATGTAACCGCCCAAGTGGTGTCGCCGAATTGAGTTGCCGGGCCTACGACAGCTTTATTTTCCGTCATTCCGGCGAAAGCCGGAATCCAGGAGTTTCCGTAAGCAAGTCAGTCTCCAGCATAGGGCCATTCTGGATTCCGTCTTTTGCCGGAATGACGGGGTAGTTTGACGGCACGGCCTACGAAGTTGCGCCGCCTTTCAGCCGTGCCAGCAGAATGCGGAGGCAACCCCAAGGCTCTCCAGCCCGGCACGGCGGTACGCATCGGCGCTACGTGAATTGGTCTGCGCCCGCGATCAGGATGACGTGATTACGCTGTATTTCAGAACGAAACCGGTCGGGAAGTGCTGACCAGTCGTGGACATCGACCAGAAATGGTATGTTTGAGTCCCTGAATGCCTCCTCTAACGCTCGCATCCTGGCTTCAGATAAAGGGCGGGACTTCGTAGTTCGCAAGACCAGGTCCAGGTCGCTGCCAGCGTGGCTGCGTCCGTTCGCCCTGCTGCCGTATGCCCAGACCTCCATGCCCGGGACCTGCTCTACAAGTAAAGTCTCCACCATCTTTCGATGTTTTTCAGAGATTTCCAAACGTTCGCTCATTGCCGTCCTCGATTATCCCGGCCAGATGTCTGGCGTCCATGATGAATGTCGGCAAAAGCCGGAGCGTCGTTTCGGCGAACCCTTCCCCGTAATCGTGCGCCGTGCTGTTCCTGTTATCGCGGTATTCAAACCAGCGCTCGCAACTTTCAACGGACAGCAAACCGCGTCGAGCCGCATACCGGAATACATCCTTGAATACTAGGCGGTCGGCTTCGAGATTAGAGGCAAAGTAGTCTCGCAAGCGCATTCGCAGGAGTTTTCCGCTCTGCTCCAGTACCAGCTCGAATTGCTTCACGCAAGCGGCCCGATAAATATCGTAACTTATATCGCCTGGCGATTGTTGCTGAAGCCGGGCCAGGGCGGTTTCCAGCACGTCGATGCAGCGGACCAGGTGGCTGGTGTCGATCATGACTGTTATGCCGCTGCGCCCTGCGCTACACCCTGCCCTCGGCGGCTAGCTTGGCCAGTTCCGCCGGGGACAGGCCGCCTATGGTGCAGAGTATTTCGTCGTTGTGCTCGCCCAATAGCGGGGGCTGGCGATTGGGCGTGCCGGGCGTGCCCGCCAGGTGGACCGGCGTATTGACGGTTCGGAATGTGCCGCCCATGTCGTTGCCGCCGTCAATGAACATTCCCCGCGCGTTCAGGTGGGGACAGGAATCGAGGTCGGCCTGATCCTGCACCATGCCCATTGAGTAGCCGATTTCGATCAGGCGCTGCGTTACCTCGGCCTTGGGCCGCGCCATCGTCCATTCCTCGATGGCGGGAACGAAGTTGCTCATGTAGAATTCGCCGCTGATTCCCTCGCCCAGATAGCGCGGGTCTTCTATCAGGTCCTCCCGTCCGATGAGCCGCCAGAGGTCTTTCCATTTCTCGGCGCCCCCGGCCCCGGCCAAGACAATGTACCCGTCGCTGGCGCGGAGGGCGAGCTGGGCGCTGAGCATGTTGCCCCGCTCGCGACCGGCAACCTGTCCCGTGGCCTGGTAGAAGGGCATGGTGCTGGTCATGTGGGCCACCATGCAGTCGTACATGGCCATGTCGAGGTACTGGCCGCGCCCGGTGCGGTGGCGGCTTTCCAGCGCGAACATGACCGCCAGGGCCGTCCAGACCCCGGGGACGGAATCGCCGATGTTGTCGCCGACCATCTGCGGCCCGCTGTCCGGGCTGCCGGTGACCGTCATCCAGCCTCCCATGCCCTGGACGCAGGGGTTGTTGGCTGGCCAGTGGGAATACGGCCCGGGGGCCGGGCCTTCCGGGTCGCCGTAACCCGTGAGGCTGGCGTAGATCAGCCGCGGGTTCAGCTCCGAGAGGCGGTCGTAGCCCAGACCCAGCCGCCGCAAGGCGCCAGGCCCCCAGTTGTCCAGCAGAATGTCGGATTCCGCGACCATCCGCTCGAACGCCTGCTTGCAAAGCGGGTCCCGCAGGTCTATGGACACGCTCTTCTTGTTGCGATTCAGGCCCAGGTAACGGGAGCTGACCCGCTGCCCTTCGGGGCCGTCGATGAACGGGCCGTTGCTGCGGCCGCGCTCCCCTACGCCCGGCCGCTCGATCTTGATTACCTCAGCGCCCATGTCGGCCAGGATCATGGAGCAGAACGGCCCGGCCACGATGTGGGTGACGTCCAGCACCCGGAGGCCGTCCAGGGGCAGAGGGATTAGTTGCGAATCTTCAGTCATTGTTAGCCCTCTGCGCTGTCTGGAGTGGCCGGAATCTGGAGGCCAAGGCCATTGTCGATGAAACGCTTGGCGTTGCGGACGTAGTTGGCGGTGGGGTTTTGCAGCCGCGCCTCCTGCGCCGGGCTGAGGGGGCGTATCTGCCCCGGAACACCGATGACCAGCGAACGCGGCGGCACGTGGCCCCGGACAATAGCGCCCGCGCCGATGAACACGTAGTCGCCAACGTCCGCGTCCTCCAGCAGGACGGCGTTGACCCCGATCAGGACGTTGCTGCCCACCTTGCCGCCGTGGATTACTGCGCCGTGGGTAAGCAGCACGTTATCGCCCAGCTCCAGGTGGTCATCGGTGTGCAGCACGCAGTTGTCCTGCAACGAGCAGTTCCTGCCGACGATGATGTCGCCATAGTCGGCGCGGATGGTGGCGTTGGGCCAGACGCTGGAGCCCTCGCCGATGGTGACGTCGCCCACGATGTAGGCGGCCTCGCTTACGAAAACCGATGGGTGAATGTTGGGAAATTTACCGTCAAGTCCGCGAATCAAAAGGACCTCCATGGCCCGGATAGCACCGGGTAACGGTTATCTGCAACGTATTAAAGGATACAGGGCATAGTGCCGCGGTGCCACCGTTGCCGCATGTGTCATGCGGACGATTGCAAAACCGCCCCGTCATTCCAGCGAAAGCCGGAATCCAGGGGGCGCCTATGGAGAAAGCATCGTAAGGCCGTCAAGCAGTTCTGGATTCCGGCTTTCGCCGGAATGACGGTAATGCAAGTAAGCCATCATTTCAATGCTGCCGCAACCCTGGGGAGTGTCGTCAAATTGAGTTGCCGGACAGTCAGCAGACCTATTTCCGTCATTCCTGCGAAAGCAGGAATACGGAATCGCTCTATGCCGGAGAATGATTTGCCTGCGGGAACCCCTGGATTCCTGCTTTCGCAGGAATGACGGAGGAACTTGACGGCACTTCCTAGAGACCGAATGCGCCCTTCAACCCCTGCAAGCCGTAGAAACAGGCGTAGGCGACGATGAAAAACTTGACCTGCTTGCCCAACCCTACGGCAACGAAGTAGCGCCACAGCGGGTAGCGGAGAGCGCCAGCGGCGATGCCCGCCACGTCGAAGAGAGGGTTGGGGACAGCGGAAATTAGGAACAGGATGAGCCAGCCGCGCTTGCGCATCCAGCCCTCGACCCGATGATAAAAGCGGCGGCGCTCCAGAACAGCGCTGCCGCTGTAGCCCAGGAAATACCCCGTCAGTTCCCCGATAGTCCCGGCCAGGCCAGCGATTATCGCTACTGCCGCAGGGTTCAGGGCGGTGGCGGCGCCGCAGGATGTCAGGAGGTGCGGAACGGGAACGACGAGGCCGCCGCTGGCCAGCAGTACCGCTCCGGCTACGGCCCCGTAGCCGAGCGGTTCGCTGATGATCCGGTTCTGGAAAAAGAAGGCGGCCAGGGAAATGCCGACGACCACGGCGACGATGATCAGGCGGCCGCGCCAGGTGGAGACCAGCCATCGCATCGCGGAGTTGAGGGCGAGAACCCAGGCCCCGTGGCGAGGGACGGGTGCAACCGCGGCATCGGACGGCAAAGCTCCGTCTGCCGGCTCGCCGGTTTCTCCGTCGGGATTGGCCGGGGTATCAAGCGGCTGTGCGATATTCAGCAGCCTTGGGCGACCTGACCGGCAAGGGTGCCGGCCGACGCCGAACGAGACGTGTCGGAGCGGGCGAGGAAGCTGGTGAGGATGTCGTTGAATTCCTCCGGCTTCTCCATGTGGGGCCAGTGGCCGCACTCCGGCAGCACGCGAACGGTGCTGTCCGGGGCGACTCGGAAAACATCCTCCTCGCTGATTGGCGGGATGACCAGGTCGTCCTCCCCCCACACTGCCAGCAGCGGGGCACGTAGCTGGCCCAGCCGGTTCAGGATTTGATGCTCCGCCCGGAGGCCCAGGAGATTGACGCCGGAACGAACCGACTGGAGCATTACCTGAGGCCCGTGAGGAAGACAACGAACACGGACCATTTCCGGGATAATCTCCTCAAGAAAATCAGGAGGGCGGTAGAAAATCCGCTTGATCAGGGCCTCCTTGCTGATCATCTGAGGCTTGTAGACCAATTCCCCCAACACCGGGATGGTGATGAGACGAAGGGGCCACGACACCCGCTTGCCCAATCCGGCCGAACCAACCAGGGCCACGCTATCCACCCTGCCGGGATACTCCAGCGCGGTCACGCCGGCGATCAGCCCCCCGGCGGAATTGCCGACCACGGAAAACCGGCCGATGCCCATTTCGTCAGCGAAGTCAACAAGAAAATTCGCGGCGCTCTCCGGGGAGTAACCGAGGTGGTCGGCCAGCCCCGACCCCCCGTAACCCGGCAGGTCGATGGCAACGGCAGTGAATCCGGCTCGGGCTACGGCGTCAATGTTCCGGCACCAGGTGATCATAGAGGTGGCTAGCCCATGCACCAGGATGACCGCCGGGCCCTCGCCAGCAATGGCATAGCGGACGTTTATCCCGTCCACGCGGATGTCGGCAATTTGCGCCCGCTGCATTAACGCCGCTATCGTCATCTGCTTAAACCTGAAACGGCTTCGTGGCCCGGCTGCTTTGGTAACGTCCGGGCCACGACAGTTTACACCAGGTTACGCCAGGGCGGGTTCCAATGGCTCGTTTTCCGGCTCATTTTCCGGCTCATTTTCCATGGATGCCGGTATCTGCGGGGTAAGGACCAGGCCATCCGCTCCGGCGTCAACGAGGACGTGAGATCCGGGCGCCGCCTCGCCGGACAGCACCATCCTGGCCAGCGGGTTCTCCAGTTGCCGCTGGATGGCCCGGCGCAGAGGGCGCGCGCCGTACACCGGGTCGAAGCCCTCGCGCGCCAGCCAGAGCTCCGCATCCGCCGTAAGCTGGAAGGTGATTTCCCTTTCGGCTATCCGGTTCTGCACGTCTCTGACCATCAGCTCCACTATCTGCACGATCTGGTCCTGGTTCAGCGGGTGAAAGACGACAATGTCGTCGATCCGGTTCAGGAACTCCGGTCGAAAAGCTCGTTTGAGAGCGGAATTCACCGAACTCCGAAGCTCCTGCATCTCGCTTTGCTCGTCCGGGCTGCCGGAGCGGAACCCGAAGGGCTGTCGCCTCAGACCCTCGGTGCCGAGATTGCTGGTCATTATAATGACGGTGTTGCGGAAATCAACGGTGCGCCCCTGCCCATCGGTCAGTCTGCCGTCCTCCAGTATCTGGAGCAGGATGTTGAATACGTCGGGGTGGGCCTTTTCGATCTCGTCGAACAGGAGTACCCGGTAGGGCCGGCGTCTTACCGCCTCGGTAAGCTGGCCGCCCTCGTCATAGCCGATGTAGCCCGGAGGAGCGCCCACCAGCCGCGAAACCGAGTGGCGCTCCATGTGCTCCGACATGTCGATGCGCACCATGTTGGCCTCGTCGTCGAAAAGTAACTCGGCCAGCGCCTTGGCCAGCTCCGTCTTGCCCACGCCGGTCGGCCCGAGGAAGATAAAGCTGCCGATGGGCCGTCGCGGGTCGCTCAGGCCGGAGCGGGAGCGCCTGATAGCCTCGGATACGGCAACCACAGCCTCGTCCTGCCCGATGACTCTGCGGTGCAGGTCGGCCTCCATGTGCACCATCCGCTCCGCCTCGCCCTCCATCAAGCGGCCCACGGGTATGCCGGTCCAGTCGGAAACCAGTTGGGCGATGTCCGTTTCGTCTACAACCCGGTCGGAATCGTCGCCGCTGCTCTGGGCCTGCCGCCCGGCGTCGTACTCCTGTTGCAAGCGCAGCCGCTCGGTGCGGTATTCGGCTGCCCGTTCGTAGTCGGAGCGTTCCGCCGCCGCCACCTCCTGGTCTGAGAGGTAGCGGATACGCTCCTCCCTGGCCTTGAGTTCCGGGGGCAGAATCTGTTCGTCAATGCGCAGTTTGCTGGCCGCCTCGTCGATGAAGTCGACGGCCTTGTCGGGCAGTTGCCTGCCAGTGATGTAGCGGTCGCTGAGCTTTGCCGCCGCTACCAGCGCGGCGTCGCTGATGTCCACCTTGTGGTGGGCCTCGTACCTGGGACGCAGCACCTTCAGGATTTCCACGGTATCCTCGACCGACGGCTCCTCCAGGAAAACGGGCTGAAAACGGCGTTCGAGGGCCGAGTCCTTCTCGATGTACTTGCGGTATTCGTCGAGAGTGGTTGCGCCGATGCACTGCATCTCGCCGCGGGACAGGGCGGGCTTCAGCATGTTGCTGGCGTCCACCCCGCCTTCGCTGCCGCCGGCCCCGACCATGGTGTGCAGCTCGTCGAGAAACAGGATGACCTCGCCGCCAGCCTCCTTGACCTCGTCTATGACCGACTTAAGCCTTTCCTCGAACTCGCCGCGGAACTTGGACCCGGCGACCATGGCTGGCAGGTCCAGCGCCATCACGCGCCGGTTTTCCAGGGAGTCGGGGACATCGCCGATTGCGATGCGCTGGGCCAGCCCCTCCGCGATGGCGGTCTTGCCCACCCCGGCCTCGCCGATGATCACCGGGTTGTTCTTGCGCCGACGGGTCAGCGTTTGCATCACCTGCCGGATTTCCAGGTCGCGGCCCACGACGGGATCGAGCTTGCCCTCCTGCGCCATGGCGGTGAGGTCGATGCTGTACTTCTCCAGCGAACCGTAGCGGCTTTCGGCATCCGGGTCGTTGACCCGGTGGCCGCCGCGCACCTGCGTCAGGGCTTGGTACACCCGCTCCCGGTCGATGCCGTGCGCCCTTAACAGCCCTGCCGCCGGGCCTTCCGGTTCCATGACGGCGGCGACGAACAGGTGCTCCGCGCCCACGAACTCGTCGTTCAGGCGTGCCGCCTCGGCCCGGGCATTTTCCAGCAACCGCTGGGCCCGGGGCGTCAGGTATATCTGGTTGGCCTCGTAGGTCAACTTGGGCGCGGATTGCAAGGTCTGTTGCAGGGATGACCGGATGTCTCCGGAGGGCACGCCCAGCTCGGAAAGAATCCGGGTTGGCACGCCATTGTCCAGTTCCAGGAGGGCGAGAAGAACGTGCTCCACGTCTAACTGGTTGTGGCGAAGGCTGCGGACCAATTCCTGCGAGTTATGCAGTACCTGGCGCGCCTGGTTGGTGAAATTATCGTTCTGCGAAGCCATGTCTCTCCCTCCTTTATGGAGATGCGGGGCCTTTATGGAGATGCGGGGGCGTCCCGGCGTCAGGCTCTTTTGACACCCGGACGCCTCCGGTTCTGCCTCAAGCGGGCAATGGTCTCCTTGAGGCCGGACACCTCAAGCTCAAGTTCCTCGACTCGCTCCATCAGCTTGAGGGCGACTTCTGCGCCAGCCAGATTGACACCCATGTCCTCGGTCAGAGTCCTCACTCTGCGGATTCGTTCTATGTCCGCCATGGAGTACATGCGCTGGCGCCCCGTGGTGCGGGACGGCCAGATGAGTCCCTGGCGCTCATAGTGCCGAAGGGTCTGGGCATGTACGCCGACGATGCGGGCTGCCACGCTGATTACAAAGCAGGGTTCCTCGCGCAGCCTTCCTTCCTCGGCCATCTGTTTACTCCTTTGCCGTCGCGCTGGCGCTGTCTCATAACTAACCGGAGGCCCCAAACCGTCATTCCCGCGAAAGCGGGAATCCGGGCGTTTCCGTGTTCAATTCATTCTGCGGGATTAAGTGATTCTGGATTCCCGCTTTCGCGGGAATGACGGGCCGATTTGTCGGCGCCTTTTAGGGCTATGACGGATGTGAGCAGTTGACTCCGGCGCGTTCATTTCTGAGTTCACGCAGTTTGCGGAACATCTCCATCTCATCCTCGGACAGGCTTTCGGGCAGACGCAGCTTTACGGTGACGTACAGGTCTCCCCTTCCCGCGCTGCCGGATAGCGAGGGCATGCCTTGGCCCGTGAGCCGGAAGCGCCGTTCGTTGGGGGTGTTCGGCGGCACGGTCAACGCTACCTGCCCCGTCAAGGTAGGGGCCCTGATTTCAGCGCCCAGCACGGCGTCGTCCACCTGCAAGTCAACGTCCGCGTAAAGGTCACGTCCCTCCCGGCTGAAACGCGGATGGTCGCTCACCGAAACTACCAGGTAGTAGTCGACACCCTGCGGGCCGTCGGGGGCTATGTGCACCCGTGAGCCGTTATCCACTCCGGCGGGGATTTTCACCTCAAGGCTACGGCCGTCCTGCGCCCGCAGGGTGCGGGTGGCGCCGTGAAAGGCCTCCTCCAGCGATATTTCGGCGTGATACTCAGCGGGCGGCGGACGCCACGACCGCGCACGGCCCACGCTAGTTCCGAACAGGCCGCCGAAAATGTCCTCCATGCCCCGGCCGCCGAACCCCGGAATGCCGTCGCTTCCGTCAACGTAAGTCCAACGCACCCCGTCGCCCGGCGGCGCGCCAGCTTGGTCGAACTGGCTGGCGTTCTTCCAGTTGTCGCCGTAGCGGTCGTATTTCTTCCTGCTTTCCTCGTCCGACAGGACGCCGTAAGCCTCGTTTATCTCCTTGAATTTGTCCTCGGCCTCGGCGTCGTTCTTGTTCACGTCGGGGTGATACTGCCGCGCCAGACGACGATACGCCTGCCTGATGTCCTTTTCGCTGGCGTCCTTGCCGACGCCCAGAATGTCGTAATAGTTGCTCATGGCAGCACCGCCAAACACGGAATGCCTTATGATTCCAAACAGGTACGATGCGATGTGTTGTCGCTGGAACCATCCCACTGAGTGCACCTTGGCCTCAACGTAGTTCTACGATATAACTTGATAGCTATACTGTCAAGTTTATTGACAGAAAATCCGACGTATGTTCAATATCGCTGTATGAACTGTGATTCGTGTGAATTAAAGAGCCGGTTTCAGGCGCATCCGTCGTTCCTGAGCAACCAGGGGTACGCCCTCACCCTAACCCTCTCCCTCCGGGAGAGGGAATTTGTCACACACCCTCCGGTTCCATCTCCCCGGGAAAAGGTCAGGTTGAGGACGGCCCATCAACTGCCTATTCCCCATCGGGATTCACAGGACTAAAGGGTGGCCAGGATCGGAAACCCCAATCAGCCGAATCCGAAAATCAAAGGAATCACAGTTCAGACAGCCACCTTGCCAGCGCCCCGGAAAGGGAAAAAGGTATTCTAAACGTGTGATGGTGTTCCCATGTAGGGGCGCACAGCCGTGCGCCCTGGCCCCCGGTTCCGGCGGAATTCTCTCCTGCGCAGACACAGGCGCACGGCTGTGCGCCCCTACGCGGCGGGGCCAAGCAGACAAATCGCGTCCAATGCCAACACACGTTGGGAATACCGGGAAGAACTGGCAGTTGAGCAACCGCGCTGCCGGTGATACAATTGAGCATGCAATGAAGGCCGTGCGACGCGGCCGGTTGCGTTCCCCGATAGCTCAGCGGTAGAGCGGGCGGCTGTTAACCGCTAGGTCGTAGGTTCGAATCCTACTCGGGGAGCCAAAAACATCTTGAACCAAGTGCGGATTGCCGATTTCAGGCAGTCCGTTTTCATTTGTCGCCCCATTGCGCTGGCCTGCGATGGTGGCTTAAAGTGGGCCTGTTATGCAGATTGAACAATGGCAATTCGACGACTGGGAACTGGCCCTGGAATACTATTACCGCGAGGGCCTGACTGACGGGCTGCCCGTGGTTCCCCCGACGCCGGAACGGGTCCAGGCCATGCTGGACTACTGCGGGCTGAGCGCCGACGACATTCTGGGAACCGAGGGCATCCGGCACAAACAATTTCCCGCTGGAAAGGTTGCAGTTAGTGCGGTGATGGCGGGCTGCCTGCCCGAGCACTTTCCGGTGGTTGCTGCGGCGGTGTCGGCGGTGTGCGACCGCTCTTACAACTTCCACGCCAGTAGCACGTCAACCAACGGCATCGCCAACCTCGTGATTGTCAGCGGCCCCTACGCCGCCCGCATCGGCATGAACCACGGCGTCAACGCTTTCGGCAACGGGAACCGGGCCAACGCCGCCATCGGCAGGGCAATCAACCTGGTCAAGAGCAATTTCTACGGCTCCGTTTCCCAGGAAATGGACAAGAGCACTTTCGGCCACTCCGGCAAGTACAGTTTCTGCTTCGCTGAGGACCTGGAGACGAGTCCGTGGCCGTCCCTGGCCGAATCCAAAGGATTTCGCCCCGGTTCCAGTGTCGTGACCATGGTGGCGGGCAACGCGCCGTTGCAGCTTGAGACCCACGGCGACCGCGACCCCGAGGGGTTCCTGACCGCCGCGGCCCACGCGATGCTGGGGTTCGGCCCGAATCTGTCGGAAGTGGTGCTGGTAATCAGCCAGGAGTTGATGGCCTACGTGGCGGCCAACGGGTGGAGTCGCGCGCAGGTGGCCGAATTCTTGTACGATAAGACTCTGCGGGCGGCGGGAGAGTGGGACGATTGGCGGCGCATGGACAAGCTCCCGCCGGACGCCGACCGCGAGCGGCTGCTGGGCTGTGTCGCTGGCCCCGACCGGATAACCGTCGTTCCCGCGGGCGGCGACGCCGGGGAGTTCATGGCCATCATAACGTCGTGGGGGAGCAGTCGCTCCGTGACCAGGGAGATAGCCGTACCCGTCTAGTAGTCCACCCCTGTTGCCCTGTTGAACTGATGCGCAAACCCGTAGCCCGTTCATGGTGAGCTTGTCGAACCACGAACGGGCGGCCCTTCGACAAGCGCAGGGCGAAGGGGAGAAGCCATCAATCCCGGTGTGTTGAACCACTTGGAGGAGATATGGCATCAATCTACACCCTTGACCCCAGGGACGCGGCGGAAACCAGGCCGGCTGCGCGGGCCATTCGCCCGGCCAGCCTTGACGGCAAGACCCTCGGGCTGCTTTCCAACAACAAGCCCCACTCCGAGGAACTGCTGCGGATGATGGCTGGCATCATCGGCGAACGCTACTCGCTGGCGGGGGTGGTTGAATACAACAAGGGAGGCCACCAGTGGCCCGCTGACCGCTCGGCCCTGGAGGACCTGGCCCGCCGCTGCGACGTGATGATTCACGCCACGGCGGAATGAGGCTCCTGCACATCGTGCAGTGTGCACGATGCAATGGAGATGGAATTGCTGGGCGTTGCCTCCACGGTGCTGACGACCAAGCCGTTCATCAGCCAGGCCCGCGCCATGGCCCGGCTCCGCGGCGACGCCGACTACGGTCTGGCCATAATCGACCACCCGATAGTCACCCTCACGCCCGATGAGCTGACGCAACGGGCCGCCGTAGCCGCCCCGCAGGCGATGCAACACCTGCTGGACAGGTAGCCGGAGCGCCGCTAACCGCTGATGTTGTCCTGAGTGCGCAACGGAGCGGGGAATGTCCCGACGCAGGTGGTCGTGCTTGTACTGCTCGGCTATTGAGGGTGTGTGACTAACCCCCTCTCATTCTGGGAGAGGGTTATGGTGAGGGCGTCCTCGTAACGGTGAGGCACGGATGCAGACGATGCTCAGAATTGCACTGGCGTTGATGGCGCTAATCGCCCTCGCGATAGCCATATCCACCTGCGGCAACGACGCGCCCCAAGCGGTCACCGTCGTCGTGACTGCCACACCCGAACCGGCAACACCCGGGCAGGCTCTTGCGCCAACGGACGCGCCCCAACTGGTCACCGTCGTCGTCACCGCCACACCCAAGCCGACAGCGCCCAGGCCGACTCTCACGCCAACGCCAACGCCAACGCCCGAACCCACCGCAGCCGCCCCCGCGCTACCGGCACCCACTGCCACGGCTACACCAACGTCAACGCCGGTGTCGCCTACGCCTCCTACGCCCACGGCCACACCCACGTCAACGCAGGTGCCGCCTATGCCCATGTCGACCACGCCGCCAACACCAACGGCCACTCCCGAACCCACGCGGCCACAGGCAACGCCAACGCCTGAACCCACCACCTTACCTACGGCGACACCCCAGCCAACCGCAACGGCCACGCCGCCGACTACCCCGATGCCCATTGCCACTCCTCGGCCAACATCTGCCCCTGACGCAGAGCTTGCCGACCTCATATCGGGCTTCACCTGGCTCGCCGACGGCGTTACCGAAGACGAACAGCGGGCTGCGTACCGCCTCCGGGAGATTTTGCGGCAAGCTCCAACCATTGCGGCGACCCTGTTGGCCTTCCCCTGGCTCGCCGACGGCGTGACCGAGCACGAATCGTGGGCCATCCTCCAGTTGGAGAACATAGTGCGGGAAGACCCCACCGTAGCGGCGACACTGCTGAGCTTCCCCTGGCTTGCCGACGGCGTGACCAGGGAGGAAAGGAATGCCGCCTACAACTTCCGGGAGATTTTGCGGGCAGACCCTACTGCCGCGGCGACACTGTTGAGCTTCCCCTGGCTGGCCGACGGCGTGACCAGGGAGGAAAGGAATGCTGCCTACAACTTCCGGGAGATTTTGCGGGCAGACCCCCCCATGGCAAAGGACGTGTTGGAATCTCCCTGGTTCTCCGACGGCGTAACATGGACGGAAAGTCAGACCCTTTGGGGCCTGCAAAACTTGTATCATCTGGACCGCAGCAGTATATCCGCCTTGACCCAAAAACCCTGGTTCAAGGATGGGCTTAGCAATGAAGAATTCATGCTGGTTGGCGACCTCGGAATCATCGCTTACGGGTCTGAGACTGATGCCATGGCAATCATCGGTATGCCATTCCTGGAAACCTTAGAGCCTGCCGATATCCTGGCTGTCAGTTCCCTGAGGCGGCTTACCTGGTGCGATGATGGCCAGTCCCCTTTCTCCAGGGAATGTTCAGATAATGAGACAGGCGACGCGCGTGTCTCCAAGAAATTCCGGCGGGTCATGGCCCACCCCACCATCAGCGACGGTATCAGCGATGAAGAGACCACAATCGTAGCCACGCTGCATGACGTAAGTTCCTTCAGAGTTGACATATTTGACCAGCTGCTGGACCCGGACACGGTCATCCTGGAGGAGCGGACCATCGACCTGCCCCACACAGGGGAGACGCAACTGACCATCATCCGGATACGTCCGGGGTTGGAACGCACCATGGACTTGCTGGAGCGCGCCGTGCGGACCGTCGAAGGGTTCATGGCAGTGCCGTTCCCGGTGAGGCACGTAATCTTCCTGGCCGAAAATACTAACCCACACCGCGTGTCCATTTACTTGACCAACATGTCAGGCGAGCATGAGTTGTTTGATACAGACGAATACCCCGAATTGCGGGTCTTTCATGTTTTTGCCCACGAAGCAGCCCACTGGTATTGGACTCACGATTGGAACCGGCATTGGGTAGCAGAAGGACTGGCTACCTTCTTTCAAAGCCTTGCAAGAAGACAGGCCAATGTAGGCCCCGGTGTACCTGTTGTCCCTATATGGCCCTCCCATTTGCCCCATTGTCCCATCCAATACAAACTAGCCGAACTTGAAAGACTGGATAAAGAAGATGGATTCATATCCTATTGCTCCGATTCCCTTGGGGAGAGGCTGGCCCAGGACCTGTGGCGTACCCTTGGCGATTCCGTTTTCCGCCAGGGATTAGCCAACCTGTACCTGACGGCCCGGAGCGGCGCCCCGGTCGACGGATGCGAATCGGGCAAAGCGGGGATGTGTCAGATGAGGGCCGCTTTCAAATCCGCGGCCCCGGCGGACGCAGCGGCCACCGTGGACCAAGTTATAGGCCGTTGGCACGACAACAGCGAACCCTATGACATCTCCCACGTGGACGCCAGCCCGGCCAATCCCAAACTGCCGAATGGCGTCGAAATTATGCGGGCCTACATATCGCTGGATAGAGACCGCCGCGAGGAGACCATAACGGACAGCTTTTCGGCCAGCGAGATACAGGAGCAGGTACTTCTGTCTCTGCATTTCTCATCCCCCACAGTCGGGCAAGCAGGGAAACTCCCGGTCACGATTGTGGAGTATTTTGAAGACGGTTTTGCCTATAGAGGAAGCTATGATAGAACGTTTACCCTCAATAATGGCCAGACTTCGCTCTCGTTCCCCGTTGGGCCTTGGGGATTCCAATGGGTAATTAGGGGGGATGTGGAGACCCCCACGTGGGCGACGGGCCGCTACTGGGTCCACGTCTACCACGAGGGGCAGAAGGTGGCCGAGGTGGAGTTCCAAGTCACTCCGTAACGCCCCCATCGAGCCTGCCAGCACACGAAAGTCAAACCGCTGGGCTCGGTAGTGACGGGAATTGGACGGTTTGACTCCAGGCAACATGCAGCCCCTTGTCCCGTCGGGATGGTCAGTGGGTGGCGGCCAGCCGCGCCGGTTTTCCGCCGTCAGGGTGTTGCGTAGGCGAACCTCGGTAGCACTTCGCTGGCGAACAGTTCCAGTCTGTCGGTGGGTATTGGGTCGGGGAAAAGTAGGAAGAAGTAGGTGATTCCGCTGTCGACGTAGGCTTGGATCTGTTCGGTGCATTGCTCGGGCGTGCCGGCGATGGCGCGGGACAGCGACGCCCGGTAGTCGGCCGCGCTCGCGTTTGCCGCTGCCGCGCCGTGGGAAACCAGCCGGTCGAACTCTGCCTCGCTTTCGGCGATGACCACCCTGGTGTTGTGGCTCACCTCAATCTCCGACAAATCCCGGCCAACGTTGCGGCAGTGCTCGCCGAGGGCATCCAGGCTGGCCCGGTGTTCGGCCAGGTCCATCTCGAACCCAACGTTGCAGATGTCCGCGTGACTGGCCACCGCGCGAAACAGATGCTTCTCTCCGTGGCCGCCCACTAGGAACGGCGGATGGGGTTTCTGGATGGGGCCGGGGTCGTTTTTTGCACCGTTCAGGGTGTAGTAGCGTCCCTCGAAATTCACTTCCCGTTCCGTCCACAGCCGCTTCATCAGCTCGATGGCTTCCTCCAGCATGTTCACTCGCACAGAGGTGGAGGGGAAATCCAGGCCCGACGCGGCGTGGTCGCTCCTGCCGCCGCCTGCGCCGATGCCGATTTCAACCCTGCCGTTGCTGATAACGTCCAGGGTGGAGGCCATCTTGGCGAAGACTGCCGGGTGGCGGTAGGTGTTCGCCAGCACCAGGGGCGTGAGCCGGATGCGGCTGGTCTGGGCCGCCAGCGCCGTGAGAGTCGTCCAGCACTCCAGCGTTGGCACGTTTAGCAGGTCATAGAGGGTGGCGGAGTAGTACCCCAGCCGGTCGGCGTCCAGCCAGATGCGCCGCAGGGTGTCGTAGCCGTAGCCCCCCTGGTGTATGCGAACGCTGAACTTGACCTTGTGATTCATGCCGTCAGCTTCCTTTCAGTTCCGCCAGTCTGCGCTCCACGTCCTCGGCCTCCAGCGACAACTGTTCCCATTCGTCCCACAGGCACTGTTCTTCCTCTTTGAGGATGCGGTAGCGTTCGCTGGAAGACTCGATCTGCGACAGGTCGTCGAAACGCTCTGGGTCGGCGAACATGGCCTCCAGTTCCGCGCTGACGGATTCACGCTCGGAGATGGCCGTGCCGATTTCGTCGATCCTTGCCGCCAGCTTGCGGGCCTGTCGGCCCAAGGCCCGCTGTTCCTCCTCCTCGGCCGTCAGGACACGGCGGGGGCGGCGGTTCCGGCTTTCGCCGGAATGACGGGGGCGCTTGGCGGTGTCATCAGGGTTGCTGCCATTGCTGCCGACCGGAGGCTTGGTCTCCTCTTGCTGCTTCCAGTGCAGGTAGCTGTCGTAGTCGCCGGGGAATACGGTGGGCTGGCCCGCGTCTATCTCGACGATCTTGTTCGCCACCTGCCTTATGAGCGTGCGGTCGTGGGTCACGAGGCAGATGGTGCCGCCGTAGTCGCCGAGGGCGTCGGCCAGGATCTCCCTTGACGTTATGTCCAGGTGGTTGGTGGGCTCGTCCATGAGCAGGAAATTGCTGGGCTGCAACAGCAGCTTGGCAAGGGCAACCCGCGCCTTTTCCCCGCCGGAAAGCACGGAAATCCGCTTCAGTATCTCGTCGCCGCTGAACAGAAAGCCGCCGAGGGTGGTGCGCAGGTTTTGCTCCGATTCCGATGGCGCGATCTCCCGGAGTTCCTCCAGCGGATTGTTGTCCGGATTGAGCTGGTCCAGAACATGCTGGGCGTAGTAGGCGGGGACAACGTTGTATCCGAGTCTGCGCTCGCCCTGGTCGATGGGCAGGACGCCAGCCAGGATTTTCAGCAGGGTGGACTTTCCGGCGCCGTTGGGGCCTACCAGGGCCACGCGGTCGCCGCGCTCGAGGGTGAGGTTCAGCTTGCGATAGACCGTGTTGTCGCCGTAGGACTTGCCAACACCGGCCAGCGTCAGGACGTCCAGGCCGCAGCGCGGCGGCGCCGGGAAGGAAAACCGGACTTTCCTGGTCGCGCGGGGCAGTTCAATGACCTGGATTCTTTCCAGTTGCTTGATCCGGCTCTGTACCTGGGTTGCTTTGGTTGCCTTGGAGCGAAACCGGTCGATGAACCGCATCTGCCGGGCTATTTCCCGTTCCTGGCGGGCGGCGGCGGCCTGCTTGATCTCCAGCGCCCGCTCCCGGGCCAGCAGGTACTCGTCGTAGTTGCCGCGGTGGTGCACGACCTCGCCTGGTTCAATGGCGAGCACCCGGTTGGCGACCTGGTTCAGGAAGGCCCGGTCGTGGGAAGTGACTATCACTCCTCCCGGGAAGGAGGAAAGGTACTTCTCGAACCACAGATGGGCCTCGAGGTCCAGGTGATTGGTCGGCTCGTCCATCAGCAGGAGGCCGGGTTTCCGGAACAGGATGCGGGCCAGTTCCGCCCGCATCACCCACCCGCCGCTGAATTCGCTCATGCTGCGGGAGAAGTCGCTTTCCTTGAAGCCCAGGCCCAGCAGAATCGCCTTAGCCTCGTGGTCCCGATCCTCTCCGCCAGCGGCCTCAAGCTCGGCGTCCAGGCGCGCGAGCAGGGCCATCAAGTCCTGCTGCTGTGCCGGGTGGGTAGTTGACGAGAGCTCCTCCCTGGCGGCAGCGATTCGTGCGCCGAGAGTGATCGCCTCGTGGTTGGCGTTCAACACTTCCTGCAACAGGGAACGGCCCGTGAACTCGGAGGGTTCCTGCCGCAAGTACCCTACGGTGGCGAAGCGCTGGCGGGTAACCGACCCGGCGTCAGGCGAGGCCTCGCTGGCGAGGATGTCCAGGAGAGTGGTCTTTCCTGATCCGTTGGCCCCGATCAGAGCGATGCGGTCGCCGTCGGCCATGGAGAAAGTCAATTCGCTGAACAACGTGCGTTCAGAAAAGGACTTGCTGATGTTGGACGCTAATAGCATGGGTACGCGGGCTATGATTGTATCATTCCGCCCGGCGATTGGCCTGCCCGTCCGCTCGGCCGGTGGATTCCCTATTTCGGGGAGATGACGGGGGATGTCTGAACTGTGATTTGTTTGATGGGTGGATTTCGCTGATTTAGGAGCGCGGCGCGTAGCGGTATCCTGCCCAGCACCCTAATCATACGAATCACAGTTCGGACAACCGCTTTGCAATCGTCCTGTATTTGGCGGGTTCTGCTGGCCGAGGGTGACGCCCTCACCCTAGCCCTCTCCCGAAGGGAGAGGGAATTTGTCACACATCGTCCATCGTCCTTAAAGCGGACTATCCGGTTAGGCCCAATAGGCGCCGCGCGTTGCCCTCGTTGATCAGTTCCCGGTCCGATTCCGGGCAGTCCAATCCGTCGACCATGTGGTTGTAGATCTCGATGTCCGGCGGGCCGAAGGGGTGGTCGGTGCCGTAGAGCAGCCGCTCCGCCCCGAACATCCGGTAGCAGTATTCCAGGGCCTCGGGGCTGTGGGATACGGTGTCCACGTAGAGCTTGTCGAAATAGACCTGCGAGGATTGTTCCAAGTCTACCCAGTCATCGGGCGATGTCCACTCGTCGATCAACCGCCCGACGCGGCCCCGGATGTAGGGGACGAAGCCGCCCGTGTGCGGGACGATCAGTTTCAGATCCGGGTATTCCTGGAACAGCCCGCTCATTACCATCCGCACCGTGGCCAGGGCGGTGTCGAACATGAACGCCATGCCGGGGACGAGGGGCCGGTGATCAGTGCCGTTCATGTTGATCGGTGCCGTTGGGTGCATGTTGATGGGCACCCCCAGGCTCTCGACATGCTGGTAGACGGGCCAGAATTCCTTGATGTCCACGGTCTTCTGGTTGATATTGGAAAAGAGATAGACGCCCTTGAAGCCCAGTTGGTTCACGCAGCGGTCGATCTCGGCGATGGTGCCCTCGATGCTGTGCCAGCCCAGGGTGGCGAACGTCTCGAACTTGCCGGGGTGGGTCTGCATCACTTCGGCCAGGTGGTCGTTGATGCGCGAGGCCCAGGCGTCGGCCTCCGGGCTGCCCAGCAACTCCGGGCCGGGCATGCCGTGGCTCAGCACCGAAATGCCTATGCCGAGGTTTTCCATGGCCCGCAGCTTTTGATCGACGTCGGCGTGGGCCGACGGCGCGGTATGCAGGTACCCGCCCCGGCAACTGACAAAGTACGTCCCGCCGCGGAGGACGCCCTGGGGCAGCGAACTTCGCCCGGCAAGGTATTCCAGGTAGGGCAGGTAGATCAGGTGGCTGTGCACGTCGATTCGCATGGGTTTCCTCCGGTTATCTTAGAGAGTGTCGTCAAATTCCTCCGTCATTCCTGCGAAAGCAGGAATCCAGGGGTTCTTGCAGGCAAATCATTCTCCGGCATAGAGCGATTCTGGATTCCTGCTTTCGCAGGAATGACGGAAACAGGTCTGCTGACTGTCCGGCAACTCAATTTGACGACACTCCCTAACAAGCAGGCCGGTCTTTAGTTTCCAAATAGGAGTCATGCGGTTGGGGAGTTCACCCCCACCCTAACCCTCCCCCTGAGGGGGAGGGGATTTTGCAGAGGTTTCTGGCCCGGTTGGTGGTTTGCAAACACGTCCTAGGTCAGGTTGTAGACCCTGGCTGCGTTCCCGCCGGCTATCTTGGCCCGCTCCTCTAGGGTGCATTCGGCCAGGATTTCCTCCAGTATTTCCCGGCTTCTGGGAAAAGTGGACTCCTGGTGCGGATAGTCGGAGCCCCATTGCAGTGTTTCGACGCCGATGATTTCCCGCAGCTGGATGCCCAGCCCGTCTTCCTGGAACCCCAGGAACACGTTGCGGTGGAAGAAGTCGCTGGGCAGCATGTCGTTCTTGAACCTGTACCCGCTCACGCCCCTGGCCCGCTGGGTATAGTTGTAGTCCATGCGGTCAAGGAAGTGGGCGGCCCACGACACCTCGTGCTCCACCGCGCCCATTTGCAGCCCAGGGTAACGCTCGAACACGCCGCAGAAAATCATGTCGGTAAGCGACATTCGCACGTAGTGGTCGAAGTTCACCGTTACGGAGAAACGGTTGGTGCTGGCGCGGTCGCCCTCCCCCGATCCGTAGCGGTTGGTCGCGGCATGCATGGCCAGCGGCATGCCCAGGTCTTGCGCCGCGGCCCAGAGCGGGTCATAGATCGGTGAGTCGTACCGGCGGTCTTCCGGCGGGTAGACGGTAATCATGCCGCCAATGAATCCCAGCTTGTGGCACCGCTCCAGTTCGGCCACCCCAACTTCAACGTCGTCCACGTTGATCATGGCGATTCCGGCGAGGCGTGTCGGAGCGGCCCGGCAGAACTCGCCCAGCCAGTCGTTGTAGGTCGCGAAAACGGCGGTGAGAAGCTCGCTATCCGGCACCTTGAACAACTGGAGGCCAAGGGTGGGATAGAGAATGCTCACGTCGATGCCGTCCAGGTCCATGTCCTTGATCTGCTCTTCGGGAATGTAGCCGCCGGGCCGCACGTTTTCGAACACGTCACCGCTGGTCAGTTCCTCGGGCGATTCAAATCTCCTGCCCGTCTGGGATCCGCCGAAACCGAACCCTGTGGAAATTTTCATGCCGTCGCAGTACCACCATTCGCCGTCCTCTTCCATCACAGTGTAAGGGGCCCGTTCACGGTACTTCGCGTCTATGCGGCTGACCCACAGGTCAGGAGGCTCCATCACGTGGTTGTCGGACGAAATAATCCTGTAATCGGACATGGCTTGTCTCCCCGGTGTAGTCTTGGTGATTCCCGGCCCTTAGCACATGCGTCGTTTGGGTGAGGCGCGGCCCTTGATAGCCCTTGCAAGGGTAGTTCAAGAATGGGGATTTGCGCTAATTGATACTCCCTATGGAGCGAAGTCTAATGGCAGAGACGGGACTAGACAAGCAATCATGGCCTGGACGGCGGTTCGACGGCCCCGACTTCAGTCGCGAGCGCCCGATTGGAATCTGTTATGCTTGCCCAGGTTTGCCGCATGTCTTTCCATCAGCAGCCATTCCTTGCGATTTTGCCTGAATCAGGATTTTCAGGATTAGAGGATTAACAGGATAGGAGCAGCGGTACTGAGAGTCGCCCAATCCTGCTCATCATTTAATCCTGAAAATCCTGATTCAGACAAAAGAGGACAACCGCAAGGAATTACCCTGATAACAGGAAAAAAGTTGTTTTACGGTTGGATAATTGTAGGCTTGGCGCTGATCGCCAACGGCATGTCCAGTGGGCCGGTCTGGAGCGGGGTCGGCGTTTGGATCAAGGCCCTGGAGATCCACTTCGGCTGGAGTCGCGCCCAACTGACCGGCGCGTTTTCCATGGCCCAGCTGGAGGGCAGCATCATCGGGCCGCTGATGGGGTACCTGATCGACAAGCTCGGCCCCCGCCGGATGGTCCTGATCGGCTTCATAATCACTGGCCTGGGTTTCCTCCTGTTCAGCCGCACCGACAGCATCGTCATCTTCTACGTGTCATACGGATTGATAATGCTGGGTACGGCGGCGGGCACATGGCTGCCGTTCATGTCCGTGGTCAACCGCTGGTTCGTGCGCAAGCGGGGCGTGTCCATGGCCATCGCCGGGCTGGGTTCGCCGTTGGGCGGATTGGCGCTGGTGCCTATCCTGGCCTGGGCGGTAACCCCGGGCAGTCACGGCTGGGCTGTCACCGCCCAATGGATCGGGGTGGTGTTCCTGGCCGTGGCCTGGCCTATGTCACGTTTTGTACGGGTCAGCCCGGATGAATACGGCCTGCGCCCTGACGGAGACCCGCCGGATTCCGTGACCAGGGAAGCGTTCAGGGCCGCTAGGGGAGCGCCATCCTCGGACAAACTGCAATTCACCGGGCGGCAGGCGATAAGGACTCTCCCATTCTGGCTCATCACATTCGGCCACGCCTTTTCCAGCATTCTCTTTGCCACCCTGACGGTGCATTTGGTGCCGATGCTGACTGATCAGGGCCTGTCGTTGCAGCAAGCGGCAAACATGTTTTCCGTGGTCATGGGAGTGGCCGCCGTCTTTCAGATAATTGGCGGGTACGCCGGGGACAGGCTGCCCAAGAACATTGTCATTGCGTTCTTCGGCTTTATCCAGGCGGCCGGGTTCCTGATGGCGGTACTGGTCGACAGCATTCCCACGGCCCTTATGTTTGCCGCGACGTTCGGCGCGGGCTTCGGTGGCAGAAATCCGCTGACCACCGCGATACGGGGAGACTACTTCGGCGAAAAAGCCTTCGCTACCATTACCGGCATATCCAGCGCCCCGATGTACGCTCTCATGCTGGCCGCCCCGCTCTTCGCGGCGTTCATGTTCGACGCGACCAAGAGCTACACGCTTTCGTTCCTGATTATCGGGGGCTTTGGAGTCATGAGCGGCGTGCTGTTCCTGCTGGCCAAGAAGCCAACCTCACTGCCCGAGGAAAGGCGGGCCGCAACGGTTCCCCGTCCGGTCTGAACTGTGATTTGTTTGATTGGGGTGATGGTCAGGATTTGATTGTTGGCTGAGGGGAGCCGTTTGGCTTGCCTGCGGTCGTAATCAGCGAAATCAGAAGAATCACACGAATCACAGTTCCTACTCACGCCTCGTAGCAGGCGACCAGGTGGCCCGGCGCTTTTTCCTCGCTGGCCGGGTGGGGATTCTCGCGGCAGCGGTCGGTCGCCATCGGGCAGCGGTCGTAGAACCGGCAACGGGGAGGCGGCCCGCTGGACGCGCTCACGATGGGCAGCGCCAGGTCGCCGTGAATGTCGGGCGGCGGCCGGCGGTGTCCCGGGTTCGGCAAGGGCACCGCGGAAAGCAGGGCCTTGGTGTAGGGGTGCAGCGGATTGTGCAGCAGCTCCTCGGTCTCCCCCACCTCCACTATCTTGCCGAGATACATCACGGCGATGCGGTCGCACATGTACCTGGCAACCGCCAGGTCGTGGGTAATGTGCAGGTAGGAAATCTCCAAATCCTGCGCCAGTTGTTGCATCAGCAGCATAATTCCGGCGCGGCTGGAAACGTCCAGCATTGACGTCGGCTCGTCGGCCACCACGAATTCCGGCCCGATGACCAGCGCGCGGGCGATGGCTACCCGCTGCCGCTGTCCTCCCGACAGCTCGTGGGGATGGCGGAACAGGAAATCGGACGCAGGAGCCAGACCGACGGAGGTAAGGATTTCCCTGACCCGGTTGACCCGGTCCATGACGCTGCCCCGTCCCTGCACCGACAGCGGCTCGGAAACTATGTCGTATATCGTGCGGCGCGGGTTCATAGATTCATAAGGGTCCTGGAAAATCATCTGCGCCCGGCTACGGAAGTCTTTCAACGCCGTGCCCCGCAGCAGGGACGGGTCTACCGCCGGGTCGCCATGGCTCGATACCGGATTGCTGGCAAAGCGAAACAGAATGCGCCCGTCATCCGGCTCAATCAGCTTGACCAGCAGCTTGCCGACGGTAGTCTTGCCGCAGCCCGATTCCCCCACCACTCCCAGGCTCTCGCCACGGCGCAACTGGAAGGAGACGTCATCGACGGCGTGAATGAAGCTGGACGGTCTCAAGAACAGGTTCTTGCTGACCGCGAACCGCTTTGTCACCCCACTGACCTCAACCAGCGGCGCCGCGCCGGTTGATAGTGGAGAGTGGACAGTAGATGTTTGGGCGTTGCTAAACACTATGAACTATTCGCTATGCAATGAGTTGGGATGCCAGCAGGTGGCCCAGTGGCCGCCGCGGTTGACCGCGGGCGGCGGCTCGGCCCGGCAGACTTCGGTGGCCGCCGGACACCGGGGCGCGAAGGGGCAGCCGGGGTCTGGAGATACCAGGTCCGGCGGCTCGCCGCCAAGCACCGTCAGCGGCCGTTTCTCTCCGAGCAGGCTGGGGAATGAGGAAGTGAGGGCCGCCGTGTAGTGGTGCATCGGCGACGTTAGCACCTCGGCGGTGCTGCCAAGCTCCACCAGCCGGCCCGCGTACATCACGGCCACCGAGTCGGTCACCTCCGCGATGACGGCGATGTCGTGGCTGATGTAAATCACGGCCAGGTCGGTATCGCCCTGGATGCCTTTCAGCTCTCTGAGTATCCTGTCCTGCATGATGACGTCCAGGGCCGTCGTAGGTTCGTCGGCGATTATCACGTCCGGGTCGCAGGAAAGGGCCATCGCAATGACCGCCCGCTGGCGCATGCCGCCGCTGAACTCGTGGGGATAGCGGTCCATCAACTGCGGATCCAGGCCGACCTTGCGGAAAAGCTCGGCTACTCTCGCTCTGGAATCGGCCTCCGCGGAGCCAATGCCGTGGGCCTCAATGGCCTCCACGATCTGGTGGCCCACGCGGTAGACCGGGTCCAGGACGTTCATGGCGGCCTGGAACACCATGGCGATGCGGTTCCAGCGGTAATGGCGGAGCGTCTCTTCGGGCATGGCCAGCAGGTCATGCCCGCCCAGGATGACCTGCCCGTTGGACACCCGGGCGTTGTCGGGCAGCAGACCCATCAGGCAGTTGGCGACCGAGGACTTGCCGCATCCCGACTCGCCGACCAGCCCCAGCGACTGGCCCCGGTCGAGGCGAAAGTTGACATCCTGGACGGCTTTAACCTCGCCCTGCCGAATCTGGTACGTCAGGGAAAGGTCTTTAACTTCCAGTACCGTGTCAGACGCCATAAACTCCGCCCGTAGGGGCAACACTTGTGGTTGCCCTGTTCAGTCGCTCCGCCGCCGCAGACGGGGATTCACCACCTCGTCCAGGGCGCGCCCGGCCAGGTAGAACGCGCTGCACAGCAGGGTGATGGAAGCTCCCGCGGGGAGCACCAGCCACCAGTACTTGGTGCCGCCCAGCAGGTAGCCGCCCGTGTTTGCCGTATGAATCATTATGCCCCAACTCATGCGCAAGTCCAGCAGGCCCAGGAATGACAGCACCGCCTCGGCGAATATGGCGTTGGTCACCGTGAACATCATATACAGCAGCGAAAGCGGCATCAGGTGGGGCACGATGTGAGCGAAGATGATATGGAAATGCCCGCCGCCAGCGACGCGGGCCGCCTCGATGAAGGGCTTGACCTTGACCGTCAGGGCCTGGGACTTGAGGATGATGGCGGTGCCGCCGAAGCCGCCCAGCACGCCGATGATGAGAGCGATGTAGAACAGGTTAAGGTTGAACAGGGCGCTGAGAACGATTAACAGCGAAATGGACGGCAATGCGATTACAAGATCGGCCAAACGCATGAAGAAGGCGTCCAGCAGGCCGCCGAAGTAGGCGGAGACTGCCCCTACCACGGTGGCTATCCCCACGGTCACAAGGGCAGCGGTAATGCCCAGCACGAACTCCGACCTGGTGCTGTAAAGCAGTTGGCTCAGCACGTCCCGGCCCAGAGGGTCCGTTCCCAGCGGGTGACGCCAACTGGGAGGGGCGGGTTGTTCCACCTGGTCGAAGGCGTACCCGGTGACGGGGTCGTAGGTTGCCTGGTCCCATACCGTCGCCATTAGGACGGGATGCGAGAATGCCATCAGGGCGAAAAGGCCGATGATGAGCAGCGAAATGACGCCCAGGCGGCTTTCCACAAAGATGTTCCAGCCCTGCCTGAACGACCGGGCCGCCAGGGCCAATCTGCCCAGCAGGAACCCGGCCCGCCCAAAGCCGGAATCGTCGCCTCCGTATGCCGGGGGCGGAGCGCTCATCTGCCTGCGGAAAATCACTGGTATCGAATCCGTGGGTCAAGGAAGACGTAGAGGACATCCACCATGGCGTGGGCCAGCAACGAGAGCATTCCGATGAACAGCATTGATCCCATCACCAGCGGCAGGTCTTCGGTGCGCACGGCCTGGAGCAGCGTCATGCCGGTGCCGGGCCAGGAAAAGATGCCCTCGATTATCACGCTGCCGTCGATGGCGAAGACCAGGCTGTACACCAGACTGGTCACCACTGGCAGCAGGGCGTTGCGGGCCGCGTGGTGGTCGCGCACCTGTTTTTCCGGCAGCCCCTTGGCCCGGGCCGCCATCACGTAGTCCTCCCGGATGGTCTCCAGCATGCTGTTTCGAGTGAGGAGCATGGTGCCTGCGAACGAAATCAACGTCAGGGTGGCTACCGGCAGAATCATGTGCTTGATGATGTCCAATGCCAGGACACCGAGGCCGGAGAAAGCCCAGCCGACGACAATTGCCAGTATCCCCGCCGACAGCACGGGAACCGCATAGACCAGGGGGACGCGCCGCCCCAGCTTTTTCATCACGAGAATGACGAGGAAGGCAAAGACGAAAAAGGATGCGGCGCTCAACAGCATATTGCCGAAAACGTAGTTGGCGCTAACGTCCGCGCCCCGCCACACCAGGGGATCGAGGAACTTGCCCACGGGAAACCAGCCGAGCTTGAAGGCAAAAATCCAGATCATCATCAGCGCGAAGGCGGGCGTGAATGCCGTGAACAAAGTGGCCCCTGAAATGGTCGCGGCATACTCGAACAGTCCTCCTCTGCGCCAGGCGATGGCCTTTCCAAGGAAGAAGCCGACGTAGAAGGAGACGGTCGTGGCGGTCAGGAAAAGCATCAGTGTGCGGGGCAGCCGCTCGCCCAGCACCTCCAGGACGGGACGGGGAAAGTGTCCGAAGGAAACGCCGAAATTTCCGGTGAACGTGTTCTTGAGGTGAATCAGGTATTGCTGCCAGAGCGGCTTATCCAGGCCGAAAGCAGCCCGTATTTCGTCTTTGACATCCGGCGGCAGGTCGGGATTCAGGACGTAGAAGGAGGCGTAGTCCCCCGGCTGCGCTTCGACCAGAAAGAAGGCCAGCGTGATTATCAGGAACAGCGTCAGGGCCATCTGGCCCGCCCGCCGGAGCAGGTAACCCGTCATGACTGGCGTCCCGGCTCAGCGCCCATTCGACGGCCTCGTGGCGAGCGTGTCGAACCGCGCAACGACGCAAAGAACTAAAGAGAGATTGCGGCTTTGCGTCATTGCGTCTAACGGATGCGAGCGCGCTGTACGGAGCTTTTACTTGAACTCAACGAGGGTGGGCATGCCAGCCGAACTCTGGAGACCTCCCCACAGGTCGGTGTAGGGAAACTGTATCTTGTCGCTGCGGTATGTCTCGATAATCGGGGTGTCGAACAGCACGACGTAGGGCAATTCCTCGGCGAGGAAGGACTGCATTTCGAAGACTTGCTGCTGGGCTGCCTCCAGGTCGGTCTCCGACAGCAACTGGTCCGCAAGCTCGTCGAACTCCTGATTGTTGTAGCCGCCCGCATTGTGGCCCTCGAGCCCGGAATGGCGGCTATGGAAGAACGCCTCCAGGTAGTCAGGGAACGCGCTCAGGCCCCAGCCGAGGATCCACATGTCGAAGTCCTGCTGGTTGAACACTCGATCCACGATTACGTTGAACCCGGTCAAATTGGCCCGCAACGGTATCCCGATCTCGTTCAGCCACCGCTCAATCCAGATGGCGAACGTGGAGCGTAGCGGGTCGTAGCCCGCGCTTGGGGCCAGCACCTCCATTGCGGGCACCGGACTGCCGTCCGGCATGGCCAGGCCCTCGCCCTGCTGCTCGACGAACTGGCCGTCCTCGCTGAGGCGGGGTTCAGTTTCCCATGTAAATCCTGCTTCCTTGAGCAGGCCGACGGCGGTCTCGATTCTCTCGGCCCTGGTCAAGCCCATGCCGATGAGCGGAACGTCCGGGTTGTACCACGCGCCGTTGCCCTCTGGAACCATGGTGTATATGGGGATGGCCACGCCTTGCAGCACCGTGTCCACCAGGAATTCCTTGTCTATCAGCGTGGCGACGGCCTGCCGGAAGGCCTTGTTGTCCATAGGTTCCTTGCGGAAGTTAAACCCCAGGTAGCGGACTCCGTTAGAGGCGTTTTCGATGGTAGTGAGGCCGTTTTCTCCCTGGAGCTGTTCCTGGAGGCCCGATGAGAGGCCGAGGGGATTCAGCATAAAGTCGATGTCGCCTTTCTTGAGCGCCAACACGGCGGCATCCTGGCTGCCATAGATGGAGTAAATGGTGCTTTCTGCGTATGGCCCCTCAACGTACTCCAGTACCGGCTCGCCAGCGGGTTCGCCGAAGGCGGTGAACTCATAGACGCCGGGCTTGGACGCCACGTAAGCGCCGTTGGAGTATTGCTCAATTGTGGAGCCGGAGAAGTAGTATTCCCGGTTGCTGGTCTTCTCGGCAAAAGCGCCCCGCTCCCACTGATCGAAAACGAATCCGCCGGCGCTGGGTTCTCCGTCGGGGACGTGGGCGTACAACGCTTTCTGTTGCTCCGTAGCGTCGCCCGCTTGCCGGGCGTCGCTGACCACCGGCTCCCAGTATGCCTTGGAGAAGATGGGCATGAAGGCCAGGCCGAACTGCCAGCGGGCGAGGCCGGGCTTTTGCTTGAAATAGATTGTGAGAGAGTAGGGGCCGTCGGCCTCAGCGTGGTCAAAGTACTCCGGGTCCACGATTGACGGCCAGTTGCCGGTCAACTGCAATTCCACGGCAGTGGTTGCAGTGAACACGAAATCATCCGCGGTCACCTCACTGCCGTCGCTCCATTTCACGCCCTCTTTCAGCGCCAACTGGGTGGTCCAGAAAGTTGTGCCGTCCTTGGTGGTCTCGGCCAACGGCTCGGGAAAGTCGGCGGCCAGCGAGGGAATCCAGTCGTACCGCTGCGCCGAATAGCCGTAGAGGGCGGGCTTGCTGCCTCCCAGGACGTAGCTGTTCCAGATGGAGCCGTCAGGGCCGAGATAGGCCCAGTGGTTGGTGGTGGTCATGTCCTCGGCGATGCCGATTTTGAAGACGCGCTCCTCTGCGGGAACTTCCTCCGCTTCCCCCGCCTGAGTCTCTTGGGGCTGGCTCGTGGGCGGCGGGACGGTCTGCGTCGGGCCTGCCGCCGGGGTGATAACCACTTCCCTGACCACTTCCTTGGTGCAGGCGGTCAGGGCGATCAACGCAAAGAGGATGCAGGCAAGCAGGCAGAAACGTAACTTTCGCACTTTTTCTGAACTCTGATTCGTAGATTCGTATGATTTGGTATGACGGACAGGATTCCCCCGGTTCGAATCAGAGTAATCAGAAAAATCAAAAGAATCAAGGTTCACACGGAATTGCGGTGGAATTGTGGTAATGTTGGGGCATCAAACATGTGCCCGCGAAGGCGGGTATCAGGAGCGAATGTCGGGGTGACTAATCAAGCGCTGAAAACAATCCTCTCAACCGTGGGTTTGGACCAGCAGAGCGCCGACAAGGTGGAAATTACCGGCGATGCCGATCCCGTCCTGCCCACGCCATTCCGCATCGGCGAGACCGCCGCCGCCAGCCTGGCCGCCGTCGGGCTGGCCGTCTCCGACCTCTGGAATCTCCGCACAGGGCGGGGGCAGGAAGTCGGCATAGACATCCGGCGGGCGACGGCCTCGCTGCGCAGCGGGCACTACCTGAAGATGGACGGCGACCCCGTTGCTGCCGAGCGGACGCCGGTGATGGGTGTGTATCCGGCGAAATACGGCCGCTGGAGCTACCTGCACTGCAACTTCCCCAACCACCGCGACGCCGCGCTGGGCGTGCTGGGCGTGCCCGAAGACCGCGAGGCGGTGCGCCGGGCCGTCGCGGAGTGGGACGCGCTGGAACTGGAGGAGGCCATCATCGCCGCCAAGGGAGCGGGCGGGATGGTGCGTTCCATGGAAGAATGGGCCAAGCACCCGCAGTCGGCGGCGGTGGCGTCCCTGCCTCTGCTGGAGATTGAGAAGATAGGCGACAGCCCTCCCAAGCCGTTGCCGGATGGCGACCGCCCGTTGTCGGGGATCAGGGTGCTGGACTTGACCAGGGTGTTGGCCGGGCCGTCGTGTGCCCGCACATTGGCCGAGCACGGCGCAGACGTGATGAAAATCAGCGGGCCGCATTTGCCCTTCAGCCCCTCCCAGGAACTGGACACCGGGCACGGCAAGCTTTCGGCCCACATCGACATGCGGGAGGAGAGCCAACTGGAGACCCTGCGGGAGCTGGCGCGCAACGCCGACGTGTTCTCCCAAGGCTATCGACCGGGTACGCTGGCGCAGCGCGGCCTGTCGCCGCAAGACCTGGCCAAGCTACGGCCGGGAATCGTCTACGTCTCGCTGTCCGCTTTCGGTAGGGTAGGCCCGTGGGCCGAACGGCGCGGTTTCGACACCGTGGTGCAGACCGTCAGCGGAATAACCCACCGCCAGGGGCAGTTGTTCCCGGGCGCCGAGCCGGGGCCGCAGTTCTACCCGGTGTCCGCCATCGACTACCTCACCGGCTACCTGATGGCCTTCGGTGCAATGGTCGCGCTGGCGCGGCGAACGCGCGAGGGCGGCAGTTGGCTGGTGCGGGCATCCCTCGCGCAGACCGGGCGCTGGCTGGTCGACCGCGGCGAGGCGCCGGAATCTCAGCTTCACGACGTACCCCGCGAATTCACCGCCGAGGAAATCAGGAATTGGTGCGTCGAGACCGACGTGCCGGGCGGACGATTGACGCATCTGGGGCCCGCGCTCCGGCTTTCGGAAACTGCCCCGCACTGGACCAGGCCCACGGTGCCCCTCGGCCACCACGAGCCCGTGTGGCCCGAGCGGTAGACTATTCGGCTTTATGATTCTCCTTCTCTCTTGAGGGAGAGGGGAGACACCAGGAGGAATGCAAGATGGCGGAACTCAGCCCGGCCAGAGTGCTGGAGGAGCTGAAGAACAACGGAATCACCCACGTGGTCTGGCTGCCCGACAGCGAGACCAATTTCCTGTACGTCCTGATGCGCGACGAGCCGTCCCTGGACTTGGTCACGGTAAGTCGTGAAGGCCACGCATTTTCGACGGCGGCCGGGCTTGCCGCTGGGGGAGCGAAGCCGGTCATTCTCATCCAGAACACCGGCCTGATGGAATCCGGCGATTCCCTGCGCGGCTGGGGCATCGGCATGAACACGCCAGTGGTGATGATGGTCGGCTATCGCGGCTGGACGCGCCACGGTGTCATCAACGACACGGCGGCCTTCTACACCGAGCGGTTCCTCCACGCCTTTAACATAAACTACTACCTGGTCGAGTCCGACGAAGACGCTGACCGGATTTCCATCGCCTTCAACGAGGCCGCGCAAGAGAAGCGCCCGGTGGCCGTGCTGGTCGGCGACGAATATCACGGATTCAACGTGAGCCGGTAGCCCGGCGACTCTTTTCAATTGTTCCCTCTCCCTCTGGGAGAGGGTTAGGGTGAGGGCGTTCCCCCGTCAGGCTATAAACCGTCGAAGCGCAGGATTTTACTCCCACCCCATAAAAGGGAAAACGAGCGAAAATCGAAAGGCATTTTTGATTCTCCCTCTCCCTTGAGGGAGAGGCCCTTCGGCAAGCTCAGGAGGGGTGAGGGTGAAATCGTTGGCATCGGCACCATTCGACAAGCTCATGGTGAGCCTGTCGAACCACGCCCCCACCCTAACCCTCCCCCAGAGGGAGAGGGAGCTATTAAAATATCCTGGAAAATCGAAAGGCCCACTATCGCGAGGAATAGTGAACGCAATGATGAAGACACAGGAAATGTTGCGGGTGTTCAACGAGCACCGCGGCGATGCCATCGTGATCCCCGGCCGCGGCGGAAGGTTCTGGGTGGAAATGAGCGATCAGCCCGACCGCGACCTTCCCCTGGGTGACCCGGCCATGGGCGGCCATGCATCCTTCGCCCTCGGCCTGGCGCTGGCCCAGCCGGAGCAGCGCGTGGTGCTGTTCGACTCGGAGGGCGACGTGCTCATGGGCATGGGCGCTCTGCCCACCATCGCCGAGAAAGCGCCGGAGAACCTGTACCATTTCATGCTCGACAACGGCGTCTACGCCACCACCGGCGGCCAGCCCGTCCCCAACGCCGACGTGATGGCCTACGACGTGGTGGCGCAGGGCTGCGGCTACCCCAAGACCTACTCCATAGACAATCTCGAGGACTTCGCCAGCCAGATCGAGGAAATACTGGCCCAGCCCGGCCCGGTGTTCGTGGCCCTCAAGATCGACCCCGAAATCATCAACGTGCCCATCAACGCCCGCCCTCAGTGGCAGCGCAAGTCCCGCAACCAGGCGGTGGCCGACATGAAAGCCGAGCTGGGCATCGGATAGGACTTACGCAGTTGAAAGCAATTCCCTCCCCCTCAAGGGGAGGGCTAGGGTGGGGGTGAGCTCCTCAACGACGTAACTCCCATTGGATAGTGAGTAGTGAATAGTGGCATGGGACTGGGCACTATGAACCACGGACAAGGCACTAGGTAATGGATACCATACTGCGAAACGCCGGGGTGAATGACGGCCCGGCTGCCTCTCTGGTCGACATCGGGATTGTCGGCGGGAGCATCGCTGCCATTCAGCCGAGGCTTCAGGCCGACGGCGAGGTAATCGACGCTGGCGGCCGGTTGGTGTCGCCGGGGTTCGTCGAGACTCACATCCACCTGGACAAGTCCTGCATTCTTGACCGTCTTTCGTCGCAGAGGGGCGGGCTGAACGAGGCCATCGGCGAGGTGGCCCGGCTGAAGGCGGAGTGGACACCGGAGGATGTTTACCGGCGGGCAAAGCGGACTCTGGAAAAGTGCGTCGCCAACGGCACCACGCGAATGCGAACGCACCTGGAGGTCGATCCGGTCATAGGGCTTCGCAGCCTGGAAGGCATCCTGCCGCTGGTGGACGAGTTCCGCTGGGCCATGGACATCGAGATTTGCATCTTCCCGCAGGAAGGGTTGCTGAACAATCCCGGTACCGACGAGCTCATTGTGGAGGCTCTCGGAAAGGGCGGCAGCGTCGTTGGCGGAGCGCCCTACACCGATAGCGACCCCCACGGGCAGATCGACCGGGTGTTTGAGATCGCCCGCGAATTCGACATAGACATCGACATGCACCTCGACTTTGGCCCCGATGCAGACTCCCTCGACCTCGACTACGTCTGCGAACTGGCCGGGCGTTTCGGATACGGCGGGCGGGTCGCCATCGGCCACGTTACCAAGCTCTCCGCCCTCTCCCCTGAATCGCTGCAACGGAAATCCCGCCGACTGGCCGAATCGGGAGTCGCGGTAACTGTGCTTCCCGCTACTGACCTGTACCTGATGGGGCGGCACCAGGAACATTCGATGATGCGGGGCGTCGCTCCCGTGCATCGCCTCCTGGGCGACGGCGTAAACTGCTCCCTGTCCACCAACAACGTCCTCAACCCCTTCACTCCCTTTGGGGACTGCTCGCTGGTGCGCATGGCCAACCTGTACGCCAACATCTGTCAGGTGGGAGACCCGGATGGTCTCGAAGAGTGTTTTGAGATGGTGACCGCCCGCCCGGCCCGGCTGATGCGCCTGCCGGACTACGGCATCGAGGTCGGCAACCCCGCCGACCTGGTGGTGCTGGACTGCGAGAGCCGTGCCGAGGCCGTCACCGAGGTGGTGTATCCCATCATGGGCTTCAAGAGGGGCAGACGGACGTTCACCCGCGCCCCGGCAATCCTGCATCCGCCGGATGGTTCGACAAGCTCGCCATGAGTAAAGCCGATGAATAGCGCAACTTTCGGAAACCCGCCGGACGATCCGCTGGGAGCCTTTTGCCGGGAAAACCACGCCGCACTAACAGGTTCGGGCATTGGCCCCCTGGCCGGGCTCACGTTTGCCGCCAAGGATGTCTTTGACATCGCCGGGGTCAGGACGGGGTTCGGCAGCCCGACCTGGCTGGCCACGCATCCCCCGGCGGAGGCCACTGCGCCCGCCGTGCAACGGCTGCTGGACGCCGGGGCCGACATGGTGGGCAAGGCGCTGACCGACGAACTCACCTACAGTCTCAGCGGCCAGAACGCCCACTACGGCACGCCGGTCAACCCGGCGGCGCCCGGACGCATACCCGGCGGCTCCTCCAGCGGTTCGGCCTCCGCCGTTGCTGGCGGGCTGGTTGGCTTCGCCCTCGGCACGGATTGCGGCGGCTCGGTAAGGCTGCCCGCCAGCTACTGCGGCATTCTCGGCATCCGGCCCAGCCATGGCCGGGTGTCTCTGGAGGGTGTGGCCCCGTTCACCTGGAGTTTCGATGTCGCTGGCTGGTTTGCCCGGGATCCCGACGTTTTTGCCGCTGTCGGCAACGTGCTGCTGGATGACCCTTCGACAGGTTCGGGGGAGTCACTACCACCGACTCGGCGGCTTCTCTTCCCTTCCGACGCATTCGGGGTGGTTGACGTGGAGGTTGCCGATGCGCTGTGGCCGGCGGTGGAACTGGCTACTGAAACCATCGGCAGCCGGAAGGACGTAATCGTCAGCGAAGATGGGCTGATGGAGTGGTTCCAGACCTTCCGGGTCATCCAGGCTTGGGAAATCTGGTCGAATCACCGCGAATGGGTCCAGGAGTCGAATCCCCAATTCGGCCCCGGCATTCGGGAGCGAATGGACTGGGCTTCCCGCGTAACGGATGAGCAGGTACAGGCGGGCCGCATACGACGCGACGCCATTGTTCGGCGCGTAAAGGGCTTGTTCGAGGATGGAGACGTGCTGTGCCTGCCCACATCGCCGCGCGTTGCGCCGCTGGCCGACACGCCGCAGGACGAACTGGAGGACCGCATTCGCGCCCAGGCAATGATGCTGCTGTGCATCGCCGGACTGGCCGGGCTGCCCCAGGTCAGCCTGCCGCTGGCGACGCTGGACGGTCTGCCTCTGGGCTTTTCGCTGGTGGGGCCGTGGGGGAGCGACAGCCAATTGCTGGAGTTGTCCCGGCGCATCATGGCCCGCGCCTGACGATCAAAATTGCCTTGTGAACCGTAACGGGGTGCTTCTCAAGTTCCCCCCGGAGGGAGAGGGATCTATTGAGATATTTCTTAATCTCGCAGCAGGGGCATTACCTGTTCGCTGAACAGTCTCATTGACTCGGCGGTTTTGTCGGGCGGCATGAGGCCCCGGTTGGTGAGCATCAGGTTGCGCACGCCCGCCTTGCGCAGTTGCGCCAACTGCTCCGCTACCCGTTCGGGACTGCCAACCAGCAGTTCGTTGATGGTGGGGTCTGGCTTGTCCCCGTACATTTCCCTGGGAATGGGAGCGGTCTGGCGGTCCATGGCGTACTGCGGCGGGTTGTACCTGTTGCGGAACCCCTCCATGGTCACGTAGGCATCGTGGAACGCGGGCAGGTACTCGTCGAAGGCCTGCTCATCGGTCTCGGCGACGTGAATTTCCCTCCAGACCCAAATCTGGTCGAGATTGGACTCGATAGCCGCATCGTCGAATCCGGATTCCTGCATGGTCTCGCGGTAGAGGCTGATGCCGTCGCCCACGTGATTTGTCGAGCGCCCCCGGAGCAGGACGGGGCGGCCAATGCGGGCCATTTCGGCGATGGATTCGGCGTTGAGGCATGCCCGCGCCAGGCGGGGGTGCGGTTTCCGGTACGGACGGGGCCGCATGGAGGGCACCGACACGTCATAATACTTTCCCTTGAACTCCAGGTTGTCGGTAGTCCACGCCTTGATCAGCAGTTCCTCCGCCTCGTCCAGTTGTTGCCATCCCAGTTCGGGATTGGAACCGAAGCCGATGTACTCGTAAGCGTTGTAGTTGGAACCCTTGGCCGTTCCCACTATCAGGCGGCCCTGGCACAGGTTGTCCAGCAGCGCCGTCTGGATGGCTACCCGCACCGGATTGTGTAGCGGCAACTCCAGGATGCCGAACCCGATCTCGATTCGCTTGGTCTGCGCGGCAATGGCGCCAGCGAACACCAGAGGGTCGCCGTAGACGCATTCCCCCGTGAAGTAATGCTCGGCCAGCCAGACGGCGTCATAGCCCAACTCTTCGGCCAGCAACGCTTCGTCCAGGCAGTCCTGGATTGCCTGGTGATCGTCGGAATCGTCGAATCTCATCGGGTAAAAAAAGTGGCCGAAGCGCATTGTTCCTCCTTGAATTCCGGGCTTGAACTCCGGGCGGGGGCGCAGAGCTGCCGCCCGCTGCATTTGGTGGTGGACCTGTGACGGTAATTATATTCAGCGTGGAGGTTTGTCTGAACTGTGATTTTTGTGATTGGGATAATGGGCGGGATTGGCCCCTTTGGTAGTAGGTCCACTCCCATAGTCATAGGAGTCATGCAGTTTAGGAGTTCACCCCCACCCCAACCCTCCCCCTCAGGGGGAGGGAGATAGCTTTCAACTGCGCAGGAATGACGGATTCGTAATTTCAAGCGCGTGACTTCTATGCTAAGGCTACTCCATGGCCCTGGCCTCGGGAAGGCCGAGGATGAACTGGCCGTGGTTCTCGTAGGCGGCGTCGCTGACCATCTGGTGCTGGGCGCCCGCGTTGAGGTCGCGCAGGCACCGTTGCAGAATGCTGGAATCGAACAGCGCGGCGCCTCCGGCAAACCGGAATGCCTGCGTCGCCACGTCCAGCGCAACGTCCGTCGAATAGGTAGCGAGGCCGCGCATCTCGGCCTGCAACGCGGGGTCGGGGGTCTTCCCGTCATTGGCGACTTGCCAAGTGTTCTCCAGGATTTCCACGTTCAGCGCCCGGGCGGCCCGCAGCTTCAGATCGCACTCGCTGAGCATCCGCTGGAAAACTGCCCGTTGCGCGAGGGGATTGGCCGAAACGTAACCGCGAGTTTTGGATTGCCCTACTTCGGTGATGGCGTCCAGCGCCCGCCGTGCCACGCCCAAGGCAAAGGCCGAGTGCTCGTTTGTAACGAATGCCGGTCGTCCCAAGCGGTATAGGCCCCCTCCCCGGAGCGGTTCGGTAAGCGATGTGTCGTAGGCGAAACTGGCCGGGACAAACAGGTTTTCCGCCGAGAAGTCGCAACTGCCGGTTCCCCTGAGTCCCATGACGTGCCAGTTGTCGTGAATCTTGACATCGGAAGTGCGAACGGTAGCCCTGATCTGGGCCGGGTAGCCGGGTTGATCGGTCGCCACGCGCGCTCCTGCGGAAATCCACTGGGAGTGCCTGATGCCGCTGGCGAAGGACCAGCGCCCGCTGAGAAAGTACCCGCCGTCCGTGGGCACGGCCGTCCCGAACGGGGCGAATACCCCGGCAGTCCGGGGAGGCTTGCCGCCAACGAAGATTTCCTCGATGGCGTCGTCCTCGAGGAAGGCGCCGACACCGCCCAGGCTGGCCGCGCCGATCATCAGGCACCACCCGGCGGACGGCTCGATTTCGCTGACCGCTTCCAGCACGTCCAGTTGCGTTACCAGGTCGGCCTCAGCTCCTCCAAGGGCGTGGGGCAGCTTCAGACGGAACAGCCCCGACTTATACAGGGCGTCCGCGGAAGCCTTGGGCAGGGTGGCCGTCTGCTCGCCCTCCGGAGCCGCAGCCTCCAGTATAGGGCGCACGTCCTCCACCGCCTGCATCAGCACGCGGCGCTTTTCCTTGCGGTCTGTGGGAAATCCTTTCAAATCAATCCCTGCTATGCGAAATGGACTCATAGGAGGTGTGTGACATATAGCATATCGCTTTCGTAAAAGCATTATGCCAACGCCCGTCATTGCCGTGAGACTGGGGAACGCCCCCACCCTAACCCTCCCCCGGAGGGAGAGGGAACTAAATTAAACACCTTCTGCGACTGGGGAACGCCATCACCCTAGAGAGTGTCGTCAAATTGCCCCGTCATTCCGGCGAAAGCCGGAATCCAGGGTTTCCAACAAGGAAAAAACGATACTGGAAGGCAACGCTTCTGGATTCCGGCTTTCGCCGGAATGACGGAAACAAAGCTGTCGCACTTCCAGGAATCCAATTTGACGACACTCCATAGTCCTCTCCCCTCTGGAGAGGGGATTTGTGCCACGCCGTCTTACTCGTCAACCCTGGGGATTACCTCCTCCACCAGCGCGTCCATGGAGTCCAGGAGCTGTTGCAGGTTGCCGCAGCCATTGAAGTTTATCTGGAACTCATCGAGACCGGCTTGCTGGCGGTATCGTTTCATGTCGGACAGCACCTGCTGCGGCGTGCCATGCCCGGGGGGACGGTCGCCGCCCCTTGAATTGCCGTGGGAGCTGCCCGTGATGTTGCTGAAGTTGACACGGAAGCTCATCCTGGTGCGCGGCGGTTCTTTGTACAGTTGGGCTGAAACGTCGGCCAGGTACTTCTGGTTGCTGATAAGGTCCGGCAAAGCGGTAGGCGTGGGCTGCCAGACCTCGGCGAACCGGGCGGCGCGGCGCAGCGATCCCGCCCCCGACCCGCCGATCCAGATGGGCGGGTGAGGCTGCTGGAGCGGCTTGGGGTTGATGTGCATATTCTCGAAAGAGTAGTACCGGCCCTGGAAACTGGTGATCCCGGGCGCCCAGCACGCCTGCCATAGCTGAAGGTATTCATTAGTCCGGCTGCCGCGCTGGCGGTAAGGGCGCCCCAGGGCGTCGAACTCCGCCTGGTTCCAGCCGGAACCGACTCCGGCGATGACGCGGCCGCCGGACATCTGGTCCAGGGTGGCCAGCGCCTTGGCCGTTGCTATTGGGTTGCGGTAGGGCATTATGAGAACCGAGGTGCCGAGCTTTATCTTCGACGTGCAGGCTGCCACGTAGGAAAGGACTACCAGGGGGTCGTACACGTTGCGCCACACTTCGCTCCGGGGCGAGTCGTCGACGATTACGTGGTCATTGACGAAGAGTGCGTCGAATCCGAGCTTTTCCGCCTTGCAGGCCGTTTCGACTATCGCCTGGGTAGTAGCCGGAAAGCCAAGATAGTCGGCGTTGGGAAGACGGAAGGAAAATAGAGACATGCGCCCTCCGGGATAACATAATGAGCGATGATTATGATAGGCCCAACAGTGCGGCGGATACAATGCCCCATTTCCCCGAGCCAGGATGACTCCATTTGACGGTCCTGCTCCCTCTCCCTCAGGGGGAGGGCTGGGGTGGGGGTGAAGCCTTGCGTTTCAGGAGTCTGAAATCCGACCGGAAAACGCCCTCACCCTAACCCTCTGCCAGAGGAAGAGGGAACAACCAAAAGACACTGCATTGTCGTAACGAATCACTTGCTGTCAGCCTCGTGTTAGGATACCTGTCAGTCGCCGGGGGAATTGCGGATACGGATACGCCCCACCCTGTCACTCTCCCGGAGGGATAGGGAACTATTGATTGAGGAGGCAGTTATGGAGTCCAGGTTCGTGCAGGCCGGTGAGGTATCGTTGCAATATTTCGAGCAGGGCGACGGCCCTGAGACCATCGTGCTGGTACACGGCTATGCGTCGTCGGCGCTGCTGTGGCGCTACACCATCGAACAGTTGGCGCGGGAACGGACGGATGGCGGGCCGCGCTTCCGGATTATCGCCCTGAACAACCGCGGCGCGGGCGATTCGGGCCGGGCCGGTTCGGAAGACGGGTACACCGTCCAGTCTTTCGCCGCCGATCTCCATAACGCCGCGCTGGCCCTGGGACTGGAAGATTTCCTGCTGGTCGGCCACTCCATGGGCGGCGCAACGGTTACGCAGTTTGCCCTGGCCCACCAGGATATGTTGCGGGGACTGGTACTGCTGAACTCGGCCCCGCTGAACGGGCGGGAGCTGGCCGGGGATTGGGAGGAGACACTGCGGGCGTCCTTTGCGGAGGGCGGCCTGACCCGGGGCGACATGGGCTTCAATGCGCCGCACGTATCGGAGGAATTCGCCGATGAGGTCAGGAGCATCATACTCCGCAACCCAATCGAGCGGGCAATCGGCGGCCGGCGTTCCATGGGCGCGTTGCGCTTGCGTCAGAGGCTGGGCGAGATACGGGTGCCGACGATGGTGGTCGGCGGAGACCTGGACGACACCGTAGGCGTCGACAACATTGTAGCCGAATACCTTGCCCTCCCGGAGGAAAACCGGCACCTGCACGTCTTTCATGGCATCGGGCACTCCCCCAACGTCGAGGTGCCGGCACGGCTGGCCGGGCTGGTGACCCGGTTCGCCAACGAGGTGAGCCAGCGCGAGGCTGTCGCGGCTGTCTAGGCCAAGCGACTGTCTCAAGACGTCGGGTGGCCCATCGACCGTCATGCTGGCGGGCTTTGTCCAGGCTGGGGCGGATTGCTGCGCAGGTCCAGGCCGCAACGGGGGCAGCGCCCGGGCATTGTTGCCGCGCGGCGGCGGCTAAGCTGTTCCGTGAATCCGGATCCCAGAATGCCCGCTGGCAGGGCAAATATGCCTATGCCCAGCAGCGCTATGACTCCCGCCAGCAGCTTTCCGCCGGGCGTCACCGGCGCGACATCGCCGTACCCGACGGTCGTTACGGTTATGATGCTCCACCACATGGTCGCCGGGATGCTGGAAAACTTGTCGGGCTGGGCCGACTGCTCGATGTAATACATCAGCGATGACGCCAGCACCAGCAGGGCCGCCACCACCGACACCACGCCCAGCAGCTCGTTGCGCCTGGCCGAGACCGCTGCGGAAAGCGCCTGGAGGCCCGACGAATATCGCGCCAGGAGGGCGAAGCGGCTCACCAGCCGGAGCGCCCGCAGCGCGCCAAGGTCCATACCGGACGGCAACGCAAAGAGGATGAAATAGGAAATCACGGCCACTGCGTCCGCTATCATCAGCGGTTGCATGGCAAACCGGAGCCGCCCGGTCACCGGATGGGCGTACTCCGGGTTTTCGGTGCAACTCCACAGCCGGAGCGCGTATTCAATAGCGAAGATGCTGAAGGACACCAGTTCGAAGTAATAGAAAAAGCCGGGCGACATGGAGTGGATGCTCTCATCCGTGACGATCACCAGCGCCGCCACGTTGCTGAGAATCAGGAGCAGCAGCGCCGTATCCACGGCCCGGCTGATGCGGTCCTCTCCCTCGTCAATCGAAAGGATATCAAAGACCCTGCTCTTCATCTCCGCCTCCAAGTCGCCGCCCCGCCGTTGGGCGCTCTGCAATAGCCAATGGGGTTCGACAGGCTCACCCTGAGCGAGTCGAAAGGGTAGGCCGCTATGCTATCATCCCGAAAGGCCCCCCGATTGCATCGGGCGGAAGGTTGCGCCCGCGGCGTAGCCGGGGCGGCGGAGCGCCGGTTGGAATCGGCGCTCAAGGAAGATAACCACGGCAATGGAAAAGGACAGTTTCCCCGATCCGGCCCTCGCTATCGAGACCCGGCAACTCGTCCGTCAATACGGCCCCCTGCGCGCGGTAGACGGCGTGGACCTGGCGGTTCGGAAAGGCGAAATATACGGGTTTCTCGGGCCCAACGGGGCCGGAAAGACCACCGTGATCCGCATGCTGGTTACGCTGCTTGCGCCGACCAGCGGCTCGATCACGGTTGCGGGCCACGACGTGGTGCGCCAGCCTGACCTGGTGCGGAGTCGCATCGGCGTCGCCTTGCAGGATGCCGCCCTGGACAACAAGCAGACCGGGCGGGAACTGCTGCGGCTTCAAGGACTCCTGTACGGCCTGGGCCGGAAAGAGGCTGACCGCCGCATCGACGAGCTGGCTGACCTGGTGGACATCGGCGACGCCATGAAGCGCCAGATTGGGACGTACTCGGGAGGAATGAAGCGGCGCCTGGACCTTGCCGCCGCTCTGATTCACCGCCCCGAGGTGCTGTTCCTTGATGAGCCGACGACCGGGCTCGACCCAATCAGCCGGTCCCGGATCTGGGATGAGGTGCGCGAGATCAACGGCGGAATGGGGGTGACCGTATTCCTGACCACTCAGTATTTGGAGGAGGCGGATGCCCTGGCCGACCGGGTGGGAATCATCAATCACGGCCAGTTGGCGGCGCAGGGGTCTCCTTCGGAGCTGAAGCGGGACAGGGGAGCCGACCTCATAGTGGCGCGCATCGGGTCTGAAAACGAGGGGGACGCCGCCGCGGCGACCGAGGCCCTGTCGTCCATCCCGTCGGTTGCCGCCATTGAAACCCACGGCAACGAGATCACCATCAGCGTGACCAACGGCGCGGCCCTGATAAGCGCCGTGGCGCTGCGACTGAACGAACAGGGCCTTACGGTGCAGGAATTGACCCTGCGCACCCCGACCCTCGACGACGTCTTCCTGCAAGTGACCGGCGTCCGTTTCAGGACGAACGGAACGGACGGGGAGTCCCCCGAAGAGGAAGGATAGACCTGTAACCCCCGGGCAGGGAAAATCAGTCGCCGGCCAGCGCTATGACAGCATTGACTTTTGTATCCGTCATTCCGGCTTTCGCCGGAATCCAGGGGGGCGCCGATGGTGAAAGCAATGTAAGTCCGTTTGGCAGTTCTGGATTCCGGCTTTCGCCGGAATGACGGATCGGGACACTATGCCCATCAATGCCGATGGGTTGAACCACCAGACAGGGAGAAACCGGGCGCTGCGCGGTCGCAAGTAACGAAGTAATCCCCGATCTGATCGGGGTAAATTCCGGTAGAGGGAGATGCAAATGGCTGCGGTTCCGGCTTCCGGGCCTGAAAGAGGCGCACCACGCCGTCAAGGGGCTGGCATTCTCCGTGACCTGTTGTCGGTTTCGGAACGGGCGCTGCGGTCCATCGCCAGAGACCCGGAAACCACCATCCCCGCCCTGGTCATTCCCGTATTCATGTACGCGATGACAGTGGGCGCACTGGAGGACTTCGCCGGGAACATTCCGGGTCTCGACTACCGCGCCTTCCAGCTTCCGGTGGCCGTCATGTTTGCCGTAACGGGCATTTCGCGAGCCACCACCGTGGTCACGGACATACAGAGCGGTTACTTTGACCGGCTGGTGATGACGCCGGTGAACCGCCTAGCCCTCCTGATTGGACTGATGGTGGCCGACTTTGCGCTGGTGATGGCCCTCACGGTTCCGGTGATAATCATGGGCTTTATCGCTGGCGTGCAGTTCGGAACCGGCATCCTGGGAATCCTTGCGTTCATCGGCATGGCCGGGATATGGGGGCTGGTGTTCTCCGGGTTTCCCTACGCCATCGCCTTCAAGACGGGCAACGCGGCGGCCGTGAACACCAGCTTCCTGCTGTTTTTCCCGTTCCTGTTCATGACTTCGCTGTTCGTGCCGCAGGAACAAATGACTGGCTGGCTTTCGGCAGCCGCCGACTACAATCCGGTTACCTACATCCTGGAGGCGCTGCGGACACTGGTTTACGGAGATTGGGACTGGCGGGCCCTGCTCAATGCGGGAATTTCCATCGTGGGGGTCGGCGTGGTCAGCATCAGTCTCTCCCTGGCAGCCCTTCGCGGCCGCGCTACGAGGAAGTGACCATCTCAAAGCCGGTGGAGCATTCTCCGCGATGCACCCGGCGGTGACTCTGCACTGCCTTTTCACCCCCACCCTAACCCTCCCCCTCAGGGGGAGGGAATTATGGGTTCTCTATGCCCCAGAGGGAGAGGGAACTGTTGGAGTAGGGATTAGCCGGACTGCGCGCCCAGCAGTTTCGCGGCCTCCTCTCGCGCCTCCCGCATGGCGCCTGGCAGGTCGGGAAGTTGCTGTTCGCGGCGGGGTTGTAGATACAGAAAGACAACTTCGGTTACGGGCTTGCCGGTCAGTTCCTGCAAGGCGTGGGCGTAGGCGCCGCCCTGTAGCCGGTATCGTTGCACGGACTCGGGGGCCTCTTCGCCCGTGATGGCGTCCGTCTTGTAGTCGACCACGACCAGGCCCTCCTCTTCCTCGAAGAGCAGGTCTATGAACCCGTGCAGGGAGCCGTTTCCCGTGCCCACCGCCACAGGCACTTCCCGCCAGAACCGTTTGGACGCTACCGCTCGCTTCACTATTCCGCTGTCCACTGCGACACGGCATAAACGCTCAATCGCCTCCTCGCGGCCCGGTACGCCCTCGGCGGCGGCCTGCGCCCTGGCGCGGTCGGCGATCCCCTCCCCGGTAGCCAGGTCAATGGACTGGAGCACGGCATGCACGGCCCGCCCCACGGACGTACCGGCGCGGCCCCGCTTCCACGGCTCGCTGCTTTCCTGCTCCGGCTTGTCCTCCGGTTCTATCTGTTTCGTTCTTCCGAGGGAGGTAGCGGCTATTGACGACGGCCTGCCCATTTCGCCAAACAGCGCTTCCCGCCCGCTCCTCCACGACTCCAGCGCTTCGACTGAATGCTCGAACTGGCTGGCGGCATCGGGGCGATCCTCGGGTTCCTCCGTTTCCGGCGGTTCGAGAGGGCGGTCGTCCCGGGGAGAGACTTCCGTCCACAGCGCCGGATGTCCCTCCATCAATTCCGCCATTGTCGCCGCTGCGGAGCGTGATCCCCTTCCTCCGGCGGTGCGGCGCAGGCTGAGCACCAGGTGATCTCTGGCGCGGGTGGCGGCCACGTACATCAGCCGCACGTCCTCGGCATCGCTCATCCGCTTTTCCGAGTCTTCCAGTTCCGCGAATCCGGGGGTCTCGAATCCCGCATCCCGGCTGCCCATCCGCACTTCCATCCGGCCGCGGCGGCGGTCATAGAGTACCTTGCCAACCCTGCCGCCGTAGTCGGAGTTGATGCCCGTGAGGATGACAACGGGGAACTCCAGCCCCTTGGCCGCGTGAACCGTCATTACGCGCACTGCGTCTTCGTCGGTTTCCGGTACGGCGGCTTCGGTTACGCGCGCCCGTTCGTTGATCTGGTCGTCCACCCACTGCACATATTCCCTCAGCGACCTGCCTCCGGCGGACTCGAACTGCCAGGCCCGCTCCACCATGAAGCGGTAGCGCCGCCACTGTTCGCGGGTGCGCGGGTGGTCGATGGCAACCTCCAGCAGCATCCGCTCCCTGACGAAACGGTCTATCAGTGCCCCGGATGAACCTGAGTGCCTATCTTCGTGATAGCGCCGCAACGCCGATAGAGAATCCGTGACCGGCCCTGGCGGTTGTTCGCCGGATTCGGCAAGGCAATTGAAACTTCCGCCGCCGCCGTGGTGCAGCAACAGCTCCACGTCGCTGCAACCGAATGCGGGCGAGCGCAGGGCCGCCACCGCGGCGACCTGGTCTGCCGGATTGTCGATGGCTCTCAGGCAGTTCAGCAGGTCGCGGATTTCCTGCGTCTCGAATACCAGCGACGCGCTCTCGAGACGGAAGGGTATGTCGGCGGTCTCCAGGCCGCGCTCCAGCGTCCGCAGGGCGGTGCGGCGCGGCATCAGGATGCAGATATCGGAATAGGTGACTGAGCGATAGATTTCTTCGCCGCATTGCCCGGTTGCCGCTTCATCCAGCATCGGCCATTGACCGGCGACCATTTCCCGGATAAGGGCGGCGATGTCCTGGGATTCCTGTTCCCGTACCGGGCCTATTTTCGATTCTTCCGCCACGTTGGAGAGGGCCCACACCTGGGGCGCGACGGAACTCCCGGTCTTGCCCTGCCACCTGGGGTGCATCCCCTCGTACCTTGCCTGTTTGAACAGGTCATCACTGCCGCCCGTTTCCTCGCCCATCCAGCGGGAAAATACGTGGTTGACCCAGTTCACCAGGTTTGCCTGGGAGCGGAAGTTCTGCACCAGGGAGACCATTGATCCCCCCGACTGTTCCAGCAGGCGCTGCAACTGCACCATCTGCGCCACGTCCGCCCGGCGGAATCGGTAAATCGACTGCTTCGGGTCTCCCACCACGAACAGCTTGCCGGTTTCCGGCACGACCTCCTGCCAGGATGTGGGGCGCGATTCGGCCGCCGTTCCGACCGGGACCGACTCCGCCAGGAACATGGCAATCTCGGTCTGGATGGGGTCGGTGTCCTGCGCTTCGTCGATAAGTACGTGGGAAAACTTGTGGCGGAAATGATCGCGCACTTCGAGGTTGTCCCGGAGCAGGTCGCGGGCCCAGATGAGCAGGTCGTGGAACTCGGCCCGTCCCTCGGCCCGGCGTTGCGCAACGTAATCCAGCGCGAAATCCCGCAGGGCGTCGAGAATCGGAAGCAGGCAGGTGTGCCGGGCCGCGGCGATTTCTTCGCTGGCGGCGTCGTGCAGTTCTTTCAGCGACGCCTTGAGGGCGGAACAGGCATTGTCTCCGGAAATTGGGTCTACGTCCCAGTTTGTCCGGTTCCCCCTTCCGCTGGACAGGGGCAGAAGCCTTGTGAGCAGGCGGAGGGACGCAGGCGTGCCGGGTTCGGCGCTGGCGATCCGTCGCAACGAGGGCAGCTTGCTGTGAACGTGCGCGACCAGGGGATCATCGCTGCCAAGCCTGGCGAAATCACACAGCCGTTCCAGCTCGCGGGCTGATTCGAGGGGACGCCCCCACCCTAACCCTCCCCCGGAGGGAGAGGGAACTATTGGCGCGGCTGAAGTTGCCGGGGCCTCTATGGATTCCCGCTTTCCCGGGAATGACGAGGTGCGCAGGTCTGCGTAATTCCGGTGGAATTCCAGGGCCACCCCTCGCATGTCATCGGGTCTCATGCCCAGAGTCAGCGCAGTGGCCAGGTCCGCAGCCAACGCCGTTTTGCCCTCCAGCGCGTCGTTCAGCCAGACACCCCAGGCATCGTTGAACTTGATGCCAGCGGCGATTTCGTCGGTGGTGTCGAAGCCCGGCGGCAGTCCCGCTTCCAGTGGCCGTTCGTGGAGCAGTTGCGCGGCGAATGAGTGGAGCGTGCGGATGGCCGCCTGGTCCAGGTCGGCTGCGCCCTGTCGGCAGCGCTGCCGTTCCGTCCCGTCGCGGCCCTCGTCGTCCGCTGCCTGTTCCAGCCGTTGCCGCACCCGGTCACGGAGCTCGGCGGCGGCGGCCTCGGTGAAAGTGATGGCGGCAATCCGGTCAAGCGTGGTTGTGCCCGTAGCGACCAGATTCACCACCCGGTCGACGAGGCTGGTGGTCTTGCCGGTGCCCGCGCTGGCCTCGACGAACAACGCCCGGTCCAGCTGCTCGACGATAGTGGAGCGGGCATCCGCGTCCGCCGGGATAAATTCCGCTGCGGGCGAGGAAGTGTTTGAATCAGCCAATACTATTCCTCCTCGTCCTCACCGGATAGCGCAAGATACCCGGCAATGGACGTGTCGGACTTTTTGCGCTGCCACATGTCGCCTCGCCTGGAGGGGCAGAGGGAATCGAAGTCGCAGTAGCGGCAGTTTTCGGGGCCGGGCCTCTCCGGGTGGCTCACCCAGGGGCCGGGGCGCGCCGGAAACAGGCCGGAGCCTATGCCCTCGATAATGCTGGCAATGCCGTGGCGGAAGCGGTCTCCGCTCTCTCCATCGTCAATGTCGAAGTAGCTTGATGGCGCGAACCGGGGCCGCGCCGCAGTGCGCGTGAACCAGTAGGCGGCCTTGACGGCGGTGGCTTCCGGGAAGAGTGCGCGGGCCGCGAGGGAATAGACTCCCAACTGGAGACGCTTGCCCCGGTCGATAACGTCATCGTCCAGTCCCTTGTACGGGCTGGTACTGCCGGTCTTGTAGTCGATGACCAGGGCTGATTTGCCATCGTCGGCAAGGTCGATGCGGTCGATACGGCCACGGAAGTGCAGCCCGGTTTGTGGTTCCTGCACTACGGGCGCATCACCCCCGGCGCCGAATTCGGCCTCCGCCGTCATCGCGCTTGTGCCGTGCCGCCCGCGCAGGGCCGCGTCCTCCTCCAGGAAGGTTTCGAGGTCGTCCAGTATTTCCTGCCTGGCCAGGTCCCACAGCAGGGGCCGGCCGGTCACTCCCCGTTGCTCCGCGTACTGGAAGTGCGATTGGGCAATCCGTTCCAGGCGGCCCCGGGCATCCTGCCCCCATGTCTCGCCGGGAGCGGGCAGCTTTCCGGCGCCAACGGATTCACGGGTGAATTCCTCCAGGATGTCGTGCATCAGCGATCCCCGTTCCAGCGGGCTGATGGTTGCTGCGTCCTCGGGAGACTCCAACGCGCTTAGGCGGAGGATGTGGCCGAGAAAGTACCGGAAGGGGCAGGCGGCCCATGCCTCCAGTCTGGTGGCGGAAACCGGCGAATTCGTCGGCGCCAGTTGTACCCCGGCCGCGCCAGCCGCCCCGGACAAGTTGCCGTCGAACTCGGTGAATTTCCCCCCCAGGTTACGTCTGCGGCCTGCCGTGATGGCTCTGCCCGCGGAGCCGGCAAGCGCCAGCGGGTGCTCGCCTAAACGACGGCGTTCACCTTTCCACTCCAGCAGCCGACGCAGCACGTAGTCGTGCTCGTCGGCCAGGGCCGAGTCCGGTGCGTCGGCAATGGCGACCTCAGACGAGGGCGTTGTAGTTAGCCACGGACGGCCGCTCAACCCCGCGAGGTCGCCGGAGTAAATCTGGCGGGGTTCGACAGACTCACCCTGAGCTTGTCGAAGGGCCGATGCCTGTTCCAGGAACCATCTGGAGGGATAGGCTTGCCGCTGCGAGGATGCGTCAGCCACCGGGTATGACAGCGCGCGCTGGGGAGCGGACGCCAGCGCCGACAGGTAGTCGCCCCGCTCTCTGGCGGCCCGTTGAGCGGCGCGGGATGGGCCACCGGCAGCCTGCCATCCCGATTCGGGCAGGAGCGGGTCCGGCCTGACCGCCGGAGGCACCGCTCCCTCGATCATGCCCACCAGCCAGACAGCGTCGAATGTCATTCCCGTCGCTGTGCCGAATCTTGAGACAAATACCCCGCTTCCGGTGGGGCCAAGTTGGCCCACGGGGGCCGCGAGAGCTTCCCGGAGCGTCCGCGTGAACGTCTCCAGGTCAGTCGCCGGATCAATGCTGTCTGCCGCCGCCAAGCCCGCCAGGAACTCCTTGATGCGATCCGCGGCCGTGCTGTCTGATTCGCTGAGGTCGCGGGAGAGATAGGTGTCCAGCAGGCGGCGGGCCCATTCGCAGTGAGCAGCCCAACTGCTGCCCGGCGAAGGGGCAGCGCCGCCCGTACCGGCCGCGGGCGGGGTTACGTCGCTAGCCAACCGGTTGATGAAGGCCATGGCGTTGCGTGCGGCAACGGCTTCATATCGCATACGGCTTGCCCGTCCGTCTGAGATTTCGCCCTTGCCTTGTTGTCGGTCGGCGTTCCGTTCCAGGTCCCGGGCATACCGGGACAGCCGGTCCTGCCACTGCTGGAGACCGCCCACTATTCCCGCGCTACGGCTCAGAGAATCCCAGTAGCTCGGATTGAAACCCGGCGTCCTGCCAGCGGGAGGGCTGACCGGGCATCCGGTGAGCCAGGACATAACATCCTCGCGCCGGAATTCCCCTTCTGCCAGGGTCATAAGACCCAGCAGCGTCCGGCCCGGGGCGGTGTCGGCCAGGGTGTCCACGCCAGGCCCGGCCATCGGTATGCCCGCAAGCCGGAGTTCAGCCGGGATGAGCGAGGCGTAAGGATTGTCCGCACGGTACAGGATCGCCATCCGGTGAAAGGGCGTCCCATTGGCCGTTGCCTCCGCGACTATCTGCCGGATGACCCAGCGCAACTCCTCGTGGGCGCTGGGAGCGATGTGCAGCGAGGCGTCTCCGGGGGGAAGCGGCGGCTCAACTGTTGAAAGGGCGCCGCCTCCTGAATCCGGTACGGGCGGCGCTGAGTCCGCCACGACAGGTGGGATATTGGACAGAAGCGGCTCAAGGGTGCCTTGCAGGGACAGCGCTGGGGCGTCGGCAACCTGGTCTCCGGTGGTTCCCAGCAGGGCCGCGCAACGGCCTTCGGCGGCCAATGCCTCTATCAGCCGGGTTTCCGCCGGGGACACATCGCCGGGCAGGAAGAATACAATGAGACCCAACTCATCCAGTCCGGACGTGCGGCCACCGAGTACCGTCCGCACCGCCGCCTCCGCCAAATCTTCCTGGTCGTACCAGGCGCGGGCAGTCTCCTGCCGAAATCGTCGAAACAACCTCACTACCTCGGAGCGTACCCCGCCCTGTTGCTCCAGCGCGTTAATCACTCCCGTCGGCGCCCGTCGCAACTCGCGGAATGAAGCGCGGGCGCTGGCGAGCGTGGCGGCATGGGAGCTGACCGAGACCAAGGCTCCGGTGGCTTCCGCGAGGGCGGCGCGGACGGCCACGCCTTCCAGCGCGGCGGTGAGCGGCCTGCGTCGGGCCTGCGCCAGTGCTGCCGCCCCCAGCATCTCCGAGAGCACGGACATAACGATGAAGCGGACGTTGGCGAATCCCTTTACGCCCAGCTCGTGCCGCAGGCTCAGGTTGGCGTACCTTGACGGGCCGACCACCGTTACGGGCGCTAGCACGTCGTCGCCCTTGGCCTCGTCTATAAGCTGCCAGAGGCGATTCCTGAGATCGGGAGACTGACGCTCAACGATCAGCCGCGTTGCCATTTCCGTCATATTGCTCATGTACAAAACATATCATATTTCGGGCGGGTATTTGTCTGGAGCTAGGGCAATGGATAAGGGCGATTAGGAAGTCCGGCGGCAAGGTTTTGTCTGAATCAGGATTTACAGGATTCGAGGATTTTCAGGATAGACGTCCTTATCCTGTTCATCCTTTAATCCTGTAAATCCTGATTCAGACAATGATAAAGGGCCGCGCCCACTGTCGCGCGCGGCCCCGGTGAACCAAACTGAGGATGTTGCGGCTTATCCGTTGCGGATCCACTCGGCGCAACGTTCGCCGATCATGATGGTGGTGCAGTTGGTGTTGGCGCGGATGACGTTGGGCATTACGGAGGCGTCGGCCACCTTGATGCCCTCGAGACCGTGGACGCTCAGGTGCTGGTCTACCACGGCCATGGGATCGCTGGCCGGCCCCATCTTGCATGTTCCCGAGGCGTGGGTTGTGTTGAACACGGTGCGCCGCATGTAGTCGTCCAGGGCCTCGTCGGACGCCAGATCATCCGGCGACGGCTGCACGACTTTGTCGATGATGGAGGCAAATGACGGGTGCTCCAGCAGTTTCAGGCTGATCTTCACCGCCTCGCGCAGGCGCTCCACGTCGCGCTGTTCCTCCAGGTAGTGGTAGTTCAGCGAGGGCTGCACGTGCGGGTCGTTGGCCGAGAGCCGCACCTCTCCCTGGCCGTCGGCCAGCTCCAGGATGCACTGGATGCGCACGCCGCCGGGTTCGAATGGGTCGGCCCCGCCGATGGGAGTGGAGAAGGAGGATGCGGTAATCTGCATGTCGTTGCGGTCGGGCGAGCCGGTGGCGGTGTAGCGCAGGGCGCACTGGGTGCGCGGCGCCAGCGGGTCCTGCGGGTGGTCCTCACGCACGTCGCAGATGAGGGCCACGATGGGGTGGTCTCGCAGGTTCTGGCCCACGCCCGGCAGTTCGTGGACAACGGGAATTCCCATTTCCCGCAGGTGATCGGACGGGCCGACACCCGACAGCATTAAAATCTGTGGCGATGCCATTGCCCCGGCGCTGAGGACAATCTGATCGCTCTCGACCTGAAAGACCTCGCCGCCGCTCTCCACCTCGACCCCGACGGCCTTGTTGCCCTCGAACAGGATACGGCGCACGACGACGTTGGCCTTGACCGTCAAGTTCAGCTTGTGGCGCACGCCGCTGAGGAAGGTGAGCGCAGTGCTCATGCGGACGCCCTCGGGGTTGTTCATGGGTATGGGGCCGACGCCGCCCGAGTCGGGGGCGTTCATGTCGTAGTCCTCGGGATAACCGGCGCTGAGAGACGCCTGCACGAACGCCTCCTGGAAGGGCAGCCAGTCCTCCCTCTTGAAGCGGCGGACGGGTATGGGGCCTTCGTTGCCGTGGAAGTCGTCGGTGATGTCCAGGTCGGTCTCCATCTTGCGCAGGAACGGGAGGCAGTCGATGTACTTCCACTCGTCGTTGCCCTCGGCGGCCCAGCCGTCGTAGTCCTCGGGCACGCCGCGCAGCAGCACCTGGCCGTTGATGGCGCTGGTGCCGCCGACGACCTTGCCGCGAGGCGCTGGCAGCATGTCGGTCTGCTGGGCCGAACCCTGTGCCCACCAGGTCCAGTTGTGGGGCGCGCCCTGGGCCGAGGCGTCGGGCTTGTAGCCGTACTTGAGGTCGTCGGGATAGTACTGGTAGTCGGGGTAGTCCGGGCCGGCCTCCAGCAGCAGCACCGAGCGGTTGGAATCCTCCGCCAGGCGGGAGGCGACGGTGCAGCCCCCGGAACCGGCGCCGATTACGATAACGTCGTACTTCATTTGCGCTCTCCTTTCATAAGATTTCACCCCCACCCTAACCCTCCCCCTTGAGGGGGAGGGAATTGTGTTTACGCCCTTCGCTTCAAGGGGGAGGGAATTGTATTTACGCCCTTCCCCTCAAGGGGGAGGGAGTTGTGTTTACGCCCTTCCCCTCAAGGGGGAGGGAATTCTGAACAGGTTACTTGCCCTCCCTGATGAAGTCGGAGACTCTCTCTGCGATCATAATGGTGCTGACGTTGGTGTTGGCCCTCGGCGTGTCGGGCATGACCGAGGCGTCGGCCACGTTCAGGCCTTGGAGTCCGTGAACCCGGCCATACTGGTCGACGACGGCCATGGGGTCTGACGCCGGGCCCATCTTGCAGGTTCCGACCAGGTGCTGCGAGGTGCGCACGTTTTCGTGCAGCCAGGCGTCCAGCAGGTCGTCGGATGAGACTTGCTCGTCCGTGGGGTACAGCCGCTCCTTCAGGATGTCCTTGTACGCATCGCTCTCCGTTAGCCTGACGATCAGGCGCACCCCGTCGCGCAGGCGCTCGGTGTCCCGCTCATCCTCGAGGAAGTGGTATTCCAGCAAGGGCTGATCGTGAGGGTCGGGTGAGGTGAGCGTCACCTGTCCGTGCCCCATGGCCAGATTCAGGATGCAGGACATGCGAAAGTCCTCGCCAGGCCCGGTGAGGTCACCCATGGGCGTGGAGAAGGTGGTGGGGAACAGCACCATGTCGTTGCGCAGGTCTGAACCCGTCGCCGTATAGCGCAGGCCCAGCTGCGTCCTGGAGGCTTCGAAGTTCATCGAAACGCCGTCCTGGGCGCTGAAGGCGATACCCACCTGGGGATGGTCGCGGTAGTTCTGCCCCACCCCGGGGAGGTCGTGGACAACCGGGACTCCGACTTCCTCCAGGTGCGCCCGCGGCCCGACGCCGGAGTGCATGAGGATGTGCGGCGAGGCGATGGAGCCAGCGGACAGGACGATGCGCTCGCCCTCGACGATGAACGTCTCGCCGCCGCTCTCCGCTTCGACCGCGACCGCCCGATTGTCCTCGAACAGCACGCGGGTGGTCAGGGCATTGGGCTTGATGGTCAGGTTCAGCCGGTGCCGGATGGGGTTGATGTAGGACAGGGCGGTGCTGAGGCGCACGCCGTCAACGTTGTTCATGGGCAGCGGCGCTACGCCGGTGGACTCCGGGTTGTTCATATCCTCGCCAGCGCGGAACCCCTCGGTAACGCAGGCGGCGTGGAAGGCGTGCATCAGCGGCTCCCAAGCCTCCTCCTTGTGGCGGCGCACCCGCATGGGGCCGTCGTTGCCGTGGAAGTCGTCGCGGATATCGAGGTCGGTTTCCATCCGCCGGAAGGTGGGCAGCAGCTTGATGTATTCCCACTCGTCGTTGCCCGCGGCGGCCCAGGAATCGTAGTCCTCGGGCAGGCCGCGCAGGAACACCTGGCCGTTGATGGCGCTGGTGCCGCCCACCACCTTGCCCCGGGGCGCGTACATGTCGTTGGGCCGCTCCGGCGTGGGCTTGCCGACGAAGGACCAGTTGTGCTCCGATCCGTGGAGCGAAGCCAGTTCGGACTGGTAGCCGTTCTTCAGGGCCTCCGGGTAGTGCTCAATGTCGGGATAGTCAGGCCCGGCTTCCAGCAGCAGTACCGACCGTTCCGGGTCTTCCGATAGCCGCGCCGCCATGGCGCATCCCGCCGACCCCGCCCCCACAACAATCACGTCGTATTTCATTCTCGCACCTGCTTTTCTATATTGGTTGCCTGATGAGGCCGTTTCAGTTGCTCCGATGGTTCCTATGGTGGTAGTTTTTCCTTCGAGGAAGTCGGAATTCCCTGGGGATGTACGGTCAACGGTATGGCGGGACTCCCAGTCGCGTAGTTCCTGACGCAGTTCGTCCAGCGTGCTTCTCGCTGCTTCCAGCTTGGCCCGGCGGAGGACTGGTGAGTCTCGAGGGGTGGTGTCAGCCTCGGCGCTCTCCATGTACTCCACCAACTGGGCAAAGTCCCGCTCCCATTCCCGCGTAACCTGATACTGATTCTCGTTGGCGATCATGGCAAGGTCCTCAAGTCAATGGAAACTATCCCTTTCGGAGACCCATCCCGGTCGGTTTGGAAGAATTCGAGGTACGTTCTGCCCTGCCTGTCCGCCTGCCAGTCGGCAGGGAAGAATTCGCCCCCGAAGGTTTCCTTCTGCGATTGACGTAAGTTGCTGAAATCCAGGAAGACCGGTCTAAGCAACGTCTCACTGACGTTCCCAGTTTCCCAAGCCACGTCGAAGTCGTTTGGGAATTCCTTGTCTGTGACAAAGCTGCCATCGAGGTAAATTTTCAAACATCCGGCCCGTCTCAGGCTTCGCAAAGCAGTGAGCAGGCCCCGAAGCAGGCAGGCCCGGTGTGGGTTGACGCCGAATCTCTCGGCAGCATCCTCCCAACTGGAGTCATGGATGCCTGACGGCAAATTGCCGCCGGGCTGGAACGGTGGAATCACAGACCGAATTTTCCTGTCTGGCAGGATGACAGTGTAAGCCGTGCGATTTGGCGGCGCAAGATTGGCATGCTCCGAGGTCAAAAGTCAGGTTCTTTCCGTGAACTCCAGGGCGACGGCGGCAGAAATGAGCCAAAAGAAAAAGCTGCCGGCATGCAAGTACAGCCAGCAGCTTGGTCGTGGTGGAGTGCCATTAGCTCCGGTCCAGCATCCAGTGGACGATGGCAAAGAAGAGGCAGCCGGGCATCATGATGAAGGCGGTGTAACTCATAACCCGGGAAAAGCCACTGCCGTTAAAGTCTTCGATCCAGCCGTGGCGAACTAGCCAACTGTGCATAACGAGTTTTCCTTTTGAGAAACTCGCCTTGCGGAAGGCAACCGACCCTGCCTCTTTGACCCCGCGGCAACCGTTGGTAAAATGGCAACGGCCTGTACCGGGCCACGGGCGTCTCCGCTTCGGCGGTGCGCCTAAACGCAAAAGGCCCTGCTGGAGTCACGACCTCCAGCAGGGCCTGCTAGCGAATAGCTACTGGACGACGGACGCTTTCAGCGTCCCACGAGGGAATCAGGAACTTGGGCGCTTGCCGCTGGCGCTTCTGGTATCCCCGCTTGACGAGATTCGCGCATCAGTCACGGGTGGGCCAGCGGTATGGAATCCCATTCGATTTTGCCTTGCGGATAGTACACTCTCGAATCAGCCGCGTCAAATTGACCTGCATCGGGATATTCTCAACGTGTGTTGGCATTCCCATGTAGGGGCGCACAGCCGTGCGCCCTGGCCCCCGGTTCCAGCGCAATTCTCTCCTGCGCAGACATGGGCGCACAGCTGTGCGCCCCTACATGGGAATGCCAAGCAGACAAATCGCGTCCAATACCAACACACGTTGAGAATACCCGCGCCAGATGCCTGGACCTCAACAAGAGAGCGGCTTCTGATGGGGACACCCTCTCCCTAACCTTCCCCCGGAGGAGAGGGTAGTTGCAGCCCCTTCTCCGGCCGGATCAGATGCCCAGCAGCCGCTCGAGGTTGCCGTGCAGGATGGCCTCCTTCTCCTCGGCGGTCAGGCTTTCCATTGACAGAATCCACGACACCGGCCAGTCGGTGGCCATGTCGAAGGGCCAGTCGGTGCCGAAGACCACGCGCTCGATGCCCACGGAATCAATGAGGTAGCGCAATGCCTCCTCGCTGAAGGTGACGCAGTCGTAGTAGAACTTGTCGAGATACTTGCTGGGCGGCTGGCTGATGTTGACGCGGGCCTCGCTCCGCACCTGCCAGCCGCGATCCATGCGCCCGATGCCGTAGCAGGTGTAGCCGCCGCCGTGGCACAGGCAAACGCGGAGGTCGGGACAGGCATCCATGACGCCGCCGTAGACGAAGGATGCGAAGGTTACGGCCCGGTCGGCCAGGTTGCCGATGGTGTTCGGCAGATGGTAGCGGCTGTTGCGGGAGGACACGATGGTGTCGCCGCCCTGGTGGATCAGGAACAGCGCTCCCGACGCTTCCGCCGACTTCCACAGGGGCATGAACTGCGGATCATCGAAGGTCTTGCCGTTGACGTGGTCGCCGATCATGGCCCCCTTGAGGCCGATGTTCATGGCATGTTCCAGCTCGTTGACGGCGGATGTCACGTCCTGCATAGGGAGGGTGGCGAAGCCTGCGAACCTGTCCGGGTGGTCCTTGACCAGCTGGGCCACGTAGTCGTTGCACTCCCGGGCCATAGCGGTGGTGGCCGCGGCGTCCCGCTCGTAGTTGTAGAAGGACGCATTGGTGGACAGGACATGCACGTCAACGCCCAGGGAGTTCATGTCGGCTATGCGCTCCTCCGGCGACCAGGTGGTGCGCGGGTTGTACAGCATGTTCGGGGCGTCGGCGGCGGTCATTCCATGCCATGTGCCGCCATCCCTGAACGCCTTGATGAACCCCTCCGGTGAAATGTGGGCGTGAATGTCTATCGTGCGCATCAAAAATCCTCGGCAATCCCTGATCGGTGCCGTCAAGAGGGCGTTTGACAAGTCCATTGCACCTAGAAACTATCTCAAAAGTCCCCTCCCCCTTGAGGGGGAGGGTTAGGGTGGGGGTGAAAAGGTAGTGGAAAGTCGCCGCTGGGACACCTCCGTCCGTTTTGAGATAGTTTCCTAGACGTAACAGGACTCGCCAACACCAAATCCTCCCTGAGAAAACAGGGGTACGCCCCCACCCTAACCCCCCCGGAGGGAGAGGGAACTAATTGGACACCCTCTAATGCTGGTGGTGCCCGGTGTCATCGGGCGCGTCGGCCAGCAGGTCGATGCGCTCCAGCCACTTGACGCTCCAGCGGCCGGCCTCTCCCGGCACCACCAGGCGGCACGGGCCGCCGTGCTGGATGGTGAGGGGCGCTCCGTTATGGCGCAGGGCGACCATGATCCCGGCCTCGCGGGCTTCCGCTACGGTCATGCCCACGGTGTAGCCTCCCGACGTGAATCCCACGTACTGCGCCTCGGGCAGTGGCGCCGCGTCTTCCAGCAGGTCACTGAGCGGCACCCCCTCCCATCGCTGGTCCGGGGCCACCCAGCCGCTGACGCAGCGAAAGTCGTCGACGATTTCCCCCTGGGCCAACTGCGCCAGGCCCGCCGTGTCGAACTCCCGTGGCCGCTCGACCAGTCCGCCGATGGCCAGTCCCTGCCAGGCCGAATCAGGGTTCTCTGCGCCGCAGACCGGCAACACTTTCAGGGCTTCCCTGTTTTCTTCGGTCATATTTCCCCCGTTCCGACTGTGGGATAAGTAGGCCCCGCTTGTCTTCTGGGTCTCTCAATCTACGGTCGATTGCCGAATCTTATCGCGGGCGGGTATCACTGTCCACAATTGCGCAGGTGTGCCGGATTCCGGCCTTCGCCGGAATGATGAGGGAGTTTGGCGGCAAGACCCTGAAAATAACCCGCAGCGTGGTTCCACTGTTATAGTGTCTCAACCGTTATAATTGGGCTGGGCACCCTTCCCCGGTCATCGCACCGGGACAATGATTCGGGTTGGAGGTAACCATGATTTTCGGAGCGATCACCAATTCGTGGCGTCTCCAACTGCAAGAGCAGCCTTTGCTTGACCTGGTGGCGCAGGCGGAAGCGAAGGGCGCGCGGCACATCGAGTTGCGGCAAACGTGCCTGGGCGCTTGCGAATCGGGCGAGGGCGACGACTGGAGGCCGTCCCTGGAAGGATTGGCCGCAGTGGTCGAGGCGCATCCGGGCCTGACCTACGACCTCGCCATGGCGTGGCCCTGCCTGACGCGGGAGACCGACCCGCAGGGCGACGGCTGGCAAGCGGCGCTGGCAGGGGCCAGGCTGGTGGGGCGGGACACCCCGCACCTGCGCATCGTTGACCCCTCGGCCTTTGACGCCGCGTGGGAATCTCCCGCGGATATACCCGAGGCCGCCTGGAGTCTCGCCGGGCTGGCCGCCGAGGCGGCAAGGCAGGGTGTCATCCTGTCCATGGAAAACTCCCGGCAACCCGTCGCCAGCATGGCCATGCTGGTGCAGGCAGTGCGGGAGAGGATGCCAGAGGAATACCGCAGCTACTTGGGGCTGTGCCCGGATCCCACCAACCAGTTGCGCCGGTTCCCCGATTCCAATCCGCTGGGAGACCTGGAGGCGTTGCCGCTTGACATGCTCAAAATCGTGCATTTCAAGCAGATGCGCAACGGTGAGGCCTGGCCCACCGTGGACGACGGCGACCTGGACTGCCGGGCGATGCGGGATATCCTCACCGGCATGGGCTACGCTGGCCCGGCCATCATGGAGATTCCCCCCGAGCCGGGCGTCTTTGCCAACCTTGAGAGCAGTTTCGCGTATCTACGCAGTTAGGGAGTGTTTGATAAGTTCTGTTCACTGTCAAAGAGCGGTTTTCAGGCGTGTCCGTCGTTCCTGAGCAACTAGGGCTACGCCCCCACCCTAACCCTCCCCCGGAGGGAGAGGGAACTTATTAAACACCCTCTTATAAACGCGAGACCTGGGCAGAACATGAAATTCCCCGGTGCGGCACAACAGGTTAAAGGGGCGTTGCCCGAAATGCAGAATCCGGCGACACAGGACATATTCGGGAATCCGCCCGGCGACACGCGATGGGACGCCCTGATCGAGTGGGCCAGGCTGTTCTACCAGTGGGACCGCTTCCAGGAGGCCGAGCGGGACTACAAGATGGAGATTTCCCACACGCTGGCCAGCGTGCGGGACATGCTGCTCGACGGGTTTCCCAACTGGGACGCCGGACTCAAGGGGCCGCGCTCCCCCGGCTACCACATGGTCAACTGGCGGGTCTATTCGGCGTTCCGTAACTTGCTGGACAAGGACAAGCCGCTGGTTGGTGGCGTGCTGCGCCAGTTCTGGGAATCATCGGGCCGCCTGACGCCCGAAGAGAGGATCAGGCAATTCGAAGAGCGTCTTGCCGTGGGCCCTAGAGGCCAGCTCGCGGCGGCATTCCTGCTGGCCGATGACCCCGCCAGCAACCCGCCCTACCGCGCCGAGTACCTGAACCGGGCCTATCAACTGGTCGGACGGGAGAGGGACGAGGCGGGCGATAGCGGGGGCCGCCGCTACCGCCGCATGCTGAACTTCCTGGACGAATTCATGGGGCGTTCCGAGGCCCGAAACCTGCACATCCGTGACCGGCTCGACGCGCAGGCGCTGCTCTGGTGCGTCATTCTGTACGGCACAGACAGGCCCCCGGCCAGCGAGTGGCCGGACAGTCTCAAGCTCTCGTACGACGCCTACCTGCACGGCGACACCGTCCAGCCTCCGCCGCCTCCGTCTGAACGGCAGGCGGAACCGGAGCAGCAGGCGGCCCCGGAACCGGCTGCCCCGCCCGCCGTTGATCCATGGTCAAGGGAGGGCCTCTCCGAACTGGCCGGGGAACTGTTGTGGGATGAGGACGAGCTGGCGGAGGTCATCACTGACCTGCAAGAAAAACGCCAGGTGATCTTCTACGGACCTCCCGGCACCGGAAAGACCTACGTGGCCCGCAGGATTGCCGAGCATTGCCGGAAAACTGGCGGCGACTTCTCGGTTGTCCAGTTTCACCCCTCATATTCATACGAGGACTTCGTGGAGGGATTCCGTCCCCGGATTCACGACGGGCAACCCGGCTTTGAGCTGGTTCCCGGCCCGCTTCTCCGTATTGCGGCACAGGCGGCGGCGAATCCCGAATCCACCTGCATCCTGGTCATCGACGAGTTGAACCGCGGCAACGTTTCCAAGGTCTTCGGCGAGCTGTATTACCTGCTGGAATACCGGAATGAGGAAATGCAGCTCCAGTACAGCGGGCCGGGACAGCGGTTCCGGCTGCCGGACAACCTTTGGTTCATCTGCACCATGAACACCGCCGACCGGTCAATCGCGCTGATGGACGCGGCGCTGCGACGGCGGTTTTACTTCACGCCGTTCTTCTCCGACCAGCCGCCGGTGGAGGGCCTGTTGCGGCGGTGGTTGCAGCGGCACAGTCCCGGGATGTCGTGGGTGGCGGATCTGGTCGATCTGGCCAATGAGAAGGTCGGTGACCGTCATTTGGGTGTCGGCCCCAGCTACTTCATGGTCGACTCCGGTGAGTTGGACGAGTCCAGGGTGCGCCGCATCTGGAAGCGGGCGGTGATTCCATATATCGAGGAGCAATTCTTCGGTAATGAGGACAGACTGGCGGAGTTCGAATTCGATGCCCTCCGGGCGGAGTTGCCCTTTACCGTAAATGGCAGTTCCGCTTCGGACGTTCCGCAGGAAATGGACATAATCGAGGAACCTCCCAGCGACGGACTGTCCGATGACGCGACCCCGTCGGAGGAGCCGGTCGCGATTGCGGAGGGGGTTGCCGCAGGCGATGCGGACAATCCAACTCCGTGAGGGAGAATCCTCAAGGGTAGACACGCTGCTGGATAGCCGGCTACTGGAAATCCTCCGCCGCGCCAGGGTTGACGTGCGCCCCGCCCCGTCCACCGGATTGCAGCCGGGGACTACGTGGGAATTCCGCGCCGCCAACTACATCGGGGTGTTCCGTTGCGGCGAGCTGAACGTTGTTATCCGGCCCAGGATACCCATCGACCGCGTCATGTTCATGGTCGGCTACTCCCTGAGCGCCGGAGACTGGAGCTCGTCGCTACTCCGGCTGTCTCCCGAAGACGACATCCTTGAGGCGATAGTTCCGGCCTTCGTGCGGCTGACCCAGGACGCCATACGCCGGGGCCTGCTCCAGGGTTATCGCACGCGAGAGGAATCATTGACGGCATTGCAGGGGCGGATTCGCCTGGCCGACCAGGCAAAGGCGAGATTCGGCCTGCCCCTTCCCGTTGAGGTCACCTACGATGATTTCACCGACGACATTGAGGAGAACCGTCTCCTGAAGACCGCCATCGGAGTCCTGTGGCGGATGCCGATCAGTTCCCGCGAATCCCGCCGCGATCTGGGGGCACTTCGTCCGGCTTTCGCCTCGGTTTCCTCCGGCTTGTACCGGCCCGGAATGGTCCCGTCGGTGCACTACACGCGCCTCAACCAGCGATACCAGCCAGCGGTGGAACTGGCCCGGCTGATCATAGGCAGTTCGCTGGCCGAGTTTTCCCCTGGAGACAAGCTGGGCGCTTCGTTCCTGGTGGACATGGATCAGGTGTTTGAGAGTTTTTTGCGCACCGCCTTGCGCCAAACCCTGCGACTCTCCGAATCCGAATGGCCTGACCGAGCATCGGCTGCTCGCGCCCTGCGCCTGGAGGAGGGCGGGCAGTTGCAAGTCCACCCCGGGCTGTCCTGGTGGCGGGGCCGCCGCTGCCTTTTTGTTGGCGAGGCGAGGTATGCGCTCCCGGCGGGTGGCTCTGGAACTCTCGACGCCCAGCAGGCAGACATCTACCGGATGCTGGCTTACTGCGCTGCCGCCGATCTCCCCTCCGGCCTGCTGGTATACGCCAGCGGAGGACCGCATGACTCGGCGGTGCATCGCATCCGCAACACCGGAAAGGCCATAGAGGTCGTCTCGATTGACCTGGAGGGCAGCCCCGAGGAAACCCTGCGCCAAGTCCAAGCCGTCGGCGAAAGGGTAAAGGCCCACCGCAACGGAACCCTGGCCGCCGTTTGATTCAGTCGCCTGGCCCATGCAGTTCGGGCCCGGCTTGCCCGCACTACGGCCTAGCCAACGCGGTAGTTGTTGAGCAGTTCCATGTTCAGCTCGAAGCCAATGCCCGGACGGTCAGGCACGGTGACGTAGCCGTCGGAATCGGGCCTCAGCTTGGGCTCGAACATCTCGTCGCGGAGCCGGTCGACTGCCGAAGGGTAGTATTCCAGGAACTCCCCGTGCGGGACGCCAGCGGCCAGCGGCAGTTGCAGTTCCTGGCAGCCGTGGGGCGCGATGGTGACGCCCCGTTCCGCCGCCAGCTCGGCGATGTCCATGGCTACGTCGTAGCCCGGGCAGATGGTGGCGTCGACGTTCAGGATGTCAGCCCCGTTGTGGTCCAGCAGGGTGCGGAAGTGGGCCAGGTGGTAGCCGTTCTCGCCGGTTGCGATCTTGACGCTGGACATGTCCGCCAGTCGCCGGTGTCCCTCGTAGTCGTGTATGGGCAGCGGCTCCTCGAACCAGTAGACGTCGTGCTCGGGCAGCAGGCGGGCGAACTCCATGGCCGTTGGCAGGTCGAGGGCGCAGTTGGCGTCCACCAGCAGCGATGCGCTGTCGCCAATGGCCTCGCGGGCGGCGGCCACCCGCTCCATGTCGCCCGTCAGGCCAACCCTGGGGTCGCCGATCTTGATCTTGACCGCGGCCGCGTGAAGCTCCTCAACGTTGAATCGCACCTCGTCCTTAAGTTCTTCCAGCCCCTTGCCCTCGGCGTAGTAGCCGCCCGCGATGTAGGTGCGTATCCGCGACTGCGCGCCGCCCAGCAGCTTGTGCACCGACTGGCCCAGCGCCTTGCCCTTGATGTCCCAGCAGGCGATGTTGATGGCCGCCAGCGCCTGGGTGTTGAGGCCGCCGGGTCCGAGGATTTTGATCAGCTTCTCGCCCAGGTCGTCGGCGATGCCGCGGGTGTCAAGCGGATCCCGGCCTATGAGCAGGGGCCGGAAATAGTTGACATAAAGGGGGAAGAATTCCATAGGGCGCTCAGCGGCGGTGCCGCCGTTCCAGCCATAGCCGGTGATGCCCTCGTCGGTGGTGACGGTCACCTTGTGCAGCCGCCCCGGCCCGTAGAAGTGCCCGCCGTTCCAGATGCCGGGCCGCTCCCACTCAAAGACTTCGCTGCTGATCTCTGTAATTTTCATGGATAGCCCGCTACTTGCCTTCGCTATCACGGCGGCGGGCCCAGTCAGGGGGCGGCGGCGGCGGCGGAGGAGGATCTGGCCGCTTGACATTCAAGGGGCGGTTATCACCCTTTAGTCCGATGCCACGCCTGTTTGGCGCTAGATTCGGCAGTCTGGCCATTGCTTCTATTCCTGTGGTTCTTCCGTCTTGATAAATTCTACCATGTTCACATCTTGCGCTGGTACGAGCAAGACCCACATCCTGGGATGCGGTTCTTTATCAGCTTCAACCAGCCATTCACAATCGCTCATCCGGAAGTGACCCTGGTTCGGCTTGCCGGGCCATTCCTCCGGCCAACCGAGTAGCCGGTTGCCGTTCTTGAGGTGCAACACCACGTATTGACCTTCGTTCTCGGCGAAAGCGCCGTACCATTCGGACGAGTAGGATGTTTCCCTCGTAATGCCAATCTTTCTGAGGAGACTGTGGGGGAAATCGTGATTAGTGGCTGTGGCGGCGATAAGAGCAAGGATTACCGATATGCAGAAAGGAAGGACAACCACGGAAAATTCCGGCCATTCATCTGCCGTCTGATCAAAGTCAAAGATATGGACGGCCACGGAAGAGATTACTTGTGAGGCGATAGTGAACGCTAGGGCTTGGACAATGCGTTCCAATTCACTGGGTTTTGGATGCGAGGTAAGGGCGTAAAATACGATGACGGACACCAACCCCGGCAAGAGAAAGGCGAGAACCGTCACTACCTCGCTTGTAGCCCAACTCATGCCAGCCTCGCCTTCCTCTACTACTTGTTATGCCAGATCACGGAGTCTCTAGCACAGATCCAGCAGCGGCCCCTCGTCGCCGGCGTGGAGGTTGACGCGGCGGCCGTCCTTGATCACGGCGTCGAGGTGCTTGCCGCCTTGTAGCACGCGGATGTCGGCCAGGGGGTCGGCGTCCAGGACCAGCAGGTCGGCCAGCTTGCCCGCCTCGATGGTGCCCAGCTCGCCCTCCAGTCCGACGGCGTAGGCGTTGTCGCGGGTGCTGGCGACGATGGCCTCCATGGGCGTGTAGCCGCCGAACTTGACCATCACCTCGGCCTCGTTGGCGTGCAGTGTGCCGTAGGGCATCACCGGCGAGTTGCCGCTGTCCGTGCCCGCCAGCACCTTGACGCCGAAATTGCGGGCCGTCTCCAGGACAGTGCAGGCGCTCTCCGCGTTGCGGCGGATGATGTCGATTTCCTCGTCGCTGCGGCCCTTTTCCTTGCCGATGTTGATGGCCTCGAACAGGAAGGTCATGGTGGGCATCACCCGAACCCCGGCCTCGGCGACGGCCCACAGCTCGGCCTCGGTGGCCAGGTCGGCGTGCATAATCCAGTCGACGCCCGCCTCGGCAGCGGCCTTGGTCGAACCCGCGCCCCGGGAGTGGATGGCGACGCGGGCGTTGCGCCGGTGGGCCTCGTCCACCACGGCGGCGATCTCTTCTTTCGACATTGTCTGGTTGTCGCCCCACACGCTGTCGGCCAGCTTGACGAAGTCGACGCCGTGCTTGGTCTGGCGGCGCACCTCGGTAATCATGTCGTTGACGTCGTTGGCCAGCACGCCAAGAACATGCTCCGGCGTCCCCACCCACGACGGCTCGTAGTCGCCGATGCTGCCGTAGGTGACGATGAAGCGCCCGGCCGTGAATATGCGGGGGCCTTCTACCAGCCCGGCTTCGATGGCTTCCCGCACGCCCACCTCGATGAACCAGGTGCCGCCGGGGATGGAGATGCTGGTTACGCCGGAGCGCAGCACCGTCTGGGCGTTCCGGGCGGCGCGCAGGGTGCTGAAACCGGGGTTGGTGGTGCCGCGCCCGCTGGGATACTTGAGCGACGATACCGCCGGAAAGCCAAAGGACAGATGGCAGTGTCCGTCGATCAGGCCGGGCATAATCCACTTGCCCTCGGCGTCGATGATCTCCACCTTGCCGGTGTCCTCCAGGTTCAGGCCGGGCGGGAGAGCGCCGACGCTGGAGATGCGGTTGCCGTCGATGACGACCGCATCGTTCTGCGAGGCCGGTTCGCCAGTGCCGTCGATCAGGGTGCCGTTGCGAATCACCAGGGTCTTGCCGTTGCCGCTCATGGCCTCCTCCTGCAATGCCGAATGCGATTTTCTCAGGGGAAAATAAGCATTATTGTGGCGGATTATACTACTGCCCGGCCCATCGGCAATTGGCAAGTCCGCCCATCATTCACAGTTCGGGCGGGCTTGTCCGGTTTTCAGGCGGCCCTCGGGAAGGACTAGGGCGTGTTTGCAAACTCAATGGAGAGGCCTAAATTGGATGAGAGGCTGAGATGAGAGGTGAAGTGTATGGGGCGAGGAGATTGGACGGATGATCAATGGCGGCGGCTGAGGCCATTATTGCCAGCGCATAAGCCACAGACTGGCCAGCCTGGGAAGGACCATCGCACAATTATCAACGGGATCTTGTGGATTTTGCGTACCGGCGCCCCATGGCGGGGCCTGCCCGAGCGCTTTGGCATTAGAGGGTGTTTAATAAGTTCCCTCTCCCTCCGGGGGAGGGTTAGGGTGGGGGGCGTCTCCCGACGTATGCGAGGTTGCTGATACCCGCGACTTCACCATCGCCCTCTGAGCTTGTCGAAGGGTGTCTCCCTCAAGAGAGAGGGAGAATTAAGAAGATGGCTGTCCCTAGTACGCAGTTGGTTGACACTGGATTGAGTCAACAACAATAATACGGAAATCGTCAATCGGGGCAAGTAACGGCGATGCGTACCGAATACGGGAAATGGACAAGTGGGACGAAATGAGCCGGCCAAACCTGGCATACGACGACGGTCAGTTGGGGTTGTTCACCGACCTCTATGAGCTGACTATGGGCCAGGCGTACTTCTCCCAGGGGATGCACCAGCAGGCCACCTTCAGCCTGAACGTCCGCTCCTATCCGCCGAATCGCAGCTATCTTGTCTCCGCTGGCCTGGACGACGTCCTTGACTACCTTTCTCGCCTGCACTTCAACGGCGACGCGATCCGGTTTCTCCGTTCCACGGGTATGTTCACGGAGGACTTCCTCGACTACCTTCGTGGCCTCCGGTTCACGGGCAGCGTGAGAGCCATCCCGGAGGGGCGGCTTTTCTTCGCCGACGAGCCGCTGCTGGAAATAACGGCCCCAATCATTGAGGCGCAACTGGCCGAAACTTACGTCATCAACCAGATGAACCTGCAAACCACCCTGGCCACCAAGGCGGCGCGCTGCGTGTGGGCGGCGCAGGGACGGGGCATCGCCGATTTCGCGTCCCGGCGCACCCACGGCTCCGACGCGGCGCTGAAGATGGCCCGGGCCAGCTACATTGCCGGTTTTGCGTCCACCAGCAATGTCCTCGCCGCCAGCCACTACAACATCCCGCCGGCAGGGACGATGGCGCACTCGTTCGTTTCCAGTTTCCCCACCGAGCTGGACGCTTTCCGCGCCTACGCCAGCAGCTTCCCCGACCGCACCACTTTGCTGCTGGACACGTATGACACCGTGGCCGGGGCGTGGAACGCGGTTGCCATCGCCAAGGAACTGGAGGCCAACGGACAGCGCCTGGTCGGCGTCCGGCTGGATTCCGGGGACTACGCCAAGCTCAGCCAGCAGGTGCGGCGCGTTCTGGACGATAACGGGCTGAACTACGTCAGAATCCTGGTGAGCGGCGGCCTGGACGAGTATCAACTGGAATCCCTGGTATCGTCCGGCGCCCCGGTTGACCTGTTCGGCGTCGGCACCAAGGCGGGCGTGTCGGCGGACGCGCCGTGGTCGGATATGGTGTACAAGGTCGTATGCTTTGACAACCGCCCGGTGATGAAGCTCAGCGAAGGAAAGATGTCGCTTCCCGGCACCAAGCAGATATTCCGCCGCCACGACGCCGACGGCATGCTGACGGGGGACATTATCGGCCTCAGTGACGACACCGGGCCTGTGGACTCGCAACCCCTGCTGGAGGAGGTCATGACCGGGGGAGCGCGAACGGTTGACTCCCCAGCCTTGGCTGAACTGCGGGAAACGTTCCGCTCGGAATTCGCCCGCCTCGATGCCCGCTACAAGGGCCTGTGCCAGCCGCCGCACTTCCCGGTCTCCGTAAGCCCCGGATTGCAGAGGTTGACCGCCCAAGTCCGGGAGGAGGCGGTGCTGACCAACGTGTCGGGGTAGAGTCCCTGAAACGGACTGATGTCCGCTGTACGGTCTTGAAATCGCACCTTTATCCAACGATTCCCGGCAAACGTGTCCTGTCCCCGATTCTCCAATGGATGTAACAGCCGCCCATGAAAACCGCCGTATGCATGAAATACGTGCCCATGATCGCCCGGATGCAGTTCGATTACGAGGCGAGAACCATCGTCCGCGAGGGAGTGCCCTCCGAGGTCAACCCTTTCGACGTTCTCGGCCTGGTGCGGGCCGTTGAACTGAAGTCGGAACCTGACGACGAAGTGGTGGTGCTGACCATGGGGCCGCCCACCGCCCAGGAAGGGCTGACAAGCTGCCTGGCGCTGGGCGCGGACAGGGGCGTGCTCATTACCGACCGTGCCCTGGCGGGGAGCGACACCCTCGCCACTTCCCGCGCCCTGGCGCTTGCACTTGAGCGGGAAGCGCCGGACCTGATTATCTGCGGGCGCAACAGCACCGACGGCGAGACCGGGCAAGTGGGGCCGGAGGTTGCCGAGCTTATGGGGCTGCCCCACGTCAGCCACGTTCGCCGCCTGGATCTCAGCGCAGACCGGCGCACCGCCGTCGTGGAGCGCATCACGGACGAGGGCCTCCAGACGCTGGAATGCGATCTGCCAGCGGTGATTTGCGTCACTGAGGGAGTGGCCCCGGAACTGTTCCCCAACCGGCAGCAGATGGAGGAGGCCGCGGAGAAGCCGGTGGGCGAAGTCAGCTGCTCCATGCTGTCCGACGACGTGTCCCAGTTCGGAGCGCCGGGATCGCCCACCTGGGTCAACGAAATCCGGCTGGTGGAGCCGAACCGTCTCGGCGTCACCTTGCAGGAAGTTACGCCGGAAGACGCCGCCAAGCAGATCGCTCAGTCGGTCAGGGAGCGGCTGGCCGAACTGGAGTCTGCGGAGCCCGAGTCGTCCGGAGAACCTTTGCCGCGCTATCCCGGTTCTGCCGACCGGAGCGTCTGGGTGGTGGCCGAGAACACCCGCGATGGGCTGGCCCACGTGACCTACGAGATGCTGGGCAAGGCACGGGACTTGACCACCATAACCGAAAGCGAAGTCGTCGCCGTCGTTATCTCCGCCAACGGGGAGCAACACGCCCCCGGGCTTGCCGCGGCGGGGGCCGACCGGGTGCTGGTCATCGACAACTCGTCGCTGGGGCCGGTATGCAGCCGCGCCGTCGGCAACGTCCTCGCCGAGGCAGTCCGGGGAGAGACGCCCTACGCCATCCTGTTCGCCTCCACCGCCGATGGCCGCGACCTGGCCGCCCGTCTTGCGGCCAAGCTCAGCCTGGGCCTGACCGGCGACGCCATCGACCTGGAAATCGACGACGAGGGACAACTTGTACAGCTCAAGCCCGCCCTCGGCGGCAACGTGGTCGCTCCGATCCTCTCCAAGACGCTGCCCAATCTGGTCACCCTTCGCCCCGGTCTGCTCACCCCTGCGGTTCCCGATCCTGAGGCCAGCGTAACAGTAGAACACCTGGCAGCGGAACCGTTCGATGGCGCAGACGTGAGGCTAATCCGGGAGGAATTCCAGGAGGACACCGAGGGCCTGGACTTGGCCCGCGCCCGCGTCGTGGTCGGGGTTGGCATGGGCGTCGGCGAGGAAAACGTGGCCGGGGTGCTGGAAGCGGCCCGCTCCCTCGGCGCGTCGGTGGCTACCACCCGCGACGTGGTGCACGAGGGGTGGCTGCCGCAGCAGTTGCAGGTGGGCATCAGCGGCCGCACCATCGCGCCCACGGTCTACATCGCCGTCGGCATTCGCGGCGCGTTCAACCACACCGTCGGGCTGCAACGCGCGGGAATCATCGTGGCCATCAACCAGAACCGCCGCGCCACCATCTTCCGGTCATCCGACTTCGGCGTGGTAGGCACCTGGCAGGAGTTTCTCCCGCCCCTGGTTGAAGAGCTAAGGCCCGTACTGGCAGACCTCACCTAGGGTGTGTCGCCAAATCGAGTTGCCAGACAGTCAGCAGACCTGTTTCCGTCATTCCTGCGAAAGCAGGAATCCAGAATCGATCTATGCCGGAGAATGGTTTGCCTGCGAGAACCCTTGGATTCCTGTTTTCGCCGGAATCACGGTCTTTTGATAGTTCCCTCTCCCTCCGGGGGAGGGTTAGGGTGGGGGCGTTTCCCCGATGTATGCAATATTGCTGTCCTCCACGATTTCACCCTCACCCCAACCCTCTCCCTCAAGGGAGAGGGAGAATAAATAGGCCCTGCCGCCGGAACGACGGTGGCTAAGCATCCCAAACGCGACAGCCCTGCTCTGATGACATTCTTTACTTGACACTCATTGGCTGGCGCAAGAAAATGGCTACTGCGATATTCAGGCACGGCAGGCGCATCCCCTTGACTTGGCGCGCGCTCCGGCGGCCATCCATCCTTGCAGTAAAGAGGCCCTGATGGACTTTGCATACACTCCGGAACAGGAAACCCTCCGCCAGGAAGTCCAGGCTTTCATCGCCGAACACGTCACCGACGACGTGCTGGGAGAACTGGAAACCGCCGAGGAGGGCGGCCGCGGCGAGCACTACCGCGAACTGGTGCGCAAGGTCGCCGAGCGTAACTGGATTGGCATAAGCTGGCCCAAGGAATATGGCGGGCAGGGCGGCAGCCGCATTGAGCAGTACATCGTAGAGGAAGAGTTCGCCCGTGTCGGCGTGGCCGTCGGCGGGGCGGGCAGCGGCGCCCCGGCCATTCTGGCCGCAGGCACAGAGGAGCAGAAGCAGGAATTCATCCCGGGAATGATTAGCGGCGAGATCATTTTCGCACTGGGCTTCACCGAACCCCAGGCCGGTGCCGACCTGGCTGGCCTGCAATGCCGGGCCGTGCGCGATGGCGACGAATACGTAATCAACGGCCAGAAGATGTACACGTCGGCGGCCCACTACGCCACCCACGTCTACCTGATGGCCCGCACCGACCCGGACGCCCCGCGCCATCGTGGCATCTCGATATTCCTGGTGCCGATGGACGCGCCCGGCATCACCGTCCGGCCCCTCTGGACCATCCAGAACGATCCGCCCGCTCCTCTAGGCACCACCTACGGAATGGCCCGCACCAATGAGACGTTCTTCGAGGATGTCCGGGTGCCCGCATCGGCCCTGCTGGGCGAAGAAAACATGGGCTGGTACGTCGGGGCCATGGGGCTGAACCTGGACCGCGTCGGCGCAAGCCGCTACCTCATTTCGGTGCGGCGCGACGAGGACATCGTCAACTGGGTCAAGGAGAACGACTTCGGCGGACACTCTCCCGCCGACGATCCGGCAGTCCGCGACAAGCTGGCCGAACTCTGGACCGAGGCGCAGGTGTGCCGCCTAATGACCATGCGAAGCATGTCTTTGGTCGAGCGCGGCGGCAACTTTACCTACGAGGGTTCAGCGGAGAAGGTCTTTGCTCCGGAACATGGAGTCCACACCACTGAAACCATCACCCAGATCCTCGGCCCCTACGCGCAGTTGCTGAGCAGTTCCGATGAGGCCATCGAGGACGGAGTGTTTGCCCACAACGTAATGGGCGCCTTCCAGTCGGGCATCAACCACGGCAGCGTGCAGGTAATGCGGGACCAGATGGCCCGCCGCGGCCTGGGTATGCCGCGGGGCTAAAGGAACCCCTCACCCTAATCATCATTTAGTGGGGAGTAGGGCGTTTCCAAGCTCAATGAATAGTAGAGAATCAGGCATAGCTACGTTGTTTGATGCTGGGAGTTCACCCTCACCCTAACCCTCTCCCTCAAGAGAGAGGGGACTTTGAAAACACTCTCTAAGGAAAATATGGACGTACTGCCCTCAGAAGAAGAACAACTGCTAAAGAACGCGGCCCGGGAGTTTCTCGAAGCCGAAGTTCCCACATCCCTCGTCCGTGAAATGGAGCTGGACGAAAACGGTTACCCGCCCGCGCTGTGGCGGCAGATGGCCGACCTGGGCTGGCTGGGCATGGCCGTCCCGGAGGAATACGGCGGCCAGGGTCTTCCCTTGTCATACCTGGGCCAGCTCTCCGAGGAATTGGGCCGGGTACTGGCGCCCGTGCCGTTTCACAGCACGATGACCGCCGCGTTGACCATTGCCGAGGCTGGCACGGAAGACCAGAAGCGCGAGTTGCTGCCCGCCGTTTGCAGCGGCGACATGGTAATGACCTGGGCCGTTATCGAGCGCGACCCTCGCCTGATACCGTCGGCGGTCGCCCGGCAGGCACGGCCGGACGGCGACGGCTGGATTCTCGGCGGCGACAAGATGTTCGTTGACAACTTTAACGTTTCCCGCCGCTGTCTCGTCGCTGTGCGTACCGCTCCCGCATCGGATGCCAGCGAGGGCATTTCCCTGTTTGTCATCGACCCCAACGCGGCAGGGGTTTCGCACACCCCGCTGGTCACCATCGCCAAGGACAAGCAGAGCAAGGTCAGCCTGGATGGCGTCCGTGTTTTAAGTTCGGAACTGGTGGGTGAGCTGCACAACGGCTGGCCGATCATTGAGCGAATGCTGGAACGGGCCACCGCCCTGCTCTGCTGCCAGATGATCGGAGCCACCCGCAAGGACGCTGAGCTGGCCATCGACTACTCCAAGAACCGCGTGGCCTTCGGTCGGCCCATCGCAGCCTTCCAGTCGATCCAGCACATGTGCGCTGACATGCTGCTGTACACCGATGGGGCGCAACTGCTCACCTACGAGGCCCTGTGGAAGATGGACCAAGGCTTGCCGGCTGGCGTGGAGGTATCCCAGGCCAAGGCCTTCGCCAACGAAAAATGCGAGGCCGTTGTGAGACAATCCCAAGTGATCCACGGCGGCATCGGTTTCATGATGGAGTTCGACCTCCACCTGTGGCTGCGCCGCGTTTCGGCCTGGACCATGCGGCTGGGCACCACTTTCGACCATCGCGCAAAGATCGCCAGTGCCCTGCTGGACACACCGGGCAAGGTGCGGCTCGGTCTGCCCCTGCCCGCCTGACCCGACTAGGTTCGACTGGAGAGAACGATATGGCGAGAGACCCCGTTTGCGGCAAGGAAATCGACGAGGAGCAGGCCAGGGCGCAGACCTCGCAGACGCGCCACGGCGCCTCGGAAGTGGACCCTAATCAAGGCACCCGCATATTTCACGACGGCAAATGGATTTACTTCTGCCGCCTGGAATGCCGCACAATATTCCTGGCCAGCCCCGCCACCTACACCGCTGGCTAGTGTTGCGGCAGCATTGATCACGATGGCTTACTTGTGCGTTCGTCATTCCGGCGAAAGCCGGAATCCAGGGTTCACCGCCGGAGCAAGGGATGCCAGGCCGCCGGGCAGTTCTGGATTATGGAGCCCATTTCACCGAAATTGTTTACGGAGTTTGACAAATGCCAGAGGCGCTTAAGCTCGACCCCAAGAGTACCGCCCTGATACTGATCGACATGATTAACGCCGTGGCCAAGGGCGGCAACGAACCCCCTTATACCGTGCCGCCGAACAGGCAGGCCGTCATCGACAACTTCGTGCGCCTGGTGGCCCATTGCCGCGAAGTCGGAACGCCCATCATCTACATCACCACCTACCGGCGCCCGGACAACTCCGACGCGCCCAAGACCGCTGCGGACGTGGGCGGTGGTGGCGGCGTTCCCATGCTGGAGGGGACGAAGGCCGTGGAGGTGATCGACGAGCTGGCCCCGCAGGAGGGCGACTATATCGTGGTCAAGCCGCGGTTCAGCGCCTACTATGGCACCAACATGGAAGGCATCCTCAACTCCCTAGGCACCGAGACCATACTGGTGGGCGGCATATCAACCCAGCGCAGCGTCGAGGGCACCGCCCGTGACGCCAAGAACCGGGACACCCAGTGCGTGGTGGTCAGCGACTGTTGCACCGCCGGCGAGGAGGACGTTCACCAGATGACCATCGATCACGTCCTGCCGCTGCTGGTGCGGGTGCGCAACACCGACGAGGTGATTGCCGCGCTGTCCTGAACGCCACGCAAATCGGCGCATTCGCCGTCCCGCCAATTGTTCCGGCCACCCTTCCAGACAGGCGATTAAATATCAGGAGGTTACGTCATGTCCAACGTGAAGACGATCCTGGTAGGTACCATCGGACAGGGAATCATGCGCAGCGCCGACGGCGGCGAGTCCTGGCGGAGGGTGGGCATCGACGCCGGGATGCACTCCGACGCCCTGGTGCGAGCGCTGGGCAATCACCCCGAACGCCCTGGAGTCGTATTCGCCGGAACCGACAAGGGTCTGTATCGCAGCGAGGACGGCGGCCAGAAGTGGGCCCTGCTTGACACTGCGATGAGCGGTACCTGCGTCTGGGCTATGGCCTTCGACTCTTCCGACCCGGACGTGATGTTTGCCGGAACCGGCACCCCCGACCCGGCTGGCGTGTTCCGCTCCACCGACGGCGGCAAGACCTGGGAGCAGCGCCCGGTGGAAGTCGCCGAGACGTGTCCCAACGTGGGAGTGCCCAGGGTGACCGGCATCGCCATCGACCCGCAGAACCATCGCGACGTGTGGGTTGGCCTTGAGGTGGACGGGCTGCGCCACAGCGGCGACAGTGGAGACACTTGGGAGTCCATCAACGGGGCAAGGATTCCCAACATGGACGTTCACAACGTCGCGGTGGCCGCCGGGCCGCCCCACACCGTTGTCTGCGTGGTCAACAACGACGTGTACACCAGCGGCGACAACGGCGGCAACTGGGAGCGGCTGGGCATCCGCGAGGTGTTCCCGCTAACCTACCCGCGGGGGATCATGGTCAAGCCCGACGACCCCAGCGTGATATTCGTGACCATCGGAGACACCACGCCGGGGCAAACCGGCACCATCATGCGCTCGAAGGACACCGGAAAGACATGGGAAGACCTGCCGCTGCCGGTCGAGCCCAACACCGCCATGTGGACGGTCAACATCCAGAACGCAGACCCGTCGGTGGTGCTGGCGGGTAGCCGCTACGGATACCTGTACCGCAGCGACGACGGCGGCGACTCCTGGAGCAAGCTGCGCCGCGAGTTCAGCGAAATCTCCAGCGTGATGTGGCTGCCCGAGTAGCATCAACCCTTACTGCGACAAAAAGGCCGCAGGGGGACAATGACAACCCTGCGGCCTTTGCGTACACCGCAATTGCATCGGCGTTAGGCTGGTGCGCCTTCGGACTCGTACTTGTTTACAGCGTCCTGCAATATGTCGCAGTAGTCAAAACCGGCGGTTGGGCGCGGTAACGGCCGGCCGTCTCTGAGGTCAAACTCAAGGGCCTCGTCAACAATTTCGCAAAGCTCAGCGAATACAGCCCTTTCATCATCTCCGTGGCAACACCCGCCGATCAGCAAGCCTGGCGCGTATCCTATGTAGCTCTGGTCCTCTTCAGACCAAGCGACTATTTTGGCGTACCTTGCACTGTCTTTCATTTCTTCGACTCTTCAATGGCCCGCCGCACTTTGCGGACCTGGTATCGGTCGGCGTCAGCGCCCATGTTACCCGATATAGTGACTTGGGCGCCGGTTTCGCGATGTATGTAGTTGCGGTGGCTGCCTCGTCCACCGCGATTGCGAAACCCGGCCCGTTCGAGTTCACTGATCAGTTCTCGTATCTTGGGTGGCATCAGTTAAATCTCGTTGGAGCAAGGCCCTAGCCACCAACGATATTACCACATCACGAATTACCGGTAGTGGCGGGCGAGTTCGGAGGCGTAGTGGCGGCCCAGGGTTTCGCGGTGGTCGCGCATCCAGTCGGTGAGGCGGGTTTGGGCGGTAGGCGGGCCTTGGGACACCAGGTGGCCCGACATCAGGCCGTCGATTTCCTCGCGGGTCAGGACCACGTCTCGCACCGCCAGGCCCATAACTTGAGCGGATGCCAGTACCAGAGTAGGCGGCAGGGATACCACAAAAGCCCGCCCGCCGGTGGTCCTGCGTATCTGATGCACCAGTTCCCTGAACGTGAACGTCTCCGGGCCGACGGCGTCCAGCGACTCTGCGCCGCCGCCCGAGGCCGATTCGACAGCCAGGTGGGCCACGTCGTCAACGAAGACCGGCTGCACGGAATACTCGCCCCGGCCAGCCACTGGGAAAACGGGAAAGCGCCGCAGGAACCATGCGATGTTGTTGATGAGAATGTCCTCGATTCCGAATATTACAGTGGGCCGGATGATGGAGTGGGCGAGACCCGACTTGCGGATGTACTCCTCAACCTGCCCCTTCCCGCGAAAGTAAGGAAGAGATGATTCCGCGGATGCGCCGGTGATGCTGATATGCACGATGCGCCGCACCCCGGCCCTGACAGCGGCGTCCACGAGGTTCATGGTGTTCCTGACGGCCAGGTCGTGGTTGGCCGGGCCGCGGGAAAAGCGGATCCAGAAGGTGTTATAGAGGGTATCGGCCCCCTCCAGGCTCCTCGTCAACTGCTCGGTATCGTCAAAGTCCAGAGGGTGGCGCTCCACCCGGTCGCCGAATGGGCTGAATGACGCCGGGTTGCGGGTGAGGGAGCGCACAGTCATGCCTCGATCCAGCAACTGCTGCGCGATGTATTTGCCGGTATACCCGAAGGCTCCGGTTACTACGGTGAGATTACTCATTACTGTCCTGCCACAGGTGTTGCGGGGGCGGGTGCTGCGGTTGAAGATTCCGTCATGCCATGGCGTTGTACTTCCTCGATTTGCCTTTCGGTGGCGGGACCCACATCAACTATCATAACGCAGTTCTCCTCGATGATTGAGGCGACTTCCGAAAACGCCAGGTACGCCTGCAACGCAGGGCTGCCGAATGAACATTTGCCGTCAACCCGCTGCCCAAATAGCGCCTGCTGGTACGGGAAGGATTCTTCCCAAAATTGAGAGACATCCCGTTTCATGTGCTCCAGTTCATTGATGCTCATTGGCCCGATGGTCACCGCTTGTAGGCAATTCTCCCGGTTAGTCCTATAGGACACCGGGTACCTGGAAAGGTCTTTGCCCGCAAACTTGCAATTTCCGTCTATGCTTTCTCCCCATTGCATTCTGACCACCGATTCCGGCTCGGACGATGCTTCTCTACCGCCGCAAGAGACAGTGAGGACCAGCAACGCAACAAGCAGTCCAATAATCAGCCGCATAGATGCCCTTGCCAGATGGGTTTGGGATGGGAAAACCCCTCCCATAGAGAGAGGGGTTTCTTGACTTGCACGAATGGCGACGCCCTTACGGGGCGAGGCCGGCGGTGCCGGTGGTGATGGTGTCCATGCGAGGGCGGTCGTCGTAGGGCTTGAGAGGCACCTCGTGCAGGGCGGGGATGACTTCGTTGCCCAGCAGTTCGATGGAGCGCATGACGTCCTTGTGCTCCATGGCGCCTTCGTTGCCGTAGATGTGGATGTAGCCGGGGCTCAGGCGCTCGATGACCTCGGTCAGCTTTTGGGTAACGGTGTCGGGGCTGCCGACGATGATATTGTTCACGCCGCGAAGCTGGTCGTAGGACAGGCCCACGCCCAGACCGCCAGCGCCAGCGACGTTACCGGTCGGGCGCTGCGCCTTGACGTTGACGGCGGCGCGGGACTGGTAGCCGGGCGGGTCGTTGTGCTCCATCGGCCCGCGCTGGCGGTGCTCGATGGTCCACATGAACTCGCGGCCCAGCTCGATGGCCTTCTCGTCGGTGTCGGCGACCAGGCAGCGGAGCAGGTAGCCGAAGTGCTCCGGGCCAGCCTGCCAACCCTCCTCCTCGGCGGTGTCGATGTAGACCTGCTTCAGCCACTCGGTGGTGTCCACCAGAGCGCCGAGGTTCATGTAGGGGTGCTTGTGCTTGGCGGCCCAGACCACGCTCTCGGGGGAGCCGGTGCCGGGGAACCAGATGTCGGGGCGGGGCTTCTGCATGGGCACCACCCAGGGGTTCACGGCGCGGTAGTGGTAGTAATTGCCCTCGTAGCGGAAGGGGCCTGGCTCGGTCCAGCACTTGATGATCAGGTCGTGGGCTTCCTCGAAGCGGGCGCGGTTCTCGGTGGGGTCGATGCCGCCCTGCAACGTCTCGACGGCGGTGCCGCGCACGAATCCGGAGATGATGCGCCCTCCGGAGTAGCAGTCCAGCATGGCGATTTCCTCGGCCATGCGGATGGGGTCGTTGATGGCGATGACGTTGCCGAGGATGGCGATCTTTACGTTCTTGGTCAGCTTGGCGATGACGGCGGCGTCGAGGTTGACGGATGGCTTCATGCACCAGTAGGAGGCGTGGTGCTCGTTGGACATAATGCCGTCGAAGCCCACCTCGTCGGCGAGGGCGTACTGCTCGTGGTACTCGTTATAGAGGATGCTGGCCTTTTGGGGATCGAAATAGGTGTTGGGGAACCCCAGGCGGCCGGAGTCGAACTGCTCCAGGTCCTCGTTGGACACGTGGCCGTAGGGCTGCTCGGAAAACCAGTAAATTTCCGCCTTGTCTTTGGGTCGCGCTAGCTGTTCAACCATTCTCCACTCCTTGAGTAGTATGGGTGGCGCCCGTTGCGTTCGGGAAGGGGAGGGGCACGCTGGCGGTTCAGCCGCAGATAGGGCCGCGCGCTGCGGAATCCTGCCCGCGGGGCCGGATTTTCCCTTCCCCCGGTTGCCGCAATTATAGTCATCGCCAATATGTTAGGCAACCGAACGTTGACAGCCTGTTGTGGCTGCGGGCGGCAGGGTTTAACATTGGGGCGCGGCCCGGCCGGTACGGCAGGGCGGGCGGAAAGGGAAACAGGAATCGTCAAGTCAAAAGGAGTGCGAAAATGGCTCTATCGTTGGCGGACGCAGACAGGATTATTGATGCTTCCATAGCAGAGGCGGACAGGATCGGGGTGAAGCTCAGCGTGGCGGTGGTGGACGGAGGCGGGCAGCTTGTGGCCTTCAAGCGGATGGCGGGGGCCATCGCGGTGAGTGCGACGGCTGCGCCGGGCAAGGCGGTGGGGTCAGTGTTCTTCGGACGGGACAGCGCGGCGATCAACCCGGAGTCGCCGGTGATGCAGGCCATCATCAACAGCCAGGGCGGGCGCATCATCCCGGCCCAGGGAGCGATCCCCATCTACCAGGACGGCGAGCTGGTGGGCGCCATAGGCGGCAGCGGCGGCACAGCGCAGGAAGACGAGGACTGCGTACGCAAGGGCCTGGAGGCGCTGTAGGGAGATCGACCAAGGGACCAAGGAAGGAACTCATTGCAAGGAAAAGGGGCAGGTATATGGCCTGTCCCCTTTCATTTGCCCCTAGTAGAGTGAGGGAAGGAACGCACTACCACTCCTGCAACTGCGGCGGGATCTTAGGTTCTTTGAGGGTTTGCCAGTTTTTCCTTCTCTCGGCCATTACCTTTTCGCGCTCCTCCCTCCGCCGTTGCTCCCACAGCCGTCGTACTTCTTCTAGGTAGGCTATCCAGGTGTGTTCGTACTTTTCTCGCGCGTCAGCAAGAGCCGACGAATTCCAGTCGACCTCATATTGGTATAGTAACCAATCTTCATGCTCATCTTTGCGGTGCCAAAATCTCCTAACGTCGTCTATTCCATGAACATCTGCGAACCAAGTCTCATCTTCGCGTCTATTTCGTTTCAGGAAATCGCGATTATCGCAGAAGGCATCCCAATCTTTGTGAGTAGCCTTTGAGAGCCAATCCCGGGCGTCTTCGAGAGCAAACCCCTCCCAATCAGGCTCCACTAACGGATACAGGTCCGACTCTGCCAGTCTAGTTATATGTTCGTCTAATTTGTCGACAGCGACCTGTTCTGCAATACGGTCTGATTTGTGGACGTACTCCTCCAGCGCCTCGCGGCAGACTTGGGAGACGTTCACCTCCGGTCGAATCGCCTTGACACGCTCAAGCAATTCGTTGGGGACGTTGATGCCAATTCGCATAGCGAACTCCGTATGTGTATGTCTTGTGTCAAGCATACGCATACAACGGACAAAACGCAAGCCCTTTAATGGCGATATCAGACATTGAACATGAACTGCAAGAACGGCTTTGAGGCAAGCTCCTGCGCGTGTCCGGCCTTAGCGGTGAGTACTTGCAGTCGATGCCAACCGTCGCTGCAGGGCTTGATACCAGCGTGGTATCGTGGTATATGAGGTTGGATTAGAGGCAACCCCCACAAATCGGCGGAGAACTCCGGTGCACCGTAGGGATGACTGAATTCACCATCATCGGCCGGATAGAACGGGTTGAAACGATAGCTGCCAACCATGGCATCCGGGATCTACGGCGTCTGGTAGACCAGTACGGGGAAGGCCGATGGCTGAAACGCAAGGGGTTGGCGCGAATAGTCTACCCTGACGGCACGATGGAGCGAGCCGAAATCCATTGGTACGAAGCCCACGGCATCGGCAGACGGGAGATCAAACACAAACGGACTCTGTATCTCCTGCCATGAGATGAAACACATGAGTATGGAAAGATTTATCTGCATCGACAATCAAGGCTATCCCGTCGCCCTGGAACTGTTTGCAACCTACGAGACCTTACCAGATGAACAAGCCGAAAAGCGCGGGCTGATTCGCGTTGTCGACGAATCGGGAGAGGATTATCTCTATCCCAAGTCCCGCTTCGTGTCTGCCGACATCACCCCTGACGTTTACGCCACGCTTTCCGAGGAGACTAAAAAAGCCCTCGCTAAACACGCGCATTTGTCAGGCGGCAATGTTGCCCCCCTGACGGATCCAAGGTCCAGCACTCGCGCCCTATGACGCCACAGGGGATACAAAAAATTGGAATAGCGAAAGGGGCGGGTTTGAAACCCGCCCCTACGCTTGTCCGGCTAGCAGCCCTCGCGTGAAACGAGCTCTGATGCGGCGGGCTAGTTGGGCGTTACCGCCAGGGCGCGGATTTCGCCGAACTCCTTCTGGAGCTTGCTCCAGGTGTTGCCGCCGTCCTCGCTGACGTAGACGTAGCCGAACAGGCTGGCGGCGGCCACGACGTTGGGCATCTCCGGGTTGTTGGCCAGCCAGTAGACGACAGAGTTGGGATCGACGGGCAGGTCGGCCTTTTCCCAGCTCGCGCCGCCGTCGCGGGTGACCTGGACGGCGCCGGTGACTCCGGGGATGAAGTCGCCGTTGCCGACGAACATGGTCTGCGGGTCGTCGGCCTTGATGACCATGCCGCGGCAGTATGACCGGGCGTCGTTCTCACTGAACTTGGGGAAGTAGTGGTAGTCCCAACTCTCGCCCTCGTCGCTGCTGGTGGCGATGCCGAAGGGGCTGGTGCAGTAGAAGGCGGGGTTGTCGCCGGTGCGCAGGGCCATGCCGTGGATGTCGCCGTGGAACGGGTCGGGGCCCAGGTCAGGCAGGTGCAGCCAGGTGTCGCCGCCGTCAAGGCTCTTGTACATGCCGTCAACCTCGATGCCAGCCCAGACGGTGCGGCTGTCGCGGGGGTCGACGATGATGTTGGTGGTGCGCGGCGTGCCGATGGGGCAGTCCATGTTCACGCCCATGTCGAGCTTGTCCCAGGACTTGCCGCCGTCGCGGGAGCGGAAGCCCTCGGGCCGGGTGCCGGCAAAGATGGTGTCCGGGTTCCCGGGGTCAACGGCCACCGACCAGACCTGCAAGTCGGAGAAGGGGCTGTCGACGGAGTCCCAGGTCAGGCCGTTGTCATCGCTGCGGAAAAGGCCGAGGCCATCGGAACCGGCCAGGACGCGGTGCGGGTTGTCAGGGTAGGTGCGCAGGGCGCGGATGTTGCACTCGCTGGGGATGGGGTTGCGAATCTTGGTCCAGGTGTCGCCAGCGTCGGAACTGACGTTCAGCCCCTGGCCGACGGTGCCCACGAAGATGGAATAGTTACCCATTTTCATGCCCTCCATTAGCACAATTCTGAGTTGAGTCGGGTCTGACGTAATGATAGCGGCGCGTGGGGGAAAATTCCAGCAAGGAAGCGCGAACTGTGAATTTTGTGATTATGGGATTCATAGGATTGTGGAATGGCTGTCGGAATCGGCAGTTGTACTTGCCGTTCAAGTTGACACTGCCTTGCCGTCCCTTCACAATTGGAATCAGAGGCACCCAGGAAAACCGGGAGGTACAGGATGACTACCACTGCTTACACGGTTGACGAGTTCATTGACGACGTCCGCGAGATTTTTGACGATACGCAGGACCCGCTGGCGCAGGCGAGCCGCGTGGCCGAGAAGATGGAAGTGCTGCTGGCCACTCCGGGCTGGCTGGAGGAGCGGCTGGAGCTGCCGGACGAGGGCGGATACGGGCGCTATGACCTGCACCTTGACGAGGACCATGGGCATCCCGGCGGCGGGTTCTGGCTGATGGCCTCGGTGCAGAAGCCAGAGCAGGACAACCTGCCCCACGACCACGGCGCGGCCTGGGTGGTGTACGGCGTATATGAGGGCGCGATCAAGCAGACGAAGTGGCGCTGGTTCTACCCCGGCGAGGGCGTGGACTCGGTGCAGATCAAGCAGACCGGCGACTTCGTGCAGGGCGACGGCAAGGTGGCGTTCTTCCTGCCGGGCGAGATCCACGATACGCTGAACGTGACTGGCGACCGGGCGCTGGTGGTGCGCCTGGAGTCGCAGAAGCTGGACCGCGTGGTGCGCTACCAGTACAACCCCACCGAGGGCACCGTCGCGGTGATGGACCGCTAGGGACGCGCCGGGCCGAGGGCCTTGATCATTGACACAGAAACGCCCCCCTCAGCAGCGGGGGGCGTGTTCTTTTGAGGATATCCGAAACCCGCTGCGGCTAGAATGGCGGCTCGAAACCGGATTTGCCTTCGCCCAAGGGAGGCAGGCCCTCCTCCTCTAGTCTGTCCTTGAGCACATCAAAAAATTCGCGGTAACGCTCCAGGTACTCGCCTTTCTCTTCCCTCAGTGCCGCAACCGAACATCCCAACTTTTGCGCCATCAACTCGTGTGCGCCATCGCGGGTTCCGGCCAGGAATTTGCCTCGCTTGAAGTGGAACGGCTGGGCGATGAACTTGCGGACGCCAGTGTTAAGCAGGCTATCGGCAAAGGCGTAAGGGCTGCTGACTAGCAACAGCGGGGTCATGGTGATGCAGGTGTCAATTCCGGCGGTCTGGACTTGGCCAATGGCGTCCAAACGTCGCGGATTGGAAGGGCAATGCGGCTCGAAGGTGCGGCGGATGTCTTCGTCATCAGTGGTAACGGTCATGTTGACTTGCACCCGCCCGCCGTTGCCCTCGATCAGGCGATACAGGTCGCAGTCGCGCACGACGTCGGGACTGCGCGTCTGCACCACCAGCTTGGGCTTGTCGCCGCGCTCGGCCATTGTCCGCAACAGGCCGCGGGTAAGTTCCAACTGCCGTTCCACGGGTTGGTAGGGGTCGGTAACGCTGCTCATATAGATGAGCTTGCCGTCCAGCGTCCCCGGCCTGCGTTTCCTCAGCAACTCCACGGCGTTCTCCTTGACGTTGACCCACTGGCCCCACGTATCCCGCCGCTCAACATCGCGGCTGAAAAAGGCAGCATAGCAGTAGGTGCAGCCGAAAGAGCAGCCGCTGTACGGGTTCAAGGTGAAGTCATAGGCGTCCATAAACCCTGTCGGTTTGTTCAGAACCTGGCTTGTGGGAGCGTATTCGACTGTGGTTTCGCCTACTCGGTCGGGCTGTATGACAGGCAGCAATGGGGCAGAATCTGCGCCAAAAAGCGATTGCTGTAATGATGTTTGCGACATGGCATTCACGGTTCCTTCCGTTCGATAAGCACCAGCACAGAAAGTGGAACTTCCATACTCATCCCTCCAGACCCCGTTCCTCTGCTTCAATCAGGCTTTGTTTCTCCTTCACACGACTGGGAGAGATGCGCGACAGTAAAACGCTACTTTTAGGGAGACTGAAGCGGTGGCGACTCCAAGTTTTAACTGGAGCATCATCCCCGGGGGTTGTGAATCCTGACTTCTCTGCGCAATCAATATAAAAGCGCGAACTGTCACTAGCGCCGTTGCTTTCGTTCGGAATATCAACGGTAGTTGAACAGGTATAATCCCAGCCAGGGAAACCGTCTACGGCGACCATGAGAGGGAGGATTTTGTTTCCATTGCAACTAAAAAGCCCAGCATCCGGCGATACCAAACGCAATACGGACCTGAGTGCAGATTGCGCCGCGGTCAACTCACTAAGCCGGGAATAATCGTTCCAAGGCAAGCTCAAGTGGAAGGCCGTAACGACGCGCAAGGCCCCAGCGGGAATATCAGGCAGCGTGAGAGGTACTTCGGGGCAACTGCGGAATTCCAGGTTCAGGTTCCTTTTTGCACTGTACTCAAACGATTCCCAAAAGTAGTCACCGGCCGACTGCATTGCCTTGCTCGGTTCACAGGCATCAAACAAGACTTCGGGAGATTTTGAGTATTCCGACAAAGCCAATGCCAAACCAACGCGCCCGGCTCCTGTTCCTGCGCCTACGTCGCACACATAGAGGGCATCGGGAACATCAAATTTCTCAAACAATTCTTTGAATGAACAGTACGCCAGGGCGCAGTGGGACAGATGGTATTTGACCATGTACGCCGCGGCCACTAAAGGTTCGGCGTAGTCCGGGTCAGGGGCGCGGCCGCGCAACCCAGCCTCAAGGCCAGCCAACGCCCTGGAAGCGTTCTTGCGGTGAACCGGAGATGTTTCATTATGTCCAATCTTGGACAGGAAGGCGCGGAACCCTCGCTCTTGGGCCCGGTCCAATTCTCGGGCAAGAGGCAGGGATTGTGGATCGAAGCTAATCATCGGTGTTTCTCTGGGTTCCTCCCCACGATACGCAGTGTCCGGCGCATCAGTTGACCATTTCCGACAAATGGTGAACCAGGCGGCGGGCTTGCCTGTGGTAGCGGGCTATGGCCCGGTCGTCCAAGTCGCCTTCGTACATATTTCGGTGCAGTAGGCTGGCAAGATTGAACCAGTCCAGCAAGTCCCTATTGCGACGATTGCGCGCCAAACGCCCGACTGCTTGAAATAGGTCGGCATGGCTTTCGTTGCGCCAGCCGCGACGCTTGGCGACGGCCTTGATTGCATGGGCGGCGGCGCACCACAGGAGTTCGGAGCGCAACAGCCCGTTTCGTTCCGCAATGGGGCCGTCCGCCAGTTCCAGGAAGTCAAATGCCGCGGCGACATGTTCCCGCGGATTCACGCAAGCGCCGCCTGAAGCATCTCCAGGTTGTCAATGAATCGCTGAACCGACTCGCGATCGGAATCGATTTCGTAGGACTTCATAAAACCGGCTTTGACGTTCATCAAAAAGCATTCAGCGGCCCCGAACTCAGCGCTCAAGTCCGGTTCGTAGTCGTGCTCTCCAGCCAAGCGCTCAGCGGCTTCGCCGAGGTCGTCGGGCGTTTCGTGGGGCCAGCCGCGCTGCTTGGCTATGACGGTTACCAGAGAGGATGCGGCTTCCCATAGTTTTTGCGAGCCGAGGCGGACGTCGCCATCGCCAAAGGCGCGGTCGGCTTCTGTGACGAGAGTGCGGGCCGCCTGAATTTGTTCCGGCTCCAGGACGTATTTCGGCTTGGAAAATTCCCCGCTCAGCAGCCTTCTCCGCAGTTCCTCCGTTGCCGCCAAATCCGGCTCCACATGGACGTCCAGAACTACGCCGTACTGCCAACGGGCGTACTCCCGCGTCAGCTTCTCCTGCGCGACGTCCTCGGCCACGGCGTGGGGGTCGCGGTCCAGGGGGTTGCCGTAGCCACCGGCGCCAGCCTGGATGACGCGGTAGAGGTCGCCTTTCTTGAGGGTCATCAGGTGCTTGCCGGGGAGTTCCTGCTCATCCGGGGTGCCGGGGTTGAGGATGTTCTGCGTGGGCGTGCCATCCTTGCCGCCTTCCACGCCCCAAGGGCGGAAGTTGGTGCGGTCACTGCGGAGCTGGAAGGTAGACTCCTCGGCCAGGACGCGGAACTCGCGGACTATGCCAAGGCCGCCGCGGTACTGTCCAGCGCCGCCGGTGTCGGGCACCAAGCCGAAGCGCTCGACCAGCAGGGGCTGGTCGGACTCGATGCTCTCGATGGGGGTGTTCGCCATGTTCAGCACGGGCGAGGCCAGACCGTCGGCGCCGTCGATGCCGGGGCCGCCGCCGCGGGGGCCGTCGTTGTTGAATTCCAGGTAGACCCATGCTTTGCGGTTGGGATGGTAGCCGCCGAAGGACAGGCCGATCTCGCCGCCGCCCCAGGCCGCTGGCACGCGGCCGGGCAGAGCCTGGGCCATGGCCCCGAACATGGCTTGGCAGATTCGGAATCCGGCGAGGCCGCGGGCCGCCACCGGCGCGGGGTGTTGCGGGTTGACGAAGCAGCCTTCGGGCGCGGTGATGTTGAAGGGCCGGAAGAAGCCGCTGTTGGACTGGATGGCCGGGTCGATGAGGCACTTCATCACGGCGTAGACGTTGGACTTTGTGTAGGCGAAGTTGGGGTTGATGCTGCCCTTGGCCTGCGGCGAGGTGCCGTCGAAGTCCACGAAGACCTCATCGCCGTCGATGCGCACGTTGACGTGTATGTCGATGGACTGGGGGTCGATTCCGTCGTTGTCAATATGGTCGACGAAGTTCCACTCGCCTTGGGGCAAAGAGGAGATCTCGGCGCGGGTCAGGGCTTCGGTGGTGTCGAGGATGTCGGCCATGTAGCTCTTCATTTCCTCAAGACCGTATTCGTCTACCAGGCGCAGCAGGTCACGCTCGCCGAAGCGGACGGCGGCGAGGAGAGCCTGAACGTCGCCCAGCACCTTGTCGGGGACGCGGACGTTCTTCTCCAGGATGCGCCAGACGGCCCGGTTGAGCTCGCCTTCCTCGTATAGCTTGAGGGGCGGGAGGATGAGGCCCTCCTGGTAAATCTCGGTGTTGTCGCAGGCATTGCCGCCAGCTACGCGCCCGCCGATGTCGGTCTGGTGGCCGATGCAGCAGCTCCAGCCCATGAGGAGGTCGTTGACGAAGATGGGCTTGAACAGGAATATGTCGGGCAGATGGCTGGCCCCTTCGTAGGGGTCGTTGTTGGCGAAAATGTCGCCGGGCCTCACGTCGTCGCCAAAGGCGTTCATCACCCCCTCCAGCGCCGGGGCCATGCTGCCCAGGTGCGGCGGAAGTGTGAGGCCCTGGGCCACTTGCTGGCCCTCGGCGTTGAACAGGGCGGTGGAGAAGTCCATGCCGTGCTTGATGACGGCCGAGCGGGCGGTGCGCACCACGGTGAGGGCCATGGTGTCGGCGGCGCTCATCAGGGCGTTTTTGATAATCTCGCGGGTTACCGGATCGGTAGTCTGCAACATGGGACTCTCCTCTGTGCGGGCCAGTCTAACAGTCTGGCAGCAAGGTCAAATCAAGGTAATCAGCCGCTACGTCAGATGGTTTGCCGATTGAGTGGTTATTGGGACTCGCCACGAAGTCGGCGCAGCTCGGCCTTCAGCCGCTCCGCGCGATCTTCGGCAGCTTGGCGGGCAGCCTCTGCAGCCTGGCGCGCTGATTCGGAGGCTTGCCTCTCCTGTTCGGCGGCTTGCAGCGCTTCGTGTTGTTCCAGCCGGTCCAGCAACCAGGTTGCATTGGAGGGGTCGTAAAAGCGAAGGCGTCCGGGTTGCCAGCACAGGTCCAGGTTCAGGGCCGGGCTGCGGCCCCGGACCGTGCCGTCAGGCTCGAGTTGCAGTTCAAAGCGGCGGTATTCGCCAGCTTCCAGATACTCGCCCACCAGCGGCTCCCCGTAGAAGTCGCCTCCCGTGCCGTCAAACCGCCAGTACTCCCCGATGCCAAGCCGGGCGTAAAGATCGCGTTTGTGCCCCAGGTCGTTCCGCGGCGTGCTGAGGGAGCCTATTTCCAGCACGAAGTCCGGCGGTTTGCCCATCTCCCACAGGCGATAGGTGTTGTTGCGGTAAATCAGATCGACGTCCACACCGAAGACAACGTAGCAATCAGGAGAGACCACCCGTCGCGGGTTGCCCTCCTCATAGTAGAACATGGTGTTGCCGTTGACGTGGACTCCGGGCCTGCCTGCGAAGTGGGTTCGCAGGGTGCCTACGGTCTCGATGTACAAGGGCGCCTGGTATTCTCCGTCGGGCAAGGGCTTACCGTCCGTCTCGGGATAGACGACTTTTTTCTGTCCGGTAATACGGGTGGTCATAGACACCTCCCATTGACGGAATTCTAGCACAGGCCCACCGTGCTTTCCTCGGCTTGGAACAAGGCCCAAAGGTCTTCAAGGCAATGTTACAATCAGCGCGATATTTTCGTGGCTTCCCGCCCGCGCGGGAATGACGCATGACAACGAGGGTTACAGATGAGCATTGACGTTGCAACCGCCATAGCCCGCATCCTGAAACAGGAGGGCATCGAGTGGGTATCCACCTTTCCGGTCTGCCGGGTGAACAACGCGCTGGGGCGCGAGGGCGTGCCGATGATTATGATGCGCGACGACCGCTATGCCGTGGCGCTGGCCGACGCCTACTCGCGGGTGACCGCCGGTGAGCGCATAGGCGTCTGCACGGTGCAGGGAGGCGTGAACGGCGCCGGGCTGCAATACTCGTACCCGGGGCTGGCTCAAGCATTCGAGGACAACTCGCCCATGCTGTGCATTACCGACGGCATACCGGCGGGCAGCTCCGAGAACACGCTGTTCGACGTTACCACCAGCCTGAAGACGGTGTCCAAGTGGTTCGGGTACATCGACCGCCCGGAGCGGGTGCCGGAGTTCATGCGGCGGGCCTTCTCCCTGCTGCGCAGCGGGCGGCCGGGGCCGGTGGTGCTGGCAGTGCCCAACGCGACCGCCACGTTCGACGAGACGGCCGACCCGTATTTCCCGCCCAAGGCGTACAAGGCGGGGCCGAACCCCGACGACGTGAATACCGCCGTTGACTTGCTGCTGAACGCCAAGAACCCGCTGATATATGCAGGTGAAGGAGTGATCTATGCCGGGGGCTCGGCTGAGCTGAAGGAGTTCGCCGAAGCCCTGAACGCGCCGGTCATCACCACGCTGAAAGCCAAGGGCGCGTTCCCGGAGAACCACCCGCTGTTCGTCGGCGTGAGAGGCGACTCCCCCGCCGAGTTCCTGGAAAAGAGCGACGTGATCCTGGCCGTCGGGTCCAGCCTGTCGCCGGGCCGTTTCACCCACGGCATTCCCGACGCGGCGAACAAGACCATCATCCAGTGCAACCTGGACGAGCTCCACTTCAACCGGATCTTCCCGACCCACCACGCGGTGCTGGGCGACGCCAGGTTCACCCTGCGGGCGCTGGCCGACGGCGTGGCGGAGCGCACGGGCGGCGGACGCAACGGCGGCGAGGTGGCCGCGGCGGTCAAGACGTCGCGGGACGCAGGGCTGGCACAGTACCGCGAGTTCATGGCGTCCGACGACCAGCCCATCAACCCCTACCGCGTGTTCGGCGACATGATGAAGGCGCTTGACCCGATGAACTCTTTTGTTACCCACGATTCGGGGAACACCCGCGATCAGTTGAGCACGGTGTACGACACCCTGATCCCTCGCGGGTTCCTGGGCTGGGGCAACATCTCGACGCTGGGCTTCGGCCTGGCCGGGGCCATGGCGGCGCGGCTGGCCTTCCCGGAGCGGCACTGCGTGGCGGTGACCGGCGATGCGGGAGTCGGCTACATGCTGGGCAACCTGGAAGTGCCGGTGCGCCAGAAGGTCGGCATCACCGTGGTACACATCAGCAACGGCGGCTTTGCCGGGTATGGCCCGGGTTTCTGGGGCGAGGGCCACGACCCGTTCACCCACCAGGTGCTTGGGCCCGAGGACGTGGACATGTCGAAGGTGGCCGCCGACTTGGGCCTGCACGCCCAGCGCATAACCGACCCGGCGGACAACGTCGCTGCCCTGAAACGGGCCAAGGAAGCCAACGACGCCGGACAGCCGGCGTACATCGAGTTCGTGTGCAGCCAGTGGCCGGTCTACGGCGGCTGGGTGCCCGGCCCGATTGCGCATTAGCATATCCGGCAAGGCGGCATGGGGCGGTTTGGGCGGCGGGCAATCGAGCCTGCCGCTTTTCCCTTAGAGGTGTGTGACTAATGCGGCAACCCGTCATTCCGGTTGCCCCGCAAATGTCAGCAGAACCAAGTATCTTTACTTGAGTACCAAGTTTCTTTATCATCTTCGCATAGTGCCGTCTTAGTCGGAGACGTAATCCATGTCCGCCACGAGAATCATCACCAACGCCTGGCAGGTAAGAACTCTGCCCGACGTCTTCTATGAAGAGAAGGAACGGGAAGAGGACAGCATGCTCCAGGAAACGCCCATTAACCGCGTTGCACACCTGTTGTGGGAGCGCTACGAAGACCGCCCGGATGTGTTCATATCGGGAACGGTGTTCGTTTCCTATGATATAACCGACGGGAACCGACGGGTGGGGCCGGACCTGTTCATCGCCTTTGACGTGAACGCGGCGGGGATTCGTGAGAACCTGCCAAACTTCTGGATTTGGGAGACCGGAAAGGCGCCTGACTTTGTAATGGAAGTAGCCTCCCCTAGCACGGCGGGGAACGACCTGGGCATGAAGCGGGAGTTGTACCAAAGGCTGGGGATTCAGGAATATTGGCGGTTGGACCCGACGGGCGGCGAGTTGTACGGGCGGGCGCTAACCGGCGAGCGTCTGGTGAACGGGCAGTACGAAGAGTATGAGTTGGAGCGCGGCGCGGATGGCGCGGCGCGCAGTTACAGCGAGTTGCTGGGAGTGGTGTTCGCTTGGGACGGCGCCGGAGAGTTTGACCTGTTGGACCCGGCTACCGGGTTGACCATCGACAAGCGAGTTGCCGCCGAGGCCCGCGCTGCCGCCGCCGAAGACCAGGCCAACGCTGCCAAGGCCCGCGCCAACGCCGCCGAAGCCCGCCTCCGCGAGCTGGAAGAGCGGCTCGGCCAGCAAGAGGAATGACCATTGTCAGTGACCACTGCGAGACCGGCCGGGCGGAAAGGAACGCCGAACTGCTGACCGAGTTCACCGGAGCGCCCGCCGTCCCCGCCATCGCCAGCGTCCGAGCAGGAGTTACGCGCCTAGCATAGCATTCCCTCTCCTCAAGGAGTAGGGTTAGTGTGGGGGTGAAACCCGCCCTTCTCATTGTTGGCACGTTGCGCGGGTCAGCCCAGCAGGACGTGGAACTGCGCCGGGTCTTGGTCAAATTCGGCCAGCAGTTGCCCGCACAGTCGGGCAGCATCCTTTGCGCTTAAGCTGCCCAGTATGTACAGACCATTTGAAAGTTTCTTGGCACCCTTAAATTTCTTGCCTTTGGAATTGACAGGCTTCGAGCTAATCAGAATCCTGCCCCCTCTTCCAGTCCTAACCGGACAACACTCTTGGGTAATCAGTCCTTCGTCTATTAACCGTTCGGCAGTTTGGAAGAGAAGATCAGGCCAGCTTCTGACTGGAATTACGCCCCTGGTCGGATCTCGAAAGCGACTAGGCTTAACTGATGCACCCGTTAATGGGTCCGTATTTCCCCATTCAGCCAGTTGCACAAATGACATCCACCCTTCCATGCCCCTGTCATTTGGAGGGAGTTGGTTCTGTTCGTCGCTTGATGGATCCCCACGTTCATGGGAATGACGGGCTGGTCTAGTCTGCTGTAGTAGTCCGGCATCCTGCGCTGCGGATTCGAGGGCCTGCAACACGCGATCCCGGGCGTTGTTGTAGATTAACCGCCCGTTGGGAACTTTGGATTCCAGCTTGGCCAATTCGCCTTTCCAGTCTTCTAGTTCCTGGTTGAGTCCATTTTTCCAATCATCATAGAGCTGGACCATTTGCGGCCAGTTTCGTTTCGGCTGTTTTTCCAGCGGCAGTGTGGATAGATACTGCTTGAAATGCCTGTCCAGCAGGTCATCATCCGCCAACTCCGACTCCCGGTCGGAAATGAGGGAGCGCAGTTCCGTCTTGCGCTCTTCGTCCGCGCCCCCGGCCCGTCGGCGTTCCTCCTCCAGCAGATACCGCAAGGCGGCGTCCAGGTTCGGCTCCATCTCGGTCAACCTCCGCAGTTCGTCGGTAACGGGCAATTGCGCCTGGATGTGGGCATCGTGGTGGCAAAGGTCGCAGACCAGGTCGTGCTGCTCGCCGCAACGAGTCTCGTAGTGCCAGCGCTCCCACGCCCGCCACTGGCCGCACCGCTGGCATTCCTTGCCGAAGGGAGCCTGGCAGTAGGCGCAGAAATGACTGGCGGCAGGGGATATGGCGTCGCACTTGTCGCACCGGACTAACGGGGCGTCCCCACTGGGCTTGTTGCCGCGCGGCGCCAGCGACCATTGCCGCTCATCCTCCGGCAGGCCGTGAATTTCGGCGTTGCCCGCCAGGTCGAGAATCAGGCAGTTGCCGCCGTTGGCTTTGGGACGCAAGCCGCGTCCTACCATTTGCAGGTACAGCGCGAGACTCATTGTTGGGCGGGTGATGACTACGCACGATGCGTCGGGCAGATCGAACCCCTCGGTGGCGACGGCCACGTTGACCAGGACGCGCAGGGTTCCGTTGCCAAATGACTTGATGGCGTCGTCCCTTTCCTGGGACGGCGTGTCACTGAGCATCACGGCGGCGGGTATTCCGGCGTCCTTGAAAACCGCCGTCAGGTTGCGGGCGTGGTCTTGTGAGATGGCGTATACAATAGTCTGTGGCTCGGCTTGTCGCTCGGCGACTTTGGCCTGCCAAAAACGCAACGCGCCTGCGGTCATAACGTCGGGGCGGTCCTGGTTGGCCTGCTCAATTCCTGATGGGTTGTAGTCACCAGTATCATCTATCGAACCGCCGGAGATGATTTCTTCGGGTCTGGGCATAAGCACGCGGGCTTGGCACAGGTAGTTATCGTCTTGAAGCTCACTGACTTGGGGACCGCATAGCAATTGCCCGAAGAGGTGGTCGAACCCTTCGATTTTAGACAGCCGCCAAGGAGTGGCAGTTAAGCCAAGAACCCGGCCTGTCCACTGTCTGATAGCCCTCATATAGCCGTCGGCGGTAGCGTGATGCGCTTCGTCGATTACCAGCAGGTCGTTGCTTCTGTATCGGTCCCAGATTTGCATTTGGTTAGCGCGCCTGCCGACGGTCTGGGCCATCAGTATGACTACGCCGTTGGCGATATCCGGAGCATCGTTGCCGACGCTCCAGGAAATTTGGTTGCTTGCCGGTACGCCAGCGCCAGACAGCATGCGGCGAGTCTGGTCGGCCAACTCCGTGCGGTGAGTGAGCCATACGGCCTTGCGCCCGGCGTGGAGCCAACGCCTAAGTAGCTCCCCGGCGATGTGCGTCTTGCCGCCGCCGGTGGGCAGTTGGAGCATCACCCGCGCATCGCGGGGTTGCAGGGCGGCCTCCGCCTGCTCCAATAATTCCTGCTGGTAGTCGCGCAGTTCTGCCACCGTCTTGCCTCTGCCGGAATGGTCTGGCTGTCCATATTGCGAAAATATAGCACATTTGCAAAGTTGCTCATGTATGGATTCCCGCTTTCGTGGGAATGACAAGTTAGCGAGTGTCTGGCACTTAAGGCGCGATTGCCCTGCCGTACTGGGCGGCTTTCTCCCTCTCCATTGCCGTAGCAGGTATAATCAGGACGGTTATCAGTTTGCTTTGACGGCAATGGAGTTTTTTATGGCCGACCTGAACCCGGAGCAGTGGAGCCATTACACGGCCCGGATCAACGGGATTAACATCCACTACGTTATGGAAGGACAGGGCGAGCCGGTGCTGTTCCTGCACGGGTGGCCGGAGTTCTGGTACTCATGGCGGAACCAGATTCACGCCTTTTCGGGACAGTACCAGGTGATCGTGCCGGACATGCGCGGGTTCGGGCATTCGGACAAGCCGTTCTACGGGTACGACACCCGCACGGCGGCGGCGGACATGTACGAGTTGGTGCGGTCGCTGGGGCACGAGAGCGTGAACATCATTTCCCACGACATTGGCGCCCGCGTCGGCTTCCGGTTCGCGCTGGACCACGAGGAAGCAGTGCGGAAGATCGCCTTCCTCGACGCAACACCGCCCTACGAGCAGCTTGGGCCACAGGCTCCCGCGGTGGTGCGGGAGCGATGGCACTCCTACTTCCACCAGCAGTTCGACCTGCCGGAGAAGCTGCTGGTGGGCCGTGAGGAAATCTACCTGCGCCACATCCTGCGCGACTGGTGCATCAACAAGTATCCCCTGACGCAGGAAATCATCGACGAGTACGTCAAGGTGTACTCGGCGCCGGGCGGGCTGCGCGGCGGGTTCAACTACTACCGCGCCGCGGCCTACCTGGACCCGGCGGACTGGCGCGCCGACGAGGGGCGAACGCTGTCAGTACCGGCCCTGTTCCTGTACGGCACGCGGCGCATCCATACAGCCGAGGCCATGGGCGCCGGGCCGCTGGAGGACGCCTGGCGCGGCGTGATACCGGGCGTCCAGTCGAAGCACCTCGGGAACTACGGCCACTTCCTGCAATGGGAGTGCCCGGAGGATGTCAATCGCGAGCTGACGGCGTTCCTGGCAGGGTAGGTCAAAAAGGACGCCCTCACCCTAACCCTCTCCCGGAGGGAGAGGGGAAAGTAGATTAGCGGAGGGATCGGAATGGCAACAAGCGAGGAGCTGGCGGCGCTGGTGAGTTCGGAATCGGGGCGGCTGCTGGAGTATTTCAGGGACTGTCGCCATCGGACTGGGAAACCCAGAGCGCCTGCGAGGCGTGGAACAACGCCGACGTGGTGGCGCACATGACCGTGGCCGTTGACATGTTCTCCGCCAACATCGAGCGGGGCGCCAACGGCGACTCATCGCCGCCCGAAGGGATGGGGCCGCCGCAGGAAACCGACCTCCCGGCGCGGATGGCGGCCAACGCCACCAGAACCAAGGAAATGCGGGCAAGCCTCGGCGATACGCTGGTGGACGCCTTTGCCCAGAACTGCGAGCGGCTCGATGCCCTGATGGCCGGTATGGGTCCCGATGATTGGAGCAAGGAGTGCTATCACGTTGCCGCCTATCTCAGTGTGAGGGAATACCTCATCCTGCGACTGGCTGAGATGTCTATCCACGAGTGGGACATCCGGTCCAGGCTGGAGGGGTCGGCAAATCTGCCGGACGCCGTGGCCTCAGCGATACCCGAGCTTATGCCCGGCTTTGTGGTGGGCAGGCTGTTCCAGCCGGGGGCGGGAATTGCCTCGCCTTCCAGGTTCCGTTTCAACCTGACGGACGGCGGGAGCTACGACATCGTCGCTGGAGGCGGCGAGCCGCGAATGGAAGACAGCACTAGCGACGCGGCCGACGTGACGTTCACGTGCAGCGGCTCCACCTTCGCGCTGCTGGCCTACGGGCGCCTTGACGTGGAGGGCGCGCTGGCCTCTGGCGACATCACGGTGGAGGGCGACCGGGCGCTGGTGGCGCAGTTCTGATGGGAATTACAAACGAGGAGATAACACGATGAAACTGCTGGTTATGTCCGGGGGCAGGCACCCCTACGAAGAATCGACGCCGGTTCTGGAGGGTTTCCTCAAGGGCGCAGGCCACGACGTTACCATCACGGAGGACGCATCAGTCTTGGCGGATGCCGCGGGGATGGGCGCATACGACGCGCTGGTGTTCAACACCCGGCGCGAGAATCTGCCGGACTTCGGCCAATGGGAGCTGGCCGCCTCGGAGAAAGAGGGGCTTAAGAGCTACGTCAAGTCGGGTAAAGGATTCGTCTGCATCCACATCGCATGCTGCGTGCCCAGCGGATGGTCGGAGTTCGACGAAATCACTGGCGGCGGCTGGGTCACCGGAACCAGCTACCATCCTCCCTACGGCGAGATGAAGGTCAACATCAGCAACGCCGAACACGTCGGCGCCAAAGGAGTGCCGGCCTTCGTGACCAGCGACGAGCTGTACATGAACACCACATTCAGCCCGGAGGGCAACGACGTGTTCCTGACCGGAGACTCCGAGGACGGGACGTGGCCGTGGGGGCCGGACCGGTCGCCGACGTTCATGCCGGGCGGCACCTACCCGCTGGGCTGGACCCGCTCTTACGGCGACGGCAAGGTGTTCGTGCTGCTGCTGGGCCACGACGGGCGCAGCTTCAAGACGCCGGAGTTCCAGCAGATCGTGCTGAACGGCGTGGCCTGGGCCGGGGCATAGCGAGGAAGAACCCCGGAAAGACTACCGGATCAGGCCAGGACGGTTAGCGCAGATTCGACGCCGTTCAGGTTTCTTCAACCGCAGGCATTCAATGCCTGCGGTTTTCCCGTTCCTGGTAAAAGGCTAACTGTTCGGGCGGTTCTGGGCAGACGGCGGCGGCTCAGCAAACGGCACGCCCGGATTTGCTTTCTCGTGGGCCTCCCGACGCCGGTTCCACGCATCCCACTCTGCGTCTCTCTCTTCCCTGCCCTCTTGCAATATCCTTTGCCGCCTGTCGTGCGTCAACATTCTGACTAACACTACTACAACCTCCGAGGCTACGGTTAGGGGTATCGCACACCCCAGCGACGCGCTTGCAACACTGGACGCGAATGCTAACGGCTTGCTTGTCTCCGCACTGAACAGATACAACGATCCCAGAATCCAGAAGGCAGCCGTAACGTGCACCCACCACAGGTAGAGTATTCCGGACGCCGTGATCGACCTTGCATCCCAAATCTGCTTGATTCCCAATAGCGTTGCAAGGAATATCGCCAGTCGATTGATCGGCCCTATATTAGCGTCTCCAGTTCAAACTATCCTGACACCATGATAGCACGTACACTCAGGCCGTGCGCGACTCATCCTGATAGACAACCAAATAACAACCTGGGGAATGCCCTCGTCTCCGGCTTATTCAGTCAAAAAGCTAGCCCAGCCCCCGCGACAGAATAATGTTGCTGGCGTCGTCGACCGTGGCTGCCCAGCCGGGAGGCACGACGGTGGTGGAGTCGTATTCCTCGATGACCAGCGGCCCGGCCTCGGAGCGGCCGGACAGGCCCGGGCGCGAAAGCACCGGAGTGTCGGCCCAGCCGCGATTGGGGCCGAAAAACACCGGACGCGAGGCTGAACTACCATTCGCGCCAGCCGCAAGCTCGAAACGTTCGGGCATTCGCGGCTTGTCGGGGAGGCCGCGGGCAATGACGCGGATGTTGACCAGTTGGTATCCGGCCCCACCCTCTGCGGTAGCCTGGCGATAGCCGAAAGACTGTTCGTGCTCGGTATCGAAGCTCTCAGCAACGGCGTCGAGGGTTGCTTGGGTAATTGGCCCCGGCGGTACGGGAACGGTCAGGTCTGAGACCTGGCCTTCGTACTTCATGTCGGCTTGGGTTATGAACTCGTGGCGGGAGTCGTCGAAGCCCTCCAGCCGGAGCTGTCGGCGTCCCTCGTCCCACATTCCTTCAACCAGGCCGGCCAGGGTGGGCAGGTCGATTTCCTCGAAGGTCTTGAAGTGGGTCTGGACGAAGTGGTGTTCTACGTCGGCAACCAGCAGGCCGAAGCTGCTGAAGACGCCGGGGAAGGGCGGGACTACCACGCGGGTTATGTCCAGCATTTCGGCCAGACCGGCGGCATGCACCGGGCCGCCGCCGCCGAAGCAGATCAGGTCGAATCGGCGCGGGTCGCGGCCCCGCTCGCTGGAGACGGCGCGGAGGGCGCGGCCCATGTTCGAGTTGACCAGCAGGTGAATGCCGTGGGCTGCCTCGACGTCCGACATGTTCAGCGGGCGGGCCACGTTGTCGGTGATGGCCCGGCGGGCCAGCTCGGCGTCAATGGGGAAGTCGCCCGCCAGCAGGTGCTGGGGGTTCAGGTAGCCCAGCAGCACGTCGGCGTCGGTGACCGTGGCGTCCTGGCCGCCCAGCCGGTAGCAGGCCGGGCCGGGGTAGGCGCCGGAACTCTGCGGCCCCACCCGCAGGGAGCCGCTGCGGTCAACGGTGGCGATGCTGCCACCGCCCGCGCCGACCTCGGCCAGGTCGATGGCCGGGACGCGGAGGATGTGGCCGCTGCCGCGCAGCAGCCGGTGCCCGACACTGATGCCGCCGCCAACCTCGTACTCGGGGGCCTGCAACATCTCGCCGTTCTCGATGATGGACGCCTTGGCGGTGGTGCCGCCCATGTCCAGGGTCATCAGGTTGGGCATTTCCAGCCGCCGCCCCAGGTGGAAAGCGCCGACGACGCCAGCCGCCGGGCCGGACTCGATGCAGTAGACCGGGCGCTCCATGGCAATGCCGGAGGTGGCAAGGCCGCCGTTGGACTGCATCACGGCCAGCGGGACAGTTATGCCCATGTCGGCGAGGCCCTGAATCAGCAGGCCCAGGTAGGTCTCGACTACGGGACGGACATAGCTGTTGATGACGGTGGTGCTGGTGCGCTCGTACTCTTTCATCTCCGGGAGCAGGTCCGACGATAGCGTCAGGATGACGCCGGGGGCGCGTTCGCGCACGGCCTGGGCGACGTACTGCTCGTGGGCCGGATTGGCGTAGGAGTGCAGCAGGCAGACGGCGACCGACTCAGCGCCGCTGTCAACCACGGCCTGAGCGGCGCGATCAACCGAGCCGGCGTCGAGGGGGCGCAGCACCTCGCCGCGGAAGTTGAGGCGCTCCTCGACTTCAAGTCGGTACTGGCGCTTCACCAGGGTAGGCGATTTTTCGTAGTACAGGTCGTAGAGACGCGGCGTGCGGTTGCGCCGGAACTCCAGCACGTCACGGAATCCCTCGGTGGTGATGAGCGCTGTATGGGCGCCCTTTTCCTCGATGATGGCGTTGGTGGCGACGGTGAACCCGTGGCCAACCTCGGTGACTTCGGCGGGATCGATAGCCAGCTCCTCGATGCCAGCACGGATGCCGTCGAGCACGGCGCGGCTGTAATCGTCCGGGGTGCTGGCCACTTTGCGGGTGAGCACGCGCCCGTCGTCGCCGAGAAATACGATGTCGGTAAACGTGCCGCCGATGTCTACGCCGATGCGGAATTCTGGCATAGGACTTTCCTCTGCTAGAAAATTGCCTGAATCAGGATTTACCGGATTTTAGGATTTTCAAGATATGGCTATGTAGTTGGAGATTTCACCCTCACCCTCAAGGGAGAGGGAATTTTGTTGTCGTTGCTTTCAACTGCATAAGTTGTATCAGGATTCAATTATCCTGCAAATCCTTAAATCTTGAAAATCCTGATTCAGACAGAAGCAGTAGGAAGACTTGGTCACCCGCCGACGCACTTGCCCAGCCAGGCGCGGCCGTCACGGGCGAGGAAGTCGTCGGCGCCGAATGGGCCCCCGGTGCCGGGGTCGTATATCTCCGGCGGACGGACGGACGGGTCGGCGAGGCCCGCAATGAGCGGGTCCATGATGCTCCAGGACTCCTCGATTTCGTCGCTGCGGATGAACAGGGAGGCGTCGCCGTTCAGGGCGTCCAGCAGCAGGCGCTCGTAGGCGTCGGGAATCTCCTGCCCGCCGAAAGAGTCTTCGTAATGGAACTCGAGGTTGACCGGGCGCAGGTCCAGCAGCGAGTCGGGCGTCTTGGCCTGGAACTCCAGATGCACGCCCTCATTGGGTTGCAGGCAGATGGACAGGGTGTTGGAAGTGATGTCGCCGCTGCGCCCCTGGGGGAAGATCAGGTGCGGCGGACGGCGGAACTGGATCAACACCTCGGTGCGCTTGTCGCTGAGTGCCTTGCCGGAGCGCAGGTAGAAGGGAACGCCTTGCCAGCGCCAGTTGTCGATGTCGAGACGCATGGCGGCGTAGGTAGCGGTGCGCGAGTCCGGCGGCACGCCCGGCTCGTCCAGGTAGCCCTCGTACTGCCCCTGAACCACAAACAGCGGAGCGTCATGAGGCGAAATGTGCCGAACGGAATCCAGTACTTTAACCTTTTCGTTGCGCAGGGCGTCGGCTTCGAAGGTGGCTGGCGGCTCCATGGCCACCACGGCCAGGAGCTGGAGCAGGTGGCTCTGGAACATGTCCCGCAGGACGCCGGCGCGGTCGTAGTAGGCGGCCCGCTCGGCGATGGACACCGACTCGGAGACGGTAATCTGGATGTTGTCGATGTAGTTGCGTGACCAGAGCGGCTCGAAGATGGCGTTGGCGAACCGGAAAACCAGCAGGTTCTGGACAGTCTCTTTCCCCAGGTAGTGATCGATTCGGTATACCTGGTGCTCGGCAAACACCGAGTGCACGGCCTCGTTCAGTTCCCGCGCGGTTCCCAAGTCTACCCCAAAGGGCTTCTCCACGATCACCCGGCGCCAGCAACCGTTTTCGGCCTGGTATCCGGCCTCGCCCAGCGTCTTGACGGCGTGGGGGAAAAGGAAGGGCGCAAGGGCCAGATAGTAGAGCCGGTTGGCGGGGCGGGCGGGCGATTCAATCTCATTCAGAACTCGCTCCAGGTCGCGCAGTCCGTCGGGGGCCGAAACATCGCCGTAGCAGGAATGCACTTTGTCGGCGAAGTCATTCCACAGTTCCGGGGCGGGCGGAAATTCGGAGTCCTGGTTGAAACCCTCGTAGAAAGCGGCGCGAAACTCATTGGCGGTCATGTCGCTGCGGGACACGCCGACGATATGCAAGTCATGACCAAGGCGGCCCTTGGCGTAGAGGTCGGCAAGGGCCGGGGCCAGCTTGTTGGTGGTCAGGTCGCCCGACGCCCCGAAGATAACGATGGTGGTCGTCTGGTCTGTCATGGCCATTTGCGCCCGCGCTGGATTCTGATCCCAGGGAGTGTTGTCAAACCGCCCCGTCATTCCGGCATTCGCCGGAATCCAGAGGTTTCCGTAAGGAAATCACTCTGCGGCATAGAACCATTCTGGATTCCGGCTTTCGCCGGAATGACGGTTTGTGTGTAGCGGGGAATGTCGATAGTGTCAGTGACTACTCCGTCTAACGGCGTGGCCGCCGAACTGCTGCCGGAGGGCGGCCAGCAGCTTCGCGCCCAACGGCCCGTCCTGGCGGGAGCGGAAACGCTGCTGCAATGCCGCCGTAATGGCCGGTATGGGAACGGCGAGATCAACGGACTCCTGCACCGTCCAGCGGCCCTCCCCGGAATCCTCGACGAAGGCTTGCAGGCTTTCCAACCCCGGGTCTTCCCTGAGCGCCGCGGCGGTAAGCTCCAGCAGCCACGAGCGCACCACGCTGCCGTGCAGCCAAGTCTCGGCAACGGCCGACAGGTCGAGGTCAAACTCATCCTTGGCGGCCAGCAGTTCGAAACCTTCGGCGTAGGACTGCATCAAGGCGTATTCGACGCCGTTGTGCACCATCTTGACGTAATGGCCGGCTCCGCTGGGGCCGAAATGGCAATAGCCAACATCTTCTGCGGGAGTCAGGGATCGGAAGGCAGGTTCCAGTCGCTTGACGGCAGCATCCGGGCCGCCGACCATCAGGCAAAACCCATGCATCAGTCCCCAGACGCCGCCGCTGATGCCGATGTCGATAAACTCGATGCCATGTTCCGACAGCTCCGTTGCCCGCCGCATGCTGTCCTTGTAATTGGCGTTCCCACCGTCAATCAATACGTCGCCGCGGGCCAAGAGTGGCGCGACGGAGGCGATGGTGTCCTCGGTGGGCTGCCCGATGGGGAGCATGAGCCAGACGGCGCGTGGGGCGGGCAGCAGTCTCACCAGTTCTTCAATGGATGCCGCGCCCTCAGCGCCGTGCTGAATGGTCGTAGCGACCGCATCGGGGTTCACGTCATAGGCTACGACGCGATGGCCGCCCGCCGTGAGCCGACGCGCCATGTTCGCGCCCATGCGCCCCAGGCCGATAAGTCCCAGTTCCAATGAGACCTCCGCTCTGTAAGTGAGTGTTTAATAAGTTCGGTTCACTGTCAAAGAGCGGGTTTCGGGCGCGTCCGTCGTTCCTGAGCAACCAAGGGTACGCCCCCACCCTAACCCTCCCCCGGAGGGAGAGGGAACTCATTAAACACCCTTTAAGTTAAAGCCGCAGAATAATGCCGGGAGGATCAGAGTTCGTCCACGAGGCGCTGTAACCCGGCAAGCGCGTCTGCTCCGAGATCAATGGTCACTACGCGGCGGCCCAGGCTGGAAAGCGCCCGGTAGTCGCCGATGGCCTGGGCGGCGGCCAGTGTGTCGAAGCCATACCGCTGGCCCGGGATGGACAGCGGCTCCTGCGGCCCCGCCGTCAACTGCAAGTACAGGCCGGACCCGGGGCCGCCCTTGTGTAACTGGCCGGTGGAGTGCAGGTAGCGCGGGCCGTAGCCCATGGTTGTGGCGATGCGGCAGCGGCGCATCACCCTGACGCGCAACTCTCCGATCAGCCGGTCTACCTCCGGGTGCATCCTGGTGTAGGGAGTGATGGCGAGATAGTCTCCGGGCCGCGCCTGCGCCAGCAGGTCGCCGATGGAGCCGGACGGGGCGGGTTCCGGGAGCCTGCCTTCGCGCAGGAATACGTCCAGCAGACCGTCGGTGTTGTCCTTTGCGCCCTGAACGTCGGGCTGGTCGAACGGGTGAACGTCCAGGATAGAACCGGCAACGGCGGTGGCGTATTCCCAGCGGTAAAATTCCGCGCCGAGGTCGCGGCAGTCGCCAAGCCACAGACGCGCCACCGGGTGGCCGGACTGCTCCAGGCGGCTGACGGCAGGCAGCAAGTCCCCGCTGGATGGCGTCTCGACGAATACGAAGAGCCGGTCGTTTCCGTAGCAGCCGGGATCGAGCAGCGGTTCTCCGGCGACGGGCACAATGCCGCGCCCTTCCTTGCCCAGACTCTCGGCAATCATCTGCTCGACCCAGAGGCCGAACCCCTCTACGGGCGGGGGAGCAATCAGGGTCACCTTGTCCCGCCCGGACAGGGCGGCGGATCCAAGCAACGCCCCCAGTTGCAGGCCGGGGTTGTCGGCAGGGCGGTCGCCAAGGCACCGCTCTCGCATGGGAGCGGCCGTATCGAGCAGGCCATTGACGTCTATCCCGGACAGGGCAGCAGGGACAACGCCAAACCAGGAAAGGACGGAATATCGTCCGCCAATGTCCGCGGGGTTGAGAAAGACGCGGCGAAAGCCCGTGTCACGCCCCAGCCGTTCCAGGGGCGTGCCTTCGTCGGTAATGGCAACGAAGTTATTTCCAGCGCTTTCGACGGAGCGACTTTCCTCCACGAGGCCCCGGAAATACCGGTAGAATGACAGAGTCTCGATGGTGCCGCCGGACTTGGAGGAAACGATGAACAAAGTCTGCGCGGGGTCAATGGCCGAGGCGACGGCGCGCACCTGCGCCGGAACCGTGGAGTCGAGCATGGTAAGGCGGGGATACCCGCCGATGGGGCCGTAGGCGTGGCGCAGAACTTCGGGGCCCAGGCAGCTCCCGCCCATACCTAGCAGGACGACGTCGCGATACCCCTCCTCGCGGACCTGCCTTGTAAATTCCGTCAGGTCATCCAGGTGGGGCCGGAGAAATTCCCCGGCGTCCAGCCAGGCCAGCCGATCCGAGATTTCCCTGGGTTCCGCTCGCCAGATGGTATGATCGCGCTCGCGGATGCGCTGCGGGACGTTGCGGTCAACAAGCTCGCGCAAAGCCCTCCGCCCCGCCTCTAAAGTGGCAGGATTTCCGGAGACCAGCTCATCCAGCGCGCCCTCGCTCAAGGCTAACCGCCGTTTACCAGCTTGCGGGCTTCCTCGACCACGCGGGCGGCGGTGAAACCGAACTGCTCCAGCAGGACGCCGCCGGGCGCCGACGCGCCGAAGGTGGACATGCCGATGGATGCGCCGTCCAGCCCCACGTACCGGGCCCAGCCGTTGGAAGCGCCGGCCTCGACGGAGAGCCTCGTCCTGTTGCCGGGAGGCAACACCACGTCGCGGTATTCCCTCGGCTGCGATTCAAAGAGTTCCCAGGACGGCATGGAAACCACCCGAACCCTGATGCCTTCCGCGTCCAGGTCAATGGCCGCCTGCAACGCGATATGGACCTCCGCGCCGGTGGCTATGATGATTAACTGGGGATCGGCACTGGCGGACTCCCACAGAACATAGCCGCCCCTGGCGGCGTTCTGGGCCGGGGCCAGCGTCTCGCGGTCAAGCACCGGCAGGTTCTGGCGGCTCAGGGCGAGGGCGGTGGGGCCGTCGTATCGCTCCAGGGCGGCCTGCCAGGCCACGGCGGTTTCCGTGGCGTCGGCCGGGCGGATGACCACCAGCCCCGGCATGGCCCGCAGGGACATCAGGTGCTCGACGGGCTGGTGGGTAGGCCCGTCCTCGCCCAAGGCTATGGAGTCGTGGGTAAACACGTAGATTACCTGCTGCCCCATGAGCGCGCTGAGACGAAGGGCCGGGCGAAGGTAGTCGGAAAAAATCAGGAACGTGGATGCGTAAGGAATCGCGCCGCCGTGAACCGCGATGCCGTTGGCTACGGCGCCCATAGCATGCTCCCGGACGCCGAAGTGCAGGTTGCGCCCGTCGAAATTGCCCGGCCCGATATGCCCCTCTTTGTTCAGAATGGTGAGGGTGGACGGAGCGAGGTCGGCGGAGCCGCCGATCAGGTTGGGCACGTCGTCGGCGATGGCGTTCATCACCTTGCCGGACGCCTCCCTGGTCGAAATGGACGAGACGTCATCGAACAGGCCCGGCAGACCGCTGCTCCATCCGGGAGCCAGCACGCCGTTGAGCGCATCCTGGAGACGCAGTGCCTCGGACGGGAAATTTTCCCTGTAGCTGGAAAGCGTAAACTCCCATTCTTCCTGCTGCTTTCGGCCCCTCTCCACGGCCTTGGTCAGATGCTCCCGAACCTCTCCGGGCACCGTGAAGCTCTCCGGGTACGGCCAGTGGAGCTGCTCGCGGGTCAGCGCCACCTCGTCGTCGCCGAGAGGAGCGCCGTGGACGCCGCCCGTACCGGCCTTGTTGGGGCTGCCGTAGCCGATGACAGTACGGCAGACAATAAGGCTGGGGCGGCTAGAATCGGCTCGCGCCTTCGCAATGGCGTCGGTTACCGAGTCCAGGTCGTTGCCGTCGATGCTTTCGGTGACGCGCCAGCCGTAAGCCTCGAACCGGCGCGGCACATTCTCCAGGAACGCGATGTCGGTATCGCCCTCGATGGAAATCTGGTTGTCGTCGTACAGGAGGATCAGCTTGCCAAGGCCAAGGGTGCCCGCGAGGGACGCGGCCTCAGCCGCAACGCCCTCCTGCAAGTCGCCGTCGGACACTATGGCGTAGGTGTAGTGATCGACTATATCGTGGCCGGGCCGGTTGAACCGCGTGGCCAGCCAGCGCTCGGCCAAGGCCATGCCGACGGCATTGGCTAAGCCCTGCCCCAACGGGCCGGTAGTTACCTCCACACCCGGGGTCAGGCCGAATTCGGGATGGCCCGGCGTCCGGCTGCCCCACTGCCGGAACTGCTGCAACTCCTCTATGGGCAGGTCGTAGCCCGTGAGGTGCAGCAGGGAATAGAGCATGGCCGAGGCGTGCCCGGCGGACAGGACGAAGCGGTCGCGGTCGGGCCAATTGGGTTCCGCCGGGTTGTGCTTGAGAAAGCGATCCCATAGCACGTAAGCCATGGGAGCAGCGCCCATGGGCGCGCCGGGGTGGCCCGACCGCGCCCTCTGGACGGAATCAATGGCCAGGAAACGAAGGGTGTTGATGCACAGTTGGTCGAGAGCCGAATCGGTCAACGCTTTCCCCTGAATCAACGGCCAGGGCGAAATCCCCCTGTGCCGCATGGAGTTGTCATTTCGGCCCTGTCTGAGAGGACCAGCCGGAACACCGCCCCGGCACGGCGTATGGTATCCAATAGCGGCGATTCTGTCATCCACCGCAGGGCGGGAATTCCGGCCTTCCGGTTTTCGAATGGCCTGTCGCCAACACCCGTTGAGGATACCGGGTTAGCGCCTGTTTCCCTCTGAAGTTTCCGTATAGTCCCCAATGAGCAGTGACCAAAATACGGCAAGCAAAACGCCGCCCGATGTCGTCGCCTGAATCGCAAGAAATGCAGCCGCCAGATTCAGCCTTGCAATCTGCCTTTCTCCCATCATCAGGAATGCCGGTGTAGCCAGGGCAATTACGGACAAGTAGGATGCGGAACTGATTAAAAGCAGGGCCAATATTGTCAACCGTTGATAGCTTGCTAGAGTAAGCTCACCGTGGCCTTGAAGGTATGGTATGAGAGCTATTCCTCCTGCTGCGGTGCCAATTGCCAGAATCGTCGAGGTGGTGAGTAATCCAAGCACCAACGGACGTTGATCCGTCCGCTGATATCCCCGGCGTCTCATCACCTAATCCAGCGAATCAGCAAGGGAACAGTGACGTATAGGAAAACCAAGGAAAAAAGAGGCGCGAAACAGAGCGCCGCGCTGTCGGGGCTGTTGGCGACCGGCAGAGTCACCCCGGCAACAATGAGACCGATAACAACCAGAATGGCGAGAGATGGGTCAACGCCCAGCCTTTTGCGATTTCGATTACTACTGTTCCTTTTTGGAGTATCCATTTCGATGGTTCCTGCACAATTGCCTTAACTTTCCGGCCAATTCCGTTCACTTGTTTCCAGCATACACTATTTCGCAGAGGCCCATCAGCGATAAATGTTAACGGGTATTCCCAAGGTGTGTTGGTATTGGACGCGATTTGTCTGCTTGGCTCCGCCCCTACGTGGGAATACCAACGCACGTTGAGAATACCCATTAACAAGGCAACCAAGAGGGTTGCCGTTACGGGGCGGGCCTTTCTCCCAGGATGGCCTCGGTCTCCAGCTCCGAGTCGCCGCGGTATATGCGAACGGATACTTGCTCGCCCGGCAAATTCTCCAGCAGGAACTTGGACAGCTCGCCGGTGTTGCGGATGGTTCGCCCGCCGAGGGCGACGATTACGTCCTCTCCCCGCAGTCCCGCAACTGCCGCGCCCGAGTTCTCCACCACGCGAGCCACCAGCACGCCCTCGCTTACCGGAACGCCGATCTGCTCGGCGATTGCCGGGGTGAGGTTGACCGGCGAAATGCCGAGGAATCCCCGTTCCACGAATCCTTTTTCTATCAACTGCTGGGAAACCGACAGAGCATCGTCGATGTTGATGGCGAACCCGATGCCCTGCCCGCCCTGGATGGCGGCGGTGTTCACGCCTATGACCTCGCCGAAACGGTTCACCAGCGGCCCGCCGCTGTTGCCCGGATTGATGGACGCGTCGGTCTGGATCAAGTCCACGAAGGTATCCTGGAGGCCCGCGTCGATGGAGCGGCCCAAGGCGCTGATGACGCCGCGGCTGACCGTCGGGCCGCCGGTCAGGGCGAGGGCGTGGCCGATGGCGATGACCTCCTCGCCGACGCGCAGGTCAGCCGAGTTGCCGGTCCTGGCGGGCTGTAGTCCGGCGGCGTCGATTTTCAGCACTGCCACGTCGGGATTGTAGTCGCCACCGACCAGCCGCCCCTGGTAACCCTGACCGCTTTGCAGGGTCACCAGGATGGTTTCGGCGCCCGAAACCACGTGATTGTTGGTTAGAACGTAGCCGTCCTCGCTGACTATGATGCCAGTGGCTACGCCTATGCCCTGACTCGATTGGCCCGAAGTGGAAATGGCCGGGGCAGCCCCGGTCTGTATCTGGACAACCGACGGCGTCAGTTGCCCGACAATGTCCACGGTAGCAAGTCCCTCACCCGGCTGGTCGCCACTTTGCCCGGAGCCACTCCCGGTGTCGCCGCCACAGGCAGCTACGGCCAACGCCAGCAGCACGAGGGTCAGGAATGCCAATAGTGAACCACGGGACGCACCCAACCTAGCCCTCCCCAGGAGGGAGAGTGAACTTTCGCGGCATGCTCTCACTCCATTTCCGGCATTGCGCGACACTTGCAGACAGCGGTCGATCTGAAAGAGGAAACGCCCTCACCCTAACCCTCTCCCGAAAGGAGAGGGAATTTGGAGATACCTCCTAAAACCCTCTGCGGCCTATCCTCCGTTGCCGTTGATGGCCGGGAAGATGTGGTCGCGGAAGGCTTCCATCTCCTCGGTGGCAAACTCGTAGGTTGCGCCGGTCATCAGGTACAGGTGAGTCAGGCCGGCCGCCTCCGCCTGCTTGACGCGCTCGGCGCAGTACTCCGGCGTGCCGATCAGCCCCATGTAGTCGCAGATGGCGGCCAGGGCATCGTCGGGGAGGAACTGGCAGAGTTCCTGGGCCTTCTCCCAGTCCTCGGCGTGGGGCACGTCGGGGTAGAGGTCCCACAGGCCCGCGGGCAGTTCCAGATCGCCGACGTCAATGCCCGCAGCCTTGAGCCAGCGGTGGTAGGTCTCCTCCATCAAGCGGGCGACGGCCAGCGGGCGGGCTATCTCGCGGGCCTCCTTGAGGTCGTCCTTGATGATGGTGGTAGCGGTGAAGATGGTCTCGATGTCATCAGGGTTGCGGCCTGCGGCCCGTGCGCCGTCGGCCACGATCTCACGGGCCTCAGCCACGGCGCCGGGGTGGATGCCAGTCATCAGCAGCGCGCCGTCGGCAACCTCGCCGGTGACCTTCATGACCCGCGGCCCGGTGGCGGCGATGTACACGGGAGGCGGAGGGGCCTCGCCGCCGTGGCGCATGCGGCTGTTGGCCTTGCCGAAGTTCACCATGTCGCCGGACATCAGTTCCTTCATCTGCACCACGGAGTGCCGCATCTGCCGCACGGTGGCGGGCGGGATGCCGATGGTGGCGGTGGAGCTGTAGCCGCGGCCGATCCAGATCTGCACCCGCCCCGGGGCCAGTTCGCCCACCGTCTGGGCCGCCGACGCCACCACCGACGGGTGCCGCGTCGCCGGGTTGGTGACCGCCGAGGCGACGTTGATGTGGTCGGTGGCATTCACCGCAGCCGCCATGGCGACGAAACAGTCGCGCTCGAGGAGCTGGGAATCGAGGATTCCCACGCCGCTGAACCCGGCGTCCTCGCACTGTTTCACGAAATCGGCAACTTGGGGCATGGGCTTGCAGGGCGGCACTCGCAGATCAATCTTGATGGACATGGTTTGCTCCTGTGTTGTGGGAGTTTTTGACGCAAAGACGCAATGAATCCGCTTTATTTGGTGAGTTCCTCGCGGAGGCGGCGGATTACGATCTCAACCTCCGGTTCGGTCAGGTTCAGGGGGTCAACGGCCAGTTCCTCCGGGCCGCCAAGCTGGTGCAGGTAGACTTGCGGGCTGCCCTGCTCCATGGCCCTGGCGATGGCGTCCCGGCCGGGGCCGCGCCAGTCGTCGGCGAAGCGGATGACGGCGCAGGGGATAAGGTAGTTGCTCTTGTCGTGTTCGAGGGTGACGCTCAATCCTGGAATCTCCACCAGCGCGTCGACCACCTGCTGCGACATGGCGCGGTAAGCGGCCATCTCCGCCTCCTCATCCTCCTCGACAAATGCGGCAAGCGAAGCCACCAAGCCGATAATCTCTTCCTTGGCGACTTTCATGCCGCGCCCAAGGAACTGGGCGGGACTGGCCTGCGTTGCCGCCGCCTCGATGAGGTCAGCGCGGCCCACCAGGATGCCGCTGCCCTGCGGCCCTCGAACGCCCTTGCCGCCGCTGTAAACCACCATGTCGGCCCCGGCGCGCAGGTAGCGGTACAGGTTCTCGCGCGGCGGCAGCATGGACGCGGCGTCGACGATGACGGGCAGATCGTGGGCGTGGGCAATCTCGCAGACCCGGTCCAGCGGCATCACCTTGTTGCTGGAGAAGGGCGAGCAGAGGTAGGCGACTGCCGCCGTCCGCTCATTGATCGCCCCTTCCAACTGCCAGGGGTGGGCATACAGGTAGTCGCCGAACTCCACCATCTTCGCCCCGGCCGCCCGGTAAGCCTGGTCATAGGGAAAGCGGTGCATGGTGTGGATGACGATCTCGTTCCTCAGCCCGTCCGTGTTGGGCAGTTGCCGCATTTTCACCGGGTCGTTGCCCGCGATGCAGGCCGCTGCCTGCAACAGCAGGCCGCCAGCCGCGCCGCTGCATACGAATCCGGCCTCGGCCCCTACCAGCCGGGCGACCTCCCTTCCCGCAGCGCGATTCAAGTCATCCATGTTAACCATTATGCGGGCCGCCTTTTCCATCAGCTCCAGTGTCTCGGGCCGGGTGCGCGTCCCGCCCAGGCGGGTGATGGAACTGGCGGCGTTGATGATGGGCGCAACGCCCAGGCGCTGGTAAAGCGCATCGACATCCCACGAATTATTGCTGTCGGCCACGTTTTCCTCCTGTCGGCGTCCGGACATCGCGGGGCGATAATGCCCCGAAACCGGATGCCTCAATCGACTGGACGCTCAGGCCATTATAGCAATTGGACAAGCGCCGATGTGGTAACATTTTCCCGGCCAACAACCGCTTGGAGCGTGTCGTCAAATCATCCCGTCATTCCTGCGGAAGCAGGAATCCGGTTGTTTTTGCAACCGGATAGCTCCGCGACGGCAATAAGGTCTGGATTCCTGCTTGCGCAGGAATGACGGAAATGGTGGAGGAATCGAGAATGTCAAACTCCGCTGGAGTGCTCGGCGGCCTGAGCGCCAGAGCCACGATTGGGCTGGTGGTGGTCAGCGCGTCGAGGGTTTCGGAACTGCGCTATCCGCGAGTCGTCCCCGAGGTGGCGTTCCTGGCCAGCCGCATGATGCTGGGCGGCGACGGCCTGGAGGCGCTGCTGGAAATGGAAAAGAACTCATCGCGGGCCGTGGAGGAACTGGCCTCGGCAGGCGTGGACTCCATCGCCTACTGCTGCACCGTAAGCGGGGCGCAGCGCGGGCTGGAAAAGGATCGCGAGTTCTGCGCCGACATGGAGCGGGAATTCGGAACGCCGGTTGCATCGACCATGCTGGCCGCGGCGGAGGCGTTGCAGCGCTTAGGCATCCGCCGGGTGGTGCTGACCAGCCCGTACCCGCACAGCTACCACGAGGCGGAAAGCAGGTATCTGGCCGAGGCCGGAATCGAGACGGTGCATGAGTCCGGTATGGGATTCGAGACCGCCGCCGAGTTCGCCGCCGTAACGCCGGACGAGATTTACCGCTTTGCCCTGGACGCCTGGCAGCAGAGCGGCGGAGACGCCGACGGCCTATTCGTCAGTTGCATGAATTTCGACGCCATGGCCGCGGTACAGGCGCTGGAGCACGCCATCGGCAAGCTGGTGGTGACGTCGCACTCGGCGACGCTGTGGCGGGCGCTCTCGCTAGCGGGCATAGACGAGCCGGTGCCGGGCTACGGCAGGCTACTGGCGGAGCGGCGGGAGTGCCGCAGGCCAGTGGCAGTGTGAGTCGATTAAGCAACTGTCTCAAAAATCCCCTCCCCCTTGACGGGGGAGGGTTAGGGTGGGGTGGAAAGGTAGTGCAGATAGGCCGCCAGGAAAGCAATCACTGGTTTTGGGATAGTTTCCTTACACTGGATTCCCGCTTTCGCGGGCATGACGGTGTGACGACGCGCAAGCCTTTGCAACAGGGTCAAAAGGCTACAATACACAAAGGAGTTACAAGTGATGACCACAGCCGAAAGACTTAACGCAATGCCCCTGGGAGAGGCGATGTTCACCCAGCGGGCCATCCGGCGGTTCAAGAAGGACCCCATCCCCGACGATGTCATGGAAGACATCATGCAGGCCACCATCCGCGCCCCCAACGGTGGGAACACGCAGCAATGGCGGTTCATCGTAGTCAAGGACGAAGAGAAGCGCCGGAGGCTGGGCGAGCTGTACCACGAGGCATGGTGGGCCAAGCGGGCCGACGCGGGCATCATGGGGCCCGAGGACCTGCCGCCGGGCCGGAACAGCATGCAGTCGGCGCGGCGGCTGGCCGACGAAATCGGCGACACGCCAGTGATGGTGCTAATATGCGCCACGGCCAAGGGAGCGCAGGCGGCCGGGTCGGTCATCCCGTCGGCGCAGAACATGCTGCTGGCGGCGCGGGCCTTCGGCATCGGCGGCACCATCACCACGCTGCACCCGGTGGTGGAGGAGCGCGTTCACGAACTGTTCGGCATCCCCGACGAGGCGCAGGTGGTCTACTGCATGCCGCTGGGCTACCCGCGCGGCGCCTTCGGCTCAGTGCAGCGAAAGCCCCTCCCCGAGGTCTGCGGCGTGGACAGCTGGGGCAACAGCTACCCGGGGTAGGGCGCCCCCATTTCTGAGGCCGATTGTCTGAATCAGGATTCGCAGGATTTAAGGGTTTTCAGGACATTTGTGCTGATAATCCAACCGCCCTGGTTCAGACAAAGGAACAGAAAAGAACCTTGAATACCGCTCAGGGAGGGAGCGCCGGTGCGACGATTTAAGGAAGGGTTGTATGGCGACTATTGAAGAGTTTGCCGCATTGATACCCGATTCGTTGTTGGAAGCGTCGGGAAAGGTGTTTGTTTCAGGACGGGATGCCTTTGGCTCACCATCGGGATTGTATATCCTTGGTCTAAACCCCGGTGGGTCTCCCGAATCTCATGCAGAGGAAACGGTACGATCCCATACTGGCAAAGTGCTTCACGATGTGCCGGACAATTGGTGCGCGTTAAGCGACGAAGCTTGGGGGCGGAATGGGCATCGCGTTCAACACCCAATGCAGAGGAATGTGCTACATCTGCTGGCCCGGCTCGGGCTAAACTACCGAAAAGTGCCTGCCAGCGACCTGGTGTTTGTACGCTCTCAGGACGCATCGAAGATAAGCAAGAATCAGTTTGATCGCCTCGCCAACGACTGCTGGCCATTCCACAGGGCGGTTGTCAAGGAGCTTGGGGTGCGCGTGATTGTGTGTATGGGCCGAGAAGCCACCCGGCGAACCGTTGCCCATTTAGAGGCGGACAATCCATCGTCGGGCAGATTCGCAGAGGTGGACAAATTCGTAGAGGGCGGTGGTCTGAAATTAACCAGTCACGCTTACCGAAATGGCGACGGGTTGACTATCGTGGGGTTAACTCATCCTTCCCGGTATCATTGGACCAGCCCGAAGTCTGACCCCAGCGAGTTGGTTCGGCGGGCGTTGGCATGAGCGCGGCCAACCCTAGCTAAACAAATCCCGAATCCGGTCGAGGAAGCCGCCCCGGCTGGCGCCGCACTCCATGAACCGGGCCCATTGCTGCCCGGCGGGCCCGAAGCGGCACAGGTCGCGGGCAGGGTCACGTGATGAAAGGTTGCAGCGTGTTGAACATTGCCTCTATGTCGGCAATACGCCGTTCCGTGGCCTCAGAGTCTATGAATTCCTTGCGTTTATAGAAGCTGACATGGAGTGACTGGGCGGCGTTCGACATGCGAATGAGACCGGGTTGCCGGTACACGTGGCTGGCGTTTACGACAACGTTATCGAACTGGTCGTGGTGCTCGTATTCCCATCCGTTGGCGGCGGCGACTGCTTTGATGGTGTGAGACGCGGCCCCCCAACCCTTCTCTGAGGCCTGGTGAAGGTCGCCTTCGGCCAGGTACTCCTTGCTCCGGGCCAGGAAGTCCCTGGCCAGCTCCAGATGTTCAGTGACAGCGCTTGTAACCATCGGCGTCCCCTTATCCGGTCACACACATATAACCTGCCCCCCCACTTTATCGTTCAGTAGGCGGCGCGGCAATGTGCTCAACGTGGAATACCGGGACGATTGCAAAGTCAGGGATTGCTGTCCCAGAGACGGGCGATGGTCTGGGCGGGGCGGAAGGCGCGGGCCTTGGCACGAAGGGGCATGGACACCCGGAGGGGAAACCATCCCCCCAGCCGTAGGGCGTTCAGCGCGGTGTTCACCAGGGTGGCGTATATCTCCCCCAAGCCAGGGCGGCAAGCGTGTGGACGTCCCCATTCCAACTGCGTTCCTCTACACGGTGGAGACTGTTCTCCACGCTCCAGTTCACGGAACCTAACCAGCCGTAGCAACCTCCCTGATTCCCGCTTTCGACGGAATGACGATTGATTAGGCATCCAGTAGATAAGGCGCGATTGCCCTGGGCCAGAGGGACGGAATATTTGCGCCCTTTGCCGGGTGGTGATAGATTGAAAGGCAGTTTGGCGCGTTTCTCATTTTTGTTTTTGGACTGGACGTATGGCCTCAGATAGCAACGGCAGCAGGCGCGGCGTTATTTTCTCGGGGATGCGGCCCACGGGACTGCTGCACCTCGGCAACTACATCGGCGCATTGCAGAATTGGGTCGCGCTCCAGGACGAATACGACTGCATCTACTGCGCCGTGGACATCCACGCTCTGACCACCGTGGAATCGCGGGCGGACGCCGGTCAGATCCAGTCAAACATCGAAGACATGATCCTCGACTGGCTGGCGGCCGGCATTGACCCGGAGCGCAGCATCGTGTTCGTCCAGTCCCATGTGCCCGAAGTCATGACGCTGCACACGCTGCTGAGCATGGTCACGCCCCTGGGCTGGCTCATGCGCGTTCCCACCTTCAAGGAAAAGGTGCGGCAGATGGACGAGACCGAGGAGACCGTCAACTACGGCCTCGTCGGGTATCCCGTGCTCCAGACAGCCGACATCATCCTGTACAAGGCCGACACCGTTCCCGTCGGGCAGGACCAGATACCGCATATCGAACTGTCCCGCGAGATAGCCCGCCGGTTCAACAACACCTTCGGCGACACATTCCCGGAACCGCAGGTAAAGCTCACCGAGGCGCCCCTGCTGGTGGGCCTGGACGGACAGGCCAAGATGTCGAAGACGCTGGACAATCACCTGGACCTGGCCGCCAGCCCCGAGGACACGGCCAAGCGGGTGATGACTGCCTTCACTGACCCGCAGCGCACCACCCGGAACATCCCCGGCCGTCCCGAGGTCTGCAACGTCTACTCGATGCACCGGATGTTCAGCCCATCGGCTGCCGTAACCGCCGTCTACGACGAATGCGCCGCGGCCACCCGGGGCTGCGTCGATTGCAAGCGCCAGTTGGCCGGGAACATCAACGAATTCCTGGAACCGATGCGCGAGCGCCGCAGAGAGTATGAATCCCGGCCGGGCTATGTCCGCGAAATCCTTGACGAGGGCGGCAAACGCGCCCGCGCCATTGCCGTCCGGACCATCGAAGAAGTCTATGAGAAGATGGGCCTGGCCCGCGCCTGAACGGCGGGCGTTAGACCAGCCGGGCGACCGCGGGACAACTTCCGGGCCACCCCGGTACTGTCCGGGAAAGAGGCACGGCATTTCTGAAAGAGGAATTATGAAACAACTCGCACTACTGCTGTTCATCGGCCTGCTGGCTGCGGCGATTCTGGCCTGCGGTGGAGAGACGGCAGAACCCACCGACACCCCGCAGCCCGTAGCCAGCGGAGCCGCGGCGACCCAGCCAGCGGCAGAGCCGACGGATCCGCCCGCGCCAACCGACACACCGGCGCCAACCGCTACGACAGCACCCCCGCCGGATACCCCCGTGCCAGCGCCGACAGCGACTTCCGCGCCGGAGCCTACGGCTACGCCGGAACCTGAACCCACTGCCATCCCTGAACCAACGGCTACACCGGAGCCGGAACCGACAGCTACTCCCGAACCTGAACCTACTGCCACGCCGCAGGCGCCCACGGCTACACCCGAGCCAGCGCCCACGGCCACGCCCGCGCCAACGGCAGAGCCGGAACTGCCCATAGCCGCCGATCTGGCGCCGTTGGGCGACAACCTGCGTCTCGTCGCCTACCTGGACCGGGCGACCCAGACGTGGCAGGTCTACGCCCCCACGGGAGACTTCAAGCCGGAGGACATCCCCCTTCCTCCCGGAATGGAAGTCCCGGATGCCTCTGAGATTGGAGTTCTGACTGCACTCGTGCCGGGCACCATCTACACTTTCGTAGTGAAAGATGACCAGACGGTTGAGCTGAACAGCAACTCGTACACCTTTTATGCAGGCGGCCAATATACGGTTTGGAAGTAGGCTCTGCGGGTTATTTCTAAGCGGTGACCTCGCTTTGAGCCCCATTGCCGCGAATCTGCGTAATCGGCCGTCTCTTCCGGTGTTGGCCGAAGTTTTGGACAAGGAAGTTCTAACGGGACATGACTGAACACTCTACAAGCGCTCTTCCAGCCACCGCCGACGGGCGCAGCGCCATGGACGTTGCCCTGGCGGCCACCAGCGCGGCCGGTGAGATCATTCGGGGCGGCTGGAACTCCGACCACCAGATAACGTTCAAGGGCCGGGCGGACATCGTAACGGACATCGACGTGAAGGCCGAAAACGCGATGCTGGAAATCCTAACCAGCGCCTTCCCCGGCTTCGGGATACTGGCCGAGGAATCAAAGCCCGTTGCTGGCGAATCGCCGTACCGCTGGGTCGTGGACCCTCTGGACGGCACCCGCAACTACGCCCAGAGCATCCCCCACTTCTGCACCATCGTTGCCCTGGCCAAAGGAGACGAGGTCGTCGCCGGCGTGGTCTACGACCCGGTGCGAGAGGAGACCTTCACCGCCGCCAAGGGGCAAGGAGCCTTCCTCAACGGCAATCCGATTTCGGTCACCGAAACGGCGGAGCTTTCCCGCTCGCTGCTCAGCTTCGATCTGGGCTACGTGGACGAAAAGGCGGGACTGGCCATCGACCTGCTCCGTTCGCTGTGGCCCGGCATGTACAGCGTCCGGCTCATGGGTTCGGCGGGACTGGGCGTTGCTTACGCCGCGTCAGGACGGGTAGACCTGTTCTTCCACCATTCGCTGTCGCCCTGGGACATCGCGGCGGGGCTGATTATTGCTCGGGAGGCAGGTGGCAACGTCGTGGACCGGCAGGGCAACGACGCCACGCTGTTCACGCCAAGCGTCATCTGCTCCAGCCCCGCCCTGATCGACGGATTCCTCGCCGCCACCGACGGCCTGCCCTGGCGCACCGCAACGTGACCGCGTTCAACCGAACGACGCAACCGGATTGACGGAGGCTGCGTGAGTACGGATTACGATCTCATCGTCGTAGGCGGGGGAGTCGCAGGCTCGGCCCTTGCCGCAGGCATGGCGTCCGCCGGGGCGCGTGCGCTGGTGCTGGAGGCCGAGAAATCCTTCCGCGACCGGGTCAGGGGCGAAGCGATCATGCCGTGGGGTGTGGCCGACGCCAGGCTTCTCGGCCTCGAGAGTGCGCTGGAACAGGCCGCCGCCAATCCCCTGGCTTTCTGGGATTCTTACCAGGGCCCGGACAGGTCCGGACATCGCGACCTTACCCGAACCACCCGCGCCAGTGAGCCGGTAATGGCCTGCTACCACCCGGCATTGCAGGAATCGCTCTTGGAACACGCCCGGAATTCGTGGTCGGATGTTTGGCGCGGTATGCGGGTGTCAGGGGTTTCGGCAAGGGAAGATGGCGCGCCACCGTCGGTATTGGTTGATAGGAACGGCGCCACCACCCGGTTGTCCTGTCGGCTGGTCGTTGGGGCCGATGGACGAAACTCCCTGACCAGGGGATGGGCCGGGTTCTCCGTAAATCGGGATCCCGAACGCAACCTGGTCGCAGGCGTCCTTCTGGACAACGTGGCATTGTCCGACGATGCCACCCACGCTTGGCTGGACACTGAAAAGGGCCACTTCATCCTGAATTTCCCGCAGGGAAACGGGCGCGCGCGGGTGTATCTCTGCTACGCCGAGGGATCGGCCCGTCGCTACGGCGGCCCCGGCGACATCCCCGCGGTGCTTGGGGAGTGCATGGCCTCCGGCGTGCCCGGCGAGGTGTACGAGGACGCCATTCCTGCCGGGCCGCTGGCCACCTTCGAAGGGCGCACCACCTGGGCGGAATCTGCCTACCAAAACGGCGTGGCGCTGGTCGGAGACGCAGCCGCAAACACCGACCCCACATGGGGCCAGGGTCTTTCCATGTCGTTCCGGGACGCCCGCGTGCTGAAGGAGCTGCTGCTTTCCCACGACGACTGGGATGCAGCCGGGCAGGCTTACGCAGACGCGCGGAACGAGTACTTCAGCGTGGTGCACTCAATGGAAAACTGGCAGACGCAACTGCTGATGGACACTGGGGCCGAGGCCGACGCCGTGCGCGCCCGCGCATTCCGCAGTTGGCGCGACGACCGCACCAGGAACCCCGACACGTTCCTCAGCGGCCCCGGCGGCCCCCTGGGCGAGACCGGGCGACGCCGCTACTTCGGCGAGGATTAGGCCAGAAACGGAACCCTACACATATATCAGCGGTGGTCTCTTTCCACCAAGCCAAAAATTGGCCGGGCAGCCGTAGAATGCGGCTTGTAAATCGACCCTTTGACCAGCCTTTTCCTCAAGAGCCCGGCCAGTTTTTTCTCTAGGGCATCCGGTTCGAGACGAGTAATCGCCTGCAAGTTATCTAGCGTGCGCCATTTCCATTTCTTGTGCGAAAGCGCCAGCAGAATCCTCTTCTCGTCCGTGTCAAAATCATCTGCGTGCGAACGCCATCGCAATGTTCTATCAATGGTAGTCATTACCTGCCTCCAAACGAACCAAACTCATCCAACAGGTCGCCGATCTCGTCATCTTCCAATTCCCGATGGAGCGCAACCCCGGACGTTTGGCCCCTCCCTACGTCTCTTGACTGTAAACTTTCCAGATATGAACTCAGTATGTCGGGATTGTGCCGCAACTCCTGGACCACCCTCAAATCCAGCGCCTCCCGGCTGCTGAAGGTCAGGAATGCCGGGTCGCGCCAGTACATGGCCACCAGCGCCAGCAACACCATTCCCAGCGACGAAATAGCGAATACGGCGGCGATGGTACCGCTTGTGCCCGCGAACTTGGCCAACATCCCAAGGGTCGTTTCCGAAAAGGCTAAACACGTGCCCAGAAACAACAGGGGTCTTGTTCCACCGTCTCTCATTCCGTGAATACTAACAGAATCGGGTGGAAACCGGACGATTACCGCCTGCTGCCGCTGCCCTGGCTGCCTAGAATCACTCCCTCGGCCAGCAGGCCATCGACCTCCTCTTGGGTGAAACCGCGTTCCAGCAGAACCTCGGCTGAGTGCTCGCCGAGGGCGGGCGCCCGTCGGCGTATGCTGCCAGGCGTGGCGGAGAGCTTTACGGGCACGCCGATATTGTGCAGGGTGCCCAGCTCGGGATCCTCAGTATCCACCAGCATCTCCCGCGCCAGCACCTGCGGATCCCGGTAGACCTGTTCCATGTTGTAGATCGGCCCGGCGACCACTCCGGCTGCGTCCAGCAACTCCAGCCAGTCCTCGGTGTCCTGGGTGGAGAAGGTCTCCTCCAGGAGGGCCGCCAACTCCTGCTCCCGTGCCTTGCGGTCCCACGGATTGCGGAACCTGTCATCGTCCATCAGGTCCTCGCGCTGGATGGCGCGGCACAGTTGTTCCCACGTCGGCTGGGTGGCAGCGCCGAGATTCAGGTAGCCGTTCTTCGTCCGCAAGGCCTGGTAGGGAGCCGACACGCGGTGAGCGGAACCGAGGGGGCCGGGGATTTCGCCGTCGGCGAAGTACACCGAGGATTCCCAGACGGTGTAGGCCACTCCGGCCTCCATCAGCGACGTGTCCACCATCTGCCCCTCGCCGGTTTTCAGGGCGTGCACGTAGGCCGCCATCACGCCGTTTGCGCCGAAGAGTCCGGCGGTCAGGTCGGTGATGGGCACGCCGACCTTGGCTGGCGGCGAATCGGGGTGGCCGGTAATGCTCATCAACCCGCTGACGCCCTGGGCCACCAGGTCGAACCCGCCGCGGTTGCGGGCCGGGCCAGTGCTGCCGAATCCCGAAATCGTGCAGTAAACCAGGCTGGGCTTGATGTCGCGCAGCTTGGGATAGTCCAGGCCCATCCGTTCCATGACGCCGGGCCGGAAATTCTCCACCACCACGTCAGCGCCTTTCACCAAGCGGCGAAAAACGTCGCGGCCCGCGTCATTCCTGAGATCAAGCACCAGGCTGCGCTTGTTACGGTTGACCGCGAGGAATCCCGCCGACCAGTCCTTGACGAACGGTGGCCCCATGCGGCGGTTGTCGTCGCCCCCGTTGGGCTTTTCGATCTTGATTACGTCGGCGCCCATGTCGGCCATAACCATGGTGCACATAGGCCCGGCCAGTATCTGGGTAAGGTCAAGCACAACCATCCCGGACAGGGGGCCGCTGGCATTAGCTGAGGTCATATTCTCCAGTCCTATCGGGTGCGGGTCCACTCAACGGGATTGAGCGGCGTTGGTTTGGTCGGCAATGGCCGGCCCTGCCAGTATAACGGACTCAATTTTGTCTGAATCAGGATTAACAGGATTTTGGGATTTACAGGATATAAGTCCCAATCCTGAGCATCCTTGAATCCTGTTAATCCTGATTCAGACAATCCCTTTGCAATCATCCTGTATCGCCCTTGAAGCAGCCTACCATGCCGAGGTGTCTAACTGGTATATTTGTCTGCAAGCCGCAGGCCACGCTATGGCCTGTGGATAGCATTCAGCACTCGCCTCCGGAGCGGATTGGGATTGATGGATAGCCCGATGGAGATACTGCTTCTGGTCACATCGGGAGTTATCGGGTATTTGCTCGGAGCACTGCCTTTTGCCCAGTGGGTCGCCCGCTACATCAAGGGCGTTGACATTTTCAACACCGGAACGACCCTGGCTGGCACGGCCAACGTATTCTGGAACGTGGGGCGGCGCAGCGCGCTCGTCGTGTTTATCGGCGACGTGGGCAAGGGCTCCGCGGCGGTCGCGGTGGCGTGGGGTCTCGGCATCGAGGCGCCCCTGACCCTGGTGGCCGGGGCGGCGGCCATCGTGGGCCATTGGGTATCGGTGTTCTCCTCCTTTCGGGGGGGCGACGCCATGACGCCCCTGATCGGCGTCAGCTTCGCCCTGGCGCCGGTTCTCACGCTCCTGGCGGCTGTGGTGGGAGTGGCTACCGTACTGCTGCTGCGAAACCACCATCTGCGGTCTTCGTGGGGCATCTGCACCGGATTCATGCTAATGCTGGGGCTGAGCCTGGCCTACCGGGTCGACGTGGAACTGGTAACCGGGCTTACCATACTGGCGGTGCTGGTGCTGTTGCGGAGCATGATCGTACGGCGGCGCATCAGTTCCACTGAGGGCGATGGGATCATCGAGGAATTGGACGCCGAACCGGAGTTGCCGCAGGAAATACCCGGCAGCGGCTAGTTCGCCGGATCCGGGAAGCCGTCTCCGCCCCGGGTGTCCCGCATTTCCCGCATGCGCAAGGCCCAGCGCAGGTGTTCGTCCTGCGCGGCGTCCTCAGCCATCTCGGGAGACAGCGCCAGCAGACTGTCCATGTGGCGCAGGCATGACTCGATATCGTCGAGTTGGGCGTATACCCGCGCCGCGTTGTAGTGGGCCGAGGCCAGGTTGGGGTTCGCGGCAAGCGCCTCGCGGTAGGCATCCAGCGCCTCCTCGACATCCCCCTGCGCCTCCAGCACCGCGCCCCGGTTGCTGTGCGCCTCCGCAAAGTCGGGACGGACGGTCAGCGCCTGCTCATAGTCGGCCACCGCAGACTCATAGTCCCCCAGGGCGTCGTAGGCCAGCCCACGATTGTTGTAGGCTTCGGCGTCTTCGGGGTCCAGCCGCAGCACATCCGAATAATCGTCCAGAGACTCCTGCAACCTTCCCAGGTAGTAGCGGGTGCGGGCCCGGTTGAACAGGGCGCGCGGGTCCTCGGGGTTCAGCTCCACTGCGCGGCTGTAGCTGCCTATGGCTTCATCGTGCAGTCCCAGCTCGTCCAGCGACGCGCCCCGGTTCAGGTGGGCATTGCCGATGTCGGGCCGCACCTCGATGACCCGGTCAAACTGGGCCACGGCCTCCTGGTGGCGCCCCGCGCCAGCCAGCACGATACCCCTGTTGTACATTGGCTGAACGTACCCCGGCGCTAGGTCGATGGCGCGGGCATAATCGTCCAGCGCCCGCTCGATTTCGCCAAGATCGTCGTGGGCGTTGCCCCTCTGATAATAGGCTTCCGCCAGTTGCGGAGACCGAACCAGGGCTTCCGTGAATTCGCGCACCGCGTCATCCGGCCGCCGCAGCCGCAGATACGCCAATCCCAGGTTAAAGCGCGCCTCTACGTTCCCCGGCTCCCGTAGCAGCAAAGCCACGTAGGCGTCGCTGGCGTCGTCGTGCCGGCCCAGGGCATAGCAGGCATTGCCGTAGACCAATGCCCGGCCGTCCTTTTCCTCGCCGGTCACCGCGCCGACTGCGGTCTCCAGCAGCAGGCGAGGTTCGCCGCTCAACCGCGAGCCGCGGGGCCCGGGGGTTATTCGCCCCACGCCGACGGAAAACGTCTCCAGCAGCGTGGCTACGGTATCAATGGCCGACTGGTCAGCAGATGAATCCATGTCTAAAGGAATCCTGGGGGGAAATTGAGCAAACTCGACACTCCCCCTAGCATAACATCCCTATGTCCGCTCTGCGATTGCGTCCGCCTTGCGCGATGTATCGGAACATGGTATTCCCAACGTGTATTGGTATTGGACGCGATTTGTCTGCTTGGCCCCGCCGCGTAGGGGCGCACAGCCGTGCGCCCTGGCCCCCGGTTCCGGCACAATTCTCTCCTGCGCAGACAGGGGCGCACGGCTGTGCGCCCCTAACATGGGAATACCAACACACACTGAGAATACCCGAAACATTGCCTCGTTGAACAAAAGGGCATGGCCGCGTACAATTCCCGAAAGCGGCCGATTTGTACCGGCCTTCCCAAACCACTACACGGCAATCGGCAGGGGTGCTACGTGACGCAAGAAAGCCAGGTAATCCTCTACACTCATCCTGACTGCGCCTTCTCGGCTGCGGCCAAGATGGACTACCGCAAGCGCAAGGTGGCCTACGAAGACGTGGACCTGTCCAAGCAGGAAGACAGGATTCCGGAACTGCTCGCCCTGACCAAAGGCGAACGGATTACGCCGGTCATCGTCGAGAATGGCACGGTAACCATTGGATTCAAGGGCGGCACTTGAGAGTTCTAGCAACGGGTCAGTTGGCCCGGTCTGCTGCCTCAATGCTCCGGCGCATCTGCCCCCGGCGGGCGCGAGACGCAGGGCATGAAACCGTTTTACCCGAATTTTCAAATTGATGACAGTTGCCTATTGTTAGAACATTTGCACTATGTTAATCTTGCCCTATTCCAAAGGGAGGAACGTGCCGGGTGATGAAAAAGGACAAGATGACCACCGACAAGAAGGCCGCGCTGGATATCGCTCTCAGCAGTATCGAAAAGGACCACGGCAGGGGCGCGGTCATGCGCCTGGGGGAACTGAGCAATTCGTTGACCACCGAATCCATCTCCACCGGCTCCCTGGCCGTAGACATCGCCTTGGGTACCGGAGGCATTCCGCGGGGCAGGGTCACCGAGATCTTCGGCGCCGAATCCGCCGGAAAGTCCACTCTGGCCATTCACCTGATGTCGGAGACGCAAAAGGCCGGTGGCGTCGCCGCCTACATAGACGTGGAACACGCCCTCGACCCGACCTACGCGGGCAATTGCGGGCTGAACCTGAACGAACTCCTTATTGCGCAGCCGGACAGCGCTGAACAAGCACTGGACATCACGGAGCAACTGGTGCGCAGCGGCGCCATAGACGCCATCGTTGTGGACAGCGTCGCCGCCCTGGTGCCGCAGGCGGAAATCGAAGGCGACATGGGCGACACGCACGTGGGACTGCAAGCCAGGCTGATGTCCCAGGCCTTGCGCAAGCTCACTGGCACTATTCACAAGTCCAAAACCGCCGTCGTGTTCATCAACCAGTTGCGGGAAAAAGTGGGCGTCACCTACGGCAGCCCGGAGGTCACGCCCGGGGGCCGCGCTCTGAAATTCTACAGCTCGGTCCGTATTGACCTACGCCGCGTCGAGTCCATCAAGCAGGGGGCGGAGGTCATCGGCAACCGCGTGCGGGCCCGCGTGGTCAAGAACAAGGTGGCCGCGCCTTTCCGGGTCGCCGAATTCGACATCATGTTCAACCAGGGCATCAGCAAGATGGGAGACCTGCTGGAAATCGGCGCAGCAAAGGGAATCGTAAAGAAGTCGGGCGCCTTCTATTCCTATGGCGAGACCCGTCTGGGACAAGGCCGTGAAAACGCCAAAGAGTTCCTGCAACAGCACCCCGAAATCGCGGCCTCGGTGGAGAACCGCATCCGGGCAGGCAGCGACTCTGCCGCTCCTTCCCCGGAAGAGGAACTCGAAGAGGAAGACGTCCTCGAGATCGGCGGCGCTCCCTCCCTCAACGGCTCTGAACCTGCCTCCGGCGACTAGAAAGGCAAAAGGGGCTGCCGTGTGCATCGGCAGCCCCCGGCAAATCGCCCGGCGAGGAAATGTCCAGTGAGCCGCGAATCATCCCTTGACCCAGCCACCTTGTCATTCAGGACGGAAGCCGACCGGGCCCGCGGCGCGGCCCTGCGCCTGCTGACCCTGAAACCCCGCACGGTGTCGGAAATCCGGGAGCGCCTGGGCAGCCGCTTCGACGGCGATTCGGTGGAACAGGCCGTTTCACGTCTGCTGAGCGAGGGACTGCTGGACGACGCCGAATATGCCCAGCAATGGCGCGACAGCCGCGAGAGACGAAAGCCCCGCGGCCGCCGCATGATCACCAAGGAACTCAAGGCGCGAGGGATAGCCGGCCACCTGATTGAGCACGCCCTTGAAGGTTACGACTCAACAGACGCGGCCCGGCGCGCAGCCTCCCGTTACGCGGCGCGTCAGTCTGCCTCGGACCGCGCTACTTTTGACCGGAGGGTGGGGGCGTTTCTACACCGCAGAGGGTTCGAACCGGAGATAATCAGGCAAGTCCTCCAGGAATTGCGGGACGAGTTGAATATCACCAACTCTCTATCAACGGAAAGTGCGGACGACTGAATGTTACACGCCCGTGTTCCCGGTTCAGCGAAGCCGGGATGCCGCCGTGTATACGGCGATAGCCAGGAAGAGCAGGCTGAACAGCAGCGTAATGAAGCTGCCGCTGAACAGGTAAAGGAATCCTCCCGAAATCAGGTAAGCGATCACCATTGAGGCGCCAGCGATCCAGGAAAGGAGTATGCCTCGCTTGCGATTCACGGCCCGGCTAATCAGTTCGCCTATGGCATAGGCAACCGCCAGACCGAAAATCGAGGAAACCAGGGGCACTCCGCCGAATTGGGAATTCAACCACAGCCACAGCAGGCCCCCCCCGATGGCCAACGCGATGCCGGTGCCAATGGCCCTCATGTGGTACAACGGCCGCACGTCGTAGGTGGGCAGCCGCTCGGGCTGGCCGCACTCCCGGCAGCGAATGCCGACGGGCACCTGCACCATGCACAGAGTACAGATGCTCTTGCCGCAATGACTGCAAAACAGCCGGGTCTCGGTATCGGGATGCCAGTGGCAGTAACTGGCGGTGGCCTCCTGGCCCGCCCTTCGCGGTTCCGTGGCCATAGTCCGCTCCTGTTGGCGATTGGTCAGTTGGTCGCTTCGGGAATGCGTTCAACCCATTGATCGCGGTCGTCCACGTCCCGGTCCCGTAACAGGCGGTTGACGAACACTCTGCCTCGCGGCAGATCCCCCGGCAGCGGCCCCCAGTTCGAGGACAGGCGCTTCAGCAGCACCAGCGTCAGGGCGCCCAAACAGAACCACGCCATGGTGGCTCCATCCGCCATTGTAAACTCTGCGGGTATCACCAACGCCAGTATCGGCAGAGAAATCAAGGTGATCAACGCCCAGATTCCCGCCTCCTTGCTCAGGAGATAACCGCCGAAATAAGTCAACAACGCTATTCCAAGTATCACGGGGGAAAACGCCAGTAGCGTCCCCGCGGCCACCCCAAGCCCCCGTCCGCCTTGCAACTTGAGGAATGGAGACCAGTTGTTGCCCGCAAGCGCCAATAGCGGGGGGCCTATCAGCAGGTGGGAATTCCAGTCCAGACCCACCACGAACACCGAGAACCAGATAGTGCCAGCGCCCTTTACCAGGATGTCTGAGAGCATCTGTGGAACGAACCATTTTTTGCCCACGTGCCGGATAACGTTGCCGCCTCCGGCGTTTCCGCTCCCGTACTGGCGAATGTCTATTCCCCTCGCCAGCTTTCCCAGGATGAAAGCCGTCGGAACGGAGCCCAGGAGGTATGCGGCCACATAAAGGCCGACAATTTCCATCATCTGCTCGCGTCCTGGTTCCGTACCACTGAGTAGCGCATTACGTCACTGCGCCCTGTTAGCCCTGGCGACATGCGCCGCAGCCTCAAGGCGCTCCACCGATTCCATCGGCGGGCCGTTCTCTCCCGGAAGACATTCGTCGCTGTTGCCCAGACCGTGATAGTCGCTGCCGCCGCAGGGGATGAGATCGTATTCCCTTGCGAGACGCGCCAACTGCCTGATGGTGTCCTCGCGGTACTTTGCGTAGTGGACTTCCATGCCCGTCAGACCTGCGCCGGCGAGATTGGCGATTCCCGCTTCCATGTCGTTCATATATGCCGGGTGGGCCAGGACGGCAACCCCGCCCGCAGACTGGATCATGCCCACGGCCTGGGCCGGGGTCAGCTTGACCCGCTCCACGTAGGCCAGCCCGTTGCGGCCCAGGTATTCGGGGAAGGCATCCTTGGGTTCCTTGCAGTAACCGGCCTCCACCAGCGCCAGCGCGATGTGCGGGCGGCCAACTGCTCCGTCTCCGGCAAAGTGCTGTACCCGCTCCCATTCCACGTGGATTCCCAGTTCACCCAGCTTATCGACCATGGCCTTCGCCCGGCCCAGCCGTCCCTCGCGGAACCTGGCGAGTTCGGATTGCAGCGCCGCGTCGCCGGGATCGAAAAAGTAGCCCAGAACGTGCACCTCGTCTCCGGGAACATCCGCGCTCAACTCGATACCCGGGATGATTCGCAGGCTGGGGAAATCCTTTGCCGCATCCATTGCCTCGGCCAGGCCGTCCGTCGTGTCGTGATCGGAAACCGAGATCGTCCTGAGTCCCTGGCTGGCCGCCATTTGCACCAACTGGGTGGGCGTCAGCCTTCCGTCGGAGGCCAGGGTGTGGAGATGCAGGTCTACTTCTGCGCTCATATCAGGCAGTCATCCTGTCGATGCGCTCCAGGTGAACGGAGCGTCCGGTCTCTTCGTCTACTTCCACCAGCACGGAGTTGAAGGCGCAGGGGCCCTTGGCAACCTCCAGCCGCTGGGGCATGGAGGTCAGGAACCGGTCCAGCACCGCCCGCGTGTCGCTGCCGATGACCGAATCCACCGGCCCGGTCATGCCAACGTCCGTAAGGTAGGCGGTGCCCCCGGGCAGAATCCGGGCGTCGATGGTTCCGACGTGGGTGTGCGTGCCGAAAACCCCGCTGACCCGCCCGTCCAGGTACCAGCCCATCGCCTGCTTCTCCGAGGTGGCCTCAGCGTGAAAATCCACCACGATTACCGGCGTCTGTTGCTCGCTGGCCAGCTCGTCCAGCAGCCGGTCGGCGGTGCGGAAGGGGCAATCCAACTGCGTCATGAACACGCGGCCCATCAGGTTCACCACGGCGACGCCCCGGCGGCGAATCACTCCAACGCCGGGCGCGCTGGGATAATTGGCGGGACGCACTACCGGGAGACCTTCCCCTCCAACGTCGTCCAGATAGGGAATGAATTCTTTTTTGTCCCAGATGTGATTTCCCGACGTGAGCACGTCCACCCCTGAGTCAAGCAACTCCGAGGCGGTATCCATGGTCAGGCCGAAGCCACCGGCCGCGTTTTCGCCGTTGGCTATTACCAGGTCAATGTCTTTCTCGGCGCGCAGGGAAGGCAGGACCCGGCCCACGGCTTCGCGGCCCGGCTTTCCTATTACGTCGCCAATCATCAATATTCGCAACTGGTGTGTTTCCTGTTCAAGATTGGTTCCGATCCAGGGCTGCGGAAAAAGGGACTCAGCAGCCGGGCAGATCCCGCTCCTGAGTCCCTGCGATTCCATTGGCGAGGCCCCGACTGCCGGGCGGAGCGGCAGGACGGCCTCGGGATTCATCTAGCGTTCGGCCAAATGCTATGGCCTTACGTGTACCCTCTGTCCGATATTAGCGGGCGAACTCGACGCTGCGGGTTTCCCGGATTACGGTCACCTTGATCTGGCCGGGGAAGACAAGGTCTTCCTCCACCTTGCGGGCAATGTCCCGCGCCAGCGAAGCGGCCTTGATGTCGTCCATATCCTCGGGTTTCACCATGACCCGCACCTCGCGGCCTGCCTGGATGGCAAAGGTGCGTTCCACTCCCTCGAACCCGGCTGCCACGTCCTCCAGGTCCCGCAGGCGCTTTACGTACTGCTCCAGCGACTCCTTGCGGGCGCCGGGACGCGCGGCGCTGATGGCGTCGGCCGCGGCCACCAGGAACGACTCCACGGTTTCATGCTCGTCCCAGTGGTGTTCGAGTATGCCCCGGTAGGAGCTGTGGTTGATGTTGTGCCTCTTGGCGATCTCCGCGCCGATCTCGGCGTGCGGCCCCGACACCTCGTGGGTGAGGGCCTTGCCGATGTCGTGCAGCAGGCCGCCGACCTTGGCGACCTGAACGTTGGCCCCCGACTCGGCGGCCAGCATTCCGGCCAGAAGGCCGACCTCAATGGAGTGCTGCAACACGTTTTCGCCGTAGCTGTAACGGTACTTCAACTGGCCCAGCAGACGGACCAGCTCGCGGTCCAGTCCGCTGACCCCGACTTCGAAGGTAGCCTCCTCGCCAGCCTTCAGGATGGTCTGTTCAATCTCGTTCTGGGCCCGGTTCACCATGTCTTCGATGCGGGCAGGCTGGATGCGCCCGTCGGAAACAAGTTTTTCCAGGGCCAGCCGCGCCACTTCCCGGCGCACCGGGTCAAAGCACGACACCGTTACCGCCTCCGGGGTATCGTCGATAATCACGTCAACCCCGGTAAGCGATTCCAGAGTCCTGATATTGCGTCCTTCACGGCCGATGAGACGTCCCTTCATCTCATCGTTGGGCAGGGATACCACCGAAGTAGTGCTTTCGGATACCACGTCCGAGGCGAGCCTGTTGATGGCGACTGCGATGATCTTGCGGGCGCTTTCGTCGGCCCTGTCCTTGTAGTCCCGCTCAAGCTCGTAGTAACGGCGGGCCAGGTCGTGCTGGGCGTCCTCTTCGCCGCGCCTCACGACGGCCTCACGCGCCTCGTCGACACTCAGACCAGCTATCCTTTCCAGCGCCTTGGCCTGCTCGGTTCGCAGTCCCTCTACTTCCTTTCGAGACTCCTCGATTTCAGATTCCCGGTCGGCAAGTTCAACCTGCCGCTTGTCCTGCGCCTCAATCTTGCGTTCCAGTTGCTCTTCCCGCTGCAAGTGCCTGTCTTCCAGGCGGGTGAGTTCCCGGCGTTGCTCCTTGATTTCCGCTTCGGCCTCGTTCCGGAGCTTCAGGGCCTCTTCCTGGGCTGCCAGAAGGATGCTCCTGCTTTCCTCTTTGGCCTGAGCGGTAAGGTCTCCGGCGGTTTCGTTGGCCGTCGCCAGCCGCGACGCCTGGACTCTCTGCCGGATTCCCAGCCAAGTTGCTATCCCTAACCCTAGGGCCGCAAGGACGGCGAGAACAGCGATGATAACGGTAGTCATATCACATTCCCTTTCCGCCTGTTACGCCCAAAATGGAGCAATACCTCTCTGGGTTGTTGGACTTTGCTCCTATTGTGAATCCTAACCAGCGCCCCCCGAAGTGTCAAGGACGGGCGCCGCGCATGCGTTACGAAATGCGTCTCTCGAATAGAAGGAACACGTCGGCATTGAGAGACTGGGCATACTCAATTACAATAGTCAAGACTGCGTCCTATGAACATCTACCCGCACCGAGTGATTGATAATGCCCGATCAGGACTACTACGCGCTGCTGGGCGTGGCCCGCAACGCCAGCGAAGAGGACATACGCCGCGCCTTCCGCCGGAAGGCCATGGAATACCATCCCGACAGGAACAAGAACCCCGACGCCGAGGAAAAGTTCAAAGAGATAAACGAGGCATACCAGGTTCTTTCGGATTCGAAAAAGCGCGCGCAATACGACCGTTTCGGGAAAGCGGGCGTGAGCGGCGGCGCACAGGGAGCTGGCAGCCCGTTTGACGGGTTCGAGGGCTTCGGCGGATTCGGGGACATCTTCGATTCCTTCTTCGGAGGAACCTCCACCCGGGCGGGCCGCCAGCCTCGCCGCGGGGGCGACCTTCAGCAACAAGTCACGCTGACTTTCGAGGAATCCGTGTTCGGGGCAAGCCGGGAAATCGAGATAAACCGGCTGGAAATGTGCCACCACTGCTCCGGCGCCTGCAACGAACCGGGCAGTTCAGTGGACACCTGCAACGACTGCCGCGGCAGCGGGCAGGTGCGCCGCTCGCAGCGCAGCGTCTTCGGCCAGTTCACCCAGGTCGCTCCCTGCCACACTTGCCGGGGACGGGGCAGCATCATCAACTCCCCCTGCACCGTCTGTCGCGGGGCGGGCAGGGAACGCCGCAAGCGGAAAATCGAGGTCAAGATTCCCAGCGGAATCGACCACGGCATGCAGGTGCGCATCAACGGCGAGGGCGACGTGGGCAGCGACGGCGGCGGCTCCGGCAACCTGTACGTCGCCGTCGGCGTCCAGGAGCATAACCTGTTCCAGCGCGACGGCACCGACATCGTTTACACCCTCCCCCTGAACGTGGCGGAGGCCGCCCTGGGCGTCGAAAAGTCCGTCCCCACCGTCGACGGGTTCGAGGAGGAGCTGAAGCTGCCCCAGGGAACCCAGCCCGGCGCCGAGTTCCGCATTCGCAACAAGGGCGTGCCTCACCTGCATTCCAACCGGCGCGGCGATATGAGGGTCTATGCCGACGTGCGCATCCCCACATCCCTCTCCGGGCAACAGAGAGAGTTGATGGAGGAATTGGCTCTGTCGTTCAATGGAGTCGGAAAGCCAAAAACGCGGCGCAAGAAGACGTCGAAAAAGTCCGGCAAGGCGGCCAGCAACGGCGTCAAGCAGGAACAGCCGGAAGAACCCGAAGGCGAGGAAAAGGGTCTGTTTGACCGCATAAAGGACGCCTTCTAACCACACGGCGACGACCCTGAACGATTCTGGACGGCGACCATAATGCCGTCCGTCCACTAGGGAGTACCCATGCCCTGGCAGGAACTCAGCATCTCTGTCCCTCACGAATTTGTGGAGCCGGTTTCCTACCTGTTCGGGCGGTACGGGCGCGGCCTGTCCACCGAGCCGGAAGGCGCCGGGCGGGTGTTGCTGCGCACCTACCTGGAATCGGGATCGAAAGAACGTCTGGCGCGCATTGACGTAGGCATCAGGCTGGTCAGTTCAGTGGGGAAATTGGGCGAGTTGGCCATCCGGGAACTTGACGACGACGAGGACTGGCAAAACAACTGGAAGCAACATTACGCGGCCCTCGCCGTGGGAGAGCGGCTGATTATCAAGCCATCGTGGGTAGACTTGGAACCGGAACAGGCGCAGGGAAGAGTCGTAATCGACCTGGACCCGGGCATCGCCTTCGGCACCGGCTATCACCCAACCACCTACACCTGCATGGAGGCCCTCGAGGAGCTGGTGGAGCCGGGAATGCGTATCCTTGACCTGGGAACCGGCTCCGGGATTCTGAGCATCACCGCCCTGATGCTGGACGCCGCATCGGTGGTCGCGCTGGACATCGACAGCCAGGCCGTTACGGCGGCGCGCCGGAATTTCCGGCGGCTGCGGCTGCAAGACCGCGTGTCTCTGGCCAAAGGGTCTGTCCCTCACCCCTCTGCCGCTGATGGAACCATCGACCTAGCCGTAGCCAACATATCCGCCCGCGGTGTCGCCGACCGGTCTCCCTTCCTGCTCAAGGCGCTGAAGCCGGGGGCCATGCTGGTGGCCTCGGGCCTGCTGGCAGCCCAGAGGCCGGAGGTGGATGACGCCCTGCTGGCTCTGGGGTTCGCGCCGGAACTGGAGTGGCCCCGCGAGGAATGGCTGACCCTGGGCTACCGGGCGCCTGGAGGCTGAATAAACGTGGGATTGACTTCGGCATATCAGCAGCGCCTTTCAACAATTCCCTCTCCCTCCGGGGGAGGGTTAGGGTGGGGGCGTTTCCTTGTGGTATGCAAAGTTGCCGATGCCAGCGATTTCACCCTCACCCCAACCCTCTACCTCAAGGGAGAGGGAGAGCTAAAAGACTCTGGGTACACCAACATCCCGGTTGCAAATGTCCATGCGTCGGCGTAACATTTTGCTGGTAAATTACCGTAATTCGTAACCTGTGATTTTGCAGCGACGCCTCGAAAGGGTAGCCGCACGGTCAATCGGCGGTCGGGAGGCCGCGTTTGGTGGAAAAGGTAGACCTTCGGCGATACGAAATTACCGGCCGCCTCGGGTCGGGCGCGGACTACGATGTCCGGGCTGCCATCGACCGGGAGACGGGCGCGGAAGTCGCGTTGAAGCGCCCCGTGCCCCAGGCCGTCAGCCGGAAACAGCACGGGGCCATCGAGTCGCGCACCGAGCGGTTGCTGGCCGCCTACGACGTGGCGGGCGACGCCGGGGGGCTGCTGGCGCCAATTCTGGGCTACACGGATGTCGCCGTTCACGACGAATTCTTCGGCGAGGAACTGGCCGAGCCGTATTCGGTGTTCGTTCAGGGGAGAGCATCGGGCATCCCCCTGCTGGGCGACATGATGTCCAGGATCACCGGCGTTCCCATCGGCGCGGGCCAGAACCTGTTTGCCGTGTTCCCGCTGGCGCATGCCGACGTGAGCAGCCCATTTCCGGTACACGAGCGGCTTATCGACCTGGAGCAGCATTACCTTTCGTCCGGTTTTATCGTGATGGATCTCAGGCCCCAGAACGTTTTCTTCCAGCCGGGGATGGGTACCGTACAGGTAATAGACACCGGCGCGCTGGCCGGGGTTGACGATCCGGCGCCAAGGGGCCGCCCTCCGCTGGACGTGAACGACGCATGCCTTGAGCTGATCAAGTTCTACACTACCCCTCAGGAGCCGCCCCTCGACGCTTCGGGATACCGGGATGCGCACGGCGTCCGGCCCGTGGTCAACGTCGAACAGGAACTTAACGAAATCCGCCGGGGACTGATGGGCGCAAGCGATGAAGTCTCATCCGCCGCCAATCCAATTCTGGAAAAAATCGGAGGGCGGTCATATTCGGACTTTGAGCAGTTCCGCGTGGACTTGCGGGCGTACCTGGGAGCCGTGCTGGACCGGAACCGCGGCCTGCCGGATTTTGACGCCGCCGTGTCCGCATGGCGGGAGGCGCTGGAGTGGCTGCGCGGCGACTACTGGACCCGGTTCAAGTTCGACGCGGAGACCGAACTGGCGGCGTATGCCAATTGAGCGTCAAACATCAGGTAAACTAACAGCCGATTCACTTTCAAAAATACGGAAAATCATACATGGGAGAGACTGAGGACAGCGCCATGGTTGCCAGCTCTTTTTCAACGCTGCAAGACAATTCCGCTCACGGCGAGGACAATCTGCTGACCCGCGACCTTGGTAACGGGGATTTCCTGGACGTGGTCATGGACGGGGTGACCGGCCACGGCGGGGCTGAGGCCAGCCGCGAGTTGGCGGAGGCCCTGGAGCAGAGCCCGACCGGGAGCATAGATGACATCGCATCGACCATTACGGACGTCAACGGCGAATTCTTTGGCGTGGGAGGCGGGCGCTTCCTGCTGACCACGGTCTCGGCCGCCCTCTACAGGGACGGGCGTCTCTTCGTGGTCGCCGCCGGTGACAGCCCCGTCGTGCTGGTTACCAAAGACTCCCACGACCGGCTGTCGGGGCGTACCGGCGGGTTCCTGCACGTCGGCGTGGCGAGGGCGGTCGGCGCGGCTGCGGAACTCGGCCAGATGCCGCGTCGGGACCTGGAGGTCAGCCCGGGAGACCGGCTGGTCCTGGCTACCGACGGGGTCACGGATAACATGGACATCGAGGAACTGGCGGAAATAGTGCGCAGCTCATCCAGCCCGGAGGAAGCCACTGGCCGCATCGAGGAAATCATCGCCGGAAGGCTGGTGGAGGGGCGCGTGCCCGAAAAGCTGGGGGTACGCTTCCGCTATGACGACCGCACCGCCATCATCAGGTTCTTTGAGTAGCTCAGGCTGTGTGAGCAGGCCGGAATGGGCCCGGGCGGAAGGGACGGCCCGCATATAGCTTGAACCTGGATGGACTTTAGCTTGTTAGCAAGGCCCGCCGATTGATAAAATCGAGCTTTGCAGTCCGAATTTATCATGGCTTTGAGTCCCGTCCATTCCGGTGCGCGTGGCGGACGGGTCAGCATAGCGCCGCCGGGCAGACATACAATCATTTACAACAATAGCCGTCGCAAAGGAGCCACTAAGTGGGCAAAATCAACGTAGCCATCATCGGCGTGGGAAACTGCGCCTCATCCCTGGTACAGGGACTCCACAAGTACGTGGAGATTCCTGCCGACGACGCAGTTTCCGGCGTGATGCACAACACCATCGGCGGCTATCGCATCGAGGACATCGAGGTTGTCGCTGCTTTCGACATCGACGAAAACAAGGTCGGCAAAGACCTCTCCGAGGCCATTTTCACGGAACCGAACAACACCCTGAAGTTTGCCGAAGTGCCAACGACCGGCGTCAAGGTTGACCGGGGCATGACCCACGACGGCATCGGGCGGTACGTCTCGCACCTGGTACGGAAGTCCCCGCACTCCACGTCCGACATCACTGGCATCCTCCGCGACCGCGAAGTGGACGTGGTAATCAACTACCTGCCGGTGGGCAGCGAGCAGGCCACAAAGTGGTACGTCGAGCACATCCTCAACGCCCGCTGCGCCATGGTCAACTGCATCCCGGTGTTCTTGGCCCGCGAGGAATACTGGCGCAACAGGTTCGAGGAACGCGGCGTCCCCATCATCGGCGACGACATCAAGTCGCAGCTAGGGGCCACCATCACCCACCGCGTGTTGACCCGCCTGTTCGAGGATCGGGGCGTAACGCTGGAAAACACTTACCAACTGAACTTCGGCGGCAACACCGACTTCCTGAACATGCTGGAGCGGGAACGCCTGACTTCGAAGAAGATTTCCAAGACCACGTCCGTTACTTCCCAGTTGGACGACGAAATCGACCCGGACAACATCCACGTCGGCCCCAGCGATCATGTCCCGTGGCTCAAAGACCGGAAGTGGTGCTACATCCGCATGGAGGGCCGTATCTTCGGCGGCGCTCCCATCAGCCTGGAGGCCAAGCTGGAGGTCTGGGACAGCCCCAACTCGGCTGGCGTGGTGGTCGACGCCATCCGTTGCGCCAAGCTGGCAATGGACCGGGGCGAAGGCGGCGCAATCGTCGGCCCCAGCGCCTATTTCATGAAATCTCCGCCGACCCAGTACACCGACGACACGGCCCGGGACCTCACGGATTCCTTCATCACCGGCGAAGGGAATGGACGGAGGGCTCCTCAGAAGGCGGAGGAGTCGGCCGGCCAGGACTAAACAGCAATGCCCTGGACTCCCTTATGGGAGGTGTGCCGTTGAAGATCGCCCTGGTGTCGCCTTACGACTTCACCTGGCCCGGTGGCGTAACGATTCACGTGTCCCAACTGGCCAGGGAATTGGGCAAGTCGGGCCACGAGGTGCAGGTGCTGGCGCCCCATTCGCCCTCCCGTGAATGCCAGGATCGCGACCTGCTGGTGCCGCTGGGCCGCTCGGTGCCGTTGCCCAGCGGGGGTTCCATCGCCCGGGTGTCGCTGTCCTGGTGGCTGGCCCGCAAGATACGCGCCCTGCTGGAAAGGGAGCGGTACGACATCATTCACCTGCACGAACCCATGGCGCCCATTCTCCCTCTCACAGTGCTGGAATATTCGAACACGGTCAACGTTGGCACTTTCCACGCCTGCCACAACCGGCACCACCTCTACCGGATGAGCCAGCCCTTCATCAAGCGGTGGCACCAGCGTCTGCACGGCAGCATCGCCGTCTCGCCAGCGGCGCGGGGTTACGTGCATTCCACCTTCCCCGGCAACTATGAGATTATCCCCAACGGCATCGACGTAGACCACTTTTCCCAGAAGGCGGATCCGTGGCCGCAGTACCGGGACGGCAAGACCAACATCATCTTCGTGGGCCGTCTGGAGAAACGGAAGGGCCTGCGTTACCTGCTGGAGGCATACGGGCGGCTGAGGTGGGACATACCTGACCTGCGCCTCATCGTGGTGGGGCCGGGCAACCCGGACAAGGACTCATACCAGGTGCTCAGCTCGCAGAACCTGCCGGAAGTGGAGTTCGTGGGCCGGGTGCCTTACGACGACCTGCCCCGGTATTATGCCTCTGCCGACATATTCTGCTCTCCGGCCACGGGCGCCGAAAGTTTCGGCATAGTCCTGCTGGAGGCGATGGCCGCCGGGAAGCCCGTAGTCGCCTCCGACATCGAGGGCTACCGGGGCGTGCTCACCGACGGCGAGGACGGGCTGCTCTTCAGGAACAAGGACGTGGGATCGCTGGCCACGGCGCTGGAGAGCCTGATTCGGGATCCGGAAATGCGCGCCATGATGGGCAACCGGGGGCGTGAGACGGCTGAGCGGCACCGCTGGGAAGTGGTCGCTGGCCGGGTGGAACAGTATTACGAGGCCTGTATCCAGGAGGTCCATGGCGCGTCCGGGCTTAATGCGGCGGCTGGGCCGAGAACAGCTTAGGGGCGCGCTCCGCAGCTACTTCGAGGAACCGGGCGCGCGGCTGTTCAAGGCCGTCGGCTTTACCCCCAACGGAATAACCCTGCTCGGCTTTGCCGTCTGCGTCGTGTCGGCCTGCCTGGTGGCCTACGAATGGCTGGTCTGGGGCGGAGTGGTGTTCCTTGCTGGCGGAATCCTGGACCTGTTTGACGGCGCACTGGCCCGCTTGACCGGAAAGGCGACGCCCTTCGGCGCACTCCTCGACTCGGTGTTTGACCGGCTGGGAGAGGCCGCGCTTTTCGTTGGCCTCGGCGTCTACATCCTCCGGGCCGACGTGTCCGAGGACTACCGGGCATATTTCCTGATTGCCCTGCTGCTGGCCCTTATTTTCTCCCAAGGCGTCAGCTATCTCCGGGCGCGCGGGGAGGGGCTGGGCGTGTTCACCCGCGCCGGAGTGATGACCCGCACCGAGCGGGTGATCCTCCTGGGCGCGGCCCTGCTGCTGTCCTGGATTCCCTGGCTGCTGCTGGGCATCCTGATCGCTATCGCCGCCGTGTCCTGCTTCACCCTCTTCCAACGCATGTTCACCATCCGCAGCATGCTGGACAGGGAGGGCTAGGGAGTGGCGTCAAATTGAGTTGCCGGACAGTCAGCAGACTTGTTTCCGTCATTCCTGCGAAAGCAGGAATCCAGAGGGCTAACCCCGGAAAGCGAAAATGCCGAAGTATTGGCACTGGATTCCCGCTTTCGCGGGAATGACGGATTGTTTACCAATAGGTTCACCCGTCAGTAATTCTCCCTCCCCTTTAGGGAGGGGGGTGAAAGCCAGCGTTTCAGCAGTTTGGAACCCAACGAGGGAGCGCCCCCACCCTAACCCTCCCCCGGAGGGAGAGGGAACTTTGTAAAAGGCCCTGACAGGACGGGCCGCAGGGTGGATAAGCCTGTGCATGCCGTGTAAACTGGCCCCATCCACTCCCGCAGAGGGCGAGAGCTCCATGGCAACCGCGCAACAGGATTTGATTCCATCCCAGGAAAAGCCCCGCCTGAAACGGGATTTCCGCAAGCACCTGAAGGCCGACGTGCTGCTGCGCTTGTACACGCAGCGCCCGTCGCCCATTGCCGTTCCGGGCCGCGACTGCCGGTACTGCCCGCAAACGCTGCAAGTGCTGGAGGAGCTGACCTCTCTCTCGCCCAAGCTCAAACTGGAGACCGTGGAATACCACTTGGAAAGGGAAAAGGCCCAGGAGGACGGCATCCCGCGCATTCCGGCGGTGATGTTGGGAGCAGGTTCGGGGAAGTGGGTCAGGTACTACGGCCTGCCCCTCGGCTACCAGCTCCCGGTGCTGGTGGAGAGCGTCAAGGCGCTGTCCCGTGGCGGCACCCGTCTCTCCGTCAACTCCCGCAAGCAGCTCCGGCGAGTCGAAAAGCCGGTACACGTGCAGGTGTTCGTGACTCCCGGCAGCGAGACCTCGGCCGGGATGGCCCTGCTGGCGCAATCCATGGCCGTGGAGAGCGGCAACGTTCACGCCGACGTCATCGAGGCGGAGGAATTCCCGGACTTGGCGCGCCGCTACGGGGTACGCCAGGTGCCGCTAACCGTCATCAACGAATTCACCACGCTGTCGGGGATGGTCAGCGAGAGCGAACTGCTGGAAAAAGTGCTGCTGGTCGGCTTAGACACTTCAATTGATACATAGAAACCACCCCTAAATCCCCTCCCCCTTAGGGGGAGGGTTAGGGTGGGGGTGAAAAGTCTGGGCGGATATTCGCCCCGCACTTCAACCATATCGGAATGGCAAAATCCAATTCATACCAAATCGAGGAGAACTGATCGTGCCCAATGAACTCAGGGGCGACATGAACGGGCAGGGCCTGCGAGTCGGAATCGCGGTTGCCCGTTTCAACGAAGTGATAACCAAGCAGTTGTTGGACGGAGCGCTGGAAACGCTGACCCGCTGCGGCGTGCGCGACTCCGACATCACTGTCGCGTGGGTGCCCGGCTCGTTCGAGTTGCCGGTGGTGGCCCGCGCCTTCGCCAAGAGCGGCCGCTTCGACGCCGTGATATGCCTCGGGGCGGTCATCCGCGGCGAGACCTCGCACTACGACATGGTGGCCGGGCAGGCTCAGGGCGGCACGGGCGCCGTCGGCATGGACACCGGCGTGCCCACCATCTTCGGCGTACTGACCACCGAGAACCTAGAACAGGCCCTGAACCGCGCCGGCGGCAAGTCCGGCAACATCGGCACCAACGCGGCCCTGGCAGCGGTGGAAACCGCCTCCGTACTGACCGCCATCAACACCGCGTAATGTCCGCACCGCCTCCCGCGCCTCTTACCGAGGATGTTTCCAAAGTTCCCTCTCCCTCCGGGAGAGGGTCAGGGTGAGGGCGTCCCCTGTTCGCTCAGCGATGCGGGACGACAAGCCAGGACGGTTTTTTCTTGGGCTTGCGTGATATGCCCACACCCTCTAAATCCACAGTCTCAACGGGTAAGTTATGACGCAATTCGGAGTTACCATTCCCAACAACTGGGGCGTTGCAGACCCCCAGGAAGTCCTGAGCCTGGGGCCGGAAGCGGAACAGATGGGGTACGATTCCCTCTGGGTGATGGACCACCTGTTCAACACCGGCTACATCCGCGAAAGGCTGGAAGACCGCCCCTACTATCACCCCATGGCCATGCTGTCGCACATGTCGGCTACCACCAGCCGGGTTGCCCTCGGCACGTCGGTTCTGGTGCTGCCGTACCATAACCCGGTGGAACTGGCCAAGTACGCCGCCACGCTGGACCAGATGTCCGGCGGCCGGGTTGTGCTGGGTGTCGGCGCGGGCGCGATGACCGAAGAGTTCGAGGCGCTCGGCATTCCGATGCGGGAGCGCGGATCGTTGACCAACGAGTCCATGGCCGTCATGAGGGAACTCTGGAGCAACAACAGGCCGGAATACCACAGCCGCCGCTGGGATTTCAGCGACCTGTACTTTTCGCCCAAGCCGGTGCAGCCGTCCATCCCGCTATGGGTCGGCGGCTCGTCCCAGGGGGCCTTGCGCCGGACTGCGCGGGCCGGGGATGGCTGGCACCCGACGGGCCTTTCGCCCGAGGACTTCGCCATCGGCAGGGCCGAGGTAACCGCCATGGCGGAAGCAGCGGGGCGTGACCCGTCCGCAATCACCATGTCCAATCGAGTCGAGGTTGAGGTGCATGGCGGCCCTTCCAGCCAGCGCGCCGCCTCCCGTTCCCGGCTGCCGGGCGACGATCCAGGCGCAATGCGCGCGGGGATCGAGGCCTACCGCGAGGCCGGAGTCGAGCACATGGTGCTGGCGCTCAACTCCGGCGACATACCGGCCCTCCGGCGGATAATGTCCATCATCGCCGACGAGGTACTGCCAGCCTTCCGTTAGCCGCGGCCTGTCTCATATGGTTAAACCCTGTAGGGATTTAGGCAGTTGAAAGCTATCCCCTCCCCCTCAGGGGGAGGGTTAGGGTGGGGGTGAACTTCCTCAACTGCATAACTCCTATCATGCATTCAGCCAGCAGGCAAAGGGGACTCTGGATTCCTGCTTTCGCAGGAATGACGATATGATTCGACGGTACGCCCTAGCCGGGCGGTCGCTCAGCGGCCCCGCTCCTGTTGCTTCAGGAATTCCTCCAGCTCCAGGCGGTCCTCCTCCAGCCCCGCCATCTGCTCCTCGCTTGGCGGGATGGCGCCGTAGTGAGCCGCCTGGAACTCGTCCACTATCCGCGACACCGGGTCTGCGGGCAGAGCGCCGGACAGATCGCGCTGGTGCTCCCTCGGCGTCGCCCATGAATCCCTGGGGCGGCCCGCCCGGCGCGCCAGCTCCAGCAGGGCATGGTAGTAGTCGCGGGGCGTCGAAAAAACGCGGGCGCGATTGCCGGAACCTCTCCGCCTTCCCGGAAACAAGCTGCCCAACGCATCGCCCACGTCCTCCCCGGCGCGGCTGAGGCTGAACAGGGACTCGCGCACCTCCACCACCTCGCCGCTTCCGGCGTGACGGCGCCGGTTACGGAACAGCCAATAGACCACCCCAACGGCCAAGATGGCTCCGATGGTGGCGGCGGCCCACTGCATCACCGTCAATAGCAGGTTCCCCTCGGAGTCCGATTCAACTTCCCGCAGACTTTCGTGAAACGCGTCGATGCGCCGTTGGGCTTCCAGCAGACCTTCGAAGTCGCCTCCGCCCATCAGTTGTGAAAGCCAGTTCCCAAAGCTAACCAACCCACCGGCAATCAGTCCCAGCAGCATTATCACTGGCTCAAGGAGCTTCAGCCCGACGGCGCCAATCAGTCCCGCCACCGCGCGGCTTACGTCGTCCAGCCCACCCAGGCCGAGGCCGCTTATCAACAGCCCAAGGGCCAAAACTCCCGCCACGCAGACCGCGATGGGCCAGAACCACTGCCTGGGCAGTTCCCGGCCTTCGCCGCCGCCCGCTGAGAACCTGGCCAGCGCCATTCCGGTGAGACCCACGGCAAAGAAGCCGATCACGAAGAACCCGCTGACTATCCTGACGTCAGTGGCGGCATCAATCAACGCCGCTGCCAGCAGGGTTATCATGCCGACCTGGAAAGCTGGCCGGATAGAGTCGAGAGTGGCCTCCTCGCGCGATAGTTCCACGCCCCGCCACCACGTGATCAGCAGGAAAATCATGGAGCCGACGAACAGACCAACGCTGTCGGCCTCCGGGGGTATGAGCAGACTGAACGGATGGAAGGCAAGCCCCGCGTTCCAGGCGACGAGCACCAGCAGGGACGGGACGCCGGACGCTATTCCGGCCAGGCCGCGCAGCACGGGGGTGACCCTCAGCCCCAGAATCCATAGCGACAGGCCGAATGCCCAGGCCAAGGCCACGATCACCAGCCAGAAGGGCGGCTGGAGGTCGTCCAGTCTTACCAGGCTGGAAACCGTCGCGAATATCAGGTACAGGGTGCAGCTCTCCAGATAGAGAGCCACCGCAACCACTGACCTGTTACGCCAGGCCGGTCTCATTCAACGCTCCGCTGTTAGCGGCCGGGTCGTCTTGCCAGTCCGTAACGTCTTCAGGCAACTGGTCCAGCAGATGCCCGATGCCGGTGACCGGGGCGTTCCCGATCTGCTCCGGCGCTTCACCGTCTCCGGCGAACAATACGCTGGTCCGGTAACCGCTGTCGGAGAAGGCGAGCAGTTGTTCCGGGATGGAGTCGGTCAATGACGCCGTTACAAAGATAACCGTAGCCCCGAGGGGCAGATTGTCCCGCTCGGCGCGGAACACATTGGGCAGCATTGAAACAACGTAAGGAGCGGACATAGCCAGAGCCTCGAGGGTCATTGTCAACTGCTGCGAAGATGCCCCCACTGGCACGCTCAGCCACTTGCCCGAGTAGGAGGCAACCGCGTTGGAAATCAGGCCGTAGCTGTACCCCCGCCGGTCGGCCAGAGCGACGGCCGACGCGGCTGCGGTAACGGCGCGCTCGAACAGCCGCCGGTTGGTGCCCAGCCAGGCATAGTCGCTGGTCGAGCCATTCAGGGCTACGATGATATTCATTGAGACGGACGGGTCAAAAATCCTCGTTTGCAGTTTCCTGGCGCGGGCCGTAGCCTTCCAGTCGATGTGCTTGAGCGGGTCTTCGGGCCGGTAGTCCCTGGCGCCGCGGGCGCGGCTGGTGTCGTGAAACAGCGGCAGCCCGCCGCGGGACGCCCCGAACGGATGCTGCGGCGGGGTCGCCAGTTGTTCCAGCTCGATGACGCGCGGATACACCAGGAGGTCGTTGACGGCGCTGAGGCGCGTTTCCGTGGCGGAAAAGCCGAATATGTCGCTGCTCCTCATGCGCACAGGGCCGATGCGATGGTAGCCGCGGCGGGCGCACTGCATCTTGAAATTCCACGTCGCCCGCTGGTAGGGCAGGAGCGAGGTGGTGATGCTGTGATGGCGGTTGGTCTCCAGGCTGGCGCCGCGGACAACCGCCCCTCGCAGTTCCAGCCCCTCCGGAAAAGAGTCCTGCACTTCCACCCATATCAGCGGCAGCGGCTTGTCGTTGGTCAGCGATACGGAATATTCGATGCTGTCGCCGATGAAAGCCCGCCTTCGCCCCACATTCCGCTCGTAGGTGACCTTGCGGAAGCAGTAGCGCTCCCACAGCCGCGCCGCCATCCAGACCACGGCAACCATGGAACCGACCACCAGGAGCAGACCGCTGCTGACCAGCAGCCCGGCGGCCACCAGTAGCCCGCACACCACCGGCCACAGTTCGTGCCTCATATCGCCCGGCCCGGTCTGCCCGCGGTCATGGTGAGCTTGTCGAGCCACCATCGAAGGATCATCAATTTACTCAAGACATCCCCCCGGCGCCGATATTCGTCATTCCGGCGAAAGCCGGAATCCAGGTTTTTGTATATGAGCTACGCAGTAGGCGGCATGGACATTCCTATCCGTGCCGCCCTTCGCAAGATCAACGGTGTCTGATGCGAGGATTTCACCCCCACCCTAACCCTCCCCCTCAGGGGGAGGGGACTGCTTGAACACACCCTAGACGGGGACTTCCACCTGGGAAAGCAGCTCACGTACCACGTCTTCCTGGGTGCGCCCCCTCAGCCTGGCCTGGGATGTCAGTATGGTGCGGTGGGCCAGCGCGTAGGGGGCCAGCACCTTCACGTCGTCGGGCGTCACGTACTCCCGGCCCCTGATGGCGGCGAAGGCCTGCGAGCAGCGGTACAGGCCGAGCGTCGCTCTGGGACTGACGCCCAGCTCCACGTCCTCATGCTCCCGTGTTGCCTGCGCCAGCCTGACGATGTAGCCGCTCAACACCGGGTCGACGTAGATTTCCCTGACCCTGGCCTGCGTTCCGGTGACGCCGCTGCCATCGGTCACTGGCTCCAGAGATTCGATGGGATTTCCCTGGTTGAAACGGGCCAGCATTTGTACTTCCTCTTCCTCATCCGGGTACCCCATCCGCAGGCGGAGCATGAACCTGTCGAGCTGGGCCTCTGGCAAAGGGAAAGTCCCCTCCAGCTCAATGGGGTTCTGAGTCGCCACCAGGAGAAACGGCTGGGGGAGGAGAATCGTCCGGTCGTCTACGGTCACCTGCCCTTCCGCCATGGCCTCCAGCAGGGCCGATTGAGTGCGCGGCGTGGCGCGGTTAATCTCGTCGGCCAGCACCACCTGCGCCAGGATGGGGCCGGGCCTGAACTCGAACTCACCCAGCTTTTGATTGTAGAAGTGCACGCCGGTGATGTCGGAGGGCATGAGGTCCGGCGTACACTGTATGCGCCGGAAGCTGCAACGCAGGGACTCGGCGAGACTGCGGGCCAGGGTGGTCTTGCCGATGCCGGGAACGTCCTCGACGAGGACATGCCCGCCGCTCAAGACCGCGGCAAGCAGCAACTCGATGACCTGACCCTTCCCGACCAGCACGCGCTCCATGCTGGCGCGAACCTTGGCGGCCATGGCCGCAACGTCCGCTGCTGCCCCACCGAATTCTGCCATAATAGAAATCCCCTCTCCTCCTGAGTTTATCGAAGGACGGGAGAGGGTTAGGGTGAGGGCGTCCCTCTTTCACTGGCGACGAAGGCTTCCGCCTCCCTCAAGTCCTTGAACGAGTCGATGCTGGTCCAATATGACCTGGTGCGGAACGCGGCAATTCTCCCCGACTCCGCCATTTGGGGGAAGGTCTCCACCTCGTGGTCTCCCAGGTCGGGGAACTCCGCGAATACCTGCCGGTCAATCACATACACGCCGCCGTTAATCCAGTGGGGCAATTCCACTTTTTCCCGGAATCCCACCACTCCTCCGGCGTCGTCCATGTCCACGATGCCGTAGGGACTTACCATGGGAACGGCCAGCAGGGTGGCGCAGGGGCCGTTGCTCCGGGCGGACGAGGCATGGTGGAAGTCGATCACCTCCGCCAGTGGCTGCCGGGTGATGATGTCGCCGTTGGTGACGACCACCGGGCCGTCGTCCTCGCCAGCCAGCGGGAAGCCCTGCTTGATTGCCCCGCCCCTGCCGAGGGGCGAGCTTTCCACACTGTAAGAAATGCTGACGCCGTACCGGGAGCCATCGCCGAAATGGGAGCGGATGGACTCCCAGCGGTAGCCCACGAGAAACACCACCTTATCGACACCCGCATCCTTCAGCCAGTCAATCTGGTACTCCAGGATTGGCCGCCCGGCAACCGGGGCCATGGGCTTGGGCACCGTGTCGGTAAGGGGCCGCAGGCGCTCCCCCTTTCCGCCAGCAAGAACCAACGCATGCATACCAACGCACTCTCTATCTACCCTCATCCCCTCTCCCTCCGGGGGAAGGTTGGGGCGGGGCGTACGGTGGCTAATATACCCGTGGGCCGTATGAGGGTCAAACGCGCAGCCGTCATCCCCTCTCCCTCCGGGGAAGCGTTAGGGTAGGGGCGTCCCTCCAATGTATAATCCCCCTGAGCAAAAGCCCGCTATCCCGTATTGCCTCACCTTCCGGGAGAGGGTTAGGGAGTGCCGTAAAATTGAGTTGCCGGACAGTCAGCAGACCTTTTCCCGTCATTCCTGCGAAAGCAGGAATCCAGAATCGCTCCATGCCGGAGAATGATTTGCCTGCGGGAACCCCTGGATTCCTGCTTTCGCAGGAATGACGGAGGAATTTGACGACACTCCCTAGGGTGTGAGCGTCCCCCACCTGACGCTACCCGATACGGACAGCACGGCTAAATTAGGGAGGCAAAGCCGCGAAATGGATTACGAAATACTTCACAAGCCATCTTACGCACTGGCCCGGATAAGGATGAACCCCAGGGAACAGCTACAGGCGGAAACCGGCGCCATGGTAAGCATGTCGGACACCATCAAGCTGGAGACAAGCACGCGGGGCGGTATCTTCGGCGGGCTGCGCCGGTCGGTTCTCGGCGGCGAGAGCTTCTTCGTCAACACATTCACTGCCGAGCAATCGGGCGAGGTGACCGTGGCCCCGTCCCTTCCCGGAGACATAGAGGTGATGGAGCTACAGGGCGAGACCATGATGGTCCAGTCCGGCTCATTCCTGGCGGCCACTATGAACATCGAGGTGGACTCCCAGTGGGGCGGCGCCCGCTCCTTCTTTTCCAAGGAGGGTCTGTTCCTGCTGCGCTGCTCGGGGCGGGGCCTGCTGTTCATCTCGTCCTACGGCGCGATTCACCGGATCGACCTGGCCCGGGGCGAAAAATACACCGTGGACAACGGGCACATGGTGGCCTTCGACGACAGCATCAAGTATGACGTGGGCCGTTCCGGCGGCTGGAAGACCACCCTGCTGAGCGGCGAGGGCCTGGTGTGCAAGCTGGAGGGCCCCGGCAGGTTCTTCATGCAGACCCGCAGCGAAGACGCGCTCCTGAGCTGGCTGGTTCCCAAGATTCCCAACCGGGGGTAGGACAGCCCGCCCCTTTAATGGTTCCCTCTCCCTCCGGGGGAGGGTTAGGGTGGGGGGTATTCTCAGTGTGTGTTGGTATTCCCATGTAGGGGCGCACAGCGGTGCGCCCTAGCCCCGGTTCCGGCACAATTCTCTCCTGCGCAGACATGGGCGCACGTCCCTCGACGCGCTCGGCTCGGGAGTGCGCCCCTACGGGGCGGGGCCAAGCAGACAAATCGCGTCCAATACCAACACACGTTGGGAATACCGGTGGGGGCAGACCCTGAAAATCGCTTGGCCGGACGCGAGCTTTCCACTGTCAAAGCAAATGGTCAGTGAGTCCAGACGCCCCCGCCCTCCACGCGGCACCGGAGAGTTGCCTCCAGGCAGTCAAAGCGTTTCCAGGCCTGCGCGGCTGCCTGAGTGACGAGCGATGACTGGTCCGGCATAAGTATGCCGATGACGGTTCCGCTGTGAGCGACGTTCACTCCGAAACCGCCTACCTCGGCTGAAAAGGCTAGCACGTCGTCGAGATAGGGGTTGAAAGAGACCTCCTGGTTGGCGATGGCGCTAACGGTTGCTCCCTTGCCGATGAAGAGCGGATTGCCCCGGAGCAGCCCGGTCTCAATCAGGGACACCGCCTCGGACATTCTCGATTCCTGTGACTTCAGGGCCTTGTCTCTCGCAACGCTGTTGAATTCCAGAGTGTCCACGACGCCGCCGAAATCCAGCGCCAGCACGCGCATTGGCGGCGGCTCGCCCAGAGGCCGCGCGATTCTCCCCTCGCGATGATCGAATACCGAGATTCCGGGGAACATGACCCCGTCGCTGGGTTCCACGCCCAAGGAGATTTCGGCTATCTGGCCCGGCTCCAGATGGCGGCCAGCGGCGGCGGCGGTGGCGGCAATGCTGGCGGCCACGTCGGCGGTGCTGCTGGCCATTCCCTTTCCACGCGGGAGAATGGAATCCAGGGAGAGACGGGCATCCGCATCCGTTTCCCCAAGATGCTCCAGCGTAGCCCGCACTGCTTGGGCGGCCTTGGGAGAGTCCGGCGGCGCGTCTACAATGCCGTCGCCGGGGCGCAGTTCCACTGTGGCGGTGCTGCGGATGTCTATGGGGCAGGTCACGAGGCATAGCACGCCGTCAAGCATGCCCTGGGCCAGTTCCCCGCACGTGCCCGGGGCCGATGCAATCCCCTTCCTCAAAGTGCCGGAAGGGTTCATCAAGTAGTTCCCTCCCCTTCCATATTTCTCCCCTCCTCCGGGGGGGAATACAAGGGGGCGGCGGGTTGGGAGCGTATCCCCAAGTGCGGCGTAGTTCCGAGGCTGGTGAACGGCACCGCGCCGAGGGCCTTCAGGTCCATCGCCAGCCCGGCCACCAGCAGGTAGGCCCGGTCGGCGCGCGCCGCGAACATCTGGTTGACTCGACCCTGCACGTCCCGGAACCTCCGGCCCAGCGGCGAAGCGGGCACCACGCTCAGCCCCACTTCGTTGCTTACTACTATCCACGTCGCCGATGACTGCTCGTAGACGTCTAACAACTCACCGGCGGCGGCAAGGATTTCTTGTTCGGCGCCCGGATCGCCCTCTCTGGCGAGAAGCCGGTTGCTGATCCAGAGAGTGAGACAGTCCAGCAGGCACGTGTCGTACTCCTGCCCCCATTCGACAGGCTCATGGTGAGCAGGTCGAACCAGCAAGCGGGAACCCAGAGCAGACGGGAGTGCCAGCGGCTCCTCCAGCGTGTCCCAGCCCGCGGGGCGCTGGCGGCGATGATGGTCGATACGCAGCCGCATTTCGTCATCCAGCGCCTCGGCGGTGGCGACGTAGAGCACACGCCCTCCTTCCTTGGCGAGTTGCTCGGCGAAGGAACTCTTGCCGGAGCGTGCGCCGCCCAGAACGAATATGAGCTGTTTAGGCAATGGCATCCCCTACGGCGAGGACGCCTTTCAGGGCCTCGGCCAGCCGCCGGTTGTCGTCCATCGTCCTGACCCCGACCCTGATGTATTCGGGCAGCCCGAAGGAGGCGCAGTCCCTGACGCAGATGCGGTGCTGCAAGAGGAGGGCCTCCCTGACCTCGCGGGCGCATCCTACGTTGAGCAGCAGGAAATTCGCCGCAGCGGGAGGGCATTCTACGCCAAGGTCCCGGGCTACCCCCATCAGGTATTCCTTTCCCTGTTCAACTACTCTACGGCCCCTTGTTACGTGCTCGCCATCGGCCAGGGCAGCGATTCCGGCGGCCTGGGCGGCGGCGTTGACGCTCCAACTGTACTGGAAACGCCGCACCCGTCTCACCGTGTCCTCGCCCGCCAGCAGGTACCCCAGCCGCAGGCCGGTGAGGGCGTAGTCCTTGGTCATGGAACGGAGCAGCGCCACGTTGCCCAGCGACAACAGCGACATGGAATCCCAACTTTCGTTCACGAACGGTAGGTAGGCTTCGTCCAGGACGAGCAAGCCAACTCCCCGCAATGCCTCAGCTACTCCGCGGATCTCGTCTTCGCCCAGGTAGACTCCGGTCGGATTGTTGGGATTGCAGAGGAATACGATGGCCGGGGCGTGACCGGCGATGCAGTCGAGGGCCAATGGAATGTCCCACCGGAATCGCGCCTCGGACTGTCCGGCGCACTGCGGCAAGAGCGAAACCGGCTCCACTCCCTCGGTGCGGCAAGCGGCCGCGTATTCGCCGAAGGTCGGCGCGAAAATCAGGGCCGTATCGTCTGGTGTCAGGAAAGCCCGCGCCAGCAGGTGGATAAGCTCGGTGGAGCCGTTACCGGCAAGAACGTTGCCAGGGTCTACATCCAGGCTGTTGCCTATGGCCCGCCGCAGGTCGAGACAGTCCGGGTCGGGGTAGGCGGCCAGTTTCACTTGCCGCGCTGCCTCCAGCGCAACCGGCGACGGCCCCAGAGGGTTGATGCTGGCGCTGAAATCCGTGACCTCATCAGGACGCAGGCCCAACGATTCCAGCTCTGCGTAGTTCAGGCCGCCGTGGACGGGCCGCTCGTTTCCGCTCTGCAAGTTCACTCGAATTAACCGGCGAAAAGCCCGCGCAGGGCCAGTGCTCCGACCGCCAGCGGCAACCCGATTACGGCAACCACGACGGCCACCCTGACCGACGCCCCGATGTGCGACGGCCCGGGTTCAGCAAGGCCGTCCCCGATGCGGTAGTGGCCCGCCTTTTCCAGCGCCACGCCCAGGATGCCAGCCATTGCGCCGATGGTCCAGCCGGCGTTGGGGCTGGCCGTCAACCGCCGCCCACGCCACAGCCAGCGCAGCCCTCTTGAGCCTGTCGAAAGACAGGCGGGTATCCGGCACAAGCCGCCTGCCATAATGATCAACCCGGCGCTGAGGCGCGCCGGGGCCAGGTTCATCAAATCGTCCAGCCGCGCCGACGCCTTGCCAAGATATTCGTACTTTCCGCGATAGCCAATCATGCTGTCCAACGTGTTCACCGCCCGGTAGGCAAAGGCCCCGGGCAGCCCCAGCAGCGCAAAAGCCAGCCAAGGCCCGATGTAACTGTCGGTGGTATTTTCCGCCACCGACTCAATGGCCGCAGCCGACGCGAGGGACCGGTCCAGCGATGTCGCGTCGCGGCTGACCAAGCTGCGCAGGCCGTCCCGCGCATCGCCGATGCTCCCCTCGTCCATGGCATCGCGGACGCCAATCGCCGCCTGCCCCAACCCTTTTACGGCAAAGGTCGTATTCAAAAGCACCGCCACACCTGCCACGTACACTACCGGGCCCAGCTCCCGCAACCCGTTGGCCGCCCCCCACGCCGCTCCGCCGAACACGGCAGGCACGGCCAAGGCCATCGCCGCCCCCCAGACCAGCGCAAGCCACTTCGAATCGGGAGACGGCCCAACCCTCTCCAGCCACGAGACCACCTTGCCCATCCAGACCACCGGATGCACGGCACTGGGCAATTCCCGCAGCGCCAGATCCAGTACCAGCGCCAGCGCCAGCGCTCCCGCGTCAAGATACCACTCTCCGGGAAATAAGCGCCACTCCATTTTGAGCGGTCAGCGCCCTACCAGGCCCATTGATGGATGGGCCGCAGGAAATTTTCGGACACGGCGTATGCCAGGATGGCCGCAAGTATCAGTACCATTGCCTCCGCAGCCTCATTGACCGCTCCGTATACGTCGCCGGTTACTCCGCCGAGCAACCGAGACGTCCACTTTGCCAAAGCAATCGCCACCAACGTCGCAATCGCCAGCAGGGCCAGCCCGCCGGGCCCGGCCAGCGCGACCGTCGCGGCCACGGCCACCGCCAGCCCGCCGAGCAACTGCCAGCGCGCGCCCGACGGCTGGAATGGCACTCCGATGCCCTGTCGTCTGGCGTAGGGAAAGAATTCCAGTACCAACAGCATCCCCCATCGGGACAGGCAGGGAAACAGCAGCAGAATCCAGAAACGTCCTGCCGTCGGCAGTGCCATGATAGCAGCAACTTTCAGCAGGAGCAGGCTCACCGCTCCAACAACGGCGAAGGCGCCCACGTGGGAGTCCCGCAGAATCGCCAGCCGCCGCTCTTGGTCGAAGCCGCCGAACAGGGCGTCGCAGCAATCCATAAACCCGTCGAGATGGAGGGCCCGGGTGAGAACGGCCAGGGCTACCACCAGAATGGACGCGGACAGTACAGAAGGAAACTCGCGGTGTTCCTCCGTAAAGAGGGGATAGCCCCACTGCATCAGGAGGTCGAGACAGGCAAGGATTAGCCCCAACAATAGCCCGACGGTGGGGAACCAGCCCCTTGCCGACGCGAGACCTCCGGCATCCCGCGGAGCGACCGGCAGAATCGTCAGGAATCCCAAGGCCGCCCTCATTCCAGGTAAGGGTCCGTTCACGCGCCCTGGTCGTCCTCCGGCTCCCTGTCCGACACGCCCGCCTCGGCGAATGTCGCCATTTCGGACAGGGTGGCCGCAGCCGCCTCGATGATCGGCATTGCCAAGGCCGCACCCGTACCCTCGCCTAGCCGCATGCCCAGGTCGAACAGCGGCTCCAGTTCCAGGGCGGACAGGGCGGCGCGGTGGCCGCGCTCGGCAGAAACGTGGGAGCCTAGCATGAATTCCCGGGACGCGGGACACACGGCGTTGGCGACCAGGGCGGCGGCGCTGGAAATGAACCCGTCAACTATTACCGGGCGACGCATCATGGCGGCCCCGATTATCGCCCCCGCAAGGACGCCTATCTCGAATCCGCCCACTTTGGACAGCAGGCCAACACCGTCGGAGGGGTCGGGCGAGTTGACATCCAGAGCTTGGCGCACCACCCCGGCCTTGTGCCGTAACTCGTCGGGGTTGCGTCCGGTACCCTCGCCTGTGGTCTCATGGGTATCCAAATGGGTAACCGCGGCCGTGATCGCGCTGGAGGCGGTGGTGTTACCGATACCCATATCGCCCGTAGCCAGCAGGTCTACGCCCGACTCAATCACCTCAACCGCCAGGTTAATCCCCGCCTCCAGGCACTGCACCGCCTGCTCGCGGGACATTGCCGGGCCTTGGCTGATGTCGCCCGTGCCCCTGCCGATCTTGAGCATGCGAAGTTCCGGGTTGTCGGGTAGGTCGGACGCAACGCCAGCGTCAACTATGACCTGCCGTATTCCCAGACGGCGGCACATTACGGTGATGGCCGCGCCGCCAGCCAGGAAATTCAGCACCATCTGCGCCGTGACTGCCTGTGGGTAAGCGGTGACTCCCTGGGCGACCACGCCGTGGTCTCCGGCGGCGATGATGACCGCCTTCCCGCCGATGGCCGGTCTCTCGGTGCCGAAAATTCCGGCCAGCCTGATGGACAAGTCCTCCAGGCGGCCAAGCGCGCCCGGCGGCTTGGTCAGGTTTCCCTGCCTGGCCTCGGCGCGGGCCATCGCGGCGGCGTCCAGTGCGCTGGCACGTTCGAGAGCCTGAGCCAGTGTGACCTTATCGCTTGACACCACGATGGCCCTCCCTGTGTGATTGCGGTGTAGGGGCGCACAGCCGTGCGCCCCTACCATGTACTATTGCGCCGACGGCCCGATCAGCCACACTTGGGGCGATCCCGTGGCCGGGTCGATCTGCACCGCCGTCTCGACGCCGAAGGCGCTCCGTAGATTCTGCTGGGTCAAGACATCGACTGGCTTCCCTTCGGCTGTCACGCGCCCGTCGTACAGCAGGGTCAGCCGGTCGCAGTAGCGGCTCGCCAGGGACACGTCGTGGAGCGCTACCACCACTGCCACCTGCCTGGTGGCTACCTCCTCCCTCAGCGTCTCCATGATCGAGAGACGGTGGCGAAGGTCCAGGCTGGCCGACGGCTCGTCCAGCAGGATGACGTTGGCCTGTTGCGCCAGCGCCCGCGCCAGGATGACCCGCTGGCGTTCGCCGCCCGATAGCCGGTCGAGCTGCCGGTCCTCGAATTGCGCCGTATCCGTGCGGGCCATGGCGCTGAGCGCAATCTCCCGGTCTTGTCTGCCTTCCAACTCGAAACGGCCAAGGTGCGCGTACCGGCCCATCAGAACCGTCTCAATGGCCGTGAAGGGATGCGTCGCGTCGTGCTGCGGCATGAACGCAATGCGGCGGGCCCGCTGGCCTGAATTCAGGCCCTTCAACGGCAAATCCTCAATCCGCACGTCGCCCGATTCCGGGCGGAGCAGCCCCGCGAGCACCCGGAGCAGCGTGCTCTTCCCGGCGCCGTTGGGGCCAATGAGGCCAGCGACTTCGCCGGGGCGCGCCTCGAAGGACACCGACTTCAGGATGGAGTTGCCGCCGAGCCGGACCGACACGTCCCTTGCCGACAGGGCGGCCGCGCTTGCGCTTATAGCCTGCACTGAGCTGGTCGAAAGGGTCAACTGCTCACTCCCCGCGGTATGGCTCGAAATCCGCAAACGTAACGTCGGCAAAAAGGTCCGGGAACAGAATTTCGGCGGTCGATTCGATGCCGCGCACGTTCCAGTGGGACAGCGTGATGTGCTTGGGGGCGTCCATGATGTGGATTTCGCCATTGGCTATGGCGGGCACCGCAGTCAGCACCGGGTCGTTCAGCAGGTCGTCCCGCAGCGTGGTTGCGCCCTCGCCGCCCTGGGGGATGATGATGAATTCAGGGTTCATCGCGGCGATGGACTCCGTGCTTATCGGCTTGAACCCGTCGATGCCGTCGCGGGCCGCCGCGTTGACGCCGCCAGCGGACTCGATGATGCCGCTGCCGGTGGTACCGCCCCCGGCGACGCTGATTGAGTCTGACCACCGGGAAATCGAAATCACCGCGGGCCTGCCTGCATCTCCCATGGCCGGAACCCTCTCGGCGATAAGCGCGAGCCTGTTCTCGATTTCCGCGGCCAGCTCCAGCGCCCGGTCTTCGACTCCGAGCATGTATCCGAGGAGCAGGATATTGGGTATGTTGCCCTCGGCGGAACTTTCCAGGGCGGGCCTCACGACCGGCACCCCGGCCTCCTTGACCAGCCCAACTATGTCCGCGTCGGTAAAGGCGGACACGATGAACAGGTCCGGCTCGGCTGCCAGAACGTTCTCGGCGCCCTTCTCGAAGACCGCGTATTCAGGGGCAACATTGGCCACGTTGGAATACGCGGCGTTGCTGGCGAACTTGCCCAAGGCGGCTACCCGCTCGGGCGGCACCAGGGCAATCAGCATCTCGTCGTGCCCCAGGGAGTACGTCAGGATGCGTTGCGGCGGCGCATCCAGCGTGACCACGCCCTCAAGGGTTTCGACATCACGCGGCCAGCCGGTGTTGGACGGGTCGACGATGCCGGGCACCGCCGGATACGGTTCCGGCGTGGGTTCGGGGGTTGCCGTCGGTTCAGGGGCGCTGGTTGGCTGAGGCGCCTCCGTCGGGTCTGCTGCCGACGTCGGCGCAGCAACTGTGGGCGCCGCCGTCGGTACGGCAGTGGGCTCCGGGGCTGCCGTTGGCTCCTCTCGCGTCTGCGGCTCAGGTGTGTTCACGGGAGGTGGCGTCGCCGTAGCTTGCGGAGCCGTGACCGGGGCCTCGGTAGCCGGGTCTTCGCCACCGCAGGCGACAACCATCAGCATGGACATCGCTATTATGACCAGCAGGGCTGGCAGATACCTGGTAATGCCGTTGTTCCTCATATCAGTTTCAGTTTCCTAGTCATCTCAGGCGTGTGTTTTCGGATCGTTCCACGCTCCCGGGCCTGGTTCCGGGAGCGAGTTCTGCGCCGCCATACCGCTCCTTGGCGGCGGCGCATTCTGAGCTTGTCGCAGGGCCGGGCCTACAACATCGACGCCCGCGCCTTGTTGCGCGCCAGCAGCATCAGGAAGAACGGCGCGCCCACCAGGGCGGTGATGATGCCCACGCTGACCTCGGCGGGCGCGATGACCATCCGCGCCAGCGTATCGGCGGCCAGCAGGAACACCGCGCCGCCCATGGCGCTCAGCGGCACCAGCACGCGGTTGTCCGCGCCCGTTACCAGCCGCAGGGCATGAGGCACGATGAGGCCGACGAAGGCGATGGTGCCGGAAAACGCCACCGCCGTTCCGGTGATGAGCGACGCCGCCGCCAGTAGCGAGTTGCGCGTCAGCCCGACGCGGACACCCAGGGAACGCGCCTCGTCCTCGCTAATCATCAGCAGGTTGAGGTCTCTGGACATGAAAACGGCGATAGCCATGCCGAACAGCACGAAGGGCAGCGCCAGATGCACCTCTCCCCAGCGCGACGCATCCAGCCCACCGGCCAGCCAGAAGAGCATATCCCTCTGCGCTTCAAGGTTTTCGGTGAACAGTATGATGGCCGAGATGATGGCGGCAATGAACGCTCCGATAGCCACTCCGGATAGCAGCAGCGCCGACATGGAGAACCGCCCGCCAACGGATGCGACTCCATACACCAAGGCCAGAGTACCCCCGGCCCCGGCAAAGGACATGGCGGGCAAGGCCAGGGCAAAGGCAGCCTGGGCGCCGGTGGAGATGGCGATGATCGCTCCCAGCGCGCCCCCCGCCGACACCCCGATGATGCCGGGGTCGGCCATGGGGTTGCGGAAAAGGCCCTGCATCACCGCCCCGGCAACGCCCAGGGCGGAGCCAACGACCAGCGTCAGGGCAATGCGGGGCATGCGTACTGAGGAGACGATGGCCTGCTCGGTCTGCGGCGCGGAGGTCTCGCCGATACCGACCTGGTTCAGCAGGATGTCAACGGTGTGCGACAGGGGAATGGTGTAGGGGCCCAGGGCGACCGCGGTGATGACAAGGGCCAAGCCGACCAGGAAAATGGGAAGCGCTCCCGCCGCCAGTCTCATCAGCACCGGAGACCAGCCCAGAGCGGAAGAACGGCTGAACCAGCTCAGGTAGAGCCGCCCCATATTCCAGCCCGGTACCTTGCGAATAGAGCTCTTTTCCTCTTGGGGGCGCAGGTTCGTCGCCCCTCCTGAGCTTGCCCCGATGCCATCGGGGCTGGTCGAAGGATCCGCAGTCTGCAAAATAAAATCCCCGCCGCTTCCTTCGCGACAGGGACTGCTCCAAGCTGACGACCGGGCGCCGTTCGGGTTCCGGTCTGCGTCTGAGCACTCCGAGGACGAAGAGCGACCGCTCAGATCAGCATCGGCAGGTCTCCTGGCTCCCGGATCATCGCCCCTACCCCATTCAAGTAGGCCCGCGCCTTCCCGCCCCGAATTCCGCCGGGGCAGTGGCTTAATGCGGGTGGCTCCCCGGTTACAGTGGCGCCTCCGCAGCGGCTTCTAACCGCTTTCCCTTATGCGCCCGTCCCGGTCTTGAAACCCGGCAAGGCGCGCCGTGCTGATTTGGCCTTGATGTCGGCGGGATGATAGCAAGGGACGGGCTGGCTGTCAATCTTCGCCATTGCAGGGTATTCTCAACGTGTGTTGGTATTCCCATGTAGGGGCGCACTTCCGAGCACGTCGAGGAACGTGCGCCCTGGCCCCCGGTTCCAGTCACAATTCTCTCCTGCGCAGACACGGGCGCACGGCTGTGCGCCCCAACGCGGCGGGGACAAGCAGACAAATCGCGTCCAATACCAACACACGTTGAGAATGCCCATTGTAGCGACGGATGACGAGCGCCGATTCTATTGACAGGCTGGCAGTCTCAATTTACACTTGCCGCGCGTTACGGCCCGATTTCGGGCTGTGGGCGACCATTAAAAATCGAATCAGCCACCCGGTGATTTTCTACTTGCGCCGCCCATACCGGCCCCGGAAGGCGGCGCGATTCCGGTACGTCAGGGCAAGGCGGTGCGAGTCCGCCACGGTTGCGCCACTGTGATCGGGTTTCCAACAGTCGCGGGAACCCGTAAGTCAGAAAACCTGCCCGGGTGGAGGTGCTCTGCTTCTGCGCGTGACAGAGAGACCCGCAGCGCCGCCCGTACCGACCTTCAGGACGCGGCGCTATCAATCTCGCCTGACCCGTAATGGGATCGTCCCCGGCAGCAGTAGAGCCGGGGATTTTTTATTTCCTGAAACGTCATTCCGGCGAAAGCGGGAATCAAGAGAGGTCTTTCCCATTCCAGACTCCAACGAAAATAACGGCGCCATGATAACGGTCGTCGCGGTTGGCCCCGGCAACCCTGACATGCTTACGTCGCAGGGGCGGCAAGCACTAAAGGACGCCGATCTCGTGCTGGGTTTTAACACCGTGCTGAACGTGGTGCGCCCCCTGCTGGACCACGCCGAGGTCTGCCCCATGTCTTACCGGGACCAGGAGCAGGTGCTGGAATACGCCGGGGAGCAGGTCAAGCAGGGCAGGAAGTGCGTGGTCTGCTGCTGGGGCGACCTGAACGTCTCGGCGCGGGAACTCCTGGAGCGGGTGCTGCGCCGGGCCGACAGCGTCCGGCTGGTTCCCGGTATCAGTTCCGTCCAGGTGGCAATGGCCCGCACGGGGATTTTCCTCGAGGATTCGATATTCCTCACCTTGCACAAGCGGGCCGCCATTCGACAAGCTCATGGTGAGCCTGTCGAACCACTGGAGGAACTGGCCCATTACGTCAACGAGGGCAGGCGGCACGTGATCCTGTTGCCGCGGCCCTTCGACCTGATGCCCGCGGGCATTGCCAGCGGTCTCCTGGAGCTGGGTGTCCGCGATAACGCCGATGTCCGGGTATACCAGCGGCTGACCTTCGACGACGAGCAGTGCTGGGAAGGAACCCTCGGCGAGTGCAGCAGGATCACCGATGAGTTCAGCGACCTTTCAATTATGGTCTTCCTGACCGGCGAAGCCCCTGTACAATCCCCTCTCCCGCCGGGAGAGAGTTAGGGTGAGGGCGTAATCCGCTAGGGCAATATGCAACAGAAGTCGATCCTTTTCATCACCACCGCAGATACGGACATCCTGACGGCCGACCGGGCGGTAGCCGCGTTGCCGCCGGGATTCCCGCGGGTCGTTGCGCTGAACCCGTCCGCGCAGCGAGGCGAGGGCGCGGACATCGTGTCGCTGGCCGGTGCCGCTGGCGTGGTCGTGCTGCGGCTGCTGGGCGGCAAGCGGGCCATGCCCGACAGTTTCGATGCGCTGGTCAGGCACTGCCGCAGCGAGGGCATCCCGCTCATTGCCTGTCCGGGCCACCAGGAATGGGACGAAGACCTGATTACAGCCTGCACCGCCCCGGTGGCAGAGGTCGATACGGTCTTCTCCTACCTGATGCAAGGCGGTGTCCAGAATTTCCAGAACTTGTTCCTGTTCCTGAGCGACGCCTATTTCGGAACTGAACACGGCCACGAGGCCCCGGCGCCGCTGCCGTGGGAGGGCATCTACCATCCTGACTACCCGGATGGCACGGATGTCGAGACTTACGTCGCCCAACATTTCCGGCCCGCTCAGGGTGAGCATCCTGAGCTTGTCGAAGGACGGCCCCCGTCCATCGGCATACTGTTCTACCGCGCCCACTGGATGAGCGGCAACCTGCTCCCCATCGACGCGCTCATACGCAGCCTGGAGGCCAAGGGCGCCAACGTGCTGCCGGTATACGCCTTCAGCCTGAAGCACAGCCCGGAGGGCGACGGCGTTGCCAACCGGGCCTTCACCGAGTACCTGGCGGCACCCGATGGCACGCCCCGCGTCCACTGCATCATCAACACCATGGGCATGTCCATGGGCGAGATAAGCCAAGAGGGAGCGGCCACCATTCGGCGCGCTCCTGGCGAGTCCGGTGGAACCCCAGTGGACTACCTGGACAACCTGAACGTGCCCATGGTGCAGGCCATCATCAGCACCGGCACCCAGGACGAGTGGCTGGACAGCGACCTCGGCCTCGGCCCCATCGACACCGCCATGAGCGTCGCTCTGCCGGAGTTCGACGGGCGGCTGATCTCGGTGCCCATATCGTTCAAGGAGGAAGCGAGCGCCGATTCCTCCGGGGGGCTTTCGGGCCGCCTGCAACGGTACGTGCCGCGGGATGACCGGGTGGAGCTGGTGGCGCGGCTGGCCATCAAGCAGGCCAACCTGGCCCTGAAGCCCAACCCGGAAAAGAAGATCGCCGTCATCCTCAGCAACTATCCCACCAAGGACGCCCGCATCGGCAACGCCGTGGGCCTGGACACGCCCAACTCCGCCGTCCTGGTGCTGAACGCGCTGAAGGACGCTGGCTACCAGGTTACGGACATTCCTGAGACCGGCGACGAGCTGGTCCACCGCATCATCGAGCGGTGCAGCAACGACCGCGACTCGCTGACCGAGGAGCAATTGCGGCTAGCCGCCGGGCATGTGTCGTCGAACCAATACAATCAATGGTTTTCCACTTTCCCGGACGACGTTGCAGAGGAGCTATCCCGGGACTGGGGCGAGCCGCCGGGTCAGGTATACAGAACCAACGGTTCTCTGGCCATCGCTGGCATTGACCTCGGCAACGTGTTCGTGGGACTCCAGCCGCCGCGCGGTTTCGGCGAGAATCCCATCGCCATCTACCACAGCCCCGACCTGGCGCCTACCCACCACTACATCGCCTACTACCGCTGGGTGCGCGACGTGTTCGGGGCCGACGCCATCCTGCACCTTGGCAAGCACGGCACGCTGGAATGGCTGCCGGGCAAGGGCATCGGCCTGTCGCCGTCCTGCTACCCCGAAGTCGCCATGGACGACGTGCCGCTGTTCTACCCGTTCATCATCAACGACCCCGGCGAGGGTTCCCAGGCCAAGCGCCGCGCCCACGCCACCATCGTCGACCATCTGATACCGGCGATGACCACCGCCGACAGCTACGGCGACATCGCCCGCATCGAGCAGTTGATGGACGAGCATTACCAGTGCCAGACCCTCGACCCGTCCAAGCTGCCCCTGCTGGAGACCCAGATCTGGGAGATGGTGCAACAGGCTGAGTTGCACCGCGATTTGGGAATCGAGGCCCAGCCCGAGGATTTCGGCGAGTTCATCCTCGAAATCGACGGCTATCTCTGCGAGCTGAAGGACGCCCAGATCAAGGACGGCCTGCACATCCTCGGCGATGCGCCGCAGGGCGAGCAACTGGTCGGGCTGCTCTGCGCCCTCACCCGCCTGGATATCAGCGGCATCCCCAGCCTGCGCCGCTCCGTCGCCGAGGCGCTGGGCTTCGACTACGCCGCCGTCACCAACGACTTGGGCCAACCGTTGAGTCCTTGCGCCATTGCGTCATTGCGTCAATACAGCGCCGCCATTCGGCAAGCTCACGATGAGGCGGCCGTCGAACCACGCACAAACGGCGACGCCATCGAATACATCGAACTGATGTGCCGCCAACTGTACCGCGAGATGCTGAACGACGGTTTTGGCCCTGAATCGGCTGCACCCGCCGTGCATAGCGTCCTCGGAAAGCCGGACGGCCAAACGCAGTCGGTGCTGGCTTACGTCGCTGAGGTTGTCTACCCGGCATTGATGCGGACGCCTGACGAAATCGGCAACCTGCTCCGCGGCCTCGAGGGCCGGTACGTGCCGCCGGGGCCCAGCGGCGCGCCCACCCGGGGCATGGCCAACATCCTGCCCACTGGCCGCAACTTCTATTCCGTAGACCCCAAGACCATTCCGTCACCCGCAGCATGGGAGACCGGCAAGCAACTGGCCCAGTCGTTGCTGGACAAGTACCTTGAGGAGGAAGGCGCGTACCCGGAGATGGTGGGCCTGGTGGTCTGGGGAACGTCGGCCATGCGCACCCACGGCGACGACATCGCCCAGATCCTGCACCTCCTCGGCGTCCGGCCCAAGTGGCAGGCCGAGAGCCGCCGCGTGCAGGGCCTGGAGGTCATCCCACTGGAGGAGTTGGGCCGACCTCGCATTGACGTTACCGTGCGCATCAGCGGGTTCTTCCGCGATGCCTTCCCCAACCTGATCAACCTGCTGGATCAGGGCGTGGAAATGGTGGCCGCCCTGGACGAGTCGCCCGCCGACAACTATGTCGTCAAGCACCTGTCCGAAGACCTGTCCAGGGCCGAGGAACGCCCTCACCCTAACCCTCTCGCGGAAGGAGAGGGAACTTATGATGAGCGCAGGAGCCAGAGCCTTTACCGCATATTCGGCAGCAAGCCCGGCACCTACGGGGCGGGCATCCTGCCGGTGCTGGACGAGCGGAACTGGGAGACCGTGCAGGACCTGGCCGAGGTCTACACCGCCTGGGGCGGCTACGCCTACACCCAGCAGGATCACGGCGTGAACGCCCGCCCGCAGTTCCGGCGCCGGTTCGGCCAGATTGTCGTCGCCGCCAAGAACCAGGACACCCGCGAACACGACATCTTCGATAGCGACGACTACATGCAATATCACGGCGGCATGATTGCCACAGTCCGCGCCCTGACCGGGCGCAGCCCGCGCCAGTTCTTCGGCGACAGCTCCGACCCGTCGCGGGCCAGGAACCGGGACTTGCAGGACGAGGCCCGCCGGGTGTTCCGCACCCGCGTGGTCAACCCCAAGTGGATCGACTCAATGAAACGCCACGGGTACAAGGGCGCTTTCGAGCTGGCCGCCACCGTCGATTACATGTTCGGCTACGACGCCACGGCGCAGGTCATCGAGGACTGGATGTACGAGGACGTTACCGAGAGCTACGTCCTTGACCCGGAAACGCAGCAGTTTTTCCAGCAATCCAACCCCTGGGCTCTCAAGGGCATCGTAGAGCGATTGCTGGAGGCTATCGAACGGGGTCTGTGGGAAGACCCATCCCCCGAAATGCGCGAGAAACTGCAACAACTCTACCTGGAACTGGAAGCCGACCTGGAAGCCCGGCAGGAGGGCGTCAGCGGTCGGTAGTGACGTAGTAGGGGCAACCCTTGTGGTTGCCCTGGTGCCAAGCCGTCCGCAAATACTCAGGGCGCCCACAAGGGACGCCCCTACGAAGGGAAAGACGACTATTGCTCGCTGAACGCGGGCAGGCTGATGGAGTCCGACAATGGAAATAGCGATGGAGCTGCTGGAGGAACTGACCGCGGACGAGTCCATGATGTGGGTCGTAGGCGGCGGTTCCGTTGTCAGCGAGAACAATTCCAAGGGAATCCAGAAACCCGAACGGCACAACCAGTCGATAACGGTCGAGGCGGAGAACTGGCACTTTCACATATCGCTCAACGACGTGGCGGCCATCCAGTTCGTCGAGACCAAGACCCACGGGGAGCGGCTCAGCTACTACGTGCGTTTCTCCGGGCACGAAGAGCAAACGCTGTTGCGCAGCTATTTCCCCAATCCGTTCCTCGACGAAAACTACAAGCCAACGCCGCTCCAGCCCGACCGGCTCAAGACGTTCACCGATATGCGAGACAGATACGTGGGCAGGGACGGGATCGAATTCATACACTACATCCCGCCGTCCAAGGACTAGACTCAAGACCCTTGGACATTGGAGTTGCTGGCACACAACATTTCACCCCTACCCCAACCCTCCTCTTGAAGGGAGAGGGAGAATAAGGAGGATTTTATGGCAGGTATAATCGCGGGTAACATCGGACAGGAGAGACTGTCCAGGCTGGCGCCATGGTTCCTGTTGGCCGTCGTCGTACTGTACTTCGTCGGTTACGTGGACGGCACAGTGCATACGGCAGCCTTCGGCGGCAGCAGCGCCGTTCTCGGCGCGGTACACGAGTTCTTCCACCACGCCAGGCACATTGCACTTATGTGCCACTAGGGCAGCCTGGCAGATACAGGTTGGCGTCCATTCCGGGAGAGGTGACTTCCTCTCCCGGAGGACACTGAATGGCTTGTATATCACTTGGAGTAATCTGATTCCTAATGAGGTAGGGAGCATGCGATGAAAAGGCTGCTATTGACCTCCGTGATAGTCGGTATAGTTGCCGGCCTTCTTGTCGGCGGGTTCTACAACCTGTTCCAAGTGCCCGTGATGGAGCGGGCCATCGCCCTTGAGGAAGAGCGCGCCGCATCGGTTACGCCTGCGGGCGCGGAGGAGGAAGAGGAAGGCATTCCGGTCTCCTTGGGCGTGCAGCGTATTGGCATGGTGTTCGGCACCGCCATATACGGTGCTATTCTGGGCCTGTTCTTCTCCGTCGGATTTGTGCTGCTGCACCGGGCCGCTCCCGGTTGGCCCGTGGTGTGGGTAGCGATCACCGTCGGCGCACTGGGTTTCTGGAGCCTTTCGCTGTTCCCGTTCATCAAGTACCCTCTGAATCCACCGGGAGTTGGCGACGAGGCCACACTTCTGGCGCGGCAGTTTGGCCAGACCTTGTTTATGCTCATTTCCGCGGCCGCCATCGGCGTGGCTTTCGACGCCATTCGCCGCATAAACCAGAACTACGCTGAGTTCTCCACGCGGTGCGCCTGGTATGCCGGAGTAGCGGGCATTTATGCCATACTGGCCCTGGTCATGGTATTCGCGTTCCCGGGGAACCCTGACCCTGTGCCCGTCCCCATTGACCTGCTGGAGCTATTCCGTGCCTTGACCATGGCCGGCCAGTTCCTGATTTGGGCCATTATGGCCGTCGGCGTAACCCTCGCCTTGCTTTGGCATCAACGGTCGCAGGCCGTTCGAACCTCGGCGCCCGTCCCCGTAACCGGCCTCGCCCGGTAGTCCAACTCGCCATCGCCGAAGGGAAAGCGCATGACCGTCAGCCGAACACAAAACCGCTCTGAGCCGCGCTTTCCCTTTACCGCCATCGTCGGGCAGACGGCGATGAAGCGGGCGTTGATCCTCAACGCCATCAACACCCGCATTGGCGGCGTGCTCATCCGCGGCAAAAAGGGCACCGCCAAGTCTACCGCCGTCCGCTCCCTTGCCGCGTTGCTGCCAGAGGTGGACGTGGTGCGCGGATGCCCGTACAGTTGCCACCCCGATAGCCCTGAGCCTCTATGCCCCTGGTGCGAGACACGCGCCGCGGACGATGCTCCGGCGGTAACGCGGCAGGTGCGCATCGTTGACCTGCCAGTGGGCGCGACCGAAGACCGGCTGGTCGGCTCGCTGGACATTGAGCAGGCCATACGGAGCGGCAGCCGCAGCTTCGAACCGGGTCTCATCGCCGCCACCCACCGGGGCATCCTGTACGTGGACGAGGTCAACCTGCTCAACGACCACCTGGTCGACGTGCTGCTGGACGCCGCCGCCATGGGCCGCAACTACGTGGAGCGCGAGGGCATCTCGGTCAGCCACGCCGCCGAGTTCATCCTGGTCGGCACCATGAACCCGGAGGAGGGCGACCTGCGCCCGCAACTGCTGGACCGGTTCGGCCTGGCGGTGGAGGTGGACAGCGCCTTCACGCCCGAGGAACGCCGGGAAGTGGTCAAGCGCCGCATCGCCTACGAGAGCGATCCTTACGGATTCATTGACCGTTGGCAAGACGCCGAGGCAGAGGAGCGGGAACGAATCCTGCGCAGCCGGCAACTGCTGGAGCAGGTGAACGTATCCGACGACATCCTCGAGCTCATCACCGACATCTGCGCCGAGTACCAGGTGGATGGCCTGCGGGCCGACATCGTGATGTACAAAACAGCCAGCACCATCGCCGCCTACGAGGGCCGCGAGCACGTGTTGCCCGAGGACGTTCGGGAAGCGGCCGAGATGGCCCTGCTGCACCGGCAGCGCCGCCAGCCCTTCCAGCAGCCGCACCTGGTCACCGAGCAACTGGACTCGATGATCGACGAGTTCCAGAACCGCCCGCAAGACCGGGAACCCCGCGATCAGGACCAGTCGCAGTCTGAGGAGCAGGACGACGGAGATCCTGACTCACCTGACCAGGACGAACAGCCGCCGGAACCGCCCGGCGATTCCGGCCCCCAGGATCAGCACTTCGAGGTGGGCAACCCGTTCTCGGTACGCTCCCTGCAAGTCAAGCCGCCTGACCACCGGGCGCGTCCCTCCGGCGGCCGCCGCGCCCGCACCGTCAGCGGCACCCCCTCGGGCCGGTACGTCGGCGCTACCGTGCCACAGGAAAAGGCGTCCGACCTCGCTCTCGACGCGACGCTCAGGGCAGCCGCGCCGCACCAGTTGCAGCGGCGTTCTCACCCCCACCCTAACCCTCCCCCTGAGGGGGAGGGAACAAATGATGTGCTCCATCGAAGGGAGGGAACTAATGACATCCCGGCGTTTCTCGTCGAACCGTGGGACGTGCGGGAGAAGGTGCGGGAGACCAAGACCGGCAGCCTGATCCTGTTCGTCGTTGACGCCAGCGGCTCCATGGGCGCACAGCGCCGGATGGTCGCCGTCAAGGGCGCCATCCTGTCCCTGCTGCTGGACGCCTACCAGCGGCGCGACCGGGTGGGGCTGATCGCCTTCCGCGGCGCCGGGGCGCAGGTGCTTCTCCCTCCCACATCCAGCGTGGACTTGGCCCACGCGATGCTACAGGAGATGCCTACCGGCGGACGGACGCCCCTGAGCCGTGGCCTGTTGCTGGCTATGGAGGTCATCGAGGCGGAAAAGCAGAAAGACCGGAACGTCCTGCCTCTGCTGGTAGTGCTGTCCGACGGAAGGGCCAACGTGGCCATGGGCAGCGGCGAGCCCACTCCCGGCCCGGCGGCTCCAGCGGGCTCGGGACTGCCGCTGGCGGAGGCGCGGGCCATGGCGGCGGCCATCAGGGAGCAGAAAATATCGGCGGTGGTGATTGATACGGAAACGGACTTCCTGCGGCTGGGGCTGGCTGCCACCATCGCCGAGGAAATGGGCGCGCCCTGCCTGAAGCTGGAGGAACTGCACGCAGACGGCCTGGCCGACGCGGTGCGGCTCCAGATGGCTGCCCCGGAGACATCCCCGCTGACGCCCGGCGAGATACAGGGATTGCTGGAGCAGATCAAGCTGCAATAGCAGGAAAGACGGATGGCTGCCCCGCCTGGGCTCGAACCAGGGATTCCAGCTCCAAAGGCTGGCGTGCTACCACTACACCACGGGGCAACGCGGCTACCTGCTATCCATTGTGCTTTCCGACGTTCCGCGCGTCAAGGGCGCCAGCCACTCTTGTAACGCATTCCAATAGTAGTTACGCAGTTGGAAAAAATTCCCTCCCCCTTGAGGGGGAGGGTTAGGGTGGGGGTGAAATCCTCGCATAAGACACCGTATCCAACTGCGTAACTCCTATCCAATTGAATTTGTCCTTCAGGCGCCCGTCATTCCGGCTTTCACCGGAACGGCGGTTTGCGATGCCATTCGAAGTCGGAATGCCATTGCCCTGGTCTCTCTTCCAGTGGGTTCGGCAGTCAACGCTACGATGCGGCAGTGCTATAATCGTCGGGAAGTCAGCGGACTCGAGGGAGGGTAGCGTGCGGATCGCGCTGTTGCACATCGCGCCGGAAACCGGCGACATCAAGCACAACCGTAAGCTGATCGAGCGGGGAGTCGCTGCGGCTGCCGAGGCCGGGGCGCAGTGGGCCATCACGCCGGAACTGTGCGTTCCGGGCTACCTGTTCCTGAAGACCATCGGGACCGGCTGGATCAATCCACAGCCCGACCTCTGGATGACCGGGTTCCAGGAATTCGTTAGGCAGCAGGGCATCACCGTGTTCCTGTCGCACCCGGAGCTGGATCCGGCGTCTGGGAGAATGTACAACACGGTGTTCGTCATCGGGCCGGACGGCGAGATTACTGGCCGTCATCGCAAGATCAAGGCGCTGGGGGGTGCCGAAGCGTGGTCAAGCCCAGGCTGGAAAATCAGCCCGCTGCCATGCGACGGCGTCAAGACCGGCATCCTGGTCTGCGCCGACGCCTACAAGAACGACGTGGCCGAGGTGCTGGTCGGCAAGGGCGCACAGGTGCTGGTGTCGCCGGTGTCGTGGGGGCCCGGCGGCTGCGGCCCCGACGGCGAATGGGAGGAGCGGTCGGCGCAGACCGGCCTGCCCATCTTCGTCTGCAACCGCACCGGCGTGGAGCCGCGGGAGCTCGACTACCGCGAGGCCGAGAGCGTTGTAGCCCAACACGGCCGCCGCCTGCTGGAGGCGACGTCTGACCGCTCGGTGGTATTGACCTTCGACTGGGACATGGAGACCATGACGTTACAGTCGGAGGATTTCGAGCGGACGTATTTGTAGTTCTGGGGATTTGGAATAGGACTTACGCAGTTGCAACCTGTTCCCTCTCCCTCCGGGAGAGGGTTAGGGTGAGGGCGTCCCCTTCAACTCAGTAAGTCCTATTGGAAAAGGCTTACAATTGCGTCTTTCAGGCGTCCACCCCCACCCTAACCCTCCCGCTCAGGGGGAGGGAATTGCGTGAGATGATCGAGGAACCGCCGCAGGATGAGCACCGCGGCGGTTTCGTCTATGGCGCCCCTGTCCCGGGACGGCTGTACCCCGGCATCCCGCAGCAGGCCCTCGGCCTCCTGACTGGTGAAGGCCTCGTCGACTTCGTGGACGGGCAGCGGCGACTCGCGGCGCAGGGCGCGGATGAAGCCGCGCACGTACTTGGTCTGGGGGGATTCCTCGCCGCCCGGACGTATCGGAACGCCGACGACTATCGCGTCGGACTGGCGCTGACTGGCCGCGTCGAGCACGGCGCGTATGTCGGCGGCCAGCCGGGTGCGGTGGATGACACCCGCGGGCAGCGCGGTGCCAACGTCATCGACCCCGGACGCCAGGCCGATGCGCCGTTCGCCAACGTCAAGGGCGAGTAGCCTCACGGAGCCAGCGGTCCTGGATTCCCGATTTCGCGGGAATGACGATTGCCGCGCTGCGAGGCGCTCAAGACGCTGCGAGCAACGCCTTGAGACACTACGAGAGGGCCTGCCGCACCAGGCCAGGCACGGCGGCCAGGGCCTCGTCCAGCTTTTCCGGCTGGCGCCCGCCAGCCTGCGCCATCTCGGGGCGGCCGCCGCCGCCGCCGCCCATCAGCTTGGCCGCCTCGCGGGCAATGGTGCCAGCGTTGAGTCCGCGCTCCACCAGATCGCCGGTAACCATGGTCACCAGGATCGGGCTGCCGCCGGAGAGTCCGCCCAGCGTCACCACGCAACTGGAGAGCTTGTCGCGGAGGAAGTCTCCCATCTCACGCATTCCGTCGGCATTCTGCGCCGAGGTGCGCCCGGAAACTACACGCACACCGTCCACATCGGCGACGCGCTGGAGCAGCGACTCAGCCTCGGAACGGAGCAGCGAGCGCTCCAGCGTGGCGAGGCGGCGGCGCAGGTCGTCGGTCTCCTGCATGTAGCTGTCCAGCCGCGCCTCCAGGTCGGCCACCGGGGTCTGCAAACGATTGGACAGCGCATCCAGGGTTGCCGACTGTTCCACGAACAGCGTCTCGGCGGCCCGGCCCGTTAGTGCCTCGACGCGGCGCATGCCGCCGCCGATGCTGGACTCGCCCAGCACCAGCAGCGTCCCCACCTGCCCGGTGGCAGAGACGTGGGTGCCCCCGCACACCTCGAAGCTGAAGGGGGCGGTCCCGTCCTCGGCCATGCGCACCACGCGCACCACGTCGCCGTAGCGGTCGCCGAAGAACGCCAATGCGCCTTGCCGCACGGCGTCGGCATAGGACGTCTCTTGGGCTGATACCAGCAGGTTGGCCCGCACCTGTTCGTTGGACAGGGACTGCACGGCCAGCAGCTCGTCACGGGACATTCGTCCGACGTGGCTGAAGTCGAAGCGCAGCCGTTCCGGTGCCACCAGCGACCCCGCCTGCCGGACGTGCGGCCCCAGCACCGACCGCAGCGCGGCGTGCAGGATGTGGGTGCCGCTGTGGTTGCGCGAAGAGTCCAGACGCCGCGCCGAATCCACCGACGCCTGTACCGGGTCGCCGACGGCGATGTGCCCCTCCTCCACCACGCCCTTCTGCACGATCAGCCCGGCCACCGGCGACTGCGTATCTTCGACGCGGAACAGCCCGTTGGGGCTGCGGATGTAGCCCTGGTCGCCGAGCTGCCCGCCGCCCTCGGCGTAGAAAGGTGTGCGGCTAATGACCACCTCTGCCTGCTGACCCTGCGTGGCATGCCCCGACGATGCGCCGTCCACCAGCAGGGCCGCAACTACCGACTCTTGGTCGATGAGCGTGTGGCCGGTGAACTCGGTGCGCCCCGCGCCCAAGTTCTCGTAGGCGGTCAGCATCTCCATGCTGCCCTCGAACTGCTGCCCAGCCCGCGACTGCTCGCGCTGCCGTTCCATCTCCGCCTCGAATCCGTCCAAGTCCACGTCAAGGCCATGCTCGCGGGCAATCTCGGCGGTCAACTCAGGCGGGAAGCCGTAGGTGTCGTAGAGGACGAAGACAGTGGCACCTGGCAATGTAAGTGCTTTTCGCCTTAAATCCCGACCTAAACTCTCCAAATACTCCTGAAATTCGGCATCATCGCCGGCGGGGGGAGCTTCCAATAACCTCTTGTCATACTCCTCCAAGTAGTCTTGCTCGGCTTCGCGAAGGCGTGGAAATACCGATAAACTAGTTCTCAAGTTTAACCCAACTTGCAAAATCACTTGCTTAGCCCACCGAGCAACTAGGCTTATCGTGCGGACATCATTCAACAACAGTGGCCTAAGCCTAACAGCATCTGGAATCCTTCTCTCCCATGTATCAGCGATGGAAACCGAATTGAGATGCAATGGAATTATACGCTCCTCCAAAATCGGCAATCCGGTACTAACATTCTGCTGGAATCGCTCCTCCTCCAGATCCACCACGCGCAGGATGAAGTTGCGGTTCAGGGACAGCTCGCCGTAGACGGCCTGGAAGCGGGGTATCACTTCCTGCACGACCTCGCCGAGGAAGGGGCCGGTTAGCCCCAGGCGGCGGCCGTAGCGGATGGCGCGGCGGATGACGCGGCGCAGCACGTAGCCCCGGCCCTCGTTGCCCGGCACCACGCCGTCGCCGATGAGGAACGCGGCGGCGCGGGCATGCTCGGCGATGACGCGGAGGGCGAAGTCGGTGTCGCTGTCTGCGCCGTACTCGCGCCCGGTGAGCTGGCAGGCTTTGGCGATGATTGGAGTGAACAGGTCGGTTTCGTAGATGTTGTTCTTGTCTTGCAGGATGACGGCGGCGCGCTCCAACCCCATGCCGGTGTCCACGCTGGGAGCGGGCAGCGGCGTGCGGTTGCGCTCCGGGTCCTGGTAGTACTGCATGAATACCAGGTTCCACAGCTCGACGAACCGCTCGCAGTCGCAATTGGGGTGGCAGCCGTCTACGTCCCGGGCCGCGGCGCCGTCGCGCTCCTCGCGGAGCTGGGCGGTGAGCACGTCAATCGCCACCATCCGGCCGCCGCTGCAACCCTTCTCCACGCCGCCGTCGTAGTGAATCTCGGAACACGGGCCGGTAGGGCCCTCGGTGCCCGCTGGCCCCCACCAGTTGTCCTTGTCGCCGTAGCGGTAGATGCGCTCCGGAGGAACGCCCACCTGGTCGCGCCAGATGCCGTAAGCCTCGTCGTCGTCCAGGTGGATAGTGACGTAAAGGCGGTCGGGGGAGAGGCCGAATAGCTCCGTTACCAGCTCCCAGGCGAAACCTACGGCGCCTTCCTTGAAGTAGTCGCCGATGCTGAAGTTGCCCAGCATCTCGAAGAACGTCAGGTGCTTGTGGTCGCCCACCTCGTCGATGTCGGTGGTGCGGAAGCTCTTCTGGCTGCTGGTCAGGCGGCGCGAGGGCGGCGTCTGCTCGCCCATGAAGAACGGCTTGAACGGCACCATCCCGGCGCTGGTGAACAGCAGCGTCGGGTCGCCGGCGGGGATGAGCGAGGCGGAGGGCATGTGCTGGTGCCCCTTGCTCTCGAAGTACTGGATAAAGGCATCCCGTATCTGGTCGCCGTTCATGCGCCTGAACCCTCGCGTAGATTGTGGGCAAATAGAGTGGCTAAGATTGTATTTGCGGGCGCAATACCAGTCAACGGCGGGCCGGAGTATAGTAGGGTTGAGGTTCGCAGAGGACGGCAGGGGGCCGTCTTGGAGGGATTATGGGGACGCTGAACGTGGCTAACCGGACGCTGGCCGTCATGGACAACTACCCGTTTTTGCGGGCGCTGAACAACGAGTGCGTTGACCTGATTGCCATCGACCCGCCCTTTGCCGCCAACGAGACCTTTACCAGCAAGCCGCGGCCGCCCATCACGCAGACGGAGTTCGACGAAGAGGTGGCGCTGGCGGCGGCGCACGGCGTCGCCCACAACGAGGGCATCGGCGAATCCCGCGTTCGGGACTTCTGGAACTGGGACTATGACATTCACCCGGCCTGGAAGATGCGGATTCAGGACGATTACCCGAAAGTATATGCAGTCATCGAGGCGGTGGAAGCCTGCGCTACGGAGAACGAAGCGGCCTACATCTGCTTTATGGCCGTCCGGCTGATTGAGTGCCATCGCGTGTTGAAGCCCACGGGCAGCATCTATATTCATTGCGACGACCGCGCCAACGGCTATCTGCGGATGTTGCTGGACGCCCTGTTCGGTTTGGAGAACCGTCGTAATGAGATAGTTTGGAACCGGAGTGGCGGACGCTCCGACTCAAATAGCTGGGGAAGGGTAACGGACCATCTTCTCTTCTATACAAAGAGCGCCTCATACACTTGGAACAGACAGTACCGGCCACTCAACCCCGACTATGTTCGCAGAAACTACCGGTACGACGACGATGACGGTAGAGGGCCGTACCGAAAATTGCCCTTGCACGCCGCGGGTGTCAGAGCGGGCGAGTCCGGGGCTGTCTGGAACGACTACGAACCGGGACGGCACAACAGGCATTGGGCAACTCCAACCAAGGGGAATATGCACAATTTCATCGTGGAAAACGGAATACTCCCCGGCTGGCCGGATTCCTATCCCTCAGTGCAGGACAAATTGGAAGCATTGGATTCCCATGGGTTGGTGGTGCATTCTGAAACGTATCTGCCGGAAATTAAAACTTATCTGTCAGCAAGCAGGGGGACTGCCTCGACGGACTTTATTGCCGACATCCCAATGGCGTCAGGAAATGAAGATACCGGCTATGCCACGCAAAAACCGTTAGCCTTGTATCAGAGAATTGTTGCGGCGTCCAGCAATCCCGGCGACGTGGTGCTGGACGTCTTCGCGGGCTGCGCCACTACGGCCATGGCTGCCGAGAACCTGGGCCGCCAGTGGATAGCTTGCGACATGGCCTACCGCGCCTGGACGATGCTGAAGCGGCGGTTTTACCTGAGCGGGATTGCGTTGGAGGGAATGACGGATTCGACGCGGGCGGCGCTGGCGTCGGTGCGGAAGGGCAGGGGGTTCCAGGAGCCGCAGCAGTGGACTACCAGCTACGTTATCGGGCCGGGGGAGCTGCCGACGCGGGATGACGTGGACCCGGGGCCAGCGGCGGAGTTGGAGCAGACGCGCCGGGGAGCGCGGCGGTCTACGCAGTCGGCGGGCTGGTCAGGGCGGATTGGGAAGGAGGAGGCGAAGGAATTGCTTATCCAGCGGTTCGGGCCGGTATGCTGGGGCTGCGGGTATGAGCCGCGCCGCCCCAACGGGTCGCTGGACTGGACGCTGCTGGAAGTAGACCACATACGGGCGCGGCGAGCGGCGGAGGGAACGGCAGGGGATGACAAGCTGTACAACCTGGCGCTGTTGCACCGCACCTGCAACGGCATCAAGCGCAACCGGCTGACGCTGGAGGAGCTGCGGCGCTATAACGCGGACAACGGACTGCTGTACGTGGATACCGTGGGGCAACTGGTGGATTTGTTCGAGGCTACCCGGTTTGCAGCGCTCGAGATTGGGCGGCGCATGGCAGAGGGTGATTGACGCAAAGACGCAGAGGGGTATGAGTAAAAAGCCCGGAATTTCCGGGCCTTTTACTTCAAGCACACGGAGATGTCAATCAAATTGACCTCGCTCTTATTCTTTTCGGGATTAGGCCATACTCCAATGGGTCAACCATCAAGCCAAAGGTTTCCAAGGTAGTTGCTCCCAAGAGAAATTCGCCTTCGTTCGGGGAGAAATATACGGGGCAGGTCCACACCTTGTCAGACCCCTGTATCTGAATTCTCGCCTGCCCAACCGCCCAATCAGCCTGCTCCTGATTGGCGAACTCTACGGTAACGCAGTCATTGGGCGTGATGTGGAGGGCGTCAAGCGTCTTTGCGGGCAGGGTTGTATGAACGGAGCCGGTGTCAACCAGAACATCCGAAATCGGTATCATTTCACCGCCGTCCTGGTGTCCCACCATGATGTTGACGGATACTTGTCCCATGATGCGCTCCCAAATGCGTCCCGCTGCCGCACGTTCGGGAATAGCGGGCTGCGCTAATCCGGCCGCCAGTTTTCGGACTGTAGCCGCTTGAAAATTTCCTCGGGAGACTCGCCGGATTCTTCGCTTTGGCGTTCAGCCTCCCGCCACATGGCGGCGCCGACGGCCTGATTTTCCAGCTCCCGTTCCCGCTCCCGTTCCCGCATTTCCTCCTCTCGCTTCAGTTTCCTCGCTTCGTAATTCTCGATTGCCCGCAATGCCAGTACCATAAGCAGCCACACTCCCGTTTCCAGCGCCGCGAAGGACGCCGTGTAGAATAGTATCCCGCCGGAGGCGTATCTTGCCGCAATCGCAAACTCTGCCTGCGAGTTCCACCACCATCCCACGCCCTCGGCTTGGGACAGCCAGAGCGTCACCAGCAACGAGCCCATGGGCGTAGCCGCCATCTGGATGCGGAGCCAGTTCTCTCGCCACTACTCCAAAAGCGACCGTATCCAACCCAACACCTGCGCCGCCCATGAATCCAAGTGTTTGCTATCTCCCGCCCCACAACCAAAGGATAGAGAGTCACACCACGCCTGGGCGAACCGTTTTAGCTACGGCGGTGGCACCCCTATCATAGCACGGACGGACACGCAGGCCGGTGGCGCGGATTGTGGGTACGGACGTCTGATGATGCGTGGGATTTCACCCCCACCCTAACCCTCCCCCTGAGGGGGAGGGGATTTTTTCTCTGGGGGCGAAACGGGCGGCTGCGTGTCTGCTGCGTCTTGAAATGGCGGCGGCGGGGGAATAAAATTCAGGCCCAATCCGGCGGCTTGCCGTCAGCGTAGTACCGGCAGGACTGTTATGATGGAAGCAGAAATTTCCGGCCAGCGGGTCGGCAGATAGAGACGAATCGGGAGGTGCAATGGATTCCAGCATCATCGGCAAGATAGACAAGGCGAGGAAATACGCCGAGGAAAAAGAGCGGGTCAGCATCAACAGCTTTTCCGCCACTTTCCAGGGCAACCACAACAGCTACGACGTGTCGTTCAACGCCGGGGCTTGGGACTGTGAGTGCCACTTCTTCGCCACCAGGGCCGTTTGCAGCCACACCATGGCGCTTCAGAGGATGCTGGACGACGTGCTAGCCAAGGTATCGGCGCAACCCGAAACCGCTGAGGCGAAATAGCGCGTTTCATTCGTTCCTGCATCTTTGGGGGCCGGAGACTGTTCTCCGGCCTTTTTTGTTTTCGCACAGGCCGCCTGCCGCGTAATTGTCTGAACTGTGATTTATTTGATTCCGTGATTACCATGATTCTCCAATCCTAGACATCCTTCCGTCCTGTTAATCCTGATAGGAGTTACGCGATTTAGGATTTCACCCCCACCTTAACCCTCCCCCTGAGGGGGAAGGGATAGTTTTCAAGTGCGTAAGTCCTATCCTGATTCAGACAATTGCCCCATTGCACTAGACGGGGATTGCCGTCATATTGTGTAATCCTTGCACTCCGAATGCGGAACGATTCAACCGGATTACGGCGAATCGCCACAAGGCGTGGCGGAAGCCGAGATGGAAAGGGGGCAGCATGAAAGTAGTGGCAGTGTTATATCCGGGCGGGGCGGCCGCGGCCGAGACTCCCGAACTGCTGGGATGCGCCGAAAACGCCCTGGGACTGCGGGAGTGGCTTGAGGGCCAGGGCCACGAGCTGGTAGCCACCACCGACGCGGGCGCCGGGCTGGACAGCCACCTGCCCACCGCCGATGTCCTCATCGCCACGCCGTTCTGGCCGGCCTACATCAGCCGCGAGCGCATAGAGGCTGCGCCCAACCTCAAGCTGCTGCTGACCGCGGGCGTCGGCTCCGACCATTTCGACCTCGCCGCTGCGGCAGACCACGGCATCACCGTCGCCGAGGTCACCGGCAGCAACGTGGTCAGCGTCGCCGAGCATGTGGTGATGCAGATACTGGCCCTGGTCCGCAACTACATCCCGGCCTACCTGGAAGTGGTCGGCGGCGGCTGGGACATCGGCAAGGTGGCGGCCCCGTCCCACGACCTGGAGGACAAGCGGGTGGGCATCGTGGGCTTCGGGCGCATCGGCCAGCGGGTGGCGACGCGGCTCAAGCCTTTCGACGTGCAACTGCGCTACTTCGATTACCGGCGGCTGCCTCACCCGGCGGAAACGATACTCGGGGCAAGATACCAGGGCCTGCGGGCGCTGGTGGCCGAGAGCGACGTGGTCAGCATCAACATACCGCTGACCCCGGACACCCAGGGCATGTTCGACCGCGACCTGCTGTACAGCATGAAAAAGGGGGCCTGGCTGGTGAACACGGCGCGGGGCCGCATCGTGGACACCGACGCCCTGGTGGAGGTGATGGAGTCGGGCCACCTCGCGGGCTACGCTGGCGACGTCTGGTACCCGCAGCCCGCACCCGCCGACCACCCCTGGCGCACCATGCCGCGACACGCCATGACGCCCCACGTCTCCGGCACGACGCTGGAGGCCCAGCGGCGCTACGCCGACGGCGTCAGGGAATGCCTCGAAGCCTTTATCGCCGGGCAGCCCATCGACAGCGACTACATCATCGTCGACGGCGGACGGGTAGCCAGCCCCAGCTACAGCCCGGCGTACCGGTAGTCAGTTGTCCGGGGCAGTTCTACCGCCTACATCACTGTAGGGGCGCACGGCTGTGCGCCCCTACCTCCCTACGATAGGGCTTGTGTCAGTTGCGTCAGGATGGAGCGGGCGCTGTTGACCGTCAGCACCGGCAGGCCGACGTCGCGGCTGCGGGATTCGGTGGCAACGTAGCGGCGGTCGTTCTCGGCCACGTCGCGGGTGATCAGCATGGCGTCGTAGGTGGACGAGCCCACCATGTCGATGGCCACCCCGTCGTTGGTGGTGCTGGTGACGATGTAGCCCGCTCCCTCCAGTATCCTGGTGAGCCGGTCAATGCCGGATGCGTCCCGGCCAAGGACGACCAGTCGTTTGTTGTTGCTCATAAGCGCGGCGTCCGGGGATATATCTGTGCCGCAACAGGTTAGGGGCTGGCAGTCCGTTACGCAAGGCATCCCGGCGCTGGTTCGACGGGCTCACCACGAACGGCGGTGGCGCGCCCGTTGCGCGCGGCGGCGGCGCAACCTATATTATGGCAACTATTATTGCAACCACGGTTCGACAGGCTCACCATAAGCCTATTCAATGGAAAGGGGCCAGAGGATTCGATGACTGACCCGTATCCCAGCGACGAATACACGCGCTACGGCGGCCTGCGGATGCACGTTCGCAACTGGGCCATTCGACAGGTTCATGGTGAGCTTGCCGAGCCGCCGGTGGTTCTGCTCCACGGGCTGGCCTCCACCTGCCGTATCTGGGACTTCGTCGCCCCCATACTGGCCAAGGACTTTTCGGTCATCGCCTTGGACCAGCGCGGGCACGGAGACAGCGGCAAGCCGGAGAGCGGCTACGATTTTGCCAGCGTGTCCGGCGACGTGGCGGCGCTGCTGGCCGGTCGCGGCATCGAGCGGCCCGTAGTGGTGGGGCACTCGTGGGGCGCAGACGTGGCCCTGGAGCTGGCCGTTGCCAAGCCGGAGCTGCTGCGGGGCATCGTGTTCGTGGACGGCGGCACCATCGACGCCTCGGCACGGTACGCCACGCTGGACGACGCGCTGGCGCAGATGGCGCCGCCGGACTTCCGGGGAACGACGCGGGAGCAGTTCCTGGAGCGAGTGCGGTCGGGCGGCCAGTGGGCCACGCTGATCGGCCAGCGGGGCCAGGCAGCCGAGGAAATCATCATGGGCAACTTCGAGACCCTGGACGACGGCACGATCCGGGCCAAGCTGTCCCGCGAGAATCACTTGCGCATCATCGAGGCGCTGTGGGAGCACCATCCCAGGGAACTGTACGGGGAAGTGATCTGCCCGGTGTTGATGATGCCAGCGCGCCAGCGCGAGAACCCCGACGCCTACGAGCGCACGCTGGCCCGCTCCGAGTCCATCGCCGCCGCCGAGCGACTGCTGCCACACAGCAAGACGGTATGGCTGGAGGACAGCATTCACGACGTTCCCGTTCAGCGGCCCGAACTGGTGGCCGAGACCATCAGGGAGCACATCCAGTCGGGTTTCTTCGATTAGCTAGGGAACCAAAATTCCCTCTCCCGAAGGGAGAAGGTTAGGGTGAGGGCGTCCTTAAGTAAGGAGCGACCATGACATCTGTGGATTACTCGGCGCTGGACGACATCGGCATTTCCATGAATGCCTTCTACCCCCGTAAGAACTGGTCTCAGGCTCTCCCTGGGGCGGTCGATTTCGCGATTGAGGTGGGCGACGGCATCTCCCTGTCCTCCCGCTTTTTCCCGGCAGAGAAGTCCGCGCCAACCATCCTGTTCTTCTACGGCAACGGTGAGACCGTCAACGATTACAACAACATCGCGCCGCTGTACATCCAGGCCGGAGTCAACTTTTTCGTGTCCGACTACCGGGGCTACGGGCGGAGCGGCGGCTGGCCGTCGTTCACGGCCATGCTTGCCGACTCGCACAAGGTGCTGGACTTTGCGTCCAGGATTTTGGCGGAAGATGAATTTACCGGCAAGCTGTACGTGATGGGCCGGTCCATGGGGCGGCATTCGGCCTTCGAGCTGGCCGCCAGCCGCGGCGGGGAACTGGCCGGGGTCATCATCGAGAGCGGGCGGCCCATCCTGGGCAACTTCGTCTACACTCTGCCGCCTCAGCAGGGCAAAGCCCTGGAGCAGGCATATTTCGCCAAGGTCAGCTCCATCAGCATCCCGTCGCTGGTAATACACGGCGAGCTGGACGAGCTGGCGCCGGTGGAGCAGGCGGTCGAGATGCACCACGCCTTTCAGTCATCCGACAAGCGGCTGCTGACCATCCCGGGAGCGGGACACAACGACCTGCTGTATCGCGGGCTGAATGAGTATTTCACAGCCATCAGGGAATTCACGGGGGCATAGAGAGTGTCGCATATTGGCGATGCCAGACGGGGAACTGCTTTAATTACGTCATTCCGGCGAAAGCCGGAATCCAGAGAGTTTCCGTATTCAAATCATTTCGCAAAGTGGAGTGTTCCCGGATTCCGGCGAAAGCCGGAATGACGTGCCAGGTTGGCGACACACACAAGGAGTAGCCGAATGCCGAGAGTTGTGCGGGCCGGGCTGATCCAGGCTGGCATCGGGCGGGACGCGCCGGAGGACATCGTTGCCCTCCGGCAGTTGATGCTCGACAAGCACGTCGCCCTGATCGAGGAGGCCGCCGCAAAGGGCGTTGAGGCGCTGTGCCTGCAAGAGTTGTTCACCAGCCCGTATTTCCCGGCTGAGCAGCACGACCGCTGGCGGCAACTGGCGGAGCGCGTCCCCGACGGCCCGGCAATCCGGGTTATGCAGGAGCAGGCGCGGAAACACGGCATGGTGATGGTCGTGCCGGTGTTCGAGGAGGAAATCACCGGGCTGTTCTACAACACGGCCGCCGTCATCGACTCCGACGGTACCTATCTCGGCAAGTACCGCAAGAACCACCTGCCCCACGTCGCGCCGGGCTTCTGGGAGAAGTTCTATTTCCGGCCCGGCAACCTCGGCTACCCGGTGTTCGCTACGGCTTGCGGCACGGTGGGCGTCTACATCTGCTACGACCGCCACTTCCCCGAGGGAGCGCGGGCGCTGGGCCTGGCCGGGGCCGAGATCGTGTTCAACCCGTCGGCCACCGTCGCCGGGCTGTCCGAGTACCTTTGGCGGCTGGAGCAGCCAGCCCACGCCGCGGCCAACGGCTACTTCCTCGGCGCAATCAACCGCGTCGGCGTGGAGCAGCCTTGGGAGATCGGCGAGTTCTACGGCAGCAGCTACTTCTGCAACCCCAAGGGCCAGATCATCGTCCAGGGTTCCCGCGACCGGGACGAGGTGATAGCCGCCGACCTTGACCTGGACGAAATCGCGGAAGTTCGCAACACCTGGCAGTTCTACCGCGACCGTCGCCCGGACACCTACGGAGAGTTGACCGCGCCATGAGCCGAGTTCCCGACATCAGCCTCCCTTCAAGCATAGACCGCTTGGAAATGCTGGCGCAGCTCGACCGGGTTCTGGACCCGGAGCTGGACGAGTCGGTGCTCGCCCTGGGTTTTGTCGAGAGTGTCGACAGCGACGATTCGGGGAATGTTGCGGTCACTTTGCGGCTGCCCACGTACTGGTGCGCCGCCAACTTTTCCTACCTGATGGCGTCGGACGTTCGCAACGGACTGCTGGCAATGGAGGGCGTGAACTCCGTTACGGTCAGGCTCGGCGAGCACTTCGCTGGCGGCGAGGTGGAGCGCGGTACGAGTCCCGGCATGTCCTTCGGCGAGGCGTTCCCCAACGGCGGCCCGGATACCCTGGAGGAGACGCGGCGGATATTCCTGGTCAAAGGATACTACTCACGGCAGGAACGCCTCCTGGGGGAACTGAAAAGAGCGGGCCTGGCTTTCGACCGGATCGCGTCCTTGTCCATCGGCGGCGTTCCGTCGGCGCTTGATACGCGCACCGTGTCCCGTTACCTGGAGCGTCGCGGCGAACTGGGGCTGGACTGCTCCGAGGCGGCGCCGCTCATCGTGGACGCCAGGGGCGCGGCCATACCGGCCAGTGAACTGGAGGCATATTACGTGCGCGCCCGCACAACCCGTCTGGCCATGGAAGCCAGCGGATCGCTGTGCTCGGCGATGCTGGAGTCCAGAAACCGAAACTGGATTGACGCTTAGAAGGCGTGTGACTCATACGTCTTGCGCCCAAGGGTGGCAGGTTGCCAGGTCTTCCGTTGTTCCTGAGACAACGGGGAACGCCCTAACCCTAACCTTCTCCCAGAGGGAGAGGGAATTTATAGCACACCCTATTAACCACCAGACCCGGAGAAATCGCGCACAGGAGGAGGTACGCGATGTACTCAGCTAACGGCGAGGACATATTCGTGGTGGACGGCCACATGCATTTCTGGGACGCCGGGCCGGACAACCACAAAAACGACTACGGCAACGCCTGGATCAAGTGCTTCTACGACTACCATTCGGCGCTGTCTCCGGCTGACTATGTCTGGGACTTCGACAAGTACTGCAACTACGGCGAGGAAGCGCTGGTCAACGACATGTTCATCGACGGCTACGTGGACGTAGCCATCCTGAACTCCACCTACCTGTACGAGTTTTTCAAGACCGGGTTCAACACCCACCAGAAAAACAACGTGGTCAAGCAGAAATACCCCGACCGGTTCGTCCTCTGCGGCTCCTACGACCCCCGCGAGGAAGGGGCAGGGCTGGACAGGTTCCGCGAAATGATGGCCGAGTACCCCATCGGGGGCCTGAAGCTGTACACCGCCGAATGGCGCGGCGACTCCCGGGGCTGGAAGCTCAACGACCCGTGGTCATACCGCTACCTCGAGCTGGCCCAGGAAATGGGAATCAAGAACGTCCACGTACACAAGGGCCCGACCATCTACCCGCTGAGCCGCGACGCCTTCGACGTCAACGACGTGGACTACGCCGCCACCGACTTTCCCGGGCTGAACTTCATCGTCGAACACGTGGGCCTGCCGCGGCTGGACGACTTCTGCTGGATCGCCACCCAGGAACCCAACGTGTACGCCGGCACTTCGGTGGCAATGGCATTCATAAACTCGCGGCCCAAGTACTTCGCCGAGATCATGGCCAACCTGCTTTTCTGGCTGGGTGAGGACCGCATTCTGTTCGGCAGCGACTACGCCATCTGGAGCCCCAAGTGGATTATCGACAAGTTCATGGGGTTCCAACTGCCGGATGACATCCGCGAAGAGTTCGGCGTAGAGCTGACGCCGCAGATCAAGCGCAAGATTATGGGCGAAAACGCCGCCCGGCTGTACGGCATGGACATCGACGCCCAGCGCGCGAGACTGTCCGGCGACGAAATCGCCGCGAAACTGGCCCGCGCCCGATAATCCCTGATTCTGCGGTGCCGTCGCAATTGAACAATGATTCCCTCTCCCTCCGGGGGAGGGTTAGGGTGGGGGCGTTACTCAACAGACAAGAGAGGCCCAAATGGCAATCAACATCGACGAGATGCTGGACACCCTCAGCTTCGCCGGGGCCGAGCTGGTCAACGGCAACGCTAACCATGGGCCAATGGCCGCTGAAGCGCTGTTCGAGCTTGGGCGGGAGGACTCGGTAGTGTCGTGGATCGACGGCTACCGGAGCCGACTGATGTACAAGCCCGCCCCGTCCGTGGCTATCCGCCGGGATGAATGGCGGGAATGCCTCGGCGTGCGGGAGCGTCTGGGCGACTGGGTACAGTTCTTCGAGAACGAACTGGAGGAAGATACCTGGCAGGACGTGGTGCGTGTCTGGGTGCCTCGTCTGGCGCCAGCGGTCATGGCGGCGGCCACCCACGGCCTTATCCGCACCGGCCACGCCGTCCGCAGCCTCGCCAAGGAGGACACGCCGCAGCGCAGGGCGGAACTCGCGCAGGGCCTGGGCTATTGGGCGGCGCGCTACTACGCCCTGCCCGGCACACCGTCGCCAGCGAATGCGGGGCACAGCCCGTCGGATGCGCTGGGCCGAATCGAGCGCCTCCACGATGCGTCCTTTGACGGCACGGGCGCGATCACCGAGCAAATCAAGGGACTGGAGGAACATCCGGAATTCGCCACGGCCATCGACCTGGCTGACGCCAGTGGTGACCTGTCCCGGTTCCTATCGAACCTGACCGGGACATTTGTGGGCATCTACCTGGCCAGCCCGAAGAACCTGATTGCCTTTGTCCACACAGTCACCGGCCCCAGCGCGCTACGGATGCTTGCGCCGTACCTGGAGGAGGCCGACGCCCGGCTGGCGGCGCGGTATGCCTGGCAGGCTTGCGCCGCCGTCTACGCCTGGTATTCCACCGTCCCGCCCCAGGAAACCACCGGGCTGGAAATCCCTGCGGAAGACCGGGACGAGCTCATCGACCGGGCCGTCGCTGCTGGAGGCGCCCACTCGATAAAGTTCACCGAGGCCTGCCTTCGGGAATACGCGCTCAACCCCAACCCGGTCTACCTCGTCGCCGCCCGGGACGCAGCGGAGCGCGTAGGGCCGATCTAAAGAAGGTGTGTGACAAATCCCCTCTCCCTCCGGGAGAGGGTTAGGGTGAGGGCGTCCCCTCGTTGTTACCAAAGTGACCGGCGATGGCACGATACGGTTTTGCAGGAAATATTCGATCCGTCACACGCCCTCCAAGAGGGCGTTTCCAAAGCCTATTTCACCCGCAATGAGCAGGCTGTTGTGGTATATGTCATTCCTGATAAAACGAAGACGACGCCCCCACCCTAACCCTCCCCCGGAGGGAGAGGGAACTTTGGAAACGCCCACTAATTCCGGCCGCCGTAATAGTAGCGTTATGTATACATGGTAGAATCCGCGTGCCTTGGCGCGAAAACTTGCGGATTTTGGCAGGGTGGATGATGGCTGCTCACAGTCACCGGGCGCGGCTCCACGAAGTAGACGAGACCCTGGACGCCATCGAGGAATGTTTCCGGCACGGCTGGACCGACGGCCTCCCGGTGGTGCCTCCCACGCTGGAGCGCGTCGAGGCAATGCTGGATTACGTGTCGCTGCCACCGGAGCAGGTGCTGGGCGAGGTGCCGGTGCGCCGCCGGGCGCTGACGGCGGAACACGCCGCGGCCAACGCCGTGATGGCCGGTTGCCTGCCAGAGTACTTTCCCGTGGTGCTGGCAACCATGGACGCCATGTTCCGGCACGACCCCAACTGCATCCACGAAGCCTCGGCGGCCACCAACTCGCCGGGCATCCTGATACTGGTCAACGGCCCCATCCGGCAGGAGATCGGCCTCAACTGCACCGGCAATCTGTTCAGCCCCGGCCACCGCGCCAACGCCACCATCGGACGCGCCATCCGCCTGATTCTCATCAACGTCTTCGAGCAGCGCCCCAACGTCCTCGACCGGGGCTGCATGGGATCGCTCACCAAATTCGGCGTCTGCGTCGGCGAGGACGAGGAGCAAAGCCCGTGGGAGCCGTTTCATGTTTCCCGGGGATTCGACGCCGGGCAGTCCACCGTCACCGTGGCGACGATTCAAGACCCGGAGATGCTGGGCAACCGCTACGGCGTTACCGCCGAGAGCCTGATGGACGCCACCGCGGACGCAATGGCGAGCCACGGGCTGGGCATCTACCTCAACGACGCGCCGTGGTTCTGGGTGGTCGGCCACTGGCACGCCGAAATGCTGGGCCGCCAAGGCTGGAGCCGACGGCAAATCCAGGAATACGTCTACGAAAATTCGTGGCGCACCCGTGCGCAGATGAAGCGTCTGGGCGCTGTCAACGGCGCAGTTGAACCCGCGGATGAGGATATCCGGGTGTCGGCGGCCCCTTCTCCCGAAAGCATTCTGATTTTCAAGGGCGGCGGCGACAGCGGCATCTACAGCGAGCTGATGATGAACTACCACGGCCTTCCTGCTCTCACCATTCCAATCCGCGATTCCTGGGAAGATTTCCGGGCGGAGGGCCATTAGGATAATCAGGCACTTTCCGTCATTCCCGCGAAAGCGGGAATCCACGTCATCACAACAACCGCAATTTGACCGACCCGAAATCTATGGATTCCCGCTTTCGCGGGAATGACGGGGGGCCGGGAATGAGGGAACGCGGAAACTCTGGGCCTGTAAGGAGATGAGCGAGTGGCAACGGCAACGGCGCACAAGATTCAACTGGTAGACCCGACCGGCGCGGATCCCGGGCCCAATCCGTTGACGCTGGCCGACCGGCCCGCCGACATACGCGGCAAGAGGGTGGCCCTGCTGGACAACTCCAAGGCCAACTCGGACGTTATTCTCCGCGCCATCGGCGACATCCTGAACGACGAGTTCGAGTTCGCCGATATTACCTACTTTAAGAAGCACAGCTCCTCTCTCCCGCCCAAACCGGAGATCATCGAGGAACTGCACCGGCACGCCGACCTGATCATCACCGGGATCGGCGATTGAGGGGGCTGCTCGTCGGGCAGTTTGCACGACGGAATCTCTCTTGAGCGCATGGGCTTTCCAACGGCGACCATCATCACCCACGTGTTCGAGACCACGGCAAAGGCGTACACCCGCCTGATGGGCGTGCCAGGTTTCCCTTACCTTGTCTGTCCGCATCCCATCACCAACGTGGGCGCCGACGGGCTGGACGAGCGGGTCAAGCTGCTGGCCCCGCAGGTCGCTGGCCTGCTGCAAAAGGGCACGGTGGATTAGTTCCCTCCCCCGGAGGGAAAGGGTGGGGGCGTCCCCTTTGCCATAGACACTCTGAATCCAACGGGAGCGAATATGACGACCGAACGCGGAACACGCCTGAGGGGCAAGGTAGCCGTCGTAACCGGAGCCGGCGCCACGGGCAGCGGCGACTTCGTCGGCATCGGACAGGCCATCTCCATCCTGTTCGCCCGGCAGGGCGCGAAGGTGCTGCTGGTAGACCGCGAGGAGCGCAACGCCGAGACCACCCTGGCCATGATCCGCGAAGAGGGCGGCGAGGCGTCCATCTTCGCTGGTGACGTAACCAGCGACGAAGACATGCGCGAGATGGCCGAAACAGCCAATTCCCGCTACGGCAACATCAGCGTGCTCATCAACAACGTGGGAATCAGCGGCCCCGGTTCGGTAACGGACCTCGACGTGGATTTCTGGGACACGGTGATGGACGTCAACCTCAAGAGCGTGATGCTTTGCAGCCGGTACTCCATCCCCCAGATGATCGAGGCCGGCGGCGGTTCCATCGTCAACCTGTCGTCCATCGTGGGCTTGCGCGCTGGCGGCGGGCGGCCCAGCCACCCCTACGCAGCGTCCAAGGGCGGCATCATCGGCCTCAGCAACTCCATGGCCGTGCATTACGGGCGGGACAACGTTCGCGTGAACTGCATCGCTCCAGGGCACGTACACAGCCCCATGGTGGCGCGTCACGCCTCGGAGGAGATGCTGGAGTTGCGCCGCAAGGCCGGGCCGCTGGGCTTTGAGGGCACGCCCTGGGACGTGGCCTACGCCGCCCTGTTCCTGGCCTCCGACGAGGCCCGCTGGGTCTCTGGCGTCACGCTGCCGGTGGACGCCGGCCTCCTGGCCGCCACGCCGCTGTCCATGTACCCGTACCTGCGCGATGAAGAGTAGGGATTTTGCAACACAAAGGACGCTGAGTTTACGCAAGAGCGCAGAGAGGAGAGGATGGCCGATACAACCGACACGCCCGATATAACCGGGACGCCTGACACACCCGAAACCCCCGAGCCGCCCAAGCCCTACCGGAAGAAGACGCCCAAGATGCTCCACACCATGGTTCAGGAGCTATGGGACAGGGTGCAGGTGTTGGAGGACGCCAACGAGATTCGCAATCTCAAGGCCGAGTACGCCGCGGCCTGCGACGACAACTACGACCCCGACCGCATCGCCGCCCTGTTCGTCGAGGATGCAACCTGGGAGAGCGAGGGGCTGGGCCGGTTCGAGGGCCGGGAGGCCATCCGCGAGTTCTTCCGCGGCATATCCAGCCACTTCGTTTTTGCCCTGCACTACGGCCTGAACCCGCACATCGAAATAGACGGCGACAACGCCCGCGCCCGGTGGTACCTGTTCATGCCCTGCACCGTCGGGGAGACCGGCCAGGCCATGTGGCGTGCGGGCATCGACGACGAAGAGTACATCCGCGTCGACGGCAAGTGGATGTTCAAGAGCAAGAAATCGGCCCCCATATTCAACACCACCTACGAGGAGGGCTGGGCCAAGCAGCGGTTCGTTTAACTGATAGAACCCCCTCCCCATAAGGAGGGGGTTTAGGGGTGGGGGTGACTTTCAACTGTGCGCCCCCTGTTGCGTGCGGGTAGCATCCATCTCCAGGCCGTGAAGCACGGCCTGGCATCTACTTACCTGCGAAACAACCCTCGAATAAACTCCCCCAATTTACCAATCCCAGTATTGGCGACATTAGCCGCCGCTCCTGCTGGTCCCAGCCACCTTAATACCGGAGTCGCTCCCGCAATATCCTTCGCTGCTTCAGCTAGATGCCCGGTAGTGTCTTTGACACTTTCCGACGCCTCCACAATGTTTGGCGCTGCGTCGGCAACACCACCCGTGAATTTTTCTATGTTGATAGCAGAGCGGCGCAACGATGGAGTGGATTCGCTAATGATCTTCGCCGCTTCAGCTAGATGCTCGGTAGTTTCTTTGACGTTTTCCGACGACACAGCTATGTTGGAGCCTGCTTCTGCGGCGCCTTCCGTGAATTTCTCTATATTAAGCGCAGTCTGTCGCAATGCGGGGGTTGCTTCGCTAATGCTCTTAGCTGCTTCAAGGAGGTGTTCGGTGGTTTCTTTGACATTTTCCGAGGCTACTGCAATGTTGGCGCCTGCGTCGGCGGCATTTTCGGTAGCTCGCTCTATGTTCTGCGTGGAGCGTCTCAACGACGGGAGCAATTTGCCAACCGCTACAGCCAGCACGACGCACAGGGCCGCTCCTGCACCCATGAGAATGATTGCCACAATGTCCCGGACAGTGCTGAACGAATCTGAACCCATATTATTTCCTCCAACCGAACTTGTTGCGCCATAATCTCTCTATCCCAGGTTTTTTCCGCCCAACAGCGCCCCCGGACGGTCGGGATAGGCAAGCCCGGCAAAAACCCCCAGGCCGGTGAGCGCCGACAGCGTAATCAGGCCGGTCTGTATCGAGCCAGTCAGTTGCGCGACAATCCCTACCAGCATCGGCCCCATGGCGAAGCCCACGCCCATGAAGGTCAGGATGAGGCCGGTAAGCACCGCGACCTCGCGCGGATGCACTCCGGGGAACTCGAAGGGCAGCACCTGGATCGCCGGGGTGGCAACCCAGACCAGCCCCAGTCCCGTGATGAACACCATCAGCATCGGCGGCGCTTCGCTGAGCGTGATGACCACGCCGAACACCGCGTTCAGCAGCGCTGGCACTACCAGCAGTGCCTTGCGGCTGCGCAGCTTGGTGAGCAGCCAGCCACCCGTGAATCCCCCAGGTATCAGCGCGTAGTAGAGGAACCCCAGCATCGGCCCGCCCAGGGTCAGGGCTATGCCGCGTTCCTCTTCCCACAGCGTCGGCAAAAAAGTGACCATCCCCGTCCAGGTGGACGACAGGAACAGCATCACCACCGCCAGTAGCCAGCCCTGGGGGAATCGTCGCAGCGCCAGCCATGGCGACCTCTCGCCATCGTCGTCGTCCGGCGGCGGTTCAGGCGGAGCGTCCTTTTCTCTGGCCACCAGCAGCCACGCCAGAATCTGCGCCGTAAAGAATCCCCCCAATACGGCGTAGGCGATGCGCCAGCTCCCCAGCCCTTCGATCAGCAGCGGGCTCAGGCTGACCGCCAGGGCGAGAATCACGCTGTGCTGCGAGAGTCCGAATGACTGGATCAGCGCGTACTGGTGCGGGGCGCACCACTGGCGGAGCAGCAGGGCGCGGGCAGGCGTGTTGATCGTATGGGAAAGGATGAAGCAGAAACGCCCCAGCAAGAGCGCCCAGAACCCCGGGGCCAGGGCCTGAACGAACAGGAACGGCGCACCCAGCACCAGCGACACCAGCGCCAGCGGCACCGGGCGAAACCGGGAGAACCACGCGCCGAAGGGCAGCGACAGCCCCGCGGCGGTAATCCACCACACGGCCTGCAATAGCCCAGCCTGTAGCGGAGTGATACCGAGGTCTTCCCGGATAAAGGGCAGGAACAGCCCGAAGGTGTAGGAGACCAGGATGACGCTGCTCTGCTGGGCGCGGAACAGCAGGATGACCGCCCATCCCCTCGGCGGCGTCCGCTCCATCATCACGTTCAATCAAACGCAGAGGCCGCAGAGGAGACGCAGTGAACGCAGATTTACGTTCGACCCCATATCTGCGCCCTCTGCGGCTCTCTGCGCTCCCGGCGTTTACGTCTCCCTACTCTTGCAGGAAGGACTTGATGATGGCATAGGACTCGTCGGGCATTTCCTCCGGGATGTAGTGGCCGCAGGGCAATGACTGGCCTCGGACGTTGGTGGCATACTCGTTCCAGACGGCCAGCACGTCCTGCGTCCGGCCCACGTAACCCGTGGCGCTCCAGAGGGCGAACATGGGGACGGTCACCTTGTTGTCGAAGTCGGCGTCGTCGTGCGCCAGGTCGATGCTGGCCCCGGCGCGGTAGTCCTCGCAAGTGGCGTGGATGGTGCCGGGATCGCTGAAACAGCGCGCGTACTCGTCCACCACCTCCGGCGGGAAGGCGCTGGCCGCGTCGGGGTTGCGTGCGAAGGAGCGCCGCACGAAGTAGTCCGGGTCTGCGCCGATGACCCGCTCCGGGAAGTCGTAGGGCTGGATCAGGAAGAACCAGTGGTAGGTGTTGGTGGCCATCTCCTTGTTGACAATCTGGAACATCTTGTGCGTGGGGATGATGTCCAGCACCATCAGCCGCTCGATCCGTTCCTGGTGGTCCTTGGTCAGCCGGTGCGACACGCGGGCGCCCCGGTCGTGGCCCACCAGCTTGAACCTGTCGAAGCCCAGGTGGGCCATCACGTCCACCTGGTCCTGGGCCATGGCGCGCTTGGAGTAGTTCAGGTGCTCCGCGTCGCCGGGCACCTTGCTGCTGTCGCCATACCCGCGCAGGTCAGGGACGACGACGGTGAAGTCCTCGGCCAGCCTGGGCGCGATCTTGTGCCACATCATGTGCGATTGCGGGTAGCCGTGGAGCAGCAACAGCGGAGGGCCGTCGCCCCCCTTGACCAGGTTAATGGTCGCGCCGCCGCTGGTGTCGATCTTCAGACTCTCAAATCCCTCGTAGAAAGGCATCGTTATCTCCCGGTCATCAATTTCACGGCCAAAGAAGCCTTGGAATAACTGCGTTATACTACCACCCAATTTCACTGGTAACACTGCCAAATCATTTTCTAACGGCAAATCCGGCCAAGGGGAACCGGTTCGCAGGATCCAGCACACGGCGCCGATGAACCGGCGGTTGTCATGGGCCGGTCTTCCCTGCTTGCCCTCTCCTCCGGGCAGATGCGGCCTCAACCGCTCCCGGACGGCGTCACTCATATCGTGGCGCCGGTGCGCTGCTGTCATACCCCCGCCTCCCACACTCTCCCGGCTCCCACCAATCTATCACCCTACCTTTGTTTTGACGACACCTCCCAGTAGTGAGCGACCGGGAATCGCCGTATCGCAAAGGATCGCGCATTTTGACAAAGCGAATTATAAGCCGCGGCAATCGTCTAATGTCCGCCCCTGGCGCATGATGACGTCGTGGTGAAAAAGACATATACATCACCATACCGAGCTTAGACGACCCGAACAAACTAGCGGCATTGCTAGCGATTCTGAACTCCAGCTCGATGTCGTTTCTGTACCTGAGCCGTTCAACGGCGGCGGTGAAAGACGACTTCCGGCAAGTAACGCTGTCCAGCCTGCGCGAACTGCCGGTAATTTTCCCGGGCGCAAAGGCAATGGCCGAGCTGACTGAACTGGTAGCAAGCCGCGAAAGCCGAAACGGCGACATTGCAGATTTGGAACGCCGCATAGACGCCATAACCTACCGCACCTACGGCGTAACCGAAGCCGAGCAGGATGCGATAGCCGAGTGGCTGGCCCGGCCGGGATAACCCGCCCCCACCGTTCGCTGCGGTGTACGGAAATTTGATGACACCGGAGCCTTGACGGGCAGATGTTCGGCGCGATAGCCTGATTGGGCAGTCGGCGCGGGCTGCGGCCTGTGCGGGCGAGGCTGGTAGGCAACCGTCGGCGAGGTCTATGAAATGATTGGCAGTAGGCAAGGTCCGCCAACTGCTACTTCGATAGAAGATACAACAAAAAAGGGAGCGGCGAATGTCATCAGAGAAGGTAGTGATTGCAACGACCAAGAGAATCAACGGCCTAAAGATTACTCGTGAGGCGCTATTAGAGGCCGCCGAAACAATCAATGGTGATAAAGCTGTTCGGCAAGGTCTCGAACATGATCATCATTACGCACCTATAGGCAAGGTCAGGGCAGCATCGGTCGTAGACGTGGATGAAGAAAGCGCATTAACCGTCTTGCCTGATGATACACACGTCTTCACGGACAGGATTCATGAACCTACAGGAATTAGAATTGTGGAGTTGACTTTTCCGAATGATACCCGTCCTTTTGTCATACACGAAGAGAGGACATTCGAGTCAGCATTAACGGTCAACGTGGACTGGGCCAACTTTGATAACGAAGAGAATTTCAATGCATTTTGCGAAACCACTGACGAGGATGGTGATTCAGTAGTAGGTCTGCCAATGGGAAGAAGAAGCCTGGTGCCCGACCCTTTGATTCAATTTGCAGTAGATTATCCAGTAATAGCAGCGGCTTTGACTTGGGTCTTCTTGAGAGGTGAGAAATTCTTGCGTTATACTGTCGATCAAACTCTCCGCAAAACTGGTGATGCCATATCGGAGAAGATCAGCGAAAAAATAAAGGAGTGGATAGGCGTTTACAATAAAACTCGGGCACCCCACGAACAACCTGTGACTTCTCATGTAATAATAAACTCAGACCCTCAAATCCATCTTCTTACTCGAAGTCAAGATACAGAGCACAACACCGAGATAGGGATAGAGTCCCTAGGGCGTGTTCACACTACGGGGTTACAAGCTATACTTGATGTATGGAGATTACAGAGGAACAGTACCAGCGCATCGCCCACTGCCTGCCGGTGCAGCGGGGCAACGTGGTCCTCTCCAACTTGCAAGTGCTCAACGCCATTCTCTACGTTGCCGAGCACGGCTGCAAGTGGCGGGGACTGCCGCCCCACTTCGGCAACTGGCACACCGTCTACGTCCGTATGAACCGCTGGGCCAAGAACGGAGTTTTGGAGCGGGTCTTCGAGTTCCTGCAACGGGAGCAGATACTGAAAATCAGGATTGAGGCGGTCTCCCTGGACAGCACCACGGTGAAGGTTCACCCGGACGGGGCCGGGGCGCTGAAAAAAACGGCCTCCAGCGCATCGGGAAATCCCGGGGAGGGTGGACCACCAAGATTCATCTGGTTGCCGCGAATGACCGGACGGCCCTGACATTATCCCTCTCCGGGGGGCAGGCCCACGACGCCCCGCAGGGGCGGCGGTTGATCCGGGGCCTGGCGCCGCAGTGGGAGGGTCTGCCGCTCCTGATGGACCGGGCCTACGAGGGCAACGAAACCCGGCGGGTGGCGGTGGAGATGGGGTATGATCCGGTGGTGCCGCCCAAGAGGAACCGGGTTGAACCCTGGGAGTACGACCGGGAGTTGTACCGCAAGCGCAACGAGGTGGAGCGGCTGTTCCGGCGGCTGAAAGCCTTTAGGCGGGTCTTCACCCGGTATGACAAGCTGGACGCCCTCTATCTGGGCTTTATCCACTTCGCCCTGATCGCCGATGCCCTGAGATAGCGTGAACACGCCCTAGCTAAACAATTGGAACTGTATCAAGATCTTGTCAAAGATGCCGACAGTGTGACATTTGCCCGGAAAACCAAAGAGGAAGAATGGGAATTCCTATACACAACGACGAAATCCGGGAAAATAATAACAACGGAAAGATGTTACTTAGATACCCTCAAAAAGCGAGAGGAAATTGCAAAGTCCTTGCCAGTATGTATTTGCCTGGAGCACAAAAAAACAAAAGAGGAGCGTCACTACGAAACTACAGTCGTGATAATCTCACTAAGTGACGATGGAGAAATGCAATTGAAATTCAACTCATTTCCTGAAGATATTGATGAATGGGAAATAACAGAGATGTCATTGTTAACACGCAGATAGAATAGTCCCAGACTTGGACATCCTACTGATCTACCTTACCGCATACCCAGGCGGCAAAGGGCCGCAAAAACCAGAGGCGGCGAACGGTATGACAGTCAATAAAGCGGACGCGCCAACCATCGGCCGCGCCATCTACAACGAAAAGATACGGGACACCCTGGGCCCCGAGGATAAGGGCAAAGTGGTAGTCATTGACGTCAATAGCGGCGATTACGAAGTTGCCGAAAATCATCTAACCGCCGCCCTGCGCCTGCGGGAGCGGCGGCCCGGCGCCTACACTTGGGCGGAACGGGTCGGGTATCCCACTGTAACCCGCCTGGGCGCCGGATACCCGCCAGACAACCGCCCATGATCCAAGGATGGCTGGCTCACCGTATCCGTCGAAAGTGCCTCGGAAGGGCTGCGTGAGTGCGAAGTAGTCGTTGATACCGGATTCACCGACTGGCTGATGTTGCCGGATGCCGTCATCAATGACCTCGGCCTGTCGAGCGAAGGCAAAATCACCGTAACGCTGACTACCGGCGAGGAGTCCCAGGTTGACTACTACATCACGCGGGCGCTGTGGCGCGGTGAACTGAACTGGATTAAGGTTATCGGGTCAATAGACCGGTCGCTGTTGGGCATGGAGATGCTCCGGGGCAACCGGCTTGCCATGGACGTTTGGCAAGGCGGCGAAGTCGTCGTAGAGGAGCCCTAAATGCCCGCCTCCAACATCTATCACGCAGACCCCGGCCTGCTGACCCGTCTGCGGCAGGTGCCGGGCAGCAGCGCCCGCGCCGACATCGCCGTGGGCTACTTCTTCGTGTCCGGCTTCGCCGAGGTGGTGGACGACCTGGCGAAACTGAATAAGACCCGCGTCCTGATGGGGCGGGCCGACCGGCCCACGCTGGATGCGGTGGCCGCCGGGCTGCGGGCGCAACTGGACGCCGCCGGACAGTCTCCTGCCGCCAGCGGCAGTAAGCCGCCGCCGAAACCGTGCAAAGGGGGAGGAAGTGCAGGCCCTGGGCCGCAGCCGCGGCGGTTTAGCGCCACAAATCCACCTGAGCGTGGACACGCTGGGCAATCACCTGCGGTTCATCCTGACCTGGGGACAAGAACACGACATTATCCCGACCATGGTCTGATCGCCGGTTATGAGGGGGAGTTCGTGATTGCCGGCAAAGGGTATGACTCAGGGCTGTTTCGCCAGTCCATTGTGGAGCGTAGCATGACCCCGGTGATTCCGCCCCGCTCCAACCGGAAGGAACCTCACGAATATGACGTCCATCTATACCGGGAACGGCATCCGGTGGAGTGTTTCATTAACAGGATAAAACAGTTTCGCCGGATCTTCTCCCGGTTTGAGAAACTGGACGCCAGGTACCTGGCCTTCCTCCATTTCGCGGGCGCTCTCATCTGGCTCCGGTAAAATGTCAACAGACCCTAATTACCGGCATTCCCAACGTGTGTTGGTATTGAACGCGATTTGTCTGCTTGGCCTCGCCGCATAGGGGCGCACAGCCGCGTGGCCGTGTCTGCGCAGGAGAGAATTGTGCCGGAACCGGGGGCCAGGGCGCACGGCTGTGCGCCCCTACATGGGAATACCAACACACGTTGGGAATACCCGAACAGCCCCTTCCTTGACACATGTTGACGGGGTTAGTAGTATTGAGGTGCCCCAAAAGCCGGATGTACAGCCGCGAACGGGAGGACATAGGGGACGGCATGGGCTTCTCTCGGGAGAAGCTTTTTTGTTGCCCAAGACAAAGGGCAACCCCCCAGATTCATGAGTGAATCCCTCGGTTCCGTGCTTTTACTTTCCGAAATTCGTCCACAGGAATCTTTGTTTGAGTGAAATACGTCCCATACGCTGGGAAGAAGGCAGACTGCTGCTGCTGGACCAGACCCGGCTCCCCGCGGAAGAGACCACCCTCGTCGTGGAACGCTACGAGGATGCGGTTTCCAGCATCCGGGAGATGAGGGTGCGGGGCGCTCCAGCCATCGGGGTGACGGCTGCCTACGCCATGTTTATGGCGGCGCGGGACATCGCACCAGGGAACCGGGACGAATTTCTCGGCAGTCTTGAAGAGGCGGCCACTCAAATCCGCGCGGCCCGCCCCACCGCCGTCAACCTGGCTTGGGCCGTAGACCGGATGATGACCGTGGCGGCGGAAACCAACGACGCGGCCGACATACCTTCGCGTCTGATCGTCGAGGCCGAGGAGATTCACCGGGAAGACGAGGAGATCAACCGGCGGATGGGACAGTTCGGCAAGGAATTGATGCCCGACGGCGGCTCCGTTCTCACCCACTGCAACACCGGCGCCCTGGCCACGTCCGCTTTCGGCACGGCCCTCGGCGTGATTCGCGCCGGCTGGGAGGATGGCAAGCGGTTCGAGGTGTATAACACCGAAACGCGGCCCTGGCTGCAAGGCGCCCGGCTCACGTCGTGGGAATTCCAGCAGTTGGGCATACCGGCCACGCTGCTGGCCGATTCCGCCGCCGGGATTCTGATGCGGCAGGGCAAGATAGGATGCGTCATTACCGGGGCGGACCGCATCGCCGCCAATGGCGATACCGCCAACAAGGTGGGCACCTACACGCTGGCGGTGCTGGCCCGCGAGAACGGCATCCCGTTCTACGTGGCGGCGCCCATCAGCACCATTGACCCCGCCCTGCCGGACGGCGACGGCATCGAGATAGAGCAGCGCGCCGAGGAGGAGGTAACCCGCTTCGGCGGGGTTATGACGGCCCCCGAGGGCGTCAGGGCGGTGAATCCGGCCTTTGACATAACGCCGCACCGCTATATCGACGCTATCGTTACCGAAATGGGCGTGGCTTCGCCTCCCTTCACCGAGAGCCTGATGCTGGCAATCAAGGGAAACGGCTAAAGGGAATGGAGTTTTGAGCACAGCCCAAGCGGAAATAGCGGTTATTGGCGGCAGCGGCCTCTACGAGATTGACGGACTGGAGAATGTCCGGCGCGTGGACATCGACACCCCCTTCGGCGACCCCAGCGACTCCATCGTCCTGGGAGAGTTGTCCGGCGCTCGCGTGGCGTTCCTGCCGCGCCATGGCCGGGGCCACCGCTTTAATCCGACGCATATTCCCGTCCGCGCCAACATATACGCGCTGAAGACGCTGGGAGTGGAACGGGTCATTTCCGTCAGCGCGGTGGGCAGCCTCAAGGAGGAATTCGCCCCGCTGGACCTGGTAATCCCCAGCCAGCTCATAGACCGCACCCGTCTCCGCGACAACACCTTTTTCGACGAGCACATCGTCGTCCACGTCGGCATCGCCGACCCGTTCTGCGCCCCCACCAGCCAGGCCGTCCACCGTGTGGCCCAGGCTATGGACGTCAACGTCCACCCCGGCGGCACGCTGGTCGTGATGGAGGGGCCAGCCTTCTCCACTCGCGCCGAATCGTTCATGTACCGCTCCTGGGGCGCCGACATCATCGGTATGACCGCGCTGCCCGAGGCCAAGCTGGCGAGGGAGGCGGAAATGTGCTACGCCACGCTGGCCTGGATTACCGATTACGACGTGTGGCGGGCTAACACCGAAGAGGTGAGCGTCGAAGCGGTGGTGCAGAACCTGCTGAAGAACGTCTCTACGTCCAAGGAGATGCTGACGCGGCTGATGCCCGCCATCTCCGGAGAACGTAACTGTACATGCGGCACGTCGCTGAAGGAAGCGATTATCACCGCCCTGGACAGAATACCGGACGATCTCAAGACCCGACTGTCGCCAATTATCGGCAAGTACGTTAGCTGATCAAATACAGCACCCACCAATCAGGAGGTTGAACCATGCCAAGGCAAGACCCCGGCGAGCCGTATTTCCGCGTTGATTCCGTCGAGGCCAAGCAGATACTTGACGGCGACCCCGAGAACACCGTTGTGGTGGACGTGCGCCGGGACGACGAATGGGTGACCGGGCATGCATCCGGGGCTATTCACATTCCCATCGACGACTTTGCCGACCGCATCGCGGAAGTGCCGCAGGACAAGCGGCTGCTCTTCATCTGCGCGGCCGGTGTTCGCAGTGGACTGGCGTGCGAACTGGCGTCGTCATTCGGCTACGACACGGACAACCTGTTTAACGTGGAGGACGGCACTCCATCCTGGATCGCCGTCGGCAATCCCACCTCCTACGGAAACGACCCCTAACGCACTATCTCGAAAGTCCCCTCCCCCTTGATGGAGGAGGGTTAGGGTGGGGGTGAAAAGGTAGTTTGGAGAAGCTGCCAGGAAAGCAATCACCGGTTTCGAGGTAGTTTCTGACCAAAATCGGCAAGGCAAGGGGCAATGCGATGATTGGAGCCGCAATGCCCTCAGATTTCAGTTCAAGGAGATTCTTTTGGCTACACAGCAAGCAAAGGGAGACGTTAAAGACCTTTCACTGGCGCGCGAGGGCGTGAACCGGATCGAGTGGGCCGGGCGCGAAATGCCCGTGGTGAACCTGATCCGGGAACGATTCGCCCGTGAGAAGCCCCTCCAGGGGATGCGGCTGGCGGCATGCCTTCACGTGACCACCGAAACGGCAAATCTCGCCATCGCGCTGCGCGACGGCGGCGCGGAGGTGACCCTCTGCGCCAGCAACCCGCTGAGCACCCAGGATGAGGTGGCCGCGGCCCTGGTCAGCGAATACGGCATACCGACCTTCGCCATCAAGGGCGAAGACGATCAAACCTATTACAGCCACCTGACGTCGGCGCTGGACTCCAAGCCGAACATGACCATGGACGACGGCGCAGACCTGGTAACGATCCTGCACACGCAGCGCTCCGAGCTGGTGTCGGACGTTATCGGCGGCACCGAGGAGACCACCACCGGCGTCATCCGTCTCACCGCCATGGCCAACGACGACAAGCTGCGCTACCCGATCATCGCGGTGAACGACGCCGAGACTAAGCACTTTTTCGACAACCGCTACGGCACCGGCCAAAGCACTCTTGACGGCATCACCCGCGCCACCAACATCCTGTGGGCCGGGCGCCGCGTGGTCGTGGCCGGTTACGGCTGGTGCGGCCGCGGCGTGGCCTCCCGCGCCCGTGGCATGGGCAGCCACGTCATCGTAACCGAGACCAATCCCATTCGCGCCCTTGAGGCCGTGATGGATGGTTTCACGGTAATGAGGAGCATTGACGCCGCTGCGGTCGGCGAGGTGTTTATCACCGTTACCGGCGGGTTCCACGCCATCGGCCGCGAGCACATCGAGGCGATGCCCAGCGGCGCCATCCTGTCCAACAGCGGGCACTTCAACGTGGAAATCGACATTCCGGCCCTGCAAGAGATGGCCGATTCGCACCGGGAAGTGCGCCCCTTCGTCGAAGAGTACTCGATGAAGGACGGACGCAAGCTGTACCTGCTCGGCGAGGGCCGCCTGATCAACCTGGCCGCCGCCGAAGGGCACCCGTCCGCCGTTATGGACATGAGCTTTGCCAACCAGGCCCTGTCGGCGGAGTACATCGTCAAGAACCGGGGCAACCTGGCCGCTGGCGTTCACAGCGTGCCCGGCGAAACCGACCGCGAGGTGGGCCGCCTGAAGCTGGAGTCGCTGGGCGTGGGCATTGACAGCCTGAGCGCCGACCAGCAGAAATACGCGGAAAGCTGGGAAGAAGGCACCTAGCCCCTGTCTCCCGTCCCCAACTCCCTCCCTCGCGGGGAGGGTATCGCAAAATCCCCTCCCCCTCAGGGGGAGGGTTAGGGTGGGGGTGAAATCCCAACCTGCCAAACCCGCACCAAACAACGGAGGACAATCCCAATGCCCATTCAATTCATGACATCCCCCAAGTACCTGCTCACGTCCGAGTCGGTAACGGAGGGCCACCCCGACAAGCTCTGCGACCAGATTTCGGACGCGGTGCTTGACGCGGCCCTGTGCGGCGACCCGATGAGCCGCGTGGCCTGCGAGACGGTGGCCACCAAGAATCTGGTGATGGTCACCGGGGAAATCACCACCAAGTCAGACCTCAACTTTGACGAGATCGCCCGCGGCGTGATGCGGCAGATCGGCTACACCGACGTCAGCTACGGCATTGACGGCAATTCCTGCGGCGTTATCGCCCACGTCAGCCAGCAGTCGCCCGACATCAGCAGCGGCGTGTCGACCGCGCTGGAGGAGCGCGGCAGCGGCGGCAGCGACGCCCGGCGCGCCACGGGCGCAGGCGATCAGGGCATGATGGTCGGCTTCGCCTGCGACGAGACCGACGGCCTGATGCCCATCACCGTTGACCTCTCCCACCGGCTGGTGGAACAGCTCGCCGCAGTCCGCAAGGACGGCCTGCTGGGCTACCTTGGCCCCGATGGCAAGTCCCAGGTCACCGTCGAGTACAGCAACGGCAAGCCGAAGCGCGTCGATGCGGTTGTCATCAGCTCACAGCACCAGGACAGCGATGACCGCGAGTCGTTCACCAAGAAGATTCGCAGCGACGTTCTTGAGCATGTCATACGCCCCATCGTCCCGTCCGAGTTGCTGGACGACAACACCCGCTACTTCGTCAATCCCAGCGGCTGGTTCGCTGTCGGCGGGCCGCAGGGCGACACCGGTCTCACTGGACGGAAAATCCTGGTCGATACCTACGGCGGCATCGCCCGGCACGGCGGCGGGGCCTTCTCCGGCAAGGACCCGACGAAGGTTGACCGCTCCGGCGCCTACGCGGCCCGCTACGTCGCCAAGAACCTGGTGGCCGCCGGCCTGGCCCAGCGCGTCGAGGTCATCGTGTCCTACGCCATTGGCGTGGCGGAACCCATCTCCGTCTCGGTCGAGACCTTCGACACCGGCCATATCGCCAACGACCGCATCGAGGCGCTGGTTGGCGAGCATTTCGACCTGCGCCCCGGCGCGATCATCGAAGACCTGAACCTGCGCCGCCCCATCTACCAGCCCACCGCCGCCTACGGCCACTTCGGGCGGCCCACGGCGGACAAGCTGGGCCTCAGCTGGGAAACCACCGACAAGGCCGACGACCTGCGCACTGCCGCGGCGTAACCTCTTTCCCCTCCCCTTAAGGGGGAGGGCTTGGGTGGAGGTGAACTCCTCGGCTGCATAACTCCTATTAGACTCAGTGCTGCTTTGTAGAGCGGCGGGCGCAAAGTCCGTCGCTCTCTGTCATAATGTGCGCCTCAAAGGGGGCAGTATGGCTCAACAGGCGGATATCCGGTTCGGCACAGACGGCTGGCGCGCCATCATTGGGGAGGACTACACCTTTGCCAACGTGGCCCGCTGCGCCCGCGGTCTGTGCGACTACATGAAGCGCCGCGGCACGGCCGACAAGGGTCTCATCGTGGGGTACGACACCCGCTTTCTGTCGCCGGAATTCGCTGCTACGGTCGCGTCGGTGTGCGCCAGCCAGGGCGTCAGGACTTTGCTGGCCGACGCCCCCGCGCCCACGCCCGTGCTCAGCTACGGCGTGATGCACCACGGGACCGGCGGCGCGGCGATCATCACTGCCAGCCACAACCCGGCCATCTGGAACGGCTTCAAGTTCAAGCCGGAATATGCGGGCAGCGCAACCCAGGAGATAACCGACGAGCTGGAGGGCGCTATCCGCCTCGTGGAAGCGGTTGCACCCGGTGAGATTGACGCCGCCCTCCGTCATTCCCGCGAAAGCGGGAATCCATTGATAGAAGACCTGTCGCCGGCGGAGCCGTACTTTGAGCATGTGGCCCGGTTGGTCGATCTGGACGCCATCCGTTCCGCAGGGTTTCACGTCATCGTGGACGCGATGTACGGCGCTGGCGCAGGGTACTTGCCCAAGTTGCTGGAGGGCGGCAACACCACCTTGGAAGAGTTGCACGGACACCGCAACCCGGCGTTCCCCGGGATGGCCCAGCCGGAGCCCATAGCGCCGAATCTGGCCGAGCTGATGGCCCGCGTTCCGGCCACCGGGGCCTCGGTGGGCATAGCGTTGGATGGGGACGCCGACCGCGTGGGCATCATCGACGAAACGGGGCGGTTTGTTACCACCCTGGACACTTTCTCCCTGCTGGCCCTCTACCTGCTGGAATCCAAGGGTTGGCGCGGGTCGCTGATCAAGGGAGTAACCGCGTCGCAGGCCCTGAACAAGATGGGCGGCATCTACGGGGTCGATGTGCACGAGGTTCGGGTGGGGTTCAAGCACATGGGCCCCCGGATGGACGAACTGAACGCCCTGATGGCCGGTGAGGAAAGCGGCGGTTTCGCCTTCCGGGGCCACGTGCCGGAGCGGGACGGGATTCTCAGCGGCCTGTTCGTGCTGGAAAATATGGCGAAATCCGGCAAGACGGTCGCGCAACTCCTAGAGAACCTTTTCGACAAGGTTGGCCCGCACTTCTATCACCGGCGGGACATTGAATTTGTGGCAGCGGACCGCGAGCGAATCAACCAGCGTGTGAACGATCCAGGGCTGGAACGCCTGGGGGCTTACCCTGTCGCTGCGTCGGACAGTATCGACGGGCGTCGGTTGCACTTCGACGACGGCTGGCTCGGCGTCCGGTTTTCCGGAACGGAGCCGCTCCTTCGCATTTATGCTGAGGCCGGTTCCCCGGAACGAGTCACGGGGTTGCTGGACGCTGCCGCGGAATATCTCGGGGTTTAGACATTTGACGCAATGGCGCTATGACGCTACGGAGGGCGAATATGGCGGAAAAGCGGATTCTCTGTGCTTTTGGCGTTGACCTGGATGCAGTGGGCGGCTGGCTCGGTTCCTACGGCGGCGAGGATTCCCCCGATGACATCTCCCGGGGCCTGTTCGCTGGCGAGGTGGGCACACCCCGGCTGGTTAGGATGTTTGACCGGCTGGGGATCAGGTCGTCGTGGTTCATACCGGGTCATTCCGCCGAGACCTTCCCCGACGAATGCCGGATGGTGGTCGACGCGGGCCACGAGATCGGCATTCACGGGTACTCCCACGAAAACCCTATTTCCATGTCGCCGGAGCAGGAGGAGGCCGTGCTGGTGCGCTGCCTTGACCTGCTGACCGGCCTGGCTGGCAAGCCGCCCACGGGCTACGTTGCGCCGTGGTGGGAGTTCAGCCACGTCACTAACGAACTGCTGCTCAAGCACGGAATCAAGTACGACCACAGCCTCATGCACCGCGACTTCGAATGCTACTACGTCCGGGTGGGTGACCGCTGGACCAAGATAGACTACTCGCAGCCTGCCGACGTGTGGATGCACGCGCTGCAACGGGGCGAGGAGACCGACCTGGTGGAGATACCCGCCAACTGGTACCTGGACGACCTGCCGCCCATGATGTTCATCAAGAAGTCGCCTAACAGCCACGGGTTCGTCAATCCCAGGGACATCGAGCAGATGTGGAAAGACCAGTTCGACTACGTTTACCGGGAGTATGATGAAGCGGTGTTCCCCATCACCATCCACCCGGACGTGAGCGGCCGGCCGCAGGTCATCCTGATGCTGGAACGGCTCACCGAGTACATCACCTCCCACGACGGCGTGCAGTTCCTGACTTTCAACGAGATTGCCGACGATTTCCTGGCACGGCATCCCCGCGCAAAGCCCTGACCATAGGATGCTAAGGAGGGCTATGAAACCATCTCAAAGTCCCCTCCCCCTCAGGGGGAGGGTTAGGGTGGGGGTGAAAAGGTAGCGCGGAGTCAACTCCGGGGCATCAGGATATTGTTGTGAGAATGAAGGGACGCCATCACCTTAACCCTCTCCCGGAGGGAGAGGGGATTAAAAGTCCTGACCATAGGATGCTAAGGATGGCTGTGAAATCATCTCAAAGTCCCCTCCCCCTCCGGGAGAGGGGATTAAAAGTCCTGACCATAGGATGCCAAGGATGGCTGTGAAATCATCTCAAAGTCCCCTCCCCCTCAGGGGAAGGGTTAGGGTGGGGGTGAAAAGGTAGTGCGGAGTCAACTCCGGGGCATCCGATATTGTTGCGAGAATAAAGGACGCCCTCACCCTAACCCTCTCCCGGAGGGAGAGGGGATTAGCAGGAGGCACCAAATGGGAAAACGCCCCGGTTTAATCCGGGGCGTTTTCCTTTTGGCTTGCCAGTGGTTGAGAGACGCAGTACCGCGCTGGAGCTTACCGCTTGGTGTACTGGGGGGCGCGACGGGCGCGTTTCAGGCCGTACTTCTTGCTCTCCTTGATGCGGGCGTCGCGCGTAACGAAACCGGCTCGTCTCAGGGCGGGTTTCAGCGACGGGTCGAAGGCTATCAAGGCACGGGTGATGCCGTGCCGGACGGCTTCAGCCTGGGCGTTCACCCCGCCGCCGGCTACCTTGGCGACCACACGGAAACGGTTCATCATGTTAGTCACATGAAAGGCGTCGTTGGCAATCCGCTGCCACGTTGACCATCCAAAGTATTCGTCCATCGGCTTGCTGTTGACGATGAAAGGGCCGCCGTTGTCGACATAAAGCCGGACCCGCGCGATAGCCGTCTTGCGCTTTCCCGTTCCGTAGAAATACTGTTGAGCCGCTTCCAATTGCACCAAGGGAATTTGCCTCCGTTCTTCACAGGCCGGTGCCCGCCGGCCAGTGGAATTAGCTGGCCTGGGCTGCCTGCGCGTCGTGCGGATGCTGTGGTCCCGCGTACACCTTGAGGCGTCTGAGCATCTGGCGCCCCATGTGGTTGCGCGGCAGCATGCCCTTGACCGCTAGTTCGATCACCCGATCCGGCCGGTTTTCCAGCATCTCCCGCAGTCGCGTGGACTTGAGATTGCCGACGTAACCCGAATGCCGGTAGTAGTACTTCTGCGTGGTCTTGCGTCCGGTTGTCCTGACTTTGGAAGCGTTGACCACGATTACGAAGTCGCCGGTCATGGTGTGGGGCGTGTAGGACGGCTTGTCCTTGCCCTGTAGCGACACGGCGACATCCCGGGCTAGCCGACCCAAGGTCTTGCCGGTCGCGTCCACCACCTTCCAGTTGGATTCGACCTCACCGGGTTTGGGGAAATATGTGCTGGTTCTCTTCATACGTGCCGCCGGTCTCCGCCGGAGGGGAGTCGAACGCTCCCTCCGGGTATTTCACTTCAATCAGTATAAGTCCGCGAGCAGGCAACAGGGGGATTTCCGGTATGCCCGGAACTCCCATGATGGTCTGCTCCGTAAGTTCTATCGGTTGTTTGCCTTTCCCTATTTCCACCAGGATGGCGTTGGCCTTCCTGATTTGTTGCTTGAGAAATCCGTTGGCCTCGCACTCGATGACCAGTGTGTTTCCCTGCCAGTATGCTTCCCAGCGTTTGACAATCCTGACCGCGCTGCGGTCTGCCGGGTGCCCCGCCGCGATGGCCCTGAAATCGTGCGTTCCTACAAGGGCACCGGCGGCCTCGTTGATGCGTTGCGCGTCCAAGGGTTCCCTGATCCACAGGTGCGTGTGCCTTAGCAGGGCGGTGGGTTCGGGCTGCGCCAGCAGCCGGTAGCGGTACACCCTGCCGGTTGCCCAGCGCCTGGAATGGAACTGCCGAGCCACCTCTTTCGCCCGGAGTACCCTGATGTCCTCCGGCAGGAAATAATTCAGGGCCGGAAGGAACCGCTCGGTGGGCCTCCGGGAACCGGTCAGGAAGTCCACGACCTGCCCCTGGGCGTGAGCCCCCGAGTCGGTGCGGCTGGCTCCGCGGATGCGTATCCGCTCGCTGGTGAACCGGGCCAGGGCTTCTTCCAAAGCCCCCTGGATCGTAGGTTGGTTAAGCTGCAACTGAAAGCCGTTGTAATTGGTTCCCTGGTACTCCACCCACAGAGCGATTCGCCTGACCGGGTGATCCGGGGAGTGGAGCATGTCGTCGCTTTGCAACGATGGATCTTGCTTTTCCGCTATCTGGCCCGCTCCTTATACCAGCTCGATTACCGCCATGGGAGCGGCGTCGCCCGAGCGAGGCCCGAGCTTGACGATGCGGGTGTACCCGCCAGCCCGGTCGGCGTACCGCGGGGCGATATCGTCGAACACCTTTTCCACGACCTTCTTGTTGGGCACCTGCGCCAGGGCCAAACGCCGGTGGTGCAGATTGCCCTTTTTGCCGTGGGTGATCAATTTCTCCGCGACAATGCGGGTTTCCTTGGCCTTGGCCAGCGTGGTTTTGATTCGCTCGTGGGTTATCAATTCGGTGACCAACCCGCGCATCAGCGCCTTGCGCTGGTCCTTGTAGCGGCTAAGCCTGCGCCCGGAGACGCGGTGGGAAGCCATGGCTATTCGTACTCCTCGTAGTCAGCATCCGCGCCGTCCGAACCGTCGCCGGAGGCCAGGAGGCTGTCGTCCTCGTAAGTCATGCCGACAGGAAGGATGTCTTTGTCTCCGTCCTCCCCGGTGCCCATCAAATCGGACAGATCATCGGTACTCAGCGCGCCGACGGCCACCGGCCCTCTCTCCTCCCCGGAATCCGACCTGGAGCCGGTGATGCCGTGCTCGGCCAGCTTTTCCTTCAATTCCTCCAGTGATTTCTCCCCGAAGTTGCGTATCTTGAGAAGTTCATCGTCGGACATATCCAGCACCTCGCCCACCCTGTTGACTTGGTGGCGCTTGAGGCAGTTGAGAGTGCGCGGCGAGAGCTCCAGCTTTTCGATGGGGGTCTGGTATACCTCGGGAGAAACGACCAGCGGCGCCCGGTCGATGCCGTGCTCGGAGGCGCGGCTGAGCTTGCTGAACAGGAAAAAGTTCTTGACCAGCTTCTCGGCTGCTTGCTGTACCGCCTCGATGGGCCGGATGGCGCCGTCGGTCCAGACTTCCAGGAGGAGGCGCTCGTAGTCGGTGACCTGTCCGACCCGGGTCCGTTCCACGCTGAAATTGACTTTTCGCACAGGGCTGAAAATAGCGTCCACCGGCAACGCGCCAGCGGGGAGGTTCAGTCCGTCCTCGCCCGGCTGGGCGGTCTGGTACCCTGTGCCTTGGCGGACGTTGAACTCGATGGCGAGTTCGACTTCCTGGTCGTCAAGGGTGGCAATGTGCTGTTCGGGATTGACGATCTCAAAGTCCGAAGAGGTCATAATGTCGCCGGCGCAGACCGGGCCGCCTCCCCTGACTTCCAAGCGCATCTTTCCATCCCGCCCCGTTGCGGAGCGGATGCGTATGCTCTTGATGTTGAGGAGGATCTCCATGACCTCCTCTTTGACGCCCGGGATGGCCATGTACTCGTGCACCACGTCCCCGATCTTGACCCACGTGACAGCAGTGCCGGGAGTGGAGCTGAGCAGGATGCGGCGCAGCGGGTTCCCGATGGTCTGGGCGAATCCTCGCTCCAGCGGCCCAACGGCAACCCGGCCGTAGTTATCGCCGGAAATTTCCACGGAAATCTCGGGAGTGGGAACTACCGGCCCGTCGATCTGGGCGGCGGCAGGCACAACGAAAGTGTCCAACATCGACACTGAACTACCTCGAGTAAAACTCTACGATTAGCCTGGAATCAAGGGTGGTCTGCAAGTCCTCGTCGGAGGGCAAAGCGACTACCCGTCCGGTCATCTCGCCGATGTCAAGGCCCAGCCACGGCGGGACCGGTCTCTTGGGCAGGCCCTCGGTGCGCTCGGCGTAAAAGTCCGTAGTCTTGTCGTTCTCACGCCAGGTGATGGTGTCGCCCGCCTTTACCGAGTAGGACGGAATGTCCGTCTTTCGCCCGTTGATCTGGAAATGGCCGTGCAACACAAACTGGCGGGCCTGCTTGCGCGAGTCGGCAAATCCCAGCAGGTAAATCACGTTGTCCAGGCGCCGCTCCAAGCTGCGGAGCAGGTTCGTGCCGGTCACTCCGGGCGTGTTGAACGCCTCGTCCATGTACTTGCGGAACTGGCTTTCCATCACGCCGTAGATGTACTTCGCCTTCTGCTTTTCGAGCAGATGCACGCCGTAGTCGGAAGGCCGCCGCCGCCGCCGGGACACGTTGCCGGGCGGGTTGCGGCGCTTCTCGAAGGAGCAGCGCGGGGTGAAACAGCGGTCGCCTTTGAGAAACAGTTTTTCGCCGGAACGTCTGCACAAGCGGCAGGCCGGCCCTGTGTATCTGCCCATGATTTTGGCCTGAAACTGGCCTAAACTCTCCTTCGCTTGGGTGGACGGCACCCGTTGTGCGGGATTGGAGTCACGTCGCGGATGCTGGTAACCACCAGTCCCGCCCCTTGCAGGGAGCGGATGGCGGCCTCCCGTCCGGCCCCTGGCCCCTTGATGAACACGTCGATCAGCCGCATGCCCGCCTCACCGGCACGGCGGCCAGCCTGCTCGGCGGCCCGCTGGGCGGCGAATGCGGTGCCCTTGCGGGAACCCTTGAAGCCTACCACGCCGGAGCTGGCTGAGGCGATCACGTTCCCCTGCGGGTCGGTGATGCTGACCAGCGTGTTGTTGAAAGTTGAGTAGATATAGGCCCGGCCCTGCGGCACGGAGCGCCGCTCCCGGCGTCTGGTCCTGGGTCTTGGCATCGGTTACACCGCCTACTTCTTGCCGCCCGTGCGTCGGCCGCGGCCAGCAACGGTACGGCGCGGGCCCTTGCGCGTTCGGGCATTGGTTCGGGTTCGCTGCCCGGACACGGGCAGATTGCGGCGATGCCTCAGCCCACGGTAGGAGCCGATGTCCATCAGCCGCCGGATATTCTGGTTGACCTCCCGTCGAAGGTCGCCTTCCGAGAGGTACTCCCGGTCCACCAGTTCGCGGATTCGGTTGACCTGCGCCTCGGAGAGTTCATTCATCCGGGGCGGCATCGTGGGATCCAGGTCAGCCTTGACGATAATTTCTTCCGCCAGCTTGGGCCCTATTCCATAGATACTGCGCAGGGCTACGTGAGCCCTCTTGCGGTCAGGAACGTCTACTCCGGCTATGCGTACCACGATGCCTCCTGAATACTCTGCATTGCTGCGCGCCGAATTGCTGCCGAGGCAGTTCTAACCCTGCCTCTGGGCGTGACGGGCGTTCTGGCAGATTATGCGTATCACGCCCTTTCGCTTGATGACGCGGCACTTGTCGCACCGCGGCTTGACCGATGCTGTCACTTTCATAAGATCCTCAAATGCGCCAATAGCCGACGGCGGTGCGGCCAGAAAGAGCCGCGGCCCGGCAGACCCCGCGGGCTGATGCAGGCCAAGGGACTCGCTGCCCTGTTACCGTTCCGGCTACTTGAACCTGTAGGTGATTCTCCCCCGCGTAAGGTCGTATGGCGAAAGTTCGACGAGAACCCGGTCGCCCGGGAGCACGCGAATGAAGTTCATGCGGATCTTCCCCGAGACATGGGCAAGCACCTCATGGTCATTGGGCAACTCCACGCGGAACATCCCGTTTGGCAGTGCCTCCTTGACACTGGCTTCAACTTCAATCGCCTGTTTCTTTGCCATAAAACCCCTTTTGCCTGAATTGGTTAAGCTGCCTGACGCCTGGCCCCGGTTGAACCGAAACAGCCAGACCCTAGCTGTGAATCGTAAGTATTTCTGGACCCTGGTCGGTGATGGCGATGGAATGCTCAAAATGCGACGACAGCTTGCCGTCGGCGGTTACCACCGTCCATTGGTCGTCCAGAATCCTCGTTTTCCAGTCCCCCAGGTTGAACATCGGCTCGATTGCAATGCACATGCCCGGCCGGAGCAACGCGCCCCTGCCAGCGATTCCGTAGTTCGGAACCTGCGGGTCCTCATGCAGGAAACGGCCCACGCCGTGGCCGACGAAATCCCGCACCACTCCGTAGCCGCGGGCCTCCCCGTAGGCTTGAATGGCTGCGCCGATGTCGCCGACGCGGGCACCGGGAACCGCCGCCCTGATTCCTTCCTCAAGTCCGCGCTTGGTGTCCTCCATCAGCGCCAGGAGCGCCTCCGGCACCTCGCCGACCGGGATGGTAACCGCGGCGTCCCCGATGAATCCCTCGATGGTAGCGCCTACGTCCACCTTTACGATGTCGCCTTCCTGCAACTTGCGCTTGCCAGGAATTCCGTGAACGATCTCGTCGTTTACCGAAGAGCATATTGTCGCCGGAAATCCCCGGTACCCCTTGAAAGTAGGCGACGCGCCGTTGCGGGTGATTTCCTTGAAGGCAATCCGGTCGAGGTCGCGGGTAGTCATCCCCGGCTCGACGGATGCCTTGAGCAGGTCAAGGGTTTTGCCGACTATCTCCCCCGCCTTCCGCATGGAATCCAGTTCGCGGGGCGATTTGATGGTAATTCCGCCTGAATACGTGGACGGAGAGGTGGAGGCAGTTTCCCTTTTGCGGTTCAGATTCACTTTGTTATTGTACTCTCAATAACGGTTTTTGGAAAGTCGCCAATTTTTACACAGTCTTAAAGGGCTTCCACGATGCGTTCGAAAACGCTGTCCACCGAGTCTTTGCCGGGTATGTCCACCAGGAGGCCGCGCTCCCGGTAGAAGGCGAGAACCGGCATTGTTTCCTCACGGTAGACGTCAATCCTTCGCTGGACTGCCTCCGGGCGGTCATCGTCGCGCTGGTACAACTCGCCGTTGCAGCGGTCGCAGACGGGAGCCGGGCCGTCGTCGTAATGGGTAAAAGGCGCCTGGCACTCCCGGCAGACAAACCGCCCGCCGAGGCGCCGCGCCAGTTCGTCCTCGGCAACGTCGATATGCAACACCCGGTCGACGTTGCGGGCCCGGGCCGTGAGAGCCGTCTCCAGTTCATCAGCCTGCCGGGTGTTGCGTGGAAATCCGTCCAGGATGAACCCATCATCGGAATGAATGGACATAATCTTGTCCAGCATGATGTCGATGACGACTTCGTCGGGCACCAGCTCGCCGCGGTCCATGAATTCCTTGGCCCGCAGGCCCAGCGGCGTACCCTGGCGCAGATTGTGGCGGAAAATGTCGCCCGAACTGACGTGCGCCAAGCCGTAGCGGTCGGTCAGCAACTGCGCCTGGGTGCCTTTGCCGGCGCCGGGCGGCCCAAACAAGACGAGTCTCAGTCCCTCAGCCACGCTATCTCAGGAATCCTTCGTAATTTCTCATTGTGAGCTGCGCCTCCAGTTGGCGCAGGGTATCCAGTCCGACGCCCACCATAATCAGCAGGCTGGTGCTGCTCAGCGAAATGGCCTGCACTCCGGTGACTAAGGACGCGAGGTAGGGCACGATGGCCACGAAGCCCAGGAACAGGGCGCCGCCCATGGTGATGCGGACAATCACCCGGTTCAGGTAGTCTTGTGTGGGTTTGCCGGGTCTGATGCCCAGCACGAACCCTCCGTTTCTTTGCAGGTTTTCCGCCAGGTTCTGCTGATTGAATATCACCAGCGTGTAAAAGAAGGTGAACATCACCACAAGCACGAACACCATGGCCCAGTACAGCGGCGAAGTAGGCACCAGCAGAACAGCGAAGAAATTGGCTACGTCGCCCACCCAGGTAGTGTTGGTCGACAGATAGGTAGCGATGGTGCCGGGCAGGATCACGATGGAGAAAGCGAAAATCAGCGGAATCATGCCAGCCGAGTTGATGCGCAACGGCAGATAGGTCGCGCCGCTCTGCCGGTACATTCTGCCGCCCCGGAAGATGCTGCGCCCATACTGCACCGGGATCCGGCGATGGGCCTCGTTGAACATGACGATCAGCGCGATGATCAGCACGCCAATGATGGCGAAGAAACCGATGCCCAGCACGTTGTCGCGGTCGAGGAATCCCTGGGTCAACAATGCCGGGAAACCGGCCACGATTCCGGCAAAGATAATCAGTGAGATTCCGTTGCCGATGCCGCGTTCCGTAATCAGTTCGCCCAGCCAGACCAGGAACATGGTGCCGGCCGTGATCGACAGCAGCGCGGCCATGGTTGGCAGCAGGGCGCTTCCGGTGAATCCCACGCTGTCGATGACGTTGCTCTGCTGCAACAGCACCAGTTGCCCGTAACCCTGGGCCAGCGCGATGGGAACCGTCAGCCAGTGGATGATCCGGTTCATCTTGGCGCGCCCGGCCTCGCCCTCGCGGGAAATTTCCTGCAACTGAGGGAAGACCGGAGTAAGGAGCTGGATGACGATGGAGGCCGTGATGTATGGGAAAACGCCCAGCGCCACTATGCTCATACGGCTCAGTGCGCCGCCGCTGAACAGGTCCAGGAAGCCCAGCAGTTCGTTGTTGCGAAACAGGTTGTCGAGCTGGACCTGGTCGATGCCGGGAAGCGGGATGTGGGCGATGAAGCGGTAGAGCGCCAGTATGGCGAGGGTGAAAAGAATCTTGGCCCTGAGATCCGGCAGACTGAACGCGTCTATGGCCGCCTGTAGCAGCCTTGGGAAACGCCCCCCCTGCGACTCCGTGGCCATCATCGGCCGGGAATTTCCTCCGCCGTTCCTTGGGCGGCCTCGATGGCAGCCCGCGCCGAACGGGTGAACTTGTTGACTGTAACGCGCAGGGACTTGCTCAACTCACCGCCTCCCACGACCTTGACCGGGCGATTGAGGTTGCGGATGTACCCGCGTTCGGCCAGAATGGCCGGCGTGACCTCGTCACCCGCTTCGAACTTTTCCAGGGTGTCGAGATTCACCAGCGTGTAATACGTCTTGAAAATGTTGGTGAAGCCCCGCCGCATGGGGAGACCCTTGATGATGGGCAACTGGCCGCCCTCAAAGCCCACGCGGGGCCCGCGTCCCGACCGGGACTTCTGGCCCTTCATGCCGCGGCCGGCAGTGCTGCCCTGACCGGCGGCATCGCCCCGGCCTATGCGCTTGCGATTTCGACGCGCCCCTTTTGGCGGCGCCACTTGATGCTGCATCATGCCGCGTCTTTAACCTCCTCGACTCGCAACAGATGCTCCACTTTCTTGACCATGCCCCGGATGGTCGGGGAGTCGTGATGGACAACGGTGTCCTGCAGATGGTGCAAGCCCAGGGAACGGATTATCTCCCGCTGGTTCCTGGGCCGCCCGATGCAGCTACGAGTCCAGGTAATCTTCAATTCCGCCATAGATTGTTCCCGTTGACTGGCCGGTCTTGCGAAAAACCGGCCGTCGGCTAACTTTCTTCCGTTGCTGTGGCAGCTTCCTCGGCAGCCGGCTCAACAGGAGCCGGGGCCGGGCGCAACACGCCGCGCTTGGCCAGCTCGGTTGCCGGGTCCTTCAGTTGCCGCAATGCCTCAATAGTGGCGTAGACGATGTTGATTGGGTTCCTGGAGCCCAGCGACTTGCCAACCACGTCCTTCACGCCGCCCAGCTCCAGGATGGCCCGCATGGCTCCTGCGGCGATCACGCCGGTACCCTCGCGGGCCGGCTTGATCAGAACGATGGTTGCGCCCTTCTTGACGGTGATCTGCTGTGGGATTGTGCCACCCCTCAGAGGAATCGTAACCATCTCACGGCGCGCGACGGCGTTCCCCTTGCGAACGGCGTCGGGGATGACCAGCGCCTTGCCGAGCCCGGCGCCAACGGTGCCCTGGCCGTCGCCGACCACCACGAGGGCGTTGAAGCGAAGCCGACGGCCTCCCTTCACCACCTTGGCGATGCGGCGGGTGTAGACCACCCTTTCCTGGAACCCGCCGGTGTCCTCTTCGCGCGGCGCTCGCTCGCGGGGAGGACGCCCCTCACGGGGTCCCCGGCCGCCGCCGCCACCGCCGTCGCGGGATTGCCTGTTCTGTCCTGGCGGCCCGCCACGGCCCGGCCCGCCGGCCCGGCCCTGTCCGCCGCGTCTTCCTGTGTTAGAACCCGGAGGAGCTTGTACCATTTGAGGTTAGGACCTCCCCGTGTCGTTCCTGGATTTGAACCGGAGGGCCTAGAACTGTAGCCCGCCCTCTCTCGAACCGTCGGCCAGGGCTTTGACCCTGCCGTGATACTTGCACCCGCCGCGGTCGAAAACCACCTGGGTCACACCGGCGGCCAGCGCCCTCTCGGCCAGCACCTTGCCCACGACCGCAGAAACCTCGCTCTTGGCCCCCGCAGCGCCCTCCAGGGATTCCTGGCTGGAGGCTGCGGCGATGGTCCTGCCCGAGGAGTCGTCGATCACCTGGGCATAGATGTGCCTCAAGCTGCGAAACACGGACAGCCTGGGCCGTTCCGGCGTACCGGATATCTTTTTCCTGACTCGTGCCTGGCGCACCTTCCGCAGGTGCCTGGCGTTCCTGTCCTTTGGCATGCTTGCCTCGATTACCGGGACAGCCCATCTATCGGGGGCTGCCAGTTTTTGCCTCAGAGTTTGCTCGTGGTTAAGCCTTGCGCGCGGCCGACTTGCCCGGCTTGAAGCGCAAGAGTTCGCCCTGGTAGCGGATGCCCTTTTCCTTGTAGGCGTTGGGCGGGCGCACCTTGCGCACCCGTGCCGCCAGTTGCCCCACCTTCTGCTTGTCGATGCCGCGAACGTGGATGCGGTTGTTTCCCTCCACCTCCATGGTGACACCGTCGGGTGGATGTATCTCCACCGGATGGCTGTAACCCACGCTCAGCACCACGCCGTCCCCGGACGCCTGGACGCGGTAGCCCACGCCCATGAGCTCCAGGGTGCGGGTGTAGCCGTCGGTAACGCCCGTAACTGCGTTGGCGATCAGGCTGCGGGTCAGGCCGTGCAGGGAGCGGTGGAACTTGCGCTCGCTGAGCCGTTCCACGATTACCTCGCCGTCCTCCACCTTGACCGTAACGTCGGGGTGATAGGTCTGGGTCAAAGTGCCCCTGGGACCCGAGACGGTAACCTCGCCGTATCCGACGTCTACCGACACCCCGCTGGGCAGCGGAATGGGCTTGCGGCCGATACGCGAAAGGGTGCGGCCTTCGGCTTGAGCCGTTCCGTTTGCTTCACCAGACATAAGCCAGCAACTCCCCGCCGATTCCGTCGCGCCAAGCCCGTCGTCCCGACATCACGCCCTGGGACGTAGAAATGATGGCCAGCCCCAAGCCGCCGTACACCCTCGGAATTTCACCCTTTCCCACATACACCCGCAGGCCGGGCTTGCTCACCCGCTTGAGTCCGGCGATGGCCGACTGCCGTCCTTCGCGGTAGGAAAGGTGAATGCGCAGGGTGGGATGGACATGTCCCCGGGGCGTGTCAAAGTCGCGGATGAACCCTTCATCCTTGAGCACCCTGGCGATGGACAGTTTCATCTTGGAATGGGGCATCATCACCGAATCGTGCCTCGCCTGAATGGCGTTGCGGATTCGCGTCAGCATGTCTGCTATCGGGTCGGTAACCGGCATTTCAGTCTCGTCTCTAGCTCTTTCGAATTGCTTGAATTTGAATCCGTTACAGGCTTGCTTTCCGCACGCCGGGCAGTTCGCCGTTGAGCGCCAGTTCCCGGAAGCAAATGCGGCAGAGGCCGGCATGGCGGATGTAGGCGCGAGGCCGGCCGCAGCGTCCGCAGCGGTTGTAGGCCCGAACCGGGTATTTGGGCTTCTTGAGCCACTTCTGTATCTGGGACGACTTGGCCACGCCGTTCCTCCGTTACGCTTCGCGGATGAATGGAAAGCCGTAGAGTTCCAGCAGCCGCATGGCCTCGGCGTCGTTTCGCGCCGTGGTCGTGATGGTTACCTGGAGTCCACGGATCCGGTCGATTGAATTGTAGTCAATTTCGGGAAAGATAATCTGTTCCCTGATGCCCAGGGAAAAGTTGCCCCGGCCGTCCATTCCCCGCCGGGCCATCCCGCGGAAGTCGCGGATACGCGGCAGGGCGGTGTTCACCAGCCGGTCGAGGAAATGGTACATCCGGTCGCCGCGCAGGGTCACCGCAGCGCCGATGGAGTTGCCCTGGCGGATTTTGAATCCGGCGATGGACTTTCGGGCGCGGGTGATTATGGGTTTCTGCCCGCTGATGGTGGTGAGATCCGCCGTTGCGGCCTCCATCGCCCGTCCGTTGGTCAGCGCCTCGCCCAGCCCGATGTTCAGCACAATCTTCTGGAGGCGCGGCACCTCCATGGGGTTGGCATAGCTGAACTCCCGCATCATCTGCGGGATGATTTCCTCGCGGAACTTCAGCTTGAGGCGAGGGAATGGAGGGCCAGCGTTTTCGGCCTCGGCCACTGCCGCGCCGCCGCGCTGCCGCCTTCCGGAGCGTCCGCCCGTTTCGGAGGCGGGTTCCGCCTGAGCTTCCTGTTGTTGTGTTTCGTCATCGAGCATCGTCGATTACTTCCTGACACTTGGTGCAGGAGCGCACTCTCGCCCCTGTTTCCAGAAAAGTGATCCGGGCCCTGGTCGGCTCATTGCACTTATTGCAAATCAGAACGACATTGGAGACGTGAATCGGCGCCTCGAACTGGATGCGCCCTGCCTGCCGCACTCCCGGCTGTCCGCGCATGTGCTTGGTGACCACGTTCACGCCTTCCACCACCACGCGGCCTTTCCCGGGCAGGTTGCGCTCGACGCGGCCTGTCTTCCCCTTATCGCGCCCCGCGATGACCAGTACGTTGTCTCCGGTGCGAATCCGCATCACACCACCTCTGGGGCCAGGGACACGATGCGCATGAAGCCCCGGTCTCGCAGCTCGCGGGCCACGGGGCCGAAAATCCGGGTGCCCCTGGGGTTCAGGTTCTCGGCTATCAGCACTGCGGCGTTGTCGTCGAACTTGATGTACGTTCCGTCCGGCCTGCGGTGCGGCTGCGCCTGGCGGATCACCACGGCCCGCACCACGTCGCCCTTGCGCACCGGCGAGTTGGGAGCCGCCTCACGAACGTTGCAGACCACCACGTCGCCCACGCTGGCGTACTTGCGGCGGCTGCTTCCGGGTATGTTTATCAGGCGGATAACTCTTGCGCCGCTGTTATCTGCCACTGTCAGCCTGGTATAGGTCTGAATCATGCCTCAATCCTCGGGTCGCGGCCGGGCGCGAGTACAGGCCCGGATCCGGGTTGCTTAATCGTCCTCGCCGTCTTCCAGGTCCTCTCCGGCGGAAACGAGGAGGTCCAGTATGTCAGGGTCGATGTCCTCATCCAGGTCCGCAGCGACTTCCTCTTCATCGCTCAGTCCCAACCCGGAAACCGCGTCGCCTTCCAGCTCGATAGGACGGACTTCGGCCACCTCGCGGCTGTCCAGGATTTCCAGCAGGCGCCAGTGCTTGGTCTTTGAGATAGGCCGGGTCTCCTCAATGCGAACAAGGTCGCCCAGCTTGCACAGATTCTCCGGGTCGTGGACGTGGAACCGGGCCACACGGCGCACCTGCTTGCGGTACAGCCGATGGCGCTGCTTCCACACCATTTCAACCACAGCCGTCTTGTCCTGCTTGACCCTTACCACTGATCCGGTACGGGTCTTGCGCCTTCCGCTGGTAACCACTAGCGGCCCCCTGTCATCTAAGCTAGCAACTGCCGCTCGCGCATTACCGTTCGCAGGCGGGCAATGGTTTTCCTGACCGATTTTGGCTCGTTGGAGTTGGGGAGCTGATTGGTCGCGGCCCGGAACCTGAGGTTCATGAGCTCGCGCCCAGCCTTCTCCAATTCCTCGAAGAGTTGGTCGTCGCTGAGTTCTCTGACTTCATGGATACGCATAATTCAACTACGCCGTCGCGTTGCTTACGGCCGTGCCCAGGCGGTCGCGAAAAACGGTTTTAGTGGCAATGGGCAATTTCTGAGACGCCAGCCGGAGGGCTTCTACGGCCTCGTTCTGGGGAACGCCAGCCACCTCAAACATGACGCGGCCCGGCTTGACCACAGCGACCCAGTAATCCACGCCAGCCTTGCCGCCGCCCATGCGGGTCTCGGCGGGCTTCTTGGTCACCGACTTGTCGGGGAACACGCGCACCCAGACCTGCCCGCCGCGCTTGAGATGGCGGGTGATGGCGATGCGGGCAGACTCGATCTGCCGCGCCGTTATCCAGGCGGGTTCCATGGCCTTGAGACCGACCTCGCCAGCGTTCACGGTGCTTCCGGCCACGGCTGCGCCGCGCATCCGTCCGCGAAACTGCTTCCTGTATTTTGTGCGCTTTGGCTGAAGCATGGAATTCTCCTGTTAGCGCCTCATCAACCTCTTGTGTGTAGGCGCAGGTGCCGCCAGTCCGTCTTGAACCGGGCTAACCTTCGTTGGCGTCCATCAATTCCTCAATGTCGATGTCCGGGTCGTCGGCCTGAACCGTAACCTCGATGGTCTCCAGTTCGGCCGCCTCTTCGGCGCGGGACGGCATCACCTCGCCCGTGTACACCCAGACCTTGACCCCGACGCGGCCCATGATGGTATGGGCCTCGGCGAGAGCGTAATCAATATTAGCGCGGAGAGTGTGCAGGGGCACCTGGCCCAGCATTAGTTTCTCGGTACGGGCGATTTCCGAACCTGAAATGCGCCCCTTGACGATGATCTTGATGCCCTCGGCGCCAGCCTGCATGGCCCGTTGCGCCGCCTGACGCATGGCCCGGCGGTAGGCGACCCGGCGCTCCAACTGGTCCGCCACGTTGCGCGCGACCAGATAGGCGTTGATCTCAGGCTGCTCAATCTCCCTGATGTTGAGCTGCACCCGGCTGCGGGTGATGGCCTCCAGCTTGGCGCGCAGGTTCTTGACCCGCTCGCCGTCGCGCCCGATCAGGATGCCGGGACGGGCGGAATGAATGTCGATGACGCTGTCCTGGGAGCCCCGGTCAATAACCACGTTGGCGATCCCGGCGTCGGAAAAAGTCCGGTACTCATTTCGGATGCAGTCGCGCAGGTCCAGGTCTTCCTTGACCAGGCCGCGATATGACGCTCCGTTGGAAGCGTACCAGTGCGCCTTCCAGTCCTTGATTATTCCCAGTCGGAACCCGTATGGATGGGTTTTGTGGCCCATAGCCCTCACCCTGACCCTCTCTACTTAAAGTAGAGGGAACAAAAAATTGCTATTTGTATCTTACTCGTCTTCGTCAACCACCACGGTTATATGGCTTGATCGCTTGGTAATCCGCCCGATGCGTCCCCGGGCCCTGGGGCGGAAACGCTTGAGGGAGGCCGCGTTGTCGGCGGTAATCTGTATGATTCGCAGATTGTCGCGGTCCATGAGCATGTTGTTTTCGGCATTGGCCGCGGCCGATTGCACCACTTTCGCCACCGGCTTGGCCCACGGCGAAGGAAGCAGCCCCAGCGTGTTCAGGGCGTCGTCCACCTTCTGGCCGCGCACCAGGTCAAGGATCGGCTTGAGCCTCTTTTGCGAGGCTCCCTGTTGTTTTGCTACTGCTCTGACTGGCGGCACGTTGTTACCTTCACTCCACTCACTTCGTTCGTTTGATGGGGTTACCGCGAGCGGCTCGTGCGTTCCGACCGGGCCACATGGCCGCGGTAAGTGCGGGTGGGCGAGAATTCGCCGAGGCGATGCCCCACCATGTTCTCAGTGACAAAAACGGGGACATGGCGCCGTCCGTCGTGCACTCCGATGGTGAGCCCGACCATTTCGGGCATAATCATGGAGGCACGGGACCAGGTTCGGATCACCGTATTGGCGCCGGAGCGCTGGATCTGGTCAACCTTCTTCATCAGCTTTGGGTGAACGTAAGGCCCCTTCTTGATGGAACGGGACATTCTAGCGCCTCCTGCCGCGGCGCACGATGAACTTGCTCGACGCCTTTTTCGGGTTCCTGGTCTTGTAGCCGAGAGTCGGCTTGCCCCACGGTGTCTTGGGCCCCGGCATGCCGATGGGGGAGCGGCCCTCGCCGCCGCCGTGGGGATGGTCGACCGGATTCTTGGCCACGCCGCGTACCTTGGGACGGCGGCCCATGTGCCGCGATGCCCCGGCCTTGCCCAGACTCTCGTTCTTGTGATCCGGGTTGGAAAGCTGCCCGATGCTGGCCCGGCAGCGCAGCAACACGCGCCGCATCTGTCCCGAAGGCAGACGAATCAGCACGTACTCGCCCTCGCGCGAAAGCACCTGTGCGCCCGTGCCTGCGCCGCGAACCAACTGCCCGCCCCGGCCCGGCGTCAGCTCCAGGTTATGCACGACGGTGCCGGTGGGTATGTTGGTCAGAGGCAGCGTGTTGCCGAGGCTGATTTCAGCGCCGGGGCCGGACTGAACCATGTCGCCGACGGCCAGCCCGTGGGGGGCCAGGATGTAGCTCTTCTCGCCGTCGGCGTAGAAAATCAGCGCAATACGGGTCGTCCGGTTGGGATCGTACTCGATGGACTTTACCCTGGCGGGCACGCCGTCCTTCTTGCGCTTGAAGTCCACTGCGCGGTACATGCGGCGCGAACCGCCTCCCCGCGCCCGCGTGGTTATCTTGCCGCGGTTGTTACGGCCAGCGTGGTTCTGCTTTCTCGATATGAGGGACTTTTCCGGCTTCGTGGCGGTGATCTCCTCGAAGGAGGCCCGCACAGCGTTCCGGGTGCCCGGCGTTATCGGTCGAAAATTCTTGAGCGGCATGTGTTTGCCCCTAGAGCCCTTCGATCAGATTGATGCGGTCTCCCTGCTTGAGGGTGACCACCGCTTTCTTGACGTCGGGCTGTTTCGCCATGCGCGGGCCGTAGCGTTTCCGCTTGCCCCGCAGCTTGGAAATGTTCACGTCCAGAACGGTCACGTTGAAGTTCTTTTCGACCGCCTCCTTGACCTCCACCTTGTTGGCTTTGGGAGCGATCTCGAAGGTGTACTTACCCGCCTCTTGCAGGATGGTGCTTTTCTCTGTGATCGTCGGCTTGATCAATACGCGGTGAATATCCATTTACTCACCGTCCTCGTCGCCATCGGTTTGGGTATCAACTTCGGTATCATCAACTTCCAGGGTTTCCGGTTCTTCGGATACCGTTGGTTCGGATACCGATTCCTCTTCGGTAACTTCCTCGACCGCAGAGGCAATGGTTTCCGCGTCATCGCCGCCAGCGGAGAACTTCCGTCCGCGGCGGCCGTGCGGCTCTGCCGACAGGCTCTCACCGGCCCAGCGGGCGGCCTCCTCGGTCAGGATCAGCGTGTCCTTCGACAGGAGCGTTTCTGCGTTGAGCTGGTTGACCGGCAGCGTGTATATCTTCTTGAGATTGCTGGCCGCCTGGACCACGTTCCGGTCCGTTCCCAGGGTGACGATCAGTGCGGAGCCGGAGACATTCAACCGCTCCAGCAGCCCGGCCATTGACCTGGTCCTGCCGTCGATGGTGTCCATGGAATCCAGGCACACCACGCGGTCGCTGCGCACCTTGTCCGACAGGACGCAACGGAGCGCGGCCCGCTTCATCCGCTTGGGAAGGGACTTACGGTAGCTGCGCGGGTGCGGCCCGAAAACCACGCCGCCGTGCCGCCACTGGGGGGAGCGGGTGCTGCCCTGCCTGGCGCGGCCCGTGTGCTTTTGGATCCAGGGCTTCCGCCCGCCGCCTGAAACCTCGGAGCGCGTCTTGGTGTCGTGAGTCCCCTGGCGCCGGTTGCCCTGGTAAATGACCATGGCCTGATGCACCAGGGTCTTGTTCATTGGCACGTTGAAGACGGCATCGCTGAGTTCGATGCTGTGAACGGTTTCACCCGATTGATTTCTTACTGCGACTTCCATTTTTCTCCGCTCACTGCGCTTGCTCGATAGCCGCTGCCAGCGAACTCGCGCCCAAGCGTTGCTGTGTGGCCGCGTTAGGCCACCTTCCTTATTTGTACGAGACTGTTGGGAGCGCCCGGTATGCCGCCCTTGACCATCAGGATGTTGCGGTCGGTGTCTACCCCGATGATCTCCAGGCCCTTGACGGTGATGCGCTTGTCGCCCATGTGCCCGGCCATTTTCAGTCCCTTGAACACCTTGCCGGGGGTGGTGCCGCCGCCGATGGAGCCCGGGGCCCGGGCGCGGTCGGACTGGCCGTGGGTGCGGGGGCCGCCGCCGAAGCCGTGCCGCTTCATGGTGCCAGCGAATCCCCGGCCCTTGGAGCGGCCGATGACGTCCACCTTCTCGCCCTCGGCGAAAATGTCGACGCCGATGGTCTGCCCCACGCTGAACTCCGAGGGGTCGTCGGCCTTCACCTCGCGCACGTACCGGCTCGCGCGGCTGGGCCGGAAATGCCCCTGCATTGGCTTGTTGGGCCGCTTTTTGGCGTCAAATCCCAACTGCACGGCCTTGTAACCGTCGGATTCGACGGTCTTTACCTGGGTAACGACGCATGGCCCCGCCTGTATCAGGGTCACCGGGACAACGTTGCCGTTATCACGGAAGACCTGCGTCATACCTATTTTCTTGCCGAGAAATCCCCGTAGCATATCGCGCTTGTCCCAGTTTCGTCCCGGACGCGCCGTACCCTTCGACAGACTCAGGGCGGGCGGCGTCTCAGGTTCAGAGTTTGATCGAGATGTCCACGCCCGCCGGCAGGTTCAGCCTGGTCAGCGAGTCAATGGTCTTGGATGTTGGCTCCAGAATGTCTATCAGGCGCTTGTGTGTCCTGATCTCGAAGTGTTCCCGGGAGTCCTTGTCCACGTGCGGCCCCCGGATGACGCAGAAGCGGCGGATGTGGGTGGGCAAAGGCACTGGCCCGGCGATCCTTGCGCCGGTGCGTTCGGCGGTCTCCACTATCTGGCCCGTCGAAAGGTCCAGCATCTTGTGATCGAACGCCTTCAGGATGATCCTGACTTTTTGCCTTGCCTGCATACGCCTTCTTCAGCCTGCTTAAATTTCCGCGCCCCCAAATGGGGCTAACGCATACGCCTGAAAACAATAGGCCCGAAAAGCTGCCCCGGCCAGCCAAACGCCCTAGCCGCAACCGGCTAAAGCAGGGTTCGGAGCAACCCTTCGGGAACCGGTTCGTAATAGCGGAACTCCATGGTGTAGGAGGCCCGCCCCTGGGTGATCGAGCGCAACGCCGTCGTGTAGGAGAAAGTCTCTCCCAGCGGCACCAGCGCGCGAACGGTCTGTGCGCCGTCCTGGCCTTCGATTGTCCGGATCTGCGCCCGCCGGGTTCCCAGGTCACCGATCACGTCGCTGAGGAAATCCCCCGGCGCATTCACTTCCAGATCCGCGATTGGCTCAAGGAGAGCGGGCGCCGCCTTGGGCACCCCTTCCCGAATCGCCATAATCCCGGCGCTGCGGAAGGCCATTTCCGACGAGTCTACCGTGTGGTAGCTGCCGTCGACCAGCGTTACTTTTAAGTCCACAAGAGGATACCCGCCCAGAGGCCCGTTGTCCAGTGCCTCCATGACGCCTCTCTGCACCGCCGGGATGTATTCCCTGGGGATTACGCCCCCCGCGATGCCGTCAACGAACTGGACGCCCTCGCCCCGATCCAGCGGCTCCAGCTCCAGAACAACGTGGCCGTACTGGCCGTGGCCGCCCGTCTGGCGCACGAACCGCGCCTCGGAGCGGTAGGGACGGGTCACCGTCTCACGGTAGGAAACGCGAGGCCGCCCCACCTGGGCTTCGACGTTGAACTCGCGGCGCATCCGGTCAACCAGCACTTCCAGGTGCAACTCGCCCATACCGGACATAACCGTCTGGCCGGTCTCTTCGTTGAACCGCACTACGAAAGTCGGGTCCTCGTCGGCCAGCTTCCGCAGCGCGTCGCTGAGGCGGTCCTGGTCGGCCCGGGTCATGGGTTCGATGGCCACGGCGACGACTGGGCTGGGGAACTTGGGCGGTTCGAGCACAACCTGGTCAACGTCCAGGCAGATGGTGTCGCCGGTAAAGGTGTTCTTGAGGCCGACGGCGGCGCAGATGTTGCCAGCCGTGACGTGCTCCAGCTCCTCGCGGTGGTTGGCGTGCATCAGCAGGATGCGGCCCAGCCGCTCCCTTCCCTTGCGGGAGACGTTCTGCACCGAGGCCCCGGAGTTGACCTTGCCGGAGTAGACCCGCAGGAACACCAGCCGCCCCACATAGGGGTCGGTGGCTACCTTGAAGGCCAGCGCCGACAGCGGGCCGTCCTCCTCGGGGTAGCGCAGCTCGGTTTCGTCGTTCCGCGGATTGACTCCCTCGACGGGAGGAACGTCCGACGGGGAGGGCAGGTAGAGGAGAATTGCGTCGAGTAGAGGGTGCACTCCCTTGCCGGAAATTGCGCTGCCGCAGAATACGGGCACCAGCTCGCGGGCAATGGTGGCCCGCCTGAGAGCGCCGCGCAGGTCCTCCGGCGAGAGGTCTTCGCCTTCAAGATAACGGATGAGCAACTGCTCATCCGTCTCCACGATTTTCTCGATCATCTCCTGCCGGTAACGCTGATAGTCGTCCTCAAACTCGGCAGGAACGGGCATCTCTTCGTAGTCTTCGGCGCTGGAACGGGTGCCGCGGCCTATGGGGTACACGGTGGCGCGGCCTCCGATCAGGTCGATGGTGCCGCAGAACTGGTCTTCCTCGCCCATGGGAAGCTGGATGGGGACAGGGTTGCCGTTCAGCCTTCGCCTGATGGAATCGAGGGTGCGCTCATAGCTTGCGCCGACCCGGTCCATCTTGTTGACGAAGCAGATGCGGGGAACGGAGTAGGTGTCGGCCTGCCGCCAGACCGTCTCCGACTGGGACTGCACGCCAGCCACTGCGTCCAGCACGACCACGCCGCCGTCCAGTACCCGCAGGGAACGCTCGACCTCGGCAGTGAAATCCACGTGGCCGGGGGTGTCGATGATGTTGATGCGGCAGTCCTGCCACTGCGCGGTGGTGGCGGCGGCAGTGATGGTAATGCCCCGCTCGCGTTCCTGGGGCATCCAGTCCATGGCGGTGGTGCCATCGTCAACGCCGCCGACCCGGTGAATGCGGCCAGTGGCGTAGAGGACCTGTTCGGTGACGGTGGTCTTTCCGGCGTCGATGTGGGCAATGAAGCCGATGTTTCTGATTTTGTCGATGGGAAATGCGTTCTGCATGACTCAGGGCACTGGTTGAGGAAGCGGGAACCTGTCTCTGCGCTACTCCGTCTTTCTTGGACGGGGACCGGGATTACCGGCGGTAGTGAACAAAGGCACGATTGGCCTCCGCCATTCGGTGCAACTCCTCCCTTCGGCGTACCGCCGACCCCTCGCCGCGTGAGGCGTCCATCAGCTCCATGGCCAGCCCCCGGCGCATGGGCATGCCCTTGCGCGACCGGGCGCCACGGATCAGCCAGCGCATTGCCAGGGCTTCGCTGCGTTCGGTGCGAAGCTCCGTTGGCACCTGGATGGTGGCGCCGCCCACACGTTTGGGGCGCACCTCCACCGCAGGAGTGGCGTTGCGCAGGGCCTGCTGAAACACTTCCAGCGGCTCGCGGTTCGATTCGCTCTGAATAATTGAAAAAGCGTTGTAGGTGACCCTCTGGGCGATGGATTTCTTGCCCTTGAGCATCAGCCTGTTGATAAACCGGGCCAACTCCACGTCGTTGAAACGAGGATCCGGAGTGGTCGGTCGGCGCTCAGCGCGTCTCCTTCTGGACATAGGCCGTTACACCTTTGGAAAATCCGTATTGTGAAACCGGATGCCTGGCGGAAAATCCGCCGAGTAGAAAGCAAGTAGAAAACCCCCGCTCCTAGCGGCGGGGGCGGCTGGCTCCGTATTTGCTGCGTCCCTGCCTGCGGTCGTTTACACCCTCGCAGTCAAGAGCGCTGCGGACGATATGGTACCGGACACCCGGCAGGTCTTTGACCCGTCCGCCGCGCACAAGCACGACGGAGTGCTCCTGGAGGTTGTGCCCCTCGCCGCCGATGTAGGCCGTAACCTCGACGCCGTTGGTGAGGCGCACCCTGGCAATCTTGCGCAGGGCGGAATTGGGTTTCTTGGGGGTCATGGTGCGCACCTGGATGCAGACACCCCGCCGCTGCGGGCAGCCAGGGCCCCACTTGACCCTGTTCCTCAGCGAGTTCTGAACCCAGTGCATGGCCGGTGCCTTGGTCCGCTTGCGGACCGGCTTGCGGCCTTTTCTAACCAGTTGATTCACTGTGGGCATAGGTAATACTCCGCACGCCTTTCGGTGGGACACACAATTTAACAAAACACCGGACGGAATGTCAACCATAGCAGAGCAACTTCCAAGGACAATCGCGTTTTGACGCGCGTCATTCCGGCGAGAGCCGGAATCCAGGGGTTCCCGGCGCGGCCCGCCAACCCCGTCGCGCCTGTCGATAGATCCCCGCCTGCGCGGAAATGACGAGAGGACATTGCAGTTGCCCTTACCGGTGGTCAAGATAGCTTGTCCAAAAGTTGGTAAACTGGTAGCTGTGTCTATCGCGTGACCTATATTCGGATGGACGGTACGGAAGAAAATGACGGAAAGCAGTGAACAGGAATCGACTTACACAATGGGATACGACGACGACTTCCAGCAGCTTCTCAACCGCCGCAGCGCCGCTACGCACGCTGCCTACTTGCTCCCACACCTGCGGCCGGGGATGAAGCTGCTGGATTTCGGCTGCGGGCCGGGCAACATCTCGGTCGGGCTGGCCGACCGCATTGCGCCGGGCGAGTTCCACGGCATCGACATGGAGGAATCCCAGGTTGAGCTGGCCCGCGCCGCCGCCAAGGCCGGCGGCCACGGCAACATGACGTTCCAGGCGGGCAACGTGTACGAGCTTCCCTTCGAGGACAACACCTTCGACGTGGCCCACTGCCACGCCGTGCTGATGCACGTACCCGACACGCAGGCGGCCCTCGCCGAGGTCAAGCGGGTGCTGAAACCGGGCGGCATCATCGGCAGCCGCGAGGTCATCGTCGGGTCGTCGTTCCTGGAGCCGGAGGCGCCGGACATCAAGAACGCCTGGGGCGTCTTCGCCGGGCTGTTGCAGGGCAATGGCGGGCATCCCCAGTTGGGCAAGGAACTGAAGGCGGCTCTGCTGGAGGCCGGGTTCGGCGACGTCAGGGTTTCCATGTCCTTCGAATCTTTCAGTTCCGCGGCGGACGTGGCCTTCCTGCACGGCTTTATATCGGACTGGTTCTTCTCGCCGCAGGTCATAGGCGCGCTGATTCACTTCGGCCTGGCGACCCAGGAAGACATCGAGACCTGGCGGCAGCTTATGGACGAGTGGCGCGAACTGCCGTCGGCCTGCGGCGCACTGGCCTTCGGAGAGGCCATAGCCGCCAAGCCGTAGCTCCCTAGGTTCTGTTGACATTTAATTATAATGGCCGGATGAGCAATATCAAATTATCACCGGAGCAATGGGGCCAAATTCTTGATTTCCTGCGCGGCTGCACCGGTCTCTACGTGGGCCAGGAGGCGGAATGCCGGCGTTTCATCGAGGCGGTCCTCTGGATTACCCGGTCCGGCGCCCAGTGGCGTCTGCTGCCGGCTGAGTACGGGAACTGGAACAGCGTCTACAAGAGGTTTTCCCGCTGGGCGGATAAAGGCATCTGGGAACGGATGCACCATCACTTCGCGGGAGACCCGGACCTGGAGTATCTCATCATCGACAGCACGGTGGTTCGGGCTCATCCCTGCGCCGCCGGAGCGCCCCGGGGCAAGGGGGGCAGGAATCCCAGGCCCTGGGCCGCAGCCGCGGCGGTTTCAGCACCAAGGTCCACGTGAGCGTGGACGCCCTGGGCAACCCCCTGAGGTTCATCCTGACCGGAGGTCAAGCGCATGACATTACCCAGGCGGAAGGTCTGATCGCCGGTTATGAGGGCGAGTACGTGATCGCCGACAAAGGGTACGATTCCGGGCAGTTCCGCCAGTCCATTGCGGAGCGCGGCATGACCCCGGTGATTCCGCCCCGCTCCAACCGGAGGGAGCCTCACGAATATGACGCCCATCTATACCGGGAACGGCACCTGGTGGAGTGTTTCATCAACAAGATGAAGCAGTTTCGCCGGGTCTTCTCCCGGTTTGAGAAACTGGACGCCAGATACTTGGCCTTCCTCAGCTTCGCCAGCGCTCTCATCTGGCTCCGGTAAAATGTCAACACGCCCTAGCCTCCCCGCTGGTCAGGTGGCGGCTCGTTGAACGACCGGCCCTCTGCTTCGGCCTCCTCGCGATCCCTGAGCCAAACACGCCACGCTTGGTTGGATTCTTCTACACCTTCCGCTCGCCCTTCCTCCCGGCCTTCCTCTCGGCCTTCCGTCCGCCCTTGCTCCCGGCCTTCCATCCGGCCCTGTTCCAGACCTTGCTCCCGGCCTTCCTCCCGGTGTCTTTCAATGGCTGGCAAAGTGAACCAGTTGGTTATGATGTGATACAGAGACACGATTAGCGCTGCCAGCTAGCTTGCCCGCTGGTCAGGTGGTGGCTCGTCGAACGGTCGGCCCTCTGCTTCGGCCTCCTCGCGATCCCTGAGCCAAACACGCCACGCTTGGTTGGATTCTTCTACACCTTCCGCTCGCCCTTCCTCCCGGCCTTCCTCCCGGCCTTCCGTCCGGCCTTCCGCTCGCCCTTCCTCCCGGCCTTCCTCCCGGCCTTCCGTCCGGCCTTCCGCTCGCCCTTCCTCCCGGCCTTCCTCCCGGTGTCTTTCAATGGCTGGCAAAGTGAACCAGTTGGTTATGATGTGATACAGAGACACGATTAACGCTACTCCTTGGACGGCGATCAGGGAGCCTATCGCTGCGCCAACGCCCACGGGAGCGAATTCGGACGCCGATTCCCTTGCCAGATGAATCCACCCGGCGTGGGGGTTGGCGGCGATTTCCTCCTGCACGATGCTTATGATAATCGGAATGCAGATTCCGATGAAAATCAGGAAATAGAGTACCTGGAACACCCTGGGGATGCTCCAGATGGCGTTGCGGTCCTCTGGCAACGGCCTGGCCGAAGCCAACAGGATTCGAACTAACAGGCGGCGGAGTTTCCGAAACAGGTGATTCTCTCTCAATGGGATAGGAGATCGCAGTTGGATACGGTGTCTGATGCGAGGATTTCACCCCCACCCTAACCCTCCCCCTCAAGGGGGAGGGAATTTTTGTCCAACTGCGTAGCTACTAGGCTCTGTTGACATTTGGAATTTTAACCGTCATTCCGGCGAAAGCCGGAATCCAGAGACCGTCGAGTGTCCAAATTCTCGACTACAATTGCGGGTTCCGGTACTGGATTCCGGCTTTCGCCGGAATGACGGTGAAATGTCAACACACCCTAGCCTCCACAAAATCCCTCCCCAATTTGGGGAGGGATGGGCGTGAAATTCAGACACCCTTACGCTTGTTCCATTTCGGATACTGCAACGCAGAGTCAATAGCGCGCAACAGCCGCGTCATTCAGAAGGCTCTTCCTGAGGCGATGCTACCCGTGTAACGCGAAACTGCACGTTACCCGACAGCGTAATCACGCCCGTGGCCTCGGCTTCCTTCAGCAGTTCCTCGTCTCTCTCCTCCTCCCGTTTCTGCTTCCGAATCCGTAGCTCCTCTTCCCTCTGCTGCTCGCGAATCCTCTCCTGCTCCCTCATTTCCTTGATGTCTTTGACAAATTGACCAATCGCCCAAAACATGACTCTCACCCCTGCTTCCAGCGGCAGCATGAATGCCCCGTAAGTGGCTGCGCCAAAGGGAGCCGCTTGCCCCATGTTCTGCAAGGCCTCCCACTCTGTCCACCAATTTGAGCTTGCGCCGGTTATGGCCACCAATAGCCAGGTGGTTCCCCAAGTGCCGATGGGTATGAAGGCCAGATGGGTACTGAACCAATTGCTCCCCAGCCAATCCAGAAATCGGAACCACACCTAGCAAACCCACTCCCGCAACGGTTCGGCCTCCGCAATGCAGTGCAATGCCTATTGTCTCCCTTATATCATTGCCAAAGGGAGTTGTCCAACCGCCAAACCCCGGCCCTAGCGGGCGGCGTTACTGCCCCCTCCGCCCGCGCCGCTTCAGCCCCCATATCATCCCCAGCGGCGCCAGCAGCAACAGCAGGCTGCCCGCGCTTGCGCCTATCGTCGAATCGCCGGACGGCAGGCCGCAAATCCCACCACCGGACTCCGCCGCAGGCGCAGCCTCGGTAGCGGACGACGGGGTTGCCGTAACTACCACCGTGACTATCCGCGCCGGTTGTGTGGGAGTATCCGCCGCCTGTGGCGCAGCAGCCGTCGTTGCTTCCGTGGTTGCCGCAGGCAAAGCCGATGTCGCCTGCGGTTCGGGCGTAGGCGTGTCTGCGGGCGCAACCGGCGTCGCCGTCGGCTCACGCGTGGGCGTGTTAGCAGGAACGGGCGTAGGCGTGTGAGTAAGCGTAGGAATCGGCGTTGGTTCCGGCGTCGGCGTTAGCGTAGGCGTAGGTGTCGGCGCAGGCGTCGCCGTTGGCCGCGGCGTGGGTGTAGGTGTTGGCGTGGGACGCTCCCTTACCTGCTGGCCAAACTCCTGCCAGGTCGCAACCCCGTCGCCGTTGAAGTCGGCTTTCAGAGCGGGGTACTGGCTTGAAGTGCCAAAGTCCCAAAAATCATCGTCCACGCCGGTAGACTGGTCAAAGTCCTGGTCCGCGTTGTCAATGTCAATGCGCCAGGCTTCGTACACGCCGGTGTAGCCCGTGGGCGACTGCAATTCGGCGGTGGTCTTGCCTTCTCCGGCGGCGGAAGTCATCTGCGCGGAAGTCTGGACGTCCCAGTAGCCGCCGATAGCCGTGATGCTGCCCCCTTCGTTCCCGCCTACCAGACCGCCGACATTTTCCTTCTTAGCGGTTACTTTGCCAGTGGAGTAGCTTATGAGAATTGTATCTGCTGACCCCGCCAGCCCGCCGACTAACTCGTTGCCCGACACGTTGCCGGTGGCGTAGCTGGCGGTGATTGTACTTGCTTCGCCGACCAGTCCGCCGACGTACTCGTCACCCGACACGCTACCAGTGGCGTAGCTGGCAGTTATTGCATCTGCATAACCAACCAGTCCGCCGACGTACTCGTCGCCCGACACGCCACCAGTAGCGTAGCTCCCTCTGATTTCGCCTACATTACTCCCGGCCAATCCGCCGACGCTGAATCCGCCCGACACGTTGCCGGTGGCATAGCTCCCGCTGATAGTGACGTAGAGGTCTCTGCCATCACCACCTCCAATCAGCCCGCCGACGCTGAATCCGCCCGACACGTTGCCGGTGGCATAGCTCCCGCTGATAGTGCCGCCTATTCTTACTATGCCTGCTAACCCACCTACACTGTACTCACCCGACACCTCACCAGTAGCATAGCTGCGGCTGATTCCGCAGGTAAGGCAAATTTCTGGCGCTGACCCAACCGAGCCTGCCAGCCCGCCGATGAACTCGTAGCCCGACACTGTGCCGGTGGCGTAGCTGCTGCTGATATTGCCAGCCGAGCCCGCCAGCCCCCCCACCAGATTATTGCCAGACACAGTGCTGTTGGCGTAGCTGTCGCTGATAGTGACGACACCACCTGCTAGTCCGCCAACGCTGTCGTCGCCAGACACAGTGCCGTTGGCGTAGCTGTCGCTGATAGCACCTGCTCCTCCTGCTATCATGCCGACCGAATATCCTTCACCCGACACGATGCCGGTGGCGTACACACTGCTGATTTTGATCCGACCGTGCCCGACCAGCACGCCGACATGATCAATTCCCGCTACATTGGCATCAATAATACCAACATCACTGATGTCTTCCCACGCATAGCCAAAAAGGCCGACTGCGCCGGGGTCGTTGAATTGAGTAGTGCGGTTGATATACAGGTTGGAAATGGTGTATCCGTTGCCGTTGAAATTGGCCGTAAATCCGTTATCTACGTTCCCGATGGGCAGCCAGCCATCGCCGGAGGTCCACTTGGCGTTGACGGTGCCGGAGGCGTAGCTTGCGGGGTCGTCGAAGTCCAGCGAGCGGGCCACTTCGTAGCCGTTGCAACCCTGGTTGCAGACCGTTCCCGGAAAGGCCGCGGCGTAGGCGTCCGCGTTGGAATTTGCGTCCGGCCTACCGTCGCCGTCCAGGTCGTAGCGGATGGCGTTCAGCTGCTCCAGGTTCGACACCTCAATCAGCCCGTCGCCGTCGGTGTCGAACTGCCCGTTGGCCGACTGCGAGCTGACCACGCCATAAGAAGCCGCCGCCCCAACCAGCAGGGCGGCGGTGAGGAGCAGGGGGAAGAATGCGCGGAGCTTCGCCACTAGGATGCCTCCATCGGATGATTCACTATACTTCGTAATTCTAGTTACGAACTCGGCAGTGTCAAATCGCCTCAAGCAGCACGATGCCGCAGCGAGGATTCCCAAATACTGTAAGACACAAATCTCGTCCTGCACAGGCTGCAACCAGGAAAAGTCTTGACAGCAAGGTCAAATTGTGGTAATCTACTGGGAGATAGGCGCAGCGGTATAATTGCGCCCAAATTTAATTAGGGGGTGAAAAATTTTGGACCTAGACCAGCTATTAAATGAGCAGCCTGGTTTTTATTGGAAAGGTGAACAAACAATACATGAGGTGATGAATGATGGCACTGAAAGGACTACAACCCGAAGAGATGAATTAAGTTACTGGTCAGAAAATAGTGAGCGTAGTAAAACTAAAAGACCTCGGTTTGAAGATGCAAAATCCTTGATTTGTAAAGTAGCCGGTAGGTGGATATTAAGCAAAATGGATGACATAGTGAATTCCATATCGAATACTCCGGCTTCGTAAGTGAGTCCGTCGCCATCTTGGCGGCGGAGTTTTTTTGTTTGTATGCCCGCCATGTAGCTGTGAAGGGCGAAAACCCTTCACAGCTCGCCCCCAAACGATTGCGCGAATCCCGTCGCCTTGCTAACCTGAATGGGCGGCGCGGCCTGAGCGCATACAAATCCGCCCCCCGCCGTTCAGGAGGTTGCCCCTTGGCCCGCTCTTTGCCCTATGCCGACATGGACAAGATGCTGTCCCTCTCCAAGCGCCGCGGCTTCGTGTTCCAGAGCAGCGAGATTTACGGCGGCCTCGGCTCCACGTGGGATTACGGGCCGCTGGGCGTGGAGCTGAAGCGCAACGTCAAGGAAGCCTGGTGGCGGGCGGTCATCTCAGGGCGCGACGACATGGTGGGGCTGGACGCGGCCATACTCATGCACCCGCGCACCTGGGAGGCCAGCGGCCACGTTGAGAATTTCAGCGACCCGCTGGTGGAGTGCCGCGAGTGCAACCAGCGGTTCCGGCAAGACCACCTGCTGGAGGCGCTGGGGGTTGATCCTTCGGCGGCCGCGGGGGTTGGCGGCACTCCCCCCCACCCTAACCCTCCCCCTGAGGGGGAGGGAACTTTTGGGGAGGGGATTGAGTTGCGCTGCCCAGACTGCGGCGGCGAGCTTACGGAGCCTCGGCGGTTCAACCTGATGTTCCGCACGTTCATGGGGCCGGTGGAGGACACCGCCCACGAGGTATGGCTCAGGCCGGAGACGGCGCAGGGCATCTTTGTCAATTTCAAGAACGTCCTCGATTCCTCGCGCCGCAAGCTGCCCTTCGGCATCGGGCAAATCGGCAAGTCATTCCGTAACGAGATAACGCCCGGCAATTTCACCTTCCGCACCCGCGAGTTCGAGCAGATGGAGGTGGAGTTCTTCGTCCACCCCGAAACCGACCTTGAGTGGCTGGACCGCTGGGTCAAAGACCGCTTCCAGTGGTACGTTGACCTGGGCATCCGCCCCGAAAATCTCAGGCTGCGACGGCACGGCCCGGACGAGCTGGCGCACTACGCCAAGGACTGCTACGACATTGAGTACCGCTTCCCTTGGGGCTGGGCGGAACTGGAGGGCATCGCCGACCGCACCGACTTCGACCTCAGGCAGCACACCCAGTTCAGCGGCGAGGATCTCAGCTTCTACGACGACGATTCAAAGACGCGCTACTTCCCCTACGTGATCGAGCCGTCGGGAGGCGTCGACCGCGCTACGCTGGCGTTCTGGCTGGACGCTTACGACGAAGAGCCGGATGGCAACACCGTCCGCATAGTTTCCCGCATACACCGCCGCCTGGCCCCCATAACGGTCGCGGTGCTGCCCCTGAGCCGCAACGAGCGCCTCACCCCGACGGCCCGCCGCATTCACGGCCTGCTGCGCCCGCACTTCAACGCGCAGTACGACGACGCCCAGAGCATCGGACGGCGCTACCGGCGGCAGGACGAAATCGGCACCCCGTACTGCGTGACCGTGGACTTCGATACCCTCGATGACCGCCAGGTGACCATCCGCGACCGCGATACCATGTACCAGGCCCGCGTCCCCGTCGCCGAACTGGTGACCGTCCTTCGGGACAAGCTGGAGCACGGCTGGTAGCCTGCCCCCAAATTCCCTCTCCCTCAGGGGGAGGGTTAGGGTGGGGGTGAAACCTTCGATATGCCGAACCTGGTAGCGTCCGCCATCCGCCAGGGCCTGTACACGCACATCGTGGGCCGCCGCATCCTCTATTACCCCGAACTGGGCTCCACCATGGACGAGGCCGCCCGGCTGGCCGCAGATGGCGCCGACGAGGGCGCGGTGGTCATCGCCGAGGTGCAGACGGCGGGACGCGGCCGCCAGGGCCGCAGCTGGGTTTCCCGTCCGGGCAACCTGCTGTTCTCGGTGCTGTTCCGGCCCGATATAGCCCAGCTTCCTTATATTAGCGTCATAGGTGGGCTGGCCGCGGCGCGGGCCGTCCGAAAGGTGGCCGGACTCGACCCTCGAATCAAGTGGCCCAACGACTTGATGCTGGACGGCAACAAGGTCGCTGGCATCCTGGCCGAGAGCGCCATCGAGGGCGAATCGGTGTGTTATGCTGTTCTTGGCATTGGCGTGAACGTTGCCCACTATCCCGACGATGACGAAGAAATCGCGGGCATCGCCACCAGCGTCAACCGGGCCGCTGGCAAGGAAGTGTCCAGGGAGTCGCTGCTGCGGCAACTTCTGATGGAGCTGGATGACCTGTACCGGCGCCTGCCCGGCCTAGGGCAAGGGGCGGGTAACAGCCCGGTAGCGGAATGGTCCCAACTGTTGGAAACCACGGGCCGCCGGGTAACCGCTGCCTTCCGCGACGAAAGGTTCGAGGGCGAGGCCGTGGGGGTGGACGATACCGGCAACCTGCTGCTCCGCCTGCAATCCGGGGAACTAATGACGCTCACGGCGGGAGACGTTACCCTCAGCGGAACCTATTCATGATAGGACTTACGCAGTTGAAAGCTATCCCCTCCCCCTCAGGGGGAGGGTTAGGGTGGGGGTGAACTCCTCAACTGTGTAACCCATATCTTGAAGTTCAATTCAATGTAACCGGGGAAATCATGCTGGAGTCTCTGAGTCTCGAAGGCAAGAATGTTGTGATTACTGGGGGCGGCACCGGCCTGGGCCTGGCCATGGTGCGCGCCCTCGCCCGCGCTGGCGCCACGCTGGCCATCGCTGGCCGACGGCAGGGGCCGATTGACGACGCGGCGGCCGAGGTCGAGTCGCTGGGCAGCGAGGCGATATCCGTGCCGACGGACGTTACCGACGCGGCCCAGGTCGAGGGCCTGATGCAAGCCGCAACGGAGCGTTTCGGTAAGATAGACGTATTGATCAACAATGCCGGAGCGGTGCAGGACAACGTCCGCAAGCCCATCTGGGAGATTACCGACGAAGACTGGCACCGGGTCATGGATGTCAACCTGACTGGCGCGTTCTACTGTTCCAGGGCGGTGTCCAAGCCCATGGTCGATCAGGGGCACGGCAAGATCATCAACGTGGCCTCGGGGTTCGGCATGCGGGGCGGCCGCGACATTTACGTCTACTGCACCAGCAAGGGCGGCATGATCCAACTGACTCGCGTGCTGTCCTTCAACCTCGCCCGCTACGGCGTGACGGCCAACAGCATCGTGCCCGGATTCGTGCCAACCGGCGACATGGGCAATACGCAGTCCAGCCTCCCCCGGTCGGGCGACTTCCTGCCCATCGGCAAGCTGGGTAAGCCGGAGGACTTCGGGCCGCTGGCTGTGTTCCTTTCGTCCAGCGCCTCCGATTACATGACCGGCGAAATGATCATCGCCGACGGCGGCGGCCTGGCGGGTGGAATCACGCCAACAGGTCACGCCCCGGTGATACCACTGGAGCCGTGAGTATAATCCCCTCTCCCTCCGGGAGAGGGTTAGGGTGAGTGCGTTCCCTGCTGCCTTGAACACGGTGACCACTACCATCTCAGGAGATTGAAATGCCGGTACTGCCGGAATACGGACTGTCAGGCCAGGTAGCCATTTTCGCGACATCGGGCGGTGATGAAGCGCCGTTTCTGGCCGGAGCGCTGGCTGAATCTGGCGCAACGGTGTTCGCGGTCGCCCGCACTCAGCGGCTGCTGGACGCCGTGATGGCGGGCCTGCCGTCCGGTAGCCACGGCGCCGTCATGAACCCCGGTTCGGACGTAAGCGCAGTGCGAGTGCTGGCGGAGTTTGACCAGCACCACGACCGCGTCGACATCCTGGTCAACGATACCCGCAGCATGTTTGCCGCCCCTCTCGGCGAGATCACGACGCTGACCTGGGAGGAAGTGCAGACCCGCAACGTCAAGATGGCGTTCCTGCTCTCCCAACAAGTGCTCCCCCGGATGGCCGAACGGGAATACGGCCGGGTGGTCAACGTGATCTCGGAACTGGCCGAGCGAGGGATGATCAACGGGTCTGCCTTCGCCGCCAGCCAGGCCGCCCTGCTTTCCCTCACGCGCTCCCTGGCCGTCGAGTGGGGCCGGCACAACATCCGCATCAACGCCCTGGGCACGGGCTGGATCGACAGCACCGGCCAGCCCATCGAGCAGCAGCTTGAGGAACTGCTGGTGCGCTACACCCCACTGCGCCGCAAGGGACGCCCGGAGGACATCGGGCCGCTGCTGGTGTACCTCTGTTCCGAGTCCTGCGACTACTCCACCGGCCAGCCCGTCTACGTCGACGGCGGCCTGAACGCTCACCCGTAGGGGAGTCCCCATAACCCAATCTGGAGCTACACCGCAATTCCCGCGAAAGCGGATGTCCAATGCTCAATCATCGCACAGTTTGAGTCGCGTAGCGATTCATATCCACAACACCTTGGTGTAAAATAGATTCCTGTCAGGCTATGTATCGACAAGCCGAAGAATCAGCGAGGCCAGTTGCGCGGTTGCGCGGTATGGCCGATTTTTCCGGCGATTTGCTCAGAACCCGCGATTCCCTCCAGCGGCGGCTCACGGCCCTCCTCCACCGCCACGGCTACCAGCCCCTTGACACTCCCCTGCTTGAACCCACCGAGCTTTTCCTGAGAAAGTCCGGCGGCGAACTGGCGTCCCAGCTATTCAGTTTCAGCGACCCCGTCGGCAGGGCTGTCAGCCTGCGCCCGGAGTTCACCGCCCCTGCCATTCGCCACTACCTTGAACATTCTCAGGAGATCGAACTGCCCGTCCGATGGTGCTACGGCGGGCCGGTGTTCCGGTTCGACGGATCGGCGCAGGAGGAAGACTTGAACAGCCGCAGCCAGTTCACGCAACTGGGGGCCGAACTGCTGGGCAGCTCCAGCATCCTGGCAGACGTGGAACTGATGACGCTGGCAACGTCGGCTCTCGCGGAGTCCGGCGTTTCGGGATGGACTCTGCGGCTGGCGGATCTCGACGTGCTGAACAGCCTGCTCGAACCCGTCGGCCTCTCCGAGCGCGCACGGGCCTTCGTGGTACAGAACGTTCCTCGGCTGTCTGAGGGCGAGTCTGCCATCGCGCAACTGATGGAGGAGAGCCGTCGGCTGCACGTCGCGGGGCGACACTCGGAGGACGACTATCTGAGCCAGGCCGTGCAGGGGCTTGACGACGATGAGGCCCGCAGCGTGTTGCTGGGAGTGCTGCGCTCCAACCCTCTCGACCAGTTGGGGCAGCGCAGGCCGGAAGAGGTGGTGGAGCGGCTGCTGCGCAAGATCAGATTCCCCGACGCCGAGGACGGGCTGCGTCTGGCGCTGCAAGTGGCTAGCGAACTGGCCCAAGTGAAAGGCGACTCCCGCGCCGCCATAGCCGCTGCTTCGGATACCCTGCGCCGGGCGGGCGCTGATACGTCGGCGGTTGGCCGGTTGGAGCAGGTTCTTGACCTGTTGCCCGAGGGCTTGGTTGCGTCCGGCGCAATCATGCTGGACTTTGGCCTGGTTCGCGGGCTGGCGTATTACAATGGTATTGTATTCGAGGTGTCGCACCCCGGCTGGCACGCGCCCCTGGGCGGCGGGGGGCGATACGACGGGCTGGCCCGGGACCTGGGCGGAGACGCGACGCTGCCCGCCCTGGGTTTCGCCTACAACCTGGACGCGCTGGCTGAACTTGCCCCGGCAGCCGCGTCGCACGACGGTGATGGCGCAAGAAGCGTCCTGGTGGTAGCCTCCGGCGATGGCGCGCAGTCCGCGGTTCTCAAAGTCGCCCAGGAATATCGCGATGGCGGCGCAAGCGCGGAAATCGACGTCAGCGGCAGGTCGTTCCCGCAAGCATTGGAATACGCCGCAAGGCGCGGCCTGAAACTTGTGGCGCTGGTGGACAGCGACGGGACGGTGAGGACTCAGGAAATATGAGCGACGCACGAACCGCCAACGGCAAGCCCGCGCTGCGCCTCTTGCTGCCCAGCGACGGCGACCTGCACCAGCCCACCCTTGATTTCCTGAGAGGTTGCGGGCTGCCGGTGCGCCGGCCCAATGCCCGCCGTTACACCGCTACGGTGCCAGCCATCCCCGGCGTGGATGTATTGTTCCAGCGTACCGCCGACATCACGGCAAAGGTGGAGGAGGGCAGCGCCGAGCTGGGCATAACCGGGCTTGACCGGCTGCTGGAGTACCGCGAGGACGACAGGCGGGCAGCCATCCTGGTCGAAAGCCTTGGCTTTGGCCGCTGCGACCTGGTGCTGGCCGTGCCCGATTCGTGGCTTGACGTAACCTCTCTCGCCGACCTTGCCGATCTCGCCCTGGAATTCCGGCAGCAGGGCAAGCAGTTGCGCATCGCCACCAAGTACCCGCGGCTGCTGAGCGAGTTCCTCTATGACCGCGGCATCAACTACTTCACCCTTGCGCCAGCGTCGGGAACGCTGGAGGCCGCTCCCCTTGCCGGTTACGCCGACCTGATCGCCGATCTGACGGCCACTGGCACGACCCTCAAGGAAAATCGCCTCAAGACACTGGAGGATGGGACGGTTCTCAGTTCCCAAGCCTGTCTGCTGGCCAACACGGAACGGCTGGCGGAGTCCGCGTCGACTCGTGAGCTGGCCCGCGGTCTCACCGAGATGATGGAGGCCCACATGCGGGCCGAGCCCTACTACCGTCTCTCGGCCAACGTGCAGGGCGACTCGGCCGAGGCAGTAAGCGGGATGGTGCTGGCCCGGCCCGACCTGGCCGGTCTCAGGGGCCCCACGGTGGCGCGCGTCTATAACGTGCAGGAACAGGACTGGTTTTCGGTCAGCCTGCTGGTAAAGAAAGACAAGCTGCTGTCCGCCGTTGACCATCTGAGGGACTGCGGCGCGGTGGACGTGGCGGCGTCTCAGTTGTCCTACCTCTTCGACAGCCATTCCCACGCCTACGAAGAACTGTTCGGTTAAGCGGGCGGAGTATGTTCGACAAGCACAATGCCACGGGCTAAAATATGGCATCCCCACGTCCTATCGACACATACCCAACGCCGTTGTGGATGACGGCAACGGCCGTAGTCGGTGGTCAAAAGCCCCGGTAGCGGACAAGGACAAGACGAATGCCCAATCTGCCGATGCACATCTATCTGGCCAACCAGGTCGCGGAGCAGCTTGACTGGGGTTCAGTCTATGACCACATCGGCAGTTTCTACCTTGGGTCTACCTCCCCCGACATCCGCGCGATGACCAAGTGGCCCAGGGAGCAGACGCACTTTGCGCCGCTGTCGGTCAGGGAAGTGGGCACCGGCGCCCGGACGATGTTCGAGAACTACCCGGGACTGCTGGACGAGAGCGCCCAGTCTCAGGCCACCCGCTCCTTTCTGCTGGGCTACATCTGCCACCTGGCATCGGACGAGGTCTGGATTACGACTGTGTACCGGCCTAACTTCGACATCAACAGCGAGGAAACCCGGCTGACCGCCGACCAGGTGCAGGCGGACATCTGGGATCGCGCCGTGCAACTCGACATGGACCGTATCTCCCTGCCGGATGTGCGAGGGCCTATGAACGCCGGTCATGAGGTTTCCTGCGGTGATCAGGGCGTCTCAGTGTCGTTCTTTGAGGACGGATTGCTCACCCAGTGGAAAGAGCGGGTCTCAGGGTTTGTTGGCCGGGAATTCGAATGGTCGCGATTGAAATTTGCCCTGAACCGCATGTACCGCGACAACGACGAAGTGCAGCAGACCGTGGATCGCTTCCTTGAAAGGATGCCGCACAGCCTCGAAGAGGTCTACGAAAGGATACCCGAGGCCAAGGTGGAGAATTACCGCCGCGAAGCCGTGGCAGCGACTATTGCCCACGTGAGGCAGTTCCTGCCGGAGTAACCCGAATCCAGCAGCCGGAACCATTCAAGTCCTGGGAGTGACCTAGTGGCAATCAACACCACCCTGAACATCATCCGCGGCGCTGGGAACGCCGAAAACGTCCTCGCCCGCGTCGACCCGCTGGACCTGTCGTCGCTGCCCGAATCGGTACTGGAGCGCACCCGCCAGGCTTTCGGCGACGGCGTAACCCCGGCCGAATCCGTCGTCCGCATGCTTGCCGACGTGAAGCGGGACGGCGACGCCGCCGTGCGGCACTACGCCCTCCTGCTGGACGGCTCCGACCTGGAGGACTTCCGCATCCCCGACGCGGAGCTCGACGCGGCCAGCGATCAGGTGAGCAAAGAGCTGTGGCAGTCGCTTGAGCTGGCGGCAGACCGCGTTCGCTCCTTCCACCAAGCCACGCTGCCCGGCGAATGGATGGACCCGGCGCAGGGCCTTGGCGAGTTGGTGCGGCCCCTGGCCCGCGTAGGCGTCTACGCCCCCGGCGGCAGCGCCGCTTACCCGTCCACGGTGCTGATGACGGTTATCCCTGCCCGTGTCGCCGGAGTGCGCGAAATCATCCTGACCACGCCGCGTACTGGCTCGCAGCCGCTTAACCCCGCCGTGGTCGCCGCCGCCAAGATCGCTGGTGTTGACGCCATGTACCAGGTCGGCGGCGTGCCAGCCATCGGCGCGCTGGCCTACGGCACCGAATCCATCCCCAAGGTGGACAAAATCTGCGGCCCCGGCAACATTTTCGTGGCCTACGCGAAAAAGCTGGTGCAGGGAGCGGTTGACATCGACGGGGTATTCGGCCCCACCGAGACCATCATTCTGGCAGACGATGGGGCCAACGCCGATTTCTGCGCCGCCGATCTCATCGCCCAGGCCGAGCACGACCCGCTGGCAACGGCGATACTGGTGACCGACAGCGAAGACCTCGTGGCCCGCGTCGAAGCCCAACTCGAAACGCAACTTGTTGCCGCGCCTCGGGGCGACGTGGCCCGGCAAGCCCTGGAACGCCAGGGTCGGGTGGTCATCGTGGACTCGCTGGAGGAGGGCGTGGAGCTGGTCAACCGCATCGCTCCCGAACACCTGTGCCTGCTGCTGCGGGAGCCGTGGAGCTGGGTTGACCTCATCCAGCACGCTGGCGGCCTGTTCCTCGGCGAGTACTCGCCCGAGGTCATGGGCGACTACATTGCTGGCCCCAGCCATGTCATGCCCACGGGCGGGACAGCGCGGTTCGGCTCGGCCCTCAGCGTACACCACTTCCTCCGCACCATGCCGGTCGTGGGACTGAAGCCCGCCGACTTCCAGCATCTCGGCCCCGCAGCCGTGCAGATCGCCAACGCCGAGGGACTGGCGGGCCACGCGGGAGCGGTGCAGGTGCGGCTGGACGCGCTCAAGTCGGCAGTCTGACATTCCATGCAAACCGAAAGGTTCCCGATAGAGATAGGCAGGTCAGAGGAAATGGCCGAATTTACTGAAAAGCTGCAAGAGTCGATGCTGCCCCACATCCGGGGTCTCGGCATCTACCAGGGCGTCGAGCCGGTGGAGGTCATGGCGGAGCGCGCTGGCATCCCGCAGGACAGGATTATCAGGCTGAACGGCAACGAGAACCCCTATGGCGCCTCGCCGGTAGTCGCCGAGGCCCTGGCCAGCTTCCCCAATTTCAACCACTACCCGGACCCGGAGCAGCGGCAGTTGCGGGAGGCCCTGTCGGGGTACGTGGGCGTCGAGCCGGAGCGAATCATCGCCGGGAACGGCAGCGACGAACTTATCGACATGCTGTTCCGTATGTTCGTCGGCCCTGGGGACAACATCATCAACCTCACCCCTACCTTCGGGATGTACTCGATTGGGGCGGAAATCTGCGGCGGGCAGGCCATATCGGTGCCCCGCGACGAGAATTTCGATATTGACCTCGAAGGCATCAAGCTGGCTATCACCCAGCGCACCAAGGCCATCGTAGTCTGCTCGCCCAACAACCCCACCGGCAACATGCCCAGCGGGGCGGAAGTCAGGGCGCTGCTGGACACTGGCATACTGGTCATAGTCGACGAGGCCTACTACGAGTTCAACGGCAACACCCTGTTGCCGCTGCTTGACGAGTATCCCAACCTGGTCGTGCTGCGAACGTTCAGCAAGTGGGCCGGACTGGCCGGGTTGCGCATCGGGCTGGGCGCAATGCACCCAGACCTGGCCGGGATGATGATGTCGGTCAAGCCCCCTTACAACGTCAACCTGGCCGCAGAGGTGGCGCTGATCGCGTCGCTCAAGGACATGTCGGCGCTGCTGGAGCGGGTCAACGCCATAGTCGCCGAACGCCAGCGGATGATCGGGCTGTTGGAGGCCATCCCCACGGTCAAGCCCTATCCGTCGAAAGCGAACTTCATCCTCTGCCAGTTGCCGGAGGGAACGGGGCCGCAGGTGTTCGAAGGATTGTGCAACCGCGGAATCTTCCTGCGCCACTGGAGCAATCCCCGGCTGATCGACTGTGTTCGCACCTCCGTAGGCTTCCCCGAGGAAAATGACGCTGTGGCGGCCGCCTTGGCCGAACTCACGGAGTCCCCTCTCCCTTGAGGGAAAGGGTGAGGGTGAGGGTGAAATCCTGATGACAGACGTTTCGAATCCCCCCGCCGTCCCGGAAGGTCGCGTCGCCAAGTTGCACCGCACCACCGGCGAGACCGACATCCGCCTTGCCATCGACCTGGACGGCACCGGCGTTTACGACGTCGATACCGGCAACGGATTCCTTGACCACATGGTCAGCCAGATTTCCCGGCACGGGCTGATTGACATCACCCTGCATGCCAAGGGCGACCTGCACACCGGCTGGCACCACCTGGTCGAGGACGTAGGCATCACGCTGGGCCGGGCGCTGAACGAGGCCATCGGCGACGCTCGGGGAATCCGCCGCATGGGGCACGCCATCGTCCCGCTGGACGAGACACTGGCGATGGTGGCGCTGGACTGCTCGGGACGCGGCTACGCGGTCATCGAGACGACCATCGACGACTCGATGGTGGAGACGCTGCCCGGTTCGCTGGTGCGGCACTTTTTCGAGTCCATCGCGCTGGAGGGCAAGATCAACCTTCACGCGCGGATAATCACCGGCATCGACCCGCATCACAAAGCCGAGGCGCTGTGCAAGGCCACAGCCCGCGCCCTGCGCGACGCGCTGGAACCCGACCCGCGCTCCCCCCACGCAGTCCCCAGCACCAAGGGCACCCTGAGCGGCTAGGCCGCCTTAAAGTCGGTAACGGGCGGAACAGCTCAGACGTATCGAATCTGGTTTTCCCATTCGCCTTCCAGGCTGGCCCCAATCATTTCCAGCGAGCCTTCTATGGCTTGGCCTATGGGCATATTCCAATGCACAACGACAACTCCCGGCATTGGCAAACCGGCTCTAAGCCGCGCGTTGGCGTCCCTTGTCATGGTGCGCTTGTCGTGGGTCAACAATACGCGACCCTCTTGGGCTGCCCATTCCAGAATGTCCGGGTCCGTTGCTCCACTCAAACCCACGTCCTGAACTCGGACTATGGCAACGGTAGGGTCGCGCGACAATATCCCACGGGTAATATCCCGCTTGAACCCTTCGTCTGCAATAAAGGGTGGCATCCTGCTACGCCGATTCCGTTGCTGCTTGTTGCTTCAACTCCTTTTGCCTGCGGAATTCCCTCACCCGGTCATAGAACTCGCGGGCGCCTGGCTGGGATTCTAGCTCTTCAACGAATCTGTCCCAGGCCTCGTCGCTCTCCCGCATATACTGGTCGACCTCCTCTTTCCGGTGTAGGTAGTAGCCTATGACGGAGTACACGTCGCCCAGGCTAACGACGTCGAAATTCCATTGGATTTCTTCAGGCGTATGCCCTTGCTGGTAGAGAGAGATTATCCCCTCCAGGGCCACCTTGGTATTCCCCACCCGGACATCGCCTTCCTCGATTTCCCGCAGAGGCACACGCTCTTCGTCGAAAGTCAGCTTTACCATTTTCTTTCCCTCAATCTCCGGTCGCCGTAATCGTTTGTCTACAACTCCCGTCCGCGGCGGGCTATGAACTCCGGGAAGGCTTGCTCCACGCCGTAGCCCTTGACCCGGTTGGTGGTGTACTCCACCTCGTTTTCCCACATGCCCCGCAGGTCGGCGGCCTTGTCCTGCAACAGGATTTGCTTGATGCCGATCACCGACTCCGGGCGGTGCCCCGCGATGGTGGACGCAATCTCCATGGTCTTGTCCCGCAATCCGTCCGACGGGACCAGGTGGTTCAGCAGACCCACCCGGTAGGCCTCCTCCGCCTCCACGACGCGCCCGGTAAACAGGAACTCCTTGGCGGTGGGCCAGCCTACCTGGTTGGTCAGCGTCCAGGTGCTGTTGATCCGGCCATAGGCAACCGCCAGGAACCGGAACCGGGTGTTCTCGCAGCCGATGCGCATGTCGAGGCAGGAGGCCAGCACCGCCCCGCCGCCGTAGGCCAGCCCGTTCATCATGCCGATGACCGGCTTGGGCGACGACGAAATGTCGTACATCCAGTTCTGGTATTGCAGCGAGTTTGCCTCCCGCTGTTCGTCGGTCAGCTCCCGCGCGTGCACCCGCTGTTCGTGGATGTCGCCCCCGGCGGAAAAGGCCCGCTCGCCCGCGCCGGTGATGACGATGCAGCCAACGCCCTCATCGTCGTTGCCCGACATCACGGCGTGGTGCAGTTCGCCGTCCAGCTTGTGGTTCATCGCGTTGAGAACTTCGGGGCGGTTCATCGTGACGATTTTCACGCGGTCTTGGATCTCCACCAGCAGGTGCTCGTATTCCATCAGTGTCTCCTCCGGGCTGAACGCCGCAGTCTTATATCGGTCTGAATTGTATGGATTAAGCGCGTTTAGTGCAAAGCAGGCAGGGGCACGTAGGCAGTGTGTTAAACTGCGGAACGATTTAACCTTGATTTATCCAGGGAGGCAACCGCGTTGGCCCAGCGACTGAAGGCAGGCGAGGCAGTAATCGAGCTGCTGAAACAGGAGGGCGTGTCCCACATCTTCGGTATCGTGGGATCGTCATTCCTGGACATTCTTGACCCCCTGTACGACCGCGAGGATATGCGGTTCGTCGGGGTGCGGCACGAGCAAGGGGCCGCCCTGATGGCCGACGGGTTCAGCCGCATTTCCGGTTCCCCCAGCGTGTGCCTCGCCACCAACGGCCCGGGCGTGCTGAACCTGACCTACGGCATCGGGTCGGCCTACGTCGCGCACTCGCCGGTCGTGGTCATCGCTCCCTCCGCCTCCCGCCGCGACCAGCATCGCAACTCGACGCAGGAATTTGACCAGGTCGCGCTGTTCAAGCCCATAACCAAGGCGGCCTTCCCGATCAACCGCATTGACCGCCTGCCCGATGCCCTGCGACACGCCTTCCGCGTCGCCACGTCCGGCAAGATGGGGCCGGTGCTGCTGGACATACCCCGCGATCTGCTGCCCGGCGCCGAGGTCGAACTGGAACTGCTGCCCCCCGATGCTTACCGTGCCGGTCAAACCCGCGCTAGGGGCGACCTTGGCCTCGTCCAGCGTGCCGCCGACGTTCTGGCCTCAGCTCAGCGTCCGGTCATCCTGGCTGGCGGCGGGGTGCAGTGGAGCAACGCCGGCGACGACGTGTGCCGCCTGGCCGAACTAACCGGCGCCCCCATCGTGACCTCCTACGGACGGGCCGACGCCGTGCCATCCGATCACCACAACTTCCTCGGCCATCTGGGTCGGCTCGGCTCCGCCGAGGGCATCGAGGCCGTCCGGGAGGCCGACGTTATCCTTGCCGTTGGTACAAGGCTGGGCCAGTCCACCACCTTCTATGACCACCGTTACATACCGGCCGATGCCCGTATTATCCAGGTCGAAATCGACCCGGAGGAGATCGGCCGCAACTACCCGGTGACCGTCGGCATCGAGGGCGACGCCGGGGCCGTATCGAGGGAGCTGCTGGAGGTTCTCCGGCAAAGGGAGCCGCGAGTCAACTCCCAATGGGCCGAAGAGGTCAGGAGCTGGAAGGCCCGGCGGGCCGACCGCCTGCGCGGAGAGGAACGGCTGGACAGCCTGCCCATGAAGCCGCAGCGAGTCTACGCCGAACTGCGCAAGGTTATGCCCCGTGACGCCATCGTGGCCCTAGACGCCGGGCTGGCGCCCAACTTCGGCCAGGACCGCTTGGACTTCCACCAGCCTCGCAGCCTGATGACATCGCTTGACCTGGGCGGTCTGGGGTTCAGCTTCCCCGCCGCCTTGGGCGCCCAGTTCGCCGCGCCGGACCGGCCGGTGGTCAACTTCAACGGCGACGGCGGCTTCCTGTTCAACGCCCAGGAGTTTGCCACCGCCGTGGACTACAACCTGCCCGTGGTCACCGTGATCATGAACAACGGAAGCTGGGGGTCGGAGAAGGCCTACCAGCGCTTTGCCTTTAACGAACGCTACGTTGGCGCCGATACGTTGAACCCGCGCTACGACAAGTATGCGGAGCTGTTCGGCGGAGTTGGCTACTACGTGGAACGCCCCGAAGACGTCGGCAACGCCATGCTGGAGGCCCTGAACGCTGGCAGGCCCAGCATCATAGAGATACCCATTGACCCCGACGAACTGCCGCGTCCGGCCCGTCTCGCCGACGTGCAGGCCCCACCTCAATCCTGATCTGCCAGCCGGTATGACCGAGCCGATCCGGACCGCTGCGGTTGAATGACTCGATTTCACCCTTTGCCTTGGTGATGAATTGACGCAAGAGCGGATATTCCCAAACGACATCAGCCTGGACGACAACGCCATCGTTATCCTCTGGGATGACGGCCATCGTAGCCCGTATCCCCACAGGTACCTGCGCCTGCGCTGTCCCTGCGCCAGTTGCGTGGAGGAGATGACGGGCCGTCCCATCCTCGATCCCGAGTCGGTGCCAGCAGGCGTCAAGGCCATCGACCACCTGCCAGTGGGCAACTACGGCGTGCAGTTTCTATGGGACGACGCCCATTACACCGGCATCTACACCTACCGGGCGCTGCGGGCCAACTGCACCTGTATCGTATGCAACGAGGCCCGCGCCGAGGCGGCCGCGGAGGGCGGCTAGGCGGCGTCGGAGGGCGTCTCAGGCCGGGAACGCATGGGCTGTTCCAGCGATGCCCGGAACTTGGGCGCGGTGAAAGTGTTGGACTTGAAGGCAAAGTTCGACAACTGGCGCTGTGCCGGTTCGTCGCACTGGCTGCATGGCGCAGTCTCGTTGGATCTGGAAACGGGGCGTATCAGATCAAATTCGTGGTCGCACTTCGAGCAATAGTATTCGTAAATTGGCATAGGTATACTCCCGGCAGATAGTTCGCGTTCCATTCTATCCTGCCCCGTCCGGCTGCGCCATGCGACCCGGCGAGGGGCACAAATTGTAACGGAAGAATTGAAATGCCCGAATCGACAGACGTGGCCATCATCGGCGGAGGCGCGGCCGGTTGCGCCGTGGCCTACTACCTTGGAGAGGCCGGAATCGCCAGCACAATCATTGAGCGCGAAGGCGTGGGCTCCCAGGCGTCGGGGTACGCCGCCGGAGGGTTAAATCCCCTGACCGGCACCGGCATTCCGGGGCCGCTGGCCGACTTCGCCTGGGAGTCGTTCCAACTGCACTTGGGACTCTATCCAAGGCTTAATACGCTCACCGAAATCGACTATCAGCTCCGCGAAGTCTCGGAGGTGATGCTGACGTTCGACGATTCCGGTGTGGCAGAGTTGCAGGACATCGCGGCAAGGTTCACTGCAACCGACGGCTTCAGCGCATCCATTGCCGACGAGTCCGAGGTTCGCCATCTGGAACCGAGGATTACCGCCAAATTCGTAAGCGCAGTGTGTAAGGCGGGAAACTACGCTTTGGACAGCCAGGCTTTCACCCTCGCACTCTCAGCAGCCGCGCAAGCCTCCGGAGCCACCTTGCGCCCGGGAACAGTGCGGGGGCTGGAAAAGCGCGGCGGTCACGTCACTCGCGTTCTGCTGGAGGACGGCGAAATCGACTGCGGCCAGGTCGTCCTGGCCATGGGCCCCTGGTCCCGCCGGGCTGAGGACTGGCTGGACACCTATATCCCCGTCGATCCTCTCAAAGGTGAGATCTTGCGCATGCGCCTGGCGGGAGAACCGTTGCAGCACGACGTGTCCGGCGGGGGCGCAAGCATCTACTCCAAGCCCGACGGCCTGGCCTGGTGCGGCACGACGGAGGACTGGCGCGGGTTCGACCGGCAACCCCTGCCCGAAACCCGCGATCGCATACTGGCCAGCGTCAAGCGCATTCTCCCGTCGATAGCCGATGCCAGCGTCGAAATGCACACCGCCTGCCTGCGCCCGGTAACGCCCGACTGGTTGCCCATCATCGGCCGCGTCCAGGGCTACGAAAACGCCTGGCTGGCCACCGGCGCAGGCAAGAAAGGCATCCTGCTCGCCCCCGGATTCGGCAAGTCGGTCGCCGACATGATTACCAAGTCAGAGACAAACCTCTCCGTTCAGGGCTATGCACCGCAGCGGTTCGCCTCGTGGGGAGCGATTTGAGTCTATCTTTGCCGTATCTCCTCGTTATCCTCACCTGGAGGCCCAAAGATGACCACAAAGAGGAAAATTACCAACGCCTGGATTAACCGGACGCTCCCCGACATCTTCTACGAAGAGCCGGATGGGCCCGCTGGCGCCGAGGATGGTATGCAGCAGGAACTGCCTATTGACATCATCAAAGGCTCGCTGCGGGAACGCTACCGGGCCCGCGAGGACGTATTCGTTTCCAACCTGGTCTTCGTGTCCTACGACAGAACCAACGGCAACGCCCGCGTGCATCCCGACCTGTTTATCGCCTTCGATGTTGACGCGGCGGCCATCCGTGAGAACCTGCCCAACTTCTGGATATGGGAGACTGGGAAAGTACCGGATTTCGTTATGGAAGTGGCATCGCCCAGCACGGCAGGCAATGACCGGGGGCGGAAGCGCGACCTGTACGCCCGCTTGGGCGTAACCGAATACTGGCGGTTCGACCCAACGGGCGGAGACCTGTACGGCCAACCGCTCATTGGCGAACGGCTGTCCGGCGGCGAGTACGTGCCTTTTGAACTTGACGCCCGCCCCGGCAGCTTCTCCCGAGCGCACAGCGACCTGCTGGATGTTGATTTCTATTGGGACAGCGCAACAGGCTTTAACGTGCTTGACCCGGCGACGGGGAAGACGATATTTCCCCCGGTAGCGGAACGGGAAGCCCGCCAGGCGTCCGAAACGCAGCGCGACGAGGCCCAGGCCCACGCCCGGCAGGCCGAGACCCGGGCCCAGCAAGCCGAAATGCAACGCGACGAGGCCCAGGCCCGCGCCGCAGACGCGGAAGCCGAAGCCGCCCGTCTGCGCGAGAGATTGCGCCAGCTCAAGAACCAATAGCGTGGCCGATGACTGTTTGCATAGCTTAATTCGACCCCTTCAGCGCCATAAACCGTAAGGAGCATCCCAATGCCCCTGGGATGGGCAATCGTGGGCATCGGCTCTCACGCCGACCTCAAAATAGCGCCGGCCATGAAGCTGGCCGATGACGCCCGGCTGGTGGCGGTATACAGCCGTGACCAGGGCCGGGCCGACGCCTTTGCCGAAAAGCACGGAGCCGATGCTGCCTACGGCGACCTCGACTCGCTGCTGGCCGATTCCCGTATTGACGCGGTCTTCATCGCCTCTCCCAACCACCTGCACGCGCCGCAGACCATCCGCGCCGCCGCCGCGGGCAAGCACGTCCTGGCCGAAAAACCCATGGCCAATTCCGTTACCGACGCCGCTGCCATGGTGTCCGCCTGCCGGGACCACGGTGTCAATCTCGGCATGGGATTCGAGTTGCGCTTTCACCCGGCGCACCTCTGGGCCCGGCGGCTAGTCGACGAGGGCGCCATCGGGCGCATCCGCCTGGCCCACGGGCAGTGGGGACGCGGCAACCGCGGCGAGCCGGAGCACCTGCCCCGCACTGGCCTGCGGCAGTGGTGGGAGACCCCGGAACTCATCGGCGACGCCTCGGTGCTGGTGGGACTCGGCGTCCACGTCTTCGACCTGTTCCGCTTCCTGCTGCGGGAGGAGGTCGTCGAGGTCATGGCCATGACCGACGGCCAGACCGCCCAACAACCGCTGGAGCACATCGCCACCATCGCCCTGCGCATGCGCAGCGGTACCATCGCTCAGGTCATGTGCGGCCGGATGTTGCCCGACACCCAGAACGACCTGGCCCTGTACGGCTCCGACGGCCGCTTCGCCACCAAGGAGACCGTCTGGGAAGCCCGACTGGGGCGGGCTGAGGTGGTGAGCGCCACGGTCAACGACAGCGAAGCCTATGAGTACGACTACCTGGCTAATTTCGTGGCCGAACTGAACGACTTTCGCGATGCCCTGGAGTCCGACCGGGATCCGTCGGCGACGGGCGAAGACGGCCTGAAGGCAACGCAGATCACAGCCGCCGCCATCGAGTCCGCCAAGACCGGCAAAGTGGTGAAAATCCAGGAGCGAGTCCATACCCACTAACAGACTGCCGTCCCTGAAGTGAAGGGCATCCCAGGGCAACCACAAGGGTTGCCCCTACCTCCCGGCGGCTGTACCGTAGGGGCGCCCCTTGTGGGCGCCCTTGCCATATCAGACAGCCAACACGCGGCTACTCCTTACGGCAACGAATTCGCTTTACCAACCACAAACACGAAGCAAGGATGAAAGCCCTATGACTACACCGGAACAGGCCATTGACACCCAGGGAGCGCTGCGCGGCATTCGCGTCGTTGAATTCGGACAGTACATCCCCGGCCCGCTGCTGGGCATGCTGCTCGCCGAGCAGGGCGCCGACGTCATCAAGGTCGAGCGGCCCGGCGGCGACCCCGCCCGTAGCGAACCAGCCTTCGCCACCTGGAACCGCAGCAAGCGGTCGGTCGAGCTTGACCTGAAATCCGCCAACGGGCTGGAGCAAGCCCAGGAACTCATCAACTGGGCCGATGTGCTGATCGAGAACTTCCGGCCCGGCGTCGCCGACCGGCTGGGAATCGGCTACGAGGCTACCCGCACCAACTCCGGCCTGGTCTACTGTTCGCTGCCCGGTTTCGGGGAGGACAGCCCGCATCGTGGCGAGCGTGGCTGGGAGCACATCGTCGGCGCGGCCACCGGCGCGCACCAGGGCGTGGCGGGAATGGACGAGCCGTTGTTCCTGCCCCTGCCCTCCGCCAGCAGCTTCGCGGCCATCATCGGCTCCGTGTCGGTGACCATGGCCCTCATCGCCCGCCAGCGCACCGGGCAGGGCCAGCGCATTGAGGTGCCGCTGCACAGCGCAATGTTCGCCGCCATGGGCCGGTACCTGTCCAAGTTCCACGACATCAATCCTCCAGACCTTTTCACCCTTCCCCGCAACGTCATGTCCCACCAGTACCAGTGCGCCGACGGCCGCTACGTCCAGAACCACGGCATGTACCAGCGCTTCGCCAGCCAGTTCCTCCAGGCTGCCGGACGCCCCGAGTGGATCGAGGATCTGGAAGACCTGTACGGCGCGGAGGTCAGCCCGGACACCATAGAGATGTGGCGGGAGCGCGTCGAGAACTTGTTCAAGGAAAAGACGGCAAAGGAGTGGGAGGACGCCATCGCGGAGACCGGCGGCGCGTGTACCGTGTGCAAGACGGTGGACGAGTGGATGGTGCACGAGCACGCGCTAGGCGCTGGCATGGTGGTGGAGGTGGACGATGCCGAGCACGGCAGGATGAAGCAGCCCGGGCCGCCCACCCGGCTGCGGGGCACTCCCGGGCCAGTGCCCCGGCGCGCGCCGACGCTGGGCGAGCACACCGTTTCGGCGCTGGCGGAGATAAGGGCCGCGCCTCCCGGCCAGCGCTTCGAAAGCCATGAGGACATCCTTTCCGCCTTGCAGGGCGTCCGCGTCCTCGACCTGTGCATCGTGCTGGCCGGCCCCACCTGCGGGCGCACGCTGGGCGAGTTCGGCGCAGACGTCATCAAGATCGACGACCCCAGCCGCCCCTACGACTACGGCGGCAACCTGGACGTGAACCGCGGCAAGCGCAGCATCCAGATTGACCTCAAGAAAGAGGAAGGGCGTCAAGTTTTCTGGAAGCTGCTGGAAACCGCCGACGTGGTGGTGGAAAACAACCGCAAGGGCGCAATGGACCGGATGGGCTTGGGATACGAGGAAATCCGCAAGCGCAAGCCGGACATCGTGTACGCCTCCACCAACGCCTTCGGCTACGACGGCCCCTGGGCCGAGCGCCCCGGCTGGGAGCAGTTGGCGCAGGCTACCTCCGGCATCCAGGTTCGCCGCGGCGGTCGGGATGACGCCCCGCAGCTTCTACCATATCCCATGAACGACTATGGCACCGGACTGTTGGGAGCGTTCTCCATCGCCCTGGCCCTGCACGAGCGCAACCGGACGGGACGGGGGCAGTCGGTCGACGGCGGACTGTCGCTGACGGCCTGCCTGTTGCAGTCGCCCTATTTCCTGGACTACGAAGGGTATGACCGCAGCGACCCCGAAGGACTGAACGTGCGCGGCCTCTCCGCCATGTCAAGGCTGTACCAGGCCGATGACGGCTGGTTCTACCTGGAGTGCAACGACGACCGGTCGTGGACCGCGCTCACGGGCTTGCCGGAGCTGTCGCACTTGGCGTCGGATAGTCGTTTCAGCGACTCACAATCCCGCGAACGGAACGACGCCGCGCTGTCCGGCGAGCTTGCCGGGGTCTTCGCCCAGGGCACTCGTGGGGGCTGGGTACGAAGTCTGACCGCCGCCGGTGTTAGCGCCATGGAGAACCTGGCAGTCCCCGACTACCACGAAGACCCGCATGTCAGGGAGGCCGGTCTGATCGTCAGCCGCGAACACCCCGGCATGGGAATGGCCGATCACCTCGGCGTGGTGGCCCGCCTGTCCGGCACCCCGGCCCGGCTGGGACGGCCCACCCCGGTGCTAGGCGCGGAAACGGACGAGATCCTGGCCGAGGCCGGGTACAGCGCCGCCGAGATTGCGGCCCTCAAGTCCGCCGGGGCCGTGGTCCAGCACGGCGAATAGCCGCGCCTGCTTTCATAAATCGCTAATTCAGACAATTGCTATGCAATCGTCCCCTAACCGCTGACAGTGCGTTTTAGTTCTCCCTCTCCCTTGAGGGAGAGGCCCTTCGGCAAGCTCAGGAGGGGTGAGTGTGAAATCGCTGGCATTGGCACCATTCGACAAGCTCATGGTGAGCATGTCGAACCACGCCCCCACCCTAACCCTACCTCTGAGGGGGAGGGAACTATTGAAAGGCCCGAACCTCCGCGCCACAAACTGGCAGCGGTTTGGGCGCCGTGGTACACTAGCGGCATCCGGCGGTGAGAATCGCCCTGGGCAGTTCAGCGCGCATTAGAGGTTGGCATGCTGCGTATCTACAACACCCTCGCAAAAAGGGTAGAAGAGATCGAGCCCGCAGAGCCGGGCAAGGTGAGCATGTACACCTGCGGGCCGACCGTTTACCGCGACGCCCACATCGGCAACCTGCGCACCTACATGATGGCCGACTGGATCCGCCGCGCCCTCATGCACCACGGCCTACAGGTGCACCACATCAAGAACATCACCGACGTGGGCCACATGCGCCAGGAGCTGGTGGAGACCGGCGGCGACAAGATGATCCTCGCCGCCCTGGCCGAGGGCAAGACCGTCCAGGAAATCGCCGAGCTGTACGCTGGCCGTTTCCACCGGGATGAAGCGCGCCTGAACATCATGGACGCCCACGTGTTCCCGTGGGCCAGCCAGCACGTCCCCGAAATGCTGTCCATCGTCGGCGCGCTGGTAGAGAAGGGCCACGCCTACGAGCGAGGCGGCAACGTCTACTTCGACGTGCCCAGCTTCTCCGACTACGGCAAGCTCTCCCGCAACACCGGCGTTGACCTGCTGGAGGGTGTCCGCGCCGAGGCCGACCCGATGAAGCGCGACCCCCGTGATTTCACGCTGTGGAAGGCCGCCGAGCCCGGGCGCGACGTCAAGTGGGACAGCCAGTGGGGCGAGGGATTCCCCGGCTGGCACATCGAGTGCTCCGCCATGGCCTCCAAGTACCTGGGCGAGTTTTTCGACATCCATACCGGCGGCGTGGACAACATCTTTCCACATCACGAAGATGAAATCGCCCAGAGCGAGGCCGCCTTCGGGCAGCAGCACGTCCGCTACTGGGTGCATGCCCAGCACCTGCTCGCCGACGGCGCAAAGATGGCGAAGTCGTCCGGCAACGTGTTCCTGGTGGAAGAACTGATCGAGCGCGGTTTTGACCCCCTCGCATTCCGCTACCTCTGCATGACCGTGCTCTACCGGCACCGCATGAACTTCACCTTCACCTCGCTGAAGGCCGCCGAGAAGGCCCTGACCAACCTGCGCACCCGCCTCTGGCAGTGGAGCATGGAGCCGGACGGCAACGGTCACACGGCAGAGGCCGATGAGTACCGCAGGCGGTTCTGGGAAGCCGTGGACTCCGATCTCAACCTGCCCGGCGCCTTGGCGATAACGTGGGAGATGGTGCGCTCGTCGCTGCCGGGCCGGGCCAAGATGGGCCTGCTGCTGGAATTCGACGAGATGTTTGGCCTCGATCTCCACAAAGCGCCCGACGCCAACAGCGTGGGTGAGGAAATCGTGGCCTCGCTGCGGGAGCGGGAGGCCCTGAGAGAACGGCAGACCTGGGAAACCGCCGACTCCCTGCGCGCCCGGCTGTCAGCCAACGGATACGTCGTGGAGGACGCGCCTGATGGTTCACGGGCCAGGCCCAAGACGCCAATGGAACAGCGCCTGGAGAAATGGGACTCTGTTTCGGCGTCCCGTGAAGTCCCGTCCCGCCTGGACGAGGAACCTACGCACGACTTCACCTTCATCCTGAATGCCTACGGCTACCCCGAGGACGTGCGCCGTTGCGTCGACGGCATGCTGCGGCACTCGCAGGGCTACTCCGCGGAAGTGATCGTCGTTGACAGCGGCTCGACCGACGGCACCGGCGAAATGCTGGAGGAGATGCAACGGGAGCACGGCAACCTGCGCGTCTTCCACTGCGATCACGTCATCGGCGACGCGGCCAGCAAGAACATCGGCATCAAGCAGAGCCTCGGCAGGCACATCATCATCGTGGACGGCTCGGCGGAGATAGTCGGCGACATCCTCGGTGCGGTGAAAGACAAGCTCAGCGACCCGTCCGTGGGCATTTTCGGCCCCTACGGCCTGACCACCGACGACATGCAGCACTTCCACGAGGAAGTTGACGAGGGTGAGGCCGACGCCATGCAAGCTTACTGCATGTCCTTCCGCCGCGATGCGGTGAATACCGTCGGCCTGATGCGCGAGGTGTTCCGCTTCTATCGCAACCTGGACATCGACTACTGTTTCCAGTTCAAGGACAAGGGCTACCGGGTCGTGGCCGACTCGTCTCTGCCCATCGTTAGGCACGAGCATCGCCAGTGGACCGAGCTGGACGACAACCAGCGGGACGAACTCTCGCGCAAGAACTTCGGCCGCTTCCTGAAGCGCTGGGGCAACCGGCCCGACCTGCTGATTACGGCGGACGCCAGGGGCTTCAGCGGCGGATTCAACCACTGAACCAAGCCCCATTGCATTTCCGCCCCTGCATATCCGCTTTGTTCCCTCTCCTTATGGGAGAGGGCTAGGGTGAGGGCGTCTTTGCCTGAAATGGCAGACAGATTGCTGGCTGGCGAGCAGCGCGCTCTTTCCCGTGTTATCTCGATGCTGGAACGTGGGGATTCGGCTGCCGTAGACGTTATGCGCCAGGTCGATTCCCAAACGGGGCATGCCTACACGCTGGGCATTACCGGGCCGCCGGGCGCAGGCAAGAGCACCATCGTCGACCAGTTGACTCGCCACCTGCGCGGCCAGGACAAAAGCGTGGGAATCGTGGCCGTTGATCCCACCAGTCCATTCAGCGGCGGCGCGCTCCTGGGTGACCGCATCAGGATGCAGCGCCACTACCTGGACTCAGGCGTATTCATCCGCAGCATCGCCACCCGCGGCCAGGCTGGCGGGCTGCCGCGCATCGTCAAGGGCGTTGCCAGGGCGCTGGACGCGGCGGGCTACGACGTGGTCATCGTGGAGACCGTGGGCGTGGGCCAGACCGAGCTGGGCATCATGGGCGTCGCCGACACGGTGGCGGTGGCCCTGATCCCGGAGGCTGGCGATTCCATCCAGGCGTTGAAGGCCGGAATCATGGAGATTGCCGACATCTACGTCGTGAACAAGGCTGACCGCGACGGGGCCGACCAGATGGCGGCCTCCGTTACGGCGATGCTCCACATGTCCCTCACTACGCCGGAGTGGGTGCCCCCGGTGATGCTGACCTCGGCCCACACCGGCGGCGGAATCACCGATCTGTGGGAGAAACTGGAGGAGCACCGCATTTTCCTGGAGTCCAGCGGCACCCTGGCAAAGCGCCGGGGGGAACACCGGACTCAGGAATTCCTCGAGGTGGTGGAAGAGGAACTGGTGCGCCGCCTACGCCGGCTGGTACAGACCGACCCGGCCCTGCTGTCCGTGATGGACCAGGTTGCGTCGAGAGAGGCCGAACCCTACTCGGCAGCCATTGAGTTCCTCGGCTCGTCAGACCTGGCCCCCGAATCCCTGTCAGCCGGGGCGCGTTAGCCGGACATTTCCCATCATTCGGGGCAAGCCGGAATGACGGAGGAATTTGACGACGCTCCCTAGCTATCGGGCGAGCGTGGGGGATCGACGACCTCGATAATGTCTCCGACACTCACGGTCCCTGGGTTCTCCACCGCGGCGTAGACCCCGAAGTACGGCGCGCGGGCCGAGGGGCGGTACGCCAGCAGAAATCGGGGAGTGTCGAAGTCCCGCTGCCCGGTGTCGGGGTTGATCGTGGTGATGGCGCACCGGGGGTCGGGAGCCACCATCCTCAGCCGGACATCGGGGCCGATGGCGACCGTCCCGCCCAGCCAGGAATCCTCTTCGTGAGGCGAGCATCCGTCAAGCAGGAAGTTGGGCCGGAAGCGCCTTGCCTCGAATGGCCGGGCATCCTCGGTCAGTTGGCGCAGCAGGTCAATCGAAGCCTGTGAAAGCATGGAAAGAGGATATTCGTCGTAGGACAGCCCAGCGTCGTCGGTCTTGACCAGCCTGACCGGGCCGCCGCACAGTTCGGACAGCGCATCGTTCCAGTCGCCCGGCGCCACCCGGCCGGGTACGGCCCTGCCGAAAATGGCTGTCTGCACCGCTTCCCCTTTTTCCACTGGCGCTATAACCCGCTTTCCGTCCGGGAAAGTCAGGGTCAATTGCTCCGATAGCGGCGCATAGCTCGCGGTCACCAGCGCCAACTGCGGGCGCTGACGCTGGGTCAGCAAACGGCCGCCGCCGTCGATCAGGTGAAAGCGGCGGTCTTCGGCGATACCGGCAGGGCCCACGGCCACCGATGTCCGTAGCTCGAGGGCCAGCGATTTGACCGCAGTGGTGTAGATTGCGCTGATGGTGGGCATGAGACCGTCCTGCGGTGCGGCCCGCGGGTTTACGGACTGCTTGGGCGCTGGCCCAGAGTAACCTGTATCTCCTTTCGTTGTCCATCCCTCAGCACCGTCAGCGTGGCCACGTCGCGGGGGCGGTTATGGTACAGCAGATGAGCGATCAGCTCGCTGGAACCGGATACCCCGTGGTTGTTGATAGCCATGATGATGTCGCCGCCGGACGGGTATTCCACGCCGTCAATCTCCAGCGAGGAGTCAGACCCCAGCAACCCCGCCCGGTCGGCCGGGCTGCCCTCGACGACGGCCACAATCAACGCTCCGGCAGTGCCCGGCGGAAGGTTGAGCTCCTCGACGTACCTTGAGGTAAAGGTGCTTATGCTCACTCCCAGCCACGGATAGTCAAACTCGCCGTCCTTAATCAGCGGGGGCACAACCCGCTTGGCGATGTTGACTGGCACGGCCATCCCCACGCCGGAGAAATTGCCCGAGATACTGATGATCTGGGTATTGATGCCTATGACCTGGCCGTGCTTGTCGAGCAGCGGCCCGCCGGAGTTGCCCGGGTTGATGGCCGCGTCGGTCTGGATGACCTCCGGGATGGCGAACTGCCCCTGACCGCTGATGCTGCGGCCAACGGCGCTGACGATGCCGGAGGTCATGGTGAATTCCTGCCCGAACGGCGCGCCAATCGCCACGGCGAATTGGCCCACCTTGACCGCGCTGCTGTCAGCCAGGGCAACCGGCTTCAGGTTCCTACCCCGGCCCGTGAGCTTGATCACCGCCAGGTCGGAATGCGGGTCGCTGCCGACCACCCGGCCTTTCGCCATGGTGGAGTCGGCAAAGATCACAGTCACTTCCTCGGAAGTGCCAACCAGGTCCTGCACCACATGGTGATTGGTAACGATATGGCCCTCTCCGTCCCAGACGAACCCGGAACCGGCGCTCCACAGCAATTCATCGGGGACGTTCTGGAATCGCTGTAGCGAGACGGCGGCAGGGTTGGGCACCCGGATATACACCACCGAAGGCACGGCGCGTTCGTAAATATCGTTCAGCGCCTGCTCGAAGGCCGCCAGCAAAGCCCCGGCGTCGGAGTTCACCGGGGAAGGCGGAGCGCCATTCCCCTGCCGCGCTGGAGATTGGCTTGTCTCCCCGTTCGAGGTACTGCCGTTTTCGCCGGACACCGGCGCCTGCGCGGCAACGACCGGCAGCGCCGACGCCCCGGGCGCAACCGTGGCCTCAGCCGGGGAAACGGTGCTGGTAGGCTGCGGCGCAATGGCGACTGCCTCCTCGTCACGTTCCGGGGGCGAGGAGCCGCCGCAGGCCGCCAGCACGCCGACGGCGAGCGACAACGCAAGGACGCCCAGCCACCATCGCGCTATGAGGGGCACCGAGTTCCGCATTCAGATTTCTCCTGGCAGTCTTGACCGTATTCTATACGCTATTCACGGGCATGCGGATTTTAAGGCGTGCCGTCAATTCGAGATGACTCGCGTAAAAGCGCTTCTTTTCCGTCATTCCGGCGGGAGTAAGAAACTATCTCAAAACCAGTGATTGTTTTCCCGGCGGCTTGTCCAGGCTACCTTTTCACCCCCACCCTAACCCTCCCTCGTCAAGGGGGAGGGGATTTTGAGATAGTTTCTAAGGGGACACCCTCACCCTAACCCTCTCCCGGAGGGAGAGGGGACTTGTAGAACCATTCCCTCAAGGACGGCCGCGAGGGTTGGCATTATGCTTGAGTCTCTTATAATTGATATTGAAAATCCTGATCGGCAGGTCTTACTGGCACTATGCCGGGTTCTCGATACATACCGTGGCGCTGCCTGAAGCGGCTTTTCCTGCTGTGTTCCGTCCTGGCGTTGCTGCTGGGGATGGCCGGGCCGCTGGTTGGCACTGCTTTCGCGCAGCCGTCTGCCGGGAGCCACGCCCTGGTAACCAGCGTTGACGGCGTAATCAACCCGGTCAAGAAGCGGTTCATTGAGCGCGCCATCGGCGAAGCCCTGGAAGGCGGCGCGGTCATTCTCATCATCCGGTTGGACACCCCCGGCGGGCTGCTGACGTCCACCAGGGACATCGTGGAGCTGCTGCTGGACTCGCCCGTACCCACGGCGGTCTACGTGTCACCGAGCGGAGCGCAGGCCGGTTCCGCAGGCACCTTCATCACCGCCGCCGCCAATTTCGCCGTGATGGCCCCCGGCTCCAACATCGGCGCAGCCACCCCGGTCTCCGGCACTGGCCGGGACCTGGACGAGACCCTGGCCAGCAAGGTGGAGAACGACGCGGCCGCCCTCATCCGCAGCATCGCCCAGGAACGCGGGCGCAACGCCGAGCTGCTGGAGGCCACGGTGCGCGAAGCCGCGTCATACAGCGCCCGGGAGGCCGTGGACGGCAAGGTGGTGGATTTCATCGCCGAAGACATCGCTGGCCTTTTGGCGCGAATTGACGGCATGACCGCCGACACCGGCGAGGGTCAGTTCGTGATGGAGACCGAGGGAATCGAAGCAAGGGACTTCGACAAGAGCTTTCTCGAAAACCTGCTCGAATTCCTGTCAAACCCCAACGTGTCGTTCCTGCTGTTCACCCTGGGCGGTCTCGGAATCATCATCGAGCTGTTCAACCCCGGCCTGCTGGTGCCAGTGATTGTCGGCGTCATCTGCCTGATTCTCGCCTTCGTCGGCGTGGGCAACCTGCCCGTCAACTGGGCTGGTGTTGCCCTCATCCTGCTGGCCATCGTTCTAGGCGCTGCCGAGGTCGCCGTTGCCGGATTCGGCATCCTGGGCGTGGCCTCGGTGGTGAGCCTGATCATCGGCGGGCTGCTGCTGTTCGCCCAGTTCGGCGAGTCGTCGCCGACACTGCCCTACATCGGCGTGAACCGCTGGCTGCTTGTGGCCGTATCCGTGGCGTCCGGGGCCACCGTGATATACTTGGCGCGGCAGGCCGTGAAGTCCCGGCGCGAGCGCCCCGAGGAGGCGACGTCGGCCATCGTAGGGCAGACCGGCTCCGTGACCATGGCCATGGAACCCAGGGGAGCGGTTCGCGTAGCCAGCGACACCTGGTCCGCCGTGAGCGCCGACGGCAGCTACATAGGTGCCGGTGAACAAATCAGGGTCGTATCGGTCGATGGCCTGGTGCTCGTCGTGACCAGGCACGATCCAAGCGGATGACGGGTACGTACTACAGGCGCCAGAATTCTTGAAAGTCCCAAGGAGGCCAACATGGCTGCGGGCCTGATTATGGTGCAACAGTATCAGAGAATGGTGATCCAGCGATTCGGCACGTACACTGGCACCAAGACTTCCGGGCTGCATTTCCTGATTCCCTTCGTCTACCACGGCACCAAGGTTGACCTGCGGGAGCGGGTGGCCCGCGTTCCCACGCAGAAGTACATCACTGCGGACAACGTGGTGGTGGACATGGACTTCGTCATCTACTACCGCGTGATGGAAACCATGGCCGACCGCGCCGTGCTGGAGGTGCAGAATTTCGAGCTGGCCGTGGTCAACCTGGCCTTCGCCACGCTGCGCGCGGTCATTGGCGCAACGACGCTGGCCGAGGCCCTGGCCGAGCGGGAACGCATCCGCGACGCCCTGCAAGTGCGCATGGACGAGGTCACCGAGCGCTGGGGCGTCAAGGTCTCGCAGGTCGAAATCAACGAGATCGACCCTCCACCCGGCGTCAAGGCCGCCATGGAACGGGAAAAGTCGGCGGAGGCCATCAAGACCGCCGAGATCACCGAGTCCGAGGGCGCCCGGCAGTCCCAGATCAACCGCGCCGAGGGCGAAAAGCAGTCGGCTATCCTGAAAGCCGAGGGCGAGCGGCAATCGGAAATCCTGAAAGCCGAGGGCGAGCAGCAGGCCGCCGTCCTGCGCGCCATGGGGTTCAGCGAGGCACTGCAACGCATCAACGCGGTTGCCGGGGAAGCCGACGGGCGCACCATGAGCCTCCAGTACTTCGACACGCTCAAGCAGTTGGGGGACTCGCCGTCCACCAAGTGGATTTTCCCAATGGAGTTCACCTCCATGCTCGGCAACTTCATGTCCATGGGCGGCAGCGGCAATAACGACCGCCAGAACGGCTCCGGCTAAACGTGTTTAGAGAGGGTACGCCCCCACCCTAACCCTCCCCCTCCGGGGGAGGGAACTCATTTAATACCCTCTTAGAAACTATCTCAAAAGTCCCCTCCCCCTTGAGGGGGAGGGTTAGGGTGGGGGTGAAAAGGTAAGGCGGAGTCATCTCCAAGCGCATCCCGGAATTTCGCTCTCAAAAGTCCCCTCCCCCTTGAGGGGGAGGGTTAGGGTGGGGGTGAAAAGGTAAGGCGGAGTCATTTCCAAGTGCATCCCGGAATTTCGCTTGTGGTTTTGAGATAGTTTCTTAGCTCAGCCAACCCAGCAGGTGTGCGACAAATGGTATTCTCGGCGTGTGTTGGTATTGGACGCGATTTGTCTGCTTGGCCTCGCCGCGTAGGGGCGCACTCCCGAGCACGTCGAGGGACGGGCGCCCGTGTCTGCGCAGGAGAGAATTGTGCCGGAACCGGGGGCCAGGGCGCACGGCTGTGCGCCCCTACATGGGAATACCTACACACGTTGAGAATACCCGACAAATGGCTAATGGCAACAAAAAGCAATCCGGAATGGCATCGGTTGTTCTTGCGAATACCAGGGAGACGCCCTCACCCTAACCCTCTCCCGGAGGGAGAGGGGATTTGTGACACGCCAACTTAAAGGGCCGGTCAACTTGACCGGCCCTTTCTAGGTCAGCCGGAATCGCCGCGCCGCCGACTCACGCCTCGGCGGGCTGAATCATGCCGAAGTTGTCGTCGCCGCGGCGGTATAGGACGCTGTAGCGGTTGGTGTCGGCGTCGAGGAACATGTAGAAGTCGTGGTCGAGGTACTGCATTTGCAGCGCCGCCTCCTCCACCGGCATCGGCTCCATGTTGAACCGCTTGATGCGCACCAGATCGCCCATGGGAGCCAGCGCCTCAGCGTCCCCGCTGGCGGAATCGGGCTCGACGGCGGCAAGCTCCGCGACCACGGCGTCCGCGTCGGGCGCGTTCCTGGACTGGCGCTCGCTGCGGTAGGTATGGGCCTTCCAGCGGTTCAACTGGCGGTCCAGCGCGTCGACCGTGGCGTTTACGGCGGCCCTTGCGCTGCCCGCCCGGCGCTGGGCGCGCAGCAGGTCGCCGCCCACGTTCAGCGACACCTGCACCACCACTCGGTCCTGCTGCGAGCGGGTGGACTCCGAGGCCATCTCCACCTCGGCGCGCGTGATGGCGGGCAGGTGGCGGTCCAGGGAGGCCAGCTTGGCGGTCACGTGCTCCCTGACCGAGCGGGTGATCTCGATATTCCGCCCCTGTATGTTAAGGTCCATTTTGCACCTCCCTCGTCCCGCTCCGGCATCCGGAGCTGGCTTGAGATTCGCTTCCCGGAAGGGCGCGATGATAACACAATCTATCACGTTTGCGGCACGATTGAATACGGGCGGGCATTCCATACGCGCCTTGCGGCTGGGCCATTCAACCCCGTCATTCCGGCGAAAGCCGGAATCCAGACAGCGCCCCCGTCAAGAGAGCATCCGGCTAATCCCCTCCCCCTCAGGGGGAGGGTTAGGGTGGGGGTGAAATCCTCACATCAGACACCGTATCCAACTGCGCAACTCCTGTCAGGATTTACAGGATGTTCTCTAACCCTGTTCGCCCTCCAAGGTAGTTTCTACACCAACCCCGGCTGCGCCCCCGCGCTCTGCCGCCGCCGTTGCGCCCGCTGGAAGGTGCCCTCCGGCGCAACCCGCGGGTAGTCGGCCCGCCCGCCGTTCAGCAGCTCCCCGATGGTCAGTATCTGGACGCGGGGATAGTGGCTGTCGGGGTAGTGTTCCGGCGTGTAGAACCCGGCGGACGTTGCCTCAGACCGCATGCTGGCGGTGGGCGGCTCCAGGGTGATGAACAGCCCGATTTCCGCTTTCTCGCGCTCCATGTCGCCCTTCAGCGTGGCTATCTGGTTGCGGGTTACGCGGCCGCTCTTGACCTGCGCCACGATGCGTTTGGCCTTGCCGCTGTTGTCGTCGAAGAAGTTGATGTACCCGTCCACGCCGGAGTCCGCGCCCTTTTTCCGGTCACGGGCCGGGCGGGCGTCAACCAGCCCCAGCGCCCACCATTCGAACTGGTACCGCCCGTCGTGTTCGCTTTCCAGGGCCAGCGCCCGGGCGCTTTCCACGTCCTGGGGCTGTCCGATGACATCGTAGGGCTTGAGGTCGTCCTTAAAGCTGTCTTGAAGGCGATGCCGCATCAAGGTAACGGCCAGATGGGTTATATCTATGCCGATCCAGCGACGGTTAAGCCGCTCGGCGGCGGCGATGGCAGTGCCGCAGCCGCAGAACGGGTCCAGCACCACGTCGCCCTCGTCGCTGCTGGCGTTGATGATGCGCTCCAGCAACGCTTCGGGCTTTTGCGTGGGGTAGTCAAGGCGCTCCGATGACGTGTTGGGAATCCGGGAAATATCAGTCCATACGTTCTGGAGCGCTTTTCCGGCGGACTCATCCAAGTACACTTTCAACCCGTCGAGACGAGGCGTGCCGTCGCGTTTCGTATGTATTCTGCCCTCGGCCCACCATTCCTCCAGTTGCTCCACCCGGTAGCCCCAACCCCGCGATGCGCCGGGCATTGTTCCCCGCCACTCGAATTTGCCGGAATCACTGTTTGGCCGGGGCGCCGTCAAGTCGTCAAGTCGGTACAGACGCCCCTCGCTGTCGGGGCGGTAGCGTTTCAGTTGCTTCTCACTGAATTTGTCCCCGGTATCAGCATAGACGTGATAGCCGCCTTTCCAGATGTAGTTTTCGGTTTTGGAATAGAAAAGGATTATATCGGCCACATTCCCGTAGCGTTCTGCGGTATTGTGGCTTTCCGTCCGTTGCCATGTAATTTCGTTCCGGTAGTTTGCTGTGCCAAAAACCGAGTCCAAGAGCAGCTTGAGGTAGTGGCTGGCGGTGGGGTCGCAGTGGAGATAGATGCTGCCGGTGTCCTTGAGGACGCGGTGCATCTCCACCATGCGCTGCGCCATCATGGTAAGGTAGGCCATCATGTCGTTGTCGCCAAGGAACGAGTACATCGCCTGGAGCAGGTCGGACAGTTTCCTGGGGCCGTTGGCTGCCACGTCCTCGTAGGCCAGGCGGGAACCCACGTCCCAGTGCCAGGTATCCTCGAAGGCGGTGATCTGGGCCGCCGATTGCTCCCCGCTGCGTTCCTGGAACAGCACGTTGTAGTTGGCGTTGGAATTGAACGGCGGATCGAGGTAGATGAGGTCAACGCTGCCGTCCGGGATGTAATCCCGGTTGCGCAGTATGTCCAGGTTGTCGCCGAAGTAGAGCTTGTTCTTCCAGTCTGGCGTGGTCATAGCGGCCTTCCCGTGAGTGCTGCCGTGATTCTGGCACGGAACCGCCCGGAATATCCAGCGCCCAGCGTCACCAATCGGCAAGATTGCAAGAGGGCGTCCCCAGTCCCCTCTCCCCCGGGGGAGGGCCAGGGTGGGGGCGTCCTCTCACCTGCTCCGAGAGGCGGGCATTCTCCCATGACCCGGCACGCGGCCCCGGAGTCCGCCCGCGCCTTGACAAGAGAAAAGGAGCCGCAGCGGAAAGCTGCGGCTCCTATCGTTCGGCCTTGAGGAAGGATTCTGGTGCCGAAGGTCAGATTCGAACTGACACGGGGCTGCCCCCACCGGTTTTTGAGACCGGCGCGTCTACCATTTCGCCACTTCGGCCTGGATACGAATTCCCCTGCTTTCAGCCCCGAAACACCGTCCCGCAAACGGAGCGGCCGGGCCGTCCGCCGGGAGCTTGCCAATTCAAGGCAGGGAACCTGCAACCATTATAACACCGGCTGCCCTTGGCTAGTAACGGGCACCCTTCGGCATGGCAGGGCCGTTTAATAGTTCCCTCTCCCTCCGGGAGAGGGTTAGGGTGAGGGCGCTCCCCTTTCAGAAGCCAGGCTGCTGAAACACAGAATATCGCCTCCATCTCCGCCTCCCTACGTCCTGCCAACTCTGCGCCAGGTTTGACAGTTCCGGCTGCCCCTATCTACACTCTACCGCAACTCTTGGCGGCACATTTGGAAGGTGGTTGCGGCGATGAATGAAAACCGGGTGAAACGGGTCATGCGGGAAGGCGGCCTGGCCATCGTCAGTCACGTCGGGTTCGCCGACCCGGCGGTCGTGGAAATCATAGCGGCCGCAGGATTCGACGGCGCGTTCATCGACATGGAGCACTCGGCTTTCGACATTGGCACGGTGGGCGAGATGATTCGGGTGGCCGACCTGTGCGGCGTCACCCCCATCGTCCGCGTTCCCGAGAACAATCCCAAGACCATCCTCCGCATCCTGGACGCGGGGGCGCAGGGCATCCAGGTGCCCCACATTGAGGGCGTCGAAGGGGCCAGGCGCGCCGTCGCCGCCGTCCGTTACCCGCCGGAGGGCGAGCGCGGCGGCGCGGGCAGCACCCGGGCCGCCGGTTACGGGGCCGTGCCCTGGCAGGAGCACATGCGCACGTCCAACGAGGAAATCCTGCTGATTATCATGACCGAAGACCAGCGGGGCCTGGACGAACTGGAGGAGATCGCGGCGCTGGATGGCGTTGACCTGATTTCCCTGGGGCCGACGGACATTTCCACGGCGCTGGGGATGACCGACCCCAACGACCCCAGGCTGCGGCAGACATTCGTGGACCTGGCCGCCCGGATAAACGCCGTCGGCAAGGCCAAAGTCTACATTCCCGTCAACCACGCCGCCCTGCGCCTGTCGCCGCAGGAGTTGCTGGAGATGGGCGTGAACTACACCTCCGTTGCGCCCGCCCCGCAGACCATCGTGCTGAACGCGCTGCGCGACTCCGCGGCCCGCATCCGCGAGGAGACTTCCCGGACTGCCGCCGCCTAGTGCGATACGCTCACGCGCAGCCCTTACCCGGAAACGGCCGGGGCCTTGCAATGGTTCCCTCTCCCTCCGGGGGAGGGTTAGGGTGGGGGCGCACCCCGATGTACGCAAAATTGCCGATACCCGCGATTTCACCCTCTCGCTCAAGGGAGAAGGAGAATTAAAAGGCCCTTGGAAATCAGCAACTCCATCACTCAGCAAGGAGAACCGGGCATAGCTACTCAAGAACTTGTACGCGGGATTCCGACCGTTGCCGAAAACCGGCAGTTCGTCGCGGCGGCGGTCGAGGAGTCCCACCGAAACCCCGAAAGCAAGGAATACCTGCATCTGCGTCGGCTGGTCGCCGGGCAAGGACTGCTGGACCGGCAGTACCTGTACTATGCCGTCAAGGTGCCGGGCACGCTGGCGGCGCTGGCCGTTGGCATCGCGGTTCTGGTGATCTTCGACCAGTTCTGGGTACAGGTGTTGAATGCCGTGTTCCTGGCCGTAGTGTTTGCCCAGTTCGGGTTCATCGGCCACGATTCGGGACACCGGCAGATATTCCATTCGGCGTTCAGGAACGACCTGGTGATGATGCTGGCCGGTCTGGTCACCGGAATGACACCAAGCTGGTGGCAGGACAAGCACAACACCCACCACCGCAATCCCAACCAGCTTGACCTTGACGGCGACATCGAGGTATCGGTCTTCGCCTTCACCGAGGAGCAGGCCCTCAAGACCAAGTGGCCGCTGCGTCCCTTGGTCAAGTACCAAGCCTTTCTCTTCTACCCGATACTGCTCTTGACCTCCCTCAGCCTGCTGGGCGGCGGCCTGGCCTACTTGGTGCGGAGGGAGAAGGTACGGTACCCGCTGGCCGAGTTGGCGGTGGTTCTGGCTGGTATCGGCCTCTACGCGGGCCTGCTATTCGCGTTCCTTCCTGCCTGGCAGGCCGTGGTTTTCATAGTGGTACACCGGGCGCTGGCTGGCCTGTACATGGGGTCTGTGTTCGCGCCGAACCACAAGGGCATGCCGGTGCTGGAGCCGGGGACAAAGCTGGACTACCTGCGCCAGCAGGTGTTGACCGCCCGCGACGTGATACCCAACCCGGTTATCGACTTCGCCTACGGCGGACTCAACTACCAGATCGAGCATCACCTGTTTCCCAACATGCCGCGCAACCGCCTGAAGAAAGCGCGAGAGGTCGTAAAGGCATTCTGCCTGGAACGGGGCATCCCCTACCACGAGACCGGGTTCTGGCGCTCCCACCGCGAGATACTGGGCTACATGCACGAAGTGAGCGCCCCCCTTAGGCGGGCGCGGGAAACCGCAAGCGCCCCGGCCCCGTAGAGGTGTCTGTCACATCCCCTCTCCCTCCGGGAGAGGGTCAGGGTGAGGGCGTCCCCTTTACGGCGCCAAACTGCCGACGGGCAGGATTTCACCCCCACCCCAGCCCTCCCCCTCAGGGGGAGGGAGTAATCGAAAGCCCCCGCGACCGAGAGCAGCGAACCTTACTGCTGTTGCACGAAGCGGCGGTAAACTTCCTCCTCCGAAAGCGGCCCCGAGTGGAACCAGGACTCCTCGATAGCCGAGTGCAGCCGGTCGAGAGTAGGCAGTACCCGGTCCATCAGGGCTATGACGCCATCCGCCGAGTCTATGGCATCCCCGCCTCCGTCCACCATATCGACCGCCTCGCCAAGTACCTGCATCACCTCTACCGGAGCAACGTGCGTCGCGTTGAATCGCGCGGCGACCAGGCAGCCCCGCAGGGAGGCGCTGCTGTCCCGCGTCAGCAGAAGGTCAAGGGCGGTCTCGTCGGGGCTAATGGACAGGCCCCGGATCCCGGCAGCCATCCTCAGTACCGTTTCGAGGTCATGCTGTCCGGCCGCGGTGTCCTGCATCGCCGCCCATCGCACCACGCGGGCGATGGTCTGGGCGCGCTCGATCCAGCGTCCCAGCCACACCAGGTTGTAGACCCTGGAATCGGTGAGCCAGCGGTCTGCGCCGCGGGAGATTGCCCTGGGATCAGCCGTGCTTGTCATAAGTCTTTCTCCGGTCTTTCCAGCGAGTAACCGGCGGAGCCGGTCTCATTGTGTACCACGTATGCCTGTTCCAGCAGTTGCAGGGCGTCGTCCAGCGTGGGCGCAGCGCTGGTCAGCCGCACCTCGGCGATGGCGGCGACATCCACGGCGGCGCCCGTTGAGAGGAATGACCCGGTCACCGGGGATACGTCGGTGTAGTCCCGCCCCACGCCCAGCTTGACGTAATCGCTGGCGGGCGGGAGTATGACGCCCCTGGTGGGGTCAGCGCCCAGCCACCCCTGTTCCGGGTGGTAAAACTCCAACCACGAATGGGTCTCGCCCGTCTGGCCGGCAATCAGGCCGCTGGCATAGCGGCTGGGTATTTTCAGCGCGCGCAGCATGCCGAGGGCCAGGTGGGTCTTGTCCTGGCACACGCCCTGCCCGGCCTCCAGCACCTGATCGGCAGTGGTCGCTACGGTGGTCGTTCCTCTCCGGTAGAGAATGTTCCCGTACACCCACTGAACGACACTTTCCACCCCTGGCAGCAGGGAGTCCGCGCCCCCGGCCGCGGCGAATGCCGTCTGCGACACGGTCGCCGGGTCGACGAGGGGCGATATGGCCGTATATTCGAAACTCTCCGGCAAGTCCGCGAGGTCAGATATGAGCGCATCCATCCTTGGCGGCGGTTCTTGAGACAGATGCACGGTTCCGGCGGCGGCGACGATGAACGTGGTGTGCGGCTGCATCACCCGCAGCCGGTGAACCCGGTTGCCGAACCTGTCGTTGAACTCCACGCCGCGCCCGCTGGGGATGGACCAGACTTCCGTAGAGGAACCGGACTGCCCTTCGCCGTCGCGCGGAATAATCCGCAGCTGATTGTCGTTGTTGATCACGGGTTCCGAGTAGCCGTATCTGACCGCATAGATGAATGATGCGGCGACAGTTTCTATCGGACTACCCACGTTGGCTTGCATAGGCCGCCGGACGAATTATTGGTGATTCTGCTTCCCGCTTGGGCAACTCGCGTCAGTCCGCCCGGAAACACCGAGACCGTGCCGTCGCCGCTCTGGACGGCGAAAACCCGGAGATCGACGTGATGAGGCTCCAGTGCGCGAGTCTGCTCATTAAAAACCATGTGCTGGGAAAAATCCAAGGTTTCCTGGGCGATGAAAGCAAGGGGATTCTGCAAAATGTTGTTGGCCACCCTGGCCTTGTACCCCTCGCCCAGGTCGGGCATAACGAATACGCCGAGACCGCCGTATCCCTGGCGTGTCTTGATTACGAGGCTTTCCAGGTTCTCCAGCATGAACCGCCGACTGTCGGGGTCGGCCGGGTTGTAGCTGGTGGCCTGCTCCAGTACGGGCGTCTGGCCAAGGTAGCGTTCGATCATCTGCGGCACCCAGAGAAACACCAGCTTGTCATCGGCTGCGCCGGTGCCGATTCCGTTGACCAGCACAACCTTGCCGTCGAGGTACGCCTCTCCCAGGCCCGGAACGAAGAGGTCCAGGTCTTCCACCCGGCGGTATATGACGTCCACCTTCACGTCGGCGTCCAGAGTGCGGACGTATACGAAACCGTCCGGCCCCACGTACAGGTCAGGCCCCTCCACCAGCGGAATGTCCAGTTCCTCCGACAGGTAACGATGCTCGAAGAAGGCCGACCCGTACTTGCCGTCCGTCAGCAGAACCACCACCGGCTCCGGGTTGTCCGTCAGCGACTCGAACATGCCCAGGTAGGCGTCCCGGATGCCGTAGGGCAGGATGTCATATTGGCTGGAGAATTCCGGGAACATTTCCTCGATCATCTGCCGGGACTTGAGCTGGTAGGAGATGCCGGAAGGGATGCGCAGGTTGTCCTCCAGCACCACGTAGCGCCCGTCGCCGAGGTGAACCAGGTCGATGCCGTAGATATGGACGAATACGTCCTTGGGCGGCCGGAATCCCTGCACCTCAGGATAGAAATGCTGCGATGAGTAAATGACATCATCGGGAACAATGTCCTGCTGTCCCGCGTAGAGATCGACCAGGAACCTGTTAATGGACCGCAGCCGCTGCTCGACCCCGGCGGCAATGGTCTCCCAGTGCTCCAGCGGGATGACGCGGGGCACAAAATCCGTGGGCATGTTCCGGTAGCTGCCCGGGTCCAGGTAGAAGGTGACCGAGTCGAGGTCAACCTGCTTTCCGGCCTTGGCAAACCGGGCGGCAAGGTCTTCCAGTCCCAACGACTCGATTGACCTGCCCAGGCCGTTGTATTGGGGTCTGAGGTTGCCAAAGTCGTCCTGCCACTCGTTGTAGAAGCCTACGGCTTTTTCAGATGAGACGGTTACCAATCTGATAGTCCTTTCCGGTTGCGTTAGCCTTTACCTTCCTCATGATAGTAGGTATATGTTACGAGGTGATTAACGGCGGCAATCCGACAAGCGGCGTTGCCGAAACCCTCGTCGCGCCCTACACTCTGAGAAAGCAGCAGCGCATAGGCTAGGGAGTGTCGTCAAATTGCCCCGTCATTCCTGCGAAAGCAGGAATCCAGGCTTTTCCACCACCGGATAGTTCCGAAAGGTCGCGGCATTCTGGATTCCTGCTTTCGCAGGAATGACGGAAGTAGAGCTGTCGCAAGCCTGGGGATTCATTTTGACGACATACCCTAGGCGGAAAGCAATAGAGATGCTGAAAAACCCTTCGGCTAGAGACCTGATGGTGGATGCCCGGGCCGTTCACAGCGCGGCAATGGCGCGGTTGGAAGTGGGAGACTGGCGCGACGCCGCGGAAAAGGCGTGGTGCGCCGCCCGCAACGCGACTGAGGCGGCAATTCTGGAGATTAACGGCATAGAGAGTTCCAGGAGTACCAACATTGACACGGGTATCCGGGCTTTAGCCAGAGAGCGGGGCGGCGAATGGATTGAATTGCGAAAGGATTACACTGAAGTCGTCTACCACCTGCACATAGAGGCCTTCTACGGCGGGGTGTGGCACGACGACGTACCTGACCTTATCCGGGGCGTTGCGAACTACGTCGACCGGATAGCGAGGCTGGCCGACGAAGGCTGACGCGCCGCGCCGGTAGGCGTTGCACTCCCGGGGCGCGAAGAAATGGGCCGTCCGATTGCCGGACGGCCCAAGCGGTTTGTCGTGGCAGTGCCTCACGCCCTAGTCGGGGTCCAGCTCGGCGAAGCGGGGCATGACCTCGTTGGCGAACAGGTTCATGGACTTCTCCCAACCCTTCTGGGTGTCGATGTTGTCGTAGATGAGGGTCAGCAGCGTCCCGAACCCGCCGCACATCTCGTAGAGGTTCAGCAGCCGTTGCTCCACGGTATCGGGCGAGCCCACGAGCCAGACGTGCTCGGCCATGTACTCCGGCGTTACCTTTTCGTCGGGAACGCTGGAGTCGTGCTTGATAACGTGCGTCAGGCCGAATGCGCCGAACAGCGGCAGCAGGTAGTCGCCCCACACGCGGCCAAGCATGCCGTTCACCGCGCCGTCCATGGCCTCGTCGTCCGAATCGGCCACCCACACGTCGCGGGTGATGCGCCAGTCGGAACGCAACGGCGTGCGGCCGCTGCGGGCGGCGCCCTCCACGATGGCGTCCCAATGACTGATGACGTAGTCCTGGTTCATGGCCAGACTCATGGGTATGAAGCCGCGCTCCCCAGCGATCTTCAGCGTCTCCGAGCCGATGCTGACCGAGGCCACGCCGATGGGCGGGTGCGGCTTCTGGTACGGCTTGATGAAGAAGCGCAGGGTGTCCAGCATTGGCTCCGGGTAATTGACGTCCCAGAAATCGCCCTTGTACTCGAACGGCTCCTCGCTTTCCCACAGCTTGAGGATGATGTCGATGGACTCGCGGGTCATGCGCCGGTGCTGGCCGTTCATGCCGTCCACGTCGAACAGCCGGTAGTCGGTGGGCAGGCCGCTGGAGCCGATGCCGAACATAAACCGGCCCTGGGCCATGTGGTCGAGGTAGGCCACGCGGCAGGCCAGCTCGGCGGGATGGTGGTACGGCAGCAGGTGGACGCCGGTGCAGAGCTTGATGTTCTTGGTCCGCATCAACGCCTGGGCGATCATCAGGTCGGGGGCGGGAATCGGCTCCCAGGGCGAGGTGAAGTGCTCGCCGATCCAGGCCTCTGAAAAGCCCAGTTCGTCGGCCAGTTGCAGGCAATCGAGGTCCCACTGGTGAGCGGCGTAAAGCTCCCGCTCCGGCGGATGGGATGGCATCATGAACATTCCGTACTTCATCGGTCCTCCATTCAGCCTGTAAACTGGCCTAACATGCGAATTTGGCCGGTGCCGGGTAATGACGGACGGGCCGCCGAAATCTATATCGCGACGTTGACCGCTAATTTACCACGTTGCACACCTGTTGGGAATCTTGAACCGGCACAACTCGGAGACGGCTTCAAAGCTCGGCGGCCTCAATTTTGCCTGAGTCAGAATAGGAGTTACTCAGTTGACAGCTATTCCCTCCCCCTCAGGGGGAGGGTTAGGGTGGGGGTGAAACCTCAACTGTGTAGCTCCCATCAGGATTCAGACAATTCAGGATTCAGACAATGATTCTGCTATCGTCCTGCTCCGTTGAGGGAGCGGCCATTCGGCAACCTTAGGGAGTGTCGTCAAATTCCTCCGTCATTCCTGCGAAAGCAGGAATCCAGAATCGATCTATGCCGGAAAATGATTTGCCTGCGGGAACCCCTGGATTCCTGCTTTCGCAGGAATGACGTAAGCAGGTCTGCTGACTGTCTGGCAACTCAATTTGACGACACTCCCTAGGCGGGATGAGGGTGAAATCGCAGGGTTCAGCAACTTTGCATACACCAGGGAGGCACTCCCACCCTAACCCTCCCCCAGAGGGAGAGGGAACCCTTAGCAAGCCCTGCCGGAACAGCAACACGCGCTTGAAGCCGCATTTATTGTCCATTATGATATAAACCGCTTTACATTATAGAATTCGCGCAATACATGCGTCTTATCTGACACGGCTGGCACACGGGAGGAAATACGCTGTTTCCATTAGCGGCCACAAATCCTGCCCCGGATGGTCGCCTCTTGTGAGACCGTCTCGCGTTTTCTACGGCTGGTGGCTGTCCGGTCTGGCTGGCCTGATAATGGTCGTGTCGGCTGTGCCCGTCTTTCACGGCATGGCCGTCTGGGCGCCCGTGCTGAAGGCCCACTTCGACTGGAGCGCCACGCAAGTCGGCGCTGCGCTGGCCCTGACGCGGGCTGAGGGGGCGCTGTTCGGCCCGCTGGAGGGTTACACCACCGACCGCTTTGGCACCCGCATCATGGTCTTCGTCGGCATGCTGGTGCTCAGCGGGGCATTCGTCGTCTTCAGCTTCACCAACGATTTCCGCATAGGGCCGATGGAATTCGGCGAACTGTGGTTTTTCGTCGATGCCCTGCTAATCTTCTATCTCGCATTCATCCTGATGTCCCTGGGCCAGGGTCTCGGTGGCTGGGTGCCGCTCATGACCATGCTGAACCACTGGTTCAGCCGCAATCGCGGCATGGCCATGGGCATTTCGATGTCGGGCATGACCGCCGGGGCCTTGCTGGTGGTGCCAGCCATCGCTTGGGCCATCGACCCCGAATACGACCGGCTGGGCTGGCAAACCACCGCGCTGGTGATTGCCGGAGTCATTTTTGTTGGGGCATTTATCTTCCCGCTGATACTCCGGAACCGCCCGCAAGACATGGGTCTGAACACGGACGGAGATCCGGCGGAACCGGATCCGCCAGCGCAAAGAGAACCCACGGCCGAGGAACTGGCCGCGTCCCAGACGGCGGAGCCGGAACTCACCGTCGGACAAGCGCTGCGAACGCAGGCATTCTGGTGCATAGCCTTCGGCCACGGCTTCGCCTCCATGATCATCCTGGCCGTGATGACCCACTTGGGCATTATGATGACCGAGCTGGGCTACTCGCTCCAGACGGTGGCGTGGATCGTCTCGCTCTACAACATCGTTTCGCTGCCCTTCCAGTTCGGCGGCGGATGGCTGGGAGACCGGATACCCACCAACGTGGCCCTGTTCATGTTCTCGATGATCCAGGGTATTGCCGTCGTGCTGATTGCCATCAACACGAGCCTGTGGATGTTCTACGTTTTCGCCATCCTGTTCGGCATCGGGTTTGGAGGGCGAACGCCCCTCACTACGGCGATCCGGGGCGAGTATTTCGGCCGCGCGTCCTTCGGCAAGATTCTGGGCATTTCGACCGTTCCTATGAACATACTCCTGCTCCTTGCCCCGATAATGACCGGGTTCATGCGGGACCAGTTGGGCGACTACCAGTGGGCCATCGTAATGCTCGCCATCCTGAACGGCGTCGGAGCCACACTGTTCCTGATCGCCCGCAAGCCGAAGATCGGCCTGCCGCAGTCGGCGCCGGCTCCCGTGGCTGCCAGCGCAACGGCGGGCGACTGCTAGGATGGTCAACTGCCTTTCCGCACCATCCGCCCTTGCCGCTGAATTGTCGGCCTCCTCCGCGAGTCTTGCATGACCATCGCCCGCTCCTTATCGCCTCGCGGTCTGTTCTACGGCTGGACGCTGGTTGGCGTCGCGGCCTTCGTCATGGTCATCGGCACCGTCCCGCTGTTCCAGGGCATGACCGCCTGGTTCGTGGTGCTGGAGAGTCATTTCAACTGGACGCGCACCCAGCTTTCCATTGCCTTTTCCCTCAGCCGTGTGGAAGGCTCGATCATGGGGCCCATCAGCGGCTACCTGATCGACCGGCTGGGATCCAGGCGCATGGTGCTGATCGGCCTGATCGTGGCTGGCGGCGGTTTCGTAATCATGAGCCAGATGCAGAATATCTGGCACTTCTACATCGCCTTTGTCGTGATGAGCATGGGCGTGGGCCTCGGCACCTGGATGCCCATGATGACCGTGCTGAACAATTGGTTCGTCCGCAACCGCTCGACCGCCATGGCCCTGGCCATGGAGGGATTCCTGGTCGGCGGAATGGCACTGGTGCCGCTCCTTGCTTTCGTCATCGACCCCGACGTTCCGGGCCGGCCGGGCTGGAGGATGACGGCGCTGGCCATCGGCATCTTCCTGATGGTTATGGCCCTTCCCGTATCGCGTCTTATTCGAAACGCGCCGGAACCCTATGGACTGTTCCCCGACGGCGACCCGGCGGCCCGCCCCAGGCAAACGTCCACGGCGTCGGGCGAGACTGCCGAGGAGCCGGACTTCACCTGGCAGGAGGCCATCAGGACGGGGACGTTCTGGCTCATAACCATGGGCCACGCCTGCTCGTCCATCGTGATTGTGACGCTGACGGTGCACCTGGGGCCGATGCTGGACGACCGGGGATTTTCTTTGCAGACCATCGGGTGGGTTGTGGGCGCGTATACCGGAGTCGCCGCGGTGTTCACGCTCATCGGCGGGTACGTCGGCGACCGTCTCCCGATACGGCTGGCGCTGTTCGGGTTCTCCGCGATTCAGTCGGCCTCGGTGGTGGTGCTGATGCTGGCGGATACCCTGTGGATGGCCTACCTGTTCGCAGTGCTGATGGGCATCGGATTCGGCGGTCGCAACCCGTTGACCACCGCCATCCGAGGGGTTTACTTCGGGCGCAAGGCCTTTGCCAGCATTACCGGGATGTCCATGATACCGATGAACGTAATGCTGCTGGCGTCGCCCCTGTTCGCTGGCATCATGTTCGACGCAACCCAGAGCTATTTCATACCCATGGCCGTGGTAGCCATTGTCAGCCTGGCCGGGTCTTCGCTGTTCCTGTTCCTTGGCTCTCCGGAGGCAGCGGCAGAGAGCCGGAGGCGCCGGGCCGAGGCGTTGCAGGCCAGCCAGGCCGACTGACGATCAGCCAACCACCTCGGAATCAACGACATCAAAGGCCGTCATTCCTGCGAAAGCAGGAATCCAGGGGGGTTCCAATCCCAATCATTCTTCGGGATTGAGTGACACTGGATAGAAGTAACGCGGTTGAAAGCCATCCCCTCCCCCTCAGGGGGAGGGTTAGGGTGGGGGTGAAATCCTCAACTGCAAACTCCTATCTGGATTCCTGCTTTCGCAGGAATGACGGTTCAATGCCTTATTTCCCACCAAGACAAACGAGGACGGGGCGCCCACAAGGGACGCCCCTACGGAATTGCCTTCTTACAGGTAGGGGCAACCCTTGTGGTTGCCCGCATTGGCCCATCATGTCAACGCTGTGACGACACTGGCAAAAGGGGCCGCCCTCACCCTATCCCTCTCCCGGAGGGAGAGGGAGCTTGTCGCACACCCTCTACGACACGCTCCTCTCCAGCAACTCCCGTATCTCGACCACGGTGGCCGCGATCCACTCGTCGGCCTTGGCGGCGGTGCGCTGACGCCGTTCCCTCCCGAACGCCTGATCGTCGATGTCCGGGTTCTCGGCGCGGATGTCCACCTCTATCTGGTACATTTCCCGCTCGGCGATGGCGGGCCGCTCGATCCAGTGGCAGATGTAGTCGTGGTCGCCGGTGTAGAACACGGCCACCGGGATCGACATCCACTTTCCTTCCTTGAGGAACTCGTTCATGATGTCGTGGTGCGAGTCGCGGGGGAAAATGCGCATCTCCATATCCGCCGACTCGCAGATGCGGGCCAGCACTCCCAGCCCGCGCACCACGTCGCCGCACCAGTCCTCGCCCAGCACCAGCATCTTCTTGGGGCCGTTGTCGCGGGAGGCCAATTCCTTGAAGGCGCGGGCGTCGTCCTCTGAAAGCCCGCTGCTGTCGTAAAAGCCCTCAAAGCGCGCCTTGTTCACCTTGATTTCGTTCATGTAGGCCATGTAGTCGAAGCCCTGGGAGTACCGTTCCGGGGTTACCACGCTGGTTTCGCTCGCCATATCGCTACCCTCGAAATATAAATTAGCCCCCGCTCCCTCCGGGGGAGGGTTGGGGTGGGGGCGTTCCCCTAGAGGGTGTTTCCAAAGTTCCCTCTCCTTCCGGGGGAGGGTTAGGGTGGGGGCGTTGTCTTCGTTTTGTCAGGAATGACACATACCACCACAGCCTGCTCATTGCGGGTGAAATGGGCTTTGGAAACACCCTCTTAACCGGGCGCACGGCCCGTCAGCCGATTTCTCAACCCGTCATTCCTCTGAATCCCACCTCCACCTTGCCATCCGGGTAGAGGATGATAGGCACGGCGTCGCCGTAGTCCAGGGCCTCGTCCAGGGTGTCCTGGCTCTGGTCAACGCGCTTTTCCTCGTACTCAACGCCCTCCCGTTTCCACGCGGCGCGGAGAGCGTCGCAGGCAGGGCATACGGTCAGGGTGTAAACGATTGGTATGTCGGCCATCGGGGCCTCCTATTGCCGGATACGGCGTCGCCGGTCCCCGTGATTAGCCACAATTCTACAACGCTGTCCATACCGACGCCAACTTTGAGATTACTACGGCCATACATTTCTGCATGGCTGCAATCTATAATGAACCCATCGTATTCCACATGGAGAACAGCGATGAGATACCTGAAGCGCTCGGCATTTCCGGCAGTTTTGTCCCTTGCCATCCTGCTGCTGCTGATAGCCTGCGGGCAGGAGGCAGACGCGCCCGAACCGGAAAGGGACGTGGGGGCGACGGCCACAGCCGCGATAATGGGAAAGGAAGGCGAGGCCCATGGCACGGTTACACTGACCCAAGGCCCCCAAGGGGTGCTGGTGAGCGCAGACCTGAGCGGGCTGCCCCCCGGCGGCCACGGGTTCCACATCCACGCCGTTGGCGTGTGCTCTCCCGACTTTTCCGCTGCTGGCAGCCACTTCGGCCCCGGCGATGAAAGCCACGGTTTCCTGTATTCCACCGATATGCACGCTGGCGACCTGCCCAACATCTATGCCAACGCCGACGGCACGGCGCGGGCGGACGCATTTACTGACGACGTTACGCTGGCGGCGGATGACGTCCGCGCCCTGTTCGACTCTGACGGCTCGGCCATCATAATCCACGAAAAGCCCGACGCTTACGGCGAGGATGTCGGGTCGGCAGGCGCCCGGATAGCCTGCGGGATCATCCAGCGCAACTAGAGACGCGCCGTTGTACGGGGCTGGAGCGGAAGCCTATAATTGAGGCCGCCTGGAAATTCACACCCCAGGCCACCGGGGATGGAGGAACAATGTTTACCCTGTTAGTTACCGTCAAGATCAAGGACGGCCACCGCGACGAGTTCATCGCCGCCACCAAGGGCGACGCCGAAGGTTCCAACACCAAGGAACCCGGCTGCCTGCGATTCGACGTGCTCGCCGACAACAACGACCCCAACACCGTCTACCTCTACGAGGTCTACGAAAACCGCGATGCCTGGGAGACGGCCCACCGCGGCATGCCCCACTACGCCGCGTGGCGCGAGGCAGTGGGCGATTGGTTCGACGGCGACCCGCAGCGCATCGAGACCACGACGCTGTTCCGCCGCGAGGACTTCGTCTAAATCGGCGATGTCAAAATTCCCTCCCCCTTGATGGGGGAGGGTTAGGGTGGGGGTGAAAAGGCAGGGTTGAAAGCCGATGGGAAAGCAATCACTGGTTTTGAGACGGTTTCTTAATGCGATAGTTCCGGTGAAGCCAGGTCACGGGATATACGAAAGCCGCTCCCGGAGGTAGACATTGAATGAGGAGCAATACCGGAGATTGTTCCGGGAACTTGGGATAGAGGCCAGGGATATAGGCCACGTACTACGATATGGAGGCCGTCCCCGGCGAGTGTACTTCAATCGCGGCCGGAATGTAGGCATCTACTTCTCAGCTCGCCCGGATGAGGAGGCATGGTATCCGAGCAGCCTATGGGTGAGATTGGAATCCTATCGCGTCCAAAGGATTGACCATGGCCGGGTTAATGTTGTTCCCAGGTCTGCAATGGAAACGTCAGCTTTTCGGAACCTGGTTTCGAATTGGCAATAGCACGAAAACAGGAAACCCTGTCTGCTACTCCCATAGGTGGAAGGGGGAAATTTGCCGGAACTAATACCCTGTAGAGTGTGTAAGCAGGAATATGCCTCCTCAGCTAAGCAGTGCCCGCATTGTGGAGACCCTAATCATCATCCTGACGCGCCGCTGGACCATTGGGGTTGCATAGGGGCCGGTGTAGTAGTCGTTATATCTACCCTCATCCTGTTGTACCTATGGAACATCTGAATAAGCAGGGGTTTGCGGCAGTCAACCTGTCATTCAGGCGAAAGCCGAAATCCAGAGGATGTTGGCGAAGAAAGAATCGTTGGGCTGCCGGGCAGTTCTGGATTCCGGCTTTCCCCGGAATGGCGGAGCAATTTGACGACACCCCATAGTACGGAGGGTGCGGGCGTAGAGGTAATGTAGGGGCGCACAAGCTGTGCACCCCTACGCACGTTGGCGCCAGTACGGCCTAAACCTGGCGTTGCAATACCGTCCGGAAGGCGTCCACGAAACTGTCCACCTCGTCCTCGCCGAGCACCGTGGAAACCGCGCCTACCAGGTTGGGCGCCATTAGGATGCCCTCGTTCAGCAGTCCGAGGAACACGTTGTGCCGGAAGGCCGAGTCTGCCTTGGCGATGTCCCGGTATCCCACCAGCGTGTCGTCCTGGAAGTGGATGCCGAACAACGACCCCAGCCCGGTTACCTGCACTGGCACTTCCAGCTCGCGGCCCACTTCCCGCAGGCCGTGGCGCAGGTACTCGGTGACCTCCGCTAGTCGGCGGTAGACCTCCGGCGTAAGCTGCTCCAGCGTGACCGCCCCGGCCAGCATGGTCGCCGGGTTGGCGTTGAAGGTGCCAGCGTGAGCCACGCGCGGGCCGGAAGTCGGATCGTACAGGTCCATGATGTCTTGCCGCCCGCCGAAGGCGCCCACGGCAAACCCGCCGCCGACAATCTTGCCCAGCGAGGTCATGTCCGGCGTGACGCCGTAGTATTCCTGAGACCCGCCGGGCGCAACGCGGAAGCTGATGACTTCGTCGAAGATGAGCACCACTCCGCTCTCGGTGGCGAAGTCGCGCAGCATTGCCAGGAATTCGTGGGTGGCGGGCAGCATGCCCACCGAACCGAGCATAGGCTCCACGATGACGGCGGCCAAGTCGTCCTTGTGCCGCTCCAGAATCTCCCGGGCCGGGCCGGTCTCGTTGAACGGTATTACCACCACCGAGTCCAGCACGCCGTCCGCCAGCCCCTCGGTGGCGGGGAGGGCGTCGGGTTGCAGCCGCTCCCCGGCCTTGCCGGGGTCAACGCGAACACTCACGCTCACCACGTCGTGGCTGCCGTGGTAGCCGCCCTCGGCCTTGGCGATGAGGCTGCGGCCAGTGAAAGCGCGGGCGGCGCGTATGGTGTTCAGCGTCGCCTCGGTGCCCGAATTGGTGAAGCGCACCATGTCGAAGCTGGGGATGCGCTCGCACAGCAGCCGCGCCAGCCGAACCTGATGCCGGTTGGGAGCGTTGTACACTACCCCCCGGTCAAGTTGGGAGCGCACCGCGTCCACGACCGGCTCCGGCGCGTGCCCCAGGATCAGCGTTGTCATAGTGCCGATGAAATCGAGGCGGTCGCTGCCGTCGGCGTCAACGACGTGGGCGCCGTTGGCCTGTTCCACGAAGATGGGATAGGGGTTCCAGAAAATGGAGTTCCGGCTGTCGCCCCCGGGCAGGTAACGCTTGGCCTCTTCCCACGCTTCCCGGGACTTGGGAGTCCGTTCGATGTAGCGGTCCAGTTCACTGGTCATGGAGTTCCCTCCGGCGAGTTTCTTTAAGCGTTAATGGAATTGTTTTGAGTTCTCACGATTCAGGCGGTTGCGGGTACGGCTGGGGCCGGGAAGTAGACCCTACGCAGCGTGCCGCTGCCGAAGCTCACGACCATTGCGGCGAGGAACAGCACGCCGCCCACGAACATCACGGCCGGGGCGGTGAATACGTCAGACAGGGCAGCGCCGATCATGTTGGTAATGGCCATGCTGCCGCCCACGTGCACCGAATAGACGCCCGCGACGCGGCCCCGTACCGAGTCGTCGGTCAGCATCTGGATTACGGTGTGGCTGATGGTCATGAAACCGGCCTGTGTCGCGCCGATGAGCACGGTGGCGATGATGGAGACCTCTCTGATGTTGGACACGGCCAGCAGGATAGGCGCGGCGGCACTGAGCACGCCGAACAGGAGGAATATCTTTCCCCTCGCCGAGGCCCCGCGCACACCTGCCAGGAATACCGACGAAATCAGCGCGCCGGCTCCTACTCCGCCCATCAGGTAGGTCACGCCGACCGACCCTGCGCCCAGCTTGTCCTCTGAAATGGCTGGCAGGATCGACTCGTAGGACATCACAAAGGCGCAATGAGCCACCACCAGCAGCACCATGAACAACAGGCGCGGGTTGGTATAGATGTACTCGAATCCCGCTATGAGGTTGCTCCAGAAAGTGCGGGACTCGTCGATCTGGCCCGTCGAGCGAGTTTTTACGCGGGACATCTGGATGAACCCGACAAAATAGAACACGCTACAGAACCAGAATGCGGCGTCTAGGCTTACGAAGGCCAGCAGCGGCAGTATCAGGGCAGGCCCGACCAGCCGCGAACCCTGCTGGGTGGCCTGGTTCAATGCCAGCGCGTTCAGCAGGTGCTCCCGCGGCACTAGGTTGGGAATCAGGGCTTGGGATACGGTCATCTGTCCGGCGCGGAGAGTGCCGTTGAACAGCGCCAGGAACGTCAGCGCCCACGGCCCGGCCAGGTCGTTCATTACCAGGAAGCCCAGCAGGATGTTGTGGGCCAGGTTGAGGGCGAAGATCCACCGCAACAGTGTCTGCCGGTCGAACCTGTCGGCCAGGTAGCCGACGAAGGGCGTCGAGAAAACGCGGGGGAACATGGCGGCGAATGTGATGATGCCGACCCACAGGGACGCCTCGGTGAGTTCCCAGGCCAGGTAACCTCTGACTACGATCAAGGCCCAGGCAGCCGCCCCGGAGCAGGTGGTGGCGATCCACATGGTGCGGTAGTCGGCGTATTTCAGCCCAAGCAGGAAGCGGTCTCTGGTGGCGGCCAGGTAAGAGGTCAAAAGCAGCCCCGTTCAGTGGTACAGTGTTTGTAGCAGACGCTGCATTATAGCAGTCGCGCAAGAGCGCCCCATACGATGACGCGCAGCGGCTCGCGTGGTCTAGCGCACGGCGCGGCGGTTGCGGAATATGTCGGCCAGCGGTATTGCCAGCCCCGGCAGCAGGGGCGTGGTCAGCGTGTCCGGCGGCCCCAGCGCGGCCCGCTCCACGTACTCGCCGCCCCGCAGTTCCAATAAGGTAGCGGTTTCGTTGAGGGAGTCGAAAATCCAGTATTCCGGGATTCCAGCCGAGGCATAGACTTGCCGCTTGCGCACCAGGTCACGGTTGCGGTCAGACGACAGAATTTCCACCACAATGTCCGGGGCGCCTTCAATCATCCGGTCGCCGATGATGCTCTCCCGGCCCCGAAGCACGATTGACAGATCGGGAGCGTAGAGGACCCGCTCCTCCAGCGACAAGGCTATCAGGAAGTCGGTGAATACAAGGGCTGGAGGAATGGCGAACCCCTTAAGGTAAGTCAGGATATGCCATTCCAGTTCTTGCTGCCCATCGTGGTGAACTCTCCGCGGTCTGGGCATGATGTACAACTCCCCCTCGTCCAGCTCCATCTTGCGCCGGTCGTATGTGTCCGGCAACTCCAGGAACTCCTCGACGGTGAGCCGCAATCCGGCCCGTGGTTTCAGCGTTGTCATGCTCGGCACCTCTAGCGCACGGCGCGGCGGTTGCGGAATATGTCGGCCAGCGGTATTGCCAGCCCCGGCAGCAGGGGCGTGGTCAGCGTGTCCGGCGGCCCCAGCGTGGCCCGCTCCACGTACTCGCCGCCCCGCAGTTCCAGCAGCGTAGCGGTTTCGTTGAGATAATCAAAAGTCCAGTATTCTGGGATTCCAGCCGAGGCATAGACTTGCCGCTTGCGCACCAGGTCACGGTTGCGATCAGACGACAGGATTTCCACCACAATGTCCGGGGCGCCTTCAATCATCCGGTCGCCGATGATGTGCGCCCGCTCCCGCAGCACGATGGACAGGTCGGGGGCATAAAGGATTCGTTCCTCCAGCGACAAGGCCACGAGGAAATCGTGCGAAACGTCGGCGGGAGGCTCATCGAACCCGTCAAAGTAGTTCTCGAAGCGTGTGACTAGCCTGGCTTGAACAGACTGGTGAACTTTCCTAGGGCGCGGCATTACGTACAACTCCCCCTCGTCCAGCTCCATCTTGCGCCGGTCGTAGGTGTCCGGCAACTCCAGGAACTCCTCGACGGTGAGCCGCAATCCGGCCCGTGGTTTCAGCGTTGTCATACCCGGCACCTCTAGCGCACGGTGCGGCGGTTGCGGAATATGTCGGCCAGCGGTATTGCCAGTCCCGGCAGCAGGGGCGTGGTCAGCGTGTCCGAAGGCCCCAGCGTGGCCCGCTCCACGTACTCGCCGCCCCGCAGTTCCAGCAGCGTAGCGGTTTCGTTGAGGGAGTCGAAGATCCAGTACTCAGGGATGCCAGCGTCAGCGTACAATTGGCGCTTGCGAACCAAGTCCCGCCTCCGGTCGGATGAGAGAATCTCGATGGCGATATCAGGCGCTCCTTCAACAAACCGCTCGCCGACCATGCCCAGCCGTTCCCGCAACACGACACACAGGTCGGGGGCGTACAATCTCCGGTCTTCCAAAGACAGGGCGATAACGAAATCAGTAAAGAACTCCGCAGGCGGCTCGTCGAATTCCCTAAGGTAACTTTCGAAATACCAGATCAAGAGGCTACTCAAAGCCTGGTGAACTCTCCGCGGTCTGGGCATGATGTACAACTCCCCATCGTCCAGCTCCATCTTGCGCCGGTCGTATGTGTCCGGCAGCTCCAGGAACTCCTCGACGGTGAGCCGCAATCCGGCCCGTGGTTTCAGCGTTGCCATGCTCTGTACCTCCCGGTCATGGCATTATAATGCCACCAACGCAGGCACGTCGTGCCTCGTCTCTCCCGCAATCGTCCTGGGGACGCAAGGCGCAGCTTGACGCCATTATCCCGCGTTCCTACAATCCCAAGGTTGCCCTGGCCCCGAATCGCAGCCGGGCGGCACACGAATATAGGGAAGCTGCTGTAATATGCCTCTTCAAGTGCCGGATGAAGGCCGACTCTTTCCCCCGTACCGGGTGCTGGACCTGAGCGGCCCGGAGGCCGTGTTCTGCGGCAAGCTGCTGGCCGACTATGGGGCCGACGTGGTGCGAGTGGAACCGCCTGGGGGCGATCCGTCCCGCTCCCGCGGCCCGTTTGCCAGCGATGAGGAAGGCTCTGACCGGAGCCTGTATTTCCTCTTCTACAACACCAACAAGCGCTCCATTACCCTCGACTTGCAGTCCGAGCGAGGCAGGGAGTTGTTCCGCCGGCTGGTGGCCAATGCAGACGTGATCGTTGAGAGCTACCCGGTCGGCTACCTGGACTCTCTGGGGATCGGATTCGAGGCGCTGCGGCAGGTCAATCCGGGCATCGTGATGGCCTCGGTCACGCCCTTCGGACAGACCGGCCCGTGGAAGGACTACAAGTCCAACGACCTTATCGCCCTGGCGTCCAGCGGGTTCATGCAAATTACCGGCGAGCCGGACGGCCCGCCCATGCGCCAGGGCAACGACCAGTCCCACTTCCCCGGGGCGCAGTACGCCGCCGCCTCCATCCTCGGCGCGCTGTACCACCGCGACTTCAATGGCGGCGGGGGGCAGCACATCGACGTGTCGCTACAGGAGGCGCTGATCACCTACTACACCGACGCCCACCCTGCGCTGGCCTGGATGCTGCTGGGGGACAACGTTACCCGTGTCGGGGCGACATCCACGCTGGTCATCCCGCTTGGCGCGTACCCCAGCGCCGACGGCTGGATTTCCGCCGGGATCATCACGCCCCGCGAGTGGGATACCCTGGCCCAGTGGATTTACGAGGTGACCGGCAACGAGGAAGTCCTGAACGAGGCCTACCGGGGCGGCAACCAGGACCGCGCGCCGTACAACGACATCATCACCGCGCTGGTTATCGACTTCACCACCCGCTACACCAGCGAGTACCTGTTCCATGAGGGCCAGCGCCGCAACCTTGTCGTCCTGCCGGTCAACACCGTTTCCGATCTGCTGGCCGACCCGCAGCTTGAGGCCAGCAATTTCTGGTTCGGCATCGACCACCCTGAGACCGGCACGGTACAGTACCCGCAGGGCGTATTCGACAGCGAAGAGGTGTCGCCGGGCACCGGGGCCGCGCCCACTCTCGGCCAGGACAACGAGGCCGTCTACGCCGGCGAGCTGGGCCTCTCCGATGCGGAACTGGCATCACTAAAGAGCGAGGGAGTCATCTGACTTTAATCCCCTCCCTTCGAGAATTCCCTCTCCCCCTGGGAGAGGGAGAGGGTGAGGGCGTTTCCCCGAAATTGCCTCTACAAAACTAACCGGAACGGCACAGACTGAAGATGGAAACTAACAAAAAGGCCCTTCAGGGAATTCGGGTGCTGGAACTTGGCCCATACGTCGCCCTTCCCCTCACTGGCCGCATACTGGCGTCGCTGGGCGCTGAGGTCATCAAAGTCGAGACCAACAAGGTGCTGGACGAGATGTCCTTCATCCCCGCATGGTCACGCGGCGCGGGGCAGCCCGACTTCCAGAGGGCCAAGAAGCGGGTGTCCATTGACGTGCGGACGCCCGGCGGCCTGGAGGTATTCCAGGAACTGGTCAAGGTCAGCGACGTTTTCATGACCAACTTCCGCCGCAACATCCTTGACCGCTGGGGCATCGACTTTCCCGCCGTCCGCGAGCTGCGGCCCGACATAATCCTGATGTGGCAGACCGGACTGGGCGGGATCGGCCCCTACTACACCTACAAGTCCTACGGCATCCTGGTGCAGCACATGGGCGGCGTCTCGCTGATGTCCGGGAACGAAGGCGAGCCGCCTTCGGCCATCAACACGTCATACTCCGACTACCACACCGGGGTGTTCCAACCATCGGCCATCATTGGCGCCCTGATGCGGCGCCGGATGACGGGCGAACCGACGACCATGGAGTCCTCGATTTTCAAGTCCGGCGCGATCACCGCCGGGCCTGCAATCCTGGACTACCAGGTCAACGGGCGGATGCCGCAGCGTATCGCCAATCGCGGCGCAGATTGCGCTCCCCACGGCGTGTACCAGTGCCAGGGCGATGACCGCTGGTGCGCCATCGCCGTGCGGAACGACGAAGAGTGGAACGGTTTCTGCCGCGCCGTCGGCAACCCCGACTGGTGCAGCGAGCCGGGGTTCAGCACGATGGGGGGCCGCATCGCCAACCAGGAGCGGCTGGACGCCCTCATCGGCGAGTGGACGGCCCAGCGCGCCGCGGACGACGTGATGACGGTGATGCAGGCGGAGGGCGTGCCCGCCAGCATCGTCTCCCAGGGCGATGACCTCTATGCCAGCGAACACCTGAAGGCGCGGGACTTCTACCGGCCCACGCCGTACTACGTCGCTGAGCGCGGCACGCCCGCGTGGGAGTGGGAGAAGCGCGACAGCCTGGCATGGACCACTCCGGCCCGGCTCTCCGAAACGCCAATGGAGTTCGGCGAATACAGCTACGTCGGCGAGGACAACGACTACGTCTTCCGAGAGATTCTCGGTATGCCCGAGTCCCGGATTGAAGCGCTCAAGGAAGACGGCTCTCTATATTGACGGAACCGGAAGCAAATCCCCTCTCCCTCCGGGGGAGGGTTAGGGTGGGGGCGTACCCCTGTTGTCTTTACGTCATTCCCGCCTCCGCGGGAATACAGCAGATTCGTATCCTGAGGATCGCAAGAAATGGTTGACTACAGCGGCTACCAGGACCTGCTCATCGAAAAGAAGGACGGCATAGCCCTCCTTACCATGAACCGGCCGGAGGTGTTCAACGCCACCGGGTTTGCGTTGCACAACGAGCTGTCGCGGGTGTGGCTGGACCTGGGGCAGGACCCCGAGGTGCGGGTGGCCGTCATCACCGGCGCGGGCAACGCCTTCTCCGCCGGCGGCGACTTCGACATGATCGAGCAGTCCATCGGCAACGCCGAGGTCATCGCGGGCACCATGCAGGAAGCCCGCGACATCGTTCACAACATGATCAACCTGGACAAGCCAGTGATTTCCGCGATCAACGGCGTCGCCGTGGGCGCTGGCCTGGCGGTGGCGCTGCTGGCCGACATTTCCATCGCCTCGGAACGCGCCCGGTTTACTGACGGGCATGTGCGCCTGGGCGTGGCGGCGGGCGACCATGCCGCCGTCATCTGGCCGCTGCTGATGGGCATGGCCAAGGCCAAATACTACCTGCTGACCTGCGAGTTCCTCGACGGCCCCGAGGCGGAACGGCTTGGCCTCGTCAGCCTATGCGTGCCCCACGACGAGCTAATGGAGCGCTCAATGGCCGTCGCCCGCAAGCTGGCCGACGGCCCGCAGCCGGCCATCCGCTACACCAAACGCTCGCTGAACCAGTGGCTGCGCATGGCCGAGCACACCGCCTTCGACTACTCGCTGGCCCTGGAGATGCTCAACTTCATGGGCCCCGACGTCCGCGAGGGCCTCGATTCCGTCCGCCAGAAGCGCGACCCCGACTTCCCGTCGGCTAGATAAAGAGAGGCTGATTATGCCCAGGCCTGACTTGGCGCACGCTTCCAACGCGGCAGGGCCATGGTATGTGGACAATCGCTGCATCCGGTGCGACGCCTCCCGCAATTGGGCGCCCGGACTGATTGATACTGATGCCATGGGGCGTTCCTATGTGGCCCGCCAGCCGAAAGGCAAAGACCAGCAGGCGGCTATGTGGCGAGCGGCGGCAGCTTGTCCCACCAAGTCCATCGGTAATCTCGACCACCACGCGGAGCCGCCTGGTATATTCCCCTATCAGCTCACCGATGGAGTAATGGCCCTGGGCAACAACGCGCTATCATCCTTCGCCGCTCATTCGTTTTTGGTGGAGCGACCCGACGGCAACTTGATGATTGACTCGCCTCGCTATAACCGCACGCTGGCGGAAAGCGTCGATTCCTTGGGCGGCATAGCCCATATCCTGCTGAGCCACCGAGACGACGTGGCTGACGCAGATCGCTGGGCCGAACGTTACGGCGCAAGCGTGTGGATTGGCGAGGCCGACCGCGACGCTGCGCCCTATGCGACCAACGTAACAGCCGACGGCACAGTGGCGCTCATATCGCCGGGTGTATTGTCAATACCCGCTCCAGGGCATACCGCGGGCCATGTGGTATACCATATTGACAATATGATGTTGTTCACCGGGGACACCCTGCACTGGAACCATCGCCGCGGCGAGATGGACGTTTTCCCCAAACAGACATTCTACTCGTGGGAGACACTGGCCGGTACTATAGATATGCTGGCTGCTTTGCCAGTGGAGTGGGTCTTTGCCGGACACGGGATGTGGCACAACATTGGCGCTCAAGAATGGAAACGACAGATGGCAGCTTTGGGCCCGGCGATGAGGGATCTGGGGCAAGCATATTGGTCGCAGAGGCCGGATACCACCTACGGATGGTATTGACCGGATGGCTTTTTGACGCTTGCGGTGTGCCTCAGTCCAATCCTCGCCTCCCAGGAGAGGCAAACAAATCCTCTAGGGCCGGGTCATCCAGACGGCGAAGGCTATTATCCAGATTACCAGCAGCAGGTTGATGCGGGCGGCCCACTGCACGAACAGGCGGCCGATTCCCCTGGGCATTTCCGCGCTGGTTGCGCGTGCCTGCTCTAGCCGCTCCATCATCCTGGGGCCGAGCCAGAAATCGTGAACGGCGCTCAGCACGATTACCATCACGAAAATGCCGGTCTTTCTCTGCAAGTAATCGAGAAAGTGCCAGTCGCCGCCGCCAGTGAAGAAGGTGTCCGGGCGGACTCCCCACTGGGTCCAGGCCAGGTATGCGCCTGAGCCAGCTAGCACGACCATCGAGGCCCAGGCTATGCGAACGAACTTGTCCGCAGCAAGCCGCACCGCGCCGAACCCGAATTCCGGGTTCCGGCGTCCCAGCGGCACCATCACCATAGCCAGGAACAGCATACCGCCCAGCCAGGTGATGGCGGAGATTACGTGGATGAATACGACGACCTGGTACATCCGCGCTGTCTCCTAACCTCAAGGTTGGTCCTGATCGTCATCGCCGCCATTGACGCGCGCTTGCAAAGTCTCTATACGTTCCAGAAGCCTCTGCCGCTCTTCGTCCGCCCTGCGTCGTTCCTCTTCCGCCTGGCGCCGCTCTTCGTCCAGCAGCCTCTCGGCCAGCTCCGCTCGTTGTCTCTCTCGTCTGAGCATGACGTAGTTCCAGATACCTCCAGTCCCACCGGCGATAGCCCCGTGGGTAAACATCTTGTTCAGCAGGTCAAGGTTGATGAACCTTGCCCAACCGGACAGGCTGCACTTGGTTGTTTCCGACAGTTCGGGCGTACATGGCTCGGTGGTGAAATTCCAGACGGCCCAGGTAATGCCGGATGCCAGGATAGCGAGGGCCAAGGGAAACCACGCCAGTTCCCAGATGTCGGCCATCAGGGTCATGGTTCCCGAACGGTGGCGTTCATTCTCCTGCAATCGCCCTTTCCTTGGCCATTCCGGTCTCAGCTCCCGGAGATTGTCATACCGTTACCGCCGGATGCCGATACCATCCAAGTATACACTTGGCCTCGGTGCTATGGGGAATTGGCAACCCGGACACCCATTCCTGGGGCGAAGGTTGCGGGAGACCCTGGCGTTCAGGGTGGGCAGCGCTGACCGGGTTGGGACCGGCCGGCTTGTTCAGGCCAGCCAGGGTATGTCCTCCTTCAGGTAGTGCGTGGCCCGGAAGACGCGGTTGACGGGCTGCTCCTCCGCGTCGACGTGGAAGTGCGGGTTGATGTATTCCCAGACCACGTCGCAATCCGGGGTGACCTGGAACATGCGCCCGAACTGCCCCTCCGTGATGAGCGTGTTGCCGTTGGGCAGGCGGCGCGCGCCGGAAATGTAGGAACTGAAGAAATTATAGGCCGGGTTGTCGATGTACTCCCACACGATTTCGTTGTTCGACGGGTTTACCTCGATGACCCGCGAAAACGGCAGGCCCGAATCGTAGCGGTGGGAACCGTTGTCGTAGATAAGCACGTTGCCGTTGGGCAGCATGTTGGGGTCGTGCTGCTGCGCCAGGGTCTCGTGGCCCAGCTCCCAGACGATTTCCCCGCTGGCCTTGTCGACGATGCCCACGGTGGAGATGTTGCGGAAGCTGAACATTACGCGGTCGTCCCCGATGGGCAGCACGGTGTTGCCATGGCTCCACTCGTCGCGCCGGTCGTTCATGGTGATGACGTGCCGGTCGATGTCCAGATGCTCAGCGGCGCGCCATTCCCAGATGCGGTTGCCCTGGGCGTCCACCTCGACCAGCACGTCGGCCCACATGCCCTCCGGCGAGGAATCGGGCACCCCGCCCTGCACCTTCGCGGCGAGAGACGGTTCCATCGGCTCCAGGGTCATGTAGAGTGCGCCGCCCGACTCAGTGCGTCGGTGGTCGTGGTGATGGTCGGGGTCGCGGTGCTCCCAGACCACGTTGCCGTGACGGTCGGCCTCGATCATCACGCCGCCCTTGAACCGCTTCCACGACGGGAACAGGTCCCAGGTTTCGTCCACCACCTTGCCGCCGTAGAACACGTTGCCGTTGGGCAGCAGGTAGCCGTACAGGCCCGGGGCATAGGGCATCCGCCACTGGTGGGCAACGTTGCCCTGCATGTCGATCAGGTACAGGTCTCCCATGCTGGACATCGGCGCGTACAGCACGTAGCCGGGGCAGGCCCTCTCGGGGTCGTAGGCGGTCAGGCCCGTGCGGCCCGTGCGTCTCCGGGTCTGCTGGTCAACAGTCGTCATAATCCGTCGCCTCCCAGAACAGAAATGAGATAATATGCTCATTAACCTGGTTGCATGCTATTTGCATGAGGTTAAGGTATGAACAGCCCCATGACAATCACGCTAACGCCTGACGTCGAAAGCCGACTGGTAGAACAGGCTCGAAATCTGGGCATCACGCCCGAACAACTCGCCTTAGACACGCTACGGGAACGATTCACGCCGACAGTTACACCGGGCCAGCAGCCAAAACCGGAAGAAACGCTGGCTGATTTTCTTTCGAGCCATATTGGCGTCCTGCACGGCAACGATACAGACTCCGGCCGCGCCGGTACGCCGGATAGCAGCAGCGATAAATTCGCCGCATTGCTTATGGAGGAATACCGGCGGCGGCAATCGGGAAGATGATACTAACGGACACTGGCCCCCTGGTAGCTCGGCTCAATGCCGACGACCAGCACCATGCGCGATGTGTCGCCGTGGCGGGGAAATTGCCGCCGGTCCCCCTTCTCACCACTTGGGTATGTTTCACCGAAGCCATGTACCTGCTAGGGTCGATAGGGGGCCATCGCTATCAGGCCGCCCTCTGGAACTTGAGAACTGAGGGCCGGGTAGTCTTGCATGAAATAACACCCCCGGAAGCTGACCGCATGGCTGAATTGATGTCGCAATACCGGGATACGCCAATGTCCCTGGCAGACGCCTCTCTGATAGCGTTGGCCGAGACCCGGTCGATGCGCAGCGTATTTACCGTTGATGGCGATTTCTACATTTACCGGCTGTTCGACGGGTCTACCTTGGATATTTTGCAGTAGGAATTTTGATGGCAACAGTGCGCTTATTCACCTACTGCGCCACGTATCCGCCGTCGACGGCCATGTTGTGGCCGGTGACGAAGCTGGCCGCGGGCGACGACAGCCAGACCACCGCCTCGGAGATTTCCTCGGGCTCTCCCAGGCGCCCCACCGGGTGCCGGGAGATGATGGTCTGCTCCATATCCGGGTAGTTGTCAAAAAGCGGCCGCACCAGCGGCGTGTTGATGTAGCCGGGGCATACCGAGTTCACCCGGATGCCGTCCCGCGCGTACTCCAGCGCCGCCGCCTTGGTAAGCCCGTTCACCCCGTGCTTGGCCGCCATATAGGCCACCGACCCGGTGTTGGCGATCAGCCCCATGATCGAGGCGGTGTTGACGATGGCCCCGCTGCCCTGCTTCAGCATCTGCGGGATTTCGGCCTTCATGGACAGCCACACGCCCTTGAGGTTGATGCGGATGACGCGGTCGAAGTCATCCTCCTCGTAGTCTGCGGTCCGGCGCCGCTCCCGGCCGCCGGAGATGCCCGCGTTGTTGAAGGCGCAGTCCAGGCTGCCATACGCCTCCACTGCCCTGTCGACCATCAGCTGCGTGCCTGCCGGGTCGGAAACGTCGGCGTGGACCAGGATGGCCTGTCCGCCAGCCTCCACGATCATCTGCACCGTCTCCTCTCCGCCCTCCACGTTCATATCCGCCACCACGACCCGCGCTCCCTCCCGCGCGTAGGCCAGGGACGCGGACCTGCCGATCCCCGAACCGCCGCCGGTTACCAGGGCTGTCTTGCCGTCTAGCTGTCCCGCCATATCCTTTTCTCCCACCATACGAATTTGTCGGCGATTATACCTGTCCGGGGATGCCAGTACACTTACGGCGGCGTTGACTCGCCGGGGTTGATGATAAAATATCCGGCACAGAACGAATACCATGCCTGGCGGGGCCAGCGTTCGAGGTGGAGCTATGCCGACCAGCGCAAGCACAATCAAACCCGATACACCCAACATGACCGATTACGAACACGCTTACCTGAACGACCGTATCGAGGCGCCGGAGTATTTCAACTTCGGATTCGATGTCGTCGATAAGTGGGCGGGAGACCGCACCAAGCTGGCCCTGCTTTCCGCCGACCCCAGCGGCGAAAGGGCTACCCATCACACTTTCTGGGACTTGAAGACCCTCAGCAACCGTTTCGCCAGCTCGCTGCTTGCTCTCGGAATCAGCAAGGGCGACCGCGTGTTTATCATGCTGCCCCGCATTCCGGAGTGGTACGTTGCCATGCTGGGGCTGTTCAAGCTGGGCGCGCTGCCCATGCCCGCCACCACGCTGCTGACTCCCGGCGACATCGAGTACCGCATCAACCGCGCCGAGGCGGTCATGGCCATCACCGACGGCGAAAACGCGAGCAAGGTGGAGCAGGCCGCCGGAGCATGCCCGACGCTGAAGCACCTGGTGGCCACCGGCGAGGAACGCCGCGGCTGGCGCTCCTACGAGCGAATGGTTGCCGACGGGTCTTCCACGCTGGACGGCGTGGAGGCCACCCGCAGCGACGACCCGCTGCTGATTTATTTCACTTCCGGCACCGTGGGCTACCCCAAGATGGTGCTGCACACCCAGGCGTCGTGCGCCATCGGCCACACGCTGACGGCAAAATACTGGCACGACATCAAGCCCACCGACCTGCACTGGACGCTGTCCGACACCGGCTGGGCCAAGGCGGCCTACGGCAAGCTGTTCGGCCAGTGGACGCTGGGCGCAACGGTGATGCAGCACGACGCCCGCGGCCGCTTCGACGCCCCCATGACGCTGCGGATGCTGGAGCGCTACGGCGTGACGTCCTTCTGCGCCCCGCCGACGGCTTTCCGCATGATGGTGCTGGAAGACCTCAAGCAGTACGATCTGAGCAGCCTGCGCCATTGCACCGGCGCTGGCGAGCCGCTGAATCCCGAGGTCATGAAACAGTGGGAGGACGGCACCGGCCTGACCATCTACGACGGTTACGGCCAGACCGAGACGGTGCTGATTGTGGGCAACTACCGCTGCATGCCCGTCCGGCCCGGCTCCATGGGCAAGCCCATGCCCGGATTCACCATCGGCATCGTCGATGATGACGGCAACGAATTGCCCGTTGGCGAGGAAGGCCAGATTGCCGTCAAGGTCAAGCCCGAGCGGCCCCTGGGGCTGTTCCGGGAATACTGGCGCGACGAGGAGGGCACGGCCGGCTCCTTCGTCGGCGACTGGTATCTCACCGGCGACAAGGCATACAAGGATGAGGACGGCTACCACTGGTTCGTGGGCCGCGCCGACGACGTGATTATCTCCGCCGGGTACCGCATCGGCCCCTTTGAGGTGGAGAGCGCGCTGATCGAGCACCCGGCAGTGGCCGAGTCCGCCGTCGTCGCCAGCCCCGACCCGGTGCGCGGCGAGATCGTCAAGGCCTTCGTCATCCTCGCCCCCGACTACGTGCCGTCCGACGAGCTCGTCCTCAGCATCCAGGACCACGTGCGCAGCACAACCGCGCCGTACAAATACCCGCGCTCCGTAGAGTTCGTAAGCGAGCTGCCCAAGACGGTAAGCGGCAAAATCCGCCGCGTCGAGCTCCGCGAAATGGAGTTGGAACGCTCCCGCTCAAGGTGATAGAACCTTCGACAACGATAGACAAATCCCCTCCCCCTCAGGGGGAGGGTTAGGGTGGGGGTGAAACCCTGGGCGCCTGCCACCCCTCTCAACCGTCATTCCCGCGAAAGCGGGAATCCAGTCCAAAAACGGAGCAGCATAATGGACAGTTTCAGCGACCAGCTCCGCGCCGAGGCGGAGCCAATCTGGCGCGAGATATTCGCGCACCCGTTCCTGAAAGGCATCAAGGACGGCACATTGCCCTTGGAGACCTTCCAGTACTACTTGGGGCAGGATTACCTTTACCTGGAGGGCTTCGCCCGGTGCGTAGCCATTGCGCTGGCCAAGGCCCCTACCATCGAGGTCATCGAGGAGATGGCGAAGCGGGTGATGACGCCCATCGAGCGGCCACTGCACCACAAGCTGCTGGCCGAGGCCGGGCTGAGCGAGGCCGAGGTGGCCAGGGCGCAGCCGTCGCCCACCAACGCGGGTTACGTGAACCACATGCTGGCCGTCGCTAACCGCGAGGGCCTGGGGCCGACGGCCGCCGCCATGCTGCCATGCCCCTGGACTTACCACCTGCTGCGAGAGGAGCTGGGCCAGTCGGAACACCCGCTCTACGGCCAGTGGACCAGCTTCTACGTCTCCGGCCTGTTGGAAGACAGCGTAGCCGCCTGGCGCAGCTTCGTCGACCGGCAGGCCGAGCACGCCAGCCCGGAGGAACTGGAGGCCATGCGGCAGGCGTTCCTCACCAGCAGCCGCTACGAGTGGATGTTCTGGGACGCCGCCTACCGCCGCGAAGGCTGGCCGGTATAGAGTCAGGCACTCTATTTTCTCCCTCCCCCTGAGGGGGAGGGCGGGGGTGGGGGTGAAATCTCAGCTAAAGTTATAATAAGGAGACCAACCATGCCCAAAGCGCCGATCAACGGCATCGAACTCTACTACGAGTCCCACGGCAGCGGCCCGGCCATCATCTTTGCCCACGGGCGCGGCGGCAACCACATGAGCTGGTGGCAGCAGGTCGCGCGCTTCTCCGGCGAGTTCCGCTGCATCACATTTGACCACCGCGGCTGGGGCCAGTCCGCCGCGCCCTACGGCTCGCCGCTGCGCGAGAAATTCGCCGCCGACATCATCGCCCTCGCCGACTACCTGGAGTTGGGCGAGACCTTCCTGGTGGCGCAGTCCATGGGCGGATTCAGTTGCCTGGAGTTCGCGCTGGCCCGCCCGGAGCAGACGTTGGGGCTGGTGCTGGGCGACACCACCGGCGGCGTGGCCACGCCCGGCGTGCTGGCCGAGTTGTCCAAGACCGACCCGCCCGACGGCGTGGCCCGCTCGCTGGCCGCCGGGTTCATCGCAGAACAGCCCGCCCTGACCTTCCTGTACCAGCAGATCCAGAGCCTCAACCCCGAGCGGGGCGAGGACGGCGTGATTTCGGGATTCCGCCGCGAGGACGGGCGGAACGAGGCCGACTTCTTCGGCTGGCAGACGCCCACGCTGCTCATCGTCGGGGACGAGGACGCCATCTTCCCGCCCGCCGTCATCTCCGAGGTCCAGAAGACCATCCCCGGCTCAAGGATGGAGGTCGTTGCGGGCACGGCCCACTCCGCGCACTACGAAAAGGCCGCCGAGTTCAACGCCCACCTAGCGGCGTTCTTCGCCAGTGTTCTCGCCGGGCAACCCGCGGGCGCGCCAGCGGACTAAGCTGTGTGTAGCGCCACTTCCAAAATTCCCTCCCCCTCAGGGGGAGGGTTAGGATGTGGGTGAAAAGGTATTCCGGAGATGCCTTCGGGTGAGCAATCAACAGCCTTGAGATAGTTCCTACATTGCCTCGGCTGCGCCCCGAGATACTGGGCATACGCGACAGACAATTGATTGCCCTTTGCTTATGTTCAGTCAAAGAGGTCTGACAAGTCCTGAACCACTTCGTCCCCGACACGAACGATTGCGTCCTCGCCATCCAGATCTTTTATGGCCAGCTCATCCACCTTTAGGGTCTCACGGCGTGTTTCCCATTTTGGCGGGTCAAACAGTCTGTGATAGTTAAAGAGTGCCGCTCCGCTGCCTCCTACGTTCACATGATGACTCCGAAAGGTTGATGCTACGGACAGATTCGGCTGTAGCTCGGTTACTTTGACCCTAGTCTTCTCTCTTCCAACAGCGCCCAACGGTTCTCCGGTATCCGGGTCAGTGATAACGGAATCTTTCATACTCAGGATTTTGAAAATCATCCCGATCTCCACCCCGTCGGCGGATCCTTTGTTGATAACGACTTCGCGCCGGTCCAGGATGCGAGCTACCTTGCCACTAATGGGTTGAGTGAGACTAGTCATTTTTCGCACTCCGCCTCTCGACCTCCTCAATATCCTCGGGAACGATGTCTCTCCAGTCCTCTATGGCATCCTTTCCGGTCGCGATTTGCTCGTTTACCAAGGCCTGAATTAAGTCGAGCCTGTGGTCTGGGCTCTCACGTTTAAGCTCTTCGATTCTGTTCGACAACCGATACAGGCTATTATACTGCGCCAACACTCGCCTGAAGGCGGCCCGTGCGTGCGGCTTAATCGCCCCAAGGGCGCCTTCCCATGCCGACTTTCTGCCAAACGTGTACGTGCCGAACAGGCCAAGCCCTAAGATTAGGATTTGGAACAGTGCAATTTCTACCGGGGACATGTTCCTGAAGGCACTCAGCGTCACCAGCAAAACAGCCACTAGGAGCGAAGCCGCCAAGAGAAGGAAAACGTGAAAATTGCTCTTCATTGTGTGGAATATACAGCCGAGAGGGTTTCAAGGCAACTGTCAGACCAGCTGGCAGCGCAGTCGCGGATGGCACTAGCAGAAGCAGTGTGGCCGGAAATGTATGGGCCGGCGCAACGGAATCCTGGGCCCTGCATCCCTATCCGTCTGAGGTTCTACCAAATGGCTGTGCCAAGATTCCCCAATCATGCCCGTCACCAACTGGGGCAATCGCGGATTTGTGGCCCCTGTATTTTGCCGGAAACAGGATTCACGGGATTTTCCGTTTTCCGGGTGTCCAAGGCTGCCGCGCCTTACGGTTTCACCCCCACCCTAACCCTCCCCCTCAAGGGAGAGGGAATAATGGAAAAACCCTCCCCCTCAAGAGAGAGGGAATAATGGAAAGACTCCCCTGGAGCCTATGCCGTCGTTGACGCTTCATGCCGGGCGATGTTAAATTGCCAGTAGCCACCAGCCACTGAAATCGGAGCGGGGTATATGTCGGACGAACTGGTCATCGGCGGCAAGAAATTCAACTCGCGGCTCATCGTCGGCACTGGCCGTTACCGCACCATGGAGGAAATGGTTGCCGCCGTTGAGGCGTCCGGCACCGAGATGATTACCGTGGCCATCCGGCGCCTCGACCTGGACGACCCGACCGCCAAGACGCTGCTGGACTACATCGATTGGGGCAAGTACCAGATGCTCCCCAACACCGCGGGCTGCGCTACCGTCGACGAGGCCATGTTCGTGGCCCGGCTGGGGCGCGAGGTCGGGCAGACGGACTTCGTGAAGCTGGAAGTCATCCCCGACCACAAGTACCTCTTCCCGGACGGCGCGGCCACCCTGGAGGCGGCGCGTCGGCTGGTGGAGGAGGGCTTTACCGTGCTCCCCTACATCCACGCCGACCCGGTGCTGGCCAAGAATCTGGAGGACGTGGGCTGCGCTACGGTGATGCCCCTCGGCTCGGCCATCGGTTCCGGGCAGGGGATTCACACCCGCGAGGAAGTGCGCATCATCATCGAGCAGGCCAGCGTTCCCGTGGTGGTCGATGCTGGTCTCGCCGTGCCGTCCGACGCCTCCCAAGCCCTGGAGATGGGCGCAGACGCCGTGCTGGTCAACACCGCCATCGCCCAAGCCACCGACCCGGCCATGATGGCCGAGGCATTCAAGGCCGGAGTGGAGGCGGGGCGCAAAGCGTACCTGGCAGGCCGCATCGCCCTGCGCCAGTACGCGGCGGCCAGCAGCCCAACCGCCGATGTCCCACAGCCCGCCGGAGCCACGGCCTAGCGGGGTTGCCCGTCGTGGGCGCCCGCAAGGGACGCCCCTGCGGACGCAGCCGTATCATGGTGGCTGATTTCAGACTTCCGTGTCTCTGCCTTGTCGCCGACTGCTCGGTCGTTGCGCCGGGTGAATTGCCCGGCCGCGTGGCTGCTGCCGTTGACGGTGGGGTGTCCATGGTCCAGTTGCGCGCCAAGGAAATGCCGGGCGGCTTGATGCTTTCCCTAGCGCTTGAACTGGCGCGGGCAATCGACGGCCGGGCCGTTCTGCTGGTCAATGAGCGGGTGGACGTCGCGGCCACGGCGAAAGCGCCCGGAGTGCAGTTGGGGGAGCAGGCGCTCGCCGCCCGGGACGCGCGGCAACTGCTGGCGCCGGGGTCGCTGGTAGGCCGATCCGTCCATTCCGTGGAGGGAGCAATGCAGGCGGCGGCAGACGGGGCGGACTTCCTGGTGGTGGGAACGATGTTTCAGACCGGATCTCATCCGGGCGAGGAGCCGGCTGGCCCTCAACTGATGCGGAACATGGCGGCCCGCGTTGGAGGGGCGGATGGCCTGCCTCTGATCGGAATCGGCGGAATCACGCCGGACAACGTTGACGCAGTAATCGGAGCCGGGGCCTCCGGCGTTGCCGTGATCCGCAGCATTCTGTCTGCTGACGACCCCCGGTCGGCGGCTGAGCAAATGAGATCGGCCCTGGCGGAATCGTGGCAAAGACACGGGGCGCTGTTGGATAATGGCGCCAGGCCCGGTGCTGGCCGCACTACCTGACCGGAGGCCGCAAGAGAAATGATTAACTTGATGGTGAACGGCAAGCCACGTCCCATCGACGAAAGCCTTGACCTGGAATCTTACCTGGATTCTTTCGGATTGGACTTGAAACACGTGGCCGTGGGTTACAACGGCGAGGTGCTGAAGCGAGAGCAGTACCCGGAGGTGACGTTGCAGGACGGCGACATTCTGGAAATCGTGCGCCCCGTCGGCGGCGGCTGAAGGCGTGCATCTCCGCCGCAAACACCGTGCCGGACTGCGCTCCGCCCCGTTGCGGCTAGGGGCGTTCTGAGGAATGCAGCAGCCCCGATTGGACCTAGATACCCTTGACCCCATTCTGAGGCATGTGCTGAGCGAGCATAGCGACCGGGTCTGGGCCTGGATGCGCAACGAGCGGGGCGCTTGGGGTTTCCTGGCCGGACAGGGAGTCGTCGCCACCCGCCAGCACCTGGGACGCCAGCTCAGCGACGCCGAGCGCCGAATGGTCTGGAGCCGCCTGTGGTGGTGGCTGGAGCAGCTAAAAGCACGCCTTCTCGAACAGGAATCCCGCGAGTGACCGGTGCCTTTCCTCTCCCCGTATGAATCCTCTCTGCCTCCGCTTGATCGGTTCAAGGGTGCGTACGACCGTCATTCCGGCGGAAGCCGGAATCCAGGCTCCTGACAGCCGGTGAAACGCAGAGGGCGCAGAGGGGATCCTCATCTGCCAATGGATTCCTGCCCATCATCGGTGAAATTGCCGTTATACTTATTGAGTTGAAAGTTAAAGCACAAGGCAGGCTCCCGGAATGTAATTCGCGGGCCTGCCACCCCCGGAGCATAGATGGACGATCTCATAGTCCGCGCGGACGGCATTCGCAAGACCTACGACACCGGCAAGGTGCAGGTGAATGCTTTGCGTGGCGTTGACCTGTCGGTAGGGCGCGGCGAGATGGTGGCCATTATGGGCCCCAGCGGCTGCGGCAAGACCACGATGCTGAATTGCCTTTCCGGCCTGGACGACATCGACGCGGGCCAGGTGACCATCGACGGGGTGGTGCTCCACGATCTGCCTGACGACGAACGCAGCGACTACCGGGCACGGAACATGGGATTCGTCTTCCAGCTCTACAACCTGCTGCCCGTCCTCACGTCAGTGGAAAACGTCGAAATGCCCCTGCTGCTGTCCGGCGTTGGCGCCGCCGAAGCCCGCCGCAGGTCGATGGAAATGCTGGATCAGGTCGGCCTTGCCGACCGCGCCAGCCACCTGCCCAGCGAACTCTCCGGAGGCCAGAGACAGCGGGTCACCATCGCCCGCGCCCTGGTCAACCGGCCCTCCATCATCTGGGCCGACGAGCCTACCGGAGACCTGGACAGCGAGACCACTGTGGAAATTATGGATTTGATTATCGACCTAAACCAGACTAATCAGCAGAGTTTTATTCTGGTTACCCACTCTGAGGCAGTGGGGCTGATGGCCCACCGCATTGTTCGCATGCGCGATGGCGCAATTGTGGACGATGGGTTCGCGCAGGCACAATTTCCGCGCTCTTCCATGCTCCGGACCAGTTAAGGAAATCTCCGGGCTCGGCCTGAATTACTGATGGAAGACCTTTTCGGCGTCAAGATGGACCACATCATGCTGGTCCTTCTCGTCATCTTTGTCCCCTCTCTCCTGGTCATTGGCATCCTCGCTCTGCGCAGCCGGGTCATGCTCAAGATGGCCCTGCGGAACATCCCGCGCCGCAAGGCCCAGACCGCCCTGATCATCTCCGGCATCATGATCTCGACGCTGATAATGTCGGCGTCGTTCGGCACGGGTGACACCCTCACCTTCTCGATCAAGAAATCGGTGGTCGATGGCCTCGGCACCATCGACGAATTCGTCATCTCGGCCCGCGCTGGCGAAAACGACCAGTTCGGCGGGGCCGCCTACGTTCCCATCGAGCGATTCACCCGGCTGCAACAGGAATTGGCTGGCGTAGATACCATCGACGGCCTGGCCGCAGGGCTGGCGGAGACCGCGCCCACGGTGAACGAGCGCAGTTCGCTCAGCGAGGGGCGGATGCAGATCGCCGGAGTGGACCCGGACACGCTGGAGGGCTTCGGCGGGTTTGCGCTCGAGGACGGCAGCGAAGTGCGGGTGGACAGCCTCGGCCCAAACGAAATTTTCATCAACTCGGCAGCCGCCGAAGACCTGGAAGCGCTCCCGTCGGACACTCTGACTATATTCGTCTACGGCGAGCCGGTGGCCGTGTCGGTCAAGGGAGTCGTATCCGGCGGCGGCCCGGTAGGCACACAGCCAACCCTCCTTATGAACCTTGCCGACGCGCAACGCATGTTCGGCAGGGATGGCTACGTCAACTCCATTGTCGTTTCCAACCGGGGAGACGAATACGCCGGGGCCGACGTCAGCGATGACGTCACCAAGACCCTGCGGGTGCTGTTCACGGATCGGGAAGCCGCGTCGGAACTGAAGGCCCTCCTGTCCCGGCCAGCGGTAATGGAGCAGATCGGCTTGCGGGCGGGCCGGCCGCAGGTATCCGAGTCCCTGCTGGCCGATCTGTCGCTTCTCCAGGTCGAACTTGCCAAGCCCGCACTCACCGATGAGCTGATAGCGCTCTTTTCCGACGATGAGGTGAGGGGTGAATTCCTGGAGGCCGTCGCGGCTACGGGCGACGAGGAGCTGGTACGCGAAGTCAATACGCTGGTGGTTTCGCTGGCGGAGTTCCTGGTCATCGACGTAAAGCGAAGCCTGCTGGAAACGGCCGAGCTGGTGGGAAACGTGGTCACCAGCTTTTTCATCCTGTTCGGGCTGTTTTCCATAATGGTGGGGATTCTGCTGATATTCCTGATTTTCGTGATGCTGGCGGCGGCCCGGCGCTCGGAATTGGGGATGGCCCGGGCGGTGGGCGCCAAGCGTTGGCACTTGGTGCAGATGTTCGTGTTTGAGGGCACGGCCTACTCGCTGGTCTCCGGCCTCGTGGGAGTGGGCTTGGGGCTTTTGGCAAGCGCGCTGATCGTCGGCATCATCAATCAGATTTTCGCGGGCGGCGGCGCGGGCAGCGACGATTTCCAGTTGACCCGGCACTTCGAATTCCGCAGCGCGGTGGTTGCCTACTGCCTGGGCATGGTCATCACTTTCATGACCGTCGCCGTCTCCGCCTACCGCGTAAGCCGGATGAACATCGTGGCGGCCATTCGCGACCTGCCCACGCCGCAGGAAACCAACACCGCCAGCGCTGTGCAACTGGTGAGCAGGCTGCTGCTGTCCGGCCTGCTCCTCCTGCCGTTCCAGGTGCTGTACTCGAGCGTCGCGTCGTTGCGGAGGGGACTCTGGAAACGGAGCGCCGCCCTGCTGCTGGTTGCGCCATTGTCATTGCCAGCGGCCCCGTTCGTATTCGTCTACACCCTGTTTCAACTGCTGCTCAGCCCCTACCGGCAGGGCTGGATGGTGGTGGTGCGCATGGCGCTCTCCGCCATCGTGGTGGCGGTGGGCATCGCGCTGGCCTGGCTGGGCGCGCAGACCGGCGGCGCCTTCTGGGTGCGGCTGGGCGTGACACTCGCCATCATCGGGCTGGGCCTGCTGCTGCGGTCGCTGCTGAACGTGAACCGGGTCCGCCCCGAAACGTCGGACCGCATCGCCTATACGTTCGTCGGCATTGCCACCCTGGTGTACTGGTTCATCCCCTTCAGCGTCCTGGAATCGCTCTTCGGGGAACTGAATGCTGGCATAGAGATGTTCTTCATATCGGGCATCACTATGGTCGCCGCTGCGGTCTGCACGGTCATGTTCAACGCTGACGTCCTGCTGAAATTCCTCACCACCATCACGGCCAGAATTGGCAGTTTTCGCCCGGTGCTGGTTACTGCGGTGGCCTACCCGATGAGCGCCCGGTTCCGCACCGGGTTGACCCTGGCGATGTTTGCCCTGGTCATATTCACCATGATCGTAATGTCCATCCTCACCGAGGCCTTCAGCACCACCGCGGCCGATGACGCATCCGTCGTGGGCGGTTGGGACATCACGGCAAGGGTCAACCCGAGCACTCCCATCTCCGACATCCGGCAGGCGATAGAGGAGAACCCTGACCTGGAGGCGTCGGATTTCGCGGCCATCGGCGGCTACACCTACATACCGGTGCAGGCGCGCCAGCAGGGGGCGCAAGAGCAGGGATGGCGCTCCTATGCGGTCAGGGCGGCAGACGACGGGTTCCTGGAGGGCACCGAAACGGAGTTTCACCTGATAGCGGAAGGCTACGGCGACACGGCGGAGGAAGTGTGGGACAGGCTGCGGAGCGACTCGACCCTGGTGGTGGTCGATTCCCTGGCCGTACCCGTTCGCAACGGTTTCCGAGGGGGAGAGAACCTGCCGGAATTCCAGCTTGAAGGCGTGTTCTACGAGGACGAATCCATGGAGGCCGTACCCATCGAAGTCCGGGAACCGGCCACTGGCCTTATGGTCAATCTTACGGTGATCGCGGTTCTCGACGAAACGGCCGACGCCTTCGGCCAGTTGGGCGGCGGGATGATTATGGCTCGCGAGCAGCTCGTAGGCTTGTCTCCGTTTCCCATCCCGGTGACCAACTACCGGATCAAGGTGGCGGAGGGCGTGGATACCGCGCAGGTATCCCGGGACCTGGAATTCACCTTCCGGCGGAATGGCATGGAGAGCGATGTGCTAGCGGAACTGGTGGAGGAATCGGTTTCCGCCAACCGTGCCTTCAACTACCTGCTGACGGGATTCATGGGATTGGGGCTGATGGTGGGCGTAGCGTCGCTGGGGGTGGTCAGCCTCAGGGCGGTGGTGGAGCGCCGCCAGCAGATCGGCGTGCTGCGGGCCATCGGGTACCGGCGCAATATGGTGCAGCTCTCGTTCCTGCTGGAGTCGTCATTCGTGGTGCTGCTGGGCGTGGCCATCGGCGTGGGCCTGGGAACGGCTATCTCGTATCTCATAGTCAGAGAGATACGCGAGGACGTTGAAACCATACGGTTCGCAGTTCCGTGGCTACAGATTGCCATCATCGTGGCGGTGGCCTACGTTTTCTCCCTGCTCACCACGCTCCTCCCCGCGCGGCAGGCCAGCCGCATCTACCCCGCCGAGGCCCTGCGGTACGAGTAAGTTCATCCTTGAGCAAAAATCCCCTCCCCCTTGAGGGGGAGGGTTAGGGTGGGGGTGAAATCAAACACATCAGACACCACATTCAACTGCGTAACCTTTCGCATAAGATTGATTTCGCCGAAAAGAGAAGGAAAGAGTATGCCCAGGCTTAAACCGGGCGACAAACCTCTAACCCCGGAAGAGGACGCTGCTGTTGTTGCGGCCATTCTGTCTGCCCCGGATGATTTCGAGCTTGACGCAGAGTGGTTCCGCGGAGCCCGCCCGGCATCGGAGGTTCTACCTCATATCTTAAAGAATTACCGCCGGTCGGACCAAAGCCAGATTTCGCGTTACACGACTGAGCATGGAAACGGTACAGACTTGTCAGCCCGCTTTCTTCCCGCTAGAGTAGCCCCAATTGCAATTTCAGGAGGCTCCATGGCCAACGATCCTATCAACCTGTACGACTATGAATCGAGGGCGAAGCTCGTGCTTCCCCACAACAACTGGGAGTTCATCGAGGCTGGCGCGATGGACGAGTTCACCACTCGCCGCAACCGCTCGGCCTTCGAGGATTTGAAGCTCCGCCCGCGGTTCATGCGCGACGTGAGCGAGCGGAACATCGCAACCACGGTCTTGGGACAGGAAATCAGCATGCCAGTCATGGTTGCACCGGCGGGCAGCCACATGCTGGCCCACCCCGACGGCGAGGTAGCGACGGCGCGCGGGGCCGGGAAGTCCGATACCCTGATGATGCTGAGCACGTCGTCGAACTACAGCATGGAGGAGGTCTCCGACGCCGCCTCCGGCCCGCTCTGGTTCCAGCTTTACCACCGCGGGTGGCACTTCACCGAGATGCTGGTGCGCCGGGCCGAGGAGGCCGGCTTCAAGGCCATCGTGCTGACGGTCGACACTCCCTTGCCCAGCCCCAAGGAGCGCGACCTGCGGAACCGCTACCAGCGCGAGAACGATCTGGGCAACTTCCGGGGCATGGATGCCGACCGCAGCGCCATAAGCGGTACCGACGAGACTCCCGGCTGGGACGTTTCAACCTCTCCCTCGATAACCTGGCGGGAGTTGGAGCGGCTGCGAAATCTGACCTCCCTGCCCCTGGTGCTGAAGGGGGTGCGCACTGCTGAGGATGCTCACGAGGCTGTCGAGCACGGGGTCGAAGGTATCCTGGTCTCCACCCACGGCGGGCGGCAACTCGACATGACCATGGGCGCCATCGAGATGGTGCCGGAGATTGTTGAGGCATCCCGGGGGCAGGCCGAGGTCTACGTGGACTCCGGGGTACGCCGCGGCAGCGACGTCATCAAGGCGCTGGCCTTGGGAGCCAAGGCCGTAGCCATCGGACGCCCGCTGTTCTGGGGCCTAGCCCTTGACGGCGCTGACGGCGTACACGGGGTGCTGGAACTGTTGCGCGAGGAAATCTCGCGGGCGCTCGGCTACTGCGGCCAAACCGACGTAAACAACCTGGAATCCGGTGTTATTCAGATTCCGGCCGGATGGGGCGCCTTCGGCGGCACCACTGCGCCGTAGTTCAGGGCACTGCTTTTCACCTGCGGAAGATTTCAAGGGGCGGGTTACAACCCGTCCCTTGCCGTTCAAAAGGGTGTGCTACAAAAGCCCAATCAAGCGAAATGTTCGCTGGAATGGCGTCCGCTGTTTCCGCGAACAATAGAGGGACGCCCTCACCCTAACCCTCTCCCGGAGGGAGAGGGGACTTGTCGCACACGCTGGTCAGCCTCAGCCGCTGCGCTTTCTGCCCGTCTTCTCCTCGTAGAGCTGCCAGGTGCGTTCGTTGAAAGGGTAGTACTTTCCTGGGCTGCACTGCTCGATTTCGAGCTGGGCCTTGATGACCGCCTCAACCTCCTCACGCTCGTGGGCTATGCGGATTACCTCGTCCACCGCTGCGGCGGGCACCACCACAGCGCCGTCGTCGTCGCCAACGATGGCGTCGCCGGGGCGCACGAGGACGCCGCCGCACTGGACGGCGTCGTTCACCTGCCAGGGCCAGAACTCGGCGGGGCCCTGCTTGGCGGTGGTGTTGGCGGCGTAGACCGGAAAGCCATACTCCTTCAGCGCGTTGCTGTCGCGCACCGCGCCGTCGGTGACCAGCCCGCCCACTCTGCGCTGCATTAGTCGCATAAACTTGATGTCGCCGCCGATGGAGCTGTATTCCCAGCCCATGGCGTCGATGACCAGCACGTTTTCCGGGCCGCATAGCTCGAAGGCGACGTACTCGGCGGAGTCTGCGCCCTTGGGCTTGTCGGCGGCCAGGTCGGGGCGGTGCGGCACAAACCGCAGGGTGACTGCCCGCCCGGCCATGTGCTGTCCGGGCTGGAGCGGTTTTGCGCCGTGGATGAAGCTCATGGGCCACCCCATCACCCACAACCCGTCGATGAGGGTCTGGGTGGGGATTTCCTTGAGGGTTTCCAGCGTTTCGGCGGTGATTTTAGGCGCGGTGGTCATTGGGTTACTCCTGTGGCTGCGGTGAATGTGTTTCAGCGTTCTCCCCCACCCTAACCCTCCCCCGCTGGGGGAGGGGATTTACGTACTGCTGGGAGAGGAAGGTCGTGGGGGAATTTACTGGCCGGGGGCGCAGGCGCGGATGACGGCCATTGCCCGCTCCTTGGCGTTGGGGCCGGACGCGCGGGGAGATATGATCGGCATCTTTATCCCGGCGTCCCGGTATAGCTGGAGACGCTCGCGGCACTCCTCCGGCGAACCGGCCAGCGCCACGGTGTCAACCAGCCCGGCCGGCGCGAGGTCCAGCGCGTCGTCGATGCGGCCCTCCCGCCATGCCTGCGCCACGGCCGCTACTTCCTCGGCGAAGCCCGCCTCCTCGACCAGCCGACGGTAGCGCGGGAAGCGCCAGACGTAGGACGCGATGTAGCGCCGCAGTTCGTCCCGCGCGGCGTCCCGGTCGTCGGAGACGGCGCAGGCGATCAGCGTGGTTACGTCCACGTCATCCGGGTCCCGTCCGGCTCGCTCCGCGCCAATCCTGATGTGATTCACCGCGGTCGCCGCGTGATCGAGGGTACACCAGGTCAGGATGACGCCGTCGGAGACCTCGCCGCAGATTTCCAGCATCCTGGGGCGCACGGCGGCATAGTAGATGGGCATCTCACGGCGCACCGGCTCGAACCACAGGTCAAAGCGCTGGATGTTGTACACCTCGCCCTGGTAATTCACGTCACCGTCGCGCAGAATCTGCCGCACGATGTCCGTGCATTCCCGCATTCTTTCGATGGGGCGGATGAATTCCAGCCCGTGCTCCGGTTCCACCTGCACCTTGTGGCTGCTGCCCAGGCCCAGGATAAAGCGGCCGTTGGAAAAGTGATCGACCGTGGCTGCGGCCATGGCGATGGTCGGCGCGGTGCGCACGAAGACGCTGGTGATGCTGGTGCCCAGCTTGATGCGCTCGGTAGCCACAGCGCAGGCCGTGAGGATGGCGAATTGGTCGCCGCCGTGGCCCTCGGCCACCCAAGCCGATTCATAGCCCAGCTCTTCGGCCAGTTTCACGCACTCCACGATGTCGGGCGGGGACATCCCACCGGAAAAACCTACACCTGTCCGTTCCATATTCACGCTCGCATTGCTTCCCCATGCTTGAGGCATGGCATTTCAATAATTCCCTCTCCCTCTGGGAGAGGGTTAGGGTGAGGGCGTTCCCTGTTTCGGCGCCAAGTTGCTTGAGGGCGAGATTTCACCCCCACCCCGGCCCTCCCCCTCAAGGGAGAGGGAGGGTTAAAGCCGTGCCAGGTCTGGAGAAGCGCTTGAAATATTGCCTTTCCAGTATTTCGATTGGCGGGATGGTATCTGGAAGGGCTATGATATGCCAAATGTCCGGTTCAATTCCAACACAGACGTGGCCGAGTGTGCTTTGACGTGCCTCCCGGTGCCTAAAGGTCGCTGATGACGAGCTACCCCACCTATCGCTGGGTGCTGATATGCCTGTACCTGATGTCCAACGTTTCCGCCCAGATGGTGATAAACACCCTGGGCATCCTGTTGCCTTCGATTGCCGCGGGGCTGGACCTTTCGCCCTCCGAGCAAGGACTCCTGGGTTCTGCGCCTTTCTGGAGCACCATTGTCCTTGCCATCCCCATCGCATGGCTTGGCTCCCGGCTATCCCCGAAATGGCTCACGGCGGCCACCCTGGTTGGCTGTGCCTTGTGCCTGTTCCTGCAAGGATGGGCGCCGGTATTCGCTTTCCTGCTGCTGGGACGGCTGCTTTTCGGCATATTCACCATCGCCCAGCAGCCAGCGCGGGCAATCCTGACGAGGCAGTGGTTCCCTCCGCGCGAGGTGGTGCTGGTCAACGGCCTGTCCAACGTATTCTTCGGCCTGGTGGTAGGCGGCGGGCTGGCCCTTTCCCCGATCATTCTCATCCTCCTCGGCGACGACTGGCGGGGAACGCTCCGCATATTCGCCTTCTATTACGTGGCGCTGACCGCCCTCTGGCTGGTCATGGGGCGCGACCGGGTGACCGAGGAATTCACCAGCGGGGAGTCGCAACCCCTGTTGCCGTTGCTGCGCAGCGCCTTGAGCTACCGCGACGTGTGGCTTTGCGGGGCCGGGTTCTGCGGCGCGACCATGGCCTTTTCGGCTTACGTGGCCTTCTTCCCCACGCTGATGCTTCAGGAATACGACATTTCCCTGCGGGTAAGCGGCCTGGCCTTGGCGCTGGATGTCGTTCTGGGGGGAATCGGCGGTCTGGCTATCGGCTACTACGCCGCGATCTGGCGCAAGGAGGGCCTGTTTCTCCAAATTTTCGGCGTTGTGATGGTGGGGTCGTTCCTGGGGATGATCCTGACTGGTTCGGTGGTGATGGTCTACGTGATGTCGGTCATCAACGGGGTGACATGGACGTTCTTCCCCATCCTGATTACAGTGCCCTTCAACCTGCGCGGAATCCAGCCAAGACAGCTCGCGGTAGCCTTCTCCTTCGTGATGATGCTGATTTCCACCGGGCAGGCCCTTGGGCCGCTGTTCATCGGGTTCCTGGAGGAAGCCACCGGCAACCTGCTGCTGGCTATGTTCATCGCCAGCTTCACCCCGCTTTCGCTGGTAGTTGCGGGCAGCACCCTCAGTTTCGGGCGGGACCGGACGCCCGTGCCGGCAGGCGGCAACTGAACGTATCCCGTGGTATTCTCAACTTGTGTTGGTATTCCCATGTAGCGGCGGGGCCAAGTAGACAAATCGCGTCCAATACCAACACACGCCGAGAATACCTATCCCGTGCGGAACCGCCCGACTTTCGCAAATGGTGTACTCTGACAAGCCCTGTGAAACCACAATTTGACGGAGGCTGGACATGAGCATTCGAAGGCCCACCACCCAGGACTTGCGACGGCTGGCCGAGGCCAATCACTTCGACATCACCGATGACGAGATGCGCGCCTTTGAGTCCATAATTCCCGGGCTGCTTGATTCGTTCGACCAACTGGCCCAGCTCCCCGAACAGCGCCCCGCCCTTCGATACCCCAGCAGGGACGCCGGGACGCGCCCCGGCCCGGAGGACGACCCGTACAACGCCATCCTCAGGCGATGCACGCTCAAGGGAGCGCCCGGAGGCAAGCTGGCGGGAAAGCGCATCGGATTGAAGAACAACATCTGCGTGGCCGGATTTCCAATGACCTGCGCCTCCCTGATCCTGGAGCACTACATACCTGACAGCGACGCTACCATCGTCACCCGGATGCTGGACGAAGGGGCCGAGATTAACTCCATACTCAACCTCGACAACTTCGCGTTCTCCGGCGCAGGCGACACCAGCGCCTTCGGCCCGACGCTCAATCCTCACAACACCGGCCATCTCGCTGGCGGTTCGTCGGGAGGGTCCGGCGCCGCCCTGTACTACGACGACATCGACATGACCATCGGAGGCGACCAGGGCGGCTCCATACGCATCCCCGCGTCCTTCTGCGGCGTGGTGGGCCACAAGCCGACCCACGGCCTGGTTCCCTACACGGGCATCGTGGGCATCGACAACACGTTTGACCACGCTGGCCCGATGACCCGCACGGTCTACGACGCGGCGCTGCTGCTGGAAGTGATCGCTGGCAAGGATCCCCTGGACCCGAGGCAAGGAGAGGTCCCGGTTCAGGACTACACGGGCGCGCTGGCAGGCGGGGCGTCCGGGCTGCGGGTCGGAGTGCTCACCGAGGGGTTCGGGCTGGAGGAATCCGCCCCACAGGTGGATGAGAAGGTCAGGCAGGCCGCCAACCGGCTGGCCGAGCTTGGCGCGGACGTGCAGGACGTGTCCGTTCCCTGGCACTCGAAGGCCAACGGCGTGATTTGGGGGCTGATCGCCGAGGGCGCAACGGCGCTACTCCAGTCCAGCGGCACCGGGCGGCATTTCGAAGGGCAGTACAACGCCGGGCTGGCCCAGGCGCTGGGGCACGGCCTGAAATCACAGGGGAACGACCTGCCACCGACGGTCAAGCTGGTGCTGCTTATCGGCTCCTACATGACCGAGAATTACAGTAGCACGATGTATGCCAAGGCCCAGAATATGCGGCGGGAGCTGAGAGCGGCTTATGACGACGCCCTGGCGCAATACGATCTTCTGCTGATGCCCAGCACGCCCATGCCGGCCCACCCCAACGACGCCAACGGCGATCCTCACGCGGTGATCGACCACGGCTGGGACATGCTGGCCAACACCGCGCCGTTCGATATGACCGGCCACCCGGCCATCAGCGTGCCGTGCGGCAAGACAACGGAGGGCCTGCCGGTGGGCCTGATGCTGGTGGGACGCCACTTCGACGACGCCACGGTGCTGCGGGCAGCCCACGCCTTCGAGCAGTCCGGCGATTGGGAGACGATGTAGCGGCCCAGTCGACTAGGTTCTGTTGACATTTACCCGTCATTCCCGGCAGCCGCGGGAATCTGGAGGTTTATGCCGGGACGAATTCGCTATTGGCTAGGCTGGCCCTAGGGAGTGTCGTCAAATCATCCCGTCATTCCGGCGAAAGCCGGAATCCAGGCATTTCCGCTACCTGATAGTCCCGGAAGGTTGCCGCGTTCCGGATTCCGGCTTTCGCCGGAATGACGGTTTGGAGTTGCGAGGCAGCCTTTTTCCCAAATGTCAACACGCCCTAGCTCAGGGTGCTACTCCAGCACGCCGTCGCCTTCCAGCGAGCGGTACTCATCGTCGCTGAGACCGATGATGTCGCGCAGGAAGTGCTCGGTGTGTTGGCCCAGCAGGGGAGCGGGGGTGTCGAGGCTGCCCGGGGTCAGCGACAGCTCGAACTCGCTGCGGTCGGTGGCGTAGGGGCCGATCTCCGGGTGTTCCAGCCACTGGAAGTGGCCGCGGTGCCTCAGTTGCGGGTCGTCGAACAAGTCCCGCGGATCGTTGATGACGCCTGCCGGTACGTCGGCCTCCTGGAGTGAGTGCATCAGGTGGTGGCGGTCGTGCTCCGCCGTCCACTGGGCCACCAGGCGGTCCAGTTCGTCTTCGTTGGCCTTGCGGCCCAGCAGGGTGGCGAAGGCGTCTGAATGCAGCGGCCCCCCGTCGGGTTCGGCTACCCTGAGCAGTCCCCGCCAGTGCGCGTCGGCGCTGCATGCGATGGCCAGCCAGCGGTCTTCACCGGCGCATGGGTAGACGCCGTGAGGAGCGCCGCCGGGGTCGCGGTTGCCCAGCCGTCCCTGCTCTCGCCCATTGGCGGTGTAGTCCAAGAGCAGCGGTGCAACGAAGTGCAGCGAGGTCTCCAGTTGGGAGAGGTCCAGGTGTATGCCCTCGCCGGTGCGGCGGCTGCGGTCGAGGGCGGCCAGGATCGCGGCGACGGCGAACTTGGGCACAATGAAATCGGTGTATGCGCCATAGGGATTGACCGGAGTGCGGTCGGGCCAACCCGTAACGTTGGTCAACCCTACCAGCGAGGACAGCACCGGCCCGAAGCCCGGCTGCCGTTCCAGAGGGCCGCCGCGCCCCATCATGGAGGCGCTGAACATCACCAGCGCCGGGTTGACGGCGCTCAGTTCCTCGAACCCCAAGCCCCAGCCTTCCATGGTGCCGGGCGTGAAATTCTCGGTAACGATGTTGGCCCATTCTGCCAGCCTCAGCATCAGGTCGCGGGCCCGGGGGTGGCGCATGTCGACGGTGATGCCCATTTTGTTGGCGTTGTAGCTGGCAAAGTACCCGCTGCGGTTGATGCCCGCGATGCCGTCCCGGAACGGCGCAGCCGACCGCAGAGTGCCGGGCCGCTTGGCCGACTCCACGCGGACGACGGTGGCGCCATACTCGCCCAGGTACTTCGTGGTCATGGGGCCCACGGCCACCCAGCAGAAGTCGAGGACGTTAACGCCGTCGAGGGGCTTCGTTGCCATCAGATTACTCCCGTGCGCCGCAAGGAATCGAGTTCGGTTGAGGACAGGCCCAGCTCGCCGCCGAGAATCTCGACGTTGTGCTCGCCGACCAGCGGTGGCCGCTGTCGTAGTTCGGCCAGCGCCGCGCCGTCGCCACTCTTGATGAACGCGCCGGGGTAGTCAACGGCAGTACCCAGCTCCGGGTGCTCCATGGACGCGAAGTACCCGCGGGCCTCCAGTTGCGGATGTTGCCGCAGGTCCGACGGCGTGGCCACCGGGAACAGCAGGATGCGCCGCTCGACACTGCCGCGGGTCAGTTCCTCGCGGGTATGGCGCAGGAAGAAATCGGCCATCGGCCCGACCACCGTGTCCATCACTTCCGGGGTTATGCGTCCGTAGCCCATGGTCTCCCACTCGAAGGCCTGGAGTTCGGTCACATCGAAGCCGTCCTCCTCCATCCACTGGAAGAGGTTGCGGGTGCTTGGGGCAACGCCGCCGCCCTGGAGCATGTAGTTGACGTAACCGTCGGCGCAGGGCCAGTTGATGCGCACCCGGTTGTCGCCGGATGTCTGGCGGTACACGCCCATGCGTTGCAGGATGGCGCCCTCGATGTCCCATATCTGGGGTGCGTGGGCCAGGGTTCGCGCCACCGCCTGCTGGCACGACACGTCAACGTGCTGCCCCTCGCCAGTGAGGGCCCGGTGGGTATGGGCCAGCATTGCCGCCGCCGCGCCCGCCGCCGAACCGTGCAGGTAGAAGTGCGGGAAGCTGGGACGCAACGGCGCACGGTCGGGGTCGCCGGTCAAGTGCATGAAACCGCCCAACGCCATGCCAGTAATGTCGGCGGCCCGGTAACCGGCGTATGGCCCGTCCTGGCCGAAGGCGGTGATGGATACCATCACCAGCCGGGGGTTGATGGCGGACAAATGCGAGTACCCCAACCCGATGCTTTCAAGGTAGCCAGGATCGTAGGATTCGACCAGGAAGTCGGCGCTGGACACCAAACGCTCCAGCAGCGCTCTGCCGTCGGAGTGCTCAAGGTTGAGGGTGATGCCGCGCTTGTTGGCGGAATATGCCCACCAGTACAGGCTCTTGGCCGGAGAGGGGTCGTCGCCGTAGAAGGGGCCGACCTGCCGCGCGCTGCTGCCGCCAGGCGGCTCCACCTGCACCACGTCGGCCCCCAGGTCGCCGAGTATCTTGCCGCAGAGCAGGCCGCGCTCGTCGGTGAGGTCGAGCACGCGATAGGGACTGAGCAAGGTTGTAGCGGGGTTTTCGGACATTCTTCCCTGACCATCACTAGGGCTAGCGGATATTCTATGCCGACGGCAGGATTCGTCAAGGCGGGACACCGGGAATTGACGTAGTGATACAATTCAATCCGCGGAATCTAGCGGGCATGAGGGCGCTATGGCAGCCGAGAGAACTGAGGCCGACATTCTTGCAGCCGGACAGAGAAAATACCGTTCCATGGTCGTGTGGGAACTGACCGACGACGACAAAGGCAAAATGGTGGTCATCGACGTAGACAGCGGGGACTATGAGGTGGACACCGTGGAAGCGAAGGCCCGGGATAGGCTGTTTTCCCGGAGGCCGGACGCCTGCACCTGGACAGCGGAGTTTAACGGACGGCCGGAATTTCGGGGCGGCTGGAGAATGACTTACCCTAACGGCTATACCATCGAAGGCGGGCGTCCTTCCCGGGATGAAATCAGGGAAGCTCTCGCTGAGGCGAGGCGCCGTACCAATGATTAGCGGGCTGGTGTACCTTACAGGACACGCCAGAATCCCAACCGGGGAACCTCGCGTCACCATTCACGTTGCTGACATATCCGGAGAGACACATCCGGTTGAGTTCCTTGTGGATACCGGTTTCGACGGGGACTTAACTTTGTCGCCTGCCCTTATACGTCGGCTTGGATTACCTCATCTCAGAGTAGGGAAAGTGACACTGGCAGACAATTTGGACAGAGAATTCGGGGTTTATGGCGCGGAAGTCTCCTGGAATGGAAAAACTGTGGAAGTAGAAGTGCTAGAGTCAGAAGATGATCCCCCGCTGCTGGGAATGGCTATGCTGTGGGGCAGCCGCATCACCATCGAGGCGCGCGAGGGCGGCCTAGTTACCATTGAGGACCTGGAAGTAATCTAGCGGGCGACCGCGCGCTCCTCTCCGGCCAATTCGAGTAAGGAACCGACTTGCATGACGACGAGAACCAACTGGCACAGCGAACACCCGCCCGCCTGCACCTGCGCCAGGTGCCAGGACAAGCGGACGGTGCGGGGCGAACGCACCAAGATCGGCCGCAACGAGAAATGCCCCTGCGGCAGCGGCAAGAAGTGGAAGCGCTGCCACGGGGACTGACGGGAAGCAGCAGTGTTAGAAGGATTCACCAGAACCGAAATCCAGACCTCCGAGACGGCCATCAACCTGGCGCATGGCGGCAGCGGGCCTCCCGTGCTGCTGTTGCACGGGTATCCACAGACGCACGTGATGTGGCACAAGGTCGCTCCGGCGCTTGCTGAAAAATACACGGTCGTCGCCCCCGACCTCCGGGGCTACGGCGACAGCGGCAAGCCGCCGGTGGGCGACGATCCCGAGCGGTACAGCAAGCGGCGCACGGCGCAGGATCAGCTCGAGGTGATGACCGTGCTGGGACACGGCGCATTTCACGTTGTTGGGCACGACCGGGGCGCTCGCGTCGGGTACCGGATGGCGCTGGATGCCCCGGAGCGGGTGTTGAGTTTCACGACTCTGGACGTAGCTCCGTCTCAGGCGGCTTTTGAGGCGATGGACAGCAGCCTGGCTTTCGCCTGGTTTCACTGGCACTTGATGCGCCAGCCGGAACCGTTTCCGGAGACACTGATCGGCAGCAACGCCAAGTTCTACCTGGACTTCCTGCTGGAACGATGGACGGCGGTGGAAGGCGCGATTACGGACGAGACATACGCCGAATATCTGCGCTGCTTTTCCGACCCTGAGACCATTCGCGCATCGTGCGCCGACTACCGGGCCATTGACGTTGACCTGGCCCACGACGCGCTTGACCGGGGCCGGAAGCTGGCCTGCCCGGTGCTGGCCCTGTGGGGCAGCAACATGGCCAAGCGGCCGGGCTGGCAGACGGGGCGGGCGCTGGACATGCTGACTGTGTGGCGGGAGCGTGCCGACAACGTTCGGGGCCGGGCTATCGACTGCGGCCACTTCCTCGCTGAGGAGGCGCCGGAGGAGACAGCCGGGGAGATACTTGCGTTTCTCGGTTCGGTTTGAGCATCCGAAATTCCTACTGACAATGGAACCGCTTGCCCTACTGAGTCCGGGGCGAGCGGTTTCGTTTTCCGGTTGAAAGCGTGTGACATACCGGGCGGGCGCGAGAAAAATCGGCCGGGTCTGCCGTCGGCCATTCTCGTTTGAACGGGGGACGCCCTCACCCCTTCGACAAGCTCAGGACAGGCCTGGCCCTCTCCCGGAAGGAGAGGGAACAATTGAAAGGCTGGCGCTGTCTATCGGGTTGCGGGCACGAAGCGCATTGAGAGGGAGTTGACGCAGTGGCGGGTGTTCTTGGCGGTCAGCCGCTCGCCCAGGAACACGTGCCCAAGGTGGCCGCCGCAGTTGGCGCACTCGATCTCGATGCGCCAGCCGTCGGGGTCGGGCAGCCGCCGGACTGCGCCGGGCACCTCGTCGTCGAAGGCCGGCCAGCCGCAGTGCGCGTCGAACTTGTCGGCGGAGCGGTACAGTTCGGCGTTGCAACGGCGACAGATGTAGGTGCCTTCCTGGTAGAAGTTGTCGTACTCGCCGCTGAAGGGGCGCTCGGTGCCCTTCATCTCGATGATGTACTTTTCCTGCGGGGTTAGCTCGTTGTAGGTGGACCTTTCCATTGATTCACCGTCCTTGGTTCTCATAAATGCAGGATTTTCGATTTCGATAGGGGTAACGCTCTTGACGATTTCACCCCCACCCTAACCCTCCCCCATCAAGGGGGAGGGGATTTTGATGAGTCTGCTTTTGATTAGGGGGACGCGAGAGATCCCATGGGGTCCCACGGGGGCAGGACTACCGGATCGAGGTCGAGGGCCTGTTGCAATTCCTCGGGCAGGTAGCTCTTGGGGGCGGCGATCTCGAACATGTACTCGGCGAACCAGGAGTCGTTCATCAGGAAAAAGCCCTTCTCGCCGACCTTGTCGTCCCAACTGTTCTCCACGCGCCAGCGCCGCGGCCTGCCATCCACCACGTCCACGCCGGTGAATAGCATGGCGTGGGTCATGGCGGTCTGATGGTACTCCAGCCGCTCCTCCTTGTTCATAGAGAAATCGGCGTTGTAGACGCTGGCATAGTCGAACAGCTCGGCGTCCCACAGGCCCTTGTCGCGGTGCATCTGCTTGCCGGTGTCGCAGCCCATCCAGACCGGCTTGCCGTCCTGCAGCATCCGCATGGCGATGTCTTTCATGAGGTCGATGTCAATGTTCAGGTACTTGATGCGCGTGCCGTCGACCACGTTGCCGAGATACTGCACGGTATAGGTGCGGCCGGGCGGGTTGGCGCGGCGCGGATCGTGGACCAGGCAGACGTACTCCTCCATGGGAGTGGAGATGTATTTCTCGACGAATTCCAGCGGCGTCATCGCTCCGTCGCGGTGGAACTCGCCGTCCTTGTCCTTCCACTGCCAGTCGAAGGATTCGGGCGGAGTGCCAAGATGGATGCAGAGAATCCGGTAGATGGCCTTGAGAGATTCCTGCTTGGCCTCCCGCATGGCGTCCGTGCCGCCCTCAGCCGCGTAGATGCGGCGGATGTTGAGCGCTCCCTGGCGCACCTGGTAGTTGAGGCCCGCGTTCATTCGCATTGAATTGCCGGAACTCTCCGTCTCCGGCATGACCGTCTTGGGCACCACGCCGTGCTTTCTGACCAGGCTGACGAACATGTCCCACTGGCCGCCGTCGCCCAAGGGCTGCTGCAACAGCCAGGCCACCACCCGGTCGTCGACGGGCCGGTCGGCAGTTTCGATGATGGCCTCAAGGATGTAGTTGGCCCGCTCCATTTTGTCCCAGAACATCACGTAGCTCTGGCTGAACTCGAACTCCTTGACGTTGAGGAGATTACGGGTCTCTGAGCGGAACAGATTGAGCCCGGCGAACGCCCAGCAGCGCCCGGAACGCGCCTGGTTGGTCACGCTCCATTCGTCCAGCACGGTGGAGAAGCTGTGTACCGCCTCCGACACGATCTGGCGATTCAGGGCAACGTCGTTCACGTCGTGCTGCGTAACGACGTTCTGCATGAGCTGGTGCGCCGGTCGCGACTCGTAGACCTCCTTAAATTCCGATAGGGCCGTCGAGTCCAGGGCACCGGGATTGGTCTGGGTTGTCATTTGCTTTCTTCCTTACGTTTGATTTTCTTGCCTGTATTGTCTGAATCAGGATTTCAGGATTATCAGGATGGTATTCAGAATCCTGCCCGCCATCCAATCACATAAATCACAGTTCAGACTGTCCTCTTCAATGCGCCGCCGAAGGGAATGACAGGCGTGGCCGTATTGCACCCAAGGCAGATGCCGGTCATTGCGGTCTCCGAAGAGTTTGGCCGCAGCCTAATGCCCGCCACATTATAGCCCAGTCAATCAGACACCTGTCATTCCGGCGAATGACGGAACGGAATCCAGGTGCGATTGCCCTTGACCGGCCACTGGCCCGTCTTTCCACTGAATTGTACTTGCAGTTTCAATAATCTAGCTTTAGACTGCTAATGAGACTTTGAGTAAAGCTAAATACTTGTATCAATGAGACTTATTCGCACTTGGGAGCGCCCGGTAGTTCACAGAGGGAATTCCACAGGACGGGGAGGCCCGAAAACAAGTGCTTGAATCAGCAACACTTCGAAAGACCGCCCTGGTTCTGGTTGTATCGGGCCTGCTCTGGAACGTGCTGGAAGGCGGCGTTGCCCTGTGGGCGGCGGCGCATACCAGCAGCGTCGCCCTGCTGGCGTATGGCCTCGACAGCGTCATCGAGATCATGGCTGGCGGCGTGCTGGTCTGGCGCTTGAGGGCCGGGCTGGAGGAATCGGAGGCCGCCGAGAGAAGGGCGCAGAGGCTGCTCGCCCTCAGCTTCTTCCTGCTGGCGGGGTACATTGCCGTCCACTCGCTGGCCAACCTGCTGGGATTTTTCCCGGAGCCGGAACCCAGCCTGATAGGCGTCGTGCTTGTGGTAGCCAGCGCCGTCGTGATGTCGGCGCTGTACGTCGGCAAGATGCGTATAGCCACGCGCATGCAGTCCTGGTCGTTGCGCGCCGAGGCCCTGGAGTCCCTGTTCTGCGACCTTCAGGACGTGACCATCCTGATCGGCCTGGGTCTCAACATCCTGCTCTCGTGGTGGTGGGCTGATCCCGTCGTGGCGCTTTTCCTCGTGCCCTTTTTCGTCAAGGAGGGACTGGAGAATTTCAAGGGACACGACCACTGCGGCCATATTCACGAAGAGGAACACGAAGAGCACGAGGAACACGACCGCCGGGTATGCTTTTGCGGCAACTGCCTGTTCGGCCTGCGCGCGTGCGGCGCGGCTTGTTGCCATGCGTGAGGAAGGCGACGCAAAGGGACGCCCTCACCCTGGTATTCTCAACGTGTGTTGGTATTGGACGCGATTTGTCTGCCTGGCCCCGCCGCGTAGGGGCGCACAGCCGTGCGCCCGTGTCTGTGCATGAGAGAATTGTGCTGGAACCGGGGGCCAGGGCGCACGGCCGTGCGCCCCTACATGGGAATACCAACACACGTTGAGAATACCCTCACCCTAACCCTCTCTCGGAGGGAGAGGGGATTTGCTAGACGCCCTCTCAGAGAGTCAGCGGATTTTGGCGGCGCGAGGATGAGCCGCCTCCGCTGTCTCCTCGGCGGTCAGCCCGGCGAACCTCTGCGGGCGATAGGGGCCAAGCACAGCGTCCGCCGGTGTGCCGTCGCAGATTTCCTGGGCCGCTAACTGGCTGAGGGCGGGCGCGAGGGTGACGCCGCTGTGGGTCAGGGCCACGTACAAGTTGGGCGCCTCTGACGCAAACCCCAGTACCGGGTAGCCGTCCAGCGGCATGGGACGCCACCCCACGGGCACCGGAACGGCCTGCGCGCCCTTGAGTTGCGGCAGATAGACGCAAGCCCGGGCCAGCAGGTCGTCGGCGTGGGCTTGGCTGTCGTCCTCGGCCAGGCTTTCCTGGTCGCCCTCCCCGATCATCAGCCGCCCGTCGGCGCACTGCCGTATGTGGATTTCCCGTCGGCCATCGCCCAGGGGCGGGGCGTACACGATGGGGACATTGCGGAGCAGGCGCGGCATAAGACTTGTCCGAATCACAACGCCCGGGCTTTCGGCCTGCGGCACGTTCACGCCAGCCAACGCCGCCATTCGAGTGGTATCTGTGCCAACGGCCAGCACCACCGCGTCTACTGTCATCGAACCGGACGGCGTAATCATTCCGTGAACCCGCCCGTTCCCGTCCTGTTCGAACCCAACAATCTCGGTATCCGGGACGATTTCGCAACCCATTTCAACGAGCCGGCGCAGGCAGGCATCCACCACCATCTGCGGTTCGACCTGGCCCTCGTTTGGACTGTATTCGGCGGCTGCGACCGGGCCGATTTCCAAGGACGGTTCTAGTTCCCGTAACTCCGCGGCGTCGATCAGTCGGGCCGGATAACCCCACGACTGGAGCTGCCTCACCCGCTGCACCAATGCTTCGGCAGCCGTTGCATCCGACTCCCACGATACCTTACCGCCCCAGCGCAGGCCCACGCTGGCCGGGTCGCCGCCGTCGCCGATGGCGGCCGCGAACCTGGGCCATATCTCCAGGGAGCGGCGGTTGAGGTTGTGATAGCCGATGGGTTCCTTGGCCCCGGCGTTGATCCAGGCGAAGCTGTGGCTCGACGCCCCGTGCCCCGGCCAGCCCTTGTCGATAAGGGTGACGTTGACGCCCCGGCGGGCCAGACGCCAGGCGATGGACGCGCCAAGAATGCCAGCGCCAATGACGGCCACGCTGGAGGGTACGCGAGGGATCACCATCCGGTCTGTCTCCTTCCCGATGATTTAGCGGGATCAGTGCATCCAAAGCACTGGCGCTTCAAGTGTTGCCTGACCTCGGATCCGGCCGATTCATTCGTTCTCAGCGCCGCCGTCGTTCTCAGCGCCGCCGTCTACATGCCCCTTGTTCATCGCCCTGCTATCTTCCATTTCCCGTCTGCCCCGCTCACGCTGTTCCGCCGCGACCCGGTCGCATTGCTTTATCCCCCTGTGTCGCCATCAGTGTCTCGCGTCCAAGCGGTCAAGGCGGCCTCCCCAAGCGAGGATACGCTCGTCCGCTGTCACCAGGCGGTGGCCGCTCAGGGCGGTGGCGACGATGATGCGGTCGGCCGGATCGGCGTGAAAGTCAGGCAGGGCGTTGGCGCGGATGCCGATGTCGCCGTCCACGGGGATTTCTATGAGGCCCTCTTCAAGAAGTTCCCGGCGCCAGGTTGCCGTATTTTCCGGAAAGTCCAGCCGCTCCTTGGCCAGGAGCATCGCAACTTCCCAAAAAGTGAAGGCAGAAACCGCCAGGTTATCCGCCTGCAATGCGGTATTGATGGCCTCAATGGAACTGGGGCCCATCGGAGAAGGGCGGCGTCTTGACCAGAGCAGGGCGTGGGTGTCCATTATTAGCATGGTTTGCCGTCGATCAGGCCGAGTTCCGCCTCCCATACCACATCAGCGCCTTCACCGCGGTCCAAGGCCTCACTGACCTGCTTTATCCAGGGGAATCGCTCGGTATCGTCCACGAAGAAAGTCTTTGGCCGCTCGCGGTAGGCGGTGAGCTTGGCTACCGGCTTTCCGTTCTTGGTAATGACTATCTCATCGCCGTTTTCGGCGACCTCGTCCATCAGTTTCAGGCACTCGGCCTTGAACTCCGATGCCTTTATCATCCGCGGTCCGTTTGGCTTCCCCGACGCGGTTTCCATTGGGCCGCCCTCCCTGCTCATCTGAGCGAGCTTGACCGGTCAATGACCATGGTCAAGGCTACGGTCATATTTTATCTCTGGCAGCCCCGCCCTGCCAGCGTAGGGTATTCCCAACGTGTGTTGGTATAGGGTTTAGAATAGTGGCAAGCAGCTCAAGATATGTGGGACTGGATGACCACTACTTCCGGCAGGCTTACTGGCACTCCCTGTTCTTTTGCCTCCAGCAGCCGCACGTTTTCCAACAGCCTTTTGGCCTTTTCCGATTCCACGCTCCCGATAGGCGCGACTCCGTGGTGGAGCCGCTCTCCAGCAAGTCCAACCCGACCGGAGTCCGGGGAGGGCCGAAGGAAATGTAGGCGGCCGCCAGTCGCAGCAGCGCCCATTCTGCGCCCTCGGCGGTGTATGTTCCCATCGATCAGCGCAGCGTGAGGGAGAAGTCTCCCTTCTGGATGCTGATGGAGGCGATGTCCTTCCTGCCAGTGAGTTCGCGCACCAGGTCGAGCACCGGCTTGTCCCTTGCCGGGTAGTCGTAGGAGCCGGGGCCGGCGGCCAGCACCTCGTCCACCGCCTGCTGGTTGGAGCTGAGCACCCGCAGCAGAAACTCGTCGTCGGTAATGTCCGGGCTGTAGTCTGCCCGCAGGTCCTCGATTGAGCGCTGCGGCGGCTGCCAGTCCAGCAGTTCCCGGGTTCTGGGCATGGCCATGACGCGCGCCTTCACGTCCGGGTCGACCGGCGCAGCCAGGTCGCCGTAGTGACCGAGGATGTACTTGATGACCTCGTCGGTAACGATGCGGTACCGCTCGCCCGTGGTGTGGTTCAGGATGGCCTGGGCGCCGATGTACTGGGAGACCGGCGTGACCATGATAGGGTATCCCAGCTCGTGGCGGATGAGGGCGATTTCGTCCAGCAGCGCGTCAAGCTGGTGGGCCAGGCCCCGCCGGGCGAGTTCGGCCTGGTAGTTGGACATCATCCCGCCCGGCACCTGGTGATCGTACTGCCGCAGGTCGTAGTCCACTGGCGCGCCCTCCGGGAACCCCTCCCTACGGGCCACGAACCGGAAATGCTCGGTCATCTCCGCCAGGGCCTTTTCGTTGATGCCAGTGGAATAGCCAAGCGACTTGACGTTGCGCAGGATGACGTCGGCGGAGGGCTGAGACGCGCCGTTAGCCAGCGGCGCAACGGCGGTGTGGAGCGTATCGACGCCGAGTTCCAGCGCGTCCATGTAGTAGATGGGGGCCAGGCCGGTGGTGCAGTGGCCGTGCAGCTCCATGGGAATGCCGCCGGTCTCTTTCATAACGGCTGGCACCAGCGTTCTGACCCTTTCAGGGGTGAGTAGTCCGTCCACGTCCTTGATGAATATGCGTTCTGCGCCCGCGTCGGCGATCTGCCGGGCCTTGCGGGCGTAGTACTCGTCGGTGTGCACCGGGCTATATGAATAAATCAAGGCCACCATGGTAATCATCCCGGCGTCCTTGGACCACTTGATGGCCTTGGTTATCTGGTCGATGTCGTGGTAGGGGTCGTTGATTCGCAGACGGCCCGCGCCGGCCTCGCTGATTTTCTTGGCCCAGAACTCGGTGACCGAGTCGGGCACGCTGCCGAAGTTGCGCAGCACTCCGCCCACGATCAGGGGCGTGTTGGGCATGGCCTGCGACATCAGCCGGACGCGCTCCCAAGGGTTTTCCCGCTGGTTCCGCACGCACCAGTCCATGCTGATCAAGGCCATGAAGTCCAGCGCCTCGAAGCCCACCTGGTCTATGACCGGCGCGATGGGCAGCATCATGGCGGTAGTCATCTGCCCGTTCCACAGGCTCTGGTGCGCGTCGCGCAGCGTCGTGTCAACGAATGCCACCTGACTCATTTATCTTCACCTCTCCAAAGAATCTCTCTCAAAACTCTCCTCCCCCTTGAGGGGGAGGGTTAGGGTGGGGGGGTGAAAAGGTAATGCGGGGAGACCATCAAAGAGCAATCACAGGTTTTGGGATAGTTTCTAAGGGCCCTTTTCTTGGGTAAAAAGGGATGGCATAACCACTCTTTCCAGCCAGCCCGTGTTGGTTCTGCCGGCGATGAATTCGGCGCGCTCCACCAGCGATGCCTGGAAGGGAATGGTGGTGTCTACGCCTTCGACGTGGAAGTTGGCGAGTGCCCGTTGCAGCCGGGCGATGGCCTCCATGCGGGTGTTGCCGCTCACTATCAGCTTGGCCAGGAGGGAGTCGTAGTATGGCGGGACGACGTATCCCTCATAGCAATGACTGTCCACCCGGATTCCCGGCCCCTGCGGCGGCTCCCAGCGGGTTATGCGGCCCGGCGATGGCCGGAAATCTCGCTCCGCCCGCTCGGCGTTGATGCGGCATTCGATGGCGTGTCCGGTGGGAACCACCTGGGCCTGCGAAACGCCGAGCCGCTCGCCCTGCGCCACGCGAATCTGTTGCTGTACCAGGTCAATGCCGGTGGTCATCTCCGTGACCGGGTGCTCCACCTGAATGCGGGTGTTCATTTCCAGGAAGTAGAAGCTCCCCTTGTCCTGGTCGAGAATGAACTCGACGGTGCCTGCGTTCTCGTACCTGATGGCTTCCACAATCCGCAGGGCCGCGTCGCAAAGCCTTTGACGCAGATTACCGGACAATCCCGGCGCGGGAGATTCCTCGATCAGCTTTTGGTAGCGGCGCTGCACCGAACAGTCCCGCTCGAACAGGTGGAGGCAATTGCCGTGGCGGTCGGCAAGGACCTGCACCTCGATGTGGCGGGCGTTGGGGATGTACGACTCCAGGTACAGGCGGCCGTCGCCGAAGGCGGACTGGGCCTCCGCGGCCGCCTCCCGGTATACCGTCGCGAGATCGCCGGGCCGGTGGACGGCCTTCATACCCTTCCCGCCGCCCCCGGCAGCCGCTTTCAGCAGGACGGGGTAGCCGACCTCATTGGCCACGGTCTCCGCATCCGAGAAATCGTCGATCAGTTCGGAGCCCGGCACCACCGGAATGCCCAGCCCGGCAACCGCCTGACGCGCCGCCAACTTGTCTCCCATGGCCCGGATATGCCCGGCGCCCGGGCCGATGAAGACGATCCCGTTGTCCAGGCATGCCTGCGCCAGTTCCGGCTTCTCGGAAAGGAACCCGTAGCCGGGATGAATGGCGTCGGATCCGCTGCCGAGGGCGGCCTCCACCATGGTTGCCACGCTGAGATAGCTGGCCGCCGATTGGGCCGGGCCGATGCACAGCACCCGGTCGGCCATTTTGGCAGGAAGGGAGTCGACGTCGGCGGCTGACGCGGCCAGCACCGTTTCTATGCCCAGCGCCCGGCAGGCGCGGATGACGCGGGCGGCGATTTCGCCCCTGTTGGCGACTAGCACGCGGGTGATGGCGGCCATCCGGCGAAAAGCCCCTTACTCCGAGTCGGGTTCGAGCAGGAATAAGACCTGTCCGTATTCCACCAGTTGCCCATCCTCCACAGAGACGCGGGCGATGCGGCCCCGTTTTTCCGCCTTGATGGTGCTGAACAGCTTCATAACCTCGATGATGCAGACGGTCGTGTCCTCGTCCACCACCGTCCCCACATCCACGAATGGCGACTCGCCGGGCGCCGGGGCCCGGTAAAACGTGCCCAGCATTGGCGAGGTGATGCTGATCCGCTGGCCGCCCGGCGCTGGCTCCGCGGCTTGCGGGGCCGTTTCCGCGGCGGATGACGCGGGCGTTGCGGACGGCTCGATTACCGGCAAGGGGGGCGGAGGAGGCGCTGCCGGCGGGCTAGTCGCGGCGGCGTCGGCAATATCGGGCAGCGGTGCGATGGAGCCGGTCCTGTTGACCACAAGCCGAAGGTCGCCCAGTTGCAACCGCAGTTCGTTGAAGTTCGATTCGTCCAGATACCTGATGATCTGGATGACGTCATCCTCGTTCAAGTCCATAGCCGATCCCCCGGAACGGGCAAGCAGGGTATGAATCGCAGGCTATCATACCCCATAGGCGAACTACACGGCGTCGTGAACTCAGGACGATTGCAAAATATAGTCCGGCAGCCTTTTCAAATGGTTCTTCCTGGTACTCTCAACGTGTGTTGGTATTCCCATGTAGGGGCGCACAGCCGTGCGCCCTGGCCCCGGTTACGGCACAATTCTCTCCTGCGCAGACAGGGGCGCCCGTCCCTCGACGCGCTCGGGAGTGCGCCCCTACGCGGCGGGGCCAAGCAGACAAATCGCGTCCAATACCAACACACGTTGAGAATGCCTTCTTCCTCGGCACGTGGTAGGCGTGGGCGGTACGTGATACAGTAAACGCCGTTGAGTGACTTTTGATGGTTGCAATTTACCTTGTGGAGCTATGAGGCGCCTGCATGCGCCAAAGACCGGGAGACCAAGCTAGGATGCCAGTCGGACATAGAACGGCAGCGCGGGCGCCCGCGAGGGTTGCCCCGGCGCTCCCCCCTTTTCCCGAGGGCTGGTACTTCGTCGCCAGCCGCCGTGAGGCGCTCAAGGCAGGGCTGATCCGCAAGACCTGGATGGGCGAGGAAATCGTGGTCTGGGGCGACGGCAACGGGGCCGTTTGCGTCGCCGAGGCCTATTGCCCGCACCTGGGCTCGGACCTGGGGCCTGCCGCGGGCGGGCGCGTCTGCGGCGGCCGGCTGGTCTGCCCGTTCCACGGCTACGAGTTCGACACTGCCGGGCAATGCGTGGCGACTCCCTACGCCGACGCGCCCCGGTCTGCCAGGCTGAGGGTGTTCGAAACCCGGGAGATATGCGGCCTGATCTTCGCCTGGTGGGGGCTGGAGGGCCGGGAACCGCAATGGACACTGCCTGCGTATGCCCCGGGCCAAACCGGCTGGAGCAACATCGAGTTACAGACCCTCCGCATTCCCGGACATCCCCAGGAAACGTCGGAAAACGCCGTTGACCTGGCGCACCTGCGATATGTCCACGGCTATGACAGCGTGCGCCGCGCCGCGCCGGTCTCAATCAAGGGGCACATCCTCGAGAGCAACTTCGACTTCGTCACCAGGCGCAAGATTATCAAAGGGCTGACTATGCCCCTGGATATATCCGCCAATACTATCGTCTGTGGCCTCGGATACTCATTCGTGGAGATTCGGGAACACTCCATCGGCATTGATATGCGCCTTTGGGTGCTGGCAACACCGGTTGATGGAGAGATAATCGAACTGTCGCTGGCATCGCAGGTGAGGGAGATTCGCAGTCCCAAGCGCCGGATTGCCGGCCTCGGGTTTCTTCCGGTCAGGTTTCGCGCTCCGGTGATGAACAAATTTATATCGGCGTTTGAGAAGCAGGACGCGCTCCAGGACGTCGCCATCTGGAGCCGCAAGAGGTATGTAGCCCGGCCGCGCCTGTGCCGTTCCGATGGCGAGATTATGCCGTTCCGGGCCTATTGCGCCCAGTTCTACGCAGTCCCGCAGGAAGCGGAGGATGCCGCGCCCGTTGAAGCGGAGGCGGCCATGCGCTAGAGAGCGGCGTCAAATTAACCCGTCATTCCGGCTTCCGCCGGAATCCAGTACCCATTGCAATGAGGCGAACACGCCGAAGCACGTGTGGAAATTCAATAGTTATACACTGTCGTGCAATGCCTTTCCAACGGTGGCCCCTGGATTCCGGCTTCCGCCGGAATGACGGGTTAATTTGCCGACACCCCTAGGACGGTTGTGCATGAGCGGGTTTTTCGGCTGGTTGAGCTTGCTGGTCACGGTTCGGCCGTACATTACTATCCTGGTTCTAATCCTCATTACCGTCCTGCTGGCTGCCGGAGCCACCAGACGGGCTACGCCCCTTGATACGAGGTCCACCCTGCCCGACAACAGCGCCGTCGCCGAAGCCCTGGACGAAATCGACGAATTGTTTGGCGAATCGGGTGAGGCCAACGTGGTAACGCTCATTTTCCGCGGGGATGCGCTCACCCCTCCCGGTCTGTCCCAGATGGACTCCCTCATCAACGACATCGCCGGCGATCCGGCTGTCTCCGGTCTGCTCGCTCAGAACAATCCCATCGTAGCCCCATCGCCCTTGATAGCGGGGGTGCTCCAGGTACAAGGATTTGACGCCGTTGACCAGGCGCAGATCGAATCGGCAAGGGGGATTCAGCAGATTCAGGCGGCCCTCGACGCCATGACCGGGACGGATACGGACGGCGCCCGGGTTTCCATCGCTACCATCCGCCTGCGGGATACGGGCGACGAGCGAATCAGCGACGCCGAAAGGCGAATTCACCAACTCGCCATCGGGGATGAAGGCCCTCTTGCCGTCAGCACCATCTCGTTCATCGTTGTTGAAGACGAGTACAAGAGAGCCACCGACGAAGGCATGGCGCCCCTAATCGGCATTGCGCTGCTGCTGATTGCCGCCCTCATTCTGCTCTTCATGCGAACCATATCGGACCTGTTGCTGACGCTGGCCGGGCTGCTCATTTCAATAGTCTGGATCGTGGGGGCGGAGGGCTGGCTCGGCCCCAACGCGCTGGGCCTTATCGGCCCGCCCAACTCCCTGACCACCATGGTTCCCATTATCGTAATCAGCCTCACGGTGGACTTTGCCATCCAGATTGTCTCCCACTACCGCGAGCATCGTAATGGCGGCGAGAACGTAGTGTCCGCCGTTCGCGCCGGGCTGCGCATAGTCGCCGTGCCGCTGGTGCTGGCCGCCGTTACGACCATCGTCAGCCTGCTGGCCAATCTGTTCTCTCCCATCGGCATAGTCCGCGACTTTGGCGTCATTGCCGGGCTGGGTGTGGGAATGAGCCTCATCGTGATGCTGACGCTGGTTCCCGCGGCCCGCGCCATCATCGACCGGAGGCGGGAGGCGCGAGCCCTGCGGCAAGGACAGCAGTTGGCCCCGCCCCGGCCGATTTCCAGTGCCCTTCCCGGCGTCAGCCGCCTGGCCGAAGCGCTGGGGCGCGGCGTCACCCGGCGGCCCGGCATATTCATCGCGGCAGTGCTGGCGGTCACGATTGCACTGGGGTTCGCAGCCACTGGCCTGGAGTCCGAATTCAGCATCCAGGACATCCTGCCCAGGGGCGGGACGGTTTATCAGGATATGGAAACCCTGGACGAGGCGGTGGGCGGTTCAACAGAGATAGCGACCGTGCTGGTCAAGGTTGAAGCCACGGAAGCCCGCGCCATGCTGAACCTGAGCGACCTCACAGCCGCCTTCGCAGACGAGGCGACACGCCCGAAGGCGGCGTCAGGCCCCATTCAGGAATCCTACGTCATACTGGTAAACGACTGGACTCACGACAGCGGCGAGCCCGGCGACAAGTACGACCCGGAACTCGAGGCGCTGCTGGCGGAGGCCTCCGCCGGGGTGGAGCTGGACGCGCCGTTGATGCAGGAGTTCCTTGACAGGCTCGGGGAAAAAGACCCCACCCTTTCCAATGTGCTGGTCAACAATCCCGACGGCCCCGACGCGGCCATCCTGCAATTCCCGGCCTACGTCACCGACCCTGCGCAGACCAGGCAACTCCAGCAGGACATCGAGAATCTCTGGTTCGGCGAGGACGACGATATTACGGCCACCTCGTCGAGCCTCATCGGCATAACCGTTACGGACTCGGTAACGAACCGCCAGACGGAATCCATCAGCACGACGATCGCCGCGGCCATAATCGTTCTGGCGGTGTTTTTCTGGATAACGGTGCGCCAGCCGGCGCTGGCCTTCATAGCCGTTGGCCCCATCATCCTTGTGCTCATATCGGTGCTGGGCACTATGGCCCTGCTGAACATCCCCTATACCATCATCACTTCCATCATTACGGCCCTCTCCATCGGCATCGGGGTCGACTACACCATTCACATAATCCACCGCTACCGTGAGGAATACACGCTGACCCGCGACCCCGAGAGGGCGGCGATTCAAACGCTTTCGACCACCGGCTCGGCGCTTCTGGGGTCGGCGCTGACCACGGCGCTGGGGCTGGGAGTGCTGGTCGCATCCCCGCTCGCGGCATCGCAGCAGTTCGGCTTGACCGCCGCCATCACCATCGCCTACTCGCTCATCGTCTCCATTCTCGTGGTGCCGCCCCTGATGACGGTATGGGGCGCCTACCAGAACATGAGGCTTCGCTCCAACGTGCGGCGCTGGGCCGCTGAACTGGACGATGCCATAGACGCGGTGCAGCGCCGCAATGACGGGTAGTGGTTCAACCGCTTTGGAATGATTGAGTATCCACCCCGGCCTGCGGGTTGTTGGATTCGCGCGATAGGGGGATGACGTAGGGGCAACCCTTGTGGTTGCCCCTGTCTGCTCAATGTGCGTTGGTATTCCCAATGTAGGGGCGCACAGCCGTGCGCCCGTGTCTGCGCAAGAGAGAATTGGGCTGGAACCGGGGGCTAGGGCGCACGGCTGTGCGCCCCTACGCAGTGGTTGCCCCTGTCTGCTCAATGTGTGTGGTATTCCCAATGTAGTGGCGCACAGCCGTGCGCCCGTGTCTGCGCAAGAGAGAATTGGGCTGGAACCGGGGGCCAGGGCGCACGGCTGTGCGCCCCTACGCAGCAGGGACAAGCCAGAAAAATCGCTTCCAATACCAACACACGCTGAAAATACCATGCTGTCGGCCAGTTCCGGATTCCTGCTTTCGCCGGAATGACGCGCGTCTAACTATCAATACGCGATAACCCTGGCGCCTTCCGTGGCCGCCGTGGTTAAAACCCGGGGATCTCCCGTCTCTTTTCGGCGACGCGGAACTTGAGCTTGCTGTTGGGCTTCGTGGACGGCAGGGGGTTTAACTTGAGCTTGTAGTTTTCGGGATGCACCGTAATGTTGAAGTAGTGGGCCACCATCAGGACATTCACCGTCAGTTGCAGGTCCATCCACCTCGACCCAAGGCAGGTGTGGGTGCCCAGGCCATAGGGCGCGAACCCGTGACCGAGGTGCTCATTCCGCGGAGGGAGGTAGCGGTCAATGTCGAATTTGAAAGGATCGGGGAAGCATCCCTCCATGTAATGCGAGGCGGCTTGGGCGATGACAACCCGGGATCCCAAGGGCAACTCGTAGCCCTCGACCACGCAGGAGTTAATCACGTTTCTCAAGGACATCGGGACGATGGGGTACATGCGCAGGCATTCCATCAGGAACCGGTGCGTAACGTGTATGGCGGACAAGGAAAAGTCGTCTCCCGCCGGGTCGCCGTTTTCAAACAGGGCGTCCGCTTCGGCCTGGATCTTCGCGTAGAGTTCCGGCTGCGACGCCATGGCGTACAGCGCGAAACTGAAGGCGTCACCCAGGTACACGCTGGCAATCAGGGCCGCCGACAGCGCGAATGGCAAGTTCGACTCCGGGAAGAACTGCGGGTCGCTGGCGTGAAGGCTCAGTATGTCGTCGGCCAGGTCCCTGGGGCTGTCCGCCCGTTGCGCCGGCGTGTGCACGCTCTCGACCCTTTCCAGCAATGGTTCCAGGAGTCTGGCCCGGCGCTTCATCCCCGGAGTGCTCAGCATGAACTTGGGCAGTATCTTTATGATGTGGGTAAGAAGCGCCCGCTCCTTGTACTTCGCCAGGTCGTCAAAAACGTCATGCGAATCGACGCTGATGAGGAGCGGTGAAATCTGCGCGTTAATCATCCGCCGCGACATGCTGGTTGCCGGGTAGGTGTCGCCAATCTTCCAGTCCGCCATGTATTTGCGGGCGTAGGAATAAACCTGTTCCAACTGTCCCGCCAGTCTGCTGCGGGAATAAGCCGGCGACAATGACTTGCGAAGCCTGAAGTGGTCGGCGCCGTCCAGGGAAGGCAACACTCCTGATGCGCCGTATACCTTCTCGAATTCCGAAAAATAGTCCTTGGAGCTTAGGTACATGCGCCCGCGCCGGTGCACCCAGTGATTGGTCTCCGGCCCGGTCAGGAAAATCATTCGCTCCCGGAACGGGGGGTTGATTTCAAACACTGGCCCGTATTCTTTCGCGATGTCCGCAAAAAGGGCGGGAATGTTGCCGTCCCGGACGTGGCGGTTGAACGCCAGCTTTCGCAGCGGAACCTTTGGTATCGGCTTGGTTAAGGCGGAACGTTGAAGCAGCGGGTTGGCCATGTTGTGAGACACCGCCGCGGCAATGGAACGGCCGATCAGCGCCATCCTGCTGATGAGTTTGATGCGGTCTTCCACCGCCTCGTCCAACTGGTACATGAACCGGAACACGTCGCAGGTATTGACCAGGCTGATGAGGAGGGCGTCCCTCGGGTCGGGGATTTCGTCGTTGAGGATGGCGTTGCTGACGCGGGTCTTCACAGACTGCAACCGGGATTCGCCCTGGGAATCGCCGAATATAGGTATATGCCCGAATCCCGAGGAGCGGGCTAACGTGTAGAAGTCACCGTCATGGCGTTCCAGTATCCGCAGGTTCACCAGGTGGTCCAGGGTTATGTCGATGACCGATTCGGCGTAGTGGGCGAGCCGTTCTATCCAATAGCCGGTGTCGTGCTGGCCTGACTCCCTAGCGATTTCCTTGAGAATCAGATCCAGGGCGGGATTCCCCGTCTCGGTCGCGTCCACCAGAAACAGGGAATCAAGGTCCGTGTCGATGCGGCCCTGAATGGACAGTTCCGCGAGAACCGCCCCGGTGACGGCGCAGTTCAGCTCCCAGCCGGGCACCTGGTGAAAATACCCGTTCTCCTCGTTGAGCAGCAGCAATACCAAGTCTTCCGGTAAAGTAAGCTGATAAGTTATGGCGTCACGGGCCAGGAGTCTCATTGTAACCGTTCCTACATTTCCGCCGAAATAACAACATGCACAGTTTATCAAAAGTAACGCATGAAGTACGTTATGCGGATACTGAAACGCGCCACTTTGGACGGCCATACGAGTCGGCAGTGGCCGCCCCGCCTTGCGGCCAGTGGGCCTGGGTATTCTCAACGTGTGTTGGTATTGGACGCCATTTGTCTGCTTGCCCCCGCCGCGTAGGGGCGCACTCCCGAGCACGTCGAGGGACGGGCGCCCGTGTCTGCGCAGGAGAGAATTGTGCCGGAACCGGGGGGCCAGGGCGCACGGCTGTGCGCCCCTACATGGGAATACCAACATACTTTGAGAATACTTGGGCCTACAGGGGCTTGCGGGCGAGGAAACAGTATAGCGGCGTGAAGATTCCGGCCTTGCCCCCGGCGACGTAGGCGATGGCGGTTCGGTCCAGCAGCCCGGCTACCTCGGCGGTCCCCTTGGGGAACATGCCTACGGTCTCAAGCAGCCTGGTTGCCGCAATGGTGGCTTTGCGGCCCGGCGGAGTTCTGCGCAGTGCGTTTCCCAGCGTGCTGCCCCTGCTCTCCATGGGCCGATACCACGGAGTGGAGGGGCCATTCTCCGCAACGGCCCGGTCTTTGCCCTCGATGACCTGAAACCCCGCAGACTCCAGGGCCAGGTTCACTTCGCCCATAGTTGCGATGTCCTTGAGGGCGATGCCCTGCATCAGGTCGGCCTTCAGCACCCGGTGCCGGGCGTCGCCGGGATCGAACTTGTCCGTCATGCACATTTCCTGGCCCCAGAGTAGGGCTCCGGGCTTGAGCACGCGGTAAATTTCGGCGAATGCGCCCGCTTTGTCCGGCGCGTGGCACGTCGATTCGATGGCGTATCCCCGGTCGAACGTGCCGTCGGCGATGGCGCTCATGTCCATGAAGCTGCAATTGAGGTAGTCAACCATGTGGCCGATGCCCGCCTCGGCGTTCAACGACTTCGCCTTCTCCAACTGGACTTCGCTGCTGTTGACGCCAACGACCCTGACGCCAGCCTCCCGGACGACGCGGCGCATGGGGCCGCCGAGTCCGCAGCCGACGTCGATGACATTCATGCCTTGGCGCAACTCCAGCTTGTCAATCATCAAGCGCTGGTGCCGTACCTTCGAGTCTTCCAGGCTTTCCTGGGGCGAGAGCGGAGCGAAGTGGAGGGACTCGCCCCACCCGAAGGCCATGAACTCGGTGCAAAGGTCGTAGTATTCCCTGACGGTTTCCGCGTGGTCGTATTCCGCCGGTTCGGCGCCCTCCGCCCGCGCCCGGTCCATCCACCCTTGCAAGTGCCTAACCCGGCCGCGGACATCCGACCCGCGGTAGACTGCCTTCAGCCCGCTGGACAGTTTGCGGATTTGCAAGAGCCTGCCTCCTACGATGAGCCTGGTTTCCGTCTATGAAGTTGAGGCGCGTCCTCAGCGGCCACCCCGGAATTGTCCGCGTAGGCTTAACATTATAGAGTGCCGTCAAATTCACCCGTCATTCCTGAGCAACCGGGGGTACGCCCCCACCCTAACCCTCCCCCGGAGGGAGAGGGAATTTGTTGGACACCCTCTTACAATGTTTGCTCCATCAGCGCCCTCCGGATTCCGGCCTTCGCCGGAATGACGGTTCGAGAGACTTTACCTATCAAAGCAAACGAGTTGAACCGCTAGTTTTCTGGGGCAAGCTCCAGCAGCCGCATGCCCCGCTCCACCTGCTGGCCCGGTTGCACCGATACGCGGCTTACGACGCCGTTGCGGGGCGCGGTGATGAGCAGCTCCATTTTCATGGACTCCATCACCACGACGGTCTGGTTTCGCTCAACCTGCTCCCCCTCGCTGACCAGAACCTCCAGCACCGCGCCGGGCATCGGGGCCAGGATGTCGCCGGAGGCGTCGGCCCTCGCCGCGCCGCGTCTGCGCCGTCCTGAGCTTGTCGAAGGGTCGGAACGGCGGAATACGTACAGTTCGCCGCCCAGCCACAGGTGCAGTTCCGGGTCCTGACCTTGCCGAAAGGCCCACGCCCAGGCAAACGGGAAAGTGCGGCCGGATTCGGTGCGGCAGACTCCCTCGCCGGTCTCCCGTGAGTCAATGTCGAGCGAAATCGCGGCGTCCTCGCCCTCCGCTGCGTCTCCGTCCAGATGGAAAGTGACACTCCCGTCCTGTTCCGTCAGACGGTACCGATACTGTTCGCCCTCGGCCGGGTAAATCTCTTGCATCTCGCCGTGACTTTGAGTCATGGCAGCCTCAAGTCGCCCGCGCTTCGCCACGGGCTGGCAGAACGTCCGCCGTCCGTTGCGGGCGACTGCTGGCCTTGTGCAGTCGTCTGTTGCGCTGCCCACGCCGCCAGCGCCCTGGCCATTGCGCGGGCGTCGCTTGACATAACTGGCCTCGTCACAGCCGGATTCCACTCCAGGAAGCCGGTGTCGTAGTTGCCGCTGCGGAATTGGGGATGGGCGGCCACGGCCCGCAGCAGGGGGATGTTGGTCACCACGCCTAGGGCCTGAAACTGCGACAGCGCCACTTCCATCCGCCGCAGGCTGAGGTCTCGGCGGGGCGCCCAAGCGATGAGTTTCGCCAGCATCGGGTCGTAGTAGATGGACACTTCCTGGCCCTCCGCCACGCCGCTGTCCAGCCGGATGCCCGGCCCGCTGGGCGGGCGCCAGCGCAGCAGCGCGCCAGTGGACGGCACGAAGTCGCGGTAGGGGTCTTCGGCATAGATGCGGCACTCGATGGCGTGGCCGCGCGGCTGAATATCGTCCTGTCGCAGAGTCAGTGGCTCCCCGCTGGCGATGCGGAGCTGCCACTCCACCATGTCCAGTCCCCGTACGGCCTCGGTGATGGGATGCTCGACCTGGAGACGGGCGTTCATTTCGAGGAAATAGAACTCGCCGCTGCGGGGATCGAGCAGGAATTCCGCCGTGCCAGCGTTGACGTACCCGGCGGCGCGGGCCACGGCGACGGCGGCAGCGCCCATGTGTTCCCGCAGCTCCGGCGTCAGGGCAGGCGAGGGAGTCTCTTCGACAATCTTCTGGTGGCGGCGCTGTACGCTGCATTCCCGTTCGCCAAGGTGGATGGTGTGCCCGAACCCGTCGGCCAGCACTTGAAACTCCACGTGGCGCGGGTTGGCGACGTAGCGCTCCAGGAACACCCGCCCGTCGCCGAAGGCGGCCTGGGCCTCGCGGCTGGCCGACTCGATTGCCTCGTCCAGTTCCCGCCGCCCCTGCACGACCCGCATGCCCCGGCCGCCCCCGCCCGCAGCGGCCTTTACCAGCAGGGGGAATCCCAACCGGTCTGCGAACTCTCCGGCGGCGCTATCCCCCGGCAGACACTCGGCTGAGCTGGGAACCACCGGCACCCCGGCGCGCTGGGCGATGTCCTTAGAGCGTAGCTTGTCTCCCAGTGCCTCCATGCTTTCGGGAGATGGCCCGATGAAGGACAGCCCAGCATCCGCGCAAGCGCGGGCGAACTCCGGGTTCTCCGACAGGAAACCGTAGCCGGGGTGAACCGCATCGGCCCCGCTGTCCCGGGCGGCCCGGACGATGGCGGGGATGTTCAGGTAAGTTTCCTCGGCGGCGCTGCCGGAGAGCGCAACCGACTGCCCCGCCGTGGCAACGTGCGGAGCGCCAGCGTCCGGCTCGGAGTACACCGCGACCGGCGCAATGCCCATTGCGCGCAGGGTCTGGCTAATCCGGGCCGCGATCTCGCCTCGATTGGCTACCAGGACTTTGGAAAACATAAGTGGTCATTGAGCCGAGGTTCTGCTTCAATACAGGAACAAAACCTACTTCCTACATACGGAATTGTTCACGAAGGGTTGGTATATCTATGCGAGCCCAACAGGCCCGGCTTAAATCGGCAGCGGCTGGCGGAAAGGCGCCGTGAACTACCTTCACAACCCGCGTCTCCAGGAAATTCACCACAGGAATGAAATCCCGGTCTGAGGATACCAGCACAGCCGCGTCGTACGCGCCATCCCAAGCCGCGCTTATGAGATCGGTCGCCATCCGAGTGTCAACCCCCTTTTCTTCAGTGCCGCGCATATCGGAACCACATGACGCGCATTCACTGAACTCTGTATGGCAACTAGGACATATCGGGCCATTACGCTTGCGCTGCCTGGGAACCACCACAGGGGAAACGCCGGGAATCGCACTGGCGGTAGTCTCATACCATTTGCGCTGATTTTCTCCGGCCTCGCTGTCTGGATCGTAAGACCCATAGAGCCTAAGCCCCTGATATGCAAGTTCAAATTCCGGTTCAACAACCACCCTGGCCGCTTCAGCCAGGCACCGCCCAAGGGGCCTAAGGTCAATGCGGAAGCCAGGCTCAACCCTATCCATCGAAGGACGGAAATTGGAGTAATCGACGAAAACCAGCACTCTCAACCTGTTACGGGAAGTGGAAACCAAAAGAACTCCAACAAGAAAACAGGGGCGCTCAAAGGCGCCCCCAGGGTTCTTGCAATCGGGCCCCAATAGTCTCGTTGACCGAGTGAGATCCCGATGGGTTTATGTGTAGCAAGGTTACAACTGCATTGCCTTGTAGTCAACTCCCTGTAGCCCAGGCCGCTCCAAATATCAGGCGAAAATGGAACTATCGGCGCGAAGCCTGGGAGAGACTGCGGATTGCCTTCACATCCGAAACACGCCTTGTTTCTTGTCGGGAAAGGGGGCGTTGATGGAGGCGGCGATGCCCAGGCCCACCACGGTGCGGGTATCCACCGGGTCGATGATGCCGTCGTCCCACAGGCGGGCGGTGCTGTAGTAGGGGTCGCCCTCGATTTCGTACTTTTCCAGGATGGGCTGTTGCAGGGACTCCCGTTCCTCGTCCTCCAGTGTCTGTCCCTGCCGTTCCAACTGTTGCAGCCGCACCGTGGCCAGTACTTCGGCGGCCTGCTGTCCTCCCATCACGGAAATGCGGGAGTTGGGCCAGGTCCATAGGAAGCGAGGCTGGTAGGCCCGGCCGCACATGCCGTAGTTTCCCGCTCCGAATGAGCTGCCGATGATGACGGTGAACTTGGGGACGGCGGCATTGGACACGGCCATGACCATCTTTGCGCCGTCCTTGGCTATGCCGCCCGCTTCGTACTGTCGCCCCACCATGAAGCCCGTGATGTTTTGCAGGAACAGCAGCGGGATGCCCCTCTGGCTGCACAACTCGATGAAGTGACTGCCTTTAAGCGCGCTTTCCGAAAACAGGACTCCGTTGTTGGCTACCACTCCCACCGGGTAGCCCCAGATGCGCGAAAAGCCGCAAACCAGGGTTTCCCCGTATCCGGCCTTGAACTCGTGAAAGCGGCTGCCGTCCACGATGCGGGCGATCACCTCGCGGACATCGTACTGCCGCCGGTTGTCCGGGGACACGATACCGTACAGTTCGGCCGGATCGAAGGCCGGTGGTTCGGGGCTGGCAACGTCGAAAGGCGGTTCCCGCCGCCGCACAAAGTTCTCCACGATGTCCCTTGTGATGGCCAGGGCGTCTTCGTCGTCAGCGGCCTGGTGGTCGGCAACGCCGGAAACGCGGGTATGCACCTCCGTCCCGCCCAGGGTCTCCGGGTCAACCTCTTCGCCCGTGGCGGCCCGCACTAGCGGCGGCCCTCCGAGGAAGATGGTCGCCTGCTGCCGCACCATCACCACCTCGTCGCTCATGGCCGGGATGTAAGCGCCGCCGGCCGTGCACGACCCCATGACCACGGCTACCTGCGGAATGCCCAGAGCGGACATCTGGGCTTGGTTGTAGAAGATGCGTCCGAAGTGATCCCGGTCCGGGAACACCTCGGCCTGCAATGGCAAATAGGCTCCCCCTGAGTCCACCAGGTAGATGCAGGGCAGGTGATTCTCTAAGGCGATTTCTTGGGCGCGCAGGTGTTTCTTGACGGTAATCGGGTAATACGTGCCGCCCTTTACTGTGGCGTCGTTGGCGAGAATCATCACCTCCTTGCCGTGCACCACGCCGATGCCGGTGACGATGCCAGCGGACGCCTCCTCCCCGTCGTACATGCCCCAGGCGGCCAGGGGGCTAAGCTCGAGGAACGGCGTACCGGCGTCCACCAGCCCCTGGATTCGCTCTCGGGCCAGCAGCTTGCCGCGGCTGCGATGCAGGTCAACGGCCCGTTGCCCGCCGCCGGACCGCGCTTGGGCCAAGCGGTCTTTCATCTCCCGCACAAGCTCTTCCATGCGGGCCTTGTTGTCCAGGAAATCCTGATCGCCTGTTCGCAGGTTCGAGCCGATTACTTCCATGCCATCCCCGGAACCGTACCGCGGTGTTAGTGCCGCAGTCCATTATATCTCTATCCTGAGACTTGACCGGAATCTCGTTTTTGTACCTTTGCGGGCACTCTCCCCGGCTCCCCTGTAAAATAACGGCGAATGCAGCCCGGATAGTCTCCAAGCTGCTTAGCATAAGCCCGAGACCGGGGGGCAACCAAATGAGCGACACCGAAGATACCCAGGGAATCGCATGGCGGGAATGGAACGAGGCAGCCTTCACGGCGGCCAGGAACGAGGATAAGCCCGTCCTGCTTACGCTGGGGGCGACCTGGTGCCACTGGTGCCACGTAATGGACCAGACCGCTTACTCGGACGAAAGGGTCATCGGGCTGGTCAACTCCCGGTTCATCCCGGTGCGGGTCGACGTAGACCAGCGTCCCGACATATCACTGCGCTACAACCAGGGAGGGTTTCCGTCGGTGGCGTTCATCACTGGCGCCGGCGAGTTCATCGCGGGACGGCCATACACGCCTCCCGATGAAATGGTCGCCCTGCTCCAGCAGGTAGCCAGTGGCGAAATGCCTGCTAACGACGAGCGAGCCGCAGCCCATCCGTCACCGGGCGACGGCAGAAAAGCCGACGGCTCAGTCGACGCGGTGTATGACACGCTGCTGGAACTTTACGACGCGGAATTTGGCGGCTTTGGCGTGGAACCCAAGCAGCCGCCATGGGAGGCGCTCGCGTTTCTCACCGCTCGCTATAGCCGCTCCGGCGACCGCGCCCTGCTGGATATGGTCGAGGCCACCCTGCAAGGGATGTGGCACGGCATCTACGACCGCAGAGACCAGGGATTCTTTCGCTATTCGGTCAGCCGGGACTGGAAGGTGCCGCACTACGAAAAGATGCTGGTGAGCAACGCCAGCCTCGCCAGGGCCTACGTGGAGGGCTACCAGCTTACGGGGAAGGCAATATACCGGACAGCGGTCGAGGGAATACTCCGATACCTGCTCGATACCCTGTTCAGTCCGGGCGAAGGGCTGTTCTGGGCCAGCCAGGACGCCGACGAACCCTACTATCAGTCGTCTTGGAAAGACCGCGAAAGCTCTCACGCGCCCCCGGTCGACCGGACTCTCTACGCCGGGTGGAACGCGCTGGCCGCCCACGCTCTGCTGTCAGCGGCGGACGTGCCGGGCGATGCCAAGCTCCGCCAAACCGCATCGGCCGTAATCGAAAAACTGTGGCAGGAAAGCTGGACTCCAGAGGGCGGGCTGCGCCGCCGCGCCGGGGAATCGACGGACACTACGCCCATCTTGCTAGACCAGGTCCACTTGCTGCGGGCCCTGCTGGCACTGTACCAAGGAACAGGGCAGCGGGAATACGTCCAGCGGGCTGTGGATGTGGCAGAGACTGTTGAGCGGCTTTTCGGCGCGCCCGGCGGCGGCTGTTTCGACACTGCGCCTCCCGATTCCTTCGAGGCGTCAATCCTTCCGCGCGAGCAGCCGGTACTGGACAACGCGCACTGGGCGGAGGCCCTGCTAACCCTGTCATACCTGACTGGCGATTTCCGGTATTCGGAACGCGCCCACGCCACCCTCAAGATTTTCGAGGACGTGGTGCCGGGCAAGAGCTACCTGGGAGACCATTCCTCGCGGCGCATGGAAGAGGACGAGGAGGCGCTGTTCCTGCCCGCCGGAGCTGCCTGGGGGCGGGCGAAGGACATGCTTGACCACGGCCCGGTCAGCTTGGTGCTGGTGGGGGATTCGTTCGCCGCAACCTACCGGCGACTGCATCAAGCGGCCCTGCGAACGCACGCTCCCCACAGGATCGTGCAGCCGTTGGACTCGCAGCGGGACGCCGCCAGAATCCGCGAGTTGGGCTTCCCCGACGACAGGCCGCCGTCAGTATACGTGTGCTTTGAAGACCGCTGCCTTGCCCCCATCACTACCGCGAGGGGCGTCCGCGACACCATGAGATCGCGCCCGTGGTCCGGAGGGCGGCGGCCAGGCGCCCATTAACGGTCGTGCTTGCTGTAAACTGTGGCCGGAAAGCCAGCAAGTTCTACAAGACGCAAACAAGTCAGTAGGCCCTTCTGACACCTTGCGATTCGAGGAGGTAAGAAAAATGGCGACTCAGAATCAGACCATCGACTGCCAGGTGCACGCCTATCTGCGAAACACGCCGGAAAATCCGTGGCGGGGACACTTGGAGGGGCCCGAGGAAGTTACGGGCGACGATATGGTGGCGGCAATGGACGCCGTGAACGTTGACGGAGCCATACTCATCTCGCCCTTTTCCCTGTATGGCTACGACGCCAGCTACGCGCTGCAAGTCTATTCCCAGCACCCCGGCAAGTTCGGCCTGGTGCGGCCCTTCGACCCGGAATCGGAGACTATCGAAGACGACGTGGCCGAGTGGACCGGCACTCCCGGCGTGGTCGGCTGCCGGGTCATGCTGGGGGCTATCGACGCCGGTGGCGACCATCCGGGTCTGAACCGTATCTTCGCTGCCTGCGCCAAGGCGGGCGTTCCGGCCAACGTGATGTGTGCGGGCAAGATTTCGCTGATGAGCGACCTGGTGCGGCGAAACCCGGACACCCAGTTCATAGTTGACCACGTCGGCCTGGCCCAGCCCTTCGTGCCGCCCGCGCCCGCGGAACCCTTTGCCGACCTGCCCAACGTAATCGCGCTGGCCGAAATGGAAAACGTGGCTATCAAAATTTCCGGCGCCTGCACGCTGTCCCACGAATCGTTCCCGTATTCCGACATCTGGGAGCCGTTGGCGCGGGTTTTCGATGCCTACGGACTGGAGCGGTGCATGTGGGGCACCGACTGGACCAGGGCGGTAAGGCTGCTGACGTTCGAGCAGGGAGTCGAGGCGTTCCGGGTGACCGACAAGCTGACCGATTCCGACCGGGCCACCCTGATGGGCGGCACCCTTTCCCGAATCTACAAGTGGGCGCCCGGAGCATCCGCTTAGAGGGCGTTTCCAAAGTTCCCTCCCCATGTGGGAGAGGGTTAGAGTGGGGGCGTCCTCCTCGTAAGTTCCTTCTCCCTCCGGGAGAGGGCTAGGGTGGGGGCGTCCTCCTCGTAAGTTCCCTCTCCCTCCGGGGGAGGGTTAGGGTGGGGGCGTACCCTTGGTTGCTCAGGAACGGCGGATACTCCTGAAACCGGCTCTTTGTCAGTGAACTGAGCTTATTAAACACACTCTCAGATCGGTTGATTCTGCGAATCAAACAACACGGCTCGACAGGCCAGATAAACGGAAGGCCCCTCACACGATATGAGGGGCCTATCAGAAGGTTTGTGACAATCGCTTTTTGCGGGCAAGGTGGACGCCAAAGCGGCATCCCTCATTCCTGCGATAGTCGGGGGACGCCCTCACCCTAACCCTCTTCCGGAGGGAGATGGGATTTGCCGCACGCCTTGATTTGCCACGCGCCTTTTTATTGGCTGGATACCGATTCTATGAACTCGTTGGTCCTGCGGGCCAGTTCGTCCGGTATCTCTACCTTCATGTTGTGCCCTACGCTATCCAGCATCTGCAAGGCGGCGTTGGGGATTCGCTCGGCCATCAGCTGCTGCATTTCCAGTGGGGTAATTTCATCGTTGGCCGCTGCCAGTATCAGGGTTGGCGCGGGGATGGCTGGCAGCAGTGGCGTCAGGTCTTCCGCCAGCAGACACCGCTGGAGGGCGAGAACTGCGGGCGCGGACGTTTTTGCGCCTTCATCCGCGTACCATTCGATCACCGCCCGGTCGGTGTTAGCGCCGAACCGCTTTTCACTGTCTGCCAGGAGCCAGGCCCGCGTCCCCTCCTCCTCGAGGATGCGCCGCCACGCTCCGGCGTCCATGCTCGCTCCCATGCGGGCCAGCCGCGGCGTGGAGGCGACCAGCGTCAAGCTGTGCAGCCGGTCGGGAAAGTCGTGGGCGAATTGCAGGCTCACGATACCGCCCGCGGATGCGCCTACAAGGTGCGCCCGGTCAAGCGCCAAGCCGTCCATCACTCGCGCTATGTCCGCCGCTAGGTCCGGCAGGGAGAATTGCATGTCGGCTGGAGGAGGCGTTCCGGCGTGCCCCCGCATGTCGAACCGAATCACTGGCCGGTGTCTTGCCAGGGTAGGCACCCACGCGCGCCAGCGGTGAAGGTTGCCGCCAGCGGCGTGATGCAACAGAACAGGCTCCCCTCGGAGCCAGGGATCGGAAAAGTCGTCGATGTGGTAATGGAATTGTCCACTGTCCAAGTCAAGTACCGGCATGCGTTCCTCCCTCCTGCGGTGTCGGCGGCCTCTACGCATCCTGGCCCCTTTGCATTCTAACGTAGAGTGGCGTCGTAAACCGTCATTCCGGCGAAAGCCGGAATCCAGAACGGCTTGCCCTTACCTGATTTTGACGATGCACTCCTGGATTCCGGCTTTCGCCGGAATGACGGATATGCAAGTTAGCCATCGTTTCTATGCTGCCGCAACACTGGATGGAACGGCCCCTTGAGGCACGGCTGGAATCGTGCGATGCTTGACGGGCTGAAGTGGTGAAACATATAATCTCGCAAGTAGGATTTTGAACAGTGCCTAAAAGAACGTATCAACCTAAAAAGCGCCGCAGGGCCCGCGTACACGGCTTCCGTTCCCGTTCGGCAACGTCGGACGGGCGCGCCATACTGCGCAGGCGGCGGTTCAAGGGCCGGCATCGGCTGACTGTGTGATTGACGGCGCCTCGTCATGCAACGAAGGCACCGCATTTCGGGATCGAAACGGCATTCCCAGATCCACAGTGACGGGACCAGCGCCGCCAATCGGCTGCTGGTGATTCGTTTTCTGTCCAACGGGCTCGACCACAACAGGTACGCATTCGTGGTCAGCAAGAGGGTGGGAAACGCCGTGGTTCGGAACCGTATCAAGCGCAGGCTCAGGGAGTCAATCAGGGTCCGCGACTTGCGTCCCGGATGGGACGCGGTGTTTATCGCGCGTCGCGGCTCACAGGATGCGTCCTTTCGCGATCTGGATCGCGCCGTTTCCAACCTGCTGCGGCGCAGCAAAATATCAAACGACGAAAACCGGCGGCACACTGCCGCCGCAAGCGATAGCGAGGTTTCCAGTTCAGGCGGGGAATCGTCCGGATGAAGTTGGCAGTCCTTACGTGCATTCGCGCCTATCAGGCTTTCGTTTCCCCGCTGATGCCAACTTCCTGCAGGTATCTGCCCAGTTGCTCAAATTATTCCCACGACGCAGTGACCCGGTACGGCGTATTGAAGGGCGCCTGGCTCGGCGCCAAACGCCTGGCACGCTGTCATCCCCTGGGAGGCCAGGGATACGACCCCGTGCCGTAGAAAACCGGACGCATCGTTCGAGCTGAATTTGCTCCATCCTTTGTTCCGTTCTCTCAACCAACCCCGGAACCAATCCGATCCCGGCCATCCCAAGCGGACAGGACGGGGATTTGGCAATTTCCTTCTTTCGGGGGCATCGGGGCTTTCCGCTCTCCCGTCCCGCATCCTGATTCTGGCGGGCGCGCTGCTCCTCCTTCTTTCCCTTGCCGGATGCACCCAAAACCTCGCAGGCAACATTTCGGGCTGGAACGCGCTGGCCGTGGGCAACGAAGTCGTCTACGTCGGAACCAAGGACGGCCGCGTGCAGGCGTTGACGGACCGAGGCGACGGAAATTTGCCTGCGAAATGGAGCTATCCGCCGTCCCCGGATTCGGATGACTCGCTGGGCGGCGTATACGGCACCCCGTTGTTGGCGTCCGGTCTGCTCTACGTGGCGGCCGAGAACGGCTACCTGTACGCCCTTGACCCGGAGAACGGCAGCGTCTCGGAACGGGGCTGGCGGCGCCCGCTGGGCCAGGACCAGAGCCAGTTGCCGCTGGTGGGCGGGCCAGCATACGAGCCAATCAACCGCCTGATAGTGGTAGGCTCGGAAGACGGCAGCCTTTACAGCTACTATGCCGAAACCGGCGAGCCTGTCTGGAGGCCGTTCCAGACTGGCGACAAGATTTGGTCTACTCCGGTTGTCGGCAACCTGGATGGCATCCCAGCGATCTACTTCGGTTCCCACGACGGGAATATCTACGCAGTAAACCCCGCTAACGGGGAAGAGATGTGGCGCTTCCAGACCGGCGGGGTAGTTGCTGGCAAGCCTTTGCTCATGGACAGGATGATCATCGCCGGTTCGTTCGACAAGAAACTCTATGCCATCGACGCCTTTGATGGCTCCAAGCTGTGGGAGTTCGAGGGCGGCAACTGGTTCTGGGCTGGCGCAGTGAGCAACGGGACGACGATATTCGCCCCCAATATGGACGGACGCATTTACGCCCTGGATCGCTCCGGAATCCTGCAATGGGAATTCGACGCGGGCGCTGAGATAGTGTCGCCGCCCGTGCTTGTGCCCAGGGGCCTGGTTGTGGCCAACCGCGACGGCGACCTGATTCTGCTGGACGTTGCCAGGAACGCAGGCCAGCGGGAGTTGCACCGGCTGACGCTGGGAGACGCCGAGATCAAAGCGCCGATCTACGCCGTTGGCGACACCGTGTACGTGGGTTCCGACGACGGCAGCGCCCGGCGGGTCGAGGTGCACGAGCAGTTTTCCGAGGCTGTTCTTACCGCTAGAGCGTGCTGGAAGCACGACGAGGAGTGCCGCTGATGCAGCGGGCTTTCCGCAATTTGAACCACTGGCCGGAAGGATGGAGCGAAAGCCCATTCCCGGCAGTGAGGTAGGCCCTCTTGGGTATCGACGATCTCTGGCGAGAAATAATCATCCGCCCCATGTTGAACCTGCTGGTGGTGCTTTACACCATCTGCTTCAACAACATGGGCATTGCGATCATAGTCTTTACCGTCATTGTCCGCCTGGTCACCCTGCCGCTGACCATAAAGCAGCTACGGCAGATGCGGTCAATGATGGACCTGCAGCCAAGGATGCGGGAAATCCAGGACCGTTACGGCCGGGACCGGCAACGGGTTTCCCAGGAAACCATGAGGCTCTACCGGGAGGCGGGCGTCAACCCCGTGGGCTGCCTGGGGCCGCTGGTCATCCAGATGCCCATCCTGTTCGGGCTGTTCCGCGTTCTGATACAGACGGTGTACTCGAGGCCGGACCACCTGGTGGCCCTGGCGGAGAAGTTCTACGCCTGGATACCATTCTTTCCCATCTACACCGCCGCGCCGCTCAGCGCCACTTTCCTATGGATGGACCTGTCCGAGCCGGACCCGTCCAGAGTCATCATCCCGGTGCTGGTTTTCGTTTCCACATGGCTCCAGCAAAAGATGACCATGACCCCGTCGACCGATCCCCGTCAGTCGACGAACCAGATGATGATGCTGTGGCTGATGCCGCTGATGATCGCGTTCTTCTCGTTCACCCTGCCCAGCGGACTGTCCCTGTATTGGATAGCTTCCAACGTCATCGGTATCGGTATCCAGTATTTCGTAACGGGGTGGCAACCCATATTCCCGCTGTTCCCGAAGGCCGATCCGGTGCCCGCCGCGGCGCCGTCGTCGTCCAGCTATGATGAACCTGAGGAGGTTGATGGCGATGCAAGAACCTCTCGAAATGACCGCGCGAACCGTCGAAGAGGCAATCGAACTGGCTCTGAAAGAGCTCGACGTCGACCGCGACGAGGCCGAGGTCGAAGTACTAAGTAGAGGCAAGGCCGGCTTCCTGGGTATAGGAGCGGAGTTGGCGCGAGTCCGCGTCAGTCCGCTTTCGGCCAGCGCCGGAGCGCCCCCGGCGGCCATGCCTGAACCCGGAGACCGTACCCCGGCCTCTCTGGCTACCGCCGCAGTGGCCCAAATCCTGGACGCCGCCGGGGTGAACGTCACCCGCACGCTCCGTTCGGCGCACGACCCGGACGCTGGCGGGCCGGTAATCGACCTGGCGGGCGAGGACTCCGGGCTGCTCATCGGACGGCGCGGGCAGACGCTCCAGGCCCTGCAGTTCCTGGTCACGCTTATCGTGCGCAGGCAGATGGGCGAGGACGTGCGCGTGGTGCTGGACGTAGAAAACTACCGCCAGCGGCGGGAGTCGTCCCTGCGCGACATGGCGGCCAAGGTGGCCTCCCGCGTTGCCCAGACTAACCGGAGCATCACCCTTGAGCCAATGTCCCCCGCCGACCGGCGCATCATCCACACCTCTCTCTCCGAGCATCCGGGCGTCAGGACGGAGAGCGCCGGGGAGGGCGAAAACCGGAAGGTCACCATTATGCCCCGGCGGGATTAGGGCGTTTCCGCAAAACATAGACCCGGTGGATGTAACCGGCAAAATCCCCTCTCCCTAGAGGGAGAGGGTTAGGGTGAGGGTGAAATCGTAGCTATCAGCAACCATGCACGAATCGGAAAGACGCCCCCACCATAACCCTCCCTCCGGGACGCAGGGCCGCCCTACCCGTTGCGCCGCCGGTTTTGTTACCATTGAGCTACACGACAAGCCGGGATGGCCGGGATAATCAAAGCCCGGAGAATCAAAGAAAGAAGAGCCGGAGGAGGGCCTGACTTTGATTGCAATCGAACCTACTCGAGAAGTTGTCTCCGAGATCTACGAAAGGCTGGACAAGAACCTGCAAGTCGTCCGTTCCGTCCAGGACCGGCCGCTGACCCTGGCCGACAAAATCCTCTTGAGCCATCTGGACGACCCGACCGCCACCGGGATGGTGCGCGGGCAGACCTACGTGCAACTCCGCCCTGACCGGGTCATCCTTCAGGACGTGCTGGGCCAGACGGCCATGCTCCAGTTCATGCAGACCCGCCGGGCCACCACTGCGGTGCCGACCTCGGTGCACTGCGACCACCTCATCCAGGCCCGCGCTGAGGGTTCCCGCGACTTAACCGAGTCCCTGGCGGAGAATGACGAGGTCTACAATTTCCTGCGCACCGCATCGGCCAAGTACGGCGTGGGTTTCTGGTCGCCGGGCGCCGGTATCATTCACCAGGTGGCTTTCGAGAATTACGCCTTCCCCGCCGAAATGATGCTGGGCACCGACTCCCATACCCCGATGGGCGGCGGCCTTGGCTCCATCTCCGTTGGCGTTGGCGGCGCGGATGCCGTTGAGGTCATGGCCGGGCTGCCATGGGAAGTGCTGTATCCCCGCTTCATCGGCGTGCATCTCACCGGCGAGATGAGCGGGTGGACTGCTCCGAAGGACGTCATCCTGTACCTGGCCGGGCAACTGACGGTTTCCGGCGGCACCAACGCCATCATCGAATACTTCGGCCCCGGCGCGGCCTCCATCAGCGCCACGGGCAAGGCAACCATCACCAACATGGGCGCCGAACTGGGCGCGACCACCTCGGTGTTCCCCTATGACGAACGCATGGCCCGCTACCTGCGCGCCACCCGCCGCGGCGACATCGCGGAGCTGGCCGACCGGTACCGGCACCTGCTCACCGCCGACGCGGAATGCGAGGCCAATCCCTCGCAGTACTACGATCAGGTCGTGGAGATTAACCTGTCGGAACTGGAGCCGCACCTGGTCGGCCCGCATTCGCCCGACCGCGCCCGGCCCATCTCCCAGATGGCGGCGGAACTGGACCAGGATTCCGGCCTGATCGACACCATTTCGGCGGCGCTGATCGGCAGTTGCACCAACTCGTCCTACGAGGACATGAGCCGCTCGGCCGATGTTGCCGAGCAGGCCAAGGCCCGCGGCCTGGCGTCGGCGGTGCCCTTCATGGTGACGCCCGGATCGGAGCAGGTGCGGGCAACAATCGAGCGCGACGGCCAGATGCAGTCGCTCAAGGACATCGAGGCCACCGTGCTGGCCAACGCCTGCGGGCCGTGCATCGGGCAGTGGCGCCGCGCTGGCGAGTCGGTGGGCAACCCCAACACCATCGTAACCTCCTATAACCGCAACTTCCCGGCACGGAACGACGGTCAGCCCTCCACCATGAATCTCATCGGCAGCCCGGAAATCGTGACGGCCCTGGCCATCGGCGGGCGGCTGTCCTTCAACCCGCTGACCGACACGCTAACGGCAGCCGACGGGTCGGAGTTCCGCCTGGATCCGCCCAAGGAAGCGCCGGAGGTGCCGCCCTCCGACTTCGACGAAGGCCGATCCTTCTACCAGGCCCCGCCGGACGACGGCAGCTCCATCGAGCTCACGGTCTCGCCGGACAGCGAGCGCATCCAACTGCTGGAGCCCTGGCCTGCATGGGACGGCAACGACTTCACGGATATGCCGGCGCTGCTCAAGGCCAAGGGCAAGACCACGACCGACAGCATTTCGCCCGCGGGCGTGTGGCTGCGGTTCCGCGGGCACCTGGACCGCTTCAGCGACAACATGTTCATGGGCGCCATCAACGCCTACACCGACGAGGCTGGCAAGGGCCTGAACGTGCTGTCGGGGGAAAGGGACGAGGGTTTCTCAAGGATTGCCCGTGATTACAAGTCCCAGGGCGTCAAGTGGGTGGTCATCGGCGACTCCAACTACGGGGAGGGCAGCAGCCGCGAGCACGCCGCGCTGTCGCCCCGGCTGCTGGGCGGTGCGGCGGTCATCGCCCGCAGTTTCGCGCGTATCCACGAGAGCAACCTGAAGAAGCAGGGACTTCTGGCCCTGACCTTCAGCAGCTCGGACGACTATGACCGCATACGCGAGGATGACCGCATCAGCCTGACCGGCCTCCAGGACATGGCGCCCGGCAAGCCGGTGCAGTGCACGGTCAATCACAGCGACGGCACCTCGGAGACGCTGGAGTTGCAGCATTCGTACAGCGAGTCGCAACTGGAATGGTTCCGGCTGGGATCCGCCCTGAACCTGTTCCACCAGTAGGCACTGTCATAGCCCCGGCGCTACCCTCAGTGGCCCTTTGAAACCGCCTCAAAATCCCCTCCCCCTCGAGGGGGAGGGTTAGGGTGGGGGTGAAAGTGTAGCGCTGAGAGACCGGCCCGCCCCTTCCGACGATGAACTGGAGGGCCGGGCCTCTCTTTTGGATGTGTCGTCAAATCGCGCCGTCATTCCCGCGAGAGCAAAGGGACGCCCTAACCCTAACCCTCTCCTGGAGGGGGTTGCCGTGCGCCCTTTTTGGATTCCCGCTTTCGCGAGAATGACGGTTGGCGACTGTGAAAGGTTTTGCGATAGGGTTTTAACGTAAACATTGGGCGGCCCGCGCTGTTGACCGCCGTTGGCAGAGGCCGATAGAATAGGCCGGTGAACAGAGAGCCGGACTTCCCCAAGGTCTATGGCCCGTTCGACAGCCCCCGCGAAGAGTGCGGGGTAATTGCCGTATATTCCCCTGAGGAAACCGCTAGCCGTCTCACCTTCTTCGGCCTCTTCGCGCTCCAGCATCGCGGGCAGGAAAGCGCTGGCATTGCGTCCACTAGCGGTGGCGACATCGCCATTCACGCCGAAATGGGTTTGGTCTCCCAAGTGTTCAGGGAACCGGACTTTCAACCACTTTCCGGTGAACTGGCTATCGGCCATACCCGCTACTCCACCACCGGCAGCAGTGAGCTGTGCAACGCGCAACCGCTGCTGGTGGAAGGCGAGGCGGGAACCGTCGCCCTTGCCAACAACGGCAACATCGTAAATGCCCTCCAGTTGCAGGAGCAACTGCGGCGGGAGTTGGATTGTTCCTTCTTTTCCACCACCGACACCGAGGTTATCGCCCGCATGCTGGTGAATTCCTCCGGCGCCTGCTGGGAGGAACGCCTCTTCCAGTGCATGCGCCGGCTGGAGGGCGCTTATTCGCTGGTGGGCCTCACCGCCGATTGCGTATTCGCCGCGCGGGACCCGCTCGGCATCAGGCCCTTGTGCCTTGGCCGGCGCGGCGACGGCTGGATTGTTGCCTCTGAGACCTGCGCCCTGGACAACCTTGGCGCGGACTTCGTCCGGGAAATCGAACCGGGAGAGGTGGTGGTCATAGACCGGGACGGGATCCGGTCGTCGATCTGGCCGGGGGTGGACGGAGAGAGGAAACGCGCCCTGTGCGTTTTCGAACTCATATACTTCGCCAGGCCCGACAGCGCCATGGACGGCCATCTGGTGCATTCCAGGCGGCAGGAAATGGGGGCAGAGTTGGCGAAGGAGCACCCGGTTGACGCCGACCTCGTGATAGGCATTCCCGATTCGTCAACCGCGGCGGCTGTCGGATACGCCCTGGCCTCGGGGATACCCTTCAGCGAGGGACTGATCAAGAATCGCTACGTCGGGCGCACCTTCATCGAGCCGGAACAGCGGCTCCGGGATCTGGGCGTCCGGCAGAAGTTCAACGCCCTTGGCGAAGTGATAAAAGGCAAGCGGATAGTCGTAGTGGACGACAGCATCGTTCGGGGCACGACCACACCACACGTGGTTAACCTGCTACGCCGAGGCGGAGCCACCGAAGTACACATGCGGGTCTGTGCGCCGCCCATTCGTCATCCCTGCTTCATGGGCGTGGACATGGCCTCGCGGCAGGAATTGCTGGCGGCCAACAGCACCATCCCCGAAATCAGGGAGTTCATCGGAGCGGACAGCCTGGGGTACCTCAGCGTGGGCGGTTTGATGCGGGTCGTAGGCGGCACGGGCGGCGGTTTCTGCGACGCCTGTTTCACCGGAAACTACCCCGTGCCTGTGCAGCTTGACCTGGACAAGCTGGCGCTGGAGAAGGGCAGCGGGTAGGCCAGGGCTGAGACGGCATTGAAATGACGGCTTACCGGCATATCCGTCATTCCGGCGAAAACCGGAATCCGGAGTTGGTATCGGCCGTGCAATTGGTATTCCTTCGGCATTCCCTGGATTCCGGCTTTCACCGGAATGACGGAAGAAGGCGGGAATGACGGGTAAGTGCTGGGTCTGAATTGAATTGCGCTTGTTCTGGACATCGAATTTACTCCACGATTGAGGAACCTCCGGCTTGAGTTCCTTTTCCTCTGCCAGTTCCTACCGGCAATCCGGCGTTGACCTTGAGCGCATGGACGAACTGAAAGACCGCATCCGCGGCCTGGCGGCGAGTACCCATGGGCCGGAGGTCATTGATGGCGGCACCAGCTTTGCCGGGCTGTTCCAGATGGGCGGCGACGATGGCCCCGTGCTGGTCGCCAGCACCGACGGCGTTGGCACCAAGCTCAAGATCGCGTCGCAGTTGGGCCACTTTGAGTCAATTGGCCGCGACCTTGTCACCCTGAACGTCAACGACGTACTCACCAAGGGGGCCCGCCCGCTTTTCTTCCTCGACTACGTTGCCTTCAGCAATGTTGACGCCCAGTCCCTGGACTCGCTGGTGCGCGGCATCGCCTGGGGATGCCGGGAGGCGCAGTGCGCCCTCATCGGCGGCGAGACCGCGCAGATGCCGGGAGTGTACGCCGACGGGGAAATGGACCTGGCGGGCTTCGTCGTGGGAGTGGTGGAACGGGAGAATCTGCTGGAACCTAGCCGGGTGCTGGAAGGAGACTGCCTCCTGGGTATACCATCCAGCGGCCTGCACACCAACGGCTACTCCCTGGTTCGGCGGGTGTTCAACACGGACGATGACCCGGCGGCCCTGTTCCGCCGATACGACGGTTTGAGCCACCAACTCGGCGAGGAACTGCTCCAGTTTCACCGCAGCTATTACCCCATGCTTGCGCCCGCGCTGGGCCTGCTCCACGGCCTGGCCCACATCACCGGCGGCGGCCTGCCGGGGAAGCTGCCGGCTGTGCTGCCCGAAGACCTGGCGGCCCGCATTGATACGACGGCATGGACACGCCCCGCCATTTTCGACGTGCTGCAACGCGAAGGAAACATACCCGACGAAGAGATGTTCCGGGTGTTCAACATGGGCCTCGGCATGGTGGCCGTCTGCCCGGATGGAAACGCCGACGCCTTCCGGCGGCTGATTCCAGAGGCGATAATCGTGGGGCAGGTAATCCGGCGCGATTCCGATGAGCAAGTTCATTTAATCTGACAGAGACTTAGAAACTATCTCAAAAGTCCCCTCTCCCTTGAAGGAGAGGGTTAGGGTGGGGGTGAAAAGGTAAGGCGGAGTCATCTCCAAGTGCATCCCGGAATTTCGCTTGTGGTTTTGAGATAGTTTCTTATTCCCTCTCCCTTGAGGGAGAGGGTTAGGGTGAGGGTGAAATCCTTACCAAAAACAACGGAGATAAGACTTGAGAGCGTTAATCAGCGTATACGACAAGACCGGCGTGGTCGAATTCGCCCGGAGCGTCGCGGCTGCGGGGTACGAACTGGTCAGCACGGGCGGCACTCACCGCACACTGTCCGAGGAGGGCGGGCTGAGCGTCCGGCAGGTGGCCGACGTCACCGGGTCGCCGGAGATACTGGACGGCCGCGTCAAGACGCTGCACCCGGTGATACACGGGGGACTGCTGGCCCGGCGCGATTCGGCGGAGCAGATGGCGGAACTTTCGGCCCACGGCATCGAGACCATCGACTTGGTGGTGGTCAACCTCTACCCATTCGTAGCCACCGTCAGCAAGCCCGATGTGACGCTGGACGACGCGCTGGAGAACATCGACATCGGCGGGCCGACCATGCTGCGGGCCGCCGCCAAGAACTTTCCGTCGGTGGCCGTGGTCGTTGACCCTGAGGACTACGGGTGGGTGGCCGACAAGCTGGCCAATGGCGGCCTGACCGCCGATGACCGGCGCGGACTGGCGGCCAAGGCGTTCCGCCACGTGTCCGAGTACGATTCGGCGGTTACGGGCTACCTGGCCGGGCCGGGTGAAGCCGGGCAGTTGCCGGACCGCCTCACCATCTCCCTGGACAAGGTATCGGGACTGCGGTACGGCGAAAACCCGCACCAGGCCGGGGCGCTCTACTCGCCTTCGGGCACGGCCTTAGCTGGCATCGCCGGGGCGACGCAACTGCACGGTCGCGAGCTGTCATACAACAACCTGATGGACGCCGACGCCGCATGGCGCACCGTGTCGGACTTTGCCGAGCCGACCGTGGCTGTGGTGAAGCACAACAACCCCTGCGGTCTGGCCAGCCGCGACTCCATCGCCGAGGCATACCGGCTGGCCTACGAAGGGGACACGGTCAGCGCCTTCGGCGGCATAGTGGCCGTCAACTGTACCGTGGACGTGGCGACGGCGGAGGCGATGGACGCGATATTTTACGAGGTGGTGATCGCCCCTGGTTACGATGACGACGCGCTGACGATACTCCAACGAAAGCGCAACCTGCGGATTCTGGCGGCCGGGCTAGCGCCGGAATCTGTGGCCCTTGACCTGCGCCCCATCTCGGGCGGGATGCTGGTGCAGGGGGCAGATGTAATTGCCGAAGACCCCGGCGAGTGGAAGACGGTTACCGAGCGGGAACCGAGCGCAGGGGAAAGGGCAGACCTCGCCTTCGCCTGGAAAGCCGCCAAGCATATCAAGTCCAACGCCATCGTGTTCGCCAAGGATCGGGCGCTGGTTGGCATGGGCGCGGGACAGCCCAACCGGGTAGTCAGCGTACACTTGTCCCAGCGCATCGCCGGGGACAAAGCCAAGGGCGCCGTGCTGGCTTCCGATGCCTTCTTCCCCTTCCCCGACAACATCGAACTGGCCGCCGAGGCGGGGATTACGGCCATCGCCCAGCCCGGCGGTTCCGTGCGCGACGAGGAAGTAATCGCCGCGGCCGACCGGGCGGGGCTGGCGATGGTGTTCACGGGGGTGCGTCATTTCCGCCACTAAGCGACAGAGCAATGGCGCCTGCAAAAATATCTCCTCCCCATGGATGGAGACGGTTAGGGCGGGGGTGAAATCCCTCGCATCACGGCCCGTATGAGCGCCAGCATAGACGTTGTCATTCCCGTCTACAATGAGGAGGATGCGTTGCCAGTCAGCATTCCGCGGCTGTGCGCGTTCCTGCGGGAGAACCTGCCGAACCCTTGGCGAGTGACCATCGCCGACAACGCCTCCATCGACGGCACGCGCGCCGTTTCAGAGGAACTGTCCCGCGAGATCGAGGGCGTGAACTACCTGTACCTGCCGGAGAAAGGGCGGGGCAGGGCGTTGCGGGCTGCCTGGCTGGGCAGCGAAAGCGATTTCGTGAGCTATATGGACGTGGACCTCTCCACCGACCTGTCGCATTTTCCCCAACTGGTGGCGTCGCTGGAGTCGGGCTGCCACGTCGCCATCGGCAGCCGTCTCAGCAAGGGGTCTCGCGTCACGCAACGCAGCTTCAAGCGGGAGTTCACGTCGCGCAGCTACAACAAGCTCATCTGGTCAATGTTCTTCGTGGGCTTCCCCGACGCTCAGTGCGGATTCAAGGCGATGACGCGGCAGGCGGCCCAGGCGATCATTCCCCACGTCAAGAACAACAACTGGTTCTTCGACACGGAAATGTTGATCATCGCGGAGAAGCGGGGCTATCGCATCGGCGTTGTCCCGGTCGCCTGGGATGATGACCCGTCCAGCACGGTAAACGTGGTAAAAACGGCTACCGAGGATGTCAAGGGCCTGTTGCGTCTGCGTTTCGGCGGCATCCCGAAAGTACAATCTCCCAATGGATAATCTTTGCGCCATTGCGTCATCGCGTCATCGCGTCAAAAGGAACTTTAGATGGAACTCGGACTTTCAGGCAAGACGGTCATCATCACTGGCGGCGGCTCCAACATTGGGCGATCCATCGTCCATGCCTTCACCGACGAGGGCAGCAACATCGTCATCGCGGAACTGGACCCGGCGCAGGGCCAGCGGGTCGCTGATGAAGTCAACGCTCTGGACGCAGGCGGCCGGGCGATGGTGGTGGCTACCGACGTCACCAACCACGATTCGGTCAACGCCATGGTCGAGACGGCCACCGCCGAGTTCGGCGGCGTGGACGTGCTGGTCAACAACGCCGGGTGGACCATCGACCGCTTGTTCCTGGAGAAGCCCCGCGAGGAGTGGGAGCGGGAGGTGCAGGTCAACTTGTGGGGCGCCATCAACTGTATCCACGCCGTCCTGCCCGGCATGGTGGAGCGGCAGGGCGGCAGCATCGTCTGCCTCAGTTCCGACGCGGGACGGATGGGCGAGTACCGGGAAGCCGTGTATTCGGCGTGCAAGGCCGGGGTCATCGCCCTGAGCAAGTCCATCGCCCGCGAGACCGGCCGTTACGGCCTGCGCCTTAACTGCGTCTGCCCTGGGTTGGTGGTGCCGCCGGAGGAGGAATCCATCAGCGAGACCAGCATGTGGCACGAGATGCGTCAGGTCTTTACGCCGGAGGCCCGGGAGCGTGCCGTCCGCGCCTATCCCCTGCGCCGCATGGCGGAGCCCCGCGAGATCGCCAACGCCGTCGTGTTCCTGGCCTCAGACGCCGCCGGATTCATCACCGGCCAGACGCTGAGCGTGAGCGGGGGGTATACGATGGCTTAGGCGATTCCACTCAGCCTAGCGGGTCAAATGGAAGCGGCCCCGGCATTTGCCGGGGCCGTTGTGCGTCGCAGGGGATGTCTTGATGAAGGTTAGAGGGCGGCGACCTTTTCGCGGAGGGCGTCCAGCTCGGCGATGAGCTGGGCCTTGGGGTCGTCCTTGCCGCCGTTGTTCAGGTCGACCAGCTCCCAGGAGCGGCGCTCGATCTCCGGCAGCATGGACTGCAACAGCTCCTCGTCCACGTCGTTGGCGACGGTGGGGTAGCCGGCGCGGGAAATCATGCTCTTGATCTTGCCCTGCTTGAACTGGTCCAGCGTCCAGGCCAGGGTCTCGCCGGAGGTGGTGACGTCCCAGTAAATCCGGACATCCTGGTTGCGCGGGCCGTAGTGGTAGTGCGGGCCGTTCTGGAAGCAGTCGAAGGCCAGCACCTCGATCTCCTGGCCAGCGATGTCGGTCAGGACGTGTATGGCCATGCCCTCGTCGTTGATCTGGGGCAGGTGGCGGTATTCGAGACCGAACTTCAGGTTGCCGACGGTGATCTTGTCGCCGTCCAGCATCTCGGGCATCAGGTGATGCACGGTGCGGCGGCCGTCGAGCGACATCTCGCGGGCGGTGGACTCGATCTCATCCAGCTTGCCCTCGCTGACCGGGCTGGCTTCCAGCGTGTTGGCCAGGTCTTCGTAGCCGGAGCGGCGCACCATGGCGGACAGGTTGTTCCGCAGGTTGCCGATGGTCCAGCCGAGGGGGTTGCCGGCAGTGGTCTTGTCCAGGTGCAGGCGAATGTTGTGGTTCTCGGGGCCGTAGTGGTAGTGGGGGTCCTGGTCGAAGCAGTCGAAGCGAAGGATCTCGGTGTCGTGGCCGTCGATTTCCGAGTAGACCTGCAGGCACAGGCCCTGGTCGTTCATGATTTCCTGACGATAGCTCATTGCTACGTCGATGGGACCGGCGTTGATTACGGTGCCTCCCTTTTCCACGTTGCGCCTCCTCCGTATTTGTAAATAGTTTTGAGTGCCGATTTCGGGCGTTCTGACGCGCCCAACTGCCTATGGATTATATCACGGCGGGGCATGCTGGCAAGCGGGAAGCGGCAGCGGCGGTCAGAGTGACATAATGGGTGCGCTGCGGAGGCAAAGGGCTTGTTTCCGCCTACCACGTTATGCGCGTTGAAGAGCGGACTTTCGCCCCTAAAGCAATCTGTTCCTCGGAAGGCGTGTACACTCCGATGAGATAGTCATACAACCCTTCTCCGATATCTTTACCGGGGGCTTCTTCAGGGCCAAAGGTCTTTACCAAACGAACGAAGTTTTCGCCAACCTCTTTGGCATATTCTTCGGACGCGGCGGCATTGACTACCACAACCAGGTTGAGGTTGCGGCCCTCTTGTGAGATGGCGGCATCCCTTACCAAGGTTTGGCCCATTATGGAGTCAATGGCTAGGGATTTCTGCTCTTGGGTAAGCACAGGTACTCTATCACTGCCTCCATTACCGTCTCCGCCGCTGCTGGACACCGCAACAATGACAACGATGACCACAATGATTGCAACGAGCGCGCCGCAACCGATCCCAATCTTTTTGAGCAAAAAGGAACCCCCTTGCTTGCACAGGATTCGGGACACTTGCGACAGCTACCCAGATCCATGGACGGCAACAAGGGGGCATGGCCGTTCCGGCACCCGTGTAATTGCCGTCCAAGGTCAGGGTAAATGGAACTAAAAGTAGCTGTCGCAATGTTAAGTTATCCCAGAATCGGCCTCATGGCAAGGGGATTCCGACGCAAGGTTTCCGGCGGCTAGGCGTTGGAGCGTCGGCGTAGTTCCTCTTCCAGCTCGCGGATGCGGGCGGCGTCGGCGTCGGCGCGGGCTTCAGCGGCGTCGGCGCGGGCTTCAGCGGAAGTGGCGCGGGCTTCAGCGGAAGTGGCGCGGGCTTCAGCGGAAGCGGCGCGGGCGGCATCGGCATCGGCGCGGGCGGCATCGGCATCGGCGCGGGCTTCAGCGGCGTCGGCGCGGGCGACTACCTCCCGGAACGTCTGCAAGTAGCGTCGGCCTATCGGGTCCCAAAAGCGTAAATCGCCATCTTCCCAGCGCAAGTCCAAGTTCAGCATGGCGCTGTGGCCCCAGAGATGCCCTTCATCCGTCCAGTGGATGGGGATGGGCTGGTAGCTTCCGTCCACCAGCCGGTCGCCAGCCAGTGGAACGCTGTGATACAGCCCGCCGCTGGGGTCGAACCGCCAGTATTCGGGGACGCCCATATTGGCGTAGGATTCCCGTTTATCAACCTCGTCGCGCGCGCCGGTGCTTTCCGAGGCCACTTCCAGCACAAAGTCCGGTGGCTTGCCCTGCTCCTGGATGTAGTAACCTTTACGGGCTAAATTAGCCGCAGGGTCAACGCCGAAAGCGATAAGCAGGTCGGGATACCGGACACCTTCATGGCTCTCGGCGGGAGGAATCAGGGCCGCGGCAACCTCGCTTGTAATGATGGTGGTCTCCGGGTTGCCGTAGTGCTCGGCCAAGGAAGGCGGATAGCCGGGGCGATTGATGCTGTAGTAGGCAGTCATCTCTTCTGGCGGCGGATCGGGATACTGGGTTATTTGCCCGGACTTCTGAGCCGGGGCAACGGGCTTGGTGGTCATGTTGGGCCTCGCGGCACAAATGCGGGTTGGCGGCATTATACTCCCGGCGCGATGACGTATCATAGCGCTCTAGGAGGGAGTAGTATTCTTGTAGTCTCTTACCTCTAACCTGACTCCCCCCAGGGCAAGTGAGCCATCTAAAGGAGCAACAGCATGGAAATCGGAGTTTCGATGCCGCGCATTCCCGATGGGCCAGCGCTCAGAGAGTTCGCCCAGGCGGCGGAGGCCATGGGCTTTGAGTCGGTGCTAATCGGCGACCACATCGTGCTGCCGACTGGAGGGACGACCCAGTACCCGTACTCCCCCTCGGGCGGGTTTTCGCGCCCATCGGACGAGCCGTATCTTGAGACCATGACCCTGCTGGGCTACCTGGCGGCCTGCACTGAGCGCATCAGGATCGGCAGCACCGTGCTGATCCTGCCCTACCGCAACCCGGTGGTGCAGGCCAAGATGTTTGCCTCGCTGGACTCACTGACCGGCGGGCGCATGATCTGCGGCGTTGGCGTGGGCTGGCTGGAAAAAGAGTTCGACACGCTGGGAGTGAGCTACGCCGAGCGCGGCCCTCTGACCGACGAGTTCCTGGAGATTTTCAGGACACTGTGGTACGACGATCACCCGGAACATCACGGGAAGCACTACGACTTTGACGGCATCCAGTTCTACCCCAAGCCGGTACAGAACCCGCTGCCCATCTGGGTTGGCGGCGCCACTAGGGCGGCCCTGCGACGGACGGCCAAGTACGGCGACTGCTGGCACCCCTCCCGCCAGACGCCGGAGTTCGTCGCCTCCCAAATACCCTACCTGCATCGCCGCATCGAGCGGGAGGGACGGAAGGTGGAGGACGTTACGGTGTCCCTGAAGCGCGCCGTGCACTTTACCGACATCGGTCTGCCCGAAGCGGGCGGCGAACGGACCGGCGGGGCGTTGGTATGCAGCACCCAAGAGGTAGTGGACGACCTGCACGCCTGCCACGAGATCGGCATCCACCAGCTTACTTACGATTTCCGGGTCGACGAAATCCCAGACTGCATCCGCGTCATGGAGCGGCTGGCCGAGGCGGTTCTGCCGTTGGCGGAACGGCTGGGGTGAGACGGCGAATATTGATGACAGTTGCCGATTGCGCTATTCCGGCGGAACGTGTAGATTGGCAGCATGACGCCGGAAACTATTGCAATCATCGCCGTGGGAATTGGGTTGGGAGGGCTGATACTGACCCTCATTCAAATCGCTAACAAGCGATTTGATGCTATCGACAGGCGACTTGATGCCATCGACAGGCGATTTGATGCTGTGGACGGGCGACTCAATTCCATGGACGGACGGATTGATTCGTTGCAGCAACAGCAATCGGGTTTGGCAGAACGACAGTCCCGCCTCGAGGCTATGATGGAGGCTATGGACGGACGGATTGATTCGTTACAGCAACAGCAATTGGGATTCGCAGAACGGCAGTCCCGCCTCGAGGGCCTGATGGAGGCCATCCGGGACATGCTGATGAGATCCCCAGCGCCCCCTTAACGCCTCCCGCCTGCCCCTAAAGCCCGCTGTCCTTGAACCACTTGGCGCGCTTCACCAGTTCCTCGCAGGTGTGGCGCATGGCCGAAATCTGCCTCTCGGTCACTTGGCGTTTTACCGATGCTGGCGCGCCGGTCACGAATGAGTTGGCCGGTACCTGCGTTCCATTCAGCACCGCGGAATTGGCAGCTACCAGGCAGTTTTCTCCCAGCGTCACATTGTTGAGGATGGTGCAGTTGTTTCCCAGCAGCGAGCCGCGGCCCACGCGGTCGCAGTGCACCACCACGCTGTGACCGACCGAGACGCCCTCTTCGATGGTCAGCCCATTGCCGTGAATCACCGACCCTTCCTGTATGTTGACATAATCGCCTATGACGATGGCGTCGTCGCCATCGCCGCGGACGGTGACTCCCGGCCAGATGCTGGCATACTCGCCGATTTCCACGTTGCCGACCACGTAGGCAAACTCGCTGACCCATGCGGTCTCGGCAACCTTGGGTGTGACGCCGTTGAGGGTGCGAATCAAAACTGTGCTCCTTGAACGAGTGCGGATTAGTGCCTAGTACCTGGCGGTTCCGACGGCCCGGCGGGCTTCCCGGTCCATGTCGCGGTTGATGATGGTCTGCCGCTTGTCGTAGCGCCGCGCGGGCCAGGCCCAGCTCGACCTTGGCGACGTGGCGCTTGATGTAGATGCGGAGCGCGACCAGGGTCAGCCCCTTTTCCGCCACTTCGCTCGCCAGATTCTCTATTTCATCGCGGTGCATGAGCAGCTTGCGCAGGCGGCGCGGGTCGTGGTTGAACTGGCTGGCGGGGTCGTATGGCGCTATGTAGGTGTTGTGCAGCCACATCTCGCCGTCCCGCACTCTGGCGTATGCGTCGCTCAGGTCCGCCTTTCCGGCGCGGACCGACTTGATTTCCGTGCCAGTCAGCACGATTCCGGCTTCGTGCCGCTCGAGAATTTCGTAGTCAAAGAAGGCGCGGCGATTGGTCGCTGCGACGCGATTGCCGTCGGTGCTGCCGTTCTTTGCTGTTTTTGCGGACTTTTTCTTGGCCATTTTGACCTGCCGTGTGGGGCTGATGTTCGGATTAAGAGGTTCAGTTTGTTGCAGCCACCGGGGAATTCTCTATCAGTTCTGTCACTTCCTCAATAGCCAGGTCCAATTGAAGGTCTTCCGAATTGTCCTCCGGAGATTCCTGGACGATCAACGGGGTGATTCCCTCCCCTTCGATCAGCCTGCCGTCGGGAGTGTACCAGCGGCCTATGGTGAAGTTTACCGCAGAACCGTCGCTGAGGGGCCACAGGTTGTTGACGCTGCCTTTGCCGAAAGTCTTGACGCCGATGGTCTCCGCGCGCTGGTGGTAGGTTATGGCCCCGGCGAATACCTCGCTGGCGGAGGCGCTGAAGCCGTTCACCAGTACCACCATGGGTATGTCCAGCGCAATGCCCCCGGAATCCGCGCTCCAGTCTCGGCGGTTGCCCTGCCCGTCCAACTGGTAAAGCACCAGCCCTTCGTCGATAAACTGGCTGGTAACATCGACAACCGACGATAGCAACCCTCCGGGGTTGTTCCGGATGTCCACGATCAGCCCCAGGCCCCGGGAGCGCTCGAACCGCTCCATCGCCCTTTGCAGTTCCTCCAGGGTGGTGCCGCTGAAAGACGTTATTCGCAGATGGCCGATGCGTCCGACCAGCATGGTAAGGCGCACGCTTGTCAGCGGGATAACGTCGCGAATTATCTCCAGCTCCACTGCCTCGCCGGTGTTCTTTCTCCTGACCAGCAGGCGTACCGGGGTTCCCTTATCCCCCCGGATGCGGTTGATAGCCTCGAACAGGTCCCATCCGGCGACACTTTCGCCATCGATCTCCAGTATCACGTCGCCAGACTCGACGCCGGCCCTGTCCGCCGGTGTGTCGTCAATGGGCGCGACTATGGTAATCAGTCCGTTGCGCATGGTGACTTCGGCGCCGATGCCCTCGAAGGTGCCACTGATTTCCTGACTCTGGAATGAGTATTGCTCAGGGTCAAGGTAGGAGGCGTGCTCGTCCCCGGTAGCCTCGAGCATGCCGCGAATGGCCCCGTCGGTCAGGACGGACGGATCAAGGGTTCCGGCGTCTATGTGCTCCCTCTCCAGTATCTCCCACACTTCCGCCAGCTTGGCGAACTCCGGGGGCAATCCGTCGATGGTCTGCGGCTCGGCTGCCTCTGTTTCGTCCCCGCCGGTTTCGCCTATGCCAACGCAGCCGGTCCCGGCCACTCCCGCGCACATCACGAGAACGAGGACGGGAATTATCAAGATATGGCGGCGCATTCTCAACGGCCAAGGCAAGGCGGGAGACCTCCTGCCCGACGGGCGCTGTTCGGGTACTGGCCGATTAAGGCCCAGTTACGAATTTTAACATAAGCGAAATTCGTACCTGGATGTTCGGCTGTCTCAGGTATTCTCAACGTGCGTTGGTATTGGACACGATTTGTCCGCTTGGCCCCTACATGGGATACCAATACTCTGATGCCGGGTGAATCCCCCAAATTTCCTTTAATATGTTAAGATTGCGCGGAATGATTCTGCCGCCTCAAATAGCCGTGCGGATAGACAGCGGAACGCTGGTTTCCGCCCGGCGTTCGTGGCCGGTTCCCGTGTCAACTGGCAGCCCCGCAGTGGACCCAAACTAAGGAGGAAAGGTATGTCCACCCTTGCTGTGGAGGTAGTGTACCGGGGGATATTTCAGAAGACCCTGGCGCGCAATATCGTCCGCTCCATAGTGTTCGCCGCCCGAAAGGACGGAAAGATAGGCACCGCCTTCGGGCGCTACGGTGATTCCCCGGAACGCAACGGCATCCCGGCAAAGCAGTTCGCCATCGTGGCCGATGACCCCGAGGAACTTGAGGAGAGCCTGGCGGTATACCAGGCCACCAGCGTCGACGTGACCATCAACGTTGACGACACCATGTGCAAGGGCATCGAGTCCTGGGCTTGGTACGGTCTCCAGCCCATCAACGAACTGACCAAGCCCGGCGGCACCATGATCGTTACCTCGCGGCAGCAGGCGGATGCCCTGCTGGAGGACATACATCCCAAGGAAACCCCTTACAATCTCTCCATCATCACCAGCACCCCCAGCTTCTCCGGTCTCTGGGTCTACAAGGACGACCACACCGACGTTCGAATTCTGGGGACGCTCTGCAAGGTATGCCCGGAGCTGGTCAGTCTCGAAGCGATGCTGGAGACCATCGACGAACAGATGGGCGGCGGCACGAAATTGGCCTCCGCGCAGCGCGCGTTCGACCGCGCCGCCACGCGCCCGGTGGAGCCCGGGGAGGGCGGCAACCAGCGCGAGATGAAGTTCACCATGCCCGGATGGAAGACCATGCAGGAGGGTCTGGTGATTCAGGCCATCCCCGAGGGCGGCGAGTTTGCCGAGGGTGAAGGCGGCTACGTTCCGGGACGCAGCGAGGTTTTCAAGAAGTTCAGCACCCGCTCCATGCGCCCCGTGGTCAACTTCGAGACGTGCATCAAGTGCACCCTCTGCTGGCTACAGTGCCCGGACACCTGCTTCGACGTTACGCCCGACGGCCTGTATGACGCCAACATGGAGTCATGCTGCGGCTGCGGCGTGTGCGAGGCGGTTTGCCCGGTTCCCAACTGCGTCACCATGGTCAACGAGGCCGAGTTCAATGACCACGACAGCCAGTGGGAGATGTGGCAGAAGGACAAGGACGGCTACAACAAGTGGATGACGAAGCTGGTCGATAAGCAGAACGCTGAGACCCGCACCCACGGGTTCCACCACGTCGGCGGCTATGCCGAAGAGATCCAGGCGGCGGAGGCGGACTAATGACCACCGTTGAGACCGAAATGTTCACTGCGTCCACCGAGGAGCTCATCAGCGGCTCCGAGGCCATCGCCATCGCATGCGCCCTGGCCGACGTGGACGTTATCACGGCCTACCCCATTCGTCCCTACGACACGGTGATGCAATACGTGTCGAAGCTGAAGGCCGACGGCGCTTTCGACTGCGATTTCATCGTCGCCGAAAGCGAGCATTCCCAGTTCGAGATCGTCAAGCACGCCTCGGCAGTGGGTGCCCGCACCTTCTGCGGCTCCAGCGGCGTGGGCTGGTTCTACGCCTTCGAAGCCATCACCGTTACCGCCGGGCTGCGGATGCCCGTGGTGGCCATGGTGGGCAACCGGGCGCTGGACGACCCCGGGGCCTTCGGCGTCGAGCACAACGACGCTATGGCCGTGCGCGACCTGGGCTGGCACCTCTACTGGGTGGCGACCGCGCAGGAGGCGCTGGACACCGCCCTGCTGGCTTACAAGGTGGCCGAGGACCGGCGGGTGTTGCTGCCCTTCGCCATCAGTTGCGACGGCTCGTTCCTGACACACTCGCAAGCCATCGTGCAGGTGCCGACGCGGGAGCAGGTCAACCGCTACCTGCCCGGCTACGACCGGCAGGAACTCCAGTTGCACCCGGACAACCCCATCACGGTCGCTCCGCAGGTCAACGAGGACTGGCTGATGGAGATCCGCCGCCAGACCGACGAGGCCATGCGCCGCACCATCGGCGTCATCTACGAAGCCTACGACGAGTTCAAGGAAGTCTTCGGCCGCGGCGACCCCAGCCCCTTCATCGAAGAGTACATGACCGAGGACGCCGAGATAATCATCGTTGGCATGGGAACCCTGGCGATGCCCACCCGCGTGGCGGTTCGGCGGATGCGGGAGCAGGGCAAGAAGGTTGGCTTCGTGCGCGTCAAGTTCTTCCGCCCCTTCGCCGTGGAGGAAATTCAGAAAGCGCTGGGCGGAGCCAAGGGCATCGCCGTGATCGACCGGGACTATTCATACGGGTCTCCCTCATTCGGCGGCGTGCTCTTCCATGAGCTCCGTTCGGCCCTCTACCCTCTGGCCAGCCGCCCGCAGATGCTCAACTTCATCGCCGGACTGGGCGGCCGCGAGGTCATGGTCCGCGACATCAACGAAATGGTGGAGACTACCGAGAAGGCCGTCGCCACTGGTAAAATCGAGCAGGAAACAACCTGGATTGCGGTAAGGGAGTGAGAGCGATGACCACCATGATGACACAGACGGACCTCCCGCAGGTTCGCGGCGTCAAGAACATACCGGTGGAGGAGTTCTACTCCTCCGGCCACCGCACCTGCCAGGGCTGCGAGTCGGCGCTGACCATGCGGCTGATGATCAAGGCCGCTGGCCCGCGCAGCATCGTCCTCGGCAGCACCGGCTGCATGTACGTGGCCAACACCACCTACTACAGCACGCCGTGGGTGGTGCCCTGGATGCACACGCAGCTCGGCTCCTCCGGCAGCGCCGCCACCGGCACCGCCGCGGGCCTGGCGGCCATGATGCGCAAGGGCAAGATGCACAAAGAGCCGATCAACGTCATCGCTTTCTGCGGCGACGGCGGCGGCGTGGACATGGGGCTGGCGGCGATTTCCGCTGCCCTGCAACATGATGAGTACAACCTGCTCATCCTTTGCTACGACAACGAATCCTACGCCAACACCGACATTCAGGTGTCCGGCAGTTCCCCATGGGGCGCCAACAGCACCTTCAGCCCTCCGGGCAAGGTGCATCGCATCATGAACAGCCGATGGAAGAAGAACACCGCGCCCATGCTGGCGGCCGGACACCCCGATGTCCGCTACGTTGCCACCTCGTGCGCCTCCTACGGGCTGGACCTGAACAACAAGATCCGCCGCGCCCTGACCATCGGCGGGCCGACGTTCATCCACAACATCGACCCTTGCCCCAAGGGCTGGGACTACGACCCCAAGTACTCCCACGAGCTGGGAATGCTGGCCGTGGAGACCGGCTTGTGGGTGCAGTACGAAATCATCGACGGCGAGCTGATCCTCAACGGCCCCAGCCGCGCCATCTCCAGGGGCATCCGCAAGAGGAAGCCCATCGAGGAATATCTGACGCGCCAGGGCCGCTTCGCCCACTTCACAGCCGAGGACATCGCCCACTTCCAGCGGCGGGTCGACGAAAGCTGGGAAAAGTGGTGGATCCCCGGCGTAATCCCGTTCACGATGAGCGAAGAGTAAGGACTGTTCGCCAACTTCAGCGGATCCGAACAGCGAATTCCGAGGGGCAGGTTTTCGGCCTGCCCCTGTTCTTTTGCCTTCCAGTTCCTGCGGCACAATCAGCGCGTCATCAACGTACTTCGTAAATTTGAAAGGATTCTCTCGCAATTTTGTCGGATTTGCGTAAATATTTTCGATAATCGCATAAATAGAGAGAGTTTTAGATTGATTCAGCCATTGAATCAAAACAGTCAAAAACCTGTGCTATCATGCTGCGAATGTTTCACGTTGTCTTACCGGGTTACCGCTGACCTGGCTGGGCAATAGACAGTGAAGCTCCATTGAGATTGGCGAGAGGTGCACATGAGAAGCGCGTTATTTCTGTCCTTGGCTATCGTCCTGATGATGGCATTCGTCGTGGCCTGCGGCGAGGCGGCCACCCCGGAACCCACCAATACACCCGTACCTCCACCCACGGAAGCGCCTGCGCCGACAGAGGCTATGGAAGAAGAGCCCACGGCCATGGTGGAGGAAGAGGATGCGGACGGCGACGCGATGATGTGGGAAATCAGCGATGAGCTGAGGGCCTACGCTGCGGAGCACGCTGGCAGCCCTGGCGCCATCTACATCGGCGACGGCAACTTTGAGGCCCTGGTCGGCCCGGCAGTCACCCAGGCGGCCTTGGACGAATTCGGTGAAGACCTGGGCGTTACCATGGGAGACGCAGAGGGCAACGTACCTCTGGACGCCCTGCTGGAAGCGAAATGGATCTACGAGTCCGATTACTACCGGTCGCTGATGGACAAGGCGAATTTGACCAATCCCACCGAACTCGTGTCGGAAGGGGAGCAGATCACGGTACAGTACGCCTGCATCAACCGGGCGACGCTCCAGTGCAGGATCGTGCCCGCCTACTTCGTCGATAACGTATACGAGCGCACCAACGGGCAGCTCGAAATCGAAATTACCTCCTTCCCGGAGTTGGGTCTGGCCGGTTTTGACACCATGACCCTGCTGTCCGACGGCACCCTGTCCGCAGCCGAAATCTACGGCGGCTACGTCGGCGGCGAATATCCCACTCTGGCGGTGCAATACCTGTGGGGGCTGTGGCCCAATCACCAGACTCATTTCGAGGTGCTGGCCAGCCTCTTCCCTGAAATCGAGAGAGTGATCAAGGACGAGACCGGCGCACAGGTGCTGATGCACCTGTGGATTGCCGGAGACGATCAGTTCTTCTTCAGCAAGAAGAAGCTGGAGAATCCGGAGGACTTTCAGGGCACCAAGACCCGCAGCCACAGCACGGAGCTATCCGACTGGATAAACTACATGGGCGCCGAGGCGCAGGCAATGGCCTTCGCCGAGGTCTACACCGCCCTGGAGCGCGGTATCCTGGACGCTGGCGTAACGGGCGCAAACCCCGGTCTCTCGCAGCGGTGGTACGAGGTGACCGACTTCTTGAACGGCCGGCTGTACAGCTTTAACGCCACCATCGCCGTGATCAACGGGGAAGTCTGGGACAGCATTCCTGCCGACTTGCAGCAGATTCTGGTCGAGGAGGGCGCCAAGCACGAGCTGGAAGCCCTGCGAGTGGCCTCCATTCAGAACATCACTGGCGTCTCGCGCAACGTCGACGCGGGCCTGGAGCTGGTGGAGTTCGGCCCCGAGGCCCAGGCTTTGAGCGCCGAGGCCGCCCGAAACCAGGTGATTCCCAATTGGCTCAAACGGGTGGGTTACCCGGCCGAAGGCCAGGACACAGTCGACATATTCAACGACAAGATTGGTCCCTTTGTCGGTCTGGAAATCGTGGAGGACGCTGATGCCGAGGACGGGTTCTCGATTGTAGACGCCCCGATTACCATGGGCCCACAGGCCCCGTAAGCATCGGTTTTCCGCCTGATTCTCAGTAGCGAGTCCCAGGCAGCAACACAGAGCAGAGGGGCGGGCCTAGAACCGCCCCTTTTTCTCTTTCCAATAGTCAATGGGACAGGCAAGAATCGCGCGCCGAATCATTGCAGGCTCGTCTCATAGCAGTCTATTTCAAACTTCCTGGCAAATCCGGATATGTGCGCGTGAGTGGACAATAGCACTTCGTGAATTTTCGCACAATTCGCCACTGATAAGAGAGAAGAATTTCTACAATATGCTTGATTATCGTAACATACTGCCTTTCTGTTTGCGGAATAACTTTATAGTCTGACGTATTCGGCAAAACTATGTTATGATACTTCGGCTGTTTCGTGTTGGCTGGTCGGGTGCCCGCTGATCCGACTTGGCGACTGGCAACGGAATTTCCAAACTTTCAAGGAGAGGTGTTCATGCGAACCACGGTTTTTCTGTCTCTGGCCATCGTCCTGATGATGGCGTTCCTTGTGGCCTGCGGGGAGGCGGCCACCCCCGAGCCAACGAATACTCCGGTTCCGGCAACGGAAGCCCCCGCGCCAACCGAGGCTCCTACCGAGGCCATGGAAGAAGAACCCACGGCCATGGTGGAAGAAGAGGAGCCATCCGAAGGCGACGCGATGATGTGGGAAGTCAGCGATGAGCTGAAAGCCTACGCCGCAGAGCACGCCGGCGGCCCCGGCGCCATTTACATCGGCGACGGCAACTTCGAAGCCCTGGTTGGACCCTCGGTTTACGAGGAGTTCATGGCGCTCGACGGCACCGACCTGGGCGACGATGACGGCAACGTCCCCCTGGACGCCATCATGGATGTCCGGTGGGTGTTCGAGTCCGACTACTACCGTCAACTGCTTGAGACTGCCAATCTCACCAATCCCACCCAGCTCACGTCGTCCGGCGAGGAAGTCGTACTGCAGCACACCTGCATCAACAGCCAGCTGCTCTGGTGCAAGCACCAGAAGACTTACTTCGTTCCGAACGTGGAAAGTCGAACCGAGAATCAGGTTACCGTTAACGTCACCTCCTTCCCGGAGCTGGGCTTGGCCGGTACTGATACCGCCACCCTCCTGGCCGACGGCACCCTGAGCATGACCGAGATCTACGGTGGCTACGTCGGCGGCGAGTTCCCCACCCTGGCAGTGCAGTACATCTGGGGACTGTGGCCCGACCATGAGACCCACTACAAGGTGCTGACCAATATCGCTCCCGACCTGAACAAAGTGTACGAGGACGAGCTGGGCGCCCAGGTGCTGATGCGCAACTGGATCGCTGGCGATGACCAGTTCTTCTTCAGCAACAAGAAACTGGAGAACCCCGAAGACTTCGTTGGCCTCAAGACCCGCAGCCACTCGGCTGAGTTGTCCGACTGGATCAACCACATGGGGGCGGCGGCCCAGTTCATGGCCTTCGCCGAGGTCTACACCGCCCTGGAGCGCGGCATTCTTGACGCTGGCGTAACCGGCGCCAACCCCGGTCTGTCCCAGCGGTGGTACGAAGTTACCGAATTCATGAACGGTCGGCTGTACAGCTTCAACTCCACCACCAACGTGATCAACGGCGATGTCTGGGATGAGATTCCCGCCGACATCCAGCAGATCCTGTTGGAGGAAGGGGCCAAGCAGGAGCTTGAAGCCCTGCGCCTGACTGCCATCCACAACGTGACCGGCATTTCCCGCAACATCGAAGCCGGTCTGGAACTGGTGGAATTCGGCCCCGAGGCCCAGGCTCTCAGTAAGCGCGCTGGCGCCGAGAGCGTGCTGCCCAACTGGTTGCAGCGCCTTGGCTACCCCGAAGAGGGCCAGGAAGTGGTCGACTTGTTCAACAACAAGATCGGCACCTTCGTCGGACTGCGCGTGGAACTGGACGATTCGGATGAACGGGGCTTCACGGTAGTTGACGCCCCCATCACCGAGGGGCCACACGCCCAGTAGCTCTTTCCGGCAGGGCACCAATTCCATAGAGGCAACAAGAGGGGCGGCCAACTGGCCGCCCCTGGTTGTCGTTTATAATGAAACGGACAGTACGGGCGCAATTACGTTGGGAACACGGAGGCTAACCAATGAACGAGCGGCAACGCCTGATATGTGCCGTCGCCCTTCACGCGGACGGCTTTTCCTGCGACGAGATTGCCGCCGCGTTAGGCACCACCTGCGAGGAAGCGTCGGCCCTGGTGGCGCACGGAGAAAAGGAACAGTCCGAGGGAAGGATGGGGCAATGGGTCAGTAAGGGTCTTTTGAGGTTGACAACCCAGGAACAGGCTTGGCTGGACGACTTGCGGCGTCAGTTTCAGGAAAGGGTTCCAGGATTGGTGGAAGACATAATCATCTATGGCCCTTGGGCAAGAGGCATCCGCGACCCGGAGGTGACCAGGCATTTGCTGGTGGTCATCCGGTATGGAGATTGCAACAAGAAGAACGAGGTTTATGAGCTGATATATGACGTCGATATGCGACACGAATACGCCGTGTGTGTGAACGTTAGAGTCATCACGAAGGAGGAATTCATCGAGAGAGAGCCAGCATGGGGGCCAAGCTATAAGGGCGGCATCAGCGTCGCATGACGTTGAGCCGGGCAAGGCAAGAGTGGCAGCGCGCCGAAGATTGTATTGGGGCAGCCCATATCTGTCGCAGTGGCGGCTTCTACGCGGATGCCGTTTCTCGCGCCTACTACGCCGTGATGCGCGCCGCAAAGGCGGTATTGGCACTATACAACATAAGGCCCACGAGTCATTCCGGGGTGACTAACAGGTTCGGCTTGGCAATCGTAAGTGCCGGGTTGGCTGAAGGCCACTGGGGAGCGGAAATAACCAGCCTTGGCTGGCTTCGAGCGGATGCGGACTACGATGTCTCGAGGGTATTCAGCGAATCAGAGGCTCTCAATGCCTGTGCCCGGGCAGATGCTTTCCTTCTGAGAATCCGGGAACTGCTGCCGACACCTGTATTGTCTACTGGTGAAGAGGCGTAGCCCGTCTACCTAAGAGGGTGTTTAATAAGTTCCCTCTCCCTCCGGGGGATGGTTAAGATGGGGGCGTACCCTTGGTTGCTCAGGAACGACGGATGCGCCCGAAACCCGCTCTTTGACAGTGAACCGAGCTTATTAAACACTCTCTAAAAGAACACGCTCAGGTTTTTCGCCATGATGACGTTGGCGTCCAGCACTATGGTTCGGCGGGCGATCTTCCAGCCGCCGTCAACGGGACGCAGGATGTCGTCGCGGTATCCGGCGAATATGTTTTCCTCGGTCTCGTGGTGCGAACGGTAGAGGATAAAAGCGGTTCTGGCGTTGATCTCCCCGTTGGGCTGCGGTTCGACGACGAGATTTCCCACGATGTGCCGGGTGCGGGACGGCGGGTCTTCGCCCCAAGCCATGCCCGTTTCCAGCCGCTCCACCCGCATGGTCAGGTAGGTCTTGTCGTCCTCAAAAATCGCCAGGTCTCCCACTGGCGTCAGCTCCCGCTCGGTCTCGTGGCGATGCACGTTGAGCCTGCGCGGCATGAAATAGAACACGTCATCGGTAAACAGGTCCAGCCACTCGCGGAAGCGCCGCTCGTCAAGAATCCACGCCTCGCGGATGTAGAACTGCATCACGTAATGCCACAATTCCATCCGCGAAACGGCCGCGCCCTGAGTCTCGGTAGCCATGCTTATTGTGCTCCCGGCGTCGGTTCCCTCTCACAGTGGGAGAGGGTTAAGGTGAGGGCGTCTCCTCTAGCCGCTCAGATTTGCCGTGCCCTCGAAATCCATGGACTTTGGCTCCAACGAGATGTCCTCCCAGTTCTCGGCGTTCATGAACTGTTCCCAGCGCTTGTAGAACAGGCGCTGGTTGCTTTCCGAGGTGTACCGCTCGGCAATAACGCCGGGATAATCGGGATGGCGCCGGTCATGCCCCACGCCCATGGACAGGTCCTGCGCGTACTTGCGGCCCATGGCGGTTAGCGCCGAGTTGGTTACGCCGCGCCAGTTGTCCATGTCGTCCTGCTCGAAAATGCCGTTGACGCCGTTGTAGTTGCCGCTGCCGCGGCGCAGGGCGGTCTTCAGCTCCTCGGGCATGTCCTTTTCCAGTACCGCGAAGTGCCAGAACTCGGTCTGCAACGGCCCGCGGGGATGGGCCAGCCTGAAACCGAGAACGCCGTTGGGGAACAGGCTGTGGTTGCCGAGTTGCAGCTTCCGGGCCCGGAGGCTGCCCAAGCGACGCTCCGCTTCGGGGAGGGTCTGGCGGTAGTATTCCTCGAAGGCCTCGCGGTTTTCCGCAGTGACGCCGTGGTTCTGCCGCGCCTGGTCGGGGCGCTCCAGGAAACGCATGGTCAGCGAGTGCCCGTTGACGAACATGTGCTTGAAGTCCGACTGGAACTGCTGCTCGTGGGTCAGGCGAGGCAATCCCCGGTACCGCCCCTGCACGATGATGGATGACAGGTGCGTGGTAGGGACGTGGTAGTTGTCGGAGCAGTTGTCCACCGCGGTTTTCCAGTTGACCGGCTCCATCCACTTGATGGGGCCGAGGGCCTCGGTGCCGTTGTCCAGGCGGTTGAAATTGATGTCCAGCAGCCAGCGGGCGTCGCCCAGGTAATCGTCGAGGCTCGGCGCGCCGGGATCCCAGGTAGCGAACACGATGCCAGCGTAGGTGTCCACCCGGGCTTCGACGAGCCGTAAGGATTCCCGGTCAAGGGCGCCATAGTAGGCCTCCTCCTCGCCGGGCAGATACTCAAGCTCGCCTTCGTTGGAGAAAGTCCAGCCGTGGTAGGCGCAGGCGAAGTTGCGGGCGTTGCCGGTGTCGGTGCGAACGAGGCGGTTGCCGCGATGCCGGCACATGTTCAGGAAGGCGCGCAGTCTGCCGGTGGCGTCGCGGCTGAGAATGATCGGTTCCTCGCCCATATAGGTGTGAAAATAGTCGTTGGTATTCGGCACCAGCGACTCGTGGCCTATCATCAGCCAAGCCCGTCCGAAGACTTTTTCCTGTTCCTCGGCGTAGATGTCCGGGTCGACAAAGATACGCCGGTCGAGCTGCCCGGTTTGCAGGTCGATAATCCGGTAGTCGCGGCCAGTGGCAACCATTGCGATACCCCCGCCAGGGTGGGATATGGGCGCTTTGGGACAGTATCAATCATCCGGTGCATTCTGTCCAATGGTGTAGTAGAGTAGGGCGAATCAAATGCGAAAAGCGGGAGTGGCCGCATGAAATTCGGAATATTCACCATCGTCCCCTACCACGAAGACTTTACCCAGCAGCAGGCCCTGACGGAGGCGCTGGAGCAGATCGTCTACGCCGATGAAATGGGCATCGAAGAGGTATGGCTGGGCGAGCACAGCTTCTCCCGCCACGGCCTGCTGTCGGGCATCTGGTCGTTTTTGGGGGCCGTGGCCGGGCGCACGAAGAACATACGCATCGGAACGGCGGTGATTGTCCTGCCGCTGCACAACCCGGTTCTGGTAGCCGAAGAGGTGGCCATGCTGGACATCATCAGCAACGGGCGCATCAACTTCGGCATTGGCGCGGGCTACCAGCAGCAGGAGTTCGACGGCTTGGGCGTAGACATTGACACCAGCCGCGAACGTTTCAAGGAGGCCGTGGACGTTATTGTGAAGGCCTGGACCGAGGAGCGCCTGACGTACCATGGCAAGTACACCAACGTAGACGACCTGTGGGTGCTGCCTAAGCCGGTGCAGAAGCCCTACCCGCCCCTGTTCCAGGCCGTGAGCACCAGCCCGGAGAGTATCGACTTCGCCGCCAGCCGCCGGATCCAGGTCATCGCCGGCGGCCCCACCGACATCCTCGGGCAAGCGCCCCAAGTGATCAAGCTGTGGCGTGAAAAGATGGACGAGTACGGCCATCCGCACGCCCACCTGGACCCGCCGATGTTCAAGTCCATCTACGTTGCCCCGACCATGGAGGAGGCAGAGCGTGATCCCGTTGGCCTCGAGGACTTCTCGTCGCGCATCCTCCGTTCGGCGGGCAGCAACGGCGCGCCCATCGGCATGCCCGTGGACCGCAACGGCAACGTCGCCAAGGGATACGAGCACTGGGCCAACCGGCAGCGCGACCGCGACCGCCGCGACGACGTTGGCCACGCCGGGCTGCCGCCCCTGCGCGGCACGCCGGAGGTGGTTGTCGAACGGCTTAAGGAGACCCAGGAGGTGGGAATCAACCACGTATTCGGCAACTTCGGGTTCGCCGGACTGCCCCACTGGAAGGTAATGCGCTCCATCGAACTGTTCGCCACCGAGGTGATGCCCCACTTCCGGGAACCCGCCAAGGTGTAGTGGCCAGCATCCAATGGATTGTAAGGGCAACCACAAGGGTTGCCCCTACGAAATCGCAACGTCTAAAGCAACCCTGAGAAATTGTAATGTAGGGGCAACCCTTGTGGTTGCCTTGGAGTCAGCTACCATGACCACCGCGTTCACCGAAGAATCGACCAGCCGTACCATCACGGTCAATGATATGCCCGTCCACTACCACGATGTCGGCGAGGGCGAGCCGGTGGTGATGCTGCATTCCTACGGCCCGGGAACCACCGGCTGGATCACTTTTCACAAGGTGCTGCCGACCTTTGCCCAGCATTACCGCTGCATTGTGATGGACCTGCCCAACTTCGGACGCACCGGTCCGGTGGTCTACAACGAGCCGCTGCACAACCTGCAAGCCCGCACCGCCGTCGGACTCATGGACTCGCTGGGCATCGAGAAGGCGCACCTTGTCGGCAACTCGCAGGGCGGGCAGTCGGCCATGGTGCTGGCGGCGCACGACCCGCACCGGGTCAACAAGCTGGTGTTCGGCGCATGCCACATCCGCACCGGCGGCGACCTGTACCTGATGGGCAACCGTCCCTCGGAGGGCAGCCTGGTCACCCGCGAGGTGCGGGACAACCCGACACGCGACAACGTGCGGCGCTACCTGCGCACCCACATCGACGACAACGCGCTGGTTACCGATGAGCTGGTGGACTACGTCCACGGCAACTACACCGGCAACCCTGACCACATCAAGGCCGACGCCGATTCGGTCAGCGTTCCCTACGACCACGGCGTAGACTTGCCCAACATAAACGCCCCCAGCCTGATCATCTGGGGGCGTTACGACCGGATGTGCGTCTTTGAGATCGGGATCGCGGCGCTCAACAACCTGGACGACTCCCGGCTGGTGCTGCTGAACAACTGCGGCCACTGGGTGCCCTTCGAGAAGCCCGAGGAGTACGCCTCCCACGTGCTGACGTTCCTGCAAGGGTAGGAGGACGAGTCTACTCAAGCGTTGCCTTCCCCAGAACCGTTGGTAGCGTCGGCTGCGATGTCGTTGATGTACTCTTCCAGTTCGCTGAAATGTCGCGGCATGTCGTCGAACTCGACAATACCGTCGTAGTATCCGTTAATGTGGAACATTTGCCGGATATAGATGTAGTTCTTGACCATTGCCCGGTTCATATAAAGGCCAACGAAATAGTACCGGCCACGGTCATTTTGGGGTAGCTCAGTTGCCGACACGCCCTGCATCAGGAAGTAGGCGTAGGTCGCCTCCAGCGCGGCCAGCCAGCCCTTGCCGCAGGCGTTACGCAGGCCAATGACCGCTGCCCGCCCCTTGGCCTCCTCTGCCTTGGAGAATTCGTCCCGCGCCACCTGCACCAGTTCGCGCGCCAGATGGAGCCGGTCTTCAATTGCAGTAGTCATTCTTCAAGCTCGACAATTTCGAGATAAGGCAGCATACCTGCTGCACCCATCCATGATATGCGATCCTTTCACCCTTGGTAACTATCTCCAAACCTGTTGTTGCTCTTTGCGCCCTCTCTGTACTACTTTCTCACCCCCACCCTAACCCTCCCCCTAGAGGGGGAGGGAAATCTTTGGACAGTTTCTTGGCGCTACTCCCGCAGATACCGCTCTTGAAGGGCTATGAATTCGTCGGTGCGGTTGACCTGCCGCAGCAGTTCCGGCGTGGCTTGGCGGTCGGCGAGGGCTTCCATTGCGCCGCCGTCCTTGAGGTGTTTCAGGCTGTCGTGAATGGCCTGGACGGCGACGGCGTAGGTGAGGTTGCCCAGCATCAGGATGCGCATGTTGGCGTCGAGGAACGCCTGGTCGTTGCGGGCGTCGGCGGGCGGGTTGAGGACGCAGAGGGGCAGGGACGTGACGGCGTGTACGGCCTCCAGTTGCTCGCGGCTGCTGGCGCCGGTAAGCATCACGGCCTCTGCGCCGGTCTGCGAGTATGCTCGGATACGTTCCAGGGCCTCGTCCAGCGGACATAGGCCCAGCGCGGCGCTGCGGGCCACGATGACCGTCGTCGGGTCGGTGCGGGCGGCAACCGCCGCCTCCAGCTTGCCCACCTGCTCGGCGGTGGAGACCAGGCCCGGATCGGCCACGTTGAATTGGCGCGGCACGAAATTGTCCTCTATTTCAATGGCGGCCACGCCCGCCGCTTCCATCTCCCGCACGGTGCGCGCCACGTTGACCGCGTTGCCGAACCCGTCCTCGGCGTCCACCATCAGCGCTACGTCGGCGATGCGCGTGATGCGGCGGCAGTGGTCCACCACGTCGGACATGTTCGAGAGGACGATGTCGGGCACGCCAAGGTTGGCCGCCTTGCCCACGGAACCCGAAAGCACGCAGACCTCATAGTCCAGCATGTGGGCGATGCGGGCCGACAACGGGTCGAATATGTTGGCGGCCAGGGTGCAGTAGGGCCGGGAGATTACTTCCCGGAACAGTTCTCGGGCGCGGGACATGGTTCACCTCTCAACTTGCTTTCTGCCGGTTAATCGCGTCGGTTCATTCAGCCATCGGCCGATCCGGTAGCGGCGCCGCAGTAGGGGCAATACCTGGGTAAGTCGCCGCCCGGGCCACTGCCCGGAATTTCCCTGCCGCACTGTTGGCAGGTGACCGCGGATACAGCCTCGCCGTCCGGCTCCGGAGCTAAGCCCGGCTGGGCCGCCCAGGGCATCGCGTCCGGCTGACTGCCACTCGTCGGCTGGCCGCTATGTTCCGTCGGCGTCACGCCCTGACTGGAACGGGTGTAGCCTGCCCTTTTCGGCCAGAAACGGCGGCGCAGGCGCGGCAAGAAAAGGATGGCGGCCAGGACGGCCAGCCAGACCGGGCTGAGAATGCCCAGCCAGATGACCACGATGAGCAGCGCTTGGCCAACCGCCGTGAGCGCCCGCACCGCAGACTTTGCCGTGCCTCCCGCGTCCCACCCGGCGACTACAAAGCCCTCCACCTCATTGACCTGCACAAGAAACGAACTGCTGCCCTTGACCTCCCCGGCGTCGCTTTGGGCGGTCACAGTGAGGACGACCTCGTAGGGGTCGCGCCGGTAATCGCGATAGGCGTGGACGGCCATTGCCCTGGTGGAACCCTCGGCAGGCACGTCAACCACCGTGGCGGTGCCGTCGCCGAAGTCCCAGCGGTATTCGAAATCCCGGAGCGATTCGGGCCGGGTGAACGACCCGCTGTATTCCACCTCGTCGCCTTCGTCCACGACCCGGTACTCGCCAGCGAAAACGTCGATTCCGGGGATTTCCGTAACAGTTGCGATCAGGGTGTCAGACCCCTGAAATATCCCGTCCTCGCCAAATCCGGTGATTTCCAACTGGACGATGTAGGGCGACTGTTCGATGTCGTAAAAGGTGTGGACTACGGTGGCTGTCACCCGTTCACCGGCGTTTGTAGTAGGAGCCGTGCGGCTGCCTTGAACCGGGTCGGTGCCGTCGCCGAAGTCCCAAGTGTACGTGTACTCCTCAACGCTTTCGGGCGCTTCGAAGGTGGCACGGAATCCGGCGCTGAGGCCCGCGCGGTAGGTGGCTGCATCCTCGCCGATCTCCACCGCCATCTCCCCTGGTCTGGTGGTCAGCGAGAGGTTGACCAGCGAATAAGCGGCGGTCTGCGACAGGAACCGCAGCCGTCCCTCGATAGCTTCTATTTCCAGTTGGACGCCAGCCAGCGCCTCCTGAACGTCCAGGGCGTCCTCAACGTCGGCGGCGCGGGCCAGGAACTCCAGGAGCCGCTCCTCTGTCCGTCGCAAACCGTTCAGGCGGGCCTCGTTGTCTACGTATTCGTCGGTAACGTCTTGGCTGGTGGACGTCTCGTATTCGACGCGCTCGGCCATGTCCCGAATCGAATCGACAAACTCGTCCAGCCTTTCCGCCGGGACGCGGACGGCGAGGAGGGCCCGGTGGGTGCGGCTGCGGTCGGAGCTGACCTGCCATCCTCCGTTGCTGCGAGTCGTGGCAAGGATTTCATCTGCGGCGCGGGGGACATCCGGCACGATGATGCCCATGTCCACCGTGCGGACGATTATCCGGTTCTGCGGCTGCACATTGACCCGGGCCGCGTCGGTAAGGGGCGCGTTCCGGAACAGCCCGCCGCTGCCAGCAAGCAGCACACCATCCCCTTCCCCAGCAAATTCCTCCGCCTCCTCAAACTCGGCGGCGGACTCCTCCGTCACTGGCTCGGTGTAGTCATCGGATTCGGCAGAAGCAGCGAAGGCTTTTCCCCTCTGCACATCCGCCTGAACCTGCTGCGGCATAGATGCTGCCGGGGCCGATTCGTCGAATTCCGCGCTGTCGAGGGTGTAGAGGCCCTCGTCTGCGCCGCATCCGGCCAGCGCGAGGGCCAGCAACAAGACGATGAGCACCGCGAAGGCGCGGGGAGTGACACCGAACTTCACAGGCACTTGCCTTCTCTCTGTCCGCCCGGCTTGCGTTAAGTCTGCAAATTGAGTCGCATGTCCGCCTGGTGATTCCAAGAAATGCCGTTGGTTACTTCCTTGACGGCATTTCCGCACCGCCTTTTCACCCCCACCCTAACCCTCCCCCTCAAGGGGGAGGGAATTTTTGGGTGGTTCCCTCGGAGTGAGGATGGCCCTGTCCCTCGCTCTAGCTTTCCCCTCAAGGGGGAATTTTTGAGATGGTTCCTACGGCGTGAGGATTACCTTGCCGCGGGTGCCGCGGTTGGCCAGGTGCTGGTGCGCGGTGGCGACATCCGACATGGGCAAGACCTGGTCAACGATCAGGCGGGCCTTGCCGTCGGCCATTAGCGGGAATATCTCCGCCATGGCGGCCTGGTGGTCCAGCGTTCCCACTGGCGAGCGCCCGATGCTGAACCCGATGACGGTGCGGTTGGCGGCGAATATCTCACCGGCGGGAAGACTGGCGGGAGTACCTGAAGCGTTGCCGTAGGTAAGCATCCGCCCGTAGGATGCAACGCAGCGCAGGCTCTTTTCCAGCACGGGGCCGCCAACGCACTCAAGGATCAGTTCCACGCCGTTGCCGCTTGTCTGTTCCTTGATGACCTCTTCAAAGTCCTGCTCGGTGTAGTTGATGGTCTCGTCGGCTCCCAGCGAGTGGCACAAGTCCAGCTTCTCCTGTGTAGAGGCGGTCACCACAACGCGCGCGCCCCAAGCCTTGGCGAGCTGGATGGCCACGGTGCCCACGCCCGATGCGCCAGCCTGGATCAGCACCGTGTGGCCGGGTTCGAGGTGGCCGCGGGTTTTGAGCAGGTGGTAGGCGGTCAGGAAAACGATGGGCATTCCCCCCGCCTGCACCGGGTCCACGGTTTCGGGGTACGGGAACACGAAGTTGCCGTTGACTGCGACCATCTCCGCCTGCCCGCCGGGGCCCATGGCCATCACCCGCTGGCCGACCGAGATGCCGGGGACATCGGAGCCGACCTCCACCACCGTGCCAGCGGCTTCCAGGCCCAGGCTTGACGGCAGGTCGGGACCAGGGTAGTTCCCGCCGCGCCGCATCAGGTCGGCGTAGTTCACCCCGGCGGCGTCCACCTTGATCAGCACCTGGTGCGGCCGGGGTTCCGGGTCGGGCGCGTCCTCCCAGTTGAGAACGTCAAGGCCGCCGAATTCGTGGATTCGTACTGCTTTCATCTGCTAGTTACTCCTGATGATGCCAAAGTATTGCAGGTATCCTGAACGGGTTCTTTCGCGGTGATTTCACCCTCACCCTAGCCCTCTCCCTCAAGGGAAAGGCAAGGGAAAGGGGATTTTGTGAGGGAGATCTAGCGGCTTGTCAGTTTACTGGAAGCCCCGGAACTGGGGAGCGGCCAGCACGTCTTCGTTGATCATGCGCACTGGCTCGCCGCTGGCGAAGGCGCGGATGTCCTCGACCACCCCGGCGTACATGGCGCGGTACGAGTCCTCGGTAACGTAGCCGAGGTGGGGAAGGAGCAGGGTGTTGTCCATCTTGAGCAATGGATGGTCATTGGGCAGCGGCTCGGTGGCGAACACGTCCAGTCCCGCGCCCGCGATGGCCCGCCGTTGCAGCACTTCGACCAGGGCGTCCTCGTCTACGATGGGGCCTCGCGAGATGTTGACCAGGTAGGAAGTCGGCTTCATCAGCGACAGCTCGTGCGCTCCGACAAGGCCCCGGGTACGGTCGCTCAGAACCAGGTGGATGGACACGATGTCCGATTCGCGGAACAGCGTGTCCTTGTCCACCAGCGACGCCCCGCACTCGCGGGCGCGTTCGGCGGTAAGGTTCTGGCTCCAGGCGATGATGTTCATGTCGAAGGCGGCAGCCACCCTGGCCACCAGAGACCCGATGTGCCCCAGGCCAAGGCAGCCAAGAGTCTTGCCTTTCAGCCCCACGCCGACGGTTGTGCCCCATTTCCCTTCGCGGGTGAGCCGGTCCTCCAGCGGAACATTGCGCACGATTCCGAGGATCAGGCCCCACACCAGTTCCGTCGGCCCCTCGCCGGCCCCGTCGGTGCCGCAGACCGCGATGCCAAGGTCGGTCGCCGCCTCGATGTCGAACGACGCATTGCGGCGGCCAGTGGTGACCAGCAGCCGCAGGTTGGGCAGCCGTTCCAGCAGAGAGCGCTGAAAGGACGTTCGCTCCCGCATGCCCATCACCACGTCGAAGTCCGCCAGCCGCTCGGCCAGCGCGTCCTCGCTGGTCAGGTGGTCGCTGAAGTAGACCACCTCAGTGCCCGACGGCAACTGCGACCAGTCGGCCAGGCTTTCGGCAACGGACTGGTAATCGTCAAGGACGGCGACTTTCATTTTCAATTCCTCGTCTTTTCAATTGCGAAGTCTTTGTAGAGGGCGTTCAAAAAGTTCCCTCTCCCTCCGGGGGAGGGCTAGGGTGGGGGCGTCCGGGTGATTTCGCAGGAATGACTGGCGCTCCCGCGACCTGCCCTACGGAGGTGAAATGGACCTATTAAGCACCTTCTTAATCGCCCCTCTCCCTTGAGGGTGAAATCCTGCGTGGTGGAGCCTTGCCTGCACTGGGGAAACGCCCCCACCCTAACCCTCCCCCGGAGGGAGAGGGAACTATGTAATAGACCCTATATTCAGTTGCGGAACACCTTGCCCAACGTTTTGTTGCTGCCACACTACTTGAAGGCAGGCATGACCTCTTCGGTAATGATTCGCACGCTGCGGGTGACACCCTCTTCGGGAATGAGGCCGCCAGCATTCAGTTCGGCCACAATCCCGTCAAGGCCCAGCTCTTCCTTTAGTTCAGCGAAGCGGTCAATCAGGCCCTCGCCGGTGCCGAAGGCAACCTTGGTTTCCAGCATTTCCTCGTAGGACATGGTGGCGAGACGGTCGGCGCGGCCCTGGCGCAGGGTGGCGTCGGCGTTGGCGCGGGCGGAAGCGGCGTCGCGCAGCAGCGACCCCATGCGGTTGAAGTAGGCGTCGATGCTATCCTTCGGCTCAGACAACGCCGCCTTTTCGGTGTCGGCGGCGTACACCGGAATGCGCAGCGAAACGTCGCCGTCGCCCTCGTGTCCCGCCTCCCGCCACGACCTGCGGTATTCCTTCAGGTGTCCCTGCAACTCCGGTATGTCCATGCCGCGCAGGCCGACGAAGATGGGGTGTCCTTGCTGGCCGAGGCGGGTGAAGGTCTCGGCGGTGTTGGCGGCGATGCGCAAGGGCGGATGCGGCACTTGGTACGGCCGCGGCCAGACGGTGGCTCCGTCGAAGGTGTAGAACTCGCCCTCGTATGAGAATGGCTCGCCCTTCCAGGCCTCCAGGATGATGTCCAGGGCCTCGCGGAAACGCTCCTGGCTTTCCACGTAGGGAACGCCGTAGATGTCGTAGGAACGGGCGAAACCGCTGCGGCCCACGCCGAACTCGAACCGGCCCTCGCTTATCTGGTCAAGGGTGGCGATCTCCTCCGCAATGCGCAACGGATTGCTTAGGGGCAGTACGTGTACCGCCATGCCGAGCCGCAGCCGCTTGGTGCGGGTGGCGATGGAGCTGCCAACCACCACGGGCGCGGACAGCACGGAGCGCGTCGGATTGAAGTGCAGCTCTGCCAGCCACACGCCGTCCAGTCCCATTTCCTCGGCGGCATCGACCAGCCGGAACCCTTCCTGAAAAGACTCGGCCTCCGACAATCCCGGGCGGCTTCCGAACTCCATGAAAATCCCGAAGTGCATAGATCCTCCAACAGTGCTGGCAAGGGGTGATGGCGGATTCCGCCATGCCGTTAGAGTATAGCACGGCGCACTGTTCCGGTTGCCTTGACCCGCAGCCGACGGCACACTAACCTAACCGTGCGTCGGCGTGTCTGCGGGACTACATCCGCCGACGGTGGAGGGTGCATACATGGAGAGGCAACAGTACGACGTCGCCATAGCCGGAGGAGGCATCATCGGCCTCTCCACCGCCATGCACCTGACGCAGATATTCCCCGACCTCAAGGTCGCGGTGCTGGAAAAAGAGTCCGAGCTGGCGACTCACCAGACCGGCCACAACAGCGGCGTCATACACTCCGGAATCTACTACCGTCCCGGTTCCCACAAGGCCAATTTCTGTGTCGCAGGCGTCCGGAAGCTGATCGACTTCTGCGACGAAAACGAGATCGAATACGAGCGCTGCGGTAAGGTTATCGTCGCCACCGACGAGTCGGAGCTAGGGCGCCTGGATAACCTGTACGAGCGCGGCGTCGCCAACGGCGTGGAGGGGCTGGAAGTGATCGGCCCGGAGCGCCTTCGCGAGATCGAGCCTCACGCCGCGGGCATCAAAGCGCTCTGGTCGCCAGCCACCGGCATCGCCGACTATCCCAAGGTGGCCCAAACCTACGCCAACAAGTTTGCCCACGCGGGCGGCGACATTTTCACCGAGGCCCCGGTTCAGGGCATTCAGCGAAGCGGTGGGGGAGTAGCCCTCGAAACCCCGAAGGGCACGGTACAGGCAAAGCACATGATCAATTGCGCTGGCCTATACGCCGACCGGGTGGCGGCGATGATCGAGGAGCAGGTCGATGTCAAGATCGTTCCATTCCGCGGCGAATACTTCACTCTGAGACCGGAGAGCCATCACCTGGTGTCGGGGCTGATTTATCCCGTGCCCGACCCGCGTTTCCCCTTCCTGGGCGTGCATTACACCCGCAACATCTGGGGCAGCGTGGAGGCGGGTCCCAACGCAGTGCTGGCCCTGAGCCGGGAGGGCTACCGCAAGGCCGATGTTAACGTGGGTGAATCCTTCGAGACCTTCACCTATCCCGGTTTCTGGAAGATGACCGCCAAGCACTGGCGCACCGGGCTGAGCGAGATGCGCCGCTCATACAGCAAGGGAATTTTCCTGCGGGACTTGCAGCGGTTGCTGCCGGATATTCGGGAGGAAGACCTGGCCCCCGGAGGATCGGGCGTCCGCGCCCAGGCCGTCGACCGCAACGGCGGCCTGCTGGACGACTTCAGCATCATCCGCGGACGGGAGGCCGTCCACGTTCTCAACGCCCCATCGCCGGGCGCGACCTCATCCCTGGCCATCGGCGAGCATATCGTCCAACTGGCGGCGGAGGCGTTCGGCCTGCCAGACCCCAATGGGTGAGCTGCCCGGCGCTCATTCGGGGCAAGCGCGGAGGAAACGCGACCGCTTGTTGGTATTCTCAACGTGTGTTGGTATTCCCATGTAGGGGCGGGGCCAAGCAGACAAATCGCGTCCAATACCAACATACGTTGAGAATAGCCGCTTGTTTTGCTGCTTGACGGGCCTGCGTTTTATTGCCCGCCCTACTTTACGAAATGTATAATTCGTGCCGGAGCAGAGGAACGGGACGCTGTCGGGAATGTGTGCTTCCCCAATGAAGCGGCGGCCAGCCATCCCTGTCATTGGTCAGCGGGGAATACAGTGCGCTCCTGAAGGGGATACACGCTGTTTGACATTGACGCTCTAGGGTCACCCTCCCAGCCCATGGACATGGGACGGGTCAGCACCGGCGAAGAATCGGTGCTGGCCTATCTCCGTGCCGTTGGCGACGAACTCCCCCATTACCAACAATTCGGCCTGACGCCGCCGCTGTATGTCGTCGCCCTGGGGCTGGGGCGGATACTGCAACGCACCGGCCTGCCCTCCGGGGCGATACACAGCTTGCAGGAATTCGAACTGCTGGCGCCGACGCCGATGGGCGGTGAGGTCGGGGTAAAAGCCTGGCTTGACCGGCAGAGGGCGCGGGGAGGGCTTCGTTTCCTGACCTTCGGGTTGAGCGCCGAAAACGCTTCAGGGAGTCCGGCGATGACCATCAGGACGACCCTGCTGGTTCCCGAGCAGCAGAGCGCAGGCAGGGGCGAGGGAGAAATCGACCGGGAATCAACGCCGAAAATTGCGGAGGCAGCGAAGGGCGACCTGCCCAAGTTATGCCGCAGTATCACGCAGGGCCAACTGAAGGAATACTCCGAGGTATCGGGAGACCACAATCCGCTGCACCTCGATCCTGAATTTGCGGCGGGAACGCAGTTCGGGGGCATAATCGCCCACGGAATGCTCACTCTCGCCTTCGTCAGCGAAATGCTGGCATCATCCCTTGGCGAAAATTGGTTGTCGTCGGGAACGCTGCGCGCCCGGTTCAAGGGCGCCGCATACCCCGGAGACTGTGTTGAGACCTGGGGCATTGAAGACAGGAAAGACGGCGAACCGACAGGCTATGCCGTCGGACTAAGGAATTCCGCCACCGGTGAGGAACTTATCACCGGAACGGCGACGGTCAGGAAGAATTAACGACCGCCCCCGCGCACCGGCTCCAATTCCAGGGGCCGTGTCAGGGGGCCGGGCGGCCAAAGAGGCTCACAATGTCACTTAATGGAACGGAAAGGGGCCGCCCGGTCCGGGTTGCCGTGGACTGCATGGGGGGCGACTACGCTCCCCAGGAAACGGTCAAGGGCGCGATCCAGGCCCTCGCATCCTCCAATGCCGAGCTGTTGCTGGTCGGAGACCCGGCGGCCGTCCAGGCCGAGTTGTCCAAGCACGACGTCACCGGCTTGCCCATCACCGTCGTGCCTTCCGAGGGAAAGATCGGAGACGACGAGCATCCCTTGCAGGCGATGCGCCGGAAGCCCCGCGCGTCGGTGGTGGTGGCAACGCATCTCGTCAAGCAGGGCCAGGCGGACGTCATGGTGTCCATCGGCTCGACGGGCGCGTCCATGGCCAGCGCGGTGCTCACCTTGGGTTTGATGGAGGGCCTCGAGCGGCCTTGCCTGGGCGGGCCGTTTCTGGGCCTCGCCCCCAACACCGTGCTGGTGGACATTGGCAGCAACCTGGACTGCCGGCCGGGGCTGCTGCTCAGCTTCGCCGTCCTGGGCGCGGCGTTCGCGCACACCTACATGGGAATCGAGAATCCCCGCATCGGCCTGCTCAGCGTGGGAGAGGAGGCCGCCAAGGGCAACCGCCAGGTACAGGAAAGCTACCAGATGTTCCGCGACAGCCATCTCAACTTCGTGGGCAACGTGGAAGGGATGGACTTTTTCACCAACAAGGCCGACGTGATTATCTGCGACGGGTTCGTTGGGAACATCCTGGTCAAGTTCACCGAGGGAATGGGCGGAGCGCTGGCCAATTTCGTGAGAGAGCGATTGCCGGACTCGGTAGACCGCGGAGTCGTCGACCGGCTGGCCCAGGACTTGTGGGAAACCACCAACCGCCCGCTGACGGTCGGCGGCGGGCCATTGTTCGGGGTGAACGCCCCGGTGATCCTCGGCCACGGCTCGTGCCGCGCCAACGCGGTGGAGGGTGCCGTGCGGATCGCCATCAGGTACGTGAACGTCGGCCTCCTGGACATAATGCGGCAGGAACTGGCCCTAATGAACGGCTCGGCTGCCGAAGGGGTGGGGAAGGCATCCGATGACGGCAACTAGGCCGGGCATAAGCCTGGACGGCCGGGTGGCCCTCATTACCGGCTCCTCCCGGGGCATAGGGGCGGTCATCGCCCGGCGAATGGCCGAGGCCGGGGCCAGGATTGCGTTGAACTACAACGCGAGCCCGGGCGCCGCCACCGAGGTGCGGGAGGCGATTGCCGCCGCTGGCGGCGATGCCATGCTCATTGCTGGCGACGTGTCCGACGAAGGCCAGACGCAACATGCAGTCAAGGCGGTTCTGGAACAGTTCGGGCGCATAGACATCCTGGTCAACAACGCTGGCATCCACCGCGACCGGCTGCTGTTGCGGATGTCGCCAGCGGATTTCGACGAGGTGCTGCAAGTGAACCTGCGGGGCGCTTTTCTCTGCACCAAGTACGTGATGCCTCATTTTGTACGCCAGCACTACGGACGGGTGATCAACATGTCGTCGGTCGTGGGACTGACGGGCAACCCCGGACAGGCCAACTATGCCGCCGCCAAGGCCGGGCTGATCGGGTTCACCAAGGCCGTGGCCCGGGAGGTCGCCTCCCGAAACGTTACCGTCAATGCCGTCGCGCCGGGCTACATCGCCACCGGCATGGTGGAGGGCCTTACCGAGGAGCAGCGCCGCCAGATTCTCGAACGCATCCCCATGGGACGCTTCGGCACGTCCGAGGACGTGGCCGAGACCATCCTGTTCCTCAGCAGCGAAGGCGCGGGATACCTGACCGGCCAGGTGCTGACGGTGGACGGCGGCCTCATAGCCTGAACGGCCGTGTCTTTCGGTTATTCCCTCCCCCTCAGGGGGAGGGTTAGGGTGGGGGTGAATCGGTGCGGTTCGACGGATTCACTACCAACAAGTTTTTCCTTGGAGGCTGATATGCGCGCCACGACACAGTTTCGCCTACTCCTGGAGCAGCCGGGAATCATCATGGCCCCCGGCGCCTACGACTGCCTCACGGCCAGGCTGATCGAGACGGCTGGTTTCCCGGCCGTCTACATGACGGGCGCTGGAACGTCGGTGGCGCGGCTGGGCTACCCCGACCTGGCGCTGGCGACCATGACCGAGATGCTGGACAACGCGGCGCAGATCGCTTCCGTCGTGAACATTCCGCTGATAGCTGACGCGGACACCGGCTACGGCGGCATCCTGAACGTCCGGCGCACAGTGCGGCAGTACGAGCGCAGCGGCGTGGCCGCCCTGCACCTGGAGGACCAGGAGTTCCCCAAGCGCTGCGGCCACCTGGACGACAAGCGCGTCATACCCGCAGATGATATGGTGCAAAAGATTCACGCGGCGGTAGACGCCCGCACTGACGACGACTTCACCATCATCGTGCGCACCGACGCCATCGCGGTGACCGGGTGGGACGACGCCATGCGCCGCTGCGAAGAGTACGTGAAGGCCGGGGCGGACGTGCTATTCGTCGAGGCGCTGCGAACGCCGGAGCAGATCGAGCAGGCGGGCCGGGAGCTGGACGTGCCGCTGCTGTACAACTACGTGGAGACGGGCAAGTCGCCGCTGCTGCCCGCCTCGGAGCTGGAAAGGTACGGGTTCAAGATCGTAATCTACCCGGCCAGCGGAATACTGTCGGCCATGCACGCAGTACGGGAGACCCTGGCGACGCTGAAACAGCACGGCACGACCTCGCACCTGCTGGAGAACATGGACAGCCTTCAGGACTGCTTCGAGGCCGTAGGACTGTCGGAAATGTTGGAGGAGGACGCCCGCTTTGCCACGACAGGGGCCTTCTAGCCCAAGGCCATTTGATTGTTTGCACCTGAATAATTCTTCCATTCATCCTGAGCTTGTCGAAGGGCCGCCGGGGATGGTTCGACAAGCTCACCATGAACGGTTAATTTGCGCCACAGCAGGTAATCGTGCGACTCTGCCTTCCCGCCCGGCGCAGTTGTCACCATGAACCACGAGCTTCGCGATTTCATCAAGGAATCACTGGAGCGGGGCCACGACCGCGAGGAGATTCGCCGTGTCCTGACGGAGGCCGGCTGGCAGGACAGCGAGGTCAGAAGCGGACTCGCTGCCTTTGCGGAAGTTGACTTCTCAGTTGCCGTTCCCCGGCCCACGCCGTACCTGCATGCCCGCGAGGCGTTCCTCTACCTGGTCTCCTTCATCGCGCTGTACGTAACGGCGATCAGCTTCGGCATACTGGTGTTCGGGCTGATCGACTATTCCTTCCCCGACGCTCTCGATCACCGCGACGGCTTCAGCCCCGAGGCCGGGGCGACGGCCATCGCGTCGGTCATCGTGGCCTTTCCGCTGTACCTATTCCTCACGCGCTGGCTGGGCCGGCTGGTGGCAGCCGACCCGGAGCGGCGCCAGTCCCTGGTGCGGCGCTGGCTGACCTACCTGACGCTAGTGGTGGGCGCGGGAATCATCCTCGGCGACCTCATCGCGTTGCTGGCAAACGTGCTGACCGGCGACCCCACGCTGCGATTCGCGTTGAAGGCGGTCTCTATCCTGGCGATTACGGGCTGCATTTTCGGCTACTACCTGTGGGACATGCGCCAGACGGAATCGTCCACGGCAACTTCGGGGAACAACCTGTACGTCCGCGGGCTGCTGGCCGTGGCCGTGCTCATAGTCGTAGGCTGCATCGCATACGCCCTGACCCTCACCGGATCGCCGGGCAGCCAGCGGGACACGCGGCTGGACGAGCAGCGGGTGTCCGACCTGTCCAACATAGCGCGGAACATCGACCTCTACTGGGAGCTGAACGGGGAACTGCCCGCTGACTTCGACGATATGCCCGCCCCCACCTACTACGTCGACCGTGTACACGACCCCGAAACCGGAATGCGCTACGAGTACCGCATCCTGGAAACCCCGCGCTACGAGCTGTGCGCCGATTTCGACACCGACACGACGGGCAGAGTACACGGCGACCGCGGGTTCTCCGAACGCCGCTGGGACCACGGCGAGGGCCGCAACTGCTTCGAACTGGAGGCGCAGGCGCCGAAGAGTGCCTCCCCGGGGGGCGAGGGCGAGTAGTGCTTACCGGGCAGGATATGGGAACCGCGAGGAGAATCGATGAGAGTCAGCGCCATGATTAGCGCGGCGTCGGCATTAGCGGCCGTAACGATAATCCTCGCGGTATTGGCCTGCGGCGGCGCGGCGACTCCGGCAACGGAATCTGATACCGACACTGGCGCAAATATGTCTGCTACCATCGAAGCGCAGGTGGCCGCTACTATCGCCGCAATACCCGCCACTGCGGACAATCAGTTGCCGCCTTCGTCTTCCATCGGAACTCCAGTGCCGCGGTCGGCCATTGAAAGCGCTTTCGAAGAACCGCTGTCATCCGGTCTTTCTGTGGCCGATGTTGTGGAGAACGCGCTGCCCAGCGTGGTGCAAATCATCGCGGGTTCCGGCTCCGGGACGGGATTCATCGTCAACGAAAGCGGACTGGTGGTCACCAACAAGCACGTAGTTGGCGGAGCCAGCCAAGTAACCCTGCGGCTGGCGTCCGGCGGAAATTTCCAGGGCAGGGTAGCACAGCTGCATCCCAGCCTTGACCTAGCCTACATCGAGATAGACGCCGACCGGTCTTTTACTCCCATAGCCGTAGGCGATTCCGGCAAAATCCGCGTTGGCGAAGATGTTATAGCCATCGGTTTCCCCTTGGGCAGCTCGCTGGGACAGGAACCCACGGTAAGCGTCGGAATCATCTCGGCCAAGCGGAACGACCGCCTGCAAACCGACGCATCGCTGAACCCGGGCAACAGTGGCGGGCCGTTGCTCAATATGTTCGGAGCAGCCATTGGGGTGGTCACTTCCAGGATAGATAGCACAGACTCCGGCAGGGCGGTGGCGGGAATCTCTTTCGCCATCCCCATCAACGAAGTGAAGTCCGGTCTAGGCCGCCAAGTCTCCCCGTCCGGCAGGACGCTGCCCACGCCAACCCCGACGCCCTTGCAGGTCATAGGCCCGACTCCCGACGTTGAAGCCACCAAGTCCGCGATACAGACCATAGACGCCCACCGCCGTCAGGCGGAGCAGGCCACCCGAACCGCCATCGAGGCGCAGCAGGAAGCAGAGCGCTACGCCGCCTCGCTGGAAGCGACCCGCATCGCCGAACTGCCCACGCCTACGCCGGAACCAACGCCGACGCCGTTGCCGCCGACGCCTACGCCCACACCGCACCCAGCCATATTCTGCGAGGAATGGGAGACGATGGTGTTGGAGTGGATAAAAGAAGGTAACCCGTGGCACCCCTCGAATGATGATGTATCAGAGCATCCCAATTTACCGGTTGCTGAAGCAATCAAGCATTGCTTTATCGGTTTCCCGACGGGAATTTTGGAGGTAGGAACCTCGGCGGTTGTTGGCCACGGGAAGGACCAGCTTCTACCAGGCACTTACGAATATCGACTTATGAGCTACGAAGGTGACAATCGTGTGAAATATGACGATTGCGTTCTCCGACTCAACCGAGGTGAAGAAAACGAGCAATCGGTGGCGATGCCTTACGGCGAACCGTTCACTTTCCAATTTTTTTCTTATCACGGGAAAGTTGGATTCTATGGAACTAATTGGAATGTGCAGTGCGGTGATGTTGGTAATAACCCCTACAGCGCACTCCATCGTATCGGAGACTAGGGCTTGCCCTGATTCATGCAGGAGATTCTTGCCCATACTACCATAGAGCGAAACAAGAACCATGTGGGTTCTGGCGAACTAACATCCATGAGGTGAGAGAATGGACGACCAGCAGTTGGACCGAAACCTTCGGTCAATTGGGAAAGAGTGCTTTGTGGCTTTCTTTGAACAGTTTTGCGACAGTTCGCTATCAAACGCGGACATTGCGGCACAAATCAGGGAAGAGAGAGGGTACACAGACAAAGCCTGCCTGTCGCGCACAAGCCATGCTAGGAGCATCATCAAAGCAGGGCGGGCCATAGATGCGTTGGACATGGTTTGTCAATCTACAAATTCGCAAGTCACAGACCTTACCAAGCTCAGAGCCACGGCCTTAGCCATCTGGTTTCGGGAATATGGCCCTCCCTTATAGTTCACCCCACTCCTAGCTTTGCCCGATCCCACTACCTAGGCCATACTGCCCCAACCCCACCCCGCCGGAGGCCAACAATGAGCAACGTAGTCCTGGTCGTCGATATGCTCAAGGGATTCCTGGAACCCGGCTCCCGCCTATACCGCCGGACACCTTGCTGAGGCCGAAGTAGCAGGTGAAAGCATAAGACTGTGTGTGCTACCCTGTTGGCATTCTCCCGCGCTGCAAGTAACAACCTGCGGCCCCGAAAGAGGGATGCTATGACTACCGGGACATCAGAAGCGCAAGTTGCGGCAAAGGCCGCCCTGGACGAATTCGCCGCAGGACTTGACGGAAAGCGGCCGGCTCCCTGGGTGGTGGAGATGGCCGCCCGGATAGCCAACGCCGCGTTGGCCAGGACAAGGGAGCCGGAGATTTCCGTTGACGTGGACGGCGCGTTATCCTTCGATCTGGAATTGCCTGGGGGCCGTTTGCTGTTGGCCGAACTGGAGATTGACGGCAGCATTGATGCAGGGGTTTATGAGCCTCCGATGGAGCCGGTCAAACTCATGCCGGATGCCACCGAAGCGGACGTAATTTCCTGGCTCTCCGGGTAGACCGTGCCTGTTCCTCAAGACGATGTCGTTTGCCGTTTCATTCGTCCACGCGATTGGAACAGGCGGAACAACAGGCCCAAGGCAAGCGCGTTCAAGCAGCCCGATCTTTCCGTCTGGCATATAGGGAGTCTGCTTGAGCGTGGCGTATCCATTGACGATTTGCGGATCGAGCATTTGGCGGGGTACGGTCAGGCGCATCATACCGTTGGCGACTATGAGACACTCGCCGAACAAGCCGCGCTGCGTACGGGTATTCCCTTTCAGGTTCGAGCTGAGTGGCGATCCGAAGACCAGTACGTTGATGAGCCGTGGCGGAATTGGGCCTATGCCCATGTTCAAATAGAGGCGCTTGAAGGCCCGGCAAATTTCCTGGCGGAATTTCGCCGGCTGCTCGCCGCTTACGCCCGGCTTGTAGTCCCGCCGGACTAGCGGGCCATTGTACGGCAATCTCAAATTCGAGGAGGAGGCAGCAATGAGCAACGTTGTCCTGGTCGTGGATATGCTCAAGGGGTTCCTGGAGCCTGGCTACAACCTGTATCACGAGCCCTCCCGGCGCATCATCCCCAACGTTCACGAGCTGATTTACAGGGAGATAGCAGCGGGCTCCGAGATACTGTTCCTGGCCGACAACCATGACCCCGACGACCTGGAGTTCAACATATTCCCGGTCCACTGCGTCATCGGCACCGAGGAGACCGAGGTCATACCGGAGCTGTCGGAGTTCGTTCCCGGCCGGGTGGTGGTGCCCAAGAAACGCTACAGCGGTTTCTTCAACACCGACCTGGCCGGGCGTCTGGCGGCCCTCCAGCCGGAAAAGCTGATGATCTGCGGCGTCGCCACCAACGTCTGCGTCATGCACACCGTTTCCGACGCGCGCAACCGGGACTACGAGGTCGAGGTCTACTCCGACTGCGTGTCGGGGCCTGACCCGGAGATGCACCGGTTCGCCCTGGCCCACTGCCAGAGGGTGCTGGGCGCGAAGGTGATATAACCCCGCCGCCAGCCTTGTCAGCGTCTTTTCGTTGATCGTTGCCGTAATTACGGCAACGGCCAGCGGGCTTTATTGGTGGTCATGGCGGGCCTCCAGGGGAAACTCGTCCACGAACTCTTGAAGCCCCTGCCTCGCGGGGACTACGTCTGATTCTCTGAATCTCTGGATTTGCTCCGTTTGGCTGGCGTCTCTAATCAGGATTTCGCAGAGGTTGTTGAAGCACTCTCTCAGGGAAGCAAAGCCCTCCCTGGCTAACACGCTCCCGAATTCCAGTCCTTTCGGCCCCACGTCGTGCCTGAATTTGCTCCAGGTGTAAGGGTTTTCCTTAAAGCCATTGTTGTAGATGCCCAGCCAGGCGGTCTGGTTGAGGCCGGTAATTTGGAATACGAATTCGGACACAGGCTCCACGCTAAACTCATGTCCTTTGTATTCGTAGAGGCGGGCGATGGCTCTGGTGGATTCCTCGCCCGGCGGCTTCAAGGGAAACTCGTCCACGAACTCCTGAAGCACTTGCCTGGCCGGGTCGGAGCCGGTTTCTCTGAAGTTCTGGATTCGCTCCGTTCGGCTGGCATCCCTAATGATGCCTTCGGCGAGACTGTTGAAGCACTCTCGCAGGGAGACGAAGCCCTCGCCAGACAGCACGTCTCCGAATTCCAGTCCTTCCGGACCCACGTTGTGCCTGAATTTGGTCCAGATGTAAGGCTTTTTCTCGGAGCCTTTGTTGTAGATGCCCAGCCATGCGGTTTGGTTGAGGCCGGTGACTTGGAACACGGATTCGGATATATGCTCCACGGTGAACTCATATCCGTCGGAGCGGTAGACGCGGGGGCTGATTCTGGGCGGTGTATCATCCGGCAGCTTCGGGAAGGCGGACACGAACTCCAGAAGCTCCTGCTTGGCGGAGCCGAATCCGCTGTCTCTGAATTTCTGGATCCGCTCCTTTTCTCTGGCGTCTCGAATCAGGGCTTCGCAGAGACTGTCGAAACCCGCTTTCAGGGAGACGAAGCCCCCGCCGGCCAGCACACTCCCGAATTCCAGACCCTCGGGCCCGATGTCGTACCTGGATTTGGTCCAGATGTAGGGCTTTTCCCGGGATCCTTTGTTGTGTATGCCCAGCCAGCCGGTCTGACCGAGCCCGGTGACCTGGACCACCGATTCGGACACCTGTTCCACGGCAAACTCAAAACCGCAGTAGTGGTAGGAGTGGGGCCAGGCATAGGCCGGTTGCCGGCCCGTGGGTTCTATAGCCGCCGGGGTCTCCCCGGCGCCGGATTTCCGGCCCCATTTCATCCTCGGGAGCTTTGGCACAGCAGACTCCTGCGGGTGTGGATACCGCCGGTTCCCAGACGTTGATTCCATTCTAATGAGACTGCGACGGTTTTCAAGGGTTCGCCCACTGCCAGCAGGGCCTTTCGATTATTCCCTCCCCCTGAGGGGGAGGGTTAGGGTGGGGGTGAAATTCTCGCATCAACAAACTGGCATGCATCGGACGGCGGCAAATCCTGTGAATCCTTTAATCCCGGGAATCCTGATTCAGACTACTGCTTTGCAATCGTCCCGTTCAAATGGGTAAGGGATGGGACGGGGGTAAAATTCTGTAAACCACCCAATCAAACAAATCACAGTTCAAACTACCCCGGTTGCCACATGCAGCGTCGGCGCGTATTATCGCCGTATTCTCAGGCCGGTATCCTCAGGCTCGTAATTCCAGCCCCGCACATCCGTTTTGGGGGACGCCATGCTTTTTCGCACTTACCGCTATTCCAGGTGGGACGGAACCCAAAACATCTTCGACATGGACGCCGACCAGTTGATGGACCTGCTGTCCGACGACGTCCTCAATCGCGGCGACATCATGCAGGCCCTCCGTGACCTGTTCCGCCAGGGAATGCAGAACCGCGACGGCGAACAGATGCCCGGCCTGCGGCAGTTGATGGAGCAGCTCAAGGAGCGCCGCCGCCAGCAGATGCAGCAGCACAACATGGACTCCGTGTTGGACGACCTGAAGGAGCGGCTGCAAGACATCATCGACACGGAGCGGCGCGGCATCCAGAACCGCCTGGACGACGCACAGCAGCAGGTGGAGCAGGCATCCGACGACGAACGGGAGCAGCAGGAGGCGCTCAACAACCTGCTGAAGCAGCGGGCCGACCGCAACCTGGACAAGCTCGATGACCTCCCGGAAGGCGTCGGCAGCCAACTGCGGGAGTTGATGGACTACGACTTCATGGACCCGGAGGCACAGCAGAAGTTCCAGGAATTGCTGGACATGCTGAAAAGCCAGATGGCCCAGAACATTTCCCAGCAAATGCAGCAGCAGATACAGAACATGTCCCCGGAGGACATGGCCGCCACGCGCGAAATGATGCGCGATCTCAACCAGATGATGCGCGACAAGCTGTCGGGCCGGGAACCGGACTTCGACGGGTTCATGGACAAGTGGGGCCAGATGTTCGGCCCCAACCCGCCGCAGAGCTTCGAAGAACTGATGGAAATGCTGCAACAGCAACTCGCCCAGATGCAGTCGATGCTGGACAGCATGTCGCCCGAGGCCCGCCAGGAGATGGAGGACGCGCTGGCCCAGGCCTTCGACGCCGAGACGCAGCGGGAGATGGCCCAGTTTGCCGCGATGATGGAACAGTTGATGCCTATGGACGACCTGCGTCGGCAGTACCCGTTCCTGGGCGACGACAGCCTGACCATGGAACAGGCGATGCAGATGATGCGCGACCTGCAACAACTGGACCAGCTCGAGGCCGCGCTCCAGGACGCCATCCGCACCGGAGACCTCTCGGACGTCGACCCCGAGAAGCTGGCGGAACTGCTGGGCGACGATGCCCGGCGCGTGTGGGACGAGCTGGACAACCTGCGCAAGCTGCTGGAGGACGCCGGGTACATCACTGGCGGCGACAAGGCCGAGTTGACCGCCCGCGGCATCCGGCGCATCGGCCAGAAGGCCCTGAAAGAGGTGTTCGCCCACCTGAAAAAGGACCGCATAGGCGGGCACCTGATGGACACCCGCGGCGCCAACGGCGACCTGCTGGGCGAGACCAAGGCCTACGAGTTCGGCGACCCGTTCCTCGTAGACCTCCAGACGACGGTGAAGAACGCAGTGCTTCGCGGCGGGCCGCAGGTGCCAGTGCGTATCGGCCCGCAGGATTTCGAGGTCCACCGGACGGAGCACATGACCAAGGCCGCAACCGTGGTGCTGCTGGACCAGAGCCGGTCAATGGGCCTGTTCAACAACTGGCAGGCAGCCAAGAAAGTTACCGTCGCGCTGATGGCGCTGATCCGCTCGCAGTTTCCGAGAGACTCCCTGTACATCGTCGGTTTCTCGGACTATGCCCGGGAAATCAAGGAGGAGGAGCTCGCCAATTGCAGTTGGAACGCCTGGGTGTCGGGCACCAACCTGCACCACGCCCTGATGCTCTCCCGCAAGCTGCTGTCCCGGGAGAAGGGCGGCACTCGCCAGATACTGGTCATCACTGACGGCGAACCGACGGCCCACCTGGAGGGAGACCGGTCGTATTTCAGCTACCCGCCCAGCTACCGGACGGAGATGGAGACGCTACGGGAAGTGCGCCGCTGTACCCAGGAGGACATACTGATCAACACATTCATGCTGGAGAACAACTACCAGTTGGTGAATTTCGTCGACCGGATGACTCGAATCAACCGCGGCCGTGCCTTCTACACCAGCGCCTCCAACCTCAGCGAGTTCGTGCTGGTAGACTACCTGAACAACCGCCGCAAGAAAGTGGCCTCGTAGCAGGGGGCGAAGTATGACCACCAAGAAGGTACTCAGACCGCAAATTGAGGAATACGCACACCTTGAACCGTTGCCCGACCCGCCGAAAGAACCGGATATGCAGCAGCGATTGAGCACCATGGCCATCGACAAGGTTCTGGGGCTTCACTTCGCCCGCCGCGACGACGTATTGATTTGTGGCGACGGATACCTGCGGCGCGAGGCAGGCAATGAGTCCGAACAACTGGCCCCCGATTGCGTAGTGACCTTTGGCGTCAACCCCGATGGCATTGTGGCCCGTAACGGGTACGTCATCAGCGAGGTGGGCAAGCCGCCGGATTTCGTGCTGGAAGTGGCATCCCGCAGCACAGGCCGCCGTGACTACACCGTTAAACGGGATGGCTACGCCGCCTACGGCGTGCAGGAATACTGGCGCTTTGACCGTTCCGGCGGACGCTTCCACGACGCTCCGCTGGCTGGCGACACGCTGGCGGATGGGATTTACGAACGCCTGCCAATACACCGGGAGCCGGACGGCTTGCTGTGGGGATATAGCGCGGTGTTGGACCTGGAAATTTGCTGGGACCGGGGCGAGCCAAGGTTCCGCGACCACTACACTAAGCAGTTCCTCCCCACCCCGGAAGAGGAGCGGGACAGGCGGGAGGCTGCCGAATCCGAGCGCGATGCTGCCGAATCCCGCGCCGACGCTGCGGAAGCTGAGGTAGCGCGGCTCAGGGAGCAACTTCGGCGGCTGACCGACCAGTGATGCCCGGAATGCCTGGGAATCGCCTTGGACGGTCTGCCCAATAAGGTACAGAGAAAATTAAAAGGCCGTGGGCGTGGGTAAGCGGGTATCGAAAGGAACGGATTTGTGATAATCTGAAAGATACAACGGAAAATTCTCTTGCCTGCGGAATGCTCCGCAGCAGGGCAGTCAGACTTTTAAGGCAGTCCCGTGAGGCTGGCAAAGTTGGACGTCCCGGATTTCTCCCGGCGCGCTTGAGTCCGCCGGGCCGGTTCGCGCCCCTTGCCAGTCGTGAGGCAAGGGGTTTTTGTTATCCCCCGGTTAAGCACGGGCGGGCCGCGGGTATTTCCGCGCATGGGAAGAACCGACGGGAGAATTGTCATGCCCGAAGAGGGCCTCGCCGGAATGACGGAACGGCAAGTTATGAACCGGGAAGGCATGAGCCGTGCCCTGTCCCGTATCGCTCACGAGATACTGGAGCGCAATCGCGGGGCCAGCGACCTGTTGCTCGTTGGCATTCAGCGGCGCGGCGTGCCCCTGGCGCAGCGTTTGTCGGCGCGCATTTCGGATTTCGAAGACACGTCGGTGCCGGTCGGTTCCCTTGACATCAACCTTTACCGGGATGATCTCCGCGAGCGCAAGCGGCCCAGGGTGCGGGTGCACCGCACCGACCTGCCCGTGAGCATACAGGGGCAGCGCGTCGTGCTGGTGGATGACGTCCTGTACACCGGGCGCACGATACGCGCCGCGCTGGACGCGCTCACCGACTACGGCCGGGCCACCCAGGTGCAACTGGCCGTCATGATCGACCGGGGCCACCGGGAACTGCCCATCCGCGCCGACTACGTTGGCCGCAACATTCCCACCGCCCGCAGCGAGATTGTCGCGGTGCGCCTCGACGAAATCGACGAACGTGAAGAGATAGTCATTCTGCGGTCTGGAGACGGAATCACGGAGGATTCCGCCCCTATACCGGAACAGGCGGAACCCATCGCCACATTCCGGCAATAGCGGCAACCTCGGCACAACGAAATTGCACGGTCAGGTTTCATGACACTGCAAGAAGCGATCAACGAGGGACTGGACGCTCGGATCATCCCCGGGGATGACCTGCCTTCGCGCCGTCACGTTCTCGACCTGGACGATTACTCCCGTGAGGAACTGGAGACGACGCTGGCATCCACCCATAGCATGGCCGAGGTGCTGGGCCGGGACATCAAGAAGGTGCCAGCGCTCCGGGGAAAAGTGGTAGTGACGCTGTTCTACGAAGCCAGCACCCGGACACGGGTCTCCTTCGAGGAGGCAGGCAAGATACTCAGCGCCGACGTCATCAACATGAGCGCCTCCGGCAGCAGCGCCGACAAGGGAGAGTCGCTGCTCAACACCGGCCTGACGTTGCAAGCCATGGGCGTCGACACGCTGGTGGTGAGGCATCCCCACTCCGGAGCGCCCAACTTCCTCGCCCGCAACCTGGAGCGCGTCAGCATCGTGAATGCCGGCGATGGCCTGCATGCCCATCCCACCCAGGCGCTGCTCGACCTGTACACGGTGCAGTCCCGCCTGGGACGTATCGAAGGTCTGAAAGTCGTCATAGTCGGCGACGTGCTGCACAGCCGGGTGGCCCGGTCAGGAATATGGGGCTTTGCCAAGATGGGCGCCCGCGTAGTTCTGTCCGGGCCGCGGACGCTGATGCCTTTGGACTTCGTCAACGGGCCGACGGCTGCCGATGGCGTGGGGTTGGCGTCGAAAGTGGAATTCGACCCCGATCTTGACCGGGCGGTGACCGGCGCGGACGTGGTGATGGCCCTGCGGCTTCAGTCCGAACGGCAGCGGGGCGGATTCCTGCCCAGTGTCCGCGAATACATACGGCGCTGGCAGGTCAACGACGCGCGGCTCTCGAAGGCCAAGCCGGACGTGCTGGTGATGCACCCGGGGCCGATGAACGAGGGCATCGAGATAAGCTCAGGACTGGCCCACGGCAGCCGTTCCGCCATAGAGGAGCAGGTCACTGCCGGTGTGGCGGTTCGCATGGCGGTGTTGTACCAGTTGAACGCCGGAGCCGCGGAATGACGGCAACAGTGAGTGCGCCGCCCATACTCATCAGGCGGGCACGGCTGATTGACGCCGTGCGCCAGCTAGATTTCATCGGCGACATTCTGGTGGACGGCGGGCAGATAGTCGATTCTGGTGCCGCAATCGACAGCGGGCCGGACGGTTGCATCGAAGTGGACGGAACGGGCCTGGTGGCATGCCCCGGCTTCATCGACCTGCATGCCCACCTGCGGGAACCCGGTTTCGAATACAAGGAGACCATCGCGACCGGCGCGGCGGCGGCGGCCAGGGGTGGTTTTACCACCATCTGCTGTATGCCGAACACCGACCCGCCCATTGACTCCGAACCCATGGTCGAGTTCGTTTTGCGCCGGGCCAGGGAGGCCGCCCTAGTTCGCGTGCTGCCCATCGGCTGCATCACCCGCGAGCGCCGGGGCAAGGAACTGGCGGACTTCGAGGAGATGGCCGCTGCCGGGGCCGTGGCGTTCAGCGACGACGGCGATCCGGTCCAGGACGCCAACCTGATGCGGATGGCCCTCGCCTACGGGGCAGACCTCGGTCGGCCGGTCAGCAACCACTGCCAGGACTTGCACCTGTGTGCCGACGGGATGATGGCAGAGGGGGCGGTCGCGACGCGGCTGGGCCTGCCCGGCATTCCGCCAGCCGCCGAGGACGCGATGATCGCCAGGGACATCGCGCTGGCTGGCTCCACGGGCGGCAAGCTGCACGTGGCCCACGTCAGCACCGCTGGCAGCGTGCCGCTGGTCCGGCGCGCCAAGGAGCTGGGGCTGAACGTGACCGCCGAGGTCTGCCCGCATCACCTGACCATCACCGACGAGTGGGCCCTTGGGACAAAGGGAAGCGGCGCTGGCCCCGGTGAATGGGCCTACGACACTGCAACCAAGGTGTACCCGCCCCTGCGCTGGCAGTCCGACGTCGAAGCTCTGATCGCTGGCCTGGCGGACGGCACTATCGACTGCATAGCCACCGACCACGCGCCCCACGACGTAGCCAGCAAAGAGGTAACGTTTGAGGACGCCTCCTTCGGCATCAGCGTGCTGGAAACCGCGCTTGGTTCGGTCATGCAACTCTCCCACGGCGGGCGGGTTCCCTTGCCCGTGCTGATTGAACGCCTGACGGCAGGGCCGGCCAGGGTGCTGGGCCCGCGGTATCTCCCCTTGGCGTCTCTGGCGCCGGGCACCCCTGCCGACCTGGTCCTGTTCGACCCGGATCTGGAATGGACCGTTGACTCGACGGAGTTTGCCTCGAAGGGCAGAAACACGCCGCTGGATGGAACCATACTCAAGGGGCGGGTTGTGGCGACAATTGCTGGCGGCAAATTCGTTCACCAGTCGAAAAGGCTTCAAGTGGGGGAGGGACGTGATTCCTAGAAGATGTGTGGCATATCAAGCAAACCCAAGGGAAAACCGTCCTGGCTTGTCATCCCACGTTCCTGAGCGAGCAAGGGCCGCCTTCACCCTAACCCTCTCCCGGAGGGAGAGGGATTTTGTCATGCGCCCATTCCTGCGGGCCGATGCCGTGGCTCATCCTGAAGAGTGGGGCCGCCCAGGTTACCAAATCCTTTCTCCATTGCTGGGGGTGCGCTAAATTGCCCACCGCGTTTCTTGTTCTTGAAGACGGTTCCGTCCACCGTGGCCAGGGTTTTGGCGCCGACGTTCCCGCCGTTGGCGAGGTGGTATTCAACACGACGATGACGGGGTATCAGGAAGTGCTGACCGACCCTTCCTATTCGGGGCAGATGGTCACACTCACCTATCCCCTGATCGGAAACTACGGGATTAACGAGCAGGACTACGAATCCCGCCAAATCCAGGTCAGCGCCCTCATCGTGCGGCAGCACTGCGATGAACCCAGCCATGGTTCCAGCGACCGGACCATCCACGAATTTCTGGAGCGGCAGGGCATTCCCGGCATCAGCGGCGTGGATACCAGGGCCATCACCCGCCGTTTACGCTCCAGCGGAGTAATGCTCGGCGCAATCGCTCCTGACCCGGAAACCGGCAGGTCAATGCTCGACGCCGCCCCCAATTACGATGAGCTCGACCATGTACGTAACGTAATGACCGACACGGGCTACGGTTGGGGCGGTTTGAATCAAAACGGAGAGGAAAGCCCCTACCGTGTGCTGGTAACGGACTGTGGGCTTAAATACAATATTCTGCGTGAACTCACCCGGCGGGGCTGTGACGTGAGGGTGGTGCCCGCCGATACGCCGGCGGAGGAACTGCTCTCGCTGAACCCGTCAGGAGTGCTTCTCTCGCCTGGGCCGGGAGACCCGCAGATCGTGGATTACGTGGTCGACAACGCCCGGCGAATTCTCGGCAGAGTCCCCGTAATGGGAATATGCCTCGGCCACCAGGTTGTGGCGCGGGCTCTGGGCGCGGAAACCTTCAAGCTGAAGTTCGGGCACCGGGGCGGCAATCATCCGGTGCGCGACCTGTCCGACGGAAAGGTGTACATCACGGCGCAGAACCACGGCTACGCGGTGCTGGCCGATTCCCTGCCGTCCGGCCTGGAGGTCTCTCACATCAATCTGAACGACGATACGGTGGAGGGCTTGACCCACCGGGAGCTGCCGGTTTTCACCATTCAGTATCACTCAGAGGCATCGCCGGGACCGAGGGACAACGATTACCTCTTCGACCGGTTTCTGAAGCTGATGGACGACTTCAAGTCATAGAATTTCGTGCCCCGCACGGGGCATTCAAGGAGGTTCTCTACCAGGTACCCGGCGCGCTGAACGGCTGCCGTCGCTTGCGCCGGATGCCTCCCCTCAACAGCTTTCAGCTACAAACTTCCGGAGGAATTATCTGCATGTCTTCTTTTTCGATGGTCTTGCTGGAAGGGGGGGTGGATGTGGAAGTGGATGTTGACTTCGCGGACATGACCGCAGTCTTCGACCAGGAGGTCCCGGGCTACACCTGCGGAGAGTTCGGTTACGCTGTCAACCCCGGCCGGGGACAGATAGGCGGACAATGGATTTTCACCGTAAACGCCTTCTCTCTCCTCCAGCCTCGGAGCGCAGAAAACTCGATTCCTCTCGGCCGCATGGAGGTCGAGGTGAACCGCTACGGGAACGTGACGATCAGCATCCCGCCAAGGGTGGAGCAGACGGTGCCCGGCCCCGACGCCGCCGACTGGGACGGCAAGCTGTTCGGCGCCTTCGTGTTCCAGTTGCTCAATTCGCTGTACGATCGGGGCCTCATCGAGCTGCCCGGCGTACTGCCGAAAGTCTGACGGCATCGCCGTCGGAACGGATATTCAGCCCAGAGCAAAGCCCGGCTTGTTAATTTAACAGCCGGGCTTAAAATATATTGTCAACCAAAACAAAAACGGCACGCCTTCGCCCTCGGAACCGAAGAGCCGTTGCCGACATCAGGGAGGCCCCATTACGGATAAGCCGCGAAAAGTTCTGGTGATTGGCTCAGGCCCTATCGTGATTGGACAGGCAGCAGAGTTCGACTATGCGGGCACCCAAGCGTGCAAGGCCCTCCGCGAGGAGGGTGTTGAGACCGTGCTGGTCAACTCCAATCCCGCGACCATAATGACGGATGCGGGCATCGCCGACCGGGTGTACATCGAACCTCTCACCGTTGAGGTGCTGGAGAGGATCATTGACCGCGAACGGCCCGACGGGCTGCTGCCCACCCTGGGCGGGCAGACCGGGCTGAACATGGCCGTTGACCTGGCGGATGCGGGCATTCTGGACCGCTACAACGTGCGCCTGCTCGGGACGCCCCTGGATACCATCCGCCGGGCCGAAGACCGTGAATTCTTTCGCGCGTTTCTGCACGACATCGGCGAGCCGGAACCGGAAAACGTAACGGTCTTTTCGATGGAGGAGGCTCGGGAGGTGGCCGCCCGCATGGGCCTGCCGCTGGTTATCCGGCCCGCCTACACCCTGGGCGGCAGCGGCGGCGGCATCGCCAATACGGAAGAGGAATTCGAGGCCATCGTCCAGGCAGGATTGTCGGCCAGCCCCATTTCCCAGATTCTGCTGGAGCGGTCGCTGGTCGGCTGGAAGGAGCTGGAGTACGAGGTGCTGCGCGACGGGGCCGACAACTGCATAACCATCTGCAACATGGAAAACCTGGACCCAATGGGCGTGCATACCGGCGACAGCATCGTGGTGGCCCCCAGCCAGACACTCACCGACAAAGAGTACCAGATGCTGCGAACCGCATCGCTGAAAATCATCCGAGGGCTTGGGATTGAGGGGGGCTGCAACGTCCAGTTCGCGCTGCCGCCGCATCCCAAGGTTTCCGAAGCCCTCGGCATGACGTGGGAGCCGGACGCGCCCTATTACGTCATCGAGGTAAACCCCAGGGTCAGCCGCAGCTCTGCCTTGGCCAGCAAAGCCACGGGATACCCGATAGCCCGGGTATCGGCCAAGATCGCGGTCGGAAAGCGGCTGGACGAAATCGAGAACGCCGTAACGGGGCAGACCAAAGCCGCCTTCGAGCCTGCGCTGGATTACTGCGTCGTCAAGATACCGCGCTGGCCCTTCGACAAATTCCCTCACGGCGACCGGCGCACCACCACGCAGATGAAGGCCACCGGCGAGGCCATGGCCATTGACCGCTCCTTCGAGGCGGCGCTGCAAAAGGGCGCGAGATCCCTCGAACTGGGCGGCCGCTCCCTGCTGTGGGAAGACCGGGGATGGCGAAACGGAACGGCAACTGCCGATGGCGAACTGCCCCTCGGCCCGAACGACATGCGGCTCTGGGGAATAATGGCGGCGCTCAGGCGCGGCTACACGGTCGATCAACTAGTTGAACTCACCTATTTCGACCCGTGGTTTCTCGTGGCCCTGGAGCGCATCGTCAAGATGGAGCGCCGCCTCCTGTCCGAAAAGCTGACGCCCGACCTGCTGCGCGAATCCAAGATGATCGGGTTCTCAGACGCCCAGATCGGCACCCTGGCCGACATGCTCCCGGAGCAGGTGCGCAATCAGCGCCAGCAGTGGGGCCTTCGCCCGGTCTACAAGATGGTGGACACATGCGCCGCAGAATTCGAGGCGATCACTCCCTACTATTACAGCACCTACGACCAGGAAAATGAGGCCGAGCCGCTGGAGGGCGACAAGACCCTGGTCATTGGCAGCGGCCCAATTCGCATCGGTCAGGGCATCGAGTTCGACTATTGCAGCGTCCACGCCGCCTGGGCCCTTTCCGAGTCCGGCGTGCGCAGCATCATGGTCAACTCCAACCCCGAGACCGTCTCCACCGATTTCGACTCCAGTGACCGGCTGTATTTCGAGCCTCTGGACGAGGAATCCGTCCGTGACATAATCGACAACGAGACGGGAGACCCGGACGACGCCAACAGCCGCCCTCCGTCGTCGCTGGTGCAGTTCGGGGGGCAGACGGCCATCGACCTTTCCCAATCCCTGTCCACTGCCGGAATGCCCATCTTGGGCTCCAGCGCGGAAGCCATCGACATCGCGTCAGACCGTCAGAAGTTCGAAGACTTCCTCTCCCGGCTGGGCATCCCTCAGCCCCCTGGCGCTGCTGTCAGCACTGTCAGCGAGGCGTTGCAGGTGGCCCAGACCATCGGCTACCCCGCCGTGGTGCGCCCGAGCTACGTGCTGGGCGGACGGGCTATGGAAATCGTGCAGAACGCCACCGAGTTGATCCATTACCTCACCGCCGCCACCGAAATGTCCCCCGACCGGCCAGTGCTGATTGACCGCTACATGGAGGGCAAGGAGTGCGAGGTTGACGCCATCTGCGACGGGGAGGGCGTGCTCATCCCGGGACTCATGGAGCACGTTGAGCGCGCCGGAGTTCACAGTGGGGACTCAATGGCCATCTACCCCGGCCTCAATTTGACCGAGGAAGAGGTGGACACCATAGTCGATTACACCACTCGCATCGGCCTGGCCCTGGGCGTGCGCGGTGTAATGAACGTGCAGTTCGTGATTCACGGGGGCGCCGCCTATCGCAGCCCTCAGGTGCCGACCAGCGAAAGCGCTGGCACGACGGTGTACGTGCTGGAGGTCAATCCCCGCGGCAGCCGCACCATTCCGTTTATCTCCAAGGTCACCGGCATCCCGGTGGCCCGGCTGGCGACCAGGATCATGCTGGGCCATACCCTGGCTGAGGAGGGTTATCCCTCCGGGCTATGGCCCCGGCAGGGACTGGTGGGAGTGAAGGCCCCGGTGTTCTCCATGGGCAAGCTGGTTGGCGTGGACTGGCACCTGGGGCCGGAAATGAAGTCCACCGGCGAGGTCATGGGCATAGACCACGACTTCTCGTCGGCCCTCACCAAGGCCCTGCTTGCGGCTCGGCTCAACCTGCGCCAAGGGGTCGGCGTACTCCTCAGCATCGCTGACCAGCACAAGGCGGAGGCGGTCTCTCTGATCCAGGGCCTCAACCGGGCCGGTTGCCCTCTCTATGCTACCGAGGGAACCGCTGCCATGATCTCGGCCATGGGGCTTCCCGTGACCATGACCACCAAGAAGCTGGGCGAGGGGCATCCCAACGTGGTAGACGTAATCGACGACGGCAGCATCGGCGCGGTGATCAACACTCTCTCCGGCGAGAGCGACGCGCTCCGCGACGGGTTCTACATTCGCCGGGCCGCGGTCGAGCGCCAGATACCCTGCTTTACCTCGCTGGACACCGCGCGGGCTGCTGTGGAGAGCTTGCTGACCGGCAACTCCGCCTACTCCATCGGCACCACCAGCGACTATCTGAACGGCTGATCGCGGGCGAGCGCCCCGAACGGGAAGACGCGAAAGCCCTAATGCGGGAGGGACAGGCATGAAATTCAAGGTGGTGCTTTACGAAACTGGCGAGGGGTTTACCGCATTTTGCCCAGGGCTTAAGGGGTGCATTACGGAGGGCGGCAATCTGGAGGAGACCCTCCGCAACGCACGAATAGCTATCCGCGAATTCATGGAGGCATCGTGGATAGAGATGAAAGAGGAAATCGAGCGGGATTCGCAGGACAGCCACGTCATCAGCGTCAGGATGGAGGATGTCGAGGTGAATCTTGACGGTGTGGAGGAAGCGGAGGCTGACGAGGTCGCCACGGTCACTTAAATTATGCCCGTCTTACCCGGCATCAACCACCTGAGAGCCGTTCGCGCATTCGAGAAAGCTGGCTTCCGGGTCATCAGGCAAGGCAAACACATCACCATGAGCAATGGTGCTGTGTCGGTTCAGATTCCAAGAAACAACCCCATCGCGCCAGTTACCATGGGGGCCATAGTTACCAAGGCCGGGCTGACCATCGAGCAGTTCCGCGAGCTGCTGTGATGCCGTGGTTCGGCCGATGGGACCCGGTGCCTGCCACGTTCCCCTACCAGTCCATCTCCATCCCGACGCCGCGCTCCCGGGCGGAATCGTAGGCCAGCTTGGCCGCGGCTACGTCGGCGACACCCGTGCCCATCAGCTTGGCGTACACAATCTGCCTGTCGTTGTCCCGCCCCGGAATCGCGCCGCAGACCGCGTGCCGCAACTCCGACAGCCGGCTCCAGTTCAGCAGTCCCTTGTCAACGGCGGCGGAGATGTCGCCGGCCTCGATGGAAACCTGGTCCAATGAGTCGACGAACAACTTGTCCGCTCGCCTCAGCGTCTCTTCGTCCACCTCGCTGACGCGCCACGTCGTCGGGCCAGCGCCGATTACGGTTGCGCCTTCCTTGAGCCAACTGCCCTGTACGACGGGCTCGGCCGTGGCGGCAATCCCGATTACCAGGTCGCAATCCCGGACGGCGTCCTCGTTGGAGTCCGCGGCCTTCACCGAAATTCCCATTGTGTCGGACATTCGCGCGGCAAAATCGGCGCGGCGCTCTGCATTGCGGCTGAACGCCTTGACTCCGGCAATCTCCCGCACGGCGGCGACCGCCTGCAACTGCGTTGGCGCTTGTCCTCCGGTGCCAATGATGCCAACCTGCAACGGCCCGCTACGGGAGAGGTGCTTTACGGCGACGCCAGTGGTCGCGCCGGTGCGCAGTTGGCCCAAGCGGTTAGCCTGCGTATACAGCAGGAGCTTCCCGGTCTCCGCGTCGTAGAGGCTTACCTGGAAGGAGTAGGAGCCCCGCACCACGGTGTAGGTCTTTACGCCCAAAACGCTGTCGTAGAACAGCCCGCCGCCCATCACGGAGAGCATCCCCGTTTCCGCGATGATCTTCCGCCGGCCCAGGTTGTAGGCTTCGCCCTGGCCGTACCGGGTCTGCATGGTCTCGATGGCTCCCAGCATTTCGTCCATCGATACGCACTGGGCAACGTCTTCATCGCGAAGGAACAGCGCCATGACCAACGGCCTCCCTGTAATGGGGTCTCGGGAACTGAGGGCTGCCCCCTGTCGGAACCCGGCGAGGGCAAACCCTGAACTCGGAAATGAAAAACCGACCGGCAAATTGCCGTGCGGGTCCCGTCAACCTGATCTCCGTCTTACTCCGATTCGAGAGAACAGGGTCAAGACCCGGCGAAAATCAGGAACTACCGACGCGCTACCGCCTATTTGAAGTAGTCCCGGTTCTTGGCGATGAACTGGCGCTGGTCGCTGGGAACCCTGAACTCGTCGAATATCGCGTTGACCGGGCACACCGACTCGCAATAGGCGCAGTCAATGCAGGCTATTGGGTCGATGAAATACTGCTCAACGCCGTCGTCGGTCTGGATGCAGTCAACGGGGCATACTTCGACGCAGGTCGCGTCTTTCACGCCGATGCAGGGCTCAGTTATCACGAATGGCATGTCGTCAACCCGAAGGCGCTGCCCGCCCTGTCCTTATCTTCAGTGCTGGCTGGCCCGGACAGGATACACTGAATTCCGGCACAGTGAGCACGCATCATTCTTGTTTTTGCTCACATATTTTGTCAAGGGATACTGTATGATATATTTTATCGAAAATGTAGCGGGGATTCTGAGGACAAATTCATGGAATTACGAGAACTGATTAGCTTTTACCACGTGGCCAGGCTGCGCAGCGTATCCAAGGCTGCCAGAACCCTGGAACTGGGACAGCCAACGGTAACCACCCACCTGCGGAAGCTGGAGAGCGAGTTCGGTATCACCCTGTTTGATCGAATCAAGCGCCCCATCCAGCTGACCTCCGAGGGCATAACCCTGCTTGAGCTGGTCACTCCGGTGGTAACATCCATCGAGGTGCTGAAACGGCAGATGGACTACGCCGACCGCCGGGGATCGTTCATCGTCGGCGCTTACCCCGACCTGATAGCGCATCACCTTCCCAAGGGTATCCAAGCCTTTCGGGAAGAGTATCCCGACATACGCATCAGGCTGATGGCGCGGGCCTATGACCCGCTGATGCAACTGGTCCGTTCCGGCGAGATTGACCTTGCCTTCTGCTCACCGCCTCCGCCCGACGACACTTCCCTGGAATTCCAGGAATTGTTCGAATACAACGCCGTCCTGATGACCCCTCTGGGACATCCCCTGATTGGACGCAAGAACATCACCCTGGAGGAAGTGGTGGCGGCCCCGCTGATCCTGCCGGGACAGGAGAGTTTCCTGCGTCAGAGGGTTGACCAGGCCATGAAGTCCCAGGGCCTCGTGGGAGACGTGGTGCTGTCCCTGGACAACATGGAATCCATCAAACGTTACGTGGAAATCGGCATGGGGCTGGCGGTGGCCGTGGACTTTACCGTGCGTCCGGAAGACCATGACCACGTGGGGATAGTGCGGTTGGACCACCTCTTCCCGGGCTCGGTCATCGGAATCTGCACCCTGAAGGGCAAGTTCATGGGGCAGGGCGTGCGAAACTTCACGCAGATGATGTCCGAGTACATGAGCGGCTACCACGCCGAGCTGTGGGAAACGCCGCTGCCGGTAATAAGCCGACAGACACCGCCGATAATCGACGACGCCTAGCGCGTATTTGCAAACCACAAACAGGGCCGGAAATCGCCGCCAAAATCCCCTCTCCCTTGAGGGAGAGGGTTAGGGTGAGGGTGAACCTCCTGCATCAAATAAAGCGGCCATGCCCAATTCTCCCTGCTCTTGGAGTTTGCAAACACATCCTAGCCTTCGCCGCTGGCAACGACGCTGCGTATCCGCCGCGCCAGATGGGCCCTGGGTATCATCACGTAGCGGCCGCACTTACGGCATACCAGGCCGATGTCAGCGCCCAGGCGTGTGACCGTCCAAAGGTACTCGCCGCAGGGGTGCGGCTTTTTCAGCCGCACCACGTCGCCGAGTTTCAGTTCGAGGGCCATCCCAGTCCGCCCTCATCCAGCACGGAGTTGATGGAATCCCGCAGATTCGTCGCTGCCCGCCCGGCGGCGTCTGCGAAATCCGCGCCCCGCGAGGCATAGATGATGCCCCGCGAGGAATTGATGAGCGCCAGCCGCCCCGATTGGTCGACACCGGCTTTGACCGCTGCCGCCAATTCTCCGCCTTGCGCTCCCACGCCGGGTATCAGGATGGGCATGGACGGGCACAGCTCGCGCACCGTTGCCAGTTGGTCCGGGACGGTTGCCCCGACAACAAGTCCCACGTTGCCCTTGACGTTCCAACCGGCGCAGGCCCTGGCCACTGACAGGTACAGCGGCGTTTCTTGGCCGTCTTTAACGATGTTCAAGTCCTGAAAGTCAGCCGATCCAGGATTTGACCCCCGGCACCAGACGAAAACGCCACAGGATTCATCCTCCAGGAAAGGCTCGACAGTGTCCCCGCCGCCCCAGGCGTTGACGGTCAAGGCATCGAACCCCCAGACCTCGAACATGGCCTTGGCGTAGGCCCTTGCGGACGGCCCGATGTCGCCCCGCTTGGCGTCGCCGATAATCACGGCATGCCCCGCCACCTGCCGTATGTGGGCTATGGTGCGCTCCAGGGCTGTCAATCCCGGCAATCCCAGGGCTTCGTAAAAGGCCAGGTTTGGCTTGAACGCGCAAGCGACCGCAGCCGTCGCATCGACGATGGCGCGGTTGAACTCGACCACGTCCTGGACAGGCATCAGCGCCGGGTCGGGGTCAAGGCCAACGCACACCAGGCTGCTGGTGGCGTCGCTGGCTTGGCGAATCTTGTCCGTGAAAGTACTCATGCAATCGTCGATTCCGTTGTCCTGTTGGGTGTCCATTGTTACCATTGCCGTGGCAGAGCGCAAGAGCGTCCCGATGGTGAATCAGGGTCTCTAATCCCCTTACCTTTAGATAGGGAAGGTTGGCGTAGGGGTGAAATCCTGCCTTTCAGCCCTTTCAGCGATGCGGCGCTGGAAGAGGAAACTCCCTCACCCTAACCCTCTCCCAGAGGGAGAGGGAACAACTAAAAGCCCTTGGAGAGCGGCTACAGATGCAATTGGGCGAGGACTTGGTCAGGGCGTCCTTCGTTCGCAGGGTGAACCGCTTTCTTGCCTTGGTCAACCTCTGCGGGCAGGAGACCGGCGTCCACGTGGCAAATTCCGGCCGGCTGCGCGAGCTGTTCGTTCCGGGGGCAGAAGTCTGGCTCAAACCCGCGGCAGCGCCGGGTCGCAAGACGGCTTACGACTTGGCGCTGGTGCTGGCCGACGGGGTGCTCGTGTCTGCCGACGCCAGGCTGCCCAACTCGCTGGTGGCCGAGGCCGTGGCCGCCGGGTCGCTGGATTGGCTCACCGGGCCAGTGAAAGTAACCAGAGAGTCCACCTTTGGCGAGAGCCGCTTTGACCTGTTGCTGGAGAACGAGGCAGGGCGCAGATACGTCGAGGTCAAGTCCTGCACTTTGGTGGAGAACGGAGTGGGGTTGTTTCCGGACTCGCCGACAACGCGGGGAGCAAAGCATTTGAAGACCCTGGCGGAGGCGGTGGCTGCTGGCCACAGCGCCAGCGTGATTTTCGTGGCGCAGCGGCCCGACGCGCGCGCATTCGCCACCAATGACCCTGCCGACCCCGATCTCGCCGCCGCCTTTCAGGACGCGGTTGGCCGCGGCGTGGAAGCCTATGCCTACAACTGCCGCGTTACGCGCTGGGAAGTGGCGTTGGACAGGCAATTGCCCATCGTTCCCTTTGCCTCGATTGGCGCGACAGCGGAGCGCGTCCAATGAGCGGCTTTCTGGAACGCACCGAGTTGGCCGGTCTGCTGGGCGAGGTCTACAACCGCCTCCTGGATTGCTATGGGCCGCAAGGCTGGTGGCCCGCCGAAAGCCCGTTCGAGGTAATCGTGGGAGCCATCCTCACACAATCGACAGCGTGGGTGAACGTCGAAAAGGCGTTAGCATCTATGAGGGACAAAGGCTGCTGGTCGTTTGAAGCGATTGCAGAGCTGCCGACGGACGAACTGGCCGAGACCATCAGGTCCTCCGGTTATTTCAACGCCAAGGCGCGCAAGCTCCAGGCCTTTGCAAGTCACATAATCGAGAATTACGGCGGCGACTTGGACGGCATGCTTGACAAGGAAGTCTCGGAACTCAGGAGCGAGCTGCTCTCGATCCACGGCATCGGCGAAGAGACTGCCGACGACATCATCGTCTACGCTGCCGGAAAGCCGTCATTCGTGATGGACAGTTACACCCGGCGCATCGTCGACCGCATGGGCCTGACGCCCGAGGGCAGAAACCCGGGCTACCGCGCCTACCAGTCTCTGTTCCAGGACAACCTGCCCGGCGACACCGCGCTGTTCAACGAGTATCACGCCCTCCTGGACCACCACGCCAAGGTGACTTGCGCCAAGCGCGAACCTCGCTGTCGGGAATGTTGCCTGGCGGATTTGTGTCCCACTGGCCGTGAGTCGAGCCGGGACGCCCCAAATTGACGGCCTTTCAGCGCCGACTTATGATTCCGGCATCAGAAACGGGCGCCAACAAATTTCACCCATAAGGAGATTCAGGATGCAGGTAGTGAGAATCTATACCGGAGACGACGGCGAGTCGCATTTCGAGGAACTCGACCTTCCCTTCGAGGCGGTCGCCCAGGCCGAAAGAACCGCAGCGCAGAACGCTTCCAGCGTCACCTTCAGCCGCACCCAGCCGGGCAATTTCATTGACTGGCATCCCGCGCCGCGCCGCCAGTACGTCATTACCTTGGACGGGCAGGCGGAAATCGGCTTGGGCAACGGCACGAAGCGTATCTTCAACCCCGGCGACGTGCTGCTGGCCGATGACCTGACCGGGCGCGGCCACACCACCGCCGTCCACGGCGACAAGCCCCGCGTCTCGGTCGCCATCCCCATCGCCGACTAAAAGCGCGACAGCACTGAAATCAGGGGCAACCCTTGTGGTTGCCCCTATCGCGCGAAACCGCCACAAACGCGGCTACATATCATCACAAACAGTAGTTGGACTACGGAGAGGGGCGTCAAACTGCTCCGTCATCCTGGGACTCAGGCAAGCCTACGGCCGGATGCAAGGCTTGTGGGAGCGGCTTCCGGCTGAGGCGCAGCGGGAAGCTGACGCTGTTGGGCAGGTTGAGTGGGAAGTCCATTACGCGGCCGTCCCCGTATCAAGCCCCGGTAAGTCTGCGGCGGCAAAGGCTACGGCAGCCGCAGGATTCGGGCCTGGCTCAGAGGACGGGGAATTCGCCACGCCATCCCGCGGAAAGACTATGAACGGCGCATTGCTCCTTTCAACCGGGCCCTGTACCGGCAACGCAATCTGGTGGAGCGGGCCATTAACCGGCTGAAGCAATTCCGCCGAATCGCCACCCGGTATGAGAAGAGAGCCGAAAACCACCTGGCAATGCTGCAAATCGGGGCACTGCTACTCTGGTTACAGTTTGCAAACACCCCCTAGAATAAACGGCGCAAAGCCTTTCATCGCATACCTCTGATGCTTGATTGAGCCCGGTAGTCATCACCACCGTCGGCTGCGAGACGCTGACGCGCCTCGGCCAAGGCCTGGTGGTGAACTCAGCGCCGGAGCTGAATCGTGGCAGACCGTTCCCCCTCCTCTCGTTGGGCTATAAGGGGAACCCAAACCCCCGGGCGCCTGCTGTGTGGTACCTTGACCAAGATAAGCACCATTACGGGGATGGTTGAACGACTGGACGTCTGTGCCACAAGTTGGCCGCAGTATGATTTCGCCGCTTAGGGAAAGGCTCCATTATGGAGTATAATCGCACCGTATGATCGAATTCTGGTCAAGCACCTGGGGCGACGTAGCCACAGTAGTCGGAATTGTCGTGGCATTGGGAGGATTTGCTTGGGCCATCCGGGAGGCCCGTCGCGCCAGGTCTGCTTCGGAAGCAGCGGAAGTGGCGGCGAGCGACACCAGTGCCCAAATTGCGCGGTACTTGCAGACCGTGGATTTGCAACGCGCCATTGGGCTGATTCAGCGCATCAAGACCCTGCATGACAACGACCGTTGGGAGGCGTCCAGGGAGCTTTACCAATCGTTGAGAGAGATGTTATCAGACATCATAGCCCGATGTCCGCAAGGACAGGCCAGCGTCCGCGAGAAATTGACGGCTGCCAGAACGACCGTAAGCAAAACGGAAGAGTCGGTTCGCAGGCGCGTTAGCAGCGCTCAGGCTGTCCCCGTTAGCGTTCGTTCCCAATTTAATAAAAGGCTGAATGGTATCCAGAGCGACTTGGAAGAATTGGCAAGCAGCGTTGGGTTTGGCGATTCACAGGGAGAGACGAGATGATTGAGCTGGGTCAGATCTTGTCAGGAATGGTTCAACGAACAGCGGAGGGAAAATTGAAATGGGCCAAGTCCGATGAGGACGGTCGGTTCATCGTAGCTGTCGATGCAATCTCAGTTACGATTGCGGAGGATGGGGATTTTTTTTACCGTCTCGACATACTCGACGAGTCAGGAGAGACTGTTGAGTCCTTCGGGTACAAGGATACGACTGACGAGCAGGACAATGAAATGGCGCGTCTTTACATGTTGGCTCGCCGTTCAGCCCACGACGTTGACTCGATTTTGGAAAAACTGGCCAAAGGTCTTGAGTTATAGCCGATATTGTCGACGTACCAGTGGCAGAACGGTTCGCAGTTTGATATAGCCCCCAACCACCTCAATGCAGCACGCAGGCGCAGGAGGTAGCCGCGATTTTCCCCGCAGTTCGGCGTTTACCAAATGGGGCCACCTTGTGACAAAGGATTTTAGGGATCCCACGATAAATTCTCACTCCAAGTCTACCGCCCTGTTCAGCACAGGTAGCCTGTCGTCGAACGCCGATACGAAGTTTTGTGACTGAACCGGGCCCTTGGCAGGCGCTTTTCAGTTGACAGGCTACTGCTTGTGGGCCACTATCAGCACTTGCACGCGGACCTCTTCGCCTAGGTAGGTTACTGGGCCGAAGACGGGTTTGGGCAGGCCGAGCTGCTCCCAGGTGAACGTTGTCTTGCCCAGCACGTTGACCGCCTCGGGGTCGAGCCTGGCGACGACTTCGAAGGTTAAGGGCGTTGCGGTGTCTCCTATCTGCAACGATCCCTCCAGCGTGCCCTCGGTGTCCTCGCCGTCCAGGAAACTCTGCGGCAGGTCGGGCAGTTGATCGAACGTGACCATCGCTATTGGCGTGTCGGGGAACATGCGCTGCCTGATGTAGCGGTCCCGGTAGCTTTGGTCGCTCCCCAGCGAGTGCAAGTCCAATACGATTACCGACGGACTGCCGTCCAGATTCGCGTACCCGCTCAGTCCGGTGCCGGAGATGACTGCCTCAAAGCGCACCGGGGCAAAGTTGGTCTCTTCATCTACGGTGAAGGTGATCTGCGACCCCTCGCCGACCAGGAACGAACCTGGCCCCGCTCCGGCGTCATCAGGGGCATCGGTTGGCACGGGCGTTGGCGTGTCCTGCGGAACGGGCGTGTCGGCCGGGGCCTCTGTTGGATCGGGGGACTCTGCTGTCTCAGTTGGCGTAGCCATGGCGGTGGGCGCTGGCTCCGTGGGCGTTTGAGTTGCCGGGGCGGCGTCGCTCGTCGTGGGCGCTGGCTCTGCGGCAGCCTCGGCTTGGGCGGCCTGGGTTGGGGTAGCGGCAGTCGTGGGTTCAGCGTCGCCGCCACAAGCTATGGACGCAAGGGCGAGGATTGGCAACAGTAACAGGGCGAAGGCGATTGCTCTCATTTCGCGTCTACTCCCCCGCGTCAACGAGCTTGCGCAGCTCGATGAGGGCCTGGTTGGATATGCGGCGCTTTATGGTGATGCGGCGCGGCGGTACGCGCAGCTCCAGTTCCCTGATGACCTGCGGGCCGGAGCCGGTGGCGCGGGCGATGGCGACGAAGGCCAGGCCCATGGGACGCCCGTCCAGTTCCGCCGGGCCGGGCGCGCCGGTGATGCCGATGCCGTAGTCCGCGCCCATCTGGAGCAGCGCGGCGGAGGCCATGGCGTTGGCCGCCTCCTGGCTGACCGGGCCGTGGTTGTCCATCAGTACCGGCGGCACTCCCGAAGCTGCCATGGACTCCGCGCCGAAGGCCACGACGCCGCCCCGGAAGTGTTTCTGGGCCTCGTTGGCCTCGGTGATGGCGTTGGTTAGGAAGCCGCCGGTGCAGTACTCCATCACCGCCAGGGTCTTGCCCCGCGACTGAAGCGCCTGCGCCACGGCCTGCTCCGGCGTTTCGTCGTCGTAGCCCCAGATGTACTCGCCGAGGCGCTCCTTGACCGCCAGTTCCACCGGCTCGATCATCCGGCGGGCGGTAGGCTCGTCCGCGGCCCGGGCGATGACGCGCAGGTGGATGCCGTCGGCCTTGGAGTATATGCCCAGGTAGGGGTTCTCCTGGCCAAAGTACTCCGACATGATTTCGTCCACCGACGCTTCGCCCAGGCCCATGGTCTTGACGTTGCGGGTGATGGTGACCTCTTCGGTGACCAGCTCCTTGAGGCGAGGCTCCACCTGCTCCCGGAAGATGGCCTGCATCTCCACCGGCGGGCCGGGCATGATGACGATGCGCTTGCCGTCGCGCTCGGCCCACCAGCCCGGGGCCGTGCCGTTGCGGTTGGGGATGAACTGCGCCGACGGGATGAGCCAGGCCTGCTTGACGTTGTGCGAAGGCATGTCCTGCCCGCGGCTGCGGAAATACTGGCGCAACTCCTCGACCATGCTTTCCTGCACCGCCGGGGTTTCGCCCAGGGCCGCCGCCACCGCCTCGCGGGTCAGGTCGTCCTGGGTGGGGCCGAGGCCGCCCGTCGTAAAGACGATGTCGGAGCGCTCCAGGCCCTGCCGGAAGGCGTGGGTGAGCTGCTCCATGTCGTCGCCCACCAGGGTTACCCATTGCAGCGTGATACCCAACGGCGGCAGACGGGTGGCGATCCAGCCCGCGTTGGTGTCGTTCAGCTCGCCCATCAGCAGCTCGGTGCCGATACCCATGATTTCAGCTTTCATTGCGTTCCTCCGGTGCGTGGGATTTCAACGCTGAGGGCGCAGAGACTCCCGCAGAGGCCGCAAAGAACATGACCGGCGGCATAATTCTCTGCGTTCCCCGCGTAGACTCTGCGCCCTCGGCTTTGGATATTCTAGCGGGATATGAGGGGGGCGGACGCCAGTTCCGCGATTCCCTGGAGCCTGTCCTTCTTGATGGAGTAGAGCGTTTCGTCGACGCTGTCGACAGTCCTGGCGTAGTAGCTGTCATCGCCGGGAGGGCCTTCGGCGAGGTGGAACTCCAGCGTTGCCTGCCCGCGGCGGGCGATGACAACGCGAACGTCGGGGGTAGCAAAGCCGTACTCCGCCAGCCGTTCGGTATCCCGGTCCGGCAGCCGCTGGTCCACGATGGCGTCCACCCGCGGCGAGGTCAGAACGTCCAGCCATATCGCCCATTCGTCGGACACCGGCGCCGACTGCTCTTCGTCCACCGGGGGCGGCCCTTGATGTACCAGCCACCCTTGGTTGCCCAGGTAATACACGGCGGTTTGGTCGTTGGCGCTCACCTCTACGACGGTGACCTGCGCGATTTCCACCTTGTAGAGCCGTCCGTAGGGCGGGTCATAGGCTAGGCGGTTCACCACGTCGGCCCAAACCGCAGGCACGGTGTAAAGCGCCTGGTCGCCCACCAGTCGCACGTACTGGTTCTTGCCGTCCGGAGTGGGGTTGCCCATGTGGAACTCAAAGGAATTTCCGGCGATGTCGGTGATCCTGACGGCGCTTTCCGGCGGGTCGAGGCCGTACTGCGCCGGGTCGCCGATGGTCTGCTTGAGGCCCCGGTTGACCCGCGGGCCGCTGAGCAGCAGCGTGGTGCCAGCCCAGCGTTCCTGGAACACCGGGTAGCTGGGATCGCCGACGATATTCCATTTGTAGCCGCCCGTCTCCCGGGCGAACTCGACGGTCTCGTCCTGGTACCTCACCTCGATGTGGGCGATGTCCGTCTCATCAATCTTGAACAGCCACGGCTCATCCTGGGTCGGCTCTTCCCGGGAGACCAGATCGGTGAACTCGATAATGGCCCAGGTCGACGCGATCATCGCCGCAAGGACGGCCAGCAGTATTGTCAGGCGAACGTTCATGATTCAATGCCGCGCCGGGCCACGGTTCCCCGCGCTACCGCCTGAGCCACCAGACCAGGCCCGCAGCCAGGGCCATTATGCCGGGCAGGAACAGCCAGGACGAGAATCGCACGAAGTCATACTCGTTGCGGTCAAGATTGAATTCCCGGTACGCAAAGGCCTTGGGCCTGATGGAGACCAGCGAGTAGTCGCCCACCAGGAAATTGGTGGAATTGACGAACATATCCAGCCCGCCGCCCCGGCCCACGCTGCTGTTGGCCACAAAGTCGGCGTCGCCGTAGGTCAGGATCAGCGAGATGTCGGAGTCCGCCAGCCCGTCAACCGGGGCCTGCATCCCCACCTTTGACGCCGAGCGCATCAACATTGCCGGAATAAACGGCCCCCGGCGGTCGGGCGTGTCTCCCCCCAAGATCGGGTCGGTGCGGTCGGGGTCTTCGATCAGGTAGCTGTTCGCCGAAGTGAAGCCCATGGCCAGGGGCAGCCGCGCCCCGTCGTCCACTGGCGCAAGCGCGGTGGCGTCGGGCATGAACACGTTCTGGAGCTGCTGCCCTTCCGGGGCTACGATTTCCAGGGCCGCCTCAAAGGCGCTGTTTATGACCGATTCGTTGTTACCCAGGACTTGAACGTTGAAATTGATCAGGGTGTTGAAGTCCACGTTCAGGGCCAAAGTCTGCGGCAGGCCGGGAACGGATGCCTCCAGGTCGAGGATGTAGCCGTCGCTGAGGAGCACCCCCCATTGCACCATAAACTCGCGCCATGTATCAGGGGTATCCGGTTCGGCAAGGAGAATCATCCGGCCGCTTTCGCGCCGCCGCTCTCCCGAAAGGTCGCGGCCCAGCAGGTACAGGTCGAGGGCGATGGCGTGGGCCTCGGGCAGGTCCGACGTAGGCCCCGCGACTACGACCAGCGCGGCGTCGTCCGGCACGTAGACATCCGTAGATATGGAGGACCAGACCAGCGCCCTGACACGGTAGTTTTCCTGTTCCAGTGCCTGCCGTAGGAAGCCGTAGCCCTCGCCCGAGCCGCTGTCGATATTGCGCTCGCCGTGTCCGGCCAGGAAGTAAATGGTTTTCTGTTCCTGCCCGGTTACGACGTAAAGCCCGGTGACCAGGTCCTGTTCCAACTGGCTGAAGGCGGCGTCGGTGGGTTGCAGGGAGTCAAAACTTCCGGTGTCCAGGTTCTCCACCACGACGGTCTCGCTGACGAACCCGACGGGACGGGCGCCGAAGTAGGCGGCGACTATGCCCGGCTCCAGGTCCGGATCCACGACGCGGTAGGAAAACCGCCCCGACCGGGATTCGAACTCGTCCAGGGTGTCCACCACCCGGTTGCGCCGGGCCGCTATCTCTGCGCCGGGGGTGTCCTCCAGCGCCTTGTAGAAGGCCGTTACCCGTATGTCGTGCTGCAAGTCCTCCAGCAGGTCGCGGGTGCGTTCCGACAGGCTGAACTGGTTGGTGGCCGTTACGTCCACCCTCTGGGAATTCTCGAAGGACACCAGGTTGAGCACAACCACGATGGCGGTGAACGCTACCAGCAGTATGAGGGTGTTTATTCCGTAACGGCCCGTCCTGCTCAGGAAGGCGGCAATGACCGAGCTGATGAAAGCCGCTCCCACCAGCCCGATCAGCGCCGCGCCGATGATAATGTCGATGATGCCGTACAGCCGCATCGAGCTGACGAAAGCGGTTACGACGATGCCGGTGACCAGGCCGATGATTCCGGCGACCAGCAGCGGCGCGCCGAGGAACCCGATGGCGTTAATCGCCGGGTCCAGGAAGCTGACCAGCGGCCGGGAAAGCTCTTCCTCGGTGCCTTCCGGTTCCCCGTCGCCGGTGTCGGTCCGTTCCGTCTCGGGCTGGTCGCCGGCCGGTTCGGGCGCTGCGGCCCTCCGGCGGCGGCGCCTGCGCCAGTCGCGGGGGCCCTCGTCTCCGGGGTCTGCTGCGGTGCGCCCGGCCATACTACCGCCACCGCCTTGATTCGAGCGCGCGCACCGAGAGGAACAGGAAGAACGCGATGACGCTGACGTAGTAGATGACGTGCCTGGTGTCGATTACCCCGCGGGCAAAGTCGTAGAAATGGGTGGTCATCCCGATCTCCGCCAGCACGTCCCCGGCGGTGCCGCCCACCGCGGCAAAGGCCTGGTCGGCATAGAACAGCGCCAGGAGAATTCCGATTGCGACCACCGCCGCTACAATCTGGTTGTTGGTAAAGGTCGATGTCAGCATGCCCACGGCCAGCGCCGCCGCCCCGTAGAGAGCCAGGCCGATGTATCCCGCGTAGATTGGCCCGGGGTCTGGGCTGGCGTAAACGAACAGCAGGATGACGTAAAAGCCGGACATTACCAGCAAGGCCAGGAAAAAGACGAGGCTGGCGACGTATTTCCCGATGATTATTTCCCAGTCCCGCACCGGCGAAGTGAGCAGCAGCTCTATCGTGCCCAGCTTCGCCTCCTCCGCGATCAGGCGCATGGTCAGGACGGGCGCGAGCAGCACCAGCACCAGTATGGCCCCGGTGGTGATGAACCCCGGCGGGCCCAGGAAAAACGTTCTCAGGGACGCCTCGGGAAAGGGATCACCCAAATCCCAGACGAACAGCACGCCCGTCAGGAACAGGAATATCATTCCAACGATGTATGCCGTGGGACTCAGGAAGAATATCTGGATTTCTTTCCAGGCCACTGCCCGGACGGTTCGCATCGTTACAGGTCCTCCTGAGTCGTGAGGCGGAGGAAGATTTCCTCGAGGGACATTCCCATCATCTGCATCCCCCGCAGGCTCCACCCGTTGCTGATCACTTCCCGTGAAATATCGTCTCGCAAGTCCCGCCCCTGCTGCGCCTGGATCACGTAGACGTGCCGGCCTTGCAGGTTCCGGTGGCTGACGCTGATGACGCCCTCGATTTTCTGCAAGGCGGGAAGCACGTCGGCGGAGGGGCCGCCAACCTCGACCTCCAGCCTTTCCACCCCCTGCAAGCCCTGGGCCAGGTTCTGGGGCGTATCCTCGGCCACTATGCGGCCCTCGTGGATGATAAGCACCCGCTCGCAGATCATGCTCACTTCCGGCAGGATATGGCTGCTGAGAACCACGGTCTGCTCGCGGCCCAGATCCTGGATCAAACTCCGCGTCTCCACCACCTGGATCGGGTCGATTCCGATGGTCGGCTCGTCCAGCACCAGCACCTCGGGCTCGTGAATGATGGCCTGCGCGATTCCGACGCGCTGCCGGAAGCCCTTGGAGAGCTTGCCGATCTGCGTCTTGCGATAGTCGCCCAGGCGGCAGACGTCGATGACGTCGCCGATGCGGGCGCGTATCCGCGAGCCCGGCATGCCCCGCAGCGTCCCCATGTATTTCAGATAGTTGGTCACGGTCATGTCAGTGTACAGAGGCACCGTTTCGGGCAGATAGCCGACCCGCTTGCGCACTTCCAGCGATTTTTCCACCACGTCGTACCCGTCGAGCGTCACCGACCCGCTGGAGGGCGGCAGGAACCCGGTGAGGATGCGCATGGTGGTGGTCTTCCCGGCGCCGTTCGGCCCGAGAAACCCCAGCACCTCGCCCTTTCTTACGTCGAAGTTGACGTCCTGGATTGCCGGGTAAGGGCCATAGTAGTGTGTGACGTTTGTAGCCTCGATCATGGAAGACTGCACGGTATACCTGTCCGGGTCTGCCGTTTGCGCCAGCCGCGGCAAAAGCGGACGGCGCGATTGGCGAAGTTTGTGTTGGAATCCGACAAATGATATTCTATGTACTTGCGTTTGCCAACCATACCAATCTGATGGCGGCTTCTTTCAAGACCGTTCCTGGAGGTGAGATGCACCTGGTAATTGACGGATTTGGCGGGAATACGAGCAAGATGTGGGACGAAGAACTGGTCCGCCAATTCTTGACCGATTACCCGGACACTCTGGAGATGACCCGCATCACCGATCCCCGTGTCCTGGTATACGACGCGCCCAAGGCGGAGGATTCAGGCGTCTCGGGCTTTGTTATCATCGCAGAGAGCCACATCAGCATCCACACCTTCCCGCGCAAGAACTACGTCAACATCGACATCTTTTCCTGCCGGGCATTCGACCACGACCGGGCCCTTGAGGACGCCAAAAAGCTGTTTGAACTCGACGACGTTCAGACGTGGCTGCTAGACAGAGGGCTGGAATGGCTGGACGAACGCCAGGGAATGGCCGAGTCGCAGGCGCAGCGCACCGCTCTCGAAGGCGACCTGGAAGCGGGCCGCCCCGGTCTGAGGCGTGGCTAACGACCTCTCCCCTTCCGAACCGGGCCAGCGCGCCCCGGACGACGGGAGTGGTGCGGATTCCGGCCTGGCGTCTCACTGGCTCTACCCCAACTTCCTGGCCCTGACCCCGGAGCAGTCTGCGCCGGAAACGGCCAGCGTAGCCCTCATTCCCGTCCCCTACGACAGCACCACCTCCTACCGCGGCGGCGCGCGCGACGGCCCCTCCGGCATCATAGCGGCGTCGGCCCAGATGGAGGACTATGACCCGGAGCTTGACCTGGACGTGGCGGCGTTAGGAATCCACACGCTGCCAGCCCTGGAGCCGCACATGGGCGGGCCGGAGCGGATGGCCCAGCGGGTGCGGGAGGCCGTAGCGTCCTGCATGGCGCCGGGGCGCGTCGTAGGCGTTCTCGGCGGCGAGCATTCGCTGACCGCAGGCAGCGTTCAGGCCCATTTTGATGCCTTTCCATCCATGACCGTGCTGTACCTGGACGCCCACGCCGACCTGCGCGACGAGTACCAAGGCACAAAATGGGGCCACGCCTCGGGCGCCCGCCGCGTGCACGACCTTTGCCCGCTGGCGCTGGCCGGGGTGAGAAGCCTCTCGCTGGAGGAACGGGATTTCATCCGGAACAACAACGTCCCGGTCTTGCCCTGCCCTGCGGATGGCGGCCTGCTCCCGGCGGATGAGATTCTGGCCGCGCTGGGCGAGGACGTTTACGTCAGCGTCGATCTTGACGTGTTCGACCCGTCGCTGATGGCCGCCGTCGGAACGCCGGAGCCGGGCGGCCTGACCTGGAGGCAGGTGACGTCCCTGCTCCGCAGCGTCGCCGAGAACCGGCGCATCGTGGGCTTCGACGTATGCGAGCTGTCTCCGGCAGAAGGCCCGACCGCCTGCACCTACACCGCCGCCCGCCTGGTTGCCAAGCTGGCCGCCTACGCCGTGGCCTTCCGGCGCCCCCGCTGATCAACGACGCCGGGCCTTTCACTCATACACGGTCACGGTTGAAATTTATCCCCTCCCCCTCAGGGGGAGGGTCAGGGTGGGGGTGAACTCCTCAACTGCGTACCCCCTATCCTGTACATCCTAAAATCTTGTTAATCCTGATTCAGACAATCACATTGCGAATGCCCCGGCTCCCTTCGTGTACCTGATTGGGTATCGCCAGAATTTGTTATGCTAGAAGCACGTCCTCTTTGGCTGCGAGCGTGTTGACCATGGGTAAATCCCTGCGACTGGGACGGGTTTTCGGCATTCCCATCGAGATCAACGTGACCTGGCTGGTCATTTTCCTGCTGCTGACGGTCTTGCTGGCCGACCGGTTCGACTCATTGCGCTGGCCGGTGTACCAGCAGTGGATTGTGGCGGTAATCACGGTGGTGCTTTTCTTCCTGTCGGTGCTGGCCCACGAGCTTTCCCACAGCCTGGTCGCCCTGAGCCGCGGCATTCCGGTCACGGGCATCACGCTGTTCATCTTTGGCGGCGTCTCGCACCTTGCCAGCGAACCCAGGCGTCCTTCCGAGGAATTCCTGATTTCCGTGGTGGGCCCTGTGACCAGCCTTGCCCTCGCCGTGATTGCTGGCGCGATTCTGGTCTGGGTTAATCCGGGCAACTGGATCTGGCCCACCCGCAATGCTTCGCCGGTCGAAATGGTGGCCTTCCTACTGGCCTGGGGCAATCTGACCGTGGGCATTTTCAACATGATTCCCGGCTTTCCCCTCGATGGAGGCAGAGTGCTGCGGGCCATCGTGTGGGCCGGCTCCGGCAACCACGTCTTTGCCACCAAAGTCGCGGCGCGGTGCGGTCAGGGCGTCGGCCTGCTGATGATGGTGGGTGGCGTCCTCTACATCGTGCTTTGGGACAATTGGATTGACGGAATCTGGGCGGCTGTCATCGGGTTCTTCCTCCTGTCGGTGGCGACCAGCAGCTACCCAAAGACGGCGCAGCAGTAATGCCCGGTCGTCTCTGTGATAAAATGGCGGGGCCGATTGCCCTCGCTGGCATTCGGCGACAACCGGGCAATGGCTGGATAGAATGACTCAGAACCGCGCCCCCGACGGCATCGTGTACATGGACCACGCGGGCACTACGCCGCTGGCCCCCGATGTGCTGCGCTCCATGACCCCCTATTTCACGGAGCTGTTCGGCAATCCCTCCAGCATCCACACCGTGGGGCAGGAGGCCAGGTACGCTCTGGATGAGGCCAGGGAACGGGTGGCCCGCGTGTTGAACTGCCGCCCGCGCGATGTGGTGTTCACCAGCGGCGGCACCGAGTCGGACAATGCCGCCATCGTGGGAGGGGCCACGGCGCTCCAGGAGACGGGCAACCACGTCATCACCTCCAGCGTCGAGCACCACGCGGTGCTGCACACCGCTCAGCACCTGGAGTCCCAGGGATTCGACGTAACCTATCTCCCCGTGGATTCCGACGGAATCGTCCAGCCGGAAGCGGTGCAGCGGGCGATTACGGACAAGACTACCCTGGTGTCCATCATGTACGCCAACAACGAGATCGGCGTCGTGAACCCCATCCCGGAAATCGCGCAGGTTATCAAGCAGCGGGCGGCGGAACTTTCCCGCACCATCCTGTTCCACACCGATGCCGTGCAGGCCGCCGGTTACCTGGACCTCGACGTTAGGAAGCTCGGCGTTGACCTGCTGAGCTTATCGGGCCACAAGTTCCACGGCCCCAAGGGGACGGGCGTGCTGTTCATCAGGCGGGGCGCGCCGTTCCTGCCCTACCTGCTGGGAGGGGGCCAGGAGCGGGAACGCCGTTCGGGCACCGAGAACATCCCCGGCATCGTCGGCCTGTCCGTGGCGCTGGAAGCGGCCAACGCCCGGCGCGAGCAGACCGGCCAGCACTGCGGGGAACTGCGCGACCGTATCGTCGCTGAGGTGCTGGAGCGGGTGCCGGGCAGCCGCCTGAACGGTCATCCGACCCGGAGACTCCCCAACAACGCCAACTTTTCCTTCCCCGGCGTGGAGGGTGAACCCATCCTGCTGGGGCTGGATATGGCTGGCATTGCCGCCTCCAGCGGAAGCGCGTGCAGTTCCGGTTCCTTGGAGCCGTCCCACGTGTTGCTGGCACTGGGGCAGTCCGCCGAGGTTGCCAGGGGCAGCCTCCGCCTGACCCTGGGTAAGGACAACACCGACGAACAGGTAGACTATCTTATCGACGTGCTGGTTGGCCTGGTGGAGCGGCTGCGGGAACTGCCCAGTCTCACCACGGCCAACTGATGTCTCACAATACACAGCTCCAGCTATTCAGACGCGATTGATCGTGGCGATTCCAACTCCCAAAATACCCCTTGCCGTTCCGCTCCTGGTATTCCTCGTGGCCGCGTTGCTGGCCGGGCTGCTGGCGTGCGCGTCGGAGTCGTCCAACCTGGGGCAATACAAGAAGGGCCGGACGCTGCACTTCAGCGTGGTCAGCGTCGAACGCACGCCGGAGTTGCGTTATTCCACCTGCGACGTGCTGGCCGGGTCAGACCCTCCCGCCTGCGATCCCTCCGGCAAGGAACGGGACTGGGTTATCGCGCCCTCCGCCGAAGGCATGGAGCTGGTGCTGGTGCGGGCCAAGGTGGAGAACCACACCGCCGTCAGCGCCATCCTCCACGTTGACCGCACGGGGGTCGAGCTTAGGGACGTGGCAAATGGGGTGTACCGCCCGATTTCCGTAAGCGAATCTGCATGGCGGGACTTTCGCGGCGAGTCCGAGGGTCTGGTACGGATGGACCTCGGAGAATGCTATGACGGGCCGCGAACGTTAATCGACGCGGGCGCGGCGGTGAGGTGGCAGAGCGAGGCGGAGGGCGTCCAGTACATCGACTTTGAGAACGCTGCCGTCGTGGGAATCCCCCAGGGCCGGGCGGAAATCGGGCCGGGCGCATCTGTGAGCCGCACCATCGACGAGGCTGGCACGTATCCCTACGTCTGCGGAAGTCCCGGCGCCTCGGAGTGGCCAGCGGAGCTGTGGGCGGCAGACCCCGAGGTGACGTATGACTACATCAAGCGCACCACCGCCTTCCTGCAAGGCTCTTTCGAGTTGTTGCAGGGGCACGGGCTGGACGGGTTCCTGATCTTCGAGGCACCGATAGGCACCGAATTCCGTGACGTCCGCTGGAGGGCTGGCGACTCGATCACCTTCGGCTTCTGAGAAACCGTCCTGGAGCATTACACTACCCGAAAATCGTCATTCCGGCGAAAGCCGGAATCCAGTGTTCGGCGGCTGGCGGATTTTCTTTCGGTGTTAATGGCCCCTGGATTCCCGCTTTCGCCGGAATGACGGTCAGCCGAGCGAAATGCCGCCCGAATTTCAACGCTGTCAGGACAATGGCGGCCCATGCAGAGACTCGCTGAACTGGTGATCTTCGCTGGACGCCGCCGGGAGGGTCCGCAAGCGCCTCCCCGGATCTGGCGACGGCTGTTCCACCTGATCGCCGGATCATCCATCCCCCTGGCAGGCATTTTCGCCCCGGAGCGCGAGTTCGCGGTGGCGCTGGCGGTGCTGGCTGCGGGGGCGGTGGTGCTGGACCTCTCGCGGTTCGGCATCGGGCCGCTGAACCGGGTCTACATGCGCTGGATGGCCCCGCTCCTCAAGGGCGAGGAGATTTCCCGGATGACGGGCGCAACCCACATGCTGGTTGCGGCGGCCCTCGTGTTCTGGCTGTTCGGGAAAGAGGTGGGAGTGCCAGTGATGTTCTACCTGTCGCTGGGTGACCCGGTGGCCGCCATGGTGGGCAGGCGTCTGCCGGGGCCGCGGCTGGCGGGCAAGTCTCCCGGAGGCACGGCGGCATTCGCCATCGCCGGTTCCGCGGTGGCTGCCGTGCTGGTAATCTCCGGGGCCGTCGGGTACCACTGGGGTTTGTGGGCTGGCGCCGGGATTGCAGCCGTAGTCGAACTGGCCGGAATCCCGCCCGACGACAACCTGACCATCCCGCTGGTCGCCGGAACAGCAATGTGGGCAATGGGAGTGTGACCCGTAGGGAGTGAGACCGGTCCCCTCTCCCTTCGGGAGAGGGTTAGGGTGAGGGCGTCCCCGGTTTACCAAGGATGATGGAAGTTGCACTGCCCGTCGAAATTTCAGTCTGCAATGGAGAGTCACACACCCCGTTATTTCGGTATTCCCAACGTGTGTTGGCATTCCCATGTAGGGGCGCACAGCCGTGCGCCCTGGCCCCCGGTTCCGGCACAATTCTCTCCTGCGCAGACACGGGCGCACGTCCTTCGACGTGCTCGGGAGTGCGCCCCTACGCGGCGGGGCCAAGCAGGCAAATCGCGTCCAATACCAACACACGCCGAGAATACCGTTATTTCGACCCCACTCACGGAGCATTTGCTGAAATAGCAGACGGGGAGCATCAGGTCTTGCTCCCCGTCTGCCGTTGTCGCTGTTGGCCCGATGTTTCCTGAGAGAGTGTTCAATAAGCTCGGTTTACTGACAAAGAGCCGGTTTCAGGAGTATCCGTCGTCCTGAGCAACCAAGGGTACGCCCCCACCCTAACCCTCCCCCGGAGGGAGAGGGAACTTTGGAAACACACTCTAAGGGGAGTGCCTTGGGCCAACCAGGCAGTTACACGGAGGCCCCGTCGAACCGCACCGACTTTGCTTGCTCCCGCTGGAAGCGCAGGTAGGCGCTGCGGGACATTGCCGCCTTGTGCGCCGACTTGACCTCCTTGGCCTGTTTTGCGCCGTCGTACAGCAGGTCAATCACTGACATCGCCATAATCTTCGCCGGATTGATTACCGCCACGTCGTAGTCCGTGATGAGATAGGTCTTGCTGTGGCCGGGCCCGGTTGCGCCCCCGGTGTAGGGATGGATGGCCGGTAGAAGCTGCGACAGGTCGCCCATGTCCGTTGACCCGCCGCGGTTGCGGCCAGCGGGCATGACCAGCGTCCCATTATCCCCCACAACCGTGGCGGCATTGGTGCGGAACACATCCTGGAGCCGGGAGTCGTTGCGCATTGGCATGTAGCCGGGAATGGTGGTGATTTCGACCTGAGCGCCGACGGCCAGCGCCCCGGATTTGAAACAGCGGTCAACGACCTGCGAGTTCTTGACCACGACCTGCGGAGTCGAAGACCGGACGCGCCATTCCAGCTTGACCTCGGCGGGAACCGCGTTGACGGCTTCCCCTCCCTTGGTCATGATGCCGTGGATTCGCACCGTATCCTCGGCGCGGTGGGTCTCCCGGTTGGCGTTGATGGCCTGCAGGGCGAAGGATGCGGCGTTGAGGGCGTTGATGCCCATGTGGGGCATGCCGCCTGCGTGTGCGCCGCGGCCCAGGAAGCGCACGTATTTGACCACGTGCCCGTTGCTGGTGCCGCCGATGGCGAACTTTCGCTCACCCATGTCGCTGGCAGTGTGGCACATCATGGCGATGTCCACGTCGTCGAAATGACCGAGGCGGATGAGTTCCTGCTTTCCACCAAGGAACTCCAGCTTTTTCTGCGCCCTGAGCTCCAACCTCTGCTCGACTTCGATGAACTCCTCGGCAGGGACGGCGAAAGGCACAATCTCGCCGGACAGCCGTTCCAGGACTGCCGGAGTTTGCAGGCCCATGGTTGCGCCCAGCATCATCCCCAACTGGCAGTGGTGCCCGCAGGCATGCGCTGCGCCGGTCTCGGGGTCGGCGTGGGGATGTTCCGTTACCACCAGCGAGTCCAGTTCGCCGATCAGCGCCACCCTCGGCCCGGAGCCTGCGCCGCCCGGCACCCGGCCTTTCAGGCCAGTGAGGGCGAGGCCGCTCTGATGCGGGATCTGCAGCTCGTTGAACTTTTGCGCCACCAGCCCGGCCGTGCGGTGTTCGCGGAATCCTGCTTCGGGATGGGAGAGGGCCTGCTGAGCGACCGCTATGATCTCTTTCTTGCGCTTGTCGATGGTCTCACAGGCAAGCCGCTTCAGCTCTTCAACAGTCAACATAATCAAGCGCCCTTGAATGTTTCTTCCTTGGCCAGGCTGCGCATGTATTTCAGGTATCCCGCCCGGGTCATCTCCGGCCGGTGATTGGAAACGATTTTGCCGCCGGTCTGCGCTCCGTCGGCCAGCAGGTCGATGGCGGTGCTGGCCAGCGCCTTGGCGGCGGTGATGACCGCCAGCGAATAGTCGTGCACCACGTAATCCGCGCCGTGGCCGATGCCCGTGGCTCCTCCCACGTAGGGATGGATCGCTGGCATCAGCTGGCTGATGTCGCCCATGTCCGTGGAGCCGTTCCTGCGGTGTATGTGCCCGGTGTTTTCCTCGCCAACCAGACTGTGAGCGTTGGCCCTGAACACGTCGTTCATCGCCGAATTCTGCCGCAGCGGCAGGTAGCCCGGAATGGTCTGGATCACCACGTCGCCGCCCACGGCCATCGCGCCAGCCTTCAGCGCCCGGTCGACCTTGGTGTTGGCGTCCATGATGGCATCCAGGGTGCGCCCCCGGACGAACGTCTCCATCCGCACGTCGGCTGGCACGGCGCTAACCGCCTCGCCGCCCTTGGTGATGATTGGGTGGACGCGAATGCTGTCCTCATCGCGGAAAGTCTCGCGGTTGTAGTGGATGGCCGAAAGGGCGAGAGTGGCCGCGTTCAGGGCGTTGATGCCCAGGTGGGGAGCGCCGCCAGCGTGGGCGCCGCGTCCCAAGAACTGGATTTTCTTGGCGATGGTGCCGTTGTTTTCCCCGCTGATACAGAGCAGCTTTTCATCGGGGTTGGATGTGGTGTGGCACATCATGGCCAGATCGATGTCGTCAAACTCGCCGAGTTTCACCAGCTCTGGCTTGCCTCCCAGGAATTCGAGCTTGCCCTGCCGCCGCAAGGAATCGCGGTATTCGATCTCGATGTATTCCTCTGCTGGGACGGCCATGAATGCCAGGCGGCCGCTGAGAGATTCCAGAACGTCGGGCTGCATCAGTCCAATGGCTGCGCCCAGCAGCATGCCGATCTGGCAATGGTGGCCGCAGGCATGGGCCGCGCCAGTATCGCCGTTGGCGTGCGGGTGTTCGTTCACGATTAGCGAGTCCAGTTCGCCCATTATCGCCAGGGCAGGGCCGGGGCTGCCGCCCACCAAGTCGGCGCGCACCCCGGTGAGGGCCAGGCCGACTCGCGCTGGCATTCCCAGCTCGGCGAATTTTGCCGCAACCAGGCGCGCCGTCCGGGTTTCGCGGAATCCCGGCTCGGGGTTGGCCAGGATGTCCTTGACCAGCGACACCAGTTCACCGGAACGCGAGTCTATGGCCTCGGCTGCTCGGCTCTTGAGTTCGTCCCGCGAGGGGGTTCCGCCAGTGGACATAAATGGACTCCGGGATCGTATTGGGCTGCTGGAGTAGCCAGGCAAAGAAGTGCCGGTTTGAACCGGAGACCGGCCCCCAGCCGAACCTTCCGCAGGCCCTAACCTGCCGGTCGTGGGCGCAACCCTGCTCGTAGCACTATATCACAATATAGGCGCTCCCCCGGCAATGTATAATCGGCAATCTAATTCCCGACAAGATCGGCCGCCGGGCCCGGTGGCCGGTCTCGCTGAGACCTATAAGTTAGTCCCCTGACTCACCCGCCCTGTTCCGGAGCAGCCAATGAAAATCGTCATCGCGCCCCAGGGATTCAAAGCGACCTTGTCCGGGCTGGAGGCCGCCCGGGCCATCGGACGTGGGGTGTCAGCCGTTTTGCCGGATGCCGAAACCGTGCTGGCCCCGGTGGCCGACGGCGGCGACGGCACGCTCGACGCCCTGGTTGACGGTACCGGGGGGCAGGTGTTCACCAGCACGGTGACCGGCCCACTGGGTCAGCCAGTGGAGGCCCAGTGGGGAGTGATGGGCGACGGACGGACGGCGGTCATCGAAATGGCGCTGGCCTCGGGGATCGCCCTGGTGCCGCAGAGGCGGCGCAACCCCCGCGTAACGACGACGGCCGGCACGGGAGAGATTCTCCGTGAGGCCCTCGACCGTGGCTACGACCGCATCATCGTTGGCCTGGGCGGCAGCGCCACCAACGACGGCGGGGCCGGGCTGGCTGCGGCGCTGGGCGCCCGGTTCCTTGATTCCTCGGGCAATCCTTTGCCACCGGGAGGGAGCGCGCTGGCAAGGCTGGACCGCGTCGAGTCCGGCGCCCTGCATCCCGGCCTACGCGATGCGACGATTATTGCCGCCACCGACGTTACCAACCCGTTGTGCGGCCCCGAGGGCGCGTCGGCTATCTTTGGCCCTCAGAAGGGGGCGAGCCGGGAGATGGTGCAGGAGCTGGACGCCGCCCTGGCGAACTACGCCCGCGTGGTCGCTCGTGACTTAGGGCGCGACGTGTCGGAACAGCCCGGCGCGGGGGCCGCTGGCGGGCTTGGGGCCGGCTTGATGGCCTTCGCGGGAGCCACCCTTCAGTCGGGCATCGACATGGTGTGCGACGTGCTGGGCTTCGACGCGCTGCTGGAGGGCGCAGACCTGGTCATTACCGGAGAGGGACGCGCTGACCGCTCGACGATTTTCAACAAAGCGCCGGCCGGCGTGGCCCGCCACGCCCAGGCCCACGGCGTTCCGACGGTGCTGCTGGCGGGCGGCCTGGGGCCGGGATACGAGGAGCTCTACGATCACTCTCTGGCCGCAGTGGTGTGCATCTCCGACCGGCCAATGAGCTTCGACGTGTCGCTTTCGCGCACGGCCGAGCTACTGGAGTCCGCCGCCGAGCGCACCATGCGGCTGCTGCTGACGGGCAGGGCGATGGGTTCCGGAAACGTTGCGTAACGACTGTGGCCCGCTATTTAAGTTACAATGTCAGCAGACCAGCTTGAAAGAGGGCAGCGATGACGTCCAAACCAAAACCAAAAGGCTGGGCAGGATGCAAGTACGCGCACATCAAGCCGCTGCCTGATCCGCCTAAGGGGCCCTTTGCCATGCAGGAATCCCGGTTCATCTTCAATGCACGGTTCGTCATCCAGCATCACTTCAGGGACAGGGATGACGTGCTGGTGAATGGATACGGCTATCTCTGTTACGACACGAGGGACAGGACGAACTGGACCGTACCGGACTGCATCGTGGCATTCGGCGTGGAACCGGGAGCGATTGAGGCCCGCAACGGATACGTAATCAGTGAGGTGGGAAAGCCTCCCGACTTTGTGTTGGAGGTTGCTTCCGGGAGTACCGGCAAGAACGACTACACACGGAAACGCGAAATTTATGCCTCAAGAGGTGTTGGCGAATACTGGCGGTTCGACAGTTCCGGCGGCCGCTTTCACGGCCGGCCTCTGAGCGGAGACCTGCTGGTTGACGGGCAGTTTCAGCCAGTGGAGACACACACCGATGCCAGTGGTGTTACCTGGGGCCGCAGCCCGCTGCTGGGATTGGACTTGTGCTGGTTCCAAAACCTGCTGCGCTTTTATGACCCGGTGCAGGGGATGTACCTGCTGGATGAGCGGGAAACTGCTTCTCTGGCCGCCGCAGCGGAGGAAAGAGCCTCCGCAGCCGAGGAAGAGGCCAGGCGTCTCCGGGAGGAATTGCGGCGACTCCGGGAGGGGTAAGGAGCTACGGCGTCAGGCCATGCGTTCCTTGACGAACTCGAGCACCAGGTTCGACAGGTCGATGGAGCGGTCGGCGTCCACCTCGTCGAACGCCTCGAAGCTGGCGCCGCTGGGCAGGAATTCGGGGTAGCGCGTGATGTAGTGGTACTTGTCGAGTTGCCTGGCTTCGCTCTTTACCGTGTCAAACATCATGTCGAAGAGCTTGGCATCCTCGCACAAGTCCAGCAGCGAGTGTCCCCAGACATCCTCCACCCGCCGGTGGTAGAGGTAGGCCTTGACCGCTTTCTCGGCGGCCTGCTGCCCCTGGAAACAGGCGAGGTTGTGCCGGCCGTTATCCCGCAGGAAACGGGCGTCCTCCAGGTCTCTTTCGGCTTGCCGCAGCCAGCGCGCGCCCTCGGACAGGTAATCAGGCATTGAAAATCTCCCTTCCCTCGGCACAGGCTCGCCGCAGGGCTGGCAAGGTGTCCTTCAGGGCCTCAAATTCCGCGGGGGTGTACACCTGGGTGTCAATTTCCACAGAACTGCCCAAGTGATAGGAAAAGAAGTCGGACCTCCGGCCAAAGGGCCGGTCCGTTTCGTGGACTACCACCAGCTCGATCCGGCTCTCAGGGGTGAACTCACCGGCGGCCACTTCTCCGGTCAGGATGACCTTTTCCACCCCCAGCATGGGCAGGACTTCTTGGATATTCTCCAGTTCCCGCTCCAGCATCTGCTTGCGGAATTGGGCAAAGCCCACTCTCATTGGCATACTCGAAGACCTCTTTCTGCGGCTACCCGGATACGGGAGAACGGGACGGCTATTCGACAATGATCATGTGAACCGCCCTGGGGCCGTGCACTCCCTGCACTATGGTCATCTCGATATCAGCGGTGCGGCTGGGGCCGGTGATGAAGTTTAGGTAGCTGCCCATTTCGCCGCCGAGCTGCTTGTATTCAAGGCGACGCAACAGGAACAGGTCGTGCAGGCTTTCCAGCACTTCCTCGGGACGTACCAGCGCGACATGCACCGGCGGCACCAGCGATACCAGCCGCGAAAGGCCCTGGCGTGGCAGGATCACCAGCGAACCGGTCTCCGCCAGCGCGTAATCCGTACCGGTCAGACCGATGTCCGCGCCGCGCATCTGCTCCCGGAGTTCCTCGCGGCTGGCCGAGGCTCCCCGCACGACCGGAACGATGTCGATGCCGCGCCACTGGAGGGCGGAGTCCACTGGCACGTCGTCGAACACCGGCTGCCCGGAACGCACGACCCGCGTGGCGCCCACTTCGCCGACAATCGAGTCAACCTGTCCCAAGGCGGCTTCAGCGCCCGGCACGCGGTGAACGTTCCAGCCGCCTTTCGCAGCCATATCGGCCAGGCGGTCTAGCAACTGGGGCCGGTTCTCGCGCAGTCGGGATTCCAGTTCGGCGGCCTGCGCCTCCAGCAACGGCAGGTCTTCCTCCAGCCGGTGGTAACGCTGTGCCGGCGGCCCCTCGGAGCGCCCAAGCGCATCCCGCACCGACGCCAGGAACTCGGCTTTGCTGCGACCGGGGATGCCGTCATTCCCTCCCCCTTGAGAGGGAGGGTTAGGGTGGGGGTGAAATTCTTGCGTCAACAACCCCCCTTTCCGCTGTCATCGCCCAATTCGTCGCGCCAGATGTCCCGGAAGGACTTGGCTGGGAGTTGCGGCAGGTCTCGCGCCTTTGTCCAGCGGGAAAACAGCGGCAGCGGCGCCCGCCGTATCCAGCCGCCGCGCCTGGACATTCCCGGCACCAGCCTCTGCGCGATGCGGCCCAGTCTTGCGCCAAGGGACATTCGGCCCGGATTGCGCATCAGCCGCGCGTAGGCCCGCGCCAGGAACCGCTCCGAGCGTGTCGATGCGCGTTCTTTTGGATCGTCGCTTTCTGCGGTGCGGTGCCGCAGCTCCAGCAGCATGCGCGGGATGTTGATCTTGATGGGGCATGCTTCGCGGCAGGCCCCGCACAGACTGGACGCCTGGGGCAGCATCTTTGACTCTTTCAGCCCCGTCAGCATGGGCGACACCACCGCTCCGATGGGGCCGGGGTAGACCCAGCCGTAAGCGTGCCCGCCTACCCTGGCGTACACCGGGCAGATGTTGAGGCAGGCCCCGCAGCGGATGCAGTACAGCGCCTCCCGCAGCTTGGGATCGCGCAGCATCCGCGACCGTCCGTTGTCCACCAGCACCAGGTGAAATTCCTCCGGGCCGTCCTCGTCGTCCTCGCGGCGCGGCCCAGTAATCATGCTTACGTAGCTGGAAATGCGCTGCCCGGTGGCCGAGCGCGGCAGCAGCCGCAGGAAGATGGCCAAGTCCTGCATCGACGGGATCACCTTTTCCATTCCCGTGATGCCGATGTGGATCCGGGGCGCGGAGGTGCAGAGCCGTCCATTGCCCTCGTTGGTCACGATAACCAGCGTGCCAGTTTCCGCCACCACGAAGTTGGCCCCGCTGATGCCGAGGTCGGCCTGCATGAACTTGTCCCGCAACACCTGCCGGGCCGTGCCAGCCATGCGCACGATGTCCTCGTCGTAGGGCACGCCCAGCTTGTCCGCGAACAGCTCGGCCACGTCCTCCTTGGACTTGTGCAACGCTGGCGCCACCAAGTGCGACGGCGTCTCCCCCGCGAGCTGGATGATGTACTCGCCCAGGTCGGTCTCGTAGACGTCTACCCCAATGGACTCCAGCACCGGGTTGAGTTCCAGCTCCTCCGACACCATGCTCTTGCTCTTGGTGGCGACCTTGACGCCCCGGCTCTGCGCCAGGTGCGAGACGATGGCGTTGGCCTCCGCGGCGTCGGCGGCGAAGTGCACCTGTCCCCCGGCGGCGGTCACGTTGTCGTGGAGCATCTCCAGGTAATAGTCGAGGTGGTCCAGGGTGTGTATCTTGATCTGCCGGGCTTCCTCGCGCCACTCCTCCCAGGCCTCCCACGATACCTCTTCGATGGCGTTGCGCCGCGCCACGTCAAATCCCGAGCCGACGCGGTCCAGCGCCCGCCGCAGTTGCGGGTCCAGCATTGCCGACGCCGATGCTCGCGTGAATTGACTGGTCTTTACTTCCGGCATAATCCCCTATCTCTCGCCAAGTACTCCCTCCCCCTCAAGGGGAGGGCTGGGGTGGGGGTGAACTTCCCCATTCCGAATTCCAAATTCCTCACTCCCCGTCCAGCACCTGCGCGATGTGCCGTATCCTGATGTCCGGGTCCTGCCGCCGCAACGCCCCTCCGATGTGCATCAGGCAGCTCATGTCGCATGACACCAGCGTGTCCGCGCCCGATTGCCGCACGCTTGCCACCTTGTCCGCCAGCATCCCTTCCGAGATGTGCGGCAATTTGACCGAGAAGCTGCCGCCGAAGCCGCAACATGTCTCAGCGTTGGGCAGCTCCCGCAACTCCAGCCCTTCGATAGCGCCGAGGAGCGACAGCGGTTCTTCCCGCACTTCCATCTCCCGTAGTAGGTGGCAGCCCTGGTGAAACACCGCCGACCCGGGCCGCTCCACCCCGGCGTCCTCCACTCCAAGCACCTTGACCAGGAACTCGGAGAATTCGTACACCCGGTGCGACAGCGACTCCGCCCGCCTCAGCATCTCCGGCTCATCCTCGAACAGGTCCAGGTAGAACACCTTCATCATGGCGGAGCAAGACCCCGACGGCACCACCACGTAGTCGCTGGCCTGGAACTCATCCAGCGTCCTCAGCGCCATCTCCCGGGCCTCACGGGTGAACCCCGAGTTGTACAGCGCCTGCCCGCAGCACGTCTGCCCTTCGGGAAAGCTGACGTTGACCCCAAGCCGCCGCAACACCCGCACCGCGCTGACGCCGACCTCGGGAAACAACTGGTCAACGATGCAGGTTACGAACAGGTCGGCCCTCGGTTGCATTTCCTGCGTCAATCCAGCCTCCTATCGTCCGAAAGCCTAACAGACGGACGGAACACTGGCAACGATTGACAAAACCCGTTACCTCTCGTTGACAGCCCCCGGCTACGATTCTACACTCGCCCACCAGCGTAAGCACAATCAGACACGGAAGGCGGAGGCGCTGCTGATGAGGGATTCGGTGGACGTGGCAATCGTTGGCGGGGGCGTGATGGGCTGCGCCATCGCCTGGCAGTTGGTCAAACGCGGCGTCTCTTGCGCCCTGGTCGAAAGGCGGGAATTCGGAAACGGAGCCTCCGGGGCGACCGCTGGCGTGGTTGGCCCGCTGTGGCACCTCGACCCTGATGACAGAGACCTGTTCCGGCTTGGGATGCGCAGCCTGGAGCTTTTCCCGCAATGGTCGTCTGAATTGGCGGAGGCCGGCGTCAACCCCGAGTTTCAGCAAAACGGCGTGCTGCGGCTGGCGTTTTCGGAAGACGAAGTAGAGGAACTCAGGGGATTTCTCACATGGCAGTCGGAACTCAGGATGGACGTGCAGTGGCTGGACAAGGCGCAGGTATTGGAACAGGAGCCATTGTGCAGCACTGAAACGCTGGCGGCCATCTTTTCCCCGGAGGAGGGTTGCATCCGTGGCCAGCGGTTCTGCGATGCCCTGGCCCACGCCGCCGGGCGGCTGGGAGCGAGGCTTTACGAACGCACGGAGGTTACGGCGCTTATCCACGACGGCGACCGAGTCACCGGAGTCGAAACGACCGCCGGAAACATCGCGGCGGGCCAGGTGGTGCTGGCTGCCGGGCCTGGCAGCGGCATTGCGGGGCGATGGTCATCCCCCGGCGGGCCACTCGACCTTCCCGTGCGAGGGGTAAAGGGACAGCGGATCCTGCTCCGGCGACCCGGTTTCATGCCTCAGACGCCGGTGAGGAATACGTCGGTCTATGTCGTTCCGCGGCTGGACGGCAACATACTGGTGGCGTCAACGAGGGAAGAAGGCCGCACCGACGAGACCGTAACCGCCGAAGGCGTCGCAACGCTGATTTCGGGCGCGGTATTGTCCTTTCCTATGCTTGCGGACGCCGCCTTTGTTGGCGGACGGGCCGGAGTGCGCCCCGCGACACCCGACGGCCGCCCCATCATCGGCCCCGTCCCCGGCGTGGATGGCCTGACCATCGCCACGGGCCACGACGCCGTAGGCATCATGCTCAGCCCCGGCACCGCCGAGCTGGTAGTCAACTGGCTGTTGGACGGAGCCGCCGAACCTCTGGAACCTTTCCGCGTAGACCGCTTCAGTTAGCGGCTGTTGTCCTCGAATGACTCACTCGGTTCAGGCGCCTCTGTACGACTGTGCCATTCCGACATTGGTGGAAGTTTACCGCCGGGAGGCTTGTCGTGAGGGATGAACACATACTTTCCTCCTCTGGGAGGGGAAAGTCTGGCAAAAGGCACTCTCTTTAGCGGTTTTTCCTCTCCGCTAACGTCTGGCGACGATTTCTTGAATAGCCTCACAGTTCTCTCAAAGTCCTCTTGACCATTTAGCTGATATTTACTATATCATATACTGATGATAAATCCCATCCCCGTTGCCCTTGCAAAGTAATCGAGTATCTTGAATCGCCAAGGAACGTGTAAACGACAACGGATTTAGTATCTGAAGATACGATGAAATCTATTGTTTCCTGATGAAATTCCCCAGGCTCTACATAGGTTTCCCCCTCGCCTCTGGCTAACTGGGATTCGGAGATTACAGGCCACTCCAATTCAAGAATACTGCCGGATTCAGGCATTTCCAGATACAACTGTTCTACCTGTTCGTCAGAAAGAGGCGCCACATGATACAGGCGAAATATACCATCCACGATATCCACCTTCACCCGAGAGCTGTTATGCAAGGTGACTGAAACTGATATGTGGATGTAACTGTCGCTCACCGGCCGGTGGGAAATATCGTGGGTGATGGTCAGGTGCGGCTCAAAATCCCGGAACACCTCCAGCTTGTAGGCCGCGAACAGCCCGCCCGCGAGGATAGCGAATGCCGTTACCGACGCCTGGGCAACCGCTGCCAGTTCCCTGGCCTTCCCTGAATCGGTCAAGAGCAGCGCCAGCAAAGGCAACGAGACCGCCGCCAACAACAGCAACAGGCCCGGCAGCAGCAAGGCCGGGCGAATCCGGCGCCGTCGCATAGCAGGTATTGGCCCTCAGGCCGACAGCGCTACGTCTACGATGGCGACACGGCCTGAATCCACCGCCGCCTGGGCCTCTTGCAGCGCTCCCTTCAGCCGCGACGGGTCTTCCACCCGCTCGCCGTGGCCGCCGAAGGGCTTGGCCAGCTCCGAGTAGTCCGGCCCCGGGATGTCGACGCCGTGGTAGATGCCCGTTTGCACCGCGGTGCCTTCGGGGTAGAAGGAGTGGTGCAGGCTCTTCATCGCGGCGTAGCTGGCGTTGTTGAAGACTACGATCAGGATGGGCAGGTTGCTCTCGCGCGCCACGCCGAGGCTCTGGGTGATGGGGTTGTACAGGAAGGAGCCATCCCCGATCAGCGCGGTCACTGGCCGGTCAGGGGCCGCGAGCTTGGCGCCCAGCGCGATGCCCAGCCCTTGGCCCAGTCCGCCCGCAGGCCGCATGTAGGACAGCGGGTTGTCCCAAGCGATGCGGCGCAGGATCTGGGCACGGTGCAGGATGGTCTCGTCCACGAAAACGGTGTTTGACGGCAGGGTCTCGCTGATGGTATTGCACAGGAATCCGGTATCAATGGGCGACGCGGTGTCCGCCCCTGCGCCCAACGCGCCGTAACGCTCCCACACCGGATTGGCGTGCGGCGGTAACGCCGGGGGAGCGCCGCCGTTGCGCTCTCGCACGGCGGAATCCAGCGCCGACAGCGTGACCGGCAGCGATCCTTCGAGGTACATGTCCGCCTGAAGGTCTTGGTGAACCATGTATTCCTTGATCGGATATTCGTCAATGACCACCACGGTCGCCGACGGCCCGGCGCTGGGCGGATACCAGGGCGCGCGGTTCCCGATGACCAGAAACAGGTCGAAGCGGTCCATCTCGCGTTTCAGGTCATAGCCGTGATGCAGCGGGTGGCTCTTGGGGAAGTTGTTATAGGTCGGCCCCTCGCCCTCGAATACCGGGATGCCGCGCGACTCCGCCAGCGAGACCAGCGCGCTGAATCCCTCCACAGTACGGCCCGCCGAATCGGCAACGATAACCGGGTTCTCGGCGCAGCACAGCAGGTCTGCTACTCTCGCGACAGCGGCCGGATCGGGAGGACTCACCGGCCCGCCGTGGCGGTGCTTGAGCGTCTGGCTTGGCGTCCACTCCTCCAGCATCGTCTCGATGGGGACGTTCAGGAACGTGGGCCCCATCGGAGTGCGCTGCGCCAGCTCTCCGGCGCGGGCCACCGTCTCGTACAGCGTGGCCGCGCTGGTTATCCGGCTGCTCCACTTGGTGAACGGCTCGACCAGGCGGTTGGGGCCGCCCACGATGCTGAGGTTCCGCAGCCACTGGGGCCCGGGATCCATTTCCGGCACTTCGCCGTAGGTGGCCGACTCGCCGGAGCACACCAGCATGGGCACCTCGCTCTGATACGCGCCGTGGATGCCCATTGACCCCTGCAACACACCCACGCCAGCGTGCAGCAGCACCGCCTGCATTCGCCCCGTCATCCGCGTGTAGCCCGAGGCCATGGCCACGGCCAGCGTCTCGTGCCAGCAGTTGATGTATGCCGGGCCCGGCTGCTCGTTCACCTTCTGCCGCGCCAAAGCCTCCCAGACAGACGGCCACTCCGACCCCGGCGACGAGATGATGTAATCGACGTCCAGGTTCCGCAGCGCTTCCAGTATTGCGTCGCCGCCGTCCAATCGTTCGGTCATTGCCATACTCACAGAGTCCTTTAGTTCCCCTCTGCCTCGAGGGAGAGGGTTGAGGTAAGGGTTAAATTCCAAATGCCGGGTACCGCTGTCACTTCACCCAGCGGCATTCGGGCTGGTGGCCGTGAGCGCCCCGGTCGATGCAAGTACAGGGGATGTCTTCGCGCAGCCTGAACCCGTGATACTCCAGGAACGAGTGGAATCCCGGGTAGAACCCCTCGCCCTCGTCGATGGAGTCGAACCCGGCCTGGAAGGCATCCCGCAGTTCTTCGCGGGTTGGCCCAATCACATTCGCGCTAACCATAGCTGAATCACTCCGCTTCGGCACGTTCCAGTAGTAAGGTTACGTAATCCACCAGTGCGCGAACATCCTCGATTACACGTTCGCGATCCATCACGGGCGACTCGATTCTGTGGTACTGGTAGATGACGGCATAATTGGTAAGGCTCGACAGTTCGCGGAATTGATTGGCGTCCACGGCTCCGGCCCATTCGAGTTGGTCGAAAAGCTCGTGCAGCATGTGAGTCAGCCGGTATTGGTTGCCTGTCAGGGCTATCCAGGCCTTGAGAGTCAACTCCGTCGCTCTCTCCGCGTGGAACCCAAAGTCCTCTTCTCGAACATCCGGGTTTCGCAGGATTCCCAGCGTGACAAGCTGGCCGTGGGCCATTTCTACCAGTTCTCGCACATGGGGCAGTTCCGTCACCGTTTCCTCTCCGGGCAGCGTTTCGTGGGAGCCGAACAGGACCCTGCCCTCCCGCCAGATGCGCCCGGCCACATGATTGATCGAGCGCTTTTTGGCTCTGAAGTCCGGTTCCGCCCAAACCCTCACGTCGACCCGGCGGAACAGTTTGCCGCTGACCGACTTTGCGACGGTGAAGCCTTGGGCTTCCAGGTCTATTCGCCGCTGAGGCTCCAGAGATTTATCGGGTTCGCCGAGGATTACGGCGATATCCACGTCGCTGTAATCCTTGAAGTCGCCCCTGGCGCGGGAGCCGAACAGCAAGACGCACTGTGCGCCCAGCGCCTGCCCCACGGCTGTCCCTATGGCCTGAATGGAGGCTTGAACTTCAACGTCAACGGCTGAGGTTACCATTTCCTAACCAAGCACCTCGGCGATGTCCTGCGCGAATATCATATCCTCCGTCCCCACCAGCTCCGGGTCGTCAGGCGAGGTCAGGTACTTGGCGAATACCCACACGCCGTCCTTGGGGTTGCTCACCACCTCGGCGGTCGCCCCGTGGATCGTCGAGATGGTTGCGCCCTCCGCGATGGTTATCAGGTTGATCACATCCGCCATTTGCCCGTCTCCATTAACGGTTACTCGCTATGTACCGTCATTCCCGCGAAAGCGGGAATCCAGGGACTTCTGCCCCGGAATGTTTACCTTCCCTCGGCACCCTGGATTCCCGCTTTCGCGGGAATGACGGGGATTTGCGCAGGGATGCGCAGGGACAGGAATAATTTCAGAAGAAGAACGTCAGGTTCTTGGCCATCAGCACGTTCTGGTCGAGGATGACCTTGCGCTCGGCGATTTTCCAGCCGCCGTTCTCGCGGCGCAGCACGTCCTCGCGCTTGCCGATCAGGAAGTCGGTCTCTGTCTCCACCCGGTTGCGGTAGATCAGGAACCGGCACTTGATCGACACTTCGGTCGCGTCTTCCGCCGAGGGAGTGGCGCTCAGGATTTGCACGTTGGACACCATGTGGCAGATGCGGGACAGCGGCTCCTCGGCCCAGTGCACGCCGGTCAAAATCTGGTTCACCCGGCGTTCCAACGTGTCCTTGCCCTCGTCGAACCAGTTGATGTCATAGCCCTCGCGAGTAAATTCCCGGTCCAGTTCCCCGAACTTGACGTTGCGGCGCATGGGCATCCAGTACCGGATGTCGTCGGTGAGCAGTTCCAGCCACTCGGCGAAGCGGCGGTCATCCAGCAACTCCGCCTCGTGGTACAGGAGCTCCTCCACGTCGTGCTTCAGCAGCATTTGGGCGACGATCGCCCCTACCGTCGTCATGCCAGGCTCTCCACGCGCACGGCAGCGCCGTTATCGCCGCCCGTCATGAGCTTGCCTAAGGATGCCCCGTTGGAGTGGCCGTTGCGCCAGTTCGCCAGTTCGTCCCAGTCCTTTGCCGTCAGGAACTCGGCCCAGCGGGTGTAGAAGCCGCGCTGGTTCTGCTCGGCCGCCTTGGCGACAGTCACGTTGCGGATCTGCCCCGGCAGCTCCAGCCCGTCGGTATCGTAGGGCGGCGCTTCATGGCCCATGCCCATCTGGTAGTTGTACGGGTATCGGCGGGCGATGGAGCCCCGGCTGGCGTTGTGGGCGTAGTTCCAGTTCTCCATGTCGTCCTGCTCGGTCAGACCGGCCGGGCCGGAGTAGCTGATGTAATACTTGCGCAGGAACTCCTTGACCTCTGCGGGAGCGTTCTTGTCCACCAGGAACCAGCGCCACGCCTCGTGGCTCTCCGGCGTGCGCGGGTGCCACACGGCGATGGTGCGCGGCTGGCGGGGCAGGTAGGAAAAGTTGGGGAACACCGTGCCCGGGCCGGGGATGAACCTCGACCACTTGCCGTAGTTCTTCCGCCGCTCGTTCTCGCAGTGGGCAAAATAGTCGGAGACGATCTTGGAGTGCTGGTAGGCGCCGATGGGCGCGTCGTCGGGCCGCAGGAAACTTATGGTGCCGTGGCCGCGCTCTGGGAAGGAGAAATCCAGCGCGGTGGCCCCGACCCGTTCCTGCGTGTCCCGCCGTCCGCTGCCGCTGGGGCCCACGCCCACCAGGTCAACGGAGCGGTGGCTGATATTGTGGTAGCGGTCGCCGATGAAGTTCTCAGAGGGGAATTTCCAGTTGCAGGGAATCACCCATTTTTCGATGCCGCCGAAGACTTCCGTCTCGCCCCCTGCTCCGTCCCAAGTGTCCAGCAGGAAGTCGAGATAGGTCTTGTAGCCGCCCAGGTACTCCGCGAAGGATGGAGCGCGCTCGTCCCAGGTGGCCCACACGGTGCCTTTGTAGATGCAGAGTTTCGGCACCTCGATCAATCCCCACTGCGACTTGTCCAAAGCGCCCTTGTAGGCGTCCTTGAAGTAGGGCACGCCGACCAGCTTGCCGTCGGTGGCGAAGCTCCAGCCGTGGTAGGGGCAACTGAACACCGGCGTGTTGCCCTCGTCGTAGCGGCAGACCTTCATGCCGCGGTGGGTGCAGGAGTTGAGGAAGACGTGCACTTCGCCTTCCCGGTCCCGGCAGAGAATTACCGACTCTTCGCCCATGCAGGACACGAAGTAGTCGCCGGGCTTCGGGACTTGCGAAACGTGCCCCACGAAGAGCCAGGCCCGGGCGAAAAGCATCTCCTGTTCCTGGGCATAGATCTCTTCGTTGACGAAAATCTCGCGGCTTACCGTGCCAGCGGCCATGTCCACCATGCCCGCCAGCGAACGGTTCCCGTTGCTATGGCCGTTCTGCATCGTCTCCTCCTTAATCTCCCTCTCCCTTGAGGGAGAGGGCTGGGGTGAGGGTGAAATCCCTGCCGCCAGCCACTCTTCAGTTTCCCCGCAACTCCGCGCTGGCCAGTTGCTCGAGGATGCGGGCCACGGCGGGGTAGCCGTCCTGCCCCATTCCCTGGGTCTGCGCCCGCTGGAACATGTCGTCGGCGATTGCGCCGATGGCGGCGGGGGCCTGCACCTCGCGGGCCAGCTCGCAGGCCAGGTGAATGTCCTTGGCCACGATGTCCAGCGTGCCGTTGGACGCGAAGCTGCGGTCAAGGATAACGTCGGTCGAGCGGTTCAGCACGCCGCTGGACCCGGCGCTGACCGGAATGATCTTAGCCAGCACGTCCAGGTCGATTCCGGCCTTGGCCCCGATCAGCATGCCCTCAACCCCGGCGATAAATGCGCAGTATCCGAGGTATTGCGTAACCAGCTTGGCGATACACCCTGATGCCGTCTCCCCGACGTAGAACACGTCGCGGCCCATGCACTCCAGCACGGCGCGGTGCTTTTCGAAGACTGCCTGATCGCCGCCGACCATCATGGTCATCGCTGGCGGGCGTCCACTCACTGGCGAGTCCAGCATCTCGACGCCGCGCCGCTGGCACTCCTCGGCGAGCCGCCGAATCAGGGACGGGGAGTTGGTGGTGGTGTCGATCCACGCCCCTCCCCTCGGCAGTCCGGCGAGAATGCCGGTGTCCGGGTCCAGCACCACCCGTTCGGCCTCCGTCGGCCCGGGCAGCGAGGTGAACACCACCGGCGCAGCCTCCGCCACGGCGCGGGGGCTGTCGGCCCAGTGGGCGCCCAGCTCGCACAGGTTGGTGGTGGCCTCGCGGCGCACGTCGTATACCGTCACGTTGTGCCCGGCGTCCAGCAGGCAGCGGGCCATGGGGTTGCCCATCGTTCCGGTGCCGATGTATCCAACGTCCATCTGTTACTCCGAAATACCGTTATCGCTGGCCCCGAATCCGCTTTCGCCAGCGGTGTGTTTCAGCGAAAACCCCACGGGAGACGAATCCCCGATTTGGAGGTCATTATTGCCGGTTAGTGCCCGGAGCCGCCTGAGTTGCGTGTTCGAGGAGATAGTGGACGGTCGGGGCTCCATCTGCTGCAAGGCTTCCAGTGCGTGGAGCGCTTGCTCTGCTGCCCGGATCGTCTCCCTTATCTCATCGATAGTGCGCTGATTCTCGTAGAAGTTTTGGTGGCCGTTGTGGTACACCTCGGAAAGGAGCTCGCTGAGCTCAATATCACCGAATTCCAGGACGATTTGACTGCCGATGTTCCGTATCTGCTGATGATTTCCGTGATGCCACCCGCGTAACTCGCCGATGACTTTCAGGTTCTGTGCGACCGCGCCCCAGGCCTTCTCCCCGGCTTGCAGGCGGTCGCCGTCCAACAGGTGTTGCGCGGCTTGATAGAGGAACCGCCGTCCGATTGTACGGCGGTCCTCTGCCCTTTGTGTTCCTGGTTCGGGTAGTGGGGGTAGATCGGCCATGGCGATCCTTCTCCAGGCCCTTAGTCGGCGGCGGCGGGCTGCGGCACGGGGCGGTGGCCCCAGATGCTGCCCTTCTCGTGGCGCACCACCTGCCATGTGGCGTCGTCCACCGTCCGCGCGCCCCAGCCGTATTCCACGTCGAACCCGGACGGCGTCTTCATGTAGAAGGACGTCATGTGGTCGTTGGTGTGGCGGCCCAGCCCGCGGGTGATGTTGATGTCCTCGGCGTCCAGCACCAGGTCGTAGGTGGAGCCGACGTCATTCATGCCCTGGGTCTGGAGCATGAAGTGGTTGAGCTTCTTGGTGGCGCGGCCCTTGGCCTCGATCAGGGCCAGGGTGTGGTGGCGCGGGTTGCAATGGAAGAAGACCAGGTTGCGGATGTAGTCGCTGATTTTCATGCCCAGCACGTCGCGGTAGAAGGCCACCGCCCGGTCCAGGTCGTCGACGTGGTACACCACGTGGCCCAGGCCCTGCTCGCCGGTGACGAAACCGGAGATGGGACGCGGCGAGTTGAACGGGTTGTCGAAGCTCACTGGCGGGCCGTAGTAGACCTCGGTGGGGGTGCCGTCGGGATCCTCGAACTTGATCAGGCCCTCTACCTTGCGCTCTTTCGCCTCATCGGGCGTGCCAGTGGACACCTCGATGCCGGCCTCGCGCAGTTGCTCGGCCATCTCTGCCAGGGCCTCCCGGTCGGTGACCTGGAAGCCGACGAATTCCACGTCGTCCTTGCCTGTCGGGCTGACGATGAAGCGGTGACTGTACTCGTCCATCCGCATGGTCAGCACGCCGTCGCCGTCGACGCCGTTGGATTGTAGCCCCAGCACCTCGGTGCCGAAATGCTCCCATTCCTCGATGTTGCTTGCGCTGATACCGATATAGCCCAGTTGGGTAACATTGGCCATGATGATTCCTCCTTCAGTCTTATTCTCCCTCTCCCTTGAGGGAGAGGGTTGGGGTGAGGGTGATTTTGCAATCATAAGTGTCCTTTCAATTCAGACACAACCCCGCCTCACCCTACCGATACTTGTACTAGCGATTTCCCCCCCACCCTAACCCTCCCCCGCTGGGGGAGGGGATTTTGCGGTTGAGAGGATTTTGTTACTTGGCGTCCATCATCCTGACCCAGCCGGAATAGAAGCCCCTGGCGTTCTCCTCGCAGATACCCTCGGTGAGCACGCCGGGGAGGTCCACGTCCTCAGCGAAGTGACCGATACCCATCTGATAGTTGTAGGGCTTGCGGCGGGCGATGGCGCCCCGGCTGGCCTTGTGGGCGTAGTTCCAGTTCTCCATGTCGTCCTGCTCGGTCATCCCGCCCGGCCCGGAGTAGCGGATGTAGTAGTGGCGCAGCACGTCCTTAACCTCTTCCGGCGTGTCCTTGTCCACCAGGAACCAGCGCCAGGCCTCCGTCAGGTTCGGCCCCCGCGGGTGCCACACGGCGATGGAGCGCGGCTGGCGCGCCAGGTAGGACATGTTCGGGAACACGGTGCCCACCACTCCCAGCAGGTTGGTCTTGCCGTCCAGACGGCGGCGGCGCTCCGCCTCCATGTAACGGAAGTACTCGCCCACGTCCGCCGTGTTTTGGAAGGTGGCAATCTGCGGCGTTTCCGGCGGGAACAGTTCCACCACGGCGGCATGACCGCGCCCCGGCATTGAGACATTGATGCGTTTCCCCGCCTTGTACTCGGCGTCGTCCCTGCGCCCCACTCCGCTGGGGCCGATGCCCACCAGGTCCACCGAGCGGTGGCTGATGTTGTGGTAGCCGTCCCCGGCGAAGTTCTCGGCGGCGAACTTCCAGTTGTTGGGCATGGTCCACTTCTGGACGCCGCCCAGAATTTCCGAGCCGCCCTCGCTGCCGTCCCGCCCGTCCATCAGCAGGTCGAGGTAGAGGGTGAAGTCGCCCACGTATTCCTGGAACGATGGGCCGTCCTTGTCCCACGATGCCCAGATGCCGCCCTTGTAGTTGTGTATCTGCGGCACCTCGATGAGGCCCCACTGCGACTTGTCCAGCGCGCCCTTGTAGGCGTCCTTGAAGTACGGCACGCCGACCAGCTTGCCGTCGGTGGCGAAGCTCCAGCCGTGGTAGGGGCAACTGAACACCGGCGTGTTGCCCTCGTCGTAGCGGCAGACCTTCATCCCGCGGTGGGTGCATGAGTTGAGGAAGACGTGAATTTCGCCCTCGCGGTCGCGGCAGAGGATGACCGATTCCTCGCCCATGCTGGACACGAAGTAGTCGCCGGGCTTGGGAACCTGGGTCTCGTGGCCCACGAACAGCCAGGCTTTGGAGAACACCTGCTCCTGTTCCTGGGCGTAGATATCCTCGTTGATGAATATCTCGCGGCTGATCTGGCCGCCGTCAAGGTCAACAATGCTGCCCAGCGTCCGGCTAGTCGTCGTCGCCATTGGCACGCTCCCCGCCAAGTCTCAGTTAACGCAAAGTATACACGATAACGGCGCTCGGAACGGAAGCAGGGGCCGAAGCTGAATTGCGGGGCCGCGCCCGCCCCGTTTAGAATGACATGGACGGCAGCAGGAGAATCCGGTGACTACCATCAACTCTCAGGAAGATTTCCTACAAGCCCTTGACGATAATCCCCAATGGAGGGAAGCCGTTCGCGCCCGGATTCTGGGTGACGATTTGATGCAGCTTCCCGCCCGTTTCGATGCTTTCGTGGAGCGCACTGAAGCGTTCATGGCGCGCACTGAAGCCTTTATGGTGCAAACCAACCGGATCCTTGAACAGCAATACGCCCTCAACGAGCGGCTGGCGCAACGCATGGACCGTCTGGAGGGTGACTTTTCCGTTTTCAAGGGCGAATACGCCCGCCAGAGAACGGTCCAAGATGCAAAGGGCATTGTCGAGGATATGGGGTTTGAGTACGTGCGCACTCTTTTGATGGACGACCTAACGCAAATGGCTAGGAACGCTCTCGATAATGACAGCCTGCGGGAGCGCCGCGACCAGCTCCGCAGCTTCCGCAACGCCGACCTGGTAATCGAGACGAAAGACGGCGCGGCGACCAAGTACGTCGCCATCGAAATATCCTTCACCGCCGACCACCGCGAGACCGACCGGGCGGAAAGGAACGCCGAACTGCTGACCGAGTTCACCGGAGCGCCCGCCGTCCCCGCCGTCGCCAGCGTCAGGAACGACAAGTACGTCGAGCGCCAAGTGGAGCTGTCCCGCGTCTACTGGCACCCCCTCGAAGACCGAACGCCGCGGCCTGAGTGACGGCCGCTGTACTCAGGCAATTTGATGACACTTGCTTGTTTACAGGTTCAGCGCTTGACGCTAGCATCCGGATATGACCATTCAGATTCAGAATCAAGCGCCGTAGCGCAAGGCTGATTGATGACTATTACCGCTACAAATACCACAGAGGCCAGAGACAGCTTGCACAGACGTTTCGAGGAGCGAATCTTAGCCAATCCATCTCTAAGCCGTAGGTTAGTATCCTATCAAGGTAACAAGAAAGTTCCCGGGTTGCGCTGGCTGAAGTACAAAGAGGGATTCTCTGCCGACTTGGTTCGGGGACTCTTGGATGCTACTGATGCCAAGACTTTCCTCGACCCTTTTTCCGGCAGCGGCACCGGCCCTCTTACCGCTGGCAGCATGGGTATGGATGCTACGGGCATCGAAGTCATGCCTGTCGGAAATCTGCTGGCTCGTTCTATCTCGGTAGCTTCCAATGGGTTGCGGACGGAAGATTTGTGCGAGGCGGCAGGAGGGTTTCTTCAAACGCTGGAAGGCAATCAATTTAGTCCAGCTATGGCGTTCCCTCACGTACCTATCACGAAACACGCCTTCCCCCAAGAGACTGAGAATGAGTTGGCGAAAGCTAGGGAATACTTGAGCAGGGTAACCGATAGTTGCCTGCGCACGGTACTTACCCTTGCCTGTGTGAGCGTTCTGGAGGAAATCAGTTACACCCGCAAGGATGGACAATTTCTCCGCTGGGATCCTCAATCCGGACGGGACGTAAAGCCCAAGCTGCACAAGCCAATCCTTCCGAGTCTTTCAGATGCGTTCAGCCGACGGATTAGGGAAATCGTCGACGACCTGCCAGCGCTAAAAGCCAAGTACGGTGGGACTGTCCCAAAGTTCATAGAAGGCTCCAGCCTGAATGAACTCCAAAATCTGCCCGGCGCGAGTTTTGATGCGGTTGTAACCTCTCCGCCCTATGCCAATCGGTATGACTATACCAGAACGTATGCTCTTGAGTTGGCGTACTTGGGGTACGACTCGGATGGACTGAAGGAACTGCGGCAAACCCTGCTGTCGGCGACCGTCGAGAATAAGTCGAAGCGGGAATTGTTAAAGCGCAGATATGGCAGCTTGGAAAACGCCAGCTTCGCCATTGATATGGCAGACCATCAGCCAGCATTGCAAGAGGCGTTAAATGCCCTGAAGGCGGAAGCGGGCAACCTGAGCAATCGCAACGTCATAGACTTGGTGGAAAATTATTTCACCGAAATGGCCCTTATAGTCGTTGAACTCGCACGGCTGGTTTCACCAGGGGGCCACGTTTTTATGGTGAATGACAACGTCCGATACCACGGCGAGGAAATTCCGGTTGACCTAATCCTGTCTGATTTCGCGGAGCAATGCGGGTTCCGCTGCGACTCCATTAGGACGCTCAATAGAGGCAAGGGCAATTCCAGCCAACAGATGGGCCGTTTCGGGCGACAAGAACTGCGAAAGTGCGTGTACCTCTGGAGGAGGTAAAGTGGTTACCCCGGATTCTCGCCTGGAAGAATCAAGGCAAAGAGCATTGGCAATTTCGGATGCCATCCGGCGGCGGCCCGATGAAAGCGTCCGCGAGAAAATTCGGGGATACCCCGAGCCATTGGAGTTTGCCAGCCGCTTGGAGGATTTGGCGATCGCGGAAGAGGCTTGGGAGCACATCGTTCAGACACAGATCGACCCGAAATTGGTCTTTGCACACCCTGACCTTCTGCGGGCACATCCTGAAACCTCTCTTCATTATCGAGGAATCGCCACGTTGTCTCTTAAGAGGGTTCAGGCAATGGCTACTTCAGTAAGCAGGTGGGAGGACGGGAGCTTGCGCCGCGCCCCAACTTTGGAAAGGTGTACTTCCGTTGCACGCACTTACAATGCCGTAATTTCTGTGGTGGTCACTGGGACTGACGGATGGGCTTTGGAAAACGGATACAGGAACGTACTGGCGACAATCGGCATTACCGAGGATGGTTCCCTGAGAAATCTTGTCGGGCAGCAAGGGGAGGCTGCTGTCAAGGATGGCATCATCAAATGGTTGAAGGATGCTGGTGCGGCTGCTCACCCGCGTTTTGAGGGAGCGACTACGATTCTTGGGGAACCTGGGCGCTTCCGTATGGTTTTCGGTTCCGAACCTGACATTAAGTTCGAGAGCCAGAACGATGAGGGAGCATGGCAAATCGTTTCTACCGTGGAGATAAAGAGCGGTACCGACCCCGCTGGCGCATTAGAACGGTTGGGTGCGATTCAGAAGAGTTTCGACCAGACACCTGCCCGGTCCCGTAATTTCGTTGTGCTGGGTATCGTAACCCCCGCTATGCGGTCCCGCCTAGATGAATTAAATGTCACCAGGGATTTCCTGCTTTACGACCTTCTAAACGACTCCGAAGCTTGGGACGCCTTCGTTGCGGAATTGTTTCATCACACCCTTCGCATAATCTAACCAGTTTGCCGTGTATGTGTAATCGACCTAGCTGGCCGACACCGACCACAACCGCGCAATCCTGGACTGGCGGGTTATTGGGGACTTGATAGAGTTCTGCCGCCGACAGCGACAACGGCCTGAACAGCACTTTGGTGCAATCCAGACAACAGGAGCCTGATATGACTTCTCCCGCGACGGAGCCGCCGGAAACCGGGGACGCTGTGGCCGACCACCGGGCGCGGGCCGCTTATTTCTTGCAAAAAGGAAGGGAGTATCTGGCCGAGGGCGACTTGCATCAGGCGTCCGAAAAAGGCTGGGGAGCGGCAGCGCACATGGTCAAGGCCTTCGCTGCGTCTTACGGGCTGACCTACGAAAGCCACGATGAGTTTGACCACGTGCTGGAGCAGGTGTCGGTGCTGGGGAGAAACGAGCGGATTCATGATTTGGGCAACTCTGCCCAATATCTGCACCGCAATTATTACAAACGCAAGATGTTTCTGAAATCGGAACCTATCCAGCGTAATTTGGACAATGTAGCGGAACTAATCGGGTTGCTGTCGCCTCTGTGCCGGAGCTAGGGCGGAGGCTCCGGCAAGCGTTGGTGGGGAGAAAGATTCACCCCCACCCTAGCCCTCCCCCCGAGGGGGAGGGGAAGTAAGGAAACGCGCCTCCTCAGGAGGAAAAGCAGCGTTGCCTATGGCCGGGCTACCGCCAGGCACTTGCTGGAGTTGTGGACGTAGGTCTGCTGGAACTCGACGATTTCGGGCGTGCGGTTCAGTTCCGACAGCGCGCCGGCGAGGCACATCCAGTTGAGCATCTCCTGCTGCCCGGCGTCCTCGACCTGCGCCGTGGTCAGCCCGCGCCACGCCTCGAAGTCGCCGGCCTTGAACTCCTCGAACCTGGCCCGGTCGGAGTCCACGTCGCAATACAGCCACCAGTTCTTTTCCGTCAGGAAGGCGTGGGACCAGCTTGACGACGCGATGATCGCCACGCGCCAGGGGCTGGCTTGCAACGCCCGGGCCGCGGCCGCGCCCAGCTCCATGCAGCGTTTGGGCGACGGGCCGGGCGGGTCGGCGGGTGCCTCGACGCCGTTGACCGTCTGTGTCGTGGCGCCGCCGCGGTTGCGGATGACGCGGCTGCCGTAGCAGTTGATGGCGAAGGGGATCACCGGATAGTCGAAGCCGATGCGGTCGTAGTCCAGGTAGAGCAGCGTGTTCAGGAAGGCGTGGCCCAGCCCCGGCTCGTGCAGCGGCTTGTAGGCATAGGCCACGTCGAAACCGTCGTCGATCAGCGCCCCGGCCAGGTACCGCGCCGACGGGTGCCCGCTGTACCGGAAAGTCTTGTCCGCTGGCTCGCCCCACACGTTGGGCCGCGTCCCGCCGTCCTTGGTGGCGAAGGGACGGCATTCGTACTCCCCGTGGGCCATCACGCAGAAGGTGGGGATGATGTCCTCTTTGAAGTTCTCGTACTGGTCGTCGCCCCAGACCAGCACCACGTCGGGGTTGAAGGCGTCCAGTTCCGCCCGAACCTTGCGGAATCCGGCCACCAGCTTCTCCCGCTGGAACAGCGCGGAGGAGTAGCCCTCGTCGTCGCCCCATTCCTTGCGCATTGCGTCCGGCCAATTCTCCGGGTTCTTCCGCTCGCTGGGGATGCGGTCGTTCCTCAGCGCGCGGGTCAGCGAATAGTTCTTAAGCTCGTCCGGCGCGATCAACGACGGCGAATGCGTAACGCCAATGCCCAGTATCTCTGCCATGCTGCGCCTCCTGTGGTATGTATTGGCGAAGGTATTGCTGCAATTATACCCCGGAATCTCGGTCTCTACGCCGAATCGAGTCAACAAGTGGCTGATCTACTCTGTAGTGTTCGTCAACCTCCTCCAGGAGTTCGCGGTGGCAGTTCGCCCCGTGGAATAACTTCACGACTACCCCTTCGCTCTTGGCTGCCTCAATTGCCGGGATAAAGTCGCTGTCGCCAGCAATCAGAACGGCTTGCTGAATGTGGCCATTGGCCGATAATTTGACCAGGTCCACCGCCAGCAGGATGTCCACCCTTTTTTGCTCTGTTACAGGGGAGCCGTCATCTCTGGTTCCCCGCCGTTCTACCCTCCCCAATTTCACGGTGTATATCGGGAGCAGTTTCAGCGCGGAAAAGAACTGCCGTTGTCGGTTGTAGAAGGCGCTCTCCCGGGTCGTGGGAGGGTCGCTCCGATAGGGGAGTGATGAATAATAGTAAGTCCTGATTAGATTGGTTCCCAAAGTTAACTTGCTGGGAAGCAATCCAAAGTTGACCCGCGCATCCCCGAACTCATTGCGCAGCACATTGAAGAGGTAGGCACCGTCAATGAAAATCGCGGATCTCTCTGGCATTAGCGCCCCCTACAAAATGGAAAAGGGGCCGCGGTATCACGACCCCATTTCTGTGTAACCTGACGTGAGTGGCCGCTCGGGGCGAACCGGCGGGTTGACGCCAGGGAGGATAGTAACCTGACGTGAGTGGCCGCTCGGGGCGAACCGGCGGGTTGACGCCAGGGAATTTTGTCGCCCGAACGTGCGCTGACGCCCAACGTCCGAGTGTCTAGACATTTGTATATTACCATCCTCAGGCAACACTGGTCAAAGTCCTGGCGCTGGGTCAACTTGCCCGCCCCGTCCGTTTGCGGCGATAATGGGCCGCAAATCCCGACCGCGATTCGCACACGCACCGCAGGAGGCAGCTTATGGACTGGGGAATGGCCAACCGTATGGCGCAGCTTGTTCAATCCGACGGGAAGTGCATGTTCCTTCCCGTTGACCACGGTTACTTTCAGGGGCCGACCCGCAACCTGGAGCGGCCGGGCGAGACCATCGCCCCGCTGATGCCCTACGCCGACGCGCTGTTCGCCACCCGCGGCGTCGTCCGCTCCGTCGTAGATCCGGCCGACACCAAGCCGCTGATCCTGCGCGTTTCCGGCGGCACCAGCATGACCGCTGGCGACCTCGCCGACGAGGACGTGACCACCTCCATGGAGGACGCCATCAGGCTGAATGTCGCAGCCGTTGGCATTTCCGTGTTCATCGGCTCCGAGTACCAGAAGCAGTCCATCATCAACCTCGGTCGGCTGGTCGACGAAGGGGAGCGCTACGGCATCCCGGTCATGGCGGTCACCGCCGTGGGCCGCGAGCTGGACCAGCGGGACTCGCGCTACCTGGCCATGGCCTGCCGCATCTGCGCCGAAATGGGCGCCAAGGTGGTCAAGACCTACTGGTGCGAGGACGGCTTTGACCGCGTGGTCGACGGCTGCCCCGTGCCGGTGGTGATGGCCGGGGGGCCGAGGGCGGAAACTGAGCGCGAGGTGCTGGAATTCGTTCACGACGGCATGCAGAACGGCGCCATAGGGATCAACCTTGGCCGCAACATCTGGCAGAGCCCCAATCCCGTGCCGATGATTCGCTCCCTGCGTCACATCGTCCACGGCGGTGGCACTGTGGCCGAGGCGCAGGAAGTCTTTGAATCAGCCCGCGCCGGTACCGCCGAGCTGGTCGGCGTCTCGGACTGAGTCCTTTTCCACCTTCCATTTCCCCTCCCCATCAGGAGGAGGGCTAGGGTGGGGGTGAATCCCCCCGCAATCGAAAACCTGCGTAATCCCCAACGCCGAGGCCAGCAGTCATGCGCGTAGCCATGTACTACAACAACAACGACGTCCGCATCGAGGAAATGCCTCGTCCAGAGATCGGTCCCGACGAGTTGCTGCTCCGGATCGACGCCAGCGGCATTTGCGGAAGCGACGTCATGGAGTGGTACCGCATCCAGCGCGCGCCAGTGGTGCTGGGACACGAGGTTGCCGGGACCGTGGTGCAGGTCGGGCGCGAAGTAACCAAGTTCCGCGAGAACGACCGCTTGGTTGTAACCCATCACGTTCCCTGCAACGCCTGCCGCTACTGCCTCAGCGGCAGCCACACCGTCTGCGACACCCTGCGGGCCACCAACTACGACCCCGGCGGGTTCTGCGAGTACGTGCGCCTGCCGGCCATCAACGTTGACCGCGGAGCCATTCCCATTCCTCGCGGCGTCACCTTCCCGGAGGCGTCCGTCGCCGAGCCGCTGGCCTGTGTTTACCGGGGCCAGCGCCGCGCCAACCTCCAGGCCGGACAGTCAGTGCTGGTATTGGGCAGCGGCCTGGCCGGGCTGCTTCACATAAACCTCGCCCGCGCGGTTGGGGCTGGACGGATAGTGTCAACCGATCTTTCCGATTTCCGGCTGGAGGCAGCCCGCAGTCTGGGCGCCGACGTCACCTTGAGGGCCGACGAATACACCCCCGACCTGCTTCGTCAGGTCAACGACGGGCGACTGGCCGATCTCGTGATTGTCGCCACCGGGGCCCGCCCCGCGTTGTTGCAAGCCCTGGAATCGGTAGACCGCGATGGCACGGTGCTGTTCTACGCCCCCACCGAGCCGGGCGTCGAGGTTCCGGTATCCATCAACGACGTTTTCTTCCGCAACGGAGCCACGCTCACTACCACCTACGCCGCTGCTCCCGGCGACCTTACCACGGCTCTCGACCTCATCGCCTCGGGCCGGGTGCAGGTTGGGGAAATGATCTCCCACCGTCTCCCGCTTGAGGAGACCGGGCTGGGCTTTAAGCTCACGGCCAGCGCCACCGACTCGCTGAAGGTGGTGATCCAACCGCACCGCTGATACTGACAATAAGCCATCTCAAGAGTCCCCTCCCTATCCAGGGTGAGGGTTGCCATCTCAAGAGTCCCCTCTCTATCCAGGGCGAGGGTTGCCATCTCAAGAGTCCCCTCTCTATCCAGGGCGAGGGTTGCCATCTCAACAACCCCTCCCCCTTGAGGGGGAGGGTTAGGGTGGGGGTGAAAAGGTGGTGCAGAGAGGCCTACCGGATGATCGACCTCCCCGGCGCTAATTCGATGTCGGCTGACGCAGGATGAGTGAAGGATGATGAATCAGAACGAAACGGACGCCGAAAAGCTCGAACGCCAGCAGCAGGCGATTGCGGACCTGCGCCTGGATCGGGACGACGACGACGAAACCCAGCGCTCGGTAGTCGTGGAAGCGGCCCGAAGGGCCACACAGTACAGTTGGCCCGGAATGCCGGAGGATGACCGCAATCGACTCGTGGAGATGGTGGTGGGCCTCCATGCGCTCAACTTTCAACTGTCGATTTTCCGGCGGGGCTGGTCTCAGGGCGTGAACGCCGAGAGAATCCAGCTCGACCCGGAAATCGCCGGACCCAGGATACTGGTCAGGGCCTACGCAACCGCCGAAGCGGATGCCTGGCGGATGAGAGCCGAGGCAGGAGAATTGCCCGGCGACACCGGCCCGCGCCCCAGCTTGGAGGACCGTATCCGCCGTTACCTGCGCCCACACGAGTTAAAGGGAGACAACTGAGAGGGTGTATGACCAATTCCCTCTCCCTCCGGGGGAGGGTTAGGGTGGGGGCGTCTCCCCTATGTACTCAAGGTTGCTGATACCCACGACTTCACCCTCACCCCAGCCCTCTCCCTCAAGGGAGAGGGAGAATTAAAAGGCCCTCAAAGTTCCCTCTCCCTCCGGGGGAGGGTTAGGGTGGGGGCGTCTCCGCTATGTACTCAAGGTTGCTGATAGCCACGAGTTCACCCTCACCCCAACCCTCACCCTCAAGGGAGAGGGAGAATTAAAAGGCCCTCAAAGTTCCCTCTCCCTCCGGGGGAGGGTTAGGGTGGGGGCGTCTCCCCTATGTACTCAAGGTTGCTGATACCCGCGAGTTCACCCTCGCCCCAACCTTCTCCCTCAAGGGAGAGGGAGAATTAAAAGGCCCTCAAATGGCGGGGCGCACGCTTGACGAAGGTGGCTATCCCTGTACAATCAAGCCCACTATGTTCCGGCCCCGCAGGGTTACGGCAGGGCGGGTCAGGCCGCGGAGGTTGCAATGGAACTCGGATTGTTCCTGGAGTTCCCGATAAGGGAAGGATCAAACGAAAACGAAGCTTTCAAGGAGTCCTTCGCCCTAGTCGACCAGGCAGAAGACCTTGGCGTGCATTCCGTGTGGATGGCCGAGTACCATTTCAACCCTGCCAGGGTGCTGGCCAGCCCCGTAACCATCCTGAGCGCCATTGCGGCCCGGACTAAGAACATACGCATCGGGACGGCTGTGCTGTTGCTGCCGCTGGCCAACCCCGTGCGCGTCGCCGAGGAAATCGCGACCCTCGACCAGATCAGTGACGGCCGCGTCGAGTTCGGAATCGGCCGCGGCACCTTTCCCAACGTTCATGAGGGATTCGGGGTGCCATTCGAGGAGAGCCGGGGCCGGTTCGAGGAGAGCATTGAGATCATTCTGAAAGCGTGGACTTCCGATGCCTTCTCATTCGAAGGGGAACACTTCAACCTCCCGGAAATGTCGGTAAGTCCCAAGCCGTTCCAACAGCCGCACCCGCCCATCCGGGTTGGCGTGACCTCCGCTGAGAGCTTTCCCATCCTGGGGCGGATGGGCTACGACATCCTGATCAACCCGTCGCGCGTCTTTACGCTGGAGGAGTTGCAGCCGTCCATCCAGGACTACCGGGATGCGTGGCGTTCAGCCGGACACGATGGCGAGGGCAAGGTGGGCCTGCGTATTCCCGTCTATCTGTCCCACGATGCTCAGAAGGCCCACGAAGAACCCAAGGAGAGCGCGCTCTTTTCAATGGATCGTCTGTCCGACCGCGTTGGAAGCTACGCCGGGCGGCTGGGAACGCTGGGCGACTGGGGCGCTCAGGCCGAGCGGGTGCGCAACATGACCTATGACGACTGGGTGCGGGACAAGGTGGCCTACGGCACTCCCGACGCGGTCACGGAGAAGCTGAACTCTCTGGGAGAGGGATTGGGCCTCGACCAGGTAATGTTCGAGATCAATTTCGGCAACCTCATCCCGCTGGAGAACCAGGCCAACAGTCTCCGGTTGATGATGGAAGAGGTGGCTCCCAACCTGGCCTGAATCCGGGTATTTGTATAGCCTGCCGATTTTGACCGTCATTCCCGCGAAAGCGGGAATCCAGGGCGACCTTGCGAATGCCGATAGTAGCCTCAGCAAGACCTTCTGGATTCCCGCTTTCGCGGGAATGACGACAGATACGGGATTGACGGAAAGGAAGGGGAGGAAATGCAATGAGTTGCGAAGCGTTTGAGGCTGGCACCAAGGTGGAGTGCGTCTCCGAGATGCCGGTGCGGGTGAGCATGGGCGCTCCGGTGGAGGGCGCCGGCCACATGATTCAGGTGGGCGACATCGGCGAGATTACCACCGTTCGGCGCACTGGCGCGGGACTGCACTGGCTGGTAATCCGCTGGGAACGGCTGGGCCGCAGTTTCAACCTGAACCCCGACCAGTTCGATAAGGTGAAAATCGCTGGCTAGACGGCCCGAGGTTTCTAATAGTTCCCTCTCCCTCTGGGAGAGGGCTAGGGTGAGGGCGTACCCTTCGGTGCCAAACTGCTAACGGGCAGGATTTCACCCCCACCCCAACCCTCCCCCTCAAGGGGGAGGGAGTAATCGAAAGGGCCACTTTGCGGGCAGCCTACCAGCGCATCCCCGGCTCGCGCTCTTGCAGCACCTCGCCGAACAGCGTCAGCACTTGGTCAATTTGCAGCATCACTATGGCGGCGCCTACCATCTCGGGGTCGTTGATCAGGCCGGCGTCGGCCAGGCGGCGCGTCATATCGTAGTACGCCTCGCCCTGCCGCTCCACGCTGGCCGTGCAGCGGAATTTCCAGCCTTCGTCAGCGTCGGCGTTGCGGAACAGCACGACGACCTTTGGGTTTTCCTCAAGATGCTCCAGGGGCATGCGACGGGTACGGTCGCGGTAGACGAACGTGGAGTCGTCCACTGCCAGCACCGTGCCGATATACCCGGCGTTGGGCGTTCCGTCCGGCGACGCGGTGGCAACGATGCACGGGAACCCGTCCTCCCGGGCGTTGTTGACCAGGCGCTTCATATCTTCCGTTAGCTTGATCACGCTTGCCTCCTAATCGTCCGCTGCCTGCTCCGCCATCTGTCGCAAGGAAATGCCGGTCTCCGATGCCTCGATGGTGCGCCGGTCCAGTTGCAGCCCGAAACCGTCTGCCAGTCGGGTAAGGTAGTTGAAAATGCCCACGATGTGCCCGACTTCCAACAGCGCCACGTCATCGAATCCCAAGTCTCGGAGGGGCTGCCAGTCCGCCTCCACCATGCGGGTGGGCGTGGCGCTCAGCTTCTCCGCCACGGTGCAGAGCGCCAGTTGACGCGGTGTCAGCGTCGGCAACTCCCGCCATCGCCGGTGCGTCACCGCCTCCACGATGGCCGGGTCGCCGTCCTCGGCACGCAGAAACTCTGCGTGGGATACTGTTCAATAGCGGCAGTCTTGAGCTGCCGCTGCCACGGCCGCCACCATCTCCCGCTCCTGGCGGTCAAGTGCGCCGGGGCCGAACATCACCTGCCGGTAGAGCGCTCCGAACAGCGGAGCGATTTCCTTGTGCCTGGCCTGCAACCGGCCCATGGCGGGCAGGTAGCCGAAATCGTAGTTACCGCCCCGCGCTCCCGGCGGCAGACTGGCCCGGTGCTCTTCCTCGGTGGGTATCGACACCCACGCCTCGCGGACTTGCTCTTGGCGGGTCATAGTTGCCCCTCCTGTGGAGATGCCGCTATTCTAATCCAATGAAGAGGATACTGGTCACCGGCGCAGCCGGACAGCTTGGTTCCGAGTTGATTCCCGCCCTCCGGGAGCGGTACGGCAACGATAACGTCGTCGCCGCGAGGCACCGCAGTCCGCTGACCGAAGAGGTCGCGGACTCCGGCCCGTCCACCGTGGTTGACGTAACTGAGCAGGACTCGGTGGAGCGGGCCATCCGCGATTACGGCATCGACTCCCTCTATCACCTGGGCTCGCTGCTCTCGGTCGCTGCGGAGGCCAACCGTCCGCTGGCCCACCGGGTTAACATCGTTGGCCTGCTGAACGTTCTGGAGGCCGCCGTCGATGCGGAACTGGAGCGGGTGATCATTCCCAGCTCCATCGCCGCCTTCGGTATCGACACGCCGCACGACAACACCCCTAACGAGACGCTACAGCGGCCCACGTCGCTCTACGGCATATCCAAGGTGTTCGGCGAGCTGATGGGCAACTACTTCTTCGAGCGGGTCGGCCTTGACATGCGCGGCGTGCGCTTGCCGGGCGTGGTTAGCTGGAAGGTGGAGCCGGGCGGCGGCACGACCGACTATGCCGTTGACGCCTTCTATGGCGCCATCCGGGAGGGCCGGTACACCTGCTATCTGCGGCCAGGCACGTATCTGCCCATGATGTACGTGCCGGACGCAATCAAGGCGCTGATAGAGGTGGCCGAGGCCGACGTCAGCCGTCTGAAGCGCCACGCCGACTACAACGTTAACTCCATGAGCTTTGAACCCACGGAACTGGCCGAGGCCATCCGCCGCCGCGTCCCGGGCTTCCAGATGGACTTCGACGTCGACCCGCTGCGCCAGTACATCGCGGACTCCTGGCCCAACTCCCTTGACGACACCGTGGCCCGCCAGGAATGGGACTGGCGCCCCGACTATGGTATCGAGGCCATGGTCGACGACATGTTCGAGAACCTCTCCCGCAAGCTGCTGGGGTGAGAGGGGGTCTTCCACTCCTTCCCTCTCCCTCCGGGGGAGGGTCAGGGTGGGGCGTCTCTTTGCATCAGGAAAATAGCTAACGCCTGCGATTTCACCCTCACCCCAACCCTCACCCTCAAGGTAGAGGGAGAATGATTGACCGGGCTATTCGTATGGCAGCGTCCACGACTCCGAGAAGGCCAGCGCGCAGGTGCTGTGGGCGCGCGCGTCGCGCTGGCGGGGCCAGGGCCGCCCCGATGCCTGTTGGCCGTTCAGGGTGATGCGGGCGCCGTTGGCCGGGATCAGCACTGTGGCCACGCCGTGGGGCCGCTCCGGGTTCGCGCCGGGGAAGCTGTGGCTCATGAAAGGCTCGCCCAGGTCGTACCAGGTCAGGGCAATTTCCTCGCCGTGGGCGCTGCAAGACTCGGTCCAGAAAGAGCGCAGGTCGCCGGAACTGCGGAAAGACGCCTCGGTCGCCGGTATCTCCAGGTTGCCGAAGGTGGCGTTGATCCGCCCCTGAATCTCCCCTTGCAGCCAGCGGGTCATCTGGATGTTGTCGGTGTAGATGCGAGGCTCGCCGCCGGTCAGCTCGCTTTGCAGGAACAGCACGTGGCCCGGCCCGCCCGGCGAGAACAGGATGCGCCAGAAGCTGGCGTCAGTGGTGACCGGGCCGTCGTCGGTGGCGCTGAGCCGGATGTACGGGTTCTCGCCGGTGAGCAGCAAACGGTTTGGATCAATGGGGCTGGCAGTTGTCATGGTGGATTCTCCTTATGGACTGTATGTCGGGATGTGGATTCCGTATCGCAGGCAAGGGTACGCCCTCACTCCTTCGGCAAGCTCAGGACAGGCCTGACCCTCTCCCGGAGGGAGAGGGAATTGCAGGGCTATTGGGCGGTGAGGCCACCGTCGATTACCAGCTCGCTGCCGGTCATGAATGATGCCTCGTCGGAGGCGAGGAACAGGACTCCGTAGGCGATGTCCTCGGGTTGCCCGATGCGGTTCATGGGGTGCCGCGCCGCGTGCTCCTGACGGCCCTCCTCGCTGCTCAGCATGATGGGCTGCGTCATCGGCGTGTCAATGACTCCGGGATGCACCGAGTTGCAGCGAATGCCCTCGTTGGCGTACTGTATGGCCGTTGACTTGGTGAGCAGCCGCACCGCGCCCTTGCTGGCGGCGTAGGACGAGGTGCGCCCGCCGACGATGCCCGCGATGGACGATATGTTGACGATGGAGCCGCCGCCAGCGTCGCGCATTGCGGGAATGGCCGCCTTGGTTCCCAGGAACACCCCCTTGGCGTTGATGTCCATCACCAGGTCCCACTCCTCGCCGCTGGTCTCCTCCACCCGGTTGACGATGCCGACGCCCGCGTTGTTGACCAGGATGTCCAGCTTCCCGAACCGGCTCACTGCCGTGGCGACGGCGGACTCCCAGGCCGACTCATCCGTAACGTCCAGGCGAACGAAGACGCACTCGCCGCCGCTTTCGTTGATGGCCGCCTCGGTCTGGCGGCCCTCCTCTTCCAGCACGTCGCCGATGACGACCCTGGCTCCCTCCCCGGCAAACATCCGCGCCTCCGTCGCTCCCATGCCCCTGGCCCCGCCGCTGATCAATGCAACCTTGCCTTCCAATCGCATGGCCTCATCTCCTCATCCTTTCCTGTTGATGGCAGTACCGTGTTGTTCGCGCCGCATCCGCCCAGCATTTCGCATAGTATATTGCACGGCGTTCGTGACTAGAATCGCCTGCCCATAATCGCCAGGGTCTTTTCAAAGTCCCTTCCAAGCCCGCTCATGGTGAGCTTGTCGAACCACGAGCGACTTAAACCGGCATCCTTCGACAAGCTCAGGATGAGCGGATGCCAGTGGATGACGTTACTTTGCAAAGGCCCTGCATAATCGCCTACAATTCGGGCCAACACTTTCCAGTGGGCGGGTCGGCAAGAGGCTTGCACCCGGCAGGAGGACGGAAATGGCAAACGGCGAGAGCTGGCGCCTCAGGGGCGAGTATTTCGAAAGCTGTAACTGCGAAGTCCTGTGCCCCTGCATCGTGAGGGGCACCAACATCGACCCGACCGAAGGACACTGCGACGTGGCCCTGGCGTTCCACATCGTCGAAGGGGATCTCGACGGCGTGGCGCTGGACGGGCTGAATTTCATCGCCGTCAACTTCACGCCCGGGCCCATGGCCGCCGGGGGATGGACGTCGTCGTTCTACGTGGACGAAAGGGCAGACGACGGGCAGAGGGCGGCGATGGAGCGGATATTGTCGGGAGACATGGGCGGCCCTGCCGAGCGATGGCAGGCGATGACCACCGACTTCCGCGGCGTGCACTACGTGACAATCGACTTCCAGGTGGACGGGAAGGTGCATTCGGTGACCGTTCCGGGCGTTATGGACTTCTGCGTGGAGCCAATCCAGATTCCCGGCCGCGACGATGCCATGCTCCTGTCCAACACTGGCCACGGCGTCAACCGCGACCTGTACCTCGCCCGCGGCGTGCGGGGAGAGTACACCGATCAGGGCATGACCTGGGACAACACCGGCAGGAACGGCCACTACGCCGCCTTCCAGTGGAGCTATCCGTAACCTGATACTTTAGGGAGTGCCGCAGGATTGCCCCGTCATTCCGGCGAAAGCCGGAACCCAGGGGTTTCCGCGTCCAAATCATTCTGCGGGATTGAGCGATTCCGGATTCCGGCTTTCGCCGGAATGACGGAAACAAGCTTCTCGCACGTCTGGGAACCCAATTTAACGACACGCCCTGGATAGTTCGGACTATCACCGTCAACCGCATCCCATGTTTGCACGCGCTCCCGGACCGCAAGAAGTCCGGGAGCGTTCTTTTTGCACAAGACGGGGAGTCATCCCGTCTGCGAAATTTGGGCCGGGCGTTTTTTACGAATTACGTGTATTATTCTACGAAATTAGACAATAACAATTTGGTTTACTCGAAAGTATGACAGAAATACCGGCAGTTTTCTTTGACCGGAATGGTTTCGATATCTATAATTGCGCTTCCATTTCAGGTATGTCGCCGGGGCGGTTGCTGGCAGCCTGCAAATGGGAGGGAATTTTGGAGCCAAGGAGCGACGGAATGCGGAAATACGTACTGATGGTTATTTTGGGGATTCTGGGCTTGCTGCTGCTGGCTTGCGGGGAGGCCGCCACGTCCGAGCCCACGGCCACCACGGCCCCGACGGTTGCGCCCACGGCGGCCCCGACAGTAGCCCCCACCGCGGCGCCGACCGAGGCGATGGATGAAGCCACCGAGGAACCCGCGGCGATGGAAGGCGATTACAGCCCGGAGTTGCTGGCTATCGCCGCCGATCTGGCCAACGGGCCGGGGGCCATCTTCGTGGGCGACCTCAGCATGCTGGTCGGGCCTGCGCCGACACCCGAGGAGGGTGATGCCGACGGCAACGTGCCTCTGGACGCCCTGGAGAAGCACCTGTACGTTTACGAGTCCGACTACTACCGGAACCTGATCGAAAGGGCCAAGTACACGAACCCCACTCAACTGGAGTACGACGGCGACCCCATCGTTATCCAGAACGCCTGCGTGAACCGGGCTATCGTGTTCTGCAAGATCGTTGACACTTTCCTCGTGGACAGGTTGGAGGAGCGTACCAACGGGAAGCTGATCATCGAGTCCACTTCCTTCCCTGAGCTGGGAGTGGCTGGCCCGGATACCCTCAACCTGGTCAGGGACGGCACGCTGGACATGGTCAACGTGCTTGGCCCCTACGTGGCGGGCGACCTGCCGCAGCTGGAAATCCAGTACCTGTTTGGCCTGTACACCGAACGGTCGCAGCAGTTCGACGCCACCGTGCAAATGCTGGCGGACATCGAACAGCTCCTGATCGACGACACCGGCGGCTATCCCATCAACGTCAACTGGCACAACGGCGACGACATTTTCCTGTTTACCAAGGAACCCCTGAACATGCCCGAGGACGTTAAGGGAATGAAGACCCGCGCCTTCGGAACTTCCATTTCAGACTGGATCGCTGGCATGGGCGGCGAGCCGCAGTTCCTGGCCTTCGCCGAGGTGTACACGGCCCTGGAGCGCGGCATCCTCGAAGCAGGGGTGACCGGCGGCGACGCGGGCCACAGCCAGCGGTGGTACGAGGTTATCAGCTACATCAACGGCCCGCTCACTTCCTGGCCTTCCAGCCATAACGTAGTCAACAAGGAAATCTGGGAGTCCATACCCACCGACCTACAGGAGATTTGGAAGGAAGAGTCGGTCAAGCTGGAGCTGGAAGCCCTCAGGCTGGGCGCAATCCAGAACGAGCTGGGCCTGCAAAAGAACATCGACGCTGGCCTGGAGTACATCGAATTCGGCCCGGAGATGCGCGCCATCAGCGACGACGCGGTGATCAACAACGTGGTGCCCAACTGGGTTGACCGTGTGGGCGGCCCGGACGCTCCCTTTGTGGGTGTGTTTAACGAAGCCATCGCGCCGATAGTTGGCATCACCATTGAAGCGGACGGTACAATAGTCAAGGAATAGCCGCCGTGCGCCCCGGCGGGCACGGTAGCGGAAACCAGGAAGAGCGCGGAGGGAATCACCGGAATGAGACTCTCCGCGCTCCGTTTGCGTCTCCCCCTCCGGTGCGTTGCTGTCATCGGTGCGCTGTTAGTCTTGGTGCTCTCGGCAGTGGTGGCGACCGGGTGCGGTTCCTCCCCCTCCGGCGCCATTGCTTCACCGCCCTCGCCATCCGCCGCCACAACTGCCCCATCGGCGACCACGATGCCATCCCAGGGCAGCGAGGCCACGGCTACCCCCGCGCCCACTGCGCCCGTCCCTACCGGAGAGGTCACTGCCTTCGTTGGCTCCTCAGCGCCCGACTTTCGCTTCAAGCTGTTCCAGGGGGATGAATCCCTTGGGAAGAGCGAATTGAATTTGTCCGAAGTTGCGGGACAACCCATAGTGCTAAATTTCTGGGCGCGCCTTTGCGGTCCGTGCTGGTCGGAAATGCCGGAGCTTCAGGATTTCTTCGAGGAGCGGGGAGACCAACTGCAATTGCTGGGAATCGACGTCGGCCAGTTCACCGGGCTGGGACTGCCGAAGGATGCTGGCAAGCTGCTGGACGCGCTCGGCGTCACCTACCCTGCGGGCTACACCGACGACGCTAGCGTGGTCTCGAAGTATCGAATCAGGGCTATGCCGACGACCGTTTTCATCGACTCCGACGGGGTTGTTTTTCACTCTTGGACCGGCGCAATCAACCGACAGCAACTTGATGCCGTGGTTGAAAGAATGCTGGCTGGGGAGTAGGCGAATTGCAGGCGGCCGCGGAGCCGAAGGGAGGGAGGGGCCTAAACGAGGCCTGGTTTGTATTCATTCTGGGATTCTCGGTTCTTGCCGCCCAGAACGCAACGCTAATTCTCCCGCCGCTGTTGGTGGACATCGCGTCTGACCTGGAGGTGTCGGTTCCGGTTGCTGCCCAACTGGGCACCGCAACCTTCGCTGCCTGGGCCGTGTCGGTGGTTGTGGGCGCTCCGCTGTCCGATTCTTTCGGACGCAGGCCGATGGCGCTGGCGGGAATGCTGGTTCTTACGGTATCAGTGATTGCCTCTGCCTTCGCGCCCAACCTTGAGGTCCTTGCCGTGCTCCGGGCGATGACTGGACTCGGAGGCGGCATGATTCCGCCGAACAACATGGGCGCCATTGTCGATACCATCGGCCCAGAGAGAAGGGCGAAGGCCATGGGTATCGTCATGGCCAGCAACGTGGTCAGCATGGGCGTGTCCGTGCCGCTGGTGACTTTGCTGGCTGACTGGCAGGACTGGCGTTTCGCTTTCCTGGTGTCCGGCTTATTGCTGGGGGTTAGTTTTTTGACCATCTGGATCTGGTTTCCCAACATCAGACGGGCTGGGCCACGGAGTTTCGAGTTCTTCTCCAGATTCCGGGCGCTGCTGTCCTTGCGCTTTTTCCAGGTGGCCGTGTTAGTGCATATGGTCCAGCGCATGGCATTCTGGGGGTTTATCAGCTACTTTGCCGCCTACCTGATTAAGACATACGACGTCAGCGTGGGCTTCCTCGCCGTCCCTCTGGCCATAACGGCAGTGGCGCAGGTTGCGGGAAGCTACCTGGCCCCACATCTAGCCAACCTGAGGAACTACGCGCTGCTGGTGGCCTCTACGTCCATGGCCGGTGGCGTCTGCGGGATGTTCTATTTCGCCACGGAAATTGGTTTATGGCCGGCCGTCGCGCTGGCAACCGCGGCCACGGGTCTGCTCAGCATGGCGTTTCCGGTTTTGGTCACCATCAGCACGAGGTTTTCCGGGAATTCGACTGCCACGGGCGTTGGGCTGATGGGCGTGAGCAACCAGGGCGGCGGCGCCCTGGGCACGGCCCTGGCAGGCGCTCTCCTGGCGAATTACGGCTTTGCGGGCATCGGATATATGTGCTTGGGGTTGACAGTCGCCTGTGTTCTGGGCACTTTGTTCTTCAAACGGGAATGATGGAGTGAGAGGGCGTGACAAATCCCCTCCCCCGGAGGGAGAGGGTTAGGGTGAGGGCGTCCCCGTGGCTGATTGTTTTAATCAGGATAAGACGTATGCAGTTGAAAACTATTCCCTCCCCCTCAGGGGGAGGGTTAGGGTGGGGGTGAAATCGCGAATCCGTCATTCCTGCGAAAGCAGGAATCCAATGGCCGTAATTCAGCGAAATCGAAGACTAAACTGATGATTGTGTTCACTGGATTCCTGCTTTCGCAGGAATGACGGGAGAGGTTCTATCCAACTGCGTAACTCCCATCCTGATTCAGACAATTCCTTGAGCGCGGCCCGCGCTACTCGGCCCTGGCCAATCGCCGCAGGAAGGCGCTCAGCAGGTCTACGCCGGCCACCAGCAGCAGGTACCAGATGATAAGCAGCGTTACGTCGGTGTAGTGGAACCAGCTCAGGCGGAGGGTGAATTCCCGCCCCAGCCCGCCAGCGGTTACGAATCCCACCACTACCGTCGTCCTGATTATCACCTCCCAGCGGTACAGCAGGTAGGTGATGAATTGCGGTATGGCTTGGGGCAGGATGGCGTACAACAGCACCTGCATGTTTCCCGCGCCGCTGGCCCGCAGCGCCCGGGCCGGAGCCGGGTCCAGGTTCTCCACCACCTCGGCTGTCAGTCGTCCCACTATCCCGTAGTTGTGCAGTCCCAGGGCGACGGCTCCCGGCAGGATGCCCGGCGACAGGAAGAACACGATAATCATCGCCAGCACCAGCTCCGGCACGCCCCGGGAGAAGGTGTAGGAGCCGCGGGTCAGATGGTAGGCGACTCTCCCTATGTTCGACGGCCTGCCGCCCAGCGTTCCGTCGCTCACGTTCCGGGCGGCCATCAATAGCGTAGCGAATGCGCCCGCTCCGGCAATGCCGATGGCCAGGAGGCTCATTGCCAGCGTTTCCGCCGCCAGCTTTCCCGTATCCAGCCACCGCCCCGCCTCCAGGTAGGCCGGAGCAGCGTCGGAGTTCAGCCCGAGCATCGACTCCACGAACCGGACTCCGTTGCCCCACGAACCCGCGGCGAACAAGCCGGAAAAGCCCCCGGCGTCGCCGAAAACGATGAACGCCCATGCCGCAACGGCCAGCAGCACAAAGGCATAGAGAGAGGCCCTCGCGAACGTCATCCCTCGCCGTTCCCGATACGGCGTTCTCACTGCCCGCCCTTCCGTCACGACACCAGGCTCCGCCGCACGTAGGTGCTCCACAAGTCCACCACCACGATAATGCCGACCAGGAATATCAGCAGCGTCCAGACCTGGCTGAACAGCAGATCGTGCATGGAAAGCTGGATCTGGTATCCCAGTCCCTGGATTCCGACAAAGCTGAGAATGGCCGCAGACCGTATGCCGCACTCAAAGCGGTAAAAGGTGTAGCTGAGCATATCCGGCAAGGCCATCTGGAGTTGCCCGTACATCAGGGCGGCCAGCGGCGGCGCACCGGATGCGCGCAGCGCCCGCAACGGCGGCTGGGGAACGTCCTGGACCAGCTCCGCGTAGATGCGCCCCAGGATGCCTGCGTAGGGGATGGCCAGCGCCAGGATACCAGCCATCGGCGACAGCCCCACGGACGCGACCAGCAGCACGGCCCACACCAGTTCGTGTACCGACCGCATTCCCGCCAGCAAAGCCCGCGTGCCGACAATCAACGGCCGCCGCCAAGCCGACGTTTCCGGCAGCACCGTACCGGAGGCGATTACCCCCAGGGGCAGCCCGATGGCCACCGCCAGCGTTATGGACGCCACCGCGTAGGCGATGGTGTACCAGGTTGCCTTGACCGCGATGACCAGGAATTCAGGAGTCAGGTCGGGAGGGAACAGCGCGAGGAGGAACCTTAACGCGGAGGTTCCTCCCCCGGAGTGGATCAATGGAGCGTCCCAGTCGATGTTGCTCAGGCTCCAGCCCAGCGCCGCCAACAGCGCGACGGTCAGCAGCAGCCGGCTCTCCGACAGCGACCGGAGAGACCTCAGCGGAAAGCCCCCGGAGGAGGGAGTCTGCTCTGGCTGGCCGGGCCGACTGGCACGGGCATGGGCGGCGCGTCCCGTTCCGGCATGTCCGAAAGGGGCGCGTCCAAGCGGTAGAGATCGTCCATCGTGCGCCCGGTAACTGCGTCGGCGGGCAGGTCGAAGGCCAGGTGTCCCGCCCTCAGTCCGATGACCCGGGTGCAGAACCGGCGGATCAGTTCCGGCGAGTGCAGGCTGACGACCAGCGCCCGTCCGCTGTCTTCCGCCAGCCCGGTCAGCAGGCGCAGCATCTCGTCGGCCATGGCCGGGTCCAGGGAAGCCACTGGCTCGTCGGCCAGCACCACCCTCGGCGACTGCACCATCAGCCGGGCGATGGCCGCCCGCTGCTGCTCCCCGCCGGACAGGTGGGACGTTCGCTCCCACGCCTTGTCGCCGATGCCCATCCGTTCCAGCGCGGTCTCGGCCAGCCCGCGTTCCTGGGGCCAGACCAGCGACGCGGCGGAGCGCAGCAGTCCCCATTGCCCCAGCCGTCCCGCCAGAACGTTGTGCAGCACCGGCAGGTGGGGCACCAGGTCGTACTGCTGGTGGATGATACCTACCAGTACCGACAGCTCCCGGCCGGGCTTCACCCGCGCTAAGTCCTTCCCGTCGATGGCCAGGGAGCCGCTGTCCGGTTGCAGGATGCCTGCCAGCAGGTACAGCAGCGTCGTCTTGCCGCTGCCGCTGGGGCCGGCCAGCGCCACCCGTTCGCCGGGCCGGATGGCAAAGCTCAGCGGCGAGAGGGCCGGAAACCCCGAGTAGCTCTTGCTGACTCCGGCGGCAGTGACCAGGGGCAACGGCGGAGCGGCTACGCTCATTTGACGATCCCCTGCTCGATGGCCACTTCCTCGAGGCCCTGGTAGTTCTCGTTACTGGTGGTTATGAACTTTTCGGTGCTGAACAGCTCCAGGATTTCCGCATGTTCCTCGGGGTTCAAGTCCAGCAGCGCCTTGAGAATCTTGTCCGTGAACCCTTCGCCATAGATTTCGTCCAGATTGCCCTGGGCTGTCCAGTTGTAATTAAAGTATTCGGGGGTAATGTAGAACTCGTTCACCTTGCTGGTATCGACAGTGTTCTCTCGCACCGCCCGGTCCCAAACCTCATCACTTAGCGCTCCCACATCAAAGGCGCCGCTTTCGACCAGTTGCCAGGTCGTGTCATGCGAACCGGAGAAATTGGGTTCCTGACGGAAATCGTCGCCAGCGTCAATTCCCGCCTGTTTAAGAAAGTACCTGGGCATGAGGTGGCCGGATGTGGAGCTGGCGCTGCCGAAGGTAATAGTCAGCTCGCCAGCCAGCTCCGCCAAGTCATCCAGCGACGAGAGTTGCAGGTCGGCGCGGGCGATTAACTTGGAGTGAAAACCTGCGTCATTTTCCCGTTGAGCGATGGCCACGGCTCCCGGTTTCTTTAGCCGGGCCTGCACGCCGGTCAGCCCGCCGAAAAACGCCAGCTGAAGCTGGTCCTGGGAGAAGGCGGTCACCACGGCGGCGTAATCGACGCTGGGAACAAACTCCACCGGAATCTCCAGCTCGTCGGAGAGGTAGCTGGTAAACGACTCGTAGCGGCGGGCCAGCCGGGCGGTGTCCTGGTCGGGGATGCCCCCGACCTTCAGCACCGGAGCGTCATCGCCGGGCGAGTCCGAGCAGGCCGCCAGGCCCAGCACCAGGGACAGCGCGGCGACGATTGCGAGCAGGGGAAGTAAACGAAAGATGCTCATACAAGACCCTCTCCGGTAATTGCAACAGGTGGTTGCAGGCAGTACAAACCGCTGAAAACAGGGCGCCAGGGTACTCCAACGGAATACCTGGAACGTGACTGCCGAGGGTCTCTTGGGAGAGGACGCCGGAACCGGAGCGTTAGCGTCCGGTTAGCCCTGGGGACCGCCCGTCAGTACAGGCCCCGTGGTCCCGGGCTCAAGTGAATCCGGCGCAGGTGATGCGCATAGATTGGGGGTGAGTGGGCAAAGAATCGCTGGTAGCTAACACGCCCGCAAGTCTAATCCCGCGAAAATCGGATGTCAAACCGGACGGCGGGTTCCGCCCTGCGTGTGCGGGGCAACCGGCGAGGGCAAGCTGGCCGGGGGCTGGCGGGTGGGTTCCGCCCTGCGTGTGCGGGGCAACCTTGTACGGCGGCTTGTTTGAAAGGGTGCGCTCGGGTTCCGCCCTGCGTGTGCGGGGCAACCCTGGAGAGGGAGCTGGCGGACTTGCGCCAGCGCGGTTCCGCCCTGCGTGTGCGGGGCAACCGGAGGGTTTCCTGGCTGCCCTGATTCGTACCTGGGTTCCGCTCTGCGTGTGCGGGGCAACCGCTCTACCTCCGCCCTCTGGATAATCGTCAGCAGGTTCCGCTCTGCGTGTGCGGGGCAACCGGCCTGCCGCATCGTGGCGGGTGACCATTCCATGGTTCCGCTCTGCGTGTGCGGGGCAACCGAGGGCCTGCATTTGCTCCCTTGGCCCGACGGAGGTTCCGCTCTGCGTGTGCGGGGCAACCCTGGCCCAATGGCGTCATACCAATACCGAACGAGGTTCCGCTCTGCGTGTGCGGGGCAACCCGGAACAAACGGTTGCTGCGATAGCTGGCGATAGGTTCCGCTCTGCGTGTGCGGGGCAACCGGAACGGTGCCTCGCGCCGATATTGTTGCGTACGGTTCCGCTCTGCGTGTGCGGGGCAACCGTCGTCGTCGTCCACGTCGCATCAGCCTGCTCTGGTTCCGCTCTGCGTGTGCGGGGCAACCCGCAAAGTCTCATCGTGTGCCACCATGGGGTAGGGTTCCGCTCTGCGTGTGCGGGGCAACCCGCAAAGTCTCATCGTGTGCCACCATGGGGTAGGGTTCCGCTCTGCGTGTGCGGGGCAACCCGCAAAGTCTCATCGTGTGCCACCATGGGGTAGGGTTCCGCTCTGCGTGTGCGGGGCAACCGAAGTGACCATAGGCGGGATTCCAAAGCCCGATGGTTCCGCTCTGCGTGTGCGGGGCAACCCCGTATCAGGTCGCGAAAGGGCTGATAGTCGTAGGTTCCGCTCTGCGTGTGCGGGGCAACCCATAGGCTTTTGTCAACATCTGCCGTATCTGGAGGTTCCGCTCTGCGTGTGCGGGGCAACCTCCGTCACCATTGCTTCCTCCTCTAGTAAATATGGTTCCGCTCTGCGTGTGCGGGGCAACCGGCCGACGTGGAGTGGATTGACTGATGGGGGACGGTTCCGCTCTGCGTGTGCGGGGCAACCGGCCGACGTGGAGTGGATTGACTGATGGGGGACGGTTCCGCTCTGCGTGTGCGGGGCAACCTCAATCAGGTGGAACCAAGTCAAGTTGTGGGCCGGTTCCGCTCTGCGTGTGCGGGGCAACCACCCCGGTGTACAACCAGCTTCGCGTCCAAAGGGGTTCCGCTCTGCGTGTGCGGGGCAACCTATTGGACACCCTCGCCGCCATCGCCTCATGGAGGTTCCGCTCTGCGTGTGCGGGGCAACCGGGTTCCTCCTGGGTCTCCCCTCCGTAGTCGCCGGTTCCGCTCTGCGTGTGCGGGGCAACCCCAAGCCCACGGCCTCAAGCGCCTTTTCCGGGAGGTTCCGCTCTGCGTGTGCGGGGCAACCTTTCCGAGTCGGCAAGCGCGGCCCCCTGTTCCAGGTTCCGCTCTGCGTGTGCGGGGCAACCCTGGCCGAGCTGGCGCGGGAGCTGGAGGAATCCGGTTCCGCTCTGCGTGTGCGGGGCAACCGCTCAGCAGATACAGCGCCTCCACGGCCTTTTCGGTTCCGCTCTGCGTGTGCGGGGCAACCGGCAGTCCGGGCCGCATCGTTGGACGCCTTGATGGTTCCGCTCTGCGTGTGCGGGGCAACCCGGCTGGGCCGGGTCCAGCAATGTCCACAGGTCGGTTCCGCTCTGCGTGTGCGGGGCAACCGATGTGTAACGAAGCCCTCTACGTCGCATCGCGGGTTCCGCTCTGCGTGTGCGGGGCAACCGGCGTCGGCTCTGATGTCAGCCAGTTTTTGCAGGGTTCCGCTCTGCGTGTGCGGGGCAACCGTCCTCCGGCTCCACGCCTTCCAGGGCGATGACGGTTCCGCTCTGCGTGTGCGGGGCAACCTCATCATCCCCGGCGTCAACCTGCTCCTGCCTAGGTTCCGCTCTGCGTGTGCGGGGCAACCATCTCCACCCCGGTATAGTCCCCCTTCTCCACCGGTTCCGCTCTGCGTGTGCGGGGCAACCGGTTCCTGGCGCTGCGGGGTCTGGGAGGCATCGGGTTCCGCTCTGCGTGTGCGGGGCAACCTGTGGCTTTGAATGGATACGGTGGAGGTATCACGGTTCCGCTCTGCGTGTGCGGGGCAACCCCGGAATTCGATTGACAGCCCGGTGTAGACGCCGGTTCCGCTCTGCGTGTGCGGGGCAACCGTTGAGCCTGCTCAGGGGGAACACCCCCTCGGGGGTTCCGCTCTGCGTGTGCGGGGCAACCCAGCCTGACCAGCTGCACGCCGGTATAGTCCCCGGTTCCGCTCTGCGTGTGCGGGGCAACCCATTTTCTGCGCTGGCTGTTCCAGGCGATGCGGGGTTCCGCTCTGCGTGTGCGGGGCAACCCCATACCGGCCTACCCGCCCCACCAGCATGAACGGTTCCGCTCTGCGTGTGCGGGGCAACCCGGCCCAGAACATCGGGCGGCGGAGGCATGGAGGGTTCCGCTCTGCGTGTGCGGGGCAACCACGGTTGAATATCGGAGCAGCCCAGCGCTGGACGGTTCCGCTCTGCGTGTGCGGGGCAACCGCCGTGCAAGTGCATCCCGCGCTAATCCTACTAGGTTCCGCTCTGCGTGTGCGGGGCAACCGCGGGCCGCGTCGTGAACGCCTTCACGGGCGCAGGTTCCGCTCTGCGTGTGCGGGGCAACCCGGGCGCGGGCGGTGGCTGCCCCGGTGCGGCCAGGTTCCGCTCTGCGTGTGCGGGGCAACCCATCCCGTGGAAGGCTGCCCTGTATGCGAACGAGGTTCCGCTCTGCGTGTGCGGGGCAACCTCATGATGCCCTCTACATCTCCAGCATACCAGCGGTTCCGCTCTGCGTGTGCGGGGCAACCAACCTCCCGCAGTCAAGGCAGGCCGAGGTGCGCGGTTCCGCTCTGCGTGTGCGGGGCAACCTGCAGGACGTGAGGCGTGATGAATCCCGACGCCGGTTCCGCTCTGCGTGTGCGGGGCAACCCCTCCGGTACTCCTCGTTTTCGTCGTCCAGCACGGTTCCGCTCTGCGTGTGCGGGGCAACCGTCCCAATGCCATGGCCTTATTCTCCTTGTGCGGGTTCCGCTCTGCGTGTGCGGGGCAACCTGCGGATGTTTCCTCGAACTCCAGTCCGGCGGCGGTTCCGCTCTGCGTGTGCGGGGCAACCGCAGCCTGGCCATCAACGCAGCGTCCTCGGCGGGGTTCCGCTCTGCGTGTGCGGGGCAACCACTGGCGGTTGGACTCCCGGAACAACCGGCTGAGGTTCCGCTCTGCGTGTGCGGGGCAACCATCACCATAACACCCAACCAACAAGCAGCAGCCGGTTCCGCTCTGCGTGTGCGGGGCAACCCGGCACGACAACCAGAATATCATGCCCAACCGGGGTTCCGCTCTGCGTGTGCGGGGCAACCGGTGACGCTTTTTGCGGGCCGTCACCGGTGTTCGGTTCCGCTCTGCGTGTGCGGGGCAACCCCCGGGGAGGACTGCCAGGCCGAGTACAACGCCGGTTCCGCTCTGCGTGTGCGGGGCAACCGTACTACGGCGGCCGCATCCTGGTGCCGTTCGGGGTTCCGCTCTGCGTGTGCGGGGCAACCCCTTGATATGTGATGTCCGCACTAACAGAGCATTCGATTTTGCACCTGGGACTCCGCTTTGGATACGGACTCCCGGCCTTGCGCCGCTGACCCTGCCTTGCGGCTCGCCACGTTGCGCTTCGGCTTGGACGTGCTTTCCGCGCCCGCTTGGGCGCGGTTGTTATTAGCAAGGCTGAACAGCATGGGCTGGGCAACCTCGCGGGATGGCTGAACCTCCCACCCCGTAGGGGCATCTTCAAGATAGACAAGCTCACCGTGGCAAGACTGCCTGACTCGATAGAATGCCCTGTTCCGGATTATCTTGGCGCCGTTGTTGTCGGCGTTACAGGACAACCCGCACTTCCGGCATTGGAACGCCGCTTGGCTCTCGCGGTTTCCCTTTTGCCAGTTTCCGCACCTGTGGCAGGTGAGGCTGGTTCCCGGGGCGTAGATGGGCAGCACGGGAATGCCGCGCTTGACCGCCTGCTGCCCCAGTATCTTCAGTGTTCCGCTAAGCGCGGCGGCGGACATGGCGCGGTTCAATCCGCGCTTGGCCGCTACGCTCTTGCCCGGGTGCTCCGTTGACCCTTTGGCGCTGGACGTCATCGCCTTGAAATCCAGACTTTCCACCGCAACCGCCCTTGGCCTTTCCTGTTCCAGCACGTCGATAGCGTGCATGTTCCAAAGCCGTTTCATATCCTCGGCGCGGCGGCGCAACAGTTGGCGGCGTTCGCGTTCCAGTTGCTGCCGCCGTTTTGATCCGGCAGGCTTGCGCCTTGCCCGCTGTTGCATTTTTCGGGGGCGGGTTCGCTTGCGGGAATATTGGCCGTCGTAGTGCTTGGGAGCTGCGTCGGAGGAAAAGGCCCAATTGCGTTTCACCCCGACATCCACGCCCAGGATTTCGTCAGGTTTTTCTATCAGGGAAACGTCCAACTTCGGTGCGGACGGCTCTTCAATTGCAATGTGTATTTCGTAGCGCCGTTCACTGAGCGGCGTCCGGGCCGAAACTTGCCGTCCGCGGACTTCGACGAACCGGAAACTGCGGACAATCCGCTCTTTGGCAGGCTTGTCCTTATCAAGCTCGCAACCCTTGGGAAGCGAGCGGAATAACTCCACGATTACCTTCCCCCACTTGATGCGCCGCCGGTCCAGAACCTGGAAATCGGTATTATGCGCGATTTCCAGAGTGTGGGTTCCGTCCTTGCGCGTGCGATGGGCGAGCGTCCGGCGTTTGTTGCGCTGGTCGCGGGCATAGCGGCGCTCCAGACGCTCCAGCTCCCGCCATTCTCTCTTCGTCCGCGGCGGGTTGACCGCAGCATCGGCGAAGGCGTCTTCGGCAGCGTCAATCCGTGCCAGGCGCTTGTCTCTGTCATCTCGGAACCTCTGGTTGGCAAGATGCGCCAGCTTCAATCCGGTGTCCTGGATGTGCCGATGCCCTTCAAGGATGCGGCCCGGTTTCTTTCCTTTCTTCTTTTCAACAAGCCAGCCACCTCCTTCGGCCTTTGGCTGTTTCCGCAACGCGCTCAACCTGCCGCAGAGTGACCGGTTCGCAATAGTTCCCCTCTTTTGGCTCACAGGCAAGGGCAAGTTCGGCTCACGGTTCAGCCAATCCACGCCCATGTTGTAGGCGAGACGCTGCTGGCTTGCCCCTTCGCCGATAAGCCGGGAAAGTTCAGGATTGTTTTTGATGGGAAGAATGATGGTTCGCACGGCTGGCTGTTTGCCTTTTTCTTTTTCGGGTATCGAAAGGCCTTGTCCAAACTTAACACGGCAAATTTCGGTGTCGCAAGGGGCAAGTGTCAGCAAAATAACTTTCTCAAAATTGACGGCAGCGCCCACACAGTCATGTCCGTGAACTGCGAAGCCCGGCCGGGTATGAGGGGTGGTTTTCAGGGCGGTACAATCGGCGGTGGCAGGCGTGAGGACGACGAACTGAGACGCGAAGGAAACGGCAACTTGGAATACCAAGCGGCCGTGTGACAGCCGGGGCCAGAGCGAACTACCCGGAAGGGTATCTTGGGAAATGCTGGCGGGAGTGCGAGGGAGTCGAACCCACCTACCCCGCTCCTAACGAGGCATAACGGTTTTGAAGACCGCAAGGGCCACCGGGCCCCATCCACTCCCGCATTTCGGACGCACCGGATTTTAACCGTCTTCATCCCATTTTGCCATTCCCCGGCGCCGCCACGCTCTTGTGCCGTGGTTCCCTTTCCCTCCCCTGGAGGGGAAACCCCAAAACTTGATTGGATAACAGCATATATTGAATTCCCATATCGCAATATGGTATAATAGTAAACATAAATTGTAATACATCAAGAGCTTGACACACGGAGAATGCAAATGGAACGGAGAAAGCCCATGTGATAGGGAAATCCCCTCGGAAGGGAAGCATTGCAGGAGGTGGACAAATGAGCGCAGGGATTCACACGTCAATAGAGAAACTCATCAGGGAACTGAAGATCGCCGACCCGACCGAGACCTGCGTCGGCACCTGGGATGGCTCCGAAGGAGAGATGCGGGTCGCCCTCATCCACGAGACCGGCCATGTCTACGCCGTCTCAGAGGACGAAGCAGCGAACGACCCGGCCCTCTTGTTCCGGCTGCCGGTGGAGAAGATCGGGGTGGCAGCCGCCATCGAGGCCGTGGAAAGGCACCTGGAACAGGCCCAGCACGGGAATACCCGCGAGTGTGAAATGATGGGTTGCCGGAACCTCGTAGCCGCAGACAGGGGCAAAAGCATCGCCCCCGGAACGTACCTCACGGTCTGCGACGAGTGCGCGCCCATCGCGGCTACGGTCAGGTAGCCTACCTGGGAACCACAGTCTCAGAGGGGATGCGACAAATCCCCTCTCCTTCCGGGAGAGGGCTAGGGTGAGGGCGTTACTCTACGGAGCCAAACTGCTGACGGGCAGGATTTCACCCCCACCCTAACCCTCCCCCTCAAGGGGGAGGGAATTTTTGTCCCAACTGCGTAACTATCCTGAATCAGACAATGATTTTGCTACCGTCCTAGTGTGGCCTATACCATAGCCACCGCCGTCACCTCGAACAGGAGCTCGGGTATCAGGCGGTCGCTCGGGCCCGGCCGGCGGATGCGGTGCATCGAGACTCCGGTAGCCGAAGGGAAGCTGTCGCCGAAGTGCTTGCGGCGTACCTCGCCGACGCGACGGTACGCGGAAAGTCCGTTGGGCGGCACCCACTCGATGGTGTTCACCACGTCATCCATGGAATAGCCACCCTCCGCCAGCACCCGCGCCAGGTTGCCGTAGGCCTGGTCGGCCTGCGCTACGATGTCGAACGGGGCAACCCCGCTGGCGGTTGTGTGGTCGACGCCCGCCTGCGCCGACAGTTGCACCATGCGCCCCTTCTTCACCCCAGGCGCGAAGGTGGCGGAGCCGTAGCTGGCTTCCCATCCCGGCACCTGGATTTCCTCGCGTGTGCCGCCCAGCACGGCGACTGCCTCCACCTCCACGTGTCCCTCTGGCCGTAGCAGCCGGTTGACCGTGATGCCGGTGCTGGCCGGATACGTGCCCTTGAAGAAATCCCTGCGCGCTTTCGCCGAGCCGCCTTCATATTGCAGCCACGCCTGCGGCGAGACGTATTCCAGCGTCTTGACGACGTCGGCAGGGTTGGCTCCCGCCGCCTCCAGCACGCTGCCCACGATGCCATAGGTAAGGCCCATCTGGACGCCGGTGTCCTGAGGAAAGGAAGCCTGTCCGTCCACTTCCTCATTCCCCACAAAACCCGATGTCCACAGGGTGTCGCCGGCGATCACGCCGGGCACGTAGGTCAGAGCGCCGTAGCGGTCGTAGCCCGGATTTACCGCGCGTTTCTCGCCGCGCACGGCCACGGCGCTGACCTCCAGCAGGGCGTCGGGGCGCAGCAAGCGCTCTACGCAGATGCCGGTGGCGCCAACGGGCGTGCCGCCAAGGAACTCGCGGCGGATGGCTCCCGTCTCCCGGTACTGCGGCAACGCGGACGGGTCGATGTAGTCGACCGTCTGCACCACGTTGTCGAAAGACACCCCGGCGGCTTGAAGGATGACGCCCAGCTTTTCGTAGATGACCCGCGTCTGGTCCAGCAGGTCCCCCTTGCAGACGACACCGCCCGCGGCCGGGTCGTATTCGCTGGCCGTCTGCCCCGCCAGGTACAGAATCCCGCCGCTTTCCGCGCCGAGGCAGAACGTGTACCTGTTAAGGTCCAGCCACGGGAATTTCTGCGGGTCAACTTCGACGATGTTCCTGGGCATTTCTACTCCGTCTCATACTCCCTCTCCTTTGAGGGAGAGGGTTGGGGTGAGGGTGAAATTGTGGGTATCAGCAACGTTGCACGCCATAAGGGAGACGCCCCCACCCTAGCCCTCCCCCGGAGGGAGAGGGGACACCACGAGGCGTCTGTTTTCATAACAACTGCGAGCGGCTTGGGCAGGGCATCACCCAATGGCGCCGGATGAATGCAGCCGCTTGTAGTCCTCGTCCGGCAGTTGCAGCAACTCTTTCAGCACCCACTCGTTGTGCTGGCCGAAGTTGGGCGCTGGCCGCAGCGTGTCTCCCCTGGCTCCATCGGCGGCCCAGGGAAGGGCGAGAACGGGCCGCCTGCCCGCCACGGGGTGCTCCGCCTCAAGTACGAAGCCGCGCTCCCTCAGATGGGTGTCCGCCATCACCTCGGCGGAGTCAAACACCGGCACTGCCGGAACTCCGGCCGATTGCAGGGTCGCCACCACCTCCGCCACCTCCAGGCCGGAGGTCCATTCGGACAACAGCGTTTCCAGTGCGTCCTGGTTTTCCAGGCGGGCCTTGGTAGCGGCGAAACGAGGGTCATCGGCCCAACCAGCATTGCCGGATGCGCTGGCAAGAGACCGGAATTGTTCGTCGGTTTCCACCGATATAGCCACCCACTTTTCTTCGCCAAGGCAACGGAACACGTTGCGGGGCGCGTGGCGTCCGTTGCGGTTGCCGGTCTTTTCCTGCTCCCGGCCCGTGAGGGAGTATTCCATAACCGCCTCGGGAATCATGCCGGTCAGCGCTTCGGTCATGGAGACCTCGATGAACTGGCCTTCCCCGGTTCGGGAGCGGTGATACAACGCCTCCAGGATGGCGAGAGCGGCGTAGCAGCCGGAGAATGCGTCGGGGATCAGCCCGCCCATAATCCGCGGGTGCGTGCCTGGGTAGCCCGTGACCGCCGCCAGTCCGCTGAACAGGTTGATGACGCTGTGGAACCCGGTCAGGTCTTTGAACGGGCCGCTGCGGCCAAATGCGCCCAGGGACATGTAAACGATGTCGGGCCTCAGCTTTTTCACCTCGTCGTAGCCCAGCCCCAGGCGCTCCATGGCTCCGGTGGCGTAGTTTTCGACAAGGACATCACTCACGGCGATCAGACCGCGAGCAACCTCCAGCGCCTCGGGCTTGCTCAGGTCGAGGGAGCAGCTCAGCTTATTGTTGTTGACCAGGTTGAAGCCGCCGCTGTTGTTGATGTCGAACTCGCCGTCGCCGAAGGGAGGCCACACGCGGGTGGTGAAGCGCGACTCGGTCTCGACCAGTACCACCTCAGCGCCCAGCCAGCCCAGCATTTGGGCCGTTACTGGCGCGGCGATTACCTGGCCGAAGTCGGCAACGCGAATGCCTTGCAACGGCAGCGGGTTCATGGTGTGCGTATCCTCTCGTGGTGGTAAGGTTCCTCACTCATCACTTTTCACCCTCACCCAACCCTCTCCCTCAAGGGAGAGGAAGGAGACTCCCATTTTAAGTCGGCAACGTTTCCTGAAGCGAATTCTCCTCGCCCTCTGACCAGCCCAGCCATTCCCGCAGCACCTCCCCGGTGTGCTCCCCCAGCCTCGGCGCGGGCCGGAACGACCGCCAGGGTGTCGCCCCCATTCGGATGGGATATCCGGGCAGCTTGAACTCTTGCCCGCCGGGGCTGGTGAACTCCTGGAGGAAGGCCCGCTCGGTAACGTGCGGCGACTCCATCATCTGCCCCACGCTGTACGCCGGGAAGCAGGGAACGCCGCGTTCTTGGGCCAGGCGGGCAATCTCCTCGCCCGTATGCGACATGGTCCATTCCAGCAGCAGCGGTTCCAAGGCGTCCCAGTTGCGGCCCCGTTCCTGGGCGGTGCCGAACACCTCCAGCTCTCCCCAGTCGGGGTTGCCAGCGGCCCCCATCAGGTTGCGCCAATGGCCGTCCAGCACCGCCATCAGCACCACGTAGCCGTCCTTGCAGGGCAGGTATACGTTGGGCATCAGGGCGAAACCAAGCAGCTCGCGTTTCTTCGGCTCGTGGTAGGCGGCGTGGGCGTGCTCATAGGGCATTACCGCGGCCACGCCTTCCTGCAAGCTGAGGTCGATTTCGCAGCCCTGCCCGCTGAGCTGCCGGGAAAGCAGCGCGGCCACGCAAGCCGCAGACCCCAGCACGCCGGTCATCAGTTCCGCCAGCGGCGTGTTGGCCGTGAGCGGCGATTCGGTGGCCGGGTCTTGCACTCCGTCGGGCACTCCGGGGGTGGCGAAGGACAGCCCGCCCGACGCAACCGCCGTCAGCTCATCGCCCACGTGCGCGCTGTTGGTCCCGGTGAGGCCGAAGGACGTGATGGCGGCGACGATCAGGCCAGGGTTGAGATGTTGCAAAGCCTCACGGCGAAGGCCCTGGCGCTCAATCTCGGCGCTCTGTCCGCCGACGATGAGGATGTCGGCGCTTGCCAACAGCGCGTCGAAGGCCGCTTTCTGCGCCGGGCGCTGCAAGTCCAACGCGACGCCGCGCTTGTTGGCGTTCAGATAGAGGAACATCCCGCTCCAGTCGGGGTCGGGCTGCCCGTCGGGGAAGGGGCCATGTTGACGGTATGGGTCGCCGCCCGGCGGCTCCACCTTCACCACGTCGGCCCCGGCATCCCCCAGCAGACGGGCGCAGAAGGAAGCCGACGTCATCCCGGTGAACTCCACCACCCGAACGCCGGCGAGGGCCGATGGCGAGGAACCTTCATTCTCCCTCTCCCTTGAGGGAGAGGGTTGGGGTGAGGGTGAAATCTCAGGCATAGGCAACCTCGCTAACCCGGGAACGGAGTCCCAAGTCTAGCCCTTCCGCAATGGGAACTGCACCACCGCGCTGGCCCGGTCGACCACACGCTCGCCGCGCTGGTTCTCGATCCACAGTTCGCACTCGGACAGTCCCCCCACCCTAGCCCTCCCCCAGGAGGAGAGGGAATCTGGGTCGGCATCGTCGAGTCTCAGCCCGGTAACCACTCCGCCGCAAACCAGGGAGTCGCCCGGATAGACCATGACCCGGTTGCGGAAGGCCAGCTTGCGCAGGAAGGCGGCGGGGCCAGCCCAGTCCTGCACCTGTTGCGCCAGGAACGCCCCCAGCATCTGGCCGTCGACGAATGGGCCGGGAAAGCCGAGGTCTCGCGCATGGTCAGCGTCGTAGTGCACGCGAATGAAGTCCCAGGTGGCTGCGCCGTAGGCCATCATGTGTGGCAGGTCTATCTGCTTCTGAAGAAGGGGCAGTTCCTGGCCGACGGAGACGTCCTCGAAATAAAGGCGACTCTCGGCGTGGTTCGCCCCCACCCCTGCCCTCCCACTTGAGGGGGAGGGAGTTTGCAGACTCCCGTCGCTGCTCATTGCTGCGCCTCCTCGCGGTAGAACAGGGTTTCGGTGTTGCGGGCCAGCAGTTCGCCGCGCTGGTTGCTGTAGGTGGCCTCAACCACCTGGAAGACCAGCGAGCCGGAGCGGCCCGTGCGCTCGTAAACGTCCTTGACCAGCCAGCGGGCCGTAATAACGTCGTCGGGATGCACCGGCTGGAAGAATTCGTATTCGTTGCCCCCGCGCAGGCCGGTCAACTCGCCGAATGAGCCGCGCCCCGCCAAGTCGCCGCGGGCGTCCATGTCGCTGTCCACGTACTGCCAGGTGTCACAGATAAGCGTTGGCGGGGCCGTTACGTCCCGCAGCCCGTTGGAGACGGCATGCTCACGGTCGGAGTACAGCGGATTGAAATCGCCCACGGCCAGGGCGTACTGCCGGAATGCGGCGCGCCCGATCTCGTCCGGCGCTTGGAACACCAGCTCTGTCCCGATGGTGGCCTTCAGTTGTTCAAACAGGGAATCGGCCATATTCGCCCTTGCCACAAATCTTTGCTACCCCCTCTCCCTTGAGGGAGAGGGTTGGGGTGAGGCTGAATTCCTGCCCATCAGAAGTTCGCCGCCGAAAGAAGGGACGCCCCCACTCTGACCCTCCCCCGGAGGGATAGGGGACATTTACCGGCCCTTGAACTCTGGGTTTCGTTTTTCCAGGAAGGCGGCCAGGGCCTCGCGGTGGTCCTCGCTGGCCAATGACAGTACCTCGGCGTGGGCCGCCTCGGGGAGATGCTCCTCCAGGGACTGGCCCAGCCCGCGATAGACCATCCCTTTGACCAGGCGGTTGGCCACTGGCGACTTTCCGGCGATCTTCGCTGCCAGGGCCATTGTCTCGGCCTCCAGTTCCTCGTAGGGCACCAGCCGGTTCAGCAGGCCAAGTTGATGCGCGTCTTCCGCTTCCAGCCAGTCGCCGGTGTACAGCAGTTCCAGGGCCTTGTTGACGCCGAGGGCGCGGGGGTAGAGCCAGGTCGCGCCGGTGTTGGACACCAGGCCCATTTGAAGGAAGGCGTTCATGAACCGCGAGTGCTCGCAACCGACCCGGATGTCGCAGGCCAGAACGAAGTCGAACCCGTCGCCGATGGCCAGTCCGTTGACCATGGCGATGGTCGGCTTGTCCATCCGGTGCAGCTTGAGGGTGATGGCCTGTGGCCCGCTGCGGATGAACTGGTAGATTTCGTTGGGTTCCATGTAGCCCAGCAGCCGGTCGCCGCCCTCCCGCTCCTCGTTGATGTCGGCGGAGGCGCAGAAGGCCCGGCCGGCGCCGGTCAATACCACCGCCCAGATGTCGCTGTCCGCGCCCACGTCGTCCAGCGCCGAGTTCAGCTCGCGGAACATCTGCCGGTTGAGGGCGTTCAGCCGCTCCGGCCGGTTGAGGGTGACGCGGGCCACATGGTCTTTCTTCTCAAGGATGACGGTTTCGTAGTTCAATACAGACCTTCCGGTTAGACGCCGCCCGTTCCGTTGGAAACGGCGGTGAGACATAATGCGTTTTCGGGTACGATTCTGGTGGGCCTTCGGTACTGTGTCAAGTTCACGATGATACGGGGGCAGGGTGATCGCTTTTGACCGTCCTACTCCCTTTCCCTTGTCCTACTCCCTCCCTTGAGAGAGAGAATAGGGGTGAGTGTGAAATCTCGCCTTCCTGCAACCCTTCAGGAACCGGGAGACGCCCCACCCTAGGGCGTGTCGTCAAAATGAATCCCCAGGCTTGCGACAGCTTTACTTCCGTCATTCCTGCGAAAGCAGAAATCCAGAATGCCGCGACCTTTCGGAACTATCCGGTGGTGGAAAAACCTGGATTCCTGCTTTCGCAGGAATGACGGGGCAATTTGACCACACTCCCTAACCCTCCCCCGAAGGGAGAGGGAACCGCTCGAGACCCCGCAGCAACCAAGGGTTGCGCTTTCTCATTGGGCCAGTCGAAACTATACTGTGCAGCAAGCCGCTCCCTGAAACCTCGATACACGTTCATAAGTTACCTGAATGCCAATTCCAGAGGGAAGGAGGCACCAAATGACAACCGTAGGCCAGTCCGTCCATGTGGAATCCGCTCCCGCCAAGGCTTCCCACCCGCTCGACCCCTTGAGCCCTGCCGAGATCGAACGCGCCGTAGCGATCCTGCGCGCCGGTCAGTCGCTTGGGGATAGGGTCAGGTTCGAGTCGGTCGAGCTGAAGGAGCCGCGCAAGGAGAGCGTTCTCAGCCGCAACGGACACGAACCGCCCGGACGGGAGGCGTTCATCATTCTCCTGGACAACGACACCGGCAACACCTACGAGGCGGTCGTGTCCCTGTCCGATGGTACGCTGAAATCGTGGACTCAAGTCCCCGGCGTGCAGCCGCGCCTGATGCTGGACGAGTTTTTCGAGAGCGAGAACGCCGTCAAGTCGTCGCCGGAGTTCCAGGCTGCGCTGCGAAAGCGGGGGATCAACGACACCGAACTGGTGATGGTGGACTCTTGGCCCGCGGGCAACTACGGCGTTCCGGAAGAGGAAGGATTGCGCCTTTCCTTTGCCCGCAGTTGGCTCAAGACCGGCCCCAATGACAACGGCTACGCCCGCCCCATCGAGGGCGTCATCGCCGTCGTTGACTTGAACAACATGAAAGTGCTGCGCGTGGAGGACCACGGCGTGGTGCCCCTGCCGCCCAACGACGGAAACTACGCCGAGGAATTCGTCAAGGAATTCCGCGCCGACCTGAAGCCGCTGGACGTGGTGCAGCCGGAAGGCCCCAGCTTCAGCGTCGATGGGAACCTGGTCACCTGGCAGAAGTGGAGCTTCCGCGTCGGCTACACCCGGCGTGAGGGCCTGGTGCTCCACGGCATCAGCTACCACGACCAGGGGCGCGAGCGTCCCATCATCAACCGCGCGTCGCTGTCCGAGCTGGTGGTGCCATACGGCGATCCCGAAGAGAAGAACTACCGCAAGAACGCCTTCGACATCGGCGAGGCAGGCATCGGTTCGCTGGCGAACTCGCTCACGCTGGGTTGCGACTGCCTGGGCCAGATCTACTACTTCGACGCCGTTCTGAACAACAGCCGGGGCGAGCCGGTGCAAATCCCCAACGCGGTCTGCCTGCACGAGGAGGATTTCGGCATCCTCTGGAAGCATACCGACTGGCGCACCAATCAGGCCGAAGTGCGCCGCTCCCGGCGGCTGGTGATCTCATTCATCGCCACCGTCGGCAACTACGAGTACGGCTTTTTCTGGCACTTCTACCAGGACGGCAACATCGAGTTCCAGGTGAAGCTGACCGGCATCGTGAACAACATGGCCCTGGAACCCGGCGAGGATCCCAAGTACGGCACGGTGATTGCGCCGCAGCTTGGAGGGCATATCCACCAGCACTTCTTCGGCATGCGGCTGGACATGGCCGTTGACGGCCCGACCAACTCGGTGTACGAGGTCAACACGCGGGCGGAGCCGCTGGGCCCGGACAACCCGCAGTCCAACGCCTTCTACGCCGAGAAGACGCTGCTGGCCACCGAGTCCGAGGCGCAACGCACCGTAGACCCGCTGACCGGCCGCTACTGGCTGATTTCCAACCCCTCGGCCAACAACTATCTCGGGCAGCCAGTGAGCTACAAGCTGATTCCCGGCGATGGGATACTGCCCTTCGCCCACGAACAGGCCAGCGTGTCGAAGCGGGCCGGTTTCTTCCGCAAGCACCTGTGGGTCACGCCGTACCACCCGGACGAGATGTCGCCCACTGGCCCGTATCCCAACCAGCACCCCGGCGGCGACGGGCTGCCCAAGTGGACCCAGGCAGACCGCAGCGTGGAGAACACCGACATCGTGGTCTGGTACAACTTCGGAAGCCACCACATCCCGCGACCCGAGGACTGGCCGGTTATGCCAGTGATGTATACCGGGTTCAAGCTGATGCCCGTGGGATTCTTTGACCGCAACCCGGCGCTGGACGTGCCGCCTTCGCACCACGTCAACGGCCACTGCCACGCCTGACGAAGCTGCGCGTCAACCCGACTCTGCGGGAGAGGGGCGCTTGCAGCAGTGCGAGCTTCAAAGGATGTGTGACAATCCCCTCTCCCGGAGGGAGAGGGTTAGGGTGAGGGCGTCCCCTTTTGCTTAACGGTGGCCGTTCCTGTCGATCCACGACGACATGTTGCTTCGCCGGGGATATGACCGAGTTCAGGGTACCGCGCCCTCCCGGCGGAAGACTTCGGCCAGCTTTTCCACTCCCTCCCAGATTTCGGCTTCGGACGGGAGGGCGAAGCACAGGCGGATGTAGCTGGCCGCGGCGTCAGGGTCGGCCGACCAGTCGGGCCCGGGGTTGAACGCAACCCCCTCCCGCAGCGCCGGGCCAGCCAGGGCGCGGGAATCCACGCCGTCGGGCAGCTTGACCCACAGATACATCCCGCCCCGCGGCACGTAGAAATCGACGGTCGGGCCGAATGACTCACGCAGCGCGCTGGCCAGCACGTCGCACTTGCGCTGGAGCGACGCGCGCATATTCAGGATGTGCTCTTCGTAGTGGTGGTTGAAATAATCGGCGACGATCATCTGGTCGATGACGCCGGTGCCCGCGTCGTTCTTGCGCGACAGCAAGCGGCTCATCACCTCCCACCCGGCGACGATGTAACCGAGGCGGGTGCCGGGGCCGAGGGTCTTGGAGAATGAACCGATGTGCAGCACCCGGTTGCTGTCGTCCAGCGACCGTATGGCGTTTTCGTACTCGCCCTCGAATATCAGGTCGGCGTAACATTCGTCCTCGAATATCGGTACGCCATATTCCTCGCTGAGTTCCAGCATCCGGTAGCGGCGCTCCATGGACATCACGGTGCCAGTGGGGTTCTGGAGGGTCGGGATGGTGTAGATGTACTTGGGGCGCACGCCGCGGGCCCGCAGGTCTTCGAGGGCCTGGGCCAACTGGTCCATGCGCAGCCCGTCGTGGTCGACGTCGATGGCGACCATGTTGACCTTGCGCCGCCGGATGTTGCCCAATGCGCCGGAGAAGCTGAACGCCTCGACGATAACGGTATCGCCCTCCTCCAGCAGGATTTCGTTGATGAGCTCGATGGCCAGTCCCGACCCGGACGTAATCAGAATCTTGTCAACGGTCGTGTTGATGCCGCGATGGGCCGCCAGTTTGTCCACCAGGAACTGACGCAGTGGCGTGATGCCCTGCGGGCCGCCGTCGAAGTTGTACATGGATATGTTGCGAGGGTCGCCGCGAAACACCCGGCCCGCCGACTCGATGAACCCCTCCACGGGCACCATGTCCGGGTCGCTGTGCCCGCCGATGAAGTTGTACTTGGGGTGGCCTTCAAACGGCGCGGGCGGGGCGGGCAGGGTGCGGTTGAACAGCGTTGAGTAGTCCAGGGCTTTCCCGGTCATGGGCTTGTCCTCCAGTCTTTGCGGTGCGTCCCCGGCGGCGGCTGGATGGGCCGTCTACGGAATCCTAACATCGCGCCTTTCGGGTGTCGATGTGGGATTTCCGTCGGCCTGGTCTTTCACTCCTCCCTCCCCCTGAGGGGGAGGGCCGGGGTGGGGGTGAATTCCTGCGAGTAAGAGACCTGCCACGCTGGAGGGGAACGCTCTCAACCTGGCCCTCTCCCGAAGGGAGATGGAATGACAAGATATTGTTGCGCGCGATCCTACGCTCAGGCATACAGGCGGTTCAGGTTGGAGTACCTGCCGGGGTCGAGGTCTCTGCCAGCCAGCGCGGGATGGTCGTAGCCGTAGCGGTGGGCGCGGAACACCGAGTTGGCCAGGCCGGAGATGGTGCCGCCAGCGCCGTAGCCGCTGCGGGCCATGAACGGGTTGACGTACTCCCACACGATTTGCTTGCCCGGCGTCACCTCGAAGATGCGGCCCGGCGCGCCTTCGCAGATGAGCGTGTTGCCGTTGGGTTGACGCTCGGAGCCGCTGATATGGTAGCTGTAGAAGGAAATGGGCGGATCCCCCCGGTACTCCCAGGCGATTTCGTTGGTGGCGGGATCAACCTCGATTACCCGCGAGTGGGTGAAGCCGCTCTTGTGCGGGCCGTTGTCGAAAATGAGCACCCGTCCGTTGGGCAGCATGGTCGGGTTGTGCTGGTGTGAGATGTTGCCCCGTCCCCACTTCCAGCGGAACTTGCCGCTGGCCCGGTCGACGATGCCCACGGTGTCGGTCTGGCGGAAGCTGACCACCAGGTCGCCCTCCGGAGTGACGTTCAGGGTATTCTGGTGCGTCCACTCGGCCCGGCCCTCCAGGAAGCAGATGCGGTCTTCCTCGACGTCCAGGTACTCCCATGAGTTCCACTCGTAGACCACCTCGCCGGACGGCGTGACCTCCCGCACCGTATCGCCCAGCATTCCCACACCGCCATGCCCCGACTCGATACCGCCCTTGACTTGCCGTGTCAGTTCTTCCGGCATCATCTCCCAGGTCAGCACCAGGGTATTGCCGTTGGGCAGGCGCTCGAAGTCGTGGTGCAGCAGCGGGTAGCGGTACTCCCAGACCACGTTGCTGTCCCAGTCCAGCTCCAGGATGGCCCCGGCCACCGTCCTGCCGCCGATGGGCAGCAACTCGCGCTCCGGGCGGCTGAGGAACGAGACTTCCTCGGCGGCGGGCCCGGTGCGCAGCAGCAGGTGGCCGTTGGGCAGCAGGTAGGCGTAGCCGATTCCCTCGTCGGAGTGCCAGGCGTGGCAGACCCGCCCCTCCATGTCGATCAGGCGCGAGTCGTGTCCGCTGACGTTGGTGATCAGCGTGTAACCCCGGTAGGCGTCCCGGGGCTCGTAGTGAATCAGCCCGTTCGGATGATGGTTTGACCAGCCCATGGTCACCTCCTGCAAGTCCTTATATTCCTTGTCCGAGTCAGGATAGGAGTACGCAGTTGGAGATTTTCGCCCTCACCCTCTTCCTCAAGGGAGAGGGGATTTTGTGCCGGTCGTTACCGTCCGGCTCGGGTTTGTAAACCCTTCCTAGTCGCCAGAGCACTGGGAGCAGAGTCCCAAGGGTGAGAGGTACTTGTTTTGCCAGATGTTCCCACAGTTTTGGCACTTGGAATGGCCTTCCGGGTTTGACTGGAGGAGGCGTAGGCGGGGGTTATGCAGGGAGAGGTTGAGCGCCGTGAGGGTAGTATGGGAGCGGATGGCGTGGAGGAGGAGGGGGACGGCGGGGCCCTGGCCTTGGGCGGCGGCTTGGGCCAGGTCTTCGACGATGGCCTGAAGGATCAAGAGGTGCCGAGCGAGGGTGGGGGCAGCGTCCTGAGGAGCTGGGGGTTGCTGGCCGGGCTGGGGATCGGCCAAAAGGGATTGGAGGTTTTGAGGGTTGAAGCGTTGGGAGTAGAAGCCGTGGCGGAGGGCGTTGGTGTTGCCCGGCTGTGCGCCACGGCGCGGGGCGTGAGTGTCTTCCTGCCCGGAACGAATAGGGAACGAATCGGTGGTCATAGGGGGAAGGGGCCTCCTACAGTTAGTGTAGAGTAAAGTTTTGGAACATTTGATTTAATTTTGGGGGATTGTTATCGGGATAGTCAAGGGGCCGCTTTAGTCTGAACTGTGAATTGTTTGATTTTGATGATTGCCGTGATTTTTGATCTGGTAATCATGGCAATCAAATGAGTCAGGCGAATTACAGTTCAGACAATTGCGACGGGAACCGAGACCCTGATGGGGCGATGGCAAAGTATAGTCTGAATCAGGATTTGCCGAATTATAGGATTTTCGGGATAATTCCACATTCTGCAACAGTCAAATTCTCGCAGCGAGCGACGCCATGTCAACTCTCTCAACCAAGGCCGATACGGTCATCAGGAACGCCAACGTCATCACTATGGACCGTGGCCGCCCTCGCGCCGGGGCGGTGGCCATGAGCAATGGGCGGATCATCGGCGTGGGCTGGAACGAGGACATGGAGACGTTCATCGGCCCCAACGTCAAGGTGCTGGACCTGACCGGCAGTACCGTGCTGCCCGGATTCATCGACGCTCACATCCACGTGCTGAACAGCGGCATACGCCACGTGATGGCCGCCGACTGCGACCTGCCCACCATCAGCGCTATCCAGACCGCGCTGCGGGAGCGGGTGGAGACCACGCCGCCGGGCCAGTGGGTGCAGGGGTTCAAGTACGACGACACCAAGACGGCGGAGAACCGCTCCATATTCCGCGAGGAACTGGACGCGGTGAGCGCCTTCCACCCCATCATGGTGTCCCACCGGGCGGGGCATATCTACTATCTGAACAGCATGGCGCTGGAGCTGGCCGGGTTCGACCGGGACACTCCCGATCCCTTCGGCGGCCGGCTGGAACGCGACCCGGACACCGGCGAGCTGAACGGCGTAATCTACGAGCGGGCCATCGAGCCGGTGCGCTTCGGGCTGATTCCCTCGGACACGCCGGAGATCCGGCGCGAGGGGCTGCGGACAATCTGCCGGATGCTGACCGAGGTTGGGCTGACCAGCGTCCATGACGCTCGCGTGGTGCGGGACGAGTTCGTCACCTACCAGGAGGGACGGGACGCTGGCGACCTTTCAATGCGGGTGTACGCGCTGATGTACCACCCCCACTTCCGGTCATTGCAGGAGGCGGGGCTGAAGACCGGTTTTGGCGACGACATGCTTCGCCTCGGCGGTATCAAGATGGTGGCCGACGGGGCCATCGCCGCCCGCACGGCCTACCTGTCGGAGCCTTACGTCGGCAGCGACTGCGACCACGGCATCCTGGCCATGAGCGCTGAGGAAATCGAGGAAAACGTCATGGAGATGCACCGGGCCGGGTTCCAGGTGTGCATCCACGCCAACGGAGACCTGGCCATCGACATGGTGCTGAACGCCTACGCGAAGGCCCAGGCCGTCGATCCCCGTCCCAATCCCCGGCACCGCGTGGAGCACTGTACGCTGGTCAACCCCGACATTCTCACCAAGATGCACAACCTCGGTACCATTGCAACGCCCTTCTGCACCTACGTCTACCATCACGGCGAGAAGATGCCCTTCTACGGCGAGGAACGGCTGCAATGGATGTTCGCCCAGCGCTCCTTCCTGGACTACGGCGTGGTCGGCACCGGCGCAACGGACTACCCGCCGGGGCCGTTCGAGCCGCTGCTGGGAATCCAGAGCTGCGTCACCCGCACCGACAGCCGGGGCAACGTCTGGGGGCCCAACCAAAAGGTGTCGGTGGAGGAGGCCCTGCGCATTTACACCATGCACAGCGCCTACGCCTCCTTCGATGAAGACCGGAAGGGCTCCATCGAGGTGGGCAAGCTGGCCGACTTCGTAGTGCTGGGCGAAGACCCCACCCGGATCGACCCCTTCGGCATCAAGGACATTCAGGTGCAGCGGACAATCGTGGGCGGCAGGACGGTGCATGAGGCGTAGGAATCCTTGGGCATGCCTGCCAAGCCCGCGCTGGTTCCGCGGTGACTCAGCGTGTGCGTTACATATCGGCCGACCCCGCCAAAAGCCGGTTTGCGTTGCCGTTGGCTTCTCTCGGATGAACGGGGAGACGCCCTCACCCTAACCCTCTCCCGGAGAGAGAGGGGATTTGGGCGACAGCTCCAAAAGGAAAGGCGCATCCCCTAACTCGTGGAATGCGCCTGTTGCTCATCCGGCCTCGGTTGACAAGGCGGCGGCGGTTAGCTGCCCAGTACGGCGTCGATCTTCTTCTTCAGGGCGCCCTTGGGCACTGCGCCAACGATCTGGTCAACGGGCTGGCCGTCCTTGAAGAAAATTAGGGCGGGAATGCTGCGCACTCCGTACTGCATGGCAACGGCGGGGCTGCTGTCGACGTCCAGCTTCCCGACGGTGAGCTTGCCGTCGTACTCGACTGCCATGTCGTGGACGGAGGGGGCGATCATCTTGCAAGGGCCACACCACTCGGCCCAGAAGTCGACCATTACCACAACGTCAGACTTGAGAACCTCGGAGTCCCAGTTCTGTTCGGTGACCTCAATGGGTTCAGCCATTTTCATCCTCCGGAAAGGTCTTCCGCTGTCGTAAACTCGCGCGGCCTTCCGTCGGCGGCTGGAACTCGCGCGCAGCGAAAACAATAGTTCACTTCAAGTTTAATTCCGCCGATGATGCTGGTCAACCGGAAACTGTCAGCAGGCCTGCCTCTTAATTCACCCTCTCCCTCGAGGGAGAGGGCTGGGGTGAGGGGGGAATTGCGGGTATCAGCAACCTTGCATACATTGTAGAGACGCCCCCACCCTAACCCTCCCCCGGAAGGAGAGGGAGAAACTGAGTGCCCAGGCCGCCGGAAGGCCGCCGTTGGATTAGTGCCGGATATGGCTGTATAGTGTTAGGCCGTATGAAGTTGACTGAACAGGTTGCCCGCAACGTGGCGCAGGCCGGCGCCGACGACAGGCCCAGAGTGCGTGTTGGCGAGCGCATCGACGTCGTCCTGGAGTCATGGGGCCGCTTGGGCGAGGCCATGGGCCGCCACAATGGCGAGCTCGTGTTTGTGCTGGGCGGAATACCCGGCGAGCGCGTTACGGCCGAGGTGGTGCGGGTGCACCGGAAATATGCGTCGGCCACCGTGGTCGAGGTACTTGTGCCTTCGCCGGAGCGTGTCGAGCCGCCCTGTCCGTACTTCGGAGCGTGTACCGGCTGCCAGTGGCAGCATCTCGACTATGACGCACAGTTGGCGGCGAAACGCGAGAAAGTCGTCGATGCCCTTTCCCGTGTCGGTGGCCTTTTCCTCGACGAACGGGAAGCACCGGTAGCGGAAACGCTGCCGTCTCCCAATCGCTACGGCTACCGCAACCACGCGCGGATGACCGTGAGCAGGCAGGGGGAACTGGGCTTCGTAAACCGAGAAAGCCGCAAGTTCGTTCGCATCGACAACTGCATGCTCATGCGGCCCAGCGTCAACGAAGTGCTGGAGCAATTGCAGGATCGTTGCGGCGAGACGACGCAGCTCTCCATACGTGCCGGTGACGCCGGTACGGAAGGCCAGGACGGATACCTGGTGCAGCCCCGGATGTTCAGCCCTGACATAAAGTTGACCACCGGGCAAAAACGATACGTCGAAACGATTGGCGAAAGTCGGTTCTTCGTGTCGTCACCGTCCTTCTTCCAGGTCAACGTGGAACAGGCGGCGCGGGCCGCCGAGGTAGTTCGCGAGGGGCTGGCGCTGTCCGGGGATGACGTGCTGCTGGATGCCTACGCCGGGGTGGGCACTTTCGCTGTGCTTCTTTCTCCCCACGTAAAGCGAGTCCTGGCGATTGAGGAATCCTCCGCCGCCGTGGCCGACGCGCGGGAAAACGCTGCGGGATGCCCCAACGTCGAATTCCTGCTGGGGCGGACGGAGAACGTGCTCTCGGAACTGCCGGTGCGCCCCGACGCGGTGGTGCTTGACCCGCCGCGCTCCGGGTGCCAGCCGCAGGCGCTGGCCAGCCTGCTGGAGTTGGCGCCCTCGCGGGTAGCCTATGTTTCCTGCGACGCCGAGACGCTGGCCCGCGACCTGAAGATACTGACCAACGGCGGATACGCCATTGACCGGGTTGTTCCCATCGACATGTTCCCGCAAACTCACCACGTAGAATGCGTGGCGCTGCTGCGTTGGGCCGGCGCGGTTGAGACAGACAGCCTAGTGCTGGCATCGGCGTCGCCGCGTCGAAGGGAATTGCTGGAGGCGCTGGGGCTTCGGTTCGAGGTGCAGCCCGCCGACGTTCCCGAGGAACCCTTGCCCGGCGAGACCCCGCTGGAAATGGTGGAGCGGCTGTCCCGGGACAAGGCGCTGAAAGTGGCCGCCACCCTCGATGCCGGGTTTGTAATCGGCGGGGACAGCACGGTGGTACACCTGGGCGAATCCCTGGGCAAGCCAGTGGACGACGATGAGGCCCGCGCCATGCTGCGCCGCCTCAGGGGTACCACGCATCACGTCAGCACTGGCCTGACCGTGGTGAACGCCGCCACCGGGCAGTCGAGAACCGTCAGCATGACCTCGCAGATCACGCTGCGGGAATTCACGGACGACGAAATCGAGGCCAGCATCGCCTTCGGCGTGCCGCGAGACAAGGCCGGGGCCTACGCAGTGCAAGACACGGAATTGCGGCCAGCGTCAGCGTGGGAAGGCTGCTATAACAACATCATCGGCCTGCCCACCTGCCTGGCGCTGCAACTGCTCGGCGAGCTGGGATACCGCTGGCCGGAGGGCTGGCAGTTGCCCGAATCGGCCCGGTGCGGCCCGGGCTGTCCCACCCAACCGGCACTTCCCGCCGCCGACGAAGAGACCGCCACCGCAAGGAGTAAGACTCCATGAATTTCATGGGAATCGGTTTCATGGAGCTGCTGGTCATTCTGCTGGTGGCCTTTCTTGTGGTTGGCCCCGGCCGCTCGATAGAGATGGCCCGCCGCACCGGGAAAGTGCTGGGCGACTTGCGGCGCGGCTTTTCCGAGGTCACTGAGGCCATTTCGGTGGAGGAGCGGCAGCGGACGCATTCGCAACAGCCCCCGCCGGGGGTGCCCTCGCGCCCGGAGATGCCGGATGAGGACTCGCCGCCGCCGGAACAGCCCCCCAAAGCCGATACCCCTGCCGACAGGCCGTGATGGCCCGGGAACTCTCCATCACCGACCACCTGCGCGAGTTGCGCCGGCGTGTCCTGATATGCGTGGTGGCGATTCTCGCGGGCAGCGTGGCGGCCTTCGCCTTCTACAAGCAGATCATCGAATTCCTGTCCCGGCCCGCCTACGATCTGGAAGCCGGGTCGGGCTTGGACCTGGTGTTCATAGAGGTCACCGAGCTTCTGACCACGGCGGTCAAGGTGTCATTCGTCGCCGGGTTTGTACTGGCCCTGCCGGTGATCCTGTACCAGGTTGTGATGTTTGTGTCGCCCGGCCTGACGGGCCGGGAGCGGCGCTACCTGTTCCTGTTCATGCCCGCCGCCATGGTGGCCTTTGCGGCAGGCGTGGCCTTCGCCTACTACGTGCTCACGCCGCCGGCCCTCAAGTTCCTGCTGGGATTCAGCGACGTGGCGACGCCCCTGATTCGCATCAGCAACTTCGTAAACCTGATGGTGCGGTTGCTGTTCTGGATGGGCGTGGCCTTCGAGACGCCGCTGATCATGTTCATGCTGGCCCAGCTTGGGATTGTCTCGGCGCAACGGCTCTCGCGGTTCCGCCGGTACTGGGTGGTGATTGCCTTCATCCTGGCTGCCATCATCACGCCCACCTTCGACCCGGTGAACCAGGCACTGGTGGCTGGCCCACTGCTGGTGCTTTACGAAGTGGGGGTGTTGCTGGCCAGGCTGGCCGGACGCAGCCGCCGCGAGGCTGAGACGGCAATCGTTCAGAGATAATTGTGCAATTTCTTGCAAATGAAAAAGGGCCGGTTGACCACCGGCCCTTTGCTGGTTCAAGTTCCCTGTTGTTCAGTAAGGAGTGCGTTCGTCGCCGCTCTTGGCAGAAGGCGGGGGATCCTGCGGTTGCTGCTTGTCGTCCTCGCCCATCAACGCGCTCTTGAACGTCCGTATGCCTTTGCCCATGGATGAGCCGATCTCCGGCAGCCTGCGGGCGCCGAATATCAGCAGGATGACTACGAGGATTGCCAGGATTTCCCAGATTCCCAGCGGCCCGAGTCGCATATCAATTCTCGCAAAGAAAAGTATCGTAGGCGCGACTCATACTATCAGAAACCACGGCAACAAACAAATCCGGCGTGGCTTCTTCTCAGAGGGTGTTTCCAAAGTTCCCTCTCCCTCCGGGGAAGGGTTAGGGTGGGGCGTCCTCTCCGGTTTATCAGGAATGACAGATACCGCCACAGCCTGCACCTTACGGGTGAAATGGGCTTTGGAAACACCCTTTAAGAAACTATCTCAAAAGTCCCCTCCCCCTTGAGGGGGAGGGTTAGGGTGGGGGTGAAAAGGTAAGGCGGAGTCATCTTCAAGTGCATCCCGGAATTTCGCTTGTGGTTTTGAGATAGTTTCTAAGTCCGTTGGCTTCTATTTGTCAGAATCAGGATTTCAGGCAATGGCCCAGATGAAGGATTTTGAAAAGGCCCGGCGATTTTATGCGATTGAGTATTTGGAGTCCTGATATTGTACCGTTTGATTTTAATTGCCCCTATCCTTTGATGCTGAGAGTGAAATCGTGGGTATCCGCAATCTTGCACGCATTGGGTAGACGCCCCACCCTAACCCTCCCCCGGAGGGAGAGGGAACTTTAATTTTGCACGCATTGGGTAGACGCCCCCACCCTAGCCCTCCCCCGGAGGGAGGGGGAACTTTAACCTTGCACGCCTTGAGTAGACGCCCCCACCCTAACCCTCCCCCGGAGGGAGAGGGAACTTTTGAAAGGCCCCGCGGCGCAGGAAGATCGACTCGACATTACCTTGAGTGCGTTATATTGTGCGCGTTGCGGGGACACCGCTATAATTCGTCGCTGTATTGGCAATCCGGCGCGCGTGGAAGCGGACGGATTTTTCCGAGGGTAGGATGGAATCTAGCTACGACCTGGTGGTAATCGGATCCGGGCCCGGCGGGTACGTCGCCGCGATTCGCGCTGGCCAGCTTGGCCTGAAGGCGGCCGTGGTGGAGCGGGAGGCCCTGGGCGGCACCTGCCTCAACTGGGGGTGCATTCCGACAAAGGCGCTGCTGAAGAACGCCGAGATCGTTTCCTACGTGCGGCGCTCCGAGGAGTTCGGCCTGAAATTCGACGGATTTCACGCCGACTACTCCGTGGCCATGTCCCGCAGCCGCCGCGTGGTTGACCGCAACACCCGGGGCGTCCGCTTTCTCCTGCGCAAAAACAACGTCGATCACATCGAGGGTACCGGACGGCTAGCTGGCCCCAACCGCGTCGCAATCGAACCGGAAGGCGCGGTCATCGAGGCCAGGAACATCGTCATCGCCACAGGCGCGCGGCCCCGCTCGGTGCCTACCCTGCCAGTGGACGGCGACCGGATTATCACCAGCCGCGAGTCCATCGTCCTCACTGACCTTCCGCAGTCCATGGTCATCGTCGGGGGCGGCGCCATCGGCGTGGAGTTCGCCTACGTCTACGCCATGTACGGCGTGGAGGTCACCGTCGTCGAGCTGCTGCCGCGTCTGGTTCCCAACGAAGACGAGGACATCAGCGCCCAACTGGAGCGCTCGTTCAAGTCATACGGCATCAACGTGATGACCGGCGCGGCGGTTACTGGCGTTCAGACGCGGGCCGACGGCGTGACCGTTTCCGTAGAACAGGGCGGAGCCACTCAGTCCATCGACACCGGGATGGTGCTGGTGGCGGTTGGCGTGCAGCCCAACGTGGAGGAGCTGGGCCTGGATTCCGTGGGCGTGGCCGTAGACCGGACTGGCATAGTGGTAGACGAGTTCTGCGCCACCAACGCGCCCGGCGTCTACGCCATCGGCGACGTCACTGGCAAGATGCCGCTGGCCCACGTAGCGTCGGCTCAGGCGGTTACGGCTGTCGAGCACATCATGGGGCTGGAGCCGCAGCCGATGGACTACGTCCACATGCCGCGCACCACCTACTGCAATCCCCAGATTGCCAGCTTTGGCCTGACCGAAGCCCAGGCCAGGGAGCAGGGGTACGATGTAAGCATTGGCGTGTTCAACGCCCTTGCCAACGGAAAGGCGCTGGCCATGGGCGAGACCGAAGGCATGGTGAAGCTGGTGGTCGACTCGCGGTACGGCGAACTGCTGGGCGGGCACATGATCGGCCCGGAGGTCACCGAGTTGCTGGGTGAGCTGTCCATGACCCGCATGCTCGAAGGCACCACCCTGGAGCTGGGCTGGACCGTGCATGCTCATCCTTCGCTCTCAGAGATGCTGAAAGAGGCGGCTTTGTCGGCACAGGGCCGGGCGGTGCACATGTAGCAAATCCGACGATGGCGGATGTTTCGTTGACCTGTTCTGATTCGCCGGTTTTCGCGTGTATTTTTTCGGATTTCGAAAAATTGTTTGTATGGGGCGCATTGCGGCGGTATACTTGGGCCGTAACCCGATTCAAAGCGAATGAAATTCACGTTGCGCCATGGCCAGCGTCTTGGCGAGACGTGCATGCAGGAGCGGTTAGATGGCATTGGGCACGTACGATTTCGCAATGGGCATCGGCGGTGAGGCGGGCCAGGGAATAGCCACGCCGGGCGACATATTCGCTCGCATCATCGTCCGTCGCGGGCTGCATCTCAGCACCTACAACGCCTACCAGTCCATCATTCGCGGCGGGCATATCTTCCTCACCCTGCGCATCTGCGACGAGGAGATATTCACCCACGGCGACAATCTCGACCTGCTGCTCTGCCTGAACCAGGACACTATGGACCGCCACCAGCGGCTGATTGGGCCGGGCGGCCGCGTCCTGTACAACAGCGACAACATCAAGCCCGGCGAGTCCAACGGCGGCGAGCTTTGCCCGATTCCGGTCGGTGAGTTGACCAACAGCCGCAACCGGCTGATTCAGAACACCGTCGCCATGGGCGCAGTTTCCTCCCTGATGGGGCTGGACTTCCAGGTGTTGCAGGACAGCCTGGAGCTTCGCTTTGCCCGCCAGGGACAGCAGGTCGTTGACCAGAACGTTGAGGTTGCGAAAGCAGGCTTCGACTACGCCGAGTCCAACTTCCGCCCCTATAACCAGCCGCTGCCCCAGGGCGGCAAGCCGCTGGCCGTGTGGTCTGGCAACGAAGCCATCGCCATGGGCGGCGCAGCGGCGGGCGTCAAGTTCTACGCGGCCTACCCCATGAGCCCCGCCTCCGGCATCCTGCACTGGATGGCCTCCAACGCCCGGAACCTGGGCATCATGGTGCGGCAGGTGGAGGACGAGATCGGCGTGTCTAACATGGTGATCGGCGCGGCGCATACCGGCGTCAGGTCAATGTGCGCCACCTCCGGCGGAGGGTTCGCGCTGATGACCGAGGCCGTGGGCGCTGCTGGCATGATGGAGATCCCGGTGGTCTACATCGACGTGCAGCGCGCCGGGCCGTCCACGGGCGTGCCGACCAAGACCGAGCAGGGCGACCTGTGGCAAGTGCTGGGCGCCAGCCAGGGCGACTACGAGCGCTTTATTGTCGCCCCTCGCGACTCCCTCGATGCCTTCAACACGATGCCGGAACTGTTCAACCTGACCGACAAGCTGCATTGTCCCGCAGTTCTGATCTCGGACCTGCTCATCTCCGAGGGGCGGTACAGCGTCGATCCTGACGAAATCAACATGCATCCCGTGATTGACCGGGGACAGTTGATCACCGAACCATCGTCACCCAACGGCTACAAACGTTATGAGAACACCGAAAGTGGCGTATCTCCGCGGGCCGTTCCCGGCCTCGAGGGATACGTCCACGTGGTGGCCACCGACGAGCACGACGAGGACTCTACGCTGATAAGCGACGAGTTTACCAACCCTCACAAGCGCCGATTGATGGTTGAGAAACGGGGCCGAAAGATGCAGGGGGCAGTGGAACTGATTGCTGCGCCTGAACTGGAAGGCCCGGAGAATGCTGAGGTAACGCTGGTCGGTTGGGGTTCGACCCACGGCGCGATGCAGGAGGCGCGCGGGCAACTTGCAGAGCGTGGTATCACCGCCAACCAGTTGACGATCAAATGGATCGTTCCCTTCCACGGTGAACAGGTCTCCCGAATCTTGAATGCCGCGAAGAAGGTAATCATAGTAGAGAACAGCTACTCCGGGCAGTTCGCGCGGTACCTCCGCAGTGAGACCGGATTCTCAGCCCACGGCCACATCCGCAAGTACGACGGCGAGCCGTTCATGCCCCATCACATTGCTGACGGCGTGGTAGAGCAAGTGGCTGAGAAGGTAACCAATTTCGTCCCTTACCAGGAAGTGATCGTCTAGGACAGCAATGGCACTCCAGCACAGAATTCCTCCAACCCGCGGCCGGACGGGCCGCCAGTCTTGGCGAAAGAGGTGATTCAATGGCAACGGTAGGCGTAGAAGGCGGCCGGACGGAAATCCAGTTGACGGCCAGGGATTTCAGGGGCCAGGTCAATCCCGACTGGTGTCCCGGGTGCGGCGATTTCGGCGTTCTCAACTCCCTTCAAAGGGCATGCGCCGAGCTGGGCTTGCAACCACACGATATATTGACCGTCAGCGGCATCGGGTGCTCGTCGAACCTGCCGGGCTATTTCAACTCCTACGGCATGCACACCCTGCACGGGCGCGCCCTGGCGGTGGCCACCGGGGCCAAGCTGGCCAACCACGACCTGACGGTGTTCGTCACTGGCGGCGACGGCGACGGATATGGAATCGGCGGCAACCACTTCGCCCATTCCGCCCGCCGCAACATTGACGTTACCTACATCGTCATGAACAACCAGATTTACGGTCTCACCACGGGACAGGTCTCGCCGACAAGCAGCTACGGCATGAGCACGAAGAGCACGCCCTTCGGCAGCGTTGAAACCCCGGTGAATCCGATCACCTCTGCCATCATGAACGGCGCGACCTTCGTTGCCCGCGGCTACAGCGGCGACGTACGCCACCTCACGGACCTGATCAAGCAGGGAGTGAATCATAAGGGATTCTCCCTGATCGACGTCTTCAGCCCCTGCGTGACCTTCAACCTCGACAACACTCACGATTTCTTCAAGGAACGCATACAGAAGCTGGAAGACGAAGAGCACGACCCTTCAGACTGGAAGGCCGCCTGCGAGAAGGCGTTGCAGTGGGGCGACTCGATCTACACTGGCCTATTCTTCCAGAAGGATTCGGTGTCCCTGATCGAAGCCGAGCCGGTGCTGTCCCGGGAAGGGCCGTTGGCCAAGCGCCCGCTGGGCCTCAGCGAGGAGCAGGCAGACCGCATCATCCAGCGAATGATGTAGGGGCGGCAGTCAATCCGTATACCCGCGGGGAGCGTCAGCCGACGCTCCCTTTTGCTTGGCCGGAGTGGGGGTTGGTTCAAGGTTGCCCGTAGGTTCCCCTTGCTTTAATATCTAGCTCACATTCCGTTACATTCAACGACTGCTTGTGCTGTCTGGTTTGAGAATTGGGAGGCAGATTTGGCCACGTCCATTGTGATGCCGCAACTGGGTTACGATATGCGCGAGGGCACCGTCGTTCGCTGGGTCAAGCAGGAAGGCGACGAGGTGGTGGCCAACGAGGTAATCGCCGAGATTGAGACCGACAAGGCAGTGGTCGAGTTCAAGCCCACCACCGGCGGCGTGCTCCGGCGCATCGTGGCTGGCGAAGGCGAGGCGGTGCCGGTTGGGGAACTGATCGCCGTCATCGGCGACGCAGACGAGGCGCTGCCCGATGACCTTGGCGCGCCAGCCCAGGCGGCTGCCCCTGCCGAGCCTGCGGCGGCTCCCTCGGCCCCGCTGGCGCCAGCTCCCGGCGCGGCGGCGCCCGCCGGGGAAGTCCGCGCATCGCCCATCGCGCGCCGTCTGGCGCGTGAGCGGGGGGTGGACCTGGCGGCGATAACCGGAACTGGACCCGGCGGCCGGATAGTGGAGGCCGACGTTCTCGCCGCGGCCGATGCGGCCCGAGCCGCAGCCGAGGCCGGTCGTGTCTTAGCATCGCCGCTGGCGCGCAGGCTTGCCCGCGAAAACGGGCTTGAGCTGGAGGGAATCACGGGAACCGGCCCCGGCGGCAGGATTGTCGAAGTAGACATAAACGCAGCCCTCGCGGCCCGGGCCGCCGCACCACCGGCGGCTATGGAACCGGCCCCCGCTACCGAGCCTGTGGCGGAACCCGAAGGAGCCGAAAGGGCCGATCTGTCGCGGATGCGCCAGGCCATTGCCAGGGTGACGTCTGACAGCAAGCAGCAAGCGCCCCACTTCTACGTGGCAGTAGACATCGACATGACTGCGGCGATGGCTCTACGGCGCGACATAAACGACGAGCTGCCATCGTCCAGCCGAGTCAGCGTGAACGACCTGATCGTCAAGGCATCGGCCCTGGCCATCGGCAAGCATCCCAAGTTCAACTCGTTTTTCCGTGGCGACCACCTGCAAATGAATCCGTCCGTCAACGTGGGCATCGCCATCGCGCTGGAGTCGGGTCTCATCGTTCCGGGCATCCCGGAATGCGAAAGCAAGACGCTGGCGCAGATTGCCGCCGCCAGCCGCGACCTCATCGACCGGGCCAACAATGGCACGCTACAGGCCGAGGAATACGCCGGGACAACTTACAGCGTCAGCAACCTCGGCATGTTCGACGTCGACAGCTTTACCGCCATCATATTCCCGCCCCATGCCGCGATACTGGCCGTCGGTGCGGTCAAGGAGCAGCCAGTGGCCCGCGACGGCCAACTGGCCATCGCCGAGATTATGAAGGCCACGCTCTCCGTCGACCACCGTGTCGCCGACGGCGCAGAGGCCGCGCAGTTCCTGATGGAAATCAAGCGCCTGCTGGAGAAGCCCGTGAGCCTTCTGTTGTAGGCTGTGGGAGGACAGCATGACTCAGACACGGCAAACGCCGGAACAATGGATTATCCTGCCCGGAACCACTATCGGGGGTGAAGTGGGAACCTTCAGCGTTGACTTTGTGATTCGGAACCGGGCCACGGCACAGGCGAGGGAGTTGAACGGAGTAGTCGACACTGGTGCGTCGCACACTGTTATTCCGGCTACAATCCTGGACGAATTGGGCATAGAACGCGAACAAACGCGAGTTTTCAGCTTTGCCGACGGGTCCAGGCGGGAACTTGCCATTGGGTGGGCGGAAATGGAGCTGCAAGGACAACGCGGGCATGTCTACGTCGTATTTGGCCCGGACAGTCGTAAAATCCTGCTAGGAGCCTTTGCCCTGGAAACATTCGCCTTGGCCGCCGACGCCAAGGATCGCCGCTTGATTCCCGCTGAACTGACTATATGACCTTGGGAAATCGACAACTGATAGGCTGGAAACAGCCATCCGATAGAACGAAAACGGATTTAGGAGCAAAGCCGTGCCCAACTTGACCGGCGGCCAGGCCATAACCGAGTCCCTGAAGGCCCAGGGCGTTGACACCGTCTTCGGGATCATCAGCATACATAATCTGGACCTGTTCGACGCGCTGTTTGACCAGCAGGACAACCTGCGGTTCATAGGCGGGCGCCTCGAGCTTGGCGTGGGGTTCATGGCCGACGGGTACGCCCGCGCCACCGGCAAACCCGGCGTGCTGATAACCAGCACCGGCCCCGGGGCGGCAGACTCCATCGGCGCCATGGGCGAGGCCTACTTCTCCGGCTCGCCGTTGCTTCAGGTGACCACCAACGTCGAAAGCGATTTCATCGGCAAGGGCCGCAACACCACCCACGAGGTCAAGGACCAGTTGCGGATGTTCGAGGCGGTCACCGACTGGAACGCCATGGTCGGCGAAATCGAGTCTATCCCGGACAACCTGATGGAGGCGTTCCAGCGCTTCCAGAACCGTCGCCCTCGCCCCATCGAACTGGAATTCCCCACCGACATTCTGGGGAACAGCGCCGATGTTGAAATCATCGGCCCCCGGGATCCCGGTATCCCCCAGGGAGATCCGGCGCTGGTAGAGCAGGCCCTCCACTTGCTGCTCAAGGCCAAGCGTCCGGCCATAGTCGTAGGCGAAGAGGTGCAGATGCTGGGCGGCACGGAGGAGATCGTGCGCCTGGCCGAGGCCCTCGGCGCTCCGGTGGTTACCTCCGACGGCGCAAAGGGCGCGTTCCCCGAAGACCACCCGCTGTCCCTGGGCACTATGCTGGGGGGCCGCATCTGGGGCCAGAACCCTGTCCAGGACTGGCTCGCTACGTGCGACGCAGTGGTTGTACTCGGCTCGATCATGCCCCACCGCTCCACTACCGGCGTGCAGCTCAAGCTGCCCGAAACGGTGGTGCACGTTCTGCTGGACGGCGATTTCATCGGCAAGAATTACGACGCCACGGTGCCGATAGTGGCCAACTCCCAGGCTGTTGCCCGGCAGTGGCTGGATGCCATCGGCGGCACGGATGTCAGCAAGGGGCAGTCCTACGCTGACGAGGTCGCGTCGGTCAGGAAGGACATCCACCGCACTCTACAGGAAACCTGGGGCAACGAGCTAAAGGTGTTCGAGGCCGTTCGGGAAGCGGCGCCCCGCGAAACCGTATTCTCGCTGGACCCGACGGTGCCCGCCAGCCGGGCCGCGCGGTGTTTGGACATCTATGGCCCGCGCAAGTACATGCATCCCCACGGCTGGGCCGGACTAGGGTTCGCGTTCCCGGCGGGCCTGGGCGCAAAGGTCGGCCAGCCCGACAGCCCGGTGGTCTGCATCACTGGCGACGGAGGCTTCCAGTACAATTTCCAGGAACTTGCCACCGCAGCCCAGTACGGCATTCACCCCGTAATCCTGATGTTCAACGACAACGCTTGGGGCGTGCTGAAGAAGTACCAGCAAGACCGGTTCGGCGACGAGCGCCGTATTGCCACCGACCTGGTTAACCCGGACTTCGCCAAGCTGTTCGATTCCTACGGCTTCGGCGCCACTCGCGTGTCCACGGTGGCGGAACTCGGCCCGGCCCTCGACGCAGCCATCGCCACCGGCAAGACCCACCTGGTCGAGGTCGCTATTCCCGATGGGTTCGGAGCGCTGGTTTAAGTCTCTGGCTGTCTTGCTCAATTGGACATAACCCGGTCGCGAAATTATGGCGGAACAGAGTATGTTCCGCCTAAAATTTGCCCATACTCCGTGAGGAAGGGCAGACGATGCGAGTGACGGAGGTACCGGCGCACGAACCCGGCGAGCGCGTTCCCTACCCTCGGCGGGTTTATCCCCTCGACGCCCGGCTCCTCACAGAGGAGCAAATTGCCGTCGCCTTCGCCATGACCTCACGGGTGCCGGACCCTTTTGACGTCATCGCCCAGAGAGTCAGCGAGGAAAAGGCCGCCGATTTCCACGAGCGGTGGGTGCTGGGATACGGGCATGCCTCCGTTGCCGAGCACGCCGTTGTGCATCTTGCGGTAGAGAACATATCGCGGCTGGCGTGCGACGGGTTGGAGGACAACCGGCTGGCCTCCTACACCGAAAAGTCCTCTCGCTACCAGGTGATGGAGCCAGGGTATTTCCACGTCCCTACGGAACTGAATGGCCACGAGACACTTCGTAGGGAGTATGTCGCCACCTGCCGGGGCCTGTTCGATATTTACCACCAGCTCATTGAAGGCTGCATGGAGTACCTGCGCGGCGCGCATCCCAAGGGGAGCCGGGAGAGCGACGCAGCCTACAACCTGCGGCTGCGCCGGATCGCCACCGACGGCTGCCGCTCGGTTCTGCCCGCCGCCACGCTGACCAACGTTGGCGTTACGGCCAATGCCCGCACCCTGGAACACGCGATATCCAAGCTGATGTCCGCGGAACTGATGGAGGAGCGGGAGATCGGCGCAGAGGTGCGGGAACAGGGACGCAGCATCACGCCTACTCTCATTAAGTACGCCGACACCGTTGAGTACCTTGAGCGGCGACCGGAACGCCGAAAGGAACTGGCGCAGAGCTTGAATCCTGGAGTCCATGAAGGCCAGTCATCGGCTGAGGTGCGGCTGGTCCACTGGGACGGGCAGGCCGAAGAGAAGCTGGTTGCGGCGTTTCTATATGGCTCCACGGGCGTAGACTACGCCGAGGCCTGGGAGCGTGCCTTGGCAATGTCCCCCGAAGACCGTGGCCGGGTCATTGACAGTTTCCTGGAGGGATTGGGGCCGCATGACGCCCCGCCCCGGGAACTGGAAGTCGTGGACTACACCTTCGAGATACTGCTGGACTACGGGGCTTACCGGGAGTTCAGGCGGCACCGGATGCAGACGTACCTGCCGCAGTTGTTGACGGTCGCGCACGGAGTGCGGGTTCCGTCGGTAATTGCAGACGCGGGGCTGGAGACTCTCTTCGCAGAGGCCACCAGCGCCGCAGAGGGCCTTTTCCGCAAGATTAGCGCCGAGGTATCGCCGACAGTTGCCCAGTATGCTGTCACCCACGCTCACAATCGAAGGGTGCTGTCGAAGATAAACCTGCGCGAGTGTTATCACCTATTCAAGCTCAGGACATCGGAACTGGCCCACGAGTCCATCCGGGAGCCGATGCAGGAGGCCCTGCGGCTGGCAAAAGAGAAACATCCGCGTCTGTTCCGCCATCTGCAACTGCGCGACTAGCAGGCCATCACTGTTGAATTGATGGGCAAAACGGGAGTCCCTTCATGGTGAGCTTGTCGAACCACGAACGGACGTCCCTTCGACAGGCGCAGGGTGAATGAGAGAGGCAACCATCAATCCCGACGAACTGAGAGGCTAGTCAGCTTTGACGAGGGCGGCGAATCGGGCAAGTCGCAGGCCCAACTCCCGCGCCTGGGCCAGATCGTCGTCCGTCACGCCGCCAGCGGCGGTTGCGCCGTAGTAGGAGCCGGAGGTTCGCATGCGCTCGGACCAGGGCAGTCCGACAATGACCATGCCGCAGGCCAGCATCCAGTGAATCAGTTGCCGCAACGTGGTTTCCAGGCCGGAGTGTCGCCCGGTTCCCGCGGTGAAGGCCGCGCCGGGGCGGCCGGACAGAACCAACTCCTCCCAGAGGTCTCCCTGGTCGTCCAGCCATTGCTTGAGCGAGCCAGTGACGCCGCTCCAGTTGGGAGAGCCGAGAACCAGCCCGTCGGCAGCCACCAGGTCGTCCCGCGTGGCCTGTTCGATGGTCATTCGCGTTGCGACCGCCAGGCCGCTTTCCTCTACGCCCTCTGCTGCGGCCTGAGCCATGGCGTCAATCGAGCGCCCTTTGGCGTCGTAAAGGACCAGAACCCTAGCGTTCATAGGCTGTACTCTGCCTCAGCGGAGGGTGGCCACAAGCACCAGGTCGCCCACCATTCCGGCTGCGGCCTCGGCGCGTTCCGAGGATCCAGCGGGGGAGGCCATGGCCGCGTCCGCTCCCGCGCCGTGGCTGATCTGAACCGAGTCGTACTGCAATAATGAGTCCCGGGACTTCATGGGCATGGTTCCCCAGCCTCTTTCGTCTACGTCCATTTCGCCGGCCCAGTACCATTGGCCGCCGCGGGTCAACCAGACGTGGTAAACGGAATCAGGGCGCGGCGCTTCCAGGTCTGAGGCCATCAGCACCGCCTCCCTGCCGTCCTCAGAAAGCACCAGCACGCCCCGGGAATCAACGCCGGGCGCGGCGGGGCTGAGCACCATGGTCTGGTTCCCCGGTTGGGCCAGGGCATAGCTGGTTTCCTGCCAGCGCTGCAAGTTCCCCTGCATCTGCGACATGGTATTGGAAGCGCTTGCCAGTGCGGTCGTGGTAGCCATGCTCTGGTCCAGCTGGCGGCGCAGGGCCGTGTTCTCCGACTGGACGACGCCCATCTGGTCTGACATCTGCACGTTGAGGACCGTCGAGATGACAATCGCCACCACGGCCAGAACGGCTATCGCTGGCGCCAATACCCTCGTCCACCGGGTGGAGAGCGCAAGGGATACCCTTGACCAGCTACGGGAAGGACGCCGCTGTGATACCCGTACCCTTGGGGATACCGATAATTGGGACTGCTCCACGCCAATGGAATCAACGGAATCCAGCAAACGCTGACGCAGTTCCGGGGACGGCGAGGACGCTGGCACCGAATCAGCCATAGCCGCCGCCACCCGCAGGTTGTCGCCCACCAGGGCCGCGCAGACGCCGCACCCCTCGAGATGGACTTCGACGGCCAGTTCCTCTTCCGGCTCCAGCGCGTCCAGCGCGAACGCCTCCAGAAGGTCAAAGGGGTGCCGAGTTGTCCCGTTATTTGTCGTCATCTTCCTGTAGCGCAGCGCGGAGTTTCTGCATCGCCAGTCTGACCCTGGTCTTGACGGTTCCCAGAGGTTCGGAAAGCAATTCGGCCATTTCCGATTGAGAATAGCCCTCGAAGTAGGCCAGCAAAATGACCTGCTTCTGGTTTTCAGGCAGGCTAGAGAGAGCCCGCACGATCCGCTCCCGGTCCAGGTTCTGCTGTACCTGGTTTTCCACCGACGCCTCGCCTGAAGGCATGCGCTCCAGCGTTTCGTAGCCCTCCGGGTCGGTCATCTGCGCCGTGCGGCGGCGGGAACGAATGACGTCGATCACCCGGTGATGGGCGACGCTCATAATCCATGAACGCGGCTGCCCTCTCTCCGCATTGAAACTGGCGGCCTTGAGCCAGATGTTCATGAAGACATCCTGGGTGACTTCCTCGGCCAGCGGCGGCTGCTTCAACATGTGCAGGGCCATGGAATAAACGGCCGTAATATAGCGGCTGTACAGGATATCCAGCGCATCCTTGTCCTGGGCAACGATGCGCTGCAGCAGTTCCCGGTCATCCGGCCCGTCAGCGCCGGGGCCGTGGCCGGTCAGCTGACCGGACGCGCTCTGACTGCGGAGCGGCCGCTGGGCCTCCGGTTCTTCGTTACTCACGATATACGCTGGATTCAGCAAATCGGATTTGAACAAGCCGGATCAATTTAACCTGCTCAAGGTCAATTTCAGGGAGTCGATCCAGGCCCTCACCTCTGTGGCGTCGGGAGCGTTTTGACTATGCCTGAGGTAGTTCTCGAGGCTGCCGATGGCCGCCCGGTACTGGTGCAGGTGCTGCTGAAACGCCGCCGCGTCCTTGTACAGACCAGTCGCGTCGGGCCGGACCAGCAGCATTCGCTCCGTCACTGCCAGTGCCTTATCCGCTGGCCCTGATCGTTCGTATACGACCTTGAGGTTGTTCAGGATTCGGAAAAGGAACTCGTACTTTGTGCATGGCGCCAGGTATCGGTCGTCCCAAGTGAAGCGAGGCCCGAACAACGTCTCGGCCAGCTTGCGGCAGTCATCAACGGATAGGGGTTCGCTGCCGTTGAACGGGTCGAAGAAAACACTTGCGCCGTCCAGCCCCACCAGGAAGTGGCCTGGCATGCCCACCCCGTGCAGCCGGATTCCCGCCCTGCGCCCAACTTCGATAAACAGCAGCGACAGGGTAATGGGTATGCCGGTCCTGTTTTCCAGCACCCGATTGAAATAACTGTTATCGGTGTTGTAATAGTTGGCGGAATTGCCTTTGAACTCCAGAACATCGAACAGAAAGCGGCCCAACTCCCGGGCCTTTGCTTCACTATTCAGGTTTACGGGGACGCTACTCTCAAATGAGGAGGCATACCGTTCCAGGAGGCCGAGGCATCCCGCGATGTCGATGTCAGGGAATTCCTCCCCCGCCGCCAGAAGCGCGGCCCTGGCAAGGTCCAGGTCTTCCTCGGGACGGGCGACGAGCCTCGCGAACTCCTGGCGAAAGAAATCCGCGCCCGGGCCGTTGCTCTCTGGGTCGTTCATGGGTGAGCCTCCGGTGCGGATGGGGCGGACAGGTCAGAATGTACCAGAAATTACTCGAAGATGGTGTGTGGCAATTATCTTTTGCAGACGAAGTGCAAGCCAAATCGGCATCATTCATTCCTGAGAGAGTAAGGGGACGCCCTCACCCTCACCCTCTCCCGGAGGGAGAGGGGGCTTGTCCTACACTCTATGGGATTATCAGGCTGTTGAACAGGGCCTCCAGGTTGGGCAATTCCTCCAGTCTCCGGAGCGTCTCAACGGCCTGGCCGCGCTGTGCGGCTGGCAGCGAAGGCCCGGCGAAGCTGCGGAATTTGGCCTCCAGCTCGGCATCACTCATCGGATTGCTGCGGTGTCCCTTGGGCCAGGCGGCGTGGGCGGCGTCGGTTCTGCCGTCCCGCGATGTGACGGTTATGCGGCAGTTGTATTCGGCAGGATAACGCCCGGTGAACTCCGGTTCCTCCACCAGTGTCATGCGCGACATAATGTCCCGCAAATCAGGGCTGCCAATCTGTTCGTCGGTGAAGCTGCCGGGGCTGACCGGGCCGTTCAGGAAGGCCGAGGCCACCAGCCAGGGGATGCTGTGGTCTGCCGTTTCCCGCGTCTTGGGATCCCACTTTTCCGGCTCGCTGGATGCGGTGCTGGCGGCCACCTTGTAGGTCTGGATATGAATCGACTGGATTTCGTCAACCGGCATTCTGTCCCGGAGTTGCAGGGCCAGTCCGATGGGGTTCTGGGTGTGTATCTGGGACGGGTAGGACTTGTAGATCGTGCGGGTGATCCTGAACGGGTCATCGTCACTGCGGGCGTCGCCCAGCGGAAAGTCAGGAACGTTAACCGGCCTGCCGACCGCCTGTTCCCACAGCCCTCGCCGCCCCTCGAAGGGTTCGGCGGGGCCGGTCATGCCGCTGGCCGCCAGTTGCGCGGCGAAAACGGCGGAACGGGAGGCGCTGGCCGCGGCGCACCCCTTCCACATGGACAGTTCGCCCGTGCGCGTTACCGCCAGGGGCAGGTGCGGAGTGACAGCCAGGGAGATGGCGTTGCCAACCTGCTCCCGGTCAAGCCCCATAGCCCGGGCCGCGCCGCACACCGCGCCGACGACGCCGAAAATTCCCTGATCCCAGCCAAAATCGCTGGCTACCACCTCGTCGGAAAGGCGGCAAAAGACCTCGTAGGCCAGGGCGATGGCGGTGATTACCGTCGGGCCGTCGCTGTGATGTGGGTCGGCCATGGCGAGAACCGCCGGTATCATGTCGCTGGGATGCCCGCCGCCGGGCGAAAAGTACGAATCGTTGCAGTCGAGATAACGCAGCGCGACGCCGTTGGCGAAGGCGGCCAGATCCGGTGTCGAGTGCCCCGCCGTTCCCAGGATGCGGGACTTCAGCGGGCCATGGGTGCCTTCGGCCATTCGCCGTGCTATCGCCGCAGGCTCCGATTCAAAACCGCCGATGGCGCATCCCATAGTGTCCAGGAGCGTAGCCTTCACCCGTTCGACCACGGCAGGCCCCAGCTCCTCGTAGGTGAGGCCGCAAGTGTAGGCGCTCAGCATCTCGGTGGTGCGGTCCATCCATCCCTCTCTGTTCGTGGGTGTCGTCAAATGTTCCGTCATTCCTGCGAAAGCAGGAATCCAGGGGTCGCAAAGTCAGCGAAATCAGAGAAGATACTGACGATTTTGTTCACTGGATTCCTGCTTTCGCAGGAATGACGGATTCGTAATTTCAAGTGCGTAAGTTCTACCAGGATTCACAGGATTAGAGGATTTGCAGGATAGAAGTTGCGCAATTTAGGGGTTCACCCCCATCCTAACCCTCCCCCTTAGGGGGAGGGGATAGCTTTGAACTGCGTAACTCCTATCCTGATTCGGGCGAATGCCGGATTAACGTATCACCGCCTCGGCCATCCGCTCGAGCTGCTTGCCCATTTCGTAGTCGTTGGCGACGTGGTCGGGGCGCACCACAACGCGGTCGGCCCCGGCGTTCAGGTACGACTGGACCAGATCGTTGTCGGCGGGCTGGCCGTAGACGCTGATGGTGATGGACTTGGGGTCGCGGCCAGCTTCCTCGGCCATGGCGTCGAGCCGCTTGCGGCTGTCCTCGACCTCCGCCGGGGTTATGCGGTTGGGCAGCCAGCCGTCGGCGTGGGCCACGATGCGGCGCAGCACGTTGCGGGCCAGGCCGCCGATGATGATGGGCGGGTGCGGCTGCTGGGCTGGCTTGGGGTAGGACTTGACCGGCGGGAAATTGTAATACTTGCCGTGGTACTCCGCCTCGTCCTTGGTCCAGAGTTCCTTCATCACCTCAAGGGCTTCGCGGGTCTGCGTCCAGCGGTGCTCGAAGTCGCCGCCGAATATCTCGGTTTCCTCTTTGAGCCAGCCGGTGCCGATGCCGAACAGGAACCTGCCGCCGCTGAACCGGTCAAGGCTGGCGATTTCCTTGGCCAGCAGCAGGGGGTTGCGCTCGGGCACCAGGGTGATTCCCGTTCCCAGCTTGATGGTCGTGGTGGCTCCCGACGCGCGGGCCAGGGCGATGTACGGGTCGGTGAAGTGTGAATACGTCCAGGGTATCTCGCCGCCGGTGGCTGGGAATGGGCTGTCGCTTTGCACCGGCACCGCCGGATGCTCGGCGTACCACAGCGACTCAAAGCCAAGTTCCTCCGCCGTCCTGGCCATAAAGGCCGGGTCAACGGTGTACGCGGGCAACGGTGTGGATACTCCAACGCTCATTAGCTTACCTCCTGATTTATCGGCGTAACTTCCTCGGACAGCGGCAACAGCAGGGGCAGCAGCAACGCGGCGGCCCCGAGAATCTCCACGTATGCGGGTTTTCCTTCGTTGTTGCAGCCGATGGTCACGTTATCCGTTATGGGGCGGGATGTCGTGGCTACTTCATCGTTGAACAAGCGCATAACGTCGCGGTCGCGGTCATAAGACACTTGCGGCGCCCAGCCCGGCGGAGGCCACGAGGGCCACGCATTGCCGAACTCATCCGGTAGCAAGTGAGGGAGGAGTGTTTCGGCGGCGTCCAGTAGTTCGATTTCAACGAATCTGGCGTAATCCCGCCTGGCGCGAAATATTGCCAAGCCCTCGGAGATTGTCCAAGCCGAGCCTACGAACTCGCCAGTGTGCAAATCCAAAACGTTGGAAAGATAAGAAATTTTAAGCTGCGCCGCTACCATAGATTTCCTCCCATGTAGGTTGTGCTATGGGGCAGTATGCGGAGAGTATCTGGAACTCCCCGGTTGGCAGCCGGTCTACAACGACTTTCATAAACTGGCCCCGATGAAGCAGATAGCTCCAGTAAACCGTTCGCCTGTCGCCATCAGCGTCTTGTCTGGCCGGGTGTAGCAAGACATGCCCGATATTTTCCTTGGTGGCTTCAGGATGCCTATACAAGTTGTCCCTTAAATGTCTGGAATAAGTGTACACCCGCCCGTGAACATAAATTTCATCATCCCTTTCCGTCAACCTGCCCCCGATTCCTTACTAGCCGCCCCAAATCCCGCGCACCTGCAATTGCTGGCGCAGGTATTCCATGCTGCGGTCGCCCTTGATGGCGTTGCAGGTGTGGCACATGAGTTGCAGGTTGCCCATGGCGTCCAGGCCGCCCTTGGAGCGCGGGGTGATGTGGTCGATGGTCAGGACATGCAGCGGCAGTTCGTATTCGCAGCCGACGCAGCGTTTCTTCTGGTTGGCGTAGAGCCATTCCTTTTCCGAGCGGGGGTCGGCGGGGCTCTCCAGCTTCAGGTCAGTGCGCTGTTGCGGAGCAGTGAGGATGAGCGGGCTCCAGTCTTCCCAACCCTTGCCGTCTTCGTCCTGCATGGGAATCTGGAGCTCGCGCCTGGCACGGTCTCTCAAGACTTCCGCCGCCTGTGGCGCTATGTCGATGCCAATCCACTGCCGCCCCAGCTTCTCGGCGGCGATGCAGGCGGTGGCGCAACCGCAGAAGGGGTCAAGCACCAGGTCGCCTTCGTTGGACGACGCGCTGATGATGCGCTCCAGCAGCGCCAGCGGCTTCTGAGTGCGCCAACCCGTATACTCAACGCTCTTGGTGGAGTAGTTGGTAAATCCTTGCGGCTCGGTGAACAGGTTTTGGGGCGGGTTGCCGGTGTCGGCATCGGCATACCGCTTCAGCCCAGGCCATCTGCCCCTTGTCGGATGATGGATTAGCCCGGCTTTGTCCAGCGCGTCCAGACGGTCGTGGATGCCTTCGATTTCCCGGTAGCCCGGGATGCAATTCTCTTCAATATACTCCGCGTACTTTCCCGTTTTGGGGGCCGACCAGACCCGGTTCATTGCGTACACGTCATAGCCCTTCCAAGGCAGAGTACTGGGGCTTCCCCTTTCCGCGTTATGACGCGGGCCTGTTAAGTCTGCGCTGCGGTATCGCCCGCGTTCATCCTCGGAAGGGTATGCTATTTCCAGTTCAATCTTGCTTTTAGGAACGGAAACAAGATTCCAGCAAGAATCAGGGCCTTTCGAGTACCAGAGCAGGTGGTCCAGTATGCGCCCGAAACGGTTGGGGTCATTGTGGGAGGTCGCCCGCTTCCAGACGATGTTGTTGAGGTAATTCCCGGAGCCGAACAGCGCGTCCATCACGCCCTTGAGGTAGTGGCTGGCGGTATCGTCGCAGTGCAGGTAGATGCTGCCCGTGGATTTCAGCACCCGGTGCATTTCCAGCAGGCGGATGGCCATAAAGGTCAAGTAGCCGGCCATGCTCTCGCTGTGGGATAGTTTCGCGCCGTTGATGAGGTGAAACAGGGCGGGACGGCGCACCTCGATTTCGTCCAGCCATTCCTCTTTCATGTCGCTGAGAGTCCAGACGTCCTTGAACTCCGCGCCCTTGGCCTCGCTGTCCAGGGGCGCGGCATAGGTCTGGTCGGACTTGAAGGGCGGGTCGAGGTAAATCAGGTCAATGCACTCCGAGTTGATGCCCCGGAGGATGTCCAGGTTGTCCCCGGTGAAGATAGTGCGGGATGGCACGTTGCAGGCGTTGGTCATCGCGGGCCGCCAAGTTTCGGGATGGTACCCACCCTAGCCTAAACGTTTCCGGCGGAATGCGAAAGGGGCCGTTGTCATAAAAGGGGCAATCAGCCGGATGCCTGCGCCGCCTTCTCTTTCTCCCGGCTTTGCACGGCGTCCAGAAATGGTTTCAGCAGTGCTTCGGCGGGTTGCAGATCAACGGCCACCGCGCTGCCGTCGGCGTCGTAGTGGGCCGTCATCCCGCGGGCGACGGCTTCGCTTTGATGGACGCTCACCGGGTCGCCTGCCTGGATTCGCAACGCCTGGGTTTCTGGGGTATAGAACACCACGACGTCTTCCATTGAGCCGATCCAGCTATTGGGGGTATCCAAGAAGCAGGCGCTTCTCTTGCTTATCGCGCTATTCCTTTTATACCTGGCTGGGCGCCTGGCGGCGTTTATGAGAGGTTCGAGGGCCCTCTCTGCCCCGTCCACGTCAAGAGCCACCAAGCTGTTCTCATGATTGTAGTGGGCCACTATGTTGTTGGCGATGGTTTCGCTTTCGCGAATCCTCACCGGCGAGCCAGCCTGTATACCCAGAAGTGGGTCTTTTGGGTGAAAGAGGACCACGACTTCCGGTAGAGGCTCCGGCGGCGGCCCCCAAGGGCTTACTATGTATTTTCCCATGGCCTTCCCCCATATCTGTCTACTAATCTGCGATCTGCGTAGGCGGTATAAAAGATGGTGCCACTTTCATCAAATACCACTTTAATCCATTGCCGGAATTCCGGCACTCGCCCGGATAAAATCGTGTTGATTTCGCCTCCCGGTACCCCTTCCATCCACTCTTCGTAGGGGTCGTGAATGACACGCATTACCCATTCGGGCCGAATGTCGGAATGGCGCTGATATGCGGTAACCCCATGCCAAGGGGACTTGGGCAGCGCCTCATACTCCCGGCGCAGGCGTTCGTCTTCGCTTAGTTCCTCCATACGCCGCTACAAAATCGCGCCCTCCTCGGCGTCCAAGTCTCCGGGAGGTTCCTCGCCGCTGAAGTTGCGCCACCAGTCGGCGAAGGCGTCGGCGCCCTGCTTGTCACGCAGCCGGGCGAGGTGGACGCGGGCTTGGGCGATTACCGGCAGGCCGTGATCGGCGGCCAACTGGTAGGTTCGCGCCGCCCAGGTCAGTGCGCCCTCCACGTCGTCCCTTTCCTCGGCGGCCATGCCCAGTTGGCCGTAGGTGCGGGCGGTGCGGCTGACGTCCTGGATTTCCTCGAAGATTTCGCGGGCCCGGTGATACCAGCTTTCCGCCTCCTCCAGCTTCTTTTGCTCGTGGAACAGCACGCCAAGCTGTCGGCATTCGTCGCCGGCGTTGCGCCAGTCGCCCAGCTTTTCGTACTTTTCGAGGGCCAGGGTGAACCAGTGCTCCGCGTCTTCCGGGAACATCTGCCGCCCCTGCTCCAGCAGGCCCAGGTAGTGGAACTCCACGGCCATCTGCGCCTCGTTGCCCATCCGGTCGCTGAGGGTAAGAGCCTGCTTGTACCAGTTTTCGGCGTCATCGTACAGGTATTGCGAGTGGGCCACGGTGCCGAGGGCGTGATAGATGAGGACTGACGTTTCTTCGTCGCGCGCCTCTTCCAGGATTTCGCGGGCCCGGTGATACCAGCTCTCGGCTTCCTGGTACTCGAAGCGGAACTGGGCGCAGAGGCCGAGGGAACGGTAGTCCTTGACCATTTCCTCCACATCCTCAAGGCGCTGGTGGATGTCCAGCGACTTGGAGAACCAGTCGCGCGCTTCGGTATACCGGCGCTGGTACTGGCGCACCAGCCCCATGCCGTAGTAGTCGTCGGCCACCGTGGCGCGGTCATCGCCGTCCTCGATGATGGCCAGGGACTTGGCGTACCAGTCCTCGGCCTCATCCAGTTGCCACCGTTTCAGCGCCACCTCGCCCATCTGGTGATACACGGCGGCGGCCTGCGGGTCGCTTTCCGCGTTGGGCTGCGACTCGAAGTAGTCCAGCAGTTGCCGGTTCAAGGCGTCGGCGCGTCCGAGTTCGTTGGTCTCGATGCACTCGGACGCTTCGGTGCCCAGCAGGTACAGCCAAAGACCGATGGCGTTGTTGGCCTGAGCATCGTCGGCGGTGGCCCCGGCGGATTCAAGAAGCTGTCGGCGCAGGCGGCGCAGCTCCGGGTAGCGTTTCTGCATCCGGTATACCTGGGCCAGCGGCTGGGTGAGAAGCTGCGCGTTGTCCCACTCCCGGGATTCCAGCGCCAGCCCCAGGGCCTGCGTCAAGTTGCCCTCTTCTGCCAGGATAGCGTTGGTGCCCGATTCCTGGTTTTCGTAAAGGGTTTCCATAAAGTAATCGGCAGTGTCGGCGTAGACGCGGACGAATTCCTGCTCCAGCGTCGCAACGCGGGCCGGGGGGAACTGCCGGTACAGGGCGCGGCCATAGAACCAGCCCATGGAGGGGTGGATCTGGTAGACGCTGGGGGTGATGGGTTCCAGAAAGCCGGAATTCCGCGCCGACCGCAGCAGGGTGCGGCAAGCGCCCCAGCCAAGCTGCTCGCCCATCACGGAACGGTAGGCATTTTCCTGTGTGATGTGCGTGAGAATGTCCATCATCACGCGGTTGCGGAATAAAGAAAGGAAGGGCAGATGGGTTCTGCTGCGCCGCGGCATGCGCTGGAAGGCGTTTTCCATCACCACCGTCAGGTATGGAGGGCGGCCCTCTTCTCCGGGGCCGACCTGATGGGCCTCCAACTCCCGGCGCAGTTCGCCGAGCAGCACCGAAGCGGGTACTTCCTTGATAAGGGGAATCGCGATCTCCATCGCCAACGGGTGGCCTTCAAGCAGGTCCAGCAATTCCAGGAATTCGGGGCCAAGCCGGGCGGCGTCTATCCCCGCCTCCTCCATCAGCCGTGTGGCGAACTCGATCAGGTCGTGTTGGGCGAGTCCCACCAGCGAGTGCCGGACGTGGGGAGCCGTCAACCACGATTCGGTCTCCCGGCGGCTGACGAGCAGGACGGATGTCTGCCCTCCTTCAACCGCTAGTTCCCTCAGAAAATCGTCCAGTTCCGCCAGTTCGCTGCCTTCCAGCAGTCCGGTACCGGCGTAGGGGAATCCGGCTAGACTCTCGACTCCGTCCCACACCAGGAGCGTCCGGTGCTCCCGCAGATACTCCAGCAGCCAGTTGCGGCGGTAGGCCGCTGGCAGATCGCCAAATTCGAGCCCGGCCAGGGCGGTGCCGACTTCGTGCAGGGCCTTGTCCAGCCCGGCCCCCACGTCGAAGGTGGTATAGAACGCGCCATCCGGACGGTCGCCGCTCTTTTCCAGCCAGGACGCGAGACCCAAAGCGACCTCGGACTTCCCCACTCCCACGGGGCCGTTCAGCAGAACGACGGGACTGGAGGCTAGAGCAGCTTGCAGTTCCAGGATCTCCCGGCGGCGGCCGATCAGTCCATACGGGCCGCCGCGCGGAAGCTGGCGGGGCGGGGGTTCGGGCGTCGCGGACATCATTCCCGGAATGACGGGTTCCGGTTCCTCCGGCTTTATCGCGACTGGCACGTAGCTGGCCGACCGGTAAACCACCGGAGCTATCCAATCCCAAGAGACCAGCGGCCCCGCAGCAGACGGGCGATGTGGATGCTGCATCAGGGCCTCGCGCGCCTTGGCAACGGCGAGAGCGGCGCCCTGTCCACTGGTTATGCCGCCATAGAATGCGTCAGCGAACAGCTTTCTGGCGGTTCCCCTCAAGGGCGCGGGCAGCGCCGCAACCTCGGGCACGCCGCCACTCAGCAAAGTCACGGCAGATGTGTGAGCATCGCCGGAGCCTGCGCCCAAGAGCAGCACAACCGGAATGCCAGCTCTTGCAGCCGCTTGCCCGATCCGGTCGAATGAAACGCTTTCACCCGGCGCCTGCCCACTCGCAGTGGCCATGCCGTCAAGGTGCAAGACATGGTAATGCCCCTGACGGTCATCTAGGCGGGCCTCAAGCGCGTCCGTTGCGGTCTCAACAACGCATTCCAGTGAAACCTCAACGTCCAGTGAGTCCAGGGCCTGGAGCGTCTCGGCGGCTATGCCCTGATCGCCGGGTGGACATAACATAAGCACGTTGAACTGCGTATCGGGCAATGCAGCCGTGGAGAACGAGGCAAGGCTAGCCGCAGGTGTCGATTGCCTGGTCAATGCCTCGGCGCGATTCGCCACGTAGCCAGCTTCAGGGCTGTTGAGCAATTCCCACGGAAGCGCCAGGAATGCAGTCCGCGGCGAGACGATGGAAATTCTGAAGGTATCAGCATCTTCGGCGCTGAACTTGGACCAGATTTCCAAAGCCTCCGGGCTGTACCGGAAGACCGTTTCCAGCAGCAGGCGGCCCAGGTCGCGAAGCCCGGTTTCCACCGCCTCGGCGCGGGAACGCGAGTCGCCGAAGGGGTTGGAACCGTATCCGTCCAGCAGCCAGGCGATCTCCTGCTGCTCGGCTTCCGTGACAGGAAACGGGAAATTGACCGGGGGCGCGCTTAGGCGACCGCCGTCCTCTCCCAGCAATGATAGCTGCAATTGTCCTGCGTCCGGGAGGTCCAGGATTTCCAATGTGTTGGGCAAACCATCCTCCGGGTATACTGCAAGGAATTTGACGAGAGACGGAAAGAGGGAATCATTGGGCCCTGCGTAATATCATATTATAAGGAAGGGCCGGCGCTGCAAGGCAAACCGGCCCTATACTATCATCGCCCGCAGAGGCAGTCCAACGAACCGCGGCGGTTGACCATGGCTTGGCTTATTGGGCCGTGTATCCGCCGTCTACGGCCATGGCAAGCCCCGTCACCAGCGATGCCGCGCCGGAGCAGAGCCAGGTAACGGATTCGGCGATCTCCTCTGGCGTCCCCAGCCGGCCGATGGGCTGCCTGATTGGAATTGTGGATTCGTAGTCAGGCCCACGGCCCCCCATTAGCCGCTGCACCATGGGGGTGTCGATGATGCCGGGGCAGACGGCGTTGACCCTGATGCCGTCCCGCGCGTATTCCAGCGCCGCGGCCTTGGTTAGCCCCACCACGGCATGCTTGCTGGCAACGTAGGCCGACATGTTCCGGGAGCCGACGAGTCCCGCGCCGGAGGCGGTGTTGACGATAGCGCCCCCGCCCTGCTGCATCATCTGGGGTATCTCGTGCTTCAGGCAGAGCCAAACGCCCTTGAGATTGATGTCAATCAGCCTGTCCCACACATCCTCCGGGTATTCGTGCAGGCGGCCAGCCATGAAGCCCTCGATCCCGGCGTTGTTGTAGGCGCAGTCAAGCCTTCCGTAGGCCGCGACCACTTGGCCGACCAGCGCTGCAACGTCGTCCGGGCGGGAAACGTCTGCGTGAACGAACATGCCGTCGCCGCCTGCATCCTTGATTGCGCTCAGAGTCTCCTCGCCGCCGTCGGCGTTGACGTCGGAGACGACGACCGTCGCGCCCTCCCTCGCCATCACCAGCGAGGTGGCCCGTCCAATGCCTGACCCAGCGCCGGTGACCAGCGAAATCCTGCCCTCAAGTAGTCCTGCCATCTGAAGAACCTCCTCAACCGCATACTGGGCGGCGTACCGAGTGCTAAACGCCCTGAAATATATCCAAAACGGGCAGCTCCAGCCCCTGCAACACTACAGTCTCCACGTTGTCGCCAACGCCGCGAATGGCAAGCCGCTTCCACTCGCCACCGTCCAGTCGCAAGGTCTCGACTGTGCGCCCTTGAGGAGCAAGCAACCAACACTCGCGGACGCCAATCAGCGCGTAGTCGGCCAGCTTACGCTCTATCTCAGCGCGAGTGTTGCTTGGTGACATAATCTCCACCACCAAGTCAGGGCCGTCATGTACCCGGCCGTCCCGAATGATGCCAAGTCTCTCGTTGATGATAAACAGCAAGTCCGGTTGCCGGGTACGGAGAGGTTCGCGTTGCACGATGATGTCTACCGGGGCGAACAATACCTCCCCCAACTCGTGCTCCACGACAAAACGGTCAATGGGCCTGAAGGCGCGCTTCAGGGATCTTTGGTGTTCGACGTGGGGCGCTGCGGACATTATCATCTCCCCGTCTACGATTTCGTAGCGAAGCATGGACTCCGGCTCCTTCAAGTACTCCTCGTAGGTGAGCCGGGTCTGCGTTGTCGTTGTCGCCTCTGTAACCATAGCTTTCCTCCTCTGGCCTACGTCTCGCCGGCGCGGCGGGCGTCGGCGCGCCAGTCGTCGGGGCTGGGCTCGCGGTCGATGGCAATGTCCACCACCGCCGGAAGCCCGGATGCCTGCGCCTCCCGCAGCGCGTCGGGGAGGTCGCGGGAGTCCTCGACGTGGATACCGAAGGCCCCGAATCCCCTCGCGATGGCGGCATTGTCGGTCGGGTAGAACTCGGAGGCGATTTCCTGCCCTCGGGGCTGGTGGTCCAGCACCATCCCAAGCGCGTTGTCGTTGAACACCACGCAGGTGATGGGCAGGTCGTACTGCATCGCCGTGGAAAGGGCGTTGACCGTCATCATGTAGCCGCCGTCGCCCGTGACCGCCGTGACCGGCCTGTCGGGGTAGGCCAGCTTGAGGGCCACAGCCGCCGGGAGCGCCCAGCCCATTCCCGCCGTTCCGCCGGGGCAGTAGAAGGTGCCAGCCTGCTGCGCCTTGTACAGGTGGGCCATCCACGTGCGGTTGTTTCCGGCGTCCAGGGCATAGACCGTCGACGGGTCGGAAGTTTCGTTGAGGATCGAGACCAGCCTTTGCGGGGTGACGGGAGAGGTGTCCCGGTGCATCTCAGGGTCGTCGTAAAACGACATAACCGACTTGCGGGTTGATATGGAGTTCGTCCATTCACTTCGCCGGGACGGATTCGACTGAGCAGCTTCCCCGGAAGCCGCAACCAACTGGTTCAGGATGCTGCCAGCATCGCCAACCAGACCGATCTCCACCGGGAAGCTCCAGCCTGCGTTGCGCTCGTCGATGTCAATCTGCACCACGCGCTGCCGCCTGGGATCGAAGATGTCCGGCCGCTCGCGAACGGTCTCCTGCGACCGCAGCAACGCTCCGACCACAATGACGGTGTCGGCCTCTCCGACCACGCGGTTCGCAACGTCCTGTCCGTATGTGCCGACCATTCCCACCGACAGGGGATGCGTCTCCGCGATGGCGCTCTTCCCTTTATAAGAGGTTGCCACGGGCATGCCCCACGTTTCGGCCAGTTGCTGCAACTGTTCATGCGCCCGCGCCACATGCACGCCGTTGCCAGCCACCAGTACCGGCCGGCGGGACTCCGACAGGATGTCGATGACGCGCTGCACGTCGGACGGCGCGCTCTCAGGCTTGGCGGTGTTCAGGAACCCGGCGGCGTTGTGAATGAATGGCGGCGACTCCACGTCCACCTCGCCGCCGATGGCCGCGGAACGCATCACCACGGACGAGGGGCCGGGCCGGCCGCTGACGGCATGCTTGATCGCCATTTGGGTAGCGAGCACCGCTTCCTTGGGGCTGGCGGCCAGTGCGGTGTATTTGCTCATGGACTTGAAAATGTTGGGCAGGTCGATGCTGCCGTATTCCCCAGCGCCCGACTGGTTGGCCGGACGCTGCGCCGCTCCGCCGTCGGAGGTGTCGGTGAGCACCAGCATGGGCGAGCTGCTGAGCATGGCCTCCATGATGCCGAAGGCGGCGTTGGAGCCGATGAACAGCCCTTGCCCCATGACCACCGCGGGCTTGCCGGTGGCCCGGCCATAGGCGTCGGCCATGATGGCGGCGGCCTGCTCGTGCCGCACCAGGATGGTCTTGATCCGGTCTTCCCGCCCGTAGAGCAGTTGGAAAATCTGCCCCGTGCCACCTCCGGGTATGCCAAACACATACTCGACCCCGGCTTCCTCCAGGGTCTGGACGATCATCTCACTGGCTGTCGGCATGCTGCCTCCTGATTTTCCAACCGTCGCTGCGTAGAGTCCTTATGTTATAAGAGGGAAGGGAAGGAGACGTTGGCAATCCCCAAACCCGCGATGCGATGTTAGCCGCCCCCCGATAGCCGGTCAAGGAAGGCTGAAAGGTCAGGAATCTCCGCGTCCGTCCTTGACCGCCAACAGGGGCGGGCGTATCATCGGCGCATTCTGGGTCGGACGGAAGCCAACAGGCGTCCGGCGCCGCGGTTGACCGGCCCACGGACATTCGCATGAGCGGGAGAGCAGCCATGAGAGGCGGCGACGCAGTAATACACGCATTAGAGAAGGAAGGGGTACGGTACATCTCCGGTTTCGCCGGTGGAGGAGAGGCCCCGCTCTGGCCCGCCCTGCGGGCCTCGCAACAGATTACGGTGTTTTCCGCCCGCCACGAACGCATGGGCGTGGAAATCGCGGACGGCTATGCCCGCGCCACCGGGCAGGTGGGCGTGGCGCTGACCGGCACCGGCCCGGGGGCCACCAACACGCTGACCGGCATCGCGGGCGCTTATGCCGACAACATTCCCGTCCTGTTGCTCATGGGGCAGCACCCGCTGGGGAGCATGGGACGCGAGATCCAGCAGGAAGTGCCATCCAGCATTTTCGACAGCTTTGTGAAGTGGAAGGGCACGATGTCGCGCGTGGAGGACATCCCCGCCATCATGCGCCGCGCCTTCACCAACCTCCGCTCCGGCTCGCCCGGGCCGGTGGTCCTCGAAATGCCGCAGGACGTGCTGATGGCCGAGGCCCCCGACGAGGTGCTGAACTACGAGCCCGTCGGGCAGGGACGCCGGGCAGCCCCGGACGCCGCCGACATCGAGCGCGCCGCCGACATTCTGCTGAACGCCCAGTTCCCCGTCATGAACGTGGGCGGCGGCGTGCTGGCCGCCGAGGCCTGGGATGAGGCGATGGAGCTGGCCGAACTCATGGCCATGCCCGTCGCCAGCACCTTGGTTGGCAAGGGCGCTTTCCCGGAGAACCATCCGCTGTCGGTTGGCGGCGGCGTGTACCCGAAGAGCAGGTACGCATCCGGCGCATCCTATATCGTCAACCGCCGGGCCGATGCCGTGCTGGCCGTGGGCAACTCGTTCCGTCTCCCCAATGCCACCGACGGGCGGCCCATACCGGAGGGCGTCAGCCTGATTCACATAAACGCCGACTCCGGCGACCTCAACAAAATCTACCAGGCCGACGTGCCCATCATGGCCGACGCCAAGCTGGCCCTGCGCAGCCTGATCGACGCTGTCCGCGACCGGATGGGGCCGGGCGGCCCGCCCTCGGCGGCCAGGCGCGAGGAGATCGTGGCCGAGATCCGTGAGGCCAGGGCCAAGTGGCTGGGCGAGTGGGAAGCGACATTCAACGACGAATCAGTGCCCACCAACGGCTACCGGGTCGTGCAGGAACTCTTGAAGGTCGTTGACCTCGACCGGACGATAGCCCTGCATGACGCGGGCGGAAGCCGCGGCTATCTGTCGCCTTTCTGGCCCGCCACCCGGCCGCGCAATTACATAGGCATGGGCGGCATGGCCGCCATGGGCTGGTCGATGGCTGCCGCCATCGGCGTGAAGCTGGGCCGCCCCGACCACCTGGTGTTCAACGTGCTGGGGGACGCATCCTTCGGCATGGTGGGCATGGAGCTGGAAACCGCCGTGCGCATGGGATTACCGACGCTCACCGTGGTGCTGAACAACGGCGGCACCGGCGGCGGGCTGATGGCCATGTCCCGCGACAACGCCGCGCCCCCGCCCATGGCGGAACTCGGCGGCAACTTCTCCATGGTCGCCCAGGGCCTCGGCGCATACTCGGAGCGGGTTGAAGACCCGGCGGAATTGCAGGACGCCTTCCGCCGCGCCATCGCCGCCACCGAGAACGGCCAGGCCGCGCTGGTCGAAGTCACCATCCGCCCCATGCCCACGCCCGAGACCCCCGAGGACTGGACGCTTTAGTCAGTTCCCTCTCACCCTTTTTAATTCCCTCTCCCTTTGGGGGAGGGTTAGGGTGGGGGCCTAAGTGAGGGCGTACCCGCAGGGCCATAAGGAGCGTTCCAGATGAAGAGCGTTGAGATTGACCGTAGCAAGCGGTTGAAAGAGGAACCGGAGAAGGGCCATAACCGCTGGCACCCCGACATCCCTCCCATTCTTGAGGCGGAACCGGGGGAGGAAGTGCTGCTGGAAACTCGGGACGCTTCCGACGGCCAGATGCACCCGGCGGTCACTGTGGCCGACTTCGACCGCTTTGACGCCAAGGTCTCTCATCCCCTGACAGGCCCGGTTTACGTAACCGGCGCTGAGCCGGGAGACCTGCTGGAGATCGAGTACGTCGACATAATCCCGCAACCCTACGGCTGGACCCGGAACCGCCCCGGAGCGGGCTTCCTGCGCGACCTGTTCCAGGAGCCGTACTTCGTCAACTGGGACATCGAGGATGGCTGGGCTACCTCTGAGCAACTGCCCGGCGTCAGAATCCCCAACGGCTCTTTCATGGGCACCGCTGGCATCGCCCCGTCGCGGGAGCAGATGGGAGCCTGGGCTCAGCGGGAGGCCGACCTGGTGCGCCGGGGCGGCGCCGCCGCTCCGCCCGACCCGGAGGATGCTATCCCTGCCGGGGGCGCCATTGCCAACGAGGGCCTGCGCACCATTCCGCCGCGGGAGAACTGCGGCAACGTCGATGCCAAGCAGCTGACCAAGGGATCCAGGCTGCTGATTCCCGTGAACGTGCCCGGCGCCCTTTATTCCTGCGGCGACGCCCACTTTGCGCAGGGAGACTCGGAGTGCTGCATCACGGCCATCGAGATGGGGGCCACGGCGGTGGTGCGTTTCCATCTGCACAAAGGGGAGGCGGCGCGACATAACATCCGCTGGCCCCGCTACGCCCATCCCGGCTATTTCCTGCCGCCGGAATGGGCAGCGCCCCGCAATTTCATCGCCACCATGGGCATGCCAATCCGGGACGACGGTACCCAGGAGGGAGAGGACCTCACGTTGGCCGCGCGCAACGCGCTAGTCAACATGATCGAGCTGCTCCAGGAAAGAGGATGGAGCCGCGAGCAGGCATACGTGATTTGCAGCGTGGCGGTCGACCTCAAGATCAGCAACGCGGTTGACTTGCCAAACGTAACGGTCTCCGCCTTCCTGCCCGAGGACATTTTCCAGGGTTAGAGTGTGTGTAACAAATCCCTTCTCCCGGAGGGTGAGGGCGTCCCTCTACCCGTGCAGGAATCCATGGCGCTTTGGGTTGCGCCTTGTCCGCCAAATGCGATGGCCGCATGTCCTCTCAAAGGGGGATGAAGCCGGGCTTTCTGCACGGAATGGAGAAAAATGAAAAGCCGTCCGGTTGGACGGCTTTTCAGGTAATTGACCGAGTGCGGATTAGCTGATTTTCCTGATCTCCACTACCTCGTTGGGGGAGACGGCAATCCGCCTTACACTTATACCAAGCTTGAGTAGCCAATACCCCAAGGTGGCCTTGCTGACGCCCAACTCTTCGGCCGTAGCGGAAAGACCGATGTCGTTGACCCTCTCGGGCAACAATTCCTCGAGAGGGCGGCCATTTTGCTTTTCTACACGCAGCATCAGCTTTGTCTTTCGTGCCACGGTGCGCCTCCTAACTGTTGCCTGCACTGTCTCGTCCTCTGAAGTGCCCATACGGTATCACGCCCCCGGCAATGTGTCAAGAGTAAGCCAAATCTTTTCCTAAACGCGTTTAAGAAACATTTAGAGGCCGTGCGCCGTAGCTGATTCCGGGGCTGGCACAGTCCCGGCGCCTGCCCGCTGAAAATTAGATGTTTCCGGCGCTCCGGGATTCGGCCCGGGTGGAATATCCAATTGCGGCTCGGCCAAAAGCAACGCCATCGGGAAACGAAGGCGCGGCGTACCGGAGACGGCAATTGACACTCAGGTTGCTCCCCAATAAGCTCAATCACAGTTTAATTACCGGCAGAGGTTGGCCATGCAGACGCCTACAATCCGGGATGTGTACCGTGCCCGGAAGACCATCGCTCCTTATTTCCGGCCCACGCCGTTGCAGTTTTCGATGGGTCTCAGCGAGTATCTTGATGCCGAAGTGTACATAAAGCACGAGGAACATCTGCCCCTTGGCGCTTTCAAGTCGCGGGGAGGGATCAACCTGTTGGCAAATCTGACTCCCGATGAGAAACAGCGGGGGCTAATCACATCCTCCACCGGAAATCATGGCCAGTCCATCGCCAGCGCTGGCCGCGAGTTCGGCGTGCGCGTCCTGATCGGACTCCCGGAAAACGCCAACCCGGTGAAGGTGGCCGCGATGCGCTCCCTCGGAGCGGAACTCATCTTTCACGGGGAGACCTTCGACGACGCCAGGGAATACTGTGAACGCCTGGCGCGGGAAGAGGGCTACCGCTACGTGCATGCAGTCAACGAGCCGTTGCTGATTGCGGGCGTCGGGACCGCCTCGCTGGAAATCGTTGAGGAACAGCCCGACATCGACGTGATGATGCTTCCGCTGGGCGGAGGATCCGGCATTGCCGGGGCCTGCATCGTCGCCAAGGCCGTAGACCCGTCGATCCAGGTATACGCCGTTCAGTCCGACGCGGCGCAGGCTGCCTATTTATCATGGAAGCAGGGCGACCTGGTGGACGCTCCCATGGATACTTTTGCCGAGGGGATTGCCACCAAGTCGGGTTACGAGCTACCGCAACGCATCATGGCCGACCTGCTGGACGACTTCCTGCTGGTGAGCGACGACGACATAAGAAGGGCCATTGGCCTGCTGGTGGAGAAGGCGCACACGCTGGCAGAACCGGCGGGGGCGACCGCCCTGGCCGGCGCCGTGCGGCACGCTGACCGGCTGAAAGGGAAGAAGGTTTCCATCACCGTGAGCGGCGCCAACATCACCGCGGAGCGGCTGTCCGAGGCCCTTGACGTGTACCGGCAAACCCGCGTGTAACTGTACATAACGCGAAGGCCAGTACGTGTAAGTCGCACAACATAATGCAGTGATTTACACAACATAAGCCGCCCGGAATGTAACATAATGCAGCGCCCTGCCGGTTGTCTTGGAGAAGGGTAGGGGCTGCTCATTGTTGTGCAAAGAATCGCGCCAGCTCGTCCCGCCGGAAAACCGGAAGTGCAACTTCATCACCGGAGCGGGAGAAAAGTATGCTGCCTTCCTCGGCAGGTAACATCTGCCCTATCTCCCACGCATCAACGCCAGCGCGCTCCAGTTCCCGCAGTAAAGCCGGTGCATTGAGGGCGGGTAGTGCGATCAGCAACGCCCCGGATCCCAGGAGGCCGAGGGGGTCCAGGCCAAGCGCGTTACACGTTATCTCCGTATCAGGCAGAACGGGTACACCGCCCTCTTCAATAGCCAATCCCAGCCCTGACGCTTGAGAAATTTCGTGTAATGCAGTGATTAACCCTCCTTCGGTTACGTCGTGCATTGCGTGTACTACGCCTAGTGTACTGGCAATGCGGGCCTCGGTAAGCACGCTGATTCCCGGTGCATGCAACAGCGCCGCACCGCTTTCAATTACGCCGGAGGGTACTCCGGCGTTCGCCAGTTGCCCTGCGCAATCCCGTGCCAGGATCGCGGTTCCCTCGATCGCCAGCCCCTTGGTAACGACGATGCTGTCGCCCTCTTGTGCGCCCCCGGTGGTGACCAGGCGGCCCCGCTCAACCTCGCCGAGCATGGTACCCATGACGATGGGACGCTGGATACCTTGGGTCACCTCGCTGTGGCCGCCGATCAGGGTGACTCCCAGCTCATTGCACGCGCCGAGGATGTCCTCGAAGAGCCGCGAGGCGTCCTCCTCCGTGAACCGCTCCGGCGCAAGGACCGTGGCCATGAACCACCGGGGGGTGGCTCCGGTGCAGGCGACGTCGTTGGCGCACACCTGCACCGCATACCAGCCAGCGCGGTCGGTGGCGAAGGTGACCGGGTCGGTCTTGGCCACCAGCAGCCGGTCGCCAAAGTCCAGCGCCGCGGCGTCCTCGCCAACCCGGGGGCCAAGTACCACCCGCGGGTCGTCGATTCCGACGGCTCCAAGCAGCCGCCCCAGCAATTCGGGAGGGAACTTTCCGATCTCCATGTCTGCTCCAGTCCAAGTGTGCCGTGTGCGAAGAAATACCGGCTTAACCATCAACCGGCGTTTACAACGTCGTCACCGCGAAATCGGGAATCCAGGGCCAGGCACCCGTCTGAATAAGGACTATCGGGATTAAGAGGGTGTTTCCAAATTTCCCTCTCCCTCCGGGGGAGGGTTAGGGTGGGGGCGTCATCTACGTTTCATCAGGAATGACACCTACCACCACAGCCTGCTCATAACCGGTTATATGGCCTTTGGCAACACCCTCTAAGAAGTGCCCAGGACGGGGTATTATCCTGACAATCCTTGAACCCGGGAAATCCCGATTCCGACAATTCCGTTGAAAAGGCCCTGGCCGTGGCTCAGGGCTTTTCGATTATTTGTCTGAATCAGGATTTACAGGATTTTAGGATTCACAGGACTTGCCGCCGTCCGCTGCATGCCAGTTTGTTGATGCGGGAATTTCACCCCCACCCTAACCTTCCCCCTCAGGGGGAGGGAATAATCGAAAGGCCCTGGCCGTGGCTGCTCCCCGCTTTACAGAACGCACGGCCATTTGCTATATTTATACCCGCAGGGTTCTTATGGGCCAGGGATTCTGCCACTGTTGTGGTGGGGCGTTCGTCTAGCGGCCCAGGACACCGCCCTCTCAAGGCGGAGATCAGGGGTTCGAATCCCCTACGCCCTACCAGTCGCCTTTCCCCGCCTCCTCTTCGGCTAATGTCTTCGCCATCTTCAGCGTGTCTACCAGTTGTTCCATATTCAGCCGCCCTGTGTTCGTGTTGCGCGGGCTTGGATGGTAGCACCCCACCAGCAGCGGCGCCGCTGCCCCCAGCTCGTATACTGCCCCGTGGCCGAACTTGGCTCTCGGCCTTTCCACCCCCAGCTCCTCCATCGCCCTGAGAGCGGCCTGGAACGCTATCTGCCCCAGCGCCAGCACCACCCGCAGATTGGGTAGCGCCCGCATCTCCCGCGCCAGGTAGGGGAGGCAAGTCCGCTGCTCCTCGGGCGTGGGGCGGTCTCCCGGCGGCACGCAGCGCACCGCGGCGCAGACGTATGCCCCGGTGTACTCCAGACCGTCCTCCCGGTGGTCCGATAGCGGCTGGTTGGCCAGTCCGGCCTGGTACATTGCGTTGACGAGGAACGTGGCCGACGCATCGCCGGTAAAAACCCGGCCGGTCCGGTTGCCGCCGTGGGCCGCTGGCGCCAGGCCCAGCACCATAAGCGGAGCTGCCGGATCGCCGAAACTGGGAACCGGCTTGGCCCAATAGTCCCAATCCTTGTAGGAAGCGCGCTTTGTTTCCCCGATTCGCTCACGGTGCTCCACCAGCCGGGGACAGCGGCGGCACGCGATGATCTCCCCGGTCAGTTCCCTGAGCGATTCTGCCGCTTTCCCTATCCGGGCATGGGTTTCGCCCTGGCTGGTATCTCTCGACATGCGCCTCTTTCCGGGCTGTTCGTTGTGTCTTTCCGGATTCTCCGCCGGACGGCAGCCCCTGATGGGTAATGTATAATACCCGCCAACGCTGGGGCCGGTCAGCCCGGGCCCGTTTTGAACCTGCCGGAGGTCAAGAAATGATCGATCAGGAACGCTTGGTCAATTCCTTCTGCGAGTTGGTCAAGATTGACAGCCCTTCGGACGAAGAGGAAGACGTAGCCCGACACTTGACCGGGCGCCTGGAGACGCTGGGCTTTACGGTCGAACGGGACGCCCACGGCAATCTGATCGCCTCGGAAGAGGGCGCAGACCCCCTGATGCTCTCCGCCCACATGGACACCGTGGAGCCGGGACGGGGCATCAAGCCCGAGGTCAAGGGCGACCGGATAGTGTCCGACGGCACCACCATCCTCGGCGGCGACTGCAAGGCTGGCGTGGCAGCCATCCTTGAAGGACTGGAGAGCATCGCCCAAGACGGCGTCCTCCGCCGTCCCGTGCAAGTTGTAATGACCCGGGGCGAGGAGATCGGACTGGTCGGCGCGGCAAACCTGGACTACTCGATGATCCGCTGCCGCGACGCGGTGGTGTTCGACGGCAACGGGCCAGTCAATACCATCACCGGCGCCAGCCCCACCTACATGCGGTTCGACGTCAACATCACTGGCCGCGGCGCACACGCTGGCGTGGAGCCGGAAAAGGGCCTCTCCGCAATCCGCATCGCCACCGATATCATCAACGACCTGCCCCAGGGCCGCCTGGACGATGAGACCACCTTCAACGTCGGCCTGATTAGCGGCGGCACCGTGCGCAACGCCGTCCCGGTGGACGCTAGCTTCGGCGGAGAGTTCCGCAGCCACAACACCGAGACCATCGACCTGCTTCGGATGCAGGTCAGGGAGACGCTGCGCAAGGCCCGCGAGAAGTACCGGGACGCCACCATCAACGAAGAAATCGAGATGATGTTCCAGATGTACCTCCTCGACCCCAACGAGGCCATCGTGCAACTGGTCACCAACCAGTTGCGGAACATGTCCCTGAATCCCAACATCCACCCCTCGGGCGGCGGCACCGACGCCAACGCCATGCGCCTGAACGGCGTGGAGTGCGTCGTAGTGGGCATGGCCACCAACGAGATGCACACCGTGAACGAGTACGTGGTCATACCGGACATAATGGCCACGGCCCAATTCTGCCAGAACATCCTGACCATCAACCAGCGCGCCCGCGCATAGGGAAGTCCTCATCCCCCAACATATCCCCCTCTCCCTTGAGGGAGAGGGCTGGGGTGAGGGTGAAATCCTGCGCATAAGTAATTTGGAGATTCCCTACCCCTAACCCTTCAGACTGAAAGGGATCAATTAACTGGAGGCGAATATGAACGGCGCAGAACTCAAGCAGGTATTGAAGGAAGGCGGGCGCGTCTTCGGCACCATGATTACCCACGGCCACAGCCCCCGCTGGATCCCGGTGCTGTCGGGCGTTGGCATCGACTACGCGGTCATCGACACCGAGCACAACCCCCGCAGCCGGGCCGAGTTGGGCGACTACCTGACCATGTTCAACACCAGCGGGGTTGTCCCCATCGTGCGCATACCCATCCCCGATTCACACTACGTGACCATGGCCATGGACGCGGGCGCCCACGGAGTGCTGGCCCCCTACTGCGAGACGGTGGAGCAGGTGCGGGAGGTGGTCGCCGCCGCCAAGTGGCGCCCGCTGAAGGGCGAGGCCGTCGACCGGGTGGTGGCGTCGGGCGAGCACGTCAGCGACGCTACCCGCGCCTATCTCGAAGAGCGCAACCGGAACAGCATCGCCATCATCGGCATCGAGAGCGTGGCCGCGGTCGAAAACCTGGACGCGATTCTTGACGTGCCGGGCATCGACGGCATTTTCGTGGGTCCCAATGACATGAGCATCTCGCTGGGATACCCGGACCAGTATGACCGCCCCGAATACAAGGAGACGGTCAAGACGGTCATCGACAAGTCGGAGGCCAAGGGTGTCGCGACGCTGGTGCATCACCAGACGCCCGACCTGTCCACCTACTGGATCGAGCAGGGCGCAAGGTTCGTGCTGCACGGCACCGACCGCCGAGCTCTGGCCCAAGGCTTCCAGGCGGACTTCGGCAAGCTGAAGGAGGCGGCGAAGTAGTGACAGGCCCACTTTGTTAGAGACTCGGCGCATATGGTCCAGTATTCTGCTTCTTGCTGTCGTCCTGCTGTTGACCAACTTCGCCGGATGCGGCGGCCAAGCGCCTGCGGACCCTCCTCCGCAGCCTGCAACTCCCTCGACAGCCGCCGGCCAATCTCTACCCGTGGCTTTCCCCAGACATGACTACCCCCTGGGAACCGACAGGGGCGGGGACTACTTCGCCGGACAACTGGTTCTGAGGGAAGGGTGTTTGCTCGTTGAGGTTCCCTCCGGCCCCACCGCTCGGGGAGCATCCCGGCTTGTCATCTGGCCGAGCTCGTTCTCGCTCGACGGTAACTCTGGGGCGGTTCGCGTAGTCGATGGCCACGGGCAGGTTGCAGCGCGGGTGGGAGACCACGTCAGGCTCAGCTGGGCGGATCTTACGTACGAGGAAGCCCAACGCGGAGAACTGGTGACTGGAATGCCCCAACACTGCCCGCCGAGCCGTATCTTCGCGGGCGGCGACGTTTCTGTCTTCGACCCCCGGGACGAAGCAACTGAAATCAGGTTGCCCGACCCGGAGGTTCTGTTTCTCAGACAAGAGACCGTGATGTCGGCTGAAAGGGTGTTCCTTGCGGCGGCGGGCGTTGGGGAACTGGTCCTGGACGGTCCGTGTCTCCGGATTAAAGGCGAATACAACATGCACACCGTAATCTGGCCCCCCGGATTCTCGCCTCATGTGGAAGGCGGGGTGGTGCAGGTACGCAATGGCGCGGGTCAGGTCATCGCCAGGGTCGGAGACGAGATAGCCGGTGGTGGCGGGTACTCCAAGAGCAACCATAGAGAATGTCCCGGCGAGGTGTTCAGGATCCACAGCATCAAAGTCCTGCCGGACGTTGAGGTCTATTTCCCTAGATGGGGTGATGGGATAAGGAAAGGCCAGGTGACTCTGCCTCGAGCCGGGGAGCTTGTCCTAGATGGAAAGTGCCTTGTGCTAACGAATATTATCGGCGGCGGCGGCCCGCAACACGCGCTTTTGTTCTGGCCGAAGGCTTACGACTTGAACGCAGAGGATGGGGAAGTCGAGGTGCTGGACGCAGCCGGGCGCGTTGTCGCACGTGTGGGGGACGTGGTTCAGGTAAACGCCTTCAACGTCACCTACGACCAGGCCATCAAGCACGGGGGGTTGGAGGAGATAACGCCCGCCTGCTCTGGAGATTATTGGGCGGTGGAAGAAATCTTCACGGCCACTAAGACCCCGTAAGAGGTTAATCGCGGAACCATTTCAACGGACTCAACCGCCGGGCTGTTCCTGGGTGTGTAATCCCGATAACTACCATAAAAACCCGAAATCACTGATAAGGCCGCCCATCCTGTGCTAGCCGTAGGGTGGGTGCCCTTAAGTTAGGACAATTCCCTCAACCGCGTTCCCAACGCTCCCGCAGGGACTCGACATAAACGCGGTCGTAGTCGCCGTAGTGGGCGTTGTCCGGGTTTTCGCTCAGCAGTTCCGCCCAGAGGTACTCGATATCCTGCCACTGTATGGGATACGGGGGCTGGTCGAAGAAGGCGGCAACGGCGTCGAAGGGCGTTGATCCCTGCGGGCGGCTGACGTAGCCCATCATCTGGAAGTTGTCGTAGGTGTTGCCGTGGTCGGACACGAACCGGCCCTTCATCGCGGCCAATATCAAATAGGTTGGCATGGTTCGACAAGCTCACCATGAACGGAATCGGAGCGGCCCTCCACTCGAATAGTGGAGGGCTTTCCTACTTCTTGAGGATGTGGACGGTGGTGACGTCACCGGCCCCGGAACACTGGGCCACGCCGACCCGGGCCCGCGCAACCTGCCGCGGCCCGGCCTCCTGGCGCAGTTGCGTCACTGTCTCGTGAATCATGCGGATTCCGGACGCGCCGAAGGGATGACCCATGGCCAGCAGACCGCCGTCGGTGTTGACTGGGATGTCGCCGGTCAGGGCGGTACGTCCCTCTACCGTAGCCTGCCAGGCTTCGCCGAAGGGGACGAGGTGCAGGGACTCGATCTGTTGCAGCTCCCCGATGCTGGCGGCGTCGTGAACCTGGCAGAGGTCAACGTCCTCCGGCCCTAGCCCGCTCATCTCGTAGGCTTGCAGGGCGGCGGGTTCGGTGCGGTAGGGGCTGAAAGCGGAGTGGTCTGCGCCCCGTCCGTTGTACTCGCCGGATGTGAGAACCGCGGCGGCAATGGAGACCGCGCGATTCTCGTCAATGCCGTATTCGGCCAGCGACTCACGGGCGCAGAGCACAGCGGCTGCCCCGCCCTCGCTGGTGGGGCAGCACTGGTAGAGGGTCAATGGGTCGGAAATCATCCGGGATTGGAGCACCTCTTCCAGCGAAAAGATGTCTTTGCGGTGGGCGTAAGGGTTGAGCGATGCGTTCTGCCTCGCCTTCACGGAAACTTGCGCCAGCGCCGTCGCCGGTGCGCCGTTGTCCTCCATGTAGCGGCGGGCCCGCAGCGCGTACCCGGCCATCATGTGGTCGCCGCCGATGTACCGCTCCGGGGCGTCCTCGGCGGTAACGGTTACCGGGCCGCGCGGAACTTTCTCGGCGCCGAAGGCCAGGGCCATGTCGTAGATGCCAGTGGTGATGCCCCAGTAGGCCTGCCAGAAGGCCGTCGAGCCGCTGGAGCAGGCGTTTTCGACGTTGACGATGGGAACGCCGGTAAGCCCCAGCTTGGACAGCGTGGTCTCGCCGAGGGACATGCCGTGGTAGTAGACGTGGCCGAAGTAGGCGATGGGGAAGTCCTTCCATCGCACCCCGGCGTCCTTCAGGGACTCTACGACGGCCTCCAAAGCCAGGTCGCTGAGGTCCTTGCCGGGGAACCGCCCGAAGGGATGCAGGCCGACCCCGGCCACCACTACTTCACGTCCGGGACGAAGCTTTGCCACGTTCTCACCCTCTCGCAATGGTGCTTGTTGTGCTATTGCTCTGTCTGGTCTTCCGGTGAGTGGTCATCCGGTTGGCCGTTGAACCTCTGCCGGAGTTCCTGCATCTGCTGGCGCAGGTCGGAAATCTCTTGGCCCTGAACTGCGATTCGCTGGTCTCGTTCCGCCAGTTCCCGGGAAAGTTCCGCCTGGTAGCGCAGGTCGGCGAGTTCCTGGTTTTGGGCCGCGATTTTCTGGTCCCGTTCCGCTATCTCTCGAAGGTGCTCCGCAATCTCCCGTTCCCGTTCGGCTATCTCCCGATCTCGCTCGGCGATTTCCCGGTCCCGTTCCATGATTTCCCGGTTTTTTTCATCCAGCCTTTGCTCCCAAGACCTTCGGCCTATGAGGTCGAAAATCATATTGGCTCCTCCGATGAGAGATACGAAGGTGACTACGGAGTCTGCAATCCAGCCGTCCAGGAATCTCTTGGCAACGGCGGCGATTGCTCCGATGGTCATGCTTACCAGCAGGAACCGCCACCAGTCGGCTACCCATTTGCGCATATCGTTTTCTGGATTATACCCTCTCCGTGAATCGTGAGGGTCAGGCCGGAGACGTTCCCGGCGCCGCGGGCCGCCATTTGTAGACGAGCTTTTCGGCGCCGCCCTCTTCGGGAGCAACGGCCCGGATGGCGAGTTCCACCGGCATGCCGATAGCCATGTCCGACTGCTCGCAGTCTATGACCTCGGCCAGCACCTGCGGCCCCGACGGCAACTCGACCTGCCCCAGGATATACGGAACGTCCCCGGGCCAGCCAGCGGGCGGAATGCGCACTATGGTGTAGCTGTACAGCGTTCCTGACCCGCCCAGGTCGACGGGTTCCACCTCGAACGAGGTGCAGGACTGGCAGAAGGTGGCCGGGCCGAAAACGGTCACGCCACACTCGGTGCAGCGGAACCCGATGAGCGTGCCATCGGTCCCGTCCTCGTTGGTGATTCTCAATCTTCGCGGGTCTACTGATTCCGGCATAGTGGTTCAGGTTAATCCGGCATCAATACGGTGTCAACACGGTGGTCTAGCAGCAGCCTGTCGGTCAACCGGAGCAGGGTTCCACAGTTCTTGCCCCCTTGTCTGCTATACTCTTCCCGGCGCAAAGCATTCGCCCGCACCCTGAACCCGTATCGCATTGACCAGATTGAATCAGGAAAACATAACGGCTTTGAGTGAGGAGCAAATCCAACAGGCCCTGCGTGTGTTGCAGGATGGCGGGGTGGTGGCAGTCCCCACCGATACCCTCTATGGCCTGGCCGCCGATGCTTTCAGCCCCACGGCCATTGAGCGGGTATTCGACATAAAGGAGCGGCCGGAGGGGCTGGCCCTGCCTGTCCTGCTGTCGGGCGCGAAACAGTTGCGGCAGGTGGCCGACGACGTGCCCGGCCAGTTGGAAGCCGTCGCCGAAGCCTTCTGGCCGGGCGCCATGACTCTGATTGTCAAACGAAATGAATCGCTCCCGCCGCGTCTGACCGCTGGCAATCCCACTGTGGCCGTCCGGGTGCCCGACCACCCGGTGCCCAGGGAACTGGCGCGGCGGTTGGGGCGTCCGATCACCGGAACCAGCGCCAACATCAGCGGCGCAGCCGACCCCCGGTCGCTGGCGGAACTGCGGGCACAGGTCGGAGACCGCGTGGACTTTCTGGTCACGACAGGCACCGCGCCCGTCGGCACGGCGTCCACCATCGTTGACCTTTCCTGCGATGCGCCGCGGCTAATCAGGGAGGGAGCGATCCCCTTCCGGCGGATCGAGTCTGTTCTCAGCTCTCAGTGATTTGACCAGGATGATTAAGAAGTACGAAACCTACCGGCAGGCCGTGGAAGCCGAATTGCGCGACGTGTTCGAAGGACGCGACGGCTTCCTCTATAATTTGTTGCGCTATCATCTTGGCTGGGTCGACCAGCACGGGCAGCCGGAAGACGGCGGCACCCCGTTGCACTTCCAGGGCGCCGTCGCGCTGGTCACCTGCGAGGCGGTGGGCGGCGACCTTCAGACCGCCCTGCCAGCCGCCGCCGGGGTGGAGCTGGTACACCACTTCACGCTGGTCCACGGCGAGGTACAGGCGGGTAGGGCCGAGAGCGTTGACCGCCCCGGCATCTGGTGGGTATGGGGGCCAGCGCAAGCCATCAACGCCGGCGACGGCTTGCACGCCCTTGGCCGCACGGCCATGATGCGGCTGGGCGCCCGCGGCTTGCCAGCCGACCGGGTGCTGCGGGCCGTGCGGTCTCTGGATCAAGCCTGTCTGCTCCTCTGCGAAGGGCAATACATGGACTTGGAGTTTCAGGACCAGATGATGGTGACCTCCGCCTCGTTCCTGGAAATGGTCTCGCGCAAGGCTGGCGCGCTCGCTGGCTCCGCCGCCGAGTCCGGGGCGCTGGCAGCGGGCGCGGATGACGGCCAGTGTCAGGGGCTGCATACCATGGGCGTAAAGCTGGGTACGGCGTGGCAGATTGCCCGCGACATCGACGACTTCTGGGGCGAGCGCGGCGACGCTGTGACAGCCAGCAACATCATCGCGAGGAAAAAGAGCCTGCCCATTGTCCACGCCCTCGAACACGGCAGCGTTGCCGCGAAGCGCGAGTTGGGTTCGATATACATGAAGCGCGTGCTGGAAGCGGAGGACGCCGCCCGACTGGTGGCCATCCTGGACGAAACCGGCTCCCGCGATGCCGCGGAACAGAGGGCGCGGCAACTGGCGGAGGAAGGACTGTCCTCAGCAATGTCCGCCGGTATCTCCGACGACGGAATGGGCGCTCTCCGGGAGCTGGCTGATTGGGCGATTTCCGGGACTTCGTGAACCCGGCTGGATGCTGTCAATCCCGGCACAACCATATCTTTACCAGGGAGAATTGCACAGGTGGCCAAGCGCAGTCTGTCTCAACTTGACGTAAACGGCAGCCGGGTGCTGGTGAGAGTGGACTTCAATGTGCCCATCGAGCAGGGCATTGAGGCCATCGCCGGATACGACCAGCGTCTCTGGGCGACATTGCCAACCATCCAATACCTGATCGAACGCGGCTGCCGCACCGTCCTTTGCTCGCACCTGGGACGGCCCCGGGGCAAGGTGGACGACGCGCTGCGGCTGGCCCCCGTGGGCGACCGCCTGGCCGTTCTGCTGGGCCACCCGGTGAAGAGCTTGCCGGAAATCGCCGGGCCGGAGGTTGAGACGGCCATCAGCGCCATGTCGCCGGGTGAAGTAGTCCTGCTGGAGAACCTGCGTTTCGACGCAGGGGAGGAAGGCAACGATCCTGCGTTCTGCCAGTCGTTGGCGTCGCTTGCCGACTACTTCGTGATGGACGCCTTTGCCGTGGCCCATCGCGCCCATGCCTCGACGGTCGGCATTACCGAGTTCCTGCCGTCCGCCATGGGCTTCCTTGTAGAAAAGGAAGTGTCGTCCATGGGTCTGGCCCTGGAATCTCCCGAGAAGCCGTTGGCGGCGCTCATGGGCGGCGCAAAGGTCAGCGACAAGATACTGCTCCTTGAGAACATTCTGGACAAGCTGGACCATCTGTTCATCGGCGGCGGCATGTGCGTCACGTTCCTGAAGGCCCAGGGCCACGGTGTAGGCGCGTCGCAGGTCGAGGAGGACCGCCTGGAATTTGCCCGCGAAATGCTGAACGCCGCAGATGAGAGGGGCATCAAAGTGCATCTGCCAGCCGAGGTCGTGGTGGCCAGCGAGTTCGCCGCCGATCCGTCCGAGGTGCAAGTTTCGCCCATACACGGTGTGCCGGAAGGCGGATACATCATGGACATCGCGCCATCCGCCGCCCGGCAGTTCGCCAGCGCATTGCAGCAATGCCGCACCGTCATCTGGAACGGCCCGATGGGCGTGTTCGAGATGCCGCGCTTCAGCGAGGGCACCAGAGTGGTGGCAGAGGCCATCGCCAGCGCGCCCGGTGTGACCAGTGTGGTGGGCGGCGGTTCGACTGCTGAGACGGTAGAGGCCCTGGGGCTGATGGACCGCATGACCCACGTATCCACCGGCGGCGGTGCCTCCCTCGAGTTCCTCGGCGGAATCGAGCTTCCTGGCCTTGCCGCGCTGCCGGATGCTGATTGACAGGGTGTTTAGAATATCCCCTCTCCCTTCGGGATAGAGGGGTAAAGAGGCGCAATCAAAGGAGACATAATGATCGACATTGAGGAACTGCGGGACTGCTACATGAACACGCCGTCCAAGATGGTGCTGCTGGTGGTCGATGGGCTGGGCGGCCTGGCCCACCCGGACACCGGCAAGTCGGAGCTGGAGACGGCCAACGTTCCGAACCTGGACGCGCTGGCTAAAGTAAGCGCCTGCGGCCTGACCACTCCCGTTCTGCCCGGAGTGGCGCCGGGCAGCGGGCCCGGGCACCTGGCGCTGTTCGGCTATGACCCGCTGAAGCACATGATTGGCCGGGGAGCGCTGGAGGCGCTGGGAATCGACGTCGAATTGCAGCCCGGAGACGTGGCCGCTCGCGGCAATTTCTGTACCGTGGACTCCGATGGCCTGCTGGTAGACCGGAGGGCCGGGCGCATACCCACCGAACTGAGCGCTCCCATCTGCGAGCGGCTGGACCGCATCGAGCTGGAGGGCGTTCAGGTGGACGTGTTCCCGGTGCAGGACTATCGCTTCGTGCTGCGGCTGCGCGGCGAAGGGCTGTCCGAAGCCGTGACCGAGACCGATCCGCAACGGGAGGGAGTGGCGGCGCTGCCCGTCCGGGCCCTGAACGCCGGAGGGGAGCGGACGGCCGACCTGGTCAACAATTTCGTGTCCCAGGCGGCGCAACTGATGTCCGAGGAAGAACGGGCCAATATGCTGCTGTTGCGCGGCTTTGCCCAGATGCCCAACCTTCCGCAAATGGGGGAGGTCTACCGCTTCAACCCCGCCGCCATTGCTGCCTACCCGATGTACCGTGGGCTGGCCACCGTGGCGGGCATGCGAGTGATCCCGACGGGACGGCACTTCTCGGACGAAGTCGAAACGCTGCGGCAGAACTTCGATTCCCACGACTTCTTCTTCATTCACTACAAGCCTGCCGACGCCGCCGGAGAGGACGGCGACTTCGACGCCAAGGTGCAGTGCCTTGAGGAACTGGACCCGCTGATTCCCGCCATCCGCGAGCTGGAGCCTGACGTGTTCATGGTGGCCGGCGACCATGCCACCCCGGCCATCACTGCCGGCCACAGCTGGCACCCCGTGCCTTTCATGCTCCACTCGCGCTTGACGCGGGGCGAGGGGATACCCGCCTTCAACGAACGGGAGTGCCGCCAAGGGTCGATAGGCAGCATTCCGGCCACCAACGTGATGCTGCTGGGAATGTCGCATGCGGGCAAGATGGCAAAATACGGCCCCTGAATTGCCTGCCCTTACCCCGCGCTTTCGGCTATGGTAGGTGCAGGCTTTTTCACCAGATGACTCGGGAGGCAGTGTACGCCTATGCCCCGCTCCATTGTTGCCGGAAACTGGAAAATGAACACCACGCTGGAAGAGGCCGCCACGCTTGCTTCCGAAGTAGCCGAGGGAATGGCCGAGGCAGGGAACGTGGAATTGATTCTCTGTCCTCCCTACATTTCCCTTGCCGCAGTTCGCCGGGCCGTTAATGGCAGCGGAATTCACGTCGGCGCGCAGAACATGCATTTCGAAGCATCCGGCGCATTTACCGGCGAGGTGTCTGCGTCAATGCTGCGCAGCCTTTGCCACTACGTGATTCTCGGCCACTCGGAACGCCGCCAACTGTTCGGAGAGACCGACGAGACGGTGAACCGCAAGGTGCATGCGGCCCTGGCCGCCGGTCTCCGGCCCATCGTGTGCGTGGGCGAGACGCTGGCGCAGCGCGAGGAAGGCATGGCCGCCGACGTGGTGGAGGGCCAGGTGCTGGCTGGCGTGGCCGACGTGAATGACATAATGGAAGTGGTCGTCGCCTATGAGCCGGTCTGGGCAATTGGCACGGGACGGGCCGCCACGCCGGAAATTGCCGAGGAAATAATGGGGGGCGCAATCCGGGACGCTCTCCGCGACCTGTTCGGGGATGACGGAGACACCGTGCCGCTCCTCTACGGCGGCAGTGTCAATGCCGGAAACGCGGAGGCCTTCGCCGGCCAGCCCAGCATCAACGGCGCTCTGGTCGGAGGCGCCAGCCTTCAGGCCGACCAGTTCCTCCAAATCGCCGCCGCAGTAAACAGCGCCAAAGGGTAGCGCTTCAAAGCACTGTTGATGGACGGAAACCATCGCTCCATCGCCGATCACCCTCTCGTCTGCATCGTCGGCCCCACCGCCGTGGGGAAGACGGTGCTGGCAGTGGCGCTGGCGCAGCGGTTCGACGGAGAGGTGATCAACGCCGACAGCCGCCAGGTCTACAGCGGCATGACCATCGGCACCGCCAAACCCTCCGAGGAAGAACTGGCCTCAGTTCCGCACCACCTCTTCGATATCCTCGACCCGTCCGAGTCCTACGGTCTTGCGCTGTTTCTGGACCTTGCCGGAAAAGCTTCGCAGGAAATCACGGAACGGTCCCGCCTTCCCATCGTATGCGGCGGAACGGGCCAGTATGTCTGGGGACTGGTGGAAGGGCAGCGAATCCCCGCGGTGCCGCCTGATCCGCAGTTTCGCGCTGCACTAGAGGACGAAGCCGAGAGGCTTGGCGCGGATGAATTACACCGTCAACTGGCCGCCATCGATCCGGCCCGGGCCGCGGCGCTGGACGCCCGCAACGTGCGGCGCGTGATCCGCGCGCTGGAGATTCACCACGTAACGGGGCGGCTCCCGTCGGAGTTTCTGCCCGCCAGGGAGTCCGCTGCCGGAAACTCGCTGGTACTCGGGCTCACGATGCCCCGCGACCTTCTGTACCGCCGCATAGACGAGCGCGTTGACCGGATGATGCGCGATGGATTCCTGGCCGAGGTCAAGGCGCTGGCGGACGCGGGCTACGCGATGGGCGAGGGGCCGTTGGCGAGCCCGGGCTATCGCGAGCTGGGCAGATTTCTGGCAGGGGACTTGTCGCTGGAAGAAGCCGTATCCCGCGCCAAGACGCAAACGCACCGGTTGGCGAGGCGGCAATACACCTGGTTCAAGCCCTCCGACCCGCGCATCCAATGGCTTGACGTAAGCGAACCGGCCCTGCTTGACAGAGCGGCGGCGCTGGTCGTTTCCTTCCTGGAATCTCAGCCCCCTGTGATACAATGACCGCTACCGCACATTGATTCGCAGTACAGGATTTCGGCACGAAATGGAGAGCCGCAGCGATGCAATTCACCAAGATGGAAGGGGCCGGAAACGACTACGTTTACATAGACGCCCGGAATCAGGAACGCGACTGGCCGGAGCTTTCCCGCCGCATGAGCGACCGTCATTTCGGCGTGGGCAGCGACGGCCTGATCCTGATTGCCGACTCGGACGTGGCCGACCTGAAGATGGTGATGTACAACGCCGACGGTTCCCAGGGCGAAATGTGCGGCAATGGAATCCGCTGCTTCACCAAATACGCCATTGAACGGGACATCGCTTCACCGTCCAGCGAGGGGCTGAAGGTAGAGACGTTGGCGGGCATACGCACCGTAGTGCCGACATACGAAGGGCCACGCATCACCGGAGCCCGGGTGGCCATGGGCGCGCCCATCCTTTCACCGGCGGACGTGCCCGTTTCCTTTCCAGCCGGTCATCCTGAGCTTGTCGAAGGGCCGGTTCTCAACTACCCGTTCACGATGGACGGCCACGACCTGCCGCTGAGCTTCGTGTCCATGGGAAATCCCCACGCGGTAACTTTCGTAGAACAGCCCGTAGCCGATTTTCCCCTGCTCACGGTAGGGCCGAAGGTGGAGCGGCATCCCATGTTTCCAAGGCGGGTGAACTTTGAGATCGTAAACGTGGAGGCCCCGGGCAAGCTGACCGCCCGCGTCTGGGAGCGGGGCAGCGGCGAGACGCTGGCCTGCGGCACCGGCGCCTGCGCCATCGCGGTGGCCGCCAGGCTGTCGGGGCACTGCGGCGACGAAGTGGACATAACGCTGCCGGGAGGGATGTTGCGCATCCAGTGGGACGGCGTGGGAGAGGTGATGATGGAGGGCCCGGCCACCGAGGTATTCACCGGAGAGTGGAGCGTATGACGACCACTACTAACACCAAGCGGCTGACCTTCGAGGAGTGGCAGGCGCTGCCGGAAACGAAGCAGAAATGCGAGGTGGTTGACGGAGCGTTGCTCATGCCTCCGAGCCCAACGGATGAACACCAGTGGCTTGGGTTCGAATTTGCTACCCAGCTTTCGGCATTTGTGAGGGAACGGCAATTAGGGATAGTTCTGATGGCCCCGCGTGACGTTCTGGTCCGGCGCGATCCCCTGCGGGTTCGACAGCCCGACGTGCTATTTCTAAGCGGCCAACGTACCGGGGTCAGGAATCCTTCCGATTTGGTAGGCCGGAGAAGAATCGAAGAGACGCCTGATCTGGTGATAGAAGTGCTGTCGCCCAGCAACACGCCGCGCGACATTGAGGAGCGTCTGGCCGATTACCGCAGCATCGGCGTGCCGGAGGTCTGGCTGGCGAGTTTCCCGGCTCGCGCCATTCGGGTGCTGCGCATTACTATGGACGGCTATGCCGAAATAGCCTCTTACGGCATGGGCGACGTGTTGCAGTCCGAGGCGCTGCCGGGATTCGAGCTTGTAGTCGACGACGTTTACGGGCCGCTATTGGGTTAAGGGAGTGCGCTTACGATGACCACAATAAGCACCAAACGGCTGACGTTCGAGGAGTGGCAGGCGCTGCCGGAAACGAACCAGAAATGCGAGGTCGTGGATGGGGTGCTGGTAATGCCGCCGAGTCCGTTTGGGGAACACCCGTGGGCAATTAGTGTCTTTCTCGGCGCACTTAGTCCCTATTTGCGCCAGTCTGGATTGGGGATTCCTTTGACAGCTCCCTGTGACGTTCTGATTCGTCGCGATCCCCTGCGAGTCCGCCAGCCGGACATTCTCGTGGTAAATGAAGAGTTGACGGGGATTGGCCGTCCATCCGATCTGGCGGGTTTGCCGCGCATCGAGCGGCCGCCGCTGCTGGCGGTGGAGGTGCTCTCACCCAGCAACACGCCGCGCGACATTGAGCAGCGGCTGGCCGATTACCGCAGCATCGGCGTCCCGGAGGTCTGGCTGGCGAGTTTCCCGACTCGCACCGTTCGGGTACTGCGCCTCACCGCGGATGGCTATGCCGACATAGCCTCTTACGGCATGGGGGACATGCTGCGCTCCGAGGTACTACCCCGCTTTGAACTGGCCGTTTACGACATTTACGGGCCGCTCTTGGGCCAGGGGGAATAATGATGAAGCTCTACAAGTTGCCAATCGTTCTCTACGAGCCGTCGGAAGACACTAACGACATGTTCATGGCCGAAGCGCCCCTGCTGCCGGGCTGCCGTGCCTGGGGCGAAACGGCATCGCAGGCGATTGAGTATATTCAGGGCGTCGCAGAGGCGTTCATCGAAACATACAGTGAACTGGAGCAACCGATTCCACCTGAATTGGAAGCTATGGCCCTGAAAAATGATGGCGCAACAGTGCGGGCGGAGATTCTCATCGCGCCATGACGTATCGACAAATTACGCGGAAGCTGAGAGTCTTGGGTTGCAGGTTTGATCGCCAGGCTAGAGGGTCTCATGAAATCTGGATAAACCCGGAGACTAGAGCCAAGGCAACGATACCTTTCTGGGGTTCTGATGACCTCAAACCGGGTGTCATAGCTGCAATTCTCAGGGACTTGGGCATTTCCCGCAGGGACTTCGACCAGGCTTAGGATTCGACATAAACTGGGAAACTAGGACAAAGAGGCCGCGAGGATGAATTTTTCTGAACGTTTGGGCAAACTGGCCCCTTATCCCTTTGTGGAGATATCCCGCATCATTGCGGCCAAGCGGGCCGCTGGCGCCGACGTGGTGACCTTCGGCATCGGCGACCCCGACATACCGACGCCCCAGCCCATCATCGACCGGCTGCTGACGGCGTCGCAGTACCCGCCCAACCACCGCTATCCTGAGACCGACGGCCTTCCGGAAATGCGGCGGGCCATCGCCGAGTGGTACGACAACCGCTTCGGCGTCAAGCTGGACCCGGACACCGAGGTCCTGCCGCTGATCGGGGCCAAGGAGGGCATCGGCCACGCCGCCTTCTGCTTCCTCGATCCCGGCGACATCGCACTGGTGCCTGACCCGGCGTACCCGGTATATGGCGTGGGCACCATGTTCGCAGGCGCCGAAAGCCACGTAATGCCCCTCTACGAGCGAAACGGATGGCTGCCGGAATTGGACGCCATTCCGTCCGACGTGGCTCGCGCCGCCAAGGTAATGTGGCTGAACTATCCCAACAATCCCACCAGCGCCGTGGCCACGGAGGAGGATTTCGCCTCCGCCATGACCTTCTGCCGCGAGAACGACATCGCCCTGCTGCACGACGCCGCCTACAGCGAGGTCGGCTACGACGGCTACCGGGCGATCAGCTACATGCAGATGGACGGCGCGAAGGACATCGGCATCGAGTTCCACTCGCTGTCCAAGACCTACAACATGACTGGCTGGCGCATCGGCATGGCGGTGGGCAACGCCGATATGATCAAGGCGCTGTTCCAGATCAAGGCCAACCTGGATTCCGGCGTGCCCCAGGCCGTTCAGGAGATGGCTATGGAGGCCCTGACCGGCCCGCAGGACTGCGTGGACGACAACGTCAAGATCTACCAGTGGCGCCGCGACCGGGTGGTGCGGGCCTGCCGCGCCGCCGGGATGGAGGTTGACGTTCCCCGTGCCAGTCTCTACATCTGGGCCAAGGTTCCGGCAGGTTTCACCTCCGCCGAATTCGCTCAACGGCTGCTGGAAGACTTGGACGTAGTGGTCACCCCCGGCTCCAGCTACGGGCGGTACGGTGAAGGCTACATCCGCCTGTCGCTGACCACGCCGGACGAGCAGGTCGAGAAGGGTTGCCAGCGTATCGAGGGCTGGACGATTCCGGCCCCGCAGGGAGGTTAGCCCATCGCCAGGAACGGAAACAGCCGAAGAGGAAACGGAGTCAACGGAAAACCTGCGAAGTCATCGCGCGTGGTTGACGTAACTCCTGAGCAGGAGCGGGCCATCCTGGTCGCGGTCGAAGTGAAAGGCCGCGACCAGTTCTGGTCGCTGGATGACACGCTGGGTGAGTTGCGGCATCTCACCGAATCGGCGGGCGCCGATGTGGTGGCTACGGTTCAGCAACGGGCCGACCGGCTGACCCCCACCTACATCGGCAAGGGCAAGCTGGAAGAACTGCAAGAGTTGATCGAGGAGAAATCAGCCAGCGTCGTTATTTTCGACGACGAGCTGACCCCGACCCAGCAGCGCAACCTCGAGGCGGTCATATCCCCGAGAACCTTCACCCGCAACGGCGAGCAGACCGAGGTAAAGGTCATCGACCGCACCGCCCTGATCCTGGACGTGTTCGGCCGCCACGCATCCACCTACGAAGGCAAGTTGCAGGTGGAGCTGGCCCAGCACGAATACCTGCTCCCCAGGCTGGCGGGGCAGTGGTCGCACCTGGAGCGGCTGGGCGGAGGCATCGGCACCCGCGGCCCCGGCGAGACGCAGATCGAGACAGACCGGCGGCTGGTGCGGCGGCGATTGCAAAAGATCAAGTCCGAACTGGACGGCGTGCGGCGGCGACGGACTCTGCACATGGATCGCCGCAAGAAGTCGGCCATTCCCATGGCCACCCTGGTCGGCTACACCAACGCTGGCAAGAGCACGCTGTTCAACGCCCTGGTGAACGCCGGAACCGATGGCGAAGCCTCCCTGGCCGCCAACCAACTGTTTTCGACCCTCGACCCGGTCACTCGCCGCATTCGCCTGCCATCCGGAGCGCCGTTGCTGCTGAGCGACACGGTGGGATTTATCCAGAAGCTCTCGCCCAACGTCATCGCCGCCTTCCGCGCCACTCTGGACGAGCTGGACCGGGCCGACGTCCTGTTGCACGTCATCGACGTATCGCACCCCAAGGCACCGGAGCAGACCGAGGTGGTGGAGCAGACGCTTGAGGAATTGGGCCTGGGCGACCGGCCACGGCTGCTTGTCATAAACAAGATGGACCTGCTTACCGGCTCGCCAACTCCGAACGGTGAACTGGCGGAAGTCCGCGAGCTTTCCTTGGGCTCCGGCTGGGACAGCGACGCGGCCGACGGCGTGCTGGTGTCGGCGGAAAAGGGCTGGAACCTGGACCACCTGCTGTCGGAGATCGAAAACCAGTTGGTGGAACTCGACGGCCCGCTGCTGATGACCGAGGAATACGCTGGCGGCCGGCGGTGAGAGGCAACTTTCCGTTTTAGGTGGAATTCACACCGTAGGGGCGCACAGCTGTGCGCCCCTACATTTCGCTGAAGCCATGTTTACATATTTAACTAACTAAATTGCAACGCTGCCGCGGTAAGAGCGCCGTTTGACGCAGGGAGTTCACCCTCACCCTCGAGGGAGAGGGAATTGAAGTTGAACCCCTAGTCGTGAGTTCCGCCGTGGTAGCGCTCGTACACGGCTTCAAACGCCTCCTCTTTGCCCCTTGGCGCGTTTTCCTTGTATATGCGGTATATCTGCGCTTCGGTGATGGGTTCCGTCCAGCCCATCGCCTCGGCTTCCAGGTACAGTTGGCGCATTGCCGCCGATGCGGCGTCCTTTCCGAAGAGCTGGTAGGTCTCCAACAGGAAGAACTCGCCCAGCGCGTAGGTGCAGATGCCGCGGCTTTCGAACCGGCCGGGGTCGACGTCCCGCATTCTGAGGAACCGGCTGATGGTGCCAGCGCCCCACACCCGGCATTCGTCTTCCCAGACCTGATGCAGGTTCAGGCGGCGGGAGCTGATGGACTGGCGGCCAAGCTCCGACCTGGCGTAGTCAGGCAGGAACCCGGCGGCGCCTTCGACGTACCACGCTGGCGCCCCGGTATGTCCGCCCCAGTAGAGATGGCTCATCTCGTGGAACACGGCCAAGTCAAAGCCCCGATTGTATTCCCGTCCGGTTATGGCCAACTGGTCGATTGTGGCATAGCCAACGCCCCTTTCCGGCTTTTCGCCGGCCCTGATGCTGGGCTCGATGATGCCGATGACCACCGGGTCGCGCGGGAACGGCACGCCCATAAATTCCTCAAGCTGCCGGGCGATGTCTTCCATCAACTCAATGCTGTCGTCGTTCCCCGGGAAGGGGCTGTGCCGGAAGACGAACAGCCGGATATCGCCCGCCAACGGCAGGGAGATGGTCTTTGACCTGACATAATGCTCGTCCAGCAAATCCTTGTACTGTTCCTCTGACCGCACCTTGGTTTGTTCCAAGACCGCGATGTAGGCCAGCTCTTCGTCGTCGAGTCCGTCCTCGAACCACGGAGCTTCGGCCAAGTTCGACTCAGTGTCGTTCAGCAGCGAGCGCAGGCGGTTCAGCGCGTGGCACTCAAAGTCGGTGGCACCGTCGGTAGTCCAGGGATAGTCCGCCAGCTTCTCCGCGATAAGCTCGCTGGCGGCATCAAAGGAACCCAGCAGGTCGCGGACGCGGTGTAAGGTCGTCGTTTCCCCGGCCGCTATCCCGTCTTCCAGCCAGGGAGCGGTCAACAATTGCCGGAGCAGTATGGAAAACTCCACCGTCGAGGGTTGCAGGAAGTCCTTGACCCCCGCCTGTTCTTTCGGCAGGAACATGAAAGCGCAGTCGGTCATCCAGGAATGGCTCAGGTATTGGGCCAGGTCGGCGTCCGATGCCGCAGCCTCGCTGAGCAGTTCCCAGAAATTCCGCAGAGCCTCCATCTCCAGCCCTGTCAGGCCGTCCTCAACCCATGAGTAATCCGCCCAGCGCTCCGCCAGTTCCGGGCCCAGCGGGGCGGTGACTATCAGCATATCTCTCAGCTGGTTTATCGCGATTGCTTCGTTCACTGGGCCGTCCACGGTGACGCCGTCGGCAACCCAGGGATAGCCGGCCACTTTCGCCACGAAGGAAGAATTGGCGGCGCCGGCGCTGACTATCAACCTGTGGAAGATATACAGCGTGTCGCTTTCGACCTTGCTTACACCGTCTTTAATCCACGGATAACCGGCCAGCATTTCGACGGTCTCCGGCCCGATGGCTTGCGAAACCCTGAGCAGCTCCTCAAAGCGGTGCAACGCTGTCATCTCGGAATCGGTCAGCCCGTCCTGAACCCAGTCTGATGCGGCAAACTCCACAGCCAGGCCGGAATGGGCCTTCGCCGCTGTCCTCTGCAACGTCCGCAGCGAGTTGATGCCGTTGTTCTCGTCCGAAGTCACGCCGTCGGCCACCCAGGGGAAGCCAGCGATAGCTTCCGCCAATGCGGACTCGTCCGCTTCGGTTGCTTCCAGCAACTTCCGGAGAATGTACAGCGTCTCCAGTTCCACCCGGTTGACCCCGTTTTTGACCCATCCATAGCCGAGCAGCGTTTTGGCGGCATCGGATTCCGCCTCTTCCGCGGCGTTCAGAAGGGCTTGCAAGCTGTTCAGGGCATTCAACTCCTCCCCCGTGATACCGTCGGCAACCCAGGGCAGTACCCTCAACGCCTCGGACACCCGCTCGGCTGCCGGAGCATCGGGTACTCCCGTGCCGGCTCTGTCGCCGGAGTCAAGCAGCTCCTGGAACCTTTGAATTTGCCCAAACTCACTTGACGTAACGCCATCGGAAATCCAGGGCCGGGACAGCAGTTCTTCAACCTCATGCACATTTCCGGGGCCGGAAACCTGGAACATTATCAGGAAGGAATACAGGACGTAATTCTCCATGGTCGTGATTCCGTCGGCCACCCAGCGGAACTCGGCGATGGCGGATGCGCCGTCGGAATTAGTTTCCCTAGCTGCGATTATCAAGTCCCGGAAGCGGTTTATGGCGTCGGGTTCGGGAAGGGTGATGCCGTCCGCGACCCAAGGAAAGGACATGATTTTTTCCGCGAGGCCGGAATCCAGATTGCGGACGGTCTCGAAGAGAGAGACGAAGATGATGAGCGAGTCCAGTTCCCGCTTGTTCAAGCCATCGTCGAGCCAGGAATAGTCCAGAAGCCTTTCGGCCAGCACGGAATTCTCCCGTCCAGCGGCCTTCATGGACTCGCCAATCACGCGGATTCCCCACCATTCTTCCCGCGTTATCCCGTCGCTGAGCCAGGAAAAGGCCATCACCTTGTCGAGGTAATCGGCATCCATCCGTTCCGCAATCTCAAACAGCCACCGGAAGGCGCGTAGGTCTTCCTGCTCCATGTCAGTCACGCCGTCGGCAACCCAGGCGTATCCGGCCAGCCGGTCAACGGCGCGGGCGTTTGCCGGGCCGGCGATGTCCAGCAAATCCTCGAACAGGTCCAGCGTTTCCACTTCTTCGCCTGTCACCCCGTCGGCAATCCAGCCGTATCCGGCCAGCGTCCCGGCCAAGCCCGAATCCAGCCTCTCGGCCTTGCCGAGAAGTATCCGGAAGCCGTCAATGCCTCGCACTTCGCTGGCGGAAACGCCGTCGGCTATCCAGTGGTAGCCCAGGAGTTTCTCCGTCAAACCGGAATCGGACGCTGACATTGACTTCAGCACTTCGTGAATGACGGCCAGCCCGTGCGCCTCAATCCTGGTGATGCCGTCCGCGACCCAAGGATAGGCCGCCACGATCTCCCCTAGCGCCGGAGACTCCTTGAATATCCCGGCAATCCGCGCCGCCCCACGCGCCGCGTGTTTCATACTGGAACCACTCACGAATCCTTCGGACGATGCCAGAAGCCTTGCCGCGTCCAGGTTGACGGCGGCGAGGTCTGCGATTGCTTGCAGTGCGTCGGTTTCGTTGCTGGAGAAGCCGTTTTGAAGCCAGGCGCTATCGAGAAGTCTCTCGCCCAGGTCAAAGTCGGTGTCCGCTGTGAGGCGAATTGCGCCGACTCCCTTCGAGGCAGCCTCGGTCACACCACGATTGACTTCAATCCAAGGGAAGGCAATCAGCTTCCGGGCCAGGTCAGGGTGTGCCGCCGTGAGAGCGGCAATCTCTTCGAGCAGCAACCGTTCCCGTTCGATGACCTCGTCACGAACCCAAGAAAACCGGGACACCCTCTCGCCCAATTCCCGGTCGTAGGCCCAGATGGTGTTGACAGACTCCTTCGCGGCGGAATGAGCGGCATCCGGCGGAGAATCGAACCAGTGGATATACCTGGAAGGGGATGGGACAGGGGTGGCGGTCGGTTCCGGCGTCGCCGTGGGGGGCGGTGTGGGGGTTGGCGCGGGCGTGGGCGTAGGGGTTGACATAAGCATAGGCGTGGGAGATGGCGGCGGTGGGGCTGTGGGAGTGGCCGCCGTGGGTGTATCGTTGGGCGGGAGCGCAGTTGACGCAACTGACGGCGTGACTTCAGTCGCATACCCGGTCGGCCCAGGGCCGGGGTCACACGCAACCAGCAAGACCATCGCCGCAACCAGCAAAAGCAGCAAGATCGGATTCGTTACTCTCCTCACGCCAGCCGCCTATAATATCTATCGCTATGACTGATAATCCTACAATCCCTTTGTCCATCCGTCTACAAATGGGGCAGCCGCCGACGGCGAGGGGCAGCGCGGCCGGCTCACGGCTCATCAGGGGCCTGGAGGCGATATAAATCTCCCGACATGTTGGTTCGCACAAGATACGTTATGTTTGTTTAGGCCCCGATTTTGGCCTTTTTGACATAATATCGCTTATCCGGGGAACCAGGTTGGAGCGGCCTCCAGGGTTGCCAGCCGACATCCCACGGCGGAATTCGGCGGCGGCAGGGTTGCGCGGATGGCGGGGCCTTCCTTATAATTGATGGTAGTCCCGGGCGCGGGCGGTTAGCTCAGTTGGTCAGAGCGCCTCGTTCACACCGAGGAGGTCGGAGGTTCAAGTCCTCCATCGCCCACCACGCCGTGAGGGACCACTGAGAACCGGGCAGCGGCCCGGACTCCCCGGGCCGAGGTGGCGGAACGGCAGACGCGCTGCGTTCAGGGCGCAGTGTCCTTACGGATGTGTGGGTTCAAATCCCTCCCTCGGCACCAAACAGAAAACCGGCCCATCGGCACCATCGCGCGCTTGTAGCTCAGAGGATAGAGCGCTGCCCTGCGGAGGCAGAGGTCGTGAGTTCGAATCTCGCCAAGCGCGCCATTTCTTTGCCCTTTTTCCTCCCCAATATTCGGGGTTTCCTGCAAGTGCCCGTCATTCCTGCGAAAGCAGGAATCCAGAAATCCCAGGGGCAAGCCAACGTCTGACCTCGCAACGATTCCTGGTTTCCTGCTTTCGCGGGAATGACGGTTGCGATGCCACTCAAAGTCAGAACGCGCTTGCCTCGGGCATTCATACCTGAAAAATGCAATCAGCTCCGTCATACTTCGCTTTGCCCTGAAGTGTGGGACGCCCCCACCCTAACCCTCTCCCTCCGGGGGAGGGGATTTGCGCCTCCCCTTTCCTTTACAGCTTGGCGAACCTCTGCAACCTCTGGTTGGCGGTGTCTACCCCGTAGATGTTGCCCTGCGAATCGGTGTAGACCTGATGCGCGCCTTCGAAGGTGCGCCCGCGGGCCAGAAGCTCCCCATCCAGGCTGTACATGCTGATGCGCGGTATCTGGTCGGTAACGTACACCACCTGGTTGGCGTCGATGTGAACCCCCATGGGGCACTTGAAGTCAGTCCATTCCGAGATGAATTCCCCATCGCCCGTGAACACCTGCACCCGGTGATTCTCGCGGTCGGCCACGTAAACCCGCCCGTCGTTTGAGACGCGAATGCTGTGCGGCACCCGGAACTGCCCCGGCCCGCTGCCGGGACTGCCGAAACTGCTTATGTAATCTCCCTCCGCGCTGAAGCGGTGGACGCTGGAGTTGCCGTACCCGTCGGCGACGTACACCTCGCGCGAGGGGGCCACGCAGACGTCGGCCGGGTGATTGAACGGGGCCTGCATCGCCGCCCGGTCCCTTGTCCCCAGTGACTTGAGCAGTTGGCCCGCGGGGTTATAGAACAGCACCTGGTGGCCGTCCCGGTCGACGAGGTACACCGTGTCGTCAGGGCCTACGTGAATATGGTGGGCGTCGGCTGGCACGCCGTCCCGACGCTGCCACACCCCCCGAACCGTGCCGTTGGGGTTGAATATCACCACGCAGGGCCCTTGCCGTTGGAACACGTACACCCGGTCGCTGGAATCCACCGCCACGCCGCTTGGCCCCTGAAGCGACATGCCGCTGAGCAGCTTGGCCCACTCCGGCTGGTATTCGTATCTGAAATCCCCGGCTCCGATGGTTGCTGGCATTGTGTCCTCCCGATTGTTTCATAGGCCCGTGCTATACTGCCGAACGGGGCAAATGCCCTGAATGACCCCATATTACTTGATATTCGCCGTTCCCGGATGAGTGCCGGGCGGCGCCGGGGGAGCAATGGTCAAATTGGACGGATCCGTGGTCATCGTCACCGGCTCGGCAACCGGAATGGGCGCAGCCACGGCCCGCGCCGCCGCTGCCAAGGGCGCGAGAGTGGTGATCAACTACACCAAGAGCGAGGCCGAGGCCAAGGAGACCGTGCAGGCGTGCAAGGACTTGGGCAGCGACGCCGTGTTATGTCAAGGCAATGTGGCCGACGACGCCGACTGCCGCCGCATGGCCGCAACGGCCTTGGAGCGCTGGGGCCGCATCGACGGGCTGGTCAACAACGCCGGGTCTTCGGTGTTCGCCAGCGCGTCCGACCTGGAATCGCTGTCCGGCGAGGACTTCCTGAACATCTACGCCGTGAACGTGGTCGGCGCTTACCAGATGATTCGCGCCGTGACTCCGACCTTCAGGGCGCAGGGCGAGGGGGCCGTCGTCAACGTGTCCTCCATATCGGCTATCACCGGCGGCGGCAGCTCCATCGCCTACGCCGCCTCCAAGTCCGCGCTGAATACCATGACAAAGGCGCTGGCCCGCTCGCTGGCGCCGGAGATACGGGTCAACGCCGTCTGCCCCGGCCCGGTGCCGACGCGCTGGTGGGGCGACGGCTTGGGCGAAGAAGGCGCGCAAAGGCTGTTCGAGAGCTTCGAGCGGCAGGTGCCGCTACAGGAAGCCCCGACGGCCGAGAGCGTGGGGGAGACGGTGGTCTGGCTGCTGGAAGCCGCCGGCCACGTAACCGGCGAGACTATCATGATCGACTCCGGTATGCACCTAATCAGCTTCCGCCCGTAACGCCGTCTCACAAATCCCCTCCCCCTTGATGGGGGAGGGTTAGGGTGGGGGTGAAAAGGTAGCGCAAAGAGGCCGACAAGGCAGCATCCGATAGTTCTGAGATAGTTTCTTAGCAAGGGAGTTGTCTGAATCAGGACTAAAGGATACCCAGGATTGGGTTAATTCATCCTGGTAATCCTTCCATCCTGAAAATCCTGATTCAGACAATAAGGTTAATCAATGAGAGGTCATGGCATGAGTAACGAAAGTCCTTTGGAAATGGGCGGAGCCGGAACCGGCCCGGAATTGGTGGACTACCTGCTGTACGAGCCGGAAGAGTCGGGCATCCTCTGGATTAAGTTCAACCGTCCCGAGCGGATGAACGCCCTGATCGGCAACTCACAGGAGCGCGCCACGGTCGCCAAGGTCGGCGAGTACATGCGGGCGGGCGACGACGACCCCAACGTGCGCGTCATCGTGCTGACCGGCGTGGGGCGCGGGTTCTGCTCCGGCGCGGACATGCGCCGCGACAACGACCCGTCGGTCATGGGAGAGAACTTCATCGGCAACCGGGGCACGGAGGAAGGGCCGGACGCGGCCAGGCAGCACTTCTTCCACGGCTTTACCCACCTGCACCGCGACATCTCTTTAATAAGGAAGCCGACCATCGCCATGATAAACGGCCCCGCCGTTGGTTCCGGCATGGACATGGCCCTGCACTGCGACATCCGCGTCGGCTGCGAGAACACGCGGTTCATCGGCTACCAGCAGTTGGGGCAGATCATCGAGAACGGCGGCAGCTACTACCTGCCCAAGATGGCCGGTCTGGGCCGCGCTCTTGAGTTCGCCTACACCGGGCACTTGGACGCCCAACGTGCCTACGACTGGGGCCTGCTGAACCATCTGGTTTCCAGCGACGAGCTGGAGCAGACCACCCGCGACCTCTGCGACCGCATCATGCGCACCCCGCCCATGGTGCAGTGGATCAGCAAGCGCATCATGCGCACCGCAATGGACACCAGCCTGGAAAATACCATGGTGCTGACCTCCAACGCAGGCGGCATCCTGAACGGCTCCGACGACGCCCAGGAGGCGAGGCGGGCGTTCCTGGAGAAGCGAGCGCCGGAATTCCGGGGACGGTAGGCATTATGACAACCCTGAAAGACCTGATCGACAACGCCCCGTGGCGGGAAGCGGTCACCTACCGCGATACCTGGCCCCACGAATACGTGCTAACCGAGAAGGACGGCCAGCGTGAATTGCTTGCGGCGATTTGCGGCCGTTTCCGCGAGGGAGAAGGCGTCGCCTGCCGTTTCTTCCGCATGAACAACACCTACCTGTTCATCGGCGAGCATAAATACTGGCTGATGACCAACTACAACGACATCGACCCCTACAACGACCAGCGCGATTATGTCATCAACCGCGCCCGCCTCTACAAAGACCGCCGGGACTTCGTCATCCAGCCCGGCGATACCGGAAAGTCCGATGACTACCCGGTGAACCCGCCTTGGAAACCTATCGACAACTGACGGAGGAAGCCAAATGGCTGAGGAAATCACCTTGCTGGCTCACCTGGTACCTAGAATAACCAATCGCATTGAAGATACGGCAACCGATGCTCTCGCCTTCATCTTGAACAAATCGGAGAGGTGCAGTGAGGCATTTAACGACCTGCTCCAGGATGGAGGCTTCGGCTTGGAGCCTGTAACCAGGTTTCAAACGCAGGTTACCTACGAGGACGGTTCCCGGCCCGACATGAATGGTTATGACAAGTCCGGCGCAAAACGGTTGCTGGTCGAATCGAAATTCTGGGCCACCTTGCTGCAAGGGCAGGCCAGCGACTATTTGGACCAGCTCGATAAAGAAGGCCCTGGGGTGTTGTTATTCATTACCCCGGAAAGCAGACTCGTAACCATTTGGGCTGAGATAGAGCGTCAAATGCGTGATGCCGGAAAGGAGATTGAGCCAGTAGATTCCCAATCCAACATCAGGAAGGCGAGGATTGCCGATTCGGACAAGGGTTTGATGCTGGTAAGTTGGGACCAGTTGCTGCGCCGCTTGTCGGATGCCGTAGGCGGCGATACTCAGGTTGCTTCAGATATTCAACAGCTTGGCGGACTCGCCCGGCGGCAAGACGACGAAGCCTTCCTGCCAATCCGCCCCGAAGAACTCGCTCCCTTACTGCCTCGCAGGATACGTCTGATGAATCGTCTGATTGACGATGCAATCCGGAAAGGGCGGCGAGAGATCGGAATTACTACCGAAGGCTTGCGACGTGCTCCGCAGATACAAGGCTACGGAAGGTATTTCCGGTTTAGGGAAGTTCCAGGGGATTTATTTTTGTGTGTCAACTACCGGTTGTGGTCAACTGAGGCCGATACCCCATTGTGGCTCTGGATTAGCCGGCAGGTACCCGTCAATGTGGATATGTTGCGCGACAAGTTCCCTTCAACGGTGGGGAATGACGGTAATGGACCTTACGATGTACCGATTCATTTGAAGACTGGCGTGGAACATCAAGCTGTCTTGGATGATGTCATACGGCAAATAAAGGAAATCAAGGAATCGGTCAACGGGAATAGCTAGTCCGCAACGTTGCCGGTTAAGACCCGCGCAGGCGGCGGAGTTCTTCCTTCAACCGCTCGGCCCGTTCATCGGCGGCTTCGGCGCGGGCCCGGGCCTCGGCGGCGTGGGCTTCAGCAGCAGCGGCGCGGGCCAGGGCCTCGATTTCGTCGCGGCGTATTTCGTCCCGGGTGCGGAGGAATTCTCCGGTTGCCGGGTGCTGCCAGCGGAATTCCCCGGCCCGCCAGCACAAGTTTACGTTCAGGATGGCGCTGTACCCCCGCCATAGGTCTTCCGCCGCCTGCTCTATGGCGACAGGCTCATAGCGGCCGTCCACCAGCCGGTCGCCCGCCAGCCGCGGGCGGTTCCGGCCCCCGCCGTCGGCGTCGAACCGCCAGTATTCCGGGATGCCCATTGCGGCGTAGTCCGGCCGCTTGTCCACCTGGTCCACCTGTACGCTGCTCTCCGACACGATTTCCAGCACGAAGTCGGGCGGCTTGTTCCAGTAGGAAATCACGTAGCCGTTGTGGGCGTCGGCGACTTGCGGGTCGACGCCGAAGGCGATCAGCAGGTCGGGGTAGCGGTGTCCCTCCTGTTCCTCGTGGGTGAAAGGCAGGACGGTCAGATAGCGGTCGCCCATCACCAGCGTGGCTTCCAGGTTGCCCAAGTGTTCGGCGATGGCGCCGTTGTGGCACGGGCCGTAGAAATCGCGGACAGTGGTCATATCCTTCTGTTCCGGCGTATCTGGGAGGCGGATGAATTCCGTGGCTTCCGGCGGCGCGGCGGGACGCTTGAGGGTCATGTTGTGCCTCCCGGCGAGTATAGCGGCATTATATCCCAACAATTGTCTGAATCAGGATTTACAGGATAAAAGGATGAACAGGATGGAGAAAAAACCCTAAAATCCTGCTAATCCTGATTCAGACAATTGCCTTACCACCCTTTCACCCCCACCCTAACCCTCCCCCTCAAGGGAGAGGGAACTTTTGAGATGGTTTGTTATGTCTACCCGGCCACCGCCAGCGCGCCCACGGCCACCGACGGCAGGGTGACCGGCAGCCGCTCCCACGTCCGGCCCCGGTCGGGGCTGTGGTACAGCTCGCCGCCGTCGGTGCCCGCGTAGACGTCGCCGGGCGATGACGGGTCCCACTCGAATGCCACCACCATGGACTCGGCCTCCTCGCCCTCGCCAATGCCCTCTACCAGATGCCAGCTCTGGCCGCCGTCGGCGGAGCGGTAGAACTGCGGCGCTTTGCGGCGGGCGTTCTCCGACACCGTCACCAGCACCTGGTCTGCATCGTCGGGCGCGGCTGCGATGTGCAGGGTGTAGCGCCGGGCCAGGCCGTCGTTGATCTTTTCCCAGTCATCGCCGCCGTTGCTACTGCGGTACGGGGCGCTGGCCGTGGCGACGTAGACACGCTGCTGCTTGTCCGCACCGAGATGCAGGCAGTGAATATCGTCGTCCAGCCCCGGCAGTTGCCGCCAGCTATGGCCGCCGTCGGAGGATCGCACCACGCCGCCGACTTCAATGCCAGCGTACAGCAGCCCGGCATCGCCGGGCGACACCACCAGGTCGCGCACGTGAGAGTCGCGGGTGGGCGCGTGGAATCCCCAGTTGCCGGACTCGGGCACATCCCGGAAGCTCTTGCATTCCTCCCAGGAAGCGCCAGCGTCGCCGGAGCGGAACAGCGCGGCCGGTTCGCTGCCGACCAGCACCGCGTCCGCCAACTCGGGGTCGGCCAATACGCTGTGGGCGTAGTCGGACGGGTAGGAGTCAACGTGAGACCACGTGGCCCCGCCGTCGTCGGTGCGGTAAACGCCCGCCTCGTAAGCCGCCAGCCAGGCCCGCCGAGAATCGACAGGGCTGACGGAAACGCGGGCCGCTGCATGGTCAAGCTGCGTAATGGGGCCCTGACGCCAGGTTTTGCCGCCGTCGTCGCTGCTAAGGGAACACACTCCGTCGTGCATGCCAACGTAGATGAGACGTTGTTCCTGCGACATCTCGGACCTCCGTTTATGTCATTCAAGCCGTTCGTTTGTGGGGATTATAAGGGAATTGTAGGTACGAGTGCTGGATCAGGGCCTACCTGGTATCCCTCTCTCTTGAGGAGGAGGGTTGAAGGTGAAATCCCATTTCTCAGAAGCCCGGTACCCAACGAGGATACGTCCTCACCCTAACCCTCTCCCGGAGGGAGAGGGAATAATCGAAATACCCTGAGTGCTGGGGCCCGCAGACTTTACGATTTAAGTCCGCGAGACTATCATGTAAGCGCTGAAGGGTGGTTAGCTCAGATGGTTAGAGCACCTGCTTTACACGCAGGGGGTCGCAGGTTCGAGTCCTGCACCGCCCACCACCAATTTCCCTCCGTCCGATGTTTCGGCAAAGCCGCCGTCAAACCCGCTAGCTGGCGTCCGTCTGCTGGTGCCGCCCTATGTAGCCGACGATGACCTGCCGCTTGTCCCGGTCCCAGTCGAACGCAATCCGGATGGTGTACCGGGCGTCGAAAGTCGTTCCCTTGCCGATGTGTTCCACCAGAGTGTACCGCTTGCCGTCAACACGGGTGGTGTAGGACTTTTCGTACCGCGAAACCGTGGTCTCGCCCTGGTCGCCCTTGTACCACCATCCGCAAGCTTCCTTGACCGACTGGTCGAAATCCGTAACCCTGAGGCGGCCCATCCTGGAGGCGTAGTAGGTGGTTCCCAACCACTGGAGGGCTTCCCACACCCTCAGCGGGTCCGTAAACGGATTGTCCTCGATGCTGGACTCGGAGTTGGGAGCGAACAGCAGTTCCTGGCGAAACCGGCCCTTGGCCATCTCCACCGCGTCCAGCACGCTACCGACCAGTGGCGGCGGCACGCCAGCGTCCTCCAGCGAACCGTCCATTGCCGAACGATAAGCCAAGCGCCAGGAATCTTCCCGTTCCTGGCTGCTGTACAACTCGGATTTCAGTGTCTCCACCTCCTCACGGAGGTCCCGGTTCTCCGAGCGCAGCGCCTGCTCGTTGTCCCGCAGCCCGGTATTTTCCGTCTGCAACGCAACCAGTTTGTCGAGATCGTCAGAGTGCCCGTCATCCTTGGACATGACAGCCGTTGCGGTCGGTGAAACGGATGCTACGGGCGGCGGCGAGACAGGAGAATCGAGAGGCTGCGGGTCCGGGAGTGAGCGCGGCGCGGCGGGGGACGGTGGCGCAGGCGCAGGGGTATGGTCGATTTCGGCGCTGGCGGCGGGCTTGGCCTCTTCCGCCGGGAGCGCTGGCGCTTCGGACTTGGCGGAGGGTTGATTCGTACCCGGCTCACCAGCCTCGCCAGCCATCAGAGCGGTGATCGCCACCAGTGTCTCCATAATTGAAAGCTGCAACTCGGCGCGCCGCTTTCCTCTCTCCATCTCCTCTCTGATGCTGGGCGCGCGCTCGTGGGCCGGCTGATATTCGGCCAACTGGGCTTTAAGGGTTGCCGCCAACTTTAGTGCAGCCGAGGAGTTGGCCTCATCGGATACCCTTGCCCCAGACCATAGATCGGTATCACACTCGAAGAACGCCAGCAATTCCCCGCAGGTCTCTCTTATGTCGCCAATGGCCGTGTCGAATTCCTCTGTCCAGCGTAGTTGCGCCGCCTTTTCCTCGACCAGACGGGATACCGATGCGATGAAGTCGGGTATCAAGCGCTCCCATTCCGGGGCAGACGCGGGCAGTTCCCGCAACCGTGAAAGGGAGGCCGACAGCGCTTCATTCAGCGACCCGGCTGCGCCATCGTCGGTGTCTGTGTCAAGGGTCTCGGGGAAATTGCCCGACACGTAGCACATCATCAGCGCCACGTCATCCTGATCGAATTCGTCGTTGTAGGTCTGGGTAAACGCCTCTCGTTCCACCTCCCACTGGTCCACCGGCCAGCAGCCGCGGAACATTTTCTCCTGCAAGTTAGGGCCCGGGGTTGTCAGGCCGCGCCCCGTCAGGTGCCGTTCCACCGCCTCCTTCAATTGGGAATGAGACTCGGACCAGGAGTGAAGCACGGCGGACGCCAGGGCGCGGGAGGTAGCCACGGTCTGCGACACGGGTTCCTGGAGCAGGAAACCGGAGCTTCCCAGAGCCCGGCCTGCCTGGCCCCTGCGGAACCCGCCCGGTGGCGGAACCTCGTCATTCACCACGGAACGAAGGGTGTTCTTTGCGGCCACGGGCAGGTTCGGGAATTCATTCAAAACCCGGTTGACGATGGCGTCTCTGCGCTCGGGAGAGACGAGTGAATCCAGCAGAAATATGGCGTTGATCGGGACCGCTGTCGTATCAGGCATTCCAAATCGCTCCTACGGCAGTCAGGGTTGCAGGTTCCCGGCGGGCCGCCGGAACCGCCGCACGCTGTCAATTCCAGGGTTCGCCAATCTCAATTCCGGGGTTTGCCAATACTGCATGATAAGCCCGGCAGCAACGTAAGGGCAAACCGTCTACCCCTCCACAAGGGCCTCCCAATAGTTCCCTCTCCCTCCGGGACAGGGAGAGGGTGAGGGTTACCTTCACTCCCCGAGGTATGAAGGATGCTCAGCAGGTGAGAGGGCGTTTCCAAAGTTCCCTCTCCCTCCGGGGAAGGGTTAGGGTGAGGGCGTCCAATTCGTGTTATCAGGAATGACTTATACCACCACAGCCTGCTCATTGCGGGTGAAATGGGCTTTGGAAATACCCTCTTAGACTATCCTCGAAATTCCCAAATCCTGGAAATCCTGATTCAGACAATACCTTGCAATCGCCCTGCGGCAAAAACGGTATTCTCAACGTGTGTTGGTAATCCATGTAGGGGCGGGGCCAAGCAGACAAATCGCCTCCAATACCAACGCACCTTGTGAGTACCGCAAAAACATCCGAATTGACTTTGTGCGTAATCATGATGCAAAATCGGCGCGAGTATCATAAATTCCCAAGGCGGTCCGCGCCTTTTGTGGGCATGTGGACTGGAGGAGAGCCGAGATGCTGAAAATTGGCCACGTGGTGGTGCGCCCCGGACGCCGACACGGTGATGATCCTGTCGAGATACCCGTGCCCGAGGAGCTGGAGACCGTACCCGGCATTCCAATGAACATCAAGGATGTCGACTTTTACAGCCGGGAATACCCGTTGCAGCGCCAGCAGGTCGAGCACGCCGCCGATACCGAGTGGGCGCCGACCGTGGGCACCGAGGAGATGCAGCAGTACCACCACGAGCACCAGGCCGTGATGGAACAGTACTATCCGCTGATGAACCGCTCCGGCGAACTTCCGCCGACCGGCGCCCCGACGGGCGAGGACGTCACCGACTTGATCCGCGCCAAGGCCCGTGAAATGGGTTACCTGGAAGTCGGGTTCACTGCGCACGATCCGAGGTACATCTACCAGGATCGCAAGAGCCACGTCAAATTCCACAACGCCGTCTGCCTCGCCCTGGAGCAGGACTTTGAGGAGACCCAGTCCGCGCCCAGCATGGCCGCCGAGCACGGCCACTACGGAACCTATGAAATCCAGGCCCCCATGGGGCTGGAGATGGCCGAATACATCCGCTCCCTGGGCTATGGGGCGCAGGTGCACGGCCCCAGCAACCACAGCGCGGCGACCATTCCCATGTTCGTGGCCGCCGGGCTGGGCCAGTTGGGCGCCAACGGCCAACTGCTGACCCCGCACGCTGGCGCGCGCTGCCGCTTGCAGATCATCACCACCGATGCGCCAGTAACCTACGACGCGCCAGTGGACTACGGTTTCCACGCCTTCTGCCAGGTGTGCCAGGTATGCGTCAACCGTTGCCCAGGCCGCGCCCTGATGCGCGAAAAGATCTGGTGGCGCGGCGTGGAAAAGAACAAGCTCATCTACAAGCGCTGCCGTCCCGTTATGTCGCGCTACGAGGGCTGCGCCATCTGCATGAAGGTCTGCCCCATCAACAAGTACGGCGCAAAGAACGTGATGGAGCACTACGCCCAGACCGGCCAGGTGCTCGGCAAGGGCACCCACGACCTTGAGGGCTACACCCTGCACAAGGAAAGCACTGGCCGCTATGTAACTGGCTACTTCGGGCCGGGCGAGTTGCCCACCTTCGACGCCAGTTTCTTCAAGATCCCCAGTGGCACGCGCGAAAACGCGGCCCTTGAGGACCTTATCGAGTACCTGGAGACCCGCCGCGGCGACCTCACCACGCCGGAAGACGACCGGAAGCTGTTCGACTTCCGCGACCGCCTCAAGGCAATCGTCAGTGGCGAGGCCATCACAGACAGCACGATGTTCTAGGAAACAATCTCGAAAGTTCCCTACCCCTCAGGGGGAGGGTTAGGGTGGGGGTGAAAAGGTATTGCGGATTCACCTCCGGTTGCGTCCCGCAAAGGCGCTTCCGATTTTGAGATATTTCTCAAAGGCCCCAACAGGGACATGACGCCAACTAGGGGGCGCACAGCAGTGCGCCCCTACATCTTGCGCAACAATTATTCAAACCGAAGGAGCGCGGATGGTGAAACAATCCTGGTGGGTTGAGGGTGAGCTGTTTGAGGGCTGCAACTGCAACCTGCTCTGCCCTTGCCACATTTCCTTTCGGCAACCCCCAACTAACGGCGTTTGCACCGCCATCTGGGCGGCCTACTTTGAGCAGGGCCGATACAGCGATGTGGACTTGGCCAGGCTGGGGGCCGTTATTTTCGTTCACTCGCCGGGGCCGACCATGGCCGACGGCGACTGGACTTCGGTGCTGTACCTGGATTCGACTGCCAGCGACAAACAGACTGCCGCTCTCTGGGCTATCTTCAGTGGACAATCCGGCGGCCCGTGGGAAATCCTGAGCCAGTTCTACCGTGACGGCAAGTTGACGGCGGTTCGGAAAGTACCGCTGGACATTACCATCGACTCCCGTTCCCGGACAGTCCGCGCCTCCGACCTTGTGCTGCTGGAGGTTGAGGCTATCATGGGGGCCGACCGGCAGGGCACAGCCACCATCAGCAACCTGCGAAACGTCATCCACGGCAACGTCCACACGCTGGGCCGCTCAAACCAGAGCATCAATGACGAGGCCATCACATGGGAGGAGCAGGGCAAGCACGGCCTATACAGCCGCTTCCGCTGGGAAGGGTGAGTGTACCCTGCATCACTTCAGAGGCGGGAGACAAATCCCCTCTCCCTCCGGGGGAGGGTTAGGGTGGGGGCGTCTCTTATGCTGCCTGCCTTTAACGATGTTAATACACCCGTTCAATCTAGTGCGCTATCCAAGTAGAAACAGCTTTGGCGGGACCTTTTTACAGGGTGCGACTTATCCGTTTCGCGCTCCGAGTGGCAGGTTGGTAGGGCATCCGTTATGGCCGCTACCACCGGGAACGCCCTCACCCTAACCCTCTCCCGGAGGGAGAGGGAATTTCTGACACTCTCTGAGACAACCGCATTCAGACCGGGATCCTGCACGTGTGCGCCTTCTAATTTACGGGGCCTCCAAGAGGTTGCGGTAGACCGTCCCCTCTTTCATTACGAGCTTCACCCGCTCGCGCTCTTGCAGCACGGTTATGTCGCGCAGGGGGTTGCCGTCTACCACGATGATGTCCGCCAGCTTGCCCGGCTCTAGCGTGCCGAGGTCGTCGCCGAGACCGCAGCAGGCGGCGGCCTCACTCGTCCCGGCTACGATTGCCTGCATCGGTGTCATGCCTGCGTCCACCAGCATGTCCAGCTCCACCGCGTTGTTGCCGTGGAACCAGCCGCCCGCGTCCGTCCCGGCTACCACCCGGACTCCCAGCCGCATGGCCTGCTGCACCGTCTCGATGTGGTGCTGCCGGAACTCCCGGGCTTCCACCTGCGCCACCGGGTTGCCTTCGGCGGAGTGATGCGCGAATACCGTCAGTGTGGGGACGAGCGTTATGTTGGTGTCGGCCATCATGCGCAACAGATCATGGTCAAGGTCGAGATAACAGCCGTGCTCGATGGAGTCCACTCCCGCCTCGACCGCCGTGCGCAGACCCGGCCCGCCGACGGCGTGGCAGGCCACCAGCTTGCCCTGGGCGTGGGATTCGTGCACCAGCGTTTTCAGCTCCGCCAACTCGTAGCAGGCGTCGGTGCCCAAGTGGGTGGCGCGTCCGAATCCGGTCTGGAACACCTTGATCAGGTCGGCGCCGACGCGGGCGTTCTCGCGCACCACGGCCCGGATCTCGGCCTCACCGTCAGCGACGCCGTAGGGGATGTTGGGGTCGGGCATCTCGTAACGCCGGTGGCCCGACATTGTGGGCCTGTCCTGCACGCTGTGGGTTGGCCCCAGCGGCCCGGCCGCCACCAGCAGCCGCGGGCCGGTAATCAGTCCCTCTTCCACCGCGACCCGGAATCCCGCCTCCAGCCAGCCACAGTCGCGGATGGTGGTGTACCCCGACTGCAAGGTGTCCTCGATGACCTGAGCGATGCGCAGGGTTCGGGTGCTGCGCGGCTCGGTCAACCCCCAACGGCTCAGCAGGTCGTAGGTGAAGGATGCCAGGTGGTCGTGGCAGTCGATCAGGCCCGGCAGGACGGTTTGGCCGCTTATGTCCAGTTGCTCGGTACCCTCCGGTATTGCCACCGCCGCGCGTGGCCCGGCGGCCGCGATACGGCCATCGTCGCCAATGAGGATAGCGGAATCGGCCAGAGGCTCGCCGCCCCGCCCGTCGATCAGTGTGCCGCCAACTATCGCCTGCATATCAATCCCCCACTGAATCGCTATCGCGCCCGGTATCATTAACGGTTGCTATCATAGCGCAGACGGTCAACAATGGCGCAACATCACACTCAGAACGAGGTGCTACGAAATGGAACGCGAATTCATCAACCCGACGGAACTGGCGTCTCCCCCGGCCAACCTCTACAACCACGTGGTCAAGGTTGGCAACACCGTCTACATCGCAGGGCAGGTGCCCCGCGGGTTGGACGGCAAGGCCGTGCATCCGGGCGACGCGGCGGCGCAGATCCGGCAGGTGTGGGCCAACTTGGAGATTGCGGTGAAGGCCGCTGGCGGCACGCTACAGGACATCGTAAAGACAACGACATACGTCGTAGGTTCGGAAAACTTGGGCAAGATCAGAGAAGTACGAATGACGTTGCTGCCCGAGGAGGGCCGCCCCACCAGCACGACGGTGGTGGTTGCTGGCCTGGCCGACCCGGACTTCCTTGTCGAAGTGGAAGCAGTGGCGGAACTGCGTTAGTCCTGGACAGTACCGCAGAAAGAGATGGGGTAACGCCCTCACCCTAACCCTCTCCCAGAGGGAGAGGGGTCTCGTTTCGCATCCATTAGGCTTGGTTATTGTCGAGCCGTACCTGCACTCCGGCGCGTTCCTCTTGCAGGGTCAGCACGATGGAGCTGTCGTTGTCCTCCCAGCCGCGGGCCATGGCCTGCTGGTAGAGGTCGCGACAGATTTCGGCCAGCGGCATTGAGACGTCGTAAGCCTCGGCCAGCTCCTCGCCGAGGCGCAGGTCTTTGTGGGCGGTCTTCAGTGCAAACCGGGCGTCGAAGTCACCCCGGAACAAGGTGTCGGGCAGGCGGCCCCACAGGTTGCTCATCCGTCCGATGGCGCCGTTGCGGAATACGTCGACGATGGTATCGGCAGGAACGCCGGACTTGATGGCCAGCGTCCAGCACTCCGTCATTGCCAGGTCGGCGCAGAAGGTCGCGGTGTTGTGCATGATTTTGCAGATGCACCCGGCCCCGATGTCGCCGGTGTGCATCACCCGCTCGCCGATGGCCTCCAGCACTGGCAGGCATCGCCGGAAAGTCGCTTCATCCCCGCCAACCATCACCAGCAGGTCACGGACTCTCGCCCCCTCAACGCCGCCGCTGACCGGCGCGTCCAGCATGGCGATGCCCTTCTCCGCGAAGATGCCATGCACCCGCCGGGCTAGGAGCGGCGAGTTGGTGGTGTGGTCGATGTATACCGAACCCGGCTTTGCCCCTTCAAGGATGCCGCCCGGGCCTAGAGTGACCGGCTCCATCTCCGCCGGGCCGGGCAGGCAGGTGCATATTATGTCGCACTGGGCGGCCACCTCCGCCGGAGATTCCGCCCACCCGGCGCCTTGGTCAACCAGCCCCCGGGTCTTTTCCTCGTGAATGTCGTGAACCACCAGCTCGTAGCCGGCCTTGAGAATGCTGCCCGCCATGGGCGTTCCTATGTTGCCGGTGCCAATGAACCCGATGCGCATACGGCCTCACTCCGCTGCAGGATTTCACCCTCACCCCAGCCCTCTCCCTCAAGGGATAGGGAGAGTTGTGGGTATCCGCATTTAATCCAGTTTGTAAAGGCGGGCCGGGTTGTCCCACAGGATGCGCCGCTTGCTTTCGTCGGACAGCGGCAGCTCCATGAACGTGTCCATGGTGTGCGGGTACTTCGCGTCGCCGTGCGGGTAGTCGCTGGTGGTCAGCAGCCGCTCGTTGCCCACCGCCTCGACCACGTGGGACACAAACGATTCCTCGCACTCGACGGCGGCGTATCCCTGGCGGTTGAAATACTCCGACGGCAACATCTTGAGGTGCTGCATCTCACCGTAGGGATGCCGCCACTCGTAATGCTCGTCCATGCGGCCCAGCCAGAAGGGCAGCCAGCCGCATTGCCCTTCGAGGAAAGCGAACTGCAATCTGGGGAAGCGCTCCATCACGCCGCCCATGATTATGTCCATGCAGCACATCATCTGCTCAACGGAGTGGGTGGCGATGTGGGCAATGCCGAGGTCGTCAGGGAACCGGTCGGCCCCGGCCGCGGGCATGCGGGAGCCGGTGGTTTCGTGAAAACCCACGGGAACGTCAAGTTCCTGTATCTCGGCCCAGAGCGGGTCGTAATGGGGGTCGTGCCAGGAGCGGTCATTGTACATGTTGGGCCGGAGGAACACCGCCCTGAACCCCAGATCCCGGACGCAGCGCCGGGCTTCGAGTACCGCAGTCTCCACGTCGTGGGGCGAGAGGGCAGCCGCGCCGAACATGCGGCTGGCGTCTCCCTCCTGGATGTAGTCATACAGCCAGTTGTTGTAAGCCCGGCAGGCCGCCTCCGCGAACCGGGGATCCATTCCGTTGCGGGCCGTGATGTACATCCCTGAAGTCGGATACAACACCGCCAGGTCAAGGCCCTCACGGTCCATTGCCCTGACTTGCGACGCCGGATCGAAGTTGGCGGCGATTTCCTCGGCGTATCGCTCGGCCAGGGTATCCTCTTCTTCGTTGCTGCGGGCGGGCCAGTTGTAGTCGGTCATGCTGGCCATCACGTCGCCCTCCACGAGGGTGCGAATGTCCCAGCGCCGCTCGCTCAACCGGCGGGGCGCACGATCCTTAAACTCCGGGTCGATGTATTTCTCCCATAGATCGACCGGCTCCATCACGTGCAGCTCCGCGTCGATTATCTTGAAGCCGTTCTTGGCCATGGCTGTTCATCTCCTTGAGGGATGTGTGACAAAAGCGTTTGTCGTTCCCGTGAAATCAAGGGAACGCCCCCACCCTAACCCTGCCCCGGAGGGAGAGGGGATAGACGAGGCAACCTGTTGCCCGGTTAGATGGCCTGCCAGTAGCGGCGGCCCTCGGTGCGCACGATCCGGCCGAATCCGGGCGAGGCCAGGTGGACGGCGGCGACGGGGATGCCCTCCCGCTCCAGGCGCTCCATCATATTGCGGCGGGTGACGCGCGTGGTATCCGGGTCGATGTCGGCGCGGGACACCCAGTCGGTGTTCTCGATCTGCACGGTGTTGTGCAGCACGTCGCCCAGCACCAGCCCGCTCTCACCCTGGGACGAGATGTTGATGCTCATGTGGCCCGGAGTATGGCCCGGCGTGGGAATCATGGTCAGCTCGCTGGTGAGCGCGTGCTCCCCCTCCATCAATTCCAGAACGCCCAGGTCTTCCAGCGGCCAGACGCAGTCCGGGGCGTTGGGGAATCGGGCCTCTATCAGCTCGGGGTCGTGGCACGCTTCCCAGTCCCTGGCGCTGACGTAGTAGCGGGCGTTGGGGAAGGTGGGAACGTACTTGCCATCCTGCGAGACCACGTTCCAGCCGATATGGTCGCGGTGGGCGTGGGTCATCACAACCATGTCCACGTCTCCCGGACTCATGCCGTGGGCCGCGAAGTCGTTGAGCAGCTCGCCCCAGGGCGTTTCCGGCGTGGGCTTGGGGCCAAGGCCGGTGTCCACGGCGATGGTGCGGCCCTCGGAACGGATGACGTAGCAGGCCAGGTTGAATCGGACGCCTCCGCTGGGGCTGAGGTGGGCTTCATGGCCGTGCCAGTCCTCTTCGGGAATGGCCGGAAAGAAATTGCAAAGGTCGAATTCCAACAGCCCGTCGGATAGGGAAGTGATTTCCACGTTGCCGATGGTCAGCTTGTTGCCGGGCATAGCCAGCCTCCTCAAGTGGCGAATCCGGCCCGCGCCGGTCAGTGGCGCAAGTATAGAGCGGTAATGAGAGGAGTGGCAATCAGAACGAATGGGTAAATGAGACTAAGAGGGTGTTTAATAAGTTCCCTCTCCCTCCTGGGGAAGGTTAAGGTGGGGGCGTACCCCTGGTTGCTCAGGAACGACGGACGCGCCTGAAACCGCTCTTTGACAGTGAACAAAACTAATTAAACACTCTCTTAGAGGGTGTGTGACAAATCCCATCTCCCTCCGGGAGAGGGTTAGGGTGAGGGCGTCTCGCTGCTTTCTCAGGAATGGCAGATGCCGTTTAGTGGCCCCCTTTTGCGGGCATGAGGCGTTTGTCACACATCCTCTTAGGAGCGCCGAAAAATCGAGTTGCCTAGCTATAAGCTGCGTCGTTACCGTCATTCCCGCGAAAGCGGGAATCCAGAATCCCCTGCTGTCTCAGAACGATTTGCTTGCGAAAACGCCTGGGTTCCTGCTTCCGCAGGAATGACGGGATAATTCGACGACAATCTCTACCGGCGATGATCGGCGGCCAGCCGCCCGTCCTTGAAAACCAGTTGCAATTGCCGGAGGTTCTGGATGTCCGACAGCGGGTTGCCCGATACTACGATCATGTCGGCGCGCTTGCCCGGCTCGATGGTTCCGACTTCCGGACCTACCCCGCACAGCTCGGCGGCGTTGCGCGTGGCGGCGGTCAGCGCCTGCCAGGGAGTTGCGCCGTCCTTGACCCACAGGCCCAGCTCCAGCAGCGCGGAGTCGCGGAGGGGCAGCACGTCCGAGCCGAGCGCCATCTTGACTCCTGCCTCCAAGGCTGTCTGGAACCACGCCCGGTGCCGGTCAACGGCGGCCTCGGCGCGCCGCACCAGATCGGGCGCAAGGGCTTTCCGCTCGCAATAGGCCCGCTCCCATTCGTTGTCCGCCTGGCTCATGGTCAGGTGAGTGATGCCCAGCGTCGGGACGTACCAAGTACCGTTGTCCAGGAACCCGGTGATGCAGTCCTCGTCCATCACGTAGCCGTGCTCCACGCTGCGAGCGCCGAGGAGTACGGCCGCTTTCACCGCCACCGGATTGGTGGCGTGGGCCATGACCGGAATGGAGCGCTGGTGGCACAGGGTGAAAGCGGCCTCGATTTCCTGGGGCAGAAGGAAAGAATCGAGGTGCCTATCCCAGAACGGGCCCATTATGCCGCCCGACAGGTTGAGCTTGATGTGATCGACGCCGTTCTTGATCTGTTCCCGAATGGCCTCGACAAACCCGTAAGGCCCGTCGCATTCGAGAGCATGGCCCGACGTGAGGAAGTGGCCGCCCGTGGTGGTTAGGAAGTGGCCGCAGGCGTAGACGGTGGGGCCCGCAGGGCCGTCAGGGTCCTCGAACGCCCGCTTCCAGGCCACGTCCATGAAGTGCCCCGCGCCAGCGCACCGGACGGAGGTGACTCCCGCCTCGGTGAGGCCCCGCATCAGGTTCTGGCCGAACCAGGCGGTAAGCTGAGGGACGCTGGTGCCGGGCGGGTTAGGGTACTCCGGGTGAATATGCACGTCCCACAGTCCGGGCAGCAGGTAGGCCCCGGCAAGGTCGATGACTTCATCCCCGGGGCTGCCCGCGGATGGCGCAGACTCTTCGCCAGTTGACACCGAGACGATTACGCCGCGGTCAACGGTCACCGTCGCGTTGGCACTGACGCCCTCGGTTACGCAGTCAATCAGGTTGCAGTTTGTCAGGATTAGCGACATATCAAGCCAATACTACGCCGAGCGAGCGCCGACCAGAGCGTTCAGGTCCTTGACCTCGATGTGGGAAACCAGCATGACCAGTTCGTCGAGGCGGCGCACCTCAAATTCCAGGAATTCGTCATCCACCACCATGTAGCGGGAGACGACCTCCCAGATTTCCTGCTTCATCTGGTCCATTTTGTCGGGAGACAGGTCGATGCGGTCTTGAATGAGCACCAGGCGCATGCGTCGCCGGGCCACATCGCTGGAACTCTCGCTACCCTTATCGGCCAGCCCCAACAGCCAACGCAACAGTTCACGCATGCGAATAAGCCCTCCCCTTGATGCCGACCATATCGCGAAGCCGGTTGAACATTCCGGGCCGCGCGTCCGGTTCCTTGAGAGGCACTTCCTCTCCGTCGATCCTGGCTGCGATTCTGGTGAACGCCGCGCCGGCCGTTGACCGCCCGTCGTGCACCGCCGGTATCCCGCGGTTGGCGGCGGCCACGGTGCGCTCGTCGGCTGGCACCAGGCCGATGACCTCCACCGCCAGCAGCGACTCCACGTCCTCCTGGCCCATCATGTCGCCGCGCTTGACCATATCCGCCGCGATGCGGTTGATGATGAGCTTGGGCCGGTGCAGCCCCGACGCCTCCAGCAGGCCGATGACCCGGTCGGCGTCACGGATGGCCGAGACCTCCGGGGTGGTTACGATTATAGCTTCTCCGGCAGCGGCCACGGCGTTCTTGAACCCCTGCTCGATGCCAGCCGGACAATCGATCAGGATGAAGTCGAAGTCATTCTCCAGCTCGGCGCAGAGCGCCTTGAGCTGTTCCGGCGTGATGCTGTCCTTGTCCCGGGTCTGTGCCGCCGGAATCAGGTAGAGTTCCAGACGGTTCTTGTCCTGAATCATCGCCTGGCGCAAGCGGCACTTGCCCTCGATGACGTTCACCAGGTCATAGACGATCCGGTTCTCCAGACCCATGATGACGTCCAGGTTGCGGAGGCCGATGTCGGTGTCGATGACCACCACGCTGTGGCCGCGCATGGCGAGGGCCGTTCCCAGGTTGGCGGTGGCGGTGGTTTTGCCGACACCGCCCTTGCCCGAGGTAATGACGATTGTCCTACCCTTCATACGGTACCCCTTTTGTGTATCTGGCGAATCGCCCGGCGAATGGCGAGACGTGGATTTTCCCTTGGCGTATGTACGCTATCGTGGGTTGCGGTGCGGTGTTGTCCTGCCTGCGTCGTCTGGCGCCTGCGGAGCCGGAAGCTGGCGCGTGCGCCTCTGCCCCCCCGATTCGAAGGCGGGGCGCGGCGATCTCCAGGGCTATCACGGCGGCTTTGTTGTCGCCTGCGGCCCCGGCGTGGGGCAGGCCCTTCAGCGAGCCCATCACCACGATGTCCCCGTCCGCCAGGACTTCCGAGCCGGGATTGACGTCGCCCAGTACCACGAGGTCGCCGTGATGCTCCACCGTCTCGCCGGAGCGAATCGTTCCCCTGACCACCAGCGCCCGGTCCCGGGTGCGCTGCCCCTGTGAGGACAGGCCGCTGAGTGCGCGGGCGAGATCGGCGGATGAAAAGTCGCTGAGCGGCGTTGCGTTCTGCCGCGTTCGCCGGGCTGGAGGTTCCTCGACGACGCCTGGCTTCGCATTCTCATCGGCCTGCAACATGGCGCCCTGGCCGAGCTGCTCTTCTACCGGCATTCCTGCCGCGGAAACGAATCTGGCGATTTTCAGGCCGGATTTTTCGCGGAAGATACGGCGGATTTCCTCTTCTTCGTCGGCGCTCAGGCAGCGGTTGCCAGTGTTGATGCTGATTCCGCCCTTGGAGAACAGCATGGACTTTCCGGCCAACTGGGAGTCCAGTTCCTGGGCCACCTCGTCCAGCGGGGCATTCTCGTCGAGGGTGAACGCGACCTCGGTGCCCCGGCCTTTGATCAGCACGGCCGGCTGCTGCTTGTCCGCTTTCGGCGGGGATTCAGCTACGACCATGGAAGAGTCAGCTATAACCACAACCCACCCCATACCCGGTTATGTAATGTCGTTTATATCAGCAAGGCATCCCAAAAATCAATATATTCTAAGATAAATTCCAACTGAATTTAAGATTATGTGAATCTGACTAGAGAGTGCCCTCAAATTGAGTCGCCAGACTTGAGACAGCTTGATTTTCCGTCATTCCGCCCTCTCCCGTCATTCCGGCGAAAGCCGGAATCCAGAACGGCTCTATGCAGCAGAATGATTTTTTTCCACAAACTCCTGGATTCCGGCTTTCGCCGGAATGACGGAGCAGTTTGACGACTCGCCCTAGTACCCATTGTCCCTGCATCGCGGGGCGGCACTGAAAAAGAGGGCGCTCCCCTCGGCATGGGGAGCGGCTCTACAGGACGTTACAGGGTCACGGCTAAGGCGACTTCTAGTCGCGGGTGCCGAACAGGGCCACGGAGCAGGTGAACGAGCCGGGGCGGCCGCCCAGGTTGTGGGTAAGGCCCAGGTCGGCCTTCTGGAGCTGGCGGTCGCCGGCCCGGCCCTGTAGCTGCTTGTAGACCTCGTAGATCATGCGGATGCCGCTTGCGCCGATGGGATGGCCGAAGCACTTGAGACCCCCGTCGGTGTTGACCGGCAGCTCGCCCTCCAGGGTGAAGGTGCCAGCCTCCACGTCAGCGCTGGCGCGTCCTCGCGGGCTGAAGCCCAGGTCCTCGTAGATGATCAGCTCGGTGATGGTGAAGCAGTCGTGGACCATAGCCAGATCGATCTCGCGGCGCGGGTCCGACACCCCCGCTTCCTGGTACGCCGACTGGCTGGCCCTGACCGACTCGGGGAAGTGGGTGAAGTCCCAATCGTTGCGCATGATCCCGAAGGCGCCCACCGACAGGCCGATCCCCTTGACTAGAATGTAGTCGTCGCGGAAGGTCTTGGCGATCTCCGGCGTGGTGATGATGGCGGCGGCGGCCCCGTCGCTGACGCCGCAGCAGTCGAACAGCCCCAGCGGCCAGGCCACCATCGGAGCGTTGGCCACCTGGTCGGCGCTCACCTCCCGCTGGAAGTGAGCCTTGGGACTCATGGTGCCGTTGTGGTGGTTCTTGGACGCAATCTGCGCCAACGTCTGCTTGCCTTCCTCGAAGGGTATGCCGTACTCGTGGAAGTAGCGCGTAGCGGCCAGAGCGAACTGCGAAGGCGGCGGCACCGGGGGGTTCACATCCGAGCCGGGGGCTTCCGGAACCGCCAGGCCAGAGAAGCCGGAATCCTTCAGCTTCTCGACGCCCATGGCCAGCACGATGTCGTAGACGCCAGCGGCGACGGCGTAGCAGGCGTTGCGGAAGGCGTCGGTGGCGGTGGCGCAAGCGTTTTCCACCCGTGTGATGGGGATGTAGTCCAGCTTCAGCGCGTCGGCCAACGGCTGCCCGGTGCGGAAGGACGACACGGTGCCCAGCCACGCAGCCTGGATGTCCTTTCCTTCGATGCCAGCGTCTTCGTACGCTTCGTAGGCCGCCTCCACCATCAGGTCGGCGGAGCTGGCGTCCCAGCGCTCCCCGAACTTTGTGCAGCCCATACCAATGATGGCCACGCGATCCTTGATTCCGCTCATAACAACCTCTGCCCTTTTGCTTTTGCTCGCACTAATTCGCCGCAACGGGCTTCTCATCCGCTGCCCGCTGCGGGACTGCCTTCCAGTAGTAGTTGTGGATGCCGTTGACTACGCGGAGTTTGCGGAAGCTCATCTGCACCGGCATGCCCACGTGGACCTCGTCCAGCTCCCGGTCGGTCATCATGCACAGCGCGCGGCCGCCGCCGTCGAAGTCTACCACGGTCACGACCAGCGGGGTGTCGGTGGTGCCCGCCAGGTAGTCCATGGAGTAGGTGAACACCCGCCCCGGATGGTCGCTGAGGCGCACGGGCGTCGAGTCATCGCGGGCCTGGCACTTGACGCACACCCGCTGGGGCGGGTACTGCACGAAGCCGCACTGGTTGCAGGTTGCGCCGTAGAAGCGGACGTTGCGGTCGCCCTCCCGCCACAGCGCGGACACCGACGGAGACTGCGCCTGAGGACGACGCGAAGCGGCGTCGGTGACCCAGACATCGCGCCAGCGGGCGTAGGTCTCGTAGCTGTCCAGCGACTTTCCAGAGTTCAGGAACCCGCTGACGCCCTTGCCTGATACGCTGCTGCCTGCCGACGAAGTGGTCCGGAAGCCGATAACGTCGCTCCCGTCGCCGTAGGAGGCGGCTACTATCAACTGGCCCGGCCCCGCGTCCGCCAGGGCCGAGGCCAGGAGCATCGGCACGAAGGCCGCGCCCGTGTTGCCAAGGCGTCCGAACATGGCATCCTGCAACTGCTCGGCAGCGAATCCCAATTGCCGGGCCAACTGGGCATGGCGGCGTCCATCCGGCGCATAGAGGGCCAACTTGGTTACGTCCCTAGCCGCAATGCCCTGCCGTTCCATGAACCCGGCTATGGCGTCGCCGAGGATGCGTTCCAGGCCCTCCTCGATGGCGAAGCGGTCTTCCCACGAGCGGACGAACTGGTCTCCGGCGCTGCGCCAAACGTCCATCATATTTTCGGAGATGCTGTACGTGCCTTCGAGTTCGGCAATGACGCCTTCGTTGGATACGATGAACGCCGCCGCGCCGTCGCCGGAGTTGCGCTCGGCCTCGCCCTTGGGCGCGCCCTGCCGGTTGTCGCTGGCGATTACCAGCACCTGCCTGGCCGATCCCGCTGCAACGGAGTCGAGGGCCTGCTTCAGGGCGGTCGTCCCGGCCCGCAGCACGTCGGTTATGTCGGCAGTAAAGATGTCCCGGCGCAGGTCGAGGGCCGTCGCGATGATGGAGGCGCAGCCCTTTTCGGCGTAGGGCGGCGTGGTAGTGGCGAACAGCAGGCCGTCTATGTCCTCGCGGTTGCGGCCAGTGAGGCAATCCAGCCCTGCGGCCACCGCCATGGTCACGCTGTCCTCGTCGAAGTTGGCTACTGACCGTTCCACCCGGGACCCCCAGCCGTCGGTGGACGCGCCCAGGCGATAACGTGGTACGTAGGCTCCAACCGCCGCTATTCCAGCCACAAGCTCTCTCCTGATGGGATTGTGGAGATGCTATCAGCGCGGGAAATCGGGTGTCAAACGCCAGCGAAATACCGTACTCTCAACGTGTGTGGATAATGACAGAATCCTTCATACCGGTACCGTCATTCCGGCGAAAGCCGGAATCCAGACTCTCTCGCTCATAGCTGATCTTGTCAGCGCAGAACCCTCTGGATTCCGGCTTTCGCCGGAATGACGGCAAACAGCAAGCGCACAGAGGCATTGGGAATTGTTCGCCGGATCGAGGTCGGCTACCCCTCCATCAGTGAATAAATGGCCGGATCGGGCGGCCCGTCGTAGGCCAATTCACCGTCCCCAAGAACCATCATCCTCTGGCCGTGCCGCTCCGCCATCTGGAGGTCGTGGGTGATGAGGATAACGCCCTTGCCCTCTGCGGCCAGCCCGGAAAGCATGCCGAAGAACTGCTGCCTTTTCGAGTAATCCATCTTGTGCAGGGATTCGTCCAGCAGCAGGAAGTCGCGTTGCTGGGCCAGGCAATAGGCGAGCCAAACCCGCTGTTTCTCGCCGCCGGACAACTGGGCGAATGGCCGGTCTGCCAAGGGACCGGCAAAGCATCGGTCAATGCACTCCTGTACCGCTTGTTTATCGCCATCGCTGACCCGCCACCCCAGGCTGCGACCCGGCCTGAACCGCCCCAGCGTGACCAGCTCCCTGACGGTTACAAAAGGAGGGTCCTGCAAGTCCTGTGGCAGATACGCGATGCGCCGTTTCACGTCAATCTGTCCATGCGACGTGTCGTCCGTCATCAGGGAAATCCGGCCATCGGTCGGCGTCAGTTCCCCGGCGATGAGCTGGGCCAGGGTGGTCTTGCCAGTCCCGTTTCGACCCAACAGGCACACGAATTCGCCCGCGGATATCGAGGTCGTTACCTCTTTCAGGACGGTGTTATCTCCATAAGAGAAGGACACGTTCTCCATTTCGATAGTGGCATTCATACTCGGCAATCCTCGGCGGACTCACGCGAGCCTTCTGGCTACCCAGATCATGAGCGGCGCTCCGAGCGCCGTCGTTACCAGGCCCACCGGAATCTCCGAGGGCATCAGGGCCAGCCTGGATACCTGGTCGGAATAGAGCACTATCAACGCCCCCACCGGAACGGACACCGCCATAACCGACCTGGCATCGTTGCCCACCAGCAGCCTGACGACGTGGGGAGTGAGCAGTCCCACGAAACCGACCACGCCAGCCAGGCTTACTCCAGCGCCAGCCAGGACTCCCGCCGAGGCTAGGGCTAGCAGCCGCGTTGTGGCAGGGCTGGCCCCGAGATGCCAGGCCAGCCGGTCGCCGAGCAACAGGAGATTCAGCCGCCCTGCCGCCAGGACTGCCAGCAAAACGCCAAGGGCCAGGAACGGCAAGGTTGGCATTACGTCATCCCAGCTCCGGTTGGCAAGACTGCCGCTGAACAGCGACAACGCCTGGAGACTGAACACCCGCGCGTGGGTCAGGATTGCGGCGGCAACGGCAAGGGTCAGTGCGCCAATGGATACTCCCACAAGCGCAAGCCGCGCCGGGGTAAGACTCTCACGGGACGCCAGCAGGAATATGAGCAGCGCTCCGAACAGGGCTGCGGCCACGGACAGGCAGGTCACGCCAAAGCGCCCCAGCCCGAGGATTCCCGCCATGGCCAACGCCTGGACAATCGCGGCCCCACCGCCGAGGCCGAAAAGCTGCGGGTCGCCCAAGGGGTTGCGGGTGGCGCTTTGTATCAGCGCTCCCGCGGCCCCCAGGCACGCGCCCGCAACCAGCGCCCCGGCGACTCTTGGCATGCGGTGTAAGCGGACAATCACCTCGGCAGTAGGATCACCGCCTCCGGTAAATAGTGCCCCGAATACCGTGGGGAGGTCCAGGTTCGCGCTGCCAAACGCCACTCCCGCAATGCAGCCAGCCACGAGGGCGACGGCGAGGCCAGCGAGAGCAAAAGCGGGCGTCCAGGTTATGGCGCGCCTCCCGCCAGTTCGGCCATGGCTTCGATTGCGTCGACGATGCGCGGCCCCTGGTTGCGCAGGAATATAACATGGTCAATTTCGTGCATCTGGCCGCTGGCGATGGCCCGCAGTCCGGCGAACCCGGGTATGCGCGGCAGCATGGCCGACAGCCGTGGCGCGGGTTCGGGCGCGGGCGTAATGGTAAACAGGAAGTCCGGGTCCAGGGTGAACAACTGCTCGGCTGACACCAGGGCGAATCCCGGGAAGGTGCCGCTGTCGGGCAGATCGGCCGCCGGATTCGACAGCTTGACCATGGATGCAATGGCACCGGGATACGACTGCGGCTTGGCAACGTACAGGTTCCTGTCGGCATCCGAGATCAGGATCAACGCGCTCTTGCCGCCGCTGAGTCCTTCGGTGACTGCGGAAACCCGCGCCGTGATTTCCTGAGCCGCCTGTTCCGCTGTCTCGTTCTGTTCCACTATCTGTCCTAGCAGCATGATCCCGGCGGTTATGTCGTCCAGGGATGTCGCTCGAAGGGCAACTACGGGAGCGCCGAATTGGGACAGTGGCTCCAAGAAGCGGGCTTGAGTCAATGCTTCTACCAGGATGAGGTCGGGCCGTTGCGCGGCGATGGCTTCGAAGCTCGGTTGGTATGCCCCGCCGATTTCGGGCAGGTCGAGCACCTCGGCGGGAAAGATGGAGCCGGTATCCCGGGCAATCGCCGACCCGCCGGCCGCGTACAGCATTTCCGTGGCCGTCGGGCTGACGCTCACGATTCGCACTGGCTTTGACGGAATCGTTACGGGCCTGCCCATCATATCCATTATTTCCAGCGGGTAAGTCTCCGCCGCCGGTTCCGGGGTGGCCGTGGGTTCGACGGTTGGGGCCGACGTAGGAACCGGAGTATCGGTAGGCGCGGGCGTGTCCGTTGCCTCCTCGGTCGGGGCTGGAGTGTCGGCCGGTTCTTCGGTCGGAGCGGGAGCTTCCTCAGGCGTCGCCGTCGGCTCCGATGGCGCCGGGGCGGGTGTCTCCGTAGCCACAGGGACAGCCGTAGCGGCCTCCTCCGTCGGCGAGTCGGAACACGCCACCATTGCCAGGGCCATTACCAACAGCAGGATCAGGGACAATCCCCAAATCCGTCTCAGCGAAACGCTTTTCAAGTAATACAATCGTTCCTCCTGTATTCTGCTACGGCATAAAGCGGAACGATTTTATACGGATTTCTCGTGATGTGCCAGTTATTGGTAGATTTCGTTGATTTTTGCGCCAAATCGGGGCGCTATGCAGTCTGATGGATACGGCATTTCAGGTAGCTGAGTTCCCGGGAAGACTGTCGATGGCAGACGACTCGTTAGGGGTAATGCAGTATCACATTAGACAAGAGGGCCGCGCTCTCGGCGCAGCCCTCTCGCTCTGGAGAGTGTTGTCAAAATGGATTCCAGGATGTGCGGCAAGTTTATATCCGCCATTCCGGTGAAAGCCGGAATCCAGAACTATTCGGCGGCCTTACAGTGCTTGCTCCATCTCCGCCCCCTGGATTGCGGCTTTCGCCGGAATGACGGGGCAATCTGGCGACATTTCTCGGAGGGAGGGTGATTGGCCGCGCACCCGCTACAGTTCGAATTCCTTGACATCGTCGGCGACGATGAGCCTTGCGCCAGTAAGGGCCTGAACCTCTTTGGGTGTCCAGCCGGGGGCGAACTCTCGCAATACGAGGCCTTCAGCAGTGCGCTCAATCAATGCGAGATCGGTGACGATGAGATAGACGCAGCCCTGGCCGGTAACCGGGAAGGTGCATTCCTCAACGATCTTGGGGTTGTTCTGCCGGTCGGTGTGCTCCATGGCCACGATGACGCCGCTGGCGCCAGCGGCCAGGTCCATTGCGCCGCCCACGTTGCCCACCCCGCGATGGGGCAGCATCCAGTTGGCCAGATCGCCGTTGGCCGAAACCTGGTGAGAGCCGAGCACCGTTACGTCAACGTGGCCCCCGCGGATCATGGCGAAGGCCTGGGACGAGTCGAAGAACGACATGCCATCAAAAGGCTCGATGAACTGGCCGCCAGCATTGATCAGGTCTATGTCCTCGTTGCCGTCCTCCACCAGCGGGCCGCAATTCAAAATGCCGCTCTCGCTGTGGTAGAAGACCGTCCTGCCCTCCGGCAGGAAGCTGGACACCAGCGTGGGGATACCGATGCCCAGATTCACGTAGCCCCCGTCGGGCAGTTCCTTGGCAACCCGCATGGCGATGATCTCGCGGGGCAGCCGTTCCTTATCGGCCAGTGATTCGAGGTCGATTTCAGTCATATCCCCTGTCCCTATAAAGGCTAAGAAACTATCTCAAAACTATCGAATATTGTCTCGTCGGCCTCTCTGAGCTACCTTTTCACCCCCACCCTAACCCTCCCCCTCAAGGGAGAGGGGACTTTTGAGGTAACATCTAAAGGTAAGGCGAGAATCCTTCTGGGCGCTTGACTATGCGGTTGACGAACACGCCGGGGGTGACTATCGCTTCCGGGTCCAGCTCGCCGGGCTGCACGATTTCGTCCACCTCGACGATGGTGGTGCGGGCGGCGGTGGCCATCACCGGGTTGAAATTCCGGGATGTGCCCTTGTAGACCATGTTGCCCAGCGTGTCGGCTTTGTGTCCCCGGATGATGCAGAAATCCGCCAGGATGCGCTGCTCCAGCACGTAGGAACGGCCGTTGATTTCCCGCTGTTCCTTGCCCTCGCCCAGCAGCGTGCCGACGCCGGTTGGGGTATAGAATGCGCCCACGCCTGCCCCGCCGGAGCGCAGCCGCTCGGCCAGCGTGCCCTGCGGTGAGACCTCGAGGGTGGACTCGCCGGACAGAAAGGCGCGCTCGAAAGCGCTGGGACGGTTGATGGAGGGAGAGACCGGGTAGGTCGCGATGGCGTGGCCGATCTGGCTGTTTTCCACCAGGATGGTGTGGTCGATGGGTGTCACTCCCTCCGGAGCGCCGAACCGGGCCACCTGCGCGATCCCGGCGGTGTTGCTGATCATAGTGAGGCCCTTTGCGCCGTGGTCGCGCAGGGCCACCATCAGGTAGTGGGCCATCCCGCCAGGCCCGCCAAAGCCGTCCACGTTGACCACTGCGCCGTCAGGGATGTCCGCCACCGCCTCGTCTGCGCTGTCGTAGACCTTGCCGGGCCACGGCAACTTGGGGACGTCAAAAGTCATTTCGCGGAGATTGCCGGACACCGCCAGGGGGGCCTCGGTCATGGCCGCCACGTCGTCGGCAGACCAACCCGCGGCCACTTCCAGCAGTTCCAGGCCCGACTCGGTGATACCTATCACGGCTATATCGGTAACAATCAGCGACACACAGCCTACTCCGTCCACGGGTAAGCTGCACTGTTGGTGAATTCTGGATATGCCGCCGTCGTGGGCGTGGGTCATCACTGCCACCAGTCGGCGGGCCCCGGATGCCATGTCTACGGCGAACCCCGGCGCGGCGAGACTCAGCGTTTCGGCAGTAGTCCAGTGAACGAAGTCGCCGCGGGCGCTCACCTGCGCCGCTTCGACGAAGGCCACCCCTGCGTGTCCGCCCGACAGCATTGCCGCTGTGTCCACGGTACCCACGACCACCCCACCAGGGATGATTTCCGCCGGTGCGCCGCTGGCATCCACTAAGGCTGATTCCGTGGCTGGCCGGTACCCGATTGCGCCGCTTTCGGCGAGGAGCCATGCGCCGCTGCCCGGAGGGACCGCTCGTGAAATTCCGGCCGCTATCCCGGTACCGATGGCAGCCGCCTCTCCTGGCCTTATCTCCTGCGCGGCCCTCTGCGCAATCTTTTGTGGGTCAAGCCTGTCGCCGGGCATGGTTGCGCCCTCTGCTGGTGAAATATACGAGGATGGGCTATGTCAACGATGAAGACAGCCTTACGAGGCCCTTTGGAATATGCGTTGGACGAAAATGGCGGGGGTAATAACGACCTCGGGGTCGATGCCGCCCGGCTCCCGTATCTCGTCCACCTCGGCGACGGTTATCCTTGCCGACATGGCCATGATCGGGTTCCAGTTGCGTCCCGTTCCCGAATAGATGAGATTGCCGAGGGTGTCGGCCACGCTTGCCCGCAACAGGGCAAAGTCGGCTCTGATGGCTGGCTGGAAGACATGCTCGCGGCCATCAATTTCCCGGGTTTCCTGCCCCTCGGCGAAGCGCGTCCCTGCTCCGGTCGGCAGGAAAACGCCGCCAAGTCCGGCCCCGCCCGCGCGTATGCGCTCGGCGAGAACCCCGGTGGGCTGGGCCTCCAGTTCCAGTTGCCGGGACTCCCAGGCGCGCTTTACGGGGCTGTCTTCGCGGGGATTGAAAGGCAGGGACGAGATCAGCTTCCTGACCAGGCCGGCCTCGACGAGGCGACTTAGGGACGGGCCGCCGCCCGGGCAAATCACGGTCAGGTCTCCCACGCCGGAATCCACGACACCCTGCAACAGCGTCTCGGGCTCGTGATGTCCCGCGTAGCCGCCTACGAGCAGCAACGCCCCGTCGTCCAGGCCTGACAGCGCGGCTTCCGCTGAGTCGCGTACCTTGTTCAGGTTTGAGCCGGATGCGGTACTCACTGGCAAAAGTCCTTACGACGCCGGCGCCGAGGCCGGTTTTTCGGCCTGTTCCGGTCTATTATCGGCGTCCGCGGACTTTGCGTTATTCCCGGAACTGCCTTGCATTTTCCCCCAAAGGGCGGTGATTCCTGCGGCTGCGATCCCAGCCGCCGCTATCGCTGCTCAAAGCATAGCTCTGCTCCCGCCGATTCCCCGGTCTGCCCGCCAAAGGGCCATCATCCATGATTTGCCACGGCCCATTATACCAATGAAACGCTCATCTGAGTCTGTTTGATAATTACTGGTATTCTCGGCGTGTGTTGGTATTGGACGCGATTTGTCTGCTTGGCCCCGCCGCGTAGGGGCGCACTCCCGAGCGCGTCGAGGGACGTGCGCCCGTGTCTGCGCAGGACAGAATTGTGCCGGAACCGGGGGCCAGGGCGCACGGCTGTGCGCCCCTACATGGGAATACCAACACACGTTGGGAATACCTAATTGCTTTAGGCTGGCATAGTGGGAGTTAAAGCGGCGTCCTTCAATTCCAGGGGGGCGAGGAGACGCCCTCACCCTAACCCTCTCCCGGAGGGAGAGGGAACTGTCAGATTGGAGGGAATTCCTCTGCCTGCAAAGTTGGTCAAAAAGAGACCGCCCCGCCGGGTGACGGGACGGTCTTTTTGTTGCCTGGATGAACGGGTGGGGCTAGAAGTCCATTCCGCCGCCCGGGGGCATACCGGCGGGCATGGCCGCGGCGGGCTGCGGGATCTCGGAGATCATGGACTCGGTGGTCAGCACCATGGCAGCCACGCTGGCAGCGTTCTGCAAAGCGGAGCGGGTCACCTTGGCGGGGTCGACGATGCCCCGTTCCAGCATCGGGCCGTATTCACCGACCTCGGCATCGTAGCCGTAGTCATCGGCCTGCTGCTTGACCTGGTTCAGGACGACAGCGCCCTCGAAGCCGGCGTTCTCAACGATGAGCTTCAGCGGCTGTTCGAGGGAGCGGCGAATGATGTCCACGCCGACGCGCTCGTCCAGGGGCAGTTCGCCGATGCCGTCCAGGGCGCGCTGGGCGCGGACCAGCGCAACGCCGCCACCGGGCACGATGCCCTCTTCGACGGCGGAGCGGGTGGCGGACAGGGCGTCCTCGACGCGGGCCTTGCGCTCCTTGAGCTCGATCTCGGTGGCCGCGCCAACCTTGATTACCGCAACGCCGCCGGACAGCTTGGCCATGCGTTCCTGCAACTTCTCGCGGTCGAACTCGGAGGTGGTGTCTTCGATCTGGGCCTTGATCTGGGTGATGCGGGCCTGGATCGCGTCCTCGGAGCCGCGGCCCTCGACGACGGTGGTCTCGTCCTTGGTTGCGGAAACACGGCGGGCCTGTCCGAAGTCCTCGATGGTTGCGGCGTCCAGCTTGCGGCCGGTTTCCTCGCTGATGACGGTGCCGCCGGTCAGGATGGCGATGTCCTCGAGCATGGCCTTGCGGCGGTCGCCGAAGCCGGGGGCCTTGACCGCCAGGGCGTTGAGGGTGCCGCGCAGCTTGTTGACCACCACGGTAGCCAGCGCCTCGCCGTCCACGTCCTCAGCGACGATGACGACGTTCTTGCGGCCCACCTGCAACAGCTTTTCCAGCGCCGGGAGCAGTTCCGCGACGGCGGAAATCTTCTTGTCGGTGATGATGATGGTGGGGTCTTCGAGCACCGACTCCATCCGGTCGGGGTTGGTGATGAAGTAGGGAGAGATGTAGCCGCGGTCGACCTGCATCCCTTCCACGTACTCGATCTCGTCGGCCAGGCCCTTGGACTCTTCGACGGTGATGACGCCGTCCTTGCCGACCTTTTCCATGGCTTCGGCGATGGTCTCGCCGATGGCTTCCTCGTGAGCCGAGAGGCTGGCAACCTGGCCGATGCGCTCGCGGGTCTCAACGGACTGGGACATGCCGTGCAGTTCGCCAACCACGGCCTCAACGGCGCGCTCGATGCCGCGCTTGATGGCCATGGGGTTGGAACCGGCGGTTACGTTCTTGAAGCCGTCGGTGATGATGGCCTGGGCCAGCACGACCGATGTGGTGGTGCCGTCGCCGGCGGCGTCGTTGGTCTTGGTGGCGGCTTCCTTCAGGAGCTGTGCGCCCATGTTCTCGAAGGAATCGGGGAGCTCAATTTCCTTGGCGATGGTGACGCCGTCGCTGCACACCTGGGGCGGGCCGAAGGACTTGTCGAGCACCACGTTGCGGCCCTTGGGGCCGAGGGTAATTTTCACCGAATCGGCAAGAATGTCGATTCCGGTGCGGAGAGACTTGCGCGCCTCTTCCGAGTAAGTAAGCTTCTTGGCTGGCATCCATTCCTCCTTAATACTTGCAGGGGTGAATTTACCGGCCGGACAAAAGCCCCGACAGGCATCGGGGCTGGCAGTCCTGCGCCAGGACTAGGATAGCTTGGCCAGAATGTCGCTCTCCCGCAGGATGAGATACTCGTCGTCGCCGTCCTTGTACTCGGTGCCGGCAAACTTGGAATAGATGACCCGGTCGCCCTTGGCAACATCCATCTGGATGCGGGTGCCGTCATCGCTGACGCGGCCTGGCCCCACTGCGACCACTTCCCCCTCCTGGGGCTTTTCCTTGGCGGTGTCGGGCAGGAAAATACCGCCCTTGGTAGTCTGCTCGCCCTCAATGGGTTTCACTACCACTCGTTCTCCCAATGGCTGGAAATTCGCCACCGCGGCCTCCTTATTGTCATGCCGGGAGATTGGTCTTGGCCCGGCAATGCTAACCTGCGATTAGCACTCTAGACGCGAGAGTGCTAATCTATGGTAATCAAGGCAAAATCGCTTGTCAAGAATCGCCGTAGCAGCCGGAATCCGGGCCGATTTCAGGGCGTTTCAGGTTCACGTTCCTTTTCGTTCAAGTGAGCCTTTTGGCTAGCCGGGAAGGGTAGATATTCCTAATTCAACGCTGAAACTCTCCACGGACGAGAACGTGGCCGTAATCACCCTCGCCAGACCCGCGGCAGGCAACCGCGTCAACCTGGAGATGGCTGCGGAATTGAGGGAGGCATGCGCCCTACTGGCAGCCGACGATGGCCTGCGAGTGGTAATATTGACCGGCGCAGGCCCGGTGTTCTCCATCGGGCGGGAGGTTCCCCTCGATGCTGGCGCGATGGCCGGGATGCAGGCGGCCCGGGCAATCGCGGCCCTGCCCATGCCGGTGCTGGCGGCCCTGAACGGGGATGCGTCCGACCATGGCCTGGAGCTGGCCCTTGCCGCCGACCTGCGGCTGGCCGACCCGCAGGCGCGGTTCCGGTTTTCCGCCCCGGCAGCGGGTATGTTCCCGTTCGACGGCGGCACGCAGCGGTTGCCGCGGCTGGTCGGCCCCGGCTGGGCGCAGGACATGCTGCTGACAGGCCGGGAACTGTCCGCCAGCGAGGCCCTTGCCATTGGGCTGGTCAACCGCGTCGCCGAAACGCCGGGCGCCGTGTTGCAACTGGCCCGGCAATTGGCTGATGCAATAGTCCAAGGTAGTCCATTAGGCGCTCGGTACGCGAAGGAGGCGATTATGTCAGGCGCAGATATGGCCCTGCCGCAAGCCCTGGGCCTGGAGGCCGACTTGAACGTTATCCTGCAAAGCACCCGCGACCGCGCCGAGGGCATCGCATCCTTCCTGGAACGGCGGGAGCCGGAATTCACCGGGGAGTAAGCGATCTTGATTGCTGCCCAATCACGAAGGGAGTCGCTGGCAGGGTTGGCCCCGTAACTCAAGAGTAATTGTCGCAGGAGAAAACTTTGAAGCTCAAACTGGACCTCCATACCCACGTATGGGAGGCGTTCAACTTTCAGCCGCCGTCGCTGGAAATCGCCGAGAAGGTGATCCGGCAGGTGCAGGCTGCTGGCATTGACGGCATCGGCATCACCGACCACCACAACAAGGACTGGTCCTTTGAGTTCCGGGAGCTGGTGGAGCAATATTTCCCCGGCGAGATTGTCGTCATCCCCGGCTGGGAAATCGAGGTGCGCCCCGAACAGAATCCGTTTGCCGAGTACCAGGTTGCCGAGCTGTTCCTGCCGCCCATGGACGGTATGGAGGGAGGGGTGTTCCGGAGCTACTGCCACCCGGGCTACTATTCTCCCGAGATAATCATCGAGCAGGACATCCACGCCATCGAGATCGACAACTACATCCACAACTGGCACATCCGCAAGCCGCAGGTAGAAGCGAAGGCCGAGTCTCACGGGCTGATACTGACACAGGTCAGCGACGCCCATAACCTGGAAAACATCGGCCTGCGTTACACCGAAGTTGAACTCAGCGAACTGTACCAGCGGGCCGTCAAGCCGGTCGCCGCGGGCGTGGTCTAGGCAGAATGCGGCCCTTTGAGACCCTCGTCTATGAAAAAGAGGGGACGGTAGCCCGCATATCCCTGGATCGTCCGGCTGTGCTGAATGCCTACAACGTCCAGATGCGGGACGACTTTTCCGAGGCGCTGCGGGCGGTTTCCGACGATCCCGATGTGCGCGCGTTGCTGATTACCGGGGAGGGCCGGGCCTTCTGCGCCGGCGCAGACCTGACGGAGTTCGGCACCGCGCCGTCGCTGGTCATCGCCAGGCAGGTGCGCTGGCAGCGGGACGTTTGGGGGCAGATGATTGACTTGGACATACCGGCAGTGGCCGCAGTTCATGGCTACTGCATCGGGTCTGGGCTGGAGATCGCGCTGCTCTGCGACATCCGGCTGGCCGCGGAGGACACGGTGTTCGCCATGCCGGAGGTCAGGCTGGGCATGATCCCCGCCGCCGGGGGAACCCAGACGCTGCCCCGGCACGCAGGCGCGTCGCAGGCTCTCGACCTGCTGCTCACCGGCAGGCGGTTTACCGCGCGGGAGGCACTGGACATGGGCTTGGTAACCCGGCTGTCGCCGACGGAGCGGCTGATAGACGACGCCTGGCAGGCCGCGGCGGACATGGCCCGCGCCGAACCGGGCGCTGTCGTCGGAATGAAGCGCGTCCTGCGCGCAGGCCAGGACATGCCCCTGGCTCATGCGCTGGAACTGGAAAAGCGGACAGCCGCGCTGCTGATAAGTTAATCAAACGACTAGGAGCTTGATAATGGCAACACAATCCGACGAAGCCCGGCTGGGACGATTAGAGGGGCAAACCGGCGAGTTGTGGAAGTCCGTTCAGGATTTGCGGGCCGGTCAACGGCAAATCCTGTGGGCCGTGTTGGGTATTGGAGCGGCCCAGATCGGGTTGTTGACCACGCTGGTGGTGCGCATCACCGGATAGCCAGCCAAGGCGTTTGCATATCACCCAGATAGCGGAGGGCGAAGACGAAGCGGAGCGATGAATACGACTGAACTGCTTACCATAGCTGAGGCCATAGTCCCTGACCGTACCGCGATGGTGTTCGACGGGCGGGAGTTCACCTACGCTCAGGTTTCGCAGCGGGTCAACCGGCTGGCGAACGCGCTGGCCGAGATGGGCGTTACCCCCGGAGACCGCGTGGCAACCATGCAGGTCAACAGCCACCGCAGCATCGAGCTGTACTTCGCCGCCGCGCAGCTTGACGCGGTGTACGTGCCCATCAACTTCCGGGCCAAGACGGACGAATTGCACCAGATGTTGCGGATTGCCGAACCGGCCTGCCTGTTCATCGGGGAGCGCTACCTGGAACTGCTGGGGGAAGAGCAGTTGTTCGGCATGCCGCAGGACCGGGTGATAATCATGGACGCGGGCACCAGCACCGGCCTTACCAGCTACGAGCAACTGCTGCGCACTGCGTCCCCCGACCAGTTGCACTTCCCGGAGGCGGACGACAACGACACCACGGTAATTATGTTCACTTCCGGCACCACCAGCGCCCCCAAAGGCGTGATGCTGACCCACGACAGCTTTGCGTCGTACATCCTTGCCACGGTGATGCCAGCCGACCCCGACGTGGAGGAGACCAACCTGGTCACCGTCCCCTACTACCACATCGCCGGGCTGCAGGCGGCCCTGACGGCGGTTTACGCCGGGCGGACGCAGGTCGTCATGCGCCAGTTCGAGGCGGACCAGTGGATGGAGCTGGTGCAGGAATACCGGGCCGACCGCGCCATGCTGGTGCCGACCATGCTCAAGCAGTTGATGGACCACCCGCGGTTCAGTGAGTTCGACCTGTCATCCCTCGACGTGATCACCTACGGGGCGGCGCCCATGCCGATAGAGGTGATTCGGGAGGCCATCGGCAGGTTCCCCGGCGTCAGCTTCATCAACGCCTTCGGGCAGACCGAGACCGCCTCCACCATCACCATGCTGCCCCCCGAAGACCACGTGCTGGAGGGGTCGCCGGGCGAGATTGAGACCAAGCTGCGACGGCTTACGTCAATCGGCAAGCCGCTGGAGGACGTGGAGGTCGAGATTGTAGACGAGGACGGCAATTCCACGGCTGTCGGCGAGACGGGCGAAATCGTCGCTCGCGGGCCGCGCATGATGGCGGGCTACTGGAACGAAGCGGCGGCCACCGAAGAGACGCTGCGCTCCGGCTGGGTCTACACCGGCGACCTGGGCTATTGGGACGGCGACGGGTACATCTACCTGGCGGGCCGCTCCAAGGATTTCATCAAGCGCGGCGGCGAGATGGTCTCGCCTGAGGAAGTGGAGCAGGTGCTGATGTCCCACCCCCAGGTAGACGATGCCGCCGTCATCGGCGTGTCCGACGTCGAGTGGGGCGAGGAAATCCGCGCCGTCGTAGTGCGGGCCCTCGCGGGCGCCCCCCCCGGCAGCGGCGAGGGCGAACCGGCCACCGAGCAGGACATCATCGAGTACTGCCGCGAACGGCTAGCCGGATTCAAGCGGCCCCGGTCGGTGGTGTTCGTGGACGAACTGCCCCGCAACGTCATGGGCAAGGTGCTAAAGCGCGACCTCCGCGAAGTCTACGGCTACCCCGTCGAATCCCCCTAATTCCCTCCCCCTCCGGGAGAGGGTTAGGGTGGGGGCGTGGTCTCATCCCCTCCCCCTCCGGGAGAGGGTTAGGGTGGGGGCGTGGTCTCATCCCCTCCCCCTGAGGGGGAGGGTTAGGGCGAGGGCGTGGTCTCATCCCCTCCCCCTGAGGGGGAGGGTTAGGGCGAGGGCGTGGTCTTATCCCCTCCCCCTGAGGGGGAGGGTTAGGGTGGGGGTGAACCGTACAGAGGAGATAATCTAATGAAAGTAGCAGTTGTGGGCGCTGGCGGCGTGGGCGGATATTTCGGCGGGCTGCTGGCCCGGGCCGGGCACGACGTCACGTTTGTGGCCCGCGGGGAGCATCTTGACGCCATCCGGCGCAACAGCGGCCTGCGGGTCGTCTCGCAGAACGACGGCGACTTCCATGCGCCCGGTCGCGGCGTCGAAAACACCGCCGAGGCCGGCGCGCAGGACTTGGCGCTGTTCAACGTCAAGATGCACCACAACCCGGCGGCCATTGCGTCTCTGCCCCCGATGGTGGGGCCGGAAACGGTGGTTCTCACCCTGCAAAACGGCATCGACAACGGCGAGCAGATTGCCGAGGTCGTTGGCCCTGAACCCGTGATGATCGGCTCGGCGTTCATGGAGGGCCGCATATCCGAGCCGGGCGTGGTCACCCAGGGCGGGCCCGGCACGGCCGGGTTCGGCGAGATGACCGTCGGCATCACGGAGAGGGGCGAGCGGCTGCTCCGGGAGTTCCTCGAAGCTGGCTGGCGCGTTGAGTTGCACGAGAACATGGTGGGCATGCTCTGGAAAAAGTTCGCCTACATCGCCGGTTCCGCCGCCGTTTGTTCCGCGGCCAACTGCGTCTACGAGGAAATGCGGAACATCCCGGCCACCCGCGCCCTGATCCGGCAGGCCATCGAGGAGGCGCTGGCCGTGGGCCGGGCCAGCGGCGCGCCGGTAATGGACGACTCGCTGGAGTGGGCCATGAACTCCCTCGACCGCTTTCCGGCGCAGGGCCGCGCTTCCATGGCCAAGGACTTCACCGAGGGCCGCCCGGTGGAGCTGGAGGGGCTGAACGGCGCGCTAATCCGCCTGGCCCGCAAGAATGGCACCCCCACGCCCGCCAACGACTTCCTCTACGCCGTCCTGCGCCCCCTCGCCGACCGCATAGCGCGGGAGTCGGGCGGAAAATGACACCGAGCCTGTCCAAGTCCCGGTTCCAGAACGGACTGCAGTGCCTGAAGCGGCTGTACCTGGAATGCTACGACCGGGAGCTGGCCGACCCAATACCACCGGAGCGGCAGGCTATATTCGACACCGGCCACGCCATCGGTGAACTGGCGCGAGAGCGGTTTCCCGACGGCGTCCTAGTCGAGGAAACTCACTTTGAGCATGACCGAGCGGTGAAGACGACCGAATCGCTGTTGACCCGAACCGAAATTCCCGCCATATACGAAGCCGCCTTCACCTTTCAGGGCATCAGAACAAGGGTTGACATTCTCAAACGAAGCGGCCGCGGCGCCTTTGATTTGGTGGAAGTCAAGTCCACAACCAGGGTCAAACCCGAACACATTTCGGACGTGGCAATCCAAGTATACGTCGCAGAGGGTTTAGGAGTTGCAATCAACAAAGCGTTCCTGATGCACCTAGCCCTGCGTTACACGCCTCGGACTGGAAGCCATCACTTAGAGCATCAGTTTAGGTTGCAAGACGTCACAGCCGCCGCCAGGCCGTTCATAGCGGGTAAAGTGCCCGACGAACTGGTCCGGATGTGGACGGTATTGCAACGGCGGAATGCGCCGGACATCGAAACCGGCCCGCATTGCGACAATCCGTGCCGCTGTTCGTTCTATGGACACTGCCATCAGAAATCCGGCCACAATGCGGATGATAGAATTTAACACGGAGAGGGGTTGTCATGGGAATCTTGGGAATTAAAAACAGGACGGAGAACTGGAAGACGGCGCGGTATTTTGCTCCCTTTTTTGAGGGCGAAGTTGCCCGTCTGAGACTGGCCAAGAAACTCGGTGCACCCGAAGGCACTCAGGCGGATGAAGTTCGCCTGGAGTTGTATTGGCAGGGAATACGAGATTACATCCATGGGCATTCCGATAATGCTCCTTCCAGCAAAGACTTGGCTGACCGGTATGGCTGCTTGTTCTCAAGTCTGCGTGAAAGCATTGAAAACTTCGGTGGCTTTCAATTGAGGGGAGACAGCTACCGCGTTCCTGATTCTGATAAGGATCGTGAACGTCTGTTCAACAATCTCCGTGGCACAGAAATAGACATTGTTTTGGAAAGCCCCAATTACCTTTTCGTTGGAGAAGCCAAGGATGAGTCAGACCTTGGGGCGGATGGTGACGACCTTCTTGTACACCAGCTCATCCGCCAGCATATAACGGCACGGATTCTGGCTGACATTTGCGAAGTCGAGAAAAAAGTGAGGCATTTTGTGGTTGGGAACAAATGCAAAATAGACAGCTTGAAAAACACAAGGCAAGTCAACTTCCTGATATGCCAAGGCTGGCTCAAAGAAGACAACGTGTTGTCTTGGGAAGACATAGAACAGATTGCCAAAGGCAGCTAACTCCACATCCTAAGGAAAGCTCCGACATCAGGAAAGCCCGTGTCGGCCTTACCATCGGCTACGGGTTGTCGCGACGGCGGAGTTCCTCTTCCAGCTCGCGGACGCGCGCCTCGGCTTCGAGACGGCCCTGACGTTCCTCATGGTGATCAAGCACGTAGCCCCTCTGTTCCCGGTCCCAGAAGCGAAGGCGGCCTTCTACCCAGCAGACCGACAGGCCCAGGACTTTACTATATCCCCATATCACGCCGTCGGGTTCGGTGGTCAGGGCCATGGGCTGATAGCCGCCGTTAGGCGTCAGCAGGTCGCAGGCCAGGGGCGCGTCGTGAAACTGCCCCCCGGAGTGGTCGAAACGCCAGTATTCGGGTACTTCCAGGTTGGCGTAAGTCACGCGCTTGTTGATGTAGTCCCGGTGCCCTGTGGTGCTTGAGGCCACCTCCAGCACCAAGTCAGGCGGTTTGCCCACCTCTTCTATGACGTAGCCGTTGGTGGCGTTTATGCTTTCCGCGTCAACGTCGAAAGCGACGATCATGTCGGGCTGTGGGCAGGAAGGCAGGTCGGAACGGCGGCGGCACAGATAGCCATACCCGTTCACCAGCGTCCTGGAGCCGGGGAGCCTCGCGCCAAAATGCTCGGCCACTGTCGTTGGTACACTGTGCATTACAAAGTGAGTGTTCTGCTGCATATCTCTTGGCGGCGGGTCTGGCAGAGGCGGAAGCCGACGCGCCGCACTCTGCGCCTTCACTGGTTTGGTGGTCATATCGTCCTCGCTGCGCGATAGCGGGATGGGGCCATTATACGTTGTACTTCGAGACGGAGATACGCCCCCACCCTAACCCTCCCCCGGAGGGAGAGGGAACGGGGGGTGCGCCCCCACGCTGCCCCCGGAGAGAGAGAGAGGGAACTGGGGGGTGCGCCGCCACACTGCCCCCGGAGGGAGGGGAAACTTTGGGGAGTCTCTGAACCGTTGACGCGGCGGTGTTATACTCTCACGCAGTTTGTATGACCCAGACTTCAGGAGGATCCCGAATTGAAGACCGTTGACGCCATTGCCGAAATTCTGAAACGGGAAGGGGTGGAATACCTGCCCTGCTTCCCGACCACGCCGGTCATCGAGTCGTGCGCCGAGGCCGGAATCCGCCCCATCGTCTGCCGCCAGGAGCGCGTCGGGCTGGGCATCGCCGACGGCTACAGCCGCGTGACCAACGGCGACAAGATGGGCGTGTTTGCGATGCAGTACGGCCCCGGCGCGGAGAACGCCTACTCCGGCGCGGCCACGGCCTTTTCCGACTCGACGCCCATGCTGCTGCTGCCGCTGGGCCATCCCACGGAAAGGCAGGGCGTTGCGCCGCTGTACAGCTCGTTGCAGAGCTACGCCTCTATCACCAAAAGCGTCGAGCAGATCAACACGCCGGAACGCACCTCACAGGTCATGCGGCGGGCCTTCGCGGCGCTGCGGCAGGGCCGTCCGGGGCCGGTGGCGGTGGAGATTCCCGCCGACGTCTGCGACTACGACGTGTCCGAGGAGGCCTTCTACTACGTCCCCAGCCGGGGGACGGCGTCGCAAGGCGATCCCGGGGACGTGGAGGCCGCGGCCCGGGCCCTCTGCGCAGCCAGCAATCCCGTCATACTGGCCGGGCAGGGCGTGATGTACGCCAAGGCCAGCGCGGAGCTTCAGGAACTGGCGGAACTGCTGCAAGTGCCAGTTACCACCACGTTGCTGGGCAAGAGCGCCTTTTCCGAGACGCACCCGCTGGCGCTGGGTTCGGCGGCGCTCACTTCGTCGACGACGGTCGTGAATTTCATGCGCCGGGCCGACGTGGTTTTCGGCATCGGCACCAGCTTCACCCGGCACAACATGGTGATGACCGTTCCGCCGGGCAAGACCATGATTCACTCCACCAACGACGCCTCCGACATCAACAAGGACTACAACATCGACTATCCCATTGTCGGCGACGCCAGGCTGGTGCTGCGGCAAATGATCGACGCCTGCCGGGAGATCGTCGGCGACAGCCGCAAGGACAGCAACACGGCGGCCGAGGTTGCGCAGGAACGCGACGCCTTCATCGAGTCGTGGAAGCACAAGCTGACCGACAGTTCGAGACCAATCAGCCCCTACCGCGTCATCTGGGACTTCATGCACACCGTCCCGCCGGAAGAGGCCATCATTACCCACGATTCCGGCAGCCCGCGGGACCAGATCGTGCCCTTCTACCGCTCCAACGGGCCGCGCACCTATCTTGGCTGGGGCAAGTCCCACGGTCTTGGCACCGGCCTGGGGCTGGTCATCGGCGCAAAGCTGGCCCAGCCGGACAAGGTCTGCGTCAACTTCATGGGCGACGCCGCCTTCGGCATGGTGGGCCTGGACTTCGAGACGGCGGTGCGCTCCAACATCCCCATCATCACCGTGGTGCTGAACAACTCGACCATGGCCGCCGAGGTAAGGCAGATGGCCGACTCGCACCGCCTCTACGGCACCCGCGACCTGGGCGGCAACTACGCTGACATGGGACGGGCCATGGGCGGCTACGCAGAGCGCATCGAGGACCCCGGAGAGGTGTCGGCAGCCTTCACCCGCGCCCGCCGGGTGACCGAGCAGGAGGGCCGGGCCGTGCTGCTGGAGTTCATCACCAGCGTCGAAACCGAGGCGGCCAACCGCCGGCCTTTTTAGTCAATTCAACACGGAGCGCACGGAGAACACAGAGTTTTTCCGTCATATCCATGACGGCTTTGTGACCTCCGTGTTCTCTGTGTTTAATGAAAAGGAGAAAGATAATGGCACGATCAAAGTACCTGTTTGTTGCCAGCATGGACGTTGACCCTTCCAAGGAGGCTCTGTTCAACGAGGTCTACAACGTCGAGCACTGCCCGGAGCTGGGCAAGGTTCCCGGCGTGGGGCAGATCGCGCGCTACGAGGCAGACTCGTTCAAGGTGATGATCGGCGGCGAGACGCGCACCATGGCGCCGGACGGACGCCCGCGCTTCCACGCGGTCTACGAAATCGAGTCGCCGGATGTGCTGACTTCGGCGGAATGGAGCGAGGCGGTGGAGCTGGGCCGCTGGCCGGAGCAGGTGCGCCCCTACACCACCAACCGCCGCCACACCCTGCTGCGCCTGACCTACCCGGGGGAGTAAGCGCGGCGGGCTGAGATTTTGCTGACAGTTGCCGCTTTCGCTAGGGTCGTGGCTGGCGGTAGGATATAGGCAGTTAACCCCCGAGTGGGGAGGCGGCATTGTCAGCGATGGAATCTGAAAGCCCGCGCCGGGAATCGCCCCTGAGCATCGCCCGGAAGTGGCTGCCTTGGTGCCTGGCGCTCATCTTCGGGATGTCGGCCGGCTGGACCGCGCTGATTGCTTGGGCTGAAATATCCGGCGGGAATCACGACGGCATTGCCTCGACGGTCATCGCCATCGTAAACGGGGCCGCTCCGGCCGTACCGCTGATTGTCCTGTATGCGATACTGATAACAAGCGCTTTAGATCTCGGGGGAGGTTTTGCCGTGGTCACCGCAAGATACCTGACTGAAAAGTTTCTCGAGCCGTGGCGCCAGAAACGCCGCGAGGAAGCGGCGAAGACCCTGGAAATGGCCTTGGAAAAAGCTCGCGCCGAAGCCCGGGCGGAGGCGTTGGCCGAGGGCCGGGCCGAAGAGCTCAGTAAGTGGACGGATTGGAACCGCCGCCGCATGGAGGCCGAGGCCAACGGCAGTCCCTTCGACGAACCGCCGCCGGGGAGCTGAACCACCGCCTCGTCCGCCCTGGCACCCTGCCGGGGCGGAGTGGGGTCGCCGCAGACATCCGTTCCGTGGAGGGTTTCGCCAAGCCTTTCCGTTATGTTTACTGTCGAGTTAGCGTTGGGGCTGCACAGGAGTGGCTGTTCCGCCCTTAGAGCCTGTCTACGATCTCTGGGATATATTATGTTGAGATTATTTCCAAGGCGGGGTAATCATGTCTCATTCCTATCCCAGCGACATCACCCGGGAGCAATTCGCCCGGATTCGTCCCTTGCTGGAGTCAGCACGGCGGCGCACCAAGCCCCGCACCGTGGACCTGTACGATGTTTTCTGCGGGGTGCTTTACCTTCTGAAGAGCGGCTGTCAATGGCGGATGCTCCCTGCCGACTTCCCTGACTGGCGCACCTGCTACAAGTACTTCCGGCAGTGGAGCGAACGGCCCGGACCAGAGGAATATTCCATTCTGGAGCGGGTCTTAAAAAAAATTGGTTGGAGAGGCCCGAAAGAGCAATGGACGGACAGAGCGGACCGGCTTCTGCATCGTGGACTCTCAGAGCGTGAAGAACACTGACAGCGCCGGGTGCAAGGGCTATGACGCGGGCAAGAAGGTGTCCGGGATCAAGCGTCACGTCGCGGTGGACAGCCAGGGGTTGCCCCATGCGATTCACGTGACCACCGCAGACGTTACTGACCGGGCCGGGGCCTTGGCGATGTTTGCCCAGCGCCGGGGAGACCTGAACCGGGTGAAGAACGTGATGGCGGACGGGGGTTACAGCGGGAAGCCCTTTGCTGCGGAGGTGGAGAACCTGCTGGGAGCCTCGGTGGAGGTGGTCAAGCGCAACGAGTTGCACACCTTCGCGGTCTTGCCGAAACGATGGGTGGTGGAAAGGTCTTTCGCCTGGCTGGAGAAGTGCCGCCGCCTCTGGAAGAACTGCGAGAGAAAGCTCAATACCAGCCTGCAAATGGCGGTTCTCGCCTTCGCGGTGCTAATCCTCAAGAGATCGTAGACAGGCTCTTAGATTACTGCCCACTTCGCGCCACCGGCTGGAGCTACGCGGGCGGGCTGTTCTCGTATTCACGATTGTTATGATGATTGAGAAATCCAAATGATAGCCGCCCTCGAAGGCGTCAGCGTTATCGACCTCACTCACTGCATAGCCGGGCCTTACTGCACCAAGCTGCTGGCCGGGTTCGGCGCTGACGTGCTGAAGATCGAGCCGCCCGGCGGGGAGCGGGGGCGTCGGATGGCCCCGTTCTTTCGGGATGAACCCGGGCCGGACAGCAGCCTGCCCTTTGCCTATCTGAATACGGGCAAGCGGAGCGTTACCCTCAACCTCAAGAGCGCCGAAGGCCGGGAGATGCTGCTGTCCTTGCTCAGGGACGCCGATGTCCTGGTGGAAAACTTTGCGCCACGGGTGATGCCCTCTCTCGGCCTGGACTACGAGACGCTGCGGGAGGCCGCGCCCCACCTGGTGATGGTTTCCATCTCCAACTTTGGGCAGACCGGTCCCTACCGCGACTACAAGGCGGCAGACATCGTGGAGTACGCCCTCGGTGGCCTCATGTACATCTTTGGGGCCTACGACCGGGAGCCGCTGAAGCATGCGTTCAACCAGGCGCAGTTCAAGGCAGGAACGGACGCCGCCTCCGCGACCCTGATGGCCCTCTACCACCAGCGGATGACTGGGGGCCGAACGTCCGGCCAGGGACAGCGCGTGGATGTTTCCATACAGGAGGCTGTCGCATCCGGGCTGCGGGACGTGGTGAACAACTACACCTACACCGGCGCCATCCGCCGCCGCCAGCCCAACCACAGCGGCGACCTGCAACGCCTGCGGGCTACCGCCGACGGCTATCTGCTGCCCAACCCGGGGCTGGGCGGAGGGCTGAACTGGGACAGCTTCGTGGAGTTTCTGGAACTTCCGGAGCTGGACGACGACCGTTTTCGCACACCGTCGGCCAGGCTGGCCAACGCCGAGGAACTGGGGCGAATCCTTGACGAGTACTTTATCCGCCAGAACAAGTACGACATGTTCTACGGCTCGCACGAGCGGAGATTCATCTTCGGCGTCATTCAGTCGCCGTCCGAGGTGCTCGAAGATCCGCAGTTTGCCTATCGGGACTTCTTCGTGGACGTGGGGCATCCCGTGATGGGCGAACTGAGGATGCCGGGCGCGCCGTTCAAGATGGAGTCAACCCCCTGGCATGCGGGGGATGCTGCCCCTTCCATTGGTCAGGACAACGGGCAGATTTTCGGGGATCGCCTGGGCCTCACCGGGGAGCAGATGGCCGAGTTGCGCTCGGAGGGGATAATTTAGCCGATGTCGTCCAGCCGTCATACAAACGTGACTTCCGGCGGCCCGCTACGGGGTGTCCGCATTATCGAAATGGGGCAGCTTATCGCGATACCGTTCGCTATGAAACTGCTGGCCGACATGGGTGCGCAGGTCATTCGCCTGGAATCAACGCGGCGGCTGGAGAGCTATCGCAGCGACTCCGTTTATCAGAACGAGGTGCATGGCGAGTTCTGGAACCGGGGGGCCAATTTCTACGAACAAAACCGGAACAAGCTGGGCATCACCCTCGACCTGGGGCGCCCGGAAGGGTTGGACGTACTACGCCGCCTGGTAGCGGTCAGCGATGTATTCGCCGAGAATTTCACGCCCCGGGTCATCAGGAATTTCGGGCTGGAATACGCGGACCTCTGCCGCCTCAAGCCCGACATCATTATGGTCTCCTCCACCGGGTACGGATTCGACGGGCCATGGGCCAACTTCGGCGCCACCGGGCCAGCCACCGAGGGCGCTTCGGGGCTGGCCTACGCCACGGGTTACGCGGGCGGGCCGCCAGTGATGGCCGAGATACCTTATGTTGACTACACCGCCGGCGAGCACACGGTTTTTGCCGTAATGACCGCCCTGATGAGCCGCCTCCGCACCGGCAAAGGGCAGTTCATCGACGTATCCCAGACGCAGACCGCCGCGGTCACGGTTCCCGAAATCCTCCTCGACTTCGCCGCCAACGGTCGTCTACCGCAGCGGATAGGCAACGCTGACCCGGTGATGGCGCCCCACGGCTGCTACCCGTGCCGCGGAGAAGACCGATGGATCGCCATAGCGGTGGCCGACGATTTCGAGTGGCAGGGGCTTTGCCGCGTCCTTGAGCGGCCGGAATGGGCCGAGGATTCCAGGCTTGCGGGAACCTTGGGCCGTTGGCACAACCGGGAGGAAATCGACCGGCTGCTGGAGGCGGAGACGGTTGGATGGGACGGTCAAGAGTTGATGAACGCACTGCAAGCCGAGGGTGTGCCAGCCGGGGCAGTGCTGGACAGCAAGGAGCTCTTGTTCAACCCTCACCTTAAAGAGCGGGGTTTCTACGAGGTCGTAAGGCACCATCCGAGTACCGCAATGCCCCCGCTGCCGTATGCCGGGCGGCCATGGAAACTCTCCGGAACGCCCGCCGTGACGCCTCGAGCTGCCCCGGTCATGGGCGAGCACAACGAATATGTGCTTGGGGAGTTGCTGGGGATGTCAGGCGAAGAGGTGACCGCCCTCGAACGCCAGGGTGTTATCGGATACGCTCCTGATGACCCGCGCCCGGTGCAGCGCCCGTCCCTCGACGAGCAGGTGCGGCAGGGCCGGATGCTGCGTTACGAGACGGACTTCCAGGGTCAGGTGGCCGAGGGATATCCGCACCCGGATGGTTGAAATCCTGTGCAGCCGGGATATGCGGCTTTCCGGCTAATAATCCAACTTAGGCAGGTCGCGCTTGGAGACCATCTCCAAACCATTGATTACTGTCCTTGCCGACTTCTCTCAACTACCTTTTCACCCCCACCCTAACCCTCCCCCTCAAAGGGGAGGGGATTTTTGGGGTGGTTTCTCAAGGCAGATTGACCGGGTATGACAACCCGTCCAGGTCCTCGGGGTCATCTGCGACGTTTGCGTCAGCCCTGCGCCGCCTGCGGGCGCGAATCAGAATCCCGATGGCATGCCACACCGATTCAAATTCGTCGCTGTCCAGATCGCCGATTTCATCAATGGTAAAAGTGAGGACATTGGCCGGAACAATCGCCGTTGGTTGCGCGTTTGCCGGTTGATGGTAGGAGCCATTTGGGGATGTGGTTATGTCGAAAGAAGCATTCCCCGGTGCGCCGTATTCGTCGGAAGACCCCGAACCTCCGTCGGAAACCACCAGGTACGTGCCGTCGCTGGTGTGTTTAAGCAGGTGGGCGTCCCTGGCAGAGTCCAGGAGCATCCTCTCTGCCTGTTGCACCCTGGCGTGCTCTACGTGGAACTCCCGCTCCAGAACGTTGCGCAGGGTCTGGCTGTCCGGGAGACGCTGCCCGCGGTAGCGTTCCGCGACCGCCTGGAACAGGGGAATGGACAGGAAGGCCTCACGGAAGCCGCGCTGGGCGTCATCCCCGCTGGTCGGCTTGAATATGGCCTTGGACACGGGGGTGGTTAAGAGGGTGTCGCCCTGCTTGCTGATAAGCTGGAACTGCCGGGCAGCCAGGCTCTTCAGGCGGAACCCGCTGCTTTTTGCGGAGAGTCCCAGGTTAATCGCCAGGGTTTCCTCGGTCAGGCTGCCGCCGCCGCTTTCCTCCACCCGGCGGGCGATGTCCAGCGCGGTGGTGAAACCGTAGGCGGGAAAAAGATACACCGACCGCTGCCGGGTTTTCCTGGCGGAATTGGAAGGCCCCTGATTCCCCGGCGTTGCAGTGTCCGCCGGGGTCTGGGCTGCGGCGGTGTCCTGGGCGCCTGCTTCAATTGGATGCTGTCGAGTTGTCATAGGCGTCCCTGGAGTGAGGGGTGATTAAGAGGTTAGTTCCGTAGTTTACTGATGTTAACATGTTATTTATGTCAAATTCAAGGCTTAATGTGAACGTTTGACGCCCACTTGGGAAATAACCTGCGGAATTCATGGCCTGGTTTTGGCCTGGCTGCGCTTTCCGGCAAACTCAAAATGGCGAGGCCGCTTGTTCCGCAAGCTGCCCCGCCATTGATGCCCGCGTCCGGGTGCTACAGGCCGCGCCCGGCCTCATACGCCGAGATCTGCTCCGCATACTGCAACGTGAGGCCAATGTCATCCAGGCCATTGAGGAGGTTGTGCCGGCGGGCCTGGTCAATTTCGAAAGGAATCGAGATTTCCTCGTCCTCGTCCCAAACCCGTTGTCCCTCGAGATCAACGGTCAGGTTCACGCCGGGTTTCCCGGTGGCCTTGTCCATGATCACCCGCACGTCATCCTCGGAGATGCGAAGGGGAAGCACGCCGTTCTTGAAACAGTTGTTGTAAAAGATGTCGGCAAAACTGGGCGCGATCACGCAGCGAATTCCGTAGTCCCGCAGCGCCCAGGGAGCGTGCTCGCGGGACGAGCCGCAACCGAAGTTGTGGCCGGCCACCAGCACCCTGGCGTCGCGGTACGGCGGCTGGTTCAGGACGAAGTCCTCTTTCGGCGAGCCGTCCTCGTTGAAGCGCCACGAGAAGAAGAGGCAGTCTTCAAAACCCGACCGTTCGATCCGCTTGAGGAACACCGCAGGGATAATCTGGTCGGTGTCGATGTTCACCCGGTCCAGCGGCGCCACCACGCCGGTCAATCTGACAAAGGGGTCCATGTGAGTCCTCCTGATTTCAGTGGTTACCAAATCTCAAGCAGGTTGAGCGTGAATCCCGGCAGAACCGGGTCGCCGGAAACCGTTTCAGGGTCGTCCAGAATCTCAACTGCCTGGCCAGGGCGATATACGTGAACCTGCCGCCGGAAGGGGTCGATGAGCCATCCAAGGCGCACGCCGTTTTGGACGTACTCCGCCATCTTGTCTTGGAGCATCGTCAGGACGTCGCTGTGCGAGCGAAGCTCTACCACAAAGTCGGGAGAGATATGTGAAAACTTGTTCAGCTCATCTTCCGCCAATGCGTCCCATCGGTCTCGCGCTATCCAGGAGGCATCCGGCGAGCGCATTGCGCCATTGGGGAAGGTGAAACCGGCGGACGAATCGAAGCCAATTCCGGTGCCGTCCTGTTTCGACCAGTTGTAAACCTGGCCGCTTATGGCCCCGTTTCTCATGCCGGAGATTGGAAACGCTGGGGGCATAACGATCAGTTCCTTTTCTGCCGTGAGTTCGATCCTCAAGTCGCCGTTGTCCGCGCAGAACTGCACCAACTGGCCGTCAGTCATCTCGATGGCGCTGAAATTCAGTATCAGCACGGCAGGGGCCCCTTCGCCCCACAAGGGCGGAGCGGGGGCTTTGACTGCCGTGGCTGCGTTCGGTTGGGTCATGCTGAGTCCCCCAGGACAGGTCTACTTGAGCACTCCAAAACGGCGTCCAAGAAACTATCTCAAAACCTGTGGTTGCTCCTTCGATGGCCTCTCTAATACCTTTTCACCCTCACCCTGGCCCTCTCCCTCAAGGGAGAGGGGATTGTTGAGATGGTTTCTAGAGGTCCCGCACGTCCACGAAGTGTCCGGCTATGGCGGCGGCTGCGGCCATGGCCGGGCTTACCAGGTGGGTGCGGCCGCCCTTGCCTTGCCGCCCCTCGAAGTTGCGGTTGGAGGTGGCGGCACAGCGCTGGCCGGGTGAGAGAATGTCCGGGTTCATACCCAGGCACATGGAGCAGCCAGCGACCCGCCAGTCCAGCCCGGCCTCGGTGAAGATGCGGTCCAGGCCCTCCTCCTCGGCCTCGCGCTTGATCTTGGCCGACCCCGGGACGACCATCGCGTACACGTCTGGGTGGACCTTGCGGCCCCTCACCACGTCGGCGGCGGCCCGCAGGTCTTCGAGGCGGGCGTTGGTGCAGGCGCCCACGAAGATGCGGTCGATCTTGATGTCCTGCATTGGCGTTCCCGGCTGCAAATCCATGTACTGAAGGGCGCGGGTGGCGGCCTCCTGTTCCGCCGCGTCGTCGAACGAGGCCGGGTCGGGCACGCGGCCGCTAATGGGCGCGACCATCCCGGGGTTGGTTCCCCAGGTCACGAACGGCTCGAAAGCGGCGCCGTCAAATATCTCGGTCTTGTCGTAGGTGGCGCCCGGGTCGGTGGGCAACTGCTTCCAGCGTTCTACGGCAGCATCGAAGTCGGAGCCCTGCGGCGCAAACTGCCGTCCGCGCACGTACTCGAAGGTGGTTTCGTCGGGGGCGATCATGCCAGCCCGCGCCCCGGCCTCGATGCTCATGTTGCAGACGGTCATACGCCCGTCCATGGACAGGGAACGGATGGCCTCGCCGGTGTATTCGATGACGTGGCCGGTGCCGCCGTTGACGCCGATGCGCCCGATGATGCCGAGGATGACGTCCTTTCCGGTTACGCCGGGGGGTAGCTGGCCGTCGACGCGCACTTCCATGGTTCGCGGCTTGAACTGGCGCAGCGTCTGGGTTGCCAGCACGTGCTCCACTTCCGACGTGCCGATGCCCACGGCAAAGGCCCCCAGGGCCCCGTGGGTCGAGGTGTGGCTGTCGCCGCATACCACGGTCTTGCCCGGCTGGGTGTAGCCCAAGTCCGGGCCGATGATATGCACGATGCCCTGGAGGTCGCTGAAGCGGTCGTACAGGGTGACGCCGAACTCCTCGCAGTTGCGGTCGAGGGCGTCGAGCTGCGCCTTGGAAATCTCGTCCGTCACTGGCAGCGACAGGTCCCAGGTGGGGGTGTTGTGGTCGGCGGTGGCGATGGTCAGGTCGGTGCGGCGCACCTTGCGGCCAGCCATTCGCAGCCCGTCAAAAGCCTGGGGCGAGGTGACCTCGTGAACCAGGTGAAGGTCGATGTAAATGATCGCTGGCTCACCCGGCTCCTCGTGAACCACGTGGGCATCCCATATCTTTTCGAACATTGTCTTCGGGGGCATTGATTCTCTCTCCTTGGCGCGCGCCTGTACGCATTTGAAGCGAGTGTGAAGTGCGGCACATTATATCATCCCGGAGTTTCAAGTCCGGCAATAAAGGACAACAAAGGATGGAAGAGAGCAGGGTAGTCAAGTCTTTAAGCGCAGCCCCGCCGCCATCCGTCATTCCGGGGAAAGCCGGAATCCGGACTTGCTTGCCCATAACTGACTTTAGCGGGGTAAACCTCTGGATTCCGGCTTTCGACGGAATGACGGTTTACGATGCTACCCAAAGCCGGAATGAGGTTGCCTTGTGGGGTAGGGCCACCGTTTGCCTTGGGGAATGCAGGCTAATTCCCGCCGGATTTACGGCCCGGAAATCGGAACCCGCCGCATTCGTGGTAAACTTGGCATGTCCGGGTCAACGCGCCGGAATCCGTTGACGCCGGACATCATCCAGGGATTGCCTATCGCTGGAGACTCACCCAATCGCTTTGCGTTGTGAACCAAGAGGACTTGCCAATGCCTTCTGCCGATGCCGTTGTACTCCCAGCCAACGTCAAGCCGGTCAAGTACCGGATGACGCTACAGCCCGACCTTGGGAACTTCACCTTCAAGGGCGAGCAGACCGTAGACATAGAGATTGTTGCGCCAACCGCGCGAATCGAGATGAACGCCGCGGAACTGGAAATCAGTGACGTGACTCTGCGTCGCCCCCCCTTTAATTCCCCCCAGGAAGGGGGGAGGGGAGAGGCGTTCCCGGCACAATCCATCGCTCTGGACGAGAACTCCGAGACGGTAACGCTGGACTTCGGGAGGACTCTGTCCCAAGGCCCGGCTCAACTGGAAATGCGGTTCACTGGCACCCTGAACGACCGGCTGGTGGGCTTCTATCGCTCGGAGTACCAGGACAACGAGGGACGGACGCGGCACCTGGCGACGACGCAGTTCGAGGCCACTGATGCCCGCCGCGCCTTTCCCTGCTGGGACGAGCCAGCCAGGAAGGCAGTCTTCGACGTCACGCTGGTGTTCGACGATTCCCTCAAGGCGGTTTCCAATACCCCCATCGTCGAAGAGTCCAGCCCGGGCCCCGGCCTGCGGTCGGTGCGGTTCGGGGAAACGCCGATTATGTCCACCTACCTGCTGGCCTTCGTGGTCGGCGACCTGGTGTCCGTGGAGGCCGAAGCCGTCAACGGCACCACCATCGGCGTCTGGACAACCAGGGGCAAGGAAAACCAGGCGGGGTTTGCCCTGGACACGTCGGTCAAGCTGCTGGGGTACTTCAACGATTACTTCGGCATCCCGTATCCACTGCCCAAGCTGGACCATATCGCCATCCCGGATTTCGCCGCCGGGGCCATGGAGAACTGGGGCTGCATCACCTACCGCGAGACCGCGCTGCTGGTCGATCCCGAAAACTCGTCGGCTGGCACCCGCCAGCGGGTGGCCGAGGTCGTGGCACATGAGATGGCCCACATGTGGTTCGGCGACCTGGTGACTATGGAATGGTGGGACGATCTCTGGCTCAACGAAAGCTTCGCATCGTGGATGGGCACCAAGTCGGTCGACTGGCTGTTCCCCGATTGGGAGATGTGGACGCAGTTCGTGAACATGGACACCAACCGGGCCCTCAGCCTGGACGGCCTGAAGAACTCGCACCCCATCGAGCAGGAGGTCAAGAACCCTGCCGAGGTGAGCCAGCTCTTCGATGCCATCAGCTACAGCAAGGGCGGTTCGGTGCTCCGGATGCTCGAAAACTTCCTGGGGGCCGAGACCTTCCAGGGCGGGTTGTACCGCTATCTCAAGGCCAATGAGTACGGCAACGCCCGCACTCAAGACCTGTGGGCGGCGCTGGAAGAGGAATCAGGCCAGCCCGTAACCGAAATCATGGACTCATGGGTAAAGCAGACGGGCTACCCGGTGCTCCGCGTCGAAGCGGCCCGCAGCGCCAGCGACGTGCAGGTTTCCCTGTCTCAGGAGCGTTTCGTCTACGACCGCTTACTTGGGGATGAAGAGCCTAACCCGGAAGTCTGGCAGGTGCCGGTCAGCATCAGTTCTCCCGGAGCAGGCTCCGCCGCTACGGTGATGGACGCCAAAGAGACGGTTGTGGCGCTGCCCGCGGCCAGCCCGGCCGAAGACTGGTACAAGGTGAATGCCGGGCAGACAGGGTTCTACCGGGTCAATTACACCGGCGATGACTGGGAGCGCCTGGCTCCGGCCATCAGCGCCAAGCGGATTCCGGCGACGGACCGGCTGGGCATCCAGAACGACGCCTACGCCCTGTCGCGGGCCGGTCTGCTGCCCATCACTCAATTCCTGGAACTGGCCGGTTCTTACGCCGGGGAGACCGACGCCTCCGTGTGGAGCGACCTGGCGTCGAACCTGCGGGACATCGAGCAGTTAATCGCCGGGGAGCCGGTGCATCCGGCCTACCAGCAATTCGGCCGCGAGCTGTTCGGCCCGGCCGCCCGGCGCGCCGGGTGGACGCCGCGCCCCACCGACGGACACCTGGACTCGCTCCTGCGCTCAACGGTGCTGGGGCAGTCCGGCAGCTACAACGACGAGGAAACTTTGTCCCATGCGGGAGACCTGTTCCGCCAATACCTGGAAAACCCCGAGGCGGTGCATCCCGATTTGCGGGGCATCGTATTCTCGCTGGCCGCGCAGGGCGGCGACCGCGCCACCTACGACCAGCTCTGGGAACTGGAGGCGCGAACCGGCATGCAGGAGGAGAAGATCCGGCTGCTGCTTGCGATGTCCCGATTCCAGGACGTTGACCTTCTGAACGACACGCTGGAGGGAGCGCTATCCGGCAGGGTACGCTCGCAGGACACCATCACCGTGGTTGCTGGCGTGGCCGCCAACCCGTTGGGACGATTGCCTGCATGGGAGTTCGTCAAGAACAACTGGGGCGAGTTCGACCGGCGCTACGGCGGAGGCGGCTTCGGCCTGATGCGGCTGGTGTCTATCGTCAACAGCTTCACCACGGATGAGCAGCGGGCCGACGTGGAGAGGTTCTTCACCGACAACCCCGCTCCCGCCGCCGAGCGCACCATTCGCCAGGCCCAGGAGCGCATGCGGCTGAACATACGCTGGCTGGAGCTGAACCGGCCCGCCCTCAACTCCTGGTTCGGGGTGTAAGAATAATCCCCTCTCCCTCTGGGAGAGGGTTGGGGTGAGGGCAAAATGGCATTCATAGACGCAGTGACGGCGCTCAACGAATTCAAGCGCCGCCGAGTAATCCGGGACTACGCGATAATAGGAGGGGTCGCGGCTACCGCATACATCGAGCCGATGTCCACCGACACCCTTGAAGTGGTGGTCCGCGTGGACTCGGATGGGGAATATCAACGATTGCTGGGACACATTTCCGAACAATCCGAATCTCCGTCAGGAATGCCCTTTGTTCTGGGAGATGGCGTTCCGGTGCAGATATTCCCGTCTACCCTGACGAGCCTTCACCGCGACGCGATGGAGCAGGCCCGGAAGATTCGCGCTGGTTCCGTGCGAACAAAGGTGGCTACCGTCGAACACCTGTTGGTGTTGGGCCTTTCAGCCAATAGGCTGCAAGACCAGATACGCATCGTCCGTATGCTAAGGCATACCAACATGGATAGGCTGACCGAGTTGTTTGACAGGTTCGATGATGAAGAGAAAAACCTTGCCGCCAGACTCCAAAGCCTACGTGGAACTGGTGTTCCGTGAAAAGGAAAAGTGGCATCGCCGCCGGGAGCGAATGAGCTTTAAGCGCAAGCTGGAAGTGCTGGAACGCCTCCGGCAAGATGCTCTCTTATTGAAATCGGCCCGGTTTATCGACTAACCGAGGCCACTATCTGCACCAGGATGGTGCAAAAATTAACTCAAATGGTTGACTTGCTTATGGATTCACACGAACGTATCTCAGCCCTGAAATCCGCGCTTCGAGAGCGCATTCTCGTCATCGACGGCGCGATGGGCACGGCAATCCAGTCCTTCGATCTCGGCCCCGATGATTTCGGGGGCCTCGAATACGAGGGATGCAACGAACACCTGGCGCTGACGCGCCCGGACGTCATCGAGGCCATCCACCGGGGGCACCTCGACGCTGGCGCGGACATCATTGAAACCAACACCTTCGGCTCCACCCCCGTCGTGCTGGCCGAGTACGACCTCGCCCACGAGGCCCGCCGACTGAACCGCGTGGCCGCTGAGCTGGCCCGTAAAGTCGCCGACTCTACTGCCACGGCTGAAAAGCCCCGGTTTGTCGCAGGCTCCATGGGGCCTACGACAAAGACCATCTCGGTCACCGGCGGAGTCACCTTCGACGAACTGGTGGATAGCTATCACATCCAGGCCGCCGGGCTGATCGAGGGCGGCGTTGACGTTCTGCTGCTGGAGACCGGGCAGGACACCTTGAACATAAAGGCCGGTCTCGAGGGAATCGACCGCGCCTTTGCCGAGCTTGACCGCGAAGTCCCGGTAGCGGTGCAGGGCACCGTGGAACCCATGGGCACGCTGCTGGCCGGGCAGGACGTGGAGGCGCTGTACGTCTCGCTGGCACACCGCGAACTGCTGTGGATCGGCATCAACTGCGCCACTGGCCCGGCATTCATGACCGACCACATCCGCACCCTGGCGTCCATCTCGCGCTTCCCAGTGTCATGCGTGCCCAACGCGGGCATGCCCGACGAAGACGGGAAATACAACGAGACGCCGGAGGCCATGGCCGAGACCCTGGGCCGCTTCGTCGATGCCGGATGGGTGAACCTGATCGGCGGCTGCTGCGGCACGGTCGACGGCCATATCCACCTGCTGGGCGAGACGGCGGAGGGCAAAGCGCCCCGGCAGATCGTCGAGTCCCACGACACCCGCGTATCGGGAATCGACGCGCTGCTGGTGGACGACCAGCTCCGCCCGGCCGTGGTCGGCGAGCGCACCAACGTACTGGGCAGCCGCCGCTTCCGCCGCCTCATCAACGAGGGCAAGTTCGAGGAGGCCGCCGAGATCGGCCGCCGACAGGCCCGCAACGGGGCGCACGTTCTCGACGTGTGCCTGCAAGACCCTGACCGGGACGAGGCCGCCGACATCGCAGAGTTCCTTGACCTGGTGACCAAGAAGGTCAAGACGCCGATAATGATCGACTCCACCGACCCGGCGGTCATCGAGCTTTCGCTCAAGCGGTTGCAAGGAAAGGCGATCATCAACTCGGTGAACCTGGAGGACGGCGAAGAGCGGTTCCAGGCCGTCGTCCCCCTGGCACGGCGATATGGCGCGGCGCTGGTGGTCGGCTGCATCGACGACGACAAGGAGCAGGCGCAGGCCATCACTCGCGAACGCAAGCTGGAGGTCGCCCTGCGGTCGGCCAAGCTGCTGACCGAGAAGTACGGCGTGCCCCAGGAAGACATGATCTTCGACCCGCTGGTGTTCCCTTGCGGGACAGGCGACGCCAACTACATCGGCTCAGGCGCCGAGACCGTCGAGGGCGTGCGTCTCATCAAGGAGGCGCTGCCCAGGTGCAAGACGGTGCTGGGCATTTCCAACGTGTCCTTCGGCCTGCCCGCCGCCGGGCGCGAGGTGCTGAACTCGGTGTTCCTGTACCACTGCGTGCAGGCGGGGCTGGACATGGCCATCGTCAACTCGGAGCTGATGATGCGCTACGCCAGCATTCCGGAGGAGGAGCGCAAGCTGGCCGAAGACCTGATCTGGTATCGCGGCGATGACCCGGTAGCCGCCTTCGCCGCCCACTTCCGCGATAAAGCTCCGTCGTCCACCAACGAGGAACGCCGCAGCCTGCCGCTGGACGAGCGCCTGGCCCTGGCAATCATTGAGGGCACCAAGGAGGGGCTGGCCGAAGACTTGGACGAGGCGTTGCTTGACCGCACGCCGCTGGAGATCATCAACGGCCCGTTGATGGACGGCATGACCGAGGTGGGCCGGCAGTTCAACGCCAACCAGCTTATCGTTGCCGAGGTGCTGCAATCGGCGGAGTCGATGAAATTCTCCGTCAACCGCCTCGAGCCTCACATGGAGCGCACTGAAAGCTCTCTCAAGGGCCGCGTGGTGCTGGCTACCGTCAAGGGCGACGTCCACGACATCGGCAAGAACCTGGTGGAAATCATCCTCTCCAACAACGGCTACGAGGTCATCAACCTGGGCATCAAGGTGCCGCCGCAGGACTTGATCGAAGCCTACCGGGAACACAACCCGGACATCATCGGGCTGTCCGGCCTGCTGGTGAAGTCGGCCCAGATGATGGTGGAGACCGTGCGTGACTTCCGGCAGGACGGCGTGTCCGTGCCGGTGCTGGTGGGCGGCGCGGCGTTGTCCAACCGCTTCACCCGCCTGCGCATCGCGCCGGAATACAGCGGGCTGGTGGCCTACGCGCCGGACGCGATGACGGGCCTGGCCTTGGCCAACACCATACAGGAGGCCGACGAGCGGGCGCACCTGGCGTCGCAGCTTGACGCCGAAACCGAGGCCATGCTGGACGACGACAGCCGCCGTGCGCCGGACGATGGCGGCGACGACGTTCCGCCAGCGCAGGTGCGCCACGACTTCCCGATCCCCAACCCGCCCGACCTTCGCACCCACGTCCTGACCGACTACAACCTCGAGGACATCTTCGGGTACATCAACCCGCAGATGCTCTACGTGCGCCACCTGGGATACAAGGGCCGCTTCGCCGAAGACCTGGAGGCCGGAGAGCAGGCCGCCATCGACCTGCGCGACTCGGTGCGCCGCGTCGAGGACCTGGTACTGGCCCGCAGCGACATCTCCGCCAACGCGGTCTTCAAGTTCTTCCCCTGCCGTTCCGACGGCCAGTCGCTGCTGGTCTACTCCCCCGACGGCTCGCAGGCGCTGGAACGGTTCTACTTCGGCCGCCAGTCGCAGCGCGACGGGCTGTGTCTGTCCGATTATGTCCTGCCCGTATCTCAAACTCCCTCTCCCTCTGGGGGAGGGGTAGGGGTGGGGGCGTCCGGGCTGGACGGCATGGACTACGTCGGGATGTTCGTCACCACCATCGGCCCCGGCGTTCGCGACCTGGCGGCCCGGTGGATTGCCGAGGGCAAGTTCCTGGACTCTCACATCCTGCAAGCCCTGGCCCTTGAGAGCGCCGAGGGATTCGCCGAGCTGCTGCACCAGCAGTTACGGCAGATGTGGGGCTTCGGCGACCCGGCGGGCATCACGCCCTACGACCTGTTCCGCACCCAGTACCGCGGGCGCAGGTTCTCCTTCGGCTACCCCGCCTGCCCCCGGCTGGAAGACCAGGAGCAGCTATTCCGCCTGCTGGAAGTCTCCCGCCACTTGGACGTGGAACTCACCGAAGGCTACATGATGGACCCGGAGTCCACCGTCTCGGCCCTGGTGTTCCACCACCCCGACGCCAAGTACTTCAACCTCAGCGAACGGGACATCACCCGGCTGGAAGCGGAGCTGGGCGGCTAATTCCGATGCGGCTTTTACCGTTCAAGCCAAACGCATTGGCAGTCACACTTTTGTCGGCAGTGTTGCTTGCTGCTGCATTAGCCTGTGCCGGAGAGCAGGCGGCCGATGGCCAACCGACGCCGTATCCGACGTACACTCCCTACCCAACATATACGCCCGCGTCGTCAACGGGCGCACAACCCGCCCGCCAGCAAACCGCGCCAGTGGCCACGGTGTCCGGCCAACCAATTCCGCAGCCGACCGACGATCCTAGCTTGCGAGATATTACTGAAGAACAACACCGGCAGCTTGACCAGCAGATAGCCGACTTGTCAGCCAGTCCGCAAATCCTGGCCGAGTGCGCCGTGGAAGCTGGCGACCCGGTTCCTGCGCCCGGTTCCGAGGGAGAAGCTCAGTGGTACGCTGAAGCCGCCATCCGGTACAGCGCCTGCGCCGCGAGCAAAGCCACCGGCGTTGACCTCACTGGAGGGAACTAGATGGTGGCGAAGCGGCTGTTGAGCTATTCGCTGTTGGTCGCCGTCCTTCTTCTGGCCACACTCATTCCGGCCAACGCTGCCTTCGCCGAGCGTCCCTATGATTGTGCGCCAGAGGACAGAGAGATTCCAGGCAACACCGGTAGCCCTTGCAAGTACGATCTCGGCGCAGACCGCATTACTACGGTTGAGTACTCCGTCATGGAGAGCACCAAAGCCAACTCTTGCTTTGAGGTACTTACCTTCAGTCCCTACAATGGGCTGACAAATTCGGATGACATATCGTATGTCTATATTTATTTGGGAAGGGTGGACGAAAGGGGGAATACACGTGGTCAATATTATGCTGACAGGTTAGCCCGTTTCGGAAGGGATGTTATCTTTGAAACGGCCGACACTATTCAAGTTCCCATGGGAAGTAGTTTTTACTTGGGTAGCATCATTCCACAAGCGCCGCCGGGTTGGCCCGTTTACCTGGATGAGGGCGACGAGGACATTACACCGTCTTTTTATCCCATTATACAGTTAGAGATAGACCATGATTTGGCACGTCTCAACGATACGTCAGAATGGCTTCCGATGCCCGCCAACGTAAATGACTTTAACCTATTGATGAACGATTGCTTGGCCGGAATCGAGCAACGTCTCGAGAATGAAGCCAAGCTGGAGGAGACCCGCCAGAAAGTCGAAGCCGAGCGCCTGGCCCGGGAGCGCGCCAACAAGCATGCCAAAGCCGTTGCCGAGCGACAACGGCTGGAAACCGAGGCGGCCAACGAAGCTCTGCGGCTTGTCCGCGAGACGGAGCTGGCGAAGACCCAAGCCCTCGTTCAGGAGCTTGAGCGGGAGAAAATCATCATCGGAATCTGGCGGGAAGTGGTGTTGGAACAGCAGAAAGGCGCCGAAGCTCGCGCCCAAATCACCAACCGATACCTTACCGAGATAGAAGCCAGCTCTGCCGAATTCAAGGCCAGCGTGGTCGCCAAGGCCGAGGAGGTACGCAGGTTGCAGGAAATCAACGCTGCTATCACCGAGGCCATCATTGCCCACAACGATGAAGTGGAACGCCAACTCAAGATTCAGGCAACCCGCGAAGCCGAGCAACGCGAAAGGCTGGATGACTTGCACATCGAACCACCGGAAACCGAAACTCCGGCACTGACGCCAACGGCCACTCCGTAGAGTGATACAATTTGGGCGTTTCATGCCTACATCTCTCGATGAGCTAGGAGATGAACGTGCAGACCATCAGCAACATTGCCGACGCCCTCGGCTTCAAGTCCGAACACGTATTGCCCTACGGCCACTACAAGGCCAAGATTTCGCTGGACGCCATCGCGGAAGGGAAGGCGGAGCAGGGCAAGCTGGTCGTGGTTACCGGCATCACGCCTACGCCAGCGGGCGAGGGCAAGACCACCACGGCCATCGGGCTTACCCAGGGCATGGGCCGCCTGGGGCACAAGGTCTCGGTGAACCTGCGGGAGCCGACGCTGGGGCCGATCTTCGGCATCAAGGGCGGCGGCACCGGCGGCGGCAACGCCCGTATCGTTCCCGAAGATGAAATCAACATTCACTTCACCGGCGACGCCCACGCCGTCGCCTCGGCCCACAACCTGCTGGCCGCGCTGGTGGACAACGCGGTGTTCCGCAACGCCGTCCCCGACTTCGACCCCTCGGGCATCCAGTGGTCGAGGGTGACCGACGCCTCCGACCGTGGCTTGCGGCAAGTCATCGCTGGAGTGGGCGGCAGCGGCTACGGGCCGCTCCGCGAGGCAAGGTTCGACATCGTTTCGGCGTCTGAAATCATGGCCATACTTGCCCTGGCCGACGGGCCGGACGACCTGCGGGAGCGTGTCTCGCGCATAGTGGTTGGCTCGACACGCGGCGGAGACCCGGTGACCGTGGGCCGGTTGGGAGTGCAGGGCGCGCTGATGACGCTGCTGCACCAGACGGTAATGCCCAATCTGGTGCAAACGCTGGAAGGCCAGCCCGCCATAGTTCACGCGGGCCCATTCGGCAACATCGCCCACGGTTGCAGCTCCATCCTGGCCGACAAGCTGGCCCTCGGTTACGCCGATTACGTGATTACCGAGGCCGGTTTCGCCTCCGATCTGGGCTTCGAAAAGTTCATGCACATCAAAACCCGTACCAGCGGCCTGCTGCCCCGCGCCGCCGTGCTGGTGGCCTCGGCCCGCGCCCTCAAGTGGCACGGCAGGATGCCCCGCCGCGACCTGGACAAGCCGGACGTTGACCGGGTTATACGGGGCGGCCCCAATCTGGCGCACCACGTCGGGATTGTTACCGGCTTCGGTCTGCCCTGCGTCGTCGCCATCAACCGCTTCGGCACCGACAGCCCCGAGGAGCTGGCGGCAGTGCGGGACATCGCGCTGGAGGCCGGAGCAACCGCAGCCGTAGAATGCGACGGCTACGCTCAAGGCGGCGCGGGCGCAGAGGAGCTGGCCCAGGCCGTCGTCGACGCCACCGCGGGCGACAGCGACATCACCTACGCCTACCCGCTGGAGGCCACGGCGCAGGAAAAGGCGCTGGCCTTGGCGCAGAAGATATACGGCGCAGCAGACGTGACGTGGTCGACGCAGGCGACGAACCAGTTGCGCTATTTCGAGTCCCAGGGCTGGGGCAACCTGCCCATCTGCATGGCCAAGACGCACCTGTCCATCTCTCACGATCCCAGCCTGCGCAACCGGCCGCAGGGATACACCTTTCCCATCAACGACCTTCGCGCGTCGGTGGGAGCGGGTTTCTTGTATGCGCTGGCCGGCCGCATCGAGACGCTGCCGGGCCTGCCCACGCGCCCGCGCGCGCTGGATATGGACGTCAACGCCGACGGCGAAGTTATAGGAATCCTGAACTAAAAGGGCCGCGAACCGTCATTCCGGCGAAAGCCGGAATCCAGAGGGCAACGAGAGAAAAACCGTTGTAAAATCCCCATGCAGTTCTGGATTCCGGCTTTCGCCGGAATGACGGGTTAATTTCCAGCGGGAACGGAGCGCCGCCATGCGCGTAGTTATGATTCATGCCCTGGCCGAGTCCATCCCCCCGGTGCGGCTGGCCTTCAAGGACGAATTCCCCGATGCCGAGGTGATCAACCTGCTGGACGAGGGGCTGCTCATTGACTTTCCGGGCAGCATCACCCCCGGTCTGCGGCGGCGGATGACCGATCTCATCTGCTACTGCCAGGACAACAGCGCCGACGCCATCGGCTTGGCCTGCTCGGTGTACGCCCCTGTGGTGGACTCCGCCCGCGACCTGGTTGACGTGCCGCTGGTGTCGTCGTATGGCCCGGTGATGGCCGAGGCCGTGGCGTCCGGCCCGCGGGTCGGCATCATCGCCACCAACGAGGCCACCATGTCCGACTCGGAGTATTATCTGAAGCTGGCCGCACGGGAAGCCGGAAGGGAAGTCCAGGTCAACAAGCGGCTTGCAACCGACCTGATTCGGGTGCTGCGGGAGAGCGGTCAGCGGGCCTTCGAGCATCGGCTGGAGCAGGAAACGCTGGCGCTTGCCGCTGAAGCCGACGTGGTGCTGTTGAGCCAGTTTTCCTTCGCCACCGCGCTGGAGCATCTGCAAAAGGTCTCACCCGTGCCAGTGCTGTCGGCACCCCACAGCAGCGCCCGCACACTCAAGAAATTGCTGGAGGCGTAGACATGGCCAAGTCGGCGGAACTCGACCAGGTAATAGCGCTGGTAAAGTCCAGAGAGGTAGACGAATCCCAAGGCGCAACCGAAGGCAGGCGCCGCTCCTTCGAGGGCATGACCGATGAGTTCACCATCGACGTGCCAGCCCGGTACAGCCGGGTGAACGCTGGCGGCGTGACAGCGGAATGGGTGGCGGCCGAAGGAGCGTCGGAAAGCCGCGTAGTCCTCTATTTCCACGGCGGCGGCTACATCATCGGGTCGCCCCGTACCCACCGGGCTATGATGGCACATCTGTCCAAGGCCGCTGGCGCCAGGGTTCTGGCGCTGGACTACCGCCTGGCCCCGGAGCACCCGTTCCCGGCGCCAGTGGAGGACTCGGTGGCCGCCTATCGCTGGCTGCTCGGCGAAGGCTACGATCCGGCAAGAATCGCATTGGGAGGAGACTCCGCTGGCGGCGGACTTACCGTTGCGGCTCTGGTCCAGATACGTTACGTCGGACTGCCAATGGCGGCGGCAGGCGTCTGCGTATCGCCGTGGGTGGACATGGAGGGCCTCGGAGAATCCATGGAGACCAGGGCCGCAGTGGACCCGATGGTGGGGAAGGAAAACCTGATGGTATCGGCCAAGACCTACCTGGGCGGCGCAGACCCCAGAGCGCCGCTGGCCGCGCCCTTGTATGCCGACCTGCGCGGGCTGCCGCCGCTGCTGATACAGGTTGGGGACGCTGAGGTGCTGCTGGACGATTCCACGCGACTCGCCGGCGTGGCCCGCGAGGCTGGCGTCGAAGTGCAAATGGATGTGTGGGACGATATGATCCACGTCTGGCACATTTTTGCGCCGATGCTGCCTGAGGCCAGAAAGGCCATCTCCCAGGCGGGAGAATTCATCAAGAAACATACCGGAGGCTGATGATGATTTACGACTTCAGGATGTACACGCTAAAGCCCGGCGCGACGCCCGACTACCGCGCCGGGGTCAAGGAAGTGGGCCTGCCCATTCGCCAGAACCACGACGTGGCCCTGTCCGGCTGGTACTGGAGCGACGTGGGCGCGCTGAACCAGGTGGTGCACATCTGGGGCTACCAGGACCTGGAGCACCTTCAGTCCCAGAAGGCGGCGGTCTACGCCGACCCGGACTGGGGCGGCAAATACGTTCCCCGGGCCCAGCCGCTGGTCGAGTCGCAAAAGACCTGGCTGATGATGTCTCCCGCCTTTGCGCCCACGTACCCCGTCAAGGGCCCCGTCGCCGAGGAAGGCACGCCGGAGTACCAGCGCAAGAACGACATGGTCTTCGACTTCCGGCAGTACACGCTGCACAACGGCGGCCTGCCCACCTACATGTCGGCGGTGGAGGAGCTGGCCCTGCCCATCCGCCAGCGGCACGGCGTCAAGCTGGCTGGCTGGTTCTACAGCGACCTGGGCGACCTGAACCAGGTGGTGCACATCTGGGCCTTCGACAACGTGAAGCACATGGAGGAGGCCAAGGCCGCCGTAGCCGCCGACCCCGAGTGGGGCGGCGCATACATCCCGCGCGTCCGCGGCGTCCTGGCGGCGCAGAACACCTACCTGATGAAGACCACGGAGTTCGGCCCCACGCCGTAACATCGGCTGAACGAGGGCATCCCTAGCCAGAGCAGAGCGCGGCGAGGCGGCAGACAACGCCCCTCGCCGCCTTTTCTCGTTCAGGACTGATCGGGACGGAAAAGGCCGGTGTAGCTGCCCTATGGGTCGATGAACCCGGCGGTGTTGACTCAGCCAATCTCGAAGTGCGCTACCGGGTTGAGCAGGGCTATCGTTGTCCTTCGTCGTTTCGTATGGCCGTCAGGGTATCGGTTGACCGCCGCAAATGTGCAGGATCGTATTCACCAATGATTTCAATTCCGGGCATCGTTCTACGGCTATGTTCAGGTCTTGACCTTGGAGAATTCTGGGAGCATGCAGAGATTTTGTGTAGTAATTTCCTTGACCTCTTCGGAATACCTCTTTAATGCGATTGGACGGTGGGTTGTTACCGTTGATTGATTCCGGGTTGTTGCCCGGCGCCGACTGATTGACCCCAGCTATTCTTTGGATACGACTCCAGTAAGGCAATAACCATGCTTCGAAGTCGTACTGCGCCGCGTGAGCGTAAAAACGAGCCTGGTTTTGAACTGATTGATGCAAAACCGATTTGGCCTCGGCGGCATTTGAGTAGTCTGGGTAGACGTCCGTCAGCGCAATCACATAGTCGGCAGGATTTCTGCCGAAGTGGAGCAACCTTTCGACTATCCTGTTCAGCTTGGCGTCGCGGGGTATCCTGCCGTTTTGCGGTACTGGATGCAGAATGAGGGCGGTCTCTCGCGGAATCAGGGGACGCAGGAAGTCTCTGAGCGTTGGAACGAATGCCTTTTCGGTCTGCCCTTCCACTATCAGGCTAATCTTCATGACCGCCCACCCATAATGCCCATCTGCCAGACCTCATCGAGGCTGTACTCGGTCAGCCAGTCATCCAGCTCAAGTTCGTCTCCCCAAGTCATGGTCGCCGCGCCCTCTTCGTTTATGTCCATTACGACGACTTCTCTTGGTTCCAAGAAGCGTACCAGCCTGTCCGAGTGGGTGGCGACGACGATGTGCGAGCGCAAAGAAGCTTCACGCATCAGGTCGACGAGAAGAGACAGCAACTCTGGGTGCAGGCTAACCTCCGGTTCGTCAATCATGGCGATTGCAGGCAAGTTCGGGCTCTGTAACAGGGAGGCCAACCAGAGAAACCGGAGGGTTCCCTCCGAAAGCTCGTGCATATATAACGGGTTCCTGAATGACTTGTCCTTCCAAGTCATGGCTATCATTCCCGCCGCCACCGGCGGGAAGCTGAGTGATTCGAATCCAGAGAAAGCCGCTTTCAGGGCGTCTTCCACCGCCTCAAATCTGTCATAATCGGTTTCACGCAGGTTGTAGAGGAAGGGAGCTAAATCCTCGCCATTCTGTCCCGGCAGCGTTGTTGGCCGTAGCTGCTGTGGCAGCTTTATCGGTGCGCGCTGACTAACGTCAAGCGCATGATATTTGGTTGCTGTTTCAAGAATGTATTTGAAGATTACAGGTCTAGGTAATTTTGTGGGCATTTGAGACAGGGCTGACTCGCGGGGATCGTATTGCCAATCCGATTGTGACAACTCATTCAAGACCGATTCGTGATAGGAGACTTTGCCGCCTTGAGAATCAATGTAATTCAAGGTGCTAGGAGGATTTGCTTCTGCAAGTTTCTCATGCGAAATTGAGTAACCTATCCCCTCAGGGGAAACTTTGAGACTATATTTGAGTTGCCACTCGCCGAGAATGTCTATCTCCGTGCGCAAAGCGATTCCCCCAGCACTGCCGCGGGTAGTTACTGAAGCAAAGCCTCCCAAATCGCTGAGATGTTGACTCAGCGAGCCCCTTGCCGAAGCCGACAACAAGGACAATGCGTCCATGAAGGAAGTCTTGCCAACCCCGTTGGCGCCTATCAACGCCATCATTGGGCGCATTTCAAGGTCAACGTCCTTCAGGCGCCGGAAACCTTGTATCCCAATTCGCCTAATCAGAGTCACATCAGCCTCCTAGCTGTGGCAGCCCCTTGCCAGTATATCCCAGACGGCTTCGACTTTGCCGTTGCGCAGGCCGACGAAGCGGTCCCAGCGGCTGACCATGGCGTCCTGCTGGCTGGATATGAGGGCGACCTGGTCGCCGACTTGCAGCGACGCGCCGCCGGTCAGCCTGAAGACGACATGGTCGCCGTCCATTGACTCCACTTCCACACCTGGCGGCCCCTCTACCTCGGGCAGCCCGGCCAGGGTGCTGACGGCGCGCACCCCGGCGTCGCCGATGGCGACTCCCGGCCTCGGAGTGCTGATAATGGTGGTCAGCACCTTGGCGGCGTAGCTGAAATCGGACATGTATCCGTAATGAGCGTCCATCAGCAGATAGCTGCCGCCCTGTACCTCGGTAACGCCGTCGATCTCACCAGCCACGTCGTAGCTCCAGGTCTCGCCGGTGGACACTATCTCGACGGGAAGGCCCGACTCGACTATGGCGTCCTTCATGTCGATGACGGCCTTGATCACCCGGTTGCCCTCAATTACCCGGTCCTCGCGGTCGGGCATTTCGGGAATCACCTGGTGGCTCATGATGCCCCGGAAGCTGATGCCCGGCAGCGAATCGATGTCGTGGGCCAGGGACACGCCCTGCCCGATTTCCTGCACGCCACAGCGGCGCATGCCAGTCTCCATCTCGATGACGACACCGAGATCGACACCCTGGGACGTGGCTTCCTGTGACAGGGCGCGGGCGTTTTCCGCGTTGTCGCAGGCCACCATCAGCTCGGCCTGTCCGGCCAGGGAGCACAACCGGCGTATCTTCAGGTCGCCAGCCACTTCGCTGGTGATAAGAACGCTGGGGACGCCGCCGTGCACCATGACCTCGGCCTCCGAGACCTTGGCCGCGCAAACGCCGCCGATGGTGCCGCCGCGCCGTATCTGCCGCAGCGCGATGGCCGGCGTCTTGTGGTTCTTGCTGTGGCCGCGCAGCTTGCTGGGCCGGTCGCGGTAGTAGTCGGCGATCACGTCCATGTTGCGGTCGAGGGCGTCAAGGTCGATTATGAGGCACGGCGTGTCAAGTTCCTCCATCGGCGTGCCGGGCATGGGCGTCTGGCTGTCAATCATTACGTCGCTCCATTCAATCCCCTCTCTCTTGTGTACTCCAGTTCCCTCCCATTGAGTGGGAAGGTTAGGGCCTTCACTTCCCTCCCCTTGAGTGGGAAGGCTAGGGCCTTCACTTCCCTCCCCTTGAGTGGGAAGGTTACGGTCTTCACTTCCCTCTCCCTTGAGGGAGAGGGTTAGGGTGAGGGTGAAAATTCCAGGGTTCCAGGGATAGGAACTGCCGTTACGCGAACCGGCCGCGGGCGGAAAGAGGCCAGTAGCCCTCCAGCTTTCCGTTTCGCACGGCGCGGATGTAGTCATACTGGTTGACCGTGGCCGCCATCTCCCACGGGGCAAGGCGGGCTTTTTGTCCCGGAGAAAGCGACCCTTCGGCGCCGCTTTCCAGATCCACGATGCCGTGCTCGGCGCTGAACCGGGTTGCCACAGCCCCCTCGATACCTTGGAGCACGGGACGTCCCTGGTCCGGGCCGGTGGCCTTGTGTCCGGAGTCCAGCACCGCCAGGTCGGGCACCGGGTGGCTGATTACCGTGGCCAGCACCATGGCCGCCAGCGACAGCTCCGGCAGTTGGGCTTGCAGGCGCAAGTCCATCAGCGGATAGCGGCCGGCCCGCACCTCGGTGATACCGGGCAAGTCGGCAACTGCGGCGTAGCAATGTGCGCCGCCCACGCTGACTTCCGTCACCGACAGTCCGGCGCTCTCCATCAAATCCCTGGCGTCAATCGCAACTTGGAGGCGCTCACAGGTCTGGCTGGCATGAGAATCCGCGTCGTCGCCGGATGGCCCCGGAACGGTAGCCATTATGCCGCGGAAATTGAGGCCCTGGGCATCGTTCACGGCGCGGGCCAGCGCCACCGCCTCGGAATCGGGCGACACTCCGCAACGGCCCATCCCGGCCTCTATCTCCACCAGCACATTCAGCCCGACCCCGGCTGCTGCGGCTGCCTGCGACAGCCGGTCGATGTTGGCCGGGTTGTCGACGGTCACGCCCACGGTGGCCTGGGACGCCAGCGCGCACAGACGCCGTATCTTTGATGCCGTTACAACCGGTGTATCGACGAGAATGTCGTCGAATCCGGCAGCGGCGAAGACCTCCGCCTCGCCCAGCGTCGTGGCGGCGATGCCCCGGGAAGCCGGAGCAGCCAGTTGGCGCCGGGCCACCTGGGGACAGAGATGACTGGTGATAACCGGGCGCACCGTAACCGGAGTTCCGGCGAAGTAGCCGTGATAGGTCTGGATATTGCGCTCCATCAGGTCCAGGTCGACCACCAGCGCAGGGGTGTCCAGCTCCTCCACCGGTGTGCCGGCTGGCTGAAATATGGGGCGTTCCATTGCGATTCCTCTCCAAGGGTTCAGGTGTCAGCAGAATACCACAAAGGCCCGGCTCAACGGCGGGCCGAATTGCCAGGCCCTTTAATTCTCCCTCTCCCTTGAGGGAGAGGGAACTATTAGGAGAGTCTGCGGGCCGAACTGCCAGGCCCTTTAGTTCTCCCTCTCCCTTGAGGGAGAGGGTTGGGGTGAGGGTGAAACCGCGGATATCAACAACAACCTTGCATAAATCGAGGAGACGCCCCCACCCTAACCCTCCCCCGGAGGGAGAGGGAACTATTAGGAGACTCTGCGCGCCGAACTGCCAGGCCCTTTAGTTCTCCCTCTCCCTTGAGGGAGAGGGTTCGGGTGAGGGTGAAACCGTGGACATCAACAACCTTGCATAAATCGAGGATACGCCCCCACCGTAACCCTCCCCCGGAGGGAGAAGGAACTATTAGGAGACTCTGCGGGCCGAATTGCCAGACCCTTTAGTTCTCCCTCTCCCTTGAGGGAGAGGGTTGGGGTGAGGGTGAACTCGTGGGTATCAGCAACCTTGAATACATAGGAGAGACCCCCCACCCTAACCCTCCCCCGGAGGGAGAGGGAACTATTAGGGGACTCTGCGGGCCGAATTGCCGCGGTTGCAATCGCTGGTGGGCGATGCCACAATCTCAGGCATGTCCGGATTGCTGGAAGGGGTCAGGGTTCTCGACCTGACCCATCACATTGCAGGGCCCTACTGCACCAGGCTGATGGCTGGCCTTGGCGCAGACGTTGTGAAAGTGGAGCGCCCGCCCGCAGGCGATCCCATTCGCAGGCTGGGGCCGTTCGCCTCGCGCCCGAACGTTTTCCGCGAATATGGCGCGGACGAACCCGTCGAGGACAGCGCCTGGCACCTCTACCTCAATGTCGGAAAGCGCAGCATCGGCCTGGACCTCAAAACAGGGGAGGGCCGGCAGGTGGCGCTGAATTTAGCCGGGAAAGCGGACATCCTGGTGGAGAACTTCGCGCCCGGCACTATGGACCGTCTCGGCCTCGGTTACGAAGAGTTGCGAGCGGTTAATCCGGCGTTGGTGGTCACGTCCATCAGCAACTTCGGCCAGACCGGGCCGTACCGCGACTGGCGCGCCGCTGAGGCAAACCTCTACGCCATGGGCGGCCTGATGAACATCACCGGGGAGCCGGACCAGGAACCGCTGAAAGAAGGGGCTCCGCTGGCTCAGTTGGGCGCGGGACAGAATGCCTTCGCCGCAACGATGGCCGCCCTGATGCTCGCCGAGGAGACCGGCGAGGGACAGGAGATCGACATTTCCATTGCGGAATACGCCACTAATATCCTGGAAAACGCCCTGATGCAGTACAGCTATTCCGGCCAGGAATATACCCGCGTCGGGAACCGCGGCTACGGAAGGGCCGCTTGGGGCATCTATCCCTGCCAGGACGGGCACGTGGGCATCATCGCCGGACCCGATCACCGCTGGCCGGAGGTTGCCCGCATCATGGAGCGCGAGGAACTGGCCGATCCCCGGTACGGCTCAAGGCGCGGCCGTCAGGAATTTGCCGACGAAGTTGACGCTCTGATGCTGCCCTGGCTAATCGAACACGACAAGGTTGACATTTTCAAGGCCGGGCAGGAAAGCGGTCTGGGTTTCAGTTTCGTAGCCACTATGAAAGACATCCTCGAGATGGAACAGTTAGTGGCCCGCGGCTATTTCGTGAACATCGAACACCCGGTTGCGGGTGCCTTCACCTACCCGGGCGCTCCAATCACCTGCGAGCCGGACGCCGACGCCTGGCTGTTCCGGCGCGCCCCGCTGTTCGGGGAACACACTCTTCCGGCGCTCTCCGACTGGCCGGGCTTTGACGGTGCCCGCGTGAATGAGTTGGCAGGTAAGGGCGTCGTATCCGTGGGCCAGACCGTGAGTGAGGGATAGCTGCAATGCCCCCCTCCAACCAGCAGCCGCTAAGAAACTACCGCGTTTTGGACCTGTCGCGCATTTGGGCCGGGCCGTACTGCACCAAGCTGATGGCCGATCTGGGCGCTGAGGTCATCAAGATGGAGTCGCTCAGCGTCTACGACTCCCACCGCGGGCCGGTCAGCCCGGCCCGGGGCATCGCCTCATATCCCGACAGCGAGCCGGGCGATGAGCCGTGGAACCGAAACGGCTGGTTCAACTGCCTGCACATGTCCAAGTACGGCATCACTCTTGAGTTGACCAGCGACGAAGGCCGCCGCGCATTCGAACGGCTGGTTTCCATCAGCGACGTGCTCATCGAGAACTTCCGGCAGGGCAGCCTGGAGCGGCTGGGCTACGATTACGGGGCGCTGCGCAAGCACCGGCCGGACCTGATCTACGTTTCCATGCCCGCCTTCGGCAACACCGGGCCGTGGAAGGGATACCTAGGCTACGGCATCGGCCAGGAGCAACTTTCCGGTATGGCCCACCTGACCGGCTACCCCGGCGACGGGCCGATGAAATCGGGAATCAACCACGGCGACCCCATCACCGGCTCCCACGCCGCCGGGGTGCTGCTGGCCGCCCTGCGCCGCCGCCGACGCACCGGCAAGGGCATGTACATCGACGTGTCGCAGCAGGAATCGGCGGTAGCGTTCATGGGGCCGGAACTGCTGGCCTACCAGATGACCGGAGAGGAACCGGAGCGCATCGGCAACCGCTCCCGCTGGTACGCGCCCTGCAACACCTACCCCTGCGCCGACGAAGACCGCTGGATTACCATTGCCGCCACCAACGACACCGAGTGGGCAGCGCTGCTTTCCGCTATGAATGCCAAAGGACTGGCAGACGATCCCCGCTTCGCCACGGCGGAGGCACGAATGGCGAACCAAGACGATCTGGACGCCATCATCGCCGGGTGGACTGGCAACCAGGACGCATTCGCGCTGGCCGAGCGACTCCAGGCGGCGGGCGTCCCCGCCGGGCCGGTGCTGCGAGGCCCGGACTTGCTGGCCGACCGTCACTACACAGAGCGCGGCACCTTCGTAACCGTAGACCACCCGCAGGTAGGCCCCAAGCAGTATCCCGGCATACCATGGAAGATGAGCGCAACGCCCGGCGAAGTGCGCTGGCCGTCTCCAACCCTCGGCCAGCACAACCGCGAGATATTCGGCGGCTTGCTGGGACTGACGGGTGACGAGATCGACGCCCTGGAATCCGACGGCGTCATCGGCACCAAACCCACCGGTTCCAGGATTATCTAAATGGAAGAGACGCAGATGGACGTTGAAACAACGGCGATTTACGAACGCCTTATCAAGATTGCGAAGGATAGCGATATCACGAATTATTCTGTTATTGCACCTTTGGCCCGTTTGGATATGAACTTGCCGCCCCATAGAAACCGCATTTCTGACATCTTGGATGAAATTAGTAGGACGGAATCAAGTTGCGGAAGGCCGCTTCTGTCAGCTGTTGTAATCTTGAAAGACGAGAACATTCCTGGAGACGGCTTCTTTAAGATGGCCAGGGAACTGCGCCTATACGATGACGATGATGACTTCCGGTTCTGGATCAGAGAATTGCGGCGAGTTCATGACTATTGGTCTGCCCATCAGTGATCGCTGTTCGGCACCTAAACGGCATAACACTTGGAGAGAAAAATGACTGAAAAAGAAGTCATCTACGAAATCAAGGAAGGCATCGCCTACATCACGCTGAACCGCCCGGAGAAGCTGAACGCCATCAACCCGGAGATGCGGGAACTGTTGTGGGACGCCTTCCAGGACGTGCGCAACAACGATGAGGTGCGCTGCGCCATCGTTACCGGGAGCGGGCGGGCATTCTCAACGGGGCACGACCTGGTGGCCATGGCCGACGCCCGCGCCAACGAGGGCCCGTCTACCGGCGACCTTTATGTTGAGCAGTCGAAAATCTGGAAGCCCATCATCTCGGCCATCAACGGCGTTTGCCTGGCCCAGGGATGCGGCATCGCGCTGGGCAGCGACATCCGCATCGCCTCCTCCGAGGCCCGGTTCGGCTGGCCCCAGGCCAAGCGCGGTATCTCGTCGGTCAGCGGCCCCGCGCTGCTGTCGCAGGTTGTGCCCCGCAACGTGGCCTTCGAGTTCCTGTTCACTGGCGAGTTCGTGGACGCGCAGCGAGCGCTGGAGCTGATGCTGGTCAACTACGTGGTGGAGCCGGACGAGGTGATGCCTCGGGCCGAGGAGATGGCCCGCAAGATCACCGCCAACGCGCCGCTGGCCCTGGCCGCGATCAAGGAAGCGTCCATCAAGGGCAGCGAGATGGGCCTCGAAGAGCGGGTGGCCTACGCGCAGACCAAGCGCGACGAAGTCCTCGCCACCGAGGACGCCCAGGAAGGAGTGCGGGCCTTCGCCGAGAAGCGCGCCCCCGTGTGGCGGGGCCGCTAGCCGGTGCTAGAATACCGCAGACCATCCGAACGCCATTCAACTCAAGCCAACCCGACAAGAGAGGGAGACTTATGGCCACGCTGACCACGCCCGAAAGGGTATCAATGAACCCGGCAGGACTCGAAAAGGTCAAGCATATCTTCAACCGCCAGATTTCCGAGGGGCTGCACCCCGGCGCGGGGCTGGCCGTCTACCGCTACGGCAGCCTGGTGCTGGACATCCACGGCGGCGCCGCAGACCAGAATACCGGCCGCCGCGTCGACGACAAGACCATGTTCGTGCTGTTCTCGTCGACCAAGCCGCTGGCCGGTGCCTGCATCTACATGCTCAAGGAGCGGGCGCGGCTGAACTGGGACGATCCAGTCGCCAAGTTCTGGCCTGAATTCGGGCAGAACGGCAAGCAGAGCGTTACCATCCGGCACCTGCTGAGTCACCAGGGTGGCTTCCCCGACACGCCCGCCGACCTGCCCTGGACCGACTGGGCCGATTGGGGCAAGGTCTGCGCCGCCATGGAGCGGGCCACGCCCAAGTTCGAGCCGGGATCCACGTTGTCCTACCACCCGATCAACTACGGCTGGGTGATCGCCGAGCTGGTGCGCCGCATCGACGGGCGGACTTTCGACCGTTTCATCGCCGAAGACCTGGCCCGCCCGCTCCAGATGGAGGACACCTACGTTGGCCTGCCCGCCGAGCTGGAGGGCCGGGTCTCGCGCATCCACCTGATGGAGCAGGAGGCCGACACCAACGGCTACGCGGTGACCTTCGACCGGCCCGAGGTGCACCAAGTCATCTGCCCCGGCGCTAACGGCATTGCCACGGCAGGCGACCTGGCCCGGTTCTACGCCGCCATGGAGCGCAAGGGCACGCTGGAGGGAGCCACGGTACTGCGCCCGGAGACCGTGGCCGAGGGCATCACGATGCAAGCCGAGGGCATCGACCGGTCGCTGGAGCTGTTCGCGCAACGGGCGCTGGGGTTCGCGCTGAACGACGAGCGCATGGGCAAGCCCACCGGCAACCCGATGCACACCTTCGGGCACGGCGGCGCTGGCACGTCCATCGGCTGGGCCGACCTGGACACCGGGCTGGCCGTGGGCTACATCACCAACGGCTTCCGGGGCGCCGACAAGAACAACGCGCGGCTGGCCGAGGTCTCGCAAGCCGTCCGCGACGCCTGCGCGTAGTTAGCCGCCTCTCGTTGCGGATGATTGGGGGCGGGTTCCACACCCGCCCTTATGTTCTTCAAGGGTACGCCCTCACCCTAACCCTCTCCCGGAGGGAGAGGGAATAGGGCGGCTGGCGATTCACCCCCACCCTAACTCTCTCCCGGAGGGAATTGGGCGGCTGGCGATTCACCCCCACCCTAACTCTCTCCCGGAGGGAATTGGGCGGCTGGCGATTCACCCCCACCCTAACTCTCCCCCATCAAGGGGGAGGGGATTTGGATATAGCCTACTGGCGCTGCTGCGGCTACGGGGCGAAGCTGGAGCGGGCCTGGGCTCCCCAGCGTCCGTCTACGTTGGTCATTATCCACAGCGAGCGGTAGGTGGACATCGCGTTGCCGTCAGCGTCGTAGCGAGTGAACTGTATCAGCACGTGGACTTTGTGCTCCGAGCTATGCAGCACTTCGGCGGAATCCAGCACGGTATGGTGCCAGCCGCTACCGGCGCGGGCATAGAAATCCCGCAGGTAGGTGGCCTCCAGCTCCTCCCTGTCGTGCCAGATGGCCACACCGCCACCGGAAATGCGGACGTGCGGCAGGTGCAGCAACTCGTGCATCGCATCGGCGTCCCCTGCGTTGATTGCGGCTATAAAGGTGGCGATGGCCGACACGGCTGCGGCGCTCTCCGGCCACTGGTTTTCCTGCCCTTGGAGTTCCGTCATAGTCGGCCTCTTTCGTTACGACGATGCGGCGAATTGCTGGGCGAGGGTGGGCGCAAGGCCCGCCCTTGTGCGTCTACGGAACGATATTGCGTAGACGGGGCAACCACAAGGGTTGCCCCTACCAGTCCGGTGTCGTGCCGTAGGGGCGTCCCTTGTGGGCGCCCTTATCGCATTTGAAGGGGTCGCCCTTACCCTAACCCTCTCCCGGAGGGAGAGGGGATTTGCTGGTGGGGTGTGGTTCGACAGGCTCACCATGATCGGGGCTGCCGGCTAGGTGAGGCGGAGGAAGGCTTCGGCGTTGCCGGACATGTGCTTGACGAGGGCCTCGTCGCCCAGCTCCTGCCAGAAGGGCCAGTTGATGACCATCTCGGCGGTGTCGGGGAAGTGGGCTTCGCCGTGGGGGTAGTCCGACTGGTGCATCAGCGCCTCGGTGCCCAGCAGGTCGATGCAGGCCTTGGTCATGGCCGCGCCCTCGAATGGCTCTGCGCCGCAGCGGAAGCGGCCCATCTGGGCGTACTCGATGGGCTTGTAGTCGGTCTGCGGCGTGGTGCCGGAGACGTAGTTGCACATCTCTTCGAGGCGGATAAGCCAGTGGGGCAGCCAGCCGTGCCCGACCTCGGCAGCCCCGGCGTTGATGTTGGGGAAGCGGTCGAAGATGCGGCCCACGATCAGGTAAGACAGCAGCCGCGCCGCGCCCCACGGGTGGGCGGCGGTGCGGGCCACGGCGATGTTGCCCCACATGTCGCGGTAGCCGGGGAAGTAGGGCGGCTCGAAGGTGAAGCTGTGGTGCAGGATGGGCAGGTGCTCCTCGTTCAGCACCTCGAACAAACGGTCGTTGGCCGGGTGGTCGATGGGCATGCCCTCGGGCAGGACTATGGCTACGGCGGTGGCCCACCGCTCCCTGGACACGGCCTTGATCTCGTTGATTGACCACTCGATGTCGGCTGCGGGGGCGAGGATAATGCTGCGCAGGCGGTCGGGGTCGGCGCTGCAATACTCGCGCATGTAGTGGTGGTAGGCGGAGTAGAGGCCCTCGGCCAGCGTCACGTCCTCGATGCCCGTCAGGCCGTTGGCCCAGGTGCCGGGGATGATGACGTCGACGTCGCGGCCCTCCAGATCCATGTCGGCCAAGCGGCCAGCGGCGTTCTCGTCGCTGACGCCCTTCTGCGGGTCGACGCGGTGGTGGCCTGAGTTCCGGGTGACGCGGCCCTCCAGCGCGCCGCGGCCGCCAGCCACGGCGGCCTGGTCATCACCGCTGGGGGCCTCGCCGGGGAAGCGGTCGAAGGGGATGGAGGCGATGCTGAGGGCGTTGTATTCGCCGACGGTGCGGATGTAGGGCTTGAGCTCGTCCAGCCGGGGACGGAAGGACGGATCGACGTATTTGACCAGGGTATCAAGGCTTGGGTTGACATGGGTGTCGATGTCGATGACACGGTAGCCGTTCTTCATTTGGGTCATCTCCTGGCGGTTTATCTTGTTTGCTTTGATGGTAAAACTATCTCGATCTCGCCATTCCCGCGAAAGCGGGAATCCAGATAGGATTTACGCAGTTGGATACGGAATTTGATGCGCGGGATTTCACTCCCACCCTAACCCTCCCCCTCAAGGGGGAGGGGATTTTATGGCCGGCCGCAGTAGTCTATCTGGATTCAGGGTTTCAGGTAGCGGGAGAGCCATTCCAGGCAGCGGCCCCAGGCCATGTGAGCGGCCTCGGGGCGGTAGCTCTCGCGGGTGTCGGACATGAAGGCATGCCCGGCGCGGGGGTAGCTGACGAACTCGAAGGTCTTGCCGGACTGCTCCAGCACACCGCGCAGGCGGGCCGCGTCGGCAGGCGAAGGGTTGGTGTCGTCGTCGCCGAACAGGGCAAGCATGGGGCAGCCGAGATCGGCCGCCAGCTCGCCGGGCGGCGTCGGGTTGACCTCGGTGGGCTGGAACAGGCCGTTGGAGTAGAAGTTGACGAACACGTCGACGCTGACGCCGCTACTGGCAAACACCAGCCCAAGCCGACCGCCGGAGCAGAACCCGACGACGCCGATGCGCTCGCTGACGTGGGAACTGCCGCGCAGGAAGTCGAGACCGCCCTGGAGGTCGCCGACGGTCTGCGCGTTGGGCCGGGCGTTCAGGGCGTCGCGGGCCTTGTCCATATCGGAGTGCTCCACCACGGTCAGGAACCCGTCGCGGCTGTAGAGGGCGGGCACGATGGCAGCATAGCCCAGCGCGGCATAGCGGCGGGCCATGTCCTTCATGTGCTCCTCGTAGCCGTGGATGCCATGCACCAGCAGCAGCCCCGGGTGCGGGCCGCCCTCCGACGGCCGGGCCACGTAGCCAGGCACAGCGTCGCCGTGGTAGCCGCCGACGGTGACGTCGTAGGCGGTTATGTCAGCCGGGTGGTAAACCAGTCCCGGCGGCAGCGTTCGGGAGACCATGGCCGATACATCCTCAAACCGTTGCGGACCGTCGCACAGTCCGGGTGGGATGAGGGCATTCTATGGAGCGTACGGCGGCGTTGCAACCTGGGGAGACTGGACTGTGATTTGTGTGATTAAGGGATTCCGCTGATTTCTTGGATCAGCCCTTGGGATACCGGCTTGCGGCGTAGAGTTTGGGAAGTTGAAAATATCCGCTCATATTGCTTGTGGTCGCGCGTGCTCCTGGAGCGTCTTTTCGACCAGCATTATCCACTTCGTGCCCCCGGTCTCGCCGTCTTCGCCGCTCTGCGCCTTGAACCAGTTGACGGTCTCCCGATCCAGCGTGATGGTCAACTCTTGGATGTGGCCAGCCTTGAGTGCGGCCCGTCGCTCCTTGGACCACTTCACGTAGTCAGGGAAGAGTTCGTCTGCGGACTTGGCCCTATCCCATACCTCTCCTGTCCATTCGTAGGTATCGGGGTCTTCGGCGATCTGCCTGGCAATTTCCGCCTCTTCCTCAGGAGTGTTGCGCACTATTTTAGGCGATTTCCCTTTCATACCGTGCTATCTCCCTGTCATTTGCTTTCCTGAGGCTGATAATCCTGGTGTTGCGGCCTCTGGGCGTCCACACCACGTTGTAGAGCCGGTCGCCGATCAGACCCAGGGAGGAATATCTGAATTCGCCGTTTCTTTCCTGGCGGTCGTAAGTGGCGGCGGTCCAGTCCATCCGGCTGACCATTGCGAAGTCGAGTCCCCGCAGCCTGAGCGTTTCCTGCCGCTTGTTTTCGTCCCATTCGTATGGAGGGCCCGGCGTTGGCGTCATAAACTTGCGGATCTGATTTTCTGACCGTGTAGCCTGGCCGTCGCACAGTCCGGGAGGGATGCCCGCATTCTATGGAGCGTACGGCGGGGTTGCAACCGCGGATTGGGTGACATTTGCGGGTTGCGGCGGCCCGCAGTTCGAATCAAAATTGCTGTGTGCTTGAATTGCTGAAGACTCATTTCGGCTACGACGCCTTTCTGCCTTTGCAGGAGGAGATCGTCGGGTCGGTTATGGCGGGGCGGGACACCTTCGCGCTCATGCCCACTGGCGGCGGAAAGTCGCTGTGCTACCAGTTGCCCGCCTTGTCGCTGCCGGGGCTGACCCTGGTGGTCTCGCCGCTCATCGCGCTGATGAAAGACCAGGTGGACGCGCTGGATGCCAACGGCATTCCAGCCGCGTTCATAAACAGCACGCAAACGTCTGCGGAGTTGTCGCAGATTGTGCGGCAGGTGCGGGCCGGGGAAGTCAAGCTGCTGTATGTTGCGCCTGAGCGAGCTGTTGAGCAGCGATTTGCGGATTTCCTTTCCACTCTGAACATAAGCCTTTTGGCCATAGACGAAGCTCACTGCGTGTCGGAATGGGGGCACGAGTTCCGGCCCGCCTACCGGGAACTGGCGAGTCTGCGGCGGGTCTGCCCCGATACGCCGGTCATCGCCCTCACCGCTACGGCCACCGGGCGGGTTCGCGCCGACATCCTTTCACAGCTCGGCCTGCAAGACCCGCGGGTGTTCATATCCAGCTTCAACCGCCCCAACCTCTCTTACGCCATCGTGCCCAAGGAACGGAACCTTCCCATTTTGCTTGACCTTCTGGAAAAGTATAGGGGAGAGTCGGCCATCATCTACTGCGGCTCGCGCAAGGACACGGAAGAGATGGCCCGGAACCTCCGGGAGCGCGGCTTCAATGCGGAACCATACCACGCCGGTCTGGAGCCTGATGTGCGGCGGGCGACGCAGGAACGCTTCATCCGTGACCGCACGTCCATCGTGGCGGCGACCATCGCCTTCGGCATGGGCATCAACAAGCCCGACGTGCGTCTTGTCGTCCACTATGACCTGCCCAAAAGCATCGAGAGCTACTACCAGGAAACGGGCCGGGCCGGGCGCGACGGGCTGCCCAGCGAGTGCGTCCTGTTCTTCTCCTACGCCGGTAAGTCCACGCAGGAATACTTTATCCGGCAGATTGAGGACCAGGAGGAACGGGAACGGGCCCGCGAGCGGCTGGAGCAGGTCATTTCGCTGTGCAACCTCTCATCCTGCCGACGCAAGTTCGTGCTGGAATATCTGGGAGAGGAGTGGCCGGACGGCGACTGCGGCGGTTGCGATAACTGCACCCAACCCCCCGACCAGTACGACGCCACCGAAATCGCCCAGAAGCTGCTCTCCGCCGTCATTCGCACCGGCGAGCGGTTCGGGGCGGCCCACGTGATAGACGTGCTGCGCGGCGGCCGGGGCGAGAGAGTGCGCAGCCAGGGCCACGACCAGCTTTCGGTCTACGGCATAGCCGCCAACCACCCCCGCGACGAACTGCGCGACACCGTGGAGGAACTGAAACGCGAGGGGCTGCTGGCGGCGTCCGGCGGCGAATACCCCACGCTGTCCGTAACGCCGCGTGGCCGCGAGTTCCTGAAAAACCGCGAGACGCTAACTCTGGCCCGGCCAATCCAACGCAAGGATTCATCGCGGGAATCAAGGAGCGGCAGAACTTCCTACGGCACCGGAGACGGCGGAAGCTACGACGTGGGGCTGTACAACGAGCTGTCGGCGCTGCGGCGTCAAATCGCCGACCAGCGCGGCGTACCGGCCTTCGTAGTATTCGGCAACCGTACCTTGCAGGACATGGCCCGCAAAGCGCCGCGCACCCTGGCGGAATTCGCCCGCGTGTCGGGCGTGGGCCAGGCGAAACTGGACGAATTCGGCGAACCTTTCCTTGAACGGATTAACGCCTACGCACGGAAACAAGGCTGGCCCGAAGCCGCCGCGGGCGCGGATTCCCGCGTCCCGGGGAGTGACGGACGGAAGGCGGAACCGGCGGCGCGTGCCGATGGGCACTCATACCACGAAACCGGGCGAATCATATCCGGCGGCGCGTCGCTGGAAGAGGCGGCGGAGGCGCGGGGCCTGAAGGTTACGACGATAGTGGGGCATTTGGAGCGGTTGGTGGAGTCGGAGATGCCAGTGGAGTGGGCGCACCTGCTACCGCCTTCGGAAAGCCGGGCAGAAATCGAAGCGGTGTTTGCAGTAATGGGCGACAATCCCCTGCGCCCGGTGTGGGAAGAACTGGGCGGACAGTACAGCTACGACGAAATCCGGCTGGTGCGGCTGGCAGTGCGGAATCCGTTGGCCGGATCCGCGGTCAATGATGCAGCTTGACCGTTCTGGGTGCGGGAAGCGACAACGGGGCAAAGAACGAGGACTTGCGCCGGATTTGACCGCAAATTCTCAAGCAAATACCATCGGAATGGAAAGAATATGGGAGCGCTTAGATGCCTACGCGAATGGAATGTGTGACGGAAGAGATAGCCTTGGCAGTTCTCCAAAACGTGAGGTATGCAGTCAAACCCTCCCTCTCAATGGAGAAATTGAAGAAAAACTTCTATGCCCGATGGCCCGCCGAGGGGAGCAGGTTCCCGGTAAACGACGCCCTACGCGCCGCCCGTAACGCGACGACAGGCGACAAAGAGCGGACCCGCAGCGAGCGGTATGAAGAAGAAATTGGGGAAACTCCAATAGCCGATGCCTGGGACGAAGCGGTCACAGAGACCGTAGCGCGATACTTCGACAAGGCCCGGACGAGCTTCACCGAAGGAAAACCGCTGGAAGGAACCGAAACCCTGACGGATGCAGTGCGGGCGGCGCTGGGCTTCATCGCTGCGAAGCGAGAGTGGCCTCACGGCACGCGCGAAGACCTCTACAATGTGGCGGAGGGCCTCGCCGCCGGCGCCCTCCCAAAGGAAAATGACAATGCCTTTGAATATCCAGATACGGTGTCCGAGGAAGGCATAGAACTGCGCAGCTTCTTCGCCGCAAGCATGGGGTGCCCGGAATCCGTTAAGTTCGGCTTCTACGGCGACAACCAAAACGCTGTGCGAGAGGACGCCATCCTGTTCGCGAGAAGGGCAATAGAATTGGCCGGACGGCTGGCTAATGAAAAGGCGGCGCTCCCCTGAACCAAGAAGAACACATCAGAACGGCCCAAGAACTGATGGCGCTGTCGGAAACGGAAAGGCAGAATGGCGGCCATCAATTGGTTGCCGCCGAACTCTTGTGGGGAGCTTTCGCCCATTGCCTCATCACCGTCGCGCAGAATGAGGGGCTGCCCCACCGCAGCCATGAGGAACTCCGGTTTGTAGCGGAGCAACTGTCCATTTCACAGAACCTGGAAAGATGGCGCTCAGACTTCGGCGCAGCCGGAAAACTGCACGTCCATTTTTACCACGGAAATCTCACGCAAGGCGAATTGCGTACCCATACCCAGGCCACCATAAAAGCCGTTCAACAATTGCTGCGGATGCTGTAGCGGCCCCTGCCTGCATCGTAAGCCGGGCCCATGCCGCTACAGCCCCAGGGCCGTTGCGAGCTCGCGCTTGTGCTGCTTGGGGTCGCCCAGGAAGTGGTAGAGGGTGCGGGAGGCGGCGGTGTGCAGGGTGAGGCCGTACTCGGTCATGCTGCCAACGCCGGCATGCACCTCGTGGGCGTAGTTGCAGGCCTCGTAATAACCCTCGCTGGCCACCGCCTTGCACAAAGAGATGCTGCTGGCGGCGTCGCGGCCCGCGTCCAGCTTCCACAGCGTCTCGTAGGTGGTCCAGCGGGCGGCGTCCAGGTGGTTGACCAGGTTGATGATCTGGTCTTGTACGCGCTGGAAGCGGCCGATGGGGGTGCCGAACTGGATACGGGTGCGGCTGTAGTCGACGGAGACTTCGTAGACGGCCTGGCAGCCGCCGACCTGGTAGGCGCCGATGACGGGGATGGCCTTGGCGACGGCCCGCTGCCAGGCGGGCCAGCCGCCGGGCAAGACGTTGGTTGAGTCGGCGGAAACGTCGTCGAAACGCACCTCGGCCAGGTTCCAGGCGAAGCCGGGCAGACCGCGTGCGCGCACCCCGTCGGCGCCGGCCGGGACGATGACGAGGCCGACGTCCCCGGTCTCCTCGGAGCGAACGGCGACGAGATAGTGGCTGGCAGTCTCGCCATCGAAGACGTAAGCCTTGGAGCCGTTTAGTCGCAAGCTGTCGCCGTCAACCTGGGCGTTCAGGCGCACGTCTCGCTCGTCCCAGCCGTAGTCGCGCTCGGTGACGGCGGGCACCAGACGCATCTCGCCGCTGGCGATTCGGGGCAGCCAGTCGCGCTTCTGCTCTTCGGTACCGCCTTCCAGGATGGTCAGGGCGGACAGGACGGCGGAGGTCAGGTGCGGGCCGGGCACCGGGCCGCGGCCCAGCTCCTCGAAGAGCACGCCCGCGTCGGTGAAGGAGCCGCCCTCGCCGCCGTACTGCTCCGGTATGAGAATGCCCAGCCAGCCGGTGGATGCCAGACGGCCCCACGGCTCCAGCGGCGTGGTCTCGTCGGGCGACGCGATTTGCAGCAGCGTCTCCTTGGGGTATTCCTGGGACACAAGGCGGCTGGCGGCCGCTTTCAGCATTTCCTGTTCCGGCGTCAGGGAAAGGTCCATAGCTTTCCTCGTTGAACATTTCGAAAATTCCCTCTCCCTTGAGGGAGAGGGTTAGGGTGAGGGTGAAATTACTGGCAAGAACCTACCCCAAGGCGCCAGCGCGTTCGCGGACTTCGCGGCCGATGCCGATGCGGCGGGCCATGATGACTTTCTGGATGTCGGTGGTTCCGCCGGGGTGGATGGCGACGATGCCAGCGCGGCTGTGCGCTTCCATGTGGCCGTCGGCTGCGCCCAGCTCCGGGTCGTGGGTTAGCCCGGCCGGGCCAAGGATGTCGAGCATCGCCTGGGCCATGCGCAGGCCGGAGGTCTTGCGCATGTAGGACGCCTGCGGCCCCTCGTAGGTGATGTGGGCCCCGCTATGGCGCATCCAGTAGTTGCGCAGGTTGAGCAGGCGCACGATCTCGGCCTCGACGTAGACGTCGATCAGCCGGTCGCGCACGTCCGGGTCGCTGGTCATGGGCTCGCCGCGGCGTTCGGTGGTGCGGCAGTGCTCGAACAGCCGGTCGACCAGCCAGTTGCGCCCAATGCGCCCTCCAGTGCCGTGCTCGAGCTCCAGGTGGGTGGTGGCGACCTTCCAGCCTTCGTTTTCAGCGCCGACCAGGTTGAATGCAGGGACGCGGACGTTGTCGAAATAGACCGTCTGCTTGACGCCGGAGCCTGCGCCGGACTCGCCGCCGGAGATGAGCAGGTCCATGGGCTGGATGGTGATGCCGGGCAGGTGGGACGGCACCATGAACCAGCCGAGGTTCTCGTGCCGCTTGGCCTCCGGGTCGGTGACCGTGATGGTCCACATGTAGTCGCAGCCGTGGTCGCTGCCGACGTAGATTTTCTGCCCGTTCAGGACGTAATCGTCGCCGTCACGGATGGCCTGCGTCTTCACGTTGGCCAGGTCGGAACCGGCCTCGGGCTCGGAGAGGAGCTGCCAGGTGCGGACGCGGCCAGTGAAAATGGGCGGCAAGAAAGACTGCTTCTGCTCCTCCGATCCCCATACCAGGATGGAGTTGCCGCCAAGGCGCCCGCCGGAGTCGTAGTAGGGCGGCAGGGTCAGGCCGAAGGAGTCGATCTCCTCCTCGATGACCACGGCGCTGTCGACGTCGAGGCCGCCGCCGCCGTATTCCGCGGGCGCGGTGGGCCACAGCCAGCCCTTGTCCCCCAGCTTGCGCCCCAGCTCGCGGCGGAGCTGGTACTGGTCCCAGGTCAGGTCGGCCGGGTCGGCGGGGTGTTCCATGCCGCCTGGGACGTGCTGCTTCAGCCAGGCGCTGACCTCGCGGCGGAACTCTTCCTGTTCGGGGGTGTAACGCGGTTCAAAGTCCATGGTGCCTCCGGGTTAGTCGGTGTAGAAGTGGGGATGAATGTCCTCTTCGGGAATGTACTTGCACGCTTGTTTGTAGATGCTATACATGGTTTTCGTAACCAATTCACGGTGCCGTGGAACTGAAATTGTTTGCTTGTCGCCAGCGGCCGAAAGTCTCCTGAGCTTCATGTGGCTACCCTCTTGTTTGTGGAGTTCGAAACCGAATCTTCGGAGTATGGAAACCACTTCCAAGCCGGACAGCCGACGCAATCTAGGCATAAGCTGGCTCGAGTTCGTAGACCATAACAATTGAGGGATTGCTGGTTGCTAGGCCGAAATCGGCAGGATCCTCGTCCTCCAAGTGAAGATGGACGATTTCCCTCAGATTGTGGACCAACTCATCCAATGTCTGAGCCTGAGTAACTGCTGAGATTTCAACGAAGGAGGCCACATAGTAGCCTTCGCTACGGCTGATGCCAACCGTCAGAGTAGATTTCAACTGCGTGTCAGACATAGCAATGCTCCTATACAAATGAGTGCTACTGCGAGCGCAGGGCGCGGCCTGGGAGTGCGCCGGTGTGGACTCCATTATCCACCACCAGGGCGCCGTTTACCAAGACGTGCGAGATGCCGTCCGGATACTGCTTCGGTTCCTCGAAGGTGGCGTTGGCTCTGACGGTTTCGGGGTTGAAGACCACGACGTCGGCCTTCATGCCGTCGCGCAGGATGCCGCGGTCCGGCAGGCCTAGGCGCTGGGCCGGGGCCGAGGTCATCTTGCGCACCGCGTCCTCGATGCGGAACAGCCCCTCGTCGCGGGCGAACTGTCCCAGCACGTAGGGGAAGGTGCCGTAGGTGCGCGGGTTGGGCATGTCGCCGGTCATGATGCCGTCGGAACCGACCATCTGCGCCGGGTGGCGCACAATGGTGCGGATGTTGTCGGGGTTGCCGGTGCGGGCCACGAAGGCCACCTCCAAGTTCTCCTCGATGAGGAAGTCACAGATGGCGTCTACCATGCGCTTGCCCTGGTGACGCGCCAGGTCGCCCAAGGAGCGGCCCTCCCACTCCTTGTTGTTGGGCACGTTGCTGAATATGTAGTGGTCAAGGGTGAGTCCCCACATTGGCTCCACGGCGTCGCCGATTTCGTCGCGGATCGCTGGCTGCCTGATGCGCTCCATCAGGGCGCCGGGGCCGCCCGCGTGCACCCAGTAGGGCAACAGCGAGTGCAAGACGGTGGACGCCGCGGCGTAGGGATACTGGTCAAAGGTGACGTCGACGCCGGTATTGCGTCCCTCGTCTACCAGGCCAACCATCCGCTCGCCCATGCCGTCGACCGGATTGTGGTAGTGAGAGATGTGCACCGGGACGCCAGCGCGGCGGCCGATCTCGATAGCCTCGCGGAAAGGGTCGAGCAGCCGGTCGCCCAGGGAGTAGCGGGCGTGGGTCATGTACATCCCGCCCAGGTCGGCGACGGCCTCGCTGACGGCCACCAGCTCGTTGGTGTCGCTGTAAGCGCCGGGCGGGTAGGTGAGGCCGGTAGCGAAGCCGAAGGCCCCGTCCTGCATGGCCTCGCGGGCGAGCCGGCGCATGTGGGCCAGCTCCGGCTCTGTGGGCAGGCGGTCTTCCCACCCCATGGCCTCGACGCGGATGGCGGCGTGCGGGGCCATGAACGCCACGTTGCAGGCCACGCGGTTGTCGAATAGATCAAGATACTCGCTCACCGTGCCCCAGCGGACGCCTTCAGGGGGCAGGCCATTGACCGCCGCAAGGTAGTACAGGAGCTGCTCCAGTTTTTCAGGGGACGAGGGGGCGTAGGACAGGCCGTCCATGCCCATCAACTCGGTGGTGACTCCCTGCCGCAGCTTGATCTCGTGCTGCGGGTTGGAGAGCAGCACCAGGTCGGAATGGGAGTGCATGTCGATGAAGCCCGGGCAGATGACGCTGCCACCTACGTCAATGACTCGCCCGGCCTCCACGTCAGCCTCGCCGGAGCGGACGACGGTTACGCTATCGCCGCTGATGCCAACGCCGCCGCGAAACCAGGTCTGTCCCGTGCCGTCGATGATGCGTCCGTTGCGCAGGAAAATATCGAACATGGCGCCCTCCCTTTGATGTGCCAGAGAGTGTGTCCAATAGACTACCACAGCAGCGATTCAAGGTGCGCCGGACGCTATCTCGCGCAGGGCAACCGCATTCCAAGGGGGCGTGCGACAAATCCCCTCTCCCTCCGGGAGAGGGCTAGGGTGAGGGCGTCTCTTGACTTTCGCAGGAATGACGGAGGAATTTGACGACACTCCCTAACTTTGAATGATGGGAATGGGGCAGTTTAACGCCAGGCAACTCAACTTGACGGCGCTCCCTGGCGTTTCCCGATGTCCTGATGACTGGTAAGATATTTGCAATTTGATGGTGGCTGACCGGCCATCGACGCTCCATACCTTGCCGTGCTAAGGGAAACCCTGAAGTTGCCATCTCTGCCGGGGCGCATTTCAATTGCCGTGGCCAAGGAGAGGATGACCAAATATGCTGAACCGCTTCCGGGACTTTGTTAAACGCCTGGAGTTGCCCCAGGACGATGACGTCGTTTACCGGATTATCGACGATGACTTCAACGCCGTCGAAGTTACTCAGTCTCAATATACCCGCTGGCGCTTGCAGCACGACGTGGCGCGGATGGCAATCGTGGGCGAGGACACTTTCGAAAACGTCCGGGTTCGTACCACCTTTTCGATAATGCCGGAGAACCGCAACTACAAGCCCTTTGGAACCTCCGCCTTCGACTTGACCTCGCTGGACCCCCTCGCCGAGTATTCCCGCAGGTATGACACCTGGCAGGAGGCGCAGGAGGGACACCGGCACACGCTGGAACAGGTAAGGAGCAACCATGCCGCAGCCCTGGCCACGCAACGGAAGGCCGAGGAGCTGTCCGGGACTGTGGGAGCCGTCAGGCTCGCCATTACGGCAGGCGTCCCACTCATGTTCGAGGTCAGCGCGCATTCGAATGAACACGTTGACGTGCAGACACCGCTCATCAACGCAGATGGAACGTTCGTGGCGGTGACGGTCTCCGAAGCGGGCCACGGGTTCAAACTGAGTGGCTACGCCAGCCCAGGGTTCCCTGGAGTCGCCGAGTTGTGCGAGAAATTGGGACTGACTGCCGAGGGCGACAGCATCACCTGCGAAGTGGACGACGAGGCCGAACTGCCACGGGGCATACTCCGGGTGGCCCAGGCGGTAGCCTGCATCTCGGCGTCGCGATAGCCATAAACTTCATGACCCAAGCCAGCGGCATCACGCTGAATGACGTACATTCCCAACTGAACCGCACTCGGGCCGCTCGAGTTGAGGCGCCGGAAACCCTCGCTGAACTGCAAAGAGCCGTGACCTCCGTCGCCGAGGGCGGCGGCAGCCTGAGCGTGATGGGCGGGCGCCACGCCATGGGCGGCCAGCAATTCCTGTCCGGCGGCGTGGCCCTGGACACCGCTGGCCTGAACCGCATTATCTCCCTTGAGGCTGAGGCCGGGCTGGTTTCCGTCGAAGCCGGGATATTGTGGGATTCGCTGGTAGCTGGCCTGCGCGAAATGCAGGTCAACACGGAACTACGGTGGAGCATCGTCCAGAAGCAGACCGGCGCAGACCGGCTCAGCATCGGCGGGGCGCTGGCGGCCAACGGCCACGGCCGCGGGTTGTCCTATGCTCCCATCGTACAAGACGTCGAGTCGCTGGAGCTGGTGGATGCGCGGGGAAATCTTGTGCATTGCAGCCGGACGGTAAACCGCGAGCTTTTCAGCCTCGCCATCGGGGGTTACGGTCTGTTCGGCGTGATTTACTCAGCCACGCTGCGGCTGATGCCCGCCCATCACCTTCGCCGCGTGGTGGAGGTAACGGATGTTGACCATCTCCCCGACCTCTTTGCCAGTCGCATTGCAGACGGCTTCACCTACGGCGACTTCCAGTACGTGACCGACGAATCTTCCGCCGACTTCCTGCGCCGCGGGGTGCTGTCCTGCTACCGGCCCGTTCCGGCTGGGGAGACTGCCTCGGTTCAGCCTCCGCGCCTGCTGTTGACGCGGGAGGACTGGCTAAAGCTGCTGCATCTCTCTCACTCGGACAAGGGCCGGGCGTTCGAAGAGTATGCCGGATTCTACCGGCGCACCGACGGGCAAACGTACGACAGCGACACCCTTCAGTTGAGCATGTACATCGACGGCTATCACCGCGAGCTCGACCGCCTGCTGTACAAAGGTGCCAAGTGCAGCGAGACTATCACCGAGGTCTACGTTCCGCTGGGCCGTCTGCCCGAATTCATGCACACCGCAGCGGAGGAGTTGGCGCGGCGCAACGCCAACGTCATCTATGGCACTGTCAGGCTGATCGAGCAGGACGACGAGACTTTTCTCAACTGGGCAAGGCAGTCTTACGCCTGCATTGTGTTCAACCTGCACTTCGAGCATTCCGCGGGCGGCGTCGCCAGGGTCGCCGACGACCTGCGTTGCCTGATCGGCCTGGCCGCGGAAATGGGCGGCAGTTATTTCCTGACCTACAACCGCTTCGCCACCCGGGAACAGCTCGCCCGTTGCTATCCGCAGTTCGGCCGCTTTCTGGACCTCAAGAGCAAGTACGACCCCGACGGAGTGTTCTCCAGCGACTGGCACCGGGCGTACCGCGATGTCGGCTGAAAGAGGGTGGGGTCTTCCGGTTATTCCCTCCCCTGAGGGGGAGGGAATAACCGGAAGACCCTGCGAGCAAGCGCGCCCTTCTTGCCAGACCCCTATGCCCTCTATATCATTGGGGCGCTCACACTTCTCCGGAGGAGTCCCGATGCCCACCGTCTCCATCGACCACATCGCCATGCCCACGGCCAATGCCGAGCGCCTGATCGAGTTCTACAAGCGGCTCGGCTTCACCATCAACGACGAAGCCGAATGGCGCGCCGGAACCGCCAACATTTTCTCCATCCAGGTGGGCGACTCGAAAATCAATGTTCACCCCGAAGGATACGTCGCCGGTCTTCGCGGGCCGTCCGCGATGCCGGGCAGCGCCGACATCTGCTTCGTCTGGGACGGGACGGTGGAAGAGTGCCAGGATTGGCTGGCGGCCGCCGGGGTGGAGGTCATCCTAGGGCCTGCGCCACGCAAGGGCGGCCGGGGCTTCGGTACCGTGCCGTCGCTCAGCCTCTATGCCCGCGACCCGGACGACAATCTGCTGGAATGGATGACTTACCAGTAGAGCAGAGTTTAATGCTCGTGTTTTCACCCTCACCCCAACCCTCTCCCTCAAGGGAGAGGGGATATTTCCAAAGGGGTGTATGTCGATGATAAGGAAGGTGGCGCAATGCCCACGATGACCGGCAAGGACGCCCTGGTGCGGATGCTCAAGGCCGAAGGGGTGGAGTACATCTTCGGCAACCCCGGCACCAGCGAGACTCCGATGATGGACGCGCTCCAGGACTTCCCGGAAGTGAACTACATTCAGGCCCTCCAGGAAGGCACGGCAGTCGGCATGGCTGACGGGTACGCCAGGGCCACGGGCCGCCCCGCCTTCGCCAACATCCACATCGCTGGCGGGCTCGCCAACGGCATCAGCGCGCTGTACAACGCCTACCGCGGCGGAACTCCGGTAGTGCTGAGCGCCGGAAATTCCGACACCCGCATGCTGCTCAGCGAACCGACGCTCTCGGGCGACCTGGTCCAGATGACCCGCCAGTACACCAAGTGGAGCCACGAGATACACCACGCGGCCGACATTCCCGGCGCAGTCCGCCGGGCCTTCAACGAAGCCAAGACTCCGCCCACCGGCCCCACCTTCCTGTCGTTCCCGTGGGACACGATGGACGTGCAGTCCGACGTGGACATCATAGGCTCCAGCCACGGGTACCACAGGATCCGGCCCGACCGCGACGCTCTGGAACAGGCATCCCGGCTGCTTTCCCAAGCGGAGAATCCGGTCATCATCATCGGCGACCGCATCGCCCAGTCCGGCGGCGTCGAACAGATGGTGCAGGTTGCCGAGCGGCTGGGCGCAAGGGTATTCGCGGCGTCGTTCTCCGAGGTCAACTTCCCCACCAGCCATCCGCTGTGGTCCGGCATGCTCAACACCAGCAGCCCGGCGACCCGGCGACTGCTTTCGGGCGCGGACGTGGCGCTGGCCGTGGGCGCCAGCATATTCTCGCAGTTCCTCTACGTCGATACCCCGCTGCTGGACCCCGCCACGAAGCTGGTGCATCTGGACAGCGCCGCCAGCGAGGTCGAGAAGAACTATCCCACCGAAATCGGAGTGTATTCGGATCCCGCCACCGGACTGGCCGAACTGGCCGACGCCCTGGGGCAGGATATGTCAGCCCCGGCCAAAGAAGCAGCCGCCACCCGCATGGCCGAACTGGGCGAACGCCGCCGCCGGGCGCGGGAGGAATACCAGGAGCGTCTGCGCCAGCGCTGGGATAACAACCCCATCGCGGTGGAGCGCATGATGCACGAGCTGGCCGCCGCCGCGCCTCCCGGCACCATCGTAGCCGACGAGGCGGTCACCTCGCGGCCCGCCATGATGCAGGAATTCGACTTCGACGAGCCAGGCACGTTTTTCGGAATCCAGGGCGGAGCGCTGGGCTGGGCCATGCCCGGGGCACTGGGCCTCAAGCTGGCCCGTCCCGACCGTCCGGTGCTGGCGGTGGTTGGCGACGGGGCCTCGATGTACACCGTGCAGGCTCTATGGACGGCGGCCACCTACAACATCCCGGTGGTCTACGCCATCTGCAACAACCGCGCCTATCGCATCCTCAAGGTCAACATGGACATTTACCTCAAGAGGATGCTGAACGACGAAGGGCGGGTCAGCGAGTACCGGGGCATGGACTTCGCCAACCCCCTCGACCTGTCGGCCATGGCCCAGGCCATGGGAGTGGACAGCGCCAAGATCACCGACCCGGCGCAGATCGGGCCAACGGCCCGCCGGATGTTCGAGAGCGGAAATCCGGGCCTGCTGGACATCTCTATAGACGGGACGCTTTAAGGCGGTAGGTAGGTTCTGGATTCCCGCTTTCGCTCGAATGACGGTTATGGGAACTCCGGTCTTTAAGGGGGTGCGTCACAAATCCCCTCTCCCTCCGGGAGAGGGTTAGGGTGAGGGAGTCCTCCGACTCTCCCAAGAATGAAGGACACCGCTTTGCCGTCCACCTTGTCCGCAAAAGGCGATTGTCACACACCCTCTCAGAAATGACCGAACCCGCGGCGGCCTGCCCTATGCCATGGGTATCCCGCCGGATGATACTGAAGGTGGCAGACCCTTGAAATTGCCTGAGTTGGCAGGGCAAGCCGGGGATAGGGTGTCCAGGGAATCGAAAGGATTTTCACGTTTCCGGCCCAGGTAAAAGAGGAACAAATTTCGACATTTTCTTATATTATGTCGATTGACAAATACAATTTATTTACCATATCCTATGACTAGGTACCGTTGGTCGCATACTGTGCCTGAGGAAAAACAATGGTAACGCTTTCAAATGATGCCGGAATGTTACGCTTGAACGCCAACAAGAACGTTCAGCGCGTCGTTTCGCCTTCCATGGTCATGGGGCTGGGTTCCACCAGTTGCCAGATAGTGAGGAAGCTGGAAGCTACCTCGGAGAACTGGAGCTTTGAGGACCGCAAGAACCTCGCGTTCCTCTATATGGACACGCGGGAGGCAACGCGGGGCGAAATTTCCCGCGCCGCCAGGTTCATTCCCCTGGTGCTGCCGCACTTTTCCAACCTCAGAGACATGCGTCCCTGGATCACTGAGTGCGTGCCGGAGCTGAAATATCTCAGTCTCTCCCGCGAGGGCGCCTTGGGGACTCTGGCCAATGCCGGGGTCGCGGGCCGGTTCAATTACAGCGACATCCGGGGGCACCTGGATTCCACGATTGAGCAGATCTGCCCCTACTATGAGGGGATTACCTATCTCCGAATCCATATAGTGGCCTTCCTCGGCGGCGGAACCGTGGGGGCGCTCCCGGTGCTGCTGGCTGCCCTGTCGGAAGTTCGTGGCACGGCTTACAACTTCAGCGTGGTGCTGCACCTGCTTCTGCCGCAACGGGGCATGTCGCGAGACCCGGAGACCACCTATCCGCTGCAACTGCGCAACGCTTACGCCATCCTGCAATTCCTCCGTTCCATCACCGGAGTCCAGGTTGGCCGCAGCGAGCACACGGGAGGCGATTCCTTTACCATCACCGTCTATCCTGACAAACGAATTGAGGCAATCGGCCCGCATTTTGACGTGTGTCTCTTGCATCGCTCGCCGAAAGACTCGCTGCCGGTCCAGAGGAACCACGTGGCCCGGGTTCTGGAGGACCTGGTGGCCGATGCCTGGGGCACCGGTCAGGACTGGTGGGCGCGCTTCCACGAAACCATGAGGGAGGCGAACAACCAGGAGGATGCCCGATTCGGTTCCATAAGTTCCAGGGAAATCGGATTGCTTGACGGGTTTTTCACGCAGACCGCCAAGCAGTATCTACAAAATCAGTGGCGTAGCAGGCTGTAGAGGAAGGTAAGATGGCGCGATTCAAAATTCGCCGAAACAGGCCGTCCTTTAAGGAGATGAGTAAGGTCCTGCCGGCTCCGGTGGACCCGCTCTCTTTCATTCACTCCGGTCGCCAGGGGGGAGGATCAGGCGCAGCCCGGGAAGCCTACAATCAGGTACTGGGATCCTTCCACGAAATCCTGGCCGACGTGGAACGGGCGCTCTCTTCGATCATCGAACGGCTGCGGCCGGATGGCAACATCAGCGACCGGATGGCCGTAGAGGCCAACAGCGACGTGCGGACCGAGCTGGCCAGGGCCAGTACGCTGGCCGACGTCAAGCGCAACGAGCTAATCTCCGGTATTTCTTACCGGCTACAGGCAATGTTCCTGCAGAGTCTTATATTGTCTCCCGAGCAGGACCCGCCGGTGCGCCGCTGGGCCACCCTGGCCGACCGGGTAGTGCAGCGGGACATGCCAGTGGTGTCCGAGCCGTCTCATGCCGAGCTGGACGTGAACCCCAAGGAGCGGCGCAAGCGGATCACCAACTGGCAGCTCGAAACGGATGAGTGGCTGGAAACCCTGTGCCTGAACCGCACCGGGGAAGTGATCGCTCACCTACTGGAGGAGATTGGCGATTACTCCGCGTCGTGGACGGACACGGTGAACCAGTTGCGCCGCGAGTCAGTGGGTGGGGGGCGCCTGTTCCGGGAAGTGACCGACCCTGAATTCTGGACCTTCGACAACGAGGATCCCACGGTCAAGAACCTTGTTTCGGGCGTACAGGCCCAGGAAATTGCGACGCGCATCCTCAACCGTTTCCAGCTCAGCAACATGGAACTGATGGAAATCTGCCAGTGGGTGCACCAGACACTTGGCGGGAAGCCGGTCTACGGGTCCGACCGCGTGGACATTCTCGAACTGGAAAACCTCCTCGCGGAAGCGACGGCCGTCAAGATCAAGGACACGGTAGCCATTGACGACGGGTTTATCTCCCTGATTTCAACGAACACCAGGTCCGGTGAAGAGCTGGGCGAATTGCTGGTGGAAATGCGGATGGGCGCCGCGGCCATGGAGGAGAAGATGTGGCGGGTCGGCGAGTACCGGCTAGGTCACGTTGACTCGGCTGCGGGAGTCGGCATCACCGCGTCCTCGCTTTACGACTCGGTGCTGCGGGGCCTCGGCGGCGGACGCCGGTTCGCTGCGGTAGAGGGGCATCCCAACAACAATCACAGGTTCGAAGTCCAGATGTCCACCGTTGGCGCGTCGCTCTCGGACTTGGCGATATTCCGCGACATGGTGAACGCCTGGTACTCATGGCACTTCGAGGAGCGGCGGGGCGAGAATGGCAGCCGCAAAGCCCGCATGGACGCCATCAGGAAGGAGTCCTGGAAACTCTACCCCGACATCGGGCAGAATTCGGGGGTTCGCCCGGCGGTCATCGAACTGATCGACGACGACCTGCGGCAGGTCTGGAACACCTCCGGGGACGTTGCCCTGCGCCTGGCATACGGCCATCTGGACGAATCCGAAGGGGAGCCGGTGCATGTCCCCGAAAACGGAAGGGCCAGACTGCCCAGTTAGTCCCGACCAAGCGTTTAACCGGCAACTTTGCGCCGCCTGCTCCAGTGCAAAGGCGGCGCGTCGCCGTATTACGGGCCTGGATTGAATCCCAATCTCACGACAAGGCTTGCAGAGGCATCGTTGATGGCTTTTGCGTTGTGGTTCCGCTTGAAACCTTCCCGATACGTTTATACCGTGTAATTACCAAGCGATGACAAGTATGTCAAAGACGGGGAACGCAAAGGCTACAGACTCAAACCAGGCATCGAATGGCGGCGAGCAGGGCTTTCTGGCAGACATTTGGGAACTGGCGCGTTTCCCTCTGGCGCTGGCTATCTTGGCGATAGCAGTAACTTGGGTGGTGTGGTTTAATACTACGGAACCGTGTACCGACACTATGACTGCCGGGTGCCGTTCGCCTGGTTGGGGCAGACACATCAACCTCGACCTGCTGAACAAGATGTTCGCCCACGGAGGCATAGCCGGGGGATTCGGGAGCATAGGGAGCTACGCTATGTTTACGCGAGAACGAAGGGCCAGAGAAGCAGCCGAAAGGCGGGCTGAGGCGGCGGAAAGGCGATTAGAAGAGGAGCGCCGACGTCACGACGAGCTGATTCAGGAGATTCTTAGACGGATACCGATGGTGGAACCGCCGCCCGCGAACGGCGGTCAATCAACCGATTCTGGTTCAGCCTAAACCCGCTCCTCCAATGAGAATTGGAAGCCCCCGGCGCAATTGCCGGGGGCTTTCAATTTCCGGGAATCTCATCCCTTGAAAGAGAATACCCGGCTGTGCAGGCTACTCCGCGTCGGGGTGGGTGGTGATGAAGCGGGCGGCGCGGGCCGGGTCGACATGGGGCGCCCGGACCTCAACGTCGGCCTGTTCCTCCTGCAAGCGGATGGTGACCGAGCTGTCCATGCCGCCCCAGCCGCGATTCATGGCCTCGATGGCGATCTGCTCGGCCAGGTTTGCCACGGGCATGGGCACGTTGAACTCACGGCCCAGATCGGTGGCCAGGCCGATGTCCTTGCGGGCCAGCTCCAGGGCGAAGCTGGGCGGGTCGTACTCGCCCCGGAACAGCGTGCGCACGACTCCCTCGTGGAGGACGTTCATGCGCCCCAGGGAACCGCGCCGGACGCACTCCCACAGAGGTTCCGGGTCCACACCCGCCTTGACGCCGAGGGTCAAGCCCTCCGCGATGGCCTGCCGGACGCCATGGCCGATCATGTTGTGCACCAGCTTGGCGACCGAACCGGCGCCTATCTCTCCCGCGTAGAAGACCTTGTCCCCGAATGCGTCCAGCAAGGGCTTGACTCGGTCGAAAATCTCCCGCTCTCCACCGACCATCACCGCCAGGTTGCGGGACTGGGCGCCGCTCTTGCCGCCGCTTACGGGCGCGTCCAGGACGTGGACGCCCTTGGCCCGGAACTTGACCTCCAGCTCGCGGATGAGTGTGGGGCGGCTGGTGGACAGGTCGATGTAGATCGAGCCGGGCTTGATGCCTTCGAGGATGCCCTCCGTACTGGTGGCCACAAGCTCAACTTCGCGCGGGCCGGGCAGCGAGGTCAGCGTAACCTCGCATCGCTCGGCGACGTCAGCGGGCGAGCTGCCCAGCCGTGCGCCAGCCTCGAGGAACGGACGGGTGGCCTCCTCGCGCAGGTCGTAGACTACCATCGGGTAGCCGGCCTTCTGGATGTTGCCAGCCATTCCGCCACCCATGTTGCCAAGTCCAATGAATCCTACGGTCTCCATATTTCACCTCGATAGCCGCAGGATTCAATCAACCGCTGCGGCCTGACTTTGCGCACCGATTATAGTACAGGCCCAGCCCGCGGTCTGAACGGGGCAGCGTGTCGATTCAGCCAGCGCCAAATTACAGCAGGGACAGAGGGACGCCATCACCCTCTCCCTCCGGGAGAGGGAATGTCTTCGCTCCCGGTAGCCGCACTTACGAGTCCACAGCCATGTCGGCCAGCGTCGTTAAGTCGGGTACCTCGAGGGTTGGTACGGCGTCCGTCAAACGGGTGCCTCCGCCGCGGTCAGGCCGCTTGACCCACACGCTGTCAATGCCCAGCCGGTTGGCGGGGCCGATGTCGTGGTAGAGGCTCTCCCCGACGTGCAGCCAGCGTTCGAGGGCATCGTCCAAGCCCAGGAGCTCCTGTGCCTCGTAAAAGGGTTTTAAGTCCGGCTTGTAACTTCCCGCCTGCTGCGAGGTCATCACCGCACTGAACTTGACTCCCAAGGCCTCCTCCGACTGCCTGAACAGGTCGCCGTCGACGTTGGAAATGATTGCCAGTCTGTAGCGGGTTCGAAGCTTCCTCAGCGCATCGGGGGCGTCCGGAAATACCGGCCACTGTGGCAGCGAGTTGGGGAGGGCGTCCGCCTCCTCCGGCCGCAGGCGAATGCTCACCTCCCAGGCCATGAACTGCATCACGTCCCGCAGCACCCGACGGTAGTTGAGGAACTCGCCGGATGTCTGTACCTTCGGTTCTGCGTTGGCGAAGAGGGCCAGGATTTCCTCTTTGCTTCGGCGAACGCCGTGGCGGGCGAACACTCCCGCTACTGCGTCCGTAATGCCGGTCTCCCAATCGACGAGGGTTCCGTAACAGTCAAAACTGATCCATTCGTATCGGCTGAAATCAAGCAAACCAGTCTCCTTTATTTTAGGTGGTGTCGTCAAATTCCTCCGTCATTCCTGCGAAAGCAGGAATCCAGAATCGCTCTACGCCGGAGAATGATTTGCCTGCGGGAACCCCTGGATTCCTGCTTTCGCAGGAATGACGGAAATAGGGCTGCTGACTGTCTGGCAACTCAATTTGACGACACTCCCTAGAACTACTCCAAAACCAGTGATTGCTCCCTCGGCGACTTCTCCAAACTGCCTTTTCACCCCCACCCTAACCCTCCCCCTGAGGGGGAGGGGATTTTAAGATGGGGCGACTGTCATGGTAGGGACGCGCCGGGCCTCCACGCTGCGATATGTTACCAGCACAATGCCCCTTTGAGGGCAGGCTTGATTTCGGCTACACTTGCCCCGCGTTTCCCAAAGACCAATCCGCCGAAGGGCCTCCGAGGTGCGCCGTGCTGTTTCCCACTCCCGAGACTGATCGTCTGCTTTACAACCTGGACAACGGGCTGCCGTCGCTGTGCGCCTACGTGTTCAGCCATCCCAACATGGTGGAGGTGGCCGGGATCGCGGGTATGGACGCCTTCATGGCCGACATGATGTTCACCGCCCATGACTGGGACAACATCGCACACCTCATCCGCGCGGCGCGGGGCACCGGCATCTCGCCGCTCATCCGGGTGCAGGCGTTCCCGTGGGCCACCGGCACCGACCGCCGCACCGTTTCCGACGCCGCCCGCGCTCTGGCTCTGGGGGCCACCGCCGTCACCGTGTCGGTCGGCTCCAAGGAGGAGGTGCAGGAACTGATGGGACTGCGGGACGACTGGCACCGTCTCATCCACCTACGCCGGTTCAACACCGCCGAGGAGTTCCCGGAGTTCAACGAAAAGACCCGCCAGGGAACGCTGGTGGTGCCGACGGTCGAAAGCGAGGGCGGCCTGCGGGACCTGGACGAGATCCTGGCTATCGACGGCATCAGACTGGTATGGCTGGCGGCTGGCGACATCACCAAAATCCTCGGCGTCCCGTTCAAATACGACGATCCCAAAGTCATGCGGCTGCTGGAAAACGCGGTTAAGACCGGAGATAGACACGGCGCGTCCATCATGTACAACATGGGATTGGACTCGCCGGATTTCGACGCAATGGCCGACTCCGCCAGGCGCTACTTCGACGTGGGCGTGCGCGTGGTCGGCCTGGGCGCGATGGAGTGGCACATGCAGATGGCGTTGCAGCACATCCGTCGCCGGGCCATAGGGTAACGCCCATCGTTCCCTCCCCCTGAGGGGGAGGGTTAGGGTGGGGGTGAGATTCGGGAATTAGGCATACAGCCAGTCAGGGACATCCCTTCCGTGTGCGCCTGCGCCGCGGGCCAGCGAGTCCTTGAGGATGCCGATGCGGGAGCGGAAGGGATGCACCTGGTTGCGCTCGTGGGTCAGGCCCAGCCCCACCAGGAACATCAGGCTCTTGCCCGCCGCGTGGGGCGAAAAAAAGGCGGTAACGGCATCGTCGAAGAAGGTCATGCCCGTCGCCCCCAGGCCCAGGGCGTGGCTGGCGAGGTACATCCGCCCGCCGATGATGCCCGCCTCGAGCTGGGCGACGCGGTAGCCCCGGTTGCCGAAGCGCGACAGGATGGCGTCGAGGTCGGCCATGAAGTACGCGACGGCGCTGGCGTCGGCCCCCAGGGCCTGCTCGAAGCACAAGTGCCCCGCTTCCTCGCGGAACTCCCCTTTGGCCAGTTGCTCCAGGTTCCCCGCAGACGGCGAGTAGTAGTAGGTGCCCGGCGCGATGCTCTCAGCAGCGTTTACGATCAAGTAGGTGTCGATCAGGCTGCCGCCGTAGTCAGCCCGTACCGGTGAGGTGGAGGCGGCCAGCAACGACTCCAGCCGTCCAGTGGGCATGTCCTCACGGGCGAAGCGGCGCGTCGAGCCGCGGTGCGCGATGGTAGCGCCGAGGGGCGCGGAATCGGGCCAGTCTACTGCGTTGGATTCCACCCTCACCCCGGCCCTCTCCCTCGAGGGGGAGGGAGAATTGTAAGCTTGCCGCCAGGCGGAGACTTCTCCGGAGTCGGCGAGGACGGAGCCTGTATGGAGTGCGCCCGTCTCCAGGTACTCCGTGCGGCGCTCCACTCCGAGGACACCGCCGTCAACTGCGTCCAGCGGGCTGACAGCCGGGAGCGCAGCGGCTCCGCTGCCGACAGGCACCAGGCAGAACGAAGCCTCGCTGGAGGGCTCCAGCCCCAAGAGCGCGTCCACCTCGGCGTCCGCGAACCCGGCGACGATTTCGGCGGGCTGGCCTAGCGCGTTGGCGGTGGCGGACATGTTGGCCAGGATGGTGCCGTTGTCCCAGTAGCAGTAGCGGTAGCCGCGCTCGCGATACTTCCAGGCACTGCGCCAGAACACGCAGGTGCAGACGATGGTGGCGGGCGCATCGGCAACGGCGGGATGACCGGCAGTGGCATCGGCCAGGTTGCCGCGGAAGTCGCCGGACCGCAGCATGGTCAGCGAGTTGGTTGCCGGGCCGTAGTGGTAAACGCCCGCCGACAAGCCCGGTAGGTCGCCGCAAACCACGTACAGCTCGATGGGGTACAGCGCCCCGGCGGAAGCGGCGGCGCGGTAGTGGACTTCGCCGGCCGTGCGCAGGGTGCTGCGGCGGATCAGCCCGGCGGAGTAGTGCAGCAGTTGGGCAATGGCCGTTATGTCAAGCGGGCCTTGTGCCTCTGATACAACGCCGCCGACCGCAGGCAGGGTTGGCGCTTCCGGCGAAGGCATGTCCGTTGGCAATTCAACGGAGGGCAGGCCGGGATACGACTTGTAGAGAGGCGGCTTGGTAGCCAGGCTGATGTAGCTGAGCTTGGTGGCGTCGTGGAAGCTGCGGGCCGCTCTGGTGTCGCTGTTGGGCATTATGTCCGCCCCTGAAATTCTTTTTGCGGAGGTTCTCACCCCCACCCTAGCCCTCCCCCTGATGGGGAGGGGACTTTAGCCTTGGCTACCCATCGCTACGATTTCGTCGTATTCCTCTTTGGTGACTGGCTGGATGGAGAGGCGCTGGCCCTTTCGGATGAGCAGCATGTCCTTCAGCTTGGGGTTGGCCTTGACCGCCTGGAGCGTCACCGGGTTGGGCAAGGGTTCCTCGGCCTGGATTTCGACGACCGTCCAGACGGTCTCGCCGGGGCTGCTCTTGGGGTCATAATGCTTGTCGTTGGGGTCCCAGGCCGTGGCGTCGGGGTAGGCTTCCTTGACGATGCGGGCGGTGCCGACGACGGCGGTCGGCTTGGCGCTGCTGTGGTAGAACAGCACGCGGTCGCCCACCTTCATGTCGTCGCGCATGAAATTGCGGGCCTGGTAGTTGCGCACGCCGTCCCACTCCGCCGTCTGATCCTCTTCGTTGAGCAGGTCGTCGAAGGAGTAGGCGGACGGCTCGGACTTGAACAGCCAGTATTTCGGTTCTGACATTTTCACCCTTACCCTGACCCTCTCGCAGATGGAGAGGGGGCTTTTGCTGGGATTTCACCCCCACCCCAACCCTCTCCCAGGGGGAGAGGGAAAAGTTGGAGTTTTAGGATTTCACCCCCACCCTAACCCTCCCCCTCAGGGGGAGGGGATTTGTGTTCAGCGCAGGTGGATACCGGCGGCTTCGGTGTCGAAGCAGCCCTCGATCAGGTCTTCGCGCTCCTGGCGCAGCACGTCCTTGCGGACGCGCAGGCTGGGTGTGCGGGGCAGCTCGTCGCGCACCTCCCAGTAGCGGGGCACCTTGAAGTAGGCCAGGTGCTCGGCGCACCAGTAAACCACCTGCTCAGGATCGACCTCTGCGCCCTCGCGGGGCGTCACGTAGGCCTTCACCTCGTCTTCTCCCAGTTCGGAGGGCACGGCCACCACGGCAGCGTCCAGGACGCTGGGGTTGGCCTTGATGACGTTCTCCACCTCCTGGGAGGAGATGTTCTCCCCTCGGCGGCGGATGATGTCCTTCTTGCGGTCAACGAAGTACAGGAAGCCGTCGTCGTCCAGCCAGCCCAGGTCGCCGGTGTACAGCCAGCCGTCCCGCAGGGTCTCGCGGTTCTGCTCGTCGTTGCGCCAGTAGCCGGGCATCACTGCCGGGTTCCTGATGGTGATTTCGCCGACGGTATTGGGGCCGACGTGCTGGCCCGTCTCGGCGTCGGCTATGCGGATGGTGTTCTCGAAGCGCGGATCGGGGTGTTGCCGCCCCCGGCCCGACGACCCGGAACGACGCTCCTCGCGGATGCCCTCGATGGTGCCGTAGCAGGTCTCGGTCATGCCGAAGCCCACGATAATGTCGGTGGCGAAACGCTGCTGAAACTCCTCAAGGAACTCCGGCGGGAAGGACGGCGAGCCGTAGAATAGCCGCACGGTGTTGTCGGCGTCGTCGGGCTGCGCCTCGTTCTTTGCCAGCACCGGCATCATCATGCCGATGAAGTTGACCACCGTTGCCCGCGCCTCGCGCACCTGCCCCCAGAACCGGGAGGCGCTGAAGCGGTCGACGATGACCAGCGTTGCGCCGGAGGCCAGTGCGCCCATGGTGGAGTAGTACTGGATATTGGCGTGGTAGAAGGGCAGGCAGGTAAAAAAGCGGTCGTCGGGGGTGGCCCGCGTCCAGTGCCGGAAGCCCTGCCCGGCGGCGGCGTACATGCGGTGGGTGACCATCACGCCCTTGGGGTTGCCGGTGGTGCCGGAGGTGTAGACCAGCATCGACACGTCGTCGGGCGACACCTCGGGCCGCCCGGCCAGCGGCGCGGCGCGGTCGAAGGCATCAGAAAAGGATGTCCAGTCGTCGGGAACAGGGTCGTCGCCGCGCAGGACGCGGTGCCGGATGCCGGGGGCCAGGTCGGCGGCGGCAACGGCGATACCGACCAGCGACGGGTCGGCGACCAGGGCCACGGCCTCGGCGTTGTTCAGGATGTAGGCGGTCTCGTCGCGGCGGTAGGCGGTGTTGATGGGCACGCTGATAGCGCCCAGCGCCGACAGCCCGAACCAGCAGTACAGGTACTCGATGCAGTTGGGCATGAACAGGCACACCCGGTCGCCGTGGTTGACGCCCATCTCGCGGAACATGGCCGCCGTCCGCAACACCCCGTCCCGCACGTCGCGGTAGGAGTAGGACGCGCCGCCGATCTCCACGAAGGTCTTGCCGGGATCGGCCTCGGTGATGCGTTCAAGCACCTCGCCGATGGTGGTGTCCCAAGGCAGCGCGGTGCCGGGTTCGATGGTGGCCTGCCGTTCGCTCATTGTAAGCCCGCCAGTGGTATTGTCTTGACGGTCAAGCTACCACGCGGCCGCGGGGCGGTCAACTGAGAGATTTGCCATTGCCCTGACTGGACTGGTGGTACTCCCAAGGTGTGTTGGTATTGGACGCGATTTGCCTGCTTGGCCCCGCCGCGTAGGGGCGCGCAGCCGTGCGCCCGTGTCTGCGCAGGAGAGAATTGTGCCGGAACCGGGGGCCAGGGCGCACGGCTGTGCGCCCCTACATGGTAATAGCAACACACGTTGAGAATACCGGCCGGGTCATCGGCTTTACGCTGCGCCAGCCTCGGAATAGAATAGCCTCAGAGCGCCAATTGCAGGGAGACTCAAAAAGATGATATCGAAAGCGGGCCAACCGAAAAGGGCAGGGCAGCCCGGAAAACGATTCACGCCGCCCGCAACCCCGGTTAGCGAACGCATCGACCAGCTCATTCTCTACTGCCCCGATCAAGAACAACAGGCCCAGTGGTTGAAGCAAACTCTGGAAGCAAACTGGGCCGGGGATTTGCCGCAGCCCTTCATAGGCTTTGACGAGGAGGAATGCGCCTTCGTCGCCGAGTGGCAATCCGACACCGAATGTAACACGCTGGTGATCGACGCCAGCAAACACCGTGGGTGGTATCACCCCTGGCCCGGCCCGGCCGCCGGAAAGCTGGCGGGCGCTTTGGATCTGGACACGGAGGAAGCGTGGCAACTCCTGAGAACTGCCCTCACCACAACCCGAACGTAACGGGCGCCGGGCCACACATTTGAGTTCGGCGAATCAGGGGGCACCGTTGCCATCGCCACTGTACTGAACCGATCGGTGCTGTCGAATTTCTTCGTCCAATGCTGCCCGATCCGATGGATTCCCCCACGGCGCGTTCCGCCTCAGATCGGAGATTGACAGGCCCGCTTCTTCCTCAGCCGCAGAAAGTGGAACCTTCCAGAGAATTCCGTGCCGAGCCAAGTAGATACCTACGGAGTCCAGCTTCCAATCGTCGTCCACATCAAGTAGAGCATAAGCAAGGGCCTGTCGGATGAATTCGGTGGCTCTGACTGTCTTGACAGCCTTCAGATCAATGAGATAACCGTTGTCGATCAGGTCGGCATCTGCCCCGCTGAACCATTGGGAGCTCAGGCCAAAAGTCGGCCCGAACACTGGTGCAGATAAAACCAGATGCTCCCGGGCAATTACCATCAAGGTGCGGACGTCGTCGATTAGTAGCCGTTTAAGTGCGTCCCCGCCCTGTAGCAGGGTGTTCCAGGCTTCTGGTCCTCGAGCGGCATTCCTGAATGCCGTGTCGCAGACGCCCGCGTATAGAGCCCTCTCGTCAAGGTCCGGGCTTTCAAGGCCCTTCCTCAAGGAATCTGCCGATTCCTCGCCGAATATCGCCTCTAGGATCGAGAGGCCGAATGCAATAACAGAGTCGGTGTAGTTTGGCTCGTATTCATAGCGCAGGCGCCGGTCAAAGCTGGTGCCGGAGAGACCTTCTAATCCCTGTACCGGTGCCGCCGCCAATACGTCACCTTTAGGAAGGGAAAGATGGCGGACGAACTGGGCCAATCTTGGGAACACCCGGTTCATGTAGTAGTAAGCGCAACCGCCCTTGTTCAACTCCCCGGTGAGCGAAGACCGACGCACTCGTCGGTCGTAAGAGCACTCCATAGGCTCGCAGTTTTGGCATGGATCCGATTCCAGCATGTCTTTCAGTGTCATAAACCTCAACCTTGCCACTGGATAGAAAGGAACAGTCGCGCCCACAACATATAGTATATGGCACACGGCTTCCCGTATAATGGCGGGGCGCTATTATAACAGCCTACTTACAGACTTATTTCCTTGGGGAAATGTTTTCAGCCCCCAGCGAGAACCCCAGCCCGCCCGCCAAAGGAGGCCCGCTACGACTACTTCCAAGCTGCCGTTGGGCCGGAGGGTTGCCGCCAGCGATGACCTTGAGGTGTCCGCCTACCTGGAGATTGCCCAGGGCATTGACGCCGAGGCCCCAGGCTCCAGCCGGCAGGTCAACGAGGGCATCGCCGTCATCGACTTCGGCTCGCAGTACAGCCACCTCATCGCGCGGCGGGTGCGGGAGCTGAAGGTCTACTCGGAGATCGCCAACCCCTCCGACCCGTGGGAGAAGGTGGAGCGGATCAACCCCAAGGGCATCATCCTCTCCGGCGGCCCGGCCAGCGTCTACGAAGACGGCGCGCCGCTCATCCCCGCCTGGGTGTTCGAGCGCAGGCTGCCGGTGCTGGGCATCTGTTACGGGATGCAGGCGCTGGTGCACCAGTTGGGCGGCAAGGTTGCGCGAGGCACGGTGCAGGAGTTCGGCCACGCCACGCTGCACCAGGACAGCCCCTCGGCGGGCTGGGGACTGCCCGGCGGCCGGCCGCCGCTGTTCCACGACCTGCCGCCGTCGTTTCAGGTCTGGATGAGCCACGGCGACCGGGTGGAGGAACTGCCCCACGGGTTTTCCAGCCTGGCCTTCACTGAGAACTCGCCGGTAGCGGCCATCGGCAACGGCGATAACCTGTTCGGCTTGCAGTTCCACCCCGAGGTCAACCACACGCCGCTGGGACTGGACATCCTCGAAAACTTCCTGTTCCGCATCTGCGGCTGCGAGGGGTCGTGGACGCCCGGCAACGTGGCCGCCGACGCCATTGCCCGCATCCGCGAGCAGGTGGGCAACGGCCGGGTCATCTGCGCGCTGTCCGGCGGCGTGGACTCGGCCGTCACCGCCGCGCTGCTGCACGAGGCCATCGGCGATCAGCTTACCTGCATCTTCGTCAACAATGGACTGCTGCGGCTGGAGGAAGCGGAGCGGGTGCAGGCCACCTTCCGGCGGGGCATGGGCCTGAATTTAGAATACGTTGACGCCACCGAGCGTTTCGTGAGCCGGCTGGCCGGGGTGACCGACCCGGAGGTGAAGCGCAAGGCCATCGGCGAGGAGTTCATCCGCGTCTTCGAGGAGGCCGCGTCGGGGATCGGCGAGGTGGACTTCTTAGCCCAGGGCACCCTCTACCCCGACGTCATCGAGAGCGAAGCGCCCGCCAATTCCCCTTCCGGCACCCCCCTGTCGGCCCGCATCAAGACACACCACAACGTGGGCGGGCTGCCGGAGAACATGCGGCTGCAACTTGTCGAGCCGCTGCGCTACCTGTTTAAGGACGAGGTGCGCGACGTGGGCCTGGAGCTGGGCCTGCCGCCGGATATGGTCTACCGCCAGCCCTTCCCGGGGCCTGGCCTGGCCATCCGGATTATCGGCGAGGTGACTCAGGAAAAGCTGGACATGCTCCGCGCTTGTGACTGGATCGTCATCGACGAGATCAAGGGGGCCGACCTGTACAACCGGGTCTGGCAGAGCTTCGCCGTGCTCAGCGACAGCCGCACCGTCGGGGTGCAGGGCGACTTCCGCACCTACGGCTACGTCTGCGCCATCCGCTGCGTGACCAGCGAGGACGCCATGACCGCCGACTGGGTGCGCCTGCCCTACGAGGTGCTGGCCCGCATCTCCAACCGCATCGTGAACGAAGTGCCGGGCGTCAACCGCGTGGTCTACGACATCACCAGCAAGCCCCCGGGAACCATCGAATGGGAGTAGCAACGGCGGTAACCCGGGAATGTTCCCTCTCCCTCCGGGAGAGGGTTAGGGTGAGGGCGTCCCGGTGAACGTGCTCCTAGTCGGTAGCGGTGGCCGTGAGCATGCCCTCGCTTGGCGTATTGCGCGAAGTCCGTCTCTGACCCGTCTGTGGGTCGCGCCGGGCAACTACGGTACGGCCCGCATTGCCGCCAACCTCAACGTAGGGTCCAGCGTCGAGGAACTGGTCGGCGCGGCGAGAGATGTTGCCGCGGACTTGGCCGTTATTGGCCCCGAGGCGCCCTTGGCCGACGGCTTGACCGATGCGCTGGCCGCCGTAGGCATCCCGGCCTTCGGCCCAACAGCGGCAGCGGCCCGGCTGGAGTCAAGCAAGAGCTTTGCCCGCGAGATTATCCGCGCCGCTGGTGCGCCCGGCCCGGAATTCGCAGTGTTCACCGAGGAATCCGAGGCGCTGGAGTTCCTTCGCCGCAACCCCGGCCCCCGCGTGGTCAAGGCCGACGGGCTGGCGGCTGGCAAGGGCGTGGTGGTGTGCGACGACGAGATCCAGGCCGCGGAAGCTGTCCGGGCCACCATGTCCGGCCGCGCCTTCGGCGACGCCGGGGCTACCGTGCTGCTGGAGGAACGGCTGGAGGGCCGCGAGGTTAGCGTATTCACGCTGTGCGACGGCGGGCGCATTTCGCCGCTGGCCGCCGCCTGCGATTACAAGCGTCTTGGCGACGGAGACCGTGGCCCAAACACCGGCGGCATGGGCAGCTACTCGCCGCCGGAGTTCTGGACGCCCGATCTCAGCGAGGAAATCGAACGCACCGTAATGCGCCCCGTGATCGCGGAGATGGCCGCCCGCGGCACTCCGTACCGCGGCGTGCTGTACGCCGGACTGATGCTGACGGATGATGGCCCGAAGATACTGGAGTTCAACTGCCGCTTCGGAGACCCTGAGACGCAGGCGCTGATGCCGCGCCTGGCCTCCGACCCGTTGCCGGTGATGCTCGCCTGCGCCGAAGGCCGACTCGACCCGGCATCCGTCGAGTGGAACGACCGGCACTACGTGGCCGTGGTTATGGCGTCGGGTGGTTATCCCGACCGATACAATACCGGCCGGCCCATTTCGGGCCTGGCCGAGTATGGCGCCGGGGATGCAATGGTGTTCACCGCTGGCGTCACAGCCGGGCACGACGGGCGGCCCGTAACCTCGGGCGGCAGGGTGTTGACCGTGGTCGGCGGCGGCGTTGACCTGAGCGCGGCACGCCGGTGCGCTTACGCTCGCCTGAACGGCATCACATTCGACGGCGCGGTTTGGCGAACCGACATAGCCGCCGTCGGCGCGGGAGTCAGCGCGTGAGCGGACGGTCTGCGACGGCCAATTTCACTTATGCCGACCTGCGCCGGCTGTACGAAGGGGCCATTGAGTCCGGGGCTGTCGCCGCGTATCGCAAGCGCCGGTGGGGGCGGGCCGCCGAGTTCGCCGACTGGCTGGAGCAGGATGCCCTGCCTTCCCTCGAACCGGAGCAAGCCCTGAAGCTATACCGCGCCGCGGGTGGGCGTCAGGCCGCTGCCTTCGCCAGCGCTCCCATCGAGGAGATTAGGGACAGCCTTGATTTCCTGCTGTATGATACTATCAAGCTGGAAGGCCGGTTCGACGAGTGCGCCTCGGATGACGGCGCGTACAGCATGCCCGGAGCGGGCAGGGATTTCGTTTCCTGGCTGCTTTGTTTGCGGAATCCGGCGCTGCTGGCTGTCTGGAACGGCAACGCGGAGCGAATGCTGAAGCGGCTTGGCGCATTCCCGGAGACCATGAACCGTGGCCCCGTGGGCATCCGCTACCTGGACCTGATGGAAGCCTTGGCGACGGTGCGGGCACGAGTGGGATTGCGCGATTTCATTGAGGTGGACGTTCTGGCCTATATCTCAACCAGACCTCGCCGCGGGCAAGATGGGCCTGCGGACATAGAAAGCTCGGAGTTGGATAATGCCCTGGCGTGATTCGCTGCTGCAACTCAAGGAAGAAATGTCCACGGCCCGCGCCTCGCGCCTGGAGCGCATGGCAGCCTTCGACCGCCAGGTCGCCGCAGAGCGGGAGGAGTTGCTGGCCCGCCAGGAGTCCATGCAGGTCACGGCCCTGGTCACCGAGATGAACGAGGTGCTGCTGGACGGCCAGGGACAGGTGGAGACCGCCGTCGAGTGGGAGACGGAGGATGAAGACCGCTTCGAGGGCGAGGATGACATGGCCGACGTCATCAGCACGTCCCTGACCTGGGACGAAGGGGAGGAGCTGGAGGTGCTGGTCGAGCTAGTGATGCTCGACGATGGCCTGACGCTGCTGGTAAACGGGGTGCCGGTCAGGCAGGACCCGGATGCGCTGCAACGGGCCTTGCTCAATGCGTTCCGGGAACAGTTGGAGATTTAATAACCATCGCAATAGTCCCCTCCCCCTTGATGGGGGAGGGTTAGGGTGGGGGTGAAAAGGTGATGCGGAGAAGCTGTAAATCGAGCAAGCACAGGATTTGAGGTACTTTCTTGATACCCGCCGCCCGGAGACTGCAACTATCCCCCTCTCTATGAGGGAGAGGGTTTGCGTGGCGGGTGAAATCTTGGGTGTCAGTAACCTTCCATATAGCGAGGGGACGCCCCCACCCTAACCCTCCCCCGGAGGGAGAGGGAACTATCAGAGGGAGAGGGAACTATCAAAAACCCTGTGGGTATCCCCGTAGCGGGCCGCAGGTGTTATCATATCCAGCGGTGCTTTTGCCGCTGCCATGGCGGGTGCTATGAGGAAGCGGCAACAGGAAAGCAGGAATCAAATTGAGGGTGAATCAGCGATGACCAAGGTTTCGCACGGGAGGCTGGCATGCCGCTCGTAGGTGTAGTAATGGGAAGCGCGTCTGACGAGCCAGTGGTGAACGAGGCAGTCAAGACGCTGGAACAACTGGGCATCGACTATGAAGTCCGTGTTATGTCCGCTCACCGTACCCCGGAGCGGGTTGCGGAGTATGCCCAGCAGGCAAGAGACCGGGGAATCCAGGTGCTCATTGCCGCCGCCGGGGGTTCGGCGGCCTTGGGCGGCGCGCTCGCGGCCTGGTCAACGTTGCCGGTGATCGGCATTCCGCTGGCTTCCAGCGAACTGAAGGGCATCGACGCCCTGCTGTCCACGGCCCAGATGCCGCCGGGCATTCCCGTGGCGGCCATGGCAGTGGGAGCGTGGGGCGCGCGCAACGCCGCCTTCTTTGCCGCACAGATACTTGGTCTGCAACACCCGGAAATCAGGCAAGCGTATGACGACTACCGGCGCTCACTCCGCGAGCGGTAAAGTGCGCCCGGCAATCCTGACGGATTTCGACGACACGGCTGCGGTGCAGAACGTGGCCGAGTTGCTGCTCCATCGTTTCGGAGACCCCACCTGGACCGATGTCCGTCAGCAGTTCCGCGACGGCCGGATGAACCTGAAGGAATATCAGGAGATTACTTTCAGGAATATCCGCGCCGACCGTTCTGCCATGCAGCACTACGTCCGGGAACGGGCGACCTTGCGGCCATACTTCGGCGAGTTGCACCAGTTCTGCCGTGAACACGGGATTCCCCTCGCGGTGGTGAGCCAGGGGCTGGACTTCTACATTTCCGCGCTGCTCGAACGCGATGGGTACAGAGACGTGCCGATCTACGCGGTGGATACCAGCTTCGACCGCGGGCAGATTTCTTATCACTACAACCATGCTTACCCTGGGATGGAAGCCCAGGGCAACTCCAAGGCGCTGGTGGTCGAGCGGTTCCAGCAGCAGGGGCACTTCGTCATTTTCGCTGGCGATGGCGCTTCCGATCAGGAGGCATCGCAAAGGGCCGACATGGTCTTTGCCCACCGCACCCTGGCGCGCTTCTGCGACGAACAGGGCATTGAGTACCAGCAGTTCAGCGATTTCAGCGCGATTCTGCTGGCAACCCGCCGCCTGCATCTGAACGGATCGGATTCCCTCTGACACCACAACATCCATTCACGGGGCCAAGGCTGTGATAGACCGATATTCCCGTCCCGCCATGAAGCGGGTGTGGTCCGACGACAACAAGTACGAAAAATGGCTGGCCGTCGAACTGGCCGCCTGCGAGGCCTGGTGCGAAGAGGGGGTGATCCCCGCCGAGGACATGGCCCTCCTGCGCACGGCCAAGTATGACGCGCAGCGCATGGACGAGATTTTCCAGACTACCCGCCACGATGTGACAGCCTTCATCTCCTCCATCACTGGCGCAATGGGAGCTGAGGGGCGTTGGCTGCACTTGGGCCTTACCTCCAGCGACATGCTGGACACGGGCCTCGACTTGCAACTGGTCGAGGCGGGCGGGCTGTTGCTGGAAGAGGTGGACAAGGCCATCGCCGCTCTCGCCGGTCAAGCGCTGGAACACAAGGACACCCTGATGATGGGCCGCACCCACGGGGTACACGCCGAACCCATGACCATGGGCCTGAAGCTGGCCCTGTGGTGGGACGAAATGAACCGGCAGCGAGAGCGGCTGCAAGCCGCCGTCGAGACCGTCCGGGTTGGCAAAATTTCCGGCGCGGTCGGCACCCATGCCACCGTGCCGCCCTCCGTCGAGGAGCGGGTCTGCTCGCGGCTGGGGCTGAAGGTCGCCGGGATATCGAACCAGGTCATCCAGCGCGACCGATACGCCCATTTCATGACGACGCTGGCCCTCATCGCGGCTTCTCTCGAAAAATTCGCTACCGAGATACGTTCCCTGCAACGCACCGAGATTCATGAACTTGAGGAACCCTTCGGCAGCGGGCAGACCGGCTCGTCGTCCATGCCCCACAAGCGCAACCCGGAACTGGCCGAACGCATCTGCGGCCTGGCCAGGCTCATCCGGGGCAACTCGATGACGGCATTGGAGAACGTCGCCCTCTGGGGCGAGCGGGACATCAGCCATTCCTCTGCCGAGCGCATCATTCTGCCGGATTCCTGTCTTGCCCTGGACTACATTCTCAGCATATTCACGCGAATCATCGAGGGCCTGCGGGTGTTCCCCGACAGGATGTTTGCCAACATCGAAAGCAGCTTTGGCCTTGTCTTCAGCCAAAGAACCCTGCTGGAACTGGTGGAAAAAGGACTGCCCCGGGAGGAGGCTTACAAGATCGTCCAGAGCAACGCGGCCCGCAGTTGGGACGAAGGCCGCGACTTCCGCGATTTGCTCAGATCCGACGCCACGGTAGCGGCGTATTTGTCTCCGCAGGAACTTGAGGAGCTGTTCGACTACGGCTACTACACGCGATACGTTGACGATACGTTCCGGCGCGTGGGACTGCTGCCCGCTGTCACGACGGATGAGCGCGTGCCGGAGCCGGCCACCGCCGACTGAGGGTTTCCCTGAGTTTCACCACGCCATCAACTAATTCAACGACTTAGAACGAGGGATTGGAATGATCATTGAGACTCCGCTGCCCGGTCGCACGCACCGGGGCAAGGTGCGGGATACCTACGACCTGGGCGGGGGCCGCCTGCTCATGGTGGCCACCGACCGCATTTCGGCCTTCGACGTGGTTCTGCCGACCGGCATCCCCGACAAGGGGCTGGTGCTGAACCGCATCTCCGCCTTCTGGTTTGACAAGACCGGCCATATCGTGCCGAACCACCTGATATGTCTGGCCGATTCGCCCGACGCCGCTGGGTACCTGGCGGGCGGGAACGGCTCAGGGCTGGCCGACCCGGTTCCCGCCGAGGTGGCGCAGCAGGCCATGGTGGTCAAGCGGGCCGAGCGCATAGACATCGAGTGTATCGTCCGCGGCTACATCACCGGGTCGGCGTGGTCGGAGTACCGCCGACAGGGAACGGTGCAGGGGATGGAAATGCCCGCCGGACTGGTGGAGGGCCAGCGATTCCCGGAGCCGCTGTTCACTCCCACCACCAAGGCCGAGGAAGGCCACGACGAAAACATGTCCCGCCAGCAGGTCATAGACATGGTTGGCGCAGACATGGCGGCCAGACTGGAGGAGACCAGCAAGAAGGTCTACGAATTTGCCCGCGATTTTGCCCTCGAACGCGGCATCATCCTGGCGGACACCAAGATGGAGTTCGGCACTCTTGACGGGCAGTTGATACTGATCGACGAGTTGCTGACCCCGGACTCCAGCCGTTTCTGGGACGCTGAGGGGTATAGCCCCGGAAAGTCGCAGCCGAACTTCGACAAGCAGTTCGTGCGCGACTGGCTCGATGAACAGGGCTGGGACCACGAACCGCCCGCGCCCGACCTGCCCGAAGACGTAACCGCAAGAACCACCGAGCGCTACCGGGAAGCGTACGTGCGGCTTACCGGCGAGAGCCTGTAGGCGCCAGCACCCCAATTCGCTCACTGGCACACGGAGAAATCATTGCCCGAGTCGAGACATCGCCGTAACCGGCGGCCCCGGAACCTCGAAATCCCACGCACCACCCAGCGCGGCGGAAGCAACAAGTTCATCCTGGTTGTTTCCATAGTCATTGCCGTGCTGGTAATCGGCAGTTTCGCGGCTGTGCCTATTTTCCAGAGCCTCGGCGGGCCGGGGGAGGTCAGCCTGGGTAGCGCTGATGCCCACGTCGACGGGGTGGGCGTCAAGCAGGAAATAATGCGGACGAAGAACCACGTCGACCTGAACGGGGACGAGGCCGACGATGACGTGGTCTACAATTCCTTCCCGCCGACCTCGGGAGACCACTGGAGCGCGGCGCAGACTTGCGGGTTCTACGACGAGCCGATCCCCGACGAGCGCGTCGTCCACAACCTGGAGCACTCCAATATCGTCATCAGCTACAACCTGCCCAACCAGGCGGACGTGGACGCGCTGAAGAACTTTTACGACGACCTCGACGACAGTTGGCGCAATCACTTTACGGTTGCGAGGCCATACGACGGAATTGAGCCGGGGCAGGTCGGGCTGGCGGCATGGGGAATCCTGGACGTTATGGACGGAGTAGACGAGGACCGTATCTCGCGCTTCTACGAGCACTATGTCGGCAGGCTGGGGCCGGAGGGAGCGGTTTCCTGCCGAGGATCCCAGACCAGCATGCCCGGCAGTTAGCATCCTGTCTTCCGAAAGTGTTCCGGCAGTTGCACGGATGGCGCGTATCAGTTCTCAATGTATCACTGCCGGCCTGCTGGCCGTGATTTCCCTGCTGCTCGTTGCCAGCCTGGGATGTGGCTCCGACGCGGTGGAGGAAGGCATACCTCCCGTCACTTCGGCGCCTCAATCCCCGGCGGAGAGCGGCGGTACGCCGGAAACGCAGCTTCCGGAACCGTCGCCGGTGAGCGGCGACGCCACTGAAACAATGGCGCCGGAACCATCGCCGCAGACCGTTGTTGCCACGGTAACGACGGCACTGGAACCGTCGCCGGAGAATGACCGAGGCCCCGGAGAGCCCGTTCCCCCGTCGTCTCCTGCCGCGGGGGGTGACCCGACCTGCTGCTTGCTGCCGTCGCCATCGCCGACAGCTACAAGTACCAGCCCGGGAGAGCTGGTGCTGGGCAGCGCCGCCGCCTACGTTGAGGGTGTAGGCGTGAAGCAGGAAATCATGCCTGGCAGCGACCACGTCGACCTTAACGCCGACCCGTCCGATGACATCGTTGCCTACGATTCGTTTCCGCCGACCTCTGGGGACCACTGGAGCACCCCGGCGCGCTGCGGCTTCTACATCCAGCCGGTGCCCGACGAGCTGGTGGTACACAACATGGAACACTCCAATATAGTTCTGAGTTACAATCTGACGTCACAGGACGAATTTGACGCCCTGGTGGACGTCTACGAGGGCCTTCCCGAAATCTGGCGGGACCATTTCACGGTGGTGCGCCCCTATGGGAAAATCGGAGACGGTCAGGTTGCCGTCTCAACATGGGGGGTGCTCGACAAAATGGACGGAGTGGACGGCGAACGCATATTGCGGTTCTTCGAACATTATGTGGGCAGGCTTGGCCCCGAGGGAGGCATTTCCTGCCGGGGTACTCAGACCAGCATGCCCGATAGCTGAATAATGACGTACTTGGCAAAGATATACGTTACGCTCAAGCCGGCCGTCAGCGATCCGGCCGGACAGACCGTGCTGGCCGCCCTGCGGCGCATGGGACACATGGAGGCGGAGGACGCCCGCATCGGCAAGTACCTCGAGCTCCGGGTAAACGGCACCGAGCACGGAGCAGTGAAAACCGCAGTGGACCGCATGTGCCGTGAACTCCTGTCAAACCCCGTAATTGAAGACTACCGATTCGAGCTCGAGGAAGTCAGCACCTGAACCGGAACAGACCCCTTTAGCCGCATCTTGTCGGAGGAAGTTATGACTCATATCTACGCAGGAGCGGAGACCAGTGGACTCTACAGGCTGTCGCCTGGGTCGGAGCAGTGGGAAGAGTTGACCTCTGGGTTGCCCGAATCGCCATCGGTCTGCGGCATTGCAATCCACCCGGAATACCCGGAGGTGGTGTTCGCCGGTACTCAGGACGGCCCCTACCGCAGCCTCAACCGGGGGGATACGTGGGAGAGGATGGACTACCCGCGGGTTGCGCCGCCGGTGTGGAGTTTCATGTTCCGCCCCGGAGATCCGGCGGTCATGTACGTCGGCACCGCGCCGGGCGAAATCTTCCGCAGCATCGACAGCGGTGAGTCCTGGAAGCGGCTGGACGCCGCAACCATGGGTTCCAACGAAGTGTCGATGTCCTTCCCCACTCGCGTCATAGCGCTGACCGCCGACCCGAACTTCCCGGACGAGATGTACGCCGCCCTGGAGGTGGCCGGGGTGATTCGCAGCTCCGACGGCGGCGATTCCTGGGAGGAAATCACGGGCAGCCTGGCTCCCAGCGAGGATACCCTTGACCTGCACGGCATCCAGTGCGCCGCAGCATTGCCGCACGTGGTCTTCATCACGACGCGCCAGGGGCCGTTCATCGGCCCTGACCGCGGGTCGGAGTGGCTGCCGGTTGATTTCGGGCAGTTCTCCGAGGTCACCTACACCCGCGATCTCAAGGCCGCGCCGCACGACCCCAACATGCTCTACGTCTCCATAGGGGCGGCGGCCCGCAGCAACACGGGCGCGCTGTACCGCAGCCGGGACTTATTCAAGACGTTCGAGCGGGTTGACCGCGGAATTACCGCCAACTCCACCATGATGTCCGTTTCGGTAGACCCGCGGGCGCCGTCTAACATCGCCTGCGCCGCCCGGGACGGCCAGGTTTTCCGCACCAGCGATGACGGAGCGACCTGGAGCAGCCACCCGCTCCCCGGCAAGGCCCTGGAAGTGCGGGCCATCGCCGCAGGCTGAGCAGGCTTGAGTTGGTACAATAGCACCAACGCGGGGGCGCACGTCTGTGCGCCCCTACACGCTTGACGACTTATCCGCGCCTTGTCTATCCCTCCGGTTTGGTTCGGACATGATGCAGGGCTCTACAAATCCTGGTAGCTGCAACGATCTTCCTCTGCTGGAGATGCGAGGTATTACCAAGTCTTTTCCCGGCGTGATTGCCAACGACGGCATTGACCTGCGGGTTGGGCGAGGTGAGATTCACGCGGTTCTGGGGGAAAACGGATCGGGGAAAAGCACCCTGATGAAGGTGATTTACGGCTACCACGCCCCCGATTCCGGCACGGTTTCCCTGGACGGGCGCCCGGTCAACCTGTCATCCCCCGCCGACGGCCGACGCCTGGGTATCGGGATGGTGTTCCAGGACTTTTCGCTCATTCCGGCCCTTTCGGTGGTGGAGAACGTGGCCCTGTTCCTGCCCGGCCAAGGGCGTCTGCTCCGGCGCAAGTCCCTGGTTCGCCGGATCGAGCAGTTTGCCGAGACCTACGGCCTCGAAATCGACCCGCACCGCCGGGTCGATGAGCTATCCCTCGGCGAGCGGCAACGGGTGGAGCTAGTCAAGCTCCTTATGGCCGAAGCACGGCTGCTCATATTCGACGAACCCACCAGCGTGCTTGCGCCCCACGAGGTCGAAGGGCTGTTTCAGGTGTTCGACGCCCTCAAGGGGAATGGATACTCGATTCTCTTTATTACTCACAAAGTCAGGGAAGCCCTCGCGGTCGCCGACCAGGTGACGGTGCTGAGGCGGGGCAGGGTTGAGGCAAGCGCGCCCCGCGAACAGTTCGACGCCGAGAGTCTCGTCGAGGCGATGGTGGGCGCGAGACAGGCAACGGGCGTCCGCGCCAATGCCGCTACCCGGCCGGCTGGCGAAATTGCGCTGGAGTTTCGCGGGGTCAGCACTGCCAGCGAATCCGGGGACAGGAAACTAGACCAGGTCAGTTTCCATGTTAGGCAGGGAGAGATTCTCGGTGTTGCGGGCGTGGCGGGCAATGGCCAGCGCATGCTGGGTGAGGTAGTCCTTGGCATGCATCCATTGGCTGCTGGTGAGATACTGCTTCACGGCGAGGCGCTGGCTGGACACGGCCCCGCCGAAGCGCTGGCCAGGGGCGTGTCGATTATTTGCGAGGACCCGCTGGCGGACGCGATGGTTGCGGGCATGCGGGTGGACGAGAACCTGCTGCTTTCCGGCTTAGCGCGGGGCCAAGGCCGGGGATTCCGGCTGGCTCGGAGCGACATTGCCGAATCCGCGGAACAGGTGCGGCAGGCATTTCCCCTCCCATTGGCGGATTCCAGCGCGCAGGTCAGGCGCCTGTCCGGCGGAAATATCCAGCGCGTGATGCTGGCAGGGGAGCTAGGCAGGGGGGCCAGCGTGCTTCTAGCCTATTACCCTACTCGCGGCCTGGACGTTATGAGCGCGGAGTCCACACGCAATCTGCTGCTGCAACAAGCCGAGTCGGGGGCCGCTGTGGTGCTGGTGTCCAAGGATCTCGACGAACTCATGACCCTGAGCCACCGCCTGCTGGTGATGTACCGCGGCCGGATTGTGGGGGAGTTCGATGCGACCGGCGTGTCCACGCGAGAGATCGGCCTGCTGATGACCGGCCACACGGCCGCCCCGTCTGGGAAGGCGTTTCCAAAAGGCCATTTCACCGGCTATGAGAAGGCTGTGGTGGTAGGTGTCATTCCTGATGAAACGTAGAGGACGCCCCCACCCTAACCCTCCCCCGGAGGGAGAGGGAACTTTGGAAACACCCTCTGAGGCATGAATTCCGGGGCCGGTTCAAACGAAAGCCTCCTGAGCAAGGTTCATCGGCTGTGGCGTTGCGGCCCGTTCTCCGGCGGGGAACCCGCGCTCCGGGCTGCGCTCGGAATTCTGCTGGCCCTGGCAGTGTTTGCGGCGTTCCTGGCTGCCACGGGGATAGACCCGGCGGCAGCCTTCTCAAAAGGCTGGGAAGGAGTCCTGGGCAGCCCGCTCGGTCTCAGCGAGGTTGGGGTCACCATGATCCCGCTGCTGCTGACGGCCCTGGCGACGGCTGTGCCGACCCGCGTCGGGCTGGTGAACGTCGGCGGCGAGGGGCAGCTCTTCGTTGGCGCTCTGACCGCAACCGGGGTTGCGCTCTTCTTTCCTGTCAGTCAGATATGGCTTATGCTCCCGGCGATGGCCCTTGCCGGTTGCGCGGGTGGCGGAGCGTGGGCGGCGATTGCTGCATTGCTCAGGTGGTGGCGGGGCGTGAACGAGGTCATCTCGACGCTCCTTGCCAACTATCTTGCCATCCTTCTGATCGACGTATTTGTCTTCGGCCCCTGGAAAAACCCGGAGGGTTTGGGATACCCATACACCACGCCCTTCGGCCTGGCCGCCGTTTTCCCCTCCATTGCCGGGTCGAGGTTTCACTGGGGATTTCTGGCTCCGGTGATTGCGCTGGTGGTCACTTACGTCATCCTGAACCGCACAAGCTGGGGATTCAAGATGCGCGCCGTGGGCGGCAATCCCGAGGCGGCAAGACGGCGGGGCATCGCAGTCGACCGATACGCGATTGCCGCCATGGTAGCCGGGGGCGCGCTGGCTGGCCTTGCTGGCATGGTGGAGGTGTCGGGAATCCACCACGACCTGCGGCCGGGAATTTCCAACAATCTCGGCTACCTGGGGCTGCTGGCAAGCTGGCTTGCCGGACACAATCCCGTGCCCATAGTTGCCGCCTGCTTCCTGATTGCGGTTTTCCTGGTGGCGGGAGACGTGCTGCAACTCACGGCGGGGTTGCCCTCGGCGGCCGGACTGGTTCTCATCGGCCTGGCCCTGTTCTTCGTGCTGGGAATGCGCCGGGTCGAAAGGCGGGCGCTGTGAGCACACTCTGGCTGGTGATCAGCGGGACGCTGACCGGGGCGGTAGGCCCCGGAATATCGGTGCTGTACGCCGTCTACGGCGAGCTGATTACGGAGCGCGCCGGGCGCATCAACCTGGGCATGGAAGGCTGCATGCTGGCGGGAGCCTGCTTCGGGTTTGTCGCGACCGCTGAATCAGGCTCGGCAGCCATCGGTATCCTCGCTGGCATGGCGGCAGGAGCGATGGCCGCATCAATACACGCCGGTCTCGTTATCTACCGGGACACCAACCAGCTCGCGACAGGGCTGGCGCTGACCCTCTTCGCCGGAGGAGTAACGGCCTACGTGGGCCGTGGCTACGTGGATGACATCATCCAAGGGCTGAATCCCATCGCCATTCCCGGTCTCGCCGGAATTCCGGTGCTTGGAGAGGCCCTGTTCCGGCAGGACATTCTTGCCTACGTCGCCTATGGTATCGGCCCGCTTCTCTGGTTCGTGTTGCAGTACACGCGCTGGGGCCTCAGCCTTCGGGCGGTGGGAGAGAGCGCGGCGGTGTCCTTCGCCGCGGGACGCAACCCGGCGACGCTGCAACTGGCGGCCATATTGCTGGGCGGCGCGCTTGCGGGCGTCGGCGGCGCCCAGCTTTCCGTGGGCCTGACTCACACGTGGTCGGAGGGGATGACTGCCGGGAGGGGTTTCATAGCCGTGGCGCTGGTCATCTTCGGCCTGTGGTCTCCCTTGCGGGGAATGGCGGGCGCGCTGCTGTTCGGCGGAGCCGTGGGCCTGCAATTGCAGTTGCAAGCCTTGGGAGCGCCCGTATCGCCCTTCCTGCTGGATATGCTCCCCTACGCGCTCACCCTGGGAGTGCTGGCGGTCTGGACCGGGGCGGCGGACCGGGCGATGCCCGCGGGCCTGAAGACGATCCTGCGAACTTGACGGTCGCTGGCTTTCGCAACCAGCAGGGTGCCCCACCCTATCCCTCTCCTTCCGGGGGAGGGTTAGGGTGGGGGCGTGGTTCGACAGGCTCACCATGAGCTTGTCGAATGGTGCGGATACCCGCGAGTTCACCCTCACCCCAACCCTCTCTCTCAAGGGAGAGGGAGAATTAACAAAGCCCTGTCCCAACCGGTATCCACGTTGCAATTGGGCTGCGGCTAATGTAATTTATAGGGCGACGAGGTACTTGGGAGAGAGTTGTGATTGCGTTCAACTGCACCATCCAGGAAGGCGTCATTCCCGAGGAACAGCGAGAGATTATTAACCTGCGACTGGTCCAGATTGGCGCGGCGATTCTGGGCGTCCCACCCGACGATATCTCCGTCGACTACGAGGTGATACCCCGCGGATTCGGATTTCGCGGCGGTGAGATATCCTCCTCGTCTTCCGTGAGGAGCCGCATACCTGACGGTTTTTCCCAAGAGAAGCGCGTCGAGTTCATGACAGCAGTCCAGGATATGTGGATCGAAGTAACCGGCCAGACCACCGCTGAACTGGTGGTTGGCGCCTCAGACGCCAGCTACGACCCCCACAATCACTAGGCCAAGTACAAAAGCAGGAGAGTAGCAATGCCTATCTACCGATTCAAGGTTCCCACCGACTCCGTCCCCTTCGAGCAGCGCGAAAAGATCGCCGTGGACGTTACCGACATCCATTGCGGTTCGACTCTAGCCCCGCGCCATTTCGTCCACGTCATGTTTGACGAGCAACCCGAGGGTTCTTCGGAATTTCCCACCCGCTTCTACCTCGACGCCTACAACCGCGCCGGGCGGCCGCAGGAAGTGAAGGACAAGCTGCTGGAAGACCTGATGAACGCCTTCGTGAGGCATACCGGCGCGCCCCGCGAACAGATTAGCGGTCGTCTGGGCGAGGGTCCGGCCTCATGGGCCATGGAGGGCGGCCAAGTTTTGCCCGAGCCCGGGCGCGAGACCGCCGAATGGTACGCCGAAGTAACCGCTGACTAGACTGGTCAAGGAACGATTGCCGTGCTGTCAGGGCTGTTTTCCAAGTATCGCCACATTCATCCGGCAGTCCTGACGGCGGGCATTGTCGTCTTGGTCGTTGCGCTGCTGGCCTGCGGCGAGTCGCACACTCCTACCCCCGAACCCCCAACGGCGACGCCCGCCGCCGAAGCTCCCGTTACAACCGTTTCGCCCTCCGCGCCCGCACTTCCTCCGCCCTCCGTCGAGCAACTGGGTGGCGGCTCGCCCGATCTCTTCATCCAGGTCTTCGAGGATGGACGCGCTGGCAGCAACTTCCGGCCCGCCGGCGAGTTCGCCGCCGCGGCCCAGCCGCTCGCCGAGGGCGAGAAGCTGAAGGTGGGCATCATCTTCGTGGGATCCCAGCAGGACCTGGGCTGGAACCAGGCCGCGGCTGCGGGAGCGGACTACCTCGAACAGATCTTCGACGATGTTGAAGTCCTGCGGGCCGAGAACATCCCCGAAACCGTCGACGTGCAGTCCGTAGCCGAGCAGATGATAGAGCAGGGCGCGAGCATCGTAATCCCGACCAGCTTCGGCTACTCCGGCCCGACCAAGGCGATTATCGACAAACACCCGGAGATAATGTTCCTGCACCTGGGCGACCTGGAGATTTTCGAAAACTACGGCTCGTTCTTCGCCAACATCTGGCAGCTTGAGTACGCCGCGGGGCGTGCCGCCGGAACCGCCACCAAGAGCAACAAGCTGGGGTTCATCGCGGCTTTTCCCATACCCCCAAGCCTGCTGAACATCAACGCCTGGCACCTTGGCGCGCAGTCGGTGAACCCCGACGTGGAGACCACGGTTGTCTTCACCAGTGACTGGTGCGATCCGGCCAAGCAGGTGACCGCAGTCAACACCATGACCGACGCCGGGGTGGACGTGCTGTCCCTGCACCAGGACTGCACCAAGACGGTGGTCGAGGCAGCCGAGCGGGAGGGGGTGTGGGTGACCGGATTCCACTACGACGCCAGCGCCGCCGCGCCCAACCACTGGATTACCGGCGTCACCTGGAACTGGGGCCCAATTATGGCCCAGATAGTCCACGAGATACGGACGGGCATCTATCGCAGCTCGGTCAAGCTGGCTGGCATCGACGCCGGCTGGGCCAAGCTGGCGCAGTTCGGCAGCGGCGTGGACGATGAAACGCGGCAACTGGTGTTGGACACCGTGGGGGGCCTGCGCGACGGCAGCATCCAGCCGTTCACCGGCCCCATCTACGACCAGGACGGCGAGATACGCATTGCCGAGGGCGAGACAGCCACCGACGAATATTTGCAGGGCGTGGACTGGCTGGTGCAGGGCGTTGTGGGCCGCACCAACTAGAGGCCGAATAGGAAGCTATCTCAAAAGTCCCGGTATTCTCAACGTGTGTTGGTATTCCCATGTAGGGGCGCACAGCCGTGCGCCCTGGCCCCGGTTCCGGCACAATTCTCTCCTGCGCAGACACGGGCGCACGGCTGTGCGCCCCTACGCGGCGGGGCCAAGCGGACAAATCGCGTCCAATACCAATACACGTTGAGAATACCAGGGGCCGAATAGGAAGCTATCTCAAAAGTCCCCTCCCCCTTGACGGGGGAGGGTTAGCGCTGGGGTGAAAAGGTAGTGCTGAGATAGTTGCCAAATGTCCGGCGTCCTCTGCGCACCCGGCGTTTAATCTGCCCCTCTACGCTGTCTCGATCCGGCTGGCGGCATGCAGTCCCAGCTCCTCGACGGCCATTTCGCGCATGCGGAACTTCTGGATCTTGCCGGTGACCGTCATCGGGAACTCCTCGGTCACCTTCACGTATCGCGGGACCTTGAAGTGGGCAATCCTGCCGCGGCAGAACTCGCGGATTTCCTCGGGATCCGCCGATTCGCCCGGCCTCAGCATCACCCACGCCATCACCTCTTCGCCAAAGCGTTCGTCCGGAACTCCGATCACCTGGACATCGGAAACCTTGGGGTGGGTGTATAGGAACTCTTCGATTTCCCTGGGGTAAACGTTCTCGCCGCCGCGGATGATCATGTCCTTGAGACGGCCAGTAATTTTGTAGTAGCCGTCCTCGTCCACCTCGGCCAGGTCGCCGGTATGAAGCCATCCCTCCTCGTCGATGGCCGAGTTCGTGGCTTCCGGCATGTTGTAGTAGCCCTGCATCACCATGGAACTGCGGGCCTGCAACTCGCCTTGGACGCCGGGGCCGACCTCACTGCCCGTTTCCGGGTCAACCACCCTAACCTCCACGCCCGGCAGCACCTTGCCCACGGTGGACACCCGGCGCTCGATGGAGTCGGAGGTGAGCGTCTGAGTGATGACCGGGGAATGCTCGGTCTGGCCGTAGGCGATGGTCATCTGGTGCGCGCCCATCCGGTCGATGACCTGCCGCATCACCTCGATGGGGCAGGGCGAGCCGGCCATGATCCCCGTCCGCAGGGATGACAAGTCAAAGTTGTCGAATTCCGGGTGATCGAGCTGGGCGATGAACATGGTCGGCACGCCGTAGAGGGTTGTGCACCGCTCCTTGTCCAGCGCTTGCAACGTCTTCAGCGGGTCGAAGTGCTCGGCGGGAATGACGATGGCCGACCCGTGAGTGATGCAGCCCAGGTTGCCCATCACGCAGCCGAAGCAGTGGTAGAAGGGCACGGGAATGCACAGCCGGTCGTTCTCCGTCAGCTCGATGCAGTCGCCGACGTAAACGCCGTTGGCCACCAGGTTGTGGTGGGTCAGCATTGCGCCCTTGGGGTTGCCGGTGGTCCCGGAGGTGTACTGGATGTTCACCGGGTCGTCGGGGCGGCATTCCGCCTGCCGCGCCGCCATCCGCTCCCTGGAGACTTCGGCGTGGCGGCCCACCATGTCGGCCCACGACCACATGCCGGGAGGCGTCCCGGCGTCCGGTTCGCTGTGAGGCGGAATGTAAACCACGTGGCGCAGGTAAGGGAATTGCGAGCTGTTTAATTCCCCAGGATTTGAGTCCTTGAGCTCGGGCACGACCTCATTGACCATGGCCGTGTAGTCGGAGTTGCGGAATTTGCCGATGAAAATCAGGGCGTTTGCCTCGGACTGCTCCAGGACGTAGGCCAGCTCGTGGGTGCGGTAGGCGGGGTTGACGTTCACCATAACCGCGCCGATCTTGGCGGTGGCGAACTGTGTCAGCACCCATTCGCTGTAGTTGGTGGACCAGATGCCAACGTGGTGTCCCTTGCGGATTCCCAGCGCCATCAGGCCGCGGGCAACGCGCTCCACCTCGTCGCGGAACTCTGCGTAAGTAAACCTCTCGCCGGTCTCGAAGTTCACCAGAGCGTCCCGCCCGGCGAACCGCTCCGCCTGCCGGTCCAGCATGTCGCCGATGGTGCTATGTGTGTCCACGCCTGCGCTGGCGGAACCGTTAGCATTACCGTTATCAGTCATTATGTGCCTCTCTCCTTGAGTCAAAGGTGATAAGAGAGCAGGGAATCTTGCAATCCAACCCTAAGGGGAAGGGGAGTCGCCAATTGGATTCCCATGAGTCCTGTGACTTGATTTCCGTCATCGCGGCGAAAGCCGGAATGACGGAGTAATTTGACGACAGGCCCCGGGTGTTAGTCAGCCAATTATGCCTTTAACCTAATAACCGGACAATCCCGGCGCGGATAGTCGGCAAGATGGGTGTACAATTTGCTGGCACGCGCCCATAAACCGGCAACCGGAGCTTTGGCTATGACTGTGAAACTCTTGACAAACAATTGTACACCGCCGCAGTTGGGCGGTAGGGAACTGGACAGGGATGGAGGGCCGCATCTCATTACAGCTCGCGAATGGGTGCGAGACAGTTTTCGCACCGGGAGAGCTGCCCGCCCGTTGGGGGATATGACACTTGCAGAAAGTGACGCGTATTACGTGCAGTACAGGTTTCTGCACGAGCTAAAGCCCGCCGAGACCGTCTCCGGGCACAAGGTGGCGCTTACGACCAAGGCATCGCGCGATCATCTGGGCGTACACGAGCCTTGCTACGGGCACATCCTCAGCACATGCGTCTACGAGAATAACGCCGACGTGCCTATCGGCAGCCTGACCTCGTCGCACATCGAGGCGGAGGTGGCCTTCGTGCTGGGCGAGGACCTGCGCGGGCCCGGCGTTACGCCGGTGGACGTCATGCGGGCCACGGTGGGAGTGGTGCCGTCGCTGGAACTGGTGGACCTGAAGGTTCAGGGCGAGGGAATCAGCGCCACCGACGTCATCATCCACAACGCGCTGCACGGCGGGCTGGTCGTGGGGTCGCGCCTTTGCCCGCTGGACGGCCTGGACTTGCAGTACGAGGGCGTGACGGTGGAGTTGAACGGCGAGCTGCACGGGTCGGGGACGGGTTTCGAGGTGATGGGCAATCCCATCAATCCCGTGGTCTGGCTAGCCAACAAGCTCGCGGAGTTCGGCGACTACCTGCGGGCCGGTGAGACCATCATTTCCGGCTCGATGGTCACCCCGGCTGAACTCAAGCCGGGCGATTCGGTTACCGCTACCTACTCGCGCATGGGCAGCGTCGGGGCCCGGTTCGTGGAGTGAGATGACGGCCCTCCCGCATCCTGAAACGCCCTCACCCTAACCCTCTCCCTTCGGGAGAGGGGATTGCCTGGAGGAATGTATGAGCTGGGAATTTGAACTGGTGGCCGGGCCATACGGCGGCACGACGGAGGGGCCGGTCTGGGACGGCCAGGCGTTGCTGTTTACCGACATCCCGAACAGCCGGATTATGCGCTACGACCACCATACTGGCGATTGCACCGAGTGGGCCACTGGCACGGAGAACACCAACGGGCTGAACTTTGACGCGCAGGGCAATCTCTACGGCTGCTCGGGAGGCGGCAGGTGCATCAGGCGCTTCAACGCCGATGGCAGCAGCGTTCGGCTGCCCAGCCTGCTGGACGGCAAGCGCCACAACCGCCCCAACGACCTGGCCATCGACCGCAAGGGACGCATCTGGTTCACCGACCCGGCGGGCCAGATTCCCCCGGAGGAACGGGAACTGGACCATGCGTCGGTGCTGCGCCTGGACCCCGACCCCGACGCTGAGGGTGGCTGGACGCTGCGCCGGATGACCTTCGACACCTGGGCGCCCAACGGCATCCTGTTCTCCCTGGACGAACGGACGCTGTACGTGGTCCAGAGCGACTACGAGGGAACCCGTGACCTGCGGGCCTATCCGCTCCAGTCCGACGACACGCTCGGCGAACCGATGGCGCTGCACGAATTCGGCCGCGACTTCCGAGGCGTTCACCGCGGTCTCGACGGCATGTGCCTGGACGTGGAGGGCAACATCATTGCCGCCGGTGGCTGGCGGCAGGCTGGCCCCGGGCCGTTGATTCACGTTTTCGCGCCTTCGGGCAGGATTATTGAGACCCATCCGGTGCCCGCCGACTGGCCCACCAACTGCGCCTTCGGCGGGCCAGCGTTGGACACGCTGTACGTTACCACCCGTGGCGGCCACCTGTTCCGGGTCAACAACACCGGTCGCAGGGGCTATATCCTGTATCCTCCGTAGCAGAGCAGGCATTTATCTCAGGGCTCGCTGAGGAACCCTAACCGTCATTCCGGCGAAAGACGGAATCCAAAATCGCTCAATGCTGCAAAAGGACTTGGATACGGAACCGCCTGGATTCCGGCTTTCGCCGGAATGACGGGATGAGTTGACGACACTCCCTAGCATCCAAAAATCAGTTGCACCAGAGCAGCATCGAGTAACCTAACTGCTGTTTGCGATTATGTAAACAAACTAAATGGTGTCCAGGAGTTGATTATGACAACTGAACAGGCGACTCACCCTCCGGCAGAGGAGACATTTGACGTCATTGGCACCCGCCCGATCCGCCACGACGGGCCGGACAAGGTGACGGGACGCGCAAGGTACGCCGCCGACATTCACCCGCCGGGCTGGCTGGTGGGCAAGGTGCTGCGCAGCCCTCACGCCCACGCCGTCATCCGCGGCATCGACGCCACTCGCGCCCTGGCGATACCGGGCGTGAAAGCCGTCGTCACCTCAGCGGACTTCCCCGAGGTGTCGGCCGAGATCGCCGACCAGGAAGAAGGGGCAACGGTCAACTACGGTTTCTACAGCCGCAACGTGATGGCCCGCGAGAAGGCCCTCTACGTCGGCCACGCCGTAGCCGCCGTGGCGGCAACGTCGGCGGGGGCCGCCGAGGAGGCCCTTGCGGCCCTGGACGTTGATTACGAGGTGCTGCCGCCGGTGTTGAACGCCGACGATGCCATGCGAGACGACGCGCCGGTTCTGCACGAACGGCTGGTAACGCTGTCCAATCCCGGCATGCGGCAGGGCGGCTGGGGCGACGCCAACGCCCAACCCAGCAACGTGTCCAACCGATTCGAGTTCCGGCTGGGCGACCCGGAAGTCGGCTTTGCCGAGGCGGATGTTGTCGTTGAGCGGGAGTTCCACACTCGCCCGGTGCATCAGGGCTACATCGAGCCTCATTCGGCGACCGCACAGTGGAGCACCGACGGCAACGTGACCATCTGGGCCAGCAGCCAGGGCCACTTCGCCCTGCGCGACCACACGGCGGCCATACTCGGTGTCAGCGTATCCCGGTTGAAGATCATTCCCATGGAGATCGGCGGCGGCTTCGGGGGTAAGGGCCAGGGCGGGTGCTACCTGGAGCCGGTGGTCGCGGCTCTCTCGCGCAAGTGCGGGCAGCCGGTCAAGGTGGCCATGTCCCGCGCCGAGGTGTTCGAGGGCACCGGCCCCACGTCGGCCAGCCACATCCGCGTCAAGCTGGGGGCCACCCGCGACGGCAAGCTGACCGCCGCCGACTGCACGCTGGTCTATGAGGCGGGGGCTTTCCCCGGCTCGCCAGTGCCGTCGGGCTGCCGCACCATGCTTGCGCCATACGAGGTGGCCAACAGCTTCATCGAGGGCATTGACGTGGTGGTCAACACGCAGAAGGCGGCGGCCTATCGCGCTCCCGGATCCCCCACGGCTGCCTATGCCGCCGAGTCGGTCATCGACGAAATCTGCGACCAGATCGGAATGGACCCGGTGGAATTCCGGCTTCGAAACGCGGCAAAGGAGGGCAGCCGCCAGCCAACCGGCCCGGTGTTCCGAAAGATCGGGTTCTTGGAAACGCTGCAGGCCGCCCTGGAGCATCCGCACCTGGCCGAGCCGCTGACCGGCCCCAACCGGGGGCGGGGCATCGCCGCGGGCGCGTGGTTCAACAGCTCCGGCCCGGCCAGCGCCGTGGCCAGCGTGAACCCCGACGGCACCGTCAGCCTGGTCGAGGGATCGCCTGACATCGGCGGGTCCCGCGCGGCCATGGCCATGCAGGTGGCCGAAGTCCTGGGCATTCCGGTGGAGACGGTCAAGCCCTCGGTGGTGGACACCGATTCCATAGGATATAGTTCCGGGGCTGGCGGCAGCGGAGTCACCTTCAAGATGGGTACGGCCTGCCACGACGCCGCGCAGGACATCAAGCGGCAGATGATCGAGCGGGCCGCGCGTATCTGGGACGTTTCGCCGGACGACGTCCAGTACGACAAGGGGGTTCTCTCACACCGACAGGACCCCGAGCTGAGCATAACCTTTCAGGCCCTGGCGCCCCGGCTGAACGGCACGGGCGGGCCTATCGTGGGCCGGGCCACCGTGAACCCCGGCGGCGTGGGCAACGCCTTCGGCTTGCACATCGTCGACGTCGAGGTAGACCCGGACACCGGCAAGGTCGAGATATTGCGCTACACCGCGCTCCAGGACGCGGGGCGGGCCATCCACCCCAGCTACGTGGAGGGCCAGATACAGGGCGGCGTGGTTCAGGGTATCGGGTGGGCGCTGAACGAAGAGTACTTCGTCAACGACCAGGGGCGGATGCTGAACTCCAGCTTCCTCGATTACCGCATGCCAACCAGCCTCGACCTGCCAATGATCGACACGGTTGTCGTGGAGGTGCCGAACCCCGGCCACCCCTACGGCGTGCGCGGGACGGGCGAGGTGCCGCTGGTGCCCCCTCTGGCTGCAGTGGCCAACGCCATCGCCCGTGCCACCGGCAAGCGCCTGACCGACCTGCCAATGACGCCGGGCCGCATCCTGGAGGCCATCGGATACTGAGACGCCGTGGGAATATTCCCTCCCCTTCCGGGGGAAGGAAAACGCCCTCACCCTAACCCTCTCCCGGAGGGAGAGGGGACAATTAAAGGAAACTATACGTAGGGGCGGGTTTTGAACCCGCCCCTACAGTTTGCCCTGATGTCCAGCCACCTTTAGATTATGTTTACCGGCGTTTGTTGGCGATTTCCCGCAGTTTATGTCTGCTTACAGCGCCTCCTGGAACGGGTCGGTCAATTCCGCATGTCCCCCTCGGTGTAGTCCACGCAAGCGCGCTCGGTACAACGCATCGAGAACCTGCGATGCCTTCTCAGATTCTCCTATCATCACGTCATTCCGGCGAAAGCCGGAATCCAGGGCCTACCGATGGAGAAAGCATTGCAAACCCGTCGGGCAGTTCTGGATTCCGGCATTCGCCGGAATGACGACGTGGCTTAGGAAAAACCTGAGAGCTAAAACGCCCGCGGCGGGAACACGCGGCGGTAGACGCCGGGCGAGCCGGGCGCGTGGCCGTAGGTGCCGCCGATATACTGGTTCATCGTGTCCTGGGTGCGCTGTTTTTCCCACGCCAGGGTCTCCGGCACTTTCTCGTGCTCGAATTCGTACATGGTCAGGTACTTGGGGACGCCCTCCACCGCGTGATAGCGCCGGACATGCAGACAGCCCGGAATCTGGAGGTTCCCCGGCGTGCGAACATTGTCGTAGTAGTCGTTGTACTTGGCCTCCAGCTCCGCAGGAACGTCCATCCGCCCGATCTGGAGCGCGGGAGCCATGCCCCGTCCGAGGGTATCAGGATCGTCGCCGCCCTCGGGGTAGATCTGGGTGTACACGTTCCGGACATAGCCGCGTCCTACCGTGCCGGGGCCCATGCGCTGCGTCCAGGGCGTGGGGTTGTTGCTCATCTGCAAGTATTCGGGAGTGTGCAGGGCCTCCACCGACTCCAGTTCGTAAACGGCGAGGTAGCGCGGGCCGCCCTTCAGCGCCTCGTAGCGTGCGCCGTCAAGGAAGCCGGGCGCGCTCAGACGCTCAGGGATGTGCTCCTCGTTGTACCAGCGGTTGAATTCGGCGTCGTTCTCGATGTCCACATCAACGTAGACCATCAGCAGCGCCGTCCCTTTTCTTTGGGCCATGAGACCTCCTTGAGTTCACTCTAGCGTATGCCACAAGTTCCCTCTCCCTCTCGGAGAGGGTGAGGGTGAGGATGTTTGCCCTTCAGTTGTCGGTAACCTCGAAGGACAGGTAGGCGTAGCGGAGGAAGATACCGCCGCGCGGCTCGGCCAGCGGGCCGTTGGCAGCCAGCACCGCTATTACGTAGGTTGCCCCCGGTTCGGCTGTGGTTGCCAACTCCACCCGTTGCGGGGCGTTGAGGCCGGGGATCGTGCCAGTGTTTCGGTCAATTTCGCCGTTGACCCAGACCTCGCCGTAGTTGTCGACGTTGGTCTCGAACCAGAGCCGGGCCCCGGCGACTGGCATGCCGTTCACTGACTCTGGCAACTCAACGCGGATCCGGTACCAGGCGAAGGTGAACCCCACCGACAGGCTCTGGCGGACGTTGTCGCAAACATCCCAGCCCGAGTCATCGTAGTCGGCCAGGCGTGCAGGAGTTCCCAGAATTTGGGCGGTCAAGCCCTCGTTGGGCTCGCCGGGCACCAGCCCGGGCGCCACGCGCCACTGCCCCTTTACCTGCGCCCGGTCGGCCGGGTTGTTCAAGTCTAGCGCCACTCTAGGCATCGCATTTCTCCCGTTGTTTGATTAGGCGCGATTATAGCCGTCTGACGGAAGGATTGAACAACCTCGGCTCTGAATCCAGGGCCATCGCGCCTTGAAAATGCGACCTGCACAGTGGCCCGTCATTCCTGCGAAAGCAGGAATCCAGGCTTCGCGCCCATAGCCGGTTTCAAAGGTCGCATACCCTCTGGATTCCTGCTTTCGCAGGAATGACAGGGCCGAATGAGTAATGAGGAGGCTGAATGGCCATCACCAACGCAAATAGGGAGTACCGTAATTTCGCCTGCATCAGGGAGACGCCCCCACCCTAACCCTCCCCCGGAGGGAGAGGGAACTATCAGAAGGTTCCACTCCAATACACGACTCTCTTGCCCACGTATGCGCTGGTGCGACTATAATCCTTCCAACGATTTGCCGAAATGAAATGGAGGAACCTGGATGGACACTTATCAGTGCATCAGGTCGAGGCTGACGGTGCGGGAATTCAAGCCGGACCCTGTACCGGAGAGGGTGATTCGCCGGATGTTGCAGGCGGCACGCTGGGCGCCCAGCGCCCGCAATCGCCAGCCGTGGAACTTCGTCGTCATCCAGAACCGGGATACCCTGGCGCAGATCGGCGGCATCGCCTCCTCGGGCGGGTTCATCGGCGGCGCGCCGCTGGCGGTGGCCGTGGTCATGGACCGCGGCGGACGGCCTGAGTTCGATGCTGGCCGGTCGCTACAGCAGATGGAGCTGGCCGCGTGGTCTCTGGGCGTAGGCGGCTGTGTCGCTGGCGTTCGCGGGGAGGAAAACGATAGGGTCAAGGAATTGCTGGGTATTCCCGAGGACAAGGAGCTGGTCGCAATGGTGGCCTTCGGATACCCCACCGACGAGGCCGCGGCCCGCACCAAGGCACGGAAGCCGGTATCGGAATTCGCCCACAGCGAGCGATACGGGCAAAGCTACGGGAACTGATCTTACTATTTACGAGGAGGCGAGTCATGCGATTGGAAAACAAGGTTGCCATCATCACCGGAGCGGCGGCTGGAGTCGAAGGCCAGCTTATGGGATTCGGCGGGGCCGCCGCCAGAATGTTCGCCCGCGAAGGGGCCAGGGTGGTGCTGACGGACATCAAGGCCGATATGGGCGAGGCCACCGCCGCGCAGATCAGGGAGAACGGCGGCGACGTGATGTTCATGGAGCACGACGTTACCGACGAGCAGCGCTGGCAGGAAGTAGTCGCCGAGACGGTGGCCCGCTACGGCAAGCTGGACGTGCTGGTGAACAACGCTGGCACTGGCGCACGCCTGACCGTCGAGGAAACCAGCGTCGACGATTGGGACGGCCAGATGGACGTTCACGCCAAGGGTGTGTTCCTGGGCACCAAGCTTGCCATCCCCGAGATGCGCAAGTCCGGCGGCGGGTCTATCATCAACGTATCCTCAATCTACGGCATCGTTGGCAGCCCCACTTCCACCGCCTACCACGCGGCCAAGGGCGCCAGCCGCCTGTTCACCAAGTCCGCCGCCATCCAGTACGCCTCGGAAAACATTCGGGTGAACTCGGTGCATCCCGGCTATTGCTGGACCCCCCTGACCGATCCCGGCTACTCCGGTGAGGAAGGCCGACGCGAGTGGTCTCTGGACCGGATTCCAATCGGCCGCCTGGGCAACGCCGACGACATCGCCCACGGCATCGTTTATCTCGCCTCGGATGAGGCTTCGTTCGTAACCGGCGCTGAACTTGTCATCGACGGCGGCACCACCGCTCAATAGCGGAGGGCTGCCAGCAAAAGCCGAAACCCCTAACGGAGGACACCAATGACCTCTGCGCCGCCGCCAGCCCACCCGCAGGAACCCTGGCCGAACCTGCGGGCACTGCCGCGATCATTCTTCAACGCCCCGCTCTGCGAGAATATTGAGGAACTGGAGGCCGATATTGCCTTCATCGGGATACCGTTCGACCAGGGGACGCTGGGCCGGCCGGGGGCGCGTTTCGGGCCGGATGCCCTCCGTGACGCGCCCCGCGCCTACTCCTACTCCGACCCGTATGGCGCGCAGGGCGTGGCCGACGGTTTCTTCGACATCGACGCCGGGGACGAACTGCTGCGCGGGGTGGTGATGGCCGATTGCGGCAACGTCCCCATCGTGCCCTCGGAGGTAGTGGGCAATTTCGACCGCATCACGCGGGCCGTTGAGCAGGTAGTCGCGCGGGGGGCGCTGCCGGTGGCCGTGGGCGGCGACCACGCCATTACGTTCCCGGTAGTCCGCGGGTTGTCGAGGTTCGCGCCGCTGAACATCGTCCATTTCGACGCCCACCTCGATTACACCCATGACGTGCAGGACGCGCTGTACACCCACGCCAGCCCGATACGCCGCTGCCGCGAACTGGACTTCGTGGGGCACGTCACGTCGGTGGGCATACGCTCGGCGCGGCGGATCCCCTACGAGGAAGCCATCAGGGACGGCAGTCTGATAATCAGCCACTCGCGCTTCAGGGAACTCGGCCCCACGGCGGTGGCCGATCTTATTCCCAAGGCCGAAAACCTGTACGTCACCTTCGACGTTGACGTTCTCGATCCCACCCAAGCGCCCGGCACAGGAACCCCGGAGACCGGCGGGTTGTTTTACGAGGAGGTTAGGAACTGCCTGCTGGCCCTGCTGGAGACATCGAACCTTGTGGCCTTCGACATCGTAGAGGTCGCCCCGCCCTACGACAATTCGGAACTGACTGTGCAGGTGGCGGCGCGGTTGATGCAGGACATCCTGGCGGCGCGCTTCCCCTCCCGGTAGCGGTCTTCAGACTGCTGCGAATTCCAAGACGCCCCGGTACTTACGGTGACAAGGCAGGCACACCGGCTTGGCCTTGGTGGTTTCCATGTCTGTTCCGCAGGTGTGGCAGTGCTCTTCCTTGTAATCCGGGTTCTTGAATCGATTCCAGGTACGGAAGCAACTCGCGCAATATGGCTCGACCGGGTTTGCCGGTATCGTGGTTTTGCAGCGGATGCAGAAACCGTTTTGCAGCTTGTCAACCGCTGCCTTTTCCGTTCGCCGTTTCGGAGCCTCAGGAGGGTCTTCGGAAACAGTGACCGTAGCGACTGTTTCGCGAATCTCTTCGCTAACCCTCATGATACGCATTGATTCATCGAGTATTTTGTCGTAGAGGGCAGGAGCCTGGTCTTTCGAGACCAGAATCCCCATCTCGTCATTGTTGACTTGTGAGAACTCGTACAGGTTCATCGATGTCAACAACGCTTCCTTTTCGTTCAGGTAGCATTTCGCGTGAAGGTTGCTGCGGAAACTGGTCCGGATAGAAGCCAATGACGCCAGCCATTGCTTCTCCTCCGGCCGCAGCTCATTCTTGCCATATATTACACGGATAGTGACCTTAAAACGGTCCCGGTCCTCCAAGAGTTCTTTGATCCGAGAGTTAATCTTGAGGAACGGGCTGATAATCCAAAGTTCCCTCTCAGCGTTTTGGATTATTTGCTCGAGCCTGTAATTTATGCCAGTCGTATTTAGGAACTCAGCCATACCGATTCTGCCTCCTGGCGACATACTGCGTCGGGGCGCGATGTAAGTGTGGTGGAGGTGAGGGGGGTCGAACCCCTGACCCCCTGCTTGCAAAGCAGGTGCTCTCCCACTGAGCTACACCCCCACGGGGAACGGCGCATTTCCATTCTATCCCGGCAGCGAAACGGCGGCAACCAAGAACTGCCGACCGAACTCGGCCTTACAGTTGTTCCCTATCCCGGCGGGAGAGGGCATTTCCTTTTTAGCGCTAAACTGCCGAAGGGCAGGATTTCACCCACGCCTCAACCTTCCCACCACAAGAGGGGGGAGAATCAAGAGGCCCTGTATAACCGGCCCTCTGGCTTGCTCGGGCAAACCAGGGGCCAGCAACAAGACTCTCGCCGGTTATCGAGTCTGGATGGTCAACGACTCGCTTGGGTAGCCGAAAAGCTCCACCACTCTCTTCGCCCGGCCTTCGATGAGCACGCCGGCGCCCTGGCAAGAAGCATAGATTCCGGAATCACCGATTTGACGCGGGTGGTGGACGTCGTCTTCATTCCTGGAAAAGTAGGGCAGAGTCCGTCCCCTTATACCAAGAATCTTCTCGAAGTCCCCAGGATGGCGCTGCCGCATGACCTCGCACACCCCGATCAGCAGGTCGGGCCAGGAGGACGCGGTCTGGGATTCCGATTCGAAGGTGAACGAGGCCGGCCTGCGGCGCGACCCTCCGCCCGTCCTGCTTTCAGAGGCTTCGTCGTCCGAGAACGGCAGCAACTCAGCACGGTGCTCCAGGAGAACCCGGCGCACGAACCTGTTATCGGGCCTCTCTCCCGCGCGATTTTCCGAAGCCGTGGCCACCAGCTCGACCAGTCCTTCGTCGATCCCTCGCACGACCTGGCGCCAGCCTTCCAGGATGGCCTGACGCACGACAACGTTCTGATTGCGTTCCTGGAGCGCCCTTTCCGCAGAACGCGCCGCCTGGCCGCTGACCACCCGGTCCTTGGCTAGGTAGCGGTTGAGGTCATCGGCGGCGCTGTCGGGATCGCCGGACAGATCCGTCTCGCAATACCGGCTTTCCCGGTTTTCCTGTCCGGGAGCAATGTACGAAAGAAACCACTTGAGCCCATTCGTCAACACTCCCAGCGATACGCCGTTCCTGGAACAGTGATTGATAAGCTGGCGCTCAAAACGGTCGCTTTCAAGGTTTTCGCCCGGCAGTTTCACATCGACGAAGATCAGGGGGGTGGCGGCGGTTCTACTGCGGGCGGAGGTGGGGGACATCAATGCAAAGTCAATGGTCGTGTTGCCGCTGCGGTACTCCGGATGGACTTCCGAAAGATCGAATGTATCCCACCCGGCGGCGCTCAACACTCTCAGCACTATCCCCTGCTTTATGGCGCTCTCGCTCAGTTCCTCCAGGTCGGGGAGAGTGTTGACGTATGCAAGCGCCTGGGAAATTGCGTCTCTGTAATTGATTCTGGGCATGAAGGCCTCGCCGTTTGAATTTATTGGGATGTGACGCAGGGCTGGCTGGCCGGGCGTGACATCGCGCAGAGTGGATTATAAAGTAAATCTTCAATGATGCAAGTCAATAGGGAACCGAATCGCTCTCTGCAACTAAATTGTAGCAAGCCGATGAGAGTTCAGCTTACCTTGTCAAAGCATGCCTGGGATTGGGGTGCTGCAAAACCGCCGGATTAACCAGGTTGTCCGGCATTTCTCCATGCATCACCTTTACTACTTCGGCTGCAGCCCTCTGTTCCAACTCCAGCGTTGACTCCTGGGAGAAAAAAGCGACGTGAGGAGTAATGATGACGTTTTCCAGCGCCAGCAACGGATGCTCCCGCGACGGAACGTTATCTACCATCACGTCCAGCCCGGCCCCGGCAATAACGCCGTTAGCGAGCGCGGCGTAGAGCGCCTCCTCGTCAATCAGTGGGCCACGGGCCGCGTTAATCAGGAACGCCTCCCGCTTCATCGCCGCCAGTTCGTCCCGGCCAATCATGTTCCGGGTCTCGTCGGAGAGAGGGGTGTGCAATGAAACAAAATCGGATTCGCCCAGCAGTTGGTCCAATTCAACGAGTGAACCGCCGAAGGACTCAACAGTTGCGGAATCGACGAAAGGGTCTGCGGCCAGTATGTTCATCCCGAAGGCCCGCGCCTTGCTGGCCACGGCTTGCCCTATCCTGCCAAACCCGACGATTCCGATGGTCTTTCCCCGCAGCCGCATCATGCGCATGGTGAGCGGCTGGCTGCCCCACCCGCGTTCCTTGACCGACCGGTCGAACAGCACGATCTTCCGATTCCAGGCATGCAACAGCGCCATCACGTGGTCGGATACCTCGTCGACGCAGTAGTCCGGCACGTAGGTAACGGCGATTCCCAGTTCGGTGGCCGTGGCGACGGCAATGTTGTCCACCCCGACGCCGAAACGGCCGATGACCTGGCATCGCTCGGCGGCGCGGACGACGTTCCCGGTGACCTGGGCGAAACAGGTCATGATTGCATCCGCGTCGCGGGCAAGGCCAGCCAGCGTCTCCTCGTTGCCGTCGGGTGCCACGGCAACCTCGGCCCCACCGGCCTCAAGCACGGCTCTTTCCGGGTCAGTGCTGGGCCACACGTAGTCGGTGATTAGGACTTTCCAGGTCATACGGCCCTCCGGTCGCTGCTGCGGTCAGTGCTGGGTGCCGCGGTTGAACTCGCGAGGCATGGGCTTGAACATGCACCCTTCCACGAAAATCTCGAAGAAATCCGGGGTGGTCTCCAGTTCAACATGCTCGACACGCCGCACAAGGTCCTCGGCCCGCCGCCGCGAGTCCTGGGACAGGAGCATCATCGTTGCGCCCTCAAGCGCGGCGTTGCCAGCCCGGGCGACGCGTTCCTCCGGGAAATTGGCGACGAACCCGATGGCCATTGCATTGGAAACGTCCAGGTAGTTGGCGAAGCCGCCCGCGAGGTAGAGCCGCGATATGTCCTCCACTGGCCGTCCGTACTTTCGCAGGGTGATGAATTGCCCGCAATAGTTGGCCGACTTCGCCTGCGCCAGGGCACTGATGTCGGCGCGGGAGAGACCCATCCCCTTCTCCGGCGCAAAAACGTACTCTCTGGCCCCGTCTTCGAATGCTCCCAGCTCGTTCATCAATCCACCGGCCCGAAGCTCGTGCAGCAGGTCTACCAGCCCGGAGCCGCATATCCCTTGCGCCTCAGCCCCGCCAATGGTGGACACCTGCGGGCGGCCATCTCGGATGCGAACGGACTCCACCGCGCCGTCGTAGCCTGCCATGCCGTGGGTGACCTGCCCGCCCTCGAAGGCGGGGCCAGCCGGGCACGACGCGGAGACCATGGCGTGCCGGTTGCCGATGACAACCTCCGTGTTGGTGCCGATGTCCACCAGCATCACCGGCTCCTCCTGCTCGTCCATGCCGATGGCCAGGAGGCCGGCGGCCACGTCGGCCCCCACGTGGCTCGCGATGAGCGGCCCCCCGTACACGTGGGCCTTCGGGAATATCCGCAGCCCCACGGCCTGAGCGCTGGATTGCAGGGAAGTGCCGGTTCGCTCGCCCGCCTCCCATTCCAGCTCGATGGAAGACTTGTAGGGCTTGACACCCACCGGCTGAACGTTGACGCCGAAGGCGATGTCCCGCATGGTGGTGTTGCCCACAATAACGGCGCTGTAGATCTGGCGCCGTTGAACATTCAGTTGCCGGATCATTTCGCCTATTTCGAAATTGATCGCCGAGATAATTGCGAGCCTTAACTCGCCCCGGTTTCTCCCGGCGTCGTAGGAAATCCGGTTCATGACATCGCTGCCACCGAATTTCTGAGGGTTTTCAAATGAGGACGTAGCGATGATCTCCCCGGATTCCAGGTCGGCCAGGTTAATTGCCACCGTAGTGGTGCCTATGTCGGCGGCCAATCCCAGTATCCGGCCCCGGTAGATGTCAACCGGCTGGCCGCCGATGGTCACCTCGTCGCCATCGCGCCGGACATGCGGGGCAAGTTCGACCGCCCGCCGTATGCCCTCGGTGAGGATGCGCGGCTGGCGGCGCAGGACGCTGAACTCTATGGTCTCGGACGGGTCAGCGACGATTGCCTGGCAGGCAAGCCGGAAGTTGCCGGAAAGAAAATACTCGTCCCGGGAGTTAGGGAACAGTCCCTCCATCCCGCTACGCACCTCCACGATGCACTCGTGGCAACTCCCGCCCCTGCCGCAGGAGGTGGGCACGCGCACGCGCAGATGATCGGCGTAGTCGAAGAGCGACTTCCCGCGATGGGCCTGGATTTCATGTCCATTCAATATCACTGGCATGGTGGCATTGTAGCAAATCAAGAGACAGAGTCAGCTACGGCAAGGGATTCCCAGCAGGACGGTTGCAATTTCTTTCTCCCGGCCCCGAATTCCCTCCCCCTTGAGGGGGAGGGTTAGGGTGGGGGTGAAATTGCAGCGAAGAGAGTTCCTCAGGCACTCCCGTCCATTTCCCATGCCGAGCGGTAGTCGAGGTTGTCGTCGCCGGTGCAGGGATAGAGTTCGCCCTCCGGGGCGGAGCGGTCCTGGTTGCGGCAGCCGAACCGGGCCGTGCAGAGGTTCTGGGCGTTCTTGTAGGGGCAGCGGTAGGTGGATACCACGTTCACCGTGTCGGAAATGCCGCGGAATATTTCCGTAAGGCGCTCGACGCTCCGGAGGTAGCGCTCCGGATCGGCCTTGGGCCGCTCATCAGCCATGGGTCAGTCCGCGACCGCCGCAGTCTCTACGCCCGGCTGGGCGACGAACTCCTTGGCCAGGTCGACGCAGGCGATGGCGTCCTTGCCGTAGCCGTCGGCGCCCATGTCGTCCGCGAACTCCTGCGACAGCGGCGCGCCGCCGACCATGATGCGCACTTCGCCGCGCAATCCCGCCTCCTCGAACGCCTCGATGGTGCGGCCCATGTTGGGCATGGTGGTGGTCAGCAGCGCCGACATTCCCAGGATGTCCGCCCCCTTGTCCACCACTTCGTCGATGAACTCGTCGGGCTGGGTGTCAACGCCCAAGTCATGCACCACGAAACCGGCGCCGCGCAGCATCATGATGCAGAGATTCTTGCCGATGTCGTGCAGATCGCCCTTCACCGTGCCCATGACCACCGTGCCGATGGGCTCGATCCCGGAAGCCGACAGGATAGGCTCGATATGCGCCATTCCCGCCTTCATCGCCCGCGCCGCTACCAGCACTTCCGGCACGAAGATTATGTTGTCCCGGAACTTGATGCCCACGATTGCCATCCCCGAGATCAGCCCGTCGTCCATGATGGTGTTGGCCGAAAACCCGTCCTCGAGGGCTTGCAGCGTCAGCCGGTCCACTTCAATGTTCTGGCCGGTGATGAGCTGGTAGGAAATCTCCTGCATCATCGGGTCGGCTTCATCCCACAGGGCGCGAATGTGGCGCTGCTCATCGGGATTCTCGACGTGTGCCAGTTCCGATTCCAGTCCCTCGTGAACGACGGGCATTTGACTACCTCTCGTTTGTCTAAATCAGGTGGGAAGTTCCGTAGTTGGGGAGTTCACCCCCACCCTAACCCTCCCCCTGAGGGGGAGGGAATTTCGTTGCCGCTGCATTCAAATTTGCAAGTCCCTTTATGATTCAGACGTTCAACTCAGTCCAGTCCTTGACCGCTTGCGGGATAGCCATCAGGTTCTCGATCTTGGTTGCCAGCGGCACGGCGCACTCCGGCGCGATCATCTGCACCCCGGCGTCGAGGCAGCGGTACACCTCCTGCCGCACCTGTTCCGGGCCGCGGGCGTAGAGCGTCTCCGGGTTGTTTATGTTGCCCACCAGCCCGATCCCGCCATCGACGGCGGCCATGGCCTCATGCGGGTCGTTCTTTGAATCGAAGTGGAAGGATGCCATGCCGGTCTGAGCGATGTAGGGCATGCGGTCAATGGTCTTGCCGCAAATGTGCAGGATCAGGGGGACTTTGAGCCGCTCGGCCATTTCAGCGTGAATGTCTTGCAGGAACCGCCGGTAGTAGTCGCCGCTGACCAGGTCGCCGGTGGCATGGTCGGGGAAGGTGAGGGCGTCGGCCCCGGCGTCGATCTGTGCCTCGCCGAACAGCACCGACAGTTCCTTCAGCTTGTGCATGGCGCGCATGGTCTCGCCGGGGTTGTCAACCGTGCCCAGCAGGAAGGGCTCCACGCCGAAGACGTGGTACCCCAGCGTCCACGGCCCCATGGTCTTGCCGATGATGGCCACTTCGTCGCCGAACTCCGCCTTGAGCTGGCGGATGGAGCCGGTGATAGCCAGCATGTCGCGGTGTTCCAGGATACCCGGAGGAATATGCACGTCGTCCGCCGTCTTCCAGATGGGCCGGTACATGCGGACGGTCGGCCAGTTGTCCTTGTCCTCCCATTGCATCTCGCAGCCCAGCGCCGACGATTCCTGGATGATGCTGAAGTACGGCATGATCGAGTCGAAGCCCAGCTCGGTGTATCCCGTTGCCGCCAGCCGCGCCGCCAGCTCCGGTTCCTGGCAGGCTTGCGGAAACGGCGCGTCCACCAGGTCCATCAGCTCCACTGTGGCCACGTTGGTCGGGTTCGCCACCGGCGTCCGGTCAACGGGCTGCCGGTTCAGCGCCGCCATAGTGCGCTCCCGCGGCGTCATCGTCTCAACAAAAGCCATGGCTGCGCCTCCTTATGGTGGGTAGATTCGGACTACCTGGCCCCTCTCCGGTTCATCCAATGCCCGCAGTGCTTCCGGCAATAGAGGTAAGAGATGCTCCAAACCGTTGGTCTGGCCGCGTAGGACTATTATACGAAGATTCAGCCTGGCGAGATTCTGCTGGCTGGGTATGCTCCTGTCGCAGGTTATCATTGCGTCGAATTCGTGCTGAGCGATAGGGAGAAATTCTCCGTCCAGCCAGCTTTTCCATCCCATGTAACGCGCGGTACGAACTTCATGACCTTGAATGAAGAATCGAAGGTTTTCCGGGACGGATTCATCCAGATACAGCCGCATGGAATTCCCGCTCCAATGCCTCGCCTGCTACCACTACCGTATTCACCAGTTGCGCCGGGTCAGCCGATGAAAAGCTGAAGCGGAAGTCCTTCAGTGTCTTCCCTTCCGCCAAATGTTGGAACATAAAGATTAAGGGCAGCCGAGTTCCGATAAACACAGGGGATCCACTGACCCTCCCGCGGTCACTGTGAGCTACACCGTTTTCCTTGCCACGGTAAGCCTCCAGTTCCAGAATCCTGCCAGCCGTCAATACCGCGTCATACGTGTCCTCAAGAAATGTATCTGGGAAATCCCAATGAAAATCTTTCAGACTCTTTAAGTCGGCGAGATAATCGAACATGCGCTTGACCGGCACATCCGACCGCTCGAACACCAGCGCCCCGTCCGCGATTTCCTCATTCCTTTCGATGATGCGCTTCGTCTTTTCCCGGGCGTCCCGCTCCAGTTCGGCCAGCGCCTGCTCCATGGACACGGACGGGAACTTGTGCAGGAAGCCGTACACGTTCCAGTCGCTGCGCAGATAAGCGTGCAGCTCTTTGATGGAGATTTCAGTCCCATCAAAAAGCGGTGATTCTTCTGCGGCCGCGTTCCTCTTATTTGCAATGCTGTCCGTACTCACGTCCATCTCCATTTCAGTTTACGTCTGCGAGAAGCCCAGCGTTCCGGTGGTCATCTGGCCGCGCAGGGCCTCGGCGGCCATCATGGTTTCTACGCTGGAGATGTTGCGGGAGTAGGGCAGCAGCACCCGCATCAGCGCGTCGTGGGGCATCCCGCAGGCGAAGGCTACTCCCGACTCGCCCACCTGCTCCATCTCGCCGTAGCGGGTGAAGCCGGCCAGCACCATCCGCAGCCGCATGGCCGCGTTGCGCGCCTCGCCGTCCAGCGACACGTCGTACACCGAGCGGCCTTCGCGCTCGCTGTCCGCCAGCGTGGCCCGGATGGTCAGCGCCGACTTGGAGTCCTGGATCGACAGCTCCCCTTGCGGCGGGGCGTAGTCCGGTGCCTTGCCCACCGCCTGCGACATCACGAAACGCAGTGTGCGCTGGTGCAGGCGGCCGCACGGGAATCGCACCTGGTTGTGCGAATCCCCGACTACTTCCATGCCGCCGAGCGCGATCATCTGGTCGCGTATCTCCCGGACGCGCTCCCCCACGCCTTCGCGTCGGCTGAACGTCCAGATGGTGCAGACGCCGTCCTTGACGTACAGCCCCACGCTGATGTCGTGGAAACGCCGGTCCAGCGGCACCAGTTCGAGGCACTGCCCGTAACGCTCGATGACTTCCGCTGGTCGCAGCTTTCCGGTAGTTGTGGCCATTGCGCCCCCTAGCGGCCGACTGCCGAGGCCAGTGCGCGGATGTGTTCCGGCCCGGTGCCGCAGCAGCCGCCGATGATGTTCACGCCTAGATCGGCCAATTCCCTGAACCGTTCCGCCATGTATTCCGGCGATTCGGGATAGACAATCTCACCGCCCCGCATGGCCGGGATTCCGGCGTTGGAGTGGATGAGCAGAAACCCGTCCGTTTCCCCTCGCATTCGACGGGCGATGTCCAGCATGTTGTCAATGCCGTTGCCGCAATTGGAGCCGACGACGTGCGCCCCGGCGTCCTCCATGGCGTGAACTGCGGCCTCCGGCGTGATGCCCATCATGGTGAAGAAGCCGCGTGGCCCCTTGTCGAACACCATCGTCGCCATCACGACCAGGCCCGTATTCTCGCGGGCCGCCCGGACTGCCAGCGCCGCCTCCTCCGCGGCCGTCATGGTCTCCACCACAACGGCGTCTGCGCCGCCAGCCTCCAGCGCCTTGACCTGAACCGAAAAAGCGTCATACATCTCCGATTCCGACACCGGCCCCAGCGGCTCCAGGAACTCCCCGGTCGGCCCGACCGAGCCGACGACGAATCGCCCCTCCGGCGCCTGGCTGCGGGCGTGTTCGGCGGCCAAACGGTTGAACTCGGCGACCCGTTCCGCGTAGCCGTATTTCTTCTGCATGAACACGGTGCCGCCGAAGGAATTGGTCAGCGCCATATCCGACCCGGCCTCAAAGTACCGGCGGGCCATCTCCCGCACCACATCGGGATGGCTGGCGTTGAACTCCTCGGGGCAGCCGCCCGGCTCCAGGCCGTGCTGTTGCAGGAACGTGCCAGTTGCCCCGTCGGAGACCAGCAGCCCGCCGGAGCGCAGCCGCGCCAGCAACGCCTGTGGGCCAGTAAGAGCGTTTTCAGTATTAGCGGTCAATCAGCCTGCCCAATTTTGAATAATGTTTATGCCGCATTGTATTCGCCTTGCTTGCCGGGCCGCAACAAGTGGAACGAAGGGCTATTCTCAACAAGGGCGGAAAACGCCAACCGTATCCGTCATTCCGGTTTTCGCCGGAATGACGGATAGTTTGCCCGCCTTCTGACGTAACCAGCAAGACGCGATTGCCCTGTCTCTCCAGGGTTGCCCACTGGACATCTCCCCACTGCCGCGCTACCATCCCTATTGCCAAGTTCACCCTGACCCCTAGCAACCTTGCCGAGGAGCGCAACCGGCAAAAGCGTGGGTATTGCCCATGCCCCTTGCAGCGCTCCTATCGGGTGGGTGAACTTGGCAGTTGCCCAACCTTTTGCGGCAGGGGGCACTTCTATGACTGCCAAAGCGCCAACTCTTCTTCTTTTCCTGCTAGTCCCACTTGTAATCCTGCTGCTGGCTGCCGTGGCGACCTACGGCATTGTCAGCTCCCAATCGTCCAACGGGGTCTACGACACCGACGGCGACAAGCTCATCGAGATTGACAACCTGGAGCAGTTGGACGCCATCCGCTACGACCTGGACGGCGATGGGCGGGCTGACGACTCCGACGACAACGACAGCTATGCGGCTGCCTTCCCCGTCTCCGGCAGCGACAAGGTCTGCAACGCGGGCTGCACCGGGTACGAGCTGCAACGCTCCCTGGACTTTAACAACGGCGACAGCTACGCCGGGGACGTCAACTATGACTGGTCTTCCGGCAGCGGCTGGTCTCCAATCTACAGATTCGAGTCCACTTTCAACGGCAACGGAAACACCATCTCCAACCTGTACGTGAACAGGAACACTAGGGTGTGTTGACATTTCACCGTCATTCCGGCGAAAGCCGGAATCCAGTACCGGAACCCGCAATTGTAGTCGAGAATTTGGACACTCGACGGTCTCTGGATTCCGGCTTTCGCCGGAATGACGGTTAAAATTCCAAATGTCAACAGAGCCTAGGGATAGAGTCGGACTTTTCCGCTATACCTCCGATACTGCTGCCATCCGCGGAGTGGGGCTGCTAGACGTCGATGTGACCGGAAGCAGCCAAGTCGGCGCGCTGGTCGGGGAAAACGACGGCACGGTCAGCAACAGCTACTCCACTGGCACGGTCACTGGCCGTTCTAGCGGTGGGCTAGTCGGGTCGAACGAAGGCACGGTCAGCTACAGCTATGCCACCAGCTCGATCACGGGTAGCCAAGCCGGCGGGCTGGTTGGGTTGAACGAAGGCACGGTCAACTACAGTTACTCCACCGGAGCGATAACTGGCACTGGCTGGCGCGTCGGCGGGCTGGTCGGGTTTAACAGAGGCACGATCAGCAGCGGCTACGCCACCGGCACGGTCACGGGCACGCTTGAGGGCAATGCTTGGTCTCACGCCGGCGGGCTAGTCGGGTATATGGATTCTGGCTCAATAACCTCCAGCTATGCCATTGGCTCTGTATCGGGCAATCCTACTTACGTCGGCGGACTGATTGGTTACCGCAACGGAGGGTCAATCACCACCAGCTACTGGAACACTGACATCCAGGAAACAGGAATTGGCAAAGGGAGCAGCGACGGGGCCGAAGGAAAGACCACGGCGGAGTTGAAAGCGCCCACGGGGCGAACCGGCATCTACGCCCGTTGGAACCCACAGCCTTGGGACTTCGGCACCAGTAGTCAGTACCCGCTGCTGAAAGCGGACATGGACGGCGACGGCACGGCCACCTGGCACGAGTTCGGGCCGCAAATATCCGGCGACCGCCCGGTGCCGACACCGACGCCGACTCCGGCGGCAACCAACACGCCCACGGCTACGCCCATCGCCACCAATACGCCCACGCCCACCGCGACGCCAGTTGCCACCAACACGCCGACACCCACGCCTACGCTGGCGGCCACGCCAACTCCGGAGGCCACGGCGACTCCCACGCCAACCCCGACGCCCGCGCCGGTGCTGACCAGCGGCTACAACGGCTCGTGCCTGCTGGACAGCGACGGTTCGGTATCCTGCTGGGAGAGCCGGTCGGGAGACGAGGACGGGCCGCCGGCCGGGGCCAGGTTCAGCGCCATCAGCAGCGGCTACCGGCACACCTGCGGCATCAAGACCGACGGGACGCTGGCCTGCTGGGGCAGCAACACGCGGGGCGAGTCCACGCCGCCCTCGGGCAGGTTCACCGTCATCAGCAGCGGATTCAGCCACAACTGCGCCCTGCACGCCGCGGACGGGACGGCAGCCTGCTGGGGCAACGACATCTCGGGGCAGTCAACGCCGCCGGTGGGCGTGCCTTTCACTACGCTCAGCAGCGGCCTGGTGCATACCTGTGGCCAGCGGATAGACGGCATAATAGTCTGCTGGGGCGGCCTGTCGGGAACGTTCGGGGAGTAGGCACTTGAACGCCGTCTCCGGCTAGGATTTCACCCCCACCCCAACCCTCCCCCTTGATGGGGGAGGGATTTTTTTGTTAGCTAGGATTTCACCCCCACCCTAACCCTCCCCCTGAGAGGGAGGGGATTTTTTGGCTTTGTGCCGCCGCCGTCCGTGTGGTTAAATTGCCGCACTCCATACGAGAAACTGAAACGCGGGAGGCGGCCCGTCATGACCAGCTATCTGTCTCACCTGGAATGCACCATCTGCGGCGCAGAGTACCCGGCCAACCGGCTGTCCGGCGTCAGCCCGTGCTGCGGCAAGGTGCTCTACGCCCGCTACAACCTCGACCGTATCCGGGCCGAAGTTGACCGCGACCGCTTGTCCGCGAGAACGCCCAACATGTGGCGCTTTCAGGAACTGCTGCCCGTCGATGACCCCGGCAACATCGTGTCCCTCGGCGAGGGCGGCACTCCCTTGATCGAGGTGAAGAATCTGGGCGAAAAGCTCGGCGTCTCGAACCTTTTTGTCAAAGAGGAAGGGCTGAATCCCACTGGCACGTTCAAGGCTCGGGGCATCGCCGCCGCAATATCAAAAGGGCTGGAACTGGGCGCTGCCGGGTTCACCATGCCGTCGGCGGGCAACGCCGCCGGGGCCGCCGCCGCCTACTGCGCCCGCGCCGGGCTGACCGCCAAGGTGTTCATGCCGCAGGACGCTCCCGATTCCAACAAGAAAGAGTGCCTCGTAGCCGGTTCCGAGCTGAACCTGGTCGACGGCCTGATCGGCGACGCTGGACGGATAGCGGTTACGGTGGCCCAGGAGCAGGGCCTGTTCGACCTCTCGACGCTGAAGGAGCCGTACCGCGCCGAGGGCAAGAAGTCCATGGGGCTGGAATTGGCGATGCAGTTCGGCTGGCGCATGCCCGAGGCCATCATCTACCCCGCCGGGGGCGGCACCGGCATCATCGGCATGCACAAGGGTTTCCTGGAGTTGCTGGAGCTGGGCTGGATCGAGGGCGACCTGCCCAAGTTCATCGCCGTCCAGGCCGACGGGTGCCAGCCCATTGTCAAGGCGTTCAACGAAGGCAAGGACACCGCCGAGCCGTGGCAGAACGCCGCCACCGTCGCCGACGGCCTGCGGGTGCCCGGCCCGTTCGCCGACTACCTGATGCTCCAGGCAATCCGCGAGACCGGCGGCACGGCCCTGGCCATATCCGACGCCGACATGGTAGCTGCCATGTACGAGCTGGCCACCGCCGAGGGCATCTTCGCCTGCCCCGAGGGCGCGGCCACCCTGGTCGGCTACAAGCGCCTCATCGACGAGGGATTCCTGCGCCGCGACGAGACCACGGTACTGTTCAACACCGGCTCCGGCTACAAATACCTGCAACTCATCGATGGCATGAGCGTCTAGCGGGGTTCTCTCTTGCTCCCTCCCCATTGAGACGCTTGATGCACATTAACAACTGAAAAGTTAAGGAAAGCGCCGGGGATGGCTTATGCTGACCTCACCCGCTCAAAAGGATGTCAGCAGCCATGAACCTGGACACTTTCCTTGTGGCATTGTATACCATCGTGGACGACCTCTATCAGGCCAATATCGCCCCCCTTCTGCCGGTTCGCTGCGGCCCCAAGCCCCGGCTCTCGGACAGCGAGATGCTGACCCTGGCCCTCTGCGCCCAGTGGCATGGCGCATCGGAGCGGGCTTTCCTCCGCTACGCCGCCCAGCACTGGCGCGGCTATTTCCCCAACCTGACCAGCCAAAGCGCCTGCAACCGCCGCATCCGCAAACTGGCCTGGGCCTTGAGCGCTTTGGCTCAGGCGGCGGCCCGGGAACTGGCGGCTTACGCTGCTCCCTTTCAGGTGCTGGACACCGTGCCGCTGCCCCTGATGCGCCGTTGCCGCGGCCGGAAACACAAGCTCTTTGGCCACGAGGCCGGCATAGGCCGGGGCGGTTCAGACCGGGACTGGTATTACGGCTGCAAGCTGATGCTGGCGGCCACGGATCAGGGTGTGATCACCGGCTTTCTGCTCTCCCCCGCCAGCACCGAGGACCATTGGGCCGCCGAGGCCTTCCTCTGCTGGCGGGCCAACCCTCTGGGCGCCCCGGTATCCCCGGAGGAACTGCCGCGCCGGCGCAACGGACAAAAGCACGTAGGACCCAATGGCCCGCAGTGGCCGCGTTACGGGCCGGGCCAGCCGACGGCGGCGCCCTGCCTGGGAGACAACGGCTTCTTCGGGGCCAACTGGCAACGGCGCTGGCTGGAGGAGTACGGCGCGGCGGTGCTGGCGCCCCTCAATTACCGCGGGGAGAGCGCGAAACACTGGCGGCGGCGTCACCGCTCGCGGCTGCAGGTGGCGGAGACGGTCAACGGGCTGCTGGAGCAGGTCTTTCACCTGCATTACCCCAAGGCGCGCAGCGTGTGGGGCCTGCTGGCACAGGTGTCGGCCAAGGTGGCGGCTCTGAACCTGGGCATCCGGGTGAACCGGCAACTGGGCCGCCCCGGTTTGGCTCTTGCCACTCTTTTCAGTTGTTAATGTGCATCAAGCGTTTGAGGGGGAGGGCTGGGGTGGGGGTGAAATCCTGAGCATCGACGACCCTGTTTGCTGGGACGTGTGGACATGCACATCCTTTTTCGGAGAAACATCTGTGACTGACGCCTACTGTGGGCGGTGGAGACAACGCTCCGCCTGTCGTCTAGCGGAATGCCTAGTTGCCGGTGAATGCCGGTTTGGTGCCTATGACCAAGAAAGCAACGCTGCATTCGAGGAAGCACTGGAGAAGTCTAGGCGTCGCACACGTATCTTGGACGACGACGGGAGAATCCAGCTCTGCGAGCAGTGCAACAACGATGACGGCAGGGCAGTAGAAGTCGGAATTGACGGTATCAGGATCTCCCAGGTTTGGGCACACAACGCTTTTGGCTCTGGCGTATGCCGGCTGGTCTTTATTTGTCACGCTTGCTTTTGGGCTATCCAACAAGACGCTGTCCAAGGCATTGAATCCTGGTTCGGGCCGTGGCATGAGATGTACGGCGTGCGCGAGGAATGTGCCGCCTGTCGTGCGGAACTGGGGATCTAAGACTACCGTTTAACGAATGTCCACACGCCCCCACCCTAACCCTCCCCCGGAGGGAGAGGGAACAGTCGCCGACCACCGACAACAATCGACAGCCTGCCGTATGCGGGTTATCATAGCCGCAAATTCCGGCGCCCTTTATTCGTGAAATTCAGGAGCTAATCATGCGTCGCGTTGCCATTGTTTCACCCGTCCGCACCGCCGTCGGGAACTTCGGCGGCACTCTGCGGGATGTCTCTGCCGCCGAACTGGCCAGCACGGTCATCAAGGAAACCCTGGACCGCTCCGGTGTTGACCCGGCCAAGATTGACGACGTTATCCTCGGCCACGGCTACCCCAGCGGCGAGAATCCCGCCATCGGCCGTCTGGCAGGGCTGAAGGCTGGCCTGCCTATCGAGGTGCCCGGCTACCAGCTTGACCGCCGCTGCTCCTCGGGCCTGCAAGCCATCCTCAACGCCAGCATGCTGGTGCAGACGGAGAACGCCGACGTGGTTATCGCTGGCGGCGTCGAGAGCATGAGCGGCGCGGAGTTCTACAGCAACGAATCCCGCTGGGGCGCGCGCTACGGCTCGGTCACTTTCCACGACCGCTTGGCCCGCGCCCGCGTCACCATCTCCCCGGACGAGCGCTTCGGCCCCATCCCCGGCGGGATGGTGGAAACTGCCGAGAACCTGGCCCGCGAGTACGAAATCGCCCGCACCGAGCAGGATGAGTACGCCCTGCGCAGCCACCAGCGGGCCGTCGCCGCCCAGACTGAAGGCCGTTTCGACAAGGAAATCGTCGGCGTTCCCGTCCCGCAGCGCCGCGGCGACCCGGTGCCTTTCGAGAAGGACGAAGGCCCCCGCGCCGACACCAACATGGACACGCTGGCCCGTCTGCGCCCGGTGATGCGCGACGGCACGGTCTCCGCGGGCAACGCCAGCAGCCAGAACGACGCTGCTTCGGTGTGCCTGGTGGTCGGCGAGGACAAGCTGGAGGAGCTGGGCCTCACGCCCATGGCCTTCCTGCGCGGCTGGGCCGTCACCGGCTGCCACCCGGCCACCATGGGCATCGGCCCCGTCCCGGCGGTCAACAAGGTGATGGGCAAGATCGGTCTCTCCCTCGAGGACATGGACTTGATCGAGCTCAACGAAGCCTTCGCCGCCCAGGTGCTGGCCGTGCTGCGCGAGTGGAAGCTGCCCCACGAAGACAACCTGAACGTCAACGGTTCCGGCATCTCGCTGGGCCACCCCATCGCGGCCACCGGCGCCCGCATCCTGACCACGCTGCTGCACGAGATGGAGCGCCGCAACGCCCAGTTCGGCCTCGAAACAATGTGCGTCGGCGGCGGCCAGGGCGTAGCCGCCGTCTTCGAACGCGAGTAACTCAAGTCTATTCCCTCCCCCTTGAGGGGGAGGGTCAGGGTGGGGGTGAAAGCCTCCGGCAGCATATTCCCTAAATCCCCCCGAGGGGGAGGGTTAGGGTGGGGTGAACCCTCCGACAGCACATTCCCTAAATCCCCTCCCCCTTGAGGGGGAGGGTTAGGGTGGGGGTGAAAACCTCCGCATCAGCCACTAGGAGTATCAAGATGGCAAGCAACCAGGACATCCCCGACGTACTGGTAATCGGCGCAGGCGCTTCCGGCGCGGCCATGGTCTGGAGTCTGGCCGAGGCAGGCATAGACGTCCTCTGCCTGGAGCAGGGCGACTGGCTGGACCGGGAGGCTTTCCCGGCCACCAACCCGGACAGCCAGATCCACTGGCAGACCGATTTCCACCCTGACCCCAGCGTGCGTAGGCTGCCCGAGGACTACCCGGTCAACAGCGAAGCGTCGCCCATTGCGCCTTACATGTACAACGCCGTGGGCGGCAGCACCGTCCACTACGGCTCCCACTACCCGCGCTTCCATCCCTCCGACTTCCGCGTGCGGACGCTGGACGGCGTGGCCGACGACTGGCCGCTGACCTACGACGAGCTGGAACCCTACTTCGACCTGAACGACCGGATTATGGGCGTTTCAGGACTGCGCGGCGACCCGGCCTACCCGCCCAAACCCGAGCGGCCCTGTCCGCCGCTGTCCATCCGGCCCGGCGGCGAGGTGCTGGCCAAGGGCTTCGACAAGCTGGGCTGGCACTGGTGGTCCTCGGACACCGCCATCTCCTCTGTGGCCTACGATGGCCGCGAACCGGACTCCGGCGGCTACCTGCGCTCCCTGGCTAGCACCGACCTCACCTACTGGCCCAAGGCGCTGGAGCTAGGTGCCCGTCTTGTAACCAAGGCCCGCGTACGGGAGATACTGGTCGACAACACCGGCAAGGCCACCGGCGTCCTGTACTACGACGCCGACGGCAACCTGGTCGAGCAGAAAGCCAAGTCCGTGGTGATGGCCTGCAACGGCATCGGTACGCCGCGGCTGTTGCTCAACTCCACCTCGCCGCTGTTCCCGGACGGCCTGGCCAACAGCAGCGGGCTGGTCGGCAAGTGCCTGATGCACCACCCGGCCGGCGTGGTGGTCGGGGTGTTCGACCAGTGGCTGGGCACCGAGGACGGCTTCCCACGCGGCAGCACCATGCTCAGCCAGGAGTTCTACGAGACCGACACCAGCCGGGGTTTCGTGCGCGGCTATGACCTGCAAATCCTGGCCCTCGGCGGCTCGCCGCTGCCCACGGCCCTCGGCGGACTGCTGGGCGAGCGCATACCCTGGGGCGAGGGACACCACCAAGCCTTCGACGAGCGCTTCGGTCACACCGTGGGTATCACCATCATGACCGAAGACCTGCCCGAAGAGCACAACCTGGTTACCCTTGACCCCGACGCAACCGACAGCAACGGTATCCCCGCCGTCAAGGTGGAGTACACCGTCAGCGAGAACACCAACCGCATGCTCGACCACGGCGTTGAGCGGGCCAAAGAGGTGATGGAGGCCGCGGGCGCAAAGCAGATCATGACCTCCCGCCTGCGCCGCAACGCCGGCTGGCACCTGCTGGGCACGGCCCGCATGGGTTCCGACCCGAACACGTCGGTGGTCGACCGCTGGGGCCGATGCCACGACGTGCCCAACCTGTTCATCATCGACGGCAGCATTTTCACCACCAGCGCCTGCATCAACCCCACGTCCACCATCCAGGCGCTGGCCCTCCGCACCGCCGACTACCTCAAGGGGGAGGGCCGCGACTCCATCCGGTAGAGCGCAACATCTTACAATTCCCCCTCCCCCTCGAGGGAGAGGGTTGGGGTGGGGGTGAAATCGTAAGTGTTACCCCTTCTGCTTACCACGTACATACGTCCTCACCCTAACCCTCTCCCGGTGGGAGAGGGAACAATAAAAGGCCCCGCCGTAGTGACGCCCGCCCGTTGACACCCCAATAGGGCGGGCTTACGATTACCCCTGCCCGCCGTGCGCTCAATATTTCCTTTTCCGCCGGGAGAGGGTTATGTTGAGGGCGCGTACCGGCAAATCCGCTACGAAAAGGTGATGAAGATGCCAGAAGTTTATGGCGTAGGTGACTTTCGGTACGAATTCGTCGAGGATTGGGCCAAGCTCCCCGACGGAACCAACTTCCAGGAATGCCCCGGCGTTGCCTGCGACTCCAACGACAACGTGTTCGTGCTGACCCGCGGCAAGAACCCCATCATGGTCTTCGACCGCGACGGCAACTACATGCGCTCCTTCGGCGAGGGCCTGTTCAGCGACAACCGCACCCACGGCCTCTACATCGGCCACGACGACTCGCTGCTGGCCGCCGACGACGGCATCCACACCATCCAGAAGTTCAGCGCCAACGGCGAGAAGGTCTGGGAGTTGGGCGAGCGCAACAACCCGGCCCCGCGCTGGAGCGGCGAGCCGTTCAACCGGCCCACCTCCGCCGCCACCAATCCCGCCAACGGCGACATCTACGTCTCCGACGGCTACGGCAACTCCCGCGTCCACGTCTACACCAGCCAGCTTGAGTACAAGTTCTCCTGGGGCGAGCCGGGCATCGACGCCGGTCAGTTCATCCGCCCCCACAACATCGCCTTCGACAGCAACGAGCGCGTCTACGTGGTCGACCGCGAGTGCCACCGGATCCAGATTTTCGATCCCGAAGGCAACTTCATCACCATGTGGAGCAACATCCACCGCCCCGACTCCATGGTGCTGTGGGGCGAGCACATCTACGTCGGCGAGCTGAACGGCATGGGCGGCGTTGACGACGCTCCCGGCCTCGGCCACCGCGTCAGCATCTACGACCTCGACGGCAACCGCGTCTGCATGTTCGGCGACAAGGCCGAGGGCGAGGGCGGCGGCCAGTTCATCGCCCCCCACGGCATCGCCGTCGACTCCCACGGCGACATCTACGTGGCCGAGGTCTCATACACCATCCGCGGCCAGCACATGAACCCGCCCCGCGAACTCCGCTCCCTCTCCAAGTACCGCCGGGTGTAGCCTAAAAGCGCGGCCACCGGCGGCGCTTTGGAGACAGGCGCCGCCGGTTCGAGAGTAACAGGAGTGAGCTATGTTAACCATCGATGTTTTTCTGGCAACAATGTCTGCGCTAGTGGTAGCCGCCACTGCTGTACTCCTCTGGATTCTGACGGAGTTCCGGGCGATACGAAAGGAAGTTCGGGAAGGGTTCGAATCAGAAAGGCGGCAACAGCAAGCCGACAGGGATGCTGACCGAAGGGAACGGCAAGCGGAAAGAGAGGCGGACAGGCAGGAACGCCGTGAGGACAACCGGGCGTTGCGGGAGGATTTGCTTGCGGCAATCCGGGTTGAATCCGAAGCGCGGCGCGCGGATACCCAGCGGATACTGGAGTCGATACACTTCCATAGCCACGACCCCGACGGCACGGTAGCCCTCCGCCCACCCAGCAAGCCGCTGACTGAGAGTTGAAGCCATGACCACGCCCAACCTTGCGAAAATCGAACGGGTAGACCTGCGCGAAGCGTGGGAACACGAGGCATATAATTTCACTCCTTGGCTCGCCAAACACATCGCCGAGCTAGGCGACGCGCTGAAGATGAACTTGCAGACCATCCAGCAGGAGGCTCCTGTGGGAAGCTTTTCGCTGGATATTCTAGCCATTGATTTTGACAGCAACCGCCGCGTGATAATTGAAAACCAATTGGAGGTTACCAACCACACACATTTGGGCCAACTGATAACCTACGCCGCAGGATATGATGCAAACGTTGTTGTATGGCTTACGCGGGAATTCCGAGACGAACACCGGCAAGCCCTGGACTGGCTCAATCAACGCACAGGCGAAGACACGCAATTTTTTGGAGTTGAAGTCGAGTTGTGGCGAATCGGAGAATCTTTACCGGCACCCCATTTCAAAGCAGTCGCCGCGCCGAATGATTGGATCAAACGGCAGAAGTCTGCCGTTCCGGTAACTGAAAAAGACAAACAAAACTTTGAATGGCGCGGTGTGCTAATAGAATCATTGCGTAATGATTCTGAAATCAAGTTCTCATCCAGGAGGAATGTCGAAGCAAAGGCCACGTGGCTACTGATCGAAAGACCTGTTACCGACGTCATATACGCGGCTACTTGGAGTCGGGGCAATCCCGGAATTGAGATTATTGCCCACAAGGGAGGGGCAGGCGGTAGGGAATGGAACCAACGCTTTCTTGATGCTCTGGAAGCTGAAAGTTCCTCAATTGAGGCTGGTCTTGTAGATCACGAAAAGGGAGAGTGGTGCCTTTGGGAGCGGGACCATAGGCAAGGTAGCTCAAGAGCAGTCATTTATCGGAATGGCAACATTTTTGAAGAGCCGGAACTGCGGGCGGAATTCTGTGACTGGATGATCCAGAAGCTCCACAAATTCCGCCAAGTGATAACGCCACGCCTACAAGAATTTACCGAACAGGAGCAAGCAACCATTGAGTGAAATTGGCGAAACTACAACCGTCCAGTGGGACAGCGCGCTGGAGGCCATCGAGCGGTGCTACGAGCTTGGCTGGACCGACGGGCTGCCCGTCGTGCCGCCCACGGAGGCCCGCGTCGCTGAGTTCATTGAGCGCACCGGGCGCCCCTCTGCCGAGGTCATTGGCGAGCTGCCCGAGCGGCGCCGGGAGATCACTGTCGGCAAGATCGCGGCCAACGCCGTGATGGCTGGCTGCCTGCCGGAGTACATGCCCGTGGTGCTTACCGCCACCGAGGCCATGCTCGACCCGGTGTTCAACCTCGTCGGCCCGTCCTCCAGCATGGGCGGCTCGGGCATCCTGACCATCATCAACGGGCCGGTGACGCGGGAGCTGAACATCAACGCCCGCAACAACCTGTTCGGGCCGGGCAATCGCGCCAACGCCACCATCGGGCGGGCCGTGCGCCTCATCCTGATGAATGCCTGCGCCGCCATCCCCGGCGTGTTCGACCGCAGCGTCATCGGCCACCCCGGAAAGTACACCTACTGCATCGCCGAGGCCGAAACCGAAACGCACTGGACGCCCCTGCACGTCGAGCGCGGCTTCCAAGCCAGCCAGAGTACGGTGACGGTGTTCGCTGGCGAGTCGCCCCGCCAGGTGCGTTCCGTGGGACGCCCCGAGCCGATCCTGCTGGCCATCGCCGATACCGCGTCCAGCCTCGGCACCAACATGTCCACCTCCGGCTCCGTCGGCGAGACCGGCACCGGCGTGCGGCAGGGCGAGATCGTGGTCACCATCGCGGGCAACTCCGGCCTGTGGTCGGACTGGACCAAAGAGCAGGTGCGAGATTTCATTTACCAACGGGCGCAACGCAGCATCGCCGAATTGAAGCAGGCCCAGGTACTTGCCGGAGACGTTGAGCCGGGCGATGAGTCAACGCCGGTCTCGCTCATCCCCGACCCGTCCGACATCCTGCTGCTCTTCGCGGGCGGCGAAGAGTCCAACATGTCCTCGGTAATCCCCAGTTGGGGCCCCAAGGTGGGCAGCACCGCAGTTACGAAAGTGATTCCGGCATAAGGGGTTCAACGGAGGGGCATGACGGATCGCGAGGCCCGTTGGCGGCGTAGTATTGAGGAGATCAAGGAGCTAGATGAGCGCCTTGACCAGCTATTTGTGGACATTCGCGCCAGTGAAGAGTCCGAGCTTCCCGGGATTCTCCAGGCCTTTCAGGAATCGCCTCTTGGTAGCCGCTTTCGAGGACTGGAAGACGTGGCGGAGGATATCCGGGAATGCTACTGCGCCGACAAGACCTGCGGGCATACCTGCACATATTGGGATTGCAGGGAACCGTGCGACGGTAAGTCCCGGGGACATTGCGAGGACTGTTTCGCATTCGTCCCGAATCTGCTAACCTTCTGCCACTGCGGCCAGACCATCATGGCATCCTGACCATCGCTTTCGGAAGGAGATGGTCTCAAAATCAAATTCGGGAGGGGAATGGATGACTACCACCAACGACCATGTCCTGGTCAACCCGGTGACGCAGCCGGTGATCGCCCCGTTCAACGGCGCGCCGCGCTTGGCCAGCCTGGCCGGCACCCGCCTCGGGCTGATCGACGACAGCAAGCGCAACGCCGATGTCCTGCTGGAAGAGCTGGTGGAGATTTTGCGAACCCGCTACGAGATTGCCAGCGTCAAGTGGCACCGCAAGCCCAGCGCCTCGCGCCCCGCCGACCCGGAGGCCCTCAAGGAGCTGGTGGAGGAGTGCGATTCCGTGGTCGTTGCGATAGGTGATTGAGGGTCTTGCAGCGCGTGCAGTGTGCACGACGGAATTCACGTTGAGAACGCTGGCATCCCCTCGGCCACCATTTGCACCGACCGGTTCATCCCGACGGCCACTGGCATGGCCCGCATGTGGGGCGCGCCCGACTACCCTACCATCTACACCGAGCACCCCATCGAGAACCTCACCCGCGAGGCCCTGCGCGCCCGCGCCGAAGGCTTGGCGCCGCTCGTTGTGCAGGTGCTGACCGGCGAGGGCTAGCCACGATTCATTTCTCCAAGCGCTACCTGTATCGTAGGGGCGCACGGCTGTGCGCCCCTACTTGAGAATCCCTACGCCAGCTCGCGCCGTAGTGTCGGCGGCAGCAGGTTCGGGATAGTGTCCTCAATCGGGTAGGTCTCGTCGCAAGCGGCGCAGTAGAGCGAGCCCGTCACGATCTCATCGCCCTCTTCCACGTCGGCCTTCAGTTGCAATTCGCCCTTGCACACCGGGCAAGCCAGGATTTCCATCAGGTCTCGTTTCAAGTTCTCCCCCTCGTTTCGCAGGGCCTTTTCAAAGTCCATTCCAAGCCGCTCATGGTGAGCTTGTCGAACCACCAGCGGCTTGAACCGGCATCCTTCGACAAGCTCAGAATGAGTGGACGACAGGTTCGCCACGAGTGGGCGCCAGTGGATAACGTTACTTCGCAAAGGCCCTGCTCATTTCCTTCCTGCTGTTGATTCAGGACACCAGCGCGTTTTCGAACAACGCATCCAGCACGTCGGACAGGCCGATGACCACGACGCCGATTACCAGCAGCGCCATCGGGCTGGTGGCCCGGCGGACGGCCCGGCGCAGTGTCCCCGTCCCCTCATCTTCCGATGGCCCGTAATCTCCTCGCCGCACGATGCGTACCACGTAGAACATGAACAGCGCCAGCGCAATCTTGACGCCGAGGACAATTGCGTAGGGAACCGTGGCCCCCTCGCCGGTCAACCGGGCCACTGACAGGATCACGCCCGTCAGCAGCAGAACCGCGATGGCCGTGGCGACGAGGCCGCGAAATTCGTCCCTGATCGCCGTTCCGGTCTCCGGGGGCATTCCCTGTGACCGCCGGATGGCAGGACGCAGCACCATCAGGTAAAAGATGCCGCCGCCCACCCAGGCCACGGCGGACACGGCATGCCCCCACCGGATGATGACCAGTATCCAGTCTAAAACGCCCATTCACATCCGCACACTGATGGTCTTGGCTGAGGCGGCACTAACAGCCGGAGCTACCCATCAATCAACTCTCGCACAATACCGGTTAACTGTCCCGCGTCCATGGTGCTCACGAATGTCTCCGCGACCCTGCCCTTCCGGTCAATGAACCATGTGGTAGGGTAGAACTCGATCCCGTAGGTCGATGCTATGGTCTTCCGGTGGTCCGTTGCGAAGTCGAAGGTTAATCCAAACTCGCTCACGAACTCGCGGGCCATTGCCTCGTTGTCGAACCCGCTTGGCACGAACAGCCCCAGAAACCGCACCGGCTCGCCCTCCAACCCCTCCCATGCCTTCTGGAATTCGGGCATTTCCTCCCGGCATGGCGCACAACTGGGATACCAGAAATTGATCACCACTACGTTGTCGGCATACTCCTCGGACAGACGGAACTCCCCGCCATCGAACAGTTGCACCTCGAAATCCTGAGCTGTCTCCCCGCCACACGCCGTCGCTAGCAGCAGAAGCAGCAGCAATGCCAGTGGCAAGGATTTCAATTGACGGAACATCGCACAATCCAGCCGGGGCCACGGCGCCATGGCATTCTATATGTGCCCCGCCCGCCTTTCAACGCGGGAGTCAGATTCAACCTTGACGGGAGAGCATCAGCCACTACAATCGTGGCAACGCCGGAACTCAAACGGAATCAGGAGGCAAACGCATGCGACTGGAGAACAAGGTAGCGCTCATCAGTGGCGGCGCCCGCGGGATGGGCGCAGTGGAAGCGAAGCTGTTTGTTCAGGAAGGGGCCAAGGTCGTCATCGGCGACGTGCTGGACGACGAGGGCCGCCGCACCGAGGCCGAGATCAACGAGTCAGGCGGCGAGTGCGTTTTTGTCCATCTCGACGTCACCAGCGAGGAGTCGTGGCAGTCTGCGGTCAGCGCCGCCGTCGACCGCTTCGGCAAGCTGGACATCCTGGTCAACAACGCTGGCATCTACCGCACGCACAACGTCGCAGACACTTCCGAGGAAGAGTGGGACCAGGTGATGGACATCAACGCCAAGGGCGTCTTCCTCGGCACCAAGGCCGCCATCCCCGCCATGCGGGACAACGGTTCCGGCTCCATCGTCAATATTTCGTCGGTGGCGGGCCTGGTCGGAAACCTGATGTCCTCGGCCTACACGGCGTCCAAGGGCGCGGTGCGGCTGCTCACCAAGTCTACCGCCATCCAGTACGCCCGCGACGGCATCCGCTGCAACTCGGTGCATCCGGGAACCATCGAAACGCCAATGACGGCCTCCATGCTGTCCGACGAGGCCTATCGCGAGGACCGTCTCAACCGCACTCCCATCGGGCGGCTTGGCACGGCAGAGGATGTCGCCTACGGCGTGCTGTTCCTCTCCTCGGACGAAGCTTCGTTCATGACCGGCTCAGAACTGGTGATTGACGGCGGCCGCACGGCGGAGTAGTCGCAGTAACGTACAATTGCGGCCATGCAATTCAAAATTGTAGGGGCGCACAGTCGTGCGCCCCTACGCTCGGTTCACTCCAACCACCACAGCTCCAGGGATTTCTCCCCCGCCCTAACCCTCCCACGCTGGGGGAGGGAATCTGGCTATCGCCCCATTGCGTAGCCGTCGCGCCGGGGGTCTGCGCCACCGCTGAGACCGCCGCGCTCGTGGTCCACCTTGACGCCGCACAGGCACCCCATGCGTGGCGTGAAGTCGTCCCATACCTCCACCCGGTGGCCTCGGCTGGACAGTTCGGCTACCACGTTCCTGTCCATCCGGCCCTCTACGCCGACGAGGCCCGGGTGGTAGGCGTGGGGCCAGAATGAGTTGGGGAAACTCCAGGTCGAGAACCGGGGAGCCTCGACCGCCTGCTGGACGTCCATCCCGAACTCCATCACGTTCAGGAACATCTGGACCATCGACTGCGGCTGAACGTCTCCGCCCGGGGTGCCGAAGGGCAGCAGCGGCTTGCCGTCCCGCATCGCCAGGGCCGGGTTTGGCGTGAGGCGCGGTCGCTTGCCCGGTTGCAGGCCGCTGGGGTGGTCGGGGTCAAGCCAAGTCTGGGAGCCGCGGGACGACGCGATAAACCCCAGGCCGGGGATGATGGGCGACGTGCCGAAGCTGTCGCTGGGCGTGGCCGAGAAGGCGTTGCCCCAGCGGTCCACCACGCAGGCGTAGCTGGTGTCGGCAGGCAGCCCGCCCGCCACCAGTTCGGGACGCGCCGGGTGGCCGTTGCGGGCTGGCATGCCCTGGTGCGGCCAGGGGTCGCCGGACAGCGGCATCTCGGAGAAGGCGCGGGACGGGTCGATACCGCCCCGGCGCTCTTCCGCATACGACTTGGACAGCAGCCCGTCCATGGGAACTTCCACGAAATCGGGGTCTCCGATGTACGCCTCGCGGTCGCTGAAGGCCAGCTTGAGGGCCTCAATGACCGTGTGAGCATAGGCCGCCGAGTTGTGGCCCATCCCCTTGAGGTCGAACCCCTCAAGGATCTGTAACGTTTGCAAGTTGACCGGGCCCTGGCACCAGGGGCCGCAGGCGTAGACCTGAATGCCCTTGTAGTCGATGGACGGCGGAATATCGACGCCTACGCTGAACTCCGCCATGTCCTCCATGGAGAGGAAACCGCCCTCACCCTGAACGAATCTGACGATTTCCTCGGCGATTTCGCCCTTGTAGAAGAAATCGCGCGCGGCCTGGAGCGCGGCCTCTCTGCCCTGTCCCGCATTGTCGCGCTCGACCTCGATCAGGCGACGGAAAGTGCGAGCCAGGTCTTTCTGTACGAGAATGTCCCCGATGTCTGGGCGGCGTCCGCCCGGGAAGAACACGGCCGCCGTGGACGGCCAGCGCCCATCGCCGTCGGAGTCGCCGATCAGCGAGTCGCCGGTGTTGGCCAGCGCGGATTGCAACGTCGCCGGGATGGGGAACCCTCCCTCGGCCAGCTCCAGCGCCGGCGTCACGACCTGCTCGAACGACATGGTGCCGTAGAGCCTGAGCGCCGTGATCCATGCATCCGCCGCTGACGGCGTGACTGTCCTCAGCACGCCAGGAGGCAGTTGGCTGTCGCAGTTCTTCACGAAGTAGTCGATGCTGGCAGCCTTGGGCCAGCGCCCCAGACCACTGATCGACCTGGTCTCGCCGCTGGCCGCGTCGTGGATGATAATGGGGGCGACGCCGCCAAAGCCGGTCCACTGCGGCAGGGTCACGTTGATGGCGATTCCTGCGGCAACCCCGGCATCCGTGGCGTTTCCGCCCTGCTCCAGGATGCGGAAACCAGCGGCGGTCGCCAGGTAATGTCCGCTGGACACCATGTGATTTGCTCCGGTAACCAGTGGACGATAGGTTCGTATTCCCAGGGCCAAGGTTCACCCCCGCAGTTCTGATTTCGACGGATCCGGCGATGCGCAAGATGCAACGCGGTTGCGCACACGGAGTTGCCGGGTATGATATGGATGCCGTCCGGGGGTGTCAACAAACGCCGGAAATCATCCCTGCGCCAATTTCCTGCCGGAGAAAGCCAAGCCGAATGCTCATAGAAGTCGAAGTCATCGCTGGCGACAACAGTCCCCTTGACCTGCACCGAATGTTCGACCTGCTCGAAGACCCGCGCCCGGTGTCGCGGGTGATGGCGCCCGATCCCACGGGCCGGGACGTCTGGTGCGATGTCACAGGCTGGGACGCGGGATCGCCATGCCAGGCGCTGGCCGCCTTGGCGGAGGACTCGGGCGAGGGCGTAGTGCTGCTGGTCTACGGCGGGGACGAAGGCGTGCGGCTCAGGCCCGCTGATTCGCCCGGCGACTGGGACGTTGGGGACAGCGATCAATGGGGCGAGGCCTGCCTGATGCTGGGGCACGAGTCGCCCTGCGAGTAGTCACGGCTCCGGCGGGCTAAAAGACCGGCGCAGACAACTCCCGGACTAAGTACGCTACTGCGCTCTCGAGTGCGGGTGCGTCCTCCCAGCCGCGCATGTCGATGGTGAGGCCCTCGCGGAGCCCGTTGCAAAGACGGTCCTGGCGCTGATAGAAGGCTTCACCGGCCCCCAGCGCGATCAGATTGGCCTGTCCCCCCTGCTTTGCGGAACGGACCAGCTCGGAGAAGAACCGGCTGGTCAGCGGGTTCTCCAACCCCGCGTCGGTGCATAGCAGCGCCAGCCTGTCGTAATACACCGTATGGTCCAGCGAGGATTCGCCGGTATTCAATGCCTCTTCGTCGTCCGGGTACAAGGCCCAGGCCGGGATATGGGCTTGGGAAAGACTTTGGCAAAGCCGCTCGGAAATCTCGGAATCCGCCAGGGAACCGATTAGCAGCAATGTAGGGAACGTCCTCCGCTGTCCCGTGAGGACATCCTGGGCGGAAATCAGGGGTTCGGCAACGCCAGCCCCTTGCAGAAAGACGCGGGGAATTCTGCCGCCTGAGCGAGCGAGCGTGTCTAGCGTAATGCTGCTCGGCGCTCCGTGAAGCATGGATTCCAGGCCAATGACCGAGCGAAGGTCACAATTGGCGAAGAGAGAACCACCGGCTACTGCCCGGTGCAGAATCGAGCTTTCGAAATCCGCCTTGGTGATTCTCGCGCCGCGCAGGTCCGCGCCCGTGAGGTTCGCCATCGTCAGCGACGTGGCGGTAAGCGTCGCGCCCCGCAGGTTGGCGTTGGTCAGGGTCGCCCAGGAAAAATCAGTGGAGGTCAGGTCTGCGCCGCTCAGGTCCGCGCCGTCCAGGTCTGAGTACGACAGGTCTGCGTAGGACAGGTCTGCGCCCTTCAGCACCGCATGGCTCAGGATGGCATTGGGCAGCCTGGCGCGGCACAGCGAGGCGCCAGTCATCTGGCTCCCGGCAAGAGTGGCGCGCGGCATGTTGGCCCGGAACAGGTGCGCCCCGGTCATCAGGGCGCCGGAAAGATCGGCCATCCGCAGGTCAACCCCGGTCAGGTCGGCCCCGCTCAGGTCGTCGTGCCGCAGGTCGGCGTTGGGCAGCTTGATGCCGCTCAGGAAGGATCCCGACAAGTCCAGCGACGGTCGCCCGTAGATGAACTCCGGCGTAAAGGTCTCGCTCGCCGCCCGGTCTTCCAAGCGGTATCCCAGGTCAAAGGTCGGCACCCGGTCGTTGGGGCTGCGGAAGGTGAGTTCCCGCCACCGGGCGATTGCATTGGGCCCTGACCGGGCGAGGCTGACGTGTTCCGGGACTGCCAAGGACTACACCTCAGCATCCCGGAACAATTGCAGAACAAGCATCGCGGGGTCTGCGCTCAGTGCGTCCCGGTACAGCAGCGGGTCCACTTTTGACACTAACCCCGGCCAGCGAAGGCAGGCATCACTTCGCGGGAGAAGATTTCCAACTGCCTGCTTAGTTCGTGCCAGGGCATCCCCTCCGGCCACTGTAAAACGATGTCCTCCAGCCCAGGATACTTCTCCTCCAGTTCTTGGAGGGTGTCGATAAACACGTCGGGAGGGCCGCAGATCCACGCCCTTTGCTGTACCCCGTCCTCCACTGTCGGCGTGCGCGCCGGAGCGCCGGGGGTGCCCCACATGCGTCCCTGCTCGTCGGTGTAGCGCACCAGGCCGAAGGGCGCGAACCACTTGTAGCGCTCGTCGTGGAAGGGGCGCACCCGCTCCACTGCTTTCTCGACCGAATCGTCGATGAAGAACCCGAATCCGAGGGCCAAGTCCTGCCCAAGCTCCAGCTCGCGGCCTGCCTCGGCGGCGGCTTGCTGGTAGGCACCGAAGAACTGCTCCACGATCCTCTCGCCGGTCAGGGCGGTCATTCCCTTGATGCCTTTCCTGGCGATGAAGTCGATGGTGCGCCCGCTGGTCACTGGCTGCCAGATGTCCACCGGCAGGTTCAGCGGGCGGGGCACCAGCGTCACCTCTTTCAACGGGTAACCGCGATAGGGCACGTCCGGAGGAATCTGGTAGTGCTTGCCGTGGTGACTGAAAGATTCTTCGTTGAAGGCCTTCAGGATTATTTCGACCTGCTCCTCGAACAGCTCGCGGTTGGCGTCCTGGTCCAGCAAGGGCGCACCGAAGGTCTCCACCTCGCGGGTCTGGTAGCCCCGGCCGATGCCGAACACCAGCCGACCGCCAGTGAGCACGTCGCCCATGGCGAAATCCTCGGCCAGCCGTAGCGGGTGCCACATTGGGACGATGTTGAACGCCGCGCCGAACTTCAGGTTCTTGGTGTGGGCGGCCAAGTGAACCCCCAGTAGCGTCAGGTTGGGGATGCACTCATACCCCTCGCGCTGGAAGTGGTGTTCCGCCGCCCAAAGGCAGTGGAACCCGGACTCGTCCATCTGCTTTGCCAGCGCCATGGCGTGGTCGAATGACTGCACCAGTTGCCTGTTGGAGTAACGGCGCCCGTCGGGGTCGCGCCCGTCTGCGCCCACGTCGTCAAGGTCGATCTGGCCCACGTAGAGAACTGAAAAACGCTTGATCATTTGCCTGTCTCGATTGAAATGGGATACCGGGCACACCCGGCACAGCCATAGAGTATAGCACGGAGATGCTACACCGCCACGACGCCGCGGGCGAGCAGGCCGTCGATCTGGATGGGCGTGTAGCCCAGCTCGGCCAGCACTTCGGCGGTGTGCTGGCCGGTGACGCTGCCCGGGTGGCGCACCTTGCCGGGAGTATCCGACAAATGGAACGGGATACCCGGCTGCGTTACCTTGCCCTCCGGCACGCCCGGCGCTTCCAGTTCGACCACCATGCCGCGCTCCACCGCTTGGGCATCCGCCAGGGCCTCCTCGAGGTCGTAGACCTTGCCGACGGAGATGTTTGCTTCCTTGAGGGATTCGAACCACTCGTCTCGTGTTTTGGTCAGGAACACGCCCTCCAGCGTTGCGGCAATCTCGGCTCGCTTTTCCTCCCCGGCGCTCTGGTGTGGGATCAGGTCCTCTCGCCCTATGGAGCGGCACAGGTTCTCCCAGAACCAGGGTTCGATGGCGGCGATGGAGAAATACTTGCCGTCGGCGGTGCGGTAGACGTTGTAGTAGGGGGAACCGCCGTTCAGCCGGTTGCCGCCGCGAGTGGCCTTGTAACCCTGCGACAATGCGTCGGCGATGGCGCCGCAAAGCATGTACAGCACGCCCTCGGTCATTGCGATGTCCACGTACTGGCCCTGTCCGGTCTTCTCGCGGGCCATCAGCGCGGCCAGGATGCCCACCGCTCCGCACAGCCCGCCGCCAGCGTAGTCGGCGATGAGATTGAGCGGAATGACTGGCTTGCCGTCGGGCGAGTCGCCGATGAGACCCAGGGCGCCTGCGAAAGAAATGTAGTTTATGTCGTGTCCGGCCATCTGCGAGTATGGGCCCGTCTGGCCGTACCCGGAGACCGAGCAGTAGACGGCGCGGGGGTTGATTTCCTTGACCTGCCGGTATCCCACGCCAAGCCGGTCCACGACGCCGGGCCGGAACCCCTCGACAACCACGTCGGCGTCGGCGGCCAGCCTGCGGAACACTTCCATCGACTCGGTGGCCTTGAGGTTCAGGGCGATGCTGCGCTTGTTGCGTTGCAGGGCGTTGAAGGAGGCGTGGCGGCGCTCGTCCTCGGGGCTTTCGATGCCCGCGACGATACGCTCGTAGGCGGCGCGGGTCTCGTCCATGGGCCGTTCCACCATCAGCACTTCGGCCCCCAAATCCGCGAGAATCATGGTGGCGAACATCCCTGGCGCGTTGCGGCAGAAGTCCAGTACCTTTATTCCCTCAAGGGCCAGCATCGCAGTATCCTCCGTAGGCAAATAGCGCGGCGGGATGGATTATAAGGGATTGTCTGAATCAGGTAAGACTTACACAGTTGGACAAAATTCCCTCCCCCTCAAAGCGAATGTCTTCGGGGCAGATTGTCGACGAGCTTACACAGTTCTACAAAATTCCCTCTCCCTTAAGGGGGAGGGTTAGGGTGGGGGTGAAATCCTCGCTTCAGACACCGTATCCAACTGTGCAACTCCTATCCCGATTCAGACAATCGCCGCCGTGCAGGACTCCCCTGCCCGCACTATAATCCCCGCAGATATGTTCATCGGTATGAAGGAGTGAATCATGGATCTCGGATTGCAGGGCAGAGTCGCAATGGTCACGGGAGGCAGCCACGGCTTAGGATTGCAGGCCGCCAGCGCCCTGGGACGCGAGGGATGCAAGGTCGCCATCTGCGCCCGCGGCGCGGAGCAGCTTGAGGAGGCGCGCGCCAGTCTCGCCAGCGCTGGCGTCGAGGCCATTGCGGTGCAAGCCGACGTCACCAGCCAGGACGACCGGGTGAGGTTCCACGAGGAGACCAGATCGGCCTTGGGCGAGTGCGACATTCTGGTCAACAACGCGGGCGGACGGCGCGGCACCAACGACTTCGTGGAGACGGGCATGGAACGTTTCCGCGAGGGTCTGGAGTTCAACCTGCTGAGCGCGGTGGAACTGGCATACCTGGTTTTGCCTCACATGCGCGATCAGATGTGGGGACGCATAATCAGTATCTCGTCGATCTACGGGCGGGAATACGGCGGCTCCGTGGATTACATGACGGGGAAGGCGGGGCTGATCGCTTTCTCCAAGCACCTGGCGCTGAACCTTGCGCCGGAAAACGTGCTGGTCAACTGCATCGCCCCCGGTTCCATAGATTTCCCAGGCAGCACCTGGGACCGCTTCCAGCAGAACAACCCACCGGAGGTCGTGGACGAGTTCATAGCCCGCAACCTGCCCGCTGGTAAGTTCGGCTGGCCGGAGCCCATCGGAGAGACGGTGGCCTTCCTCGCGTCCGACCGTGCCGACCTGATCACCGGCACCTGCCTGAACATCGACGGCGGGCAATCCCGCTCCCTGTTCTAGGGAGTGTTCGCAAACTATAACCAGAGTAGCAGTGCCCCGATTTGCAGCATTGCCGGATAGTTTTCGGCCCCGTCACCACCTGGTCGGGGAGGTCCGCGTGCAAGTGCTGATAGTGGCCCAAGCGCCGTAGCATACCTCTGGTATACTGCGGCCCTTGGGAGGACAGATGCGAGTAGTCTTGCTGATTTTCTTGGCTATCATGAGTTTAGCGGCCATTTCCTGCGCCAGCGGGGATACTGAAACCATCAGCGCGCCAACGGCTTCCGAACCTACGCCTGACGTTGCGGCAACAGTGCAGGCAGGAGTGGAAGGAACTCAAGTAGCTCAGGCTTCCATAGACGCCACTGTGGAAGCTCGAGTTGCTGCTGCCCTTACTACACCACATCCGACAGCCACGCCGTACCCTACTGCTACCCAATATCCCACAGCGACACCCTATCCTACGCTGCCGTTGCCCACTCTGACGCCGCGGCCTACGCCTACGCCACGGCCAACACCCACTCCACGGCCAACACCCATACCGAGGCCCACTTCGACGCCACTCCCTACTTTAACATCCGAAGAGCAAGCATTTCACCTGATCGGATACGCTGCTCTTTTTGCTGGTGGCCCCGGCGCAATCTACGTCGGCGACTTGAATCAGTTGGCCGGTACGGCAGTAACAGACGAGTATCTGTGGGACTACGGGACAGATTTGGGTGACGATGACGGGAATGTTCCCTTATACGCCCTCGAAAAGCATCGGTGGATCTTTGAGTCCGAATACTACCGGTCGCTTCTGGAGAAAGCCCGTCTCACAAACCCAACGGGCCTGGATTCCACCGGTGAACGCATTATCTTGCAGCATACCTGCATAAATTCTCAGTTGCTCTGGTGCAAACATCTGGAAACTTACTTTGTTCCCAACGTGGAGGAACGCACTAACGGTCAGGTCACTTTCAACATTACGTCCTTCCCCGAATTGGGTTTGTCTGGCCTTGACACCGTTTCCTTATTGGATGACGGTACGCTCAGCATGACTGAAATCTACGGTGGGTATGTGGGCGGCGAATACCCGACGCTGGCCGTGCAGTATCTCTGGGGGTTGTGGCCAGACCATCAGAGTCACTTCGCCGTTCAGACCAACATCGCCCCCGATCTGAACAGGGTCGTGGAAGACGAGATGGGCGCCAAGGTGCTGATGCGCAACTGGATCGCTGGCGACGATCAGTTCATCTTCAGCTACTATCGTCTTAGGAACCCCGATGACTTCATCGGCCTCAAGACCCGAAGCCACTCCGCCGAGATGTCCGACTGGATTGACCACATGGGTGCGGCGGCCCAATTTATGGCCTTCGCTGAGGTCTACACCGCTCTGGAGCGCGGCATCCTGGACGGCGCTGTAACTGGCGCCAACCCAGGTCTCAGCCAGCGTTGGTACGAAGTGACCGACAATATGAACGGGCCTGTGTACAGTTTCAATTCCACCATTAACGCAATTAACGGAGACGTTTGGGATAGCATTCCAAGCGACTTGCAACAAATTCTGCTCGAAGAAGGCGCGAAGCAGGAACTAGAGGCCCTGCGCCTCGCCGCCATACAAAACATTACCGGTTTGCAACGCAACGTGGAAGCCGGACTGGAATTTGTGGAATTCAGCCCCCGGATTCGGCGCATGAGTTTTCGGGCAGGCTACGAGAACGTACTTCCCAATTGGCTGAGCAGGTTGGGCTATCCTGCATGGGGCCATGACACCGTGGACGTTTTCAACAACAAGATAGGCCCGATGGTCGGCCTGCGCATCGAGCTTGATGGACAGGTAGTAAAAACTCGGATAACCGAAGGCCCACACGCAGGCAAAACTATGGAGCAAGTGCTGGCCGAGTAGCGAACCCTCCGCTTCAATTCACCACCAGGCCCTGGCCGAGTTGCGTCAGCGTCTCGCAGCCGTCGGCGGTGGTGATTACGGTGTCGCCTACGGACATGGCCAGCGTGTTGTCGGCGTCCAGCAGAATCATGTGCATGAATATGACCATGTTGGGCTGGATGACCACCGGGTTGTCGCGGTAAGTCATCGGCCAGTCCATCCAGGTCGGCGGGTAAAGGGCGCCCAGGCTGTACCCGCAGGCGTTGAGCTTGTGCTCGCCGAACCCGGAGCGGTCCAGCGCATCGGCGTGGGCCTGGAAGATGTCGCCGAAGGTGGCCCCGGAGCGGCAGGCGTCCTTGCAGGCTTGCAACGCCTCGGCGCAGGCGGCGTGCATGGCTACGTGGCGCGGGTCGGGTTCGCCGGTGAGGATGGTGCGCATCAGGGCGGCGTGGTAGTGGCGATAGGCCCCGCCGAACTCCAGTTGTAGCTGGTCGTTGTCGCCCAGGGTGCGGTAGCCGGTGAAGTTACGCACGTTCAGCGCCGTCTCGCCGGAGCCGATGATGAACCGCGTGGCCGTGTAGTCGCCGCCGCCCTGGAAAACCGCCGAGGTCATCGCCGCGAGGATGTCTTGCTCCGGGGTGTCGGCCCGTGCCGTGCGCTGGGCCGCCAGCCACGCATCGTCGGCCAGGGCGGCGGCTCGGCGCACGTATTCGATCTCGGCGTCGCTCTTGACCAGCCGCAGGCGGCTGACCAGTTCCGAGGCGTCCTCCCACTGGCACTTGCCCTCCATCGCGGCGCGCACGTACTCCCAACGCCATCCGGTCAGGCACCAGGCCTCCAGTTCCACGCCTACCTTCTGGCCGCGGCAACCTTGCTCCTCAAGGATGTCCCACAGGTCCTGGCCGGGGTTGACGCCAGCGCGGTCCACCCAGATGCGGACATCCTCTATCACCGACGTCAGCCGCGCCTGGCGCAGGTCTGCCGACCGGGTCAGCAGAACCAGCCGCCCGTCGGCGCCCAGGTACAGGCACTGGAACTGGGAGTAGCCGGTGGTGTCGTAGCCGGTCAGGTAGTACATGCTCTCCTGCCGGAAAATCAGCAGCGCGGCCAGACCGCTGGCCTGCAACTCGGCCACCACCCGGTCGCGGCGGGAATTCAGTTCCTCTTCAGTGAAATACAGCGCCATTTCGCACCCCCAGTATCCATCGGCTATCAGTTGAGCAGGTTATGCAAGTATAATCGGCGGAGTAACTACCGCAACCGTACCCTTCAAAATCCCCTCCCCCTCAGGGGGAGGGTTAGGGTGGGGGTGAAAAGCGAGTGCAGAGCAACCACTGAGTGCCCCTTACCCCGAAAGGCTGGAGGTCCGAAATGGCTACCGTCAACACCGTTCTCGGAACCATCGATTCATCGGAAATGGGGTTTACCCTGCCCCACGAGCACCTGATCGACTCGTCGGCAGGCATCCGCATCAGCTATGGGGAGCTGGAACTGCGGGACCGGTCGCTGGAAATGGCGATTGAGGACTTCAGCAAGGCAAAGGCTGGCGGCGTCGACACCTTGGTCGAGGTCTCGCCAATGGACTTGGGCCGCGATGTGGCGCTGATGCGGCAGGTTTCCGAGGCTACGGGGGTCAATATCGTCTGCTGCACTGGCTGCTGGCTGGACATCCCGCGCAGCTTCTGGTGGCGCGATAAGGATTTCATAGCCGACCTGTGGGTTCGGGAGATCGAGGAGGGCATCGACGGCACGGACATCAAGGCGGGCATCATCAAGGTCGCCACCAGCGACCCCATCACCGAGCACGAGGAGCTGATGCTGCGCGCCTCGGCCCGTACCCACCTGCGCACCGGCGTCCCCATCACCACGCACACGCCGCCCACGTCGCGCATCGGCGAGCGGCAGGTAGCCATCCTAACCGAGGAAGGCGTCGAGCCGCAGAACATCTACGTCGGCCACATCAACCAGACCCTCGACCCCGACTACCACCGGGAACTGGCCCGCCTGGGCGTCTGGCTGGGCTGGGACATCAACAACGCCTTCGGCCGCCCCCACCTGCCGCCGTGGGAGCAGCGGGCCGAGTACCTGAAGAACCTGCTGGACGAGGGCATTGAGTCCAACATGATGCTGTCCCACGACTGGAACGTGGTGCTGTCCCGCATCGGCACCTCCGGCTTCCCCAACCGCGACCAGAACCCCGACGGCTTCCTGTGGCTAAGCAACAAGTTCATCCCCCAGCTCATGGAGCTAGGAACGAAGCAGGAAACCATCGACCGCATGATGATAGAAAACCCCCGCCGCCACTTCGAGAGCGTCAAGCCGGAGGCGTGACTATCAAAAACCCCTCTCCCTTGAGGGAGAGGGTTAAGGTGAGGGAGAAAAGGTGGTGCAGAGAAACCGTCGGATACCTATCTTTCAAGGAGCACACCTATGCCCGTAGATGATGCGCCGCAACAGATTCTCTCGGTCTCCATTGCCGAGTTCCAGGCCCAGTGCCTGAAACTGGTATCCGAGGTTGCTGATTCCGGTTCCGAGGTAGTCATCACTAGGGACGGGCAACCCGTCTCGCGGCTTGTGCCTATTCGCAAGCCGAAAGCCGCGCCCTTCGGCCGTGACCGGGACATTATCCAAATTCACGGCGACATCATCGAACCCCTAGACATCGAATGGGAAGCCGAATCGAATCCTGACAGAGTTCTCAATCCATGATTCTGCTGGATACTCATGTCCTGATACACCTGCTGTTCGAGGAAAGCAGGTTGGGAAGGCAAGCGCGGCAGTTGATCGACACGGCGTGGTCGGATAGCAACGTCGCGGTATCCGCGATTACCTTCTGGGAAGTGGCTATGCTCCACGAGAAGGGCAGAATGACACTGCTCAGGGACATCGATTCATGGAGGGACAGCCTCTTTGACGATGGACTTGTGGAAATCCCCGTAGATGGCAAAATTGGTATCAGGGCGAACTCATTGGCCGACTTCCATCGCGACCCAGCTGACCGGATCATCGTCGCCACGGCGATGCAAGGCCACCAACTGGTGACGGAAGACCGCCACATCCTGGAATGGCCAGGCCCACTCAACCGCCTGCGAGCCACGGCGTGACAGTGGCCATCGCGGCATGATGATCAAAAACCCCCGCCGCCACTTCGAGAAGCGTCAAGCCGGAGGCGTAATTTCAGCTTGTCTTCATAAGATATGCCTTGACCATTCTCTCAATCAGGGAGTTTATTCTTGGCATACTTCAATATGCTTTCCATAGACGAATCTTGCCACTTTTCGAGCCATTCTATTGCTTGTTGCAAGTATTCTTTCGACTCCAAAAACCTGATGAAGTCCACAGGCCTGTTAAAAGGCCCTTGGGAATCATTCAACTTGATGATCCTACCCAAGACTTCTATAGCTATTGCACGAAGTCTCAAATAGTCTTGTTTTCCGCATTCTCCGAGCGCAGCACCATGAATCACGTTGGATCTGCGCAAATACAGGTCGTGTATAAGTCGCAGATCGAAGAATGTCTCATCTAAAGCAATTGCCAAAAGCAAATACCTCAGCGAGAGCGCTTCACCTTTACGACCGTCATCAATAGTCGAAAGCATCGCTTCCAGTGCTGTACACAAGTCAACGATCTTGTGATCGTAAATTTCTCGAGTAATGCTCATACCAATCCATTCTACGCCACGAAGTATCGCATTACGAAACTTATCGGGCATAGTACTGTTATAAATGGAATCCAGCGACTTGGCGAATTCTTTGGTCGAATCCGCCAAATCTCCAGTAAAATCCAACGTCATGGGTGTACGTGTACGTCCTCCACCTATAGACATCGCTCCTGTATTGGGTTCAATTTTTTTGATGACACGACCCCCGCCTCGTCTCTGGAGCAATTGCTCATCCCAAAGCGCAACACCCTTTGCGGAACCAATGCAAGCTATCCTAAGTGCATTCAAGGCACTTTCCAGCAATGCTTGAGCGCGTTCGGCAGCTTTCTCACAAGTTCCTGCATAGACTGTGACTATACCGACTGGGTGACCAATAATCTCATCGAGCATCTCCTTAAAGAGATCATTGGCTGTCTCATAGCCCCAATCCACAGCTATCTGCTGAGTAAATTCCCGAAAATGTACACCGCCAACAATTATCGGCTCAATGGGAAATTTAACCCATTCTATAGCAAAGGCGACTTCGTACTTTTCATGTGGTTTACTAATTTCAGAGACAAACTCACTAACCTTCGATCGGCGCTCTGAATTTCTCTTGAATTGCTCTTTGTTTGAGATCAAATCCTGAACTAAAACGTCAAGTGCCTCGTTAAGTTCATGACGAGTTAGATGTTCCACTGCTGAATCAATCTCTAGCGACCCAGAAGCTTCCAAATACAGTCGGGCCTCCCTTCCCCAGAGGGAATAACCAGAATTGTTGTCCTCTCCATCTGGCGATGATGTTGGATTTCGAATTACCGCCCATCCAATATCGCTGCCAGAGGGATTGTCGTCGGATTCCCTAACTATCGCATCTACCAGATTTTGAATCCTACTGCGTGTTCGATTATGCATTGACATCAGTCAACTAACCTTCTGTTCTTTGAACTAGCCCGTTCCGAATCATCGGAACGGGCCGTTGGTTCCTTTAACATCGCCGCGTGGGCGTCGGTGACCCTACCGCCGGGCGAAGCGGCGGGCGGTCAGCTCGCGGTAGAGCATGGGGAGGCGCTCGGGGAGGGCCCAGATGTCGCCGAGGACTTCGTAGCCCATGTCGCCGCACATGCTCTTGAGGTAGTCGTGGCCCGCTTTGTCCACCGTCAGGCAGAACGGGGTGATGGACTTCTGGCGGGCCTCCACCAGAGCCATGTGGGTGTCGTGGACGGCGTACTCCTTCTCCACTCCCTCGCGGCTGTAGCCCCGATCCTGGGGCCGGCCGTCGCTGACCAGGAACATTATCTTGGTGTGCGCGTCCTGGTTTTCCAGCTTGGTGATGGCGTGGCGGATGGCCGCGCCCATGCGGGTGGCGTGTAGCGGCGTGATCTTGTCGATCCGGCGCTTGACCTTGTCGCCGAAGTTTTCGGTGATGTCCTTGATGACGTAGAACTCGACGTTCTCGCGCCCATAGCCGGAGAAGCCGTAGATGCCGTAGGTATCGCCGATATTTTCCAGGGCCTGCACCAGCAGCGCGGTGCTCTCCTTTTCGAGGTCGATGATGCGCTTGTAGTTGCGGCGCACCAGCCCCTCGCGGCGGCGGCGCAGCCAGACCATGTACTCCACCGGATCGTCGGGCGCGTCGCGGTCGTCCACCATCTGGCGGCCCTCGTCGATGGCCTCGGCGGTGGACGCGCTCATGTCCAACAGGAACACCACGGCCACGTCGCGGCGGTTGCGGTTGCGGTGCCAGTAAATCTTGTCGTCCGGCGGGATGTTCATCTTCAGGTCAACCCAGGCCTCAAGCGTCGCGTTGAGGTCCAGGTCTTCGCCGTCGATGAGCCGGTAAGTCTTGCGCATGCTCTCCGGCATGATCAGCTCGAACTGCCGCCGGATGTGGGCCGAAAGAGAGGCGTAGTTCTTCAGGGAGTCCTGGTAGAAGTTTATGTCGCCCTCCTCAACGGTCTTTTCCTTGACGATGCACCAGCGGGGCTTGTAGTCGTTGGCCCGGAAGTCCCACTCGTCGTACAGGTAGGTCTGCGGCTCGCGGGTCTCCAGCTCGCCGCCGGAGTCGTCGTCGTGCATCAGCGGGCCGTAGCCTTGGCCCGGCTGGGAGTTGGGAGGTGGAGCGCCCGCCTCCTTCATGATGTTCTGGGCGAAGGTGGTCATGGCGTCGGTGATGTCGCCCTGCTCGGCGTCCAGCTCCAGCTCGTCGCTGTCCTGCAAGAGCTGCTCCAGCATTTCCTGGGTCATGGGCTGGGCCTCGCCGTCCTGGTCGCCGCTGTCGGCTTGCAAGCGGGTGAGCAGTTGCACCATTTCCGGCTTGAAATCGCCGCGATAGTCCACCGGCTCCGGTGACTCGTAGGACTCATCGCCCTCCTGGCTTTCGCCGCGCTGGTCCATATCGGCCTGTAGGCGGTCCACCAGGTCCTGGTATTCCTCCTCGTTGAAATCGCCGGGTTCCTCCAGGTCCTGCTCGTCCCAGTTTTCCTCGTCCTCGGTCTGGTTGGGCAGGCGGGAGATTATCTCGTAGGCCCGGAGGGTGGCCTCGGCGGTGTCCTCCACGTTGGCCTCGGCGGTGCGAAGCTGGTGCAGGATGCGCGACAGCATCTCCGCCACCTCCTCGTACCCTTCGGGCACGGGAAGGCCGGTGAACCTTTCTAGGCTCATGTGAACTAGCAATTCAACCATGGCCTGGTGGAGCGGCATCTGTTCAATGGGAGGGCGGCCGTCCAGGGCATCCTGCTGGACGCGGGAGGCGGCCCGGCGAATGCCGGGGTACTCCACATTTATGCGATAGTCCAGCCGTCCGTCCTCCAGTACGGTGAACAGGTCAAAGGCCAGCTTGCCGTTCTCGAACAGAGCCAGGAACCGGCCAATGTCGGTGTACGCGCGTATCGTGCCAGCGCTTTCCGGGGGCATCATTTCGGTGGAGCCGCCCGGCCCCACTTCCATGAACGTTACCTCGGCGTCCTCGCCCGCCATTTCCCGGGCCATCTCGATCATGGACTGGCGGGCAGCCTGCTCCTCGGCGCGCTTGGCGTTGATTTCCTCTTCCACGCCGTGTCGCCGGTCTTCGAACTGCGTTGCGGGCTTGTCGAACAGGAACTCGAAGCTGCCGAATTCCAGGCGGCTCACCTGGTGAGTGGAGACCACCTTGAACCAGGAAAAGTTGTCCTGCTTGTTGGAATACCGGTCGACCACCGGCGGCAGGAACACCTTGGAGCCGTCGGTGGAGGCCGTGTCTTCATCCACCCAGCCGATGTTGCGGCGGACAAGCTCCTGGGAGTTCATGATCTCAATGCCAGCACCCGACAAAGCCCGGCAGTACAGGCGTATGATGCCCTTGACCCGGTCCAGCTCCAGGCTGGAGGAAAGGGTCTCCAGCATCTGCTCGGAGGTGTTGGACTCAATCTTGAAGAACGCGATGCCGCTCTCGGGATTTTCCTGGAGCAGCCGCATTCCGTGCTGGTACCAGGTGTCCAACTGGCTGACCGTGATACGGGTCAGCACGCTGTCCAGGCTGCGCAGGAAGGGCGGCACGGCCTCCGGAGCCACGGCCACCAACTGGTCGCACAGGTCCAGGATGTAGCCCTGGTTGCCCTGCGGCACGCGCCCCAGCGCCTGGGTGCCGTCGGACAGGAAGCGCGAGGTGTCGCGCAGGCCCACCTTGGCCAGCCTCTCGCCCAACTTGAGGAAACGGCCAGTCTGGGCCTCGTCGACATGCTGCAAGGCCCTCGGCACCAGCTCCAGGCAGGTCTTGACCTCGCGCCAACTGGTGTCGATCAGGGCGCGGGTCATGGCCAGGAAGGGTTCGCGCTCGCGGCCCATGCCCGGCAGCACGTCCTTGCCCAGCGTCAGGCATTCGCTCGCCACGTCGTAGGACTTGTAAGACAACGCCTCGATCAGCGAGGCGAATACCTCAACGTCCCAGAAGGGCAGGCTGCGCACCAGTTCCGGCGACACTTCGAAGAACTTGGCCGCCAGGGTGCTGGACTTCCATGTCCCTTTGTACAGGCTGCGGCCCAGACCCGCCCAGCGGGGGATGTACTGCGGCCTGAGATTGGGCACGATGGCGACGCTGGACTTGAAAAAGGCCACCGCCAGGGTGGGCGAGTCCTGCGCCAGGTAGGTGCCGCACCGGGCCCACTGCATGAAGGACGGGAACGACAGGAATCGGCAGACCTCGGGGCTAACCTTGTAGTACTCGATGGCCGCCTCCCAGGATCTGATGGTCTGGGAGCCTATGGACACGCCCTCCTTGGCCCAGAGGACGACCTCGTCGGGGCCAAAGGCGGAACCCACCGCGCCCACCGATTCCTGGTAGGCCTCGAGCACCGCCGGGGGCATCTTGGCCAGTTCCTGTTCTATCTCGGGTGTTGGAGCGCTGCTTGTCAATTCAGACCCTCGCTTTCCAGCCCGTCCTCCAAAAGTTGCAGGAATTGCTGGAGGATTCTTGCGGTGGCACCAAAGACCAGGTGCTTGCCGTAGGCGTAGGAGTGAACCGTGCTCGCTCCGTCCGCCTCCCAATGAGTCTCGACGCGCACGCTGGACGCATCCAGCAACGCGCTTACCGGGAATTCAACGATCTCGGCTATTTCGTCGGCGCTGGGCCGGAAGTCGTAAGGATGCTCTATGGTTCCCGCGAACACGCTCACCCGGTACTGGGACCGGGTGGCAACTTGGTCCATCTCGCCGAGCACCGTGATGTCCTCCCGGCGGATGCCCATTTCCTCTTCGGTTTCCCGGAGCGCCGTATCCAGCGCACCGCCATCTTCCGGATCCGTCCTGCCGCCGGGGAAGGAAATTTCCCCCTTATGGTGCTCGACGTGCTGGGAGCGCTTGTTCAGCAGGAGCCAGTGGTCTCCATCCTTGGGATAGAGAAGCACCATAACAGCAGCGGGCGTCAAGCCATCCCCGGCCACCCTGCTGGTGGCCCGGCTGGCCAGCGCCCGCTTGATCAGTTCCGGAGGCGTCAGGACTGCCTACTCTCCCGCTCCAGGATGTGATTCCTCAAAGTTTCTACTCGAATATGGAGGATGCAACCTCTTCGAGACTGCGCTGTAGCTCGGGGTCGTCGGTCAGCGTCCAGACGATGGCAACCTGGCAGGCGCGGCGGGGCGGGATGCCCTCGGAAATCAGGCGGCCAGCGTAAATCAGCAGCCGGGTGCTGGCGCCTTCCTGCAAGCCGTGGTCTTCCAGGTTGCGGATTTTTTCGCCCAGTTTGGCCAAGGCGTCCGCCTGCTCCTCGGTGCAGCCGGCCTCCGCCTGGATTATCTCCCGCTCGATTTCCCGGGGCGGGTAGTAGAACTCGATGGAGATGAAGCGCTGCCGGGTGCTGTGCTTCAGGTCTTTCAACGCGCTCTGGTAGCCGGGGTTGTAGGAGATGCAGAGCAGGAACCGGTCATCGGCCTCAATGATGGTGCCGGTCTTTTCCACCGGAAGAATCCTGCGGTGGTCCGTGAGGGGGTGAATCAGCACGGTGGTGTCCTTCCGCGCCTCGACCACCTCGTCCAGGTACAGGATGGCGCCAGCCTTGACCGCGCGGGTCATCGGCCCGTCGATCCAGCGGGTGCCCTCGGCGTCCAGCAGGTAGCGGCCCACCAGGTCGCTGGCGGTCAGGTCTTCGTGGCAAGCGATGGTTACCAGCGGAACGCGAACCTCACCCTCTCCAACTTCCTGGGTGCTTAATCCGCTTGTTCCCGAAGTGGGGCTCGCGTCCTTTGCCTGCTCCTTGATCACAGTGAGCGGGCGGCCCAGCTTCCAGGCCATGTACTCGACGAACCGGGTCTTGCCACAACCGGTCGGGCCCTTGAGCAGTACCGGGATGTGCTGCTGGTAAGCCGCGGCAAACAGTTCCATCTCGTCGCCCACGGCGCGATAGTACGGCTCGGCTCGTACCAGGAACTCCTCGATCGCGTACTCGCTGTAATGTAATTGTTCTTGCTCTACGGCTTCTACCATTGCGTCTGTTCAATCCTTTCTTTAACTCGGGTCGCCCACAACTCGTCGATCGCCTTTCGCATCGATTCGACGTCCTTAGAGTTGTCAATCACAAAGTCGGCGCGTTCCAGCCTTTCCTCGCGGCTCATCTGGGATGAGATACGCCGACGGGCCTCCTCCTCGCTCATTCCGTTCCGCTGGGCCAGGCGGTTCACGACCACCTCAACCGGCGAGTCGGTGACCCATACCTCCTGAACCAGGGAATCCCAGCCCGCCTCGTACAGCAGCGCGGCCTCTACCACCACCGCGTCGGCGCCTTCTGCTCTGAAACTGTCGATCCTCTCCTGCACCATGCCCGCCATGAGCGGGTGCATAATTCCGTTGAGACGCGCCAGTTGCTCCGGGTCGGCAAAGACTATGGCTCCCAGGGCGCGCCGGTCGATTTCATTGTCCGGGGCGAGTATGCCCTCTCCAAAAGCTTCAACCACCCGGCGCCACGCCTCGGCGTGCGGACTGTAGGCCTCGTGGCCCACCACGTCGGCGTCGATCAGGCAAGCGCCCAGCGACACCAGGTGCCTGGCGGCCTCGCTCTTGCCCGTCCCGATGCCTCCTGTCAAGCCGATGACCAACATGCTTCCAGGTTTCAACCGTTTCAACCCGGTTTCACCGCCTGCCAATGCGCGTCAGCAAAAGCGCCGTGGCAAATTTCAACGCCGTACCTTCCGCACGGCGCTTGTCCGCGCACGAGCGCATGCCGCACAACTGGACTATTCTAACAATCCCTTTCCGATATGGTCAACTTGAAAATCCGGGCCGCACTGGCAGCGGCAAGCGCCCCACCGGCCACCCGTTGCAGTCCTTCAGTCTACGATTACGATTGGACCCCGTTTGGATTCCCACAGGTCTTGTAGCTCCCGGAACAACCTGGAGTATTCCTCGGTTCCGATGGGCGTGGTGGTCATTATCACCGCGTCTTCGCGGTTGTCCGAGTAGTAGCCCTTGCGGATTCCCACGGACTTAAAGCTGTATTTTTCGTATAGGCGCTGGGCTATGAAGTTGGACACCCTGGCCTCGAGGGTCATCACGTGGGACCCGTATTCCCTGGCGGCCCTGAGCGAGCCGATGAGCAGCAGCTCGCCGATGCCGTTCCCGCGCAGGGTTTCGCGGACAGCGATCTCGGTGATGTGGGCCTCGTCCCCCTGGTACCAGACGCTGACGTATCCGGCGATGGAGGGTTCTTCCTCTACGGGCGGCGGGTCGACGGCGGCCGCGCCAAAGCCAAGCCGGCCAGCCAGTCTGGACAGCCAGGATTGCTCTGCCTCAACCCCTTCGCCAGGCTCGGGATCAGGGGATGACGAATCGTCGGCGGGTTCCAGGCAGGCCACCAGGTAACAGGCCCTCTTGTTGTTGACGTCGCGCCGGAAAGGGGAACTCACCCAGGTGGGAGAGAAAGCCTCTTTCTCGATCTCCACGACCTCGGTAATGTCCTCTCTCTCCAGGCGGCGGAGATAAACGGAAATGGGCTGCGGCAAACCGTCCAATTCCCAACATATCGGCGGGCGGGATAATCACCCACCAAAATTGTGTGAATTCTAGCACAAGCCATGCTGCAAAGGGCGGTTGGAATCCGGAAACGAGCTACGCAGTTGAGGAGTTCACCCCCACCCTACCTCCCCACTAAAGGGAGAGGGGATAAATTTGAACTGCGTAAGTCCTGTCCGGATTCAGAACAGGGACGCTTGGGTTGGGTTCCCCGGCGCGTCGGCCCACACCCGCACGGCGCCGTACTGGCCGTCAAACCCCGGTTCGGCCACAACCTGCCCGGTGCGGGCTTTGAGGATTGCCCCGGCAACCTGCTCTCCCGCAACTATCTGAATATCTCCCGATCCGGCGCGGGCCAGCACCTCAAGCTCGTTCCCAAACTCGGCACACAGCTTCCGGTACACGTTCGCCACGGCCTTGCTTCGCTTGCCCACGCTCAAGGTCTCTGCCAGCAGTTCCTCCAGCGGAACCAGCCTCAGAAATGGCGGGCGCCCATCGGGAGAGTTGATGAAACCGTCCGGCCCCGGCGCTGTCTCCGCGCCGCCATCGTCCCCGGCAGTTGCAGCCAGAGAGCGCACGCGATGCAGCACCCCCAAGGTGAGGGGCCGCCTGCATACCGCGCAACGCCCGTCGGCCTGTGCAGCGGTGTCCTCGGGCGATTGCCTCACCCCGCAATTACGGTGACCGTTGTAGTGGTACTTGCCTTCCTCAGGGTAGAACTCAACGGTGTAGGCGATGGCGTTGCGCAGGAGCGCCTCACGCATGCCCGAGTAGGTTGCCCGTCCCCTGAACGCAGTCAACTCGCGGCCCAGGTTTGGCAAGGAGTGGGCGTCGGAGAAGGAAACGATTGCGCGCCCGTCCAGTTCGGGGATGCTCCAATTCATGGCGGGGTCGCTGGAAAGCCCGGTTTCCACGGCGCTGATGTGGCTGGCCGAATCTCCAAAGCATTCCTCGAGACTGTCGAAGCCGGACACCGACCCCAGTATCCCGTACCACGGCGTCCAGATGTGGGCCGGGATGACAATGGCGTCCGCGTCCAGGTCCAGCGTCATGGCGGTTAACTCCGCCGCGCTCATTTTTAACGTTGGGCGGCCGTCGCCTTCCAGCTTTGCGCCTTGGCCCGACAGCGCTGCGTTGAACCGGCGCACGGACTCGAATGACGAAAGGTATACCAGGACATGGACTCTGCGTGTCCTGCCGCCCTGGTTGAAAACGCAGCTGACCTCCGTGCCCAGAACGAAGTTGACGCCGCCGTGCCGGTACGAACCGTAGTCCACTTCCTCAAGGCCTTGCTCCAGTTCGGTCAGCCAGGCGGGGTGGGTGAAATCCCCGGTTGCCAGCAGGTCAATGCCCTTGATCCTGGCCGTCTCAGCTATGCCCTGCAACGTCAGGTTCTTGCTACAGGCATAGGCGTACCGGGAATGGGTGTGCAGGTCTGCGACGAATTCACTTGATGCGGTCATTGGGCGAGTCTAGCACATGGCGGCGGCTGGGGATTCACTGATGCCGGATAGTGGTCGCTGTGGCCAAACTTCTCACCACGCAAAACAAGGGGCCCTCGGTTGAGGGCCCCTTGTTCCAGCCTGGGGGTGTTCAATCTTCAGCCTGGCCGGAGCCGACTTCGCTGTGGATAATCAGCTCGTCGCGGCAACAGGCCGTCGAATCCGCCCTCGCTCACTGGCCGGTCTAGCGGGCCTGCCTCCGGCGCTTCCAGTAGCGGTAGCCGCCGTATGCGGCGAGTGCCAGGGCTGCGGTTCCCAGGGCTATACCAAACTTCGCTTTCGTGGACATGGTGTACCTCCTATCTCTTTAGCCTTCGTGCCCGGCGGAGTCGCTCTCCAACTCGCCGGTCACCGTTGGTATCTCTCAGTAAGTCTGTATTAAATATACCAATAAATATTATGCTTGTCAAGCCGGTGAAAACATTCACAATATTGTATATTCTGAATGATAATTTTGCGATTCTTGTCCCCTGATACCGGAATTCCGGCGTCTGACAGCGCCACATGTCCGGTATTGACGCTTCCCGCTTGACCGGCAACGAGGCCAGTCTTATTCTTTACCGTGAACAATTTCGCAATTTGGCTGTCTCGTAACCTTTCATCAATGGAGGAGAGAATCAAATATGCCAGCCAAGCACATTATTAGCGACCAAGCCGCCCAGCAGGCCCTGCTGAACGGCATCTCCATGGTGTCGAACGCCGTCGGGCGGACGCTGGGGCCCAAGGGCCGGAACGTCGCCGTGGAAAAGAAATGGGGCGCTCCGGTCATCACCAACGACGGCGTCACCATCGCCAAGGAAGTTGAGCTGCCCGAATCCTTCGAGAACATGGGCGCCCAGCTCATCAAGGAGGCGGCCAGCAAGACCAACGAGGTGGCTGGCGACGGCACCACCACCGCCACCGTCCTGGCCCACCACATCGTCCGCGACGGCATGAAGAACGTGGCCGCTGGCGCCGATCCCATGGCCATCAAGCGCGGCCTCGACAAGTGCGTGGACACCCTGGTCAAGGAACTGGCGGGCATCTCCACCCCGGTGCAGGGGCGCGACCAGATGGCCCAGGTAGCCACCATCTCGGCCAACGACCGCGAGGTCGGCGACATGCTGGCCGACGTGCTGGAGCAGGTGGGCGCTGAGGGCGTGGTGACCATCGAGGAAGGCAAGGGCATTGAGTCGGAGACCGAATTCGTCGAGGGCATGAACTTCGACCGCGGCTACATCAGCCCCTACTTCGTCACCAACCCGGAGCGGATGGAGTCCATCATCGAGAATCCGCACATCCTGGTCACCGACAAGAAGATTTCCTCGGCGGCGGAACTGGTGCCGGTGCTGGAAAGCGCACTTCAGGTCACCCGCAACCTGGTGGTGATCGCTGAGGACGTGGAGAGCGAGGCCCTGGCGGTGCTGGTGGTCAACAAGCTGCGCGGCACGATCAACTGCCTGGCGGTGAAAGCGCCGGGCTTCGGCGACCGCCGCAAGGCCATGCTGGAGGACATCGCCATCCTGACCGGCGCTGAGGTCGTATCGGAAGAACGGGGCCGCCGGCTGGACCAGGCCACCGTCGCCGACCTCGGCCAGGCCCGCCGTATTGAGACCACCAAAGACCGCACCACTATCGTGGGCGGCGCCGGTGAAAGCAATATGATCAAGGCCCGCACCGAACAGATCCGCGTCCTAATCGAGGAGACCACCTCGGAGTACGACAAGGAAAAGTTGCAGGAGCGGCTAGCCAAGCTCTCCGGCGGCGTCGCCGTCGTCAAGGTGGGCGCACCCACCGAGCCGGAGCTGAAGAACCGCAAGGCCCGCGTCGAGGACGCGCTGTCGGCCACCCGCGCCGCCGTGGAGGAGGGAATCGTCCCCGGCGGCGGCGTGGCCTACGTGCGCGCCATATCGGCCCTGGACAACGTGAGCCTCACCGGCGACGAGGCGGTGGGCCGCAGCATCCTCAGAGGCGCGCTACAGGAGCCGGTGCGCATCATCGCCCGCAACGCTGGCGCAGAGCCAGCGGTCGTCGTCGACGAGGTCAGCCGCAACAGCGAGCGCAACTTCGGTTTCGACGCGGCCAACGGTGAGTACGGAGACCTGGTGGAGCGGGGCATTATCGACCCCACCAAGGTCTCGCGGTCTGCCCTGGAGAATGCGTCCAGCGTGGCTGGCATGATCCTGACCACCTACTCCCTGATTACCCAGGAAGAGGAGGAGGAACACGACCACCACGGCCATCACCACTAGGATTTCCAGCCGCCGGGCCTCATCGAACCGGCGGCGAAAATTGTTTCAGAGGGTGTTTCCAAAGTTCCCTCTCCCTCCGGGGGAGGGTTAGGGTGGGGGCGTCCTCTTCCTTATCAGGAGTGGCATATACCACCACAGCCTGCTCATCGGCGGGTGAAATGGGTTTTGGAGACACCCTCTCATACGCGGCTGAGGTGATTTTAATGATTGCTTCGATAACGGTTACCATCTGGGTCTGCGAGAAATGCGGCTACGAGAACGCCCCGATGAGGGACGTGTTCTGCGGCAACTGCGGCAACCGCCGCCCGGGCTGGTAGCTCCGGGCCGCATCGGACGTCCAGGGGACAACAACAAGAACGGGCTGGTTTTGCCAGCCCGTTTCGCTTTACCTGTCAATGCTCAGCGCCCGGTTCAGGCGTGGCGCAGCAGCGCGTCCGCCACCTCCTGAGGCTTCTGCCACACCGCCATGTGGCAGGCGTCGATTTCCACCAGCTCGTCGCTGTCGAGGCGTTCAGCCGTGCGGCGTTGCGCCTGCGGAGACACCAGCCGGTCATCGTTGAGCACGATGCAGGAAAGCGGCGAGGGCAACTCGCCCTCCAGCGACAGCCCCGAGTTGAGCAGCCGGGTGGGCAACGGGCCGAAGAAACCCAGAATCTGCACGATCTCCATAGCTTCCATGGTGTTGCACAGGTACCGGCCAATGAAAGAATGCGGGTACCGCACATCCTTCCCAGACAGCGAGCTGATAATAGACCGCAGCTTGAACCAACTGCCGATTCTTCCCGTGTAGCCGCTGATCAGGGGACGCGATCCCTCGGGCACCATCCCGCCTACAATGGCTAGCCGCTTCGGAGGCGGGCTCAACTGGGACGCGGCCTGAAGGACGATGCCGGAAGAGACGCCATGGCCCACCAGCACCAGGTCCCGCAACTGCTCCCGGTCGACCAGGTTGACGATGGCGTCTACGCATTCCTCCACCCGCACGGCGCCGGTGTCTCCGGCAACGTCGGGGCCATGTCCGGGCAGGTCGATGGTCAGCACGCGGTTGGCCCGGCGCTGCTTGTAGAGCCGCGGCGGGTGCTCCACGGGCGCAGTCATCAGCCCCCAGACCTTGCCCCACGCCCAGGCTCCCTGCCCCGGGCCATGCACCAGCAGGTAGTCGGTCATACTGTCCTTTGCTCCGTATTGTTGCGCCTTTGCTCGGCGCCCGGTTGTATCGCTAATGAAATCATGCCTTCAACCCTTGCAGACAGGCCAGCAGGTCACCCTCTTCGTCCGTGCCAACAGTGCGCGGGTCGAACAGCACTTTCTCGTCCTCAACCCTGGCGATCACCGGGGGCCGGCTCTCGCGCAATCTCTGCATTACGCCACCGGCGCCGCCGTCAACGCCGGTAGCGTCCAGCGCAAGAACCCACGTCGGCAGCGTCTCGCCGGGCAGGCTGCCTCCGCCGATGGCCGACCGCGACTCGCAAACGCTGTACGCGCGGCCCAGCGAGGAACGCCAGCGTTCGGCCCGCTCGCAGATGTCATCCGGCGTGGCCGAGATCATGCGCCAGACCGGAACCTCGCTTTCAGCTTCGCCCTTGAGATAGTGGACCAGGGTGGCCGTCAGGCTGGCTAAACTCAGCTTGTCGATGCGCACCGCCCGGGCCAGGGGGTGTCGGGCCAGCCGCGATACCAGCTCGCGCCTTCCCGCCACGATGCCCGCCTGCGGGCCGCCCAGCAGCTTGTCGCCGGAAAAGAACACCAGGCCCATCCCGGCCCGAACGCTCTCCTGGGGCATTGGCTCGTGGGCCAGTCCGTACCTCTCGGTGGGAAGCAGGCTGCCGCTGCCAACGTCGTGCAGGACGGCCACGCCCAGCCGGTCGCCCAGTTCGGCCAGTTCCTGCATCCCGACCTCGGCGGTAAAACCCTCGACCCGGAAGTTGCTGGCATGCACTTTCAGGTATGCGGTGGTGTCCGCGGTAGTGGCGTCCTCGTAGTCTCGCAGGTAGGTGCGGTTGGTGGTGCCGACGTCCACCAGCGTGGCCCCGCTCTGCCGCAGCACGTCGGGCACTCGAAAGCCGCCGCCGATCTCCACCGCTTCGGCGCGGGACACGATCACTTCGCGCCCCGCCGCCAGCGCCAGCAGCCCCAGCAGCACCGCCGACGCGTTGTTGTTCACCGCCAGGGCCGCCTCCGCGCCGGTTATCTGGCGGAGCAGCGATTCCAGTTGCGCCTGCCGGGAGCCGCGGCGTCCAGACCTTAAATCAAACTCCAGGTTGGAGTATCCGTATGCGGCCTCCTCGGCAGCTCGCATGGCAGCCCGGCTCAGCGGGGCGCGTCCCAGGTTGGTGTGAATCACCACGCCGGTCGCGTTGATCACGCGCCGCGGCTCTGCCCGCACCACGTCGTCCACCCGCTGGCACACCAGGGCGGCCACCTCATCCAAGTCCGCCGCCGTCTCTCCCTTCCGTATGCGTTCGCGGGCCAGGTCCAGTTCGCTGCGAACCAGCTCGACCACCCACTGGCGGCTGAACGACGACGCAATTTCCGCCACCTCGGTCGTGGCGAGAACGCTGTCAACGCTGGGAAGATTTCTGTATTGCATCCGAGTCCGCAAGGGCAAGTGTGCCGCCGCCTATTCTAGCACGCCGCCCGCGCAGGCTCCGCATTGCGGAGAGGCAACCCAAGGGTTCTTTTAGTTCTCCCTCTCCCTTGAGGGAGAGGGTTGAGGGTGAGGGTGAAATCGCGGGCGTCGGCGCCATTCGCCGAGCTCATGGTGAGCCTGTCGAACCACGCCCCCACCCTAACCCTCCCCCGGAGGGAGAGGGAACCATATAAGGCCCCCTGCCGATGAGCGGCCGATAGGTGACAATTGCGGCTATCGCATTATAGAATTGGGCATCATGCTGAATGTGTTTTCCGGCAGCATCAGGCGTGTGGGCATCTCCAGGGGCAAGATCGCCGTAATCGCCGTGATAGCGTTTATGACGCTGACCTTCTTCGCCATCGGTTACACTGCGCTGGAGCAAGCTGAGGGCAATGCTGCCGCTGCCCAGCAGACCGACTCCGGAGGCCAGACCGACGAAAACATGGCGGTGTCGGCCTTCAAGTTTGTTTGACCGTTGCACTGAATGACGTCGCCGTTGGCGACGTAAACCGGGCAGGCACAAGGCGCGAGCCATCTCGCGCCTTTGCAGTGCCTTGGAAACAATCGTAAACCACCGTTTCGGCCGATAAGGGCTGTCCAAAGGAGATGACCAGATGATAGCAGGGGAGGCGGGCCTGCCCCCGGAACTGGATGCTTTGAAACTGACCATCCGGCAGATCGTCAAGGACGAATGCTACCCGCTGGAGACGGAGTACCTCGCCAACCCCACGCAGGAGGGCGTGGACGACGGCTCCCCCAGGGGCATCGCCGAGGCCCTGCAAGGTATCCTCGGCACCCTGTCGCCGGAGCAGTGGGGCCGGCTGAACCGGATTTCCAAGGACACCGGCATCTACACCTCCTTTGTCCCGGAGGAGTACGGCGGGGGCGGCATGGGCGCACTGGGGCACGTGGTGCTGGACGAGGAGGTGCACAAGAGCATCGTCCAGTTGCCCACCTCGCCGGTGCCGATGATGATGATCGGCAACTGCACCCCGGAGCAGGAGCGGGAATACCTGATCCCGTCGGTCAACGGCGAGCTGCACTACGCCTTCGGCCAGACCGAGCCGGAGGCCGGTTCCGACCCCGGCGGAATGATGCAGACCCGCGCGGTGCTGGACGGAGACGACTGGGTGCTCAACGGCACCAAGACCTTCATATCCGGGGGCGCAAGCGCCGACTACATACTGGTGCAGGCGGTCACCGATCCCGAGCTGCGGCAGCGGGGCGGCATCACCATGTTCATCGTGGACAATCCCAGCCCCGGCCTGTCCTTCGACCCCATACGCATCTGGATCAATCCCCACAAGAACCAGCAGCACACCATCCACCTGAACAACGTGCGCGTCCCTCAAACCAAGGTGCTGGGCGAGGTAGGCCGCGGGTTTACGCTGGGCCAGAAGTGGCTGGTGCATCACGACCGGCTGCTGCGCGGCTCCATGGCCCTGGGCATCCTCAGCCGCGCCCTGGAGATGGCCGTAGAATGGGCCAAGCAGCGGGTCACTTACGGCAGGCCCATTGCCGACCGCCAGGCGATCCAGTGGATGCTGACCGACGTATACATTGACATCATGACCCTCCGCGCCGCCACCCGAGAGGCCGCGGCCCGCGCCGACGCGGGCGACGACGTGCGGGTGGAGGCCTCGATGATCAAGTACTGCGCTGGCGAGTGGGGACACCGCAGCATCGACAAGATCATGCAGGTTTTCGGCGGCACGGGCGAGACTCTCGATCTGCCCATCGCCCACTGGTACCATCTGCTGCGCCACGCCCGTATCGGCGGAGGCACGTCGGAAATCCACAAGTTCGTCATGGCCCGCGCCCTGCTGGACGGACGGGTGAACTACCAGGGCTGACGGCGTACCCTCACCTAAACGCTCCCGAAGGAGAATCCTCATGGCGCTGCTAACCGGACGCAACCGGCTCTATCTGGTGATGGCGACCCTGGCGCTGGCCCTGCTGCTCACCGCCGCCTGGGCGACTCTGGCAGGGGCGCAGGAGCAGGATTCCGGCGAGGAGAGCGCGGCGGACAGTGATTCGGGCGTGCCTTACGACGGCCCTTCCGGCATCTGGGTGACGGGCACCGGCAAGGCCAGCGGCGAGCCGGACATCGCCGTCGTCTCCCTGGGCGTTGAGTCCCTCGAAGACACGGCGGCATCCGCCCGCGCCGCAGCCTCCTCCGCAATGGCCAAGGTCATGTCCGCGCTGCTCCGGGCCGGAGTCGATTCGAAGGACATCCAGACCAGTTACTTCAGCATCAGTCCCCGGTACGAATGGGCGGAAGTCGAGCGTTGCGAAGACGATGACGGCGCGAAAGAAACGGACGCCGAAGAAACGCCGGAAGATGCGGACGGCTTTACCGAACTATCCTGCTACTATGTTTCGGAAAGGCGTCTCATCGGCTACTCAGTCTCCAACCAGGCGACGGTGAAGATCCGGAAGCTGAGCAATTCAGGAAAGCTGATTGACCAGGTAGCCGAGGCCGCTGGCGACCTGGTGCGCATCAACGGCATCAGGTTCGACATCGACAACCCGCAACCGTTGCAGGACCAGGCAATGGCCGACGCCGTAGCCGACATGAAGCGGAATGCCCAAATGCTCGCCGACTTGTCGGGCGTCAAGCTGGGCCGGCTGGTCTACATCAACGAGGAAGCCCCCTACCTCCCCGCTCAGCCCCTCTATGGGCGGGCCGAGGCCGCTTTCGCCGACACTTACGCTGGCGAAACGCCGCTATCGGGGGGCGGGCTTGAATACGGCATGACCGTTCGGGGCGTCTTCCTGATAGCCGGTGAAGCGGAACCGGAGGAAACGCCAACACCGTAGGCCCCCGGCAACCCGGCGGACTGGCCGCCGTCCCGGTAGCCTGCGGTTGCCGGGGCAAGGCCCCATTGTTAGAATTCGGACAATATTTCAAAACTGCGGATGCTGACAGAAGTTGTTCATGGTACTTAGCGACCATACGATCAAGGAGGAACTGGAAAAAGGCCGAATCGTCATCGACCCACTTGACCCTGCCGACATTCAGCCCGCCAGCGTTGACCTTCGCCTCGACCGCAAGATATTGGTCTTTTCCAATTCCAGACGGCCTCACATAGACGTCAGGATGGGCATGGACGACCTCACGGAAACCGTGCGGATCGAAGACGAGATTCCGTTCATTCTCCATCCCGGCGAATTCGTTCTCGGCAGCACCCTCGAACACATCGAGCTTCCCGATGACCTGGTGGCCCGGCTGGAGGGAAAGAGCAGCCTGGGGCGCATCGGTCTGGTGATTCACTCGACGGCGGGGTTCGTCGATCCGGGCTGGAAAGGCCACCTGACGCTGGAGCTGAGCAACCTGGCGAGACTGCCCATCACGCTTTACTACGGGATGAAGATAGGCCAGATTTCGTACCTGCGGCTCACCACCCCGGCCGACCGGCTGTATGGCTCCGAGGGCTTGGGCAGCAAGTACCAGGGCCAGACAGAGCCGACGGCAAGCCGTTTTTCGCAGGAATTCACCGGCCCCGGCACGCCGATTCGAACCTCCTCGCACACCCCCAAGGGCGGCAGGTAAAGGGCCGCGAAATGAGCTTCATGGCCCGGGCCATCGAGTTGGCGCGTTCCGCTTTGGGGTCCACAAGCCCCAACCCGGCGGTCGGCGCGGTGCTGGTCAAGGACGGACGGGTGGTCGGCGAGGGGGCAACCCGTCCGCCGGGCCAGGCCCACGCCGAGGTCGTCGCCCTCCGGCAAGCCGGTGAAAGCGCCGGAAACGCAACGCTGTACGTCACGCTGGAGCCTTGCTGCCACTGGGGGCGCACTCCGCCCTGTACCCGCGCTGTCATCGAGGCCGGGGTTGCCGAGGTGGTCGTAGCGGTCTCCGATCCCAACCCGGTAGTGGCTGGCAAGGGCATCGCGGAGTTGCGGGAGGCGGGCATTGCCGTCTCCCTCCTGAATGGGAACCTGCAATCCTGCCAGGATGTCAGAGAGCTTTACGAGGGTTTCGCCAAGCACATCGCGACCGGCCTGCCCTACGTGCTAGCCAAGTTCGCCATGAGCCTGGACGGTAAGATAGCCACGCACACCGGCGACTCCAAGTGGGTGACCGGGCCCGAGGCCCGCGCGCTGGTGCAGCAGATGCGACGGCAGACCGACGCAATCATGGTCGGGGCCAACACCGTCCTGGCCGACGATCCGCAACTGACGGCCCGTGGCGACGACAACCAACCCCTGTCGAGGCAGCCCGTCCGGGTCGCCCTAGACAGCCAGTGCCGGATGCCCGTCCGGTCTCAACTCCTGCGGCAGCCCGGCCAGACGCTGGTATACACCACCGACGCTGCCCCCGCGGGCAACGTCGGCGGCCTGCTGCGGGCCGGCGCCGAGGTCGTGCCGGTCGGCGCCACTGGCGAGGGACTGGTCAGCCCCCGGGAGGTACTGGCCGATCTGGGGAAACGCGGAATCGTCAACCTGCTGGTGGAGGGCGGCGGCAAGACTCTCGGCTCGTTCTTCGACGACGGGCTGGTTGACAAGGTGCAGGCATTCGTCGCCCCGGTCATCATCGGCGGCAGCGGCGCAGCCTCGCCGGTGGAGGGAGTGGGCGCGGCGGCGATGTCGAATACTCACCGGCTGGAGGGCGCGTCAATCCGGCAGGTTGGCCCCGACTGGCTGATTACGGGATACCCTGAGATTCCATGTCCCTAGGGAGTGACGGCAAATCGCCCCGTCATTCCGGCGAAAGCCGAAATCCAGGGCTTACGCCTCCGAATCATTCTGCGGGATTTAGCGATTCTGGATTCCGGCTTTCGCCGGAATGACGGAAATAAAGCCTCCGCAAGTGGGGGATTCCAATTTGACGACACTCTCTAAACTTGAAGGAGCGGCGCTGAGATGTTTACTGGCATAGTCGAGGAGGTTGGCGCAGTGGCCTCCATCAGCCACAACGGGATGACCGTTCGCGCAGAAACAGTCCTGTCCGACCTGAAGCTGGGCGACAGCATTGCGGTGAACGGCGCCTGTCTGACGGCCGTTGCCATCGGGGATTCAGAATTCTCCGTGGACCTGTCGCCGGAGACGATGCGGCGCACTTCGCTGGGCGATCTGTCCGCTGGCAGCGCCGTAAACCTGGAGCGGGCGCTCGCTGCCAGCGACCGGATGGGCGGGCACATCGTGCAGGGCCACGTCGACGGAACGGGGCGCGTCACATCAACCAAGGACGACGGCGATTCCGTGATTTACCGGGTAAGGGCCCCCGCCAGGCTGATGCCCTACATCGTGGAGAAGGGGTTCATCGCAGTTGACGGTATAAGTTTGACCGTGGTAAAAGTAGGCACTTCCTCGTTCACCCTCGCTGTGATACCATACACACTCCATAATACTAACCTGCAAACAATATCCGCGGGCGCAAGGGTGAACCTCGAGGCCGACATACTGGCCAAATACGTGGAAAATCTGCTCAAAAGGTAATCCCGCGCGGCGCACGCGAGGTCAGGAGAAGGACTGGAATATGCCCCTGTGTAGTCTGGAAGAAGCACTGGACGACCTGAAAGCGGGCAAGCTGCTGATCGTAGTAGACGACGAGGACCGGGAGAACGAGGGCGACCTTGTGATGCCGGCAGAGACAGTCACCCCGGAGGCAATCAACTTCATCGTGAAGTATGCCCGGGGTCTGCTTTGTATGCCCGTCATTGGCGAGCGGCTGGATGAACTCCAGATGCCGCTGATGATCAGCGAGAATACCGGCAGGAAGGACCAGACTGCTTTCACTGTTTCGGTGGATTACAAGACCGGAACGACCACGGGCATTTCCGCTTTCGACCGCGCCGCCACCGTCAGGGCGATGATTGATCCGTCGGCCTCGGGCGACGACTTCACGCGGCCGGGGCACCTGTTCCCGCTGCGCTACCATCCCGGCGGCGTGCTGGCCCGGCCCGGCCACACCGAGGCCATCGTAGACCTGTGCAACATCGCCGGAATGTACCCGGCCGGCATCGTCTGCGAAATGATGAACGACGACGGGTCGATGTCCCGGCTCCCGGAACTGGAGGAGTTCGCCGAGGTACACGACCTGAAGATCCTGAGCATCGCCCAGATCGTCGCTCACCGTCGGCACAGCGAGCGCTTGATCGAACGGGTTGCCGAAACGCGCCTGCCGACTCGCTACGGGGAGTTCAAGGCCATCGGATACCGCAGCTACTACGACCAGGGCGAGCATATCGCCCTGACCATCGGAGAATGGAAGGCGGACGACCCGGTGATGGTGCGCATCCACAGCGAGTGCCTTACCGGCGACGTTTTCGGCAGCATGCGCTGCGACTGTGGAGAGCAGCTTGAACTGGCCATGAAAACCCTGGCGGAAGAAGGCACCGGCGTGCTGCTGTACATGCGGCAGGAGGGCCGGGGCATCGGCCTGCACAACAAGATCAAAGCCTACTCTCTGCAAGACCACGGCCTGGACACCGTGGAGGCCAACAAGACGCTGGGGTTCGCCGCCGACCTGCGCCACTACGAGGCGGGGGCCCAGATCCTGCTGGACATCGGCGTCTCAAGGCTGAGACTCCTCACCAACAACCCGGGAAAGCTCGTCGGGCTTTCGGGCTTCGGCCTGGACATTCAGGACAGGATCCCCCTGGAAGTGCCAGTCAACGACGAGAACCGCCGCTACCTCAACACCAAGAGGATCCGGCTGGGCCACCTGCTGGGCAACTGCTAGGGCCATTGGCGAACGATGCGCACTTGATAGAGTGGTAGAGGCAGGGCCACAGGCGGATTCGGGATAGCGGAAGTGAATGGAATGACCACTCCAAATCAATCAGAAAACCAGTCCATCCGCGATGCAATAACCTCCCTTCAGACGGCGATTTCGCACACGCAGGCCACCGGGGAAGCATCGCAGATCACAAAGGACACGGCACAAGCGGCGAGAGATGCGGCTCAGGTAGCCAGCGAAACTGCGCAGGCCGCCAGGGAAGCCGCCCAAGTTGCAGAAGCCGCTGCTCAAGCGGCCAGCAATGCCGCGCGAGCGGCCAGCAATGCCGCTGAGTCCGCCGCGGCCGTAGGGCGGAGGGCCGCCGCCGCTGCTGCTGCCTGCACCGATGCCGCGGCCACCGCATCCGCGTCTTCCGCCGCCAGCGTAGCCGCCATAGACGCCGCCACCAACGCCCTCATCCGCCTGGAAGCAGCCATGGTCAATCGCCGCTGCCCCCACTGCGGACAGCTAGTTGCCGCATAATCGGTAGGGGCGCACCGTTGTGCGTCCCTATGATTTGTCACGACAACACCCCTTCCCGCGCCTACTCCCCCTCTCCCAGCCGGTGCATCAGGTAGGCTTCTATGAACGGGTCTATCTGGCCGGATAGCACGTTGTCGGGGTTGGTGCTTTGCAGGTTGGTGCGGTGGTCCTTGACCGACTTGTACGGGTGTAGCACGTAGCTGCGGATCTGGTGGCCCCACTCGGGATTGGCGCGCTCCCCGCGGATCTTCGCCAGTTCCTCGGCGCGCTCGTCGTCCTGGCGCTTCAGCAGCCTGGCCCGCAGGATGCGCATGGCGTACTCGCGGTTCTGGTGCTGCGAGCGCTCCGTCTGGCAGGACACAACGATGCCAGTCGGGAGGTGGGTTAGCCGGACGGCGGAGGCCACCTTCTGCACGTTCTGTCCACCCGGCCCGCTGGAGCGGAACGTGTCCATCTTGATGTCCTCCGGCCGGATGTCGATGTCCGATTCGCTTTCCACTGCCGGGAGTATCTCGACGTTGGCGAATGACGTATGGCGCAGGTTGTTGGGGTCGTAGGGCGACAGCCGCACCAGACGATGCACGCCCTGCTCGGCGCTCAGGTATCCGAAGGCGTGGTCGCCGCCAACCTCGAGAATCCCGCTGCGCAGGCCCGCCTCGTCGCCGTAGGACAAGTCCATGACCTCCAGAGGCCTCTTACCGCCCTCGGCCCAGCCCACGTACATTTGCAACAACATCTGCGCCCAGTCGTGGGAGTCGGTGCCTCCGGCGCCGGAGTGGATGCTCACGATGGCCGCGCGCTCGTCGTACGGGCCGGAGAGGGTGAGCTTCATTTCCTCGCGGGCCAAGTCGTCAGACAAGACTTCGGCATCGGCCTCCAACTGCTCTTCCAGAGAGGCATCGTCCTCGTCGATTGCCAGTTCAGTGAGTTCAAGCAGGTCGGAACTTCGCGACTCCATGTCCCGCCACGGTACCACGGCATCGCGCAGGCGGCTTATCTGCCGCATCTTGGCTTGGGCTTGCTGATGGTCGTTCCAGAAGTCCGGTTCGGCAGACTCCTCTTCCAGTTCTGCTATCTGGAGTTCCTTGCCGGGGAGGTCAAAGACGCTCCACCACGGACGCCACTTTCTGGGCCAGGGCTGCCAGGTTTTGCCTCAGTTGTTCCATGGTGAATCTGTCTCCAATACCTGAGATTGCCGGACTTGAAATACCGGACTCGAAATTACCGGGCTGGCTAAATTTCCAGCCGGTCGGCCAGCCAGGCTGTACGCGCCACGGCGTGAATGTGGCCGCCGCCTTCGGCCGCTCCGTCATACAAGCGCAGGTCGCAGTTGGGCAACGCCTCGGCCAGCTCCTCGGCGAAGGCCACTGGACACAGGGAGCGGTCGAATCGTCCCGCGCTCAGCAGGACCGGGCAATTGACGTTAGTAGCGTCCCCAACCGGGTCCAGCAACCCAAGCGTTTGCTCCACCCTTGCCCGCTGTTCGGGATGAACGCGCAGAAAGTCTCCTATCTCGCCCAGCGGGTAACCCGGGCCGGAATCAAGGGCCGTCGCGTGGCCCAGCGGCAGGGGCGTATCCGCCGCCACGACGTTGACCCGCGAACGGCGGGATGCCAGCGCCAAGGCAAGGCTCCCGCCCAGTCCGGCGCCCCACAGGGCCACCCGGCCAATCTCTGCGCGATTCTGCCCCAAGAGCGCGTCCAGACCCCGCAGCGCGTCGGCGTAAGCGCCCAGCAGCGCCCACGATTCACCGTCGGCGATGCCGTCGGTTAGCAGGCCGGGATAGCTCGCCCGGTAGGCGCCGTCGCTGTTCCGCTGGCCGCGATGAGTAATATTCATGACCACGGCGTTGTGGCGCAGCGAGGTGTAGATTATGTCGTGAACGCTGGCGTAGTCCGGCATTCGCAACAACGCCGGAACTGGCCCGCCGACGCCCTTGGGCACGGACAACCAGGCATAGAGCCTGTGCCCGCTGGTGGTGTTGTAATGCACCTGGTAAACGTCCCACTCCGGCTGCGAGTAGAACGAGTCACGCTCGATTGACAGATCCAGGGGCGTTTCCGCCAGTTGCGCCTCGATCCTGTCCCAAAATGCTGAAGTGGTCATGACACAGCCCACTCGGCCTTCAAGGCGGCTATGCGCCGCTCCAGCCATTCGGTTTCCTGCTTGGGGTAGTCGTGGGCATTTCCGTGACCGGACTCCGGGAAGAGCCACAGTTCCCTCTCTCCGGCCAGCCGGTCGTAGGCCGCGTAGCTGGTCTCGGGCGGGCAAACCTCATCCTCCAACGCGATGCCCACCACCATGGGACACCTGATACGGGTGGCGAAATTCACTCCGTCGAAGTACCGCAGCGTTTCAAGCATCTGCTGCTCCCTGTCCGGGTAGGCGCGCAGGTAGCAGGACAGCTCGTCGTAGGGGTAAGACCGGAGCATCTGCCTGGATTCCGGATAGCAGCAGAGGAAGGGATAGCCGGAAACCCCGCCCTTTATCTCGGAACGCAGGCCCGCCGTCGCCAGCGTCAGCCCGCCGCCCTGGCTGCTGCCGCAGCAGAATATCCGCTCTGGGTCGATTTCAGGGCGGGAAAGCAGGAAGTCAACTCCCCTCGAACAATCAGAGATGACGCCGCGGTAGCTGTAAGTTTCGCGGCTCTCGATACCGGCAGTCAGCAGCCCCGGGTAGCCGGGGTTGAATTCCGCCGAGCTGGGCAGCTTGCCCCGAACGGCCACCGACAGCACGGCGACTCCCTTGCGGCCCCAGTCCCGGCGCACCGCCGGCTCCGATTTGTAGCCAGGCAGCGCCAGTATCGCCGGGAACGGGCCGTCTCCGGTGGCTGGCACGCTGTACCAGCCGAAAATCTCCAGCCCGTCGAGGCTGCGGTAAGTCGCGTGGTAAACGGTAACGTCGTCGTTGCTGCGCATGGGGTCGTGCGTAACGTTTGCCTCCAGCGGTTCACTGGCAAGCTGGGCGAGCACGCCGCCCCAGAATTCGTCGAAGTCGTCAGGACAGGTAACCGACGTTGTAAAGGCTTCCAGGTCAGCCTTGGTGGCCATACACTCGCTCCCGCCGGTTGAATCTAGTGGGCAAGTCTATTATATCCCGTAGCGGCGGAATCATGCGAAGCCGTTGGGCTATAATGATTCCGACTCCCACATGATTCGCGCCGGAAACGCGCGGCGCAGGAATGAAAGATGCTTGACCACGGCACCCTCGATTCGGCGGCAGACTCAGCCCACGCCCACCGGCACGCAATGCGGCACTCGGCGGCCCACGTGATGGCCGACGCGGTGCTCAAGCTGTTCCCCGAGGCCAAGATGGGCATCGGGCCGCCCACTCAGGACGGCTTCTATTACGACTTCGACGTGTCCCGCCCATTCACCCCCGAAGACCTGGAGAGCATCGAATCCCTGATGCGAGAGGCCATCTCCGGCTCCTTCCCCTTCGAGCGCGAGGAATTGACCCGTGGCGACGCGGAGGAATTATTCGCAGACCAGCCGTACAAGCTGGAGTTGATCGAGGGCCTCGACGAGTCGGCGGTCATTTCCATCTACCGGCACAACGGTTTCGTCGACCTATGCCAGGGGCCACACGTCGGCAGCACCGCCGAGATACCGGCGCTCAAGCTGCTCAGCGTGGCAGGGGCCTACTGGCGCGGCGACGAAAAGCGGCCCATGTTGCAGCGCATCTACGGCACCGCCTTCGAATCGCAGGACGAACTGGACGACCACTTGGCGCGGCTGGAGGAAGCCGAGCGCCGCGACCATCGCAGGCTGGGAAGGGAATTGGGCCTCTACACCATACACGACGAGATCGGCCCTGGCCTGGTGGTGTGGCACCCCAAGGGCGGGCGCGTACGTTCGCTCATCGAAGACTATTGGAAGGACATCCACTACCGGCGTGGGTATGACGTGGTGTATTCGCCTCACATCGGACGCTCGACGCTGTGGCAGACCAGCGGCCACCTCGACTTCTATCGAGAGGGCATGTTCTCGGCGGTGGAGGTGGATGAGCAGGAATATTTCCTCAAGCCCATGAACTGCCCCTTCCACATCACAATCTACCGCTCGGCCCTGCGCAGCTACCGCGAGCTGCCCTTACGGTTCGCCGAACTGGGCACGGTCTACCGCTACGAACGCAGCGGCGTGCTGCACGGGCTGATGCGGGTGCGCGGCTTCACCCAGGACGACGCCCACATCTTCTGCCGCCCCGAACAGGTGGAGGACGAGGTTGGCGGCGTGCTGGAATTGACCTTCGAGCTGATGGAGGCGTTCGGATTCTCCGATTACAGTATCGCCCTGTCCACCCGCCCGGAGAAGTACGTCGGCGACCTGGAGATGTGGGAGCACGCCACCAACTCGCTGCGGGGCGCGCTGGAGGGCCGCGGGCTGCCCTTCACCGTGGATGATGGCGGCGGCGCCTTCTACGGCCCCAAGATCGACATCAACATTACCGACGCGCTGGGCCGGGCCTGGCAGTGCACCACGGTGCAGTTCGACTTCAATCTGCCTGAGCGCTTCGACCTGACTTACCAGGACGACCAAGGCGGCCGCAGCCGTCCCTACATGGTGCACCGGGCCATCCTCGGCTCCATGGAGCGGTTCCTCGGCGTGCTGATCGAGCACTACGGCGGCGCATTCCCCGTCTGGCTGGCCCCGGTGCAGGCGACGGTCATACCCATCGCCGACCGCCACGCGGAGTACGCGGAGAGCGTGCTAGCGGAACTGGCAACCGCCGGATTCCGCGCCGAGGTCGACAGCCGCAACGAGCGCATGAACCAGAAAATCCGCACGGCCCAGCTCCAGAAGGTGCCGTACATGCTAGTCGTCGGCGACCGCGAAGCCGAGGCCGGCGCGGTGGCAGTCCGCAGCCGCGACGGCGGCGACCTGGGCGCAATGCCGCTGGGGGAGTTCGCGGCGCTGCTGGGAGAGGAGAGCAGAGAGCGAGTTTAATAACTGTCCGGGCGCTATCGAATGTCAACAAAACCCTGACAGGAGGGAAAATGCGAGTAAAGAGGACGTACGCTTTTACCGTGGACTTCGAACAGGAGGAGGACGGGCGGTGGGGCGTTGACATCCCAGCAGTTCCTGTTTGCGCAGCTTCGGGGTTCACCAAGGAAGAAGCCTTGGAAAACTTGCAGGACTTAACACAGGGTTACTTTGAAATGCTTGTAGAGTGTGGAGATCCCTTGCCGGATGGCATTGACTCAAGCGAAATCCCCCCCGGCACCGAGGTCATGCTCAATTCGGAAACTGTCACCATAGTTATATGAGCAGTCCTGGCAGACTGGTTCATCTTCTGCGCAATACACCCATGCGGGAAATAATCCGTGCCTTGGAACGGGATGGGTTTGTATTGTACAGCCGCGCTCGGTCTGGCGGATTTCGGTATCGGCATCCCGACGGCAGGTCCCTGCCAATTCACTATCACACGGGCGGTGAAACCCTAGTCAGAAAAACTCTCGCATCGGTCCTGCGAGCTACTCAATGGACAGAGGACGATCTGCGTCGGCTCCGCCTTTTGTAGCTCGACTGTTCATCAAGGCAAAACTCCATATCCGGCTTGAACCGGCAAAGTTGAGGACTCATGCCCAACCGGTTGATTAACGAGACCAGCCCTTACCTGCTGCAACATGCTCACAACCCCGTGGACTGGTACCCGTGGGGCGAGGAGGCGCTGGCGAGGGCCCGCAACGAGGACAGGCCCATCCTGCTCAGCATCGGCTATTCCGCCTGCCACTGGTGCCACGTGATGGAGCGCGAGTCCTTTGAGAACGACGCCATCGCCGAACTGATGAACCAGCACTTCGTCAACATCAAGGTTGACCGGGAGGAGCGGCCCGACCTGGACGCCGTGTACATGGAGGCGGTGCAGATGTTGACGGGCAGCGGCGGCTGGCCCATGACCGTCTTTCTCACCCCCGACGGCAAGCCGTTTTACGGCGGCACCTACTTTCCTCCCGTCGACCGCCACAACATGCCCGGCTTCCCGCGGCTGCTGGAAACCGTCGCCCAGGCCTACCGCAACAGCAACTCAGAGATCCAGCGGGTGACCGGCCAGCTCACCGAACAGATGGGCCGCACGGCCAACATGCCCCGCGGCACGGGCGCTCTCGACGAGTCCATCCTGCACGGGGCCTACAACCAGCTCGCCACCAACTTCGACTACCAGAACGGCGGCGTGGGGTCGGCCCCCAAGTTCCCCCAGGCCATGACGCTGGAGGTGCTGCTGCGCTACCACGCCCACGGCCACAATGACCGCGCCCTCTCCATGCTGGAGCTGACGCTGGAAAAGATGGCCCGCGGCGGCATATACGACCAGGTGGGCGGCGGTTTCCACCGCTACTCCACCGACACGTTCTGGCTGGTGCCGCACTTCGAGAAGATGCTCTACGACAACGCGCTGCTGGCGCGGCTGTACCTGCACGCCTGGCTGTCCACCGGGCGCTCGCTGTACCGGCGCATCACCGAGGAGACGCTGGACTACGTGCTGCGGGAAATGACCGGCGAGCACGGCGGTTTTTTCTCGGCAACCGATGCCGACAGCGAGGGCGAGGAGGGCAAGTTCTTCATCTGGTCGCCCGAAGAAATCGAGGGCGTCCTCGGCGCGGAGGACGCTGCCCTGTTCAACGGTTTCTTCGGCGTTACCCAGCGGGGCAATTTCGAGGGTAAGAACATCCTCAACATCACGGTCAGGGCCGCCGACTTCGCACAGCGACAGGGCGTGCCACTGGAGCATCTGGTGGACGTGATCCAGAGGGGCAAGCAAGCCCTCTGGCTGGAGCGGGAAAAGCGGGAGCATCCCCTGCTGGACGACAAGGCGCTGGCCTCGTGGAACGGCCTGATGCTGCGGGCCTTCGCCGAAGCCGGGGCAGCCTTTGAGCGGCAGGACTACCTGGACGCCGCTCGCAAGAACGCGGAATTCCTGCTAACTCAACTCCGTCCCAACGGTCAACTGCTCCGCACCTACCGGGAGGGGCAGGCGAAGCTGCCGGGATTCCTCGAGGACTACTCATTCGTCGCCGACGGTCTCCTGGCCCTGTATGAGGCCACCTTTGAGCGCCGATGGCTGGATGCCGCCGTCGAGCTGGCCGACCGGATGGTCGAGCTGTTCTGGGACGAGAGGGCCGGGGCTTTCTACGACACCGGCCGCGACCACGAGGAGCTGGTAGTCCGTCCCCGCGACGTATTCGACAACGCCCAGCCTTGCGGCGGTTCGGTTGCGTCTGACCTGCTGCTGCGGCTGTCGGTGGTCACCGGCAACGAGGACTACGCCGCCAAGTCCGTCACCCCGCTGCGAACGCTGGCCGAGCTGATGGGCCGCGCGCCCGCTGGCACCGGGCGCTGGCTGGCGGCGCTGGACTTCTACCTGTCAACTCCCAAGGAGGTGGCCATCATCGGGCAGTCCGGCGACCCGGCGACGGCAGGGTTGCTCAGAACGGTCAACGGCCGCTATCTAGCCAACCGCGTCATCGTGGGCGCGGACGGCGAGTCCGGCGCCGCGTCGTCCGGTCTGCCCCTGCTGGAGGGGCGCGGCATGGTGGACGGCAAGCCCACGGCCTACGTCTGCGAGAACTACGCCTGCCAGTTGCCCGTCACCGACGCGGACGCGCTGGCGGCGCAACTCAGCGCCTAACGGCGCGTGGCTACCACTGTGAACAACGGATTGGGCGCAATATTGTGCGCCCAATAGCTTCCGGGGCGCGTTTGCAAACTCGATTAGCGGTGAAAATTGGGGATAGCCGCGTTTTTTGATGCTGGGAGTTCACCCCCACCCTAACCCTCCCCCTGAGGGGGAGGGGATTTTACAGCCTACTCCTGGTCCCGTTTGTGCTTTGCAAACACGGCCTAGTCCGCCGCTCCGCGCGCTGGCGTGCTGTTGGGCAGCAGGCCAGCGGCCTCCACCGTCTCCCGGGTTACGGTGTCCGGCAGGCGGTAGCGGTGCCAGAGCGTGATGCCCAGCAGGGCCAGCACCCCGGCCACCACCGGGGCAATGCGGATACCCAGCGGGTCCTCGGTGGTGTCCCCCAGCAGCAACACCAGGGCCAGAATCGCCGGAGGCAGCGCGAAGGTGACCTTTTCGAAGAAATTCTGGGTAGCATAGAACATCGCCTCCCGCCGTTCCCCGGTAATCATGGCGTCGTAGTCCGCGATGTCGGCGGTGAGTCCCTTGGGGAGCATGAATACTGCCGCCATGGGCAGTCCGGCGATGAAGGCCAGCACCAGCCCCTGCGTAACCAGCCCGCCGACGGAAATCAGGCCGGTCAGGCCCAGCAGAGGAAAAGCGACGCCGCTGGCGATGAGGCAACCCCCGTACACTTTCCGTTTGCTTACTCCCACCCGGTTCAGGACCACCCAGAATACAATGCCGCTTATCACGGCCCCGATGATGACCACAGTGGAAATCAGGCTGGCAATGGCCCCTTCTTCCTCGGCCTCCAGCAGTTCCGACGCGAAAAAGGGCATCCAGCCAAGTAGTATGCCGACTCCGGTGGTGAACATTACGAAAGTGGGCAGGTAGTAGACGAACTGCGAGTTGCGCAGCGTGTCCCGCATGCCGCGCCAGAAATCCGTCCTCGCCGGGACGGTATCCCGTGGGGCATGGTTCCAGATGGAAGCGAGGGAAAGGTAGCGAAACACGAAAGCCAATATCGCCAGGATTACCCCCACCACCTGGAAGCCAAAGGCATCCACCAGTGCGCCGCTGCCAGCCAGCCCCAGCCCGGCGCCGAACACCGCGAATAGGAAAATCAGGCCCACCAGGTTCATCCTGTCGGCTGCGCCCCTGGTAATTTCCGGCACCAGGGCCTCCAGCGCGCCGCTGGACATGGTGGCGGCGATGAAGAACAGCTCCAGCACCACCACGAAATAGACCGCATTCCAGATGCTGGCCTCCTGCATCGGCAGAAACCAGACGAGAGCGCCAAAGGCGGCGTAGAAGGGCGTACTGAACAGGATAAAGGGGATGCGCCTGCCCCAGCGGCTCCTGGTGCGGTCGCTCCACCAACCGATCAACGGATCAGTGAAAGCATCTACGAACCGGCCCGCGAAAATCAGGAACCCGGCGAAAACCCGGGCGTCGACCTCGAATCCCAGTACCGGGACGTCGGGCACTCTTGCGATTCCCTCGCCCAACGGCGGGACCAGGAAGAAGAGCATCCAGGTCTGCCGGAAGTACTGAATGGCCTGCAAACCGATGTGGTCTGAGGACAGCAGCATCTTGTTCAGCAGCGGCAGCCGTACGGGCGTATTTAGGGCGCCTTCAGCCACGTATCAAGGCCTCCAACAGACCAAATTCCCCAATTCTGGTTAGGACTTACGCAGATGGGATTTTCACCCTCACCCTAACCCTCTCCCTCAAGGGAGAGGGAATAGCTGCACTGCGTAAGTCCTATCTGGTATCAGAGTACACTTTCTTCGGCCAACGATGCTACGGCAGTCCTGATTTGCGTCGCTGCCTCGTTGAGGTCTGCGTCCCTGGGGAACCGCAGCGGCTTGCCGAACCTGACTTCGATGTATCCCCGGTGCGGACGGCTGCCGCCTTTGGCAATCACCGAGTCCGTGCCCTTGAGGTACACCGGCACCACCGGAACACCCAACCCGGTAGCCAGGAGCCCGATTCCGGGCCTGAACGAGCCGATTGTTCCATCGTCGGAACGGATGCCCTCCGGGAAGTACAGGATCGACCACCCGCCTGCGGTCAACTTGCCGCAGTAGGCCAAACTGCTGCGAATTGACCCGGTCTGGGAGAAGAGAAATCCGTTGCTTATCAGGGCGGCGAAGAAACTCTGAATTCTGCCCCGGTCACTCAACACCTCCCGCGATGCCGCCGTCGCCAGCCGCAGCCGCCAGCGCCACGGCAGGGCCAGCAACACCGCAGGGTTGTCGGCCACGCTGAGATGGTTGGCCGCAAAGATGACCGGCCCCTCCAGGCCCCGCAGGTTTTCCACTCCGAAAGTGCGGCGGCGGGAAAAGACCGCCATCACCGGCAACAGGAGACCGGCAAGCAGCGCCGCCCTGAGAGCCACCACAGGGGCCTTGAACTGCCACTCACTCATCCTGGGCCTGCCAATAATGGAATGAGCAAACAGCCATTTCTTGCATAATTCCAGCCGCGGCGAATGCCCCGCGGCTGCCTGGAACCTGACCGTCTCTTGCACCCGTACCCCTCACCCATTTCGCGCATAAGTCTATAACCTTAAGGTTATCGGTTCAATCGGGCAGGGCTTCGCAGCAAAGCCCAGTGATTATTTGTCTGAACTGTGATTCGTGTGATTAGAGGATGGACAGGATTTTGTCCCAATCAGCGAAATCCCCGAATCAGACGAATCACAGTTCAGACAATCACCGTGGACTTACCCCCACCCTAACCCTCCCCCGGAGGGAGAGGGAACTATCGAAGACCATGCCGACGAGTCAGCAGGGGTACACCGCAAGGCTGATGGGATGTATAATTTCCTCAATTTCGCGCCTCGCTTCAAGAGGGCCGTGCGGTCTCGCGGTGGGCAGGTCTGCATGGTTGTTACAAGCGGTCAAACTGAATCCGCAAGGAGAGGAAAATGCCAGAAGCGGCCAAGATTATTTATACCAAGATTGATGAAGCTCCGGCTCTCGCCACTCACTCGTTGCTGCCGATTCTCCAGGCATATACCAAGGGGTCCGGCATTGAGCTGGAGACCTGGGATATCTCGTTGACTGGCCGCATCGTCGCCAATTTCCCCGACAGGCTTGCGGAAGAGCAGAGGATTCCCGACTACCTGACCATCCTGGGCGAACTGACCGACGATCCCGGCGCAAACATCATCAAGCTGCCCAACATCAGCGCGTCCATTCCGCAGATGAAAGGCGCTATCGCTGAGTTGCAGAGCAAGGGATACGACATCCCCGATTTCCCCGACAGTCCCTCGACCGACGAGGAACGCGACGCGCGGGCCCGTTTCGGCAGGGTGATCGGCAGCGCCGTAAACCCGGTGCTGCGGCAGGGCAACTCCGACCGCCGCTCGTCCAACTCGGTCAAGGAACATGGCAAGCGCAATCCCCACCGGATGATGCAGGACTGGCCCGATGTTTCCAAGACCCGCGTCTCCTTTATGGAGAGCGGCGACTTCTACGGCAGCGAACAAGCGCTGACGGTGAAAGAGTCGGGCGCAGCGGCCATCGAGTTCGTGGCCGCCGACGGCAGCGTAACGGCGCTCAAGTCCGGCATCGCGCTGCTGGCCGATGAAATCATCGACTGCGCCGCGATGAACGTGCGGCAACTGCGCGAGTTCTACGCCGATGAAATAGCCAAGGCCAAGGCCGACAACGTGCTCCTATCGCTGCACGTCAAGACGACCATGATGCGGGTCTCCGACCCGATTATTTTCGGGCACCTGGTGTCGGTGTACTACGAGGACGTGTTCAAGAAGCACGGCGCAGCTTTGGCGGAGGTCGGGGTCGATCCGGACAACGGCGTGGCCGAGTTGCTGACCAAGATCGAGGACCTGCCCGAAGCCAAGCGAACGGAAATCGAGGCGGACGTGCAGGCGGTCTACAACGAACGCCCGGAGCTGTACATGGTGAACTCCAACCGGGGCATCACCAATCTGCACGTGCCCAGCGACACGATCATCGACGCCAGCATGCCGGTCATCATCCGCGACGGCGGCCGCGCCTGGGGGCCGGACAACGAGCTCCACGACACCATCGCCATGATCCCCGACCGTTCCTACTCCCGGCTGTACCAGGCGGTGATCGAGGACTGCCAGGAGCACGGGGCCTTCGATCCCTCCACCATCGGCAGCGTCGCCAACGTGGGCCTGATGGCCCAGGCGGCCGAGGAATACGGCTCCCACGACAAGACGTTCACCGCCCCCGCCAACGGTACCATCCGGGTGGTGGACGGCTCCGGCGCAACCCTGATGGCGCAGAGTGTCGAGGAAGGCGACATTTTCCGCATGTGCCAGACCAAGGATGCCGCGATCAAGGACTGGGTCAGGCTTGGAGTTCAGCGGGCCAGGCTCACCGGCAATCCGGCCATTTTCTGGCTGGACAAGAACCGCGCCCACGACGCCGAACTGATAAAGAAAGTTGACCAGTACCTGCCTGACCACGACACCTCGGGGCTGGAAATCCGCGTGATGGCTCCCATGGACGCCATCAAGTACTCCATGGAACGGAGCCGCGCCGGACAGGACACCATCTCCGTCACCGGCAACGTGCTGCGCGACTACCTGACTGACCTGTTCCCCATCCTCGAGCTTGGCACCAGCGCCAAGATGCTGTCGGTCGTGCCCCTGCTCAAGGGCGGCGGAATGTTCGAGACCGGCGCGGGCGGCTCAGCCCCGAGGCACGTGCAGCAGTTCCTGGAGGAGGGACACCTGCGCTGGGACTCACTGGGCGAATTCTGCGCGCTGGTGGCGTCCTTCGAGCATTGCGCCCAGGTGTACGGGAACGACAAGGCGCAGTTGCTGGCCGACACGCTGGACGCGGCCATCGGCGAGCACCTGGAGCAGCGCCGGGCGCCGTCTCGCCGGGTGAACGAACTGGACACCCGGGGCAGCCACTTCTACCTGGCCCTGTACTGGGCGCAAGCCCTGGCCAAACAGGAAAAGGACGCCGAGCTGAAGGCCAAGTTCGCCGAAGTAGCCAGGCAGATGGCCGACAACGAGGAGACGATTCTCCAGGAACTCATCGACTGCCAAGGCCAGCCCATGGACATCGGCGGCTATTACATCCCCGACGACGAGATGTCGGCGAGGGCCATGCGCCCCAGCGCCACGCTCAACGCCATCGTGGACGCCATCTAGCAACAATCCCCCTCCCTCCGGGAGTGGTACATCTCAACCCTCTCCCTTGAGGGAGAGGGTTGAGGTGAGGGTGAAATCGCAGGCGGCAGCGACTTTGCCTACCGCAGATAGACCACCCTACCGCTTGGCAGCCTACATATCAAGAGAATCAGCCAATAGGCTAAAGGCCACACAGAGGGGAATCCTGGTGATTCCCCTTAATTGTCAAATCGCAGGCCGCCAGAACAAGTGACGGCCCAAATTGGAGGAAGAGCCAGCCAATGCGAAACAAGGTAACCGTAGTCGGCGCGGGCAACGTCGGCGCTACCACCGCACAGCGGATACACCAACTGGGCTACGCCGACGTGGTGATGGTCGACGTGGTGGAAGACCTGCCCCAGGGCAAGTCGCTGGATATGCTGGAGTCGGGACCGGTCATCGGCACCGACGCCCTGATCACTGGCAGCAACGGCTACGAGGAGACGGCCAACTCGGACGTGGTGGTCATCACCGCCGGGATCGCCCGCCGCCCGGGCATGAGCCGCGACGACCTGCTGCTCACCAACATGCGCATCACAACCTCGGTGACCGAGCAGGTGGTCAGGCACTCCCCCAACTGCATCATCATCCCGGTCACCAACCCGCTGGACGCCATGGTGCAGAACATCTATGAGTCCAGCGGGTTCCCTCGGGAGCGCGTTTTCGGCATGGCCGGCGTGCTCGACACCGCCCGCTTCCGCACCTTCATCTCACGGGAACTGAACGTTTCCGTAGAGGACGTCCAGGCCTACGTGCTGGGCGGCCACGGCGACGATATGGTGCCCCTGGTCCGCTACACTACCGTCGGCGGCATTCCCATCAGCGAGCTGATGGCCGAGGAAAAGGTGGAGCAACTGGTGCGCCGCACCCGGCAGGGCGGCGGCGAGATTGTGCAACTCCTGAAGGAAGGCAGCGCCTACTACGCTCCGTCGGCGGCCATCACGCAGATGGTGGAGGCCGTGCTGCTGGACAAGAAGCGCATCCTGCCCGCCTGCGCCTACTTGCAAGGCGAGTACGGCATCAACGGCCTCTGCGTCGGCGTGCCAGTAAAGCTCGGCGCGGGCGGCATGGAGCAGGTCATCGAAATCCGCCTGACGGCTGAAGAACAAGCGGCCCTGCAAAGCTCAGCCGCCAGCGTCCAGGAACTGGTGGAGGTGATGCAGCAGGCGCGGGCCGGGGGTTAGAAATCCAGGGCCGGTACGGTTTACGACCGGCCCTCCAACACGGCATAGGCCACGGGCCAGCGACGATTTATAGCACAATGCGGGCTTTCGCTGCGTATCATTCGAGAAAAATTCCTGTCGTTTGTAGCCATTCTAGGCGTGTGCCTGGGGGTTATAATACCTTTGTTGCTGGTAACATACGCCAGCGAGGAAGTCGCCACCGGACAGCGCGTAGCCGTAATTGTAGGCGGCTGCCTGGGGGCAGTTGCCCTTTCGGTTGTACTTGTTGCCGTGTATGTCGGAAGCCTATGGGTTTACGCCCGACGCCGACGGCCTTGGGCATGGGTTGCTATCCGGGTGCTGGACGCAGCGTCAAGACAATCAGGACCGACTATTTCGGCCTTCGGGATAGGCAGCCGGGACGGAAATTTGATAATCAGATTACCGCGCGAGAAAAATGACTTCATCTTGGAAGGAGATTCATTTCTAGCCCTTAACGCCCACACCCAAGAACAATTGGGTATGGTGAGAGTTGTATCAGTTTCCGAGGATTCATATCTTTGTGCGGTATCGGAAAGGATAGGAAATCCAGTTTTCTGGGAAACTCTGGAAGGCCGGATGATCTACGATTTCTCGTCCCCGACAGGCGTAGAATTCTCACGCTATGTCAATCAGGACTCTATCAATCTTGTCCGTAGACTGATTCGTAGTTGGGGAGGATAGGCAGTGTCAATTCGGGGAAAGGTTGCTGTAATCCTTAATGGGAGAGACCTTGTCATCAACAAAGGCAGTGAGGATGGCATCATTGAAGGGATGCGATTCATAGTAATTCAGCACGACGTTCCCATCATAGACCCTGACAGCGGCTCTGAATTGGGAGTGCTGACCAGGGAAAAAATTAGAGTCAGAGTCTACGAAGTTCAACCAAAGTTCTCCGTAGCGAAAACCTATGAGACATACTCTGCGCCGGACCCTTCGGGCGACCGGATGGGGCGGGGCGGCATACCTCGGATGGTAACCCGCGAGCGAAGAATCCTGACGGAGTCATCCAATCCCAAGACGGTCACCATTGACGTTACCGGCAGCACCGTCAACATCGGCGACCCGGTAGTTCAGATAACCGAGTAGCGCCGCCGCGCGGCGAACCTAACATCGCAGGAGGAACCCGCCATGCCCAATCGCACTCCTGAAGAACTGCGCCTGCTGGAAAAGGCAGGGCGCTATCTGCCCGGCGGCAACACCGGCAACCTCCATTTCAACCCCGAGCAGGACTTCCTGGTCGCTGGCGGCAAGGGTTCCCACTGTTGGGACGTCAGCGGCAACGAGTACGTGGACTGGCTGATGGGCAGCGGGCCGATGCTGCTGGGCCATGCCCACCCGCACGTAGTCGAGGCCGTCATCAAGACCGTGGAGCAGGGCAGCACCTTCTTCGCCAACAACGACAAGGCCGTTATGCTGGCCGAGGCGCTGGTCGAGGCCGTCCCCTGCGCCGACAAGGTGCGTTTCACCACCAGCGGCACCGACGCCTGCTTCCAGGCCATGCGCATCGCCCGCGCCTACACCGGCAAGGAAAAGGTGCTGAAGTTCGAGGGCGGCTATCACGGCAGCAGCGACTACGCGCTGATGAGCGTTACGCCCAGCGCCTCGCTGGAATTCCCGCTGTCCGAGGCCAACAGCGGCGGCATCCCCAAGGCCATCGCCGACCTGATGCTCATCGCGCCGTTCAACGACCTGGCCACCACCGAGACCATCATCCAGGCCCACCACGACGAGCTTGCCGCCGTCATAGTGGAGCCGTTGCAGCGCATCATCGCGCCCCGTCCGGGGTTCCTGCAAGGACTGAGGGACATCACAACCAGGTATGGCATACCACTCATTTTCGACGAGGTGGTCACCAGCTTCCGCCTGTCCTACGGCGGCGCGCAGGCGTTCTACGGCGTTACGCCCGACCTCTGCTCCGTGGGCAAGATAATGGGCGGCGGCTATCCGCTCGCGGCGGTACTGGGGCGGGACGACATCATGTCGGTCTACGACCGAGGCGAGGTGGATAGCGACACCTTCGTGAGCCAGGTGGGCACGCTCAACGGCAACCCAGTGGCCTGCGCCGCCGGCCTGGCGACACTGGAGGTGCTGCGCGACGACCTCGACGCCTACCGGCGGGTTCACGGCGCTGGCGCAGCACTGCGCAGCGCCATGACCGAGCTGTGCGCCGAGAACGGCATTCCCGTCCAGAGCTGCGGTGAGAACGCGGTGTTCGACTTCTGCTTCACTAGTCAGCCCGTCAACAACTACCGCGACATGCTCTCCGGAGACGGCGCAACGATGGCCCGCCTGAACGCCGGCCTGCTGGAGCGCGGAGTTCTCAAGGGCGGCCAGAAATACTACCCGTCCGCCGTCCACACCGACGAGGACGTGGAACGCACCATCGAAGCCTACCGGGAGATTGTGCCAACACTGCGGGGATAGCCGACAGAAAGTAACTGGCAAAGTCAAAGAGGCTGGGCAATATCCCAGCCTCTTTTTTACCCCACAAACAGAACGTAAAGTAGCTATCATCAGAATAAAGTGTGTGCAAACTCAATCAGCGAGGAGAATTGGGTATAGCCGTGTCATTTGATGCCGGGAGTTCACCCTCACCCTAACCCTCTCCCTCAAGGGAGAGGGGATTTTTAGGCGATTTCTGGCCCTGTCTGTGGTTCGCAAACACACTCTAGTCCTGGAAGGGCTCGTTGATGAGGACCAGCTCGGCTAGGACGGCGTGCTCCGTGCCGATGGCCTTGCCTGCCTCTACGGCGTGGGCGGTCAGGAACTGGAAGGTGCGGGCGGTGGCTTCGTCCCCCAAGTACTCCAGGTAGGCCCGGTGCTGCCGCAGCGACTCCTGCCCCTGCTCCCAGTAGCCCGTAACGTCGACGCCATGGGTCGGTACGCTCGGCCCGAACGTGGCGACGAAACGGACGCCATTCCAAGGTTCCAGTCCGTCCTCCAGTTGCTCAGGGAAAATCCAGCGGTTGCCAGCATCCCGCGCCGCGTCGAACACGGCGATGCCAACGTGCCGGTGGTCGGCCTGGTTCAGATGCCCGGTGGGGAACTGCAAGTGGTGGCTGAGGGTAACGATGACGTCGGGCTGGTACCGGCGGATCAGGCGGCTGATGTCCCGGCGGAGCGGAACGCCGTATTCGATGATGCCGTCGGGGTGGTCCAGGAACTCCACCGTATCCACGCCGACCACGCGAGCAGCGTCGATCTCCTCTTGGGAGCGCAACGGCCCCACCTCCGACGGGTGCATGTCGTTCATTCCCGCCTCGCCCCGCGACGCCATCGCGTAGGTTATCGTCTTGCCTTGGGCGGTCCACTTGGCGACAGCGCTGGCTGCGCCATACTCCATGTCGTCGGGGTGCGCCACCACCGCAAGCGCCGTCTGCCAGTCCTCGGGAAGCGTCGGGATGGAGATCTGTTGCTGTTGCATAGGACGGCTCCGGCATCTGGGCATTTGACGCTTGACGCGCTTGTTAGGGCAACCCGTTTTTGTGCCGACGGGCAGGGCAACCACAAGGGTTGCCCCTACAAACAACAGGATGCCAAATTGTAGGGCGCCCCTTGTGGGCGCCCTCATTTAGGGTTCGGATGGATCTATCCGGAACTCGCTAGTGTGCGGCGCTCGCGTGGGACAACTGGGTGACGAGCGGGCGGGTGTTGACGATGTGCCTGCGCAGGCCCAGTTCCGACGGCGGAATGCCCATTGCCAGCCCGATAGCCTGCGGCATGTGCAGGATGGGCAGCCCGATGTCCCGTCCGGCCTGCGCGGCCGCCTTGGGCTGGAAGCTGTCCAGGTTCAGGTGGCACAGGGGGCAGGGCGTAATCATGGCGTCCGCGCCCAGGTCTTTCGCCTCGCTGGTGTGCTTGCCCACCATGGCCAGCGAGTTTCGTTCGTTGATGGTCAGGATGGGGAAACCGCAACAGCGGGTCTTGCCGGAGAAGTCCACAACCGTAGCCCCCAGGATTTCTATCAGACGCTCCAGAGAGTCCTGGCGTTCCGGGTTGTCCGCGAACTCCAGCGCGTCGGTGGGGCGTACAAGGTAGCAGCCATAGAACGGGGCCAGCCGAACGCCGTGCAGGGGCCGGGTGACCAACTCCTCCAGCTTGTCCAGGCCGTAGTCCTCGATCAGTATCCAAAGCAGGTGCTTGGGCCTGGCGTTGCCCTTGTATTCCAGCCCTTCCTCGGCCAGGTAGCCGTTCACCTTGGCGCGGTATTCGGGGTCGCGCAGCCGGTAGTTGGCCTGGCTCATCACGCCCTGGCAGGTGCTGCAAATGGTCATGATGGGCAGGTCCCAGTACTCGGCCATGGCGAAGGTGCGGGCATTCAGGGTGTCGCCCAGCAACTGGTTCTTTTCCTGAAGCACCCCTGCTCCGGTGCAGGAAGCTCCCTGCATCTCCCAAAGGTCAATGCCAAGCCGCTTGCAGATTAGCACCGCCGCGGGATAAAGCTCTGGGCAACCGCCCCGGGACACGCACCCGGGAAAGAAAGCGTACCTCAATTCCGGTCTCCGTCTATCGTGGTATGAATGGGAATGCCATTAGTTTCTTTCGTGTCACGCTCACCCCCACCCTAACCCTCCCCCTGAGGGGGAGGGAATGAAGGGCCACCTAACCCTCAAGGGAGAGAGGGGAGGGCACTGATTACCAGTATGCCCTATCGCACCCGCTAACGTTCCGTTTCGTCAACCTGCTCGAAAATGCGTTTCACATTCTCGATGCCCTCGATCTTCTTGTGCATGATGGGGGGCATCTTGCCGTGGGTGAGCGCCTGTAACGCGACGGGGGCGTAGTTCAGCATGCCCTGGATGTTGGTCATGCCCAAGGACTTGGGGATGAGCTTCAGCTCGTCCAGCGTGCCCGTCTGCTCGACGGATTCCGAGAATGCCTCGGTATGCCTTGCGCCGTTGGTGTTGTGGAACCCGGCAGCGATGGCCTGGTCGCGCATGGCCATGATGCGATCCATGGGGGCCACTCCCTTGGGGCAGGCCTGGACGCACTCGAGGCAGCGGGTGCAGTCCCACATGCCCGACGGGCCGTTCAGAACCTCCAGGCGGTCTCTCGAAACGCCTTCATCGTCGCCGTCGCGGGGGTCGGCAGTGAACCGATAAGCCTTCGCCAGCGCCGCCGGCCCAAGGAAGGACGGATCGACTTCCAGCACAGTGCAGTCCGAAACGCAAGCGCCGCACATGATGCAGGCCGTCACGCTCGACAAGTGCAGCATAGACTCGTTGGAAACGACGTATTCCTGCTCCGGCTCCGGGCCTTGGGGCTGGAGGTAGGGATCGACGGCGTTTATCTTGTCCCAGAACAGGTCGAAATTGACCACCAGGTCCTTGATTACCGGCATGTTGCCCGCCGGTTCCACCTCGATGATATCGCCGTCCGTCAGGGCCATGGCGGCCTGCGTCTTGCAGGCCAAGCCGGCGTGCCCGTTGATGCGCATGGCGCACGACCCGCAGATGGAGCTACGGCACGAACAGCGCAGGCTCAGCGTGCCGTCCAGGTCTTCGCGGATCTTGATCAGGGCATCCAGAACGGTGGCGTTGTCTTCGATTTCCAGCGAGTAGTCCTGCCAGAACGGGGTAGTATCATCGGCCTCGGGATCCTGGCGGAGCACCCTGACGGTGACGTTCATGGGCTGTTTCCCTTCAACTCAGAGTCGCTGACCAGCCTCTACGATGCCAGCTTCCTTGGCTTAGAGGCTGGAGGAGATTCCTAGTATTTCCTTTCCTCGGGCTCCCACCTGGTGATGCTGACCGGAGCGTAGGTAATCTCAGGGCCAGTTTCGCCCTTGTGTACCACCAGGTGCTTCATCCAGTTCTCGTCGTCGCGGTCGGGATAGTCGGTGCGGGCCTGTGCGCCCCGGCTGTCCTTGCGGTCCAGCGCGCTCACCACGATGCTGGGCGCAACGTCCAGCATGAAGCCAAGCTCCAGCGCGAACACCAGATCGGTATTGAAGACCTTGCCTTTGTTTTCCACCGGGACGGTCTTGAAGCGCTCCTGGAGCTGTTCCATGTCGCCCAAGGACTCTTCCATCCCTTCCTGGTTCCGGTAGACGGCGAGGTTGCGGTTCATGGACTCGCCCATGCCCAGCCGGACGCTGGCGATGCGGTCGCCGTTGGCGGGCCGGTCGAGCAGTTCCTGGATTCGCTTCTCTTCGTTCCTTACCGCATGCTCCACGTTGAACTCAACGTAGTCCACGTCCCGCGAAGCCATGGCAGCGTGGTTGCCGGAGCGCTCGCCGAACACGATGGTGTCCAGCAGCGAGTTGGCGCCCAGCCGGTTGCCGCCGTGCACGCTGACGCAAGCGCACTCGCCAGCCGCGTAGACGCCGGGCAGGTTGGTTAGGCCGTCCACGTCGGTCTTGATGCCGCCCATTATGTAGTGCATGCCGGGCCGGATGGGGATGGGCTCCTTAATCATGTCCACGCCCACCAGGTCGATGCCGATCTCGCGGATCTGGCTGAGCTTTTCCATGATAAGGGCCTCGCCCAAGTGCCGACAGTCCAGCAGCACGCACCCGTTGATGCCGTTGCCCGCGTTGATTTCCGTCTGCTCCGAGCGGGAAACCACGTCGCGGGAGGCCAGCTCCATCATGTTCGGCGCGTACTTGTGCATAAAGCGGTTGCCGTCTTTGTCAAGCAGGTAAGCGCCCTCGCCGCGCGCCGCCTCGGAGATCAGCACGCCACTGCCCGCCAAGGTGGTGGGATGGTACTGCACCATCTCCATGTCCATGAGCTGAGCGCCAGCGTTGTAGGCCAAGGCCATCCCGTCGCCGGTGACGATCAGGGCGTTGGTGCTGGGCTCGAACACCCGGCCCAGCCCGCCGGTGGCGAAGATGACAGTCTTGGCCCGGATGGCGTAGACCTGTCCCGTGCGTATCTCCAGCGCCATCACGCCGCAGACCTGTCCATCCTCGATCACCAGGGAAGTAACGAACCATTCCTCGTAGCGGCGGACGCCCGACTTGATCAACTGCTCGAACATCACGTGCAGCAACGCTTGTCCGGTGAAATCGCCGACGAAGAAAGTGCGGGCCCGGCGCTGGCCGCCGAAAGCCCGGGTTCCCAGGTAGCCTTCGTCGTCACGGTTGAATGTGACGCCAAAGTGCTCCATGTCGATCAAGGCGCGGCCAGCCGAGCGGCACATCACTTCAATGGCGTCCTGGTCGCCGAGGAAATCGCTCCCCTTGACCGTGTCGTAGGCGTGGTCTTCCCAGTCGTCGCCCCGGTCGGTCAGGGCCGCGTTGATCCCGCCCTGGGCCGCGTTGGAGTGGCTGCGGACGGGGTGAACCTTGCTGATAATCGCAGTGTTGGCGCCGTTGGCCCGCGCCGCGATAGCCGCGCGCATACCGGCCAGCCCGGCGCCGATTACGAGGACATCATGCTCCAGCATGTTGACCCATTTCCTCCAGTGTTACCTTGATAATCCGCCGGATACTATACCACAAAACCCGTTCGGCTGTGGGCGCCAGACAAGGTCCGGGCATGGCCTTTCAATTGTTCCCTTCCCCTCATACGGAGGATTAGGGTGGAGGTGAAAATTCCCGCATCAATATCTTCGATACAGAGGATGACGGCAAATCGTGTTAGGGAGTGTCGTCAAATTGCCCCATCATTCCTGCGAAAGCAGGAAGCCAGGCGTTTCCGCCACCAGATAGTTCCGAAAAGTCGCGGCATTCTGGATTCCTGCTTTCGCAGGAATGACGCAAGTAGAGCTGTCGCAAGCCTGGGGACTCATTTTGACGACACACCCTAGGGTGGGAGCGTCTCCCGGTTCCTGAAGGGTTGCAGGAAGGCGAGATTTCCCCCTCACCCCTACCCTCTCCCTCAAGAGAGAGGGAGTAGCTTTCAACTGCGTAAGTCCTGCGCCAAATAAAAGAGACCCGTCCGGGTCGACGGGCCTCTTGACGAATGGCCGGAATTCCAGCGTCTTGAACTATGCGGACGCCGCGGCGTGCTCCTCGGCGTGGTGCTCGTGGCCGTCGCACTCGTGCGGGTCGTGGATGTGCTCGCCAGCGTGGTGCTCGTGGTCGTCGCACTCGTGGATGTCATGCACGTGGCCCGGCTCGTCGCCGTGATGCTCGTGGTCGTCGCACTCGTGGGTGTTGTGGATATGCTCGCCAGCGTGATGTTCGTGATCGTCGCACTCGTGGGAATCGTGGGCTGCTCCTACCATATCTGACACCTCACCGATAATTGATACTGGGCCTGCTATAACTAGGGTGTATCAAAAACCGGCGATTGTCAACCCCAACCCTGGGTATCTCTATAAGAATTCAGGGATTCATTTCTGGTTCATTGTCTCAATTAAGCACCTGCCAGCGGCCTGCTTATGGTTCTTAGTATCAATTAAGCAGCGGCTGTGCCAGCAACAGTGACGCGATGGTCTTGCCGTCCTGGATTTCTCCGGTATGTATCATCGCCACGGCGTCTGCAAAAGGCACCCGCACTACCTGGATGTTTTCATCGTCGTCCGCCGACAGCTTGGATGGCGTGAGACCCGTCGCCAGGTAGGCATGCATCCGCTCGGTGGCCCAGCCGGGGGCGACCCAGAAACTGGCAAGGTGGCGCAGGCTGGATGCCGTGTAGCCAACTTCCTCTTGCAGTTCCCGAAGCACGGTGTCCTCGGATACCTCACCGGCCTCCACGCCGCCGGCCGGGGCCTCCAGCAACGACGACTCGGTGGGCTTGCGGTACTGGCGCACCAGCAGCACGTTGCCGTCGTCGTCGACCGGAATCATGCAGACGGCGTCGGAGTGTTCGGCCACCTCGCGTATGGTGCGGCGGCCGCTGGGCAGCTCCACTGTATCCACGCGGACGCTGAAGATTCTCCCGTCATAGGGGCGGGCGCTTTCGATGGTGTTCTCAAACTGGACAGCGGTTGCTTGGGTATCGGTATCGGTATCAGACAAAATGAGTATCTCCTATTGGCCCCGGATGCTGAATCCGAGGCGTCGAGTCAATGTGCCGAAAAAGTAAGAGGGTGGATTAGCCCTCAGGAAGCTGGCTTTGTACGGACTCTGGGAAAGGTCAACACGGTCTCCCGGCTGTAGATCGTAATCCTCGTAGCCGTCGACGCTGAGCACCGCGGCCTGGTATCCCTCCAGTTGCAGCGACACCTCCGCTCCCGACCGCAGGACAAGGGCCGCCGTGAGGCCCATGTGGGCAGCCACAGTCTTGAGTACCAACGCCTCGGATTCCGGGTCGAGAATCGGGCCGCCGACGGCCAGGTTGTAGCCCGTGCTGCCCGTGGCGGTGGACAGGATGAGACCGTCGGCCCGGAAGGTGGAGACCTGGGCCCCGTCGATGGTTCCGGCGATGGAGACGACGCGGGACGCTGCGCCCCGGGCAACGACGATGTCGTTCAGTGCGTGATACGGCCCCTGCTGGATCGTTGAGCCGCCCCGCGTGACCGTCGCCTGCAGCATGTTCCGCTCGTCGAGCCGGTAGTCTCCGTCCAGGTATCCCGGCAGCTTGGGCATGGCCTCATCTACCGTCAGCTCGGTCATGAATCCCAAGCGTCCCATATTGATGCCAACGATGGGTATGTTCGCGGGGCCTGTGAATCTCACCGCGCGCAGGATAGTCCCGTCGCCTCCCACTGTGATAACCAGATCGGTGGCATCGGCGCGGGGCGCCAGCGATTCCAGGTTCTCGGCGGGCGAGTACCAGCTTCCCTCCGGCAAGTCCAGTTCATGGAGAATGGCCATGCTGAGGTCCAGGGCCTCCGGAATGCGGTTGTTGTAGATTATGCCTACGTTTTTCATCGCTTCCTTTGCGGTGTCGATGCGAGACCATCGCCGTGGGCCGTTGAAATCCCTATGCGCCCTGCCGCGCTCCGCTATCATCTGCCTTCCGGCCGCCGCCGAACAGAGTCCTCAGCATGCGCAAGAACGTTCGCGTGCCGGACCCCGACGAGGAGCCGCCCCCGCTGGCCCCGGGGGAGGCAAACCGGCTGACCGTCTCGGCGATAGTGCCCACCTGGCTTGCCGCCTCTGCCACCTTGCCAGCGGCGTCCTGTGCGTTCCGGACAGCCTCGGGCAAATCTTCGCTACTCTCTTTCAGGTTCTCGGAAATGGTAACGGCGTTGCGGGAGGTCTGCGCCACGTTTCCCGCGACCTCCTCGGAAATTGCGGCCAGGTCACCGCTCACCTTTCGAAGATCGCGAGAGGCAACGGCGGCGTTTTCGACCGTCTCCCGCAGCGGACGGGACAGCTTGACCGCCAGGACGATGATGACGATTCCAGCCGCGGCGAGCACACCGGCGGCAACTATGACGAATATATCCCGAACCGCCGCGATGGCGCTGGATTCCATTGGGACATGCCTCCGGCAAACCCTACCAGCCGGTAAAATTCCGTCGGCAGGGTTGAGAGTGAAATCGTTAATCTGCCCAGGGATTTATGACCTCGATGCCGCAGTCATCGAACCCGCCGGTGTCCCTGGTGGCGACGGCGGCGCCGTGAACGCGGGCAATGGCGGCAATCATGCAGTCTCTATGCAAATTTTCTCCGAAAGGGCGGCCGACACGCTCTCTGGCAGCTCGAATTTCGGCGTAGGCGCGGGCTGAGGCACTGTCAAATGGCAATACTCGGCCGTTTAAGACTTCATTGACAACCCTGTCATTACTGGTTGCCAGTTCATTGCGGCGGCGGCTGTCCGGCAATCTTTCAGTGCCGTACAGCATCTCCGCCACGTTTACTGCGGTTGTATACAAATCCGTATCCGGTTGCTTGGCTATCCAGAGAAGAACATTGAAAGACGGGTTGGATTTACCCAGTTCAGATACAACGTTGGTATCCAGGATAATCATCGCCGTCGCCTAGCGGTGATCATGGCATGGGCAACAACACGGAGTTAGAGACGGCTCCTCCTCCAAATCCCGGAAGCCGATTTCCGCATAGATGGCGCGAATGGCCTCGTACAGATCCTTTCCCGTACGTGGCTCGCCGTCGTCCGGAGGAAGCGTCTCTATGGAGCCACTGATGATTTGCGACGCTTCTTCCTCCACAGTTCGCCCCTTCCCGGCGGCTTCCTTGCGCAGACCGCGATATATCCCGTCGTCCATGTAAAGCGTGATTACTCTCAACTCCACGCCTCCCCAGTATGACATAGCCAAATGATAACACTCTTGGCCCAACAACCCGCGGGATCGACAGGCGTGGCTACACCCCCAGCGCGCTCACGGCCGCGCCCGCCGCTTCCATCACAAACCCGGGCGCGACCCCCAGGAACACTAGCACCGCGGCAGCGACGCCCAGCGCGGCCCACGGCGCGGGGTTGCGGGACGGCGGCGCGCCGGGAGACACCGACGCCTGTTGCAGGAACATGGTGCGAATGATGCGAATGTAGTAGTAGGCGGACACGGCGCTGTTGACCACGCCCACGATGGCCAGCCAGGCCAGCCCGCTATCGACGGCTGCGGTGAACACATACAGCTTGGCGATGAAGATACCCGTCGGCGGCACGCCGATCAGAGCGATCAGGGCCAGGGCCAGCGTGATGGCCAGCGCCGGGGAGCGGCTGAACAGGCCGGCATAGTCGCTGATCCGGTCGCTGCCCACCCTTTCGCCGATGGCGGCAATGGCGAAAAACGCCGTCAGGTTGGCGGCGGTGTAGGCCACCAGGTAGAAAAGCACGCTGTCGAGACCGATGGACGCAAACACCGGCACGTCCGGCAGGCTGCCGCCCGAACTGACCGCGGCGGCGACACCCACCAGCAGGTAGCCCGCGTGGGCGATGGTGCTGTAACCGAACAGCCGCCGGATGTTGCTCTGGGCGATAGCCACGGCGTTGCCGATGGTCATGGACGCAGCGGCAAGGGCCGCGATCAGCACCGCCCAGTCCAGCGATACGTCAAAGAACCCGGTAAACAGCACGCGGAACAGCACGGCGAATCCCGCCGCCTTGCTGGCCACCGACAGGAAGGCCACAACCGGCGTGGGCGCGCCCTCGTACACGTCGGGCACCCACATCTGGAAGGGAGCTGCCGAAATCTTGAATCCGAACCCGGCCACCAGCAGGACAAGCCCAATCAGCAGGGCGTAGTTACCAAACGCAATGTCCCCTCCGGCGTGGCCCACTGCGGCGGAAATGTCGCTCAGCTCCGTGCTCCCGGTGAACCCGAAGACCAGCGCCATCCCGTAGAGCAGGACGGCGGAGCTGATGGCCCCGATTATCAGGAACTTCATGCCCGCCTCGCTGGAGCGCCCGCTCATCAGGAACGCGGCGAGCGCGGCGATGGGCAGACTGGTCAACTCCAGCGCGACGTAGATGGTTATCAGCTCGGTGGCCGCGGCCAGCAGCATCATGCCAGTGGCCGAAAACAGCAGCAGCCCGAAATACTCTCCCCGGAACCGGGGCATCAGCTTGACGTACTCGGTGGACGCCAGCACCACCAGCGCCGCCGATCCGGTCACCAGGAAGTTGAAGAACAGCGCGAACCGGTCCACCGAGAGGCTGCCTTCCAGGATGCTGGACTCGGCGGTTGTCCCCTCCCGCACCAGGTTGGCGGCGAGTCCGAGGTCGTAGAACTGGTACAGGCTCAGCACGAACGGCCCCGCCAGCAACATGAACGCCAGGTAGGGCAACAGCCCGCCCGCCCGGCGAGGCAGCGCCAGGTCGAAAATGATGACGAGGATTGCCGCCCCGGCCATCGCCAGGTACGGCGAGATCACGTATACGTCGTAGGCATTCATTAGGGGTCAGCCGCCGTTGATGGCCCGGACCATGGGTTCCAGGGCCGTGTCAAACATGTCGGTCAGCAGGGCGGGATATACGCCGATTCCAATGATGCAAATGACCATCAGGGCCAGCGGCGCAGCCTCCACCAGCGAGGCGTCGGTGATGTCGGCGAAACGCTCTCGGCGGGCGCCAAAGAAAGTTCGCTCCATCATCCACAGAATATATCCGGCTGCCAGCACTATGCCCAGGACAGCCAAAACCGTCGGCCAGTCATAGGCCCGGTAGGCCCCGAGGAACACCAGCAACTCCGACACGAACCCGCTAAGGCCCGGCAAGCCCAGCGAAGCCAAGCCCGCGATAAGCATGGCGGCGGCCACGAAGGGCATCCTGCCTGCCAGCCCGCCCAAGTCCGGGATGTAGCGGGTGTGGGCCTTTTCGTAGACCAACCCCACAGCTAGGAACAACAGGCCCGTAATGGTGCCGTGGGTGAATAGTTGCATGGCCGCCCCGCTCAGGCCCGTGGCTGTCAGGGTTCCCCCGGCCACTCCCACCGAGCCGATGCCCAGCAGCACCAGCCCCATGTGGCTGACGCTGGAATAGGCGATCAGGCGTTTCAGATCGGTCTGACGGATGGTGACCACCGCCCCGTAGAGCACGCTGATGACGCCCAGCGCCACCAGCACCCAGGCAAACTCCCACGACTGCTCCGGGAACAGGCCGACGTTCACCCGCAGTAGCCCGTAGCCACCCATCTTCAGCAGCACCCCGGCCAGCATCACGCTGGCGGCGGTGGGCGCGTCGGTGTGCGCGTCCGGCAGCCAGGTGTGCAGCGGCCAGGTGGGCAGCTTGACGGCGAAGCCCACGAAGAACAGCCAGAACAGCCACGACAGCGGCAGCAGCGTGGCGGCAGAGGCGAGCACGCCGCCCGTGGCCGACAGCTCGATCAGGTTGAAGGTGCCCACGCCGGGCGTCAGGAACACCGCGACGATAGCCACCAGCATGAACGCGCTGCCCAGGATGGTGAATATCAGGAACTTCATCGCCGAGTATTCTTTGCGCCCGGTTCCCCAGATGGAGATGAGCATGTACATCGGCACAAGCTCCAGTTCCCAGAACAGGAAGAACAGCAGCAGGTCGAGGGCGGTGAACACGCCCATGACCGCAGTCTGGAGCAGCAGCAGCCAGAAAAAATACTCCTTGACTCTTGTCGAGACGCGCCACGACGCCAGCACCGCCGACAGTCCCAGCAGGCCGGTCAGCGCCACCAGCGGGGCAGACAGCCCGTCCACTGCCAGCAGGTATGATGCCTTCAGGCCAACGTCCGGTATCCATGCGAACTGGTCGACGAACTGGAACCTGGCCGCGTCCGCGCCGCGCTCGAACAGCGCGAACACGAACAGCGCCAGCACCAGGTCCGCAACCGCGATTGCCACGGCCGCGCCGCGTATGACCCGGTTTCCGCGCAGCAGCAACAGCAGCACCGCCCCTACTGCGGGCAGGAAAACCGTTGCGGTCAGCAGTCCGTTGAACTCTGGGGACATCGAAATCAGCTACTCAGGAACTCTTCAGGATGCCAGCAGGAATCCAAGTATGATCAGCAGGGAACCAAGGGCAATGGCAGTGCCGTAGGCTTGCACCTGTCCGCTCTGTAGCCGGGCCACCGCCGAGCCGATGTTCCGGAAAAACCAGCCGACCAGGTCGACGACACCATCGACCAGCCGCCGGTCCAGCCAGTTGGCGAGCGCGGCGAAGACGCGGTAGAAGCTGCGCCGCACAATCAGGTTTTCGTACAGTACGTCAATATAGTACTTCTGGGATAGCAGGACGTATAGCGGCCCAAGGATGCGCAGCGGCTCCCGGACCGGATCGCGCCTCAGCCCGTACACGGCCAGCCCGGCCAGAGCCCCGGCTACGGCCGCCGCCGTGGAGATCCCGGCCATCTGCCAGTCGAAATCGGGCAGCTTGGCGTGTCCCTCGCCGCCTGTCGCAACGTGCAACCCGTCGGCGACAAAGCCGGTCACCCAGTGTATCGGCACTCCCAGGAAATTGATCCACTGCGGGTTGATGACGTAGCCGATGACCACCGCGCCCAATCCGAGCACGGCCATTGGGGCCACCATCACCAGCGGCGACTCGGCTAGGTGCACGCCGCCATGGTGTCCGCCTTCCTCATCGTGTGCGTCGTCGCCCGCATCGGCGTGGGGCTGCGCCGATGCCGCCGGTTGCGGGTGCAGGTCGGCGTTTTCCTGGTCAACCCCGCCCTTGAACTCGCCGTAGAAAGTCAGCATTACCATGCGGACGGTGTAGAAGGCGGTGAACACCACGCCCGCGATAAGCCCCACAAACGTAACGATGTTTATCCAGTCGGCGAAACCGGCGTTTCCGTCGAAGGCGGCCAGCAGTATCTCGTCCTTGCTCCAGAACCCGGCCAGCGGAATGATGCCGATCAGGCTCAGCGACGCAATCATCACCAGGATGTAGGTCGCGGGCATGTACTTTCGCAGGCCGCCCATGTAGGTCATATCGAAGGTGCCGCTGGCGTGGTTGACGCTGCCCGCGCCCAGGAACAGCAGCGCCTTGAACACGGCGTGGGTAACCAGATGGAAGATGGCGGCGTGGTAGGCCCCCAGCCCCAGCGCGGCCATCATGTAGCCCAGTTGGCTCACGGTGGAGTAGGCCATCACCCGCTTGATGTCGTTCATGACCAGGCCCATGGTCGCCGCCATCAGCGCGGTGAACGCCCCAATGAGCGCGACTACGGCCATGGCCTCGACCGACTGCTGGAATACAGGGAAGAACCGGGCCACCAGGAACACCCCGGCCGCCACCATCGTCGCGGCGTGTATCAGCGCGCTCACCGGCGTCGGGCCTTCCATGGCGTCGGGCAGCCAGGCGTGCAGCGGGAACTGCCCCGACTTGCCCGCCGCCCCGGCGAAAATCCCCAGGGCCATCCAGGTTAGCGCCGCGCCGCCCAGCACCGCAGCGCCAGCCGCCACCGGCTGCGCCGCCTGCCAGATGTCGGGGATGTGGAAGGCGTTGAGTCCAACGGCGGCGAAGTCGTCGGCCTTGAAGAACAGGTACAGGATGGCTATCAGGAAGCCCACGTCGCCGATACGGGTGACGATGAACGCCTTTTTCGCCGCGGCGGCCGCCGAGGGGCGGTCGTGCCAGAACCCGATGAGCAGGTACGACGACACGCCGACCAGCTCCCAGAAGGCATACAACTGCACGATGTTGCTGGAGAGCGTCAGCCCCAGCATCGACGCGGTGAACAGGGACATGTAGGCGAAGTACCGGGCAAGCCCGGGATCGCCGTCCATGTACCCCACGGAGTAGATCTGGATCAGAAGGCTGACGGAGGTCACGACCACCAGCATCACCGCGGTCAGCGGATCGACCAGCAATCCCATCTGTATCGTTGCGCCGCCGTAGGACAGCCAGTCCCAGCTCAGGAATACGGCGCCGTGATGCACGATGACGCTGCGCAGGGTGATGGCGGCCAGCACCGTGGAGGCCGTCAGCGCGGCGATGGTGCTGAGGGCAGCCAGCAGCGGCCAGCGGTTCAGGAATGGCCGGATGACCAGGGCTATCAGCACGAAGGAGCCCAGGGGAAGCAGGAAAATGGCCCAGACTAAGGCTTCGTTGACCATCTACAGTTTCCTCAGGATCTCCTCGGCAACGTGTTCACGGCCCTTGGGAACGTAGATGTTGAACGGCGCCCGCTCGCTCCAGTCCAGGACGTCCCCTTCCGGGAGTATACGCGCAGGCAGGCCCTCCCCCTCGAGGACCTCTTTCCACATTTCCGCCAGCATCAGGTTCGACGCTTTTCTGAACTCTACCCACATGGTCTACCTAAACCAACATCGTAGGGGCAACCCTTGTGCTTACCCTTTGTGCTTGCCCTTGTAATTCGAAATGGCCTCTCGTACAGGGCAACCACGAGGGTTGCCCCTACCGATTTTCGTACTCCTAGTGCCTCAACTGCGAGGCTTCGGTGAGATCTACCGATTCGTTGGTGCGGTACATGGCGAACACTATGCCCAGGCCCAGCGCAATCTCCGCCGCGGCCACGGTAATGACAAACACGGCGAACACCTGCCCGGTCAGCGCGGTGGAGATGCTCTCCTGCAACCCCGCCGGGGCCAGGTACTTGGCCATGGCCACCAGGGTTACGTTCACCGCGTTGAACATCAGCTCGATGGACATCAGTACGGCCAGCACGTTGCGCCGGGCCAGCGAACCGTAAAGGCCGATGCAGAAAAGCACCGCCGCTACGATCATGAATGCTTCGAAGGACATATCCGGCTAGTCCGCGTCCGTACCGGAAACCCCGGGGCGGGATGCGCCTGCGCCTTCCGAGCCTGTCGAGGGACTCGGGCGCACCAGGGCTAAAGCGCCGATCAGGGCCGCCAGCAGCAGCACCGATACGGCCTCAAAGGGCAGCACGTACTGGCCTATGAGCAGGTCGGCGAGACCAGCCTTCTCCACTGCCTCTTGTGCCGCGGCGTCACTCACGCCAGCCCTCTCCAGGGACTCGGCCGGGATGGTGGAAACGGCTCCCGTCTGCACCAGTTCGACGCTCTGCCGGTCCTCGTCGGGCAGGAAGCTCCAATGCGTATCGATGGCGACGACGATGAGCGCCGCCAAAAGCAGCGCCGACAGCACGCCCGCCGGTATCTGCAATCGGTTGGGCGGGTTTCCCTGCTGCACGTCGCGGGTGAGCATCACGGCGAATATTATCAGCACCGCAATGGCCCCGGCGTAGATCAGCACCTGCACCACTGCCAGGAATTCGGCGTTCAGAAGCACGAAAAAGCCGCCAACAGCGATGAATACGGCCACCAGGAGGAGGGCGGCCCGGAACAGGTCACGGATCAGCACCACTCCCAAGGCGCACCCGACGGCGACCACGGAAAGCAGCCAGAATACGATGTCCTGGAACAGCATCTCAGGCCGCGTCCTCGGCGCTGTCGTCAGCGGCGTCAGGAGCGGGCCGGGTGGCAATTCGCATGCCAGCCTTTTCGCGCTGGTGCCACTGCCACGACTCGCGGCCAACCTCCCGCCAGTCCAGCGGAGTTCCGGCGCGGGGATCGTAGTCCTGCGACTCCAACTGGGGACGGAAGAAGGTGCTGGGATGCTTGTCGGCCTGCCTCAGTTCGTCAATGGTGATGACCATGTCTTTGCGCGAGTACTTCCCCTGCTCGAACCCGCTGCCCATGAAAAGCGCGTCGTAAGGACAAGCCTCTACGCACAGGCCGCAGAACATGCAGCGGTTGATAGAAATGTCGAACACCTCGAGGCGGTACTTGTCGCCCTCAGGCACCGCGGTCTCGCTGGGGTTGGTGACAATCTTGATGATTCCCAGTGGGCAGTATTTGGCGCATGATGCGCAGCCGGTACAGCGCTCCTCGTACCAGACGAATTCCTCGCCGCGAAAACGCGGGTGCTGCGGCAGCCGTTCCTCCGGGTACTGGACGGTGAATGGTTTCTTGGTCAGGTTCTTGAGCGTTACCAGCAGCCCTTTGACCAATGCCAGTCCGTACATCTCTAATCCCCCTCCACGATGGTTACGCCCCGGGGCAGCGCGGGCGCCCGGCCGGAGACCACGGGCCGCACCTTTTCCCGCACCAGGCCGCCGAACAGGACGATGCAAGCCACCGTTATCGCCAGATTGATGCCGGTCATTATCCCCAGGTCGCCGCGTGTCAGCACGCCGTCGGCGTCGCGCAGGAAGTAGACCTCCAGGGCGGTGGCAAACAGGTTGATCAGGCTGGCCGGCAACAGGAACTTCCAGGCGAAGGCCAGCAGTTGGTCTATTCTGAGCCGCGGGAACGTGGCCCGCACCCAGATGAAAATCATCGCCACGGCAAAGGTCTTTATCAGGAACCACAGCCATCCCAGCCAGTGGGCCACCGGGCCTTCCCAGCCGCTCAGGAACAGCGTGGTTATCACCGCCGAGGCGACCATCACGCCACCGAATTCAGCCGCCTGGATCATGGCGAACTTGATGCCGCTGTACTCCGTGTGATACCCGGCTATCAGCTCCGACTCCGCCTCGGCCATGTCGAACGGCGTCCGGTTCAGCTCGGCGGTGGTGCCAGCCACGAACACGATGAAGGCCAGCGGCTGCACTAGCATGAAGGGCAGCGCTTGAGCCGCCACCACATCGGCCAGCGACATTGACCCGGCCACCATTACGACGCCCAGCAGCGACACCACCACTGGCACTTCGTAGCTGATGAGGACGGCAACCCCGCGGGCCGCTCCGAAGAGCGCGAAGCGGTTGTTGGACGACCAGCCAGCCATGAAAATGGCGATGGAGGTAACCGAGGTCACGGCCAGGATGTACAGCACCCCGACGTTCAGGTTGGCCAGCGCGGTGTTCTTGGCGAAGGGCACCACCGCCAGCGTCAGCATGACAGGCGCGACCATCATTATCGGCACGGCAAGGAAGACCAGCCGGTCTGCCGTCCCGGGCGTCAGGTCTTCCTTGAACAGCAGCTTTACCAGGTCGGCGATGGGCTGGAACAGCCCGAACGGCCCCCAGCGGTTGGGGCCGAGGCGGTTCTGGAACTTGCCAATCAGCCGCCGCTCCATCCAGGAAAAGGCCGCCGCCCCCAGCAGCACCGCGTTGGCGAGCACCAGGATGATGACGATCCCGGCTACGAAATAGGACAGCCAGCAGGGCAGCACGTATCCCACGAGGTTGTAAATCTCGCGAAACATCGGGGTGTGATAGAGGATGTTGTCCGGGCTCAGCGCACAATTGAACATGGCGTTCACCGGTCGACTTCACCCATGTTTATGTCAACGCTGCCAAGGGTAACGATCATATCGGCCAGTTTCCAGCCCACGAGCAAGTGTTCGGTAACCGTCAGGTTGAGCAGGGATGGAGAGCGTATCTTGCAGCGGTAGGGGCTGATCCCCCCGTCGCTGATCAGGTAGAAGGCCAACTCGCCCTTGGACGCTTCGACGCGCCCGTAGGCCTCGGCGCCCGGCTCCGGACGGAGCACCAGCGGCACCTCGGCGCGCACCGGCCCCGGTTCAATCTGGGCGATGCACTGCCGGATGATCCTGACGCTCTGGCGGATCTCCTGTATCCGCACCCAGAACCGCGCGTAGTTGTCCCCGTCCGGCGAGGTCGGAACGTCGAACTCCACCAGGTCGTAGGCGTCGTAGGGTTCGACCTTGCGCCAGTCCCACTCCAGACCGCTGGCCCGCAGCACCGGCCCGCTGGTCGAGCAGTTGATGGCCACGTCCAGTGGGAGCGGGCTCACGCCGCGAGTCCTTACCATGACAATCTCGTTTTCCAGTAGCAGGTTCTCCAGTTCCTTGAATTCCTCTTCAAAATCCTCGAGGAATTGATCCAAAGCCGGCCAGAAGTCGGGAGGCGTGTCGAAGTATACGCCGCCGGGTCGCATGTAGCTCACCGTGATGCGAGCGCCGCACAGCATCTCGAACAGGTCAAGGATGCGCTCGCGGGAGCGGAAACAGTACATCAGCGGCGTGCCCAATGCGCCCAAATCCTGGATGATGAAACCGATCCCCATCAGGTGCGCCGCGATGCGTTGCAGTTCGGCCGCCAGCGTGCGCAGGTACTTGCCCCGCATCGGCACTTCGGCGCCCAGCAGCCTTTCAACCGCCAGGCAGTAGGCCTGGTTGTTGATCATCGAGGAAACGTAGTCCAGCCGGTCGGTCAGCGTCACCACCTGGGTGTAGTTACGTTCCTCGGCCAGCTTTTCGGTGCCGCGGTGCAGGTAGCCGAAAATCGGCTCCACTTGCAGGATTTCCTCCCCGTCGAAAGTCACTCGCAGCCGGAACACCCCGTGGGTACTGGGGTGTTGCGGCCCGATGTTGACCGTCATCGGCTCGGTGCGGATGCCGCCTGAGCTGGTCAATGAGGTCATTCCAGGTAGTCCTTACGCAGGGGATGCCCCTGGAATCCCTCCCAAAGCATGATCCGCTTCATGTTGGGATGGCCGTCGAATCGTATGCCCATCAAGTCCCAGATTTCGCGTTCCTGAAAGTCGGCTCCCCGCCACAGGCTGTACACCGACGGCGCAGACAGGTCGGCCCGGCCCGGCAGCCTGGCCCTGACCGTCGCCTTGTGTCCTTTTCGGAAGGATGTAAGGTGATAGACCAGCTCGAAATGGCCGATGTAGTCGATGGCGGAAATCGAGTTCAGGTACTGCATGTCGAACTCGCCATCGCGGTACAGGAACCCGGCAACGTCGGAGATGGACGGCGGTTGCACCCAGAGGGTATCGTCGGTCCACCGTTCGACGGCGCCCGGTACCGCTTCCTCGACTCTCTCCGCCAGCTCGGCGCCACTCAGTTGAGTGAGGGCCATCACTGCCCTCCGGCGGCGAGGTCAGGAACGTCGCCTTCCGATTCCGAGGTGATGGCGGCACGGACCGAGCCGGGAGCGAAGTTGCGGTAGCGCTTGATCTTTTCGTGCAGCGCCATGATCCCGTACAGCAGGGCGTCGGGCCGCGGTGGACAACCCGGCACGTAGACATCTACCGGGATGATGTGGTCAACGCCGGGCACCACGCTGTATGACCCGTAATACGGGCCGCCGCTGGTGGCGCAGACGCCCATGGAGATGACCCACTTGGGTTCGGCCATCTGCTCGTAGATACGGCGGATGGGCGGCGCCATCTTCCAGGTCACCGTGCCGGCGATAATCAGCAGGTCGGCCTGGCGCGGCGAGGCGCGGAAGGCTTCCATTCCGAACCGGGCGATGTCGAACCGGCCCATGCTGCTGGCGATCATCTCGAAGGCGCAACAGGCCAGGCCGAAGGTCACTGGCCACGCGGAGGACTTGCGGCCCCAGTTGACCAGCGCGTCAATGGAGGTGACCATCAGGTTGCCCTTGAGGTCGTCGGGGACTTCAATCAGCGGCTCGGCCAGCGGCTCCGGGGAATTGTCCTTCAATTCCTGGACGGTCCGGCCCTCGTTGCGGTCCAAGTCCCACGTGCGCGACTGGAGCGACTCTCCCGGCTGCCACGGTTGCATCATCTCAGGCCGCCTAGCTCCATTCCAGGTCGCGCTTGCGCCAGGCATAGGCCCAGCCGACCAGGAGGATACCAACGAATACCGCCATCTCGATCAGCGCGAACAGTTCAAGGCGCAGGAATTTGGTGGCCCAGGGGTACAGGAAGATGACCTCAACGTCGAAAATGACGAATAAGATTGCGAACATGTAGTAGCGGAAGTTGAACAGGCTCCAGTGCCCGCCGATGGCTTCCATTCCGCATTCGTAGGTCTCGGCCTTGACGTCGCTGGGCTTGCGGGGGCGGATGCCGATCCGCGACGCTCCCCACGACATCAGCAACATGCTGACCGGCACCGCCACGGCCACCACGCAGAAGATGGCAATGAGACCGTACTGCCTGAAGTAATCGTCTATAAACATCGCGGGGATTATATCAGAAAGTGGCCAATCAGCCGTATCGAATTCCCCTCGAGATTCCGCACCGTCGTGACGACAGCATTTCCTCCATTTGGACCTCTATTGCCCTGCCCCCAACGGTGGGGATGGTAATATACGCCCAGCTTTTGAAATGTAAGGGGCCGGATTTGACCGAAGTAAATGGCGCAGCCGGGAAAGGCCCGCTGGCGGGACTGCGGGTGCTGGACCTGTCGATGATCGTGGCTGGGGGAACTGCCAGCAGCCTCATGGCCGATTTCGGGGCCGAAGTGGTGAAGGTGGAGCGCCCCGGCGGTGGCGATCCCCTGCGCAACTGGGGCCCTTTCGCCAACGGCGTTTCGCTGTGGTGGAAGGTACATTCCCGCAACAAGAAATCCGTCACGCTGAACCTGGGCAATGCCGAGGGCCAAGGCATCCTGAAAGACCTTGCCGCCAAGGCCGACGCGCTGATCGAGGGATTCCGGCCCGGCGTGATGGAGCGCTGGGGCCTCGGGCCCGATGATCTCCTGGCGGTGAATCCCAGGCTGGTGATGCTGCGCTACTCCGGGTTCGGCCAGACCGGGCCGTACAAAGACCGCCCCGGATTCGGCACCATCGCCGAGTGCATGAGCGGCTACGTCGGGATGACCGGGTTCCAGGACACCCCGCCCGTGCTGCCGCCCGTTCCTCTTGCCGACGAGGTGGCTGGCGTGTTCGGCGCAATGGCGGGCATGATGGCTCTCTACCACCGCGACGCCGGTGGCAGCGGCAAGGGGCAGGTGGTGGACGTGTCCCTGTTCGAGCCGCTGTTCCGCCTGTGCATTCCCCACGTAACCATGTTCGACCTGCTGGGCATCAACCGCGAGCGGGTGGGCAACGACTTCCCCGACGCCGCGCCGCGCAGCCTCTACCGCACGGGCGACGAACGCTGGCTTGGCCTCTCGGCCACGTCGCAGAGCACCTTCGAGGGACTCGCCAGGGCCATGGGCATGCCGGACCTGATTGACCGCCCCGCCTTCGTAGATAACGCATCTCGCATCGATAACCGCGAGGAACTGAACGACGAGCTCAACGGCTGGCTGGGCGAACGCACGCTACAGGACACCCTGGACCAGTTGATCCCGGCTGGCGGCGTGGTAGGCCCGGTCTATGGCGCAGCCGACATCGTGGATGACCCGCACTATCAGGCCCGCGAGGACATCATCGAGATCGACGACCCGGAGTTGGGCCACACGCGGATGCTTGGCGTCGTGCCCAAGTTCAGCGAGACCCCCGGCGCGGTAGAGCACGCCGGCCCCACCGTGGGGCAGCACAACGCCGCCATCTACGGCGAATGGTTGGGGCTGGACGTGGGGGAACTGGCGGGCTTGCACGAGCGAGGCGTGATATGAGCGGGCCAGCGTCAGGGAACGCCCCCACCCCCGTACCAAGTACGGGGCAGGTTCTAACCCTACCCCGGAGGGAGAGTGAACTTTTGGTCGCCACCGGCAATCCCGGCAAGCTCCGCGAGTACCAGGAACTGCTGAAGGGCGCGCCGTTTCGCCTCGTGTCTCTCAGGGACGTTGGAATCACCGAGGAGGTAGCCGAGACCGGCGTCACGTTTGCGGAAAATGCCTGGCTCAAGGCGTCGGGTTACGCGCGGATGAGCGGCATGCTCACCCTGGCCGACGACTCGGGCCTGGAGGTGGACGCCCTCGGCGGCGAGCCGGGCGTGCGCTCCGCCCGCTACGGCGGCGACGCCTGCCGCAGCGACGGCGACCGGGTTGCGCTGCTCCTCCGCAACCTGGACGGCGTGCCGTGGGGAAGGCGAACGGCCCGATTCCGTTGCGTGATTAACGTCGCCCGGCCCGCAGAGGCAAGCCACCACCCCAGCACTCCCCCGAAGGGAGAGGGAACTATGAAGCCGGAGCTGCTGGTTTCGGTAGTGGGGTCTGTGGCCGGAATGGTACAATACGAGCCAGCCGGCGAGGACGGCTTCGGCTACGACCCCGTGGTGTATCTCCCTTCCTTCAAACGCACCGTGGCCCAGTTGTCGCTGGAGGAAAAGAACCGGATCAGCCATCGCGGTTGCGCCGCCGGAAGGGCCATGGCCGCCCTGTCCCGGCTGCCCGGCTTACCCTGAATCATCCTCTCTAGCAAGTATTATCGCCTATGTCCCTTAACGTAGCCGACACCATGGGCAGGTCAATGCGGGACCTGCGAATCTCGGTCACCGACCGCTGCAACTTCCGTTGCCCATACTGCATGCCCGCCGAGATATTCGGGGAGGCATACGAGTTCCTGCCCCGCGAGGAGATTCTGACCTTCGAAGAGATCGCCCGGCTCACCCGGCTGTTCTCCGAGTTCGGCGTGAGCAAGGCGCGCATCACAGGCGGCGAGCCGCTGCTCCGCACCGACCTGCCAGAGCTCATATCCCAGGTGGCCGCCATCGAGGGAATTAGCGACGTTACCCTGACCACCAACGGGTACCTGCTGGCCCAGCAGGCTCAGGGCCTCAAGGACGCGGGACTGCACCGCATCACGGTGAGTCTCGACAGCATCGACGACGAGGTATTCAAGCAGATGAACGGCCGGGGGTTCGGCGCTCGCCGCGTCCTGCACGCCATCGACCGCGCCGCCGAGGTCGGTCTGGCGCCCATCAAGATCAACGCGGTGGTGCAGCGGGGAGTCAACGATCACACCATCGTCGATCTGGCCCGGCATTTCAAGGGAACGGGCCACATCGTCCGCTACATCGAGTACATGGACGTTGGCAACCGCAACGGGTGGAAGCTGGACGAGGTGGTCTCCGCCGAGGAGATCGTCGCCCGCATCGACGCCGAGATGCCACTGGAGCCGGCCCCCAGCAACTACTCCGGCGAAGTGGCCGAGCGGTACCTGTACCGGGACGGCAGCGGCGAGATCGGCGTCATCGCCTCTGTAACCCGCCCGTTCTGCGGGGCCTGCACCCGCCTGCGCCTTTCCACCGACGGGCAGATATTCACCTGCCTCTTCGCCACCCGCGGCGCCAGCCTCCGCGACCCCATGCGCGAAGGCGCCAGCGACGGCGAACTGCGGGACCTCATCGCCAGCATCTGGACGCGCCGAGCCGACCGCTACTCCGAGGAGCGCGCCGCTAACACGCCGGGCACAAAATCTGCTAAAATTGAGATGTATCAAATAGGAGGTTAGATCATGTCGCAATCCAAATGGACACGCGAAGAAGTAGAATCTGTTTTGGATGGAAAGCAATGGCATGCAGAAACGAAAGAAGGTGTACTGAATGCTAACGGTGTTCGATTCGTCCTGACAGATAGAACGCCCGTAGATTGGTGGCCCACAGGTACAGTGAGGGTGCAAGGGAAACCGTCTGATATTCAGGTAGAGGCAAAAGCAATTTTCTCCAAGCCATTCTCTTCTTACGTGCCTAGGCGCAAAGTGTTCATCGCATACGGCCATGATGAAAGGGTAAAGGCCCTATTGTCCAACACAATTGAGGACTTTGGACTGGAGCCAGTAGTTCTCGACCAAATTGCAGGCGGTGGTAACACTATCATAGAGCAACTGGAGCAGCAGATTGAAGGGGCTGCTTTTGCTTGTGTTTTATTAACGCCCGATGACGAAGGGTATCCGAAATGCAAACCCAACGAAAAAAAGTATCGTGCAAGGCAAAATGTAATATTGGAACTGGGAATGGTCGTAGGGAGACTAGGGCGTAAGCAGGTCGCAGTCTTTCATAAAGGAAATTTGGAGATGCCCTCTGATATTCGCGATCTAATCTACATTGCTCTCGAAGATTCAGAGAAGGCTAAATCACTGTTGAAAGGCCATTTAGAGCAAGCTTGCATCAAAGTTGTATCTCAGGAAAGCACGTAATATCGGCGCGTATAGTCGTGCATAGCCCAATACTGCCAAAAAGGAAAAATAAATCCAAGTAGACGTTTTCCTCAATGAGGTGAGTAATGGAACCTAAACAAGTCAGCATCTGGTACGATCCTGAAGGCGACTTCCTGGAAGTAATATGGGAGCGCAAGCCCGGCTCTTTCGTGGATACCATAGACGGGCAAGCCTATGTCAAGCTGGACGACGACAACAATATATTGGGCTTCCAAATCTTGGCAGTAAGCAAGATTACCCGTCCCCTATGCGTAACCTTCGACATAGACGACCCGGACGTGGAGCAGTGCCAATGCCGAAAAGTGACGCCCCCGCCATCAGACACGTAGTCATTCATACCGACGGTTCCTGTCTCGGAAATCCAGGGCCTGGCGGATATGGTGCTGTGCTTGACTACAAAGGACGCTTTAGGGAGCTGTCTGGGGGGTTCAGAAGCACTACCAACAATCGCATGGAGTTGATGGCCGTAATAGCGGGTTTAGAAGCCCTGAAAGAACCCTGCCGAGTTTCGCTTTTCAGTGACTCTAAGTATGTTGTGGAAGGGGTTACGAAGGGATGGGCTAAACGCTGGAAATCTCGTGGCTGGATGAGGAACAAACAAGAACGGGCAGAAAATGCGGACCTTTGGAATAGGCTCCTTAACGTGTTAAATCGGCACGAAGTTGACTTTCGCTGGGTGCGCGGACACGCTGGCAACGCTGGCAACGAGCGGGCCGACAAGCTTGCCCTCGCCGCGGCCAACGGCAAGAACTTGCCCCGCGATGAGGGGTACGAAAATCCGAGGAAAGGATTGTTATGACTTTGCCAGCAGAACACCCCCGCACTAACCCTCTCCCTGAAGGGGAGGGAATTGGGGGAGGGCAGTCGCTCACTCACCTCGACGAGCAAGGCCGCGCCCGCATGGTGGACGTGGGCGAGAAAGACGTTACCCACCGCGTCGCCGTGGCCCGCGGCCATGTCTCCGTCCAGCCTGAGACCGCCCGGCTAATCCGCGAGGGGCTGATGAAGAAGGGCGATGTGCTCACCATCGCCCAAGTAGCTGGCATAATGGGGTCCAAGAAGACCTCGGAACTGATCCCCCTCTGCCATCCCTTGCCCATCGACAAGGTGGACGTTGACCTGGAACTGGACGAGGAACGCAGCCGCATCAACATCACCGCCACGGCCAGCACCACCGCCCGCACCGGCGTCGAGATGGAGGCACTGACCGCCGTATCAGTGGCCGCCCTCACCCTCTACGACATGTGCAAGTCCGTAGACCGCGGCATCCGCATCGAGGGCCTGCGCCTCGTCAGCAAGCGCGGCGGCCGCAGCGGCGACATCGTTCTGGACGATGAGGACTAGGGATAAGCCGAATAGCGGTGAATCATTTCTGATTGTGGAGGTTAAGGCTATGGGTGAAGTAAGGGTGACCATCGAAGTCGGGGACGTGCGGGAAGAGATTTACGAACAGGTGGAAGTGCTAGTGGATACTGGCGCCACTTATTCACAAGTTCCGGGCACTCTGTTGCGCCGCCTTGGCATACCTGTTCGCTGGGAGGCTGAGGTCAGGTTGGGAGATGGAACCATAGTGACTGACCAGATAGGGCAGGCGTCGATTCGTTTGGGCGAAAAGACATTCTTCACTCCTGTCACCTTTGGCCGTGAGGGCGAACCAAACTTGCTTGGCCTCGTGGCGCTCGAGACGGCACTTTTGGCCGTCGACCCGGTAGAGCAGCGGCTTATCTCGACAATCGGCTGGAAGGCTTAACGCCCTGCTCTCCGTTCCAACTCCCGCGTCATCAGCCGCAGGGCCGCGGCCGCAAAATGGATGTAGTCTTCCGCCGATAGCTCCAGCGGCTTGTACCTGTCCACCTGGTCCACGTCAGTGGGGCCCGCCGGGCCGGGAATGACCTCCAGCTCCAGCTCGCAGATCTCCCCGTCGGGCAGCACCACCACGCAGCCCCAGTCGTTCCTAGAATCAGGGGGCGGCTCCAGTTCGATGGCCTGCAACGTCGCCATTCCCATGAACGACGGAAATGGCCGCAGTTGGGCGGCCAAAGCAGCAACCGTCCCTCCCAGTTGCGCCGCTGCCAGTTCCAGCAAGTCGGTTGGAGTGCGTTCGTTTTCAGTCATGCCGATTATTTTATGACCCATTCGCGCGTGATTCCACCGCATTGACAGGATAGCCGCAGACCTGTGGAATGGACGGCAAGGCCAAAAGGGTTGAGGTTTCGACCTGCGATATGACTGGCAATCCATCAATTGAGTCCCGCCGTGGCTGGTACGTAGTCGCCGGGGCGTTTCTCATCCTGACCTTTGGTTTCGGGAGCGTCTATTCCTTCGGGACTTTCTTCGCCCCGTTGCAGGATGCCTTCGGCGCTTCCCGCGCTTCCGTCTCCGCGGCCTTTTCCCTGGCAGTCCTGACGCTGTTCATCATTGGGCCGGTTACCGGAACGCTGGCGGACAGGCTGGGGCCGCGCGCCCTGGTTGCCGGGGGCACGGCCCTGGTGGGTATCGGCCTCATCGTTGCCAGCTTCGCCCAAGCCCTGTGGCAAGTCCAGGCCGCCTTTGCCGTCTGCATCGGGGTGGGCGTGGGGATGTCTTACGTTCCGGCCGCCGGCGCGGTCCAGAAATGGTTTGACCGACGGCGCGGCCTGGCCTCCGGCATCGCCATCGCCGGAATCGGCGTTGGCACCCTGGTCGTGCCGCCCATCGGCGCGGCGTTGATCGAGGCATTGGAATGGCGGACGGCATTCCTCGTCATCGGCTTGGCCGTGGCCGCTGCCGGCGGCGCGGCGGGGCTGCTGGTCAACAGCCCGGTCTCGGATCGAGGGAGCAAAGCGGCCGCGGATCCCGGGCAGCAGGGCATTGGCCTGGCAAACGCCGTCCGGTCGCGGCCGTTCCTCCTGATGTTTACTGGCTTTCTGCTTGCGTCCCTGGGCATGTACACCCCCATCGCCCACCTGGTTCCCTACGCCGAAGACCGGGGAATATCGCCGCAATCCGCCGCCCTGCTGCTGAGCCTGCTGGGTGTCGGCAGCGCCGTGGGACGGTTTGCCATAGGCGCAGCAGCCGACCGCATCGGACGCTGGCGTGGGTTGGGTTTGTCATTCGCTGGCATCGGTCTGAGCAGCCTCGTCTGGCTCGTCAGCGACGGGCTGGCGGGCCTGGGCGCTTTCGCTGTCCTGCTGGGACTGTCCTGGGGCGGCGCGGTGGCTCTCGCTCCCTCGGTGATGGCCGATTACTTCGGCACCCGCGCGGTCAGCGGCATCATCGGCGTGCTCTACGCCGGGGTCGGCGTCGGGGCGCTGGTTGGGCCGGTGATCGCGGGGCTGGTCTTCGACCTTTGGGAAAGCTACACCATCGCGATTGTTTACAGCACGGTCGCGCCGGTGCTGGGCGCAGCCTGCGTGCTGGCTTGCGAGTCTCCCCAGGGCTGGCGGGCGCGGGCGTCCGGCACCGGGCAACTGGGCGCCAAAGCGCCGCAAGTCGGCGGAGTTGGGAATTGACACCGGCGACGGGGCGGGACTAACATTGAATGACCGGGTTGCATCCTGGCGGCTGGCCGGATGGCCCCTAGGTGGCAACGTAGCTCAGCGGCAGAGCGGGCGCTTCATAAGCGCTAGGTCACTGGTTCGAATCCAGTCGTTGCCACCACCCCCAGATACGAAAACGGGCCTTTTGAAGGCCCGTTGCCATTTCAATAGCCACTTTTACGGGCGGGATCTTTTCCCGCGGCGCTATACCTACTTTTCTCCCCGGTAGCGTTCACCGTTGCGGACTTCCTCAACACGTTGCCACGGCAATTCCTTCAGCAGTTCTTTGCAGCATTCAAGTTGTTACTGGACAATGCTTACCCTGGGGATTGGTTATCCGCGTCGCAGGCAGTTGCTAACCGGATGCCCTCCCGCTTGCTTGCGCTTTTCAGTACCTAATGGCGACACGTCCAGCTATGCTTTGTGGTCCATTTTAGGATCTGCTTGAATAACGTACGGCATTCTCAACGTGTGTTGGTATTGGACGCGATTTGTCTGCCTGGCCCCGCCGCGTAGGGGCGCACTCCCGAGCGCGTCGAGGGACGTGCGCCCGTGTCTGCGCAGGAGAGAATTGTGCCGGAACCGGGGGCCAGGGCGCACAGCTGTGCGCCCCTACAGGGGAATACCAATACACGTTGAGAATACCTAACGTACCGCCGATTAGACACATCACAAATAGGCCTATACGGCGTTTATAGCCTGAAGGGGCTCTGGCTCAGCGAAGCCTGCTTACACCGTAGCGGGCAGGAACACCGTCAGCACGACGTCGGGGTCGTCGACGGCGGGGATGAGGGTGACCTGTACCGGCATATCGATGTCGATGTCTTCCGGGGCCACGTTGAGGACATTGCTGCACAGTCGCAGGCCCTCCTGCTCCTCCAGTTCGATCATGCAGACGTTGTAGGGCACCTGCTCTTTCTCGGCGATGGCCGGATGCACGGGGTGGCGGACGATGACGAAGGAATAGACGAATCCCCGTCCGCTGACCCTGGTCCAACCGTAGTTGAGAGAGGAACACTGCGGGCACATGGGCATGGGCAAATGTCGAAACAGGCCGCAATCCGAGCACTGCTGGATGCGCAGCTCCCCGTTCCGGGTGCCCTCCCAGAACCCCCGCTCGTAGTCGGGTATGCGCTCCAGGTCGGGCAGGGGGACACCCTCCAACGGCGCGGACATGGGGCGGGACTTGGCGGCCTGTTGCTGCTGGGTCATGGCTGCTCCTGGCTATTCTCGGTACCGCAGGGCTATCCCCGGCGGATGATGACTGCGCCGCTGAGCTGGGCCGTGCTGCTGCACGTGAGGGCGCGGTTGATCGGCTTGTGCGGCGGCTGGGACGTGGACGTGCCGCGGATGAGGCGCACGCACTCCTGGACGTGGGTCAGGCCGTGGATGTACGCCTCCGAGTGGTTGCCGCCGTGAGTGTTGGTGGGCAGTTGGCCGTCGAACCGGATGTTGTGGCCGCCCTCGACGAAATCCTTGGCCTCGCCCGGCGGGACGAATCCGTAGGTCTCCAGGTTGATCAGGCAGAAGGGCGTGAAGTGGTCGTAGAACATGAACGCGTCGATGTCCTTCGCCCCCAGACGGGCGCGGGCCCACAGGTCGCGGGCGGTGTTTTCGGACTCGGCCACTGCCAGGTCAGGGCGGTAGATGATGCCGTCGTTGCGTGGGCCGGAGCCTTGCGCCGCGGCCTCCACTAGTGTGAGAGTGTCGGCGTGGCGCAACTCCCTGGCGCGCTCCGGGGTGGTCATGACCACGGCGGCTGCGCCGTCGTTTTCCTGGCAGAAGTCAAGGACATGCAGCGGGTCAACGACCATGCGTGAGTTCTGGTGATCGTCGATGGTGATGGGGTCGCGGCGTAGGGCGCGGGGGTTACGGGAGGCGTGCTCGCGCAGGGTGACGGCCACCCAACCGAAATGACGGCTGGTAGCACCGTACTTGTGCATGTAGCGGCGGACGAACATGCCGAAATGGTGGGCTGGCGCCATGCAGCCCCAGGGCGCGGCAAAGCCTTGTGCGCCGCCAGTGATTCGCTCCGGCCCACGGGCGCGGCCCAGGCGCATGCCGGAGCGCAGGTTGGCGGCGCGGAAACAGACGACATAGTTGGCGTACCCGGCGGCGATAGCAGCCGCGGCGTGGCCGATGGTGGCGTTGCCCGCGCCCCCGCCGTAGGAGACCGATTCCCAGTGGCGCAGGTTCTTGATGCCCAGCGACTGGGTCAGCAGCGTCTCGTGGTTGGATTCCATGTCATAGCGGACGAGGCCGTCGATGTCCTGCGGAGCGATGCCAGCGTCATCGCAGGCGGCTTTGATGGCCTCGGAGGCGAGCTGCAACTCGCTGCGGCCCGAGTTCCATGAGAACTCTGTCTCGCCAATGCCGACGATGGCGGCCTTGTCCCTGATACCGTTGGTATCGGCGGGGATGATGGTCTGCACCATTTGGAAACTCTCCCGATAGTTCCCTCTCCCTTGAGGGAGAGGGTTAGGGTGAGGGTGAAAATGTAAGCCGGGGGACGCGGAGAAAGCGATGACAGGATTTTAGATGACCATTGAGTATTATTCCTCCTCCCAGTCCACGACCTTGCGCTCCCTGAGATCGAGAATCCGGTCGTCGGCATACCCCAGTTCCCGGAGTATAGCGCGGGTATGCTGGCCTTTGAGTGGGCCGGGGCCAGCGCGGCCCGAGGTCTCGGAGAAGCTTACCACGGGGGAGTAGCGCCAGAACTCGCCGAAGCGGGGCGCTTCCACGTCGGCCAGGAGATTCAGTTCGCGGACGTGCGGGTCATCGTTGAAGAAGTAGTACATGCCCCGGTCTTCGGCCTTGACGCAGGCCACGTCCACGGCGGTCAGCAGGGTTTCCCAGTATTCCGGCTCCTCCGTGGAGAACAGCCGGGCCAATTCGTCGGCGAGGGCGTCGTCGTTCGTTGCCCGCGCCTGCCCAGTGGCAAAGCGGGGGTCGTCCAGCAGGTCGGGCCGCCCCATGGCCCGGCAAAGGGCCTGCCACTCGTCGTCGAACAGGCAGGCGAGGAATACCCAGCCTGACTTGGCCTGGTACAGCCGGTATAGCGCGTGCAGGCCGTATCCGTCGGCGTCCGGCAACGGGCGGGGCAGCTTGCCCTCGTGCCAGTAGAAATCGTCGATGTTCAGGTAGGCGTTGGCATTGATCATGGTGGACTCGACATACTGGGCCTGGCCAGTGCGCTCGCGGGCGTAGAGGCCCAGCACCAGGCCCACGGCGTTGACCATGGCCGTGCTGTGATCGGCGGTGCCGTCGTTGGCGCGCTTGAGCTGCTTGGCAACAGCGGCGATTTCGTCGATGGACATAGGCTGGTTGGCCGCCTCCCCCGTCATCCTGAGCTTGTCGAAGGACCGGCCCATCTGGGCCACGCCGCCGCCGGAGACGGCCCCGGCGATGGGAGCCATGGACGGGCGATGCGAGTAGGGGCCGGTGGAGCCGTAGCCTCCGGCATATAGGTAGACCAGATTGGGGTTGACCTCCCGGAGTTGTTCGTAGCCGATGCCGGTGCGTTCCGGTGCGCCGGGGCGCATGCTGTGGAGCAGCAGGTCGGCCTTGGCGGCCAGCTTGGCCATTATTTCCTGGCCCTCGGGAGCCTTGAGGTCGATACAGATGCACTCCGACCCCGCCATGGTGCGGTGCGCCGAAAAAGGCAGGCCGTTCCGGCCCCAGTCGCCGCCGGGAGCCTCGATGCGGATGACGCGGGCGCCCAGCTCGGCCACCAGCGCGCAGCCGAGAGGGCCGTTGATTACCGTGCCGAGGTCGAGGAGGGTGACACCCTCCAGAGCGCGCGCGGGCATCATGCCAGTAGCGCCGTTGGACCGAACAGTAGCGCCGTTGCCGAGGCTGGCCAGCACCTCGCCGGTGTGCTGTCCCAGCGCCGGGGCCGGGCCTTGGGGACTGCCCGGCGTGGCGCTCATGCTCACCACCGGGCCAAGCTGCCGTGCGGGGCCGATTCCCGGCATCTCCACGCTACGCACGTTCCCGTTGTGCACGATCTGGGGATGGTCCAGGGCCTGCTCCGAGGTCAAGTACGGCTCGGCGGCGGCGTTGCCCTCGCGGCTGAGGAATATTTCCATCCACTCGTCCAGCGTCTTCTGCTGGGCCTTCTCCAGCATGATCCGCTCCAGTACAGCAACCGCCTCGGCGTCAAGGTAGGGCGCGTTCTTGAGTTGCGGATCCTCGTAGATGAAGTCCATGTCCAGCGAGTGCATCATCGAGCGGAACAGGCGCTCCACCACGTTGCCCAGTTGCATCCACTGGCCGTCTTTGGTGCGGACGGGCAGGTAGCCGGTGGGGTTGCCGCGCCCGGTGCCCACCAGCGGGTCGGGCGGGTACTCTTCCGGGCGGTTCTGCACCATCTGGCCATGCACCCAGGAGACGTGGTCGTAGGTGGTTACGGCCTGGAGCATGCTGGTCTCGACGCGCTGGCCTCGGCCAGTCTTTTCCCGCAGATACAGCGCGGTGGTGATGCCGCGCACCAGGGCGGTGGCGGCGGCGTGGCAGACGCCCTGGGTGACGACGTAGTTGGGGCCGGGCCTGGGGTTCTGGTTGGCGAACATCATCATCCGCCCGCTCTTGGCCGCCACCACGGCGTCGTAGCCCTTGTACTGGGCGTAGGGCCCGGTAGGCCCGAAGCTGGTCAGCGACGCATAGACCAGCTCCGGATGGCCGTCGCGGAGGGTGTCGTAGTCAATGCCCAGCCGTTGCGAGACGCCGGGGCGGAAGTTCTCAACCACAACGTCGGCGTGTCGCGCCAACGCATGTGCCTTTCGCTGGCCGTCGGGGGTCTTGAGATCGAGGACGACGCTCTTTTTGCCGCGGTTCCACTGGATGGCGCCGGGGGCGTCCCGGAACTTCTCGCCGCCCGGCGGCTCGATCTTGATGACCTCAGCGCCGAAGTCGGAAAGCACCATGGTGGCAACGCCGCCAGCGCGGCCGCTGGTGAAGTCGAGGACCGTAATTCCATCGAAGACTTGTGCCATTACGCCCCTCTTTCAGTCATCTGGAAATAGCCGCCAATGTCCCGGAACCAGAACGGCCCCGTGCTGCGAGGGCCATTGAGAGCAATGGTTGATACTTGCTGACGATCCCGGTTCACTTACTGCTTTGCGGTTACTATAGCACCCCGTGAGGCCGCGTGGGTCTCAGAGAGGTGTCTAATAAGTTCGGTTCACTGTCAAAGAGCGGGTTTCGGGCGCATCCGTCGTTCCTGAGCAACCAGGGGTACGCCCCCACCCTAACCCTCCCCCGGAGGGAGAGGGGATTTGTCACAACCCTCTCAGAGAATGTTTAATAAGTTCGGTTCACTGTCAAAGAGCGGTTTTCAGGCGCGTCCGTAGTTCCTGAGCAACCAGGGGTACGCCCCCACCTTAACCCTCCCCCGGAGGGCGAGGGAACTTATTAAACACCCTCTCAGGCAGCAAGGCAGACGGCGGCTTTGGCCATGCCTTCAGATGTAGCTCGGGCTGAGATACTTGCCGTCGCCCCGTCGGAGGCTAAGACCCATCGGCATCAGGTTCTCCGAATCCGTGCAGTAACCTTTCGATATTGTAGTGCGTGGAAAGGACATCGTCAGGGCTATCGTCTCTTTTGTTGACATTCAATTTGGCCAATCCTTAAGATACCTTGAACGGGCGCTTGGCTGAGCGCTTCGGGCTCGATAAACGGAGAGGTGGCAATGCCCCACCAGGAAGACATTCGGTTGATGGCCCACCTGATGAGACGCGCGGGCTTCGGCGATTCCCGCGAGGAAGTGGAGAAGCGCGCCGCCAAGGGCTATGAAGCCGTGGTTGAAGAGCTCCTGCATCCGGAGTTGCAGCCAGCCATAGACGACGAACTGCTGTACCGCTACTTCCCGGGTTATGAGGGGGCTGGCGCGCCGCCAATCAATCAGGCCGAATGGGTTTACCGGATGATCAACACCAGGCGGCCTCTGGAAGAGAAGATGGCCCTCTTCTGGCATCAGTTGTTCGCCACCGGCAACTCTAAGGTGGACAATCCGCCGGAGCTGACTCGCCAGATAGCCGTCTTTCGTGAACACGGACTGGGCACATACCGCGACCTGTTGGTGGAGGTTGCGAAGTCGCCAGCCATGATCTTCTGGCTGGACAACCACGGAAATCATGACGGCGCAATAAATGAAAACTGGGGGCGGGAGCTGCTGGAGCTCTTCTCCATGGGAGTCGGAAACTACTCGGAGGATGATATCAAGGAAGCGGCCAGGGCCTTTACCGGATGGACCATTGCCCCCAAGATTCCCCGCAATCCCTACGGGCGTTTTCACTGGCAGTTCGAGTACAAGCCCGAAGACCACGACGACCGGGAGAAGACCTTCCTGGGACATACTGGCAACTTCAACGGCGAAGACCTCGTGGGCATTATTGCGGACCAGCCAGCCACAGCCCGGTTCCTGGCCCGCCACCTCTACAGGTTCTTCGTTGCCGACGAGCCCCATGTCTCCACCTGGAGCGTCACGCCGCCCATTGATCCTGATGCCATCGAAGTATTGGTGGACGCCTACAATGAGTCCGGCGGCGACATCCGGTCTATTCTGCGAGTATTGTTCAACTCGGATTTCTTCAAGAACGCCCGCTTTGCCCGGGTGAAATGCCCCGCTGAGTTGATCGTTGGCGCCGTGCGATTGGCAGGCAACTACGACGGCTTCAAGCCGGGATTCAACAATCTGGCGCTGGAGTGCGGCTGGCAGGGGCAGGAGCTGCTCAATCCTCCCAGCGTGGAGGGCTGGCACACAGGCTCCGAGTGGATCGACCCCGGCGTTTTGATGCGCCGGGTGAACTTTGCCGCGAGGATATTTGGCGACACTTCCCTGCCGGGCGTGCAGGCCATCATCCAGCGGGTGTTGGTGAACGTGCAGGTGCAGGGAGACCATTCGCCCCAGGCGATAGTGGCAGCCTGTCTCGACGCGATGGGGTCGCTGGAAGTCAGCGATGTGACCCACTTCGAATTGATGGTCCACGCCGAAAAGTGCGGCGATCTGGCTTGGAGCACCAGGGAAGAACTCAATGCCACGTTCCGCAATGTGAGCAGGATTTTGACCTTGATCGCCGCCTCGCGAGACTACCAGTTTGCCTAGGCGAGTGCTTGGAGGGTATGTGACAAATCCCCTCTCCCTCCGGGAGAGGGTTAGGGTGAGGGCGTTCCCTACCCTCGCAGATATGATGGACGCAGCCCCAGCTTGCCTGTTGCTGGCAAAGGGCGATTGGCACACACCCTTTTTCAGAGAGTAAGTTGCGATAGCACCCTTCACTCTTGAAAATACAGGGGGACGCCCTCACCCTAACCCTCTCCCGGAGGGAGAGGGGATTTGTTGCAGACTCTCTTACAACCTATGTAGAAGGATATGAAGATGGCATCAACCCGTAAAGACCCCGTGCTGGTCGTGCTGGAGCTCACCGGGGCCAACGACTATCTCAATACCATCGTCCCTTACAGCAATCCGCTTTACTGGGATAACCGGCCCAAGGTTCATATCGCTGAAGACCAGTTGCTGCCCATAGACGGCGAACTGGCGTTCCGGTCGGATACGGAGCCGCTGAAAGACATCTACGACAAGGGCAACATGGCGATCATCCACGGAATCGGGTTTGAAAACTCGCCCCGTTCGCACTTTCGCGCCATGGACATCTGGCATACCTGCGAGCCGGATTCCATCGGGATTGACGGCTGGCTCGCCAAGGTCGTGCGGGACTTGGACCCGGGCGGCGAGAACGTGCTGAAGGGCGTGAGCCTGGGCCAGGGCCTGCCCCGGGCCCTGACCATGCGGGGGGTTCCAGTCACCTCGGTCAACCACCTCCCTACCTACGGCGTGCTGTCATCGAATCCGGGCATTCGCTCCGAACAGGAGCGGGTCGAGATACTGGAGAGCTTCGCCCGCATGTACGCCCCCGCCATCGGCACGGGGCCGACCATGGATTACTTGGGACAGGCAGGACGGGATGCGTTGCGGGGAGCCGACATCATCCGGGTTGCTCCCGCGAACTATTCTTCCAACGTGGAGTACGCCAACAACACCATCGCGCGGCGCCTCAGAGACGTGGCCCAGGTGCATCTGGCGGGACTGGGCACGCAGGTCTTTTACACGTCCTACGGGCCGTTCGACACCCATTACGACCAGTTGGGGTCGCATACCAAGCTCTGGATGGACATTTCCGCTGGCATCCACGACTTCTTCGCCGACCTGCGCGAGCACGACGCCTCGGACGAGGTGGTTGTCATGCTGTTCAGCGAGTTTGGCCGCCGCGTCCGCGACAATGGCACCGGCACCGACCACGGAGCGGCCGGAGTGGCCTTCGCCATCGGCGACCGGGTGAACGGCGGAATGTACGGGAGCTATCCGTCGTTGAAGCCCGGCGATCTCACCCAGGGAGACCTGGCGCCCAACTACGATTTTCGTGGCTTCTACTCCACATTGGCGGAAAGATGGCTGGGCCTCGACCCGGCGCCCATAGTCGGCGGGCACTTCGAGCAAATGGCCTTCGTGTAGGCCACGACCGGCGGTATCCATAGGGGCGCACAGCCGTGCGCCCTTCCTCAAATGCCGGGACCGTGCCGTATGCAACGAAACAAGGGCGCACGGCTGTGCGCCCCTACAATATCTTGGAGGTATCACCAATGCTGACTACCGTCGCCGCTGGCCGGGTGTATGACTACAGCTATTGCATCGGCATGTACAGCCAGGCCGGGCGGGGGTTCTGGGCGCCCCAGGATTTCGCCCTGGGATCGAACGGTCGAATCTACGTGTTGAGCCGCGGCGTGGAGCAATTGGGGCAGCGGGTCAGCAAGATCACCTTCGACCACGAGTTTCAAGGACAGTTCGGCTCCGTCGGCGCGGAGGACGGACGCTTCGTCTGGCCCCGGTCGATTGCTCTGGACCGCCACGGACGAGTGTTCGTTTCGGACGAGCATGTCAACCGGATAACCATGTACGATGCGGAGGGCGCTTACCGCTATCACTGGGGCAGGCCCGGCAGCGGGGACGGGCAGTTGAACGGGCCGTCGGGAATTGAATTCGATTCCCAAGGCAACCTCTGGGTGGTGGACAGCCTGAACCATCGGGTGCAAAGTTTCAGCATGATCGGCGAGTTCCAGTCCGGGTTTGGGAAGCGGGGCGGCGGCGACGGAGAACTGGAGATGCCATGGGGTATCTGCATCGACCGTCAGGACAACATCTACGTCGCCGATTGGGGCAATAACCGGGTGCAAAAGTTTTCCCCTGATGGAGAGTTGCTGGTCAAGTTCGAAGGCTCCAGCGCCGGAGTTGGCTGCCTCAAAGGGCCTTCCGGTGTAGCCGTGGACTCGGACGGGGATGTATACGTAACCGACTGGGGGAACCATCGCGTCCAGATCTACGCCGCCGACGGCCAGTACATCACGGCGCTGGTCGGCGACGCCCAGGAACCTTCGCCGTGGGCCCAGTCCTACATCGACGCCAACCCGGACATCGTCAAAGCCAGACGGCGGACAGACCTGGAACCCGAATGGCGGTTCCGGCGGCCAGTGGCCGTCAACGTTGACGCGGACGACCGGATCATAGTTCTGGAGTCCTACCATCACCGGCTTCAAATCTACAACAAGCTGAAGGAGTACGAAGAACCTTCAATAAACTTGTAGTGGCCTGCGCACATTCCCGAGCGCTTTCACGCGATGCGGGGTGTCAGGAAACGCCAGTGGAGTTCCGTGACGCCGCGGCGCATCCCTGCGCTGGCAAGGAAGGCATCCAGGCTGGCCTTCAGCCTCGATGCTGGCGGCCGTTGCCGCCATTTTCTTTGGCAATGCCATTGGCGGGCCCGGCGGTTACTCCGCAGCCAACGCGGAAGCCTCTCGCGATTCCGCCAGTATCACGGCTAACCGGGCCTTGAGTTCCCCCTCTGGAATCAAACCGTCCTCAAGGTGCCAGATTTCCAGCGAAACCTGATTGACGAGGTGGTCGTCCACTTCCCCGACGTAAAGGGTTACGTATTCGCGTATGGCGTCCAGTTCACCGACGCCTTCAAGATAGCCAACCAATAGACGGGATAGTTCATGATTTGTCTGCATAAGCGTTTCCCTCTCACCAATGACGACTAGAGTACCTTCTACCGACCGGGAACGCCGGGACATATACCGCGCGCTGAACCTAAGGGAGAAACTGGACACTAACCAAGCGTACCTGACTGTCGTATATGAAGGCAAGAATCACCCAGGCGGTAACTTCCCTATCGGCACCCGTAGCCAGATGGTAAGAATCCAACTTACCGTCAACGATCACTGCATCTGCCTAGCCCACCGCTACGTTGGGCCGGACGGTAGAGAGCTTACTGAGCCGGACCCCAAACGTATAGACATCGATGACCTGTCTCTCATTCAAGGGCTAAAGCCGATTCCTGCCTCTTGATATCGGGAAATCCCCGATACCTCTCGCGATTTCTCGCCTACCTGGAGGCCGCCACCTGCACCGTGATTATGTCTATGTCGTGGTACTTGTGATGCTCCACCGATGATGCGTAGTGCCGCAGCAGACGGAAGGATATTTCCTCCTCTTCCTGTATCTCCGGCTGGTCGCTGAGATAGGCTAGCTTGTCCTCCAGGTTTCCACCCTCGGAAACGGCCATGAACTCCAGCTCGATCAGGCCGCGATCGCGGCGCGTGTTGATTATCAGCCGCTTTCCGTTGTCGTCCGCCTGGCCGTCCTCCTGGGACAGCAGACAGGAAAGCGTTTCCTCGCCAGCCGAGCGCAGCCTGTCGATTGACGCCTCGCTCCAGCCCGCGCCGGAAGCGAATTCGCGGAGGAAGGCGTCAATCGTCGGCAGGGAAGACAGGTTCATTGCCACGTTCAGACGCTTGCGCCGCCCGGAGGTCAACCCCATCAGCAGTGTTAGTAAGATCACGCACAGGGAGCCGGTGGTCATACCGTTGCTGAGCAGGGTGCCCACGGTTCCGGTGAGCAGGTCGGGCAGGATGAACTGGTTCTGAAAACCCATGCCTATCCACAGGGATACCCCGATTATCGCGGCCTTTTTCCCATCCATGCCGCCCTGCAATGCCGTCCTCATCCCCTGCACAAACAGCAGCGACAGCGTGAAAACTATGTAGGCCGCCAAGACCGGGCGCGGGGCTGCCACTACCAGGGCCATCAACTTCGGCAGGAACGCCACCGCCAACAGTATCAGCCCGGCGTAGACTCCCATCCGGCGGGCCGCTACCCCCGTCAGGAGAACGCGGGCCGAATTGGACGACCCTATCCTGACGGGAAGGGAGCCCACCGCGGCGGCCAGCAGATTGGTCAGGGACAAGAGATTATGCGCGCCCTGCACCACGCGAAAGTCAGTGGCCCGCGGCCTGCGCCAGGCCACCTGCTGAATTACAACGGCCTCGTTGATTGAGTTGATGCTGGTCGCCAGGTTGACAATCACGAACCCGGGCAGCAGCGCCCAGAACGTCGCGCCGAAGCTCAAGTCGAACCCCGGCCAAGCAAACGACGGAATCCCGATCCAGTGCGCGTCGGCCACTTTCCCAAAGTCGTAAATGCCCCAGGCAGCCGCTATGGCGCAACCCCCCAGGACTGCGACAAGCGGCCCCCACTGTTGCAGCCTGGCCGTTGCAAACAGACGCATTCCCATGAGAATGACCAGGGTCACTCCCGCCAGAACGGGCGCGGCCATACCCGGCGCGTCCTCCGGCAGGTCCGACAGCCGGCCTAGCACCACAGGGATGATGGTGGCGGCCAGTAGCATCAGGATTGTGCCGGATACGCCCGGGGTGATGATGCGGCGAATCAGAGAGAGGCGGGAAATCAGAGCGAACTGTATCAGGGCCGAGGCGGCAATCAGGGTTGACAGCATCGCTGGCCCGCCTTCCACCAGCGCGGAGATGCTGATGGCGATGAACGCGGTGGCCGCTGCGACGCTGAGGGAGTATCCCGATCCGAACCGCCAAATCTGCACGGTCTGGAAAATGGATCCCAGACCGCACACAGCGAAGGCAGTGAAAAGTATCCACGACAGGTAACTTTCCGACTGGCCTCCGGCGAAGGCGACAATGGAGGCGGTGGCCGCCATTGCCGCCATGCGGCTCATTACGTTCTGAAAGCCGTGCAGCAGCGACTCAGGGTGGCTGGGCTGCTCGTCGGGCTGGTAGAGGAGGTTTTCGTTACTCTGTGCCAAGGCCAATGCTGTGCCGGAAAATATAGGTTCGCGCCAATCAACGCATAATACAACAATAGATACTTATCGACTCTAGGGAGCATCATCAAGTTACTAAGAGGGTGTTTAATAAGTTCGGTTCACTGTCAAAGAGCGGTTTTCAGGCGCGTCCGCCGTTCCTGAGCAACCAGGGGTACGCCCCCACCCTAACCCTCCCCCGGAGGGAGAGGGAACTTTGGAAACACTCTCTAAGGGGGTGTGACATATCCTGTTAGCTTTCAGATTTACGGGATCCCCGACGTGTCTCTGCTTCTGTCAGTACAGGGTACGCCCTCACCCTAACTCTCTCCCTCCGGGAGAGGGGATTTTGCTGGCGGTGGGTTTTTTGACGCAGAGATTTGACGCAGAGGGCGCGGAGGAATCTGGATGGGGGTTCGAGTTGGGGGGACACCCTCTCCCTCCGGGAGAGGGAATTCGTGTCACAACCTGTTATAGTCTTGGCGCCGCCCCTAGACCTCTGGCAGCCCGTAGGCCCTTGCCGCCGTGTTGTGGAACAGGTCGGCCTGTTCGGTGGCCGAGAAGTCGCGGGCCAGCCGCTTGAACACGTTCCAGCACACCACGTAGGAACAGGACTGCTTGTCCACCGGGAAATTGCTTTCGAACATGCACCGGTCGGCCCCGAACTTCTCGATGCAGTAAAGGTAGTAGGGCGCAGCCGCCGTCGCGATTTCCCCTGACCCCGGCGGAAAGGGCCGCTGGTGCCAGTCGAACCCGCTGATGGGATTGCCCAGTCCGCCCACTTTGACCACCACGTTGGGGCACTCCGCCACCGCGCCGATGCCCGCACGCCATCCCGGCATCAGCTCCTCGCGCCGTCCGGCGTATGGGCCGATGCCCAGCGGGCGCCCCACGTGGTTCAGGATGATGGTCAGGTCTGGAAAAGCCCGCGCCATGTCCGCCACTTCGGGCAGTTGCGGATGGTACACGATGCAGTCGAAGGTCAGCCCCATCCGCTCCAGGCAGGCCAGCCCCTTGCGGAACTCGGAATTGGCCAACATTCCGGCGGAGTTGGCGCGGGCCGTGGTGATCTCCGGGCTGGCGTCCCATGCGGCGGTGCAGCGTATACCGCGAAAGCGTCCTTTCCCCGCCTCGGCCAGCGCCTCCAGCACCGGTTCCACCCGCTCACCCAGCATCAGGTCGGCGTTGCCCACGATGGCGGCGGCGACCGCCGTCTCGTTGCCAACGTCACCCTGAGCTTGTCGAAGAGCGTTGGCTGCGGCTATGCCCTCGACGAACTCTACCTCTCCCACCGACCGCAATTCCTCCGGCCCATGGGTGCGGTACTGCGAATGGCACTCCACGAAAACCGTCTGGTTCACCCGGTGGCCGGAGCGGGTGTCCGCCAGCAGGTTCTCCAGCAGGTAAACGTCGCCTTCCCGCTCCCAGAAGTGATGATGCGGGTCAAGGATGGGCATGCCCGGCTCAATAGGGTCTTCCACGGTCAATTCCAGCCACGATTCCCGCCGCGTCGTCATCTCAAGCCTCCTGATCCATCATTCCCTCCCCCTTGAGGGGGAGGGTCAGGGTGGGGGTGAATTCCCAGCATAAGGCTACCGGAATTCTTCCGGATGCTCAAACGCCGGAGGCCCGAACTATGTATAATTCCCGTGCCGCACGGAGCGGCATACCGATATTGCTTTCGGAGGACTAATCATGGCCGAACCGACAATGGCCCAGGTCACCGCCGCCATGAAGGCGATGGTCGACAAGGCAATGGAGACTCCCAACGAGCCGGTGGCGATGGCCATCGTCGACAGCGCCGGCAACCTGCTGGCCTACCTGACCATGGACAACCTGCGCATCTTCAGCCGCCGCCACGCGCTCCGCAAGGCCCACACCTCGGCCCTGATGGGCCTGGACTCCGGCGAGAACGCCAGTCGCCTGCACAGCCAGGGCCGCAACATCGCCGACCAGGGCGACCCCATGATGACCTACGGCACAGGCGGCGTGGTAATCATGAAGGACGGCGTAATCCTCGGCGGCATCGGCGTCGGCGGCTATCCCAGCGGCCAGTCCGACGAAGACCTGTCCCGCATCGGCCTGAACGCCATGGGCCTCTAGGAGGGCGTTTCCACAGCCCAACCGTTCATCCTGAGCTTGTCGAAGGACGGACGGTTGGGCGGGTGGCAGGTGGCCGTAACCCTGCTCATCCTTCGACAAGCTCAGGGTGAATGGCGCGGGCAACCACTTTGTAGACACCCTCTAACAATAATCCCCTCCCCCTGAGGGGGAGGGCTAGGGTGGGGGTGAAACGCCGGTTATGAACAACTTGGCGTCCAGAAAAGGATACTCCACCCCTGCCCTTCTCCCACGGAAAGACCTAGCAGTTGGAGCAAGATGGTCAAGACATTTCAACGCGCGTTCCCTACCCGGTTGTCCCTGTTTATGGCCCTTGCCGCTGTCGCCCTTGTCATCGCGGCCTGCGCCGACGTTAGCGTCTCTACGTCGGAATGTGAGGACGGCGGCGAACTCTGGCAAGAGTACCGGCTCTTCATGGGCCGCGGTTCAGGGGGCGCCGAGGTCGTCAGCGACGCGGACTGGACGGCCTTCCTGGCCGACAACATAACGCCGCGTTTCCCCGACGGCCTGTCGGTCATCGACGTTGCCGGGCAGGGCGCCAACGCCGACGGAACCATCGAGCGGGAACGCACCAAGATGCTGCTGGTACTGGTTCCGCCAAGCGACGAAACAGCCCTCAATCGAATGAACGAGATTGGCGCTGAGTACAAGCAGCGGTTCACCCAGGACGCGGTGCTGCGGGTAGTCACCCCGGCCTGCGTCGCCTTCAAATAGCCAGAGGACTTTCGCAGTTGAATGCCATCCCCTCCCCCTAAGGGGGAGGGTTAGGGTGGGGGTGAATTTCTCAAATGAGTACTTCCTAAAGAGCCACTAGGAAGCCATCTAAAGACCGGAGGCGCATTTCTGGAATGCACCCGGAGGTGTCTCTGCCCTACCCTTTCACCCCCACCCTAGCCCTCCCCCTGAGGGGGAGGGGACTTGCACACACCCTGTTAGAATTCCCCAAGGAGTCAGCCCATGCGAATAGGAGTATTCGTCGGCGCATCCGTCGCCGACATGATGACCCTGGAGGATCTCCTGGCCCGCATCAAGCGGGCCGAGGATGACGGGTTCGACAGCTTCTGGATTCCTCACATCTCGGCCCGCGGCTATGACGCGCTGACCGTGCTGGCCATGGCCGGAATGCAGACCAGCCGCATCGAGCTGGGCGTCGGCGTCGTGCCCACCTACCCGCGGCACCCGGCGGCCCTGGCGCAGCAGGCCCTCACCACCGCCACGGCCACCAACGGGCGCTTCATCCTCGGCATCGGCCCGTCCCACCGCCCCGGCATGGAGGAGGGATTCGGCATCCCCTACGACCGGCCCGCCGTGCACACCCGCGAGTACCTGGAGGTGATGCGCCCGCTGCTGGAGGAGGGCGCAGTCCGGTTCAACGGCGAGTTCTTCAACTGCAACCTGGAACTGGCGTCGCTGGAGCGTCCGGCCTGCCCCATCCTGGTCTCGGCGCTCGCGCCCCAGATGCTCAATCTCGCTGGCCGGCTCGCCGACGGCACGGTCACCTGGATGGCCGGCCCCCGCACCATCGAGACGCACATCACCCCGCGCATCAGCCGGGCGGCTGAGAACAGCGGACGCGCCGCTCCCAGGGTCACCGTCGGCCTGCCCACGGCGGTCACCGACGACGAGAACGCTGGCCGCCGGACGGCCGCCGAGTCCTACGCCCGCTACGGCGAGCTGGTCAACTACCGGCGCGTGCTGGACATCGAGGGCGTCGAAAGCCCGGCAGAGGTGGCGGTCATCGGCAACGAGGCGTCCGTCCAGCGCCAGCTCGAGGCCTTCGCCGCGGCTGGCGCAACCGACTTCGTCGGCAACATCTTCGACGTTCCCGGCGAGCCCGAATCAGGCCAGCGCGCCTACGAGGCCCTCAAGTCCCTAATCGGCAAAGTCTAGCCCTACACGTCCCCAACCCAGAGCTTAATTCCCTCCCCCAGCGGGGGAGGGCCAGGGTGGGGGAGAATCGCTAGCAGACAACATCAACAGGAGGAGCAGCACATGGCCCCGCGAATCAAACACATCGCCCTGCATACCGAGGACCCCGTCGCCACCGCCGAGTGGTACAAGACCTGTTTCGGCCTCGACGAGCTGCGCCGCTCCCCCGACGGCGGCGCGGAGGGCGTCTGGCTCACCGACGGCTACATCTACTTCGCCATCCTCAAGATGGGCACCGAGGACGCCCCCAACCTCGGCGAGGGCCCGTCCACCGTCAAGGGCGTGCACCACATCGGCTTCTACGTTGACGACCTCGACGAGGCAGTCGATACAGTGACCGAACACGGCGCCACCGAGTGCCCCGGCAGCAGCCGCGCCAACCGCAAGTACAAGGGCCCCGACGGCCTGATGATCGACCTGCGCGTCCGCGGCTGGGACGAGCAAATCCGCGCCCGCAGCACCCTCTACGAGCTGGTAGAGGCCCCGCCCCGCGAACCCGCCGCCGCGCCAGCGGGCGACTAACGCCATCCGGGTTCACGGAACGGGGCAGTCTTCAGTCAATACTGCCCCGTTCCGTAATTGACTAGGGCACTCAAAGAATAGGTTTTTAGACACCCTGCAAAGACCCACCGGATTCTTCAATGGCCTCTTTGATAATCTGACAAACTTGGCCCAAAAATTCTTGAGCCTGTTCGTCACCCATCAAAGATGAGATAGACGGTGCGGCTGCGTCATAGATCCGGGCCATTTCCTTTGCTCTTTCGTTGCTAGAGCCTGTACCACTGAACGCAAAAGCGGTTCGCCAGCCTGTGGAGTGGGAAGTGATGAGACGCTGTTCCGCGAGTATGTGGATGCGGATGGACACCTTCCGGCGTATCTCGTTGATGGCCGCTTGTTCCTCCTCGTAGTTTTCTGGCTGCCTGGTCCATCCGGCAGGATTGTCCAGCCATAGGGATATGCCCTTTTGCAATTGCCCAACTAGGTCAGCGACAGGACGCAGGTCGTTGTACTCATCAGACCAAAGGTTGGCGATGCGTCGGCACAGCGCTTTAATCCGCCCCCAATGTTCTTTGCGAATGCTCTCATGGTAGCTCAGGCCAAGCCGACCGCGCCAAGGGTTCTTGAAACCGTTGGTTGCGTCCAACAAAGCAAGTTCTAGCCGGGACACATTGTAAGTTGGAGCAAGGTCAATTGCTTCAAGGGAAATAGCAGACTGCTGCATCCTTTCCAACAGTTCGCCCATGTCCTTGACAAAACCACGCGCGATTTTCCCTGTGGGCTTGTCCAAGCCACCTAAATAAAAGTCGCTGTCTCCAAGCCGCTGTTCCAGAATCTCGGTAACTGGCGCTCCCAAAGAGTCGCGCAAGCTGGCGACGGCATTCCCGATTGAACCGCGAACGTGGTCTTTCTTCTGGCTGTAGCTACTGAGATTATCCCCTTTCACTTGGTCAAAATGCGTGAACGCCACCGCAAGTTTATGGCCGTGACCACTGCTGGCAGCCGAGCGCAGTAGTTCAAGTGAGGCAGCCTGCATCGGAGATTGGGCAGTGTCCACCAACAGAATCATATCTGCTTCAGGAAATTTTTCTGTCACCTTAGTAGATATACTTGTTGCTTCCTTGGCTGAATGGCCCAACCCTTCACCGTCCAGCAACACCAAGCGACGATCATCGCTCCAAAGGTCAGGTGAGGTTGGCTGAAATGAGCCGGAGACCCGAATTCCGTCAACCAGCGGTGTGAGCAGTCGTCCAAACTGCCGGTCGTGATTGCTGCTAAACCAGCGAACTTGCTTCAGGAAGATATCGCGGTCACTTTCTTCGTAGTACCAAAGGGTAGGCCAGTTTGTCGAGCTGCGCTCAAAAGCGCCTGCCCCAACCAAATCAAACCTGTCGGCGATGGTGTCCATGACATCCAAGGAGAGTTGCGCGAAATCCTGATTTTCGTACAAGGCATCCGTGAAGCTTTCCAGCCAGTCTTGCCGCTGATTGGCGTTTTCCATATTTTGAAAGTCGCCAAGATCTTCCGCAATCTGCTCTCTTACTACATCTGCCACTTCCCGGACACGCGCAACGTATTTCCGCAACTGCTCGTTGTTCTCTGCGATTTCCGGGCCGTCAATGACCTCGTCATCCGCCAAAATCTCTGCTTCCGCTTCTTCCTCTTCGTACTCCATTTCGTACTGGTCATCCCCTTCCTGGCCTGGCAATTCCTGCTGCCAAGAACCAAGGGGATAAGAGAGGCGGAAACGTTGTTCAGGATGCTCCAGCAAGGCATTGGCGATTCTCGCATCGTCACGTCCCCGAACTGCTGCTTGGCAAGCTTCTTCCAAGCATTCGTCAACATTGCAACGAATCTCGTGCTCCGACATAAAAGTAATCGCCGCCTTGAAAGGGCTATAGGCGGTTACTATCTCAATGTCCGCCGTCGTTGTCTTTGCTGTAGATGTGGAGGGGAAACGATCGCGCTTGTGGTCGGACCCGATAAAATGGCGCAACAGAGTGGTCTTGCCAGCACCAGTTGATCCTACCAGCATCACCCGTGCATAGCCTTCTTCTGGCGTAGGCAGGGGTATAACTCCCTCCCGCAAATCCTTGGATTTATCTTTGCCAGCCTCGATGCCGTCGAAGAAAGCCGATACCACGATGCTGTCGAATTTCTGGGCTGCTTCATGGAGCCTGTTAAGGCTCCACCAAGAGGGATCCGCAAGCAGTTCGTTAAGCTGTGTAACAAGCCGGTCAGCCTCGGCATCGTCCTGTGTGCCAAGCCCACGCCGTACTTTCAAACCCACCTTGCCGCGGGCGTCGCTGCGGCGAGGGTGGTTGAATGTGATACTCCAGCCCGGTCGGTTGGATTTGGTTTTGCTTGCCCTGTAATTTCCGCTGGTCATTTCTCGCTCCTTTCGTTGTTCTGTGTTGTTTCAGAACCCATCCTATACCCGCATGAAGGACATGTCAAGCGTTTTCAGTACAACACAGAACAACAGAAGCCAGCCACCTCAGTTCGCCAGCAGCTCGCGCAGAGCGGCGTCTACGAAGGCGGCGTCGGGCGGGTTTAGGCCGGGGCTGCCGGCCAGGTGGCCCCAGATGGACTCGATGGGGCGCAGTTCGGCGTTGGGCATCATCGACACCTCGATTTCGTTGTCCTCCGGCGGGAAGTACAGGTCGGTGCGGCCAGGCATTACGATGGCCCGCGCCTTGATGGCGCCCAGCGCTGCCGCGAAGTCGCCGTTGTACTTGCCGTTCAGGCTGATGTCGGCGTTCTGCCAGGTGCGGAGCATGGCCAGAAAGTTGTTGGCGTCGGCGAACAGCCGTCGGCCCTCCCAGAAGGCCACCAGGTAGTCCTCCAGCGACGAGTACCCGATGTCCAGGTACACTTCCTCCCGGTAGAAGGCCTGCGACACCGCCCACCCGGCGTAGACCCGGCCCATGGCCCGCAGCCCCTTGTAGGGCGGCGAGTCGTACCAGCCGTTGTTCCAGGCGTCGTCGGCCGTTAGCGCCGCCTTGACCCCCTCCAGGAACACGAAGTTGTGCCGCGAGGTGCGCGCCGACCCGCAGATGGGCGCGATGCGCTCCACCACGTCGGGGTACAGCGCGCCCCACTGGTAGGTCTGCTGCGCCCCCATTGACCAGCCGACGACCAGGGCGACGCGCTCGATGCCGAACAGCTCGGTCACCAGGCGGTGCTGCGCCGTAACGTTGTCGTGCAGCGACACCCACGGGAACCGCGCTCGGTCGTAGGGCATGGGCGTGTTCGACGGCGACGACGACAGCCCGTTGCCCATCATGTTCGGCACGATGATGAAGTACTTGTCCGGGTCCAGCGCCTGCCCCGGCCCGATGATGGCCTCGTTGGCGTAGTGCTGCCCCCCGAAGAACGTGGGGAACACGATGGCGTTGTCCTTGGCAGCGTTCAGCGTCCCGTAGGTCTTGTACGCCAGCCACGCCCCCCGCAGCGTAGCCCCGCCCTGCAGCCGCAGGTTGCCCAGGTCAAAAATCTGGTAGTCGGTCATGGTAACGGTCCCCCTATGCCAGACGACATTGTTGAAGTTCTATGGATGTTAGGGTATCCTAGCATGACCCGGGAATTTGATAAACTTTGGGGTTGTTGTTATGCACATCACCGGGATGACTGTCGGCCCTCAGTCTCATCCAGCCTTCCGTGAAAAAATAGAACTTCAATTCAACAAACAAGTTAACCTCTTTATCGGACCAAACGCAGCAGGAAAAAGCAGTTTATTACGAGTTCTCGCCGATTCGGGTACTATCGATAGTACTGCGATCTTTCCGTTTTCCTCAGTCGAAATCAAAACTAGCTCAGACTGGGAACCTAAGCTAGCAGATAATAATGGTTTTGACGATACGCTTCTATGGGGTGTTCCGTGGATATACATCCCTGCAACTCGGATAATTCTGCCGAGCGAGCTGGATTGGAACGATGAAGTTCAAGGGGCTGAAGAAATTATTAATGGGATTGATGATATCATATGGCAAGACAATGCCCGAATTTTTGATGGCCGATGGGTCGAAAAGGCTTGTAAAATTCTTTATGACAATCTCAAAGACCAAGTAAATGTGGGAGGCAAGGACTTTTACGGATTGTTGAAAGCCTTGAGAATTTCTTACAGTTGTGCCAAAAGTATATCGGCCGAAATTGTGACTGGCAGCCCCAGTAATTATGTATCTCATCCATACGAACTATTAGCGGACCCCCAAGACTATGACCCGCTTTTTTCAGAACCCTACGTGCATCCAGGGATGGGAGTCTATACCAAATCTGGTGCAAACGGCAAATCTTTGCAACAGTATGCCGGGGATTTAAGTGCTGGTACGCAAGGGGCATACTTGTGGATCTTGTACGTCTCTCTCAAAATGTGGGATTACTACAAGCAGCCCCACATCGAAAATCCAAGCGAGGGTGATTGGGGAAACCAACCGGCAATCCTCCTAATCGACGAAATTGAGAACCACCTGCACCCCACCTGGCAGCGCCGCGTCATCCCGGCGTTGCTGGAGCACTTCCCCGGGTTGCAGATATTCGCCACCACCCACTCGCCATTCGTCGTCGCCGGGCTAAAGGCCGGGCAGGTGCACCTGCTGAACCGCGATGAGAACGGCGTCGTAACCGCCAGCACCAACACCGAGGACGTCATTGGCTGGACGATGGACGAAATCCTGCGCACCATGATGGGCGTCGATGATCCCACTGACGACACCACCGCCGCCGCCGCCAGCGAACTGCGCCAACTGCGCAACGAAGGGCCGCGGGCCACGCTGGAAGAGGAAGAGCAGCGCCAGAAGCGAATTCTGGAATTGCGCCAACTGGTGGACCGCGACCTTCTGGCAGGCGGGCCCATGGCCAGGCAGAAAGAGATTTTCGAGGAGCGATTCGCCAGAGTGATGGAAAGATACCGGGAATCGCAGGACCTCAATCAAGAGGGCAGTTAATCATTCACTCCGTAAGCCGCTCCCTAGAACCTGATTATATTCGTCAACTCCGCCTCTCCGGGATTCAGTGGGCGGCCTTGGATGGCGAAGCCCGCCGCCGCCTGCGCGAAGCGCTGGCCCAGGGTTTCGGCGGCATTTGCGCTTACTGCGAAAGGCAATGCGAGCCGCAGTCCGCCGCCAGCAACCCGCCCAACAGGGAGGAAATCGAACACTTCCGCCCCCGGAGACGCTTCCCGGAACTGTCATTCGAGTGGCTCAACCTGGTCTACGCCTGCCACAGATGCAATCGGGCCAAAGATGATAGCTGGCCGGGATTCGATGACGAAATAATCAACCAATTGCTCTCCGCCGAGGATGACAGATATACGCCGGTATCCGAGTATGTTAGTCCCAACGCCGCAGCCGGGCAGCGTTCCGCCTCCGAGTTCTTCTCCTACGATGTTGACACAGGCGAGATATTGCCCTCCAGCCAACTCCCGCCGCTCCAATGGTCAATGGCTCGCCGCACCATCAGGGATGTCGACCTGAACGACAGCCAATTGGGCGAAAACGATCCCAACCATCTTTGGCGGCTACGCCGGGCCCAGCTTGATATGCTGAGAACCGCCGTCAACGACGCAGAGGACGACAACTTGGCAATCTTGCTCGTACAAGAATTTACGTTGCCGGATAGCCCATTCTCCAGCTTTATGGTCGCATATATCAAAACCATCGGCATAGGATTCCCTTGATCCTAGTGGGATTGCAGCCGATTTGACGCCGCAACCGCGCCGCCGTAGACTGCCTTGGCCGCCAGCTAGAGCGGCCAGGAGGCAGCGTCATGGCCAACGAGCCCGTCAACATCTTTGAGTACGAAGCCATTGCCCGCGAGAAGCTGGAGAAGGGACACTACGACTTCATCGCTGGCGCGGCCACCGACGAGATCACCCTGCGGCGCACCCGCGCCGTCCTCGACAGCATCAACCTGCGCCCCAGGATGCTCACCGACATCAGCCAGCGCGATCTCAGCACCACCGTGCTGGGCCAGCGCATCAGCTTCCCCGTCATGCTCGACCCGGCGGGCAACCACGAGGCGGCCCACCCCGACGCCGAGCTGGCCACCGCCCGCGCCGCTGGCAAGGCCGGCACGGTCATGGTCGTCAGCTCCCACGCCGCCCGCAAGCTGGAGGACGTGGCCGGGGCCGCCAGCGGGCCGCTGTGGTTCCAGCAGTACTTCTTCAAGGATCGCGGCCTCACCCTCGAGATGGCCGCCCGCGCCGCCGAGGCTGGCTACTCCGCCCTCTGCATCACCGTCGACGCCAAGATCAAGCCCAAGCGCGAGCGCAACATCCGCAACGACTACGTGGGCCACTCCTCGCCCAACTACGACCAGATCGAGCTGTCCGAGCATTCCTGGCGCTTCGCCGCCGACGCCCCAGCGGGCGTGATGGACATCCGCGATCCCGGCGCCACCTGGGACGACGTGGACTGGCTGGCCGGCACCCAGAGCCTGCCCCTGGTCATCAAGGGCGTCATGGTCGGCGAGGACGGGCGCCACGCCGCCGACAGCGGGGCCAAGGCGGTCATCGTCTCCAACCACGGCACCCGTTACCTCGACACCACCTTCACCACCATCGAGGTGCTGCCGGAGGTGGTCGAGGCGGCCAACGGCGACATCGAGGTCTACATGGACGGCGGCATCCGCCGCGGCACCGACATCGTAAAGGCCCTCGCCCTCGGCGCGCGCGCCGTGCTCATCGGCCGCCCGCTGTTCTGGGGCCTGGCCGTCAACGGCGAAGACGGCCTGACCTCCGTCCTCGAAATGCTGCGCGACGAGATGGACGCCACCATGGGCATGTGCGGCCGCCCCGCCATCGCCGACATCGACCGCGGCATCATCGGCACCGTCTCCCCCCTGCTAGGCATGTTCCCCCAGCAGTGGGACACCTTCCGCTACTGAGCGGAAAATCCCCTCCCCTTACAAAGTTCCCTCTCCCTCTGGGAGAGGGTTAGGGTGAGGGCGTCAGGGTGGGGCTGAAATCTCCGGCCGGGAGAAACCCATCCTGTATATTCTGTCCATCCATGTAAATTAAGCCCGGCGCAGGAACCTGCATGCCGATTCAGCTTGACACCAACGACCCCAAGTACCCTATCGTTGCCGCCGCCATCCTGGACAGGCACAGCACCAACGATAACGAGACCAATATCACCAGCGCGATACGCGACTTCCTGACCGACACCGGCCTGGCCCGGCGGGAGCAGATCGTCGAGGAAAACCCGCCGTCTCACGGCTCCCGCCGCGCCGTTGACCTTACCGCCCTGGACACGTTCATCGAGGTCAAGCGCCGCCTGGGCACCGTTGGCGGGTTCAATCCCAACCCCGAATACGTCCGGCAACTGGACGAATACCTGGCGGAATCGCAGCAGGCCGGCAAGGGCGTCCGCATGGGCGTGCTGACCGACGGCAAGTACTGGCTGCTGCGCTGGCCCGGCGCCGGGGCGGTCAACACGGCCCCGCACAACGGCTTCGAGCTGAAGGACGCCAACGGCTGGCTCGCGCTCTACGAATGGCTGCGGGACAAGGCCCTGACGCCCCTGGACGTTCTGATTCCCGACCGCGAGACCATCGAGGAACACTTCGGCCCGGCCAGCCCCCTGTACCAGCGGGACATCGACGGCCTGCGCGAGCTTTATCAGCGCAACGCAGACAGTGAGACCGTCAAGGTCAAACGGCGGCTTTGGCACGACCTCCTGAAAACCGCGCTCGGCGAAGTAGCCTACACCGACGAAGATTCGGACGAGCACTTGCGTTCTTCCCTTGGCCGGGCAAGCTACGACACCGGGGAGATGGACGATCTCTTCGTCCGCCACACCTACCTGACCGCCGTCGTCGGCATGGTCGTGCAGGCGTCCTTCGGCCTGGACATCCGCGGGCTGGCCGAGTCCGACCCCGTCGATCTGCTCCAGGGCCGCGAACTGCACCGGCGCACCGGCTTGCAGGGTGTGCTGGAATCCGACTTCTTTTCCTGGCCCGCCGAGGTGGGCGGCGTTTCCATGCTGAAAGCCCTGGCCCACCGCGTCGCCCGCTTCGATTGGGCGCAGGCCCCCAACGACATCGCCGTCATGCTCTACCAGTCCGTCATCCCCGCCGAGGAGCGGCGGCAGTTGGGGGAGTACTACACCCCGGACTGGCTGGCGCGAACCATGGTGCGCGAGTTGATCGGCGACCCGCTGAACCAGCGGGTATTGGACCCGGCCTGCGGCTCCGGCGCGTTCCTCACCGAAGCCATCGACCACTTCATCGCCGCGGCCCAACCGGCTGGCTGGGAGCCGGTGGAAGTCCTGAACCGCCTGCGCGTCTCCGTCACCGGCATCGACGTCCACCCGGTGGCGGTGCACCTGGCCCGCGCCGCCTGGACCCTGGCCGCCCGCCCGGCCATCCAGGCCGCCGCCAGCGCCGGTTTCCCCGGCCCTGTCACCATCCCGGTGTATCTGGGCGACTCCCTGCAACTCCGGTTCCGCGCTGGCGACATGTTCGCCGAGCGGGAAGTCACCGTCGACGTGCAGGACGAGCAGGACACCCGCCTGGTCTTCCCCGTCAGCCTGGTGGACCGCGCCGAGGACTTCGACACCCTTATGACCGACATATCGCGCGCCATCGAAGACTGGCAGAACCCGCTCCAGGCTCTGGACGACCATCACGTCAACGACCCGCTGGAAAGGCAAACGCTGACGGACACCATCGGGAAGATGCAAAAGCTCCACGCCCAGGGCCGCGACCACATCTGGGCCTACTACACCCGCAACATGGTGCGCCCCGTGGCCCTCAGCCGCGCCAGGGTCGACGTCATCATCGGCAACCCGCCCTGGATTAACTACAACCAGACCATCGACGTGCTGCGCGATGAACTGGAGCAACTGAGCAAGGAAAGGTACGGCACCTGGGCCGGCGGACGCTACGCCACCCATCAGGACGTGGCGGGCCTGTTCTTCGTCCGCAGCGTGGACTTGTACCTGAAGCAGGGCGGCGTCATCGGTTTCGTCATGCCCCACAGCGCCTTGCAGGCTGGCCAGTACAGCAAGTGGCGCAGCGGCAGGTACCGCTCCCAGGTCAGAGGGAGGGGCAGAAACCGCGCCTCCGACTTCGATCTTTCGGTGGAATTCGACCACAAGCCTGCCTGGGACCTGGAACCGCTGGAACCCAACACCTTCTTTCCGGTTCCGGCCTCGGTAGTATTCGCCCGCAGCACCGGGCGGAGCGGGATCGCAACCCCGCTGGCCGGAGCTGTAGAGCAGTGGCTGGGCGAAAGGGCCGACGCCGAGAGGGGACAGGCGATTCGCAGCCGCTCGGGAATCACCGACACCGGGGCCGTAGGCGATTCGCCTTACGCCGGACTGTCGCGTAACGGGGCAACGATATTTCCGCGCGTACTTTTCTTTGTCGAGGAAACGGAAAACCCGGCCATCATCCAGGCGGGCAACACCATCACCGTCAACCCCCGCCGCGGCTCGCAGGACAAAGCGCCCTGGAAAGACCTCAACCTGAATGAAATCACCGGCCAGACTATCGAGAGAAATCACCTGTTCGACGTCCACTTGGGCGAGACGGTCGCGCCCTACGTTACCCTGAAACCACTGCAAGCATTACTGCCTATGAAAGCGGGTGAACTAGAAATCCCCATCGAGGAGGACGGTTTCGGCGGCATCCGTCTCGGCGGTCTGGAATGGCGTATGCGCGAACGTTGGCAGACCGTAAGCCGGATGTGGGAACGCAACAAAGCGCCAGTCAATCCGCTGAGTTTGCTGGAAAGACTGGATTATCACCGTGAACTAACTTCGCAATTGGAATGGCAAAGAAACCCTGGAGACCGCCCAATTCGATTGGTTCATTCTAAAAACGCTACGCCAACAGCGGCGTTGATTCAAGACGACGAAAGCATAGTAGACCATGCGCTGTTTTGGGTTGCTTGCAAGAATATGCAGGAAGCCAATTATCTACTTGCGATAATCAACAGCGACGCCATATATGAGGCGGTGAAGCCGTTGATGTCGAAGGGCCAATTCGGTGCGCGGAATTTGCAAAAACACCTGTGGAAGCTGCCGATACCGGAGTACGACCCGGCGGTCGCGCTCCACGCCAAGCTAGCCGGGGCGGGCGAGGCGGCGGCCCGGGGCGCGGCGGACAGGCTGGCCGGACTGCGGGCGGAATACCGGCAGCGCCGCGACGACTGGGACGCCAAGGGCAGACGCGGCCGCGAACCTGCGCTCACCGTAACCATCGCCCGCCGCGAGCTCCGCCGCTGGCTGCGCGCCACCCCCGAAGGCGCAGCAACGGAGGCGGCGGTCTCGCGGCTGCTGGCCGGGGGCTAAAAACTGCTGACAGTTGCCCCCAAAATCCCCTCTCCCTTGAGGGAGAGGGTTAGGGTGAGGGTGAAATCCCGGCTTAAAGCGACATTCCTATGTCCAATTTCCCGCAGTTGATTGGGTCTGCAAACACGCCCAGGATTTGATGACAGTTGCCCCTTGCGGTGCGATTTGCGGGCGGCGCACAATGGGCGCATAGCACTAAATCCCGCCCGGTATCGAGGAGCAAGTGAAAGGCGCTGCCACATATTTGATCTGCATTCTGGGGCTATTGGCGGCTTTCGCCTTCGCCGCCTACACTTGGCTGCCGGACGCCGCCTTGACCAGCGACGTAACCCGCATCGTGCAGGCGTCGGTCACCGCCGTAGCCATAGCCGCGGGCGGAGTGTTCGCCGCGGTCAAGCTCCAGGTGTTCCGCGACTTCGCCCCGCACGTCACCATCACCCAAGCCGTATCCCACCGGCTGATAGGCGACAGCTACGTGCACTTGTTGTTGACTTCAACATTACGCAACAGTTCCAAAGTCAAGGTTGAATTCCGCCGGGGATATTTCCGGTTACAGCAGATATCGCCAGTCACGGATGAAGAGGTTGAACTACTGTATGCAGACGTATTCGTAGACAGAAATTACCGGGACATTCAATGGCCCACCAGTAACGTTGTTTCACGTTCTTGGCACAAAGACGAGCTAATCATAGAACCGGGCGAGATTCGCCAGGAAACTTGTGAGTTTATTGTTTCAGCGGAGGTTAAGTCAGTCCTCATAGAGACTTTCTTCTACAACTTACGGCGGCCTCCAGTCCCCGAAGGTTGGGGAGCCGTCACGGTCTATGATATAATGTCTGACAGTCAATAAAAGCTCCCTCAGAGGGGTAAACTCGTGATGTGGTTCCGAAATCCGTTTAGAAAATCACCGAAGGAAGTTATCCCGCCACACATACATGGAGGAGCTCCCAGGGTGGCTCCTCCTCCTGCGAATCCAAACTCCCCCAAGCCTCCCGGAGCCAGAGCCAAACCTGACTCGCAGGACAAGGCCTGAGTCCCCACTTGCGGGGGCCAAGGAAGACGTATGCGGTTCCCGGTTTTCAAAAAGAAAGATCCAGCCTCGGATAGACTGCCGGAGGATAGTCGTGGGCGGATAATACGAGGGACCGGTATCAAAAATCTGCCTCCCAAACTCTGGCCTTCTGACAAACCTCCGGGCGGTGAGTTACCAGCCACCGCAGAACCGCCCCAAGGCTCCAAATCGGCATAGACAACTGAAAATCACAGCAAGCCCTTTCACAGCCGCAGGCATAGGGCATTGCCGGAGCTTGGGGTACAATACCCCTGCCGTATTCATCCCAACCCACAGGAGGCCAGATATGACCACCCTTGGCTCCGGCCACTACACTTACACCCTCCAGGAGGACTGGGCCAAGCTGCCCGAGGGCGAGACCTTCGCCATGGTCTCGGCCATCGCCACCGACTCCCAGGACCGCGTCTACGCCTTCCAGCGCAAGGAGCCGCCCGTCCTCATCTTCGACCGCGACGGCAACCTGCAAGACTCCTGGGGCAACGGCTCCTTTCTCTTTGCCCACGGCTTTTACATTGAAGACGACGTAGTCTACGTCACCGACCGCGACGCCTCCACCTGCCTGGTCTACACCCTCGACGGCAAGCCGGTGCAGATGCTGGGCCGCCATGGCCGCCACTCCGACACCGGCTGCGAGGTGGCTGGCGACCTGGTGCCCCGCGCCGCCGGGCCGTTCAACTACCCGGCCGAGCTGGTGCCGTCGCCCTCCGGCGAGCTGTACGTTGCTGACGGCTACCGCAACTCCCGGGTCCACCGCTTCACCGCCGACGGCGACCTGATCCAGTCCTGGGGCGAACCGGGCAAGTCCGAGGCCAACCACTTCCACCTGCCCCACAGCCTGATCATCGACGGCGACCGCATCATCGTCTGTGACCGCGAGAACCACCGCATCCAGCTGTTCACGCTAAACGGCGAGTTCATCGGGTTCTGGAACGACATCCAGCGGCCCATGGACATTTCCCGCGACCCGGAGGGCAACTTCCTGGTCAGCGAGGGTACCGTCGGCGAAAGCTCCGCCCGCATCAGCATCCTCGATCCCGAGGGTGGAGTGCTGGCCCGCTTCGACTGCCGCGGCTCCGGCCACGGAAGCTGGATCGACTCCCGAGGCGACATCTACCTCGCCGGCGTCCCCGACGCCATCGACAAGTACGTCCGCGAGGGCTAGAGCAACCAGCGACACCATTCATCCCAAGTATCGCGACACCGTTCATCCTGAGCTTGTCGAAGGACGAACGGTGTCCATTACAGCCCGCCATCCGTTCGTCCTCAGCTTGTCCTGAGTCTGTCGAAGTTCGGAAGGTGAATCCACCAAGAACGGAGACGGATATGGCAACGGAAAAGAGCCAGGCGGAACTGGACCTCGAGGCGGTCATGGCCACCATGAGCGATGACGAGTGGCAAAACGTCCGCATCCTGGAGCACTACGCGGAGTCGCACATCTCCTACTCGCTCATCGGAGTGAAAAACGAAGACGGCAAGACCTACTACTACCAGGCCGATACGGGCCGCTTCATCATGCTCAACATCTAGCCCACCAAAACCGAAGGGGCGCACGACTGTGCGCCCCTGAATTGCCATAGCCGTAACGAATTGATTCACTGTCTAATCATCGTCGGCGGGGATATACGGCGAATCAACTTCGTCGTGCCTGTGGCGGGATAAGGAGTCGAACATCCTATCAATCTCTGCCTTGCGCTCGCTCCGCTCCTTTTCGTTATCGGCCTCGCGCAACCTCCGTTCCTCCTGAAGCTCGGCCTCGCGCTGCCTGCGCTCCTCCTGGATTACTGCCTCTCGTTGTCTGCGTTCCTCTTCCATTGCGGTCTCCCGCACCCTGCGTTCCTCCTGAAGCTCAGCCTCGCGCTGCCTGCGTCCCTCTTCCATTGCGGTCTCCCGCACCCTGCGTTCCTCCTGAAGCTCAGCCTCGCGCTGCTTGCGTCCCTCTTCCATTGCGGCCTCGCGCTGCCTGCGCTCTTCTTGGATTTCGGCCATCCGCGCCCTGCGTTCCTCCCGGCCTTCTGTCCGAATTTCTTGGCCTACCTTCCGGATTTCCGACAACAGGTAGAAGAAGGCGACCACAAACACCGCCAGAAAAGCAGCCCCAACCCCGGCAAACGCTGCCACTACTCCCCAGACTTCCGCGCTCATCGCCTGCTCCAAGTTCCCGCGTTGCCCGTGTTCTTACCTTGAAGTGTAAGGATTGGCAGTCAGGCTTTCAATAGCCAAGTGTCAGTAACCCGGCATCAGTCCGCCGCTGCTCCCGCCCGCGCCTGCTGCCCGCCGCCGCCCGTCGGCGCGGACGGCGGTTTGTATGGCCGGTGGAACGCGGCGATTATCGCCCCGATGGTCATGATCCCCACAACGGCCAGCGCCGATACCTGGAATCCCTCCAGGTGCAAGCGCTGCGACTCCGCTGGCAGCATCAGCCCGATGGTCGCTGGAACGATCATGGCCACGATGAACGACGAGATGGTCGCGCCGGTCGCGTGCCCCATGTCCCGCGTCGTCTCCAGCATCCCGGAAGCGAATCCCCGGTTCTCCGTCGGCAGCGTGCTCATTACCGTGGCGTTGTTCACCGTGTTGAATATGTTGGTTCCCACCGAGATCGGGAACAGAAGGAACGGCAGCACCCAGAAGGGAACGTCCCCTGCCAGAAGCGCCAGCAGCACGAACCCCGACGCGATGGACAGCATGCACGCCGTCCGCAGCAGCCGCGGGTTGAACTTGTCGTGCACGAACCCTGCAATCGCAGGCAGCCAGATGCCGAAGGACTGGTGCGGCAGCAGCACCGCCGTGACGAAGATCGGCGATTTGCCCAGCCCCTCCTCGATCATTATCGGCACCAAGATCATGGTCGCCATCATCGAAAGGTGGAACATCACGTTGGAGATGATGGCCAGCGTGAAGTACTTCTCCCGGAAGTGCTGGAACTCCACGAAGGGGTGCGCTACCCGCCGCTCGACGAAGACGAACACCACCAGCAGCGCGATGGTCAGCCCGTGCATCGGCAGGTGGTACGTCAGCGCGTCCGGCGAGGTATACGATTCCTCCCCGCCGTGGATGTGGCTGCCCGACAGGATGAACACCGCCGACACCGCCACCAGCAGGATGGCCCCCAGGTAGTCGATGGGGTTGTCTTTATCAACGACTGCCTCGTCGTTCCGGCGCACCACTGGCAGGCACGACTTGATCACCAGCAGACCGATGGGCAGCATGGTCAGGAACACCAGCCGCCATCCGGCGAAGCTCTCCCAGTTGGCCCATTGCAGCAGGACGCCGAAGAAGGCCACGCCGATGAAGGTCCCCACCCGCGAGCCGGTTATCGGGAAGGCATAGGCCCGGCCCCGCTCGCTGGCCGGGAAGGCGAACGCCAGCATCGCGTTCCCGTTGCCGTGTATCAGTCCGGCGCCGAACCCCTGCAAGCCCCGCAGGATCGTTACCTGGGTCAGGTCCTGGGCCGCCACGATCCCCACCGCACCCACGGTGATGATGATGGTGCCGATGAAAAACACCCTGGGGTGGCCGAAACGGTCGCCCAGCCGCGCACCGAGGAACACGGTGCTGCCCAGCACCAGCAGGTTGGCGATGACGATCCATGCCGCGTCGTCGACGCTGTACCCGAAGTCGCGCGCGATGCTGGGCAGGGCCAGCGTCACCGGCAGGCTGGAGAGCTGCACCAGCAGTTGCCCGCCGGTCATCGCCAGCAACACCTCGCGGCGCTCCCGCGAGTTCACCACTTCCCTGTAGTTAGAGATAAAACCCGGCATTCGCTACCCCTGCGCCAGTCAATACCAGCCCGCCTACTCTATCACCTCCCGCTATGGCGTGCCACAGGGGATATTGCGATGGCCGCTGCCGGTATTTCCACAAGCTATCAGCGGAACATGCTCACCTTCTGAACCTCAAAACCACTTCCCGTTCGATCAGTCCGTGCTAGAATTAAACTGCAACTGATAATCGCAGTGCATGCCCGAGGACACAATGCTGACTAGACTGCAAGTCAAGGGGTTCAAAAATCTGGTTGATTTCAGCTTGGACTTCGGTCCGTATACCTGCATCGCAGGGCCAAATGGCGTAGGAAAGTCCAATATTTTCGACGCCATCCAATTTCTGTCGCTGCTGACTGAATGCACCATCAACGAGGCAGCGCTGCAAATCAGAAACTCTGGGGAAGACACCGGCGACATTGCCGACCTTTTCTTCAGGGGTTCAAATGAACGGAACAGGCGGCTGGAATTTGCTGCCGATATGGTCGTAAACAGCGACGTTACTGATGATTTCGGGCGAGAAGCCAAGGCTTCCTCATCATTCTTGCACTACGAATTGGCCTTCCGATATGAACAGCCTTCCGCCACCGTAGGACACTTGGGCGGACTGGTCCTCGAGCGAGAAGAACTCCGCCCCATCCCAACCGGACAAGCGGGGCAGCGAATCAAATTCCCTCATAGCAAAGGTAAGTTCCGGGATAGCGCTGTATACAACAACCGCCACAGCCGGTCCGGCTACATCTCAACAACTGATGACGACGGCCAAACCGTCATAGTTGTACACCAAGATGGCGGGTCTCATGGCCGAGGACGGCCCGCACCGGCGAAGGGGGCTAACCGCACCATCATAGGGACCGAAAACACCACTACCACTCCTACCATTCTGGCAGCGCGCCAAGAGATGCAAAACTGGCGAATTTTGGCCCTTGAACCCGCCGCTATGAGACGCCCCGACCGGTACATCCAGGGTCCTGGCATTGGGGCTAACGGGGCCCATATTCCGGCGACACTGAACCACTTCGCCAACATGGAATTTCAAGAAGACGTCCTCGCGACTGTAGCCCGCCGTCTGTCATATATGGTTCCAGTAAGGGGCTTGAAGGTAGTCAACGATGACGTTCGCCAACTGCTATCGTTAGAACTAGAGGAAGAGCCAGGGCTGTATTTGAGGGCGAATTCAGTATCCGATGGCACGTTGCGCTTCCTCGCACTCGTGGTTCTGGCAGAGGTGTCTGGAACTACAGGACTCTACTGCATGGAAGAACCGGAAAATGGGATCCACCCCGCGAAACTTGCCGCCATGAACGACCTTCTGCAAGACATAGCGGTTAATTCCAATCAGCCCATTGGCAACGACAATCCGTTACGCCAAGTCATTGTGGCTACACATTCGCCTTATTTCGTGATGCTTCAGAATAAGGCAGATTTGGTGCTTGCTAGGGAAAAGTGGTCGGATGACGGCTCCTCTGAAATACTCGAAAGCCTCAAGTGCAGCCCATTCAAGGGTTCCTGGCGTTGTGAGGGAGGATCATCCGACTATGCAGACCTGATAGAATTCCAGTCATACCTGCTGCCTCCGGACAACGTGCAAATAGGATTCCCGCCTTCCTTTTGGACTGGCTCATGACCCTTCGCTTCCTCTTGGTTTGCGAGGGATCGTCAGATGCTGCACTGATACCTCACATCAGCAAGTTGCTCCTCCAAAACGGCCAGTCGGACCCGCAGGGAATAGCTTGGACACGAAGCGGGCCTCTCCCTAACAAAATTAGGGGAGGATTGGAATACTCTGGCGCTTGTGACTTGCTTTTGGTTCATAGAGATGCGGATTCACAAGAAGACACCCGAAGTGCCGGCCCCCAAAAGAGAGTGGAAGAGATCCGATCCGCAGTTGGACAATCCGAGGTGGACATACCTTGGGCGGGTGTCATTCCCGTTCAGACCACTGAGTCTTGGTTACTTTTGGATGAGTCGGCCATAAGACGAGCTGCCGGAAAGCCCAGCGGGAGTGTTCCACTCGGTCTGCCAACTCAAACGCAGGTTGAGGGTGAATCTGACCCCAAAGGGTGTTTGGAACGAGCCTTGCTGGCGGCCAGTGAGACCAGCGGCAGAAGAAGGGAGAAATTCGTCAGAGACATCCCTCACATGCGGCGCACGCTGCTGGAGGAATTACCCGTCGGAGGCCAGTTGTTGCAAGTGCCGTCGTGGGTTCGTTTCAGAGACGACCTGAAGGCCGTCTCGGATGCCTTGTCAACATAGCAGTGTCTGCAACCCCATCATGTCATGCCTATTCCTGAACTTCAAATCCCACAGCCAACCCTCCATACCCTTTAAGCGCCTGCCGACTGAAATTCCCGCGCTGCGGTATAATGGCCGCAACATCCTTGGCACAGGAGCACGGCAATGGTCAATGCGCCGGTCCGGCTGACCGAACTCTCCCACTGCGCCGGTTGAGCCGCCAAGCTCAGCCAGCAGGACCTCGTGCAGGTCCTAAGCAAGCTGCCCCAGGTGGAGCACCCCGACCTGCTGGTCGGATCGTCGACGGGCGACGACGCCGCCGTGTACCGCCTCGACGATAGGATCGGGCTGGTGCTGACGGTGGACTTCTTTACGCCCATCACCGACGATCCCTACGAGTTCGGCTCGGTGGCCGCCGCCAACTCCCTCAGCGACGTTTACGCCATGGGCGGTAGGCCGCTAGTGGCCCTCAACGTGGTCGGGTTCCCGGCGGCCCTGGCTGGCGAGATGCTGGGCGACGTGCTGCGCGGCGGCTACGACAAGGCCGCCGAGGCCAACTGCCTCATCGTCGGCGGCCATACCGTCGATGACAACGAGCCCAAGTACGGCCTGTCCGTCGTCGGTCTAGTGGAACCCGGCCGACAGGTCTCCAACGCCGGAGCCCAGCCCGGCGATGTCCTCGTCCTGACCAAGCCCCTCGGCACCGGCATCGTGACCACTGGCTGCAAGGCTGGCGTTGCGCCGCCTGGCTCGGTGGAGACGGCCGTGGAGACCATGGCCACGCTGAACCGCGCCGCGTCCGAGGCCATGATGGAGGTGGGCGTCAACGCCTGCACCGACGTCACCGGCTTCGGACTGATGGGGCACCTCACCGGCATGCTGCGGGCCAGCGGCGTCGGCGCAGAGATCAGGGCGTCGGCGGCGCCGGTGCTGCCCGGCGTGGACGAATTGCTGGCCCAAGGCGTCGCCCCCGGCGGCACCCACCGCAACGAGGCTGGTGTGGCCGCTTATGTCGAATGGAATGACGCCGTTACCGGCAACGACCGGCTGCTCCTCTGCGATGCCCAGACCTCGGGCGGCCTGCTCATTTCCGTGCCGGAGGAGCGTTTGGCGCGGTTGTTGTGCGCGCTGGAGGGCAACGGTGTGGAAACCCGCGCCGAGGTGGGACGCATCCACGACGGCCCGGCGGGCATCGCCCGCGTGATTCCGTAGAATCCCCTCCCCCTCAGGGGGAGAGTTAGGGTGGGGGTGAGGGCGTCCCAGCTATAAAATTACAAACGCCAGAGAGGTGGGGCTTGAAGCGACCCGACCAAGTTAAGAAAGCGCCCGACCAGGGCCACGGCGAGCGCGTGCCGCCCGGCCAGTTCGTCACCACCAAGTTCCCGGTGCTGACCTACGGCCCCGAGCCGAAGATAGACATCGAGAACTGGCAGTTCCGGGTTTTCGGGCTGGTGGAAAGGGAGATCACCTTCGACTGGAAGGCATTCACCGAGTTGCCTTGGCAGGTCATGGAAGCCGACTTCCATTGCGTCACTCAGTGGAGCGCCCTGGACCAGACCTGGGAAGGCGTGGCGGTGTCCGACCTGCTGGAGCTTTCGGGCATCTCGGCGGAAAGCAAGTACCTGATGGCCCATTGCTTCGGCGACTACTCCACCAATTTGCCGCTGGACATTGCCCTGGACGAGGGCTTTCTGGCCCACAAGCAGGGCGGCGAGCCGCTGGGCAAGAGCCACGGCTGGCCCCTGCGCCTGATCGTCCCCAGCCTCTACGGCTGGAAGAGCGCCAAGTGGGTCAACGGCATCGAGCTGATGGCCGAGGACGCCCCGGGGTTCTGGGAGCAGCGCGGCTACCACAACAACGGCGACCCGTGGAAGGAGGAGCGCTTCTGGCCGGAGCTAATGCGTTAGCAGGTGCGCGGCCAATCCCCTCTCCCTTCGGGAGAGGGTTAGGGCGAGGGCGTCCCCTCCCGGTACTGTCTATTTTCGTTCCTGCACACAGGGCGGGAGGTCATCCGTCATTCCCGCGAAGCATGTCTTCGCAGGAATGACGGGTACCTTGAATTCAAATTGGATATCCCTGGGGGCACGGCGGGTAAACGGAAAGGGGGCGGCCGATGAGCCGCCCCCGGTCTGAACGGTGAAATACAGTGGCGTAATCAAGCCGCTTTGGGCAGCCGCTCTTCCTCTCCGTGCCAAGCGGCAGTTGCGGCTGCTAGCGGGGTCGCCGCCCGCGAGGCGGGCTTGACCGCCAGGTCTTTCATGAATCCGCATTGCAGGCAGCTGATGAAGGCGCCGTACCCATCCTGGGATACGGTCAGGTCTCCGAGGCACTTCGGGCAGGACTTCAAGTACACCATGGAACACCTCCTCTCCCTGTTCGGCCCCCTGCCGCTTATTCCAACGGCAGGCGAACCCTGAGATACTCCAGCAAGTTGACTCATCCGGCTGGCGCAGTTTCCTCTATTACGCCAGCGCCCCTCCATTCGGATTCTTTATCTGTATCGCCGCACTACCCTTGACACGCCACGTATCAAACCTTATCATATAAGCCAGCACAGGTCAACGGGATTGGCGGGAGAAAAACATGACCCAACAGAGGCGAGTCCAAACACAACGTGTAGAGGACGTGAATGTCCCTCCGTCAGGAGAGACGGCACCCTCTGACGTTGGCTCGTCTCAAGCGCAGGTTCAGAACAACCCCGCGGCAGGACAGGGGATGGACCAGGCCGCAGAAAGCGAGGCAGCCCTCCAGATGGAGGGGGTCTACATTATCAGCGTCGCAGCCCGCATACTGGACATGCACCCCCAAACCCTGCGCAAGTACGAACGGCTGGGGCTGGTGCGGCCCGGGAGGACGCTGGGAATGCTGCGGCTGTACTCCACGGAGGACATACGCAAGCTGCGCCTGATTCGGCACCTGTCGGATGAAATGGGCCTGAACCTCGCCGGGGTGGAGTTTGTCCTGACCGCCGTTCAGAACCTCCTGACCATGCGGCAAAGACTGACCGCCAGGCTGGGGCCTGAAGCGGGCGAAGCAGTTTCCCAAGAACTCGAACTGCTTTTCCGCAGCCTCAACCTGCCGGTTGACCATTAAGAAACTATCTCAAAAGTCCCCTCTCCCTTGAGGGGGAGGGTTAGGGTGGGGGTGAAAAGGTAGCTAAAGGAAGCCACAGGGAAAGGAATCCCCGGTTTTGAGGTGGTTTGTGGCTGGACATCCAGGATTCGGATGCAGGAAACCAACCAAAAGGAAACTTACACAGGGAATAATTGATGACTGAAGAACACAACAGGGAACCCGCGGATGAGTCAGGAATCGGCGACCCGGGCGCGGCAGCCACGGATGGGGATGCCCCCGGAGACAAGGTCGATTTCTCGCAGTTGCCGCCGGAACTGAAGGTCGCCGCTCTGGCTGAACGGCTGGAGGCCGCCGAAGCCGACGCCGAAAAATACCGGAATGAAGTCCAGTACCGGGAGGCGGAGCTTCAGACCGAGAGAAGGCGCTTCGCCGAACAGAGGGCCGCCCTCGCAAAATACCGGGACGAAGACCTGCTGCTCGACCTGCTTCCGGTGATCGAGGGCCTGGAGCTGGCCCTGAACGCCGAGGTCAGCCCCCAGTGGGGAGAGGGCGTCAAGCTGGCGGTGCGGGAGGTGAAACGGCGGCTGGAAATGCGCGGCGTCAGCCTTATCGACAACGCGGTAGGCCACCCTTTCGATCCCAACGAGCACGAGGCTCTGGCTTACCAGGAATCACCGGAGCACCCGCCCGATTACGTCGTGCAGTTGGTGCGCCCCGGCTACCGGCTCCACGACCGTCTCCTGCGCGCGGCGCAGGTAATCGTGGCACGGGATCCAACGGCATAGCGTCGCTTAGCGGATGTCGCCAAACTGCTCCGTCATTCCGGCGAAAGCCGGAATCCAAAATGGCTCTATGCCGCAGAATGATTCGCATACGGAAACCCCTGGATTCCGGCTTCCGACGGAATGACGGAAATCAAGCACTTTCACCGGAAATTAAACAAACGATATTAAAGGAGAGCAACAATGCCTAAAGTCTTGGGCATAGACCTGGGAACCACCAACTCGGTAGCCGCGGTAATCGAAGCGGGCGAGCCGGGAGTCGTTGAGAACGCCGAGGGCGCGCGTCTCACCCCCTCGGTGGTCGCGCTGAACACACGCACCGGCGAGCGCTACGTGGGACAGGTGGCGAAGCGCCAGGCGGTCACCAACCCCGAAAATACCCTGTTTTCCGTGAAGCGGCTCATGGGCCGCAGGTACGACGACGCCGAGGTGCAGAACGCGGCGGCCAAGCTGCCCTACGAAGTGGTGCGGGCCGACAACGGCGACGCCCACGTGAGGATGGGCGAGCAAGCCTACGCGCCGCCTCAGATCTCTTCCTTCGTGCTGGGCAAGATCAAGCAGGACGCGGAGGCCAAGCTCGGCGAGCGGATCACCCAGGCCGTCATCACCGTACCGGCCTACTTCAACGACTCGCAGCGCCAGGCCACCAAGGACGCTGGCACCATCGCCGGGCTGGACGTGCTGCGCATCATCAACGAGCCGACCGCATCGTCCCTGGCTTACGGCCTGGACAAGACCCGTACGGACGCCAACATCGCCGTGTTCGACCTCGGCGGCGGCACTTTCGACATCACCATCCTGCAAATGGGCGATGGCGTTTTCGAGGTCAAGTCCACCAATGGCGATACTTTCCTCGGCGGCGACGACTTCGACCAGGCCATCCTGGAATGGCTGATCACCGAGTTTCGCAGGGAAACCGGCATTGACCTGGCCAATGACCGCATGGCCCTGCAAAGGCTGCGGGACGCGGCAGAGCGGGCCAAGGTGGAGCTGTCCAGCGTCGTCGAGACCGAGATCAACCTGCCCTTCATCACTGCCGACGCCAGCGGCCCGCAGCACCTGGTCAAGTCGCTCACCCGCGGGCGGTTCGAGCAGTTGGTCAGGAACCTGATCGACCGCACGGCAGGCCCCTGCCAGCGGGCCCTCGCCGACTCCGGTGTTTCTCCCAGCCAGATCGACGAAGTCATCATGGTCGGCGGCATGTCCCGGATGCCAGCGGTGCAGGATAAGGTCAAGGAGATTTTCGGCAAGGAACCCAACCGCAACGTGAACCCGGACGAAGCGGTAGCATTGGGCGCGGCGATCCAGGCCGGCGTTCTCGCGGGCGAGGTTGGCGACATCGTTCTGCTGGACGTCACCCCCCTGACGCTAGGGCTGGAGACACTTGGTGGCGTAATGACCACCCTGATTCCGCGGAACACGACCATCCCGACCAAGAAGAACGAGATGTTCACCACCGCCGCCGATGGGCAGCCGGCCGTGGACATCCACGTGTTGCAGGGCGAGCGGAGCATGGCGGGAGACAACAAGTCCATCGGCATGTTCAAGCTGGACGGCATTGTTCCCGCGCCGCGGGGCATCCCCCAGATCGAGGTGACCTTCGACATCGACGCCAACGGAATCCTGAGTGTGTCGGCCCAGGACAAGGGCACAGGGAAAGCACAGAGCATCGTCATCCAGTCCGGCTCCGGCATGGACAAGTCCGACATCGACCGGATGGTGGACGAGGCCCGGCAGTACGAGGCGGAGGACCAGAGGCGCCGGCAGGAAGTGGACACCCGCAATCAGGCGGACTCCCTGGTCTACCAAGCGGAAAAGCTGCTGAACGACAACGCCGACAAGGTGCCCCAGGAACTGCGCGCCGAGGTGCAGACCAAGATCGACGCCCTGCGCACCGCGTCGGCGTCCGGCAATCTCGCGGAGATGCAGACGGGCATCAACGAACTGAACGAGGCCCTGCAAAGGCTCGGGGAGGTGGTGTACAGCCAGTCGGCGGCGCCGGGCCCGGGCGGTCCCGAAGGCCCGGCGGGCGGGCCGCCCGACGACGCGGGCACCGTGGAGGGCGAGTTCCGGGAGGTATAAGACGGTGTGTGACAAATTCCCTCTCCCTCCGGGAGAGGGTTAGGGTGAGGGCGTTCCTCGCAGTCGCCGGGGATACGTCCCTCACCCCGCCGCAAACCCCGGACATCTCCCGAAACCAAGTGCCAGGCAACGCCTCAAGCAATTACGCCGGAAGCCGCCCTCTGGTATAATCGGGCTTGAACCCCTTTCACGGTGAAACATCAAACGCACGAAGTCATCCGGGTAACCCATTCGTTGAGAGCGGACGGAGATCAACAATGAACGCGCAACCAGAACATGCAGACCAGGAATTACTGGAAACCGAAAGCGAATTCACGCCGGTCATAAGCGCGGCGACCGTCAGCCAGTGGCGGGTGGACGGGGTCAACCGCGACCTGACGCCGTTGCAGTACCACTACCTGAGCCTGATGCAGCGTTTGATTGGCCTGAAAGACAGTTACCAGGCCGACCCTGACCACGAGGAATGGCTGATGTCGGCCATCAACAAGTCCATATTCTCGACTCTGCGCGACTGCATCGAGGCTAATGTGGGCGACGAGGCCAAGGACCTGATCCATCCCCAGCAGCACGTGGAGTAGCGCCGAATAATCCGCCCGCTCTATTTCCCGATTTCTGACATCCCAACATCGCAAAGCCCTCCCCGACAGGAGGGCTTTCGTCCGTCCTGCGTCCATCACGTCCATAAGTCGCCTACTGTAAGAGCGTGTCTAATAAGTTCCCTCTCCCTCCGGGGGAGGGTTAGGGTGGGGGCGTACCCCTGGTTGCTCTGGAACGGCGGATGCGTCTGAAACCCGCTCTTTGACAGTGAACCGAACTTATTAAACATCCTCTAAGAAGGTGTGTGACAATCGCCTTTTGCGGACAACATGGACGCCAAAGCCTTATCTTTCGTTCCTGCGAGAGTCAAGGGACGCCCTCACCCTAACCCTCTCCCTTCGGGAGAGGGAATTTGTCACACACCCTCTAATATCAACCCAAGCGGCGGCGGGGGAGACACCGGCACGGAATTTCTCCCAGCCAATTGCAGTCACGTGGCGGCACCGTGAACGGGAAACACCTGCTCCTTCAGCGCGGCCACCGTCTCTCCGGCGTGGCGCCGTATGTCCAGCCGCAGGTTGGCGGGGATTTCCGGTGAGCCGCTGTCCCTGAGGTGCCCTATGCTGTGCTCCAGCGCGAATCCCCTGGGCAGCGAATCGGGCCACTCCTCTCCCAGCATAACGCCGTACGCCAGCGTCCAGGCCCGCGCCACCGCCATCAGGTCGTAGCCGCCCCCGCCGGTCGCCAGCCAGGGCAAACCAAGGGCCGCGAACTCCCGGATTACCTCCACGAATCCCAGCGTGGTCAACTGCAAGTGAGTCAGCGGGTCCGAGTGATAGCTGTCAATCCCAAGTTGCGTTACCAGCACGTCGGGAGCGAAAGCCCGGATCAGGGGAGGAACGACCTGTTTGAAAGCATCCAGGTACACGTCGTCGCCGGTGTAGGGAAACAGGGGCAGATTTACCGAGTATCCCCGGCCGCGCCCCTGGCCCTGTTCCCCGACAAAACCTGTGCCGGGAAACAGGTAGCGGCCCGATTCGTGGACTGAGATGGTCAGCACCCGGTCATCGTCAAAGAACGCCTCCTGCACCCCGTCGCCGTGATGAGCGTCCACGTCAACGTACACCACCCGCATGCCGCGTCGGAGAAAGTAATGCACGGCCAAGGCCGGGTCGTTGAATACGCAGAATCCAGAGGCATGCCCCGCCGCGGCGTGGTGCAGCCCGCCGGAGATGTTGAACGCTACGTCGACGGCCCTGTCGGCGATCATCTCGGCCGCCAGCAGCGTGGCCCCCGAGCTCAGGGCCGCGGCCTCGTACATCCCGGCGTAATAGGGGTTGTCGCCCTGGAGACTGAAGTTGAACCTGTGCGCCTCTTGCGTTCCTTCCCCGGCGCTCAGGCGCCGCACCGCCTCAATGTACTGCGGCGTATGCAGCCAGCCGAGTTCATCCTCCACTGCGGGACGCGGGTTGACCAGGACGGCGTTCTCGTGTTCGAAGGCGTCGTATCCTCTGAGCAGCTCGTAGGTGTAGCGCAATCTGACCGGGCGCATGGGGTGGTCGCTCCGCAATTCGTGGCGCGACATCCGGTCATCGTAGACAAAGGCTGCGCGGGGCATGGCCTCCCTCCTGCGGCTAATGGCTGGTGGTCGGAAACTATCATAAACCCACGCTGGCAAAAGGCCCTGGATTTCCGGCCACTGGATTCCGGCTTTCGCCGGAATGACGGGTTACGGCGACCCCGGTTTTTTGGAGCCATTGTCCTGGACCGGCAACGCCTTGACGCGAGGAGCGTATCGGATCAGCGATGGAATTTTGTATTTTTTCAAAATTGGACAAAAATCGCGTCAAAGATAAGGGCAGAAGGAATGTGAGTGGGGTTATATTAGATACCGCAACGGGATGACCGTTATGCAGTATTTCCCGCCCTATGGGTGGTCAACGCGCCGGATCGCCAGGTTTCGGCCCAACTTGCCCCGACAACGGAAATGGCGGGGCCTCAATAAAAGACATGGGGGTTAGCGCAACAAACGGCCCAACGCCGTTTCAGCCCGGGGGCTCGCAATTCCAGGCTGCCTCAGACCGGGGCCTCAGCCGACCAGCCCGTTGCATCGAGCCCGGGAGCAGAACCAGGCAGGCCATTGGCCCATTTTTCTCTCTATGTTGCCTTTGGACTGCCCGCTGGAATGCAGGGTGCGCCTTCCATAAAACATCTTAGTCTGAGGAGAGATTGCCATGCCCATCGAGTTCGACGAATCCATGCAACAGCGGCTCAAGCAGGCCGAGATGGCGGAGCGGGAGTTGGCGCGCCTGCAGCCCCTCGCCGAGGAGGCCCCCGATCTCCGGGTGAAACAGGAACGGGCCATGAAGTTCGAGGACAGCCTGCGCCGCCGCGACCAGTGCCTCGAAGAGGCCCATCAAATGGTGGCCTCGGCCAGCACCCGGCAGGAGGAAATCCCGCACCTGCTGGACAATGCGTCCCAGGCCGTCGCCGCCCTGTTCGCCGCCATGAAGGATGTCAAGAGCCGCCGCCGCCGGGCCGCCGAGGCGCTGGCCGTGGTCGACCGCGTCGACTATGACATCGAGCTGGAGGAGGTAGGCGAGGAGCAGCGGCAGTACGACCGCGATCCGCGGGGCCTGGCCTACGCTCTGGCCGCCCGGCACGGCGAGTCACGGGTGCAGCACATGCTGGAGGAACTGGACCCCGGTTTCAACCTGTTCAAGAACTGCAACATGGGCGACGCTCTGCACCGCGACGTTTCGGACTTCGTGCTCGAACACGTCAACGCCAAGGAAAAGCCCGGCGTCAAGCCAGCCACCTTCCTGAACACCTCGGTAGTCCAGAGGGAACAGGACAAGGAACTGGAGCTGGCCGCCGTCGAGTAGTCCACGCCAAAGCTCGGAAGTCATACGGGGCGCCCTTGGCGGGCGCCCTTCTCGCGTATCCGGCTAGCGGCGCAACTTGCCTGCTTTGGCGGGCGTAGCGCCCCGGCTCGCCATTCCGGCGAAAGCCGGAGTCACGGGCCTGAATGTCCCATCACCAACACAGGTTGAGGATACCCAAAGGGCGGTATTCTCAGCGTGTGTTGGTATTGGACGCGATTTGTCTGCTTGGCCCCGCCGCGTAGGGGCGCACAGCCGTGCGCCCGTGTCTGCGCAGGGGATAATTGTGCCGGAACCGGAGGCCAGGGCGCACGGCTGTGCGCCCCTACATGGGAATACCAACACAGGTTGAGGATACCCGAAGGGCGCGGGGCTTGCGGGCCGGACGCGCCCTTTGCTATCATAGATGTCCGCTGTGGGGCTGTAGCTCACTTGGGAGAGCGCTTCAATGGCATTGAAGAGGTAGAGGGTTCGATCCCCTCCAGCTCCACCACCACATTCACCCCTCTCTATTTCGAAGAGCGCCCCGTTCTGCTGCTACCGCTTCCCGGCGCACAACTACGATTCGGGAGACGAGATATATCTGGCCGGGTTCAGCCCGGGCATGCCGGAATAGCCTCGCCCGGACGCAGGGGAACCCGGTCAGGCGAAATCGTAGTTGAGTGCGTAGGTGTGCTGGCCTTCCTCGCTGTCGATGTCCAGCGTTCCGGTGATGCCGGTCAGTTCACCGCTGCCGGAGTCGGGAACAATCGTTACGGTTAGTCGGGCGTCGCCCCGGTTCATTACCCCGCTGTGCTGCATTACGAACGACCCCGACTGTCCGCACACGGAACCTGTGAAGTGCTCGATGGCCACGTAGCCCGCCGAGCCGGGAGTGCCGGTGTAGGCCGCAATCATGTGCGCCTCTGACGCGCCGGCCATGTCGCCGTGGAACGATTTTGATACGACGTTATGGTTAAGGCTCATTCCTTCCTGCTCCAGGAAGGGAGGCTCGGCTTCCATGTTCACGGCCATGGTTCCGCGGGCTGTGGGCATCTTATTCTCTCCTATGCGGGTTGGCGCTGGGGCTGGGATTCACCGCCAGTCGTGGCGGGGCCGCCAGCCCAGCATGCGCTGCACTTTCTCGGTGCTGATGACGCTGGCGGCGCCCTCTAGTCCTTCGCGGATTTCCACCCGGTCGCCGAAGTTGTTGCGGACGATGTCGATGGTCGGCTCGGCGAACCGGCTGGAGGGCTGGGCGAGCATGAAGGCCTCGTACTCCTCGATCTCCGCGTCCACCGACAGCACCTGCGCCTCGGCCACGTCGCGGGCGTCGGCGTAGGCCCACATCACCAGCGTCAGCGGGTTCTCCGGCGTGGGCGCGGGCCACGGGAACTCCGCCACCACCTCCGGCAGCGGGACGTTGGTGAAACGCAGGCTGACCACCGTCGTGCTGGAGTTGCGGGCGATCATCCTGCCAATGTCCTCGCCGACCTGCTTGGTGAGGCCGTAAGGCTCGAAGGGCATCATGGGGTGCTCCTCGTCCAGGGGCAGGTATCGCGGCACGAAAGCGTTGCCGTCGTGTGCCCATCCCATGCCGAAGGCGCTGGAGGAGTATACCACCCGGCGCAGGCCCAGCTCCGCCGCCGACATCATGACGTTGAAATCGGCTGGCGTGTTGTTCTCGAAGATGGCCCTTGGCTCCGCCCGCGACGGGCCGGGGATAGCCCCCATGTGGATGACGGCCTCGGCGCCCTTGAGAACATCGTGCACCGCAGCGGAGTTCCCGAGATCGCAGCGCACGAATTCCGCTGGCAGGTCGTCGGCCTCCACCTGGTCGGTGGCCAGCACGTCCTTGCCCCGGTCAACCAGCAACTGCACCACCCTGCGGCCAAGCCTGCCCGCCGCTCCGGTTACTACAATCATCGCGCCCTCCGCAGGGACTCTTTCTAAAAGGATTGGGTTCCGCCAGCAGGGGATTCACCCCCACCCTAGCCCTCCCCCTAAGGGGGAGGGGATTTGGGGTATAGTTCCTTGAACGCCCCAGTTTTCAGGAGCGGTCAAGGCCGTGGATGCCGCGGTAGTCCGCCGTCGGCGGCGATTGCCAGCCGTTCAGCAGGCCGGGGTCGGGTTGGTAGACTTCGACGCCCAGCGGGTGGCAGGTGTCGATGGGATCGGCGGCATCCTCGCCCCACATCTGCACCGACAGGTCGCCGCCGGGGCAGGTGGAAATGGCGCACAGCAGGTCGATCTCGGCGAAAAACTCGAAATAGTCGCCCTGCCTGGCCGGTGATGGCTTCACGAAGTACTGGTCGCCCCTGGTCAGACCGGTGACCTGGAAAATGTTGAGGACATCGTGGACATCGCTCTCGTCCAGGTGGTAGGGAGTGATGGCCCGCACTAGGTTCGAGTGGCAGCAGTAGTCGAAGTCCTCGCCGTTCAGCATCTTGTGGACGTAGGGATCGCAGCGGGTGCCCAGCAGGTCGTGGCAGCCTGCGCCGTCCTCGTCCAGCGGATAGTCCACGGTGTCGCCGGTGATGGTGAGCATGGGCCGCAGGTACGGCAGGCACGACCACAGCCGGTCGAAGGCGCTGACGTGGGCGCGGTGCAACTGCTTGGTGCGGGCCGCCCAGAACCGTTCGCGGGGGTTGTTCAGGTTCCAGGCGTTGAAGTCCGCCACCTGCGCGCCCTCCACCACCACGACGCGGCAGATCTGCCCTGCCAGCACCGGCCACGCCCGGCCCGAGCGCATGGGCACCACGAACTGTTCGACCAGCGAACGGGAGTCCGTTTCCCGGCCCAGCCGTCCGTAAAACTCCCGGTCAACGTCGATGGGGCTGCCGGGTTTCGGCTGATAGATTACTCTCGGTTCTGGCATGGCACCTCTCTGGGAAAGCGACTTGATCCAACTGCGCTGTAGCCAAGTCGCCGGGCTTTGGCGGCGGCGGTTGCTTTAGTCATCCACTTGGCGCCCGCCAAGTTTACGCGAGACGGAACACCGCGGCCAGATCACACTGCCCGCATTGCCGACAGTCCTTCGGCCAGTCCTCGCTGTTCAAGGCCCAGCAGTAGCATGGTCCGGGAGCAGTCCAGCCCCAGCAGGTCGGCGCTGGACGACGCCTCAGCGTCATCCCCAGGAATCACGAGCTCCCGGTCCAGGCCGAACGTATCCGCTATCGCGAGCGCAAAGTCGCACATGCTCACCCAGTCCCTTCCCGCGATGTGGTGGATACCACGGTGGTTTCCATCTACCAGCCTCGCCATGCCGTCCACGAGGTGCTCTACGTAGACCGGCGACCGCATCACCTGCGTTGGCGCGCGATACTGCTGGCCGCTCCGCAACCGGTCGACAAGCATCGGGACGAAGTTCCTGTGTTCTTGCAACGGCCAGCCGTAGACGATGCTGGTCCGTACTATGCAGCCCTGGTCGCCGAGTTGTGCCACCGCCTGCTCTGCGTCGCGCTTGGTGCGACCGTACTGCGTGTTGGGACTCGGAGCGGCGTCCTCCCTGTATGGCCCCTGCTGGCCATCAAATACGTACTCTGTGGAGACGAATACTAGCCGTGCGCCGTGATGCTGGCATTGCCGGGTGATCTCCGCGGTGCCATTTACGTTCACGGCCCTGGCACGCCCGGGGTCGCGCTCCGCCGCCCCCACATCGGCGATGGCCGCCAGGTGCACCACCACCTCGGGCCGACAGGCTAGGAACACTCCCTCCAGCGCCCCGGCATCCGGGAGATCGAGACGGTGCCACGAGTTGCCGTCGCTTGCCGGTGGGCGGGAGAGGTACGTGGCGGAGACATCGTAGCCCGGAGTTCCCATAAGACGCAGAACCAGGTACCGCCCGATGAATCCGCTCCCGCCGATGACCAGAATCCTCATCCCTGTCCTGCCTTGACAAATGGAAGGCGTTTGCCGCCGTACCCTATTCTTCTAGTAATGCAATTTCAAGGCACCTGAAAACTCAATAGAAACTGAGGAATCGCCGTACTGGTGTCTCGCCTCCTCGCTACTGGAACAGCTCCTCGCCTCTTTGTAGCCGGAGGGCGATCTGGTAGGTCTGGCCCTCCGCCCTGGGCGTGGGGGAGTGGGCCGCCAGGAAGCGGGACAGGCCGATCAGCACGTGCCGGCCGGACTCCGTTCCCCGGCGCGACTCGAACTGCCGGAACGCGGCGTCCACGATCTGGAACGAGTGGAAATCGGCGTCCTCCCGCAGCATCATCCGGCCCAGCGTCGCCAGCAGCGCCTCCGGTTCCTCTCCACCTGCCAGGTAGCCGGAGACCACAAGCGCCGATTCCTCCACCTGCTGGCGGACGTCGACAAGTTCCAGGAGCCGGTCGAGTTGCTGGGCGGCAGGAATCCGGCCAGGCACGGCGTCGGGGATGCGCTGCGGCGGCATGTTGAGGAACCGGTCCAGGTAGATGCTCATGGCTACGTCGAACGCGCCCCGCAGGAGTTCCGGCGTCGGGGAGCGGCGCAGGGCCTGGTGCAGCGCGTTGGCGGCGGTCAGGGTGTTATGCACCGTGTCCCAGTCGCGGAACTCGTTGGACAGGTGGAACCGGGCCATCCGCAGAAATGCGGCGTGGGCCACCGCAGCGCCGACCTGTTCGGGCGTTGCGCCCCCGGCGATAGCCGCCTTGACGGCATCTATGACTTCCCGGGGATCATCGTTCAGCACCTCTTCAGCCAGCGAGTCGCCATCGGCCCACGTTCCTGTGCATGCCTGTCCCTGCTCCAGCAGGTGCGGCAGTTCCGCTCTGGCTTCCCAAACCATCGATGCCAGGTCGATGGGCTGCCGCCACTGGCTCAGTTCCTGGCTGCGACGCGCCCCGGCCATCCCGTGCACCAGGCTGGGCAGCACCTGTCCGGCCATCGCCCAGCCCAGGTGGTCCAGCAACTCGAAGGCCTTGTTAGCGAAGTCCACCACATGCCCGGCGTCAAGGTAGATGTGGTCGGTGGCAGCGGCAAAGATCATATCCGCGATGTCGTCCTGGGAAATGCCAAGCTCAATAGCCGTGACCAGGCACCGTTCCGCTCCCTCGTCGTCCCGAACGTCGATAAAGTTGCGGAACCAGCGCTTGAGCACCTGCGGGCGGGTCTCGCCGGTGGGCAGCGGCTCCACCGGGAACCTCGGGGCCTTTCCGGCGCACTCCCTCGCCACGTGCCGCAACCCCTGGTACAGGGCCCGCGGCCGGTCATCGTCGTGCAGGTGCGGCAGGATGTTGGCGGTGCAGGTCAGGATGCTCATCGCGGCGCCCCAGCCATTGGCCGAGTAGGTGGCGCCGAACTGCGCACCGATACTGAGCGCGTCCCGGTAACCGGCCCCAGAGGAATTGAGGCCCAGCACCGACTTGGCGATGACCAGCCGGATGTTGTGCTCCAGGCCCTCCTCCAGCCGACGCCGCCAGTGCTGGCCCTCGTCGCGTGACGGCGGTTCCGGGTCGATCCAGATTTCGCCTTCGACAACGCTGACCGGGAAGCTGCGGACATCGTCAGCGAAGGGATTGAACGTCCCGCCGCTGGATAGGTCGAAGCGGGCATGGTGCCAGTGGCAGGTGAGTATCCCGTCGCTGACGCTGCCCCGGTCAAGCGGAAAGCCCATGTGCGGGCAGCGGTTGTCCACCGCGTAGACCTGGCCCTCGTGGTGAAACACGGCTATGGCATGCCCGCCGCCGGTCACCACCATGCAACCCCGCTGCTTGAGCTGTTCCAGGGTTCCGGCTTTGATCTGTCCACTCACTGAGGTTGCCATGGATTCGCCTCCTCACGTGGGTGATTTCTCGGTGGTCGCTCTATAAGAGGGTGTGGCTATTGCTTCATTTCCATCAAGGGCGAGCCACCCCGTTACCCGCCGCTCCTGTGGGATTGGGGGTTACGCCCTCACCCTAACCCTCTCCCTGGGAGAGGAGATTTGTAGCGTGTCCTCTGAGGGGGAGGGGACAGCTTGGACTGTTACTACGTGCCGCCGGCGGAGCGGCCTCCGTCTACCATGTAGACGCCGCCGGTGCAGAAGCTGCTGTCGTCGCTGGACAGGAACAGCATCATCTTTGCCACCTCGGTGGGGTCGCCGTAGCGTTGCAGCGGTATCCGGCCCCTGAAGGACTGCTGGGCAACCTCGATGGTCACCGAGGAGTCGTCCATGGCTGCCACTCGCTGCTCTTCGATGGAGCGCATCATGCGGGTCTCGATGGGCGAGGGGTTGACCGTGTTGACCCGGATGCCGTGGGGCGCGCCCTCCAGCGAGGCCACGCGCATCAGCCCGATGACGGCGTGCTTGCTGGTGTTGTAGGCCGACATTTCCGCCGCGCCGCTGATGCCCGCCGTCGATGACGTGATGACGATACTGCCGCCGCCACGTTGCCGCATCGCTGGCATGGCATACTTCAGCCCCAGCCAGACGCCCCGCACGTTGACCGCCATCACGCGGTCGAACATCTCGATGGGGTAGTCCGTGATCGGCGACAGGGTGCCCTCAATGCCCGCGTTGGCCAGCAGAATGTCAACTCCGCCCCAGCGGTTGACCGCCTGGTTGATGTACGCCTGTGTCTGTTCGGGGTCAGTCACGTCGGCGACGGTGTAGCTGGCCTTGTCCTCGCCGATGGCGCCAGCGACCTCCCGCAGCGCGGCCTCGTCCAGGTCCACCAGCGCCACCCGTGCGCCTTCCTCGGCGAACAACCGCGATGCCGCCCGGCCTATGCCTCCCGTCGCTCCAGTAATAACGGCAACTTTTCCTTCCAAACGAGCCATGTGCTAACCTCCGTTTTGGCAACAATATGTAAGGGAATTGTCTGAATCAGGATTTATAGGATTGTAAGATTTTCAGGATGTTTCCCAATTCAATCCTGACCATCCCTTAATCCTGTAAACCCTGATAGGAGTTACGCAGTCTAGGATTTCACCCCCACCCTAACCCTCCCCCTCAGGGGGAGGGGATAGCTTTTAACTGCGTAAGTACTATCCTGATTCAGACAATGGCGTTTGTACCATCGGCGCGGCTTCGCGGCAAGCGGCAAGGTCAATCGGCCAAGCCCATGGCCGCCAGCATGAAGGCGTACTCCTCGGCCACCTCGTACAGCCGGTCGAAGCGGCCCGACCGGCCGCCGTGGCCCGCGCCCATGTTGGTCTTGAGCAGCAGCGGGTTGCCGTCGGTTTTCAGCGTCCGCATTTTTGCCACGTACTTGGCTGGCTCCCAGTAGGTCACTCTCGGATCGTTCAGGCCCGCGGTCACCAGCATCGGGGGATACTCGCGCCGCTCCAACTGGTCGTAAGGGGAGTACGACCGGATGCACTCGAAGGCCGCGCTGTCCTCGATGGGGTTGCCCCACTCCGGCCACTCGATGGGCGTGAGCGGCAGGGTGTCGTCCAGCATGGTGTTCAGCGCGTCGACGAAAGGCACGTGAGCGGCCACCGCGCCCCATAGCTCCGGCGCCTGGTTGACCGCCGCGCCCATAAGCTGCCCGCCGGCGCTGCCGCCAGCGATGGCGATGCGGCCCGTGGAACCGTAGCCCTGCTCCACCAGCCCGTGCGCAACGTCCACGAAGTCGTTGAACGTGTTGGTGCGCCGGTCCAGCTTGCCCGCCTCGTACCAATGGTACCCCAGGTCGTCGCCGCCCCTGATGTGCGCGATGGCGAAGATGAAGCCCCGGTCGAGCAGCGACAGCCGCGTGGTGGAGAAGGACGGCGGCATGGCAAAACCATAGGCCCCGTAGCCGTACAGATACAGCGGCGCAGTGCCGTCCGCCGGGGTGTCCCTGCGGCGGACGATGGAGGCTGGCACCTGTGCGCCGTCTCTCGCCGTGACCGACACCCGCTCGGTCACGTACTCCGCGGCGTCGTAGCCGCTGGGCAACTGCTGTACTTTGCGTACCTCCAGTTCCTCCGTGTCCACGTGGTAGTCGAACACCGTGGACGGCGTGACCATGGACGAATATTCCAGCCGCAGCATATCCGTTTCGAATTCGGGGTTGTTGTCGATGCCAGCAGTGTAGGCCGATTCCGTGAACTGCACGTACCGGGACTCGCCCGCCCGGTCGATCAGCCTCACGTGGTCCAGCCCGTCGATGCGCTCCTCGACGGCGATGAAGTCCCGGAACGCCTTTACGTTGCGGATGTAGTGGCTGTCGGATGCGTCCACCAGCGTTGCCCACGCCGCTTCCGTGGGGTCGTCGCCGGGGGCTATGGCGATACGGGTGTTCTTGTGGGTGTCGTTGGTGCGGACGACGAACCGGTCGCCCTGGTGGTCCACCGAGTACTCGTGGCCGACGCGCCGGGGCGAGACCACGACGGGAGACGCTGCCGGGTCGGACGCCGGTATCAGCCGGACTTCCGACGTCACGTGGTCGCCGGTGCCGATGATCACGTATTCTCTGGATGTGCTGGGAACCACCCCGGTGAAGAACCCCGAGTCCTGTTCCTCGTAGACCACGGCATCCCGGTCAACCGGCTCTCCCAGCACGTGGCGGCGCACCTGCCAGGGACGCCAGTTTTCGTCGACCACGGCGTAGAAGAACGACGCATCATCGGCGGCCCACACCGCGTTGCCCGTCGTGTTTTCAATGGCGTCTGCCAGCAGTTCGCCGCTCTCCAAGTCCTTGACCACCATGCTGAACCGTTCGGAGCCGCTGGTGTCGGCGCTGTACGCCAGCAGGCGCCCGCCGTTGCTGACCGAGGCCGAACCCAGCCGGAAGTACTCCACGTCTTTGGCAAGTTCCGGCTCGTCCAGAATTGTCTCCGCTTCGGCAGTTGGAGCGTTTCGGGCTTCGGGAGTACCCGCAGGCCAGCGCCGCCAGACCCGGTACTGGCTGCCCTGCCCGTCGTCTGAAATCGGAAAGCTCCACTGGTAGTACCAGCCGCCGCGCCGCCATGGAACGCTGGACAGGTCGGGCTGCTGACGGCCCTTTATCTCCTCGAAAATCGTCTCCACCAACCCCCGGTGCGGCTCCATGGCGGCCTCGAAGTACGTGTTCTCGGCGTTCAGGTAGGCGAGAACGTCCGGGTCTTCCACAGTCGGATACCCGGGGTCGCGCAGCCAGTGCCACGGGTCTTCGAGGGTGACGCCGTGATGCGTGACGCTGTGGGGCCGTTGCTCCGCCATAGGCGGCGTGAGTTGGCGTCGGGTTGTTCCAGATGCGGCAATGTCCGGGGTATTGTCGATTGGCGGTGTCTGTTCGGCGGGCGTGGTCATTAACGGCACCTCAGGGCGCGAGTCGCTGGCGGTTAGCGGGGATGGAATCAGTGTTGCCGACGGTGCAGTGCATGCTATCGCAATTGAGGCCGGTTGTCCCATCCTGCCCAAGCACACAACCGTTGGGCGGACGCGCCTTGACTGGCAAGCGCGTACTGCATAAAGTTCATTTGCGAAAAGCCAACCCGAACGCGAGAATCTCCGATATGAGCGACCGGTCTGCGATCAATGCGGGGCAGGCCCCACGGGAGGCCCGGCCATGATGATGGAGCACCTGGGCATCCGCTGGGGCTACGTGTTCCTGCGCGCCTCCAACTACCTGAACCCCGAGGAATTCAACGAGCTGATGGTGCAGGCCGTGGAGATGTACCTGGCTGGCGAGTCGGAGCGCAATGTAAAGCACGACAGCTACGAGGGCCGCCTGTTCACCGAGGGCCGGTACGAGGTCATGGGCGGTCTGGGCGGGCAGCGTTTCGACGCCGATCTGGAAACCATCTATGGCCGCGATCAAGCCACGTTCCTGGTCAACGAGCAGACCGGCGGCTCAGGCACCCCCATCTCCGTCAACTGAATTCCCCACGATTTTGTAGGGGTGCACAGCAGTGCGCCCTCCCTTTTCCGGCAAACCTTCAGTGCCCTTGCACAACCATACAACCCAGCGGAGTTTGACATGGCTGCACAGATTCCCCTGGCCCGGCAGGTGGGCCGCGTTCCGTCTTCGGTCGTTCCCCTGGACGCTGGCGAGGAGGTGCGCTACCAGGCCATCGCCGAGGATGGCATCTCCATCGACGTCCACCAGCACCCGTTCGTGCTGCCCGAGGTGATGGAGCAGCTCGTCGATCTCGTCCGCATTGGCCGCTACCAGTGGGGCTACGACGCGGCGCGGGCTGGCGGATGGACGGCCATCACCACCGCCAACGTCTTCGGCGGCCTGAAAAGCACCGCCGACATGTCTTTCGTCGAATATGACGACGTGGCCGCGGAGGTGGGAAACATGGTTGCCGACGTGGCCATGCAGGACGGCATCGTCCGGGTCGGCAACGCCGCCGACATCGAGTCCGCCAAGCAGCAGGGCAACGTCGGGTTCCTGCCCACCCTCGAACACCTGCCCATCGGCAACCGCATCGAGCGCCTTGAGCAACTGTACAGCATGGGCGTGCGGCTGGCTGGCATCACCTACAACCGCCGCAACTACATCGGCGACGGCATGAACGAGCGCAACCCCGGCGGCCTCAGCGACTTCGGCATCGAGGTGGTGCGCCGCATGAACGACCTGGGCATGGCCATCGACCTGTCCCACGTGTCCACGCCCAGCGCCCTGGACGCCATCGAGTTCTCCCGCGCTCCCTGCGTCTTCAGCCATAACGCCGCCTACGCCCTGCGCCCCAACCGCCGCACCCGCCGCGACGAAGAGCTGACCGCCTGCGCCGAGAACGGCGGCTTGATCTGCATCACCGCCGTGCCCAATTCCCTGAGCGACGACCCCGAGCAGGACATCGAGTGCGTCCTCGACCACTACGACTACATGGCCAACCTGGTGGGCGTGGATCATGTGGGCATCGGCACCGACACCACCGTCGGCGACCACGTCGCCTTCCACCGCGTGGTCATGGGGCGGGACGGCCCCGACCAGTTGCCCGCCCCATACCTGAACGGCCTGGAGTCCCCCGCCGATGGCGGCAACATCACCCGCGGCCTCATCCGCCGCGGCTACTCCGACGACGACATCCGCAAGATAATCGGCGGCAACGCCATGGAGTTCTTCCGCCGGGTGATGGGGTAGAAACTACCTCAAAAGTTGAAGTCCCCTATCCCTTCGGGAGAGGGTTAGGATGAGGGCGTTCCCTCGCCGGATTACAGACCGCAGAATCGTAGCATCATGCCACTAAGCCAGCACTCTATATGAAAGGGCAGGACGAATCAGGCAGCGTCGTCACATTGCCCCGTCATTCCAGCGAAAGCAGGAATCCAGGCATTTCCGTAACCAGGCCGTCCGGCAAAATCGGCGGATTCTGGATTCCTGCTTTCGCTGGAATGACGGGAATGGGTTGACGACACGTTCCGGAAAGTCCATCAACCTGGGGGAACGGACTTGCGCCCAATAGCATCTGCCAGGAAGAAAACACTGCCCGCCTTGCTTGCGGCGTTAGTCGTGCTGGTTCTGTCCATGGCCTGCGGCGGAGGCGATGCGACGGTTTCGTCTACACCAACGCCCATGCCCGAGACCCTTGCCACTGCCATAGCCGAGGCCGTCGCTACCGTCACCGCTAGTAGTCCAGCCGCTCCAGCACCGACTTCCACCCCTGACGACCGGGATGAGGCCATCGCCGCCGCCGTTGCCGAGGCCGTCGCTACGGCTACGGCCCAAGGCGCGGCCAATCCTGCTTCCAGCCCGATACCCGCGCCCGCTCTCAGCCCAACACCTGCTCCCAGCCCTACACCTGCTCCCAGCCCTACAGCCGCGCCCAGCCCTACAGCCGCGCCCAGCCCGGCGCCCGCTCCGGGCCTCAGTCCGGTCCCGGTTCCCGCTCCCAGTCCAGTCCCGACTCCCGGCCTCGACCCAACACCCGATCCCAGTCTGGCGCCGTCCACCGCTCCCAGTCCTACGCCTGTTTCCGAGCCCACTCCCACCCCTGCCATTGCCAGCAGCGCGGAGGCCACCGCCACCGCCGCCGCCGAAATCAACGCCCGGGCCGCAGCCCTGACCGCGGCGGTGAACTTTGCCTTCGAATACCTTGGCCGCAATCAGGGTGACGTGGAGGGCGCCATAGCCTACGGCATCTCGATGACCAACGCCAATCCCGACGACGTAGCCAGGGCCGTGGGCGAGGTTCTGGGCAGTTTGCCCCCCTCTTTCAGCGCCAAAGGCGAAACCCTGCCGGATGACCTGGCCCGGGCAGTGACCATTGCCCTGCAATACATGGCCCGCTCTCCCAACGACGTTGCCGGGGCCGTAGCCCACGCCGTATCCCAAACCAGCGTAGATTCCGGGGCAATAGCCGCCGCCGTGGACCAGGTCTTGTACAATCCCTTTCCCACTCCCAACGTCTTTGTCTATTCCAACGTAGACATAGGTACAGCCCTGAACGCCATCAACGCCGCGTCCGAAGCCAGAGCCATCTCGGGTGCCACTGGCCGCGCCGACGCCGTTGAAGCCACCAGACAGGCCCAGGCCAGGGCTTCCGTCAGCGTCACCATCACCCCTGTCCCAACCCCAACCTACATCCCGCCCCCTGTCCAGCGTTACGATTCCTGGAATGACCACGAGTGGCTGGCTGAGCCGAAGCCGTGGTGGAGAGAGTCCAACCCCTACGACTGCGACCCGCCGGCCAATCCCAATTCGCCCTGGACTGCTGCGGGGATGCCGGACTTGGGCGGCCAGGATTCCCTGTCCCTGATACGCTACTTCGGTAACGGCAGCTACGTCCGCTATGGCCTTATGGGATTCGAGGGATGCACCCTTATGAGCAAGCATCCCCAGCGCACCCACTTGGACATACCCTTAGACCCGACGTACTACTCCCTAGGCAACCTGGAGATAGCAGTGGACATTGCCAGGGTGCCAGTGGGCGCCGCGGATTGGCCCTATGACAACGGCTCACGGGTAGATATGAGCATGGCCGAAGCGGTCAACGCGCTCAACACCCACGTCGCCGCCTACTTCCGCAAAATCTCCGGGGGCAAGCTGCGGATGACCTTTGTGGCCGGCCACGACTTTCAGGCCCGCGGCCGGGCAACCCCGCAGGATGTGGAAAACCAGTGGCTGGCCCTGATTGGCGTTGTGGGGTGCGACCCGGACGACCCGGACAGGCCCGGCTGCCGCTGGGGTATGCCCGGCGCCCTCAACCGCTTTTTCCTGAACGACGTCGCAAGCTACTCCGGCGGGTCTGCATGGAACGGCTATGCCGACCTGGGGCTTGTCAGCGTGAAACACTCCACAATGATGACGCTGGTTCACGAAATCGGCCATAGTTGGATGTTCTGGCCCCATTCCTATACCGAGCTTCCGTGGAAGCCGGACGCCAGCGGGCCGTACCAGAGGCCCAACTTTTACAGCAATCCCCACGACTTCATGTCGGAGTTGACCTTCCGCAGACCCCCCGGCTGGCACCAGGACATGCCAGCCACCCTCGCCATCAACCGCTACGCCGCCGGGTGGATTGCGCCGGACGAGGTGGCGCTGCATCTTTCGGACGCGGGAACCTACCGGCTGGCCCGGCCCATGCAGAGCGGCAATCAGTTCCTGGTCATCCACTCCGGGCGGCCCGGCGCTTTCACCACCCTGGAGGTGCTGGACGAACGGAACGCCGTCTACCGCAACACCAACGCCGTGGTCTATGACCCGGCAAGCCCGGGCCAGAAGCGGCCCCTTCGGTACGAAGGCGTGATGGTAAGCCGCTACGACCAGACCAACGGCACGGGCATCAACGCGCGGTCTGGCCCGGCCCTGTACAACTCCGCCAACCCCGACTACGAATCGGACGTAGGCTATGGCCGCGACGACTACTCCGTCATCGCCGACGGCGAATCCAGGAGCATAGGCGGCGTAACCGTCCGCGTGACCAAGAACTCCGACGGCAGCTACGATGTGGCCGTATCGGGCGGCAGGATTGCCGAATACACCCCCTGGTGCGTGCCAATCTGGTTCCCGCCGGGCGGCTACGACACCGGCTGCGCGCTGGAGGGCTTTGACTTCGGAAATGGTAACTAGCGGCGGCTTCTCAGGGCCTTCCTACTATCCCCTCCCCCTTTAGGGGGAGGGTTAGGGTGGGGGTGAAATCTTTGCAAGAGAAATTGTCATCTACCGCAGGATAGCCCTCAAGAAATTATCCGTGGAAAGGTGTCTCCAACTATCGAATGACCCAGGTGTGTTATCCTGCCCGAAGGCCGGGCCATGGTCCGAAACCGATGGAGCGCGAAGAATGAACTGCCCCGACTGCAACGTAGCCCTTGACGGGCGCAAGTTTCGAGGTATCGAAATCGACCACTGCCCGCAGTGCCGCGGGCTGTGGCTGGACTTCGACGAGATGGAACTGCTGGAGGACACCGCCAACCGCGATGACATACTCAAAGGGATGCGCGAATACGCCCGCCGTGCCGGGGAACGCCCCTGCCCGCACTGCGGGGCGGCCATGGACGTGTTCAACTACCGCGCCCACAACCTGCCCGTCGACCACTGCCCCAACGACCACGGCTACTGGCTGGACAAGGGGGAGGAAGACCGCATCCTCGATCTGATGAAGCAGCGCGCCCGCGATCTGCGCCGCTCCGAGTCCGCCGAGCAGCAGTGGGCGCGGTTCATGGAGCGCGGGGCCAGCCGCGGCAGCTTCCTCGACCGCATCAAGGACCTGTTTGGCGGTTAGCGGAGGGTGTCAGAGCATGCTGGCTTGATCTTAATCAGCACGAACGAGCAGCATCGCCGCCCAGACGTAGTCGCGAAGCCCAATGCTGATGCAGAGGTTGCTACGACTGGTGAGGTTCCGTGCGCAAGCCGTGTAGACGGCTTGCCGATTCACGGCACTGGATTCCCGGGAGAGCGGAAATGACGGTTATTGAGGAGAGGACCCAGCTAAGGGCCTCCAAATGAAGGTGTTCCATTTGGCTGCGTTCGGCGGCAAAGGATTCTTGAAACTGGCGGCGCTGAGGTGTTAACGAATATTCCCGGAAGAACTACTGCGACAGTACGTCAGTCCACTTGAAGTGCTTGGAAATCAAACGGTAGAGGCCCCACTGGAAATTGCGGGCATGTAACGCGCCGTATGCCTGCCAGCGGTCCAGTTCCGCCTGCGCTTCGGGGTGGATACGTTCGCCCGGAACCAAAGAGGGCAGGATGTCCTCGCTCTCGCACTCATACAGGGCCAAGTATTTGGGGCCTGTGTTGAAGCCGGTCAGGGCGGGATGGTCAAGGCAGCGGAACCGGGCGCCACGGGCGTATCCGGGGACATTCACCACGCCCGGCAGGTGCGAATCGGTGTACCACCGGTCCCATTCCTCCTCATGGGCCGGGTCAACGTCGGCGCTTACGATGCTTAGCGGGAGGTCGGCCAGCAGCAACGGGTCTCGCAGCGGGGCCCCGCTCACCTGCTCATATACGTTAGCCACGTGACCGCTCATGCCATGCAGGGTGCTGAAAACCGAGAACTCGGACGCCGCAATGGGGTGCAGGTCAGGCTCGCCGAACTGTAGCAGAGACGGGAGATCATCGGCGCTTCTGATCCCGTACAATGCCGTAAAACGGTTGCTGCCATCCAGATTCACGTAGCGCTGTGCCCACTCGTATCCCGGAATGCGCAACAGGTTGGGAAGATGACTGTTGTACCAGGCGGTGAACTGGTCCAGATGCTCACGGGCGCATGTCATCTGCACCATCAAAAGCAGTTGACCGTCAGCCATTTTTTGCCTCCCGCGCTGCCAGCCCCTCCAGCAGGCCGCCGCTGTATCGCGGGTCCTCCAGGCCGCGCTGCATGCCCCGCAGGTAGGCGATCTGCCCGCCGTGCTGGTTGAATTCCCACAGTAGTTGCTGGCACATGTTGGCCAGCGTCATCGTGCCGCCCCTGGGATTCAACACCCCTATGCCGTCAAAATCCGCGTCGCCAAGGGCGTCCAGGTACTCGTTCGCTGCTACCAGGGCGGCGGAGGCATAGTCGAGCAGCGCCGCGGCCTCGGGAACACTGAACGCTGCCAGTTGTTCGGGGCCGTACCCGTAGCCCGTATCGTCGGCGCTGATGTGCTGCTGGCCCAGCCGCTCGGCCCAACCCTGCTCCCAAAGCTGCGGCGCGTCCTGTAGCCGCGAGTGAACCCAGCGGTCGAGGGTTCTGCCGTAGTGCCAGACCAGGAAGCCTATGGATGAGCATTCCGGGGTCGGCATCCAGGCCAACTCATCCGCCGATAACCCATCGACGGAACGGGCCATGGCGTTGTAATGCTGCTCCAGACATCCCGTTACAAATTCGCTCAGTTGCATCTTGCTCCCCGTGACGTCTGCTTGTGGAGGCCGGTTGCTGTCCGGATGCGGTTGGGGCCAAAAGCAACGGCCACGCTGGTCAAGGCGTGGCCGTTGTGTATTCTCTCCGAGCAACCAGATAGAAAGTCCGAAGGGACTAATCGTCCTGTTCCGGGTCGCTTTCCAGACGGTCGCCGAGCTCGCTGAGAAACGCCTCGATTTCGGGAGACAGCGCCGGCGCGGGGGCGCTGTTTTCCTCTGCTGCCGCCTGCGCTTCTGCGGTCAATTGGGAGTCGTAGTACTGCTCCATCTGCTGGATGAGCGTCTTGAGTTCCGAATTGCGGTCTACGGAGGCGTTCAACTCGCGGTATTGACGCTGGCCGCGGCGCACCGGAGCCAGGTCGGGGGGAATGTTGTCGTACACCGACGACAGCACCTCGATCATCCTGGACGTGCCCGCGTAATCTTCCTCCAACTGGACATACTGAGGGAGATGTACCATGAAGTTGATGGTCTCGATATTCTCCTTCTCAATCCCCTCGGAGAGAAGGTTCATAATGGTGGTCGGCCCCTGGTAGGTGCTCTGGGACAGCTTGAAATTTGGCACCGAACGCTTCTGCTCGACCGATCCCAGCGACCCCGTCACCAGTAGCGGGCGGGTGTGCGGCACCGCGTCGTACATCGCCCCGACACGGCAGTAACGCTTCACCCCGAAGTGCTTGACCACCTCAAGGATGGAGTCGGTGTAGTCCTCGCCGTTGGAGTGCGGCTCCAGCAGGTGGAAGAACAGGTAATCCGGCCCGTTCTCCGTGGTGGCGTACCGGATGGTGCTGTTGGGTATCTTGACCTGCCGCGCCCCGTCGACCAGCCGCATGTTGGGCCGGTAGCGGGTGAAGTCGAAAAAGGTTCCTGGACGGTGCAACCGCCCAAGTTCCTTCGACCCCATGAACCGCTCAAGGCGATTGAGGGTAAGCGTGCCCACGCTGCCCACATCCACCCACGGGCGGATCATGGCGAAGACATGCGGGTCCTTCAGTTGAGGAACCGGTTCCGTTAATTCAAATGCCCCTACTCGCATAACCCCATATTGCCAGAATGCCGCCCGCTTTTCAAGTCTGAACTGTCACTTGCTCGAGGCAATTGCCTATGAAATTCCAGTCTCGTCACTCCGGCTTTCGCCGGAGTCCAGGAGGATCGGGATGCCCGATTACCTGAACATGAGTGCCGGGTTCGGTCACTGGATTCCGGCTTTCGCCGGAATGACGGTGTCTAACATGCCTAAATGCAATAGCCCTGGCCAGTTGACGCAACCGTAACCGCCGCTACCCTTGCCGGAGCAGGGAGTCGGCGGAGCCCAGTCCCTCCAGCGCCAGGCCGTATCCCAGAAGGTCGTGCATCAGGCGCTTGACGTATTGGGTGGTGGCGACCCTGGTGTAGCGCAGCACCAGGTCTGACTTTTCGGCCAGTTGCTCCGCCAGTTCCCAGGCACGGGGCACCAGGGCTTCCTGCGGCATCACCTCGCCGACCAGGCCAAGGCTCAGGGCCTCCTGCGCCCCGATGGACTGGCCGGTGAGCAGAAAATAGCGCCCCCGGTTGGCCCCAAGGAGCATGGGGTAGACGACGTGAACGCCGTCGCCGGGCACCAGGTTACTCATAAAATGCCCGGAATCCTGGAAAGCCGCCGTGTCAGCCGCCAGCACGATGTCGCAGAGCAGTGGAATCTCCGAGTGCCGGAGGGCCGGGCCGTTGACCGCGGCGATCATCGGCACTTCGATGTCCAGCAGGTTGCCGAGGAGTTTCTTGCCCTCCCAGTAGGTGCTGTCCCACTGCTCCGGGGTGCGCTTGGGCGCGCCCGCCGCGGTGCCCTGGGGGCCGGAGAAGGCGTCGCCGGTGCCGGTCAGGATAACTACGCGGTTCTCTCTGTCGCTGCCGACATCGGCAAAAGCCCGGGGAAATTCCTCGTGCGGGCCGCCGCCCCACTGGAGGGGGCCACCGTTGGTATGGAACGTCATTTGCAGAATTCCGTTCCGGCGCTCAAAACGGATGTTGTTGTAGTTGTTTTCGTACTGGTCCAGCGTCGCCACTGCAACCTCCCTTGCCTTGAGTGGAGTTGGCGAGAGTCTATATTGGAGGGAAGTGAGGGTCAACGACCGGCGTTTTCGGGTATTCTCAGTGTGTGTTGGTATTCCCATGTAGGGGCCAAGCAGACAAATCGTGTCCAATACCAACACACGTTGAGAATACCCGGAGACCGGACGATTTCAATCTTTTCCCGTCTGTGGTACTCCCGGTTCTGACGCTCCAGTCGTGATATTGTCCGGTGTCTCTCCCGCCCTGCGCCTTCCGCAGATACGTCATACCTTTTCCCAAAGCTTCGCGGCAACAATCCAGGGCCTCGCCGCCGCGGATAATTGCCTACCTGGCAGGTTCTCCGGCCTCCCGCCTGCTGTCCGGCCCAGGTAATGCCTTTGCCGCCCTGAATCCCTGATAGCCCACGTTCCGCCGGTTTCCCTCAGCTCAATTTGTTGTGATTGAGTCTCAGCTCAGTTACACGACCACTGGCGTCGGTGGTAACGCCGTGCCACTTGCCGATGGGTTCGCTGCTCAACCAGTTGGTGTTGTTGGTCCAGTTGCCGCCGTCGGTGGTCGCGTACAGTGCTATCAAAGCGAGCAGTTCCGGATCAGTAGAATCCTGTTGCGCCGTTGCCGCGGCGCCAACGGTTCCGGCCGGCGCGGCCAGCAGGAGGCACAGCGCGATTGCTGCGGCCAAACCGGCCAGCAACAGCATCCCCCTCAACGCCGGGTTGGACAGATGGGAGTAGACAGCACCACTGCGACGGCTCATAGTCAGTTACCTCCTGGTCAGGTTAGGGTTTTGGGGACAGGAGCGTTGTTTTCTACCAGGATTTCACCCCCACCCTAGCCCTCCCCCTCGAGGGGGAGGGAAGAGTCGGGCGAGCGCGTCCTAGCGGCGGTGGAACTTGACCACGCGGCGGGAGCGGCCCCACTCGCCGGGCATCACGAAGTACAGGTCCCGGTCGGAGTCGGCCCATACGCCGTGGCAGGAGCGGTGCAGCTCGGAGCCCCACTGCGTGATGATCTCGCCGTCGGGGGACAACACGCTGAACAGCCCGCCGTTGTGCTCCGGGATGTAGGCGATGTCCTCGGAGTCAACGTACAGCAGGGCCGGGCCGATGAGCTTGCTGGGCCAGGTGGAAATGTACTCGCCCTCCTGGGTGAACACCTGAACGCGGTCGTTCTCGCGGTCGGCCACCAGCACCTGGCCCTGGCGGTCGATCCAGACGCCGTGGGGCAGCCGGAACTGTCCGGGGCCGTCGCCGGGCTCGCCCCACGACTTGATGAGCTGGCCTTCGGCGGTGAACTTGTGCACCCGCGCGTTGGCGTAGCCGTCGGCGATGAATATCTCGCCCGCGTCGTTCAGAGCGATGCCAGCAGGCATGTTGAAGGGCGGGCCGCCGTGGGTGACCGACTGGAAGGCCGTGGAGCTGTAGTCTTCGGGGTCAACGCCGGTGTCGGAGCGGACGCCCTTCTGCCCGATGGTCATGATGTGCTGGCCGTCGCCGGTGTACTTGTGCACCTCGTGGGTGTTGCGGTCCACCAGCCACACGTTGTCGTTGTTGTCCAGCAGGATGGAGTGGGCGAAGGTAATCAGCCCGGCGCCCCAGGCCGAGACGAAGTTGCCGTCCTTGTCGAAGATGCAGACCGGGTGCTCCGGGTCGCGGTTGAAGGCGTACACCCGGTCCTGGGAGTCGCCGTAAACCGCCGCGGTGGGCATCTCCCACCCCTCGGGGAGCTTGGCCCAGTCGGGGTTCATTTCGTAGCTGAAGTCGCCGGAACCGACAATGTTGCTAGATGTCACGGTTCGTCTCCTGTTCCCTGATTCGGATTGCCGCCAATCATACAGTCTCGGCGCGGTATTCTCTACCGGAAGGGTGCGCCCTTACCCTCTTACCAGCGAAAGGGCCGCCGGAGCGGATGATTTCACACCCTCCGGCGGCCTCTCTTTCACCGTACTTGACAGTCCGGCCCTGCCCGATGGGTTCAGGCGGGCCGGACAGACCTGCTCATTGTCAGCCGTCACCCGCCGGGGGCCATGCCTCCCTCCATCTCCAGGCCACAGGCGATAGCCGCTCCGAACAGCGACATCATGGCCTCTTCGTCCTCGGCGGAAAAGACGCCTGCGAACTCTTCGGGGCCGCCCAGTTCTCCAATCACGCAGAGCAACCCATCCCTGTCCTCGGCGGTCATGCCCAGGGACGGGGCGGCGGCGGCAAACTCCTCGTCGTTCAGACAAGTCATAACCAGGAAGAATGCAGCCATGGACGACGTCATTGCCGCTTGTTCATCGCCCGCCGTTCCTGACAGCATCACCGCCCTTGCGTCAACCTCGTCCATTCCCTCGCGTACACAGTTGGACGTTTCCACGCTGAGCGGCTCCTCCAACCCGACCAGTCCTGTTACGAACAGCCGCAGCACCGTCTCATCTTCCATGCAGTTGATCAGTTGCGCCATATCGTCGGGAGATGCCTGTTCGAGGGCGGAAAATATCTGCATCAATTTGCCCGGATCCGCCACCTCAAACACACACGCAAGCTCGTCCTCAGACAGTTCACCGGCCACGTTCAGGGGGTCGTCCAGCTTCAGCGGCGTGATCATTCCGTCAGCCGCGGACGTCTCCCGGCCTTGCTGCTCCTCCTCGGTCTGTGGGGCAGGAGTGGGCGTGTCGGCAGGCGCCGGAGTGGGCACCGGGGTTGCCGTCGGCTCAGGGGTCGGCGTTGGTTCCGGTGTTGGCGTCGGGGTGGGTTCCGGCGTCGCCGTGGGCGCCACGGTCGGCGGCACAGGGGTGTTCGTAGGGGCTTCCGTGGCGTCCTCCCCTCCGCACGCAAGGACCGCCGCCAGCACCACAAGGGCCACGAAAAGCAACAACCTGGACATTGTTCATACCTGCCTGTTTAAGTCGTTTGTCTATGTTACAGGTAAATCCGCGAGCCAGTCATACGGAGGGCAACGGATATACCCGTTTTCGGACCAGACTGGCCATGCAAGAAAATGGCTGAATCCGCCAAATGCCCGGAACCGCCATTCCTCAAAGTCAGGAACCAAACGCGCTAAAGGGGCCGCAGTCAGCCGAATGTGCTCCCCCCCTTTGGCCGTATGGATTCCCGCTTTCGCGGGAATGACGGGATTGTCTACCATCTCATCCACGCATCAGCAATAGGAGTTCTGCTGTGAACCGTCTCGTTACGGCCTGATGCCCGGCGTCGTCACCCGGAAGCTGTAGATGGACGTTCCCGGCGTGGTGTAGACGGTGCGGTAGTCCGGGCCGCCGAAGGCGATGTTGCGCGGCACCTCGGGGCCGCGGATGACGCCGAGATGCGTACCGTCCGGCTCGAAGACCCAGATGCCGCCGGAGCCGGTGCAGAAGACGCGGCCCGCGGTATCCACCTTCATGCCGTCGGGTACTCCTGGTTCGGCCGAGCTCATGTCGGCGAAGACGCGGTTGTTGATCAGGGAACCGTCAGCGGCCACGTCGAAGGCGCGAATCTTGCGGTTGGGGCAGAACTCGCCCCGTTCCTCCTTAACAAGGTCGTCGAGGCTGGCGCGGCTGATGGCGACGTACAACACCGATTCATCAGGGGAAAAGGCCAAGCCGTTGGGGTATTCGCAGCCATCGGTAGCCAGATGTACCTCGCCGTCAGGAGCAAGCCGGAACACGCCAGCGAAGTCATACTCGCGCAGTTCCGGATCGAGACGCAGCGACGGGTCGGTGAAGTAGATGCTGCCGTCGGAGCGGGTGACCACGTCGTTGGGCTTGTGGAACCGCTTGCCCTGCCATCGCTCGGCGATGGCGGTGACCGCGCCGTCGGCGTCCATGCGCGTGATGCGGCGATGGTCTGCGCCCTCGCACATGATCAGGCGGCCCTGGCGGTCGAAAGCGCAGCCGTTGCCCTCCCCCGTGCCTTCGCGCAGGACGGACACGCCGTTCGCCTCGTCCCAGCGGTACAGGCGGCTTTCAGTGAGGGATACGAAGGTCAGGTAGCCGTCGGGGTGCCACAGCGGGCCCTCGGTGTTGCCGCCAACGCTGGCGAGGTGGGTATGCTCCGGGGACTCCAGAATGCCGGAAAGATCGTCTGGCATGACTCCCTCCTTGTGATTATTGCAGTCTCAATCGGGGATGGTTTCCGGTATTATAACAGCAGGAGGAGAGTCGGAACGGATAGAAAAATAATTGGTGAAGTTAGTCTTGGTGATTAGCTCCAGTCAGCGAAGCCGAAGGTGTGGCATATAGAAAATACGCGGCATTTCCTGTTTTGTTGTCGCTTCTGTCGCCTGTCACAATTTCACATACAATTTGCTTTACCAAAGATTTGGTCAAGTCAGAAGTCTCTTCGTCCATGCGTTTGACTTTTAGACCAATTTCTTTTGCGATGTGGTAGTCTATCCTCCATTCATGGCTAGGGGCTTGTGTAGTCAGGTGTTCCAATACTGCATCTATTGTATCTTCGCTGGAATCTTTGAGCATATATTGTTCCAGCAGTTGTTGGGCATGTCGTCCAGCCACTCTGCTTTCACGGTATGTATCAGCTATGAGCTGATGCTCAATTCTACCTATTGTATTCTCAACTATGGCAGAGCGTGTTGCATCTTCTGACGATTCATCAGCAAGTTCTCGAAAGTGTTCAATTGTAGTTTCTGATAGTTGTTTACCTTCCTCATCAGTATAGATTGTGTCTATGGGTGACAGTACCGCATCTTCTCCAAAAATGATTCTATGACCAGCCAAGCAAATCTCTGCCCCTGCGCTTAACGCTTTGTTAGGAACCAAAAAAGCAATCTTTGTTGCGTAGTCATGTATCATTTGACCAATCAAGTAAGGTACGTTTGTTTCTCCTCCAACGGTTTCAATAAGAACGTCCATGAATTCAGTTTTTCTCGTTCTAGTGAGCTGTTGGTTTCTGAGAAATTTCCTAAGATCTCGCACATCGTTATCTTGTACATGACTCTCATCGGGCCAATACAAGACCAACAAAGGTTGCTGTCGCCGATCGGCGACAGCTTGTGCAATACTTTGGACATTATTGGACTCGGTCATGTCTTCACCTGATGCCTGTCCGACTAGAAGAACCCGTAATCGTCGAACTCTCTCCTGGTTCGCGCCCGTTTCGCTTTTTTGGTGGCGGTTTCCTTGGCTACGGCCTCAAACTTGCTCTGCGGGATAGCTTTTTCTGGTGGATTTTGGGTTTGTGGGACACCAATTGACTTAAATTTGGTGCGGAACTGCCGATCAGTCGTTGCGCCTTTCCGCGTGTTGCAGGAGCGGCACAGCAATTGCAGGTTCCGCTTTTGGTCAGAGCCACCCTTTGCCATCGGGTTCTTGTGGTCAATGTCCATTAGATCTATGCCAGGTTTGCGGCCGCAGTACATGCACTTGCCAGCTTGCGCCTTGTGCAACTCCCGTTTGAGCTCCGCCGAAAAAGCCTTGCGCCTGCGAACAGGTTCCTCAAAGAAAAGCATTTTAGCGTCTTCCCTCGCTTTGACTCTGCTACTATGCCTAGCATCATCAAACGGCTTGATGTTTACGTGGGCCGCATGATACTTATCCATCACATTGTATGTCAATTTTCACATTGTATGTCAACTTTATGTTCACGGCAGCTACTCTAACGTATGGCCTCATGAGATTGACCGCCCCAACGGCCCGCAGTTAAAATTTGCCGGACGGAAGTCGAGCCAATTGGGTTTGTGGAGGGTGGCAAATGAGCCTGACCAAGAGCGAGGACTGGTACTACGAGGAAATGCGGCGGCGGGCAGTGGCCATGTTCGGCGAGGAGCGCGCCCAGGACCTGGAGGACTATCTGCGGACGACAGCCCGGCAGATTGCCGACGTGGAGGACGCGGAGGCCCATCCCGACTTGGAACCCGTCGTCCAGGGCTGAGCAGGCTCTTCGGAGCGGCTGCATCGGCTATCAAAATTAACGCGCAGGGGTTGAATGATGCCTGAGCCTTATGAGTTTTCCGTAGTTGAGGCGGCGGCGCGGATTCGCAAAGGCGTACTATCCCCGGTGGCGCTGGCCGAATCCCTGCTGGCGCGAATCGACGCGCTGGACAGCGACCTGCAAGCCTGGGTGACCATCGACCGCGAGGCCGTGCTGGCAGCGGCGAGGCACAGCGAGAACGATGTCAGGTCGGGGGCACCGCTCGGCCCCATCCACGGCGTGCCCGTGGGCCTGAAGGACATTTTCTACACTGCCGGAATGCTCACCGCCTGCGGCTCCAAGGTGTACGCCGACTTTGTGCCGGACTTCGACGCCACGTGCGTCGCCAAGATCAAAGCCGCCGGAGGGATCATACTCGGCAAGGCCGTTACCACGGAGTTCGCCACCTCCGACCCGTCGCCGACGCACAATCCCTGGAACCTGGAGCACACCCCCGGCGGCTCCAGCAGCGGCTCGTCGGCGGCAGTGGCCGCGCGAATGGTGCCAGCGGCCCTGGGCTCGCAGACCGGCGGCTCGACCTGCCGTCCGGCGGCCTACAACGGCATCGTCGGCCTCAAGCCCACCTACGGACGCATCAGCCGCTACGGCGTCGTGCCTGTGAGCTGGTCGCTGGACCACGTGGGCATCCTGACCCGCACGGTGGCCGACGCCGCGCTGATGCTACAGGTGATGAGCGGCGAGGACGGCAACGACCCGGGATCGCTGCGGCTGCCAGTCCCGGACTTCAGCGCACAGATGGCCGAGCACGACCGTCCGCCGCGCATCGGGCTGGTGCGCCAGTACTACCAGGACTACTCCACCCCGGAAATCTGGGCGCACACCGAAGCAATAGCCAACCAACTGGCCGAGGCTGGCGCGGAGGTCGAGGAAATTCCCCTGCCGGACAGTTTCGCCCGCGTTCACAGCTTCCAGCGCGTCGTGATGAACGTGGACTGCGCCGCCTTCCACGAGGCCAACCACCGCACTCGCGCCGCCGACTACGGGCCGCGAATCAGGGCCGGTATGGAAATGGGCATGCTCATCCCGACGGCCACCTACCTGAAGGCGCAACGGCTGCGCCGCCAGTTCCGCGCCGACCTGAACGAAATGGCGTCGAAGGTTGACGTGGTGATGACGCCGGCCACTCCCGCGCCCGCGCCCAAGGACCTGAACACCACCGGAGACGCGGCGTACCAAGTGCCCTGGACAGCCGCAGGGCTGCCGACGGTGGTGGTGCCAACGGGCCTATCGGAGCTGGGCATGCCCATGGCCGTCCAGTTCGGCGGGCCGTGGGCCGAGGAGGGCCGGGTACTAGGCGCGTCCCAATGGTGCGAAAGGGTAGCCGGGCTGAACCAGGGGCCACCCAACTACTCATAGAAGGCATGGAACGAATCCCCTCTCCCTCCGGGAGAGGGTCAGGGTGAGGGCGTCCCCTCGCTCCCACAGGAATGAAGGGGCCGCCCAACTACTCATAGAAGGCACGGAAGGAATCCCCTCTCCCTCCGGGAGAGGGTTAGGGTGAGGGCGTCCCTTCACTCCCGCAGGAATGAGGGGCGTCGCTTTGCCTTGCACCTAGTCCGCAAAAGACGATTGTCGCACACTCCCCTCTAGCTGCGAATCAGTGGCACCACTTCTTCGACAAAGCGCTCGGCGGCCCGCGATTCCGGATCGGCCGGGTCGAGATTCACGCCACGGATGATGAACTTGTCGATGCCCAGCTCAATCAGCTCCGACAGCCGGTCGGCGCAATGGGTGGGCGGGCCGAATATCCCGAAGTTCCGGGCGAAGTCAGTAGTCACCGCCTCGTCCTGGGGCGAACCCGCCATGCCGTGGTGCTGCATGTCGTAGGCATCGTGAATGTTCCGCATCACTTGCCGCTGCTCCGCCGAGACCGGCCCTACCACGCTCCCATACATGGACGAGAACCGGGCGAACAGCGCGACCTGGAAAGTGCCGATTCGCGCCGCCTCTTCCGGGTCGTCGTGCACCACCAGAGGGACGTAGGCGCCGAAGGGAATATCAGCAGTAAGACCGGCCTCAGTGCGTGCGGCGCGGGCCACCTCCATTCCCCACCGGATGCGATCCGGGTCAGCGCCAACGTTCAGCGTAACCCGGTCGGCGTGGCGCGCCGCCGCGGAAATGACCTTGGGGCCGGTAGCCGCCACGTCCACCGGAACCTTGGGCGGACGCACCTCGTCTATCCAGAATATGAGACTGGAATCCTTGTAGTCCGCAAGGCCGACGGAATCAATGTCTCCTCCAGCTTCGAAGGGCACTTCCTCACCGCGCAGGTATCCTTGTAACCTCTCCAAGTAGCTCTCGAACTTGGGCACGGAGTCGGGCGCCCGCCCCAGGTGCGCCAGGGCCGAGTCGCCCCGTCCGATGCCGAGGTAAGCCCGCCCGCCGCTCTCCACCTGCACCGTCGCTATGGCCGACGCCGTGACCGCCGGATGGCGGGTATGAGAATTGGTGACGCCCGTGCCCAGCTTGACGGTGGACGTGGCATGGGCGGCCAGCGCCATGGCCACGTAGGTGTCCCCGTAGCGGTTCTGGGAATCAACGTACACGATGCCGTCGTACCCGATTTCCTCAGCGCGAACCGCCTGCTTCACCGCGTTGAACTCCGGGGAATTAGGCCCCCCGGCGTAAGGGCGGCCCATCGCCCAGAACTCTACAGACATGAGTACCTCCCGGTCTTGACCTTAGTCACTGGTCTCTTCTTTGAACGGCCAAAAGCATAACACACCGCCCGGCGGATTCAGGGTCTTGTAGCCGGAGTATTCGCGTTTGAACCGAATACGCGGTATTCTCGGCGTGTGTTGGTATTGGACGCGATTTGTCTGCTTGGCCCCTCCCCGTAGGGGCGCACAGCCGTGCGCCCGTGTCTGCGCAGGAGAGAATTGTGCCGGAACCGGGGGCCAGGGCGCACGGCTGTGCGCCCCTACATGGGAATACCAACACACGTTGAGAATACCGAATACGCTCACCCATAACCCGTAACTCGCACGAATGACGACAAATTTTGAGTGTATCCACCAACGCCGACTGCCCTGCGAGAACATCACATCGCGCGCACGCAAAGGGGTGGAGGGAGCGCTGGCAACCTTCACCCCTTCTGTCCGTCAGCAGCAGACGGATTCGCTTTATGCTGTCAACCTACTCCCCCAGCGTAGTGGTCAGCACCCACATGGGGCGGGCGCCAACGTCGTAGGTGGCGAGGGGCGTCATCTCGCCGGTGTCGCCGTTGATGCTGTGGGACGAAAGGCGTCCCGTGGCTGAACCGGCCCCGAAGACGAACTTGCCCTGCGGATCGAGGCTGAAGGCGCTGGGAACGGCCTCGGTGGAAGCGCGGCCCGCGGCGGCGAGAGCGCCGGTCTGCGGGTTGACGGTGAAGCTGGCGATGCTGTTGTGGCCCCGGTTGGGCACGAACAGCAGGCTGCCATCGGCTGTCATCTGAATCTGCGAGCAGGTGTTGCGCTCGGTGTGGCCCTCGGGCAGAGTCGAAATGGTCTGGAACGCGGACAGCCTGCCCTCCGAGTCCATGTTGTAAGCCGTGACGCTGCTGCCCTGTTCGTCGGAGAAGTAGACCACGTCCAGCGACGGGTGGAAGCAGTAGTGGCGCGGCCCCAGGAACCCGCCCATCTCCAGCACCGGCGGGTCGTTGGGCGTGAGGCGGCCCGTGTCGGCGTCGAACTTGAACTGGTAGATGACGTTGGGGCCGGGGATGTTCTTGGGCGGCTCCAGCACGTTGTCCTGGATGTAAGCGATGTGAGGCACGTAGGCAAAGCGATTGCTGCGGTCGGTCAGGATGGCATGGGCGCCGTCAGCCGTCGTCAGCGACTCGGTAGCCGCTCCGCCCAGCTCGCCGTCAGCGCCAACGGGGTACACCCCGGCTTTGGCTCCGCCGTAAAAGGCGACCATCAGGTGCCGACCCGTGCGGTCGGTTGCGATGTAAGCAGGCCAGGTGTCGACATCCACCGAGCCGGTCTCGGTCAGGCCGCCCGTGGCCCCGTCGATGCGGTGGCTGGAAAGCTTGAGCGCATCGCGGTGGCTGACGTACAGCGTCCGCTTGTCGGGGCTGATGGCCAGCAGCGACGGCCCGCCGGGCATCCCGGCATCGGCCTGGTGCGTAAGAGCGCCGGAATCCGCGTCCATGGTGAAGATACCAACCTTGTTGTCATCCTGTGCGGCCACGTAAACATAGTGCGCCATGTTAATGTTCCTCCTCAATAATTGTTGACCGTGTAGGGGCGCACAGCCGTGCGCCCCTACGTTATAGGGTGTCCTCCGTTGGTATGCTAGAAGATCGCGATGGGGTTGACTGGCGAGCCGGTGGTGTTGTGCAGCCGCAGCGGGCCGATGGAGATCATGAACTCCCAGCGGTTGCGCTCCCGGCAGGCCACCGCCACCTCCTCCAGGTTCGCGTTGTCCAGAATCCAGATGCCCATGGCCGTGATGCCGACCTGGTGAATCGGGCTGGGCACCTTGTCGTACTGCGGCGGGTTCACGTCGTTGCCCGTGTCGGTGCCCAGCATGGCAATGCCGCGCTCGTAGAACAGCGGCAGGCAGGACGCTTGGCACGCCGCCGACCCGGCCTCCCGAGGCCACGGGCCCTCCACGTTGCGGCGGTGTAACTGCCCGGTGCGGATCAGCAGCACGTCGCCCTCCTCGACCTTGAAGCCGCAACGTTCCTCGGCGGCAAGGATGTCGTCGATCATCACGCCCTCGCCGCGGTCGATCCAGTCGATCCCCTTGATCATCGGCACGTCGACCAGCACGGCGCGGGTGATGATGCCCTCTTTGGCCTCCTCGACCGAGCCGAAGGTGGCGCCAAGGCTGGTCGAAACCAGGTGGGCGGGCTTGCCGTTGTAAGTCTTGCCGTTCCAGAAGAAGTGGGCCAGGCTGTCTACATGGGTGACAGTGTAGCCGTGGAAAATCATGCCGAAGTAGTCGGTGGCGGCGGGAAAGGCGCGGTTGCTGACCTTCTGGCCGCTGGCCCAGCCCTCGCCGCTCTCCACCATGAAGTGCACCGGCGGCACCGGCGCGTCGGCGCTGGCCTCGAACATCACCGTGCGGGCCATGGAGACGCGCACGCCTTCCTGCACCGTGGCGATGGCCTGCTTGACCTTGGCCGGCGTGATCAGGTTCGGCGCACCCAGCTCGTCGTCGTCGCCCCAGCGGCCCCAGTTGGAAAACTTGTCGAAATAGCTCAGCACTTCCTCTTCCGATGGTATGTTAGCTTGCGGCATAACTGCTCTCCTTTAATAACAGTTATTCCCCTCTCCTTCCGGGAGAGGGTTAGGGTGAGGGCGTCCCTGCTCACACCGGCGGCGACAGATGCACGTCCAGTGCCCGCTCGCACCAGCAGGCCGCGGCCAGCAGCCGTTCCTCGCGGAAGGGCGCGGCGATGAACTGTAGTCCCATGGGCAGGCCGGATGCCGCCAGGCCCGACGGTATGGTGATGGTGGGCAGGCCGCAGGACGTCCACGGCCCCTGGAACGAGGTGTTGCCCGTGTTGGTCAGGTCGGCCAGCGCTGGCGTGGGCGTGGTCGGCGTCAGCAGCATGTCGGCGCTTTCCGCCAGCACCTGCATGTCGGTGATGAGACGCAGCCGCCGCTCCAGCGCCCCGGAGTACGTGATGGCGTCGGTATCCAGCCCGCGCCGCAGCAGGCGCCGCAGCAACGGCTGGTATTCCTCGGAGCGCGTCTCGTACATCGGGCGGTGGAACGACGCCGCCTCGCAGCGCATGATGATCTGCTGGTCCTCGATAGCGGTGCCAAAGCTGTCGGGCAGCCTAACCTCGTCCACCACTGCGCCAGCGGCGGCCAGCTTTTCCAGCATGGCGCGGGTGTGCCGCTGCGTTTCCTCGTCCGATTCTTCCATGAAGAAAGACGTAACCAGGCTGATGCGGGGCGCAGCTCCATTTTCCAGCCCGAAGAGGTAGTCGGCAGCGGGGAAGCGGGCGCACACAGGATCGTTGGCGTCGGGACCGGCCATCACCTGTAACATGATGGCGGCATCCTCCACCGACCGCGACATCCAGCCCATGGTGTCCAGCGACCAGCTCACCGGCACCACGTTGTGTCGGCTCACCCGGCCATACGTCGGCTTCAGCCCGACCACGCCGTTGTAGGACGCCGGGCGCAGCACCGAGCCGACGGTCTGCGAGCCGAGGGCCACCGGGCACATCCCAGTTGCCACTGACACCGCCGACCCGCTACTGGAGCCGCCGGGCGTGTGCGCCGGGTTCCATGGGTTCAGCGTCGGCGACGGGTCGAGACAGGCGAATTCGGTGGTCACCGTCTTGCCCATCATAATCGCGCCAGCCTGCTTGAGGCTGGTCAGCACCGCGGCGTCGTGCTCCGGCACAAAGTCGGCATACACCCGTGAGCAGGCGGTTGTAGGAATCCCGGCAGTATAGAAAATGTCCTTGACCCCCACTGGCACGCCGTGCAGCGGCCCGGGGTTGGGCAGCGAGTCCAGCTCCCGCTGCCGCTGCTCCGCGTCGGCCAGCACCGTCTCCCGGTCAACGTACACCCACGCTTGCAGCGATTCCAGCGCGCCGGTGCGGTCCAGCAGCGCCTCGGCCACATCCACCACGCTGATCTCGCGAGCGCGTATCTGCCGCGCCATCTCGGCGGCGGTAAGTTCATGCAGTTCCGGCATTAGCACTCCTTAACACTCCCCTCTCTTCTGTTAGGGAGTGTATTTCACGTCCCCTCTCCCTTGAGGGAGAGGGCTAGGGTGAGGGTGAACGGTTAAGAGATATGGTCACGGGAATGAGAGCTGATTTCATCCAATCGTTCTATCAATACGGGGCCGTTGATTCTTGGTTGCATAGTGAGTTGGCTGTCCTCCAGCAGTTCCATTCCCAGTAAAGGGACTCCGTTGGATTCTAAAATCAGGACAGAGCGAAGCCGGTCGTGCCAGAGTACATTGCCTAGCCAAGTATCCACTTTTTCCCACGCGCCAGTGGCCAGGTATACGTCGATTGGTTCATCCGATTTTACCCTCATCCTGCCGATCAGATCTGGAGGTAACGACAAATGTCCGTCAAATCCGGTGTCGACGACAGTTTCAATGGGTTCAAAATTTCCATCGCTCAACTCGATTTCCAGTTGTACCCACGCTTGCCGCTGTGCGTCTACTCTACCTCTAATCATTGGCGGCGCACCGGCCTCCAGCCCATCCGATAGGCTGCCCCGAGACCGGCCTTGACCCGGTACAGGGCCGAATCCGGGCGCCGCTCCCGCAAGCGGCGGGACGCAACGAGAATTTTCGAGTCCACCTCAAAGTCCTCGCTGTCGATGTCGATGACGATGAACTTCCCGACTTTTTCGGGTTCCACCAGCGCCTTTATCCGATCCTCGTAGATTTTCTCTCCACGGTCACGTATTTCCTCATGGCTGTATTTTGGAGGGGCAGCGTCTTGAATTGCTTTTTGAGCTACGATTTCAAAGAACTCTTCACTATGATTGACGTAAAAGGCTGTCTTCGCTGTGAACTTTAGCGTTTTCTGAAATGCTTCCGAGAACTCCGAACGATTGATGCGTATTCCAGTCCAGGCAACAGGCCGACGATGCGGAATATAGCAGCCGTCAGGATCATTAGGCGCGTAGTAATACGGCAGGTCGGCCACTCTACCGTAGTATAGCCATTGGGAATCGGAGCAGGGCGTCATTACGTAGTCACCGGCTGCCATTTGAAGAAACAGCCAGAGCGTTCCCACATTGGCGCCAACAACCTGTGACGACTGATCAGGGTGCGCTTGACGGTACATGGCCGTAAGCTCATCCCTTGTCTTGACACTTGACAGGTCTTGCTCCAGCAACCACCCGGCGCCGACATAAGCGCCGTCAACAAAGTGCCCGGTGTACTTTCCGTTGTTGGCCCGGATTACCCATACGTTGGCCATATTTTCCTCCTCGATGGGTGTTGACCGCCATTGACAGCCCTACACCCCCAGACGCCGCGTGTGCCACTCCGTCGCCTGCTCGTAGGCGTAGGCGGCTCGGAACAGCGTGGCCTCGTCGTAGGGCCGCCCCACCATTTGCAGGCCGACGGGCAGACCGTCCGAGGTGAACCCGCAGTTGATGGACAGGCCGGGCACCCCCGCCAGGTTGGAGGGAGTGGTGTAGGTGCGCCTGCCGCCCAGCATGGTCAGGAAGTCCTCCTTGCCGTTCTTGGCCATGCCCGCCTCCGTCGGTATGGGCGTCGCCTGAACGGAGGATGTGGGCAGTATCAGTACATCAACCCGCTCCAGAGCTTCAAGGATGTGCTGACGGAAGATATGCCGCAGGCGGGCGGCCTTCTGGTGCGCCTGCGCAGGTATCACCGCACCGGTCAAGAGCCGCACGCGGTTGTTGTGGTCGTACTTTTCGGGGTAGTCGCGCAAACCCTGACGATGCACCGACGTAGCATCCACGTATATCAAGGTGGTAGAAATGGCCGCTGACTCGGCCATCAAGGGTATGGTGACATCCTCGACCTCAGCCCCTAGCTCGCCCAACTGTCCCACCGCGGCGTTCACCGCGTCGCGCACGTCCGGCTCAACGCCGTCGGCGTTCACCCGGTCGCTGATAACACCCACCCGCAAGCCTTCAATTCCGCCGTCCAGCCCGTCCAGGTAGTCCGGCACCGGCGCGTTGCGGGTGTAAGCGTCGTTCGGGTCGTATCCGGCAATGGCCTGGAGCGTAACGGCGCAGTCCCTGACGGTGCGGGAAATCGGCCCGGCGGCGTCCATTGACCAGGTTGAGGCCAGCATCCCGTAGCGGCTGACCAGCCCCCACGTGGGCCGGATGCCCACCAGTCCGCAGAAGGCGGCGGGGCCGCGAATGGAGCCGGCCGTGTCCTCGCCCAGCGACGTGGCGCACAGGAACGCCGCCGTAGCCGCGCCCGACCCGCTGCTGGAGGTGCCGGGGTTGCGCGACAAGTCCCACGGATTGCGCGGGCGGCCGTACGGGTGGTGAAAAGCGTCGCCCATAGCGAACTCGCTCATGTTGAGCTTGCCCAGCAACACCGCGCCCGCCTCTTTCAGCCGGGCCATGACCGTGGCGTCGTAATCGGGCGCGTACTCGCCGAGGATGGACGATCCGCCCGTGGTCAGCACGCCCTCGGTGCAGAACTGGTCCTTGACCGCCACTGGCACGCCATGCAGCGGCCCGCGGTACTGTCCGGCGGCGATTTCCGCCTCCGCCTGCCGGGCCTCGGCCCGCGCCCGCTCGGCGGTGACCGTGATGTAAGAGTTCAGCGACGGGTCAACCTGCTCGATGCGGGAAAGGTAAGCCTCAGTCGCATCCACCGGCGAAACCTCGCCGGATTTGAGCAAATTCGCCAGCTCGGTAGCGGAAAGGAAAGGTAAATCGTTGCGTTGCATGCTCTAGGCCCTCGATTGCGGTTGCGGAAAACTGCTCCCTACCCGGAAACAGCCCAATTTTGCCGTTGGCCCACCCACTGTGTCAACGCGAGACCATCCGCCCAACGGGGCCAAACCGTCATTCCCGCATCCGTGGGAATCCAACGGCCCGGGTAGTCGCCTCGCCTCTTTCGCCTGAATGACTGCCGGTGTTACGAAACTACCCGGTACTGCCTGTCTTCTAATTTCACCGAATCCGATTCAGAAGACCACAATCGAACCGCGTCTTGTCCCGATCAACCGCTCAAGCTCATCTATCCGTCTGTATTATATGGTAATGTTATAATGCACAAATCACTCAATTGGGATGGCGGTATAGGTATAGCGCAACCGCGCAATCCGGTAACCGCCGTTCCCAAGACATGGCATTAGACCGTTGTCAAGCTAACAAAGGGGGTTACAAGAACATGCACAGGCTTACTGAACTCTGGCCGATTCCGTTGCGGAATCTCCGCACAATCTGCGGATTGATGCTGATCGTCGCGGCCCTGGCGGTGCTGCTGGCATGCGGCGGCGACGAGGAAACCACGCGCCGCTCCGGCGACGACGAGGATTCCGAATCCCGCAGCTCGTCCTCGTCGAGACAGGCCACTGCCGAGGCGGAAGACGAAGACGAGGACAGCACCAGGCCGACGCGCGACAGGGCGTCATCCTCAGGCCTCGTTGCCACCCGCGGGCCGTCGCCCACCCCAGGCCCGACCGACACCCCGGAACCCACGGCTACACCGGAGGCGACGGCTACTCCCGTCCCCGCCGAGTCCTGGGTATTGACCCAGGCGAACCCTATGCAGCGGGCCGCCTACGAAGGCAGCGCCACCGACGTGGAGGGGTACTTGAACGAAGGCGCCGACATCACCGCTGGCGCCGGCATCAGGAACGCCGCACTGGACCAGCAGTGGAACGGCCTGACGCCCCTGCACCTGGCAGCCGCCTTCAACTCAGACCTGGACGTGGCGAAGCTGTTGCTGGAGTGGGGCGCAAACCTCGACCAGGGAGCCTCATCGGGCGGGACACCCCTGCACTGGGCCGCCGCCTGGAATCCCGACCCGGCTATGATCGAATTGCTGCTGGAATGGGGCGCAAATATCGACTACAACGCTAACGGGATGCCCCTGCACTGGGCCGCCCAGTACAATCCCGAATCGGCCGTAGCCGCCAAGCTGATTGAATGGGGCGCAAACGTCACCGCCGATGCCTACGGCACTCCCTTGCACCGGGCCGCGTCCAGCAACCCCAATCCGGAAATTATCACCATGTTGCTGGAAAACGGGGCCGGCATCGAAACCCACGCCTACTTCTACTACAGGTTCAGAGACGGGTACGACAGCGGTTCCGGGACGCCCCTCCTGGCGGCGGTAGCGGGCAACTCCAATCCTGAAGTGGTAGAACTGCTGCTCGACCGCGGGGCGGACATTCAAGCCGGAGACACCGGCAACAATTCGGCCCTCCACTGGGCGCTGTGGCGCGCCATCACGGATTTGCCAGCGGCGAAAGAGATGACCAGCCTGCTGCTGGATCGGGGCGCGGACCCAGAGCACCGCGGCTACAACTATTGGCCGCCTATCTTTTACATAGCCTATAACGTCGGCTACGAGTACGGCGATTCTGAGGCGGCTGCGGAGATGATCAAGCTGTTGCTGGACGCCGATGCAGACCCCGACGCCGAGAACCAGGAAGGCAGCGGGTGGACGACCCTGCATCAGGCGGCATACAACGACTTGGAAGAGGTGGCCCAGGCCCTGCTGGACGGCGGCGCGGACCGGAAAGCAGAAGACTCCAACGGGCGAACGCCGTGCCAGATGGCCCGCGACCGGGGCAGCTTCACTGGCACCCCGCTCCTCGGCGTCCTCTGCCGCCCCTAATCAACCTTCCCCCAAAAATCCCCTCCCCTTTAGAAAGGGAGTGTTGGGGTGAAAAGCGGTACGAAAGCCCCGAAAATCCCCTCTCCCTTGAGGGGGAGGGTTAGGGTGGGGGTGAAAAGGTAGCGAGGAAATAGTCTGAACTGTGATTCGTGTGATTGGGCCGATGGACATGATTTTCTGTCTGTGCCCTCTCGGTGTCCCCTGCGGCATCGGGGTTGAAACCGCATCACTATCAGCGAAATCACAAAAATCAAACAAATCACAGTTCAAGCAGCCCCTTTGACGAAACCCGGCCCTACAACAGGAGGATTTCCCGCCATGACGAACTTCCCCGTCACACCGCGTCTTTTCCGGCTGATTTGCGTACTCGCGCTGGTTGCCGCCGCACTGTCGGTGCTGCTGGCCTGCGGCTCCGAGGAACCCACCCGGCGGCCCAGGTCGTCCGGCGATTCCACCCCGGCGGCGGAGCCAACCGAGCGCCCCGCGAGTGAGGCCAGGTCAATGCCTGTTGCGCTCCCCTCGCCGACCCGGCCGCCGATAGTTGCCCCTGCGCCAACACCCACCAAAAAGCCACCGGCTACCAGGGCGCCGACACCCACCAAGGTTCCGCTCCTTCCGACAGCCGCGCCAGTCGCTACGGCGGCCCCAGCCCCCCAGGAAACAAGTACGCCGCGGCCAATCCCGGTTACGCCGACTCCGGTGCCCCCGGCCACCCCACCCCCCACAGCAATCCCGGAGCCCACGGCCACGCCCGTTCCCGAAACGGCCTGGGTGCTGACCCAGTCAACCGCCATGCAGCGAATCGCCTACCAGGGCAGCGCGGCGGACATCAAGAAGTTCCTGGAGCGCGGCGAGGGCATCAACGCGGGCGCCAGCATCAGGGCCCCCTGGGGCACGGAGTATTCCGGCGTGACTCCCCTGCATCTAGCAGCGGCCTTCAACCCGGACCTGGGCGTAGCCCTGCTGCTGCTGGAATGGGGCGCAAACCTGGAGCAGAGAACCAGCAATGGGAGCAGGGCTGCACCCCTGCACTGGGCGGCAGCCTATAATCCCGACCCGGCGGCCACCGGGCAGTTGCTGGACTGGGGCGCAAACCTAGAGCGCGACCACGACGGCACGCCTCTGGTCTGGGCTGCGTGGTACAATCCCAATCCGGCAGTAACCGAACTGCTGCTGGAGTGGGGCGCAAACCTGGATGTTCGATACTCTGGCAATACCATCATGCACTCGGCGGTGCGCAATCCCAACCCTGCGATGGCTGGGCTGCTGCTGGACCAGGGCGCAAACATTGAGGCTCCGGATAGTTATGGCGACAGGCCGCTGCACGACGCGGCGCAGTTTGTTCGAGAACCGGAGAACGCGGTGGCGATGATCGAATTCCTGCTGGACCGCGGTGCCGACATCGAAGCCCAGGGCGATAACAAGTACACGCCCTTGTTTAACGCTCTGCAGAGGGCCACCTTTGGCCAACCTCAGGAGGGAGCGGTGACAGTAGCTAAGGCGCTGCTGGAGCGGGGTGCAAACATCGAGGCCGTAAACTCCAGCGGCTATACGCCCCTGTTTTATGTAGTGCATCGAATTGGCGGCGAAAACCGCGAACCCGAGCAGGCCGCCGAACTGGTCGAGCTGCTGCTGGACTACGGAGCCAACATTGAGGCTGAAGCCGACGGCGGGAGACCCCTACATCGCGCGGCCTACTACAACCTGGAGGGCGTAGCCGAGGCGCTGCTGGAAGCGGGCGCGGACAGGAAGGCCAAGAACGCTGACGGGCAGACGGCCTGCCAGGTCGCCCGCAGCCGCAACAGCTTCACCGGCACCCCGCTTCTCGGCGCGCTCTGCCGCCCCTAGCTCTGCGTCCCTCGGCATAACCTCTGTGCCCTCTGCATTCAATCCCCGCCCCATCACCCAACGCCGAGGGCACAGAGGACGCGCAACTGAGTGTCGTATAGACTCACGGAAGAAGGAGAAAAGCCATGAACCCCATTATTCCGGCATCTATCCTGATTGTGTCGCTGGCGCTTTTGGCTGCTTGCGGCGGAGCTTCCGAAGCCACCTACGAAGACGTGGCATCCAAAGAGCAGTCCATTTTCGCCCGCGAAGCCCGAGTTGAAAGCAGCCTCTGCCAGCACTCCGAGGTAATGGAGATATGGGAGGAATGGGAGGACCAAGCCGGGAGTAGGCTAGACAATTATGAAAACCTGAGCAACAGTCAGAAAATGGATTTACTCAACGAATTTGACGATGTCTTGGATAAGCTGGAGGACAAGGGAAAGAAAGTCTGCTAACCGGGTTCTTCAATTCAGCGCCCACAGCAGCATAAGGTATAATCCCCCTGCGGTCTGCGGGGCCAGACCGGGCCGCCGGAGGTTGCGGCTATGAGCGTAGCAGGCATCGTTATGGCGGCAGGCGAAGGCAAGCGGATGCGGTCGCGCATTCCCAAGCCGCTGCACCGCGTCTGCGGCAGGGAAATGGTGCGCCACCCGGTGAGGTTGCTCCAGTTGGCTGGCGCCGGGCAGGTGGTCGTGGTCGTCTCTCCCGCCAACCACGACGCCATCCGGGCCGCCCTCGGCGACGAGGTCGACTATGCCGTTCAGGAAAGCCCGAACGGCACCGGCGGGGCCGTGGCCGCCGCTCTCGAACACGTCGGCGATACGGTGGAGGATGTGCTGGTCATCGGGGCGGACACCATCCTGGTTCACCTGGATTCGATAGAGGCCCTGCTGGCGGCCCGCGCCGAAACGGCCGCGTCAATGGCCGTGCTTACCGCGCCAAATTTCGGGGAGTCGGATCTCGGAAGGGTGGTGGTGTCGAAAGGCGGAAGGATTACCCGCATCGTCGAGGCAGCCGAGGCCGAAGGCAGCCGAGAATACTTCGCCGACCTGCTGAACGCGGGCGTTTACTGCTTCCGCTCCGGCTGGCTCCGGCGCAACGTGCCCAAACTCCGGCCCCATGCCTCCGGGGAGCTGTACCTCACCGACCTGGCCCAAATCGGCTCCCGGGGCAGGGCCGGTGTTTGTCCCGTTCCGGTCATCAGCATGGAGGAAGTGCTGGGGATTAACGACCGGACCCAGTTGGCCAACGCCGAAGCAATGATGCAGGACCGCATCCGCACCCGCTGGCTAATCGAGGGGGTGACCATGACCGACCCCGACTCGGTGTACATAGACGCCGACGCGACCATAGGGATGGACACGGTCATTCTCCCCAACACCATGATTGCGGGCCGGACTACCATCGGCGAGAACTGCGAGATCGGCCCCAACTCGGTGATCCGCGACAGCGCCATCGGCAACAACTGCCGCGTTACGTCGTCGGCCCTCGAGGAAGCGACTATGGAGGACGATACCGACGTCGGCCCCTTCAGCCACCTGCGCCCCGGCGCGTACCTGGAATCCGGAGTACACATCGGCAACTACGTGGAGGTCAAGGAAAGCCGGTTCAAGGCCGGCGCAGTGATGGGACACTTCGGCTACGCTGGCGACGCCATCATCGGCGCCCGCGTCAACGTCGGCGCGGGCATGATTACCTGCAATTACGACGGCAAGGACAAGCATCGTACCGTGGTCGAAGACGACGCGTTCATCGGCTGCGACACCATGCTGGTGGCCCCCGTCACCGTCGGCGAGGGGTCGGTCACCGGCGCGGGCGCCGTCGTCACCAAAGACATACCCCCCGCTAGACTGGCCGTGGGGGTTCCTGCTACCATTAAGCGCACTCTCAAGTAGCCCGTATTCCACCCGCCGCCAAGTGCCGGCCTACTGGCCGAGCAGCCGCAGGCACTGAGAATCGAGGGAACTAGAGGTTTGGATACAGAAAAGCCTCCGCCTGATTTACCTCATTCCGCCACCCGGTTCCCCGGCCCCAGGCAAGGGGGATTCAGGCGGCCAACGGGATTGAGGCGGGGTTCCTGGCCAGCAGCCCGCCGGCTCATTCCCATTCCCGCAACCTCTCTCTTGCTTGACGCAAGCCACGGGATGAGGTGAGGCGATGTCCGCACTTGGCTGGCTCAACCGTCTGCTGGGCAAGAGGGATGGCCCCAGGAAGCGCTCTTCCGAGGGCCCGCCGTCCGGAGGTGAGACCTCGGCGGGCAGAGGCCAAGGCCTCACGTCTCCCGAAAACTTCCCGGGTATCATCATCCCCCTGGACGAACCCGCGATCACCGAGGAGGAACTGAGCGGCCTCGACCACCGCGACCGCCGGATGCTCCGCTCCATCATCGAGCTGGACTACACCACAGTCCGCGAGGTGATGGTTCCCCGGCTGGACATGGTGGCCATCAACGCCAGCGTTTCGCTCTACGATGCCGCCGCCACCATCGTCGAACACGGCCACAGCCGCCTTCCCGTCTACGTCGACAACATCGACGACGTTCTGGGCATACTCTACGTCCGCGACCTTCTGGCGGCGATAGCCAATCCCCACGAAGGGGTCAGCGTCAGGACACTGACGCGGCCCGCCTTTGTCGTCCCGGAAACCAAGCGAGTGGACGACCTGCTGGAGGAGTTCCGCCAGCGCCGCATCCAAATCGCGATTGTGGTCGACGAGTATGGGGGCACCGAGGGCCTGGTAACCATGGAGGACGTGCTGGAGGAGATCGTCGGAGAGATCGAGGACGAGTTCTCCAAGGACATGCAGACGGACATCGACTGGGACGACGACGGCGCGGCGCACGTCAGCGCGGGGATGGGAACCGAGGATGTGCAGGCGCTGTTCGGGGTAAACATCGAAAGCGACGACTTCGATACCGTCGGCGGCTTCGTCTACCACCACCTGGGACGTATTCCCCACGTCGGCGACGTAGTGGAAAAGGATGGACTGCGCCTGGAAGTCGTCTCGGTGGCTGGCCGCAGGCTGAGGTCGCTGAAAATCAAAAAAGACAGCGGCAGCGCGCCCGCCGATTCCGGCTAGGCCGCCGCCAACCCCAAATCCCTTTCCCCCGGAGGGAGGGGCTTTTCAAAGCCGCCTCCCTTCCTGATTGTCTGAATCAGGATTCACAGGATTTTAGGATTTACAGGATGTACCTCCCGGTCCTGAGCATGCTCGAATCCTGCAAATCCCGATTCAGACAAATAATAAAAAATTCCCTCCCCCTTGAGGGGGAGGGTTAGGGTGGGGGTGAAACCGTAGCACAGAGAAACCCTCAATAGAGCGATTACAGGTTCAGCAACGGTTTCTTTAGCTACTGGTCTTTCTCGCGATTAGCTCCGCGTCCACAATCAGCCGGTGGTCGTAAACCAGCCGGGGGAAACAGGCTACCAAGTGTATGCTGGGGCCGCCGTCCCACTCCAGGGTCATGTCATCCTCGTGGACGATCCTGGTGGCCGTAACGCGGTAAAGGAACTCTTCGCTGCCGTTGCTGGCAATAATCTGGACTTCCTCGCCCTCCGCCAGCAGGCCGGGGATATGGTCCAGGTTGCGGAATACGGAACCTTCACGAATCAGCGGGCTTTCCATGTGGCCGAAGTACCAGCCGCTGCCGTTTTCCCCCGCGTTGCGAGTTTCCGGGATGTGACCCACGGCGTTATCAGGGGTCTCGTAAACCCTCCGGTCGCCCAAATCCTGGATGGACAATTCGGCAATCGAGGACTCGATTCCAACTGCGGGGATGCTGATGCCGGTGGATGCGGCAACGGGAGGCAGGCGATATTTCCCGGTCAAATCGATGAGCTCGAACCCGTCGGGCAGGTCGGGGCCGGCTTGAACCGGGATAATGGCGACGTCACCGGAATACAGGGACATCTCGCCGGAGAACACCGGTTCCGCGAGGACGAGGGGCTTCACTGGGTCCTTCTGCTCAACGATAGGCACAAGCTCAACAGCTACTACGTTGTACCTGTCGAGGTTGGCCCGGGCGTTGCTGGCGTAGCCGTAATACGCGCCGCCCACGCCGACCAGAATCCCCCCGGCCAGCAGCAGCGCGGCGCCAGCGATTCTGGTGCGGGTCCAGAACCGCCTCGCCCCATCGCGCAGCATCAGATAATCGTATCCGGCTATCATAGCTTCCCTCCTCCCGGCGGCCTCGCAAGCCGCCTGTTTCAGGACGGCCTGCGGGGTGCGGGAACCTCACGTCACCACCCGGCTATTCCCCGGAGCGTTCAGGGAGCACGGCGGGGGCGTTTCAAAACGGGCCAGAGAACCCGAAGTTTGCCAATGTACCTCAGCGTTGCCTGGGGGTGTTCATGCCTCCGGGGGTAATAGGCTCGTTGAGGTAAATGTCGCCGTTTCGAATCTTGATGTTGAATCCGCAGGTTGGATTCACGCAGACCCATGCCTTGTAATGCACCGCTGCCCCCTGCCCCCCATAATCCGACAAAGGCACCAAATAGCCAATGTCGCATTTCAGGCACTTGGGTACGTTCATTTCACCCACTGGAACCTCCTCCTCACTGGCGACTGGCGTGAGTATACTGCCTGGGGCAAAGGCCATACAACACATTCAGGTATCAATATTGCAATTTTTTACGAAATCAGTTTACATAAGGACGTAAAGGTTTATGTAAAGTATTGAAATCCTGCCTGCCGTCTGAGCAGCAGCGCCCTGCTTCGAACAGGATAACAACGGCTTTCGTCAATTTTCGGGCCCGCATAGACTGAAATGAGCCGGCATAAACCGGCTCATTCACAACTCCGCCGAGATTTACTGCCCTGAACCTTATTCCAGGAAGTCGCGCAGCTTGCGGGACCTGGTGGGATGGCGCAGCTTTCGCAGGGCCTTGGCCTCGATCTGCCGGATCCGCTCCCTGGTCACCCCGAACTCGCGGCCCACCTCCTCCAGCGTGCGGCTGCGGCCGTCCTCCAGCCCGAAGCGAAGCACCAGCACCCGCGCCTCCCGTTCGGTCAGCGTGTGAAGCACCTCGTCAACCTGCTCCTTGAGCAACTGGAAAGAGGCGGCGTCCGCCGGAGCCGGGGCGTTGCGGTCCTCGATGAAGTCGCCGAGATGGGAGTCCTCCTCCTCGCCGATGGGAGTTTCCAGGGAAACCGGCTCCTGGGAAATCTTGAGAATCTCCTCGACCTTTTCGGGGCCGATCTCCATGGCCTGGCCGATTTCCTCCGGCGTAGGCTCGCGCCCGTATTCCTGGAGCAGCCGCCGGTGCTGCCGCATCAGCTTGTTGATCGTCTCGACCATGTGCACCGGGATGCGGATGGTGCGGGCCTGGTCGGCGATCGAACGGGTGATTGCCTGCCGGATCCACCAGGTGGCGTAGGTGCTGAACTTGTAGCCCTTCCGGTAATCGAACTTTTCCACCGCGCGGATCAGGCCGATGTTGCCTTCCTGGATCATGTCCAGCAGCGCCATGCCCCGGCCGATGTACTTCTTGGCCACGCTGACCACCAGCCGGAGGTTGGCCTCCGTGAGATGCGACTGCGCCTTGTCGCTGTCCGCCTCCACCCGCCCGTAGTGCTGGCGCAGCAGCGGCTCCAGCCGTTGCAGCCTGGCGAGATGCTCCGGGTTGCCCAGCGCGGAACCCAGCTCGGTCAACTGCGCATCCTTCAGGGCGTCCACCGTATGCTGGGCAATCACCCAGGAACTCAGGGAAAGGTCCAGCACCTTACGGTATACGTCATCCGATTCTTCGTTCAGGTCCTCTGCCAGCCGCGCCAGCATTTCCTGCGAGACCTCCGCGTCGATGGAGTCCCGCAGGCGATTGTTGGCCATTATCTGGGAGAGGGCCGGATCGACCGGCAGCAGGTTCGGGTTTGTGCTCGACCAGTGCCCCCGGTTCTCCAGCAGTTGCGTGAGGTCGGGGTTGAAGGGAAGCACATCCTGCTTGATTGACTGCCGCAGTTCCGGCGTCAGGGCCTCCCGCAGTTCCGGCAGGTCCATGATTTCGCTGAGCGACGGGTTGAACGGCTCGGACGACAGTTCCTCCTCTTCCTCATATTCAGCATGTTCAGCTTCCTGAACGCCATTTTCCGGAGCGCCGCCCGCGGCATCCCCTCCATCACTGGCGGGGACATCGTAGACCTCCCGCAGTCCGGCCTTGATGGACTCGTCTACCTCCGGGTTGTTCCAGATGTCGGACAGCCTGGCCCCCGCTGGCAATACCTCATCCTCGCTCTCCTGCACCTGTTTCAGCGCCGCCTTGACGCCGTCATCCAGCAGCGGGTTTTCCAGAATCTCCGCCACCGTGGGGTCTGCGGCTACCGCATCTTCCGGCGAAAGGTCAGGCCCGTCGCCGTTGACATCGCCGACGGCCGTTGCGGAATACTGGCTCATCTCGTCGGCGGAAACCGCCTCGGGACGCCGCCGGGCCATAACCGACCGCAGCTCCGGCGTTTGGAGCAGTTCCGAAATAGCGGCGTCGTGACGGCTTTGAAAATCCCTGGCCATGGCGGTAATCAACGGTTCGGCCCCGGAAATGCGATCCAGCAATTTCCCGGTGATCTGCCATGCCTTCGGGTCTTCGGCGAGTTCCTCGACCAGCTCGGCCTTCACTCCCTGCAAGTGTTTGCCGCCCTCAAGCTGGCGGGCCAGCTTCCGCTCGTCGGCAGACGTCAGCAGCCGTACCCGCCCGATCTCGCGCAGGTACATGCGGACCGGGTCGTCCAGCACCTCCACGGTTTCAGCGGCCTCGGGACTCCGTTCGGTGTCCTCGGTACTTGACTCCCCGGAATTCCCCTCAGTGCCCTCCTGTCCGCCTTCCTGCTCCGTGCCGTCCCACTGCTCTTCCTCCGCCGGAACGGTAAGGGTCGCGGCGCGCGGCGCGGCTATCCCGTCCCCGTCCTCGGAGGCGTCTTCGCGGGTGGGGTCAACCTTGCGGAAAATGTCGATTATCGGGTCCCGCTCCGTGGTCTCCTCCTCGGCGGCCGGCTCAAGAAAATCCTCGGGATTCAGTTCTCTGGATGCTCGGTGACTGACCATGTAAACTCCTTGCAAAAAATTAGAAAGTGATTGCTATAAATAACAAGGCGTGCCACAAATCCCCTCTCCCTCCAGATGCGTCACCAATTCCCTCTCCCTCCGGGAGAGGGTTAGGGTGAGGGCGTACCCCAAAATCGCAGACGAAAAAGGATTTCCATACCCACACTCGGCCACAGGCATTCGTCGTTGCGGCTAAAGCCGGAATCCGGTGGATTTGAGAACCCGTCTCGTAACCAAGTGCGTATTCGCGGGATGCACTTGAAGATGACTCTGCACTACCTTTTCACCCCCACCCTAACCTTCCCCCTGAGGGGGAGGGAACTTTATTACGTGGTTTCTCTGTGCCCCGTTACGCTGAACGCGCGCTTGCCCGCATCCTCTCGTTTCTTTTCAGGCGCTCATTCAGGGCGGCGGCGGCCCGGTGATCATCGTCGCTCAGGCCGTCGGTGGAGTCGGCGAAACGGTCCTGCTCATCGCGCTTCTGCTGCCGGATGCTGCGCTCCTCCAGCCGGGCCACCACGTCCCCGAAGGCCCTGCGCCGCTTCAGCATATCCAACGGGTGAAGCGTCTTCCGCATGAGCGCCTCCAGTTGTTCCCTGATGCCTTCCGGGGCCGCCTCAAGGTATTCCCCGTCGAGCTCGCCTTCGGGCGCCGAATGAGGGGCGGCAGCCAGGTAGCTGCTGAAAATCTCGCGATTCTCCGGGCGCCGGAACATGTCCTCCGTCACATTCTCCGCATACTCCCACAGGTCGGGGTACCGCAGCAGCAGAGCGAGGCAATATTCCTCCACTGGGTCGTGGTCCAGCCTGGCGAACGGCGAGGCCGTTGCCTGCTCCGCGCCGCCTTGCGGCCCCTCGCCCGGCGTGGTCCGCCGACGGGGTTGCGGGCCTGCGGGCCTGATGACGCTGGCCCGCAGCGTATCCAGCGGCACCTCCAGCCTCTCCGCCAGCATCTGGAAGTACAGGTCCTGCTGCGGCGCATCCTGCACCGCGAATATCAGCCGTGAAACCTGCTCCGCTATGGCTGCCTTGCCACGCGGCGATGAAGCGTCCACGCTCGCGGCCATTGCCGTGATTACGAATTCCAGCAACGGCCTGGCATTCGACACCAGCTCTTTCCATTCTCCCGGCGAGCGCCGGATGACGTCATCCGGGTCCTGACCCGCTGGCATGGCGGCAATTTTTATCTCGGGGTTCTGGTGCTGTTGCAGCATTGCCGTATTTCCCGAGCGCCCCGCCACGCGGCTCTGGTAAATCCGCCAGGACGATTCGAGACTTCGCAGCGTCGCCTGCTGCCCCGCCGTGTCCTGGTCCAGCGCCATGGTCACCCGGTCGGTGAGGCGGCGGATGGTGTTGACCTGCGGCTCTGTCAGGGCAGTGCCCATTGACGCCACCACGTTCTGAAACCCGGCCTGATGGGCGGCAATGGCGTCCATGTATCCCTCGACTATCACCGCGCCGTCCTTCCTCACGTTGTCCCTGGCCCGGTCCATGGCATAAAGCAACCGGCTCTTGTCGAACACCTCGCTCTGCGGAGAATTAAGGTACTTTGGTTCGGAATCGTCGAGGGCCCGCCCGCCGAATCCCGCCAACCGCCCCTCGGCGTCCCGGATGGGAATCATCAGGCGGCCGCGGAACAGGTCGCGTTGCTGGCCGTCGTCGCACTCCCGCACCAGTCCGGCGGCCACCAGCCTCTCCGGCTCGAAACCCTGCCGTACCAGGTGATTGCGCAGCGACTCGCCGTCCGAAGGGGCCAGACCTATCTGGAAAGCGTCGGACGCGGCGCGATCCAGCCCACGGCGCTCCATGTAGGCGCGGGCCTCGCCCCCTGAGGTTGACGCGAGGGTGCGCTGGAAAAACGCGCAGGCCGCCTCGTTCATCTGGAACGCCGGGTTGTCGGAGCGGCTGCCCTGGCGGTCCGGCATTGGCAGCCCCACCTGCTGGGCCAGCCGCCGTATCGCCTCCCCGAACTCCAGGTTCTCCGTGCGCATGACGAAACCGATGGCGTCGCCGCCCGTGGCGCAGGCCCCGAAGCAGCGCCAGGACTGCCGGTCGGGGAACACGTGAAAGGACGGGGTGCGTTCCTGGTGAAAGGGGCAATTGCCCTTGAAGCTTCGCCCCGACCGCTGGAGCTGGACCCGCTGCCCCACGATTTCCAGGATATCCAGGCGAGCCTTTATGTCGTCTACCACGGTCACAACCGGCCCTCCTTGATCCCGCCAACAATGCCAAAAGGCTGGCCACCGGATTGCAAACCCTTCCGGCAACCAACCGGGGCGGTGAACTAATTCGTGAATCAGCCCCAGAAATGCGACGCGATTCTGAACTGGACACACTACGCCAACGATATTATATCAAGTTCTTGACGCTTTTTCAAGAGGCCAAAGAGGTCGTCGGTAACGACGGCATCCAGCCGGTTAGCCGCCATGCGCGCCAGATCGCGGTCAAAGTCCACGTCCCACGCCAGGGTCTTCACGTTGCGCCGCCGCATGTTCCGCATGAGGCGCGGGTTGTAGCTGTCGTGCGCCGGGTCATACCAGTGGGCCCGCACCATCCGGCTGAAGCACCGCGACCGGATGGGCGGCGGATGGCGCCGCGACCAGATGTAACCCCTCAGGATGGAAGGCTCAATCTTGCGCAATTCCCAAAGCGAGATCGGGTTGAAGCTGGAGACGAGGGTGCTTTCCTGCCTGCCATGGCGTTTAACAACCTCAGCGACCTTGTGGGCGATGAGCCGCATCCGGTCAATAACCGCCTTCATCTCCACGTTTATCAGGTAGTCATGAGGCAGCAGTTCAAACACTTCATCGAGCGTGGGCGCCTGGAGTCCGCGAAACTCCGGGCCGAACCATCCCCCAGCGTCCAGCGACCGCATCTCCGCCAGGGTGGTGTTCGTCACCAGTCCGCGCACGCCGCCAATGCGCTTCAGGCCCCGGTCGTGAAACACCACCAGCCGGTCATCGCGGGTAAGACGGACATCCAGCTCGATGCCGTCCGCGCCGCCATCGTAGGCCGACTGGAAGGCAGGCAACGTATTCTCCGGCGCGTTGGAAAGATCCCCGCGGTGCGCAATGACAAGCGGCACCGGCCGTGACCCGGCGGGAAAGTCCCACCCGGCGGGGCGCTCTAGTCCGTCCATCCCGACCGGCAGTCGCCGCTCCAATTGCGCCCGAACTGCGCACGGGCGTTCACGGATTCGTCCACGAAGTCATGGCCCATGCCATCGACAAACTGGTCTTTATGCTGCTGATCTTCGTGGCGAAAACTCACGAACGCCCTATGCCTGGGGGGCTGTTGCTGCGTCAAAGTTATCCTCTGCCAGTTCAAGGTCGGTCAAGTCTTCCACTCCGGCTATCTCCGCCAGCAGGCGGTTGTAGTTCCGCAGCTCCTCTTGCAAGGATGCCAGCTCCTCCCGGAACTCCTGTCGCTTCGCTTCGCGCTGGAAGGCGCCCCCCAAACTCTCCTTGTGCCACTTTGCGGTGAAAGGCCGTACAACCTGGTTGAGCACGGGTATGGCGACTTTGCTGAATTCCGCGGCATTCGGCCCGCGGCGGCGCAGAATCTCGCGGCTAGTCGCAAACAGGGAGTAAACGCTGTCCAGCGCCGTCTGCTCATCCCCGGCAGCCGCAGGCAAGGGCTGAGTGACGATTCTGGTCAGCATTTCAATGTACATTTCCCAGGCCGCCTCCCGGTCAGTCTGTTCAAACGACAGCTCAACGCGGGCTACCTGCAAGTTCAGCTTGATTTTTTCCAGACGGAAATTCTTGAAAAGCGTTACCAAGTCCATTTTCAACCCTCCTCAAGATTCCTGCCCCATCTCAATTCTACTCATCATTATATCAGTCCGCCCCGCGCCAATTTGCCCCAAGCAGCCCGCCCCGCCCGCAAGCAGCCCGCGCCTTCCGACGTTAGAATACTGGAATTCCTGCCATTCGAGGCCCTTCGGCCCGTCAGGTGATTTGGTAGCAGAGCGGCTATGAGGCCCTTCCCGGGAGCACGCAGCACAGCCCTGGACCTGATGCGAGAGCGAGACTTTCGCATCATCTGGTCCGTGGGCATCCTTGGCGAGTTCGGGAGACGCTACGAAATCCTGGTGCTCAGCCTCCTGATCCTGGACATCACGGACTCCCCGGCCCAGCTCATGCTGCTCTGGGTGTTCAACAACCTGCCCCGGCCCTTCGTTTCCGCGCTGGCTGGCTACATTGCCGACCGTTTCCCGCGCCAGCGCGTAATGCTGCTGATGCAGGCCGTCAACGTGCTTTCCGTCGCTGGCCTGTTTGCCCTGATGCTGGAGGGTCTCGACCTGGTACAGCCCTGGCACCTTTATGCCATGGCTTTCGTCCAGGGAATGACCAGGGCCATCGAAGACCCTTCGCGCCGGACGGGTATTTTTGACATCGCGGGCGGGGAGCGAATCGTCAACGCCATGTCGCTGGACGTTATCGCCCAGAACGTCGGCAAGATGGTTGGCCCGCCCATCGCCGGGCTATTCATCCAGTACCTGGGCTACCCGGCGGCCTATGCCTTTCTGCTGTTCGTCCAGGTCAACAACGTCCTGCTGATTTCCCGGCTGCGAATACCGGAGGAGGGCCAGCGCCCGCCGCTGCCGCCCATCTGGCGGGGGACGGGCGACACCTTCGGGTTCGCCTGGCGCTCCGGCGTGCTGGTGGGGATGCTCTCCATCACTTTGGTGATGAACGCCTGGGCCTTCCCCTTGCAGCAGTTCATCCCCGCCGTTGGCACGAGCCTGCTGGAAGTCGGCCCGGTGCTGGTGGGCCTGCTGGTGGCCTCCGACGGGTTCGGACACCTGGCCGGCGCGGCGATGATGGCGACAACCCGCGGCGTCAAGTTCCACGGACGCTACTTCGCCGTCGGGTCTATCGTCGTGCTGCTGGCATCGGCGGCCTACGTCTGGACGCCGTGGTACGCCGTCGCGTTCGTGCTGCTGTTCGCCAGCGGCCTCGGCCAGTCGGGTTTCTCCACCATGCAGAGCAGCATCATGATGCTCGTCTCGCCCCCGCAGATGCGCGGCCAGATGATGGGCCTGCTCAGCTTCTGCATCGGCATCGCCAACCTGCTGGGAGCGCTGGAACTGTATTTCGTCGTGTCCATTTTGACTTTGCAGGAAACCATATCGCTGCACGCCCTGGTAGCGCTGGCCCTGCTCGTTCCCGCCATCGCGTTCACGCCGCTGGTCAGGCGGCCCCTGACGCAACCTGATCCCGCGGCCCTTTAACTCTCCCTCTCCCTTGAGGAAGAGGGTTGGGGTGAGGGTGAAATCGCTGGCATCGGCGTCTTTGCATACCACAGGGAGACGCCCCACCCTAACCCTCCCCCGGAGGGAGAGGGAACTGCAAAAGTCCATGGCCGGAACCCGTGCCGGTGGCTAGTGGCTAGTCCGGTGGTGTATTCTACCCACTGGCCGCTATTCACCGGGAACTGGCATGGATGGCATGGAGTGGTTGATGTCGCAGGTAATCGACTGGCCGGGCAGAATGCAGGAACTGGCCGACTTCGTCGGGCTGGACCAGGAGGGACTGGAGCTGATCCAGTCCACGCGGGACGTTATCCTGGCTCACGGCGACGACCTGACCGCGTCCGTTTACGACAACTTCCTGGACTTCCCCGAGACGCGCCGCTTCTTCGCCGACGAGCAGGGCGAGATCAACGAAGAGCGCCTGACACGACGCAAGCACAGCCTGATGCGCTGGCTCCGCGGCTCGGTGGATTTCCAGATGGACACGGACTACCCCATCCGCGTGCTGGCCATGGGCATCGTACACAGCCACCCGCCGCTGCACCGCTCCCACCTGGGATCGGTGCCAGCCCGGTTCATGATCGGCACCATCGGCTACATCCAGGCCGCCGTTACCGACCTGCTGCGCCGCGAGCTGGACGACCCGGAGCTAGCCATCCGGGCGGCCGCGGCGTGGAACAAGATGCTGACCCTGCAACTGGACATCATGCTGGCCGGATACGTCACCGAGGTGCCCAACGACCCCGTGCCCGGCGAGCCGCAATACACCGGGCCCGGCGCTGAATAAGGATAGGAGTGAATCGGGACACCGGAAACGTGTCCCGGAAAACGGACAGGAAAATTCTTACGGGAGAACGTAGAAATGAGCAAGGTGCTGGTAATCCAGGGCGCAGGAATGAACATGCGCGGCAAGTCCCAGGTCGAGATTTTCGGCTCGGCCACGCTGGAGGAAATCGACGAGCAGATTAAGGGCTACGCCGAGGGGATGGGCATCGACATCGAGCTGTTCCACTCCAACATCGAGGGCGAGGTGGTCAACGCGCTCTACGACGCCCACGACCGCGATTTCGATGCCTGCCTGATCAACCCGGCGGGCTACACCACCGTTGCCGGGCCGCTGCGCAGCGCCATCACGCAGGTCAAGTTCCCGGTGTACGAGGTGCACGTATCCAACCCCACGGCCCGCGGCACCGTTTCCCAAGTGCTGCCGGTCTGCAAGGGCGCAGTCTACGGCTGCGGCGTCTACGGCTACCGCCTGGCCCTGGAAGCCGTACAGCAGCTAACCGGCTAGTCAGGTGCATGACAGACCCCTCCCCAAAATCCCCTCCCCCTAAGGGGGAGGGTTAGGGTGGGGGTGAAATGGCAGTGCAGAGCGTCCGTAAAGGAGTCAACGGTATAATCTCAGGTTGGCTGAGAAACGCAGGGCAACCACAAGGGTTGCCCCTACATAGCAGCGATGTCCCGATTGTAGGGGCGCCCCTCGTGGGCGCCCTGGGTCAAACGCAGACACAACCGGGCAACCACAAATCTTGAGACAGGTTCCAATCAGGTCGATGTGTAGCCGAGGTGGCCAGGTGACTTTCCGCCGGATACCGAAACTCGGATTCCCGATGGCATTGTTGGCAGCAGCCCTTCTTTTCCTGCTGGCCGCCTGCGGGTCGGACGGCACGCCCACCGAAGCGCCGCAGCCGGAACCCACGACGGCGCCGCCACAGGCGCAGGCCGCCACCGCCACGCCTGCCCCGACGCCAACAACCGCGCCCACTCCCACGCCGGACGCCGGGGAGCAGTTGGCGCAACTGCTCTCGACCGTCGAAAGCAACCTGGCCGCCATGTCCACCGCCACCTTCGACATGGTAGACGAAACGGAATCGGGCGCGCCTTTCTTCGGAACAACCTTCAAGAGTCTCACCGGCGTAGTCAAATCGCCAGACAGCTTCTGGATGCAGGTAAAGGTAGTTGCGCCGGGCTTCGGATTCGTCGAAATCGAAATGACGGCAGTGGGGGAGGAGTCGTACATCAAGTTCTCCGAAGACGCGCCCTGGACGCCCCTACCGCTGGACCAGGTGCCTTTCAATTTCGGCGAGATCGGCCCCCAGTTGAGCCGCCTGGTCCCGGCCTTGACCGAGGTATCGCTTATCGGCCCGGAGACGGTGGGAGACACCAGGACCATCAGGTTCGACGGTACTGTTTCCTCAGACAACATGTCGGGCCTGATTACCAGCGCCGACCCGGGGCATAGCGTCACGCTGTCCTTCTGGGTCGACGCGGATGATTACTCGCTGCGCCAGTTCCGCATAGCCGGAAGGCTGTTCAACGGCGACGCGCCCGAAACCATCCGCCTGCTGGACATCACGGGCGTCAACGTTGCCGTAGATATTCAACTCCCTGAGGAAGCGACGGGACAGTGAACGCCGCTCGCTCCCGCCTCGCCTCGCTGGCATCCTCAGAGTCGGCTGTCCTCGCGATCATCTGCCTGGGGGTGTTTTCCACCGCCCTTGACCAGACCGTGGTTGTGGCGGCCCTCCCCAGCGTGATGGTTGACCTGGAAATCCCCCTCACCGACCTCGACACCGCGTCCTGGATCGTCACCGCCTACCTGGTCAGCTACACCGTCGCCATGCCCCTGGCCGGGCGGCTTTCCGACGTGTACGGCCGCGTCCGCATGTTCCAGGCGGCGCTGGTGCTGTTCTCCATCGGCTCGGCGCTGGTGGCGGTCGCGCCCGACTTCCCCTGGGTCGTGTCCGCCAGGGTGCTACAGGCCATCGGCGGCGGGGCCACCGTCCCCATAGGCCTGGCCATGGCCGTCGCCGCGGTTCAGCCCCACCGGCGGGGCATTGCGCTGGGCATCGTGGCCGCCTCCGCAGAGGCCGGTTCCGTCCTCGGCCCGCTGTACGGCGGCGGCATCATCGAGTGGCTGGGCTGGCGCTGGATTTTCTGGCTGGACATTCCCCAGAGTTTCATCCTCATCGCGCTACTGGCGATTCTGCCCAACATCGCCAACCGCACGGCGAAGATGGACTACCTCGGCGCACTGACGCTGGGCGCAGCATTGACCGTCCTATCTCTGGCCTTGTCCCAGAGAGCCATATTTTCCATGGAATCCTTCATCCCCTACCTGATGATCGGGCTTGGCGTGCTGCTGGTATTCGCCCTGGTGGTGGTGGAGCGGCGCGCCGTCCAGCCCCTGCTCGCATCCTTCCTGTACCGGTCAAAGGCGTTCCTGTCCGCCAACATCGCCCAGTTCCTCGTCGGAGTCGCCTTGATCATCTCGCTGGTCAGCGTGCCGCTCATGGCCAGTACCGTGATGGAAAAGGGGGCTTGGGAAAGCGCACTGCACCTGGTCCGGCTGACCGCCGCCATTCCTGTCGGAGCAGTCGTTGGCGGCTACATCATGCGCTGGACCGGAGTAAGGGCGGTCTGCATCACTGGCCTTGCATTCATGGGAGCGGGGCTCCTGATTATGAGCACCTGGGGCACGGTGGTGGAGGAACCCAGGCTGTCCGTGCCTCTGGCCGTGGCCGGACTGGGATTTGGCCTGGTCATCCCGCCCATCAGCGTCAGCGCCCTGAGCGCCGCGCCCAGCCACTACTGGGGCGCAGCCGCGTCGCTGGTCACGGCGTCCCGAATGGTGGGGATGGCCCTGGGTCTGGCCGCCCTGTCGGCCTGGGGCATCGAGCGGTTCTACAGCCTGACCGCCCACGTCACAGTAGGCGCGACATTCGAGGAAACCGAGGCCCCCCTGATCGCCGCCGGCGTGACCGTGTTCCAGAACATGTTCACGATCTCAGGCTTCCTAGCCCTGCTAGCGATCCTCCCGGCCCTCCTGATGAGAGTAGAAGACACCGCCGAAGGCGAGGAATTCCTGTAAGGCCGTATGCGAAAAAACCCCTCCCCCGGAGGGAGAGGGTTAGGGCGGAGGCGAAAAAGCAGCGCAGAAAGTACATCAAAGATGCACAGCAAGTCCCCTCTCCCTCCGGGAGAGGGTTAGGGTGAGGGCGTACCCCTATCCCGCCGCAATGAAGTACGCCACTCTGGCTTGCACCATGTCGCAAAAGGCGACTGTCACCCACTCTCAGCGGCTACTCGCAGCGCAGGCAGCGCGGCTCGGAGAACACGCTGTCGTGGACGCCGGGGCTGGTGATGAGGTAGTCCAGCACCACTCGCATCGCCTTGTCCTCGCTGGTCAGGTTGTACTTCTCCTTGGCCTGCCGGATAAAGGCCATCTGATCGGGATTCAGCTCTATCGTGTACGCTTCCTTGGGGCCAGCCATACTCAACTCTCCTATCGCCAGTCAATTCGGGCGGACAGCCGCCCGTCGTGCCTTCAGGATAGTGGACGCCGCCATCCCACGCAATGACCTGGAGGCCGCACGACAAAATCCCTTCTCCCTCCGGGAGAGGGTCAGGGTGAGGGCGTCCCCCGTATTCGCCGGAGCAAAAATCCCCTCCCCTTCAGGGGGAGGGTTAGGGTGGGGGTGAACCCAGGGCAATCGTTTATGAAACTCCAACCTCGTCACTCCGGCTTTCGCCGGAATGACGGGGCAATATGACACTGCTCCCACCCTCGGAAATCAAATACAGGCGTCGGTAACCGCCTGCGAGATGGCGGCCAGCCTGGGCGTGTTGCTGATCTCGGCGCGGAAGCCGTTGGTGATGTAGGCCACCGCCAGGCCTGTGTCAGGATTGGCCCACCCCACCGACGTCCCGGAACCGGCATGCCCGAAGGTCCGTGCGTCCAGCTTTTCCGGATCGCCGGTGCGCGGGTCGGCCAGCGACAGACCCATGCCCCGAACCACTCTGCGGTTCAGCGAGTGATCGATGCCCTCCGAGTGCGCCGCCGTCACCTCGTCCACCGTCTCCGCCCGCATCACCGTAACGCCGTCCAGCGTGCCCCCAAGCTGCATCATGGCGAAGAACCGCGCAAGGCCCCGCGCCGTGGATATGCCTCCTCCGGCGGGCTGCACCGTGCGGTGCACCTCGGGGTTGTTGTACAGCTCCACCTGGCTGCGGCGGTCACAGTCCTCCATAGCGTGGAGTTTGGACACCCGGTCCAGCAGCCACTCGGGCAGGCCGATGTACAGGTCGTTGATGCCCAGCGGACGGGTGATTTCCTCGCGGACGAAACGGTTGATGGGCCGCCCGTCGATGCGCCGCACCAGCTCGCCGATGACCCACCCGAAGTTGCGGGGATGGTAAGCGATGACACGGCCGGGCGGGTAGTCGGGGCGGAGTTCCTCCATCGCTTTAACCGCTGCGCCCCAGTCGCTCCAGCGGTCCCACGTCATGTGGCTGGGGCTGTCGGGAAACCCGCCGCGATGGGTCAGCACCTGCCCGATGGTCACTTCGTCCTTGCCGGACTGCGCAAACTCCGGCCAGTGGTAGGCGACCCGATCATCCCAACTCAGCATGCCCCGTTCCCAGAGGATGTGCAGGCAGGCGGCAGTCACCGGCTTGGTGGAGGAGTAAAGGACGAACATGGTGTTTTCCTCCACCGGGCGTCCCGTAGCCTGGTCGGCAAGTCCGCCGTAGAGGTCCAGCACCAGTTCGCCGTTGTGATAAACGGCAAGAGCGGCCCCCGGATGGAGGCCGGATTCGATCTGCTCCAGGAATAGCTCTTTGACACGCTCCAGACCCTTAGAGTCCATTCGCGTCTTTGCCAGCGCACCCGCGCCGCAAGCAATAGTCACTCTCTACTACCTCACAACGTGCCGTTGGCCGCAGTCTGCCTCGTCATTCCCGCGAAAGCGGGAATCCAGAATGGCTCAATGCCGCAGAGCGTTTTGCCTGCGGAACTCCTGGATTCCGACTTTCGCCGGAATAACGGAAAATAAAGCTGTCGCATGTCTGGGATCTCGATTTGACGGCACTCCCTGGGCTTTGCGAAGGCATCCTACGTGACGCTGAGCGTCGCTTTCCCCAACCCCTCAATCTCGATCAGGGCCGAATCCCCGGGCTCCAGCCACTTGGGGGAGACGATGCTGCCAGTGATGACCACCATGCCCGCCTTCAACTCCTGCCCGCGGGAGGCCAGGTTGTTGGCCAGCCATGCCAGCGGTTCCAACGGATGGCCCATCACGTCAGCGCCCATTCCCTCACCGACCAGCTCGCCGTTGATTTCCATGTAGCCCCGGCAACCCGCCAAGTGAATGCCCCGCCAGTCTGCGACCGGCTCTCCCAGCACGATGCCCGCGTTCAGGATGTTGGAGGCGATGGTGGTAAGCAGTTGCGTCTGGGTGTCCTGCCCCTGTGTCCGCCGGTTGTCCACGACCTCGAAGGCCGTCATCACTGCCTCGACAGCGTCCGACACGCCGTCTCGGTCGTAGGGCGCCCCCGACGCAGGCAAGTCCCGGCCCATGCGCACGCCAACCTCGCACTCAATGCCGGGTTGCAGGAAATCGGCGGCATTCAGCACCGCCGGGGATTGCCGAACGTTGTTGGCCAGGATCACGCCCGCCACCGGCTCGATGATTCCCGACGACTGCTGCAATGCAGTGGTGGTGTAGGCGATCTTGTACCCCGCCACAGCGCCGTATTCGCCGGACAACGCGCCCTGATAGGCCCCCTGCACCTCGTAGGCTTCGACAATGCTATCCGGCAGCAACTCGCCTTCCAGCAGGTACTTTTCCTTGCCCTTGAATTGCCGCAGCAGCGCGTCAGCCGCATCGGATACTCTGCTCATCTGTTCCTCGCGTCATTCCTTGTCTAAGGGGTGTCCGACAAATCCCCTCTCCCTCCGGGAGAGGGCCAGAGTGAGGGCGTCCCCTTTACCTCAGCAGGAACTAAGGACGCTGTTTTTGCCAACGCCTTGTCCGCAAAAGGCACCCCTCACACACCCGTTAAGGCGCAATTATACCAACCCAACCATCGCCGACTACACTCTTGGAAACTATCTCAAAACCAGTGATTGCCTGCCCGGCAGCTTCTCCAGGCTACTTTTCACCCCCACCCTAACCCTCCCCCGTCAAGGGGGAGGGGACATCATGCGCATGTGGAGCGGGTCCCGCGGCATGAACCCTCCCCCGTCAAGGGGGAGGGGACTTTTGAGGCGATTACTTATTCGTAGGGCGCGAGCTGGATTTCGTGCAGCGCTGGCACCACTTCCTTGCCGAGCAGCTCCACCGAGTGCATCACGTCGTTGTGCGGGATGTTGCCGTCGCTGCCGATGAGAATCATGTAGCCGGGGTTCAGCTCCTCGATCATCCCCGACAGTTTCCTCGCAACGGTATCGGGACTGCCAACGACTATCGCGCCCACGTCCTGCAGGTCCTCGTAGCTGGCGGGCGGGGCGGCCGCCCCCCCGATGCGCCGCGCCGCCAGGCGGCTGGCCGTCGGAGACTGGTAGCCCGGCGGGTCAAGGTGCTCCACCGGCCCGCGCATCCGGTGCCGCCCCGCCCACAGGAACCCGCGTCCCAGTTCCTGCGCCTTCTCGTCGGTGTCCGCCACCAGCGCCCGCACCTGGTAGCCGAAGTGCTCCGGGCCCGGCGTGAATCCGACCTCTATTGCCGTGTCGATGTAGACCTGTTTCAGTTCCTTGGTCAGGCTGATTAGCGCGCCCAGGTTCATGTAGGCGTACTGGTGCTGCGCCGCCCAGACCACGCTCTCCGGGCTGCTGCCGCCGGGGAACCAGACCGGCGGGTGCGGCTTCTGCACCGGCAGCACCCACGGGTTGACCACCCGGTGGTGATAGAATCGCCCCTCGAACCGGAACGGCCCCGGTTCCGTCCAGCACTTGATTATCAGGTCGTGGGCCTCCTCAAAACGGTCGCGGTTCTCGGTGGGGTCAATGCCCGCTTGCAGTGTCTCCACCGCGCCGCCCCGCACAAAACCCGAAATCAGCCGCCCGTTGGAGAAGCAGTCCAGCATCGCCAGTTCCTCGGCCATGCGCACCGGCTCGTTGATGGGAATGATGTTGCCCAGGATGGCGATTCGCACCCGGCTGGTGAGGCGGCTGATGACGGCGGCATCTATGTTGGCCGACGGCTTCATGTTCCAGTACGACGAGTGGTGTTCGTTGGTCATGATGCCGTCGAGGCCGGCCTCGTCGGCCATGGCGTACTGCTCGTGGTACTGGTTGTAAAGCTGGTGCGCCTTCTCCGGGTCGAAGTAAGTGTTGGGGAAGTCGAGCCGCCCCGACTTGAACTGGCCGATTTCCTCCTCGTCCAGGTGCGTGTAGGGCTGCTGCGAGTGAAAAAAGACATCAACTGTATCTTTCATAAACCGAACTCCTGGCGTCTTTGCGCCATAGCGTCGTTACGTTAGCTCAATACCCACCGGGCAATGGTCCGAACCCATCACGTCGGGCAGAATGAAGGCATCGCTGAGGCTGGAAGCGAGGTCGCTGTCCGTGAAGAAGTAGTCGATGCGCCAGCCAACGTTCCGCTCCCGCGCCCGGGTCATCGTGTCCCACCAGCTGTAATTGCCCGGATCCTGGTTGAACTGCCGGAAAGTGTCCACGTAGCCGCGCTCGAAAAACTTGTCCATCCAGGCCCGTTCCTCGGGCAGAAAGCCGGAGATTTTTTCGTTCTCTTTAGGCCGGGCCAGGTCTATTTCCTTGTGCGCGGTGTTCACGTCGCCGCAGACCACCACGTTGCGCCCTTCCCGCCGCAGGTTCTCCACGTAGTCCAGGAAGGCGTCGTAGAACTCCATCTTGTAGCGCAGACGGTCGGCGGAGCGCTTGCCATTAGGGAAGTAAATGCCCAGCAGCACGAAGTCGTCAAAGTCGGCCACGACCGTGCGGCCCTCCGAGTCAAAACGCTCGTCCCCAAGCCCAAAGCTGACATTGCGCGGCTCCTGGCGCGTGTAAAGCGCAACGCCGCTGTACCCCTTGCGCTCCGGCTGGGAGAACCAGACCCGGTAGCCCTCAACGTCCTTCAGGGCCGTGGGCAACTGCGATTCGTGGGCCTTGGTCTCCTGGAGGCACAGCACGTCAGGCCGCTCCGACTCGAACCACTCGAGGAATCCCTTCTTGTGCGCAGCCCGGATACCGTTGACGTTCCACGAAATCAAGCGCATGTCTCACCCGCCGGAAGGCTGAATTCAAGCCCGATTATAGCAAACGACTGGGCGTCGTGAGTGCCAGGTCCCTATGCTATCATTTGCAACGCTTCCGGGACTCATCAACTACCAGCCCGCAGTCTGCGGCGGAGCGACTAATGGTCAAGACAGGACAGCAGTACCTCGACAGCCTGAGAGATGGGCGACAGGTCTTCCTCGACGGAGAACTGGTAACCGGCGTGGTGGACCACCCGGCCTACCGCAACGCCATACGCACCACGGCGGGCCTCTACGACTACCAGGCCGACCCGGAAAACGTGGACAAGATGACCTTCGAATCGCCCACCAGCGGCGGCCGGGTCAACCTCTGCTGGCAGTTGCCGGAGTCATACGGCGAGCTGGTCGCCCGCCGCAAGGCCATGGAAGCGTGGGCCGAGTGCACCTACGGCTACATGGGCCGCTCCCCCGACCACGTAGCGTCGTCGCTGGCCGGGATGATGATGCGCCTCGACCTGTTCAAGGCCCACGGCGAGGAGCGGGCCAAGGCCCTGGCCGAATATTACCGCTACGCCCGCGACAACGACCTGTTCGTTACCTACACTATCACCAACCCCCAGGGCTGGACCGGCGAGCACGACGAGTTCCTGGTGGCCGGCATTTGCGACGAGGACTCGACCGGGGTCACCATCAAGGGCGCAAAAACCCTCGGCACCAGCAGCATCCTCGCCAACGAGGTGCTCTGCACCACCATCCAGCCGCTGACGCCCGGCGCCGAGAAACACGCCTTTTCCGTGGCCGTGCCCATGGACGCGCCGGGTCTCAAGATTCTATCGCGCAAGTCCTACGAGGCCTGGGCCGCCAGCGAGTTCGACAACCCCCTGTCCTTCAACCTGGACGAAAACGACGCCGTCCTCTACTTCGACGAGGTCAAGGTGCCGTGGGAGCGGGTGTTCATCAACCGGGACATCAAGCTGTGCCGCGACCAGTTCCACGAGGCCCCCACGCACATTTTCCAGAACTACCAGTCGCAAGTCCGGGTGATGGTCAAGCTCCGGTTCCTGGTGGGGCTGGCCCGCAAGATGGCCGACGCCAACGACCTGACCCGCGTGCCGCAGGTGGTGGAGACGCTGGGCAGGCTGGCGGCCCAGGCCGGAATGATCGAGGGCATGGTCAACGGCATGGAAGTGCAGGGCCGCTACGTAGGCCCGTACTACGTCCCCGACCGCCACCCGCTGTACACCGCGCAGGTGATGGCGCAGGAACTGTACCCCCAGATAATGAACACGCTGCGAGACCTGGCTGGCGGCAGCCCGATTATGTTGCCCTCGTCGGTCAAGGACTTCGGCAACCCTGAAGTCGCCGACTACGTCGAACGCAGCCAGAGCGCCATCGGGCCGGAAACCGAGGAGCGGGTCAAGCTGTTCAAGCTGGCCTGGGACGCCATCGGCTCCGAGTTCGCCTCCCGCCACATCCAGTTCGAGCTGTTCTACGCTGGCGCAGGCTACGTAGTCCGCAACAATTCCTACCGCACCTACGACTGGCAGCGCGCCACCAACATGGTCGACGGCCTCCTCGGCACCTACGGCTTGCCAGACATATAAAAAATTCTCACCCCGGCAAATCCCCTCCCCCTAAGGGGGAGGGTTAGGGTGGGGGTGAAATCCTGAACTGCCTAACACCTCTCTGGAACCTCCTTTCCTAACCGCCCGGCCCCCGGTCGAACTGCACCAGAATCCCGTCGGGATCGTAGACGAAAAACGTGCGCATAACGCCTTGATCATCAGTAAAGTCATCCAGCGTACCGGCCAGCGGAACGCCCTCGCTCACCAGTTCCTCGGCGTAAGCCCGGACATCCTCCACGCCGAAGGAAATGTGGCTGATCCCGATCTGGTCCAGCTTGATGGGATCTCCCTCCACCCGGTCCCCGGGATGCGACGTCAACACCAGGAACGGCTCGGTAGTGTCGGGATCGTCGAAGTACACGTTAGCCACCGTCCGCGACTGCCGCGGCCTCTGGTACATCTCCGCCGACTCGGCCCCCGGCCTCCGCGCCATGTCCTGGGTGGTGTGCATCCTGACCGTCAGCCCGAGCAGATCGCGATAGAAATGCAACGACCGCTCCAGGTCGGCCACGCAAACCGCTATATGTGAAACTCCCTTGGCTCGCATAAGAATCCCTCCTTGGCGATTGCCACTATGAAATAGCTTACGCAGTTCAAAGCTATCCCCTCCCCCTCAGGGGGAGGGCTAGGGTGGGGGTGAACTCCTGAACCGGGTAAGTCCTATATGATTAAGCTACGCCGCCCCATCTAGAATCCCGAATGAGACCTACCCGGTTGAGCACGAACTCCCATCCTGTATATCCTGTCCATCCATGTCAATAACATTCAGGAGACGCCATGACCTTCCCCGCACAGTTCCCACTCAGCATGCCGACCGGCCTGCCTCTGCCCCTGGAGGGCATCCGCGTCCTGGACGCCACGCACATCGTCGCCGGGCCTTTCTGCTCGCTCATCCTGGCCGACATGGGCGCAGAGGTCATCAAGATCGAACGGCCCCGCACCGGCGACATCGCCCGGGGCCGGACGCCCTTTGTGACCGACGCCGACGGCAACCGCATGAGTTCGCGGTTCCTCGGCATCAACAGAAACAAGAAAAGCGTCAGCATCGACCTGCGTCATCCCCGCTGCAAGCAGGCTTTTGAGAACCTGGTGGCCGTGTCCGACGTGCTGGTGGACAACTGGGGCTCCGGCGCGTTCCGCCGGTTGGGGCTGGGCTACGACCGGCTCAGGGACATCAATCCGGGACTCATCTACGCCAGCATCACCGGCTACGGCGACAGCGAGGGGCTGACCGGCCCGTACTCCAACTGGCCCGCCAACAACATGGCGATACAGGCCATGTCGGGGTGGATGGAAATGACCGGCGACCCCGACGGCCCGCCGCAAGCCGTCGGCGACAACATCGGCGACTCCATTCCCGGCCTGTGGGCCGCCCTCAGCATCGTGCTGGCCCTCGAAACGCGGCGCAAGACCGGGCGCGGCCAGCACATCGACGTAGCCATGTACGAGTGCATGGTGTCCCACATCGAGAGCAACATGAACCACTACCACTCCACCGGCGAGGCACCCATGCGTTCTCACGACCGCATGGCCACCGCCGGAGTTACGTTCCGGGCGAAGGACGGCTACGTGGTGCTGGCCGGTGCGCGCACCGAGGAACGCCTGCGCTCCCTGTGGCAGACCATCGGCCGCGACGACCTGGCCGATGACCCGCGCTTCCTCGGCGGCGAGCAGGGCGGCGAGTTTTTTGTCAACGAGTTCGTGCCAGCCATCGAGGGATGGTCGGTCAACCTGGGCAAGCTGGAAATCGCCGAGAAGCTGGTGGCCCTCGGCTTCTCCATGGGGATGGCCCAGACCATGGAAGACCTGGCCCACTGCCCGCACCTCGAAGGCCGCCGGATGTACGTCGACACCGGCGACACCCTCGGCGGCACGTTCCGCTCCCCCCGAACGCCGGTGCGCCTCACCGCCTGCGTAGACACCCCCGCCGAGACCCCGCCAACCCTAGGCCAGCACAACCGCGAAATCCTATGCGCCATAGGCGGCCTAACCCCCGAGGAACTGGAAACACTGGAAGCCGAGGGCGCCCTGTAAATCCCTTCCCTCTTGAGGGGGTCTTACGATAGTTCCCTCTCCCTCCGGGAGAGGGTTAGGGTGAGGGCGTCCCTTTACCCTCGCAGGAATGAAGGATAAGGCTTTGACCTCCACCTTGTCCGCAAAGACGATTGTCACACCCTCTCTGAGAGGGTTTAGTAAGCTCGGTTCACTGACAAAGAGCCGGTTTCAGGAGTATCCGTCGTTCCTGAGCAACTAGGGGTACGCCCCCACCCTAACCTTCCCCCGGAGGGAGAGGGAACTTATTAAACACCTTCTCAGACATACCCGCCCACCTATCACTCCTCCTCATCCGCTGAGATCGGCCTCTTGACCAGCGGCGTGAACAGCATCACGGGAATCAGCAGCGTTAGGCCCAGCCCGGTGCTCAGCGCCACCGCCACGTGCGCGCTGAGATAGTCCGCAACGAAGCCCACGATTGCGCCCCCCACCGCCGCCACACCGATACACTGCCCCAGCACTCCCAGCGTAGCGCCCCGGATCTCCGGCGGCGACGACAGCATGATGATGGTGCTCTGCATGGTGCTGAAGCCCGCCGCCCCCAGCCCGGAAATCAGCAGCAGCACGAACGACAGCGGATACCACGGCGACAGGGCGAAGCAGATAAGGCTGATGAGCTGAATCGCCATCCCGAAGCAGAACACCCGTCCGTGGTAGCGCAGGTTGGGCACCAGGCCGATGGCCAGTGCCGCGCCCAGCGTGCCGAAGGACTGGGCCGAGATCAGCACGCCGGTCAGCTCCGGCCCGACCCCCAGATGCTCGGTAGCCACCACCGGGAACAGCGACTCCACGCTGAAGGCCAAGGCGTTGAAAATGACGGTGCCCATCAGCACGGCCCGCACCACCGGATTGCTGAAGGCGTAGCCGAACCCCGTCTTGGCCGTCTGCCAGATGGCGAACCGTCCGCCCCCTCTGGCGGGCAGCCGCGTCCTGACCAGCAGCACGAATACGAACGCCAGGCTGTACAGCCCCAGCAGAGTGGCGAATGCGGCAGTGTATCCCCCCTGCCCCACGACGATGCCCGCCGCCAGCGGGCCCAGCAGCCGCCCGATGGTCGTGGTGATGGTCTCCAGGGACATCGCCCCTACCAGTTCCCGGCTGCCCACCAGCTCGTAGATGAACGAGCGGCGCGAGGGAAACTCCAGGACGTATAGCCACCCCAGCAGCAGCGAGCCGATGAACAGGTGCTCGGGACGGGCCTGATCGCTGACGACCAGCGCCAGCAACGCCGCCATCACCGCGACGATGCCCGTCCTGACCACGATCATAACCAGCCGCCGGTTGGCGCGGTCGGCCACCATCCCCGACACCAGCGCGAACAGCAGCATCGGCGTCCAGCGGAAGGCGAAGAGCAGCGCCACTTGCAGCGCGGAGCCGCCGATGTCCAGCATCAGCAGCGCCATCACCACGGCTTCCATCCAGCGCCCGGAGTTGTCGGCGCCGCCAGCCAGCCAGAGCAGCCGGAAGTCCGGGTTGCCCAGCACGGCCAGTATGCTGCTGGAACGGCCAAAAGATCGGGCGGCAGTGGTCATATCGGCCTATCTTAACCCAACGCGCCCCGGCCTACGGCTTTCTGAGATACGCTTAATACGCAAAATAGGCCCCGTGCTCAACGAGGCCTGCCGGGCGAGCGGGCTATGCCGCAGGCTGCTGGATCACCTGCACCACCGGGTCGCCAACCTTAACGTAGCTGTCGGATTCGTCTGCATCGCCCAACCCGTCGCCTGGCCTTTTCAGTGGCTCATATTTTGTAATCCATTTCTGTGGAAGCAGAGACCTCGCAAACGGGCCAACCATAGGGCCGGGGTCTCCATAGACATTGACTTGCTTCGATTCGGTGCTTGCCAGCGCCAGCCTTTCCTCGACTTTGGTTATATGAACCCGGACTTTGGCTGGAGAAATAGATCCCAGGACTTCGCCGGTATCCGGGTCTTGTATATCCTCGCCAAGGGAGCTCAGCACATCGAATTCCATCCCGGTCTCCACTCCAGTTGCGGCCCCTATGTTAATCGCAACTTCATGGGAACTAAGAATCCGCGCAACTTTGCCTCGAAGCGTATTAGCCATTCTCTTGCCCCTCGTCCTTTCGACTTTCTGAAGGGATGTGTCTTCTCCAAAGCTCATCAACATCTTCCGGGGCTATGTCCCGCCAATCTTCCAAGGCATCATCTGCCATCTCCAACTGGACTTCCACCGTCGCGTCAATTCGTGTCAAAGCTATTCGGTAATCATCAACAGATTCCGAATGCTCCACCGACTTAATGGCCTCCGCCACCCTCGAGAGGCTGTTATACAGGGAAACAAGCCGCCGAAACGCCGCTCTCGCGTGGGGTTGTATGACTTCCTGTGCCGCCCTCATGGCCGACTGGCGTCCGAACCAGAAAGAACCGGCCAGACCTACGGACAATATGAACAATTGCAGCAACGCCCCTTCAAGGGGAGTAAGAGAGCGGGTTGTCGCAACGAAAACGGAATAACCGGCTACTGCCAGAGAAATAAGCACCAAAACGGACGGAAGGAAATACCTCATGCGCCAGCATTTTACCAGACTAAGGGAAAACGCAGGCCCCACGTTACGCGGGGCCTGCGTTTGGCCGGGGTTTTGCCGGGAAGGTTAGCTGCCGTTGCCTTCCAGGGCCTCCAGCACGACCGACGGGGTTATCGGCAGCTGGTTGATGCGCACGCCGATGGCGTTGGACACCGCGTTGGCGATGGCGGGCAGGGGCGGAATGAGGGGCGCCTCCCCCACGCCGCGCAGCCCGAACGGGTGCCGGGGGTTGGGCACCTCCAGCATCACGGTCTCGATCATCGGCACGTCCAGGCTGGTGGGCATGCGGTAGTCCAGGAAACTGGAGTTCTGCATCACGCCCTGGTCGTTGTAGGCGTACTCCTCGTTCAGCGCCCAGCCGATGCCCTGCACCGTGCCGCCCTGCATCTGGCCTTCCACGTAGCTGGGATGCACCGCGGTGCCCACGTCCATGAACGCCGTGCAGCGGACGATGTCCACCTTGCCCGTGTCAATGTCAACCTCGACGTCGAAGATGTTGCCGGCGATGATGGGGCCGACGCCCGTGGACACCGCCGACACCGACGTGGTGATGGCGCCGCCGGTGCGCATCATGCGCCCGGCCAGTTCCTTGAAGGTGAAGCGGTCTTCGGGGTTAACCTTGCAGACGAACGTTCCGTCCTCGAAGGCCACGTCGTCTTCCTGCACCTCCCAGATGGCCGAGGCGCGGGCGGCCATCTGCCGCTTGACGTCCTCGGCGGCCTGTATCGCGGCCAGCCCCGTGTCGAAGGCGGTGCGGCTGCCGCCCGTAACCGCCGTGTAGCCGATGGTGTCGGTGTCCACCACCGTCGGAATCACGTCCTCGGCGGTGATGCCCAGCACCTCGGCGGCCTGCATCGCCACGGCGGTGCGCGTGCCGCCGATGTCCACCGAGCCGGTCACCAGGTTGATGGTGCCATTGCTGTTGACGATGATGGTCGCCGCCGACATCTGCCCCGCCTGCCAGCGGTAGCCGACGGCCACGCCGCGCCCGCGCTTGGCGGCGGGATTGTCCGGCTCGCCCAGCGGCGCGCTGTAGTGCGGATGTTCCTTCATCGCCTCTTCCATTTCCTTGACGCCGAAGCGCGGGTGAGCGACGCCGTTGGGCATCCGGTCGCCTTCCTTGGCGACGTTCTTAATCCTCAGCTCCATGGGATCCATGCCCAACTCGGCGGCCAGTTCGTCGATCACCGGCTCAATGGCGAAGGCGCCCTGCGGCTGGCCGGGAGCGCGGTAAGCCTGCACCTTTTGCTTGTTGACCACCACGTCGTAGCCGTCGATCAGCAGGTTCTCGACGTTGTACGGCCCGGTGGCGCAGAGAGTTCCGCCGCCCACCGGCGAGCCGGGGAAAGCGCCCGCCTCGAACGCCATCCAGCTCTGGATCGCAGTGAACTTTCCGTCCTTGGTGGCCCCTATCTTGGTTCTCAGCGTGGTGGCCGATGTCGGGCCGGTGCCCTCAAACACGTCCTTGCGGCTCATCACCAGCTTGACCGGGCGGCCCGTAATCTTCGACAGGATGGCCGCCAGCGGCTCCAGGTAGGTGGTAATCTTTGCGCCGAAGCCGCCCCCGATTTCCGTCGGGATGACGCGCACCAGGTCCTCCGGCACGCCGCAGATGGCCGCCGTGGAGCTGCGTATGGCGAAAGCGCCCTGGGTGCAGGTCCAGACGGTCAGCCGCCCGTCGCCGGTCCAGGTGGCGGTGGAGGCGTGGGGCTCGATGTAACCCTGGTGCACCGTGCCAGTGTGATACTCACGCTCCAGGACGACGTCCGCCTCGCGGAACCCCCGCTCCACGTCGCCCAGCTTGTGCTGGATGTGGCTGGCGATGTTGCCCCGCGCGCCGGTGTCCTCACCGCGGGCGAAGCGCTCCTGCTTGAAGTGGGTCGACAGTGTCTCGTGGATAATCGGCGCGTCGGGCCGCATGGCGTGTTCGAGGGACAGCACCGGCTCCAGCACTTCGTAGTCGATGTCGATCAGCGCCAGCGCCTGCTCGGCGATGTGCGGGCTGGTGGCGGCCACGGCGGCGACTGCGTGGCCCTGGTAGAGGGCCTTCTCGTGGGCCATGACGTGCTCGGCCATAAGCCGCACGTTGCCCTGCGTTTCCGCCAGGTCGATGATCTGATCCTGGATAATGGGGAAGTCCTTAGAGGTGATGACGGCCATCACTCCGGGCAGGGCCTCCGCCCGGCTGGAGTCAATGTTGCGGATGCGCGCGTGGGCGTAGGGACTGCGCAGCACCTTACCGTGCAGCATCCCTGCAAGCTGGATGTCCGCGCCGTACTTGGCCGCCCCGGTCACCTTGTCGATGCCGTCGTGTCGTATAGGCCTGGTGCCAACGACTTTGTAGCCGCTGCCGGGTCGTTGCTCGGTGGTGGTCATTCGTACCTCCGCCTGAAATCCCCGATTGAAACCGGGAGAAGTCAGTATGAATTTCGCTAATCGGCCGCGCCTGCGGGCCGCCCTCAACTATAGCCGTCAGGTACGGAATGTCAAACTCTGCGAGGCCGGGAACCAGGAAATCCCATTCCGTTCAGAAGGGAGACTCCGCCGGAACTCGGATGTCTGCCGCCCGTTACCAGTTGTGGGCCCTCTCGTCGTAGATGTGGTCCGGCAGGCGGTACGAAATGCCCCCCTGGTCGTACATCGACGCAGACATCAGGTAGGTAAAGTTACTGAGTCTCCGGTCTTTAGAGCGGCCTAGGAAAATCCGGTCCAGAACGTAATTCAGGCGGGTCTGTAACCGGGCTCCGAGCACGACTGCCCTGTACTTGTATTTCGGGTAGTTGAGCTGGTCTGCTATTTCGTCCCCAATCAGGGCGCGGGAAACCGTGTAAGCAAGTTTCAGGAGGTCATCTTTCTCGCGATCACCGATGACTCCCAGCACCTGCGGGGCGGCATTGATGAGGGCATTGGCCATGATGATGGACTCGAAGTCGGGCGGAGGCTCGCAGATTTTGCCGATTTGAAACAGCTTCGCGGCCTCATTCTCGTCTTTGGGAATCAACGCCTCCGGAATGCCCATCAGGGTCAGGGCGTAGCGCCAGACCAGCATGAAACTGTGGCTCTCTTCCTGGCTGAAATGGACTCCCAGGTGCCTTGCATGTCTCAGCGCCCTTCCGGAGAAGGCGCTGCCGGCAAAGCCCATGTGCGCCGCGCTGAGAGGCGTTCCCCACAATTCGCCGTACCAGTCATCATGGTCGTCATTCAGCAGCCGCCTTACCTGGGCGTGAACCAGTCTGAGCCGGACGGACAGTTTCCAGCCGTCTCCGTAGCGCTGTAGTCCGCCGGGCAAGAATATCTCCAGCACATGGCGGTTGTTTTGCCGGAGCCGCCGGACGCCATGCTCGCGCAACCGCCCCGTGATTACGAAAGAGCGGGCGATGTTGGTCGAGAATCCCTCAATCAGACTGCCGCCTACCAGCCCCTGTATGACGAGGTCCGAGTTGCGATGGAAAGCGCGTCTGCCGGGCTCTAAAGCTTCCATTGCCGCCCAGGATGGCCTGTCCTCCAGCATTTCGAAGAAATCCCGAAGCTCTCTTGGCCCCTCCCGGAATACCGATACGTCCTCGTTCATCGCGCCGGTGAACAGCCGGTGCATCTCCCGTCCGCCCAGGTGGGTCAGCGCCTCCACGAGCTCGTCGGCCGGCGGGTCGCCAATTGTGGTATGCGCGATGTACTTGTCCGCCAATGCCGGGTCAATCAGACGCGCCTTTTCGTAGCCCGGTATGTAGTCGGACGGTATTTCAAGAGTCGTGTCTGACATTTATGGCGTCCGCTTTATCGGATTTGCTTCCGGTTCCTCGGGCGGTTCGATTTGCAGGTCGGGCAGCCAGCGGAGGAACGGGGGCAGATACCAGTTGCGCGCCCCCAGCACTTCCATGCTGGCTGGCACCAGCACCGAGCGCACCAGCGTCGCGTCCAGAAACACCGCCACGGCCAGGCCGAAGCCCACCTGCTGGTTGATGAGCGTCTCCCCGGCAGCGAACGCGCCGAACACCACCACCATGATGACCGCCGCCCCGGTGATGATTCCGGCGGTGGAGCGCAGCCCGAATTCCACGGCCTCGGCGTTGTCGCCTGTGTGGTCGTAGCGCTCTTTGATTCGGCTCAGCAGGAACACGTGGTAGTCCATGGACAGGCCGAACAGGATGGAGAACAGGAACAGCGGTATCCACAGGTCAATAACGTCGGTCTGCTGGAAGCCGAACAGTTCGGCGCCCACCCCATGCTGGAACACCACCACCAGTAGCCCGTAGGCCGCCCCCACGGAGAGCAGGTTCATAATGATGGCCTTGACCGGAATGACCAGCGACCGGAAGACCAGCATCAGGAGGATGAAGCTGAGGCCCAGCACGAAGGCGAAGACGATGGGCGTATAGGTGTCCACGATGTCCTGGAAGTCGGCTGATGTCGCAGTCAGGCCGCCGACCAGAACTTCCGCCGGAACGCCGCCGAAGGCCGCCGGAATATGCTCGTCCCTGATGGCGTTCACGGCGCCAATGGCCTCGGGGCTGCTGGGTTCCCCGGCGATCACCACTGACAGCACGGCCAGGTTGGCCTCGGGGACGGCGTTCAACTCCGGCGGCAACGGGAACCGGGGATCGGCCTGGATGGACGCCGACAGCTTCCCGACGGCTTGCTGCACTTCGGGGCTGTTCACGTCGCCGTCAACCACTATCTCGGCGGGATTGACCACGCCGAAGGAAAATTCCCGCTCCAGGATGAAGAAGGCGTCGCGGGTGAAAGACCCTTCCGGGTTTACGTCAACGCCGTTGACCCCGGTGTTTATCTGGAAGAAGAACACCGCGGCGGCAATCATCACGCCGCCCACTACCAGCAGGCTGAGCAGCGGAAGCCGCGTGACCGCGCGGGTTATGGCATCCCAAACTCCACTGCCTGTATCAGCGGAACGGGACGGGGCGGCGGCGCGTCCGAAGTAAGGCAGGCGCAGGGAGTTGACCCGGGGCCCCAGCAGCGCCAGGACGGCCGGCAGCAGGGTGAAGGCGGCAAGCAGCGTGACCAGGACGACGATTATTGCGCCAAGGCCGAGGGACTGGAAGAAGGAGGACGGGATTATCAGCATCCCGCAGAGGGCAAAGACCACGGTGAAGCCGCTGAACAGCACCGTGCGCCCGGCGGTAGCTCCGGCCTTGGCTATGGCGTCCCGCACGCTTTCCCCGCGCCTCAACTCCTCGCGGTGGCGGGAAACAATCAGTAGGGAGTAGTCAATGCCGATGGCCAGCCCAATCATGGTAATCATCAGGGTAACGAAGAAGGACAGCTCGAAGACCTGCCCCACCAAGGACGCAATTCCCAGAGAAACGCCGATGGAAACGATAGCCAGCCCGATGGGCAAGGCGGCGGCCACCGCGCTGCCGAATATAATCAGCAGGATGACCAGCGCCACGGGGATGCCGAAGCGTTCCCCCTTTTGCAGGTCGGATTCGGCCAGTTCGGCCCTCTCCCAGGCGATGCTGGCCTCGCCGCCGACCAGCACCCGGAAACCGTCCCTGCCGTCGGCTTCCGAGGTCACGTGAACCACCCCTTCGACGTTCTCGATGGCCCGCTCCGGGTCGCCCACGACGTTGACCGGCATTATGGTTGTCGTGCGGTCAGCGGATACCAGCGACTCGTCGCCGGTCAGCCAGTAGTTCAGTCCGCCAGCGACGATGTCGGGGCCCAGGGCCATCAGTTCGCCGGATACCGCCGCCGCCTTTTGCTGGAAGACCGGGTCGTCCACGGTCAGGGTGTCGGACTGGATGACGACTATCTCGGTCACGCTGCCGGGGGCGCCCAGCCTGCCTTCCACCAGCTTTCTGGCCCGCTCCGACTCGATGCCGCCGGAGAGCCGCAGCTCCGTGGTGGTGGCGCTGTCCAGCAACTGCGTGGAAATCAGCAGGGCGACGACGCCAAGAACCAGCCATATCCCGAAGGTCACCAACGGCCTTCCGGCGCTGGCGTGGGCCAGGGACTCAGGGAGAAGACGTTTCATCATAACGGACGTTTCATCATAACGAGTGAACCTTCCGGACCGAGTGCGCTTCATTATAGGGACTGTAGACTTAACTTTATCACAATGTCACCCTAGTTTTTCAGTGGGAATGAATCCGACAATCCCGGACACCAGTAGGCCCCATTTCATAATTGACCGACTTCACAAATTCTTCGGGACGGAAGATCAAGGGAATCCCGGCCAACAGCCGAATCACTCGGACCATGGTTCAGACGGTAACTTTGCCAACGTTCCGGCCGACGCCCCAGGGCCTTTGCAAAGCAACGCCATCCATTGGCGTCCACTCATCCTGAGCTTGGCGTCCACTCATCCTGAGCTTGTCGAAGGATGCCGCTTCAAGCCACCCGCGGTTCGACAAGCTCACTATGAGCGGGTTGGAAGGGACTTTGAAAAGCCCTGCCGACGCCCGCCGGGCAGTTGACACATCTATATGGGATAGATACATTTCGTGCAGACGATTTTCACAGGTCGCCGGCCTAACTTGCCGCTTATCAGGCCGACGTCGGTTTTGGCGGGGTAGAGCGCCCCTGGAGATAAGAATGGCTGACATCCCACTGTTTCCGGTAACCGTTGTTGGCAGCTGGCCCCGCTCCAACGAACTGGTGCGCGCCCTCCGCAGCAAGGAGGCCGGCGAGAGCACCTACGCCGACTTCAGCAAGCTTGCGGATGCCGACGTGCTGGACTGCATCCGGGCGCAGGAAGAGGCCGGGGTAGACATACTCAGCGACGGCGAGCAGCGGCGCGACAATTTCTACTCATTCGCCGTGGACAAGCTCAACGGCTTGCAGCTCATGAAAGTGTCGGAGTTGCTGAACTACTCCTCCGACCGCGCCCGCATGGAAGAGGTGCTGCGCGCGCTCGACGTTCCGGCCTTCGCCATCAAGAGCCCCATCGCCATTGAGCACGTCAGCAAGCGGCAGGGCCTGGCGCTGGACGAGCTGGCCTTCGTCAAGGAACACACCGACCGGGCCGTTATGGTTCCCATTCCCGGGCCCTACATGCTGACCCGCTCGGCCTGGTTCGAGGGGCTGTCGGACAAGGCGTATCCCACGCCCGACGACCTGGCGCGGGACGTGGTGGCCCTGTTGCGCGAGGAAATCGTCGCCCTCCGCGACGCTGGCTGCGACTTCGTGCAACTGGACGAGCCAACACTGTCGCAGGTGGTGTTCGGCGAGGAGACCACCGAGACGTTCATGTGCGCCGCCCTGCCCAATCGCCGCGACCCAACCGACGAGCTGGAGATGGCCGTCCGGCTGATGAACGAGACGCTGGACGGCATAGACGGCATCAAGACTGGCGTACACGTCTGCCGGGGCAACTGGAGCCGAAAGGAAGAAGTGCTGCTCCAAGGCAACTACGGCCCCATGCTGCCCTACCTGGTGCAGATGAACATCGACCGGCTGGTGCTGGAATGCGCCACCCCACGCGCCGGCGAGATGGACGTGTTCAAGGAATATGGCAACGAGAAGGAAATCGGCCTCGGCGTGGTCAACCCCCGCACAGACGAGATCGAGCCGCCGGAGCAGATCGTCGCCCGCGTCAAGGAACTGCTGCAATACTTCGACCCGGACAAGATTTTCCTCAACCCCGACTGCGGCTTCGGCACCTTCGCCGAGCGCAACGTTAACACACACGACGTCGCCAAGGAAAAGATGCGCACCATCTCCGAGGCAGCCCAGCTACTAAGGGCCGAATACGCCTAGTTCCCTCACCAAAATCCCCTTTTCCCTCTGGGGGAGGGTTTACGCCTAGTCCCCTCTCCCTCCAGGGGAGGGTTAGGGTGGGGGCGCAACCCAAAAATCAGCAAGCCAACAAATTACAGGAGCGACCTTATGGCAACGGAACCGGAAAGAGACCTGAACGGGCTGCCCCGCGAGAAGCTGGCCGAGGTGCTGGATTCCTTCCGAGACCCCGAGGTGTTCAACGCCGTAACCGGCCCCTGGAAGTCCAGGGTGGCTTGGCAGGGCGGCATGAAGGCCCGGGCCTATATGCGGAACCACACCGTGGACATGGATGAGCCGGGCGACCTGACCGCAACCGACGTGGCCGCCAGCGCCCACGAGCAACTGCTGTCGGCCATCGGCAGCTGCATGACCGTCGGCTTCGTGGTCAACGCCACCAAGCAGGGTGTCCGCGTCCACGACCTCGAGGTGGCCGTTGAGGGCTACTTCGACAACATCCGCAAGTGGGCTGGCGTCGAGGACAAGGGCAATCCGGGCTACGGCAACATCTCCGCCAAGTGCTACGTCCGCGCCGACGCCGACGAGGCCACCCTGCGCGAGATTTGGCGGCTGGCCGTCGAGGGTTCGCCCGTCACCCAGTCGGTGGTCAACCCGACCCAGGTCAACACCGATTTCGAAGCGATAGGCTAATGGCGACTTTCGTTTCAGCCGACTGGGTTGAGGAACATGTCCTACAAATCCCCTCTCCCTCCGGGGGAGGGTTAGGGTGGGGGCGTCCCCAATATCTGCTGGTAGACCCCCGGACGGCCATGCGCTACCTGATGGGCCACCTGCGCGGCGCCGTGAGCGTTCCGCTGAAAAAGCTCCAGGACGCGCAGGGACGCCTGTTGCCGCCCGACGACATGGCGCAAGTGTTCGGAACCGCGGGCTTGGGCGACGACGTGACGCCCGTGCTGTACGACGGCTCCGACGGGCGCAACGCGGCTATGCACTCCTGGATCCTGGAGTACCTGGGCCGCGACGACATCCACGTTATGGACCTGCACTACGATCATTGGAAAGAGCAGGGCCGCGAGGTGCTGTACCGTCCCGTCGGGGCCGAGTCCCGGACATTCACCCCACAGGCCAGGCCCGGCATCCGGGCGTCCGTGGACGACGCGGCCAACCCCGGCGAGGCCAAGCTGCTGGACACCCGCTCCATCGAGGAACACCGGGGCGAGGTGGAGATCGACCAGCGGCCGGGCCGCATACCGGGGTCGATCCACCTAGCGTGGAGCGAGCTGGCGGGCCAAGACGGCCGTCTGCTCATCGAGCCGGAGCGTCTCGAGGAAGCGCTGTCCTCAGTAGGCATCGGCAAGGACGATTCCATCATCGCCTACTGCCGCAGCGGACTGCGCGCATCGCTGCCCTACATGGCCATGAAGGACGCCGGCTACAACGTCCGCCTCTACGACGGCTCCTACGCCGAGTGGATGATGAGCGGCAACCCCGTGGAAATCTGATAGGGTGTGTGAAAAATCCCCTCCCCCTCAGGGGGAGGGTTAGGGTGGGGGTGAACTCTCAGCATCAAAAGACGCAGCTTTGCCCAAGTCGCCCCGCTGATTGAGTTTGCCAACACGCCCTAGTAGACCAACAACATCGCCGAAACTATGTAGGGGCGCACAGCTGTGCGCCCCTACTACTCACCATCTCAAAAATGTCGCGCTGCTAGTCAGCCTCTTGGGGAGCGCGCGTGGATTGAACTCCGTGTGACGGCTGCCGCAGCTCCTCCTCTTGCTCATCAACAGCCGCCGGTTGCTGCGGCCCCTGCGGGGCGCGCCTGCGGGGGTTCTTGATGCTGTTGTACAGAGCCTTGAAATAAGGCTCGGTGATTCGCAGCACGAACTCCAGCAACACGATAAACACCCAGTAATAGAAGATGCTCTTCCATTCCGCTCCAACCCGGTTCAGCAGCTCCGTCGAGGTGTTGAAGTCGAAGTACCGCAGGTCAATCAGGAAGATGCCCAGCAAGGCGAACGGCAACATCTTGGCGATGTCGCGGGACAGGTCTTCGGTGTAGTAAGACGTTACCCTGACCGACATCAGCACCGCCATGGCGATGAGCAGCAGGTCCTCCACCTCTTTGGTCTTGGACAGGAAAGCCACCATCACCACAAGCACGCCGAACCAGAGGAAGGCGAACAGGGGGAAAATCAACAGGTACTTGCAGACATAGAAGAACAGGTGAATGGATTTTCTGAGAAACGGGTTGCCGGATTCTTCGTACCTGGAGAAATCAAGGTTGAAGATGTCCCGCCTCGACATGAACCGGTACAGGTTGAAGATTACGATGGCGTAGATGGCGACGCCCACGGCAAAGACGGCTGCGGGTTCCAGCAGGTTTACGGCCTCGGTAAAGTTCAATTCACGAAGCAGGTCGAATTCCGGGTTCATCTTCCCTCCCGCACTCCGCCATCAGCAAGTCGATGGTCTCATCCCGTTTCCGCCAAAGGATCGTAGGAACCGAAATTCCACAAGTGCCCCTCCGGGTCGAGGGCGCTGTACAGCTTGCCGCCGTAATCCTGTTCTGCCAACTCGTAGACCACCCTGGCCCCTGACTCAACGGCCCGTCGGTAGTGGTCCTCGATATCATCGACGACAATGTAAGCCGCCTGAGTGCTCCCTCCGGCGTCCTGGGGCAGCCTTACCAGGCGGTCGTATTCACCATCATCGCGGTATGACCCCAGCATAATCATGCCGTTGCCCAACGTAAGCTGCGCGTGAGCGATCCCGCCGTTCTCGTCCGGCACCACCAGATGCCGGGAGAAGCCAAACGCCCGGCACAGCCACTCAATGGCCGCCGGCGCGTCCCGGTATCGCATGCCCGGAATGATACGGCCCCCAGACTGTTGGGACATCGGAGAGAAAACACCCTTGGATTATGTAACGTGTACCACGGTCAATCTTAACAGCAAGCATTCCCGCTTGACATAGGAACGCCAGCAGGAAACAGGGGCTTTTGGAAACTATCCCAAGAATCCCCTCCCCCTTCACAGGGAAGAGTTGCGGGGGGGGGGGGCGAAAAGGTAATGCAGGGAGGCCGGAAAGACTGTAATCGACGGTATTGAATAGTCCCCTCCCCCTTGACGGGGGAGGGTTAGGGTGGGGGTGAAAAGGTAATGCGGGGAGACCGGAAGGACTGTAATCGACGGTTTTGAGACAGTCTTTGAGATGCAACCGCAGAAGCCCTCACGCGCCAGTGCGCTTGATCGCCTGCCGGTTGCGGTGCAGCGCCGGTTCGACGTAGGCGCTGGGAGACGACAGGGCTTCGTCGATGATTTCCAGCACCGCGACGATGGCCGGGTTCTGGAGCAGGGCCTCGCGCTTTTCGGCGGTATCGGCCAGCGGCTCGTATCCGGCGGCTCCGGCGCTCTGGGTGTCGACGACTTCGGCGGCCCTGGTGATTGCGGTTTCCATTTCTTCCTGGCTGATGACGCCGTGCAGTCGCCAGTTGGCCAGAATCGCGCCGTCGATGCGTTCCGTGGCCCGATCTTTCATCTCCTCGATGCCGTCGAAGTTGGGGACGCCGCTGCAACCGATGCCACGCCGCACCCACGGCTCGACGTAGGCCACCATGCTGTGGGCGTAGCGCAGAGCGAGGTTGGCCTTGACCTCCGGGTCGGCCACCTTCTCGTCCTTGAGCAGGGGGAAGGTGAGCAGCGACACGCGGTCGATGTTCAGCGCAGGAGAGTCCAGCATCACGCGCTGGACTTCATCAACGTCGATCATGTGGTAGTGCATGGAATGCAGGTCGCTGGGGTACGGCGCGGGCACCCAGGCCGTGTTGCCGCCGGTGCGCGGGTGGTCGATCTTGCGCTCCAGCATCTCGGCCATGGCGCGGTTGCGCACCTGCATGCCCTTACCGACCTTGCCGTGGCGATGCACCCCGGCGTGCAGGCTGACGTCCACGTTGTGCCGCTCGTAGCTGATGTTGAATGTCTCCTGCGTCAAATCGTCGCGCAAGTCCACTGGCCCGGCATGCATCTGCGCCCGGATTTGCGAGCCGGTGCGGTCAAGGAAGCCGGTATTGGTGAAGAATACCCGGCTTTGCGCAGCCCGCAGCGCTTCGGCCAGTTGCAGCGTCATGCCCAGCTCTTCGTTCATGATACCGATGAGGATGCAGCCCGGCGTCAGCCCCAGGCGGGACTCGATGGCCTCGAACAGCCGGACCTGCTCGGCCACCTCGTCCGAAGTCTGCAACTTGGGCGTGACCTGGTAGACCAGGCCGCGGCCGCTGTTGGGGCCGCGAACCGGCAGCAGGTCGCCGGAACCATCGGGGCGGGGTTCGCCGCCGGAGCCGTTGTCGTGGCTGGTAGCGATGAGCGTGGTCAGCAGCAGCCCCAGCATGCGCTCCGGCACCTGCTGGCCGCCGACTTTGACAGTATCGGTGTACATGTGGAGGGACACGTTGCGCACCGACATCAGGCTGGTGGCCTTGAGCGTCCGGGGCTGGCCGTCGGCGCCGGTGCAGGTGCGGTCGGAGTTCAGCGCCTTGCGGTTGCCGCGAGACCCAAATCCAACCAGATCGCCGCGAATCAGGCCCAGGTAGTTGCGCAGCGAGGCAACCAGGTCTTCGGCATCCACCACGGCGACGGCATCTTCGAAATCCACGATGTTGGTGATGGCCGACTCGACGAACAGGTCACGAAACTGTCCGTTCTCTTCGTTGACCTTGCCGCCGTCGTACAACTGGAAGAGTATGCGCAGGCCGTTCTGCTCCAGGTAGAACTCGTCCAGGTCGCCCTGTTCGTTGAGGTTGAACCCGAAGAAAACCGACGGATCAAGCAGACCGGCCTCGCCGGTGGCAGTGTGGCCGACCAGTTCATGCCCGCCGCCGGACTGCCGGACGGAGAAGGAACGGATGTCGCCGATGCTGCTCGCCGCATGCCACTTCGCGATGTGCTGGTCGATAAAGGCGTTGGTCTCTTCCACCACCATGCGCAGCCGGGCGGGACGCTGGTTCTGCCGGTCGATTTCGGGGTGAACGTCGCTAAGGAAATAGGCATCGTAGAGGCTGCCCCAGCGGGCGTTGGCGCCGCCCACGGCCATGCTGGCGTTGGAAACGGGGGTAACCAGTTCGGGGCCGTTCTGGTCCATCTCCGGGTCAAGCTGGGGCGTGGTCATCTCAAAGTCGACCGGCCCGTCGGGTTGCAGGTAGCCGATGTGTACCAGGAACTGCTCCAGGTCTGCGGCGTCCTGCTCTCGCGTGTCGTGGCTGGGCTGCCAGCCGCCCGCCCTCTTTTGCCGGTAGTAATCGTCGATCTGCTGCTGGACTTCGGCCCGCCGCTCCAGCAGTGAGCGGTTGCGCGGCTCGAATTCCTCCACCAGCTCGCCGAGGTGCCGGAAGACCGACTCGGCGCTCCAATCTGTTCCGGGAACGACTTCATCCCGGACAAACTCAAACAACAGGTCTGCGATTTCCACCTGGGTTCCCGAGGGCAGTTCGAGTTGTGCCATTACACGCTCCGCAGTTGGGTTGGCCGTGGGCAGACGCCTGCCACCTCTGGACGAACATTGGCATCTTTATCCGGCAGCAAATACTCCTTCGTCATCGTCGAACCAAAGGAGGTTGTCGTGCAGGCTCGCCCGCGCATTGTAGATTGGGTTCCCTGCTAGTCAACGTCTGTCCGCAGGAAAAGAAGATGCTTGAAAGTACAGCCGTGGCATTGTACCACTGGCTTGATGAGTCCGCATGGGGGGATTAAGCCTGGGAAAATTTCGCAGCTCGGTTTGCCCCTCAACACCACAAGAACCCGCATACGGGCTGGCGAAAGGCGTCGATGCCGACGGGCCAGCGCGGTGACGGAGTCCGGGCGTTTCATGCCGCCCTGGCTGTCGGCTGGCGATGCGCTGCTGCGTCATGGTCGGTTGGCCGTGGTCGATACCAGGAGCAGGCCGGTGCCGGCGTACTCGGCAAGCCACTGCCTGCCGTCAATGTGGTAATCCGTTCCGTTCGCCAGCGACCAGCCGTTGCCGGTGGGCTCCAGGGCGTAGTCGTTTGAATCGGCGCTCGCCCATTCGCAGTACGCGCTGCTCGCCATCCCGCTGGCTGCGGTGTACTGCACGAAGTAGGTCGTGCCGGGCGAGAGGGAGCAGTTGTTGGCGCTTGGCGAGCAGGTGTATTTGTAATCGCCCGCGTTGTCCGGGTTGCTGCCGATCAGGGTGGCCCGCGACGCATCAACCGGCCGCTTCCTGTCCCCTACGCTGCCGGTTGCCGACTCGTGCAGCGTCACCATGATATCGCCCAGCACTCCGATTACTGGCTCCGTCTTGCTCTTGAACGTGACGGTGATGGCGGCCAGCGTGTAGCCGCCGGTGGTGAAGCCCACAGCGCAATGCGTGTTCCTGGAAACGCGGCAAGATTCCAGATAGACGGGCTTGTCCAGGTTGCACACGGTGAGATACGTCGAGACGACCACCGAGGCCAGCGCCGTCGAACACATGCCGTCGCTGTACGCTGTGTAGGTGTACGACGTGTTGTTGGTCAGACCGGAGAGCGCGTTGGTATTTCCGCTGACCGGGCCCTTGCGGGAGTTGTCCGGCGCGGCGTTGGCCTCGTACCACCCAGTTGCCCAAGTGTCCTGCGAGCGTCAGCGCAGGGCACGCCCGTCCGTCTACAGCGATATGAAGTCAAGGCCCTCTATGCGCCGGAGGTGCCTGCGGTTGTTGGTGAGCAGGGTCTGGTTATGATGCGGGGCCGTTGAGCCTATCATCAGGTCGAGGTCGCCGATGATGTTTCCGTCGGCCCTCAAGCGCCGCCGTTCCCAGGCGAAGATCCGGCAGATGCCGTCGTCCAGCGGGACGACCTCTACTGATTCGAGAAAACCGGCCAATTGCAGTTCTTGATCCTGCTAGTCGACAGCGCCGTACATGCCATCATAAAGTTCGCACAAGGATACGATGCTGAGAGCCAAGCCATCTTGGGCCAGCTCGTCCAGGCGGGATGTCACCCTCCGGATGCCGTTCAAATGGTCAATGACCCAATCAGAGTCAACCAAATACTGCATCGCTAAGAGTCCGGAACTTCCCGGGAACCCAACCGGCGGGCCTCGTAGAGCATCCGTTTAATGGCTTCTCCATCAATCTTGCCTTTCAACCCTCCGGCATAGGCCATCATTCGCTTTTTCCTTTCTTCCGCCGTCAGTTCAGGCCTGGAAGCGGCGGACTCGGACGATACCGCGCCATCCGTCAGCGAGATTTCCTCGACGCTGACCACCACTTCCTGCCCCTCGGCAAGGTCGAGCGGCTCCAGGGGATGGAGCGCGCCGCCGGAGAACCGGGCCCTCGCTTTCGCAATCATGTTTATCCTCCGTTACGGACGGCGGGCTTTCCGGCGGCCAAGCTCCGGGCGCCTATCAGCCCCAGGATGGCGCCGATGGAAGCCTTAACCATCCAGTCGGCAATCTCAAGCAAGTTGCTCTGGGCTGGGGTAATTTCGTCGGCTGAGACCGGCGCGAGCCATACCATCACGCCGCCGCCCAACACAATCATGCCAACCAGAATTGCGACGCTGGATTTCGAGCTCAGGCTACCGTTCACGACCGCCTTTCTCCGGCGGCATCGGAGCGGGCCGGACTTGCCTTGCGCCCGCTCTTGGAGCGGGGCCAGTTGGCGTAGAATAGCCCGCCGATGCCCGCCAAGATTATGACGGCACCGATAGACACCATTGCCATCCCGACGATAGGCGCCCAAGTTTCCATGATTCGCCGCCTCCTGCCCGGTGTTGCGGCCAAGTTGAACGGTCCCAGTGTACCACCCGCCATCTTTAGCAGGGAAAGCCTACAGACGGCGTGAAATATGGTCTAGGCTCTTATTCCTCAATGTCGAATTGCTCTTTGAACATATTTAGGAAATGGTCGTGCATATTTTTGACCATAAAACTGAGAGCTCTGGCCTGCACCTCTACAGGAGGATACAGGTGGAACTGTTCACCTACGGTCTTTCTGTGAGGCCAACCGGCAACGTCACTTGCTGCCACTTTGTATGCAAGCAGTACTCCCATGATGTCTATAACGGTGATGAGCATCAAGGGGAGTGTGTACCTTTGCATAGTTTGCATTGGAGTCAAGGTAGGATGAGCGAAGGCATTGGATGCGCGTATCATCGCCTCCTCAGCTTCGGCTAGGGAGGAGCGCCATTCGTCAGAGGCCTCAAGGGGCAATTTCCTATTCATCCAGATGTATTTGCTTCTGTCTATGGCATTCGTATACGTTTTTCCGTCAATACCTATTGCCCACGGGTCCTTGGCTCTGCCGTTGTACGGTAATCCAGCCTCAGCTAAGGCTCGCTTTGCGAGGTCCGAGAAGGTACTTTGTTCCGGAAATGCTGGAACTACTTTTGCCTGTCCAATTGCACTGTAATGCAGCCACAGAAACCCTGCTTTTCCGTCTAGGTCAAGGTCAATCAGCAAAGCGATGTTCTTCGCCTCCACGACATATCTCCACGTAACTACGGTGGGTATCATGGCACCACCAAGTAAACATCTCGGAATATCTCTGGCTGCTGTCAAAGCCTTCGTAGCCAACAAGCTGAGGCTCACTGCTCGTGCGGCGAAAAAGTCATTTCGCACAGTATTGAAATCTATGTCGACTGCCGAGTCAAATGCGGTTTTCCATTCACCAGATATTTCGATAAAAGCCGCCATGGCGTCGCACAAACCGCCAATCAAGGATTCAATACCCGCGAGTTCCTTGGTTTCTTTACACTTGTAGTATGCTATGGCCTCCTCTGCTGTTCTGTACATAAAAACTTATCACTCCACTCCAGTTACACACCAACGCCGCGTCGCCATTTCCACGCTACCACGGTGAACTATTGTTCGCAAGGGCTGGGTGTCATCATTTAGCCGCCGAGTTTCTCCAGGAATTCCTTTTCTTCCAGGTCGAATATGATGTCCTTGAGGTTTTCCGGGGTGACGCCGGGGGCGAGCCCGCTGTGATTAGGCACGACTTCAAAGCGGGGCTTTTCCTTTGTCGGCTAGCCGCTCGCGCTGGCCGAACCGCCCGACACCGCCGCTATCTCCTCCTCCGTCAGCCCGTACAGCCCGTAGACCAGCCGGTCGATTTCCGCCTCGGTCTCGCTGGTGTCCGCTGCTGGGTCGGCGGCTTTAGCGGCCAGGATGCTGTCAACAAGCCGAGCGATCAGACTTTGCTCATTCTCGTCGGCATCAGCGACCGGGAATGCTTTCACGTAGTTGTTGATCCAACGGCTTGTTCCCATGCCGCTAGTGCCGGCAATTTGCATCAAGTAAAGCCTGATGGCATTCGAGTTCAAGATACCGAGCAAGAATTTTGGATTGATGCCGACCGGCGGAAGCAAGAAATATGCCGAGTTCAGCAGATACACCTCTTCGTTACAAAGAGCGAACCTACCAGTATCCGTCAACTCAATCCAGACGATTTTTTCTTTGCGGAAATCATCAAAAAATGAACAGGCCCTCAGGTTAGTCCAGTGATGACCCTTAGCTCCCCGGTTCCTGAAACTGGGTCCAAACGAATTCAAGTGGTCGTATATGTCCGGGTATTCCCTTTGTACGTCAACGCCGTTTCTAGTCAGCAAGATGTAGAGGCCAGGAAGCGTGTACTGATAACGAGAAATATCACGTCCTCGAAGGATGGGCTTGATTATCTGTCCATTGTGTGAAGATTTTTCGCATAAGGCGCTCCTTTGCGCTTCGTTAATCACGAAAGCCTGATTGCTCCCAGTGGCGATACCCAGCCTGATCTTCGTGCCCAATTGCTCTAAAGTTTTCCCTGCTCCCTGAATTTTGCGTTGAATATCAAGCACTTCGGTCGGTACTAAATTCCACGTGGCGCGGTCAAAATAAGATTGAGGTGCCCCGAAACTATTCTCGTCAACAACAACGCGGAAATCTCCGGACGGGAGGGGCGCACTTGCGACGATGCAAAGCTCATCGCTCGGCTTGGCGGTGTGTCGTGCCAACGTAATCGCCACATTGACTATAACGTTGTCGAATACCTGCGATCCCTCAATGTTCAGCACCTGGAGTAATGCCATGTTTCTTCGCAGAAAACTTCTAATGGGTGCCCCGTAATCGGCTTTGAGATAGGAGTTGGATGTTATCAGAGCCGAAACACCACCCCAGTTGGTCAGCGAGCTCGCCAGTTCCATGAAGTAACAGTACAGGTCAGCGAATCCTTGGTGGGACTCGTAGCTCTTGCGGAGAGCATCTTTAGTCGCCTGAGCGATTTTGTCGTGGCTCACATACGGCGGGTTGGCTATCACCACGTCGAAACCGTCGGGCACGTTGAACATGTACTCCGGGTCGAACCAGTTGGCTGCGTCGGCGTTCTGGTCAAAGGCGTCCCAACCGGCGACCTGGCTGGCGGATGCGGCCGGGAAGCCGGCAGACTGCAAGGCGGCGGCCAGTTGCTGGCGCAGTTCCTTGTCCCGGTCCCGGCAGGTCAACTTTGCCCGACGGTTGTCGGCGTGGAAATAACGCTCGCGGTTGGCGGCCAGTTTGCTTTCCAGACGTTGAACTTCGTTGGTCTGTCCCAGGGCCAACTGCGCCGGTTTCTCCAACGCCAGCAGGGTGTCGGCGGCGACGAAGCGGGTTTCGAGGTTGGGCAGGGGGCGGATGCCGTAGTTGTCGGACGGGTCGCCGTTGGGCTGCTGTTCGATGGCGAGGGAGATGAAAAAGCGCAGCTTGGCGATCCGGGTGGCGACGGGCTGGATGTCCACGCCGTAGATGCTGTTCTGGATGAGGTAGAGCTTGCGCCCGAAGTCGGTGCCGCGGTAGCGCTCGAAGGTGTCGCTGATTTCTTGGAGTACGGCGTCGCGCTCCCGCTGGTCGGCGGTGTCGAAAGCGGCAGCGGCGCGTTTGGCGGCGATTTCCCGTTGCAATCCTCGCCATAGGTCGTTGTCTCTGTCCAGTCTGTTCAGGGCCAGGGTGAGCTTGTGCAGGATGCCCATGGGAAAGGCGCCGGAGCCTACGGCGGGGTCCAGCGCTTTAGTATCGGCGATGGCGCGGACGATGCGCTCGGAATCGTCGGCAGTGAACAGCTCCCCAGCGGTGACGTCCAGCACCACCGATCGGCGACGGCCACCGGCGACGGCCAGGCCGCCGCGGAACCACTCGCGCTCAGCGGCGGTTAGGTTGTGGGTGAAGGCGCGTTTGTTGCTGAAGGAGACGTCGGACCACTCCCCGGTAGTCTTGATTTCGTCCATCCGGCGGCGCTCGTCCACCACGCTGTCGGTGGAGCCGATGGCCTGGACGAACCGGCTGCGGTTGGCGTCGGCGACCAGCGGACGCCGCGCCCACCACACGTGCAGTTGGTTGACCGGCGGGTACCCGGCCAGAGCGCCGCCCTCGCGGACGGCCTCGACCGAGATTTCCTTGATGGGCAGCCAGCCCTCGATGAGGCGGCGGTTGGTGGCGGTCATGGGTTTGTCCTTAACGCCCTTCCGGGGAATGTCTGACCATGCGATTGCTTGGCCGTATCCGGCTGGCCATCCTTGCCTTCAGGAGCGGTAGACATCAGTTCATCCACCGGCGCCCCACGCAACCGGAAGCCGGGGCCAGGCAGGTAGTCCGTCGCCAGGAGCGAGCCTTGCTCTTGCTCCAAAGATACGGGTTTCTCAAAGTCGTCGGCTACCAGGGCGGTATACCAGCTCTCCGTGGAACAATCCAGCAGGAGGGTTCTTAGGTCAAGCTCACCGGAGTAAAACCGGCGCAGCGGATTGGGGGCTACGGCGACTACTAAGTAACGGTCGGTCTCGCCTGTGCTGTCCACCATAACGCCGACGTAACGGGCACCGTCTGAGTCCTGTCCGGCGAATACCTGGACACCGTCATAATAGACGAGGGTGTTGGTGTAATTGATGCTTTTCATATCGTCACCACCGAGCAGTTTGCCAGTATGTCAAAATCAGCCAGCGGCCACCAAGTGCTATGGTTCGGCCATTCGCCGGTCTGCATGATGCGTCCTGCTCCATTGTCCAGTTGGACTTGGCACAGCAGTTTGCCTTGCATCTGGGGCAGTTTCATAATCTCTATGGCCTCGTCCAAGTCCGTCCGAACTGACACACCGCGGGCTCGGCACTCGGTGACTCTGCGGAAAATTCGATGCGGCTTTTCTGCCCGCTGTGACCGGAAGTCGTCATCAGTGGGCGGGGCGCTCCGCAGCAGACGATATACGATGCGGGGCGCAGTGATTTCTTCCGCATTGTCGGGCGGGCAACCTTCCGGCAGGGGTTCGCGGTAAGTCATATTGGCGGCGGCTTCGTTGCTCTCCGGTGCATTCGGGCAGGCAGATTACACGTGCTCGACGTGATGCAGGTAAAGGGTCTGCTTGTCCCGCCAGAGGGGGTCAAGCTCGGTGACCTGGGCGCACTTGAAGCGGTAGCGCTTGCCGACTTGCAGGCCATCGAGGACGGGGCCGCCGGGGTAGGTTTTGCCGGATTGGATGCCGCCGTCGGTGAGCAGGGCCCATTCGCCAACGCTGCGGTTGGCGTGCTCGACCAGGCCGGTCACCGTAACCACCTTCCCTCGTTCCAGAGCGCGGCGGACCGGCCCGCTGTCCAACGGCTCATCGGGCTCTAGGAAGTAGTCTTCCTCAGGGAGGTAATCGGTATCGGCCAAAGACACCAATTGAGGCATCAGCTCCTGCGGGTCGTCAATGGTGCCTTTGGGCATCATGATATACCATTCGCCGCCGGGCATTTCCAGCAATAGAGTGCGAAGGTCAACCCGGCCGGCTTGAAAATCCGCTAGCAGCTCGGGGCGGACGCCCACCACTGCATAGCGGTCGCAATTGCCTACTTTGTCAACCGCTTCGCCTAGATAGTGTCCGCCGATGGGGTCGCGGGCCACGAAAAGCTGTATCCCATCATAGTATTCCACGATTTCGGTAATCTTGACGGTTTTCATCGCGCAATCACTTGGCAGTTTGCCAAAATGTCGTAATCGGCCAAGGGCCACCATGTATGATGGGAGCGTCTGCCGGTTAGCAGGATGCGCCCCGCACCCGGCCCTAGGACGACCATACAGACTGTAGTTCCTTTCAGGTTTCCACTTGTTGACCGCCTTTCGGCGACGTTGCGGCTGGCGAACACCGATACACCGCGAGCCTGACATTCGGTAACGTCCCGGAATATCTGGTTCGGCCTTTCCGCCCGTTGCGACCGGAAGTCGTCATCGTTGGGCGGGTCGCTCCGCACCAATCGGTATACGACGCGGAGCGCGGTGATTTCCTCGGCCTCGTCCGGCGGGCAGTCTTCCGGCAGGGGTTCGCGGTAAGTCATCGGCAATGGTTCCCTTGCATACCAGTGTATTCGGGCGGGCGGCGGGCGTCAAAACGCGCCGCTACTCTAGCCGTAGATTATCTCAAGGGCCTGCATCACTTTGCGGGGTCGGCGCCAAGGTTTTCCAGCAGTTGCTCCTTGTAACGGCTGCCGCCCTTGGTCTGGCCGGTTTCCCAGTGCTTGAACACCCGTTGCGCCGCTGCCATCAGGGTGCGGATGCTGCCCACGCCCAAGCTTTCCCGGAAGGAATCCTCCCGCCCCTCGGTCATCAGGTATATCTGGTTGCGAAGGTCGGTCAGCGACGTGTTGACCGGCGTTGCCGACAGCATCAGCACCCTGGTTTTTGAGCCCTGCTTGACAACCTCATCCAGCAGACGCCGGTAGCGCTGCCCGCCATCGTTGCGAAAGTTGTGGGACTCGTCAATCACCACCAGGTCATAGTTCCGCCAGTTGAAGTTTGCCAGGTTTATCCCGCCTGACGAGCCGGAGTCCCGGGACAGGTCGGAGTGAGCAAGCACGGTGTAGCCAAAGCGGTCTTCCAGAAAGGGATTTTGTCTGTGACCATAGATGGCCGGATATAGAGACCAGTTCTCAAAGAGCTTGCGGGGGCACAGCACGAGCACGCGCTCGTTGCGCAACTCGAAATACTTGATGACTGCCAGCGCCGTGTAGGTCTTGCCCAGGCCCACGCTGTCGGCCAGTATGCAGCCGTTGTGCTCCCGCAGCTTGGCGATGGCGCTCTGCGCCCCGTCTTTCTGGAACTCGTAGAGGGCGTTCCAGATTTGGCTGCCGGTGAATCCGGTGGCGGCCGCTGCTGCTTCGCCAGCCAGGCGAACCTCGATGTCCTTGCGGAAAAGTTCATACAGCGTCTTGTAGTAGACCGCTTCCGGCGCGTAGTCGCCGCCGATGCGTTCCAGCGCGTCCAGCACCCGCTGCTTCGCGTCCTCGGTGAGCCGCCGGTCCTTCCACAGGCGGTTGAACCACTCCAGCAACTCGGCCAGAGTGTGCCTGTCGTCCGTGGCGAGGTTGATTTCCAGGTTGGGCCGGTCGCTGCCGCCAAGCCCGCGTTTGGTGAAGTTGGAGCTGCCGACCACGGCTGTCGCGCCATCGGGCGAGTCGGTGAGGTACATCTTGCCGTGCAGGAAGTTGGCGCGGCTGATGGAGCGGACGGCTACGGTATCTTTGGAAACCCAGTCGGCGCACCGCTTGGCTAGGGCCTTCTGTTGCAGTGTATGGTTGGGCTCCAGCCCCCGCTCGGTAAGTTCGAACGACTTGGGTTCGTTGGCGCTGGGGTCCAGGTCTTCCACGGAGTTGGGATCTCCAAACAGGAACCGGACGTTGCCTACGGCATCCAGTTCTTCTGCCAGCAACTCGTAGCCGTAGATAGTAAAGTATGCCGACGCTAAGCTGAACGCGCCGGCGTTGCGCATGTGGCGCTTCAGGTGGCCGGCGACAGTGGCATCCCGGTTATCTACGATACGATTCTGGAGTGGCATCAATTCCTCACCGCCAATCAATTGCCGCTCGCGGAGTCCGCACTTACCGGTGGTCGCTTGCTTTATGAGGTAACACTCAGAGGGTGTTCAATAAGTTCCCTCTCCCTCCGGGGAGGGTTAGGGTGGGGGCGTACCCTTGGTTGCTCAGGAACGACGGATACTCCTGAAACCGGCTCTTTGTCAGTGAACCGAGCTTATTAAACACTCTCTCAGAGCCTATTTGAAAATTCCTGTCTGGTAGTATGGGGAAGTGCTGAACCAACTCCATATACCAAGACAGGATGCTGCTATTGTTGCATAGAGAGGAACGCTACACCAGCGACATGACCGGCCAGCAATGGGAAATCATCCGGCCTCTGCTGGCCCCGGAGAGGGAAGGTCCCGGACGTCCTCCGGAGCTGGACCTGCGCCAGGTGGTCAACGCTATTTTCTACCTGGACCGCACCGGCTGCCAGTGGAAGAATCTCCCAAAGGACTACCCCAACCACAACAGTGTCTATTATTACTATGGCAAATGGCGGGACGACGGCACCTGGCGGCGGGTCAACGAGGCTTTGGGCCAACGGGAAAGAGAGCGGCAAGGGCGAGCGGCTGAACCCAGCGCTGTCATCATCGACAGCCAAAGTGTCAAGACTGCCGAGGCGGGCGGCGTGCGGGGCTATGACGCTGGCAAGAAAGTCAAGGGCCGCAAGCGGCACATAGCGGTGGATACCCTGGGCAATCTGCTGGCCGTGGTGGTTCACGCTGCCGACATCCAGGACCGGGACGGAGCCCGGTTGTTGCTGGAGCGGTTGAGAGCAGAGGTCAAGTCCGGCATAAAGCTGATCTGGGCCGATGGAGCCTATAGGGGACGGTTGGTGGATTGGGTGCGGGAAAACCTGGACGCCCTGCTGGAGATAGTGCCGCGTCCTGCCCGGGGCAAGGGGTTCGAGGTGTTGCCCCGGAGGTGGGTAGTGGAGCGCACCCTGGGCTGGTTGAACCGATACCGCCGCCTCAGCAAGGACTATGAGCGTCTGGTGGAAAGCAGCGAAAGCATGGTTCACATCGCATCCATCCAGACCCTCATCAGACGCCTGGCCTAACCCAGCTAATTTCCAAACACCCTCTAAGAGCCTGTCTACGATCTCTGGGATATATTATGTTGAGATTATTTCCAAGGCGGGGTAATCATGTCTCATTCCTATCCCAGCGACATCACCCGGGAGCAATTCGCCCGGATTCGTCCCTTGCTTGAGTCAGCACGGCGGCGCACCAAGCCCCGCACCGTGGACTTGTACGACGTTTTCTGCGGGGTGCTCTACCTTCTGAAAAGCGGGTGTCAATGGCGGATGCTCCCTGCCGACTTCCCTGACTGGCGCACCTGCTACAAGTACTTCCGGCAATGGAGCGAGCGGCCCGGCCCGGAGGAGGAGTCCATTCTGGAGCGGGTCTTAAAAAAAATTGGTTGGAGAGGCCCGAAAGAGCAATGGACGGACAGAGCGGACCAGCTTCTGCATCGTGGACTCTCAGAGCGTGAAGAACACTGACAGCGCCGGGTGCAAGGGCTATGACGCGGGCAAGAAGGTGTCCGGGATCAAGCGTCACGTCGCGGTGGACACGCAGGGATTGCCCCATGCGATTCACGTGACCACCGCAGACGTTACTGACCGGGCCGGGGCCTTGGCGATGTTTGCCCAGCGCCGGGGAGACCTGAACCGGGTGAAGAACGTGATGGCGGACGGGGGTTACAGCGGGAAGCCCTTTGCTGCGGAGGTGGAGAACCTGCTGGGAGCCTCGGTGGAGGTGGTCAAGCGCAACGGGTTGCACACCTTCGCGGTCTTGCCGAAACGGTGGGTGGTGGAAAGGTCTTTCGCCTGGCTGGAGAAGTGCCGCCGCCTCTGGAAGAACTGCGAGAGAAAGCTCAATACCAGCCTGCAAATGGCGGTTCTCGCCTTCGCGGTGCTAATCCTCAAGAGATCGTAGACAGGCTCTTAGACTCTGCGATCTTTCCAGTTTATCCTACGCCATCAGCCTGCCGTGCTGCGGGCAAAGACAACTCCCTGAGTAGTCTTGGGGTTCGGCAGCTTGATGCGCGTCCGCCGCATATCTACGTGGCAGTCTGCCTCGGGACTGTGAGCACCGTCAGGGCGGGCGCCGGTATGGACTCGTCGCGAAGTTCCCTTACACTGCCCTGAGCGAGGAGTCTCTGGCGTCCCGGGCCACGCCCTTCACAGCGCCGGGATGCTAGCTCAGGGAGTCGGTTACGCAACCGGCGCCATCACGGTTTACGGAGTGTTCACCCGCCGCGCAGCCGCCGGTTTTCCGCTTCCAGCTCGTGGATGCGGGCCTCCGCTCTTTCGGCGCGGGCACGTTCGGAGTCGGCTTGGGCGCGCTGGTCGTCGTAGGTCAGGATATGGCGGCCAGTCGCCGGGTCGTGCAGCCGCAGTTGGCCCTGCTCCCATCTCAGGTACAGGTTCAACTCCGTGCTGTACCCTTGCAGCACGCCGTCCTCCAGCTCCTCGATAGCGATAGGCTCGTAGACGCCATCCACCAGACGGTCGCCAACCAGCCGGTTCTCTCGCAGACGGGCCGCCTCGTCAAACCGCCAGTATTCCGGGATGCCCAGCGCGGCGTAGTCCGTCCTCTTGTCCACCCGGTCGGCCTGGCGGCTGCTGCGGGAGACTATCTCCAGCACGAAGTCCGGCGGCTTGCCCTGCTCCGAGATGACGTAGGCGTTGCTGCGGTCGTAGGCCGCCGGATCTACTCCGAAGGCCACCAGCAGGTCGGGGTAGCGCACTCCGGTCATGTCGCCGGTCGGAGCCAGGGACAGGTAATGCTCCCCCGCGACCAGAGTAGTGTCCGGATTGCCCAGGTGCTGGACAAGGTGGTGGGCGGTGCCGTTGGGGGTCAGCTGGTTGAAGCTGGTCATCTTGTCTTCCGGGATTTCCGGCGGGTCGGGGAAACGGAAATGGCCTCCGGCCTTCGGCGTCTTGACGCGGCCGGCGGCGTTCGTTGGCGCGGTGGTCATGCTCGGCCTCCGGGGATTGGCGGCTCTTGCCGGTCAACGGGTGGATTGCGCTGATTATATGGTATGGGGCAAGAGGCGGCGAGACTGCGGGCCGTCAGCGCCAGGCCGGTTACGGCGTCTCAGCAGGCTTTGGGCTACTACCCTTGCGCCCGGGCTTGGCGGCTTTCCCATTCCGGGCCGTACCGGGGCCCGGGTTGGCAGGCTTGGGCAGAGGGAAGGAGTGCTCCAGAGTACCACCTATTACCCGCGTGTGCGGGGGAACCCGAGCAATCCTGCCCTCCGCCGGAACCTGCTGGGGTCTATCCCCGCGTGTGCGGGGGAACCACGATGTCACCGAAGATTTCCCCGTCCAGGGACGGTCTATCCCCGCGTGTGCGGGGGAACCACCAACTGCGGCCGGGAACAGGGGTGAGCTACCGGTCTATCCCCGCGTGTGCGGGGGAACCCGCAGGGCAGCCCTACAACGGATGCGGGAGAAGGGTCTATCCCCGCGTGTGCGGGGGAACCGGGGGGCATCGGCATAGAGCGCTGGCAGGGGGCGGTCTATCCCCGCGTGTGCGGGGGAACCATTTCGGTAGTCGGGCCGGACCAGGACCAGGGGGGTCTATCCCCGCGTGTGCGGGGGAACCTGGTAGAGTCTCACAATCACCTGTTGGCCGTGGGGTCTATCCCCGCGTGTGCGGGGGAACCAGTTGGCCGAGGTAAGCGAGAAGCTGGCCGACCGGTCTATCCCCGCGTGTGCGGGGGAACCTTTCCCGACCCGTCCTTAGCCCGGCGGCTGACCGGTCTATCCCCGCGTGTGCGGGGGAACCCGGAACCCGTTGCCCAATCCCGCTATCAACCTGGGTCTATCCCCGCGTGTGCGGGGGAACCGCGCAAGCCGCCCCAGCGCCGGAACCTTCCTCAGGTCTATCCCCGCGTGTGCGGGGGAACCGCTCCAAATGTATGAGCTGTCCCCACTGGCGGAGGTCTATCCCCGCGTGTGCGGGGGAACCCAGAATCTGCATTTGCTGGGGGCGGGCTGACCGGGTCTATCCCCGCGTGTGCGGGGTAACCGCGTCTCCGCCGCCATGATGGTGTCCCGCGAGAGGTCTATCCCCGCGTGTGCGGGGGAACCGTGGACTGGTTCACAAAGGTGCAGGACCGCATCGGTCTATCCCCGCGTGTGCGGGGGAACCGGCGGGGCCGTCCCCATAACCACGGAAAGCGTGGGTCTATCCCCGCGTGTGCGGGGGAACCGACTGGGCGTTGTCGCGCCGGGTGTCGGGCGAGGGGTCTATCCCCGCGTGTGCGGGGGAACCTCATAGCGGGCGCGGGCGCCGGGCGGGATGTCGGGTCTATCCCCGCGTGTGCGGGGGAACCGCATTGGGCAAGGTAATCATACCGGCGGGCAGGGGTCTATCCCCGCGTGTGCGGGGGAACCGACTGGGCGTTGTCGCGCCGGGTGTCGGGCGAGGGGTCTATCCCCGCGTGTGCGGGGGAACCTTCCAGCCAGGTACGGAGACCCACCAGTACCTCGGTCTATCCCCGCGTGTGCGGGGGAACCTAGCGTTGCGCGTGTCTCAAACACAATCCCAAAGGTCTATCCCCGCGTGTGCGGGGGAACCTCATAGCGGGCGCGGGCGCCGGGCGGGATGTCGGGTCTATCCCCGCGTGTGCGGGGGAACCGCATTGGGCAAGGTAATCATACCGGCGGGCAGGGGTCTATCCCCGCGTGTGCGGGGGAACCTCGTTCGCCGCCACCCGCCGCTCGATTTCAGCGGGTCTATCCCCGCGTGTGCGGGGGAACCTGAAGGAGTCCGGATTAGCGACAGCGGCTACGAGGTCTATCCCCGCGTGTGCGGGGGAACCAGGAAGAGTCGATATGGTGGCTCGGTAAATACGGGTCTATCCCCGCGTGTGCGGGGGAACCCGTTTGTTCTTGGCTACGGGCATGGCTCAATCCGGTCTATCCCCGCGTGTGCGGGGGAACCCCTAACCGGGACACCATCCGGCAGGCCAAGGACGGTCTATCCCCGCGTGTGCGGGGGAACCCCGTCGATGAAAACCCGCGACAGGTAGCCAAGGGGTCTATCCCCGCGTGTGCGAGGGAACCCGTCCATTGTGGAGTGCGTAGTGATGAACGCCAGGTCTATCCCCGCGTGTGCGGGGGAACCCGTCCATTGTGGAGTGCGTAGTGATGAACGCCAGGTCTATCCCCGCGTGTGCGGGGGAACCGGCCTCGATGTTGGCGTCCCAACGCTCTAGGGCGGTCTATCCCCGCGTGTGCGGGGGAACCGTATACCACTGAGTATCGGTGCCGGATGTGGTGGGTCTATCCCCGCGTGTGCGGGGGAACCGTGGCTGCGGTGCACGACGACCGGATGGCGGCGGGTCTATCCTCTCGTGTGCGGGGGAACCCGCTCCGACTCCTCCAGCATCGCCCGCAGATAGGGTCTATCCCCGCGTGTGCGGGGGAACCCCGAGTTCACCGCCCGCACCTTGTAGGTGTGGGGGTCTATCCCCGCGTGTGCGGGGGAACCGGGATGGGCGAACCGCCGCCCATCCCTCCAGGGGGTCTATCCCCGCGTGTGCGGGGGAACCGATGGATGCCCGTTCGCTTTGCTGGACGTCATCGGTCTATCCCCGCGTGTGCGGGGGAACCTAGAGACGCCTGCGGCCATCCGCGTCGCTGCGGGGTCTATCCCCGCGTGTGCGGGGGAACCTTGGCCCAATGGCGTCATACCAATACCGAACGAGGTCTATCCCCGCGTGTGCGGGGGAACCCTCCATAGAGGTGCATCATCCAGCCACCCCGACGGTCTATCCCCGCGTGTGCGGGGGAACCGGCAACCCGGTGGGATCAGGCATACTCATAAGGGGTCTATCCCCGCGTGTGCGGGGGAACCAGGTGGCCTTCTTCAATGGCACGAACTATCCAGGGTCTATCCCCGCGTGTGCGGGGGAACCATTTCGATTTTCATGCGACATCCTGCGCCGCGCGGTCTATCCCCGCGTGTGCGGGGGAACCGGCACTCCCGGCACACTGGATAGAGTCGTGAAAGGTCTATCCCCGCGTGTGCGGGGGAACCATTTCGATTTTCATGCGACATCCTGCGCCGCGCGGTCTATCCCCGCGTGTGCGGGGGAACCGGCACTCCCGGCACACTGGATAGAGTCGTGAAAGGTCTATCCCCGCGTGTGCGGGGGAACCTGACTACCACCACAGACACCAGACTCGACGGCGGGTCTATCCCCGCGTGTGCGGGGGAACCTCGATGGCCGCGGCAACGCGCGGGTCAAGGCGGGGTCTATCCCCGCGTGTGCGGGGGAACCCACAGAAGCTTGACGTCGCCGGTGGCCGCCGCCGGTCTATCCCCGCGTGTGCGGGGGAACCCGACCAGCATACCCACATCCTACACATCCGCAGGGTCTATCCCCGCGTGTGCGGGGGAACCTCAATCAGCTTTTCGCGGATGGCAACTGTCTGGGGTCTATCCCCGCGTGTGCGGGGAACCTCGAAAGCCTCAGACAACGTGCCGAACCGCCGCGGTCTATCCCCGCGTGTGCGGGGGAACCGCCTGCTCATGCAGCACCATTTCCAAGGGGAACGGTCTATCCCGCGTGTGCGGGGGAACCGAGAGGATGATGACGGAACTGGAAAACCGGCGGGGTCTATCCCCGCGTGTGCGGGGGAACCACGGTGGTGCGGGCATTCCGCCCCTCGATGGTCGGTCTATCCCCGCGTGTGCGGGGGAACCGTAAGCGGGGGTGTCATAGGCCACCCCTGGGCCGGTCTATCCCCGCGTGTGCGGGGGAACCAGGGCCGTCAGGCGTCCCCGCCGGTGGTCTCCCGGTCTATCCCCGCGTGTGCGGGGGAACCTCACCGGGCCATATATCCGGTTTCCCTGGCGGAGGTCTATCCCCGCGTGTGCGGGGGAACCTGTCTCCACGGTGCGAAGCAGGACCGCGTAGACGGTCTATCCCCGCGTGTGCGGGGGAACCTCATTCAGCCTTGTCGAGCAAATACCGGAGCGCGGTCTATCCCCGCGTGTGCGGGGGAACCAGCTGGCGGCGTTGCTTACGGCGCTCCAGGTGAGGTCTATCCCCGCGTGTGCGGGGGAACCGCTAGTATGTCCTTGGCGCACGACTTCGGAGGGGGTCTATCCCCGCGTGTGCGGGGGAACCAGGGTTGGGGGCGCACGGCTCCCGGTATTGCAGGGTCTATCCCCGCGTGTGCGGGGGAACCAGACGGAGGACCTGCCTACCCAACCCGAAGAGAGGTCTATCCCCGCGTGTGCGGGGGAACCTAGTCCGGGCGACGGCGGAGCTGCTGGAGCGCCGGTCTATCCCCGCGTGTGCGGGGGAACCACTCGGTCGGGAGCCATCTACCTCGAAGGTGAGGGTCTATCCCCGCGTGTGCGGGGGAACCTGCCGGATGCAGCCGTTCCTATGCTCACATATAGGTCTATCCCCGCGTGTGCGGGGGAACCCTGTCCTGGACGGCTCCGGCCAGCAACGGCGGCGGTCTATCCCCGCGTGTGCGGGGGAACCGGAACTATTACGCTCGTTGAGGCACTATTCCGAGGTCTATCCCCGCGTGTGCGGGGGAACCGTGAAAGCCGGTCCGCATTCCTTGCGCCATACCGGTCTATCCCCGCGTGTGCGGGGGAACCCGAGGACGCGGGCGGCTACTGGTACCTGGTCTAGGTCTATCCCCGCGTGTGCGGGGGAACCTCTGCATCGGATTCTGGAACATGAACCCGGAGCGGTCTATCCCCGCGTGTGCGGGGGAACCAGGACGACCCGGCCAACCGCGTACTGGCGACGAGGTCTATCCCCGCGTGTGCGGGGGAACCTTGCAGATTCCCCTTCAGTCCCTGCCAATCACCGGTCTATCCCCGCGTGTGCGGGGGAACCTGTTTCAGCGGACCGTCCTGTTCAACAAGCTCGGGTCTATCCCCGCGTGTGCGGGGGAACCAGAGGTCCCCAAGCAAATGCGCCTTCACTCGGAGGTCTATCCCCGCGTGTGCGGGGGAACCTCGGCCCGGTGCCGCCGGGCCTCGTCAGGGCGGGGTCTATCCCCGCGTGTGCGGGGGAACCATCTGCGGCTGTCAGAGGCGTTCCCTGCTTGGGGGTCTATCCCCGCGTGTGCGGGGGAACCTGCGATAGTGAAGGCATTTGACCTGACCAAGCCGGTCTATCCCCGCGTGTGCGGGGGAACCCATCCCTTGCGCCCTGGCCCGCTGGCTATTCAGGGTCTATCCCCGCGTGTGCGGGGGAACCGCGCGTGTGTGCATTGTGCAGGCAGGGGTGAGGGGTCTATCCCCGCGTGTGCGGGGGAACCGTTATGAGATTCATCGAACGGCTGGTATATCGCGGTCTATCCCCGCGTGTGCGGGGGAACCGGGGCCTTTTGCGTGGTGATGACTTGGGATGATGGTCTATCCCCGCGTGTGCGGGGGAACCACATCGCTGCGCTTCACGCGCACGGGCCTACGCGGTCTATCCCCGCGTGTGCGGGGGAACCTTGCTCCCAGCATGGCCGGATATTCATTTCCAAGGTCTATCCCCGCGTGTGCGGGGGAACCTGGGCTGTCGAACACTGCTACTTGCCTCCCCTGGGTCTATCCCCGCGTGTGCGGGGGAACCAAACTGGCCGAAATCGACGGCCAGATTGAAGCCGGTCTATCCCCGCGTGTGCGGGGGAACCAAGCTATCTGGCCGGAATTCCCGAATCCGAACGGGTCTATCCCCGCGTGTGCGGGGGAACCCCGGCCGGTGCGCTCAGCCTCGGCACGCAGATGGGTCTATCCCCGCGTGTGCGGGGGAACCCCCTCATAGGCAATCTCCTTCGCCTCCGCGACAGGTCTATCCCCGCGTGTGCGGGGGAACCTTCTCCAGACCCCGATGTAGAGGAGCAAGGAGACGGTCTATCCCCGCGTGTGCGGGGGAACCCAGTTACAGACCGGGAGAGAATGGCACCCCGGGGGTCTATCCCCGCGTGTGCGGGGGAACCTCCTTCCAGCCACCGATCCGGCACTGGCGGCACGGTCTATCCCCGCGTGTGCGGGGGAACCGTTGTGGATTCGCGCCATTGCCCCTCCTCTGAGGGTCTATCCCCGCGTGTGCGGGGGAACCCAACGGCAATGCCAAGCGCCGCGCAACTTCCGCGGTCTATCCCCGCGTGTGCGGGGGAACCTGCCGCGGTCAACAGCCGCCCCACAACGGCCGCGGTCTATCCCCGCGTGTGCGGGGGAACCCTAGACCTAGTTCGGTGGATAGCGGACGCGCAAGGTCTATCCCCGCGTGTGCGGGGGAACCGTAGACCGCCCCCCCGGACGACGAGGACTCCCAGGTCTATCCCCGCGTGTGCGGGGGAACCCTTCCCTGCGCTCCCAGAAAGGCAGATGATCCAGGTCTATCCCCGCGTGTGCGGGGGAACCAACTGCCGCATGATGTCCACCATGGGCAGCATCGGTCTATCCCCGCGTGTGCGGGGGAACCCTGCGTCGGCAAGCAGTTCCTTATCGTCCTCGGGGTCTATCCCCGCGTGTGCGGGGGAACCGATTGAGAACCAGGACTATACCTGGCGCATGGCGGTCTATCCCCGCGTGTGCGGGGGAACCGAGCTTTGCCTCACGGCAACGACCTCGCCGGTGGGTCTATCCCCGCGTGTGCGGGGGAACCTCGATGATCGGGTACGCTCCCGCCTGCGCGGGGGGTCTATCCCCGCGTGTGCGGGGGAACCCGTAAGCTACTGGCCGCTACCCGCCGAAGTTCCGGTCTATCCCCGCGTGTGCGGGGGAACCCCCCCTGGCCCCTCTGTACATCAGGCTGCTGAAGGTCTATCCCCGCGTGTGCGGGGGAACCCGGCCTTCACCAGTCCATTTGCCCGCGGCACGGGGTCTATCCCCGCGTGTGCGGGGGAACCAAACCGCGGATGTAGGCCCACTCGTCGGTGAAGGGTCTATCCCCGCGTGTGCGGGGGAACCGTGAATGAGAGCTACTCGCCAGAGCAGCGCTGCGGTCTATCCCCGCGTGTGCGGGGGAACCCAGCAGGCCGGGCCTATCCGCTCCAGTCATGTCGGTCTATCCCCGCGTGTGCGGGGGAACCGGCGCCCCAACTGGACAAAACCCTGCGGCATACGGTCTATCCCCGCGTGTGCGGGGGAACCTGCTTCCCCCGGGGCCTTTTGCGTGGTGATGACGGTCTATCCCCGCGTGTGCGGGGGAACCTGTGGGTTGGCGAGGTCGAACCGTCCGGTGTCGGGTCTATCCCCGCGTGTGCGGGGGAACCTGAGCTCCCGGCATTGCGGGTAAAGGATACCAGGGTCTATCCCCGCGTGTGCGGGGGAACCTCGGCGACGAGGGCGTTGACCGGGTGGGTGTGGGGTCTATCCCCGCGTGTGCGGGGGAACCCACACCCGCCCAGGGCGCATTGTCATCATGGCCGGTCTATCCCCGCGTGTGCGGGGGAACCGCCAGCATCCCCCGTACCAAGGCCGCCCAAGCCGGTCTATCCCCGCGTGTGCGGGGGAACCCGGTAACGTCCAATCATCGTGCCGCCGCTTGAGGGTCTATCCCCGCGTGTGCGGGGGAACCGGTCAACCGCCGGGTCATCGTAGAGGAAGCGGCGGTCTATCCCCGCGTGTGCGGGGGAACCGGCCACGTCTGGCGCGAAGTCGAGTCCCAATGGGGTCTATCCCCGCGTGTGCGGGGGAACCTGGCCGGGCCACTGGGTGACGGAGACGGCGGTAGGTCTATCCCCGCGTGTGCGGGGGAACCCGGTCACTCTCGAAGAATATGAAACTCATATCGGGTCTATCCCCGCGTGTGCGGGGGAACCGGGGGGCTGGCGCCCACTGGCACTCCGCACTACGGTCTATCCCCGCGTGTGCGGGGGAACCCCCTGGTCATCGCGGTCGATAGTGCAGTCGGCGGGTCTATCCCCGCGTGTGCGGGGGAACCTTCCTCCTGCGCTGATTCGATTCCCTTTGTATGGGTCTATCCCCGCGTGTGCGGGGGAACCGGTGATGTCGGCCGGGAGCCCCGCGATGGTGAAGGTCTATCCCCGCGTGTGCGGGGGAACCAGCGTCGTAGACACGTTGGAATGCCCAAGGCGCGGTCTATCCCCGCGTGTGCGGGGGAACCGGTTCCACGTCTGGAGCGAGGGCAACGAGAGTCGGTCTATCCCCGCGTGTGCGGGGGAACCGTAATGGGAAAAATCCATTGTTTTGCCCGTCACGGTCTATCCCCGCGTGTGCGGGGGAACCACGTCCGCGACCGCAAGCATACAGCGTGGTGGAGGTCTATCCCCGCGTGTGCGGGGGAACCAACCAGGCCCGCGCCGAGGTAGCGGCCCGCTGGGGTCTATCCCCGCGTGTGCGGGGGAACCTTGCGGGGGTATTGCCATACTTTATCCATGTGAGGTCTATCCCCGCGTGTGCGGGGGAACCGTCCGCAATCAAGCTCGTCAACTCGCCGATACGGGTCTATCCCCGCGTGTGCGGGGGAACCAGGCGTTTGCCGAGCTTGCCAAAGAAATCGACCGGTCTATCCCCGCGTGTGCGGGGGAACCTGTATCAGCCACATGGTCCGCCAAGGCTCACGAGGTCTATCCCCGCGTGTGCGGGGGAACCCTTTCACCCCGGCCAACTGGTATGACTTTGCTGGGTCTATCCCCGCGTGTGCGGGGGAACCTATAGGTGCGGGCCGCCGGGGTGTTGCGCTCACGGTCTATCCCCGCGTGTGCGGGGGAACCGGCGCCCTCGATAACTTCCGCGAGTTGCAAATGGGTCTATCCCCGCGTGTGCGGGGGAACCAATTTCCGCCCGCCGGTGATTGTGCGCGTACACGGTCTATCCCCGCGTGTGCGGGGGAACCGGTAAGCGGCTCACAGTTGACACACTTCGTTTAGGTCTATCCCCGCGTGTGCGGGGGAACCTCGGCTATCGTGTAGGGGCGGGCCGCCGATTCGGGTCTATCCCCGCGTGTGCGGGGGAACCTCGGCTATCGTGTAGGGGCGGGCCGCCGATTCGGGTCTATCCCCGCGTGTGCGGGGGAACCGCCCCGTAAGGTCGTCAACATTGGCAATCGCCGGGTCTATCCCCGCGTGTGCGGGGGAACCCTGCTGTATGACAGTGGCCTAACGCCCGCCCGCGGTCTATCCCCGCGTGTGCGGGGGAACCACCTCTTATTACTCTACATGAACGCAAATAACCGGTCTATCCCCGCGTGTGCGGGGGAACCGGTGGCCGAGGCGGAACGGGCGGAAACTGTGCCGGTCTATCCCCGCGTGTGCGGGGGAACCCACGGTCACCGGAGATACAGCCGCCTTCGAGCAGGGTCTATCCCCGCGTGTGCGGGGGAACCGATAGTGTGTATACAGGAACTCGACGGTCTGGAGGTCTATCCCCGCGTGTGCGGGGGAACCTGCTTCGCCTCAAGCTCCTCCTCGCTTTCCCACGGTCTATCCCCGCGTGTGCGGGGGAACCGCACAGAGATTGACTTGATTGCGTCAAGCGGCGGGTCTATCCCCGCGTGTGCGGGGGAACCGGAATCAAAGAGGCGTTTGGGGCGGGTGTAGACGGTCTATCCCCGCGTGTGCGGGGGAACCGAGGTCGTCGTGACAACCCTGTATCGCACCTAGGGTCTATCCCCGCGTGTGCGGGGGAACCTGGGCATATCAGTCTCCTATGCGCTCCGGGGCGGGTCTATCCCCGCGTGTGCGGGGGAACCTCGGAGTCCGGCGGGGATTGCCATATCGAACTGGGTCTATCCCCGCGTGTGCGGGGGAACCGTTGAAATCCCCCACGTGGGGGATTTGGGGTGGGGTCTATCCCCGCGTGTGCGGGGGAACCCCGCCGGGCCTCGTCAGGGCGGGCTACTGGCAGGGTCTATCCCCGCGTGTGCGGGGGAACCTGAATCCTTTACGACATCCAACAGGAAGGGCGGGGTCTATCCCCGCGTGTGCGGGGGAACCCTAAACATCCCTGGGTAGGCGGTCAGCACATCCGGTCTATCCCCGCGTGTGCGGGGGAACCTACTGCCGACATGGGGGAATCCCCCCTAGAGAGGGTCTATCCCCGCGTGTGCGGGGGAACCGTTTCGAGTGGCTGCTACCGCCCGATATGACAAGGTCTATCCCCGCGTGTGCGGGGGAACCGGTAATGCAAACTGGAATCCCCGTAGAGTGGGAGGTCTATCCCCGCGTGTGCGGGGGAACCTCCTGCCTCATTGGTCATTTCTTTTATCATCTAGGTCTATCCCCGCGTGTGCGGGGGAACCCCGTTCTGATTGGCGTCGGCCGACTCCTGGGCCGGTCTATCCCCGCGTGTGCGGGGGAACCATGCCGACACCGACTGCGATGGCCCGCAGAGTGGGTCTATCCCCGCGTGTGCGGGGGAACCCCCTGATAGGTCCGCGTCGGCGTCCGGTGGCGCGGTCTATCCCCGCGTGTGCGGGGGAACCCAGGAATACACCAGGCCGGAGCAGTGGATGAAGGGTCTATCCCCGCGTGTGCGGGGGAACCGCCAACGTTCAAGCCGCCCAGCACCAGCAGGACGGTCTATCCCCGCGTGTGCGGGGGAACCTCCGGTGGCGCTTGCCGTAGCCGAGATTCTCCGGGTCTATCCCCGCGTGTGCGGGGGAACCGCACGTGGTAGGAGGAAGCCAGCGGCTCCAAGAGGTCTATCCCCGCGTGTGCGGGGGAACCTAGGCCGCATCCCCGAATCCCTCCCATCGGTTCGGTCTATCCCCGCGTGTGCGGGGGAACCCCGGCGCTTTACCTTCGGGCTGCGCGGCTCCCAGGTCTATCCCCGCGTGTGCGGGGGAACCGGGTCTGGCTGGCGATGGCCGTGTCCGTGTCAAGGTCTATCCCCGCGTGTGCGGGGGAACCGGGCAAGATAGGCCGGTGACGGCGGATTTCGTGGGTCTATCCCCGCGTGTGCGGGGGAACCCCGATGTGCGCCAAGCTGGCCTTGCCCCAGTCGGGTCTATCCCCGCGTGTGCGGGGGAACCATCATCCGGTCGCGGGCTTCCTGGAGAATCATGGGTCTATCCCCGCGTGTGCGGGGGAACCCAACTGGGGCCGCGTCACCCGCATCCGCAAGCGGGTCTATCCCCGCGTGTGCGGGGGAACCCCGGGAGTAGGCCAGACGGAAGGGCCACGGCATGGTCTATCCCCGCGTGTGCGGGGGAACCTCTGTGTTGCGGTGTAGGGCATTGCCTAGCTCCGGTCTATCCCCGCGTGTGCGGGGGAACCCAACCATGCCCACGGACGGAATTTCTGAGGGGGGGTCTATCCCCGCGTGTGCGGGGGAACCCGCCCGTCAGCTTATCGGACAAGTCCGCGTAGCGGTCTATCCCCGCGTGTGCGGGGGAACCGCACGAGTTGGCCTGCCGGGTGATGCGGGCGTGGGTCTATCCCCGCGTGTGCGGGGGAACCGCCTCTCGGTCCTCGCCAGCTCGCCGGCCAAGGGGTCTATCCCCGCGTGTGCGGGGGAACCCGCCGAACGGGGTGGCCAAATGGGAACCCCAAGGGTCTATCCCCGCGTGTGCGGGGGAACCTATTCGTCAACGGCATTCCCAAGGTGGCGGCCGGGTCTATCCCCGCGTGTGCGGGGGAACCATCCTGCTATCGCCCCTAGACAACAGGAAGAAGGGTCTATCCCCGCGTGTGCGGGGGAACCCCCGTCGGGGCGCCGGTGGCAGGGATGGTGCCGGGTCTATCCCCGCGTGTGCGGGGGAACCCCCGGCGTCGAGCATCTCCTGGAATGACCGGACGGTCTATCCCCGCGTGTGCGGGGGAACCTCGGAACAGCCGTGGGGATCGGCGTTGTCTTCGGGTCTATCCCCGCGTGTGCGGGGGAACCGGGGCATGACCCCAGAGACAGCTCAGGAGACTCGGTCTATCCCCGCGTGTGCGGGGGAACCGACGCCAAGCGCCTGCTGGAGGGCTTTCTGGACGGTCTATCCCCGCGTGTGCGGGGGAACCCCGGTGTTGGACCGCACAGCGCGGAGCTTGTAGGGTCTATCCCCGCGTGTGCGGGGGAACCTTTGTCGGACGCCGCTGTCGGAGGGTGAGTCTCGGTCTATCCCCGCGTGTGCGGGGGAACCATGTAGATTCCTTCGGTCTTGGTAAGGTCCAGCGGTCTATCCCCGCGTGTGCGGGGGAACCCGAGGTCGTAACCGCTGCCGCCTCCGCCGCCGGGGTCTATCCCCGCGTGTGCGGGGGAACCGGAGATGGAGGAAACGGAATGAGCATCATAAGGGGTCTATCCCCGCGTGTGCGGGGGAACCTTTCCGGCATGGACTGGGGAGGGAGAAATGGAGGGTCTATCCCCGCGTGTGCGGGGGAACCTGGGAATGCCGTTGGATGAACGCCTCGCGGAACGGTCTATCCCCGCGTGTGCGGGGGAACCGCCTTCGGCCACCGCCGCATCCGCGGATGCCGGGGTCTATCCCCGCGTGTGCGGGGGAACCCTGGCTCCATGTACTCATTCTTGACGAAGTGGGGGTCTATCCCCGCGTGTGCGGGGGAACCGCAGCGGTTACGACCTCGGGCCGCCGACCAATGGGTCTATCCCCGCGTGTGCGGGGGAACCCGGGTTGCTCGGTGGTCACCTGTTCCTCGATGAGGTCTATCCCCGCGTGTGCGGGGGAACCTCTGATGCCGACGGCGCGACGCTGGTACTGAACGGTCTATCCCCGCGTGTGCGGGGGAACCCGGGCCAAGTCTTCGGCGTCGGGCGGTTCCTGCGGTCTATCCCCGCGTGTGCGGGGGAACCTTCCGGTTCTTCATCGTCTGCCGGCGGCTCTTCGGTCTATCCCCGCGTGTGCGGGGGAACCTCGTCGGCCGCTATGCCGTAGCCCGCCATGATGGGTCTATCCCCGCGTGTGCGGGGGAACCCGATTCCGAGCCGCTCCCTGAAATACTGGTGGGGGTCTATCCCCGCGTGTGCGGGGGAACCTTTGACCGCTCACCATCCGGCATGTCCGGCAAGGGTCTATCCCCGCGTGTGCGGGGGAACCGCCCTAACTGGACGACACCCTCATCCATGTGCAGGTCTATCCCCGCGTGTGCGGGGGAACCTCCAGTTCTTCGATGCGATGACGCTGGAAGGAGGGTCTATCCCCGCGTGTGCGGGGGAACCAGCTCCCAATTGTGGTTGCAGCTACCTGACACTGGTCTATCCCCGCGTGTGCGGGGGAACCGGCCACCGTGCGGGCGCTGCCGTCGCCGAAAAGGGTCTATCCCCGCGTGTGCGGGGGAACCGTCCGGTACCAGGGCGGGAAGGACAGCCGTACGGGTCTATCCCCGCGTGTGCGGGGGAACCGAGGAGATCGACTCTGACGGTGTTGGCCATGGGGGTCTATCCCCGCGTGTGCGGGGGAACCATGAGGAGGCTGGTGCATGAACGTATCGGCGAGGGTCTATCCCCGCGTGTGCGGGGGAACCTCGGCGTCCAGGGTCTCGCCGGGCTTGTTGGCCGGTCTATCCCCGCGTGTGCGGGGGAACCCGGTCGAGGATGTCGGAGGCCTCGCTGCTGGGCGGTCTATCCCCGCGTGTGCGGGGGAACCGGGAGGCGCGGAGGACTTGGCCTCCGGCGAAAGGGTCTATCCCCGCGTGTGCGGGGGAACCGACCAGCAGCGCGGGCTGTACATGCCGCCGAACGGTCTATCCCCGCGTGTGCGGGGGAACCTTCCCTTGGGAGAAATGATGAAACCGAAGATTGGGTCTATCCCCGCGTGTGCGGGGGAACCGATAGTCCGGCGTCTGGCGCGGGGTGGACACAGGGTCTATCCCCGCGTGTGCGGGGGAACCCCCGGGTTGGCTGTACTCGAACCGACTACCCGAGGTCTATCCCCGCGTGTGCGGGGGAACCGCCAGACCATCCCGGTCATCAACGGCAGCCGCAGGTCTATCCCCGCGTGTGCGGGGGAACCGGCCACCGTGCGGGCGCTGCCGTCGCCGAAAAGGGTCTATCCCCGCGTGTGCGGGGGAACCTCGTTCCCGTTCACGAAGTTGTAGGCCACCTTGGGTCTATCCCCGCGTGTGCGGGGGAACCAGCGAGGGCGTCACCCTGACCCACTCGGTATAGGGTCTATCCCCGCGTGTGCGGGGGAACCTCCGTGAGGCGCCCCTCCAGTTCCTGGGACATGGGTCTATCCCCGCGTGTGCGGGGGAACCGGCCGCCGCGTCCCTGAGTATGTCGCTGGCGCCGGTCTATCCCCGCGTGTGCGGGGGAACCACCAACCCGGTAAGTACCCTGTGCTCCCCGGGGGGTCTATCCCCGCGTGTGCGGGGGAACCCTAGAGGCGCTATTACGCGCGTGGACTTTTAGCGGTCTATCCCCGCGTGTGCGGGGGAACCCTCTTGCCGTCATCGCTATCGGGAACGTCGATGGGTCTATCCCCGCGTGTGCGGGGGAACCGCGGTCGAGCAGTAGTTCCCCACCTGGATGCGGGGTCTATCCCCGCGTGTGCGGGGGAACCTGCGGGTAGGGGTCAACGGGCCGGACATCGCCGGGTCTATCCCCGCGTGTGCGGGGGAACCTTCAGCACCAGCAGGTAGCCATAGCCTGCAACGGGTCTATCCCCGCGTGTGCGGGGGAACCCAGCGGGGCGCCAATCTATGCCAGCGGCAATGCGGTCTATCCCCGCGTGTGCGGGGGAACCGTATCGACGTAGATGCCGACAATCTCCATCGCCGGTCTATCCCCGCGTGTGCGGGGGAACCGGCTGGGGTCGATGTCGCTGTCGGTGTAGCTGGGGTCTATCCCCGCGTGTGCGGGGGAACCACCTGGCCCACCGGAACCTACACTAACGAGGTGGGTCTATCCCCGCGTGTGCGGGGGAACCGCCACTTGGTTCGCCCCGGTGCCGACACTCCCGGGTCTATCCCCGCGTGTGCGGGGGAACCTCCCGAAGGGTGTCATAGGTCGGGTAGGGGAACGGTCTATCCCCGCGTGTGCGGGGGAACCGGCCGTCCTATACAACGTCCATGCAATCGCGGCGGTCTATCCCCGCGTGTGCGGGGGAACCCGCCGCCAACACCCGCTACCAGGTACAGCTGCGGGTCTATCCCCGCGTGTGCGGGGGAACCCGGTCCTTTTTAGCCCTCGCACGGAACAGCGACGGTCTATCCCCGCGTGTGCGGGGGAACCGGCGCATGTGCCTGCCCCGCATGCCGTGGTCGTGGTCTATCCCCGCGTGTGCGGGGGAACCACAAGCAGCAGCCTTTACAATATCACCCACCAAGGTCTATCCCCGCGTGTGCGGGGGAACCCGCGCGAGGTGCTCCGCGTACACCTCGGACTGCGGTCTATCCCCGCGTGTGCGGGGGAACCGCGGGCATCGAGCAGGTTGGGCTTGACAACGAAGGTCTATCCCCGCGTGTGCGGGGGAACCGACCGCGGCAGTCAATTACGAAGTCCAGCTCCGGGTCTATCCCCGCGTGTGCGGGGGAACCGAGGCGACCTCCTCCTCCATCTCGCCGGCGGAGGGTCTATCCCCGCGTGTGCGGGGGAACCGAGTAAACGCTTGGGGCCGGAAAGTTTGCACAAGGTCTATCCCCGCGTGTGCGGGGGAACCTTATAGGCTGTCTCGGCCGCCGAGGGGCTGAACGGTCTATCCCCGCGTGTGCGGGGGAACCCGCACGGAGGGGAAATCGACAAGGCCGTCAGGGGGTCTATCCCCGCGTGTGCGGGGGAACCAGCTGAACGACGCCAACCGCACCGCCATCGATCGGTCTATCCCCGCGTGTGCGGGGGAACCAATCCCGCCCGATGATGCGTCCCACGCACTACAGGTCTATCCCCGCGTGTGCGGGGGAACCACCGCCGAGGGGCAGTACGCGGGCGGCGACCAGGGTCTATCCCCGCGTGTGCGGGGGAACCGCCTGGGATTCGACCAGGTGGGCAGCATCCGAAGGTCTATCCCCGCGTGTGCGGGGGAACCGCAGGAACGGGCCCAGGCCTGGGCGAGGTAGGCGGTCTATCCCCGCGTGTGCGGGGGAACCAGGATTTCTACCGCGAGCGGCATATCCTGATATGGTCTATCCCCGCGTGTGCGGGGGAACCGGCGTCGGCCATGGGGCCGGTGTCGGCGGGAGGGGTCTATCCCCGCGTGTGCGGGGGAACCGGCGGCGTCGTGCCTGAACCGCCGAAGCCTGAGGGTCTATCCCCGCGTGTGCGGGGGAACCCCTCGCCTTCTTAATCGCGTCCAGCAAGTCCTCGGTCTATCCCCGCGTGTGCGGGGGAACCAGATCCCCATGGCACCGGACTCGCGCATCTGCCGGTCTATCCCCGCGTGTGCGGGGGAACCTCCGGAGATTGGCGGTCTCATGCGCAACACGGAGGTCTATCCCCGCGTGTGCGGGGGAACCGCACGAATTGGCCTGCCGGGTGATGCGGGCGTGGGTCTATCCCCGCGTGTGCGGGGGAACCGACGTGGAGGAAATAGAATGAGCACCGACGAGGGGTCTATCCCCGCGTGTGCGGGGGAACCTTGGTGGGTGCGGTGGAGAACTCGATCTGGCTGGGTCTATCCCCGCGTGTGCGGGGGAACCCCCTCGACCCAGTGGCGCTTGCCGTCCTTGCCCGGTCTATCCCCGCGTGTGCGGGGGAACCGTGCCGGCCGCACACCTCGCATTTCTTTTGACCGGTCTATCCCCGCGTGTGCGGGGGAACCCACACTGAGGGTCCCGTGCTGGTGCTGGGCCGGGGTCTATCCCCGCGTGTGCGGGGGAACCGGGCCCGTCTCCACACAGGACGCACTTGCCTAAGGTCTATCCCCGCGTGTGCGGGGGAACCCTGGGCACGGTCCAGCGCAGGGTGACCGAGGCGGGTCTATCCCCGCGTGTGCGGGGGAACCCTTCCCAGGCCAGCCGGATTTCCGCCGTCATACGGTCTATCCCCGCGTGTGCGGGGGAACCACCTAGGCATTGAGGAGATCGACTCTGACGGTGGGTCTATCCCCGCGTGTGCGGGGGAACCTCGCCCAGATACTCCAGCAAGGACTGACGGGAGGGTCTATCCCCGCGTGTGCGGGGGAACCCCTTGCGTTGCTATATCATATATTGCTGAGCGCAATCAGGGAAGGCGCTCAGCGAACGCTATTGATACTTGACCAAGTATATCCCGTCGGCATCCACGATTTCTTTCGGCGATTCGCCCAAGGATCGTATCCTCTGCTCGCCCACGGCGGCCGGGTCCCGCCAGGTCATCACGATGGAGCCTCTCCCCAACTCGTAATACCATCGCGACAGGACATCCCAGATTCTTTCCCGTATCCCGCTGGTCATTTGCGGGGAGGTGTATACCCCAGGCGCTATCTCCAGCATCGCCGATGCCAGAAACCCGCGGTATCGCGCCTCCACGTTGACCGTTACCACTACCGTCATGCTCTATTCCTGCTCCTCATCCCATTCCGGCGCCGGGGTATCCGGCTCGCTGTCCGAGACTGCCACGTCGTCGAAAAGCGTCTTGACGCGGTCAATCATCTTGGAAATCACCCGCTCGGTACGCAACAACTCCCCGGTGGTGCGCCTGGTATGGCGCTCGATGTCCAGCGCCGGGTTGTCCATCACCGCCTTGGCCGACCGGAATGCCGCAGGCAGCAGGATGGTGTCGCGGAACAGGTCCGCCACGTCCAGAGCGAACGCCTCGCCGCTGTGCTCGTGGATGAAGCCCAACTGCGGTATGGCGCCAATGGCAGTGACCGCTATCACCGCCGCCGAAGTGACAGCCACCGAGGCGTGGTTGATGGCCTGGTTGGGAATGTCCGCCCATAACGGGTCGTTGCGGTCGTAGCGGCGTCTCCGCCATTCGATGCCGTAGCGTTGCGCCAGCGTCTGGTAGGTTCGCCTCATGCGCGCGCCCTCAACTCCCCTGAGCGCGTTCAGGTCCTGTTGCGGCAGCACCTCGCCCAGACGCAGGGCATACATCCTGCGGGCGATGGTGATGCGCTGCCCTTTGGCGTCCGCCCATGCCTGCATCTGTTTGCGGGCTATTTCGGAGGTATCGGGCATCAGCGGCGGCGCGGTGTAGCAGCGGACGCCGTCCTCGCCGACGGCTACCAGCGCCGTGCCGTGGCGGGCCATCAGACGCAGGGCGTCGTGGCTGACCGTCGAACCGGGCCCCAGCAGAATCATCGACAGGGACTGAAAGGGTATGCCGTACTCTCCGCTGTCCAGGGAGCTGTCGGCGTCGGGTTCGCCCTGCCGCTCGAACCGCAGCGTGCCGTCGCGCACCGTCAGCGCCCCGCGCGAGAGCCACAGCAGGCCGTGGCGGTCGGCGTGGGGAATGCGGGCTGTCTCCAGCCCCAGTCGGCCTCGCAGCATCGGAATCATCTCCTCTTTCCCCGCGTGTGCGGGGGGTGGAAATTCGGTTGGTAAGGTGCGGTGTGGCCCATCAGCTGCGGGCGGGGCGCAGGAGCAGCATCCCGTAGCCGTAGGCGCGATGGCGGCCTATGCCGCCGGACAGCAGCCCGGCGAATTTCGTTGAGTCGGTTATGGTGAGCACGCCCCGCATCACCGCGTCCGGCCCTTCGGTGTGGCGTGAGCGCAGCTTGCGGTGGGCCCGGGTGCGCTGGAATGACACCAGCTTTGTCTGCTCAATGTCGAGGGTGGCTCCGCCTTTGCGGTCGAACTGCGCGGACAGCCATTCGGCGTAGATTTTCTCGCGAGTGTGGGGCATTTCTTTTGGCGGGAAGGTCTCGGCTTTTACCTGGAAGGCGTCCACCTCCGCCTCCTCACGGCCAGAGCCGCGGGCCTTCCTGACGATGGGGCGGATGCGTACCTCAAAGCCTAGGCGTTTGCCCGCTTGCCATTCCATCGGCATGGCCTTGCTGTCGATTCTGTCGGCAGGGATGATACGGGATTGCAAGGGTTCGGCGCAGATAGCGATGCTCTCGCGCAGGGCATCGGCGTCGGCTTGACCGTAGCCGTAGAGGCAGCCGGTGGAGCCGCCGCGCGGGACTATCAGGCGAAAGGGCTTGGGGGCCAGGTCGCCGAAACACTCGGTGAGCAGGCAGTGCATGGCGTGGTCCGGGTCTTGCAGCCGCCGGGCGCCCATCCAGCGCTGGAACTCGCGGACGCTGATTTCCGACCGTATCATTTGCAGTACGCCGGTGGTCGCCGGGGCGTTGGCCGTGGTAGTCATGGCTGCTTTTCCTCTTGAGGCTGGGTTACGGCGAACTTTTCCCGCTCTATGACGGCCTGCCGGATGGGCCTGCCTCCACCGTGCAGGCCCGATACCCAATTGCGCTCGTCGGTTATCATCTGGGCCTGGCTGCGTTCGATTCCGTCGGCGCTTTCGCACCCGGGCCACTGAACCCGGATAGTTGGGCGAGGGGACGGATCCTCGGGCAGCGGCACGGAGAGCAGGGCCGCCAGCGACGTTTCACCTTCCGCGAAACCGCCGAGCAGACGGCGGGACGGCAGGCACGGCTTACGCCCGATGAACAGGGGCCGCGCCGGTTCGTCCAAGGCCTCGGCGAGCTTGTCCAGCGTCGGGTAGTCGTCGGACGGCTCCAGGCGCAGGGCGACGGTTACGCGCATATCGGCGTAGTAGTCGCGCCATCGTTGATGCGTGAACGGCCCACTACCGGCAGCACCAAGCGCTCCCGCGCGTTCATCCGGCTCGCCTCGTGTTGTCCACCCAATCACCCAATGATTGTTGCGCACGAAAAGGTCCACGGAATCACCCATTTTCACTGTCTGGTAATCCGTCATCCGCAGGCCGCCGTGGGGTTCACGGTCTATGCGGGCAGCGAATACGATTCGCCTTTGTAAGTCATCGTGGCACTTCCGGTCGATGCGCCGCCAGCCCAGGGCGTTAGCCAGCAGGCCGGTGAGCATCGAAACCGCCGGAAAGGGCCGGATGACGCCCAGATTGTCGATTGTTTCTCCCCCGAAAGACATCAACGGCGATTCCAAGTTCAGAATCAGGTGCTTGGCCATGGTTACACCGTGCCGTTACGGATGGCGTCTGCGGCCCACGTCGCTAGGCCGTCCAGGTTGAGGCGTTCCCCGCCGGAAATGTCGCAGTCGGTCATAGACATGTAGCGGCGGACGCCCTTGACCCCGTAGCAATTATCCTGCCCTGTAATCTCCGCAGACAGCGCCTTGAGCGCGTCGTCAACTTGCGCCGCGACCGGCTTGCGGAAGGCGTCGGCAAGGCTGTAAGGCTGGCTGGAGCCAGCCTCGATGAGCATGAACCTGGCCCGTCCGTAAGGCGCGGTGGAGCCGAGCTTGGCGCCGGGGGAGACGGTGGCGATGAGGTGGGTGAGGTGTTCGACAACCTTGGCGGCCAGCTCCCGGTCGGATTCCTGCCAGCCGTCGCTCTTGCACCCCTCCAGGTTGGAGACCAGCCCCGGCACGTCCACCACCACGTAGCCGTAGAACAGCCCGGCCGTCAATTCCGTGTCGCCGATGTGGGCGGCCCCGGCGTCCTCGTCGTCGCGCTGGAGGTCGTCCACCACCGAGAAGTAATCGCTCTCGCTCTCTTCGCGGTGGACGGTGAAAGCGTGGGCCACGTGGATGGCCGCCTCGATGTTGGCCCCGGGGTCGGAGGTCACCATGCGCCCGAACAGCGCCCCCTCCAGCCCGGCGGGCAAGCGGCATCCGTCCAGCATGGCGCGGAAGTTGTTGCCCTCGCCGCGGCGGGCGTTGAACAGGGCGGTCGCGGCGTCCCCGGCGGCCTTGGCGTCGGCGGGATGCTCGGCGCAGATGGCGGCGGCCCGCTGGTGCAGGTGCTCCACCTCCGGCACTCCCAGCAGCAGCGGCTGGCGGCCCCGCTCGGTGGCGCCGCTGCTGCCGTAGACGCCGACGTTAAAGGCATTTTCCACCGCCGTCAGCACTTCCTCGCTGATGCCGTCGGTGCCCCTGATGGGCGCGATTACCCTGCGCTCGACGATGTTGCGGGAGCGGACGGCCGCCGTGCTGCCAGCGATGCCGTGAATGGCGAATTCGTCTTCTGCCGTGCGCCAGTGCCGCTTGAGGCACTGCGACGAGATGCGGGTGCGGGTTGCGCCGCCGAAGGTCATGCGCTTGGCGAGGCCGGAGTCGTCGCGGTTCAGCAACGCCGCCGGGTAGGAGTGCAAACTGTGGATTTGCAGGAATCGCGGGGTGGTCATGGTTGGACTCCTTATCAGTGTTTGACGCTAATCGTTTTCGGAGCTTGACTGACTGGACTGACTGGAGCGGCGTTCCGCCCGGTAGTACTCGCGGGCGATGCGGCGTCGGCCCTGCTCGGCCGCATCCTCGTTGTAGCCCTCGTTGAGGATGAACTGGGCCATTTCACGCCAATTGAAGGTCACGCCGCCCGCCGCCAGCATACGGAACATCCGGTTCAGCAGAGTGCGCAGCATTGGCCCCCCCGAGGTCAGCAGGCGGTTTAGCCTGGCTTCGCTGTAATAGCCCGTTGTGCGTTGCGAATCGCCGCCAAGGAACAGTGCCCTTCCCACCGGCATATAGCCGTCGTGGGCGGTTTGGGGGTTGTCGCCGCCGCTGCCAGTGGGCGTCATCAAGGCGATGCCGTGTAGCATGAGGCCCCACTTGCGTTCAACTTCCTCGCCGCTGTTCAGCAGGTCGTGATGGGCCATCAGCCGCCAGAAGGCCGCCGCGTCGGGTTCGTCGGGGTCCATGCGCCGAAGTTCGGCAAAGTCGCCCCGGCGGTGTTCGGCGTACTGCGCGATGTAACCGGCCATGCTCACGGCCCGGTCGGGCCACGGCTGGGCACTTTCATGCTGTTCTCCTGAACCGGGCAATTCGATAGCTTCCGCGGTAGTCACTCTTGAGCCTCCTCATGGTGGTCGTTGAACAGGTCAGGGAACCCGCTACCCCCTCGAATTCGGCCCTCGAACAGCCCCTCGGCGGCTTCGCGGGCCTTGTAGTAGTAGATGGCGGGACAGGGCAGAGAGTCCTCGGCGTCGTGCAGAAGGGTGCGAGCATGGTTGATGACGCCAGTCTTGCCTTCATCATTACGCAGCCAGCGACTGCGTATGGCGGCGCGCTCAGCCACATTCGCCTCGAACTCAGTTTGAAGGTCGTCGAAAAAGCGGGCGTCAACGATTTCGTCCAGCCGGTTTAGCCAGGCCCGGGCGCGCTCCCGGTGCTCCGGTTTGGTGTTGGTGGAATCTCCCCTATTCGAGAAGGTTTGGATAGCGTGGCTCAAAATTCGCTGGACTTTCCCGACGTCGCTTATCCTCGCTTGGGCTAAGGCACCGATGTCGTCCAAATCGTTGCTGTTGCGCCGCAACATTGCTGACTTGAACCTGTGTCTTACTTGAATCCGGCGCTCGTGGTAACCTTCAGTTTTCCCTTGACCACGCACCATGGCCCTTGCTACCAACTCCATTGGCTCATCCCTGCGTGTCTCCTCCCCCGTCGGGCGCAGTAGCGGAGGGCGTTCGTAGTCCCCCGATGTCAGGTAGTCCGTGACGCGCTTATAGTTGAATCCGCCGCCAGGAAGGGTAAGCACCTTGTCCCCTTTCTTGTCCCGATGGTCAATCAAGGCCCAAGGGTCGCCGGTAAGCCCGTTCAGCGACTTGGCTTCCACACGCGCGGCTTTGGAACTTGTCCTCACTCCATACAGGCGGCCCGTTGCATCGCATCGCAGACGGACGCGGCGGCACACCTCGATGTACAACGGATGGAGCTGGTTGAGCGTCAGCGCATCCGCCGCGTTGCCGTCCCACGGCAGAGTCCACAACAGGGTGTGGCCGCCGTCGGTTCCCGGATGTTCCCTCAGAATGACCGGCAAGAATTCCAGGAGCGCTTCAATGTCTCGCCGGACATGGGCGCCAGGGCTTAAATTGGACGGAGCAAGCGCAAAAGCGGAGCGATTGCCCAACCCACCGTTCATCCTCGAAATTCCGTAGTTCCCCGCGCCGCCAAACCCTTCCATGCTTTGCAGCGAAATCAACGCAAAAATCCAGTCGTCTGTACTGGCCTGCTCCGCCACCTCAGCTTTCAGGTCGTGGTTCTTGGACGTGACCAGCATATCCAGTTCATCGGGGGTGGCGACCACGTTCTTGTAGTCCTTCTCTCGCTCCTGAGAGTGGGCCGGCGGTTGCATGAAGGCTGGCTTGGTGATGTCGTCCCCCACCAACTGCCACGGCTCATCGTCCGGCCAGTCCGCCGTCAGGCCGCGTAGCGACGCAGCCCATGTATCCGCATCTTCGGGGGGTGTTTCCAACCCGGCCCGGAGCATCGCCATCGCACCGAGCTGGACGAGGTAGGCGTGCCAGGCGTGGCGCTGATGGGAGCGTAGGGCCAGGAACACTTCCACCTCGTCAGCCATCAGGGCATCGTAAACCTCGGGCAGGGACACCGCGCGCACCTTCCCATCTAAATGCCGGTACCGAAGTATTGGTTTGGTCAAAATGTCAAGCATCTGAGGGTAGCCTCCTGTAAATCCCATTCAGAATAGGAAGGCTTTAGCCGACTTTACCGCCTGGGTTATGACTCTCGCAACGGGCAACTGTCAGTGACTCACCTTTCGCCGACATATCCACTCCGGCTGATTGCAAACATCGGGTGCAGATATGAAGCCGACACCTCACGCACCGTCTGGACTGCTGACGCCATTGACCACAGAAGTAGCACTTCAAAGGCTTGCGGGATTTCTCCAAGCTTGATACCTTAAACACGAACGCCTCCTTTGTGATGAGCGTCGCAGCCGTCATTCTGGTGGGTTCACAGCTTTCATCGGGGTTGCCGCCCCGATGAAAGCACATCAGGATACTACAATGTACCCTTGACCCTTGTCAACAGGTATTATACTAGATGTAATAAGCCTATTGCGCGTAGCGCCTTATATGTTATAATATTATCGTCCGTCACCCCGCACGCGCGGGGATAGACCGACATATGGCGCGACGCGCAATGGCGCTGCGCTGTATCTGGTTTCCCCGCACACGCGGGGATATTGGCCGCGCCGGGGGTTATTCCCGGCGCAGGCCCAGGCGGTCGTAGCGGAATTGCTGGCCGCCGACGGCGAACGTGAAGCCGCCCTCGGCGGAGTTGGGCGTGGCCGGGCCGTCTGGGGCCGTAACGCCTCGTAACAAGTGGCCGGCGATTGTCATTCGTTCGATAGCTCTTGCCGCGTCGAAGGGACTGGCGGGCGGCGGGTCGAACTGTACCTCCACGCCCTCGTCGCCCAGGCGGGTGCGGATGCGTTCCTCGTCGGAGCCGAACAGCACCTCGCGGTTGTCGAGGAAGAAGGACTTGCCGCGGCGGACGACGGCGTTGGCGGCAGTCAGCCCGTCGGCCAGCTCGCCGCCCATGACCTTGTTTGCGTGTTCCTGCCAGGCCTCGCCCAGCGCCTCGATGGCTTGCAGCGCGGTGGGGTGGGTGGCGTTTTCCACCAGCTTGCGGTTCATGCGGGGGATGTCCCACTGCTGGTAGTCGGCAATCAGCCGCCGGGTGGCCTCCAGCACGCGCAGGTCCTCGTAGACGTAACCGTGGGGGCCGAGGCCGGTGCGGTTGGCGCCGCTCCGTTGCAGCAACGGCGACAGGTCTTCGCCCTCCGGCGTCAGCACGACGCAGGCGGGGGATGCTCCCACCCCAGCTTTCCCCCAGAGGGAGAGGGGAATTGCGGGCCGTCCGTCCCGGTCGTGCCGGTGCAGGCGTCCGATGCGCTGCAACAGAACGTCCACCGGGCAGAGGTCGGTTATCAGCAGGTCGGCGTCGATGTCCAGCGACTGCTCCAGTGTCTGGGTGCCGACCACCACGAGACCCCCGGCGGGCCGCTCCCGTCCCAACCGCGATTCTACCTCGCCGTCCAGCAGGCGGCGGTCGCCCGGCGCGAAGCGGCTGTGGTGCAGCGTGACTATGCCGTTGGCCGAGAACAGCAGATCGCGCTCGCTCCCGGCGGCCTGCTCCAGCGCCTCCTGCGTGGCTACGGCGTAGCTGACGGTGTTGCGGATGACCAGCACCTTGGCCCCGGCGCGGGCGGCTTGCAGGGCCGTCTCCGCCGCCTGCGCGAAGTCGTGGATCAGCGGCTTGGCGGCGACGTGTACGGTCTTGGGCCGGTTGTTCTCTCCCGCTCCCGTTGGCGCGCCGCCGGATGACATTACGGTGACGGCCGGGTAGGGCGCAGCTATGGCGTCGTCGAGGGGCGGCGCGTCGCCGGGATTGACGCGGCCAGTCGCAAGCCACTGGTGCCTGGCCGCCGAGCCCAGCGTGGCCGACATCAGCAGCGCATAGCCGCCCGCGCTGCGGTGGGCGTCCAGCAGCGCCTTGAGGATGCGGCGCATGTAGGGTTCGGAGGCGTGCACCTCGTCCACCACCAGCAGGTTGCGGGACAGGCAGGCGGCCCGCATGTGGGAGTGGAGCACCTTGAGGGCCGCCATCATCGCCTGGTCCACGGTACCGACGGCAATCTGGGCCGCCAGATAGCGCTTGGAGCTTTCGGCGGCCCACGGCCTCTCGTCGGCTTCGTGATGCCCCGCCGCGTGGGAATTGTAATACGGCAGCGCTATTTCTGCGGCGTCGGCGTCCGGCTCATAGCCCGGAACGGCCAGCACCACCGGAGGGCGATGCTGTTCCGGGAACAGGCTGACGGCGAAGTCCCTTACCCTCCGGTGCAGTTGCACCGCGGCGGCGCGGGTGGGCAGCGCGAAGTACAGGCCGTCAACCAGGCCCTTTTCGTACATCCGGGCAAATCGCCACAATGCCGCCTCTGTCTTGCCGGAGCCGGTCTCAGACTCGATGATGACCAGCGGCTCGTCCAGGGGCGCATCGGCGGCTGCCTGCTGGATGGCGTTGGGCGGGCCGTCAATATGGGGAAACAGCGCGCCAAATTCCGGCGCCCCGGTGAATCGCTCCCACTGCTCAGCGATGTCCAGCCCGACTTTCTTGACGGCTTGGCGGGCTTGCTCTCTGGCCCGGTTTATGTAGTCATCGTCCGGCTCGTCGCAGAACGGAAACCAGTCCTCTTTCGAGCCGATCCAGTCTGCCAGGGTGCAAAGTCCGAGGAAATGGTGCTGGAACTCCGGCTTGGATGGCAGTGATTGACCGCCGGATTCCCATGCTTTCGGAAACCAGCGACGGGCCAGCCCGCCGATGCGCCGCAACTGCGCGAATGGATCTAGGCCGCCGATGCCGGTCCACAGCCGCGCGTTGTGATTCAGGTCTCCCTCCAACTGCAAGGGCTGCCCGTGGTGCGACAACGCGGCGATGAACAGGCCGCAGACGGTCTCGCCGCCGCAGTCGTCCCAAGACTCGGTGGCGTCCCACCACCAGTCCAGACTGCCGAAGAACTGTTCGGTGGTGCCGGGGTTCTCGCCCAGCATCACCGGAGCCAGCTCGCGGTAGTGGCCGCGGGTGACGCCAGTGAGACTGCGGGCGGGGAAGTCGGAGTCCCGCCATATCCGCGTCTGGAATCCCGCGTTCACCTTGCCGATGTCGTGCAGCGCGGCGAATACGCACAGGCGGGCGACGGTCGCCTCGTCCAGATCATCAAGTCCGCCGGAACGGGCCAGCCGCCGCCGGATGGTGGGCTGGGCCAGCAGCGCCTCGAAGCAGGCGCCCACGTCGGCCAGGTGATGCTCCAGCAGGTGGATGCGCTTGGGGTAGCCGTCGCGGGGTTCCGACTTGGCCCAGAATTGGCTGGTGTAGTGCGGCGCAGTTCCGGTAACGGCCATGTTTGCTCCTTTAAGCAGTGTTCTTTATTTCCTGGCGCAGAGGGACGGGCTTGCGTTGTGTCGTGTCGCGGCTGATACTCAAGATGTACGAATCGGGCGTGGGTGAAACATGGGCAATCTGACATTCAATGCGATAGACGTGGAAACGGCCAACGCCAACCCCTCCAGCATCTGCCAGATTGGGATTGTCCACGTCCGCGACGGGGCAATCAAGAGCCAACTGTCAGTCCTGGTCAATCCCGAAGCGCAGTTCAGCGACTTTAACGTCAGACTTCACGGCATTGACCACGATACGGTGAAAGACAGCAAGGCCCTCCCCGGCCACGAAGCCCGGTTGCGCCGACTGCTGGAAGGGACGGTGCTGGTCAGCCATACAGGTTTCGACAGGATGGCCATGGACGGCGCTATGGAGCGGTACGGGCTAAGGCCGCTCCGGGCAACGTGGCTGGACAGCGCCATAGTTGCCCGCCGGGCTTGGCCGAACAGGTACAGGCGCAGGTGGAATCTGGCCCTCATTGCCGGGGAACTGGGCATCTCGTTCCGCCACCATGACGCAACGGACGACGCCAGGGCGGCCAGCGAGATTGTCCTGCGCGCCTGCCAGCACATGGAGACGGACATAGACTGGTGGCTGAGACAAGTCCAGCGACCATAGGCCAAGCCTTACTGCGTAGGGTTAGCTTCCTAGCAGTGCCTCTGCCCTTTGGTGGGGGGCATTCCGGCCTTGCCCTACGCCGCCAGCCCGCCGTGCTGCGGGCAGGCACAGCACGCTGGTCAGTCCTGCGCTCCGGCGGGTTTCGCAGTGGCATGAGTCAGGGGAGCTTGACAGCCATGTGGCTGAGAGGCTCGCAGCAGCCCGTCCGCGGACCGTGAGCTCCGTCAGGGTAGGCGCTGATATGGACTCGTTGCGAAGTTCCCTTACACCACCCTGAGCGAGGAGTCTCTGCCCTCGTGGGCCAAGTCCTTCACTGCCCGGGGACGCTAGCGCAGGAAAGTGGTTTCGCAACCGGCGCCATCACGGTTTGCGGAGCGTTCATCCGCCGCGCAGCCGCCGGTTTTCCTCTTCCAACTCGTAGATGCGGGCCTCCGCTCTTTCGGCGCGGGCAAGTTCGCTCTCTGCTTGGGCGCGCTGATCGTCGTAGGTCAGGATATGGCGGCCAGTCGCCGGGTCGTGCAGGCGCAGTTGGCCCTGCTCCCAGCGCAGGTACAGGTTCAGCTCCGCGCTGTATCCTTGCAGCACGCCGTCCGGCAACTCCTCGATGGCGATGGGTTCGTATCGGCCGTCCACCAGCCGGTCGCCAGCCAGCCGGTTCTCCCTCCGGCGGGCCGCCTCGTCAAACCGCCAGTATTCCGGGATGTCCAGCGCGGCGTAGTCCTCCCGCTTATCCACCCGGTCGGCCTGGCGGCTGCTGCGAGAGACTATCTCCAGTACAAAGTCCGGCGGCTTGCCCTGCTCCGATACGACGTAGGCGTTGCTCCGGTAGTAGGCCGCCGGGTTCACGCCGAAGGCCACCAGCAGGTCGGGGTAGCGCACTCCGGTCATGTCGCCGGTGGGAACCAGGGACAGGTAGTGCTCCCCCGCGACCAAAGTGGTATCGGGGTTGCCCAGGTGCTGGACGAGGTGGTGGGCGGTGCCATTGGGAGTCAGTTGGTTGAAGCTGGTCATCTTGTCTTCCGGGATTTCCGGCGGGTCGGGAAAGCGGAAATGGTCGCCGGCCTTCGGCGTCCTGACGCGGCCGGCGGCGTTCGTTGGCGCGGTGGTCATGCTCGGCCTCCGGGGATTGGCGGCTGTTGCCGGTCAACGCGGGTAGGTGACGCTGATTATATGGCATGGGACAAGGAGCGGCGAGTAGCGGACCGTCAGCGCCAGGCCGGTTACGGCGTCCCGCGGGCTGTGGGCTGCCGCCCTTGCGCCCGGGCTTGGCGGCTTTCCGCTTCCGGGCCCCTCCGGGGCCAGGGTTGGCCGGCTTCGGGAGGAGGAGAGGGAAGGAGTGCTCCAGAGTAGCGCCCATTACTCGCGTGTGCGTAGCTCTCTGGGGAATGATTCTCCCGGTGACGGAGGAGAAAGGAGGTTAGAGCTGAATATCTAGAAGCGGTGTTATCCGCGGACAGAAATAACGAGCTGGTGAGTGAAAAGCATGAATTCGAGTATTCGCTCCTTGGCGTCCTTGGGCAGGTCGTGCCGGAGTTGGCCGTAGACAGCGGTGACCAGGCCGATTCGGGGATCTCCCCTGGAGATCCCCGTGGTTGACGCTTCGAATCGCTGCCGTTCTTCTTCGGTGAACAGCCCCTAGCCGCTGGCAAGGCTGGGAGCGAGGGAAAGGGGGCAGCCGCAACTGCCCCCTTTCCCGTTGTTCCCCTGCTAGGGATTGTCGTCAAATTGAGTTGCCGGACAGTCAGCAGGCCTGTTTCCGTCATTCCTGCGAAAGCAGGAATCCAGAATCGCTCTATGCCGGAGAATGATTTGCCCGGGAGAACCCCTGGATTCCTGCTTTCGCAGGAATGACGGAGGAATTTGACGACACCCCTTAGGGCATTCCGGCGAAAACCGGAATGACGGGGAGAATGCGTTTGCCCTGCCCTCACGGGTGTTCCCTTTGCGGATAGCTCCCGGCATCAGAAACATCACATTTCTTGATATAGACAATTATCGTGCCACTGTAATTGGATTATACGTCATAATCTTTATATGTTTTTACGATTTTGTCTGATATAATCTTTATAGGCGCTCACAATACAAACTCAGAACAGCGCCTGCTCCGGTGCCGGAGCGGATTTTGGAGGGCAAGATGAATGGTCAAAATGTTTTCGGAGGACGCGCGTCGCGGCGGCGGCGCCCCTGCTGGCGTTGATTGCCGCCGCACTAATGTTCACTCCCCCCCAGTTTTGGAGGCTCAATCCGAGCCGGATAGGCCCACCGGGCTGACCGCCACCACTGGCGACCAAAGCGTCACCCTCACCTGGACAAACCCTAACGATTCCACCATCACCCGCTACGAGTACCAGGTCAACCACAACGACACCAGCACCGGCAAGCTGACGGGCTGGAGTTTCTGGGCCGACCTCCACGGCAGCGATACCGGTAGCGGCACCCCTGCCTTCACCATCACCGGCCTGACCAACGGCAGCGAGTACCGCTACAAAATCCGGGCGGTCAGAGCGGGGCAGGATGGCCAGCCGGATGTCCCCAGCAAACCGGCCCCCGGCACGTCCCCCTGGTACGTGTCGGCTATCGCGAAAGAGGCCGAGCCGCTGCCGGTCAGCCACCTCTGGGTGGAGCGATTCTGCGACTATCCTCTCAAGGTGCGGTGGAAACGGGTGTCCGAGGCCACCGGCTATGACCTGAACCTGAGCGTCACCGACCGCACTAACTGGCAGCGGGTGATGACCAACAAGAACTACAATGCTTGGCAGTTTTCCCAGTGGAGCAAGGACAAGACCTACTGGTTCGCCATCCGGGCGGTGAACGCCCACGGCGTAAGCGCCTGGACCAACGTGCGCTCCATCGCGATGCCCTGCCTGGTGGAGGGGCTGCGGGCCAGCTATGCCGCCAATGGCGACATCAGCGTGAAGTGGAACCCGGCCACGCGGGCAAACAGCTATCACGTGAACTTCAGCCCCGATGGAGGCGCGAGCTGGCAGCGGCTGGTCAGCGACACCACCGCCACCTCCTACAGTTTCAACAAGAACCCTCAGACGCTCCCCTACAATTCCGGCTTCCTGGTGGCGGTGCAGTCCCGCAAGGACGGCCTGATCAGCGGCTGGCGCAACGCTCCGGTAGTCCAGATCCACACGGTGAGCAACCTTGCCGTGGCGGGAAGTGGCCCCAAAACCGTAGGCGCCACCCATTGGGCGGCCGACTTCACCACCGGGCCTCACGAGGCCGGCTACACCCTGCAAAGCGTTACCACCAGGATAAAATGGGCAGGAGGGTTTGACGCCCTCACTTGGGCAATCCACACTGCCACGAAGCATAACGGTAAAGAAGTGCCGTCTTCGACGGTTCAAGCAACGCTCACCGGAAGCACGCCAATCGGGACCAACTACGTCGATTTTACCCGCACCTGCGACGGCGACGGCTGCACGCTATCGCCCAACACGACCTACTCCTGGTGGCGAGCGCCCCCAGCAGTTCCCTGTATTCCTGGGAATACACGACTCCCATAAACAACTATACCGCCGTGCCGGACGGCAATGGCTGGGACATCGGGACGGGATGGAGCAGTAGCGACGGCTGGGAGACCTGGAAATCCTACGGCCATGTCGGGAAGTTCAAGGTAACCGCCATCGAGAACCGCTAGCTCACCCCGCCGAGCGTTACGACGCCCGCCAACACGCCCGCGCCGCCGCGCCACCCGGCGGCGTGGCGGTACCGGCGGCAGGCGCCTGCACATCGGTTGCAGTGAACGGCCCCTAGCCGCCGACGGCAAGGCTGGGAGCAAGGGAAAAGGGGCAGTTTCGGCTGCCCCCTTGCCGGTGTGCGGAGCCTTTTGCCAGCGGGGTTTTCGCCCTGGCGGCGTTCTGTTCCCAGACCTGGGCCGCGAGGGATATGGCGCTGAGAGCGGCGGGGAAGCCCGCGTAGCCGCCCGTCTGCATCAGCGCCTCCGCCATCTCCCCCTTGGAGAAGCCGGCGGCTGCGGGCGTCCCCCGCTGAGCATCCGCCGCGTGGAGGCGGCGCTCAAGGACGGCGCATCCGACATGGTTGTTGTCGGCCTCCGGCAGTTTCGTCGGACTTCGCCGGATGCAATCACCTTCGCCGCTAATCCTGGAGTTGAGATTCCTCCTGTGTTCCTGAGAAGGCGCGTGTTGAAGTTGCGCGCCTGTACCACTCGGTGAATGTTTGCATCATCTGAGCCGGGATGGATATGAGCCTCCAATCTCCACACGCCCCTGCTGGGGGTCGAAGAAACGCAAGCAGCAGCGCAGCCGCGGTGCTCTTCCCCGCCCCCGACCGGCCAACGAGGCCAAGGTTTTGGCCTGCGTCCACGTCAGTCAGCCCGCTGGCCGCCGGATACGGGGGTCCAGCAGGTCCCGCAGGCCGTCACCCAGCAGGTTGAACCCCAGCACCGCGACGAAGATGGCCGCTCCCGGCAACAGCAGCAGACGCGGCACGGTTTGCAGGTGCGGGCGGGCGTCATTGAGCATGGCGCCCCACTCCGGCGTGGGCGGTTGCGCGCCCAGCCCGAGGAAGTTGAGACCGGCGATTCCCAGGATAATCCAGCCCACGTCCAGGGATGCAATCACGATGATTGGGCCGAGGATGTTGGGTGCAATGTGCCGGAGTATGATGCGCAGGTTTCCGGCTCCGGCGGCGCGCGCCGCTGTCACGTACTCCGTCTGTCGCGCCCCCAAAGTGATTCCGCGAATGATGCGGGCGTGGCCCACCCACCACACGGCCCCGGCTGCCAGCAGCACGTTGAACAGACCGGGGCCCAAAGCTCCGGCCACGGCCAGCGCCAGGATCAACGAAGGAAAGGCCAGCAGCAGGTCCACTACCCCCATCAATGCCGTGTCGGTCCAGCCGCCGTGGTATCCGGACACTATGCCCACCGTCAAGGCGATGGTCATGCTGAGAACCAGGGTTGCAGCGGCGGCCAGCAGCGTCATGCGCGCTCCGTGGATAATCCGGCTGAAGGTGTCCCGCCCCAGATGGTCGGTGCCCAGCGGGTTTTCCAACGAGGGCGGAAGCAATCTGTCAGACAGGCTGATCCGGGTTGGGTCATCCAGGGGAAGCCAGGGGGCCACCAGCCCCACAAACAGCAGGGACACCACCAGAAACAGCCCCAAGGCGGTTCCCGGCTCCCGCAGCAGTCTGGTCCAATGCCGGCGCCGCCTTGAACCTCCTCGGATGAATGTGAAGGGGAGCCGTTCACTGACAGTTTGGGCATTGCCCATCATTAGCCCTTACACCTCTTCCCGTTCGTAACGCAGGCGCGGGTCGGCGACGCGCAGGGCAATGTCAGCCCCCAGGTTGGCAAGCAGCACTACTACGGCAATGAAAGTTACGAACCCTTGAATCACCGGGTAGTCCCGGGTCAGCGCCGCGCCCACCATCAACTGTCCCAAACCAGGCCAGGTGAATATGGTCTCAACTATGACTGCGCCGCCGAGCAGGTAGCCAAGGTTCACTCCGGTTGCTCCGATGGCCGGCAGCAGCGCGTTGCGCAGGGCATGCACGATGACGACGGTCTGATCGGGCAGTCCCTTGGCCTGCGCCGTGCGGATGTAGTCCTGCCCCAGTACCTCCAGCATGCTGGCGCGTATCAGCCGCATCAGCTGGGCCATCGGCGCGAGGGACAGCGCGATGGCCGGAAGCACGAGCTGGGCAACCGAACCGTAGCCCAAGGCCGGCAGCCAGGACAGTTTCACCGCGAACAGGATGATCAGTCCGAAAGCCAGGGCGTAGGGTGGTGCCGCCGCGCCCACCAGCGCCGCCAGGCGCGCGATGGCATCCACGGCGCTGCCCCGCCGCTGGGCGGACAGGATGCCCATAGGCACGGCGACCAGCAACGCCAGACCCAGAGCGGCCACAGTGAGCAGGGCCGTTGGGACTGTGCGGCGAGCCAGTTGGGCGGCCACGGGCTGTTCGGTCACGTAGGAGCGGCCCATGTCGCCCGTCAACGCCCCTGAGATCCAGCGAGCGTATTGGGTGGGGAGGGAAGCGTCCAGGCCCAGCTCGGCGCGCATGGCAGACACTGCGGCCGGGCTGGGCATCTGGCCGGGGTGGCGCTGGCGCAGGGCCATCTCGGCGGGATCCCCCGGCGCCAGATTCAGCAGCGCGAAGCTGACGGCCGAGATTCCCAGAAGTAGCAGCGGCAGCGTGACCAACCGTCGGACTAGGTATGCTCCCATACCGGAGAGACTCTTTCCGCCCCGTTATCCCGTTACCTCATTCACTCGCTAAGTCCGACGAGGTGGTTGAAGAAATAGTAGCTGGATGGGTGGGCCTCGAAATCGGTGACCCGGTCGCTGACGCCGTACACCATATTCACGTGCGCCACCGGCAAAAATGCGGTTTCTTCGGTGATAACCGCCAGGGCCTCGCAGGCAATCTGCTTTCGACCCTCCAGGTCGGCCACCGAGACGGAGGGGGCGACTATGTCTGCCAGGCCGGAATTGTCGTAGTGCCCGTAGTTGTTGCCCCCGCTGCCGCCAGCGTCGGCCCGCAGTCCGGCGAACTTGCTGATGTTAAACACCGGGTCTCCTCCGCCTTCCACGACTCCGTTGTACCAGCCGAAGAGATCCCACGCGGGTTCCTTGACCACCGACCATTCGGTGATGAGCACCTCGGCCTTAATGCCCACGTCGGCCAGCATCGCCTGGGCAGCCTCGGCCATGATGGGTAGCTGGAACCGCTGGGGGTAACCGCCGATAATAATTTCCAGCGGCTGGCCTTCCTTGTCCAGGATTCCGTCGCCGTCGCTGTCGGCGTAGGCGGCCTGCGCCAGCAAATTGCGGGCTTCGTCGGGATCGTAGCCCGGCGCGCTCACTCCAGGACAGGACGCGAGGACTTCCGGAAGCAGCAGTTCGGCGAATGATCCGGTTCCGGCAGGGGCGATCAGGCCAGCGATGCCTTCCCGGTCAATGGCGTGGGCCACCGCCCGGCGCACCAGCGGGTCGGACAGCGTGCCGCGCTCGAAATTGACCCACCACAGTACCAGGGAGGTGCCGATGCCGGCGGTCTGGGTTTGCGTGCCCGGGTGGGCGTTGATCGCCTGGGCGCCCTCCGGTGATACGTTGATGGCAACGTCGATGTCCCCGGCCTGCAGGGCAAGTTCCCGGCTGTTGGTGTCGGGAATGGCTACGTGGTTGATGCCGGCCAGCGGGGGCGCTCCACCCCAGTAGTCGTCGTTGGCCACGCTGTCAAGGTGTTCCTTCTGGACGTACCTGGTGGGAATGTATGGGCCGGTGAGGGCGCCCGCGGCAATGAAATTGCCCTCGCCTGCGGCGTCCGCCGCCGCCGCGTCGGTAATGGCGAGCGCCGGTGTGATCAGGATGCCCGGCAGTGTGGGATGTGGGGCCGTCGTTGTGATGGTGATAGTTTGCTCGTCCTCGACCGTTATCGTGTCAATGGACAATATATCGGCCGATGCCGGCGACAACCGGATAGCCCTCTCCAGGGAGGCCTTGACCGCTTGCGCATCCATCACGTTCCCGTTGTGGAACTTGACGCCCGCCCGGATTCCGATCTTCCAGGTCAAGGGGTCTACCTGAGTGGCTTCCGTAGCCAGCCACGGTTCGGGGCTGAGGGTGGTTCCCGACAGCCGGAACAGGTTCTCCGACATTCCCGATTGGTTGGCGACCCAGCCACTCTCCACCGGGTCCAGTGGGCTGTCGAGCCAGATGACGCCAGCGTTCAGGATGGGGCGTTCCGCCTCGGCGGACGGGGCCGCTGGCTGTTCCGATGTTACGGTCGATTGAGAAGATTGTTGTGGAACCGCGGTCGCTGCCGGGGACGCTGGCGCTTCGGTGGCCGCGGGCGGCGGCGTGTTTTCCGTGGTCGCGGCTGGCGCCCCGCAGGCCACCGCCAGTGCCAGCAGGACACCCAGCGCGCCCGGGATGATTAAACTGAAACTTTGTCTCAATAGTTTGGACATAACTATCCTTCACTCGATTTCGATGGACAAATACCGATGCCCGGGTTCCGGGGCTAGGAGAGTGTTTAATAAGCTAAGTTCACTGACAAAGGGCCGGTTTCAGGAGTATCCGTCGCTCCTGAGCAACCAGGGGTACGCCCCCACCCTAACCCTCCCCTGGAGGGAGAGGGAACTTATTAAACACTCTCTAAGAGGGTGTGTGACAATCGCCTTTTGTGGACAAGGTGAACGCAAAAGCGGCATCCGTCATTCCTGCAAGAGCCAAGGGACGCCCTCTCCCTCCGGGAGAGGGTACTCATTAAACACTCTCTAACAGGTGTGATCGCTCGACCGGCGGGCGTACACTCAGCCAGGGCTTCATCTGCGGCGCCGCGCTGCGCCTTTGCGGGCAGGCCGTCCCTCCGCTTGTTCTATCCGCCAAACCATGACGCCACCCCGCGCGTCGAGGGCGGCAAGCCCGCCCCCGTCGGGCCGCCAGTACAATTTAGACACTGGGGCCCCCACATCCTCGGCCCCTGTCAGGACGCCCTTTCCGTTTCTCTGGAGCGACCACACAACCACTGCGCCATCGCGCCCCCCCGATGCCAGGCGCATCGCGCGGGGAGCGAAGGCAAGCGTCGTTATGGGTTGATCATGAAACTCCAGGACGCCGGGCCGCGTACCTTCGGGACCCTTTTTCCGGAAGCTCCAGACCGTCACCGCCTCCCCGCCGCCGGTTGCCAAAAGGGTGCCGGTATCGTCGAACGCCAAGGCCGAGGGCTTGCCGGGATATCCGAACATCTCCGAATCCTGCCCCGTGGAGCGACGCCAGAAATGCACCGATTTGTCCTGGCTGCCGCAGACCACGATGCCCCCGTCCGGACTCAGCACCATCGACACCAATGATCCCTGCCACTCCAGCTTCTGGCGCAGCTTGCCGGTGGCTGCGTTGAAGAAGGTCACTCGACCATAACAGGCTGTCGCCAGTTCCCTCGCGTTCGACCAGGCGATGGCGCTGACGGTGCTGGGATGGTCATCGGAACGCCAAACCTCCGCGCCGTCCGCGTCATACACGTAAACCTGCCGGGAGCAGGAGGCCGCCAACCGTTGGCCGTCCGGAGACCACGCCACGTTTTCCACCCAACCGCTTCCGACGTCGATAGCCTGGCTTACCTGACCTTCGGCGGCGCTCCAGATTAAGACCCGGCCGTCCTGTCCGGCGGTAGCGAACGCGCTTCCGCTGGGGTGGACTGCCACCGAGAGCACACCGCCGTCATGAACCTCGCGCTGTGCCCAGGCGGACTCGCCGGACTCGCCGTCGAAGGCGTAGACGCCACCCTCTGCGTCGCCAGCCACCAGCGACTCGCCGTGCAGGATCCAACCCCCGGCGATGGCGTAGTCGCCGACGGACGCAAACCAGCCCTGGTTAAGAGCGCTCCCCGGGCTGCCGGCATCTAAATCAGACATGCTTCGAACCCCTCCCGCATGCTCTGTCCATCGAGGTTGCGGCCGATGAAGACGAGCTGATTGCGGCGGGGCGCGTCCCCCCATTCGCGATCCGGCTGGCCGTCAAAGAGCATGTGAACCCCTTGGAAGACGAAGCGGCGCGACTCCCCCGCAACGCTGATGAAGCCCTTCATCCGGAAGATGTCCACCCCACGCTCCCGGAGCAGTTGGCCAAGCCAGGCGTTGAGCTTTTCGGGATCGGCGTCGCCGTCTATCTCAATGGAGATCGATCCCACCTCGTCGTCGTGCTCGTGCTGGGCGACCCAGGTTCGCTCGGCTTCGACGGGAACCGCCGCTCCCTTGATGCGCCGTGTGTCTGTCTCATCCTCTATGCAGGCAGGCTCGGAGCAAAAGTTGCCCCCCAGTTTGAAAGTCTCTCCATCCGCGTTTCTCAGTTGGAGATCGAACTCCTCCGGGAGGTGCTGGGTGAAGAGGCCAACCCGGCCCGGCGTATCGACCTCAAAGAAGAACGACTTGCGCCCCGGGGAATCGAGCGGGAGGCTCACATGCTTTCCGATTGGAATTTCTCCCCCTGGATGAATGACCTCCGCAGGTTCGGCGTACTGCCGCACGCACCATTCGGCGCCCTCCCGGAGGGCAGCGTCATCCGTGCCCTGGCCGGACACGGCGACGAGCGACATCGCCGGATCAGGGCCATCGGAGAGGTTGAGTTCGTAGCGGCCGGTAGCGAGGGAATAGACTCCCGTCCATTCGAAGGGGTACTCCGGCTCAAGGAAGGTAGGACGGCGCTCGAGCACCTGGTCCAGGTCGAAGGCGGCCAGGTCGAGCACAGTGTCTATCGGTACGTTCGCCATCTCGCTGCGCAGGACTCGGGCCATTCGGTTCATGCCCCGGAGCCGGGACTCCAGACTGTCAAGGGTCTCGTCGTTGACGAGGTCCGTCTTGTTGAGCAGGAGCACGTCTGCGAAAGCGATTTGCTCCGTGCTTTCGTCGCTGCGGCCGAGCTGCTGGTCTATGTGGGCTGCATCGACGAGCGTGACGATCCCGTCAAGGGCGTATTCAGCGCGAAGCTCGTCATCCATGAAGAATGTCTGGGCGACCGGGCCGGGATCGGCGAGCCCCGTGGTTTCCACCAGTACGTAGTCGAACTTGTCGCGGCGCTTGTTGAGATTGTTGAGCACCCGGATCAGATCTCCGCGCACCGTGCAGCAGATGCAGCCGTTCGACATCTCGAAGACTTCCTCGTCAGCGTTGATGACGAGCGCCTGATCGATGCCGACCTCCCCATACTCGTTCTCGATCACGGCGATGCGCTTGCCGTGCTCCTCTGTCAAGATCCGGTTGAGCAGGGTCGTCTTGCCGGAACCGAGGAAGCCGGTGAGGATGGTAACGGGTACTCTTGACGAAGTGGCCATACGGAATCCTCCTTTTCGTTTTATCGAGATGAAGTATCGGTTAAAAGTTACGAACTGCCGAAGCTGCCGCCCGGGGGAGGTAGGCCGACGCCCGCGTTCGACGGCCCACCTTAACTAAGGGTCACTCCCCCTTGGTGAACGGGGAGCAGCCCGGCGATTGCATTGAACAGGCTGTCCTTACCGGCTCCGCTGGGGCCGACGACGGCCATCAAGGTACCTGCGCTCACATCGTATGTAACCTTTCTCAGGGCCGCTTACCCGTCCGGTTCCACGCTGCTCAGTCGAGGTCCGGTTGAGTAGGGCCGTCTCGCCAGAGCCGCGGAAGCCGGTCAGGGTGGTTACAGGCGCTTTGCGCGGCGTGTTCATATAGATAGAATCCTCCTTGGTTAGTAGTGCGACATAGTATCAATTTAATTCCGAGTCTCCGTTCTTAATCGTGATTTGAACCTTAGTTTGGCTCAGGTTTGCGATGATACGTGGTATCAGTATGGGGCAGGCAACATCGGGATCCCAGTCAGTATGAACAAACCCCTACTTATCCTCGTCGAAGGGGCAATAGCCGCAGACCACGTACAACTCGATACGGTGGTCGATGACCTCTCCCGGAATTTCGTCGCCAATTGCGCTGAGCAACCGCTCGACTGCGGCGGCCCTGAATTCCTCCACTGCGCCGCATTGTATGCACACCGAGTGGTGATGGTGATGACCTATCCGGCAGAGGCTGTACATTTGAGACCCGTCTATCGTGGCCAGCTTGCAGACCGCCCCCGCCTCAAGGAGCAGTTTGATGGTGCGGAACACCGTCGCCCGGCCCACCGAAGGCAGCTCTTCGCTGAGTGCCTCCGCAGTAAAGCTGTCCTGCTTCTGCTCCAAGAGTTCGGCTATGGCTTTCCTGGGGGCAGTGGACCTATAGCCCAGCCCCTCCAAAACCGCCATCAGGTTTATGCGTGGAGTCACAAAACCTCATATTGAGAGTATGTCTCAATTGTCTACACTAAGAGCTAAAGGTGTTTGGGGTCGGCAAAATAAAATAACACTCTGAAATAGACTTGTCAACCACGTATGCCCGCTGGGTATTCCCGACGTGTGTCGGTATTGACCGCGATTTGTCTGCCTGGCCCCGCCGCGTAGGGGCGCACTCCCGAGCATGTCGAGGGACGGGCGTCCGTGTCTGCGCAGGAGAGAATTGTGCCGGAACCGGGGGCCAGGGCGCACGGCTGTGCGCCCCTACACGGGAATGCCAACACACGTTGAGAATACCCGGATGGTAGTCGCCGGCGGAGTACCAGGGCCGGGTCGCTGACTCCTTGTCGTGAGCGTTCCCGATGCTCCAGCCGTTCCCCGCCAGCGACAGTGTCACCGAGTCGCTCAGCGTGGCAGACCATGCGCCTCCTGCCTCGGCGTCAATCTTGCCGACAGTAATGCCCTAGCTCTGTGCCCTGAAGGTGGCAGAGGTTATCCGCGTGCCGCAGCTGCTGTCGCTGTAAGCCCGGTAGGTATACTCGGTGTTTGCGTCCAGGCCGGACAGGCTCAAGACGAAGTTCGACGGGCCGACGTTGCAGCTGCGTTCTCCGCCCGACCGGCTTCCACCCTTGTACCACCAGCTGCCGGCGCGGTTGTGCAGGGTGAGCGTCGCCGCGCTGCTGGTCACGTTGGTGACGCTGAAGGCGGGCCCTGAGCCTGATGGCTGGGTGGTGAACCTCGCCGTAGCGATAAGGTCGGCCGAGGCGCAGTTCGCCTTGGAATATGCCTTGTATTCATACTGCGTGTCCGCTTCCAGGCCGGACAGGGTGGCCGTGCTGCCCGACGCCACCGAGGTGCAGGAGCCGGCAGTGCCGGACAGTTTCCCGCCCTTGTACCACCAACCGCCCGTGTGATTGGCTATCGTAAGCGTCGCGCCCGTCACGCCGATGTTCGAGGCGGTCAGCGCCGGGGGTATGGGGTCAATCAGCGGCGCTATCTGGCCGTACGACTCGCCCCAAGCGTTCGTGGTTGTGATAGATATGTCGTAAATCTTAGTATCGTCGATGGCATAGGTCGTTCCGCCGTCCGTCCACGAGGTGATGGTTGCGCTGTACCTGCCGTTGACGGCGGTCGCGTTTGCGACATTGGCGCAGACCGTGTGTGCGCTAGAGACGTTGTTCTCGCGAGTGGCGCAATAGACTTTGTACCCATCGGCGTTTGCCGGTCGTGCCCACGAAATCGAGACGGAGCCGGCGGCGCGGGATACCGAGATGGTCGCAAACAAAGGAATCCGTGCCGGAAGCGCGTCGGTTGACATTGTCCAGGGACTTGCCTGCGCTGGGTTGCTGGTCACGGCGCGCACGGCGACCGCGTAGGCGCGGAGATAACCCAGGTCTTGATCGAAACCGCCACGTTTATCTCTGTCCACCGTGAAAGTCGTGGTGGGGCCGGAGGTGACCGAGCCGCAATGCCACCAGGACAAACTGGTCATCGGTTGGGTGCTTGGTCTGGCTGCACAGGCGAGGTTGTAGCCGCTGGCGCCGGAGACAGCAGGCCAACTCACGTAAAGCTTCTCGTCGCGTGAGTTGTTCTCGCGCGTCACGGTGATCGACGCGGGCGCGGCGAGCTGGCTCTGCCCCTGCGCAGACTGTGCGGATGCGCCGGACTGCTGGACGGTGTTCAGCCAGCTATCGTTCGGCCCGCGGGAGAGTTCCGTCCAGGTGCTGCTGCCGCTGGCGTTGGTGGCTCGCACGGCCAGCTTGTTGACCACGTCTGACGTGGTGTAGCGGTACGAATTGGTGGTTAGGCCGGTGGCGACGCTAGTCCTCGAGGCGCTGTTGTTGATTTTGGACCGCACGTCGTAGCCGGTGGCATCGGTTACCGTGCTCCAGGCGAGGTCGAAAAAGCCGTCGCCGTTGGTGATGATGAGGTTGGTAGGCGCTGGCACGAAAGGCGCGGCGGCTTCGGAGTTGCGCCAGCCGCTCCAGCCGCCCGCGTTGCCGGCGCGGACGCCGACGTAGTAGGTCTTGGCGTTGTCGGCGCCGCTGATGGTGATGCTGTTTCCGGTGTGGCTGTCGCTGGCGGAAGTCCAGCTCTGCTTGTTGTCTGAGCTGTAGGTGGCGTGGTACTTGGTGGCATTGCTCACGGAGTACCCGCTGGCGGTGACCGTCCCGTCGGCGCGGGTTACGGTCACGCTGGCCGGGGCATCCGGCGGGGCCGGGGCGGGCGTGGGCGTAGGCGTCGGGTCTGGGGTGTAGGGGCCGATGGCCGCAGAGTTGCGCCAACCGCTCCACTGGTCGTTGCCGTTGCCGGCCCGCACGCCGACGACGTAGGACTTGGCGTTGTCGGCGCCGGTGATGGTAATGGAGTTTGCGGAGTAGTTATCGGCCGGGCCGGCGGCGGCAGTCCAGCTCTGCATACCGTCCGAGCTGTAGGTGACATGGTACTTGGTGGCGCCGCCGGGAGTGTCCCAGGACGCCGTTACCGTGCCGTCGGCGCGGGTCAGGGACACCGAGGACGGCGTGGCCGGAGCTTCGGACTGGCCCAGCGCGGGCGGGGGGGGGGGGTGAAAATCAGGAAAGCGGCGGCCAGAAGGACCAGCGCGGTTATTGCGGTAGCAAACAATGTTCCGCGTCGCAGCGAATTCCGTTCCATCGGGAAGCCACCCTGCGTTCCGGTTTTCGTGCCGCCGGTTGTACGCTACCGGGTGAAGCTACGCCATACCTTCAGACAAAGTCATCATAGTGGACTTCATAAACAGGATTATTTCGTAATTTGTATTCGGATGTTGTCATTATTTGATACATACGCGAGTTCTGCCCGAAATACAGGCCCTGCCCGCGCTGACGAGGAAGGGGCGGCGCCAGGTTGTTCCGTGGGTATGTTTCTGCCGGAATGATGCCAGGGCGTCCATCGCTCGTGCGCTTCCATTACTTGTCGGTGGCGGCGGCCCATGCGGCAGTAGCAGGCGGCGATCACCGGGATGTCGCGCCGCAGCCGGTACGCGCCCCAGCGCCATGCGCGGTTGCAGATGCCCTCGCCGGTGAAAAGCTGGCATTCGCCGACGGCAGCCCTGGCCCTGGCCAGCAGCGCCGTCTCCATTTGTTCCGTCATGGCGCCGCCCCCGAAAAGAATACCCTCCGCGCGGCCGGTTAGCGCTCCCCCGCGTATTCGTCCGGCAGCGACTGCACCGCCTACCGGCGCAGCATCCAGGCCCTCTCAACCTCGCCCTGGCCGTGGACGTGGTTGGCGACGCGGAACAGCGCCGCCGCCCTCCGCTCCCTCGGCACCTGTCCGGCCCAGCTTTCGACGGGATAGCCCTCGATGAAGGCCAATCCGCACTCCTCGCGCCAACGGGCATACTCCCGGCACCACTGCGCCACGGCGTCCAGCAGCTCCGGCGCCGAGTCGTGTTCCAGCATTTCGTCCGCCGGGACTCCGGCCGCGACGAGCCGCTTCACCCGGGGGGCCAGCAGGCCGTCCACCAGTTGAAACTCTCGCGCGCGGCTCTCGGCCCACAGCCGTCTTTCTCTGTCGAATCGCGCTTTGCCCGCGTTCCTGTGGATGTCCATAGTTCGGTTCCTTGTCCTGTCCGGTGGTCGGCTGAGAAGACAAGAAACCCGCCCGGCGCTTCTGCGTATGGCGGGTTCCGGCGGTGGGGGGGCAGTTGGGGGCATACTGCATCTGTCTCGTACGCCGTCAACCTCGAAGTCCAGCGTGTCGGCCCTTATCTCATAGTCGCAGTACCTGTACCGCGCAATTGAATATTCGGTCCATTCCCCGGATTCCAGATTGATGCGCCCGTTGGCAATAGTTACCGGTCTCGGCGTGGGGGTAGGCCTTGGCGTGGAAGTCGGCCTTGCTGGAGCGGCGTGTCGGTTCTGTTGTCCAGCGGGTTGGTAGTAACTCTGTTGGTTCTGTTGCTCAGCAGGCTGGTAGTACTGCTCCTCAGATTCGGTCATACAGCTTGCCGCCATAATGACGGCTAGAATCGACAGGGGGATGCCGATCAGTCCGCTTACAAGCAATATCTTCCGTGACTTCGGCCTTCGGGACCCTTCTGCCGTAGTCTTTGTTCCTGGCTGTCTGGCTCCGCAGTTGGGGCAGTAATTGCCGGAGTTCTCGTACCCGCACCTACCGGTAGGTGTCTGTCCTGGCTGCATTGTTCCTTGCTCCTCCCTGCGGAGGTTTGCAGGGATGGTAGCAAAGGGTGGCTGTTTGGCCGTTTTACGGCGTGATTCGCGTTCCCTGGTGGGCAGCGCCCCGTCCTGCCGCCATAGCGAAAGGCCGCTCCGGTCATCCGGGGCGGCCCTGCCGGGCCCACTGCCGCGTGGCGGCCCGGGGCTGCGGCTCGCTGGGGGGTGACCCTACGGAGATGCTGGCGGAGACCACCAGCCGCCCGTCGCGCAGGGCGCTCGGCGACGGCTCCGGGAAATTCACGCCGGCGATTCTCATTTGGTTCCCTCCACTGGTGCAATCGCCGCCCGTCCGCCCGGCAGTACCGTCGTTCTGATGCGCAGCGTTTTCGGCATGGCTGGCATCCTCTTTGGTTAGCGTCGAGCGGCGCGTGGTCTCATATCGGCAACACTCGAACCCGGCTTCGGCTCTCGTCAACCACGACCAGGGCCCCGGCGGACAAGTCGGCTTCATGCTGATTGAGAGCAGCGATGACCGGCTCTTCCAGATAGTCCGGCAGAGTGTCTTCAGCGCGAATCTGTAGCACGCTCGGTCCCGCCTCGTGCGAGAGCGCCAGCATGGCGCCGAAGTCCAGGTCGTGGGTGAACACGACGTATTGGCGAGCCCTCGCCCAAGCCATGATTTCTTCGTCGCTGGCCCCCGGGTCTCCAATGGTGGCCCAGTGCACTGCCTGCCACCCGTGCTTCTCCAGGACGGGCGCCCATTGGGGCGACAGGTTCATGTCAATGAGGAATTTCAGCATCATGGCGCGTAAAGAGGAACTTCGCGTTCCTCCAGCCGCCAGGCCGCGTAGGCCAGGCACTGGCCGATGTCTTCCTCTTCAAGATACGGGTAGGCTTCAAGTATCTCCGCGCGGGAGCGGCCGGCCGCCAGCAGCCCCACCACCATCCCGGCCGTTACGCGCATACCGCGGACGCACGCCTTGCCCCCCATAACGGCGGGGTCAAAGGTAATCCTGTCCAGTGATTTCATGCCTTGCCTCCTCCGATGTTCGCGCCCTTCGAGTTTACACCCCCAAACCACCACGTCCACCGTGCGCACGGCCGCCCGGCTGTACCGTCGTCCTGATGCGCAGCGTTTTTGGCATGGTTGTTCCCCTTTTCGTGGCTGCCTTAACCTGATTTCGGCCCGGACTCGGCGAAGTCAGAGGCGGCGAGGGTTACGCGAAATCGTAGACCTGCATCGGCACCGACTTGACGGGGGCATCGCCAGGCGGTTCGTGAACCAGCGCGCGGGCCCGTTCCGTAGCCTCGCGGCTGAAAGACCGCTCGCCGCAGTCCTGGCAAACGGTGGACGGCATCCCGGCCACCAGCACGTAGCGGCCACCGGCGTTAAACACCTTGTCAACCGGCTTATCCAGCAAACGCCTGCCGTGGCACACCGGACACTCGGACATAGCTATCTCCGAACCGGCGTATGGCGGACACGGATTCCTGCCTGCTCCAATTCGACTACATAACCGATACGCTTGACGAGACACGCTCCGTCAACGGCCAGCTTGAGGGCGACTTCGGAAGCCTCCCGGTTGGAGTCGTACACGCCAACAAGCCTTTCGTTGGACACGACCGCCCACTTGCCGAAAGCGTCGGCCTCCAGCCCCTCGCGTATCGTCTCATAGACGGCGTTTTGCAGTTCCAGGCTGTCCCTTGCGTCAGGCATAAGCTACCTCCAGCTCCGGGCTGGCGAACTCCACCCGGCCGCCTGCGCGGCGCGGGTCACGCGAAACCGTATATCTGCGTATTCACGATTGTATACCGTCGTCGAGGAGGTCGCGCAAAACGACCACAGGCAAACCCCGGACGCGGCGGAAGTCGGTGTCGTTGGTTATGAAGAGCGCAGAACCCGCCCGAAGAGCCGTCGCAGCGTGGAGCGCGTCGGGCGTCGCCAATCTTGTTGCGGCGCGGATGCGGGCGGCGTCTTCCCACGGTGCCAGAGTCGCGGGGATGAGGTTCATCTCCGCGGCGGCAAGAATAGACCGAAACAGCATTTCAAGCCGAGTATTACCGTCTCGCAGGGGTTTGATTAAGGTTTCCAATGCAACGAGCTCGCTGCTTGCCAGAGTGAACCGGCCCGCCCTGGCTGATTCCCACATGGGGGCCAGCAAACCGTGATAAGGCGCAACCCGTTCTATGCTGTAGATGATTGCGTTGGCGTCGACGTAGACCGACCCGCCGGTGGGCAGTATCAGCGGTCCCATGATTCCTTCTCTTCCTTCAAGTAGGCCGACACATCCTCCGCCGTCTTGAAAATCAGGCCGTCCGGCGCTTCGTTCAAGATGTCCACGGCGGAGCGCCGCTCAGGTGGAGAGGTGAGACTCACCACCACCTCCACCGTCTGCCCCGCCTCCAGCTCCGGGCTGGCGAACTCCACCCGGCCGCCCGGCTGTACCGTCGTTTTGATGTGCAGCGTTTTTGGCATGGCTATTCCTCCCGCTCCTTGCGGCGTTTGATTGGGCGCACCACCACGTCCACCGCCTGCCCAGCCTCCAGCTCCGGGCTGGCGAACTCCACCCGGCCGCCCGGCTGTACCGTCGTTCTGATACACAGCGATTTGGCATAGTCGCTGTCTTCTTTCGTAATTTGGCTAGGCTACCTCTATGCCCCGGAGTTGATTGCCGAGCTCAATGTTGTCGCGATGTGGGAAATCGGCAGGGTCCTCAGGCAAAGTAATCTCAGCCCTCAATTGGCGCTCGAACCGTCGTAACCCTTCAGTTCTCTGCATTCTGGTAAGGTATCTTAACCGTACCGAATTGGTTCGAATAGAATAATTAGCGTCAATATAGATGAGTCCTGTGTCGAGTGATTTGTGGTGCAGGGTGCACAAGGCAACGCCATTGGGAACGACGTCCAAGCCCCGCGGGTGTGCGTGAGGAACCAGATGGGCGGCCTCAATCAATTCCAACTGAATCCCGCACATTGCGCAACGGTTCCCGTAAGCGTTTAGGACTGCTTGTCGAAATTGAGGACTTCTTGCGTACTGGCTGTGAGTCACCTCTATCCTTCGCTTTGCAACTGAGACCCTCCTCCTTGAAATAGCTCCAGACCGAGTTTCCTGGTACGCCGTCACTATCCTCCGCAGATCCCTTTCGGTCGCCTGGTGCATGGCCTCAAAGTGCGCCAGGTACAGCCCCAAAAACTCAGAACGAAACAGCAACACGTTTTGACCCGTGGAGTCCCTGTATATCGCAAAGCCGTCGGCACTCGCCTGTAAATGGCTCGACAAGCGCGTGTACAACGAGAATCGCTGAACGTCACGATTCCTGCGGACGAATAACTCAGGATTCCAAGCGCTGAACGTGCCCGAGTCGGCGTTGTATCCCAGGACAAACACTGACTGGCCGTTTTCCGCGTGCCTCCCAAGCTCTTGCGGCAGGTCTCCCGGGCATTGTATGCGGTACTCATCCGGGTCTGTCCTGCGTGCATGGCTTACATTGGCGACGAAAAACGTAACGGCTTGCCCGTCAAATGACAAAGTAAATGGGTTGTGTCCCTCAATATAAAGGACTGCATCAGTGCGATGCCGACACGCATCGACCACTGCTTGAAATAGCTCTGCCGGTCTTAAAAATGGCACAGTGGTAGCGCCTCCCTAGAGAAGGATGGCCGTGCGCACACGGCTTTCTGGGACATCGAAGAATCGGGCTAACCATTGATCAATTTCCGTTAGCCCCTCGTTTCTGTCAAGGTCTATGGACTCCTCGACGTGGAAAAGTTCCTTGATGTGTTGAGGTATATTTTTTTCGCCGGCTGCTTCATTTATCGCTTTGACCAACGACGAATAGGAGAACAGACTCTCTACGTCGCTCCAATCGGCTCCGATACCGGCCAGGTAGACTAGGTCCGCTCGAAGAGTTAGGGCCTGGAGGGATTGGTAATTGAAGTTCCCAACGTACTTCCCGGCGTTCTTCTTGAATACCAGGGCTGAGTTCCTGAGCCTATGAAGCAATTCTCCAACGAACCGCAATTTATCCTGTAACTCGCGGTCTATTTTCAACAATGGAGCAAGATAATCCGACAGCAGGGTATTGGTAACATGGAAGCCGTCCCCTCTGGTAAGCCAATACCAGAAGCACGTCGCCCCGGAGGTCGCCGCCAATCCAGCGAGAGCGAGGTCGGCTGTTGGAAGAGCTAGAGATGAGCCTGCTCCAGCAGGCTGAATTTTTGTCCCATTATCCTCCAGTATCGGAGGAGATTCCAGATAGGTCGAGATGAAATTTCTCGCTGTGGGCGAAAACCCCAGCTTCCCCGCAGTGTCGTTCTGTTGCACGGCATTAGGCAGAGACTTGTGAGATGCTCGCGAGTGCAGTCGCAATAGCCGGTCTCCATCGGCATTGGACAACCTGGGAAATCCAAACGCTCCAACGTCCATATCTTGCCTCATAGGAGTGTAAGCAACGTTCTCCATCAAACTTGGGCGAAAACGCGCTCGCCACCTGTAGAGGCCGCTAACAAAAGTTTTGCTGCTAGACGGCGCGGACAACAAAATTGTGCAGCGCTGACTAACTCCTGCAAATAGAGACGCAGGGATGTTATCAAAGGATGATAACCACGAGCCACCCCAATGCCAGACGCTTTTTCGCAGCGAGCCAAAGTCGCGACTGAATGTGATTGAGAGGGGCAGAATCATGCCGAACCGGCCGGTAGCAGCGACGACCTTCATGGACTGATGGACGACTTGCGCATACAAGTCCGGGTACTGATGCTGTATTTGAAGCCCAAGCGAGTACCCAACTGTCTTGGTAGCGACATACGGCGGGTTGCCGATTACCGCGTCGAAGCCGCCGTTGCTCATTATGCCGTAGAACTCCACGAACCAGTGGAAGGGTTGGTGGCTGTTGCGCCACTGCCGGTAGGGGGCGGACTTGTCGGCGTCTACGCCGTATTCCTTGGCCAGCAGGGCGTCCAGTTGACCGCGCAGGGCGTCCAGCTTGGATTGCAGTTGCCCTTTGGCCTGGGCCAAATCGTCGTGCCGCATTCCGTATTCGGTCTGGCTTTGCTGGAAATACGAGTGCTCTCTGGCAGCGTCTCTCGCGGCGGTTTCGATGCGGTTCAGGGCGGCCTCGTCGTCGGCGTCCAGCATCCGGCGCTGGCCGCCCAGGGTCATCTCCATGGCCTGGCGGACGGAGGCGGCGGAGGTGAATCCGACCAGCGTGTTGCCGGGCTGGATGTTGAAGTCTATGTCGGGCAGCGGCTCCACCTCGTCAACGCTATCGAGCTGGGCGGCCAGCTTCAGGAACAGGCGCAGGCGGCAGATTTCGACGGCCTCTTCCATGATGTCCACGCCGTAGAGGTTGTTGATGATGATGGACTTGAGGATGTAGTAGCGCTCGTTACGGTGCTGGCCCGCGGCGGCGAGGGCCTCGCGGAAATCGCTCAAGGCGTTGGGGTTGCGGGGCCGCCGCGAGGTTTCCAGGTCGGCCACGAAGTTGCGCATGGCCTGCAAGGTGGCGGAGTACAGCGGCTCCAGGATGTTGAGGGCGGCGAACAGGAACGCGCCGGAGCCGCAGGCCGGGTCGAGCACGGAGACGCGGGTGAGGGCCCGCCACATGGCCCGCACCAGCTCCGGCCCCTCGCTGTTGACGATGACGTCGCGGGCGAAACGCTCGCTGTCCAGGTTGAGGGTGACAAGGCCGTTGACGTCCCGCACTTCGCCGGCGGCCAGCTGGCCGCGGACTTCCTCGTAGCGGCGGCGGCGGGCTATCAGCTCGCGCCAGGTCTCGGTGGGCAGGGCGTACTCGGCGGGCGCGGCCCGGTTCCAGCCGGTGCGCCGCGCCGGATCGTCCAGCCCGGCGGCGATGTCGCCGGGCAGCGGCAGGGGTTCCTCCAGCCGGGCGGCCCCGTCGGGGGAGTAGTCCCAGGCGACGCCGTGGCCCAGGGCCGGGTAGATGTAGTTGTCCGGGTCGTCCCGGAGCAGCCGCCAGACGCCGCCGCCGGGGTCGAAGGCCACGGGGCAATCGGCGCGGGCCATTTCCAGCAGGCGCGGGATGACGGTGTTGCGGGCGATGTAGCCGGTGATGTCCTCCTTGGTGTAGTAAGCGCCCATCTGCTTCTGGTTGACGTACTTCTCGAAGATGTAGCCCAGCACGTCGGGGTTGATTTCGTTGTCCGCGCCCGTGGGCCGGTCGTCCAGGTGCCACTGGTACTGGTCGAAGAAGTCGAACACCTGCCGGAAGGCGGAATCGGGGATGCCGATGCCGGGGTTTTCCCGCTCCAGGGCGTGGGGGTCGAATATGCCGCCGTTGAGGTAGGGGACTTTGCCGAGCAGGGCGGTCAGTTCCGGCGGCCGGTCGGCTTCGGGCTTGCCCAGCCCTTCGTGGAACAGCCGCAGCAGGAATTGGCGGTAGAATCGCTGGAACCGTCCTTCGACAAGCTCAGGATGAGCGGGGAGGTTTTGCGCCATCTCGAGGCGGTTTTTGAGATAGTCCGCGTCGCCGTCCAGGAAACCCTGCTTCTGGATGAAGTAGACGAACATCAGGCGGTTGAGCATCAGGGAGGCGTACCAGTCGCGGTCGCCCTGCTTGGCGAATCCCTCGATGAATTTCTGGAAGTCGGTCAGCTCCTTGCGGAAGCGGTCATAGAAACGCTTGGTGACGCGCTCGACGTCCAGCGATTGCCGCAGCCGGCCGGTCACGTCGGTGATGACTATGTCGCCCTCCTCCTCCAGGGTGAACTCGATGCCGCGCAGCCGTTGCAGCAAGGCATCTCCGGGTTGGCCTTTCTCGTAACTCAGTTCGCGGACGGCGGGCGGCTTGTTGGCCTCACGTTTTACCCATTGCCAGACCTGCCGCGTCTCTGCGGCGTCCACGAAGATGATTAGGTGTTCGTACTTGACCGCCTCAACCCGCTTTTCAATCCGGCGGCGGACGCTCTGCGGCGGGATGGCCCCGTCGGCTCCGGGGCCGCAACGGTAGACGGCGAATCCCGCCTTTTCCGCCACCGGATGCAGCTCAAAGTCCCCGCCGTCCGCGGACGCGGCGATAGGGGCGCCCCGGTTGTGGTTCCAGCCCAGTCCCTCCACCATCAGCCCGGTGAGGTCGAAGTCTTGCAGGTAGGGACGCAGTGTTTGGATGTCGGTGGCCATCAGGCGTTTTCCTCGCATGGGTCAAGAAGTCGGGTAATTCACCCCCACCCTAACCCTCCCCCTGAGGGGGAGGGGATTTTGCGGGGGCGTTTTCGTGGTCGAATAGGCCCATGGAACAGATGATGCGCGGTTCCTGGGTTTCGGCGTCGTGCTCTTCCATTATGCAGAGCCGGCCGTCGCTGCGCATCTGCATGACCATCTCGGCCAGCCCGGCGTCGTCGATGCCGCTGCGCATCTGGCGGTTCAGCGTGTCTACCGCCGCTTGCCGCAGAGGGTAGCGATATATGACGTTGACGGTCTGGCGCAGCTCTTCGCTGTCGAATAGCTGGCCCCGGACGGCTTCGGCATAGTCCTTGAGGCGGTTGTAGACGCGGTAGCGGGCGCTGCTGCGCCGCCCCAACTGCCCGCCGATGTTCCGCTCCTGCTGCGCGATGTGCTCCACTCCGGCGGCAACCAGGGCGTGATGTTCGTCATGGCGGGGGTGCGCCGGCGTGTCCGGGTGGCACTGGGCGGCGGCCAGGATTTCTACGGGGGACTCGGTAACGCTCTGCCCGTCGCGCCCGATGTAGGCCAGGGCGTCGTTGTCGTCGCCGGTGCGCAGGTAGACCAGGGTTCCCTCGGGCAAGCGGCCCGGCCCGCCGTGCTGTCGTGAGGAGAATGCCACGTCGGGCAGGGAGGCGACGGCGCGCTCCAGCGCCGGGTCGGCGGTGATGGCGTTCTTCCAAATCTGGTAGGCGTGGCTGGTGAGGTCGATTTCGCCGTCGGCGTCGCCGTCCAGGATGCCAGCCTGCTCGTTGTAGAGGTTGATGATGGGCCGGTCGTCCCGGTCGTCCTCGAAAAACTCTTCGTCGGTGCCGATGACCTCGGCGTTCTCCCGGAGCCTGTCCCGCACCCGGCCCCGCAGTTTGATGATGCGCTCCACGCCGTCGGCCGGCATGAAGGAATGACACAGAATTTCCTCGGCTGTCTGGCCGATGCGGTCCACGCGGCCCGCCCGCTGGATGAGCCGGATGATGGCCCAGGGCAGGTCGTAGTTGACGACGACGGCGCAGTCCTGCAAGTTCTGGCCTTCGCTCAGCACGTCGGTGGCTATCAGCACTCGCAGCTCCCGGTCTTGCGTCACGTTTGCCCGGCGGTCGTTGCTGACCGGGCTGAACCGCCAGGCCATGGCCGTGGGGTCGGGGGAGTCGCCGGTGACGCCGGCCAGTGCGCCGACGCCCCGGCCTTGCAGTTCCCGCTCCAGATAGCGCACGGTGTCGGCGAACTGGGAAAACACGATGATTTTCCGGTCGGGGTAGGATTCGGCGACCAGCTCGTAGAGGGCGTCCAGCTTGGCGTCCTTGGCCGGGTTCCACGGCCCGTGTTTCCGTAGCAGGTTAAGCAGCGCGTCGGCGTCCTGTTGCAGTTCGGTTTCCAAGCTAGGGCGGAACAGGTCATGCCGCATCCAGGTAAACCGTCTGGCAAAGCGGCTTTCGTATTCTTCGTAGATACGGGCGGCGCGTTGCTCGAAAGCATCCCGCGTCCATTGAGGGTTGCCTGTGTCCCGGCCGTTTATGCCGGAATCAAGGGCGTTGTCCTCCGTTTCCTCTTCCGTCTCGTCGTCCGGATCGGCCAGTTCGCTCAGGGCTTCGTCGGCGTCCTCGTCGGTGAAGCGGGAGTCCAGCATTTCGGCGTCCTGGGTGCCTACCGGCAGCGGCAGCCCGTTGCGCAGCGCGTGGAGGAAAACGTAGTTGCGCAGCGCGTGGCGCTCCACGGAATGCTCGAAAGCGTCGCCGCTGCTTTCCAGCCTCTTGAACAGGTTGGTGCGGCAGAACCCCATCAGCCGCTTGCCGGCCCGCGCCAGGTTCTGGATCTGGCGGTCTTCCGCAGCCGTCGGCGGCGTGGCCGGATTGTCCAGCACGTAGTTGCCCAGGCCGTAGCGCGGCAGGCGCAGTTCCTCAATCACGTCCACGGTGGCCGGCGCGTACATCCGGGCGTACTGGTCGCCGGGGTCGGCGTCGTTGACGGCGAAGGCGACGGTCTTGGGAACTCTCGCCGGGAAGTAGGAGCGCCCGCCGTCCTCGAAGGTAAGGAACCTGCGGCCGGTATCCGAATCCGTTTCGGCGTAGTTGTCCTGGACGAAGCTGCGGGTGCGCCGCACCATGTACAGGCGCATCAGGTCGCGCCAGTCGTCGGTATGTTCGCTATGCTCGAAAGCAGCCAGGCTGCGGGGGCTGGCCTGATGCTGTTGCCGGAACTCTCCCTCGCCCATGCTGCGCAGCAGTTGCTCCGGGCGGATTCCCAAGTCGTCCTCGTCGCCGATGAACAGCCGCAACTGGCTGGAAAGGTCGTGGTAGGTCTTGTTGTAGGGCGTGGCCGACAGCAGTATGCACCTGCTTTCGTTCTCGCTGACGTATTCGCGGATTGCCCGGTACCTTTTGCCCTCCCGGTTGCGCAGGTTGTGGCTTTCGTCGATGACGACCTGCCGGTAGCGGCGCAGCGTGGGCAGTTCGCCGAGAACCCGGCTGATGGACAGCACACGGGCGCGGAGTCCGTAGTCGTCCCGGTACTGTTCCCACATCGGCACCAGGTTCTTGGGGCAGATGATGAGGGTCTGGGTGCCCAGGTCGTCCTCGAATATCCGGGCGAGGGCGGTAGCCACCAGGGTCTTGCCCAGTCCCACCACGTCGCCGATCAGCACGCCGTTGCGCCGGTTCATGTGGTGGGCCGCGATTTTGACCGCGGCGGTCTGGAACTCGAACAGGCGGTTGCCGAAGACGCCGGGAACCTTGAACTCCTCGATGCCGGCCCGCGCTTCTCTGGAGAGGTGGTACGCCACCTTCAGGTAGATGTGGTACGGCGGAATCAGGTCCTCACGGGCCCAGCTCTCCTCGATGATTCGCAGAAGCTCATCGGTTACGTCAACGCAGTAGCGGTCGTTCCAGCGGTCTTCGAACCACTGTTGCAGCTTGCCCGCGGCGTCCTGGTCCAGCACGTCGATGTTGAGCTCGCCCTGCTGGGACAGGCCGGCCATGGTCAGGTTGCTGCTCCCCATGTAGCCCGTTACGGGGTTGACCGGGTCGTCGCGGAACAGCAGGTACAGCTTGGCGTGCAGCGGATGACGGAGGAACAGCTTGACTATGACCCGCCCGGCCCTGAGCTGTTCGGCCAGCCGTTGCAGCGTGGCTTCGTCCGCGTTGGTAGGAACGCCGTAGGTCAACTGGCTGCGCAACTGCTCCGCCAGCCGGACGCGCAGCCGGTGGGCGGCGGCGTTGTCCATGCCCGGCGTCCCGCGGCGGGGCGACAGCGCGTCCCTGAGTTCTTCGTCGGGAGGGCGTTGCATCCCTATCAGCACCCGGCACGGGCCGTCCTCATCGCCCCATCGGTCTATGTACGGAGCCAAGTCGCCCCAGCCGCGCAGGTTGAAGTAGCCTACGCAGAAATCCGCCCTGTTGGAAACGGTCAGCGTCTCCTGAAGGGCGGAAACCAGCTTGGCGCCGGGGCTGAGATTGTCGAAAATCCTGGGCATCTAAGCTCCCCTTCTCAGGCTCTTCTTACAGGGCAGAGTAGCACCTCAGAAGGTTCCGCCGTCGGCGCGGGCCGCTTCAGCAACTTGACGTACATCCGCTGCATATCGGCGCGGCCGTCCGCCTTCGGGACCGTGAGCGCCGTCAGGACGGGCGCCGGTATGGACTCGTTGCGGAGTTGCCTTATGCCATGCCGCACTGAGCGAGGAGTCTCTGCCCTCGTGGGCCAAGTCCTTCACTGACCGGGGACGCCAGCGCAGGAAAGCGGTTTCGCAACCGGCTCTGTTACGGTTCGCGGAGCGCTTACCCGCCGCGCAGCCGCCGGTTCTCCGCTTCCAGCTCGCGGATACGGGCCTCCGCGTTCTCGGCGCGGGCTTCGGCTTGGACGCGGGCCTCTCCCTCTCGATGGGCACGGGCCTCCGCGCTCTCAGCCCGGGCCCGCTCGCTCTCGAATGTGGCGATGTGCTGGCCCGTCGCCGGGTCGTGCAGGCGCAGTTGGCCCCGTTCCCAGCGCAGGTACAGGTTCAGCTCCGCGCTGTACCCTTGCAACACGCCGTCCGGCAGCTCCTCGATGGCGATGGGTTCGTATCGGCCCTCTACCAGCCGGTCGCCGGCCAGCCGGTTCTCCCTCCGGCGGGCCGCCTCGTCAAACCGCCAGTATTCCGGGATGCCCAGCGCGGCGTAGTCCTCTCTCTTGTCCACCCGGTCGGCCTGGCGGCTGCTGCGAGAGACTATCTCCAGCACGAAGTCCGGCGGCTTGCCCTGCTCCGAGATGACGTAGGCGTTGCTCCGGTAGTAGGCCGCCGGGTCTACGCCGAAGGCCACCAGCAGGTCGGGGTAGCGCACTCCGGTCATGTCGCTGGTGGGGGCCAGGGAGAGGTAGTGCTCCCCTGCGACCAAAGTGGTATCGGGGTTGCCCAGGTGCTGAACGAGGTGGTGGGCGGTGCCGTTGGGAGTCAGTTGGTTGAAGCTGGTCATCTTGTCTTCCGGGATTTCCGGCGGGTCTGGGAAACGGAAATGGCCTCCGGCCTTCGGCGTCTTGACGCGGCCGGCGGCGTTCGTTGGCGCGGTGGTCATGCTCGGCCTCCGGGGATTAGCGGCTGTTGCTGGTCAACGGGTGGATTGCGCCGATTATATGGCAAGGGGCAAGGGGCGGCGAGACTGCCATGCCCAAGCATCCCCATTTTCCTGACGGGAGAATCACTGTCCGCTGACGACCGGGCTTTGGCCTTTCGCCTTGGCCTGCTAGCGTTAGCCCGTTATCTTTGGGGCTTGCTTGGCCACCTCCCTCCGCTTGGCGTCGTAGATACGGCGGGCCGCCCTGTGCTTCTCTGCGCAGGTCTCGCACCTTGTCTGTCCGGGAATTGCCTTGGCGTTGCAGTTCCGGCACAGTCCGAGTTCCTTGGCCTGCTGGCGTCTTTTCGCCTGCGTTTGTCTATGCGCTTCCTTGCGGTCAGGGCGTTTCCCCCGGAGGCGCGCGTACTCGCCGCGTTTCGAGGAGGCGTCAGTTCCGCCGACCGGTATTGTCCGGGGGCCTTTGTCCTTCTTGACCGGTTGAGTCTTATGGGCCTTACCGGGTTTCGGTTCAGCATCAGGCTTGGCTTTTCCGGCTTTCGTGAATCGCGGCCGGTCTCCCGGCTTCAGCAACGTTGGGGTTGATGGGGTCCTGGCGGCGGGGTCATACTTGCCGTTGAACTTGGGCGGCAGCGGGACGCGGAGCAGGAAAGTTGCGCCTATTACCCGCTTCTGCGGGGGAACCGGCCGTCCTTCCCGCGCCCAAATCCCACAAGGCGGTCTATCCCCGCGCGTTCAACGTCAGGTTATTCATTCACCGACCTTGTGGCGGAGTAGACCGCTTGGGTAGCCGCGAACCACGGCCACCCCGAGAATTCTATGCCGTTGCGTTCAAAGAAACGCCAACCTTGGTAATCTGTTCTATGCATTTCTACGAATTCTCGGAATGTCGTCTGTTGCGTTTCCGGGACTATAGTCCATTCCCGCCATACCGCTTCGATTTTGTCCTTTCGCTCCGGGGGCAGTTCGTCGAATAGAAGCAACAGATCGTGGTCGTGGCGAAAGTCCTTTCCTATTGCCTGAAAAAGACCCTTTAGCACACATTCCAGAGCGAAGCATGACATGGTGGCATCGATGATCGCCTTCCCAATTTTTATTTCCTCCGGGGTTCCATCAACATGCCTTTCGTCTCCAATCCTGTAGTACTCAATTGCTGCAAAGATGGCCCTAGAGATGTGGTTCATGTCGGCGTCAGTTCTACCTTTAGAGTTATCTATCCGCTTGAAATGGAAGATGATCTTTTCCTGACGCCCATTGGGTCCGTCCTGTTGGTTGCGCATAATCATCTCCTTAATCCATAACCCTAGCCACCCCAGCAATCAAGTGAGCCATCGGCTTTCACTCCACAGGTTAAGTTTCTTCCTGCACTAACTGAGACGAACGCAGTCTCAGGAGGCGTGGCCTGGCCAAATTCATCATCACCCCAGCAGGCGACGAACCCGTCGGTCTTGACTCCACAAGCATGTGCCATGCCGGTGCTGACCGAGACGAACTCATTCTTGGGAGGCTCAGTATTACTACCTGGCCACCTCTGTCTACCCCAGCAGACAACAGAGCTGTCGGGCCTAATTCCGCAGGTCCGGTGCCCCCCGGCACTTACCGAAACGAATTGTCCTTCAGGAGGCATAGGGCGGGCTGTATCGTCCAAACCATAACACGCCACGCCTCCGGGCAGAACATGTTCAAGGTCGGGCCGAATTTCGCAGTTGTAATCCTCACCCCAACACCAGACCTGGCCCATGGGTGTAAGCGCGCAAGTGTGAGTCGCCCCAGCACTCAGCGAGACGAACTTTCCCACTGGGAGAGGAGTGGCCTGGCCATGGGAATCAGAGCCCCAGCAGTCGACAGAACCGTCGAGTCTAATCCCACATGTGTGTCCCCCTCCCACACTGATGGAAGCAAATTCACCTTCGGGCGGCGTAGCTTGGTCAGCGGCATCATCGCCCCAGCAGACTATGGAGTTGTCGGCTCTCATCCCGCAGACTTGGTAGCCGCCGACACTGAGCGATGCAAATCCCTCCTCGGACAGCGTTGTCCAGCTTGCCCTTCGCCAGCCACGGCAGACGATGGAGCCGTCGGTCCTCACCCCGCAAACCTGATTGCCTCCGGTAGCGACCGAGGTAAACCCGGCATCCGGGGACAGTGGCGGTAGCGGCGTAGCCTGGCCATGGGAATCATCTCCCCAGCAGGTAACTGAGCCGTCGGTCTTGATCCCACAAGCGTGCCTTATCCCAGCACTTACAGATACAAACTGTCCCTCAGGGGCAATCAACGACGGCGGGAGCGACGGCGCGATGTTGCTGCGCAAATAATCCACGCCCCAGCACTCTGCGGAACTATCGGTCCTTACTCCGCAAGAGTGTTCCCCTCCGGAACTGACCGAGATGAACTCTCCATCAGGCGGCGTGGCTTGGCCGTAAAAATCAGCACCCCAGCAGACCGCAGAGCCGTCGGGCCTGACTCCACAGGTGTGTTCCCATCCGGCACTGACCGAGACGAACCTCGCATCGGGGGGTGTGGCTTGGCCGTATGTGTCAACCCCCCAGCAGGCTACAGAGCCGTCGAGCCTCACACCACAGGTATGGTCCCATCCTGCACTGACGGTGACGAATTCTCCTTCAGGCGGCGTGGCTTTGCCGAGGGAATCATCGCCCCAGCAGGCTACGGACCCGTCGAGCCTCACACCACAGGTATGGTAGCTCCCAGTGCTTACCGTGACGAACTCCCCGTCAGGCGGCGTGGCTCTCCCATAGTCATAAGTGTAACTTCCCCAGCAAACAACGGAACCGTTGACCTTCACCCCACAGGAATAACCGCGCACGTCCCCTCCAGCGCTGACAGTAACAAACTCCCCATCAGGCGGCGTGGCTTGGCCGAGGGAATCATCGCCCCAGCAAACTATGGATTTGTTGACCGTTATCCTACACGTATGATTTAATCCGGCACTGACCAAGCCGGGGTCCCCTCCCGGGACTCGGCTGTCATTTCCAACCCTTAGTTGACCGACGCCTCCTTCTTCCGTCGCCTCTGGAATGTCGGCTTCAGTGGTCTCAGGTGTGGCGTTTTCAGAACTGCGCTGGTAAGACGTCGGTGTACTTCCCTTGGCGGCATCTTCCGTGGGCTCAGGTGTGTCGGTTTCGGAACTGTGCAGGGAGGGTGTCGGTGTACTGGCCTCTCTTTCCCGAAACTGCTGGGTTTCTATCGTCTGTGGTTGAGACGTGTCTCCATCCGTCCCGAAGTCAGATGACTCGGCTCCACAGGCTGCCAGCGCCAAAAACAATATGGTGAGAGAAACTACATACTGCAACGGGAAAATAGAAAAGCGTAAAGCTGCCATAGTTACCTGCGTGAGCCCTGGGCTGAGCAAGTCGCGTGACCCTGGGAGAGTGGAACATCGCTGGATATTTTAATACCAAGGTAGACCTGGGTCTATCCCCGCGTGTGCGGGGGAACCCCGGGTTGACTAGGCCCTGCCGTTCAGCAGTCCATGACCACTTGCATGGCGGTCATTAAAGGTAAGCGGGCCGCCTTTGCCGCCTTCGGCATGAAGGTGGAGGCGGCCCACGAAGACGTGTCCATCACAGTCGATTTGGACCCCTCATTATTCACCATTGAACAAACATGGGCATGACCACGTGGACGTAGTCGTCGCTGTCGGTGGGCTTGAAGACGCCGGGGCTGGAGGGGGAGGTGATTTCCAGAGTCACGCGGCTGCCGCTCAATTCGGAGAGAACGTCCACCAGATAGCGGCTGTTGAACGCGATCTTGCTCTCGTCCTCTTTCTTCATCTCCAGGTCTATGACGTCGAGTTCCTCTTCGAATTCGCCGACTTCCTGCGAACTGGCAGATATGACCAGCTTGCCGCTGCCCTCCTCTTCTTCGCCGTTGGGCTTGAACTGCATTCTCACGATGTTGGAGCCGTCGCGGGCGAAAATGGAGGCGGTGCGGGTTGACCGGAGCATGCCGGGGAGTTCCATGACGGCCCGGGTGTCGTATTCCTGGGGAATCAACTGGTCGTAGTTGGGGAAAGTGCCCTGCAGGATCTGCGAGACCAGTTCGGTCTTGTCCCGCCCGTGCACCCGGAACATCAACTGGCCCCGTTCGGGCACCAGCATCAGCTCAACAGGCTCCTGGTTGTCTCCGAGCAGCCGGCCCAGTTCGGTCAAAGTGCTGGCGGGAATGATCACCGTAACCTCGTCGGCGGACTGCTCCAGGGAGCCGTTGCGCACCGCCAGGCGAAAGCCGTCGGCCGAGGCCAGGGTGAAGCTGCCTTCGCTCAGTCGCACGTTGACTCCGGTCAGCACCGGGCGTGACTCTTCCCTGGCTGCCGCGAAATCAACCTGGTCGATGGCACTGCGCAGCATCCTGGGGTCAACCTGGAAGACCTGCTCTTCCCCGACCACCGGGATCGGAGGGAAATCGGACGCCGGTGTGCCGTAGAGACTGGCCTCGGCGCGCCCGGCCCTCAGTTTCAGCACATGGGAGCCCGGTTCTATTTCGATTTCAACCCGGTCGGTGCCCAGCGAATTAACGAAATCGGACATGAGCCGCGCCGGAACCGTAATGGCCCCCTCCTCCTCCACCATTGCGCCAATCCAGGTGGTCATAGACATTTCCAGATTGGTGGAGGCGAGACGCAGCATCCCTCCGTCGGTGGTCATCAGCACGTTCTGGGTTACGGGCAAGGTCGCGCGGGTGGCCACCGACCGCAAGACCACGGACAGCCCCCTGGACAGATTCTCCTGCATGCAAGAAAGTTTCATCCTTCGCCCCTGACTCTCGGCCGCGCAAAGCCGCCCTGATTTTCGATGACTGTCTCAACAGTCAATCGGCAAGGTATTATAGGCCAAATTTCGGTCAAATGGCACACCCGGAGCAGGTAGTCCAGGGCAATCGCGTTACAAGGGCATCCAATCTCTGTCTGGTATAATACCGGCTGTTGCGGAGCAGACGTTATGACTGAGCTACTGTTTCACGATCACAGCTACTTGCAGGAATTCGACGCCACGGTCACTGCCGTGGCCGAGGCGGGCGTTGCGCTGGACCGGACGGCCTTTTACATCGGCGGCGGCGGGCAGCCCAGCGACATCGGCATTCTGAGAGTAAATGGCCGGGATTACGCCGTGACCGGCATCAAGCGGGACGGCGGGCTGCTGCTGCACCTGATCGACGGCGACCGCCCCGGCGAGGGCAGCCGTGTTTCCGGTCGGATCGACTGGGAGCGCCGGTACCGGCTGATGCGCACCCACACGGCGCTACACATTCTGTGCGGCGTGGTCTGGCGCGACTACGGCGCGCTGGTGACCGGCGGCAACATGCAGCCCGGCGAGGCACGGATGGACTTCGAGCTGGAACGGATGTCTGCCGACTTCGCAGAGGAAGTCGAAGCCAAGATCAATGAGGAAGTGGCCGCTTCCCGCAACGTGCTGGCCGTCAACCTGCCCCGGGAGGAAGCCGAGCAGATACCAGACCTGATACGCACCAAGATCAACCTGCTCCCGGCCAACATCCGCGAGGTCCGGACCATCGACATCCAGGGCCTGGACGTGCAGGCCGACGGAGGCACGCACGTCGATAACACCACCGAGGTGGGGCGCATTCGCGTGGTCGGGCACGAGAGCAAGGGCCGCATCAACAAGCGCCTGCGCATCGCGCTGGACGACTAGGGGGCGCCGTCCAGTTCTCCCTTAATTCCGGCTTTACTCCGGAACGACGGAAGTGAGTCTGTCGCATCTCAGAGGCGGCTTCCTTCTTTCTTGCGAGAGCAAGGGGACGCCCTCACCCTAACCCTCTCCCGGAGGGAGAGAGGATTTGTCACACACCCTATCTGATCTGGCAACACAATTTGGCGACACCCCAGGAATTACGACCAGGCTCCAAGTTCAACGAGGATACGCTTGTCTATGCCCCGCACTGTGGTTGGAATCGACGTTGGCGGCACCTTCACCGACATTGCAGTCCTGAAAGACGGCCGGCTGTCCGTCCATAAGCTCCCGTCCACTCCTCAGAACCCTTCTCTCGGCATCGTGCAGGGTGTCCAGGAAGTGGACGTCGACCGCGCGGACGCCGATTTCGTGCATGGCTCCACGGTGGCCACCAACGCGCTGCTGGAGGGCAAGGGCGCGCGCACGGCGCTGGTGACCACCATGGGTTTCGAGGATGTGCTGGAGATAGGACGCCAGAGCCGCGCCGAACTGTACAACCTGGAACAGGACCGCACTCCCACGCTTGCGCCTTGGGAACTGCGTTTCGGGCTTTCGGAGCGCGTCGACTACACCGGCCAGATCCTCGAAGACCTTCAGCCGGACGCCATCGAGGCGCTGATGGCCCTCATCAGGGAGTCGGGCGCTGACGCGGTGGCGGTGTCGTTCCTGTTTTCCTTCCTCAACCCGGTGCACGAGGATATGGTCAACTCGGCCCTTCGCCGGATGGAGCCGCGGCCTTTCATATCCCTGTCGTCGCAGGTGCTGCCGGAGTTCCGCGAGTTCGAGCGTACCAGCACGGTGGTGGTCAACGCCTACGTCGGCCAGGTGATGAGCCGCTATCTCGGCGAGCTTGAGCAGTCGCTGGGCGAGGGGCTGCGCATCATGCAGTCGTCGGGCGGCAGCATCACGGCGCGGCTGGCCTCCGAGCAGCCGGTGCGCACCATCCTGAGCGGCCCGGCTGGCGGCGTGGTTGGCGCATTTCACGTAGCGGCACAGGCGGGCTATCCCGACATCATCACGCTGGATATGGGCGGAACGTCCACCGACGTGTCGCTGTGTCCGGGCCGGATTAAGGAAACCGGCAGTTCCAACGTGGGCGGCCATCCCATCAGCGTGCCGATGATCGAGATCCATACCGTAGGGGCTGGCGGGGGCTCCATCGCCCGCGTGGACGCTGGCGGCGCCCTGGCCGTGGGGCCACAGTCGGCAGGGGCAGACCCGGGCCCGGCCTGCTATGGCCGGGGCGACCAGCTCACCGTGTCCGACGCCAATCTGCTGCTGGGCAGGCTGCGCCCTGACCGGTTCCTGGGCGGGCGCTTGACCCTCGACCTGCCAAGGGCGCAGGGCCTGATGGGATCGCTCGCCGCGGGCCTCGGCCTCGGCGAGCAGCAGGCGGCCCTGGGCATCCTGCGGGTGGTGAACGCCAACATGGAACGGGCCATCCGGGCCATCTCCCTGGAGCGGGGTTACGACCCTCGCGCATTCACTCTGGTGCCCTTCGGCGGCGCCGGGCCGGTGCATGGGTGCGAACTGGCCCAGGAACTGGGTATTCCCCGCGTGCTGATTCCGGCTCGACCGGGAATCCTCTCGGCGCTGGGAGTAGCCATCGCCGACGTGGTGAAAGACTACTCGCGCACGGTGATGCTGCGCGGCGCTGACCTGGACCGCGAGCGTCTGGAGGAGGAGTTCCACGGAATGGAGGGACTGGCGCGGGCCGAACTGGAGCAGGAGGGGCTGCCCGCGGACCGGATGACGGCCTACCGCTTCCTGGACGTTCGCTACGTCGGCCAGTCCTTCGAGCTGACCGTCGACTACCCTACCTCGCGCAGTTCGCGCACACCGGAGGGGCTGGCGCGGGCAATTTCCGACGGATTCTATCGCGCCCACCTGCAACGCTTCGGCTACGCTGACCGGGCCGAGCCGGTGGAGATCGTCAACCTACGCCTTAAACTGGACCTGGCCGTCGACAAGCCGGACCTCCAGTTGGACTCGGGCAAGGGATCGGGGCTGGCGCAGGCCGAAATAGAGAGAGTGGCCGTGGTCTTCCGGGAGGGAGAGATGGATACGCCGCTGTACGACCGTGACCTGCTCTCCGTTGGCGACAGGATCACCGGCCCGGCCCTGGTCGTGCAGCTTGACACCACGACGGTCGTCCCCCCCGGCTGGCAGGGCGACGTAGACGCCTACGGCAACCTGCTGCTGGCGATGGGGTAGGCGGGCATGGATGAACCTCTACCGACGACAGAACACTTCGAGGCAAGGCTGCGGCAGAGGCCGGAAATCCGGCGCGAGTGGTGTGAACAAGCTGTTAGGCAGCCATTGCGAGTCCAAGTTCAGCAGAATGGCAATATCCGCCATTGGATTTATATAATGGAACTGGACAAGTATATCCGGGTTGTCACGCTTCCGGATGGAAGAACCCTGCACACCGCTTTTCCCGATCATCATTTCAGGGGTTAGGCATGCGAATCGAGTATTATTCGGATACGGATTCCGTTTACGTTTATATTTCGGGTGGCGTCAGCGCGCAAACCGATGTCCTCGGGGAAGGCATCCAGGCCGATTTCGACAATGAAGGCAAGTTAATCGGAGTCGAGATAGAGCACGTGGAATTCGATGCCAAACCGGAAGCCTTGAAAGGGGCTTTGGCCAACCTCACCGTCAACGCTACGGCGGATGAGCAACGGCAAGTCAGCCACGCTTTCGACCAAATTCTGGCCGGTCTGCATAAGCAACTTGACCCCATCATCTAGGTACTAACTCTATGTCACTAACCGTTCTCGCTGTTTTCGCGCACCCCGACGATGAGGGGTTTGGCTGCGGCGGCACGCTGGCCGCCCTGGTTGCCGGCGGCCACCGGGTGACGCTTATCTGCGCGACCAACGGCGACGTTGGCGAGATCAGCGACCCTGAGCTGGCGACGCCGGAGACGCTGTGGCAGGTGAGACAGCGCGAGCTGCGCACGGCCATGGACGTCACTGGCATCGAGGACGTGCGGTTTCTGAACTACCGCGACTCCGGCATGGAGGGATGGGAGGACAACAACCACCCGTCCAGTCTATTCCAGGCCCCGGAGGGTCGGGTAGTGGAGCAGGTGGCGGCAGTGATTCGTGAGGTGCGGCCCGACGTGGTCATCACCCACGACCCGACCGGAGGCTACGGCCATCCCGACCACGTGACCATCTGCCGCCGCACCGCGTCGGCGGTGGAACTGTGCTGCGGCGACGGCGGGCCGCAATTGTACTACCTCTGCTTCCCCCGCAGCGCGTTCCAGCGAATGTGGCAGGCAATGGTCGAAGCCGACATCCGTCCGCCTTTCTCCGCCGACGACATCGAAGCGCTGGGGACGCCGGACGAGGAAGTCACCACAATCCGCAGGGTGGACTCCTACGTTGCGGTGAAGAAAGAATCGCTGCGGTGCCACCGGACTCAGATAGGGGGCGACGGGCCGTTTGAGCAACTGTCCGAAGCTGTCCTGGACGAGATTATGTCCACCGAGTACTTCCAGCTCGTCGAAATTCCCGGGGCGCCAAGCCGGGACCTTCTTGCCGAACTCCCGGAAAGTTAGCCCGCAACCCTGCCGTTGAGGTGCGCCGATGCCCGTTGATCCAGTCAGTCTCGAAGTCTTCAAGAACATGTTCGAGTCGGTGGCCGAGGAAATGGGCGTCGCTCTCCAGCGCACGTCATACTCGCCCAACATCAAGGAACGCCGCGATTTTTCGTGCGCCGCCTTCGATCCCGCGGGCAACATGGTTGCGCAGGCGGCCCACGTGCCAGTGCACCTCGGCGCAATGCCCGCCTCCGTCCGGGCTGCGCTGGAGGTGTTCCCCAACGCGCTGCGGCAGGGGGACATCGTTATCCTGAACGACCCCTACCTGGGCGGCACTCACCTGCCGGACATCACCATGGTTGCCCCGGTGTACGCTGAAAAAGACGGCCACAAGACACTGGCGGCGTTCGTTTCGGCCCGGGGACACCACGCCGACGTGGGCGGGATGACGCCGGGATCCCTGCCGTTGTCCACCGAGTTGTACCAGGAAGGGACGATCATCCCGCCCATCAAGCTGGCCAGGGGCGGCAGGATGAACCAGGACGTCATCCAGCTTATCTGCCGCAACTCGCGCACGCCCGACGAACGCAAGGGCGACCTGGCGGCTATGACCGCTTCCATCCGCGTTGGCGAGCAGCGAATGCGGGAACTGTTCGAACGTTACGGCTTACTGGAAACCTCCGATCACATGGCGGCGCTGCTGGACTACTCGGAGCGGGTTACCCGCCAGACCATCCGCGACATTCCGGACGGAAAGTACAGCGTTCTGGACTACATGGACGACGACGGGCTGACGCAGGAGCCGGTGCCCATCGCCGTCACCATCACGGTGTCGGGCGACGAGATGGAAATCGACTTCACTGGCACATCGCCGGAGCGGCCCGGCTGCATCAACGCGCCTCAGGCGGTGACCGTTTCCGCGTGCCTGTACGTGGTGCGCTGCCTGTTGCAGGAGCAGGCCCCGGCCAACCAGGGTTGCCTGCGTCCCCTGCACATCAACGCGCCGGAAGGCACGCTGGTCAACCCCAGGCCGCAGCGGGGCGTCGCCGCCGGAAACGTCGAGACATCACAGCGCATCACCGACGTGCTGTTTGGCGCTCTGGCCCAGGCCCTGCCGGAGGTCGTTCCCGCAGCCAGCCAGGGAACGATGAACAACTTCATTATCGGCGGGCATGATCCGGTGCGAGAGAAGCCCTACGTCTACTACGAGACCGTCGCTGGCGGCATGGGAGCGCGACCGGACAAGGACGGCATTTCCGGCATCCAGACCCACATGACCAATACGATGAACACGCCGATTGAGGCGATGGAGTTCGCCTTCCCCCTGCGTTTGCGGCGGTACGCCCTGCGGCGCGGCTCGGGCGGCGACGGACTGCACCGGGGCGGCGACGGCGTGATCCGTGAAATGGAGTTCCTGGCGCCAGCGAGGGTGACGCTGATGTCGGAGCGCCGCCGACGCCCACCGCCGGGCTACCACGGCGGTCATCACGGCGAGCCGGGCGAAAACATGCTGCTGCGCGGCGGCGTCGAAGAAGTGCAACTGGCTGGCAAGGAGATCATCGACGTAGACGCCGGAGACGTGGTCAGGGTCAGCACTCCCGGCGCCGGTGGCTGGGGCGCTCCCGAACACGGCCACGGTCACCAGCATTGAGCCACATTCCGGCCCGGGAACATTTGATTCGGAATTGCGCTCTTCTCGCGGCGGCAATTCTTCTTGCCGCGTTTCTCGTCGGCTGCGGCTCGGAAACGCCGTCTAACCCTCGCGACCTGTTGCTCGCCCCCGCTGACGTATCTGGAATGCAACTGTCTCCGATCACCTTGTCTGAGGAGCAATCGGCGGAAGGGCCATCCGCGCTGGTGGAGTTGCAGGGGCCCGGATTCCGTGTGCTGCAAAGCGTGGTGCTGTTCGAGAGCCGCGAACTGGCCCTGTCGGCGCTGGACGGCATCCGCAGCGACCTGGTCAGCAGGGGAGAGACCGGGCCGGGCGGCATGGAGACAAGCGGAGTGCTGGAACACAACCTCGGTTCGGAGGAGGCCTCTAGCCTGTTCCTGATCGAAGACCGGGCCTTGGTACGCCTGACGGTCACTGGCCCCAAACGGCGGCAGTTGCTGGAGGAGTTGGCCGATGTCGCGCGGAGCAAGCTGGGGGGCGGCTGACACCGCGGCGCCATTTAGGGGCGCGCAACAAATTCCTTCTCCCTCCGGGGGAGGGTTAGGGTGGGGGCGTACTCCCGCTTCTGTGGGGATGACGAATTCGGGCACGGCGCTGATCTTGGGAAAGTCTCTGGAGTTCGCACCACATGCGGATTTGACAGTAACCGCATGAGCCATTGGGATAATGTGCCAGTTCGTGCCAGGGCGCCCACAAGGGGCGCCCCTACAACCAAGACGGCGCCATAATGTAGGGGCAACCCTTGTGGTTGCCCTGCTTTTCTCAACCAGGCCGAGCCACACTCACCTTTGCAATAGCAGGCCAAGAGGAGTTATTCCTGGGAATAAGGGGAACGCCCTAACCCTCTCCTTTCGGGAGAGGGAACATTTCACACACCCTTCAGAGGCTATTTGCCGTCGTCGAAGCTCACTATGACCACGGCGTTGGCTATCACCAGGGCATCGTCGCCGCTCTCGTTGGGCACCTCGAGGCCGCCGGCGACAGCCTCGCAGTGGCCGGTGCCGTGGGGCAGGACCGACAGCACGGCCGCCTTGTCCACCGCCCCGGGATTGGGCACGCCGATGGTGACGTCGACGCGCATGTCGTCTGCGGTCTTGCCCAGCATCCTCTGGAACCCTAGGCTGCTGTGGTGGATGGCGTCGAAGACGGCCCTCTGGGCCGCGGTGGTGTAATCGCGTCCATGCACGTCGACGCCCATCCCCATTTCGGTTACGCAACGAACCAGTGCCATTTCTTTCCTCCGTCGGGTTTAAGTTCAGGCAATTACAACCCAGCGCCGGAAATGCGTCAAGACTGCCGCCGGGATACGCAGGGCTTTTCAAAGTCCCCGGCAGGCGCGATTGTCTGAATCAGGATAGGGGTTACACAGTTGAGGAGTTCACCCCCACCCTAACCCTCCCCTGAGGGGAGGGAACTATTGAACGGCGGCACCATTGCATTCTCAGTGTGTGTTGGTATTCCCATGTAGGGGCGCACAGCCGTGCGCCCTGGCCCCCGGTTTCAGATCAATTCTCTCCTGCGCAGACACGGGCGCACGGCTGTGCGCCCCTACGCAGCAAGGACAAGGTAGACAGATCGCCTCCATTGCCAACACACGTTGAGAACACCGGCGCCATTGCATTCTTTACAAGCCGGGCCTTCCCCGCTAGATTGCATCGAGTCAGTGCTGTTGCGGGAGGATTCGCGCACGGAGGGTGTGGCCGAGACCTGAATGCAGATTTCCCTTCGAAAATTCGCCCACTGGGCAACCTTTTCGCTACTGGCAGCCCTGGCCTTGATCCTCTCAGCCGGATGCAGCGGAACGGCCAGCGACAAAACCACCATCACGGTTTACGCCGCGGCATCGCTGACCGATGCGTTCCGGGAGATTGCCAGCGAATTTGAATTCGAGCGTCCGGACGTCGAGGTGAGGTTGAACTTCGCTGGCAGCCAGCGATTGCGGTTCCAGCTCCAGTCGGGCGCTAAGGGTGACGTGTTTGCTTCGGCGGACGAGCGACAGATGCAACTGGCACAGAAGGCAGGTCTTATAGCGGGAAGTGTTAGCTATTTCGCCAGCACGTCGATGGCAGTCATCGTCACTCAAGAGTCGGAAATAACCGCGCTGCGCGAACTGGGCAATGGCGGAACCAAGGTGGTTCTGGCCCACGGGAATGTACCGGCCGGAGAGTATTCAAGGCGGTTGCTTGAGTGGCTGTCTACCAACGACACCGGCCTGGGCAATGACTACGCACAGCGGGTGCTGGCAAATGTGGTATCAGAGGAACCCAGCGTGAAAGTCGTGGAGCAGAAAGTCGTCCTGGGGGAGGCGGATGCCGGTATCGTGTACCGTCCCGGCGCGCTTACGGCGCTATCCTCCGGCGCGGTACGGGAGTTGCCCCTGCCCCCGGATGCAGAGGAATTACGCGCGCGCTATCCTATCGCGGCGCTGAAAGATTCGGAATCGCGGGAACCGGCAGACGAATTCATCAGCTTTGTGCTCTCACCGGCGGCGCAAACCATCCTGTCCGGCTATGGTTTCGATGCTCCGTAGGTGGCGCCGGGCAGACGGCGCCGGGGGTGTGCTGGGCGGCGCTGCGGGCGCGATTTACGTCGCATTCATTGGGCTGCCCATTGTCGCGCTCCTGGTCCGGGCCGCCCAGCAGGAAAACCTGTGGAACGCCGTAACCGGCGACCTGGCCCTCACGGCGCTGCGGCTTTCCATCTTTACCAGCGTGGTGAGCATCGCGGTGGTGGTGGCCGGGGGCACGCCCTTCGCCTACCTGCTGGCTCGCAGCAACCACTGGCTGGCGAGGGTGATCGACGGGCTGGTGGAGCTGCCCATCGTCCTCCCGCCCGTGGTCGCCGGGGTAGCGATGCTCATGGCGTTCGGGCGCAGCGGCCTGCTTGGTGGCTGGCTTGACAGCGCCGGGGTAAGCATCTCGTTCACCACGGTGGCGGTGGTGTTCGCCCAAGTGTTCGTGGCTGCCCCCTTCTATATCCGCTCGGCCAAGCTGGGATTCCAGTCAGTGGCTCGCGACTATGAGGACGTTTCCCAAACGCTGGGCGTTTCTCCAATCTCGACCTTCTGGCGGATTACGTTGCCGCTGGCCGCTCCGTCGATCATCACCGGGCTGGGACTTTCTTGGGCGCGGGCCCTTTCGGAGTTCGGCGCAACCATCATGTTTGCCGGAAACCTCACCGGCGAGACCCAGACCATGCCCCTGGCGATAATGACGGCCATGGAGTCCAGCGGCGGGCTGGACAGCGCGCTGGCCCTGTCGGCGTTGCTGCTGGTGGTCTCGGTGCTAGCCCTGTCGGCGTTGGCGCTGGGGTCAAGGCGGCGCTGGAGCGGGCGCTTGTGAACGGGCAACCGGGCTGCCGTGGATGGCTGCACTGCCGCTTAGGGCAATTCGACCTCCGGCTGGACTGGGAGCTGGATGCCGGAGAAACCTTAGTGCTGTTCGGGCCTTCAGGATCCGGAAAGACCACGGCCCTGCGTGCCTTGGCCGGGCTTGCCCGCCCCATCTCAGGGCGAATCGACATCGCCGGTCAACCCGTTTACGACAGCGCAGGACAGATCTGGGTGCCTGCCCACAGGCGGCGTGTGGGCTATCTCACTCAGCAATACCACCTGTTCCCCCACCTGACCCTGGCGCAGAACATCTCCTACGGCCTGGGTTCCGGCTGGAGAAATCCGCGAACCGGAAACCCGGGGGCGGGGCTTGAGGAAATTCTGGACGCCTTCCAGTTGCGCGGACTTGAGGAGCGGTTTCCGTGGGAATTGTCGGGCGGCCAGCAGCAGCGCGTGGCGTTGGCGAGGGCGATGGCGACACAACCTCAACTGTTGCTGCTGGACGAGCCGTTTTCGGCCCTCGATGCCGGGCTTCGCCGCTCGCTGCGGCACGAGTTGCGGGTAGCGCTGGCCCGCCGCCCCATTCCCGTCGTCCTGGTAACTCACGACCGGGAAGAGGCGCTGTCGATGGGCGACAAAGTTCAGGTTATCGACGAGGGAAGAACCATCGCCAGGGGGTTGCCAATCGAGGTGCTGGGCCAGCCCGGTCAGACTGCCGTAGCCAGGCTGGTCGGCGTGGAAAACCTCTTCCGTATGAAGGTGGATTCCCGTCATCCCAGGGACGGGACCATGCGGCTATCGGGGGAAGGCGATGCCACCCCGGTCATGCTCGAAGCGCCGCTGGATGACGGGGCACTCGATGGCGTGGCCGCGGACTGGGTTACGGTAGGGATTCGCGCCTCGGACATTATTCTCTCGTCGGATGAGCCAGTGGGATCCTCTGCCCGCAACCGGCTGCCTGGAACGGTTTCCCGCATCGAGGCCCGGCCACCGGGCTACCTGGTGGAATTGGATTGCGGGATACCGCTGCACTGCCAGGTCACCGGCGCATCGCTGGAGGAAATGGGAATCAGGAACGGGCAGCGGCTTTGGGCGGTTTTCAAAGCGTCGTCATGCTTTCTCGTGCAGGAATCCGCCGCGGAGGGCGCGGGCGACCCCCAGGGCGCGTCGCCAAACTGAGTTGCCAGACCTGCGGCGGCTTTATTTATGTCCTTCCGGCTTTCACCGTAATGACAGGCAGCTATGGAGTGTCGTCAAATTCCTCTGTCATTCCTGCTTTCGCAGGAATGACGGAAACAGGCCTGCCGACTGTCTGGCAACTCAATTTGACGACACTCACTAAGGGAACGAATTTTAGGACGTGATTGCCCTGGCGAATGTGTTCACGTCATGGCGCCCGGTGGTTAGGGCGAAATTGCGGGCAGCCATAGAAGGAGCGCCCGTTTTGTCATTATGCGTCTGCAATCGTCAGTTAAGCGACGAAATCGGGCAAAATAAACGGAGATTGCCAGTTTTGGTTGCATGTTTGCCTTTGATGGCTATAATGTTGTGATACGCACAATCAAGGTTACTTGGGGCAGGTATTCCAACGTCAACTGGCCGGGGCAATCACCCCGACAGCCGTTGTTTGGTGAGCCGGGCTACACGCTCACCGGCCCCGTGTTTTAAGTGCTCAGGAGGTCACCCGTGGCATTGTCCGACAAGACCCTGGTCTGCGTGGAGTGCGGAAGCGAGTTCATCTTCACCGTCGGGGAACAGGAATTTTTCCAGGCTCGAGGATTTGGGAACGAACCCAAGCGATGCCGCAGCTGCCGGGCCGTTCGCAGGACGGAGCAGCGCGGCGGGGGCATGTACCAGGAAGGCCCCAGGGAGATGTACCCCATCGTCTGCGCCGAATGCGGCAACGAGGCGATGGTGCCCTTCCGTCCCAGGGGAGACCGCCCGGTGTACTGTAGCGACTGCTTCAGCCGGATGCGGGAGCAATCCGCGCCGGGGTTCTGAGCCTTCCACTGGCCTTCCAAGCGGGGCCGCCTCGGGTAGCCCCGTGCTTACTACTGCAACCGGTGGCCGCTCTGAAAGTTGCCTTCCGGCGAGGGGCAATTCGCGCCGCGCCGGAAGGGGTACCCGCCGCCACTGTAACTTGCCTCGCTTTCTCTCCCCCGCCACAGCGACGCTTCGCTCCCCTTTGATTGAACCGCTGCTTGTTTCCGGTATAGAATGGTCTGAGAATCGCATACAGTTCCGTTCTGCCTGTCCGCAACGCCAAGCCCCTCTAACCTGCTGACGAATTCTGCTGCCTCGCCGGATCGTTTACCCGATGAAATTCCGAGACATCCGGGAATTCACCTCCTTTCTGGAAGAAAGAGGCGAGTTGCGCCGTGTCTCCGCTCCAGTGGACACCAGGCTGGAAATCGCCGAAATCGCGGACCGGATGATTAAATCCGGCGGGCCGGCCCTGCTGTTCGAGAACCCCGAGGGCTACGACATCCCCGTCCTGATCAATATCTTCGGCTCGAAGCGCCGCATGGCCTGGGCGCTGGGGCTGGACGACCTGGACGACGTTGCAGCCAGGGTGCAGGGGATTCTCGACCTGGTTCAGGGGCCGCCGGAGGGGATCGGCAACAAGCTGCGCACCCTCGGCCAACTGGTCAACCTCGCCTCCGCGCGCCCCAGAACCGTCAGCAATCCGCCGTGCCAGGATGTCGTCATCCAGGGCGACGACGTTGACCTGTTCAAGTTCCCGAACCTGCAATGCTGGCCGATGGACGGCGGCCCGTACATCACCCTGCCGCTGGTGATAACCCGCGACCCGGAAACCGGGGTGCAGAACTACGGCACTTACCGGATGCAGGTGTACGACAAACGCACCACCGGGATGCACTGGCAGACTCACAAGGTGGCGGCCCACCACGAGCGCATGGGCCGGCAACTGGGTTTGGACCGGATGGACGTTGCGGTTGCTATGGGCGGCGACCCGGCCACCATCTGGACCGGGTCTGCGCCGCTGCCCCCGGATGTTGACGAGATGATCGTCGCGGGATTCCTGAGAGACGAGGGCGTCTCCCTCGCCAAGGCGCGCACCAGCGACCTGATGGTGCCAGCGGAGGCGGAGATCGTTCTGGAGGGCTACGTGCTGCTGGACGAGCAGCGAATGGAGGGGCCTTTCGGCGACCATACCGGCTATTATTCGATGCCGGAACCCTATCCCGTCTTTCATGTGACCTGCATCACCCACCGTAACCGGCCCATTTACCCGGCGGCTATCGTGGGGCGCCCGCCCTCCGAGGACTACTGGATGGGCAAGGTAACGGAGCGGATGTTCCTGCCGCTGGTAAGGACCATCCTGCCCGAGGTCGTGGACATGAACATGCCAGCCGAGGGCGCGTTTCATAACCTGGTGATAGTTTCCATGAAGAAAGAATATCCCGGTCAGGCGCGCAAGGTTATGCACGGCCTTTGGGGGATGGGTCTGATGAGCCTGACCAAGGGCATTGTGGTCGTGGACCACTTCGTTGACGTGCAAAACGTGTCCGAGGTGGCCTGGCGTGTGACTGCCAATATGGATCCGGCCAACGACTTTGTGTTCACATCCGGCCCCATCGACGATCTGGATCACGCATCCGCCGTGCCCAGGTTCGGCAGCAAGGTGGGCATTGACGCGACTGCAAAGTTGCCCGAGGAGGGGCGCACCAGAGAGTGGCCGCCGGACGTGGTGATGAGCCCGGAAATCAAGGAACTGGTCGACCGCAAGTGGGCCAGCTACGGCCTCCCCTGATCCGCTGAGGACAACTCAAAGATGCAAGTAGCCAACGCCATACGGTCTCCGATTGTCAAGCTGCCCCACTACCTGTGGGTAGTGCGCATCTGGGAATCGCTGTACGCGCTGCCCTTCTGCTACATGGGGATGATGCTGGCATCGGTGGATTCCGGCGGCAGCGGGTGGCCGGGCTGGAGCACGTTCATCTGGATTACCGTCGCCCTCACCGGCGTGCGGACGCTGGGGATGTCTGCCAACCGCTTCATCCATCGCAAGGAGGACGCACTCAACCCGCGCACCCGGGGGCGGCACTTGCCGCAGGGACTGGTAACGCCGCTGGACGTCATCGGCCTGGCGGTCGTGGGCACGGGCGTCTTTTTCTACGCGGCCTCGCAGCTCAACACGCTTACCCTGATACTGGCTCCGGTGGCCGCGCTCTACGTCGTCTTCTATTCCTTTACCAAGTACATCACCTGGGCGTGCCATTTCTTCCTCGGGCTTGCCTTGGCGATTTCCCCTTCGGCGGCATGGATCGCGGTTACGGGCCGTCTGGACCCTGAGCCAATGTTGTTGACCTTCGCCGTGATAATGTGGGCTGGCGGATTCGACATGATTTACGGTTGCGCCGACTACGACTTCGACCGGGAGCACGGAACCAACTCCTTCGCCAAGCGGTTCGGGATTGGCGCGGCAATCCGCACGACCCGCGTCATGCACCTGCTGGCCGCCGGGGCCCTGCTGGCGCTGGGCATCTGGATGAACCTGGGCCTGTACTACTTCATCGGCTGGGCGATAGCCATCGTGCTGCTGGCGCTGGAGAACAGCCTGGTCAAAGCCGATGACCTGTCAAAGCTGCGCTCCCCGCTGTTCCAGTACAACAGCGTCATATCGGTGTCGCTGCTGGTATTCACCATCCTGGCCATCACGTTATGACATCCGGGCCGGTCGTCGTCGGCATCACCGGGGCCAGCGGGGCCGTCATGGCCCGCAGCATGGTCGACGAGCTGCTGCGCCGCGACCTGCCGACGGCGGTGGTCTGCTCCAACGCCGCCCGGCTGGTCTGGCAGGAGGAGCTGGGCCAGACGCTCAACGAGACGCTGGTGGAATGGCAGGAACATCCGTCATTCGTCCATTACGCCATCAACGACCTGAGAGCGCCCATCGCCAGCGGCTCCTACCCGGCGGCGGGCATGGCCCTGGTGCCAGCCAGCATGAACAGCATCGCCTCGCTGGCCAGCGGCATTTCCGGCAATCTCCTGTTGCGGGCCGCCGACGTCTGCCTCAAGGAGCGTCGGCCCCTGGTGCTGGTGCCGCGCGAATCACCGCTGCACAGCATCCACCTCGAGAACATGCTCACCCTCAGCCGCATGGGGGCGGTCATCCTGCCTCCCGACCCGGCATTCTATTTGCAGCCCGCCACGGTTGCCGATATAGTCAATTACGTGGTGAACAAGGTACTGGTTTCGCTGGGCATTGACGACGCTTTGCCTAAAGACCAGCAATACCGGGGAGAACTTTAACCATGGGAATTACATTCATCGAGGGACAGGCCAGAGGATCGGAGGGGCAGGAAGAGGTGGTCAACTTCCTCGTTGACAGCGGGGCGGCCTATAGTTTGCTTCCTATCAAGGTCTGGCAGTCGCTCGGCTTAGAACCTTATCGGGAGGAGCGGTTCGTTCTGGCTGACGGCACTGCAATAAGCCGCAACGTTTCATATTGCTATATGACATTGCCGCAGGCCGAGGGCTACACACCAATAGTCATGGGAGAACCGGGCGACGATCAAGCCCTGCTTGGCGCGCTTACGCTGGAAAACATGGGGCTTTTGCTGAACCCATTCAGCCGAACCCTCCAGCCCATGCGTCTCTTATGGCGAGGCTGACCGGCAGCGAGAGGCAACGCTACGTCGCTGACCTCTTTTCCCGCATCACCAGGCGCTACGACCTGATGAACGACATCATGACCCTGGGGATGCACCGGGGCTGGAAGCGAAAGACGGCAGCCATAGCGACGCAGAACTCACGAGGCCCGGCACTCGACGTTTCCACGGGAACCGGCGACCTGGCCTTCCAATTGGCGCAGATGCCGGGAGTGGACCGCACGGTGGCTCTGGACCTTCTCCCGGGGATGATTTTCACGGCTCAGCGCAAAGCGTCCCGCAAACCCTCTCTTTCCCCGTCTTTCATCGTTGGCGACGCCCTTTCCCTGCCGTTCCCGTCCGGCACCTTCGCCTGTTCCACGGCAGGGTTCAGCTTGCGGAACATGCCCGATGTCCGCCAGGCCATTGCCGAGATGGCGCGCGTAGTGCGTCCGGGGGGCCGCGTTGCGTTGCTGGAACTTTCACCCATGGAATCCGATCTCAAGGCGAGAATGTTCCGCCTGTACTTCCACCGGCTTGTGCCGCTGGTGGGGGGGATCATTGCCAGGGATCGCACCGCCTACACCTATCTGCCCCAGTCGGTGGACACCTTCATCGACGCCGAGGAGCTTACGGCAATTCTGCGGGATGCCGGGCTTTCGGGAGTAGGGTATCAACGGCTGGGTTTCGGAACCGTGTGCATCCATTGGGGCGACAAACCGTAACCGCGCCAGCACCCGGCGCCGTGGGCGGGTCACGGCAAAGTTGGACAGCCCTGGCCCTACTGTATATCGCCGTTGGTTTGGGGTAAAATTATGGATACTTACTCCAATAGGTTATGTATAATCGCAATAACTTTTGCTGCACTTGTCGCTCCCATGAGAATCCAATCGGTTGAGTAGGGTCGGCGATGACCACCATGATCGAAAAACTCGAACCCATAATCCGCCGCTACGAAGAGATCGAGACGGCAATGGCGGATCCTGACGTCGTCGTCAATTACGAGCGCGTGCAGGAACTGGCCAAGGAACGCGCCTCCCTCGACGACCTGGTTGCCATCGCCCGCGAATACCGGTTGCTGCTGGAAGAGAACGCCGACTTGGAAGCGCTGATCCAGGAGGGCGCCGAACCGGAGTTGGCGCAGATGGCTCGGGATGAACTGGAGTCCAACGAAGCCAGGCTGGAGGCGGCCACCAGGTCGCTGCGCACCGCGCTGCTCCCGAAGAACCCGAATGATCAGCGGGACGTAATCATCGAGATCCGCGCCGGAACCGGCGGCGATGAGGCGGGCCTGTTCGCCCGCGACCTGTACCGGGCCTACAGCCGCTACGCTCAGAGCCGCGGCTGGGAGGTGGACTTGATGGACGCCAATCCCAGCGAGGTGGGCGGTTACAACAAGATAGTCTTCGAGGTGCAGGGGCGCGGCGCATTCAGCCGCTTCAAGTACGAGAGCGGCGTGCACCGGGTACAGCGCGTGCCGGAAACCGAGGCACAGGGCCGCATCCACACCTCCACGGCAACCGTCGCCGTTCTGCCGGAGGCCGACGAGGTTGAGGTCAAGATCAACGAGGGAGACCTGCGGATCGACATCTTCCACGCCGGAGGCCACGGCGGGCAGAACGTGAACAAGGTGGCGACGGCCGTCCGCATAGTCCACAACCCCTCCGGCGTCACTGTGGTCTGCCAGGACGAACGGTCACAGTACAAGAACAAGCAGCGCGCGATGGCCTTGCTCCGGGCCAGGCTCTTCGAGGCCGAGCAGGAGCGCCACGACGCCGAAATCAGCCAGGCCCGCCGCTCCCAGGTTGGAGGGGCGGAGAGGGCCGAGAAAATCCGCACCTACAACTATCCGCAAGACCGCGTCACCGACCACCGCAGCAGCACCACTTTCCACGGCATTCCGCGCTTGATGGACGGCTACTGGGACGACATCATCGACCGCATGGTCTCGTGGGAAGAAGAGCGTTTGCTCGCCGATGCTGGCGTCTAGGCGCTTGGAACGCATCCGGCGCCTCCGGCTGAAATCGGCTGCCAGACCCTTGCACAGAGTACGCTAGACCGCGTTGGCCGATCCTCCCGAAGGCCCAATCTGCTCTTCTTGCAGCTTCAGGAATCTTGCTGTTGCCAGGTTCTGCGGCGGGTGCGGTCAACGGCTGGCCGTTACCGCATCTCCGGCCGTCCCGTCGGACGAACCTGAAGGCGCCTCCCCCTCAGTAATTTCCGGGCAGGCTCCGGGGGATCACTACCCGGTGGACGCCGTGGCACCGGCCCGCAGCCTGTATCCTAGCGACCGCGACGACGCCGTATCATTACCCCGGCGTGCGGGCGCAACCAGCGGGCTTAGCGTCGGCGAAAGCGATGCGCCACCTGCACGGACCAGCTTGCCGCTATCGGCTCTCAAGAGGGCCGTTTCAGATAGAGCCGTAGCCCTGCTCATCCTTGGACTCACTCTCACCGGGCTGGCACAGATTGGTCTGTACTTGTCCGTCGAGCTGAACGCCAGGGCGCCCACCGGCTATCTGCTGCTCTTGGCCTTCGGCGTCGCAGCGTTCGCGCTGGGTTCCGCCGGGCTGCGGATGCGCCGCTCCAATGGCGAGACGGACGCGGATTCCCTTGCCCTGAAAGACATGGCCCCACCGGGCTGGGCTTTGCTGCGATCTCCGCTGGGCATCGCAGGATTGGCGTTCGGCGTCCCGGCGCTGGCGTTCCTGTTGGCCATGCTGCTTGCGGGGTCGAAGTCGGGAAGCACAATTTACATTTGGATCGTGGCGCTGGCCGCTTTTTCGCTGCCCTTCGTCCCCAATGCCGACGCCGCAACTTGGCATATCAAGACTCGGTTCGAGAGTTGGGTTCGCCGGTACGGGTGGGACTTGCTGATCGTACTGGCGCTGCTCTCGGCATTTCTCGCCATCAACCTTCATGACCTGCGGGACTGGTACTACTCGGCAATCGGCGACGAGTATCTCTTTTTCGAACATGCTAAAGGCATAGTGGACGAGGGCATAGCGCGGCCCTTCAGCCAGGAGGGTGTGTACAACAGGCATCCGGTGATGAATTCGGTATTCCAGGCTGGCGTGATGCGGGTGTTCGGCGCTGACTACTTCGGCTGGAAGTTCAGCGAGATCCTCAACGGGGCCCTTACCATCCCCGCCATCTATCTTCTGGGGCATCAACTCGGCGGCAGGCGGTCGGCGATAGTTGCGGCAGCCGTGTTCGCCTTCAGCCACTATGTATTCGCCTTTGCGCACACTGGATACAACAACCTGTCGGCGCTGCCCGTTGCCGCGTGGGCCGTTGCGGTGTTCGTCCTGGGCTGGCGGAGGGAAAGCCCGCTGCTGTTGTACGCAGCGGGGCTGATTGCCGGTCTTGGCTTTTACACCCATTACTCCGCCCGGGCGGCGTTGCCGGTCATAGTCCTTTTCTCGTTGACTATGGGCAGCCCGAGGAGACTCGGACACTTATGGCCCCTGGGACTGGGGTTCGCCCTCGCCGTCATTCCCACTTTCGCCGTCGAACAGGAAGCGGTGCTGACCCGTATGTTCGGGCAAGTGGTCGGCGGGTACGCGGAGGCGGTCACAGGCCCGGCCGGGCAGCGGATTTTAGACAACATCGCGCTCAACCTGCCAGCCTTCAGTTACGGCGCTACTGTGCGCAACTATGTCTACGGCCCATTGCTGGATCCGGTGAGCGGACTGATGGCGGTACTGGGGATTGCCTTTGCCCTGGGCAATTTGCGAGACCCAGGGTGCCGCCTGCTCCTTGTCTGGTTCGCAGTGGCCATGTTCATGACCGGCATACTGTCCCCTTACCCGCACGTCGCTGTTACGAGACTAATTTTCGCACTCCCGCCGTTGGCCTTGCTGGCAGGACTGATGGCGGCGCGGTCTTCCGACGGCATTTCACTTCGGAATCTTAAATTGCCCAAACGCCTCAGTTCCGCCGCGGGGGTGTCGATCTACGCAACCGTGCTGCCGGTCATACTGATACTAAACTTGTGGCAGTTCTGGCACGTTACGCCATCCGTTTTCCCACACTCCCCGGAGGCAGTGGCCTTGGGTGCATTTCGGTCGGAAGCGTGTGGCGCCAGCCTGCGGGATACGCTGTTCGTGGGCAACGCCGTGGGTGAAGGCAGCCTCTTGCAGCAGATGATGGCTTCCTTGCACCCGGAGGAACCCGGCCTTCGAAAAATCAACCATTCCGAACTTGCTGGGGGAACGGAGTTGCCCGAACCGTCTCCCGGATGCGTAGTGTTCGTAAACCCGGATGCGTCCGAGGCGCGCCGGTTGCAGGAAGAGTTGACCCACCGGTATCCTGATGGTCGGCTGTTGCCGTTCACCAACCCATCGGGCACCACTACGGCAGCAGTATTCGTCAGGGAATAGTACCGGGCATCACTAGGTTCTGTTGACATTTAATTATAATGGCCGGATGAGCAATATCAAATTATGGGAATTATACGGAAACCTTGACATAGCCTTGCGGTTCCAGTAGGATTCTACTCGCCACAGCAACTTTGGACAATTCAGGCGTCATAGCGTTCAGGGACGGGCATAGGCTGTTTTGAGGAGTGGCCATAACTCACGTGCCAAGTAAAAGGCCCCGGCAATCGCCGGGGCCCCTTGCTACTTGGTGACGATACTGCCGCCTGGTTTCAGTTCCATAATACACCTCCTTTCCCGAGAAGGTGTTGCATCAAGAGAGCAGACGCATTAAACTGCGTTGGTACACCGCTCCGAGAACCGCAATCACCTTCTCGGGGTGTTCCGAGGCCCCCTGAGTACCAATCAGGCGGGCCTCTTTGCGTGACGCTACCACACACTGTGTGAAATGGGCAACACTCTTACGCCACCAAGTCCGCATACCGTAGCCGCTTGCCGATGCAGCCCCGCATCAGATCGGCCATCTGGGTCAGCGTGTCGTTGGGCCGGTTGTTGTGGCGCCCCTCGAACTCGGTGACGTACCTGCCCAGGTGCTTGACTGACATCCAGTGGTAAATCCCGGTGTAACCGCGCTTAAGCAGGGACCAGAAGGACTCCATCCCGTTGGTGTGCGCCATATCCCGCACGTACTCGCCTACGCTGTGGGCAACGGCCTCGTGGGGCCGCTCCAGCCGGTTGTACACTGCCGCTTCGTCGGTGAACACCAGGGTAGTCGGCCCGGTGCGCTGGTGAACGAACTGCCGGAGCGTGGGGCCGTCGGTCTTTTCCACCACCTCGGCATCAACCTGGCCGGTCTCACGGTCCTTGACACCCGCCACGGCGGTCTTGCCCACTGTGCCGCGTCCGGCCTTGAGCTTCTTGGATTCGTGCTTGTTGGATTCCTTCCCGCCGACATAGGTTTCGTCGGCTTCCACCGGGCCGCTGAACACCGGATCATCTCCGCTCATTGCTTCGCGGATGCGGTGGGCCAGGTGCCACGCCGTCGCTTGCCGGATGCCCAAATCTCTGTGGAGTTTCATGCTCGAAACTCCCTTCAAGTTGGTGAGAATCTGGTAAAACGCGATAGCCCAAGTCCGCAACGGGAGTTTGGACGACTCCATGACCGTGCCGAGCTTGACACTGAAATACTGGCGGCAGTCTGAGCACCAGTAGGGCATGGGCTTAGCGTTGGGAACCTCGCGGATGTTCGATCCCTCGCATCGCGTGCAAACCCTGCCATCGGGCCAGCGAATGGACTCAAACCATTCCTGAGCGGCAGCTTCGTCAGGCAACATTTTGAACAGTTCCACCAAGCTGATTCCCTTGCGAAAACTCTTGCCTGCCATTGCTTTCACCCTCTCTTGGTATGAGAGAATGATACAGGACTCAGGCTAATTTGTCAAGGATTGCGTATAATTCCCCAAATTATCACCGGAGCAATGGGGCCAAATTCTTGATTTCCTGCGCGGCTGCACTGGCCTCTACGTGGGCCAGGAGGCGGAATGCCGGCGTTTCATCGAGGCGGTCCTGTGGATTACCCGGTCCGGCGCCCAGTGGCGTCTGCTCCCGGCTGAGTACGGGAACTGGAACAGCGTCTACAAGAGGTTTTCCCGCTGGGCGGATAAAGGCATCTGGGAACGGATGCACCGCCACTTCGCGGGAGACCCGGACCTGGAGTATCTCATCATCGACAGCACGGTGGTTCGGGCTCATCCCTGCGCCGCCGGAGCGCCCCGGGGCAGGGGGGCAGGAAGCCCAGGCCCTGGGGCGCAGCCGCGGCGGTTTCAGCACCAAGGTCCACGTGAGCGTGGACGCCCTGGGCAACCCCCTGAGGTTCATCCTGACCGGAGGTCAAGCGCATGACATTACCCAGGCGGAAGGTCTGATCGCCGGTTATGAGGGCGAGTACGTGATCGCCGACAAAGGGTACGATTCCGGGCAGTTCCGCCAGTCCATTGCGGAGCGCGGCATGACCCCGGTGATTCCGCCCCGCTCCAACCGGAGGGAGCCTCACGAATATGACGCCCATCTATACCGGGAACGGCACCTGGTGGAGTGTTTCATCAACAAGATGAAGCAGTTTCGCCGGGTCTTCTCCCGGTTTGAGAAACTGGACGCCAGATACTTGGCCTTCCTCAGCTTCGCCAGCGCTCTCATCTGGCTCCGGTAAAATGTCAACACGCCCTAGCGCAATTGGGGACAATCAAAGACCATCAGTAGGATAAGTTGGCTATGGCCGTAATCCGAGAGACCATCAGGCAGACCCACCAGACACTGGAGGACTCGGGCATTCCCGACGCCCGACTGGAGGCTGAGGTTATGGTCATGACGGTCATGCGCATGACCAGGCAGAACATTTTCGCCGAGCAAGAGACGGAGGTGCCTGCAAACGCCGCGGACGACCTCGCGGAAATTGTCGCTCAGAGACTCGAACGGGTACCGCTGGCCTACATCCTGGGGTACCGCGAGTTTTACGGCATCAACGTGGTGGTTACGCCCGACGTGCTGATCCCCCGCCCCGAGACCGAGGGCATGGTGGAGCACACCCTGTTCATGGCTTTGATGGGCATGGAAACGCGGGAATTGAGCATCGCCGACGTGGGTACGGGGAGCGGGGCCATCGCCGTGAACCTGGCAATCCACCTGCCCGCCGCCAGAATCTACGCCGTCGACAATTCGGAGCCCGCGCTGGACGTGGCGGCCTGGAACATCCGCGCCCACTCCGTCGCTGACCGGGTGCGGCTGGGCCATGGCGACCTGCTGGAACCGTTGCCGGAGCCGGTGGACCTGATCGTGGCCAACCTGCCCTACATCCCCACCGACCGCATTCCCACCCTGCAGCCGGAGGTGCAGAGGGAGCCAACGACCGCCCTGGACGGCGGGGCCGACGGCCTTGACCTAGTGCGCCGCTTGCTGGCGCAGGCGCCGTCCAAGCTGAACAGCCCGGGCATCATACTGCTGGAGCTGGACCCGGAGCAGTTTCCGACCGCCGAGGCCCTGGCGCTGGAGCAGTTCCCCGATGCGGAAATATCGGCAGAGCAGGACCTCACGGGCCGCGACCGCATCATGGTGGTCAATCGGGGAATGCAAGGGTAAGAGGGTGTCTGGCAAATCCCCTCTCCCTTCGGGAGAGGGTTAGGGTGAGGGCGTCTCCTTACTCCCGCAGGAATGACGGATGTCGCTCTGGCTTCCCCATAATGTGAAAAATGCGATTGTCACACATCCTCCAAGAGAGTGCCAGGCACCTCCGTTTTTTGCCCGCATGTGGCAGGCGCCGGGGCACCGGATATTCCTGGGACAACTGGGGACGCCCTCACCCTAACCCTCTCCCGTAGGGAGAGGGGATTTGTCACAACCCTCTCGGAGATTCCTGAGGTAGTATAATACCTGCCAAGCAAATCGCCGCCCCGAGGAACGTCATGACAGCGCAGCCCCGTCCCGTGTTCCCGTCGGGCGCCCTGCGGCTGCCGCCGCTGCCCGATCCGCCCAGGAAAACAGACATGCAAGAAAACATGCACTTCGACCGCCCGGCCGATATGAACACTCTGGCGCGCTATCTGGGCGCCCTTGAGGAGGACTCCACCACCTTTGTGGCTGGCCGGGGCTACCTTTGCCGACGGCGCAGCGACCTGCCGTCCTGCCCCTACCCCGATATGATCGTCGCCTTTGACGTGGCCGCCGCCGACATCGGCGCAACCAACGGCTACGTGATCGAGGAAGTCGGCAAGCCGCCGGATCTGGTGCTGGAAGTCGCATCGTCCCACACCGCCCGGCGCGACTACACCCAAAAGCGGGACATATACGCCGGAATGGGTGTGACTGAATTCTGGCGTTTCGACCACACCGGGGGCGACTACTACGACGCGGCCCTGACCGGCGACCGGCTGACCGCCGGGGGCGTTTACCGCCCCGTCGAGATGGTCACCGAGCCGGATGGCGTAATCTGGGGATACAGCGAGGCGCTGGGGTTGTCGCTGTGCTGGGTGACCCGGCGGCTGCGCTTCTGGAACCGCGCGAACCGCCAGTATCTGCTTGACCCGTCAGAACTGGAAGAAGCGCTACGGCAGTCCCAAGCCGGACGTAACGCTGACTTGGCGCGCATCCGGCAATTGGAAGGCCAACTACAGCGCCTCCAAAACCCGGACTCATAGGGATAACCTTTTCGCCTTTCGATTGGCTCAGGACGAGAGACGGATAGCCGTCCGGCTGGCCTTATAGCCCGGCCAGTTCCACAGTAGCCACTTCGCTTGTCTCCAGGTCGGCCACGCGGATGGTGTGGTTGTTGGTGTCGGCGATGTACATCTTGCCGTTGGCTATGCTCAGGCCACTGGGCTCGGAGAAACGGGCTTGGGCGAAGGGGCCGTCCATGTGCCCGGGGGAGCCGGTGCCAGCCACGGTGAAGGCCGAGCGGGTCTTGGGCAGCACTCGCTTGATCTTGTGGTTGTAGGTATCGGCCACGTACAGCACGCCGTCGTGGTGGGTGATGCCTATGGGGTGCTGCATCCGGACGCGGAAGTCCTCGCCGTCCACGTCGCCGAACTCGAACAGTCCCAAGCCAATCAGGGTGCGCACTGAGCCGCCGGGTGTGAGGTCGCAGTTGCGGATGGAGCTGGTCTCGCTGTCGGCGAAATAGAGCCGCTCGCCGCCACTCCCGTCGCTTCCGACGGTGATGCCGCTGGGCTGCGCCAGGGCGGACGTTGCCAGCGGGCCGTCGGTGATGGCCTCCCGCCCGCTGCCCGCGTAGGCGCCCACCATGCCGCTTTCCAGTTCCAGCGACCAGAGCTGGTGAATACCGGCCATGGCAATGTAGATGACGCCGTTGTGCAGGGCCAAATCCCACGGCGAACTCAGGGCAAAGGAGCGGCCGGGCCTGCGTCCATCGCGCTCGTAACCCTGCTCGCCGGTGCCAGCGATGGTCTCCACCTGCCCGGCCGACAGGTCAACCCGGCGGATGGCGTGGTTCTCGGTGTCGGCCACGTACAGCACGTCGCCATCAATGGCCATGCCCTGCGGGTGGTTGAAGGCGGAGTGGGCCAGGGGGCCGTCTATGAACGCCTCCTCGCCGGTGCCGATCACCTGCCGCACTTCACCATCGAAGGAGGAGACGACGATGCGGTTGTGGTTGGTGTCGGCTATTAACAGACGTCCACCGGCCTCATCTGCCAGTACCTTGCCGGGGAAGCTGAGGGCGCTCTCCGGGCCGCGTGGCGGCGTGGTGGGCAAGGGCGAGCGTTGCATAATGCCCAGTTCGTCGAATTCGGCAACCATTCCGCCCAGCAGTTGGTCGAATTGCTCGAAGGTCAACTCGCCCTCGTGCTTGCCGATGACGTTGCCGCGGGGGTCGATGAACATGAGCGTGGGCCAGGCCCGGCAGGAATACTGCTGCCAGACGCGGAACTCGGCATCGTTGATCACCGGGTGCTCCAGCTCACAGCGGCGCACGGCGGCGGTCAGGCTGTCGGTCTCCTTTTCTGTGGGGAACTTGGCGGAGTGTACCCCGACCACCACCAGCTCGCTGGCGTACTTGCGCTCCAGTTTCCGCAACTGCGGAAAAATGTGCATGCAGTTGACTCAACAGTAAGTCCAGAAGTCCAGTATGACGATCTTGCCCTTGAGTTCCTCCATAGTCAGGGCCCGGTCGGTGTTGACCCACTCCAGGCCATCGGGGAATTCGGGCGCGGCCACTTGGCCTGCGTAGGTTCGGCTGGTTGTCATAGGGACCTCCGGCATGCCGTTGAATCAGGATATTAGGGGCGGGACACTCACCCCCAACCCAACCCTCCCCCTGAGGGGGAGGGGGCTTTTCGGGGATTGTGAGTTCAGCCGACAGCGGCGGGCTGCAACTGCTCGGCCAGGAATTCGCGGGTGCGCGCCCAGGCCAACTCGGCGGACGTGCGGTGATGGCGCTGGGGCATGTAGCGGTTCATGAAAGCGTGATCCGCGCCGGGGTAGCTGTAAAAGCGGTGCTCTTTGCCCAAGCGGGTCAACTCGCCGTCCAGCGTCCGCATATCGTCGGGTGAGGGGTTGGCGTCCACCTCCCCGAAGTGGAACAGCATGGGGCAGTTGATGCCATCGGCCAGCGCGAAGGGCGCAACCTCGCCAGCGCCCCATGGCACCAGGATGTTGCCGCCGTAGAAGGGCACGGCGGCCTTGAAGTGCGGGTTGGTGCAGGCCCCCAGCCACACGACGCGCCCGCCCATGCAGAAGCCGGTAATGCCCAGGCGCTCCCGGTCTACCGACGGGTGGGAGCGCAGGAAATCAACGGTGGCGTCGACGTCGGCGATGATGTCCGGGTCGCTGAGCTGGTCGCGCTTGCTGCGGCCAGTCTGCTCCACCATCTCGTCGGTGATGCGGTGGAACAAATCAGGAGCGGCGGCGACGTAGCCCTCCCTAGCCAGGTTGTCGACGACATCCCGGATGAACATGTCCACTCCGGGAGCGTGGTGAATCACCACCATCGCCGGGAAGGGACCGTCCCCCTCCGGCACATTCACGTAGGCTGACATTTCTGCGCCGCCGACGTTGACACTCTGCACTGACGCAGGCATACCCCCTCCGATTACCAATTCCTCTTCTCCACTCTCAGGACGCTATCCATTGATCCTTCTTGCAGTGCACCGCATGCCCAACCGGTCTATTCGATGGCGAGCACGGCGTAGCGGATGAATATGGTACCCACCGGCTCGGCGAGAGGCGCGTTGCCGACGAGGACCGCGATGACGTGCTCGGTGCCCGGGACGGCGCTGTCCTCGACCAGGATGCGCTTGGGCGTGTTGTTGCCGGTGATAACCCACAGATTGCGGTCGATCTGTCCGTCGATGTAGACCTCGCCGTAGTTGTCCACGTTGGTCTCGAACCAGACGCGGCGTCCGGCCACGTCCTCGCCTTTGACGGATGCGGGAATGGTCAGCCGCAGCCGGTACCAGGCAAAAGTGAAGCCAACCGAGCGGCGTTCCTGGATGTCGGCGTTCTGTTCCCACCACGAGTCGTCGTAGTCGGGCAGACGGGCCGGGCTTTCCCGCATTTCGGCGACCAGGCCCTGGTTCGGTTCGCCGGGCACTACGCCCATAGCTACGCGCCAGCCTTCGGCTTTCACCACGGCCAAGTCATCAGCGTTTTCCAAGTCAAGAGATACGCGAGGCATGGGCTGCTCCTTTCTAGTTCTCCCTCTCCCTTGAGGGAGAGGGTTGGGGGGAAGGTAAAATCGCTGGCATCAACAACTTTCAATACTGGAAGTGGGACGCCCCCACCCTAACCCTCCCCCGGAGGGAACTACTATGCCGTCACTTTGGCGGCCTTCAGGTGCTTGTCGAAGAACTCGATTGTCCGGGGCCAAGCCGCGGCGGCCGCTTCCGGATGATGGCGGTCGGCGTTGTTGAAGTCCATGAAGGCGTGGTTGGCGCCCTCATAAGTGTGGAACTCGAAGGTCTTGCCCAGCCGATTCAGTTCCGCCTCCAGCTTGTCCCTGTCCTCCAGCGACGGGTTGGCATCGATGGAGCCGAAGTGGAACAGCATGGGGCAGTTGATGTTAGAGGTCATGTCGAAGGGAGTCTGCGTGCCGTTGCCCCAGATGTTCATGATATTCCCGCCGTAGAAGGGCACGGTGGCCTTGAAGATGGGGTTGGAGGCAGCCATCATCCAGGCCACGCGCCCGCCCATGCAGAAGCCGGTAACGCCGATACGGTCGCTGTCGACGTGGGGATTGGCGACGAGGAAGTCCGCAGCCGCGTTCATGTCGGCGATGACGTCGAAGTCGTTGAGGTAGCCCAGCCGCTCCAGGCGCGGGCCGTTGAGCTGCTCGTCGGTGTAGCGGTGGAACAGGTCCGGCACCACGGCAACGTACCCGGACTCGGCCAGCCGGTCGGCCATGACCTTGTCAAACTCGTCCAGCCCGCCCACGTGGAACGCGATGACCACTGCGGGGTAGGGCGCCTCACCGCCGCTGGGCACGGCGGCGTACATGTCCATTTCGGAGCCGTTGACCGTCAGCTTGTCCGTGAACGAAGGCATTTCAATCACCTCTGCCAAACTACCTTTGTTGATTAGAGACCATTCCGTAATGTGTCGTCAAATTGGATCCTCAGGCGTGCGACAGGCTTATTTCCGTCATTCCGGCGAAAGCCGGAATCCAGAATCGCTCAATCCCGCAGTATGGCTTGGACGCTCAAGACCCTTTGGATTCCGGCTTTCGCCGGAATGACGGTTCAGGGAATTTGCGTGCCTTAAGGGATAAATCTGCCTATCGTTTCACCCCCACCCTAACCCTCCCCCTGAGGGGGAGGGAATTTGTGAAATCGGTTAGATCAAGCCCTCGGCGCGCACGGCGGCCATGGTGTCGGAGAAAGCCTCGATGGTCTGGTCGATCTCTCCCTCATTGTGGACGCCGGAAACCAGGATGGTCTCGCGTCCCATTATGTCGATTCCCCGGTTCTGGAGACCCCGTTTCATTGCCGTCGTAGCCGGGGAAGCCGCGGCCGCCGCTATTTCCCGGTGCGACACGGTGAGAATGTCGGGGCCGCAGTCGGCCAGCACCACATGGAGCATCGAGGCAATGCCGTGGACGTGCCCTGGGATTTCCAGCCGCCCAAGCACCTCGTTGAAACCCGCCTTGAGCCGGTCAGCCATGGCGTCGGCGTGCTCATTTATAGGTTCGCTGGCTATCAACTCCAGGGCCGCCGCCCCGGCGGCAGCCGAAAGAGGATTGGCATTGAACGTGCCGGGATGGTAGACACGCCGCACGTTGTCCCACTCCGGATCGCCCCGGTGAGCGATCATGTCAATGATGTCGGCCTTGCCGCCCACTGCGCCGCCGGGCAGGCCGCCTGCGACGATCTTGGCCATGGTGGTCAGATCGGGCCTGATTCCGTAGCGCTCCTGCACTCCGCCGGGGGAGGCGCGGAAGCCGGTCACCACCTCGTCGAAGATCAGCACCACGCCGTACTGGGCGGTGAGTTCGCGGAGGCCCTTCAGATACACGGGTACGTCAAAGGTCATCTGCCCCATGTGGGCGCCCGTCGGCTCCAGTATCAGGGCGGCTATGTCGTCGTCGCGGTTCAGCGCGTCCTCAACCGCCCCCAGGTCGCCGGGCGGAACAATGACCATCGTGCCCATACTGGCGTCGGGAATGCCCGGCGCGGAGCGGTCGGAGCCGGCCATGGCGTAGTCGTGCCAGCCGTGGAAGTGGTCCTGCAACTTGACAACCTTGTTCTTGCCGGTGTAGGCGCGGGCCAGGCGCATGGCCATCAGCGTGGCCTCGGTGCCTGAACTGTTGAATCGCACCTTTTCGACGGCTGGCATCAGCGCCTTGATAGCCTTGGCCCACCGCATCTCCTCGTCGGTGGACGCGCCGAGGTGCGTGCCGCGCAGTATCTGCCGGGACACGGCCTCGGCGATGGCCGGGTGCGAGTGGCCCAGCAGCAGCGCCCCGTGGCCCGACACGTAGTCGATGTATTCGTTGCCGTCCACGTCCCACTTGCGCGGCCCCTCGCCGTGGGTCATGAACAGCGGGAAGGGAGTGGCGTAGCGGGAGTCGTGGGTGACGCCGCCGGGAAAGACGGTGACGCTTTCTTCGTAACGCTGGGCCGAGCCCGGATGCTTGGCGATGTAGTCCTCAAGGATGGTCGGCATACTGCCTCCTGCGGCGGCGCGGGGCATTACGCCAGCGCGCCGGGCGGATGATGCCGACATTGTAGCGCGGCAAGGCCGCGGGCGCTACGGCGGGATTGGAGGCAAGCCAGCAATTAGTCGCCTCCAGGAGGTCCTTCGGCCCCGCACATTTCCCATACATATGCCTCTTCGTGCTCATTTGTCCATTTCTTATTGGGTTCGTAATAGTAGTTCAGCAGGCAACTATCTATCAGGGGCTGCTGGAATGGGTAGTACCTGTACTTGACATCCCCATCATCAGCCGGTATACCAAGGAAATTGTAGACGGCATCGTACGGCTGCTTTGGGTCTTCCCATTGCAGGGAATGCACGACGCCGTACAGTTGCACGATTTGAGCCACCTCTGCGGCGTTACCAAGCCATTTCATTCCTGTCGTAAAGAACTGGTCTACCCTGCCAATACTTCTTGAAACCGATCCCAGCATCTTGGAAAGGCGTGGATTGCCCTTAACTTTCGGGGTTCTACGCAAATCGTCAATCAGAATCTTGAACGCCTTGTAGGACTTGGGATCGCCGTAGCTTACGTCCCAGGTCACGATTTTCAGGTATGCTTGCCTCTTGGTGTTCAATGTGGCCAGGCGCTTGCCAAATTTTGTGTTCCCCAATTTTGCTTTTATTTTCTTTAGTATTTCCTCTCTTGCTATTTCATCACCGGTTTTGCCGGAAAACAGATTGGTAATGAACGGATTTCCGCTGATGTCGGCGTAGGTTATGCTCTCAAAACCGCTCAACACCCCGAACACGGCATCAAACTCGCCGGCCAGCTCATTATCCGGCAAGAATAACCCGATGACCTTTCCAGACGTATCATCTTCAGTAATGACGCCGTACCATTCATCAATGGGCTCGTAGCTGCCCCAGTTATCGTTCCTAACCCAGTTCGGACCTCCCGTTGCTTGGTATAGCGCTTCCAGCCAGTGCCTATCGGTACAGGGCAATATCCCGTCTGGAAACATCACATTTTCTGAAGCCTCCAACTTGACTGGCCGACAGACGAGTTCGTTTTCGGACAAATCCAGTGTTATCCACGCGGGCCTGGACAGCGTTCCATCATCCTCTCTCTCACTGACCATCGTGGGGGGCACTACGCCCGTTAGCTTGTTCCCAGACAGGTCAAGCATAGTCAACTTGGGGAGAAGGCCCAGCGTGGGCGGAATCCACCCGGTCAAATAGAAACAGTTTCGCAAGGGTCCCCATCCCCAGCAGTGCTCTCCGTTGTCCGACAGGTTCAAGTAAGTCAGATTGGTAAGTTGGCCCAGTTCAGAGGGCAATTCTCCGACCAAGTCATTTCCGGACAAGTCCAGATGGGTCAGAGAGGTCAAGTTGCCCAGCATTGACAGTTCACGCCAATGCCCCAGTGGCGACAGGGGGCTTCTGTAATAGTTGTTCAAGTTGTTGCCTGGGAGCTCCAGCCTGGTGACGCGGCCGTTCGAGTCAACGGTCACGCCGCACCATTCGCTGATGTCCGCCTCCTCATTGTCAACGTCCCACCTGGAGCACCCATTCCCCCAGTTCCAATTGCTGCCGCCAGCGGCATTGTAGAGGGCCTTCAGCGCGGCACGGTCAACAAGGAGGTCGTCTGGGATGGTGCATTCCGAAAGCGCAGGAAGCCCCACCTGATTGGCGGCTCCGGTTACCTTGCCGCTCAGCCCGACAGGAATGCAGCCGGTGAGCTTGTTGTAATCAAGCCTCAAGGAATTCAGTTCGGGAAGGACACCCAGAGTCGCCGGTAGGGTTCCCGTTAAAGCGTTGGATCTGACGTCGATCGCTTCCAGCGCGACACTCCACCGCGACGGCAGGCTGCGGCTCAAGTCGTTGCTGTCGAGATGCAATTCCCGCAAGCTGGGCAGAGTGGCCAGATTCGGCCAAATCACGCCGGTGAATCTGTTGCGGCCCAAGTCCACCACTGTCAGGCCAGCGTTCCAGCGCCAGGGCAGAAGGCCGCTCAGGCTGTTCCCGTCGAGGCGCAGTTCCCGCAGGCTGCGAAGCCTGGCCAGCTCGGTCGACACCGCGCCGGTCAACCCATTCTCGCCCAAGTCCAGCACCCGCAGGTTGTACAGTCCTCCAGTGGCCGCTCCCTCCCCGTCCGGCGGCGGTATGGGTATGGCGCCGCTCAACTGATTGCTGCGCAAGTTCAGGGTTTCCAGTTTCGTGAGATTGTTGAGCTGAAGCGGTATCACGCCATCCAGCCTGTTGGAGCTAAGGTCAAGATGCGCCAGGCGGCTGAGACTGCCCAACTGGAAGGGTATGTTTCCGGTGAGATTGTTGCCTGAGAGGGAAAGCTCTGTGACATAGCCGTCATCGTCTGTGGTTACCCCGTGCCAGCTCCCGATGTCCGAACCCTCGTCATCGACGCCCCAACCGCCCGTGCGCCAACTGCCGCCGCTGGTAGCGTTGTAGAGAGCGACGAGGGCGGCCCGGTCGGGTTGCTGGCCGACGCCGGGGGGCGGCGTGGGCGTGCCGGACGGCATACGGCCCTGCCCGCCGAACTCATAGGCTGTCGCTTTGCCGTCACCGTCAAGGTCCACCTTCAGGGCAGGGTACTCGCTGCTTGTTCCGAAGTCCCAAACCTGGGGGCTCCATTGGTCGTAGAGGACAGTAAGGCCCGCGGGCCTCTGCAACTGGACCGTGGTCTTGCCATCGCCATCTCCCTCCGAAGCGTTGTCAGTGTTCCAATAGCTCTTGTCGAACGTGCCCCCAGATTCGTCGACAATGCCCCCACTTCTACTGCCGGAAATTGAGCCAATGGCATAGCTGTTGCTGACTCTGCCGGGATTACACCCCACCAGCGCGCCTACTTGTTGATTGCCAGTGACGTTGCCGGTAGCATAACTGTCGGTGATGGAGCCATGGTTGCATCCACCGACCAACCCGCCAACATAGTTATTGGCCGAGATGTTGCCGGTGGCGTAGCTGGAGATGACTGATCCGTCATTATCACCTACCAGACCGCCGGCCTGCCCATCCAGTCCCTCTTTGCCGGTACCAGTGACGGCAGCGGTGGAGTAGCTGGTTTTGACTACGCCGCCGGAGCCATTGAATCCAACCACACCTCCCAGCTCTTCCCCGGTGCCCAAGACATCGCCGGTGAAATAGCTTTTTGCAACCGTGCCTTTGTTGATACCGACCAAGCCTCCTACTTGGTCAACTCCCGAAACGCTGCCGGTGACGTGGCTGTGAGTGACGGTGCCTTCGTTTGACCCCACGAGGCCGCCGCCGGAAGGAAAGGACACTCTAATGTCCGCCAGCCCGACGTTCCTCACGATGCCATTGTCTCCAGCATAGGAAAAGAGGCCGCCAAATCTTCCACTGTCAAGCCCATTAATGTTTAGATTCGAAATGGTGTGGCCGTTCCCATTGAAAGTAGCACCGAAGAATGATCTGTGCCTCCCAATTGGATTCCAGCCCCGGCCGTCGTTCCAATAGGCATCTCCCTCATCAGCCTCACCGTTGGCGTTGGTGTCGAAATCCAGGTCGACTACCAGCTCATAGCCGATACAGTCTCCATCCGGGCAACCCATGCCAGATACTGCGTTGGGGAAGGCGGCGGTATAGGCCGCTACGTCGGCGTCGCTTTCCGGTGCTCCGTCTCCGTCGAGGTCGTAGCGTATAGCGTCCAGTTGCTTCAGGTTGGAGATCTCTATCAGACCGTCGCCGTCGGTGTCATATCTACCGTCGCCAACTTCCGAGCAGAACGGAAGGCCGCCGAGGTTGGAGATTGCCATGTCCAAGCTGCTTTTCAGACCGTCCGGCACGCAGCCGGTCAGCCGCGGGTTGCTTCCCAGCCAGAGTTCTTGCAGGTTGCGCAGGTTGCCCAACTGAGCCGGCAGGTCGCCCGACAGGTTATTGCTGCCCAGGCTCAGCTTGGTAAGATTGGAGAGATTGCCTAGCGCAGAAGGTATTGGGCCGGACAGATTGTTGCCGTATACGCTCATGCGGGTCAGGCTGGAAAGGCGGCCCAACTCGGCGGGTATCTGCCCGCTCAAGCGGTTGTTGCCCAGCCCCAGGATGCTCAGATTGGAAAGGCGCCCCAGCTCGGCTGGTATGGGCCCGTTGAAGTCATTGCTCCCTAATCTCAGGATGGTCAAGTTGGTGAGGCTGCCCAACCCGGCAGGCATTCGTCCGCTAAAGCCGTTGTTGTCAAGGTCAAGTTCAGTCAAGCTGGAGAGGGAGGATACATCCGACGGAATCGGGCCACTGAACTGATTACCGGATGCTCTCAGCACCTCCAAGCGGGGAAAGAGAGGCACGAATCCGCGCGGCAGCGGCCCGGAAAGCTGGTTGTCGGAAAGGTCCAGGTCTGTCAGGCGGATGTCAAATTCCGAGGGGTCGAAGAGGACTCTCAGCGTGGGATGTATCGCCCCGGTCAGATTGTTTCCGGAGAGGTCAAGGCCAGTCACGCGCCCCTGGGCGTCGGTTGTTACGCCGTGCCATTGGTTCAGGGGCTGATCGTCATCCAACCAGTTGGTGCTATTGGTCCAGCCCGGCCCGCCCAACGCCAGGTAAATGCCCGACAGCAACTGCCTGTCCTTTTCCGGCGAACCCTGCGCCCGGGCCTGGGGGACAAGCACCACCGCAGCCGCAACCAGGACCGCAACGGCCAGGAGCACGTTCAGTATTTTGGCGTATCTGCCCAATTTGGGGATTTCAATCGGTTTCATAGGCAGTCACGGCTTTCGCTGGACAGGGACGGTTATTCAAAGGGCATATTAACATACCAGTGATATGGTACTCAATCCGCCCGTATTGCACTGGACGAAACGGAAAAACTACCGGAAACAATCGGAATCCGGCTAGAATTAAGGTACACACATCAACGGAGACAGCCAGGCGTCGCCGAGATTTATGAAGCACATAATCCACGCAGACCTTGACGCCTTCTACGCTACGGTGGAGCAGCTGGACAACCCGGAGTTGCGGGGCAAGCCCGTGCTGGTCGGCGGGCGGCCCGAGAGCCGCGGCGTGGTGGCCACGGCGTCCTACGAGGCGCGGCCCTTCGGCGTGCGCTCGGCCATGCCCATGCGCACGGCGGTGCGGCTGTGCCCCCAAGGCATCATCGTGCGCCCCCGGTTCACCCGCTACCGCGAGGTCTCGCGGCAGGTGATGGATGTATTCCGGGAGTTCACCGAGGTCGTCGAGCCGCTGTCGCTGGACGAGGCGTACCTGGACATCAGCGAGGCCGTGGACGAATCAGAAGGCCGCTGGCCGCTGGGCGTGGCGCTGGAGCTGAAACGGCGCGTCAAGGAGGAGACGGGCCTGACCGTCTCGGTAGGAGTCAGCGTCAGCAAGGCAGTGTCCAAAATCGCGTCGGATTTGGACAAGCCCGACGGCCTGGTGGTGGTGGCGCCGGGGGAGCAGGCCGAGTTCCTGGCGCCGCTGCCAGTGGGCAAGCTGTGGGGCATAGGCCCGAAGACCGCCGAGCGGCTCAGGGCCGAGGGCGTGGACACCATCGGCGCACTGGCGGCGCAATCGCCCGATTGGTTCGCGCGGGTGTTCGGCCAACGGGCGGAGGCCGTCCGGCTGCGGGCCATCGGCCAGGACGATGAGCCAGTGCATACCGAGCGCATCACCAAGTCAGTGTCGTCCGAAACGACATTCCCGGACGACGTAGGCGATTCCGGGGAGCTGCGACGGGTGCTGGAGGAGCTGGCAGGGGGCGTGGCAGGCAGCCTGGAGCGCAAGGGCCTGCGAGGGCGCACCGTAACGGTGAAGATGCGGCTGGCGGACTTCACCACGTTCACCAGGCAGTCAACGTTGCCGTCGCCTTCCAACGAACCCGATCCCATCCGCGAGCTGGCCTGGCGGCTGCTCTCTGCCGAGCTGACCACCGGGCGCACCTTCCGGCTGCTGGGAGTCGGCGTCAGCAATTTCACGGAGCCGGACGAGGTGCGCCAGCTGGGTCTGTGGGAGGATTTTGACGCGATGACGCGATGACGCAAAGTTCTTACAAACAATTTCATTGCGTCCCGGTGTCTTTGCGTCGAGCGCTAACGGAACAGGTCGCGCTCTCCGGTACTGAGCAGGCGCTACTGATTCGGATTGCTGCACGCCTCTTCTGCTTCCTTCGGAAAGAGATGAACGTTATTGTCCAGAAAACACGAATAGTATGTTCCGAGGACACCGTCTGACAGCTCTTGTATGGTGGCGCCGGGGCCAGCCTGTAGTAACTCCACTCCCTTATCCAGGATGCCTTTCAGGATTCCAGCAACCTCAACGGTGACCATAACCCATCCGATCCCGGTGCTGGCCGATCCTGCAATAGCCGTACCCTTAACCAGCAAGGATGCGTACCTTGCGTATTTCCCTTTCTGCCCAATGTGCAGAACCGCTCTGGAATTGATGCCGCTCCGCGCTTCCCCTTCTATTTTTCCGCGAAGATATTTCAGCAAGCTTGCCCGGTCTTGCACTCCCAGCTCCGGGTATTTTTGCTCCAATATGGTGGCAGTTATGTTTATGAATCCGCGCGTAACCTCGGCTTCAAATTCATTCCAGTAGTCGCGGTACTCTTCCGGTTCCAGGTTCCAGGGATTGTCGCTGAGGTTAATCTGAACGGTCTCCCCGGCGCGCTCGTTGTCCATTGGGAAGTCGTGCTCCAGCAAAAACTGAGCGCCGGAGTTCAACTCGTTCCCGGAGAGGTTCAGAATCTCCAAATTGGGCAAGTGACCAAACCAGATTACCGACCCACTCAAACCGTGACGGCAGCCTAATAGCCCGCCGCAGCGCTTGTTGTTCGACAGGTCCAGTTCAATAAGATTTTCCAGATTTTCCCATTCGATGCCACGGATGGAAAGGTCATCCGGGTCTCGGCGGTCTATATCTCCGCGGAAAGCATTGCCGGACAGGTCCAAAACGGTCAGTTCAGTGAGCTGGTCCAGTTCCGAGGGCAAAGCTCCGCCCAAGTCATTGCTTGATAGATCCAGGTAGGTGAGGGCGGTCAGGCCGCCCAGCATCGCCAGCTGATCGTGCCCCTGTAATCCGCCGCTGTCATTGTTCAGGTTGACACCCGCAAGCTCCAGCCTGGTGACGCGGCCGGTCTCTTCGTCGACGGTGACCCCGTGCCAGTCGGCGATATCCGAGTCCTCATCATCCACCTCCCATTCTTCGCCGTCCAACGTTTCTACATTCCAAGCATGACCGTTGGTGGCGTCGTGGAAGGTGACGAGGGCAGCCCGGTCGGTTGCCACAGAACCCACGGGGACCGGCCCCGGCGCTATGGTGAGCTGACGGGCTACGGAAGTAGCGAACACCCCGGCCGGCGGGGTGGCTTGGCCATACTGATTGCTGCCCCAACATTCGACAGAGCCATCGGCCTTTGTCCCACAGGCGTGGAATTCCCCGGCACTGACGGAGATAAACCGTCCAGCTGGCGGCGTGGCCTGACCATCGTCATTCCAGCCCCAGCATTCGACGGAGCCGTCCAGCTTCACACCACAGTTGTGGTGATTCCCGGCGCTGAAGGAAGCGAACTCCTCGGCCCACCGGCCTGCCCAGTAGACATTATCAGTTATATCGGGGTGATGGTTGCCGCCCCAGCACTCGGCGGTGCCGTCCACCTTCATCCCGCAGGTGTGGGACCATCCGGCGCTGACATAGGCGAACTCCCCGGCCGGCGGCGTGGACTGGCCATAGCTATCATCACCCCAGCATTCAACTGAGCCGTCCGGCTTGACCCCGCAGGTGTGGGTTCCCCCGGCTCTCACCGAGGCGAACTCCCCGGCCGGGGTCGTCGACTGGCCATAGTTATCAGCGCCCCAGCATTCAGCTGATCCGTCCGCCTTCACTCCGCAGGTGTGGGACCACCCGGCGCTGACGGAGGCAAACTTTCCAGGCGGGGGATTAACCTCGCCATGCCAATACTGATTATGGCCCCAGCAGGAGAGGGCGCCAACCCGCCTCACACCGCAGGTGTGGTAAAACCCGGCGCTGATGGTGGCGAACTCCCCGGCCGGCGGCATAGCCTGGCCGTACTCATTATTGCCCCAGCACTCGACGGAACCGTCCCGCTTTACCCCGCAGTTATGGTAACCTCCGGCACTGACTACCTCACTACCCAACGGGACGCTTGCAACGTGTTCGGGCGTGGCGCTGGCCGTATCCTCAGTGGGCGGAGAATCAGGTGTAGGCTCCGCTACTGGTTCGGGAGCAGGAGTCGGGGCCGCTTCTGGTGTAATCCCTACTGCTGGTTCGGAAGTAGGCTCCGCCGCCGGTTCGGTGGTAGAGGGCGCGGCAGGTGTCGTTGGCTGTACTGGCGCAGCCGTCGGTGGGCGCGTTGAGCGTTCCCGGTCGGGGCGCTCCGTAGGCGCGCCAGCGTCGCAGGCTACCAGCAAGGCCATCAGAATCAGCGCCAGGAGGCCGAGCACCACTAGAAGCCGTGGGGAGTTGGATGATATTTCAGGCAGGCCGTTCATCAGCTTTGATTGTTCGCCTTCCTTTACCCTGACTTGTATAACTACAAGGCAGTATCAAGGCAACTCTAGTATATGTTACATTAGCACGTGTCATCTGTGATAGATTATCACCTCCCTTCATATTCCACAACTGGACGCCACCAGTTAATACTTACACCTTTGCAAGTGTACGAATCGGGTCACTTTCGCAAAACGACTGATGCATGCGTCCGCTGTCCACACCGGCCCTAGCGCCCTGTACGCCATGGTGGAGCAGATGGACGACCCGGATATCGGAAGGAAGCCCGCGCTGGTTGGCGGGCGGACAGCCGGGACGTGGTGGCGCAGGCGTCAACAACTTCGCCGAGCCCGAGGAGGTGCGGCAACTAAGCCTGCGGGAAAAATTGGACATAAAGACGCAGAGGCGCAAAGTCCTTACAAACAATTCCTTTGCGTCTCTGCGTCCTTGCGTTGAACACTAGCGGAACAGGTCCCGCTCTCCGGTGCGGAGCAGGCGCTGGATGGTGGCCTCCTCCATCGGTTCGAAGGGATAGTCGCGGATGATGGTGACGGGAATTCCCAGGGCTTTGCCGGTCACCAGTTCGGCGGCGGCTGCAAGTTCGTCGGCCACGGCGATCTGCGTGGTGTGCAGGATGTTGCCGTAGGCGTCCTCAGCCCCCACGTAGTCCAGCAGGGGGTCCATGCCCGCAACGCCGATGGCCACGTTGGCCGCCCCGTTGCGCCAGGGACGTCCGAACGTGTCGGAGACGATGACGGCCACGTTGATGCCCAGCCGCCGTTTGACCGTTGCCCGGATGCCTTGTGCGGAAACGTCGGAGTCGTCGGGCAGCAGTGCTATGGTGCCTTCACCGGGGATGTTGGAGGCGTCGATACCGGCGTTGGCGCAGTAGAATCCGTGCTTGGTCTCCGCGATGATGACGCCGCGGTCCATGCGCACGATGCGTACTGCCTCCCGCAGGATCATCTCGGTGTGCCGTGGGTCGCGCCGGTGCCCCTCGGTGATGGTGATGGCAAGCTGCGACGGCTCTACGTCGAAGTAGCTCATGACCTTGCCTTCCACCTTGGAGACCACCTTCTGGGTGACCACAAGGATGTCGCCCTCTTCGATGGGAGTGCCCTGGGCGGCGGCGGCGTCCATCATCAGGCCCGCCAGGTCATCCCCAGGGCCAAGCTCCGGCATCCCCTCAACGCCAATAATGCGAACTTCAGGCGGCATAACGAATTACCTCAACGCGGTTCCAATTTTTCCGTTGGCTTCACTGTTTCCCTTGGCACAGAGGGCCACCATTGTTCCCCTATTGCCCTGAGTTCTCAGCCTGTCCCTCATCTTCGCATTCGTCGGCGAACACGATGCCTTGGGCCATCTGCCGGTCCTTCCATTCCTGGAATCGGGCCTCTGCAGCGGCCTCGCCCCGCTCCTCTCCAATAGCTTCGCCTTTCTTCAACTGTGCGTCCAACAAGGGCTTTAGCATGAATTCTACTAATGACACGGTGACTCTCTCTCCCATGTAGAGGACGTTGGACACGATGAGCCCGTCCACGGGGTCGACGTTAGTATACTCCGTTGCCTTCAGTATCCACGGCGTCGCCGCCTGCATGACCGAAACGTTCCATTCGGTGGCTATGCTCGCCAGCGCGAACACCGCCATTGCCACCAGCGTGCCCCGGGGCAGTAACTTTACCAGCACCCGCTTGGCGATGGAATTCTCCGGCTCGGAGACAATGAAGGCACTCAGGCTTTCTGCAACTTTCATTACCGCCCCTATTATAGACCGGGCCAAGATTCCCATGTGCTAAAATCGCCGGGTGCCCTTCGTTACATTGGCACCAATTCGAACTTGTTGGGGATGGTGACGCCTGTGTCTTCCTCTTCTAATTCCGGCAGTTCCGCAGAATACCGCAAGCGGGTCTACACCAAGTTCGGCGACAAGGGGGAGACCAGCCTGCTCTACGGCGGGCGGATTTCCAAGAACAACCCGCACACCGAAGCCTACGGCATCACGGACGAGGCGGTGTCGGCCATGGGCCTGGCCCGCGCCATGTCCAGCGACGACCGCGTGAAGGAGTTGCTGCGGAACCTGCAAAGCGAGCTGTTCACGGTGGCGGCGGAGCTGGCCACCGACCCGGACAAGTACGACCTTTTCCAGCAGCACTTTTCGCCGGTCACTCCCCAGATGGTGGAGAGCCTGGAGAACGCCATCGACTCGCTGGAAGAGGACATGACCATGCCAACGGTGTTCATCCTGCCCGGCGGCTCCCCGGCCTCGGCGGCCATCGACATGGCCCGCTGCATCGTCCGCACCGCCGAGCGGCGGGTGGTGGCAATGGGCGAGGAGGGCCTGCTGACCAACGAACTGCTGGTGTCGTACCTGAACCGCTTGGGCGACCTGCTGTTCGTGGTCGCCCGGTACGAAGACCGGGAGTTGCCCATCGAGCGCGCCACTGGCCAGAGGGCATAGGCGGCGGCGATGAAACTGGTTGTTGTAGATTACGAATCGGGCAACCTGCGCAGCGTCTCCCGGGCGCTGGAGTCGTGCGGAGTGACGCCGCTGGTGACCGGCGACCCGGAGGAATTGCCGGACGCCGACGCGGTGGTGCTGCCGGGCGTGGGCGCTGGCCCCGCCGCAATGTCGGCCCTCAAGCAGCGGGGGCTGGTCAATCCTTTGCGGGAATTTGCCGACAGCGGCAGGCCGTTCCTCGGCATCTGTCTGGGGTTGCAATTATTGCTGGACTGGACGGATGAGGATCCCGGCGCGGCGTGTCTTGGCATTGTGCCGGGCGAGGTGAAACGCCTGCCCGACGCTGAGAATGGGACATCTCTGAAGATTCCCCACATGGGATGGAACAGCGTGACGCTGAGCGAGGAGCATCCTGCCTTCTGCGGGATTGAGTCGGGCAGTTACTTTTACTTTGTCCACAGCTACTACGCCAGCCCGAATGACGGAAAGGGAGTTGTTGGCGCAACCGAATACGGCCTGCCGTTTTGTAGCGCGTATGCCAGGGGCAACGTGGTCGCCACGCAGTTCCACCCGGAGAAGAGCGGGCCGGTCGGCCTGCGCATCTACCGGAACTTCGTGGGTATGGCGGAGGGCAGTCTGGCACATTCGTGAATCGCTGGCGACTATGGCTTTCACCCCCACCCTAGCCCTCCCCCTGAGGGGGAGGGAATTTTCATGCAGATCGGTCGAGGAGCAACAAGCGGCTATGGAGGTAATTCCGGCAATTGACCTGCGCGGCGGCAGGTGCGTGCGGCTGCACCAGGGCGACTTCGGGCGGGAGACGGTGTTCTCCGATGATCCCCTGGCTATGGCCCGGCGCTGGCAGCAGGAAGGCGGGCCCCGCCTGCACCTGGTTGACCTGGACGGCGCGGCCACCGGCGCGCCTGCGCACCTCGAAGTAATCTCGGCCATCGTCGGGGCGCTGGACATTCCCGTGCAGGTCGGGGGCGGCATCCGCAGCGCCGAAACCGCCGGGGCGTGGCTGGACGCCGGGGTGGACCGGGTGGTCATCGGCACCGCCGCCGTCCGCAATCCGGCGATGGTAGCCGAGGTGTGCCGCGATCACGGCGCGGGGCGCGTGGTGGTCTCGGTGGACGCGCGGGACGGGATGGTGGCCTTGCAGGGGTGGCAGGAAGCCAGCGAGGTCTCGGTGCTGGAGCTAGCCGGGCGGATGGCGGGCCTTGGCGTGGAAAGGCTGCTGTACACCGACATCGCCCGCGACGGCATGCTCACCGGCCCCGACCTGGAGACCAACTCGCGGCTGGTGAAAGAGACGGGCATGGCCATCCTGGCGTCAGGGGGTGTGTCATCGGTGGACGACATCCGCAGACTTGCGCCAACGGGAGTGGAGGGAGTGATCGTGGGCCGGGCGTTGTACACGGGCGCGGTCAGCTTGCCGGAGGCAATAGCGGCAGCAGCCGGTTAGCTTCAATAATGACGGGCGACCAGGGCAACCACAAGGGTTGCCCCTACTTGCCTTCATTGCGACTGTTCTGTAGGGGCGCCCCTTGTGGGCGCCGAAATCCCAGGGCCACATTGTAGGGGCGCACAGCTGTGCGCCCCTACGCTACCCACTATTCCAAAGTCGTTAGTCTAATGCGCAGGTCAGGATTGGGGGAAGACGGAGCGGCGGCGCGGTTGCGGCGTGTTTGCGGGAGCGGCATTTTCCGGGCTGTCCGATGCCGTTGACGCGGGGCGGCCGTTGCTCCGGGGGCTGCCGGGATCCATACCCCTGAACCTGGCGGCGAGACGCTGCTCGCCGGTCTCCAGCCAGTCGTCCCTCAACACCTCCATCAGGATGAAGTCGTGCGACATTCGCCTGACGTTGCGTACCGGCTTGAACCCGGACTTCTCGAAACACCGCTGGGCCCGCTCGTTCCAGTCAAGGGTGTGCAGGTAGACCCGGTTCAGGCGCAGGTCGCTAAACATGTGGTCCAGCAGGGTAGTAACGGCGTCGTAGCCATAGGAATTGCTCCAGTAGTTCCGGTCGCCGATGACGATGCCCAGTTCCGCCTCCAGGTTGATGCTGTCGAGGTCGTAGTACATGCAGTTGCCGATGTACGTGCCGTCGGCGGCGTCGGTGCCGAAGTGATGGGAGCCGGGCGTGGGGTAGCGCAACTGGTCCTGGAACAGACGCAGGTAGCGCTCGTAGGACATGCTCAGGGGAAAGGCCGCGTCCAGCCTGGCGATTTCGGGGTCGCTGCGCCAGCGATAGTCGAATTCGGCGTCCTCGATTCGCTTGTCGCGAAGGATCACTTTAGCGCCGTGGAGTTCAACCATCTAAGGCCTGACCTTGTCTTGACTTTATGAGGTCAACAGCCCGGCGCAATACGCCGGCTTCGTTTCCGTAGGCCATGGAGGACAGAGCGTCGTCAACGTCAAACCACTGAACAATGTCGAATTCAGGATCGTGCTGATCGACATGGCCGCCAACGGGAGACATCAGGTAGAAGTGAACCGTCTTGTGATACCGGACGGCCTGGTCCCGGTCTGCGAACCAGTACTCGATGCTGCCCAAGGGATCCTCCAGCTCTACTTCCAAGCCCGTCTCTTCCCGTACCTCTCTCAGGGCCGTCTGCTCCAGCGTTTCCCCGGGATCCGGCGTGCCTTTGGCAAGACTCCACCGCACCGGCTCCGAACGGCCACATAGCACGGTTTCCAGCCGGCCTTCGTTATGCCGAAACACCACGCCGCCGGACGACACCAGCCTTTCTACCCTGCTTGAAGGCCCTTTTTCTCCAACGAAGTTAGGGGAAATTTCTTTATCTGCCATCTCCGCCCGCGAGTTGCGTTGAAATGGAGGCGGGCCCGTTTCGTGGGGCGCGCCCTTGCCAACTAGCTAATATATCGAAGCCATTTTAAGCGGCCCCGTTCGGGACAGTCAAACGGCTCCGGCTGCTTCTACCCGCCAGCGATGGCCGGGACGAAATGGATCTCGCTGTCCTCTTTAACCCGCTCCAGCATGCCCATGCGGGCCACGTCGCCATCGACGTCGACGGCCAGGTTGGAGCGGATTTCGCCATCCTCCACCAGCCGGGCCTTGATGCCCGGGTACTGGTCGTCAAGGGCGTCAATTATCTGCCGCACGTTGCGCCCCTGGCATTCCGTCTCCTTTACCCCGCCGGTCAGCGGTTGCAGCATTGTAGGGATGAATACTTTGGCCACGTACACCCTCCTCAGCGGGACCGTTCCTGCGGATGCCCACGCAGCGTCCAGCCGGATGGGTTCAGATTACCTTTCCGCGGGGAGCGATTCAAGCCACGGGCCGTCCCGTCATTCCTGCGGAAGCAGGAATCCAGGGGGCTTTCGCAGCCGGATCGTTCCGCAGCGGAATAACGCAAAGCTGTTGCCGGGAATGGCGTCAGAGTTGGCGGGCTCTTGCGGCGGCGTAGTAATCGACGGCCTGCTGTTGGGCCCAGGCAAGGTTAATCAGGTCGGCGGTGGTGTCTACCTGCTCGCCCTCGGCGTCGGTGAGGGGCGGTTTCAGGCTGCCAGTGAAGGTCTGGTTCTTGGCAAAGGGCGGGTCAATGCAGATGAGGTCAACGGTTTCGTTGTACAGCCGCCGTAGCAGGTCCAGGTTGTCGGCAATGAATAGGTTGCGGTTGAGGGGATGTTGCATCTTGCCGCTCCCGTGGCTGACGGTAATAACTGCCAGGGGCGGGTTTGAAACCCGCCCCTGAATGGCAGCCGTTATTGAGCGGGTGCCCGCAAGGTGCGCCCTACTTGTTGCTGGTGGTGCTTACCTGTAGCACGGCGCGGACGATCTTGTCGTAGCCGGTGCAGCGGCAGAGGTTGCCAGCGAGGTAGTGGCGAATGCGGCCTTCGTCGGCGTCCGGCTCCGCGTCCAGCAGGGCGCGAGAGGCCATGAGAAAGCCGGGGGTGCAGATGCCGCACTGGAGGGCGGCGTTTTCCAGGAAGGACTGCTGCAAGGGATGCAGCCCGCCGGGCGAGGCCATGCCCTCGATGGTCTGGACCTCGCGGCCCGCGACCTCAACGCCGAGGACCAGGCAGGAATCGACGATGCGGCCATCCAGCATCACGGTGCAAGCGCCGCAGTTGCCGTCGTTGCATCCTTCCTTGGTGCCGGTCATGCCGAGAACGTCCCTCAGCACTTCCAGCAGGCTCTGGCGAGGCTCACACAGGAAATTGGTGTCCTCGCCGTTAATCTTTGCTTGAACGTGTACGACTCCGGGCATCCTCTAGCCTCCCCTGGCGCGCTCGACGGCGTTGTTGAGAGTGCGGCGCGTCAGCACGCCGATAAGGTGAATCCTCTGGCGGATGGTACCGCGCATGTCGTTAATCGGCTTGGCGTCGGCCATGGCCAGTTCGGACGCGGCGCGGATGGTCTCGTCGTTGACCGGCTTGCCAGCCAGGCTGTCGCCCGCGGCCTTGGAGAACACCGGGGTCGGCGCAACCGACGCAAGGGCCACGCGGCCGGAGACGAAGTTCTGGCCTGAGTCGTCCAGCACCACGGAGCTGCCGACGCCGGCCACGGCGATGTCCATCTCGTTGCGGGGGATGAACCGCAAGTAATTGGCCCCGGAGTTGGCCGGGGGCGCGGGGAACTGTACGGATACCAGCATCTCGCCCCGCTGGAGGGCATTCTGGCCCGGCGCGGTGCAAAACTCCTCCGCTGGCAGGGTGCGCCATCCGTTTGGCCCCTTGATGTGGCACACGCCGCTGAGAGCGATGACCGCGGGGATTGAATCGCCACTGGGGGCGGCGTTGCAGAGATTCCCGCCGATGCTGGCCCGTCCCTGGATCTGGATGCCGCCGATCAGCGACGCTGAGTCGATCAGGCCGGGGTAGGCCGACGCGACAGCCTCGTCCTGGTATATGCGGTAGCACGGAACGGCGGCCCCGAGTGTTAGGCCCCCATCGCCATTCATGGTCATCTGGTTAAGTTCGGGAATGTCCTTGACGTCCACCACGACGTCAGCCAACCGTCGACCGGCGCGCATCATTACGAGAATATCGGTGCCGCCGGCGATTATCCTGGCCCGGTCGCCATGCTCGTTCAGTATCGAAACGGCTTCGTCGATACTCTTTGGTGATTCGAAATCAAATGCTTCCAAATTGCCCACCTCCTGCGGCGTGAATTATAGCATCCCTCAACATAGGGTCAAGCTGTGGGTTGCGGTCTGCCCGCGTAGAGGCGCCCACCGGAAAGAACACCTACCGGCCCGTGGCCGGTCAAGCCTTCGACGGCGCGTCAGCCGCAGCATGAGGCTATATGCCAGGGTGTACAATGGCGAAGACACTGAGGGATGGCATTGAAAGGACAATGATGAGAGGCGAATTCACCGCGCACTATCCTCCCAAGGCGTAAGCGGGGTTATGACGGGCGAACAACCTCAATCGACAGCAGGAATCGCGCCCTCGGTATTAGAGCAGGTGCTCAAGAGGGATCGGGCCATCATCGTCGCGGCCATCCTGGTCATCGCCGCGATTGCTTGGGCCTACACCGTGTACCTGTCCCAGACCGGAATGAGCTCGGACAGCATGCAGATGGGGCAGGGATCGGGCATGGGAATGGCCATGGCCGACATGCGGTCGTGGAGCGCGGCGGACTTCGGCCTGATGTTCGTGATGTGGGCGGTGATGATGGTCGCCATGATGGCCCCGTCGGCGACCCCCATGCTGCTGATGTTCGCCAACGTGAACCGCAAGCGGAGGGAGCGCGAGGCGCCCTACGTGCCAACGGGCGTGTTCTTGGCCGGCTACGTCATCGTGTGGGCCGCCTTCTCGCTGGCGGCCACCGGAGGCAACTGGGGCCTGCACCAAGCCTCGCTGCTTTCGTCAATGATGGGCGAGTCCACCAGCGGCTACCTGGGCGGAGGGCTGTTGCTGCTGGCGGGGATCTTCCAGTGGAGCCCTCTGAAATACGCCTGCCTGAAACAGTGCCGCACGCCCATGGGGTTCCTGATGACGTCGTGGCGCGAGGGACACCGCGGCGCGCTGCGCATGGGCCTGGAGCACGGCGCATACTGCCTGGGCTGCTGCTGGGCGCTGATGCTGCTGCTGTTCGTGCTGGGGATAATGAACCTGGTCTGGATCGCGGCGCTGGCGGCCTTTGTGCTGGCCGAGAAAGTCGCGCCCAAGGGCGAGTGGGTCAGCCGCATCACGGGCGTGCTGATGCTGGGATGGGGCATCTGGGCGATTGTCAACGCGGCGATGTAGGAATTTGTGAGGAATCCCCCCTCCCTCCGGGAGAGGGTTAGGGTGAGGGCGTCCCCGTTGTAACAGGAACGGCGGATTTGCCGGTAGCCGGCCATTCCTGGGGCGCAAAGCGGATACGCTACCTACCTCCAGGGAGACCTCGGCATAATGAGCAAGTAGTGAATTCAGGGGCGCACTCCCAAGTCTTATCGAGGGACGTGCGCCCCTACGTTTTTTCCGACAGCTCCGTAAAAACCCGGCCTACTATGTCGGCCAGCGATCCCCGGAGAAGACCGGCGCACCTGACACCGTCAACATCGTGCAGAGACAGCGACGACTGCCCGGACGCCTCGGCGCGGATGCTCTTCAACGCTGCACCCCAGGATTGAGACTCGTCCAGTTCCCCGTCTGGGTCTCCCTTCTGCAACTCGATGCAGTAGCCGGTATTCGAATCCGCCGCCATCGGGGCGATTACCAGCAGGGGAACGCTGCCCTGGTCCAGCCCCACCTCCGCGAGAAACGCCCGCTGGGTGGTGGAGACGCCATGCTGTCCGAAAATGACCAGGTGGTGGAACCCGCCGCCCAGTTCCTCGAACGCTGAGCGATAGCGCCGGAAAATGTCGTGGGATGCCCGGTCTTCCCCGGTCACCAGGAAGATGGCGCAGGCCGGAAAGAGGGAACCGCCGGACTCGGCGGCGGCGTCCAGCCCGGCCTTCCAGCGGGCCAGCTTGTCCAGGTCGTGACGGTCGGCGTGGCTTAACTGTTGCTCGCTGGCGGCGGTCATAAGCGCGTACCCCTCGGTCTCACCCCCACCTGGCCCTCGCCCTGAGGGGAGGGAATGTTTATTGGGGAGTGAGAATTCTTGTCAATGTGCCACCGGCCAAGTTCAGCCGTGGTCGTCGAATTGTACCAGTATGCCGTCGGGGTCGTAGACGAAGATGCTGCTGACTCGCCCGTCGGGGGCGGTGAAACCCTCCAGGGGAGCAGCCAATTCCACGCCTTTGCTTACCAGCTCGTCGGCCAGCGCCTTCACGTCGGGGACGGTAAACGAGATGTGGCTGATGCCCACCTGGTCCAGCTTGATGGGATCGCCGTCGGGGTCTTCGCCTGGGTGGCAGGTCAGCACCAGCGACGGGGCGGTCTTGCCCGGGCCGTACCGCACGTGGGTGGTGCGGCGGGTCTTGCGGGAGTGCTTGTAGATGCTGGGCAGTCCGCCGGCGGTCGTGTCCTGCACCTGGTCGAAGTCGACGGTCATGCCGAGGATGTCGCGGTAGAAACCCAGGGAACGATCAACGTCCCGGACGCAGATCGCGATGTGCGAGACCATGCTTGCTTCCATGTGCTTGCCTCCTGGCCGGGTGCCATGTGGGTTCGATTGCCCGCCTATGCTAAGGGGCGCCGCGGGCAGTGTCAAAGGCGCGCTGTAATTGATACTCAGCCACCGGTTCCTCGCCTGTCCCTCCAAGATGGCGTGGGGCAACCGGATTTTCCTTCCTCTCGAACTCGCTGCTCATTGTGACAGTCCCGGCCTCCCATTTTCGCGGGAATGGCGGATGACTTACGACTAGGCATGGATATGAAAACCGCCTTCTTCCATGGCAGTTTTCGGCAAGAGTTACAGGTACTGAACAACCTGTTTTCAGAAGGAATGAACTATCGTAATCTCCTGCTTTAGGTATACTGTTACGTAAGTCCGTTTGCTGTTTGTGATAATATACCCCTCGTGAGGTTGGCAAATTCAGCACATCGTGGTAGATTTAGCCTTTGATTGAGATTATCAGATGTCTAAAAGCAGTACCACAACACGGTACCTAAAGACTTCGGCGGCCTTAAGGCATAGCAGCCCGTCCCAGGGTTCGGGAGAGAACCGCAAATAGGGTCAAAAGGAGGCGATTCGATGACCACACCGGAGAATTCCACCGGGACACCAACGCCGTCTCTGAGCGGTCTGGCAATCTTCAACCTCGGCATCGGTCTCATAGCCAGCGTGCTGCTGGTTGGCGAGGTATTTCTGTCGCTGGATTCGCGAGTCGATGGGCTGGAGAAAACCGCGTTGATTTTCCCCATTTTCGTCGTCCTGCTTTCGGTTGCCAGTGCCATGTTTTCCATTTGGCACGGCAATATCGGCGGCGACAAGGCGGATTTCAAGAAAGCTATCGGCTTGACCAGTTGGATTCTTACCTTCGTCACGCTGGGCTTTGGAGCCATGATGCTGCTCCTCGTGCTCATCGTCGTTTTCCGGCTCTGATTGAGGCCGTGGCTGGCCCCGTTCCCCCCCGCAATGAGGCGGAGCGGGGCCAACCGCCTTCAAGGGCGCACCTGACGGGCGGATGCGCCAATCCATAGGTAGCTTCGCAAGCAGCAGGGAGAAAGTTCGGGGGAAGGAGGAGCCCATGGGAAAAATTGGATTTGTTCTGGCTTTGTTGGCCGTCATCGCAGTCATTGGCTGCGGCTCGTCAATGTCGTTCGATGAATACTCCGAGGAGTGCGGAGAAATTCTCGACGACTTGCAGGACGCCGGCTATTCGGTTCTCGGACTCGAACCGTCGGATGTCTATTACAGCTACGACCCTGATTACATCGATAGCATCAGGGATCAGTTGGACTACGTGAAAGACGTCATCGGGGATTACAAGTCGTTGAATCCTCCCTCCGACCTTGGGGATTTCCACGATGCCCGCGTAGCGTCGATGTCCTTGTGGGAGGATGAAGTAATTCCACTCATCGAGGACTCGCTGTCCATTGGCGAAGACCTTTTTGATGCCTATGAGGACGACGACTACGACAGAATTGAAGACTTGCGGTACGACCTGGAGGAACTCCAGGACGAGTACGACGACATCGAGGACGAAATTGATGACATCGACGACGACCTGAGGGACGCGCTGGATGACCTGGATTCGGAGGACCGCAGGGACTTGGAGCGAGACGACTGCCTGTAGGTCTTGATGCCGGACGGTAAAACCACGGAGGACGCGGAGATTTCAAGGCAAGGCCAAAAAAGGCAAGGCCAAAACAAAACATCCGTGTTCTCTGTGGTGACTACTCCCAGCGGGCGCAGGCTTCCTAGCCCGGCTGGGCCAATCAAGCCGTCTCGGCTCCAGCGGCTGCCGGGCGGGCTGAAACAAGGAAGGGAGTGAAGAATGAGAGTGTCAAGTCTGATTCTGAGCATCATTGGATGTCTGTTGTCATTGGTGTGCGCCATAATTGCGCTGTTCACTGGCCTTGCCAAACACGTCGAAAACTACGATTACGTGGAGGCGGTTGTCGAAGTCATAGACGCTCTGGGTGGAGACCCTTGGGAATTCTCTGAAGGAGACTTTGACCGCCTGTTAATTTTGGGCGCCTTGGCGTTGATAGCCACCATCGCCGGCATCGTCGGGGCTTCGCTTAGCATGCCAAAGTCTTTGGCCGCAGCCTGCGTCTTGTTCCCGGTAGCCTTGGTGAGTTTTATTGCCGCCGTTGCCGCATATATCTCAATACCTGCACTTCTCGGTTTAGGAATAGTTACGGCGCTGCTATTCGCAGTAGCCGCGTCTCTGAGCCTTGGGCATTGGTTGAGGGAGCGTTACCAAGCTCAATAGGAATCTGTCGTGACAAGCTGATATCGACTTGCCGTACCCAGCGAAAAGCCCTCCGTCACGGACATAAAGTACGACAAAGGGGCAGATAGCAGGCGTCCACAATTCGGCAAGGCCAATTTCGGCGGGCAGATACTCGCTCTTGAGGGAATTACGCGGCTGATGAATTCAGGCGCGATTGCCCTTCCTTTCGGGGGCGTCAGCTTGGCTGTCCGTTCTCCAGCGGCTTGAGCATGGCGTAGATCACGTCGTTGATGGGCGTCGGCACGCCGGCTGCCTGCCCCGTGCGGATAACGGCGCCAGCGAACGTTTCCAGTTCCAGCGGCCGCCCGGCCATGACGTCCGTGTGCAGGGAGGCTTGCAGGTCGTCCAGGTTCTCCTCGATGTAGGCCAGCGTGGTGCCGTGGATGTCCGGGGGGAAGTTCACGCCGTTGGCGCGTCCGGCGGCCTCGATCTCTCGCAGGCAGCCCACGACCACCTCGCGCCATTCGGGCCGGGGCATGAGATCGGCTAGCCGCTCCCTCGCCATGGCAGTCGTGCCAGCCATTGTTGCGATGAAGAGGAACTTGGACCACAGACCGGTGCGCACGTCGGCGGTCAGTTCCGCCGGTATGCCGCTGGACAGGAACGCTTCCTCGATGGCCCTGCCTCGCGCGGACAGCGACCCGTCGACCTCGCCGAACACCACGCGCACCACGTCTCCGGCCTGCCGCACCGCGCCGGGGCCATCCGTCCCCGCCTCGATGTAGACGCACCCGGGCATCACCCGCTCCTGTCCGAACCTGTCCGCCACGCCAACGTAGCTGTCCACCCCGTTCTGCAAGCACAGCACGGTAGTTTGCGGGCCGACCATCGGGGCCATGGCGGGAACCGACACGGCGTTCTGGTAGGTCTTGGTGGTGAGCAGGGCCAGCTCCACCTGCCCGACCTCGGCGGGATCACCGGTGGCGTCGCAACGAACGGTGAATCCCTCGCGGTCGCGCACCACCCGCAGCCCATGCTCCCGGATGGCCGCAAGATGCGCGCCCCGCACGATGAGGGACACGTCGTGCCCGCCGCGGGCAAGCATGCCGCCCAGGTATCCGCCGACGCTTCCCGCGCCCATGACTGCGATTCGCATGACCCGCCCTCCGTCCGTTCGGTTGTAACTGCGAACATACCGGATGCGGCGGGACACGGCAAGCCGTGCATTCCTTGACGGGTGCGGCCTGTCTGCGTATTCTTTGGGCGTTCACTGGACCACTGGAATTGCCATTTCCCAAGCGCATACATGGAATACATGGAGAGGTCAACATGACCCAGCAACAATCGCCGCCCCCGATCCCGGCTCCCACTCCCCAGCCCGAGTCCGACTTTTACTTCGAGAAATGCAAAGAGGGAGAGTTGTGGCTGCGCCGTTGCGTAACCAGCAACACCCCCTACTTCTACCCCCGCGACATCTCCCCCGTTACTTTTTCCCGGGATACCGACTGGATCAAGAGCAGCGGGCGGGGCACCATCTACACATTCGCTATCGTGCATCGGGGGCCGACTCCCCCCTTCCGTGACCGCGTCCCCTACGTGCCGATAATCGTCGAATTGGAGGAGGGCCCGCGAATGCCATCCAATTTGATCGATTGCGACCCGGACCCGGAGAAGATCAAGGTGGGCATGGCTGTGGAGGTGGTGTTCCGGGCCCTGAACGACGACATAACCCTTCCCTATTTCCGGCCAGCGAGTTCACCCTCACCCTAACCCTCTCCCTCAAGGGAGAGGGAATTTAACCAACAGGGAGAGGGCAACGGATGGATCTCAAAGGCAAAGTTGCGATAGTAACCGGCGGGAGCCGTGGCATCGGCCGCCAAATCTGCCTGGCTTACGGCGAGGCCGGGGCGCAGGTTGTGGTGGCCTCCCGCACCGTGAGCGACGTGTCGGAGCAGTCGGAGTGGCCCAAGTATGCCGCCGGAGACATCCGGGACACGGCCCGCGCCATTGCCGCAGCTGGCGGGGAGGCCGTGCCGGTGCAGTGCGACGTCACCTCAGCCCACGACCTGCGGATACTGGTGAGCGAGACGCTGAAGCATTTCGGACGCATTGACGTGGTGGTGTCCAACGCTGGCATCGACTGCGAATCGCCGGTAACCGAGCTGGATGAGGACCTGCTGGACCGGGCGCTGGCCACCAACGTGCGCGCTCCGGTTCTGCTCTGCAAGTACGCCCTGCCCGCCATGATCCAGCAGAAAAGCGGCGGTTCGATTTTCTGCATCACATCGGGCGCGTCGCAGGGATACCGGCCGGGGCGCATCGGCTACTCGATGACCAAGGCGGCCCTGGACCGGGCCTATACCAACCTGGCCGAGGAAGTGCGGGAGCACGGCATCGCGGTCAACGTCCTCAGCCCCGGCAAGGTGGACACCTGGATGAACCGGCGCGGCCACTGGCCCGGAACCGAGGGCATACCCATGGACGAGCCGGAAACCATCCGCGACGCCGCGCTGTGGCTAGCTGGCATCAAGGCGTCCGACTTCACTGGCCACCGGATGGAGCGGGCCGAGTTTGGCCGCACTTGGGGGCCGGGAATCTCAGCCTGACCTAGCAACCATTTCCATGGACGACCGTAGGGGCGCACAGCTGTGCGCCCCTACGCCCAACAGAACCGAACGAAAATTGAAGCACAGAGAGGTATTGCAATGACCACAGCACGCTCCATCATGGCCGAGGTCTCACCCAAGCTGGCGGAACTGAGCGCCGACGTACTGTTCGGGGACGTGTGGGAACGCCCCGGCCTGTCGAAGCGCGACCGCAGCTTGATAACCGTCGCCAGCCTGATTGCCCTGTACCGCACTGAGCAGCTCCGCGGCCACCTGGGCCGTGCGCTGGACAACGGCGTCACCAAGGACGAAATCTCGGAAATCATCTGCCACATGGCCTTCTACGGCGGCTGGCCCGTATCCGCCAACGCCGCCCGCGTAGCCAAGGAGGTCTTCGAGGAACGCGGCATCTAGCCTCCCTTCCCTGAGAGGGTGTTTAACAAGTTCCCTCTCCCTCCGGGGGAGGGTTAGGGTGGGGGCGTATCCCCGGTTGCTCAGGAATGACGGATGCTCCGGGAAGCCGCTCTTTGTCAGTGAACGGAACCTATTAAACACACTCTGAAACAAGCAGCAGGGACAACAAGGGCGCAGAGAGTACGGCGAAGACTGTATAATCTCTGCGCCCTCTGTGATTATGTCGCATTAGTGCAATCCCATGAGTTGGAGAAAAGATATGGCGCGGATGACTGGCGCTAAGTTCATGGCCGATACCCTCAAGGCTTACGGCGTGACCCACGTTTTCCTGGTGCCGGCGATACTCCGCCGGGCGCTGGCGGAGATGGACCTGATCGGCATCAAGCGGGTGATCACCCACGGCGAGAAGGCGGCAGCCTACATGGCCGACGGGTACGCCCGGGCGTCGGGGAAACCCGGCATCTGCATGGCGCAGTCGGTGGGCGCAGCCAACCTGGCCGCCGGGTTGCAGGACGCCTACCTGGGGCTGTCCCCGGTCATCGCCCTGACCGGACACAAGCGCAGCGACGAGCAGTACCGCAACGCCTACCAGGAAATCGAGCACTCCAAGCCGTTCGCTTCCGTCACCAAGTTCAGCGCGGTGGTGGACAACGCCGAGCAGCTCCCCCACCTGCTGCGCCAGGCCTTCCGCGAAGCAACCACCGGAGCGCCCGCGCCGGTGCATCTGGACATCCAGGGCATGACCGGCGACTTCGCAACCGAGGCCGAGGCTGACCTGGAGGTGTTGTTCGAGGCCACCTTCGCCCGGCTGCCCGCCTTCCGTCCGGAGGCCGACCCGGAGAGCGTGCGCGAAGCGGCCCGGGCGCTCACGTCGGCGCAGCGGCCCGTCATCGTGGCTGGCGGCGGCGTCACGTCGTCGGGCGCGCAGCAGGAGGTGGTGGAGCTGGCCGAGATGCTGAACATCCCGGTAGCCACCTCCCTGAACGCCAAGGGCACGATTCCCGACAACCATCCGCTGGCCGTGGGCGTCGTCGGCTCCTACTCCCGCTGGTGCGCCAACCGCGTGGTCAGCGAGGCCGACCTGGTCTTCTACATCGGCAGCCACACCGGCAGCCAGGTCACCAACGAGTGGCGGGTTCCTTCACCCGGCACGCCGGTTATCCAGATCGACATCGACCCGGCGGAGTTGGGGCGCACATACCCGGCGCAGGTGGCGATGCACGGCGACGCCAAGGCCACGCTGCGGCGGATGATCGAGGCGCTGGAACCCATCGGCGGCCGCGCCGACTGGGTGGGCCGGGCGCAGCAGTTGGTGCAGGAATGGCGCGACGACGTGGCCCCCCGCGCCAACTCGGACGCGGTGCCCATCATCCCCGAACGGCTCTGCAACGAGATCACCCAGTTCCTGCCATCGGACGCGATGCTGGTGGCCGACACGGGGCATTCCGGCATCTGGACCGGCAGCATGATCGACATGAACCATGCCACGCAGAGCTACATCCGCTGCGCCGGTTCGCTGGGCTGGGGCCTGTCGGCGGCCATGGGCGCAAAGTGCGCGCTGCCTGACCGCCCCGTGCTGTGCTTCAGCGGCGACGGCGGCTTCTGGTACCACATCGCGGAGCTGGAGACGGCAGTCCGCAACAACATCAACGTTGTGACGGTCATCAACAACAACAGCGCCCTAAGCCAGGACCAGCGCGGCGACGAGCGGGCCTACGCTGGCCTGGACGGCGGCCGACCCGAAGAGCTGTGGAGCTTCACCGACACCAACTTCGCGGCGGTGGCCGAGTCCATCGGCTGCTTCGGCATCCGCGTGGAGCGCCCCGCCGACATCCAGAGCGCCCTGGAGCAAGCCTTCGCCGCCAACCGCCCCGCGGTGGTGGACGTAGTCACCGACCCCATGGACAGCCTCGCCCCGGTGCCCTGGGCGCCGTAGCAACCGCCAGAAATGTAGGGGCGCACAGCCGTGCGCCCCACGCAAATTCATAGATCGACTTATTCTATCTGCAGTGGAATGTTGCAATGCCGATTGAGTACGTAGTTCACACTGATGAATTAACCCCTCCAATTGAGGCCATGGAAAAGTACTTCCGCGAAGGCAGAACCTCAATCATCCAAGCCGCCTTTCAGCATTCGTACTTCGTTCATCCAGATGACGTGAAGGAGAGAACGCCATATTTCCCGGATCGGGCGCGATACAGCCGCAAATATTACCCTGGAGTTCAAAAGGGGCAGTCGGCTTGCTGGCGCGACATTCCAGTAACAATAGATGATAACCAGTATGCTCAAATTGCATGGGAGCGTTATTCCGGGCGAAGTCTAATGCGCCGCAGCGGTTATGGAGTACGCCATATCTGGGGGGAACCTTGGAATCCCGATTTCTACACTGCGGGTTGGAATTTGTGCTATATGCCTTTCTGGGCAGGAATGCTCACGGAACGGCAGCATCCCTACCCAGAACTGGAACGAGCCATTCGTCAAGCCTCGTGGGAACTTTATTTTCGGGACAACCCGGAATGTGAACCACCGAACGGTGTGAAAGACCAGAATTTGGACTTGACCGATCTATTGGATAACCAACCCATATTGGTTCTAGGGAAAGAAAGCGTAGCGCAACGGACGCACGTCGAAATCTCCTCTCGCAGCTCAGCAAATGCCCCAGGCGACAAAGCGGAGACAATCAGAACAGTTCGCAGCCAGGCGCATCAGAGTTGGAGCAATATACGGAAGGCCGTGCGTGCGCTCCAAGGCTTGCCTCATGATCCTTTCGGAACACCCAACGTCGAGAATAGCGCCAAGTCCTGTGTTCGAAAGATACAATCAGAAACTGCTCTCGGTTTCGCGGAAATCGAGGCTATACTTGATGAGCAAGGTTGGTAATTGACATCAGACGAGTGCAACCCGCCCCAAAAACTCCCGCGCCGCCCCGTAGTCCCGCGCTCCGCCGCGGCGTATCGGCGGCACCAGGTATACGTTGTTCAGCCCGGCCGCCCGGAAGTTGCCGTACATATCGACAGCAATATCCACGCCGGAGCGCCCGCCTTCCAGTTCTGCCTTCACCACATCGGGAACGTTGCTGAACAGCACTCCGTCCTGTTCCAGGATTTGCAGGCCGTAGAACACCGGGATTGAAAGCGGCTCACTGCTCTGCCGCTCATAGGCTTCGCGGAAACGGTGGGCATCCTGCGGGTCGAAGATGGGCTGCGACATCAGGAAGTCCGCGCCCGCCTCCACCTTTCGCGCCGTAAGTTCCGCCTCCTCATCCATGCCGCGGCCCAGATCGAAGGTTGCGCCGATGCAGAAGTTGGTGGGTTCCCGCAGGTTGGAGCCGCGAAAGTCGGTGCCCTCGTTCAGGGCGCGGATGGCCGCGATGAGTTCGGTGGGGCGGTAGCCGTTCACAGCCAGCAGAGCGCGATCCCGGTTATCGAACCGGTCGCCCTGCACCACAACCACGTTCTCCAGTCCAAGAACCTGCGCGCCCAGCAGCAGCGATTGCAGCGCCAGCCGGTTCATGTCGCGGGTGGCGATGGTAAAGACTGCCTCCCGGCCCGTTTCGGCGCGGATGGCGGCGGCCAGCATGGCCGGGTTGGCGCGAACCGCCCGGCCCGGGTTGTAGGCCACGGAAATAAAGTCGGCGGGAATATCCGCCCGCCGCGCCTCGGCGACGCTGCCGGAACGGGGCGGAGAAAAGTCGCAGATAAATCCGGGGCGGCCCGTGGATTCGTATGTGTAATCAACAACCTTCACCACGAGCCGCCCTCCGGGTGGGAAATGGGAGTTCTATGCGTGAATACGGAATCAGCCCGCGTCGTCTGGGGTTTCTTGGGCCATACGTTCCACGATGAGACGATGGTATTGCGGGCCGGTCATCCGGCAGTCGCAAAGGTCGGCGAATTCATCGGGCGACAGCAGCAGGTATTTGGCGAGTCTGCGAGCACGGCCCGGGCCCACGGTTCCGGTTCCCTTCTTGCTGGAGGCGAAGAAAGCCCGCTCGCCATCGACAAGATACCAGCCCCAATGCTCTTTGCCGGAACGCAGGTTCAGGCCGTTGTTAGGGTCATTCCGGTTAATCCGTTCCAGCTTGCCGTAACCCCGGTCTATCTCCCTGTCGTTAAACCTTCGCGCCATCGTCAATAACCAGAGCTTTCAGGACGCGCTTCCATCGCGTCGGGAGATAACCCAGCTCATCGTCCGGTATGGACATCAGGTCTTCGTACAGTTCCTTAAGCTGAGTCATAGCGTCGTCTACTGCGGCAGGCTGAGTATGCCCCCCGCCGACTACGTGGAATTCGGGGACTTCGGCCAGCACTTCCTCATCGTCCCTTTGTATCAAGACGCTGATGGGGCTTCGCAACAGCAACTCGCCGGACTTTCCGATGGAGTGAACCAGCATCGTGGGGCTGCCCGTCCCCTGAGAAAATGCGTCGAGGATTTCGTTCAGAATGCGGTTGTTTTCGGCGGCCAGTGCCTTCAGCTCGCGGTTCTCGTCTTCCAGCCGGGATAGCCGCTCCTCGGCGGGTTGCGGCTGCTCCGCGGCCTGTTCCTCAGGGGCGGGCTGCGGCTGTTCCGGGGCCTGCGCTTGTTCGTCTGTGGGGGCGGCGGTTTGAGTAGTCAAAAAAACTCCGTCCGGTGGAGAATCGTGAATGGGCTACCCTTGAGACACCACCTGGTCGCGGTAGTTGCGGAACAGGTCGATGGATTTCTGCTCGGACAGGCCCACGAAGTAGCGGTAGCCGATGATGTATTCCATCACGTCGCGGGCCAGCATGAGCAGGTTCTCGCGCGGCTCGGACAGGTGGAACAAGCTGTCCACGCCCTCCTCGAGGCCCACGTAGAGCGTGTCCTCGACGAGCAGGGCGTCCCTGTGCTCCATGTCGCTGCGGCGCATCCAGCGGGCAAAAACGAAAGGCAGGTCGGTGAAATCGTGCCACTCGTCTCCAAGGTCGTAGCGATGCCCGTACCCGCGCATGCCCCGGCGGCGGCGGAGGGCGGCGTCGCCGGAGATTACCAGCGCGTCGTGCTCGTCGGCGGTCTGCACCAGTTCCGGCGTTCCCACTTGATACTTCTTGGCCAGCAGCACCTGGAGCAACTGAACCGTGGTGGGGTCAACGTCGGAGAGGGCGATACGGCCCCCGTTGAGCTCCTCGATTGGGACGCGGGAATAGACCAGGTTGCTGCCGGAGCGGGCCGCGGACGCCAGGCAGAATCCCGCAATGGGGGTTGCGTATTCGGCCATGGCAAAGGTGTCGGTGAGAGGGACGGGGCCGCCGTCAATCTCCCCCTCGCGGATGGCTTCGGCCACCTGGTTCAGGCCGACGTCCACCAGTTGCACCCCTCGCCGCTCCATGTCTATGTAGAAGGGTTCGAAGCTCAGTTGAATCACCCGGCCTACTCTAATCGCCATTTATCACGCACCAATTCTGATTTCCGGTCAACGGTTCCGGTTCTGCTGGACAGACAGCCCCAGCTTTCCGCAGGGACAGTGTTACGAAAATTGATTGTAGGTAACGGCATTTTGGCAGTCAAGCAGACTCCTTTCGCGGTTTCCTCAACGTGGGCTGGTGATGGGGCATTCAGCCCCCGTCATTCCGGCTTTCGCCGGAATCCACACGCCGCCGCGTAAAGCCGTATCTGTTGATGCCTCTGGATTCCGGCCTTCGCCGGAATGACGGACAGTTAACATGGGGGACACGCCCCCACCCAAACCCTCCCCCGGCGGGAGAGGGAACTATACAAGACCCTGCCGTCTACCGGATGGTTCAGCAAAACCCCGGCGAATTATAGTAAACTCGAAACGAGAGGTGGTCGCGATGAAGTTTGCCCGCATTGCCGCCCTGCTCGCGGGATTTCTGTTGACCGCATTGGCCGGGTCATCGGTCCTGCTGGCCGACGCGGGCGACATACAGGTCAACGTTGCCACGGCGGAAAGCAATTTCCCCGAGGGCATAGTGTTTCGCGTGGATGCGGAAAGCGAGGGAGTAATTGATGAAGTGAGAGTCTTCATCAAGAAGGCCGACCAGAGCGGCCGCAGCTCCTACCGAAGCATTGACGTTGAGCCGGGCGAAAGCGTGTCCGGCGAAACGCTGCTGCCGTCCGGCAGCGGCGGCGATTTCTTCCCTCCCGGAACCAAGATTTCCTACTACTTCGAGGTGCGGGACAAGGCGGGAGGCGTTGTCCGAACCGAAGAGACGGACTTTGTCTATGAGGACAACAGGTTTCACTGGCTTTCCGTAAACGACGGCCTGATCACCGTCTACTACTACAGCGAGTACGTCGAGGAACGGGCGCGGATCATACTGGAGGCCGCCAAGCAGACCATGGATCGCATGGTTGGCGTGCTGGGCATCGCGCCGACGGACCCGCTGCGCATCGTTACCTACAACAACTACAGGCACATGGTCATGGCCCTGCCGTTCCGGTCGGCCACCGTCTCGCAGGACTTGCAGGCCCAGGGCATGGCGTTTTCCGACGAGCGGGTGCTGCTGATACACGGATTCGACCCCACCGTCACCGGCACCACTTCCCATGAATTCACTCACTTGCTGGTCCACGAGGCCGCCGGGGGCACGACCGCCGCCGTCCCCGCGTGGCTCAACGAGGGCCTGGCTGAGTACGGCAACATCGACCAGACCGACGAATACGACGCCGCCCTGCGCTACGGAATCTACACCCGCAGGATCAAGCCCCTCTGGTACCAGAGCACTTTCAGCGGGGAGCCCGATGACATCATCATCGCCTACGGCCAGGGCAAGTCAGTGGTCAATTTCATGGTCAGCGAGTGGGGTGAGGACAAGATATCCGAACTGTTCGAGGCAGTGAGGAGCACCAACGACATAGAAATGGCCCTGCTCATGGTCTACGGGTTGGACCAGTACGGCATCGACTCCGCCTGGCGCCAGTCGATGGGCATGGAGGAACTGCCGCCACCCGAGGAGCTGGCCAGGCGGATGGAGCAAGAGACCGCAGAATCATCCGATTCAGAATCGGGCGAGACACCCGGCTCCGCTGACGCCGAACCGGAATCGCCGGAAACCGATGCGGACCCGCCGGCAGGAGAGGATGCAGGCGCCGGGGGCGAAGGGAGTGTTCAGCCGCTATCGACCGTTGCCCCGACCCAGCCCCGGCCGCCCACCGAGGAAGCCGTTGAGCCGCAGTCCGAAGGCTCGTCGTCGCCATGCTCCGCGCCGCCCGACGGCGCTGCGGCCCTGGGGCTGGGCGCTCTGGCGCTGCTGGCAACGCCCCTGTCCCTCGCCGGGTTGCCGTTCCTGCGCCGCTGGAGACGGAGGGGCTGATTCTCGGCGCGGCTTGTCCGCTGGTTGCCCATTGAATCCGGGGGACTTATCTGAATCAGTAGGACTTACGCAGTTCAATCATCCCCTCTCCCTTGAGGGAGAGGGTTAGGGTGAGGGTGAAAATCTCCAACTGCGTAACTCCTATCAGGATTAGACGATTTTCAGGGGTACGGCCCAATCCTGAGCATCCTTTAACCTTGATAATCCTGATTAAGAGGGTGTGTGACAATCGCCTTTTGCGGATAAGGCGGACGCCAGGGCGACATCCTTCATTCCCGTGCATTCCTGCGAGAGTAAGGGGACGCCCTCACCCTAGCCCTCTCCCGGAGGGAGAGGGAACTTTGGAAACACCCTCTCAGACAAATCCATTGATGAGGGCCCATCCTTTGAATCGTCGCCGAGCTGTCGGGCATCGGACTGACCGTGCGCGGGCAAGAAGAAATGGCCCTCGATTCACGAGGGCCGGAAACTTGAATGCCGGTTGATGCTGAGGTCGCTGCGATGGCCCCGGCTATGGTCAGCCCTGGAAGCCCGTTAAGATTGTTGCTCAGCCAGTCCCCCGCAGTCGCGGGTCCAGCACGTCTCGCAGGGCGTCACCCAGCAGGTTAAACCCGAACACCGCCACGCCAAGAAACAGGCTCGGGAATACGACCAACCACCAGTAATTCGACATCTCGGTAAGGCTTAGCCCGGACAGCATGCCGCCCCAGGTTGGCACGTTCGGTGGCACGCCCACGCCGAGGAAGCTCAGAGAAGCCTCCACAAGGATGGCATAGCCCAGATTGATGGTGGCCAGAATTATGAAAAGGGCCAGGCAGTTGGGCACGATGTGGCGGATAATGATGCGCGCGTCGCCAGCGCCCACCGCCCTGGCCGCCAGCACATAGTCCATCTCCTTGAGGGCCAGCGCCTGGGAGCGCACGGTCCGGATGGCGCTGGGGGCCAAAACGGCGATCAGGGCGATGATGATATTGAACACCGACGAGCCAAGGGCTGCCATGAGGGCCAGCGCCAGGATGATTCCCGGAAAGGCTATGAAAGCATCCACAAAGCGCTGGACGATGAGGTCAAATTTCCCTCCATAATAGGCGCTGATAGCGCCCATCAAGGCGCCTGCCGTTATGCCTATTGCTATGCTCGCGAAGCCGACGAACAGAGAGATGCGGCCACCGTAAAAGAGCCTGCTCAGGACATCCTGCCCCGCAAAATTTCCACCTAGAGGCATAGTTGTTCCGGGGGCCGCGAATGAATGTTCGGCGTTAATCTGGTTGGGATCAAAGGGTGATATGAGCGGCGCAAAGACAGCGATCAGTATCAAGAGAAATACCATTGCGCCGCCGACGGCACCTGAGGGTTTCCTCTTGGAGAAATCAACTATCCCAAGCGCAAAGCCCTGCGCCGCCCGGAGGATTCCGACGGTCGCAGGCGCAGCTATCGCCGCTCGATCACTTGACATGGCTCCACTCTTCCTGTTGGCCTGGAAAATCCTCAAAGGATGCGCGACAATTGAATCTTCACCACTACATCAACCTCGCCCATCGTTGAGCGAGGGCCTGGATTCCCGCGAAAGCAGGAATGCCGGACAGATGCGTCAGGCGTCTGTCTTGCACCCTTTTAGCTGTAGCGGATTCTGGGGTTGAGCCAGCCGTAGGCCAGATCAACGATCAGATTCAGGACCAGTACCACGACGGCTATCAGCATCACCGTGGCCTGAACGATGGGGTAGTCCCTGATCAGGACGCTTCTCACCAACATTTCGCCGATGCCTGGAACCACGAAGATAACCTCTATTATCACCGCCCCACCGATCAGGCGGCTCAATTGAAAGCCGGCGACGGTTAGCACGGGCAAAAAGGCGTTCTTCAGAGCATGGCGGGCGATAACGATCAGTTCATGGAGGCCCTTGGACCGGGCGGTCCTGATGTAGTCCTCCCGCAGCACCTCCAGCATGGCAGAGCGGGTAACCCTTGTGGCAAAAGCCATGTTGAAGTAACCCAGCACCAGAGCCGGGAAGATCAACTGCTGCAAATTCGTCAGCGGGTCTGTCCAGAGCTGGGCATAGCCCAATGGAGGCAGCCAGCCTAAAAATCGGGCCAGGACGAATATCGTCAGCAGGCCCACCACGAAGGGCGGAAGCGCAATGCCGCCCACGGTGAATATTCTTGATAACCCATCGAACCAGCTATCCTGTTTCACCGCCGACAGAACGCCCAAAGGCACGGCAATTATGTAGGAGAGAATCAGGGCAAGCAGGGCCAGTTCTACGCTGAGGGGAAACCTGGTCTCCAGCATCTCGGTCACCGGGACGCCGGTAAATTCAAAAGACTCGCCGAGGTCCCACGTTGCCAGGCCTTTGATGAACTCCCAATACTGAACGTGGAACTGCTTGTCGGTACCCAGCCGTTCCCGCATTCTTTGCAGGTCTTCCTGGGTAAAGCTCCCCGCGCCTCCCTGGCTGAGCAGCGCTATCGCCGGGTCTCCCGGAAGGAATCGCATGATGGCGAATACCAGGAAGGAGACCAGGATCAACGTGGGCACGAAGAGGGCAAGCCTTTGGAAGAAATACCCGGTCATGCTCGCTCCTGCGGAATGGCTGCGACCAAGTTAGGGCGCGTTTGATAACTCAATCAACTGCGGGAAATTGGGCGCCGGAATGTCGCCTAGGGCGTGTTGACATTCGTGATACAGGCTGTCTCGCAACTCCAAACTGTTATTCCCGCGAAAGCGGGAATCCAAGACCATCCCAGCCAATAGCGAATTTCGTCCCTACGTAAACCTCTGGATTCCCGCTTTCGCGGGAATGACGGGTAAATGTCAACAAAACCTAATACCGGGATTTCACCCTCACCCTAACCCTCTCCCTCGAGGGAGAGGGGATTTTGGAGTCAATTCCTGCCCTGCAATGGGTTTGCTAACGCGACCTGCTCATCCAGCCGGACGTGTTCCGTAAGGTAGCCGTACTCCGCCGCAACCGGGGCCGGTCTGCCATTGGGATTGCTACTGTGGGCCACAAGAGTAGTTGTCCCGGCGGCGTGGTGGCCGCCGGGACAGTTGCCGGCGCCTGCCGTTACTGCTCCAGCCAGACGTGTTCCTTCTGGTAGCCGTACTGTACGGTGAAGGGCGCAGTGTTCATGTTCTTGACGTAGTTCTGGTGGATCAACTGCTCCATCGGGTGCCAGAACATGGGGCGGCCGTGGCCCTCTCCCTGGCGGATGATTTCCTCCGCCTCCGCGATAAGCTCGCGTCGCGCCACCTGGTCAGGCTCGCTCTTTTGCTTCTCGAAAACCGCACTGACGGCGGGGTCCTCGTACCTAAGCGCGTTCCTGGGCCCGCCGGGCATGTATACGCCCAGGAATACGTCATCGGGGTCAATGATGTTGGTTCCATGTCCAAAGCCGAGCATGTGCCTGTATTCCCCTGACTGCTCAGCGTTGGCTGCCGTTGTAGTGTCCCTCGGCAGCAGGTTCAGATCGAGACCTATCGCCTTCATGTTCTCCCTGAGGAGTATGGCTTCCTCTTCGAATATATCGGCGTACAGGTAGTCGAGCTCCAACCCGTCGGGGAACCCGGCCTCGGCCAGGAGGTCTCTGGCCATTTGCAGGTCTGCCGGGTCTTTTACCAAGTTCGGCACGCCCACCGGGTCGCCGATGTACAGCTCGCCGCTGTCCTTGTCCACGTACCGGAAACCGGGCCACTCGGATATCTCCTCAGCGGTCGCAGACATCCAGGTGTCAGGGAAGAAGGGGATACCCAGGCTGCCGTTGCCGAGGCGGGTTATTTCCACTTGCTGCTTGCTGTCGAAGGCAATGTAGATTGCCCTCCTTACCCGGGGGTCGCTCACAGGAGGGTTGTCGATGTTGAACTCATAGTAGCGGAAGACGTTTGTCTTGGGGGTGTACAGGATCCTTCCCTTACCCTCGAGCGCATTTGCAAGGTCTTTCAACTGTGGTTCAGTCCAGGCGGCGCCGGGAGCCCAGTCAATCTGTCCTACCTCCAGGGCCGTCCCGAGCCTGCTCCTGTCGTTAATGACGAAGACCTTGATTCCGTCCAGGAAGGGCAATCCCTCCTTGAAGTAGTTGGGGTTCTTCTCCACCTCCATGCTGCTGCCCAGCTCCCTGGTCTTGTACATGAAGGCGCCTGAGCCAACCAGATTCTCGGGGTCGGCGAAGAAATCGGCCACGTCATCCGGCTTGCCTTCCAGCACGTGCTTGGGGTGCATGACCATAAAGTCCACGGTCAGGAAGGGGATCAGGGCCGCAGGGTTGGCAAATTTGGTGTTTACCTTCACGGTATGGGCATCTATGGCCTCGGAACTGGCGTAGTAGGGCGCGACGTTCCTGGTCCGGGGCCTTATCTGGTCCAGGTCCGTCATATTATCCAGGCTGAACACCACGTCCTCGGCGGTAACAGGCTGGCCATCGAACCACGTTGCGTTCTGAGCAATATTGAAGGTGACGCTATTGCCGTCTGCGGCCCATTCCCAACTCTCGGCCAGGTCGCCGACTATGGTGTTCTGGTCGGCCGGGTCACGCATCACCAGCAGGTTGTAGGGGTTGCGGGCTATGAATACCGACCGGTTGCAGCACCCGACCCAGGGGCTCCAGTGGTCGTTCTCGTAGATATGGCCCTCCAGGAGGATACCACCGTACTTCCCCTGGTCCACAAACTTTCTCCAGTACCCCGCCGCAGTTACCTGCGCCGGTTCGGGAGTAGGGGTTGCTTCCGACCGGGGCGGCGAAGTCGGTACCACTCCACCTCCGGTGGCCGCTGTCGGCGCGGCGGTCGCGTCAGGTGCGGTAGTCGCGCCGGGGGCTCCCGGCGCTGTGGTAGGGGCGGCCCCTCCCGGCGCGGGCGCGGTGGTCGCGGCGGGGGCGGTAGTCGTATCCTCCGACGAATCACCGCCACAGGCGGCTAGAGTCAAGAGCAACAGGGCTATCAGGAGAAGCGGGATAGTTACCCTGATACTTGACGGCAAGTTCATTTTCATCGCGGTGCCTCCACTTTGGGTCAAAATCGGCCTGCCTCAGTTCCCCCTGAGGGCCGAATTAGTTTGCTAGACTATCCAGCACTCAAAAGAATGTCAATACCCTATCTGTGACTAGTCTTGCAAACCGTCTAATTTTTATCCAAGTGTACGACTATCGTCACTATCGGGGTTGTCCCTTACGATAGGGCGTAAATACACCATGGAATAGGGAATAGTGGAGCGGCGATGCTGCGGATTGCTTCTTGCCGGAAGTGGTCAGCGGGCGCGGGGGTTGAAGGCGTCGTTCACCGCGTCGCCAAGAAGGCTGAAGGTGAAGAGCAGGATCGCCAGCGTACCCACGGGATACATGAGCAGGTGCGGCGTGGTGCGCAGCACCGACAGGCTGCCGTTCTCGTAAATCATCAGGCCCAGGCTTGGCACCGGGGGCTGTATGCCGATGCCCAGGAAGCTGAGGAACACCTCGGCCCCGGCTATGCCGCCCAGGGACGCGGAAACCAGCACAATGACCGGGCCGCTTACGTTGGGCAGCAGGTGGCGGAACAGCAGGCGCGGCGTCCGGCACCCGATGGAGCGCGCCGCGTCAACGTACTGCTCCTCTCGCGCCTGGAGCACCTGCCCGCGGACGACCCGCGCCATTCCGAACCAGGAGAACAGGGCCAGCCCCAGGGACAACGCGAAATAGTCGGCCACTCCCAGGTGCACGAACTGGACGCCAAGAGTGTCTTCCACGCCGCGCATCCAGTCAACCATGGGCGGACGAACGGTCAGGACGATTATCAGTACCAGGAATATATCAGGGAAGGAAGTCGTGATTTCCCCCACCCGCATTATCAGCATGTCCGTCAGCTTGCCGAAATAGCCCGCCAGCAGACCGAGGGTAATGCCGAGGGCCAGCGTGCCGGTGGTCAGCGTCACTATCGTGAGGATCACCGTAGTCCGCAGGCCGTAGATAATGCGGGTGAGTATGTCGCGCCCCAGCCGGTCGGTGCCGAACGGGTGGGCGACGCTTGGCCCCTGCTTGGCGGATTGCAGGTCCTGGTCGTTGTAACCGTATGGCGTTACCACCGGCGCAAACAGGCCCGCCCCGTACATCAGCACGATGATGACGAGGCAGACCACTCCCACCTTGTTGGCCATCAGCCGGCGCAGGGAGATGGTGAGGTAGTTGCGCCCCCGCCTCCTGCGTTCAAACCCGGAACCCTCCGCCAGCGCCGGGCCGGTTTCGCTGCGCTCCATCATTTCAGGTTCCTGCGCCCTGCCCCAGCCTTATCCGGGGATCCAGCACGGGGTACAGCAGGTCCACCAGCAAATTGATCATTACGAACATGGTTGTGCCAATCAGGAGAACGCCGTCGATGATCGGATAGTCCCTGGCGAAAATTGATTCGATCAGGAGATTGCCCACTCCGGGGATGCCGAAGAATCGCTCAACGATGAACGACGTGAACGCGATTCCCGCGAGGGACAACCCTAGGGACGTTACCACGGGAATCATGGCGTTGCGCAGGATGTGGCGGCGCCTGACGACCATTTCCGGCAGGCCCTTGGCGCGGGCGGTGCGTACGTAGTCGAGGCTGATGACCTCCAGGGTGCTGGCCCGCGTCAGCCGGGTCACGATGGCCACGCCGGGGATGCCCATGGCGATGGCTGGCAGGATTATGCTCGGCGAGAAAAAGCCGTCCCAGCCGTGAGTGGGCAGCAGGTCCAGTTTCCACGCGAAGACCCACAGCAGACCGGGCGCCGTCAGGAATACCGGCACCGACTGCCAGGTAAGAGTCATCATCACGGCCGCGGTGTCCCACAGCGACCCTTGCCGCAGCGCCGCGAACAGACCGATGGGAACGCCCAGGCCCACGGACAGGATCATTGCAGCGATATTCAACTGGGCCGAGACCCACATCTTGGACTTGAGCAGCTCGGTTACAGTGCGGCCCCGGTATTTGAAGCTTTCCCCGAAGTCGCCGCGGGCGACATTGCTTATGTAACGCCCGTATTGCACGAAAATGTTGTCGTTGAGGCCGCGCTGCTCCCTGATGCGCTCTACCACCTGGGGGTTGTTGTGCTGGCCCATAAGCACCTGGACAGGATCGCCGGGCCCATACCTGCCAAGGACGAAGGTAACGAACGACACGGTAAACAGGATGACAGGCAGCCACAGCAGCCGACGAATCAAATAGGAACCCACTGCCTCTCAACTCCGGCCTTACTCGTCGGTTATGTACACGAAGCGGTAGCGCGGGATTATCAGGGGCGGCAACAGGAAATCGCGCACGTTCGGCTTGACCAGCAGCTTGCTTTCGCCGTCGAACCACAGCGGCACCCACGGGGCGTCGTCGAGGATCATTTGCTCAGCCTCGTTGTACAGGGCGTATCTCCTGGTGGTATCCGTCTCCACTCGCGCCTGGAGCAGCAGGTCGTCGACATCGGGATTGCTGTAATGGGTGTGATTGTTGGCGCTTTCACTGTGGAACAGGATGTCCAGAAAGTTCTCGGGGTCGGGATAGTCCGCGATCCACCCGATGTCGAACATCTGGAAGCGGCCCTTGTGCAAGTCCTTGAGGAACGTGGCGAACTCGGTCTGCTGGAACTCCGCCGTAATGCCCAGGTTCCGCTCCCACATCTGCAAAATCACTTCCATGTCCAGGCTGACATTCGCGCCGAAGCTGCCCGGCGTCGTGATGGTGATGGGCGGCAGATTGTCCAGGTCGCCGCCGTACTTGGATTCCTCAAGCAGTTGCTTGGCGCGAACGGGGTCAAACTGGTACCCCCGGACGGCTTCATCGTATCCCGGAAAATCCGGGGGCAGGATACCGTCGGCGGGCTTGACCAGGTCTCCCAGCACGATGCTGGCGATTTCCTGCTTGTCTATCGCAAGGTTAAGCGCTTGGCGCACCTTGACGTCGTCGAGGGGCGGCTCGTTGACGTTCAGCCCGATGTAGTTGACGCTGAACGACGCCGGAGCGGTTTTCAGTTCAGGGTAGAGTTCGTTGTTGGGGTCGTTCAAGCGATCCAGGTCGGCGAGTCCCACCCCGGCGACGTGAATCTCGTCGTTTTCGTACATCAGCAAGGACGTGCCGCCGCTGAGGATGAACTCAACCTCCTCGAGCTTGGGCGGCCCCAGGTGGAAGTGCTCGTTGCGGGCCAGCACCAGTGTCTCGCCCACCACGTATTCCTTGAGGCGGAACGGGCCGGTGCCGTTGGGCTCCCGGAACCATGACCGCTGGTTGTCCTCAATGTTGTCCTGGTCAAGCACGAATGCCGTCGGGTAGGTCAGCTTTGCCAGGAAGTACGACTTGGCCTCGTCGATGGTGAATTCGATGGTGTGCTCGTCGATGAACCTGACGCCGGATATGGTGGTGGCCTCTCCCGCCAGCTTCTCCTTGACGCCCACAATGTCGCCAAGGTACTGGTCGGCCACCGGGGATTCGGTCAGCGGATTGGTAACCCGTTCCAGCGACCACTGCACGTCGTGGGCCGTGACGGGTTTGCCGTCGTGGAACTTGGCATCAGGACGCAGGTTGAAGGTATAGACCCGGCCGTCATCACTGATGTCCCAGCTCTCCGCGAGGTCGGCAACGATGTTGAGATCGGGGTCGATGGTAACAAGCCCGCCGAACACCTCCACGATTATCCGGGCCGACGTGGCATCGGTAGTCAGGTGAGGATCAAGGGTGGGCGGGTCAACGTAGAGATGGACCAGGCGGGTGGTATCGCCCGCCGTGCTGCCGCGGCTGGCGGTTTCGGCCTCCCCCTCTCCCGACGGGGCCGCCGGGGCGGCTTCGGTGGGCGCAGCCGTTGATTCCTCTGTTACCGCGGTCGCCTCCGGCGCGGACTCGCCGCCGCAGGCTGCCACGAGCATCGCAACCGCAATCGCCAGCAGGATGCCGGTTAACGCACTGATTCTTGCTCTTATCATTCCCAATTCCATGTAGGACTTACGCGGTTGACAGTAATCCCCTCCCCCTGAGGGGAAGGGTTAGGGTGGGGGTGAACTCCTCAACTGCGCAACGCCTACTCCTGACTGCTTGATACTGCAACTGCTCTAATGAGAGTACATACGAACAGTAGTATTTTAGAGTGTACCGTAAATCCCGTCATTCCCGCTTTCGCGGGAATCCAAGCGTCATTCTAACCGGATACGTGCCTGTCGGGTGGAGATTCTTGATTCCGGGTTTCGCCGGAATGACGGTCGGCTAAGAAACTATCCCCAAATCTCAGTTCGCTCTTTCGGCGGCTTCTCTGAACTACCTTTTCACCCCCACCTTAACCCTCCCCCTGAGGGAGAGGGGAAAGTAAAAACCCCGGCGCGGCGGCCACGGCACTTGTATCTGAGTGGGCTATTTGATAGCATTGAGTTGTGTGGCGAGCGTAGCCGAGTGGTCAAGGCGCCTGTCTGTGGCACAGGAGATCACGGGTTCGAACCCCGTCGCTCGCCCCAAAGAGGGGCCCGCCCTGCCGTGGGCCGATGTTCCCATCCGCGCCAGCGCCTGTAGCTCAATGGATAGAGCACTGGGCTTCGGACCCAGGGGTTGCGGGTTCGAGTCCTGCCGGGCGCGCCACATCTCCCCTCCTGCCAGCACTTCGCTTCTGCCCACTATACGCCGTCGCGCCCGCACCGGATTCGTTTGCGGATTATACGTTCCCGCCCTGGTGTAAAATGGTTCGCGCAAGGGGCGTCCGGCAGCGCCGCAGCGCCCCCGATTCACCGAACGCAATGTAATCTGGCCCGACGACCGGTTGCAGCAAGGCACAGGAGGCAGCATGACGACCCGCGCCAACGTGGACGAGGCGGCAAGAGACTATGTATTGCAGACGGCGGAGGATGCCGACGTCAAATTCGTCCGCCTCTGGTTTCCCGACATTCTGGGCAACCTGAAGGGGTTTGCCATCAACTCCTCCGACCTGCGGGACGCCATCGAGGAGGGTGTCGGGTTCGACGGGTCGGCCATCGAGGGGTTCGCCCGCTACGAGGAAAGCGACATGCGGGCATTCCCCGATCCCAACACCTTCGCCGTGCTGCCCTGGCGCCCGCAGCGCAACGCCGTGGCCCGCATGTTCTGCGACATCCGCGTGCCCAGCGGCGACCTGTTCCTCGGAGATTCCCGGGCCGTTCTCAAGCGCAACCTGGAACGCCTGGCGCGCCTGGGCTATACCTACTACGTTGGCACGGAACTGGAATACTTCTTCCTCAAGGATTCCGCCACCCCTGAGCCCCTGGACCACGGCGGTTATTTCGACCAGCTTTCCAGCCAGCCAGCCAGCGATCTCCGGCGGGATACGGTGCTCAACCTGGCCGAGATGGACGTTCCCGTAAAGTATTCCCACCACGAGGCAGCGCCCAGCCAGCACGAGATTGACCTCCAGTACAGCGACGCGCTGGCGATGGCCGACAGCGTGATGACCGCCCGTCTGGTGGTCAAGGAACTGGCGCAGTTGCAGGGGGTCTACGCCACGTTCATGCCCAAGCCCATTGCTGGCGTCAACGGCTCTGGCATGCACATCCACCAGTCGTTGTTCCGGGGAGAGCAAAACGCATTCTTCGACGAAGACGACGAGCATTACCTGTCGGAAGTCGGGCAGAAGTTCATTGCTGGCCTGCTCCGGCATGCCCCCGAAATCACGCTGGTCACCAACCAGTGGGTCAACTCCTACAAGCGGCTGGTGCCGGGTTTCGAGGCCCCGGTACACGTATCGTGGTCTCACGTCAATCGGGCCGACCTTGTCCGCGTGCCAACCTACAAGCCGGGCTACGAAAGCTCCATGCGGATCGAATACCGCGCTCCCGACCCGGCCTGCAATCCCTACCTCGCCTTCAGCGTCATGCTGGCGGCGGGGATGAAAGGCATTGAGGAGGACTATCCGGTGCAGCCCCCGGCGGCGGGCAGCGTGGCCGCCATGGGCGAGGAACAGCGGCAGGCCCTGGGCATCAGGACGCTGCCCACCAGCCTGGGACACGCCATATCGCTGGCCGAGGACAGCGAGGTGCTGAGGGACGCGCTGGGCGAGCACATCTTCCCAAGCTTCATCCAGAACAAGCGCCTGGAATGGGAGGAATACTGCTCGCAGGTCACCGACTACGAAATCAACAGGTACCTGCAACGTCTTTAAGCGGCCGAAAGCGGAACAAACATAAATGGCCTCCCGACGTCGGGAGGCCATTTTCCATTCTAGTCAACGCCGACCCTATAGGTCTGTGAAACCGCAGCCGTCCCCGTAGTAATTCTTGGTGTCGTTCGGCCCTTCGGCCGCCGCAGGCATGACTGCCGCCACAGTCAAGAGTGCAGCGAAGATCAGCGGGATCAAAATGCGGCGCATACACCCTCCTAGCCTCAAGGGGATTCATTGCCAGGATTCTAAATGAAATCCTCCGTACATTCAAGAACAAGTCTGAGAGGGTGTTCTCAACGTGTGTTGGTATTGGACGCGATTTGTCTGCTTGGCCCCGCCCCGTAGGGGCGCACAGCCGTGCGCCCGTGTCTGCGCAGGAGAGAATTGTGCCGGAACCGGAGGCCAGGGCGCACGGCTGTGCGCCCCTACATGGGAATGCCAACACACACTGAGAATACCTCTGAGAAGACCGCCTACTCTATCCGGGAAATGTATAATTCGGCCAAATCACAGGACCCCTGCCGGATTTGACCCAATCAGGAGGAACGAAATGGCCGGAAAGATTCGCCTGGGTATCATCGGGGCCAGCCCCACCGTGGGGTGGGCCCATCGCTCCCACCTGCCCGCCATCGCCGCCAGCCCGGAATACGAGCTCACCGGCGTCTGCACCACCCGGATGGAGACCGCCGAGGAGTCGAAACGGCAATACGGCGCGGCAATGGCCTTTGACGACTACCACGATATGCTGGCCCACCCGGACATCGACGCCGTCGCCGTGGTGCTGCGGGTGCCCGCCCACTACCAGATAACCAAGGACGCCATCAACGCGGGCAAGCACGTGTTCACGGAATGGCCGCTGGGCAAGACCACCGGCGAGGCCGAGGAACTGGCGGAACTTGCCCGCGCCAAGGGAGTCAAGGCCGTCGTGGGATTGCAGGCCCGGGCCGCGCCCGCGGTGTTGCAGATGAAGCAACTGGTGGAACAGGGCTACGTGGGCGAGGTTATGTCGTGCTCCATGACCTTGATCCGCGGCGGCGTGCTGGCCCGCCCGTCGGGGCGCACCTGGCAGCGGGACGTGGAGCTGGGCGCCAACACCCTGACCATCGCAACGGGCCATTCGGTGGACGCCATGCGCTTCGTGGCGGGCGACTTCGCGGAGGTGTCGGCTGTCGTTTCCACTCAATGCGACCAGTGGTACGAGACCGACACCGACCAGTACCTCGACGTTACGTCCCCGGACAACATTCTGATCAACGGGCGGCTGGAAAACGGCGCGGTGGTGTCGGCCCACGTCGCCAGCATCCCCTGGGCGGGCAGCGGCTACCGGCTGGAGGTATACGGGCGGGAAGGCACGCTCATCGCCACGTCCGAAGATTCGCCGCAGCTTGGCCCGGTGCAGCTCCAAGGATCGGAGGGCAGCGACGAGCTGGAGGATCTGAACATCCTTGACCAGCACCGTTTCGTGCTGGAGGGGATGCCCGAGGGAGCGCCTTACAACGTGGGGCAGCTCTACTACATGTTCGGCGAGGCCATTAGGGATCAGGGCGAACGCCAGCCGGACTTCGACACCGCCGTCGAGTTGCACCGGCTGGTGGACTGCATCCGCAAGTCGTCCGAGGAACGCCGGGCCGTGGAGGTCGGCGGCTAGGAGGGTGTGTCGCAAATACCTGACGCCAATCCGTCATTCCGGCGAAAGCCGGAATCCAGTCCCTCCCACTCTAACCCTCCCCCTTGATGGGGGAGGGTGAACATAGCAAAACCACAACTTTTAGTAGATTCATTCCAACTTCCCCCGCGCGTCAGCAAGAGGAAGCGGAAGAACACTGCATCGAGCGTCAATGATGACAAACCAAGCAAGCCCAAGAAGCGGACCACGCCGAAGAGGTCATCCCCGAAAAGAACTTCACTGACGCAGGATAACAGAAGAACCAAGCCAAAGGCCCAGAGAGAAGAGCAGCTCAGCCTGTTCCTACACTGTGGCCGGACGGACATCGAGGAACAGACCACGTGGTTGCAACCCGCAGATGAGCGCGAGGTCTCGCAAGGAACTTACGGCGAGAGAAAGCGAAGTGCGGCAAGCAATCAGACCAGTGGACATCAGCAGGCGATGCCCAGTCAGGCGTCCCCTTCGAATAACACTGCGCACGGAGTGGCTGGACAAGCCGAGGAGTCGCAGCCGAACCTCGGCACCAGAACGTCCACATCCCCAAACAGGGGAGAGTACGAACGCCTCCGGGGACAACGCCCCGAACGCAAGGAAGCAAACAGACAGGCGCAGATAAAAAGACGCCAGAGGCCCCGGGAACTCGGACTGTGCCGGAGCTGCAACGCCAAGGCGATTCCCGGACAGACAAGGTGCGAGACCTGCGCTGAGAAGCACAGGGCAAGCCGCAGGAAATACGACGCCAAGCGGAGGGAAGCGGCCAAGAAAGCCCCAAAGTCATCGGCCTAACCCCAACAAATCAAGGCAAAAAGTCGGATCTCCACCGTCTACGGGCGGTAGTTCCCTCGTTGCGTCTACTGCCGAGCACGAGGAAATAGCGACTCCTGGGCATGGCAGTCTCGCCGCCCCCTTGCCCCATGCCATATAATCGGCGCCACCTACCCGTTGAGCTACAAAAGCCGCCAAGCCCCGGAGGTCGAGCATGACCACCGCGCCAACGAACGCCGCCGGCCGCGTCAAGACGCCGAAGGCCGGCGACCATTTCCGCTTTCCCGACCCGCCGGAAATCCCGGAAGACAAGATGACCAGCTTCAACCAGCTTACTCCCAACGGCACCGCCCACCACCTGGTCCAGCACCTGGGCAACCCGGACACCACTCTGGTAGCGGGGGAGCACTATCTGTCCCTGGTTCCGACCCGCGACATGACCGGAGTGCGCTACCCTGACCTGCTGGTGGCCTTCGGAGTGGATCCGGCGGCCTACTACCGCAGCAACGCCTACGTCATCTCGGAGCAGGGCAAGCCGCCGGACTTCGTGCTGGAGATAGTCTCCCGCAGCAGCCGCCAGGCCGACCGGGTGGACAAGAGGGAGGACTACGCCGCGCTGGGCATCCCGGAATACTGGCGGTTCGACGAGGCGGCCCGCCGGAGGGAGAACCGGCTAGCTGGCGACCGGCTGGTGGACGGCGTCTACGAACCCATCGCCATCGAAGAGCTGGCGAACGGCGTGCTGCAAGGCTACAGCGCGGAGCTGAACCTGTACCTGCGCTGGGAACAAGGCCAGATGCGGCTGCACGACCCGGCCACCGGCCAGCACATCGCCACCTTCGAGAGCGAACGGGCTAGGGCCGACTCCGAGCGAGAGGCCCGCATAGAGGAACGGGAAGCCCGCGTAACGGCTGAAGCGGAGCGCAACGCCGAGCGCCAAGCCCGCCTGGCCGCCGAGGCCCGCGTCCGGGAATTGGAAGAACGCCTCGGCCAACAAGACACTTAACCCGGCACGAGGCAGACAGCCAATGGATCAGCAGACGCGCCTAACCTCCGCCGATTTCTTCAGTAACGCCGCCGCACGGGAAGCCGGTTTCACCGAAGATTTCTGGTATCAAGTCTGCCAGCAATACCTGGACGAAGCGGACCGTGACCCTAGTCGGTCGTTGGAAAAATACGACCGTCCGCGCACTGTTCGAATGCCTTTCAAGCAAGGCTGCGTTGACGTAATCGCCCGTGTGCAACCGGAGCCGCGTGAGTACAGGATAGTGCGATTCACAGCGTTTCCGGCCGAAGGGGAAGGTGAGTCGGAATCGCAACAGATGGATTGGTGGTACCGCGGTTACGAGAACCGTCCCGCGCTGGGAGAAGGCGCCCTGCTGGACGATAACGTACGATGGTAGCCCGCGCCGACTCAGAGAGTGCCCGCGCCGAGAGCGCGGAGGCCCAAATCCGCGAGTTGAAAGAGGAAAACCAGAGGCTGCGCGGCGGGTGAACGCTCCGCAGACTGGCAGACAGGAGAAAACACGTTGACGCTGCCGACCGATATTGAGCCGGGGCAAACTCTCACCGGCGCACTCTTCAACGAACCGATGCGGGTGGAAACTGCTACGGCCAATGGCGTGAATTCCTGGAGCTTAGGGCTGGTAGGCCAGCAATCAGGACGGTTCAGCCGGGTTACGCTGAACGCGGAAGAACTGTCCACTCTCGAAGTCACCAACGCGGCGCCCTCCTACGATGGCGACGGCGAACTGCTGCGGCTGGGCCTGCAAGCCTACTCCCTGGGCATAGCCTACGAGTTCGATCCCTACTTCGCGCTGTCCGTGTCGAAGGTTGATCCACTGCCTCACCAGTTGGAAGCCGTCTACGACTACCTGCTGAAACTGCCCAGCGTACGCTTTCTGCTGGCCGATGACGCCGGGGCCGGCAAGACCATCATGGCAGGTCTGCTTATACGCGAACTGAAACTGCGCGGTCTGGCGGAACGTATCGCCGTGGTATGCCCGGCGAACCTCACCTTCCAATGGCAACGGGAACTCCAAGATAAATTCGGTGAAACATTTTTCGTCCTCAAGGGCAGCGACATCCGCAACCAGTTCGGCGCCAACGAGTGGCAGGAACGCAACCAGGTCATCACATCGCTGGACCTGGCCAAGCGGAACGACGTGCTGCCGGGATTACAGCAAGTGCGCTGGGATTTGGTGATAGTGGACGAAGCGCACCGGATGTCCGCCCGCGACGAAAGCCACAAAAGCCAGCGTTACCAGTTGGGCGAAATCCTGCGGGACAGCGCCGATCACATCCTGCTGTTGACCGCCACGCCACACAAGGGCGACCCGGAGAACTTCACCCTGTTCCTGCAACTGCTTGACCAAGACGCCTACGCCGACGTCAAGTCCATAGACAAGGCAATGCAGGAACGGCGGGCGCCCTTCTACCTGCGCCGCACCAAGGAAGCGATGGTCTACTTCCCGGAGCGTCAGCCCGATGGCGAATCGGTGGCGGCGCGGGTGTTCACCAAACGCATCACCCACACCGCCGGATTTGAGATACAGGGAGCCGAGCTTGACCTGTACGAAGCGATTTCCCGGTTCGTGAAACAGCAAAGCGCCCGCGCCGCCGCCCAGGGCGACACGGCCCGCGCCCGCGCCGTAGGGTTCCTGATGGCGCTGTACCAGCGGCGATTGGCCTCCAGCGCCCGGGCCATCCGCCGCTCGCTGGAAAACCGGGCCCAGCGTCTGGATAATAACCTGCTGAACGCGCAAACTCTAGCCGCTACCGCCCCGCCGGCCCTGCCGGACTTGGAAGACTTTGAGGAAATGGAAGAGGCGGACCGCATCCGGCTGGAGGACCTGCTTGACGCTGTCACCCTGGCCAACAATGCGGACGAAGCCCTCGCGGAAATCGCGGAACTCAGAGAATTCGCCAACCAGGCCCAAGCCGTAGCCGATGCGGGCGGAGAGGCGAAACTCAGCCGTCTGCGGGGAATCTTGCAAGAGCAGGGTTTCTTCAACGATCCGCAACAGAGGCTGCTGATTTTCACCGAGTTCAGGGACACCCTGGACTATCTGGTCGAGCAACTCGGTTCATGGGGATTCCGCACGGGCCAAATCCACGGCGGAATGCGCCCAGGCGGCCGCGAGGAGCCTGGAACCCGCCTGTACGTGGAACAGCAGTTCCGCGACGGGAATATACAGGTGCTGGTCGCAACGGAGGCCGCCGGGGAAGGCATCAACCTGCAATGCTGCCATATCCTGTTCAACTACGACATCCCCTGGAACCCGAACCGCTTGGAACAGCGCATGGGCCGCATCCATCGCTACGGCCAGCTCCGTGACTGCCTCATCTTCAACTTCGTCGCGGCCAACACCATTGAGGGCGGCGTATTGCAAAGGTTGCTGGACAAGCTCCAGGAAATCCGGGACGCGCTGGACGACGACGCCGTTTTCAACGTGGTGGGCGAAATCCTGCCCGCAACCGAAGTGGAACGGGTATTCCGCGATTACTACGCCGGCAGGTTGGAACACATGGCCTTGGAAGACCGGCTGCTGCGCGACATCGACGAAAGCCGGTTCCGGGAGATTTGCCGGACGGCGCTGGAGGGACTGGCGACCCGGCAGCTCAACCTGGATATGCTGGTGGAGCGGCGCGCCCGCGCCCAGGAGCGCCGGGTCGTGCCCGAAACCATCGCCCGATTCATCGCCGACAGCGGACGCCACGCCGGACTGTCGCTGAACCGCGTGCGCAACCTGCCGCACACCTTCGACGCCGGACGCACGCCTCCCGCCTTGCGACGACACGCGCCCAACCCCAGCGACATCGTATCCAGCTACGGGCGGCTTTCCACCGACCGGGACACCGCGCAAAAATACGACAGGACAGAATGGGTCACGCCCGGCCATCCGCTGTTTGAGGCGCTCCGCCGCCACAGCATCGAGATGGGGCAGCAACACCTGGCGAGCGGGGCCTGCTTCCACTCCCTGCAACACCGGCAACCGGCGCGGCTGGACTTCTACCGGGCGCGGGTGGTAGACGGCCTGGGCAAGACAGTCCACGAGCGGCTGTTCGTCGCCGAACTTGCAGACGGCAGCGAACCCCGCCTGTCCGGGCCGGACCTGCTGGGCAACCTGACGCCAACCGCGCCGCCCGCCATCCTGCCAACAGCGGCGGAACTGCCCGAAGCCGGCGAGTGGCTGCACGAGCAAGCCCTGCGCCCCTTCTTGGAAGAAACCCGCGTGGAACGCGCCGCCGAGGTTGACCGTATCGCCGACCACGTAGAGCTGTCGCTGACCGAACTGATGCAACGGGCCGACTTGGAAGTGGGCCGCGCCAGCGAAGCGGTCGAGCAGGGCGTCACCGGCGCCGAGGGACGGCTGGCCCAAGCCGAAAATCGCCACGACGAGCTGCTGGCCCGCCGGGAACGCCGCCGCGCCGAACTCAACCGCCAACGCTCCGTGAGCCTGCAAGACGTGGAGCGAATCACCACGGTACTGGTGCTGCCTCACCCGGAGCAGGAAACGCCGGAAATCAACAACCTGCGCCCCAACGCCGAGACCGAAATGACCGCCATGCAGGTGGTTATGGACTACGAAAAGGCCCAAGGCCGTCAAGTGGAGGATGTTCACGAAAGGAATTTGGGTTATGATGTGACCAGCCTGGACGGGGCATCCGGCGAGTTGCGCCTGATAGAGGTGAAGGGCCTGGCCGCCCAGAATGGCGCCATCCTGCTCACCCCCAACGAGCGGCGCGTGGCCGAAGACCGCTCCGACTGCTACTGGCTCTACGTCGTAACCAACTGCGCCGCCGAGCCGCAGTTGCAGGAACCCATCCCCGACCCGGCCAGCCACCCCTGGCGCGAGGTCAGCAAGGTACAACACTACTGGCTGGAGGTGGACGCCATGACCCGGCCGATGCGGGTGCGGGAGGAGCGGGCGGATTATCAAGCTACGGAGTCTACAGGAGAAGTTGATCATGACAGAACGTAACGACCTTCTTGAATCAATCGCCGACACGATTGCTGATTATAGGGCTGGCGAGATTCCTCAACGTACTCCACAGGGCATCGAAGCGTGGGTTGGGCAATTCGATGCCTCGGTCCAACTTGCAATTTTACGGGAAATGAGTCACGTCCTGAAACAAACATACCTGCCGAAAAGCACCGTGGAAGGGTTCTTGTCTGAGCTTGTCGTACTTGAGAAGCTTACGAGAGGCGATCCCCACGCTTTCTGGAAGTCCGCGAAGCTACTTGACATCCAAGGGGGAGGAAGTAGCCAAACTGAAATGTTGCAAGTGTTCGAGACCTCCCTCAGAGAAAAGTGCGGTCTCACTTTAGGCCAATGCTCTGGCTCATCAGGGACCTTTGTGTACATCGACGACGGAGTATTCACAGGGAATCGACTTAGAACGGACATTGGAAATTGGATTCGAGAAGATGCCCCAGAGAAGGCTGAACTGAACATCATCGTAATTGCCCTGCACAAGGCAGGGCAATACTACGCGAGAACCGGACTTGAAAAAGTGGCCAAGGATTCAGGAAAATCCATCAAGACAAACTGGTGGAGATGTATCGCGCTTGAGGATCGGAAAACCTACACTACGAAATCAGATGTGCTACGGCCGACGGAGATACCTGACGTATCTTTAGTTCAACAGTACGTAGAAAGCCTAAGTTATCCTCCAGCTCTTAGGACAGCAGCCAGTATCGGTGAGAATAAGTTCTTCTCATCCGAGGAAGGCCGTCACATACTTGAGCAAGAGTTCTTGAAAGCAGGAGTGTCTATCAAATCCCAGAACCCAAACCTAAACGTCTATCAACGCCCCTTGGGCAACTCCGTTTTGGAGACATTAGGATTCGGTTCCTTGATTGTTACCTTTCGTAATTGTCCCAACAACTGTCCGTTAGTGCTGTGGGTAGATCAGGATGATTTTCCTGCTCTGTTCCCGCGGAGGACCAACAGTGACTCCCTTGCCGATCAGGTATCCTTCTAAGGAGTGATTTCTTTCGTCGTGGACAATTCTCAAAACCGAACTTACCGACCGGCAGAAGTGATTTCCTTTCGACGCACTAAGGAGCGGTTCGGAGGGTTATCTAACATGGCTTCGGGTTTTCCCATCGAGGTAAATGGAATTAGGATAGCAACATCGGAAGCTCTTTACCAAGCGTGCCGATACCCCAATATGCCACACGTTCAGCGCGTGATCATCGAGCAGCGTAGCCCTATGACCGCGAAGATGAAGGGGCGGCGTTATTTGAAAGATACGCGCACCGACTGGCAGAAGATCCGAGTCAACGTCATGAGATGGTGCTTGCGGGCCAAGCTAGCTCAAAATTGGGACACGTTTGGCACGTTACTGCTGAATACGGGAGATGCTCCTATCGTAGAGGACTCTCGAAAGGACGACTTCTGGGGAGCTCGACCGGCAGATGGTGTTTTGAGTGGCATGAATATCTTGGGACGGCTCTTGGTAGAGCTACGTGAGGAACTAAAGGGACCGCATCGGGATAGCCTTAGAACAGTCGAGCCACCTCGGATACCCGGTTTCCTCCTTTACGGACAGACAATTGGCGGGATCGCATTCAAGAATGGACAGGCTTCGTCGGCTGATATTCATCCCCAGTTTGAGATAGTTGAATCCGCAGTACCGAATCAAGCCTTAACGAATGGCTTGTTTCACGAAAATAGCATAGAAATAGAGACTCATGATCCGGACGTTATCAGAATGATCCCAAAGGAATGCAAGCGGCTGGCCGAGGTGGACTTCCCCATCGCCGAGGTGTCGCGGCACGCGGTGCGGGACAAGTCCACGCCGCCCGGCCATCCCAGCACCCTGCACCTGTGGTGGGCGCGGCGGCCTTTGGCGTCGTCGCGGGCGATGCTGATGGCGCTGTTGCTGCCCGACCCTTGCGACCCGTACTGCCCGGTGGAGTTCAAGACGCGGGCGCGAGAGTTACTGCTGGCGTTCGGCGCACGGGCATCGGGATGGGAGTCCGTCGTCGAGACCGACGAAGGGCTGCGCCAAGTGATGCTCAAGTTCATCGCCGACTTTGCCGACTGGAGCAACGCCTCCAACGACAGATACCTGGAAACCGGCCGGAGACTGGTGCAGGCGGCCCACCCGGACGAGACTCCGCTGGTGGTAGACCCCTTTGCAGGCGGCGGATCCATCCCGCTGGAAGCCCTGCGCCTCGGTTGCGAAGCCTTCGCCAGCGACCTCAACCCGGTGGCCTGTCTCCTCCTCAAGACCCTGCTGGAGGACATTCCCAGGCACGGGCCGGGACTGGCCGACGAACTGCGCCGGGTAGTAGCGGAGGTCAAGCGGGAAGCAGAGCAGGAACTGGCCGACCTTTACCCCAAAGACCCGGACGGGGCAACGCCCATTGCCTACCTCTGGGCCCGCACGGTGCGTTGCGAAGCCCCCAATTGCGGCATCGAAATTCCGATTTACCGCTCAGGATGGCTTTCCAAGAAAGGAGCAAAACGGGCAACCCACTTCCGGGAATCCGAGAAGGGCAACTGCGTCGCGCTACTGAACGAGAGCGCGACGCCGGGAACTCATGTCAAGTTCCGCATAGCCCGCGGCGAGGGGCGGGCCAGCCCTGCCAGCGGGTTTATGCCGCTGCCGGGAACCAAAGCTAGTGGCAACAACGCCAACGTCATCTGCCCGTCCTGTAAAAGCATCCTCCCAGGCAACAACAAGAATCCCCGTACCGTCGAACAATTGGCGCGGCAACGCGGCGGCGCGAACGTGATATTTGACGAGCATGGACAGCGCACCGGCGGGGCCAAGATGCTGGCTGTCGTAACAGTGAAGCCCGGTCAACCCGGCCGCCATTACCGCCTGCCGACCGAAGCGGATTACGCGGCGGTGTACCAAGCACAACAGAGGATGGAAAACATCACCGCAGAGCGGAGCGGCGGCGACGCCGACCGAATCGGCCCATTCCCTGATGAGCCGTTGCCTGCAATCGGCACACTGGGATTCCGCGTACAGCGATACGGCATGGCCCAGTGGAAAGACCTGTTCACGGCACGCCAGAACGTCGCATTGGAAAAGCTGGCCGGACTAACCGCCGACTTGCCGCCCGGCCTGCAACAAACGATGACCGCCCTGCTCATCGGCAAGATGGCGGACGGAAACAACTCGCTTGCAAGATGGCTAACCGACTCTGAAAGCACAGTGAACCTTTTTGCCCGGCAAGCAATCCCGATAGTCTGGGATTTCTGTGAATTAACGCCGTGTAGCAATGCCCGGGGGGCGTTTCTCTCCGGTCTGGAAGCCGCATGCAAAGTTGCTGACCGCTTGAGAGCAGAGGCCAGTGGCCTTACCCAACAGGCGGATGCCACGGACCATCCTTTGCCCGACGAGTCGGCCGGAGTCTGGTTCACCGACCCGCCCTACTACGACGCCATACCTTACGCAGACCTGAGCGACTTCTTCCTGGTATGGCTAAAGCGTTCCCTGCCCAACCACCCGTTGGTGCGCAGCCACCTGAACCCCGGCAACCCGCTCTCTCCCAAACTCGGGGAAGTGGTGCAGGACAATGCCAAAGTCTACGAAGGCCAGCCTAAATCCTCCGTATGGTTTGAGGAGAAGATGGGGCAAGCCTTCGCTGAGGGTCGGAGGGTTTTGAGCGACGACGGCATAGGTTCCGTTGTGTTTGCCCACAAGACCACCGAAGGCTGGGAAGCGCTACTGTCCGGGATGATAGAAGGCGGATGGACAATTACCGGCTCGTGGCCGATTGCAACGGAACAACCCAACAGGACGCGGGCTCAAAGCTCAGCAGCCCTCGCCACCAGCGTTCATTTGGTTTGCCGCCCAAGACCGGCAGACGCGCGGGTGGGCGACTGGTCGGTTGTGCTGCGCGAGTTGCCCATTCGTGTCGGCGACTGGATGGAACGACTGCAAGGCGAGGGTGTACGGGGCGCTGACCTAGTATTCGCCTGCGTCGGGCCGGCGTTGGAGATTTTCAGCCGCTACTCCTCCGTGGAAACGGCGGCCGGCGACGAGGTGAAACTGCCGGAGTACCTGGAAAAGGTTTGGGAAGTAGTAGCCCGCGCTGCCTTGGAGCAGGTCTTGGGCGCGGCGGAGGCCCAGGCCCGAAACGGCGCTATCGGCGCGCTGGAAGAAGACGCCCGCCTGACCGCCCTGTTCCTCTGGACGCTGCAAAGCACCGGCAATCACGGCGCGGGGCCTGACGACGACCCGGCGGACGCCGACGACGATGACGAGGCCGACGCAACAACCGCGGGCGGAGGCCAGAAAAAGGGCTACCGGATGCTCTTCGACGTGACCCGGCGGTTCTCCCAGCCCCTGGGCATCCACCTGGACGAATGGAAATACCGCATCATTGACATAGACAAGGGCGTAGTGCGGCTTATGCCGGTGGCGGAGCGGAGGGAACAACTCTTCGGAGCCGACGGCGCATCGGCGCTGGCCGACGAAATCGAAACCAACGCCGCGACATCGCCGCAGCTCAGCCTTTTCCCGGACGCCGGGCCGCCGTCTGCGGGCGGGCCACGCCGGGGCCGGAACGCTGCCAAAGGTGGCCAGCCCGGCGAGCTGTCCACCCGGCGGGACGCGACGACCCTCGACCGGGTTCACGCCGCGATGCTGTTCCAGGACTCGGGCCGCAGCCAAGCCCTGCGCGCCCTGATAGAGTCCGAGCAGGAAAGGGGACCCGAGTTCCTGCGCTTGGCCAACGCTCTGTCCGCCCTGTACCCCGGCGGCAGCCACGAAAAGCGGCTGCTGGACGCCATGCTGCTGGCCGTGCCAAGGTAGCAATCCGATCAAAGTTCCCTCTCCCTCTGGGAGAGGGTTAGGGTGAGGGCGAAATCCCCAACTGCGCAAATCCTATCAGGAGTAAGAGCCATGCCTCCCAATCCAGAACTGCTGGAACGCATCACCACCCGCAAGGACGTGTTCGGCGGGAAGCCAATCATCCGCGATATGCGCATATCGGTGGAACTCATCCTGAGTATGCTGGCCCAAGGGGTTACCATGGAGCAACTCCTGGACGAATATCCCAGACTGGAATTGCAAGACATTCACGCCTGCATCGCCTACGCCCACGCGGTCATCGCCGGCGACTCGCTGGACCGGGTGAAGGTCATGGCACCGTGAGGTTCCTGGTGGACGGCTGCGTAGGACGCTCGATGACGGAATGGCTGCGCAGCGCCGGGCACGACGCGCTTGAAACCGAAGACCTGGGCCCCGACCCGGGCGACGAAGCGCTACTGCGGCTCGCGGAAGTACAGAACCGGATAGTCATTACAATAGACAAGGATTTCGGAGAGCTGATTTACCGGGACCGCCAGCCCCATGCCGGACTCATCCGTCTGCCCGACGTGTCGCCCTTCCAGCGAATTGATATGGTAGAAGAGATTATCAGCCGTTACCCTCAGGAACTGGAAAATCGCGCCATAGTTACGGTACGCGGCGAGAGCATCCGGGTTTCCCATCCGCCCGCCAGCTGAACTTCAAGCAAGTAGCTTGCCCTCAAGGAGCTTGCCCTATGGAACCTTGGTATCGCGTGGTAACACCCCGGCAAGAGGTGCGGGAAGGCCGCTCCTTCAGCCCCGACGAGTTCGCCATCGCGCTGGAGCAGGTGGTGGCCGGAACCGCCCCGGTGGACTATACCGACCCTGAGCAGTTCTTTGCTCGTACCTGTTTCACCCGCGCGCTCACTGACCACAGCGGCATGGTGCTGCGCCGTCTCGCTGGCCAGACGGCGGACACCGCCCCGGCGCTGTCGCTGGTGACACAGTTCGGCGGCGGGAAGACGCATACCCTGACGTCGCTGTACCACCTGGCCAACGCTGGCCCGGACGCATCGCGGTTCCCCGGTGTTGCCGACCTGGTCGCCGCGTCCGGCATCAGCGCAGCGCCAGCCGCGAGGGTGGCGGTGTTTGTAGGCAACGCTTGGGATCCCGCCTATGGCCGGGAGACGCCCTGGATTGACTTGGCCCGCCAACTGGCCGGCGACCAGGGAGTGGCCGCGTTGGGCAGCGCCGCGATGGAAGCGCCGCCCGGCACGGAGGCGTTGGGCCGGGTGTTTGCCGCCGCCAACGCGCCGGTGCTGCTGCTGTTCGACGAGGTGCTGAACTTCCTCAACCGTCACCGCAGCATGGCCGAACCCTTCTACGCCTTCCTGCAAAACCTGACCGTGGCCGTTACCGGCGCCAACCGCACGGTGGCCGTCATCAGCCTGCCCCGCAGCCAAGTTGAAATGACCCAGTGGGATATGGAATGGCAGGAGCGCATCACCAAAGTAGTAAACCGCGTAGCCCAAGACCTCATCGCCAACGACGAGTCGGAAATCAGCGAGGTGGTGCGCCGCCGCCTGTTCGAGAACCTGGGCAGCGAGCGGATACGCCGCAAGGTCGCCAAGACCTACGCCGACTGGTGCTTCGAGCGCAACGCCCGCCTCCCCGCAGAATGGACGGCCGTTGACAGCGCCGCCACCGACGCCAAGGCGCGGGAGTTCCTGCGCAGCCGCTTTGAAGCCTGTTACCCGTTCCACCCATCCACGCTTTCCGTGTTCCAGCGGAAATGGCGAGCCGTGCCGCAGTTCCAGCAGACTCGCGGCGCGTTGGCAATGCTGGCGCAGTGGATTTCCCTGGCGTCCCGGGAGCAGTTCAGGCTGGCCCGCAACGAGCCCTTGATTACTCTGGGATCGGCGCCGTTGCACGTTCCGTCCTTCCGCGCCGAACTGCTGGGACAGTTGGGCGAGCAGCGGTTGGACGCTGCTATCGGCGCGGACATTGCTGGCGACACCGCTCACTCCCAGGCGCTGGACGCCGACGCCCAAGGCCCGCTGCGCAGCATACACCAGCGCGTGGGCGCGGCGATACTGTTCGAGTCTTCCGGTGGACAGGCAGACAAGGTCGCCCACTTGCCGGAACTGCGCTTTGCCATCGGCGAGCCGGAAGTCGAAACGACCACTGTGGACAACGCTGCGTCCGCGTTGGAATCAGCCGGATTCTTCATACGCAAAGTAGGGTCGGACGGCTTCCGCATTCACCACCAAGCAACTCTGCGGAAGGTAGCCAGCGACCGGCGGGCCGCGCTGGACGAGGCGACGGAAATCAGACCAGCGATGCGCAATATGGTGCAACAGGAGTTCAGCAAGGGCAATGCAATGCCGGTCACGTGTTTCCCATCCGACAGCGCAGCCGTGACCGACTCGCGCCGCCTGATGGCGGTGGTCATAGACCCGCAAACGGAATGGGACGGCAACGGGCAGACGCGCCAGCGCATCGGCCAGTGGACGCGGATGCGTGGAAACTCAGCCCGGCAGTACCCCGGCGCGTTAGCGTGGGCCGTCAAAAAGCCGGGAAGGGAACTGAGGGACAGCATAGCAGAGCTACTCGCTTGGCGGAGGGTGGCCCACGACGTTGATGAGGGACTGCTGGGAAGCGAATTCAGCGAAGCCAACCGCAACGAGGTGCAGGCGAAAGTTAAAGAGGTGGAGCAGGACGCCCGTGAGGAAGTGTGGGCCAGCTATCGCTTTATAGCGCTGCTGGACACCCAAGCCGAGGACGGCCTGAAGGTCATAGACCTCGGAATCGGGCACGCCGGCAACGGAAGCACCCTGGCCGGACGCATCGTCGCAGCCCTGAAATCGGAAGCCCTGGTAATCGAGAACGTCGGCACAGGCTACATCGGACGCAACTGGCCCCCAGCATTCAGTGACAGCGGAGCCTGGCCCCTGAGCAGCCTCCGGCAGAGCTTTCTGGACGGATCCTTAACGCGCCTGCTAGACCCGGACACGGCACTTCGCGAGAAAATCATTGAGTCCGTGAAGACGGGAGACTTCGGGCTGGCGTCGGGCGAGAAGGCTGGCGGCGGATACGAGCGGATATGGCACTCGGAACCGGTCCCCGCCGAAGAAGTCGCCTTTGAAAGCGGGGTGTTCCTGCTGACCAAGGCGAAGGCCGAGGAACTTTCTCAGGCACCAACTATCTCGCCTCCCGGACCGGTCGCCGACGATGATAATGGCGGAGACCCCGGTCACCAGGATCCACCAACGCCGTCACCGTCCCAAGACGACCCGGTCCCGGTTCCGGCAAATCAAAAGGCCAAGGTGTCAATCACGGGAACGATACCTCGTGAATCGTGGAACCGTGTCGGCACCAGACTCATGCCAAAACTGCAAGGGGGCGAGGAAATCAACGCGAGGGTCGAACTATCGGCCATAGTCGGGGCGGAGCAAGCCCAGAGCATGGCAGTGGAGCTACGCCAGGCCCTAGAGGAACTGGGGCTGAACCTGCAACTAGACGTCAGAGAGGCGTAGCCCCGATCCCGTGGACGAGCAAACGCCGCTTGCCTATACGATTGACGGGCGAGCGGCTTATGCGCAAACCGTCAGGCTCGATTCCGAGAGGCATTCTCAACCGGATTCAGCCAAGACGCCTGCGGCCGAACAGTCGCGGCATAAGATGCCAGAACAAACTGCGGCCGTATAACGGAGGGCGTTGCTATCGAGAAATACGCCCTCAGTAACCACTCGAGCGATCCCGAAGCAACAGAATTTCTTGTGACACTTGCCACTAGCGTGGACGCCTCCCCATACGCGATAATGAACCTGTCGCCGACCAACGGTGGCACCGGCCGCCGTCGACCAACGGGGCGGCCGGTTTTGTATCGCCCTCAACCTACGCAGAGCACTGTGCTGTACCGCCAGCACCCCAACCGGGATACCGAAAGACCGCCTTGTGCTGGCTGACACAGCGGCTTCACCAAGCAAGGAGGAGCCGAACTTCGCCATCTACTAAGTTGTTAAGTATCGCATGGGACGGGAGGCGAATTAGATTCAGGAGATTGATATGAACACGAAGAACCAAAGCGAAAATCTTGAAAGAAGAATCCATTCAGCGGGTGAATGGATCATCCTTGCTTCTGAGCATTCAGACATTGCCTTCGACATGGCCAAAAAGAAACGTTTACAGAGACACGCCCTGTACCACGTACAGCAGAGCATGGAAACCGCAGCAAAAGGGCTCTCAATCGGGGCGGGTGTGTCCCATGACGTAGTTCGCAAACATTCACATGATTACCCCCACTTGTTCTTCTTCCTCGCGCAGAAGATCATCGTTGAATCAGATGGCATCCAATATGCCAACGAATTACTCGCGCCCTTCTACACGGGCCAGGGACAGTACGATGTCCAAGCTCAGTTAGGCGGGATGCTTAACTTGACCTCCTCTCCCAGAAACAAGAATCTGAACAAGACCCAACAGCAGGAAGCAGAGAAATTTTTTGATGCCCTGCTCCAGTTTCCGCCGGAGGGGGTAGAAATAATGTTGGAGAAATTGGCTGAATTGAACCAGAAGATGCGGCAGGCTCTAAACAAAGGGGGGCCGATTGCGGAATTCATACGCGAACCGTTTGTGCTGGAACCCTCGCGGTCCGAAGGCAGCTTTGCTCAGTCCATCTTCCGGCAATTGATTGTTCAGGCTCGTATGCGGCCGGGCAGCCGGAAATTAAGCCACGCAGAGATGGACCTATTGGAGAGATTGGCGAGACAAACGGAAGCAAATCTCAGAGCCGAATACACCGAGGAGCAGATATGGGAGTGGTTGGATGCGCAAGGAGGCAAGCTCTCGGTAAATGCAAATCAAGTTGAGCCGGGATTAACCAGATTTTTCGATATGCAGTCAGTGCTAGCGGGAATCCTGATTCTGGGGAGCTTGGTCTGGCCCCACGAATCTTACCCTAGATACCCGGCACCGCCCGATGCCCCGGATTCGCTAAGTAAGGCTGTCCAGCGCACTGGGGGGTGGCGTAACATGGGAACAAAACATTACACAGAAGAGCTTGGAGTCATCAAGCACATCAAACCTCTAGCGGCCCAAGCGAAAAATACCACCACCTCGCTCAAGAGGTGTTATGACAGCGGTTACCTGCTGGCGAGTCTTCCGAAGGATTAACAGGAGGCCTAGCCAAAATCAAGTTAGCTTGTCCACGACAGGGGCACTAACAACGCCAAAAGTACTGCACATCAAGGCAACGGTATGGCCAGGTAGCAGTGTGGCGATTGCACTGGGGGAGAGAACCAAATGAGAATTAGCGACGTGGATTTCCCGGAGCCGTTGCTGAACGCCCTGCGCGACGGGCAGCTAGTGGTCTTCGCCGGCGCCGGCGTCTCTATGGGACCGCCCGCCAACCTGCCGGGTTTCCGTGAGCTGGCGTGCCAGATAGCCGAGGGTACAGGCCTCGCCATCGGAGAGTTTGAGCAGGAAGACCGATTCTTGGGACGGGTCGAGGAAGCAGGACCAGACGTCCATCAAATCGCGGCCCAACGGCTGGAGCAGAAGAACCCGCAACCGACGGAATTGCACCGAAACCTGCTCCGTCTGTATCCAAGGGCCGAAGACATACGCATGGTCACCACCAACTTTGATCTGCTCTTTGAGGAAGCCGCCAACGACCTGTTCAGTCCGTGGCCAAAGATATTCCATGCTCCTGTATTGCCCTTGGGCGAGCGCTTTCAAGGCCTCGTCCATATCCACGGGTCGGTAAATGAGCCAGGAGAGACGGTGCTGACCAGCAAGGACTTCGGGCACGCCTACCTGACCGAGGCCGATGGCTGGGCGCGACGCTTCCTAGTCGATCTGTTCGCCAACCACACCGTTCTGTTCGTAGGCTACAGCCACAACGACACGATAATGACCTACCTGACGCCATCGCTGCTAGGTGATAGCAACGATATGCGCTACGCTCTCATCGGAGACCGGAGCGATACCCCCGCCCGCTGGAGATCAATGGGTATCCAGCCCATCACGTTTCCGCAAGAGTCGGAAAGCGATTACAGCGGACTGGACAAGGCAGTATCCGGGTTGGCCAACCACACACGCCGCGGCATTTTGGACTGGCAACGCGAAATCATGAACATCGCCAGCGCGCCGCCGCCCTTTGACGAGGAGTCCGCAGGAGTCATTGAGCACGCCCTCAGCACACCAGAACTGACACAGTTTTTCACCGGAGCCGCCACATCGCCGAAGTGGATTGACTGGCTTGACCGCCGCAGTCTTCTGGACACTTTGTTCACAGACGGCAAGCTCAGTATACAAGAAGGGATGCTTGCAAGCTGGCTGTCAAGATGCTTCGCCCTAGACCACAATGATGCGCTGTTCCAGACAATGGAAAGCCACAGATTTCGGCTGAACCCGGAATTCTGGAAACTGCTCAGTTGGCAAATGCAACACAGCATCCCCAACTCGCCGGATGCTACGGTTATGACCCGCTGGGTTCTCTTCTTGGCGAATGTCGCTCCAACCAACGGCGACGACATTGCTCTGTCATGGATAGCCGAAGCCGCTGCCGGTGTGGGAGCAACGGACGCCCTGCTACGAACCTACGAGGAAATGACCGCCCTTCTTAATCGGGAGCCGCCCAGTCTCGGAGGACGCAGTTCGGATAGATACCAATACGAACTGGAAACCATGTTTACCGAATGTCTTAAACCATACCTGTCTCAGATAGCCGAATGGCTGCTGGAGATCACAGCGAGACGGTTAAGCGAAAGGCATTCAGCGCGGACAGCTTGGAGACAATCAGAATCGACTTGGGATTCAGACGGCATCTTTCGGTCGGCAATCGAGCCTAACTCCCAAGATCAGTTTCCGAATAGCGTTGACGCGCTGATAGACGTCGCGCGGGAGTGCCTAGACTGGCTGGTTGCCAACCGGGCGGAGTACGCCCGTCTGTGGTCCGAACGTCACACAAGCTGTCAAACGCCGCTTTTGCGCCGGTTGGCGATTCATACCTTGACAGAACTGACCAGCTTGTCAGCAGAGGAAAAAATCTTCTGGCTGCTGGAACGCTGCGACGTGAATGAACCCGCCGCCAAGCATGAGATATTCAGAGCGGCCAGAAACGCATACCCTCACGCAAGCCAGGAACTGCGAGAGGCCTTTACCCAAGCCGTGTTGAACTTCCGTATGCCGGAAAGCGAGGATTATGACTCCGCGCGCATATCGGCAGGCCATCATTTCGAGTGGATGCACTGGCTCCACGAATCGGCCCCCGATTGTGAGATAACGAAGAAGGCACTGGACAGCATTCTCGCACGATACCCTGAATTTCTGCCATCAGAACATCCTGACTTCGCATTCCGCTGGTCAGCATCATTGACAGGCCGTCAAAGCCCTTGGACAGTGGAAGCACTCCTAGAGAGTCCGGCAACCGAAATACTGCCCTCGCTGCTGGAATATCAGCCAAAGGACAAAGAAAGATTCAACGGCTACCATCGGTCAGCAATGCTGAATACTGTTAGAGAAGCAGCCAAGCAGAACCTGGATTGGGGTCTTGCTTTGGCAGACAGTCTGGCCGCTTCAGGTCAATGGGAGTCAGACCTATGGCCCGACATACTTCGCGCGTGGGCGGAAACGGAGATGGATGGAATTCACCTCGACAAAGTTCTTTCATATCTTTCGTCAGATGAACTACACAAAGAGCACGTTCACCACGTCACCGAGGCGCTTGTTGCATTGACGCAAAAGACCAATAGCGCGGGAGCCCAAAGCTTTCTTCCCAAAGCTGACCCGATCGCCGTTTCATTGCAACAATATGCGGCCAAAACCGAAATCTCGAACATGACCAGCTATGTTGACGGAGTCTCTCAAGAGTTGGATTGGCTGACCACGGCTATCAACCACCCGTTAGGCAGGCTGGCCCAATTCTGGCTTCGGAGTATAGAGCTGTGGCGTAATGGTCAAAAAACGCCGCCCCAATCGCTCAGTGGCGAATACCTGAGTGTACTGAACGGGATAATGCAGGACAGTGGTACCACAGGCAAACTCGGCCGGGCGGTACTTGCCAGCCATCTTCACTTCATGTTGCACGTAGATGAGGGTTGGTCAGTGGAGAACCTGGTGCCGCTTTTCGACGCCGAGCACGAAGACTTCCGACCTGCTTGGGACGGCCTCTTGACTTGGGGACGGATTACGCCGCAGGTAGCGGACAATCTACGCAAGACATTGCTGAAAGCAGTGCAGCGCGCCAAGCGTGAATCGACCTGGAGGATGCAACACCGGTTTCTGACATACTATACGGAAATGCTTGTCTGGTCGATGAGCAGCCCCATGGACGATTGGGTAACCAAACTTCTGAGTGATAGCGATGGGGAAGTCAGGCGACTATTCGCAGAGAGAATAGAATTTCTTCTACGCTCCATGAGCGAAGAAGAACAAAGAGAAATATGGAACACCTGGCTCAAGGGATACTGGGAAAACCGGCTACTGGGAGTACCCTGCCCACTGGATGACGAGGAAGTCGCTCAGATGCTGGAATGGGTCATGCACTTGCCCGGCGTATTCTCCGAGGCTGTCAGCCTAGCACTGCGGATGCGTAAGGTACCACTCAAAAGGTCCATGATACTCTACCGCATCGGTGAGAGTGGTCTGATAGATGAACACCCTGACGACCTCGCCAGATTCCTAGTTCACTTGGGACAATACGACACTCAATCATTATGGTATCGAACCAGAGACATGGTCGAAAGCTCCTGGCGAAGGAACTGCCGCCGGATATTGACACAGGACTACGCGAGCTACTCGCCAAGAACGGCCAATGGATGGGCCGTTAGTCCCATCTCAAGGCACGTACCCTGCGAAAACGCCCCAAGCGTCCCTAGGCGAGCTTGCTCGTATGACAGACGACGCTGGCCTCGACCGACGAACGAGGCGGCCGGCCTAGACGCCGCCCGACCTTACCTGCCTCCAGCATCCAGCCGGCACCAGCGCATCCTCCCCAAGGACCCATACCCCCGAGCCGACACGCGGTAGTGGGCACAGCAGGGCCGCCCCGGGCAACCGGAGCGGCCTTTTGCTATGGCAGCAGGCCAACGTGAGATGCCACCTTGCGCCGCCCCAGCGCGGAATCCCACGCAAAGCCCCGGCGCGGCAGCCCCGTCTCGAGATTGCCGGAGGACGGACGCACCTCAGCAGACACCTTACCGACCCGTCCGAGTAGAGGAACTCCCCGCACAAGGATCCGACATGAACACTCCCCGCAACGCTCCCGACCCCGTGGGCCTAGCAATAGCGAGGGAAATCCAGCAGAAGGTGCATCCGGCGGAAATCATACTGGGAGGGTCCCGGGCCGTCGGCGAGCACCGCCCCGACTCCGACGAGGACCTCACTGCCATAGCGCCGGACGACGGCAGCGCCGAACGCACGAGGGAGATACTCCGGGAACTCTTGGAGGGAAAGACCAGCGTGCCGGTGGTGAACGCTTACGCAGTCACGCGGGCCGAGTTCCAGCGTTGGGCACTACAGGCGCAGTCCTTCGCGGGGCAGGCCGCCCGCTACGGCGTAACGCCGGAGGGCAGGAGCCTGAACTATCAGCCCGAGAGGGAACCCACGCCGGAGGAGATAAAAGAGCTGACCCTCTTCTGGCTCAGGTTCGCGCACAACCACTGGACAATCACGGGGTTCCTCTTGGAAGAAGATGAACTGTGCCACGTCGAGTGCTTGGGCAGAACCGCTCAGTGGGGGCTGGAGCGGGGCTTCAAGGGACTGCTGGCATCCTACGACGACCCCGTCAAGTTCCGGCGGAACGCCGCGTTCCTGTGGCGGCACGTCGAGAGCGTCCAGCCCATCGCGGACCGCGAGGGCGCCCGGTCCATGGAGAACCTGCTGGCCGCCACCACTGGGCCGGGCGGGAGCGGATGCCGCCTCACAGCCTTTTCCGACGCCTACCTGAGGGGCACGGAGTACCCCGGCATGAGCGACGAAGAGCTGGAAGCGGTAAAGCGCTGGGCAAGACCCGCCATCGGCGCCCTGATAACGGAGGCGCTGGCCCGGTCGGGAGCGACGAGGGAGGACCTGCGGCGGGCAATGCGCGGCGGATAGGAGCCGGACTAGGAACCGCCGCAGCGGCCAGAGCTCGCGGGAATAAGGAAACGGCGCCAACTTCCGACCGGACAGACCTGCACGGAAGGAGAGTACACGTAATGCCCGAGCAAAAGGAACCAGGAGCAGAATGGCGCCCCCGACGGTCTTTCGCCAACACCGACCAAAGAGCGGTGAGGCTGACCGAACTGCTGCACCAAGCCAGAAAACCCCACCTGACCATTCTTTTCGGATCACGGGCAAGGGGCGACTACGCCGAGGGCCACTCCGACGTGGACATCATGCTAGTCGAGGACCCGCTGCCGGACAGCAAAGCCGCAGAGGAATCCGTGATGGCCTTTCGCAAGGCCAAGGCAGAGCTATACCGGGGACAGGACATCAAGTACGACTTGATAGTCAGGACCATGGAAGAATTCAGAGAGAAGTCCAGGTTCGTCAACACCCTGGAGACATTGGCACTGAACGACGGATACGTTCTGGGAGACGAAGCGGAATACCACGTCGGCCCAGCCCGTATGAAAAAGACTAACGGCCACATCAGGTGGGCGAACAGGCATGCGGAGTACCTGGAGAAAAGCGAGCGTTCGAACAGCGACGACTACGAAGGCGGCCAGGCATACCTGGCGGTGCAGAACGCGCTGATGGCCGCCGTAAACGCCGCCGGAGAATGGTGCCCCGAAATTCACGACATAGAGATGCTGCTGGAACTGGCGAGGCAGGCCGATCCTGAAGGCCACTACGCCACGGTGCTGGACCCGGAAATCTACACGCAGTACGGCAACAGCAGGAGAGACATACCGCCGGACACGCCCTTCACCAGCCAGCCGGAACACCGGGACCGGACAATACAGGACGTGCAAGCGGCGATTGCCTGCGCGGAGCGGCTGAAAGCGTCATGGCCGCTACCGGGAAGGTAACAGAGCGCCATGCGGCAACTCGCCCGCCGGACCCCGTAACGCTGCAACATCGGCTCAACACCTCCGGCGCGAACATAGAGGTCCGGACTTTCCGCCACAAACCGCGGTACGGCAACAGGCCAGCGGCCACTATCCACAAGGAAACAGCGCCCACGGCGTAAAAGGGCCAAACAGCCGCCCGGTGCTACCATCCTTGCAGAACCCGGCAGGGAGGAAGCAACGATGCGGAGAGTCTGGGCGGTGCTGGCGATCATCGCCATGTTGGCAGCGGGCGGTTGCGGGATGACGGAGAGCGCCACGCCAGCACCGGAGGTCGTCGTTGTGACCGCGACGCCGGACGTCCAAGCCACGGTGGATGCTGAGGTAGCCACAGCCGCCCAGCAGACCCGTGAGGCCATGCCGCCGAACCCCAAACTCTACCCGACGCTCCAGGCAACTCCGACCCTGATACCGATACCGACGAGTCCACCAGAGCCGAGCCCGACGCCAACGGCGGTCATTGCGGCCACCGCAGCGCCAACTGCCACGCCAGTACCGGTGCCGACGGTGATCCTCGTATTCCCGACCGCGACGCCGGAGGGCTACACGGCACCGAGGCCCACAGCGACACTACCGGCTTGGCCGACGGCAGAGCCGTGGCCCACGGCAACGCCAAGGCCATGGCCAACAAGTACCCCGGTATGGCAAGCCCCAACGCTGATGCCGACGCCTAACGCAGAAGAGGAAGTAGCTTTCACATGGTCAGGGAAAACTGAATACTTCCCCGTGGACGTATGGACTGCGGCAGACACGGCACGAGAACTGATAGAAAGAGGCCTCTACGAGCAGGCAATCAGCGAATATCAGAGAGCCATAAGCCTGCACGACAAACCGTCAGCCGTCCTCGAGAACAACTTGGGCTTAGCCTACTCGCAAACAGGAGACCACGAATCAGCAATACACCACTACAGCAGAGCTATAGCCACTGAAGACGATCCCGTAACACGCTCGAACCGAGCCATATCCTACCAAAACACCGGAAGGTGCGACCTAGCCAAACCCGACGCCGAAGCAACGCTAGGCTGGGAAGACAACAGAGAAGATGGGATAAGCCTTCATCAAGAAGCTCACTATGTTCTATTCCAGTGTCACAAGCAAGAGGCAGACACAAGCCAAGCGATATACCACTTCGACCAATTTCTGAAAATAGCCAGGAGCATGGGAGACGAAGGCATCAGCGGCTATGAATCCAACCTGGCTTGGCTGCACTTTGGCAATGACGACTGCCAGCAAGCTGAAGCCGCCGCGGAGAGATCCCTGCGAACTCCGGCATACGTTGAACAAGGACTTCACAGCCACGCCGAGGCTCACCACGTGACGGCCGTATGCCACGCAGAAAACTACAGATTCGCAACAGCCCTCTGGCACGCGGAAAGGGCATCACACCTGATGCACGAGAGTTACTACTCAACCGAAGAAATAGAAAACATTAAAGAGTGGGTCGAACTCCTGCGCGAAGCCACCAGCTAGGGAAGGATTTCACGATGAGCATGAGACCACTGGACACGCTCCAAGCAGCCTTCGCCGGGCTCGCCATCGGCCAGTTCCTGCTGGCGCTGCTGTCCCTCGCAGCACCGCTGTCGTTTGCATTAGTCTTATTGATACTCAGCCCCTCCTGCCTATACATAGCCCTGATGTGCGGAGCATTCTGGCTGGACCGGGCGGAACAGAACATACGAGACGTCCAAGGAAACCCAAAACAGACCAGCGAGCTGAGGAAGATCGGGAGATTCTTCACAGGAATCATCTGGATATACGACTTTTACAAGACGCTCCAGCAGACGCGAAAGGACTCATCAAACACCGTCATACTGGTGGCTGCCATCGCCACCGGAATAGCCGGATGGCTCCTACCAATGCCATTCCTGGACGGATTTCTCTACGCCGTTGCGCTCCTGCTGGTCTACTACCTGATGCACTGCACCACTCAGGAACAAAAGAAACTTTTCGGAGTGACCGAGGAAAAGGAAACCACAGGAGGAACAGAGCCGGAAACTACTCCTGTAGCAGTATCTACGGCGACATCAACGCCTTCGACGACCCCTCGCCTAGCGCTGCCCCCAGCACGGCCCACTTCGGCAGCAGCGCAAGAACCGCTACAGCCAGCACCGGCGCGAGAGCCAGCGCCACGCCGCAGAGCGAGGAACATCCAGGTTTACTCATGTCCGGTTTGCAATTCGCCGAGGCTGGGAAACCCAAGCGTCCATACGCCCTTTCCAATGGTCGAGTGCCTAAACTGCCTCCACATATTTGACACGCCCGAGATAAGAGAGGTAAACCCAGACGAGTGGCCCGACGTTTACCTGGTGCCCGTAAGCAAGGGACTGAAAAGAGACGGAAGAGCCAGAGTAAACCTCCGGAATCCACTCTTTATCGTGCTGGCCGCAATCGGCATATTGGGAGCAGCAGGCTACCTGATCGTGGAGCAAAGCAGCGCCATGCCGATTAGCGAGATAACCCAAGCCATTACCGGAAACGACAGAGCGGAGAAGCCCCCATCAGGATGGAGCCAGGACAGAACCTACGTTACCGGATGCCCTGTTGCTCGATTCGAACGGCCGCCGCACTGGACAACACAGATAACCGGAGAAAAAACGGGACAGGGGACCTACATCTGCGGGGAAGCAGCGACCTGGGCCAAGTCCGAAGATTTCGAGTCGGTACTAATAAGAGCATTCAGCCTGAGGGATGAGAGAAAGCGATTCAGCGGCAACGGCAGCGCCTTCAGCGAAGACGCTGAAGAAGCCACCTACGAGTTCGCACTAGAAGGAATGAAGGGAGGGTTGCAGGAATCCCCTCACTTCTACTTGTCAGCTAGTCAGCCAAAGGCAGCCGGAAACATCGGGAAATGGCCCGCCGTAGCCGTCGACTTCATCGTAAACGGGAATGAATGCGGCATACGAAAAGTGGCGATGAGGTCAATCTACAGAGTGCACCCTGACTGGCCGAAGAAAAGAGACGCCATGATTTTATCCCACGTCTACTGTGAGGGAGAGGCAAGACATACCGAGACGGCTATGCGGATCATCTCGTCGGCGAAGCTGACGAGCCCATAGTTGTCAAAGGCGAAAGATTGGGAGAAATCACTATATCCCTCGCCGAGTCCTGCTTGGGAACGACCAGGAGCATGACAATACCTGGAACATGGATCCAAGGAGAACTTCGCATACCCGCGGGAACCCTCGACGGCGAGGCTGTATCGTTTGAGGCGAGAGGCACCCGCCATCACATAAGGGTGAAGATAGAGCCGGACGGTGTACATCAAGTCCAAGGTAGGAACCTGGTACGAGAAGTCCAATTCAGAAGGAGGGAGAAACCGCCGGGCAGCGAAATAGTACTCAGCACGCCCCGCGGCACGGTCAAGCTCCAAGTAGATGCAGGCACACGGACCGGCACCGTCTGGACGGTAAAGGGCTACGGCATCCCCGACCTGAGGGGCGGACCATCCGGCGACCTGATAGCGACTGCGGTGGTAGAGGAAAACCGGAAGCCGGAACCGCACCCTACGCGACCGGCCAGCCCACCGGGAAGGTCCATACATCCGCAAGAGTACACCGTAACAATAAACGAAGAGGAATCCCTGCAAGGAACCTACCGGACCGTAACCATACCACGAACCGGTTTCCAGAGGCGGATACGGATACCTGCCGGGTCATGGGACGGCAGAACCATCACCTTCGTTGCCCAAGGAGTGACTTACCAAGCCCGGGTTCAAATCGTCCCAGGAGCGGCACCCTCAAGCAACAGACCGGCCCAAGCGAGGAACCGTAGGTCCACTCCGGCTCCAGTCAGCACGGCAACCGCCGGACAGGACGAATCAGGGTGCGGCTGCCTGCTCATCATTCTGGTAGCCGGAGCCATACTGCTGGTTATTCTGGCCCACTACGGATTAACCTACCCCGGCAGCGACAAGGTGTTGGAGATTTCCGGCGGCGTCCAGGAACGGTTCCAAGAACCGGGAAACGCCGGAGCTCCCTCACCGGCTGGCGGAAGAACCGCCTCAGGCAACAAATTCCCCGGAGGAGGACCGCTGGCCACGGACGAAATCGAGTCCTGGATAATCCACTTCACCAACGAGGAGAGAGCAAAAGCCGGCCTGCACGCCCTGGCGCACGACCCTGCGATCTCCATCATAGCCCGATCTCATAGCCAGCAGATGACTCGTCACGGAATGCACCACGAGATTGGCGGAATGGATCCCACAGACAGAGCGATGGCGGCAGGATACGACTGCCTGGCACACCTCCCGAACGGTTCGTACACCTACGGGTTAGGTGAAAATATCATTGAACATCCCAGAGTAAGTCTGTGGCTCGGAGACTATGGTTCAATGAATCCGGCCAAATACAACAAGACAGCTCGGGAAGCCGCGACGAGCATGGTAAAAAGCTGGATGGACAGCCCGGGACACAGGAGGAACATACTCGACCGGGAGTACCGGCGAATCGGAGTCGGAGTAGCTGCCAGAATATCAAATGACTACGGACGTCCATCGGAAACATTCTTCGGAACACAGAACTTCTCCGCCTGCCCGTAGATACGAGGGAGCAATGATGAACGAGGCACAAAATAAAACAGCCAGACACTGGATGACAGATGAGCGACGAAGGGAATGAACCTGCACCACCTCTCAAAATCTCAGTAACGCTCACTGGAATTCATCCACAGACCAGCAAGGGCAGGCATTCGCCTGTCCCTTTTTCTGTGGAAGAAAAGAGAGGCGTCATGGCCGAGAGCCGCATCTTGCCCCTGGGCTTCATCGACAGTACCACCGAGGACGGCGCAATCATCATGCTCACCAGACCCAGCGATTCCCATACTCTCCAGCCGGAAACGCCGGTGACCCTTCTGAGCAGGAGCAGGAGGGAAATCACGGCAACCGCCCGGGTCAGAGGCCTGATAACGGACGTGGGATACGTCACCGCCGCCTTCAGAGTAGAAGAGACTCGCATGGACGCCCGGTGGCCTGCTGGCGAAGAGATCCTCCGGCGGGGTGAGCCGGTATATCAAGCCATAGCCGAAAGCTTCGAGCGTGACCCGGCCCGGGCCATCAGCCGGGAACTGGCAGAAGGCCTCGGCCGCTTGGCCGCCAGGTACCGGAGCTCCGCGAGGCCGAAAGAACCGCAGCCCGAAAGAGCCCGGAAACCCTCCAGAAACGGAACCCACCCGCCGGATAGCGGCGAAGAAACGAGGGCCAAGACTTGACGAATACCCACCATTCTGAAACACTATAGGAGAACGGAGGCAAGGGAATCTATGATCAACAGAACCGTCGTCAAGAGCAAGCCCTCGCTGAACGGGATGGTCTTCTGCGCCGTCTGCGGCTCGGAAATGGCCGATACCGGGCAGCGCTACTACTGCCCCAACACTACGGTCGAAGCCGGCGGCAGGTGCAACGTCAGAGCCACGGACGCCCAGGGCCTGCTCAGCAGCGTCGTTACCCGGATGGTCAACAGGCTGGCGACGGAGGAAACCGTCCGAAGCGTTACCGAGACCATCGGGGAAATGACCGACGCCAACGCCCGCGGCCATCGCAGGATAATGGGAATTTCCGAGGCTGGAATTTACGACGCCAACTCCCATAGACTGGTCATCCTTCAAGCCATTGAGAACGGCGCCAAGACCTATGAAAGCGCGGCCGCAGAGATCGCAGAATTGGACCGGCGCAGCGCGGGCTTGGCCGTCGAGTCCATGGTAAGCAGGAATGAGCTGGACAAGATTGAATTTATCAACGACGAGGAAGGAATCCGGGAAGCGGTGGCCGACCCGGGAACCTACTTGGGGGGCTACGGCAATGAAGAGACCCAGGAACTGCTGGAGCTCCTCGTAGGGAAGGTGCTGGTGGACAGCGGGTCGGCGAAGATCGTCTACAAGGCCCCCCTGCCGTCGGACGGTCATCCGGAAGGCATCCACGAGGACCTAGTGGAGTTGAGTCCGGCCGTCACTATCTGACACGGCGCCGCCAAGAGCTGCAACGCAGACGAGAGGAGCCGCCCCACGTACTGGGGGCGGCTCCTTCAATTTGCTGTGAAAACAGCCATCATTGCGCTTTTGCGCGGCTCATACGGCCATCTGAAATTCTTATGCAAGGCGGGTTCAGTTCAAGCCCGCTCCTTCTTCTCCGAGGGACGCCTCATGCTCCCTCGCTACCAAGGGCATCTCGCCCCACAACTCCGAGGCCGGATTCTCCAACCCGGAGCCCAACTCCTGCGCCCTGATATACTCGGCTGCCCTACGCTTTGTGACCAACCTGGCAACCAGCTCGCAAACGAGTGGTGAAACAGGATTTTCCTTGTCCAACTTTACAACATCCCTGTTGCCCCTCTCACCGGAGCAGACGTACTTCCCTGCCTCTTCCATGTGCTATACTTGTCCGAGCCACGCTCCAACCAGTCTCCTTTGATAGTGTCGGCGCAAAGTCCGCTACAGTAATTGTAGCACACTAAGGCAAATCCGGCCAGTATTCCGAAAGGACGGTGGCACAATGGTCAGCACAGAACTGACGCTCCAAGCCGATCAAACGCGAGAGGACGCACTCCAAGCTACGACCCAGGCCAGGGAGCCGGACGGCAAGGCCCGCCAGCGCCCGCCCATCGGGGAACTCCTAAAGAAACTAAGGGGCACCAGAACCCTCCGGCAGGTGGAAACCGACACCGGGATAACCAACGCATACCTGAGCAACATCGAACTGGGCCTGAAGAAGCCGGGGATGAAGACCCTGTCGAAGCTGGCAATCTACTACCGGGTGCCCCTGGAGCACCTGCTGCGAGTGGCGGGACTGGAAGACGAGGCACCGCAACCTGTCCAGCAGGAGTCGGTCCTCGACATCCAGAGGGCCTACGGCTTCGTGTTGGGCGACCCCAGCGTCTCCCAGTACCGTATGCCGGACGAAACCCCGTCCTTGGATATGCAGAAGTTCGTGGTTCAGATGTACCAGCACTTCACGGGCAGAAGGCTATTGTAGCAACAGGGAGAAGGAATTATGCAGTTGACCACCTCGAGGAAGGCGCTGGGCTACCGCCGGGTATCCGGCAAAACCCAAAAGGACAACTTTTCCCTGAAAGGCCAAGGAGATGATATTGGGGATTACTGCGGCGGGAAAGGGATTTCTCTTGACAAAATGTTCACGGACGTGGGCAGTGGACTGTCAATAAAGCAACGTCCCGAGTTTGTGACGATGATCGAGTATGCCCTCGATAAGAAGAGAGGGATTACTGACATCGCCTTCTGGGATCTGGACAGATTCACGAGAAACATTGAGGAGTTCTTCACCTACACGAAGCCTCTATTGGAGGCAGGCATCCATCTCCATCTGGTACTGGACGAAGAAGAGTTCGACTACAACTCAGCAGACCGTTGGTATCAGAAACTCGTCGATGCACAGAAGGAATCCAAGCGGATTTCCAGACGGACAAAACGGGGGCAAAGAGCGGCGACCCTGGAAGGAAGACATATCGGGAAACCGCCTTGGGGTTTCGCGCTCGAGCACGACACGGACGAGAAGGACGCCGAAGGGATGCCGGTGCTGTGCGGGAGATTGGTCCCCGATAAAGATAAGTGGGAGGCCGTTAAGACATTCTGGCGCATGGCCGACGAAGGCTTCACTCCCATGAAGCTCGCAACGAACATGAACCGGCTCAACATACCCGCTCCCGGCGGCGGAGATTGGACCGACGGGGCAGTACGTGGCGTCATTAAGAATCACAAGTACCACGGCCAACTGTTCAGAGGGATCAACCCGCGGTCGAGGATCCCGGGACCCAAGGAAAACGCGCCAGCGATCATCATTGAGAACAATCATGATGACGCGATCAGCTTTGACAAGTGGAAGAAGATTAACGACGACATGAAGGGACGAAGCAGGGAGCAGGGCCCGACCCGCGTCCATTCAAGCCCCAATCCCGCCAGCGGCAAGCTGAAATGTGGCCCCTGCCGGTCCAACGGATACAACTCCAACCTGGAGCTCCACAGGCAGAAGGGTGTAGTACGACTCCGGTGCTCCCGAAAAAAGAAGGTGGGAGGCTATGACTGTGGTTTCAAGGGAGCCAGGCTGGACTGTGTACTGGAAGCGGTCACTGAAAGACTCACCAACTACTTTCTTACGGAAGACACTCTCGAAAGCGTGATCGCTGAAGTAGCCCAGAAAAGCAAGCCATACCTGGATGAGCAGGAGACCAACAAATCCGGCATCAAGGTCCGGCTGAAGGCCGCCGAAGATGAAATTAAAAACATCAACGCCGTGTTGAAAAGGGCAGGGGCGAAAGCCAAGAACCTGCGCTCCCTTATAGACGACTTGGAAGAACTGGAGAAAGAGAAGTCGGATCTCGAGAAGATAGGTGAACAAATAACGGAGGCCAGCGAGGAAGCCCTCATCTTTGTGAACGACAGGGACGGCATCATAGAGACGGCCCTCAACCTGAAGACCTATACGGATCCCGCAGACCTAGAAGCCATGAGGGAGCTGATGCACGTCTTCATCGAGCGAGTGGAAATCTTCGCCGATGGACATGGGGTCATCTACTACAACCTGCCGGTACGCCGCACAGGCCCGGAAGACGCCCCTGCCAAGGAAACCATCCACTTCGAGAAGAAAAAAGCTCTACATACCCCTGAAAGTTGTGGTTTAGCACAGACCACAGGGGTTAGAGTGGGGGTGATAAGGTAGTGCAAAGCCGCCTCCGGGTGTATCCCCGATGTGCGCCTCCGGTACAGAGTTCCCTCCCCCATGGTGGGGGAGGGTTAGGGTGGGGATGATAAGGCAGTGCAAAGCCGCCTCCGGGTGTATCCCCGATGTGCGCCTCCGGTTTTGAGATAATTTCTAAGAGTGTGTTTAATAAGTTCCCTCTCCCTCCGGGGGAGGGTTAGGGTGGGGGCGTACCCCTGCTTGCTCAGCAATGACGGATGCCCCTGAAACCCGCTCTTTAGTCAGTGAACCGAACTTATTGAACACCCTCTAAGGCGCCTTACTCGCCACCAGCAGAACCTCGACGCGGACCTCGTCGGCCAGGTAGACCACCGAGCGGGCCGTGGGTTTGGTCAGCCCCAATTGCTCCCATGTAAAGGTGGTCTTGCCCAGCACGTTGATGGCGCTGCCGTCGCGCCGGGCGGTCACGTCGAAAACCAGCGGCGTTACCGTTTCGCCGATCTTCAGAGATCCATGCAATTGCCCGGTGGTCTCTTCGCCGTCGAGGAAACTCTGCGGCAGGTCCGGCAGGTCATCCACCGTCACTACGGCCTCGGAGACGCCAGCGAAAAGCGTGTTCCGGATGTACGTGTCGCGGTATTGCTGGTCACTGATCAATGAATGTAGGTCGAGCGTTACCACCGATGGCCCACCGCCCAAGTTTGCCACACCGCTCAGCCCCGTGCCTGTAATCACGGCGTCGAACCTGACGGGGGAACGGCCCAATTCCTCCTCAACGGTAAAGGTGATTTCCGACCCCTCGCCAACGATGTAGGCATCGGCGCCGATAACCAAGTCTGAATCTTCCGAGTGTTGCGCCACTGTATCGGTTGGCGGCTCCGTGGGTGCGGCGGCTGCCGCCGTCGGGCGCGGCGGAAGGGACAGTTCGCCGCTTTCCGCATCGCCCTGCGTAATCAACCCAAAGCCAACAACCAGGGCAATTACCACGGCAACCGCGGGCGTCCATTTCAGCAGCTTGACATTGGTATTCAAAAAGAAAGACGCCAGCAGGGGCGTCAGCACGGCGCAAACGACAACCACGATGGCCGCGAGGGGCGCCATGTAGGACACCATACGGTCCAGCTGGGTGTTGCCGACGAAAGCGATAACCAGCGCTATGACAAAGACGGCCGTCAGGCTGGCCAGAAACCACAGCAAACTGTCGGAAAGCCTGGACCACAGGAAGCCGGAGATCACGCCAACGACAAGGGCGGCTACGGCAACCGTCGCGCTGTTGAAGGCGCTGTCCACCGGCGCGTGCAGGGGCAGGGACACCAGCGCCGCGATTACGGCTGCAATGGCTCCGGCGGTCAGTCCTGCGAGCATACCGGCGTTCCTCCGCAGGCTGGTGAGTTGAGACAATAAGAGTAGGCCCTTTGAACATTATAGCCAGACGGCTGATGAATATGCGCCGACGTTCGGCCTAAGCGAGTGTTTAATAAGCTCAGTTCACTGACAAAGAGCGGGTTTCAGGAGTATCCGCCGTTCCTGAGCAACCAAGGGCACGCCCCCACCCTAACCCTCCCCCGGAGGGAGAGGGAACTTGTTAAACACCCTCAAAGGGGGTGTTTAGTAAGCTCGGTTCACTGAGAAAGAGCCAGTTTAAGGAGTATCCGCCGTTCCTGAGCAACCAGGGGTACGCCCCCACCCTAACCCTCCCCCGGAGGGAGAGGGAACTTATTAGACGCCCTCTAACATCGTCGCCCGAATTGGCGCAAGAAAAGAGGCGGATTGATCAATCCGCCTCGGATAGCCCTTGATTTACGGTGAGTTACAGGGCAATGGCGTAGCAGGCGCGGCGTGGGTCGGCGCCAGTGCTGAGGTGGCCCGTCTCCGGATCCCGCACCGATACCGTGGCGCCCATGCCGCAGTCCACGGCGCGGGCAATCTGGTGGCCCAGCGCGCGCAGGTCCTCGGCCGTCGTCTCCGGGATGGCATGCTCCAGGTCGGAGCGGCCCGGGTGATAGACGTGCGGGTAGAACGAGTTGACGTTGCTCATAGTGGAGAAGCGCGGGGTCTCAATCGCCTGCTGCGGGTCCATCCCGAACACCAGCACGTTCAGCATGAGCTGTATGTTGGCCTGGGCCTGGTTGTCGCCGCCGGGGCAACCCACCGTCATCACCGGCTGGCCGTTCTTGCTGATGATGTAGTTGATCAGCGTGGTGCGCGGCCGCTTGCCCGGCTCGACGACGTTGGGGTGGCCCTCGTCGTTGTTGAACATCTCGATGCGGGTGCTCAGCGCGCAACCCAACTCGGGGAAGAACACCGACTTGGCGAACGCGCCGCCGCTGATGGTGCCGCAGACCATGTTACCCTGCTTGTCCAGGACGGAGACGTGAGTCGTGCCGTCGCGGGCAGAGGCGTCCACTGTCGCCGGATCGGACGCGGCGGGCAGGCCGTTGCCGCCGTGAGCGCCGTTGCTGCCGCGTGACCGCTTGGAATAGCGCCACGGATCGCCCCCGTCGGGCTGCGCCGGGTAAGCCCTGGCCGGATCGATCAGCCTGGCGCGTTCGGCGGCGTATTCCTTGGACAGCAGGCCGTCGATGGGAATGGTGGAGAAATCGGGATCGCCGTAGTGGGCCTCGCGGTCGCCGAAGGCCAGCTTGATGGCCTCGATGACCGTGTGGATATACGCCGGGCTATTGTGGCCCATTGACTTGAGGTCAAAGTTCTCCAGCATGTTCAGCGTCTGCATCAGGACGGGGCCTTGAGTCCAGGTGTCCTGGCCGTGAATCTCATAGCCGTGGAAGGTGGTCTTGACCGGCGTCTCGTACTGCGACCGGTAGCCCGCCAGGTCGTCCATGGTGATAATGCCGCCGACGCTGGCCGCGGAGTCGGCGATGAGCTGGGCGACAGGGCCGCGATAGAAAACCTCCCGCGCCCTTTGCAAACCCTCTTCCCGCGAAGCCTGGTGGCCGTTGCCGGAACTTGCCAGCATAGCCCGCAGGGTGTTGGCCAGTCCGGGCTGCGCCAGCAGGCTACCGGCCGGGGGAACCTGGCGGGCGTGGTAGAACACGTCCCAGCCGCCGGGCGAGTACAGGTCGAACTGCTGGGCCGTGGATGCGGAATCCAGACGGTTCAGCATGTACTCATAGTTGGGGATGCCGTCGGAGGCGTAGGAAATGGCTGGCGCCAGGAGCTCGTCGATGCTCTTGGTGCCGTAGCGTTCGGCCAGCGATAGGAAAGCATGGACCACTCCGGGCAGGGTGAACGACAAGTGAGACTGATCGTGGCCGGGGCCGGTGGGGATGCGGTCCAGACCCCGCTCCTTGTAGAAGGACGCGGTGGCCTGGCCCGGAGCAGTGCCTTGCCCGCTCAGGGAAAGCACGTCTCCCGTCTTAGCGTCGTGGAGCATGAAGACGCCCTCGGCGGCCAGGGAATAGGACGCGATGGGTTCCACCACCGCGGCGGCGAATCCGGCGGCCACCAGCGCGTCGAAAGCGTTGCCGCCACTTAGCAACATCTTGGTGCCCGCCATGGATGTGAGGTAGTGGCCGCTGGAAATCACGCCCTCGGTTGAGCGGATCACGGGCCTGCCGGTGGTCTGCTGGGTAGTGTTGCCCTGTTCAGTGTTTACCGCAGTCTGCTGGCTGACCATTTCGGCTCCTGTTACTGTTATGTTTCTGGTTCGGGGGGATCACCCCCACCCTAACCCTCCCCCTTGAGGGGGAGGGAATTTGTTACGTGCTACTGTTCCTCGATCACGGCGTCCCTGCCGGGGTAGGCTAGGACGCCCTCCCCGTCTACCAGGTGGGCAGGCATGAAGTATTCCCGCGTGTCGGGGCCGCCGAATCCGGGGATGAACGACTGCACCACGCCCTCCGACTCCAGGGCGGCGCGGACAATCTGCTTGTTGAAGTTGCTGATGTCGTCGCGGGACAGGAATTCGTCCACCGGCAGCCAGAGGCATTCCTGGATCTCGTCGGCCTGCATGGTTATCTCGCGGCTCAGCGGACGCAGCCGACTGACAAAGTAGATGTCCGACTTGCCGTAGCGGTAGCCGTGCCAGTGCCGGAAGCAGGCGATGGCCTCGAACTCAGCTTGAACGCCGGTTTCCTCCAGCACCTCGCGCTCCACTGCCTCGGCCAGGTTTTCGTCGGGGTGCAGCGCGCCGCCCGGCAACTTCAGCGTCGGCGGCCGCCCGGCCACGCCGTAGATCTCCCGCACCACCAGCAGTTCCCGCTCAGGGGTAAGCACCACGCCGCCGATGCCGATGTAATGCGTGGCAAAATGCGGCAGCCATGAGCCTTCCTGAAGGATGATGGTGAGCATCAGGTAATCTTCGGAACTGTGATGGAAGATGAAGCCCTGGTTCACCGCCTCGGGAATCAGCGCGGACTTGCCGATGGGCACTTCGAGCCAGGCGGCCCTTTTGCCCTCCTCAGTCCACTGCTTCAGGGAAACTTCCAGCCGTTGGGCGAATTCCGTTGCGTCCGGCGGCAGTTCCGACGGAGTGATTACCATGCCGCCGAAGGGATTGGCCCTGGCTTCCAACAACTGTTTACTGGACAACTGAGTCATTGGCGCCTCGCAAAAATCTGGACTAGCGAACGCGCCCAAGGGCGCCGGGTCGCCGACGCCAATGCTACGGCGCGTTTGCGATGGCGTCAAATCCCGTAATGCTCGCCCCATGGCAATCGCGCCTGGATTTGCGGATTGGTTACACAAGGCGGGATGTGCCGGATTGCAGAGGCCGTTTTTTTGTTTTTCCTCTTATTCCCTCGCATTTCCTCTCATTCCTCTCGCCTCCTGTTAAGCCCTCTCGATTTTGCTGGGCCAAGCAAGACCTTGGGGTTGGGACAGGCAGCTCGTACTCGACATCAGATATAGATACAAACTAATGCTAGAAAGGCGCCACCGGGCTTGGCAAGGGTTGATTGTCAGCAAAAAAAGCAACGGCCCAGGAAAAAGACGATTGCAGTGACACTTTCGCCTTGCGGATGGAGCGCGCAGCGGGGAAAATAGCTGCGGAGAGGACGCCCTCACCAACGCCCCCGAAGGGAGAGGGAGTATATCCGAGTGTCAACGTCGCATTTTCATCCCATCATCCGCGAATGGTTCGAGGAACGTTTCCGCGAACCCACGGAGGCGCAGGCCCAGGGTTGGGCCGCCGTTGCCGAGGGGAAGCACACGCTCATTGCCGCGCCCACGGGCTCCGGCAAGACGCTGGCCGCCTTCCTGACCTGCATTGACCGGCTGGTGCGACAGGGTATCGAGGGCGAGCTGCCTGACACGACTCAGGTGGTCTACGTTTCCCCGCTGAAGGCGCTGTCCAACGACATTCAGAAAAACCTGGCTGGCCCGCTTGAGGAGATCGTGGCGCTGGCCGCCCGCCGGTACCGGGAGGGACAGCCGTCTCTTGACCTGTTCCCGGAGGACGCAAGCGAATTCCCGGAGATCCGCGTGGGGCTGCGCACCGGCGACACGCCGCAATCCGAGCGGCAGAAAATGGCGAAAAAGCCGCCCCACATCCTCATCACGACCCCCGAATCGCTGTACATACTCCTTACTTCCGCCAGCGGCAGGCGTGGACTCAAGGGCGTTAACACGCTCATCCTGGACGAGATTCACGCGGTGGCCGACGACAAGCGCGGCTCCCATCTCTCGTTGTCCGTGGAACGGCTCTGCGCGCTCTCCGAGAAGCCAGTGGTGCGCATCGGGCTGTCGGCCACGCAGCGGCCCATCGAGGAGATCGCCCGGCTGCTGGTGGGCAACGACAACATAGATGCCAAAGGGACGCCGGACTGCACCATAGTGGACACCGGCCACGCAAGGGAAATCGACCTGGCGCTGCAACTGCCGGAGCAGGAACTGGGCCCCATTGCGTCCCACGAACTGTGGAGTGAGACGCTGGACACCATCGCCGGGATGGTCAACGGGCACCAGTCAACGCTGGTATTCGTCAACACGCGGCGGCTGGTGGAGCGGGTGGCGCACCAGATGAGCGCCCGCCTGGGCGAGGATGCGGTCGTGGCTCACCACGGCAGCCTGTCCCGCGAAATCCGCCTGGACGCCGAGCAGAAACTCAAGACGGGCCAGGTCAAGGTCTGCGTGGCCACCGCGTCCCTGGAGTTGGGGATAGACATAGGTGACGTGGACCTGGTGTGCCAGATAGGTTCGCCCCGTTCCATCGGCGTGCTGCTGCAACGGGTGGGGCGCTCAGGGCACTCGGTGGGCGGCAAGCCCAAGGGCAGGTTGTTCCCACTCACACGCGACGAACTGGCCGAGTGCGTGGGGCTGGCCCGCGCCGTGCGACGCCGCAACCTGGACGCTCTCTCCGTTCCCTCGTGGCCGCTGGACGTGCTGGCGCAGCAGGTCGTCGCGTCCTGCGCCCAAGAGGAGTGGGCCGAGGACGACCTGTACGCCCTGGCCATCCGCGCCTATCCATACCGGGAACTGCCGCGAGAGAAGTTCGATCAGGTTATCGGGATTCTCTCGGACGGCTACTCCAGCCGCATCGGTCGAAGCGCTGCCTACCTGCACCGCGACGGGGTGAACGGCGTTGTGAAAGGCCGGCGGGGCGCTCCGCTCGCCGCCATGACCAGCGGTGGCGCAATCCCCGAGAATGCAGATTACGACGTAATCGCCGAACCGGACGACACTTTCGTGGGCACAGTCAACGAGGACTTCGCCATCGAAAGCCTCAAGGGAGATGTCTTCCTGCTGGGCAACACGGCCTGGAAAATCCGCAGGGTCGAGAGCAGCCGGGTCCGGGTTGAGGATGCGCACGGCCAGCCTCCAACCATACCGTTCTGGTTGGGGGAGGCGCCCGGGCGCACCATGGAGCTGTCGGAAGAGGTAAGCGAGCTCCGTGAGGGCATCGACAGTCTCCTGCCCGACGCCGGGGCCGCCCGGGAGTGGGTGGTCAGTGAGTCGGGAGTGGACAGCGATTCCAGCCAGCAGTTGGTCTCCTACATAGAGGAGGGCAAGCGAGTGCTGGGCGTGACGCCCAGCCGGAATCGCGTGGTTGCCGAGCGATTTTTCGACGAAAGCGGCGGCATGCAACTGGTCATCCACGCTCCCTTCGGCGCACGAATTAACCGCGCCTGGGGCATGGCCCTGCGCAAGAAAATCTGCCGCTCATTCGACTTTGAGCTGCAAGCTGTCGCCACTGATGACGGGCTGAATTTCTCCCTCGGCCCAACCCTGTCAATGCCCGTAGATGAGGTGTTCGCCTACCTGAAATCGTCGAACTTCGAGGATGTGCTGACCCAGGCCGTGTTGCAGGCCCCGATATTCGGCACCCGCTGGCGCTGGAACGCGACACGCTCTCTTGCCATCCTGCGCCACACCAGCGGCAAGAAAGTGCCGCCGCCGCTACAGAGAATGCGTTCTGACGATCTGCTCGCGTCCGTGTTCCCCGCCCAGGTCGCCTGCCAGGACAACGCTCCGCCAGGGGACATTGAGATACCCGATCACCCGCTGGTTTTCGAGACCTTGCGGGACTGCCTCACCGAGGCGTCAGACCTGGACGGATGCCGGGCGTTGCTGGCGGACATCGAATCCGGGGCAATCGAGATACTCGGACGGGATACGGTGCAGCCGTCGGTGTTCTCCCACCAGATACTGAACGCCATGCCCTATGCCTTCCTGGACGACGCGCCGCTGGAGGAGCGGCGGGCGCGGGCCGTGTCGCTCCGGCGAGCGCTGCCCGACGACTCACGGGACCTGGGCCGACTGGACCCGGAGGCCGTACACCTGGAATCTGAAAACGCCTGGCCCCGCGTTCGCGACCCCGATGAGCTGCATGATGCCCTGCTCACCCTGGGCGTACTGCCCGAGGGGCCACTGGGAATATCAAGGCCGGTCATGTCCGGGATCCCGGTCGCCCTGTGGCTGGAACAACTGGCGGATGCGGGCCGGGCGCACCGGGTCGCCAACGACGCGGGCCTGGTGGCATGGGCAGCCGCGGAAAGGCTGGAGTTGGTGCGCCGGGTCTATGCGGGGATCACCGTGAACCCTGCGCCGAGGGCACTTCGAACCTGGGGAGGACGCCCCCACCCTAACCCTCCCCCGGAGGGAGAGGGAATTGCAGGGAGATCGCGCGAGGATGCGATCCTGGCCTTGGTACGCGGCTGGGTGGATAGCATCGGCCCATTCACCGTTGAAGAACTGGCGTCGACCCTTTCACTGCCAAGTTACGAGGTCATGTTCGCATTGGGCCAACTGGAACAGGAGGGCAAAGTGCTGAGGGGCAGCTACCGTCCGGGCGTGGACGCCGAGGAGTTCTGCGACCGCCGGATACTCGCCCGCATCCACCGCTCTACCATCGACTCGCTGCGCAGCCAGGTTGAGCCGGTCTCCGCGTCAACGTTCATACGGTTCCTGCTGGACTGGCAGCACGTCGCGCCCGAATCCCACCTGCGCGACGAGGGCGGCCTGCTGTCGGTTATCGAAAAGCTGCAAGGATTCGAGGCCGCTGCTGGGGCGATGGAAGAGGAGGTGCTGAGCAGCAGGGTTACCGAGTACAGCGGCGTGTTGCTGGACCGGCTGTGCCTGGGCGGCGAGGTGGTATGGGGCAGATTCTCGGCCCGCCAGTCCGCATCCGGCGCGTGGCACAATGGCTCAACTTCGGGCCGCGCCGCGTTTTCCCGTTCCACCCCCGTGGCATTGGTACTCCGGGAATCCCTGGACTGGGTGTTGCCGGAGGAATCTCCCAATGCCGACGGCCTCACGGGAGCGCCGCAAGAGGCGCTGGAGTACCTGCAACGCCGGGGGGCGTCGTTCATGTCGGACATCGTCGCCGCAACCAGACGGCTCCCCTCGGACGTCGAGGAGGCGCTCTGGACTTTGGCGGCCACCGGCCTGGCCACCGCCGACGGGCTTGAGGCCATGAGGGAGCGATTGCGCGGCACCAGGCGGCCCCGGCGTTCCCAGGGTTCCCGGCGGGGCGGCCTTCAGCGGCGCAGGGGGTTCAGCCGGTGGTGGCTGCTGGAACCCGTGGAGCCCGTGGAAGACCGCGCCGAGGCCGTGGCAAGGCAGTTGCTCTTGCGATACGGGATCCTCTTCCCGGAGCTGCTGCACCGGGAGTCTCTATCCATCGGCTGGCGCTACCTGGCCCGGGTGCTGCGGCGGCTGGAGGCCCGGGGCGAGATTCGCGGAGGGCGGTTCGTGTCAGGATTCGTAGGCGAGCAGTTCGCCTTACCGGAGGCTGCCGACGCATTGCGACGCTGGAGGAACCGCGAACCGGATGATCGTATCGCTGTCGTATCGGCCAGCGATCCCTTGAATCTTGCCGGCATCCTGACGCCTGGCCCGCGCATCGCCGCCACCCTGGGCAACCGCCTGGCCTATCGCAACGGCCTGCCTATTGCGGCAATGGACGGTGGGGAATTCGTTCCCCTCGCCAACTCGTCCACAGACATCCTGGAAAGAGCAAGGCGCCTGCTGTCGGTTCCCATTTCGCACGCCAATTACCGGCTGGAGCAGGAATCGCGGGCTACTGCCTGAACATCCTTGCGGCTCCGCAAACGGTCATTGGCAAGAAAATAGACCGCCCCGATGTCCTCTCTTGCCGTAGAGGGGGTGTGCGGCAAATCCCCTCTCCCTTTGGGAGAGGGTGAGGGTGAGGGCGTCCCTTATTCCTCCGAAAGAAGGACGGACGATGGCACGAAACTATTTGCAGTGGTATACGAGATACGTCACACACTCTTATTGGAAACTATCTCGAAACCAGTCATGGCTTTCCCGGCGGTTTCTCTATGCTACCTTTACACCCCCACCCTAACCCTCCCCCATCAAGGGGGAGGGGACTTTTGAGATAGTTTCCAAGTGGCCCTGTTTTCCTATTCGCAATTGAAAATCCACCCTCCCTGTGCTAACGTGAATTATCGAATTCCGTAATATCTGACTGGAATACTTTTGCAGGCGGCGTCAGTGTCCGGCATCCGCTTCTCACCAAACCCAAACGAGGCACACCGAATCGAGTGGCTGCCTTGGGGCAGTGCATCGTTCGAACGGGCCCAGGCAGAAGACAAACCCGTGCTGCTCTCCATTTCGGCGGCGTGGTGCCACTGGTGCCACGTGATGGATGAGACCACCTACTCCGACCCGGACGTCCGGTCACTGCTCTCGAGCGGCTTCATCGCCGTCCGGGTGGACAACGACCACAGGCCCGACGTCAACGCCCGCTACAACGTGGGCGGCTGGCCCACCACCGCATTCCTTACGCCGCACGGCGGCCTCATCGGCGGCGCCACCTACCTTCCGCCGGACCAGTTCATCGCCATGCTGCTGGAGTTGCGGGACGCCTACGGAGCCGACAAGCCCCAGCTTTACAGCCAGTCGCGCGACCTGCTGCGCCAGCGCCGCGAGCATGCCCGCCGGGTAGCCGCCGGGCCGGAGGTGGAGGCGTCGCTGGTAGACCGGGTGTCGCGCATTGTGGCTGGAGCCTACGATGCGAGAGAGGGGGGATTCGGCAGCGAGCCCAAGTTCCCCAACCCGCAGATCCTCCGATTCGTAACACATCTATACCGGACCACCGGCGAGGAATTTTACGGGGCCATGCTCAGGAAGAGCCTCGACTGCCTCGCCGATTCCCCGCTTGTCGACCCGGTCGATGGGGGATTCTTTCGATACAGCTCCACCGCCGACTGGTCGGAACCCCAGCGCGAAAAGCTGCTGGAGGATAACGTCCAGGTCGCTAAAGTATTCTTGGACGCCGCCATCATCATGGGGGAACCCCGCTACCGGAACATGGCCGAAAACGCCTTCGACTACCTGGCAAGGAATCTCTACGACCCGGAGAGTGGCGGGTTTCGTGGCAGCGAGGGCGCGAATTCCCACTATTTCGCGTTGGACGCGGTAGCCCGTTCCCAGGCAGACCGGCCGCCGAAGGATCCGTCGAGCTATTCCGGCCCCGGCGCACTGGCCGCCGCGGCATTCCTTGACGCCTCGTGGAAACTTGGCCGCCCCGACCTGTCGCGGATAGGGCTGGACGTGCTCGACCGGGTGGACGGGATGGCCGAGACCGGCCCTTTCAGCCACGTCTACAACGGCGTGGGGCCGGGCGAGTCCCCTGCCCTGCTGGTCGACTGGGCCGGGCTGCTCCTGGGGCTGATGCAGGCCCACGCCTCCACCGCCGAGGCCCGCTACCTGGAACGCGGCATTCAGGTTGCCTCGGTAATGGTGGATCGCTACTTCGACGAGGAAAACGGCGGGTTTTTCGACATCGAGGCGGATGAGACTTCCGTGGGCCACATGCAGGTCAGGGAAAAGCAGTTGCCGGAAAACATGACGGCGGTGCAGGGGTTTTTGAAGCTGTACCAGGCCACGCGAAACGAGGACTACAAGCAGTTGTGCGAGGCCACCTTGAGCGCCTTCGCCAGCGTGTTCCGCGAGCACGGCGAGTTCGCCGCCGACTTCGGCCTGACGGTCGATCTGTTCACCAACCCGATGGTAGAGGTAACGGTCGAGGGCGACCCGGAATCAGCCGACAGCCTTCTGCTGCTGGAGGCGGCGGCACGGCTCGACAGTCCGAACCTCGAAATCAAAACAGTGGCCGCCGGTGGGCCAGCCCTGGCCCACGTGTGCCTGGACACCCTTTGCCTGCCGCCGGTGAGCACGCCCGATGCCCTGGCGGAGACGGCAGCCGGGATAGAAGCTCAGACCGACAGCCCATTTCGAGACATTTTCAGCATTTTCCCCGGCAACTAAAGGCAATCTCAAGAGTTCCCTCCCCCTTGAGGGGGAGGGTTAGGGTGGGGGTGAAGTCTTGCCCCTCATCGGTTTGGCGCCCAAAAAGGAACCGCCCTCACCCTAACCCTCTCCCAAAGGGAAAGGGAACTACCAAAACACCCTGGTTGATATTGCCCGCGAGTAACTTGAATTCGGTTACTCGAATACGTAATTCTGGAGGAGCTGCGTGCCCGGTTCAGTGCATATGAAGGGCGTCAACTGCGGAGAACTGCGCCTTGATGACGCGGATTCCGGCGTTACCCTCGCTGGTTGGGTCGGGCGGCGGCGCGACCACGGGGGGATTATTTTCGTGGACCTCCGCGACCGTTCAGGTGTGGTTCAGGTGGTCTTCAACCCCGAACTGGCCCCCGAGGCCACCAGCGTCGCCGAAGACCTGCGCCAGGAATGGGTGGTGCAGGTCAAGGGGAAAGTCCGGCAACGCCCCGAGGGCAGCGAAAACGACGCAATGTCCACTGGCGACATCGAGGTGATGGCGGATTCGGTGACCGTGCTGAACCGCTCGCTCACGCCGCCGTTCTACATTTCCGACGACGCCGGGGCCGACGAGAGCCTGCGATTGCGGTACCGCTACCTTGACCTGAGACGCCCGTCCATGCAGGAGAACCTGATTCTCCGGCACCGAGTGGTCAAGTACATCAGGGACTATCTCGACTCCCAGGGTTTCCTGGAAATCGAGACGCCAATTCTGATCAAGAGCACGCCGGAAGGCGCCCGCGATTTTCTCGTCCCCAGCCGCCTGCATCCGGGCACCTTCTACGCCTTGCCGCAATCGCCGCAGCAGTTGAAGCAACTGCTGATGGTCTCGGGTGTGGAGCGCTACTTCCAGATCGCCCGCTGCTTCCGGGATGAGGATATGCGGGCCGACCGCCAGCCGGAGTTCACCCAACTGGACCTGGAGATGAGCTTTGTTGACCAGGAGGACGTGCTGGCGCTGACCGAGGAACTCTACACCGGCATGATCGAATCGGTCGCTCCCCACAAGACACTGCGTAAGCCCTTCCCGCGCCTGACACACGCCGAGGCGATGTCCCGGTACGCATCGGACAAACCCGACCTGCGTTTCGGGCTGGAGGTGACGGACGTAACGGAATTCGCCGCAGAAACCAGTTTCCGCGTGTTCCTGTCCACCATCGAATCGGGCGGCAAGATAAAGGGGCTGGTGGCGCCAGGCCTTGCCTCATACACCACGTCGCAGGTAAGGGAGCTGGACGAATTTGCGAGAGAGTCGGGCGCGGGCGGCCTCGCGCATATACGCTACCGGGGCAACAACCCGATAGCCGAATTGAGCGAAGAGGAAATCCTGCAATCGTCGGGCCTGCGAATGCCCGCGGAGTGGCATGCCAGGCTCTCCGAAGCCATGGGCGCCGGGCCAAGCGACATGATCCTGCTCTTCGCTGGCCCTCCGTCCCGCATCAACGTGTGGCTGAACGCCATGCGCAACCACGTAGCGGAGCTGCTGGAACTGGCCGACCCCGACGAATTGGCCTTCGCCTTCGTAACGGACTTCCCCCTGTTCGAATGGAATGAGGATGCGGCGCGCTGGGATTCGTCCCATCACCCGTTCACCTCACCGGCGGACGGGGAGGAACAGATGCTGGATGGCGACGACCTCGGCGCAATCCGTTCCAAGGCATACGACCTGGTCTGCAACGGCTCGGAACTGGCCAGCGGCAGCATCCGAATACACCAACGGGAATTGCAGGAAAAGATTTTTTCCATTCTCGGATACAGCCGGGAGGACGTGGGGGAGCGGTTCCGCCAGATCCTCGAAGCGTTCGAATACGGCGCTCCGCCTCACGGCGGCATCGCTCCCGGAATCGACCGGCTGGTCGCTATTCTCGCCGGAACCACTTCCATCCGCGACGTCATCGCGTTTCCCAAGACCCAGAGCGGCGCGGACCTGCTCTTCAACTCGCCAGCCGAAGTTGCCCTGTCCCAACTCAAGGAACTTTCAATAAAGACCGACCTCTAGTGTTGCGACTCCGCAGAAGTGATAGGTAGTTGTGGTGTTGGGTTGACAGGATGGGCACCCACAAGGGGCGCCCCTACGGGAGCGCCGCAGGTAGGGGCAACCCTTGTGGTTGCCCTTGCTGGCCGTCAACACGGTGCCATCGAACTACTACCGCCGTTTGCCCTGCAATAAAGGCCGAGACGGAAGAGCCGGGACCCATCTGGTCCCGGCCCTGTTTATTGCCGTGCCGTACTGGACTAATCGTCGGCAGCGCCCGCCTTTTCGGGGATTGCGGCCGATTCCTTGCCGTTGCGGAAGGCAAAGCGGTCGACCAGGTTGCCGATGCTGGTTCGGAACCCGGAATATTCCAGCTCGCCGTAGGGCAGCATGGCCGCGCCGGACCAGCCCTGCGACCGCATTGTTATGCCCTTCTCCTGGGCCTGCTGGCGGACATAGTCCCACGCCGGGTTGTCGAAGAAGTCGGCGCTGGAGTCGGAGAACATGCCGTCGCGGTTCAGCGAGAAGCCAACGCACGACACCAGCGGCAGGCAGTACATCCCCGTGACCGCGGTGTTGATGGGCACCGGCATCAGCGGCATGACGTGGGAGCCGCGGGCGTCGCCGCCGATGTAGTGGGCCTTGGCGTAGGGGGAGATCAGTTCCTCGGGAGCGGGGAAGACGCCCTGGTTGCGCACCAAGGCCACCGGGTCGTCCTTGCCCGTGTAGGAGCCAGCAATGTTGTGCATCCGGGTCGCGGAAATGGCGGCCGCCACCTGCCCGGTGTACCGCGAAACGATGCTGTCGATGCCGAAACGCTCGTTGTCGCGCAACAGCACCGTAATCTTGTAGTAGTCCTCCGGGGCGTTCAGCGAAATCAGGCTGTCGCCGTCGGTGTTGTCCATGTCGATGATGTTGAAGGTGAATCCCTCGCCCAGGCGGGGCAGCATCAGGCCAGCGCAGTACATCGGGTCGGCGAAGCCCAGGAACATGGGCAGGTTGTAGGCGCCGGGGCCGCACTTGTCCGCGGCCAGCACCATGAAAGACTCAGCCGGACGCACGGGGTTGGTCTTGACCGGGTCATGGTCGAACTCGATTTCGGCGACCGCCGGGCCGGCCCCCCTGATGTTGCCGGAAGGCGCGTCCACCAGCAGGTCCTGCCCCGCGCCGTACAAGCCGTACTCGCTGGCGATGGCGGTGGCGTTCAGGAAAGCAGTCCAGGCAAACTGGTGTACCTCGGTATCATTTTCGCCGCGAGTGTGGGATGCGATGATGCAGATGTCGTCCCCAGTGTGGCCGACAAAGCCGTCGATCAGCAGGCCCCTCTCAATGGCAGCCGCGACATCCGACCTGACGGAATCCATCATCCTGTCGGACGGCTTGGTGTGCCCGCCGATGGAACCCACGTCGGCCTTTAGAACGGATAGGGTGATTTTCATAGTCCTCCTCATCAGCAACACCGTCGGCTTGACCGCATGTTGCGCACAGTCCTTTTTGTGTCCCGCCATTATATCGGATTTGAATTGGCGGGCAATGCTTTGATATTGGGGTGCTGTTCAAACAGGCGTGTGTTGACCGATTCAGGTTTACGGACGACCGTCAATTCCCGCGAAAGCGGGAATCTTTGCCTTTGGGCAGCGGAAAGTCCGTATCTGCCGGAACCTCTGGATTCCCGCTTTCGCGGGAATGACAGTGGCCCTACGTGCCACGTCCGGGTGTGAGAAATGGGCAGTATTATGAGGGGACGCCCCCACCCTAACCCTCCCCCGGAGGGAGAGGGGACTATTGAAGGAACATACGAAGAAGACACGGCATTTGCCTAGAGGTGTAAATTCTTGTATATTCAAGGGAGCGCTTACGAATGACCCGTTACGGTTTAACCCGTTCCCAGAGTTTGATGTCCGGTTTCCCAGTTGGCGACCCCGATGCCAGGGGCTGTGCCCAGTCCGGGATCGCGGAGGCAAGGTCTTATATTCGGACTTGATTTGACAGAAATCCTCCTCGTCTTTCTGGTTCCGTTCGTGGCTGTATGGACCGCCCGAACGGCGCTGGCGCGGAACCGCAACCCGTGGCTTTGGGGTGGAGCCGCGTTCGTTCTAGGTATACCCTGGCCATTCCTGAACCTGCCCATACTCGGCGTCGTTCCGGTGCTGTTCCTCATGTTCTTCGTGCGCCCCGCAGGTACCAGGGTCGCAGAACAGAGAAATGCCTGTTCCAAGTGCGCCAGTCCTCACCCCCCCGGCCAGAACTTCTGCACCAAGTGTGGCTGGGACCTCTCCAGTGAATACTCCGCAGATACCGCCGACACCGTTCTGGCCTCAGAAATGCACCAGCGCCAGTCATCGTCAACCGCCACTCTGGAACGCCCGGCGGAAACCCCGGCCCACGATTCCTTTGGATCCCCGCCACCCGCTCCCGAGGAGGACCTGTCCGCTCCACCGGAAGACGGGGTGTACACCCCTGCCGATTCCGTAGAACCCGAGGTCGAGGGCGCTCCGGTGTTCGCGTCCGAGGAATCGCAGCCGGAGGCCGATTCCCAGCCTGATCCGGAGGAGCCACAGCGTCCATGGGGAATACCCGTTCCGGGCCCGGCGCCGACGGCGGAAGGCATGACGGCCAGGGGCGAGGTACTCCTGAGCGAGGGAAAACTCCAGGAGGCGATAGACCAGTTCACCAAGGCAATTGCGCTTGACCCCAGGCACCGCGAGGCCTTCGAAAAGCGCGCCGAAGCCTACACCCGGCAGGGCCGCCAGGAAAGGGCCGAGGAGGACTATCGCCAAGTCCAGGCGCTCAGCACCGGAGCTTGATTCGTTAGCTGGCCGCCACAAGGGTTTGAAAGGCCGAGGCAGGGCGTGTGCCCTGCCTCGATTCCGTCACCCGTTTGGCAGAATGTCCCACACCGGCGGGTCAAACGGCCATTATGTGATACCCCGCGTCCACAGGGATGACCGAGCCTGTAATGCCGCTGGACATACCGCTGCACAGGAACAGGGCGGTCTGGGCCACTTCCTCCACGGTAATGTTGCGTTGCAGGGGCGCACGTTCGGCGTGGGCGTGGCGCATGTCGCGGAATCCGCTGATGCCCCTGGCGGCCAGGGTTTCCAGTGGGCCGGCGGAGATGGCGTTAACCCGTATGCCGGACGGCCCCATTTCGGCGGCGAGCTGCCGCACCGCGTGTTCCAGGGCCGCCTTGGCCGACCCCATCACGTTGTAGCCGGGATACACCCGCTGCGAGGCGTCGAAGGTCATGGCCACCACGCTCCCGCCGCCGGTCATCAACGGCGCGGCATGCCGTACCAGCGGCAGCAGGGAGTATGCACTGACCTCCATGGCAACGCGAAATCCGTCGCGTCCCGTATCGACGAAACGCCCACTCAGGTCTTCCCGGTTGGCGAAGGCGATGCTGTGTATGAGGAACGAGATTTCTCCGAACTCCTGCCCCAAAGACTGGAAAACCTGCTCGATTTCCTCATCGTCGGTGGCGTCGCAGGGCAGCAACAACGGACGTTCCAGGTTTGACGCCAAGCGTTCCACCCGGTCTCTCAGCCGGTCACCCTGGTAGGTCAGGGCCAGCCGGGCGCCCGCGTCGGACAAAGCCTGGGTGATGGCCCAGGCAATGCTCCTGTCATTGGCCACACCGAACACGATTCCATTCTTGCCGGAAAGGTCAATCGGAACCAATCGCTCCTCCTACTGCACGGAAAGCGTAACCCAGGGACGCCTGCAATCCCAAGCCTATTTACTCTCCCTCTCCCTTGAGGGAGAGGGTTGGGTGAGGGTGAAATCGCAGGTATCAGCAACCTTGCATACATCCGGGAGACGCCCCCACCCTAACCCTCCCCCGGAGGGAGAGGGAACTATCCCAAAGCCTGTCTCAAATCCTACTGGAATTGCGGAACTACCTTCTCCAGGAAGGTGTCGAGTTGCCGTTCCGAGTCAAAGGTAGCCAGCCGCACGATCACGGTATCAGCGCCGGCCTCCGAGTAGGCGGCCATACTGTCGGCCACGTTCTGGACACCGCCGAATGGCCCCCAGCGGGTGCCCCAGATGTTGGCCCCGTAGTAGCGCATCAGCCAGTCTTCGGCATCGGCCTTCGCATCCGCCTCGTCGTCTTTCAGATTGACGGTCATGTAGAAGACGTTTTCGCGGTTGGATGTGTCCCGCCCGTATTCCTCGGCCTTGGCGTCGACCTGGGCGATCATCTCGGCAAACTCGCCGGGGGTGTCCGAAATGGCCATGATCCCGTCGCCTATCCTCGCGGCGCGTTCGACCTGGGCGGGCTGTCCTGCGCGGTGGTGCGTAGCCAGCAGCCAGGGTATGCCGCCGGGCTGGGTGGCGGCTGGCAGCATCCGAACGGAATCAAGGTCGAAATGACGGCCCTGATGAGTGTGAGGCTCGCCGGGCCCCAGGCCCTTGGCGACCTCTACGACCTCCTCGAACCGCCGCGCCCGGCGCCTGTGATCGACGCCGGCGGCAGCCCACTCGCCTTTCTGTTCGTCATTGAAAGCGCCGCCGACACCCGCGCCGATGACCAGCCTTCCGCCGGAAATCAGGTCGACGGTGGCCATGGTCTGCGCCATCAACACGGGATGGCGCAGGGCTGGCAGCAGCACCGCGGTTCCCAGCCTAACCCGGCTGGTATGGGCGGCCAGCGCCCCCAGGGTCGCCAGCGGCTCCAGCCGCGGCTTGGCTATCAAGCTGTCTCCCACCCAGACGGAATCCAGGCCCGCCTCTTCGACCCGCCGGGCCATCCGGAGCACTCGGTCGGCGTTGGGAGGCTGATCGCCCCTCAGGAGGATGCCCCTGGTGGGCAAAAGCAGCCCCAGTTTCGGTTTCTTGTCGCTCATACTTTCACCATTGACGAATTTACAGAGAGACGTGGTCAGAAGGAAGGCGCGTCTCCGCCCGATTCCGTGCTCTCTCCCGCCAGCGGCCCTTCGGCACCCATCATCAGGTGTTCGACCAGGCCCGGTTCCATGTGCTGATAGGACTCAAGGTCGTCAACGAGGTCGAGGTCCAGGCCAAGACCAGGGCTGTACGCGATGGCTACGGAGGTTTCCAGCCGCGCCGCCTGGGCCAGATGCTTGCTGAAACTCAGCCTTCCCAGCTCCGGCTGGAAATTCACCCCTCGCGGGATGAGCATCGCATTGGTGCCGCCGTCCCTGCGAGCGGGAGCGAGGGTAATGTTGCCCGCGCCCCGGGACGCCTGGACGAAGGATTGAATGTCTGGCGCCTTCACGAACGGGAGATCCCCGGCGACGTACAAGGCGGAACCATCCCGCTCGAACGCCCGCCTGATGGCCCGGCCCAAGGTGTCGTTCAGGTCGCTGCCGAGTTCCTCCAGCCACGTGCCGCCGAGGTTGCGCGCCAGTTCCCTGACTCGCTCATCTCCCCCCACAACCCAGACGGAATCTATGCCAGCGCCCCTGACGGCGGAAATCACCCGGAACAGCATGCCCAAGCTCATCCTGGCCCGTTCCTCGACGGACAACGCGCGAGCCAACCTGCTCTTGCCCTCGGCGAGAGGCTTCATAGGCACAATGGCAATAATGCCGGGCAACCGGCTATCCGCGCCTTCCATGTGAGCTTCCGATGCCATGTCCGAGTTGACTCAGCAACTCCCCTGGTCAAGGGACAAGACGGTACGCGCCAAGTCCACCCGATCCTGGAGGGAGTTCATAATCGTATTGGTAACTACCGGACGCAGGCCCACATCGGCCACGGCAGAGGCAAGGGACTCGTCCTGCCGGTCGATCACAAGCACGTCGCAGAACTCGCGATAGGCGCGGGCCACTCCCACCACGGATACCTCATGCCCCAGACCGGCCATAATCCGCCCCGCCGGGCCGCGAACGGCATCATTGCCCACAATAGGGCTGACGGCGACGCGAATTCCCGAAAAGCGGGCAAGCCGCTCCTTCATGCCGCTCACGGCTACGATGGGATTTACGCTAAGCGCGGGGTTGGACGGGCAGATTACCAGCATCCTCGCTTGACTCAATCCGTAATCCATGCCCGGCGATGGAGAGGCTTCGGGCGCCCCTTCGTAGTGGACTGCCGACACATCCGGCTGCGCTCGACGCTGCACGAAATACTCCTGCATAGAAAGGCGGCCGTCCGCAGTATCCAGCGCGGTCCTGACGGGCTGGTTGCTCATGGGCACAATGGCGTGGGGAACCCCCAGCGCGGCGCAGAGCTGCGCCGTTACGTCGGAAAGCGTCAGCCCTTGGCCCAAGAGCTGCGTTCTGCGAATGTGAGTCGCGAAGTCCCGGTCACCGAGGTTGAACCAGGTATCCGCGCCGTAAGAACGGAGCATGGACAGCGCGTGGAAAGTATCGTCCTGCAAACCCCAGCCCGTATCGGGATTGGACAAGCCCGCGAGAGTGTACATCATGGTGTCGAGATCGGGTGACACGTGCAAGCCGTGAAATATCTCGTCGTCCCCGGTATTGACGCCCACGACCAATTCGCCGGGCTCCAGGCATTGCGCCAAGCCCACAACCAGCTTTGCGCCACCGACTCCACCGGCCAGGGCCAGGACACGGGGAATGCTCAACCTACCCGACTCTCTAGGGACGGGTCGGAACTATAGCCGGGTGGGGCTGGAATCAAGAAGCGCATCCGCCTCGAATCTTTACGTTGAGGCTGAATCAGACGCCAGCCTGCTGCGCATGGCGGGGATGCTCGAAGCGGTATGTATCGAGCTTTACCAGCTTGTTGTAGGAACCGAAAATCTCCTCGACATTTTCGCCCACCAAGTCCAGCGGGTCCATTTCCTCATCCGCCTCGCTGAATACCCGCCGCAGGCCGTATGTGGTGGCCCGCTCCGCGGGAATCCGGCCAGCCGCTCGAATCATGCCTCGGAACTCCGACGGACGCATCAGTTGTCCGTGCTGCGCTCCGGCCGCCGTGGAGATGCTCTCGTTGATCAGCGTGCCGCCAAGGTCGTTGACGCCAGCAGTGAGCAGCAATTGCGACATTCGTGAGCCTTCCTTGACCCACGACGCCTGCACGTTCGGTATCCAGTTGTTCAGCATAATTCGCGCGATGGCGTGCATCTTGACGACATCCATCCCGGTGGGGCCCGGGCGCACGTTGGGCAACAGGTTCTTCAGGAACATGGGCGCTTCGGTATGCACGAAACTCAACGGCACGAACTCGGTAATCCCGCCGGTCTGTTGCTGAATGCCACGCAGGAGGGCCATGTGGTGGGACAGTTGCGCCGGCGTCTCCTTGTGGCCGAACATCACCGTGGACGTGGTGGGTATGCCCAGGTCATGCGCCGTCGTGATGACCTCGACCCACTGGTCAACGGTGATGCGTCCCGGCGAAATCTGGTCGCGCATTTCCTGGTCCAGCACTTCCGCCGAGGTGCCGGGCAGGCTTCCCACCCCGGCATCCCGCAGCCCCTCCAGATATTCACGGATGCTGCACCGGGAGCGGATGGAGCCGTAGAGCACTTCCTCAGGCGAAAACCCGTGGATGTGCATGTCGGGCAGGGCTTCCTTGATGGCGGCGCACAGCCTGATGTACAGGTCTCCCTCCATCTGCGGCGGCAGCCCGGCCTGGATGCAGACCTCGGTGGCGCCGTAGTCCCAGGCTTCCCGGGCCCGGCGGACGATTTCCTCGATGGGCAGGTAGTAACCCTCTTCCTCGCGGAAATCACGGCTGAAGGCGCAAAACCCGCACCTTTTTATGCAGACGTTGGTGAAATTGATGTTTCGATTGACCACGTAAGTGACGATGTCGCCAACGGTGCGGCGGCGCAATTCGTCTGCGACCAGCACCGTGGCGTTGTATTCGGGGCCCGTCGTGCCGAACAGGAGGGTGGCCTCCTCAGCTGTAATGTCCTGCCCGCCCAGAGCCCGGTCCAGAACCGCAACCACTTCGGGGTTCAGCGTTCCGGCCAGTTCCCCCAGCGTGGACGCGCTTGGCCGCTCAGTTGTTCCCGACATATCGCTGGATTCCCCCTTTCACGTATCCGTCATCATCGGCCAGAGCGCGTACCCTGGCCCGCAACTCGTTTGGCAGGTATTCGCCGGTGTCGAGAAAATACTCTGGATAAACCGGCAGCCTGGGCTTTAGCCGGAATCCGGCCGACTCAGTGTGTTGTCTCAATTGGGACAAGGCCGGCCAGGGCGCCTCCGGGTTTACAAAGTCAATGGTAAGGGGCGAAACGCCGCCCCAGTCGTTGATGCCAGCGCCAAGATAGATATGGTAAATATCCGCGCTTAAATTGGGAGGCACTTGCACGTTGGCGTCCGGCCCCAGTATCAGCCGCGCCGCCGCCACCGACCAAAGCAACTCTATGGTGTCCGCGTCCAGTTTCTCCGCCATCGCGGTGCCGGGCTTGGCCCGGAAATTCTGGACGATGACCTCCTGAACATGCCCGAAACGCCGGTGCAAGTCCCGGATGGCCAGCAACGATTCAATTCGATCCTCACGGGTGTCGCCGATGCCAATGAGAATACCAGTAGTGAAGGGCAGCCGCAACTCGCCGGCCAGCTCTATGGTGCGCAGGCGGACCCGCGGCCGCTTGCTGGGGGCGAACTCGTGGGCGCCGCCCGGGGCGTGCAACGCCGGAGAGGTGCTTTCCAGCATCAGCCCCATAGAGGGGTTGTACGGTAGGAGCGCCGCCATTTCGCGCCTGCTCATTGTCCCCGGGTTGGCGTGGGGCAACAGCGTTGTTTCCTCAAGGACCAGGCGGCTGACGTAGGCCAGGTATTCGAGGGTTGTGCCGAACCCGCGATGGGCCAGCCATTCCTTCGCTTCAGGGTACCGAAGTTCGGGCCGTTCTCCCAAGGTAAACAGCGCCTCGGTGCAGCCCAGACGCTGGCCGGCCCTGGCAACGTCCAGCACCTGCTCCGGGGTCATGTACAGGGTGTCGCCCGCCTGTTCGGGTGTCTTACGGAAGATGCAGTAGCCGCAGAAATCACGGCACATGTGAGTCAAAGGAATGAACACCTTGGGCGAAAAGGAGACCGTTCTCCCTTTCCCAAGGTCTCGCATTGCCGCAGCCGCCTCGCACAGCGCGGGTAGGCCATGCTCGTCAACGCCTACCAGCGCCCACGCCTCGCCGTCGGCCAGCGGGCGGCCCAACGCCGCCTCAGCCAGCGCGGAGGCAAGAGTGGGTACGGAAGTGGCGGCGACTGGCAGCGTCATCTGGCTTCCGGCGGATCAGGTTCGACGGGGGGCATTAGCGATATATCATCCGGTTTTTCCTTATGATCCCGCGGCCGCGTGGTCAAGAGCCGCAGACGCTGCTGTTGAGGGCGTGTCATGGTCTGGAGCGGTGGAAACGCAGGGACTGGTTCAGCCCTGATCAGTTCCATTTCGTCCACGAACGCTCTCGTGAAGTCGATGGCCGTCTGCACCCGGTCTTCAAAGTATTCGTGCTCGTAGTAGTTGAAGTGCATCAAGGACGGGTCAGAATAAAGAGCAATCAAATCTTCGCGATTCTTTTCATACGCGATAAAATCTACCACGGCGTTCAGCCTATAATGCCCCTGATGGTACCAGCCCCACTTTTGCGCCAGGGCCTTGACGGCGTGTGCCGCCGCGCCCCAAGTCTTCTCAGACGCCTGGATGAGGTCGCCAAGATCCAACTCCCGTTGAGCGTCCCTCAGCAGCCGCTGGCTGATGGCCGCGTAGCGGTCGGAGTACGCCTGGGACAGTTCGGGTGAAACGGTTGTCATTGGGAATTTCTATCCGGGTGGCGAGTTGCCCGATATTGTATGCCTTGCGTTGCGGCAATAGCAACGGCGCGCAACTACCAGCGCCTTTTAGTTCTCCCTCTCCCTTGAGGGAGAGGGCTGGGGTGACGGTGAAATCCTGTAGTACAGGACCTTTGCCGACACCGAGGAACGCCCTCACCCTAACCCTGCCCCGGAGGGAGAGGAAATGATTAAAAGGCCCTGGCGCAGTTCGCGGGACAGCCGGGCTACAGCCCGCCCAGCCGTCCCTGTTCGCTGGGCGGGAGGGAGAAATACGAGCGGCCCAGGTGCTCGTGGGCCAGGCGGGTGGCTACGCGCCCGCGGGGCGTCCGGTCGAGGAATCCCAGTTGCAACAGGTAGGGTTCCCACACGTCCATTATGGTGTCCGAGTCCTCGTTGAGCGCCGCGGATAGCGTCTCCAGCCCCACCGGGCCGCCGTCGAACTTGTCAATAATGGCGCTCAGCAGCCGGTGGTCGGACTGGTCCAACCCCAGCGGATCGACGTTCAGTTGTTCCAGGGCGGCGCGAGCTACCGGGCCGGTGATGCGATTGTCGGCCCTGACCAGCGCGTAGTCGCGGGTGCGCTTGAGCAGGCGATTGGCGACGCGGGGCGTGCCGCGGGATCGCCGGGCGATCTCTCCAACGCCGTCGGAGTCGTGTTCCGCGTCGAGTATGCGCGCCGAACGCTCGACAATGATTTCCATTTCGTCCACGTCGTAGTATTCCAGGCGCCACACCGACCCGAACCTGTCCCGCAAGGGTGCGCTGACCATGGAAAACCGGGTGGTGGCCCCCACCAGCGTGAAAGGATTGATGCGCAGGTTTACGCTGCGGGCGGCCAGCCCTTTGCCCACCATCCACGACAGGAAAAAGTCCTCCATGGCCGAGTAGAGCACCTCCTCAACCACACGATTCAGGCGGTGCACCTCGTCGATGAACAGGACTTCGCTGGGCTGGAGGCTGGTCAGGATGGCGGCCATGTCGCCAGCCCGCTCGATGGCGGGGCCCGAGGTCACCCGGATTGGAACCTCCATCTCGGCGGCGATGATGTGTGAGAGGGTGGTCTTGCCCAGCCCGGGCGGGCCGTAGATTATGGCATGGTCGAGGGGTTCCTGGCGTATCTTGGCGGCGTCGATGGCAATCTGGAGGGTCTGCTTAGTGTGGGACTGCCCCACGAAATCGTCGATCCGCCGCGGGCGCAGGGATACGTCGGCGTCCTCTTGCAGCTCCGTTGCTGTCACCAGGCGTTCGGTCATGCGGCATCCCCCCAGCCCTGCCGGACTCGCCCCGTCAGTGCGCCCGCGCCAGCCACCTCACTCCTCGAACTTGCGGAAAACCAGGCAGGCGTTCTGTCCCCCGAATCCAAAGGCGTTGGAAAGCACCACCTTCGCGTCAAGTTCACGGGCTTTGTTGGGTACGTAGTCCAGATCGCAACTCGGGTCCGGCGTGGTGTAGTTTATAGTCGGGTGTGCCTTCCCGTCGGTGATGGTCTTGACGCAGGCCGCCGCCTCCAGCGCCCCAGCGGCGCCCAGGGAATGACCGATCATCGACTTGGTGGAGCTTACCGGAATGCTGTACGCGCGGTCTCCGAACAGGCGCTTGATGGCCACGGTCTCCAGCGTGTCGTTCAGCGGCGTCGAGGTGCCGTGGGCGTTGATGTAGTCAACGTCGTCCAAAGTCAAGCCGGCGTCGGCAACCGCAATCTCCATGGCCCTGGCCGCGCTGGCCCCCGACTCCTCGGGCTGCACCGGGTGACCGGCGTCGCTGGTGCTCCCGAATCCGGCGATCTCGGCAAGAATCGTTGCGCCCCGGTCGAGGGCGTGTTCCAGCCGCTCTATCACCAGTACCACAGCCCCCTCGGAAGGCACAAACCCGTCCCGGTCGGCGTCGAAGGGACGGCTGGCCTCCTCCGGTACGTCGTTGCGGGTGGTCAGGGCGCGCATGACCGCGAATCCCGACAGCCCCAGCAGGCTGATGCCCGCCTCGGTACCTCCGCCAAACACCACGTCGGCAGCCCCGCGGCGAATCACGCCCAGGGCCTCGCCGATGGCCTGGTTGGACGCGGCGCAGGCGGTGGTGGCGGTGGAATTGTAGCCGTGCGCGCCCAAGTAGCGGCTCACCGCTGCCGCGGCCATGTTCGGCAGGATCATCGGGAAAAAGAAGGGAGACATCCGCATCCCGCCGCGGTCGGCCAGTATGCGGCAGTTTTCCTCCAGGGTGGGGAACCCGCCGTTGCCGTTTCCAAGGATTACGCCCACCCGGTAGGGATCGTCACGGGAAACGTCGATCCCGGATGACTCCACGGCCTGCATTCCGGCGGCAACCGCCAACTGGGAAAACCGCGCCATCCGCCTGGCTTCGCGGCCCGGTATGTACTGTTCCGGGTCGAATCCCGTGACCTCACCCGAAACACGGCATGGGTACCCGGTAGGATCGCAGAGTGTCATAGGGCCGACGCCGGACTTGCCAGCCACCAGGTTCGCCCAGAATTCATCCGGCGACTCTCCCAAGGGTGTCATCGCTCCCATTCCGGTAACCACCACCCTGACCCGTTGATCACTCATCGCCAACCCCGCTAGCCACCTTTCTTCGCCAGAGACGGATACACCTCAGGCTCGATGCCCAGCGCCGCCTCCCTGATCTCCGCCGCCAGAAACAGCGAGCCCGTTGCCAGCACGACGCCGTCAGCTCCGGCGACGGCACGCGCCCGCTCCAACGCATCCGCGGGATTCGCGGCCGTTTCGGCGTTGCCGCCGTGGTCAGCGAGCATCTGGGTAAGCTCTACCGCCGCCATCGCTCTCGGATGCCGGGCCTGCGCGGCGAGCACCGTGTCGGCAGCGGCGGCCAGCGAGCGTGACATCGCCTCCACGTTCTTGTCCCTAGAGAAACCCGCGATTACCACCAGCCGGTCGTAATCGAAATAGTTCGGCAGCGATTCGAGCAGCTTGTCCACCGAATAGTCGTTGTGAGCGCCGTCGGCGATAACCAGCGGCTCCCGCCCGACGATTTCCATCCGGCAGGGCCACGACACGTTGGCAAAGCCTTGAGCCAGCGTCGCCGGGTCCATTTTGAATCCTTGGGCCCGGCTCATGGCCTCAACGGCAACCACCGCCGTGGCCGCATTCTCCATCTGGTAATCGCCCAGCAGCGGAATGTCCAGGTCATAGGAGGCAAGCGTGCCGTGCACCACGAACTGCTGGCTGCGGGGGCCGACCCCTTTGGGTTCCCACAACACGTCGCGGCCAATCAGCACCGGCCTGGCGTCAACGCGATTGCAGGCGTCGAGAATGGACGCGAGGGCCTCGGCCCGCTGCGGCGCGATGATGGGAGTTGAGCCGGGTTTGATGATGCCGGCCTTTTCGGCGGCGATTTCGCCGATGGTATCCCCCAGGATATGCGCGTGGTCCATGCTGACCGAAGTGATGACGCATACCTGGGCGTCCACCACGTTGGTCGCGTCCAGACGCCCGCCCAGTCCCACCTCGATGGTCTGGACGTTGGCCCCGGCCTCAGCAAAGCAATGAAAGCCCATTGCCGTCAGAAACTCGAACAGCGTAACGGTATCCCGGCCGTCTACGTTTCGCAACGGCCAGAGATCGGCGACCACCCCGGCAAACTCCTCCTCGGAAACGGGCTCGCAATTGCGCCGCAGGCGTTCACGGAAAGTGTGCAGATGAGGAGAGGAATAGAACCCGGTGCTCAAGCCCGTGGCCCGGAAAGCCGAGTCGCACATGGCGGCGGTGCTTCCCTTGCCCTTGGTGCCCGCGATGTGGACGGTGGGCACGCGGCGGTGGGGGTTGCCAGCGCGGTCGAGAAACTCTTCCATCCGGCCAAGGTTGTAGATGGCCTTCTGCCTTGGGCCGTCAACCCTGGTTCTCTCCGAATCAAACAGGGAGAGCACGTTGGCAATGGCTTCCTGGTAATTCAACGCGCGCCTCCTTGCTGAAAACTCGGCTGCATCCTCGCGCCCGTCCGCCTCATCGCGCCGCCACGGTCTTTCCCGGCAATCAGGGAGCAGTCCTCCGGCGGGGCATTCCCAGCCCCAGCGTCATGCGCAGGGCATCCCCGAAGCCGACGGCATTAACGTAGTCAATGTTACCCCGCAACGGCTTGGGGGTAAACCCGAATGATTCCTCAATGTCGCGGCCTTCCGCCACGTTGCGTATCCCAAGCATCTTGAGCTGCCCGGTGGTCATTGGCGCTCTGGGCAGCAAGCTCTGCGTAACCGCGATCAATGGTTGCGCCAGCGCCACCGGAACGTGAATCCGCCTTACGCTCCGGCCCATTGCCAGGCCCACTTCATCGAGCAAGTCGTTGTAGCTCAGCCTGTCGGGCCCGCCGAGGCTCAGTGTCTTCCCTTTGACCAAAGAGTTGCCCACCGAGTCCGCGACGCAGTGAGCAACGTCGTCGAGGGCAACCGGCTGCATACGGTTCCTGCCGCTGCCGATGACGGGCACAATCGGGCCGAGGCGCACCAGACCGGCCAGCGCGGTCAGAAATTCGTCCCCTGGGCCGAATATTACCGAGGGGCGCAGGATGGTATAAGGGACGCCCGAGTTGATGACGCTCAGTTCTGCCTGGCGCTTGCTGTGAAGGTAAGGATAGGCCGGGTTGGAAGTGGCCCCAAGGGCGCTAACGTAAATGATCTCCCTGGCCCCTCCGGTGCTGGCGGCCTCGGCAACGTTGGCAGTGCCCTGCCGGTGAACCTGGTCAAAGGACAACCCCCGCCTGGCGCGGATTATCCCCACTAGGTGAACCACCGACTGGACTTCGTACATTGCCTGGCTGATGGAATCGCCGTCCATGATGTTGCCGTAATGAACGTCAACGTCCCAGCCGTCCAGCAGCCGCTCCCTGCCCGGGGAATGCACCAGGCATCGCACCTGGTGGTGCCGGGCCAGAAGTTCCGCCACAACGCGGCGTCCCAAGAATCCGGTCGCACCCGTCACCAGAACCTGCAAGAGCCGTTCCTCCCGTTTGCCATCCCCCGGCTGACTCCAAGGGCAATGCCGCCGAATGTTCTCCTGAATCCAGATAGGAGTTACGCACTTGAGGATTTCACCCCCACCCTAACCCTCCCCCTGAGGGGGAGGGGATAGCTTTCAACTGCGTAAGTCCTATCCAGATTCCGTTATGTGTAATGAAATTGTCAAGCAGAAATGTCGCTCGCCCATGGTTTCCTGATAGTTCCCTCTCCCTCCGGGGGAGGGTTAGGGTGGGGGCGTCTCCCCTATGCGCTGCGCGCTACGTCGCTGACACCCACGAAATCCCTGGCCGCTCGCGCTCCATCCGTTGGAAGCCGGGGGCTTGTGGGTTATCATAGCGCAGCATAATCAATGAATTGGCAAGGGTAGAGGGGCATGCCGGTCAACAGTCTGCATTTCGGGGCGAATCTGACGCTGGAGGTGGAGGAAACGGCCCGCCAGGCCCGCTGGATGGAGGAACTCGGTTTCGAGTATTTCTCCGCCGGGGAGCATTTCATGAGGGGAGACCCGCCGGGGCCGTCTCACGCCTCCCTGCCGGTGCTCGCCGTTGCCGCCGGGGCAACCACGTCCATACGGCTGCTCTCGTCTATCGTGCTGGCGCCTTTCTACCACCCGCTGATGCTGGCCAGGATGACGGCGACGCTGGACGCGGCGTCCAACGGACGGCTGACCCTGGGCGTGGGCATCGGCGGGGAATACCCGTCCGAATTTGAGAATTCCGGCCTGCGGGTGAAACAGCGGGGACGCCGCACCGACGAATGCCTGGAGGTAATGCGCCGTCTGTGGCGGGGCGAGAAGGTTGACTTCGACGGGCGGCACTTCCAGTTGAGCGGGGCCGAGATCAACCCGCTCCCGTTCCAAAGGCCGCATCCTCCCGTCTGGGTCTCGGGCCGGCGCGACGCCGCCATGCAGCGCGCCGCCAGGTTCGGGGAGGGATGGGTGCCCTATTTCTACGACCCGCCACGCTATCGGGACAGTGTGGAGAAGATTGCAGCCTTTGCCGATGAGCAGGGAAGGCCGCTCAACGGCTTTCAGTGGGGCTTCTTTCCGTACATCTCCATCTACGACACCGAACAGGAGGCTGCGGAAATTGCGGCGCGGCAGTTGGGCGGCCAGTACCTCTACGGCGGCGATTTCATCAACATCGTGCGCCGCTACTGCCTGCTGGGAACCCCGGAGCAGTGCGCGGAACGGCTGCAAGAGTACATTGACGCCGGGGCAAGGCATATCGTTTTCAGCATAACGTGTCCCCCTGAAGACCGGGAGCGGCACATCGAGGACATTGCGGCCAAGTTGATTCCAATGTTTCAGTAGAGCAACCCCGCCTTAACTTTTCGTCGGCGTTCACACCGTCATTCCCGCGAAAGCGGGAATCCAGCGCCCGTAAATTGGAGTGCAAATGCCGGTTTGGAATCCACCCGGCATGTCTGCCGCCAGCCTTTTGAAAGTAGGAGTTCCCTGGATTCCCGCTTTCGCGGGAATGACGCTTTAGCAAAGCGGATTCAATTCAGGGGCGATTGCCCTGAATGTTTCGGCCAAAACCATAACCAGAGGTTATGCCTTCCTGTATAATAGATTGAGATAATGTGAAACTTGATGACGGACTGGCGCCGCCGGGCAGGGTGTCCGGGCAAACGGGATCAAGGGCAACCCTGGTCAAACGGACTCGCATGACCAATGCGGGGATGTACGGCGCAAGGCGTACGGGTGAAATCCGAACGGGATTTTGGGAGGCAAAATGTCTCGCATCAAACGGGTAATGCTGCTCCAGCCGGCCTCCGCCGGCGGCAATTTTGAGTATGTCGCAATCCCGCGGCAGGGGATGCTTTATCTCTCCGCGGCCCTGGCCCAGTGGGACGGCCCCTTCGTGTACGAGCGTGAGATCTGGTTCGAAGACCGCTCCGGCCTTATGGACCCGGAGAAGGACCTGGAGGGCGTCGACATACTGATGCTGACCGCCCTGATCAACGAGGCCCCCAGGGCCTACCAGGTAGCGCGTCAGGCCAGGGAATTCCACCCCGGCATCATCACCATCGGCGGCGGCCCTCAGATGAGTCCGCTGCCTGAGGAAGCCTTCGACTACGGACACTTCGATGTCATTGTCCAGCGCGAGGGCGAGGACATTATCGGCCAGTTGTGCGACGTCCTGCTGGAGCATCGCGGCCCGGGCCGCAACGAGTACCTGAACAAGGTGCCCGGAATCAGCTACCAGGAAGACGGGCACGTGGTCTACACCAAGCGCGTGGGCCTGGTGCGGCCTGATTTCGTGGAGCTGCCCGACTTTCGCTCCATCAGAGACCTCTCTCCGTCCAACCCCATGGCCGGCGGGGTGATGGAGACCATTCGCGGCTGCACCGAGAAGTGCACCTACTGCCAGGTGATTCAGCAGTTCCTCGGCTACCGGCTGGTGTCCCGCGAGACCGAGTTCAAGCGGCTGGAACAGTTGCACGACCTGGCCGCAGACGGCCTGATCCACACCTCGCGGAACGGGTCATTCCAGGTGTTCATCTCCGACGACCTGCACACGCCGCCGCTCCGGGCGGTCAAGTTCCGCAACGAACGGCTGGAACGGCTCCAGGGCTGGAAGGGCCACACGGACGACATGAATCTTATCATCCAGGCCCGGGCCGAAATCGGCCAGGATCCGGAACTCGCCGAGGCGCTCCAGGAAGCCAACGTCAAGATGCTGTATCTCGGCGTGGAATCCGACAACGCCGAAAACCTCAAGGCGGTGAACAAGCGCCAGGAACCGGGACAGATGCACCGGGACCTGGACTACATCAACGAACAGGGCTTCACCGTCGTGGCGATGACCATCATCGGCCTGCCCTACGACACCGAGGAAAGCATCATGGCCCTGGCCGACTGGGTGACCACCGTCAGCCGGTACCAGACTGCAAACTTCCTGACTCCGCTGCCAGCCACGTCAAACTGGACGGCGCTGCAACCCCTGGACGAAAACGGGGAACTGCTGCCGGAAGGGGAGATGCGCCCCTACCACCTGTACACGGGCCGCCAGTTCGTCCACCACGACGACCGCTGGTCGATGCAGGAAAGCAGGGAGATTTTTGACAAGTACACGTCCAAACTGCAAGAGGTCGACGACGTCTACCGGCGGGTGTTCCGCATTCTCCGCACCTACAAGCTGCGGCTCGCCGCCACCAGCCGGGAATTGAGCGACTCGGTGGCCGCCCGGATGGGTGAGGCGGCCGAGATGCTCCGGGATTTGTCCGACCCCGCGTCGCTTTCCGGGCGGGAGTTCGGCGAAAACATTTCCGGTCGCGTCGGTGAACTGGTCGAAACCCTGCGCTCAGTTTCGCAGCCCTTGTCCAACGTAAGGCGCGAGGTCGCCGACGGCATAGGCTCCAAGCTGAACGACCTTACCGACTCTCTGAAGACGCTCGCCGACCCCAGCGTTTCCAGCGGGAAAGAGGTGGCTACCAACGTCTCGCGGCGCATCACCGAGGTCACCGACGCTATCGACTCTGCCCTCTCCGAGCAAAACGGCACCGGGAAGCGGGCCGCGGGCCAGAGCTAGCCGCTGCCCCTGCACCGAACGGTAATGCAACTGGCCGCCCACCTGGCGGCCAGTCGGTTGCATCAGCGTCGCCTCTCCGAAATTGCGCCAATAAACTATCTCAAAAATCCGGGGCCTTTCGATTATTTGTCTGAATCAGGATTTACAAGATTAAAGGATTCACAGGATTTGCCGCCCTCCGATGCATGCCAGTTTGTTGATGCGAGAATTCCACCCCACCCTAACCCTCCCCCTCAGGGGGAAGGAATAATCGAAAAGCCCTGCTCAAAAATCCCCTCCCCCTTGAGGGGGAGGGTTAGGGTGGGGGTGAAAAGGTAACATGGAGAAGCCGCAGGGAAAGCAATCGCCGGTTTTGAGAAAGTTTCTTAGCAGGTCAACGCGTTGGCTTTAACGGCTAAAGTGTCTCGATCCGTCATTCCGGCGAAAGCCGGAATCCAGTGGCCACCTTGTAGAAAGCACTGTAAGGCCGCCGAGTAGTCCTCGATTCCGGCTTTCGCCGGAATGACGGGGCAGTTTGGCGGCAGCCGCCAATCATCGGCAAGACATCAGGGATAGTGGATGGGATGACAGATTTTCACCGAGTCTACATCACCGGTATCGGTGTAATCAGCCCGCTGGGGCTGGATTTGAATTCTACCTGGGACGGAATCGCCAACGGCAAGTCGGGTGTAGATTTCCTGACGGCCTTCGATGCCGAGGGATTCGACACCCGGTTCGGCGCTGAGGTGAAGGGCTTTGACCCGGAGACCTATCTCGACCGTAAGGACGCGCGCCGGATGGACCGCTTTGCCCAGTTCGCCGCCGTCGCCGCACAGCAGGCGTGTGGGCAGGCCGGGCTGAGTCCCAATAGCGACGATCCCTACCGGGTGGCGGTGGTGATTGGCAGCGGCATTGGCGGCATTTCCACACTGTCCCAGCAGTTCGCGGTGCTCAACGAGCGCGGCCCCCGGCGAGTCAGCCCGTTCCTGATTCCGATGATGCTGGGAGACATGGCCTCGGCGCAGGTCTCGATGATTACCGGCTCCATGGGCGCCAACTACTGCCTGGTTTCATCATGCTCCAGCGGAGCGGATGCCATGGGCCAGGCTTGGGAGATGGTGCGGACGGGCCGGGAAGACATTGTGCTGGCCGGCGGCACGGAGGCGCCCCTGGTGCCCGTGTCCGTGGCGGGATTCAATGCCCTGCGCGCGCTGTCCCGCCGCAACGACAGCCCGGCCGAGGCTAGCCGGCCGTTCGACATCGAGCGGGACGGTTTCGTAATGGGCGAGGGCGCGGCGGTGTTCGTCATGGAGAGCGGGGAGAGCGCCGCCCGCCGCGGCGTGGAACCGCTGGCCGAGCTGCGGGGCTACGCCGCCACGTCGGACGCGCATCACCTCACGGAGCCCTCCGCCACCGGGGAGAGCGCCGCCAGGGCCATGTCCATGGCGCTGACCGAAGCAAGTATCGACCCGTCCGAGGTCGGCTACATCAACGCCCACGGCACTTCCACCCCACTGAACGACAAGCACGAGACCAAGGCCATCAAGGTGGCGCTGGGGGAAGACGCCTATCGTGTGCCCATCAGCTCCAGCAAGTCCATGACCGGGCATCTGCTGGGCGCCGGGGGCGCGCTGGAGGCCGCCATCTGCGTGATGGCCATGCGGGACGGGCTGATTCCACCGACCATCAACCTGGACGAGCCCGACCCGGAATGCGACCTCGACTACACTCCCAACAAGGCCCGTAAGCTCGAAATTGACGTTGCCATGAGCAACTCATTCGGATTCGGCGGCCACAACTCGGTGCTGGTGTTTTCCAAGCCCCGCCAGGCCAACCGGGCGTGACGGATTCAGGCTCCACGGCCCGCTGGCTTATTCCCGGTGAGCCCGACGTCTCCGGCCTGCCGGACCGGGTGCCTCCCCTGGTCGCCCGTCTGCTGGTGTCGCGCGGGATCACGACCCCGGAGCAACTGGAAAGTTTCCTGAACCTGTCTCACCTTCCGCACGACCCGATGCTGCTTCCGGGCATGGAGCGGGCCGTCTCCCGACTGCGCCGGGCAGTCGACTACGGAGAAACCGTTGGCGTCTTTGGCGACTTCGACGTGGACGGCATCACCGGAACGGCCATTATGTGCGAGGGCCTTGGTTCCCTGGGAGCACGCCCTGTACCCTACATTCCGCAGCGAACGGACGAGGGGCACGGCCTGTCCGTCGGGGCCATTGATTCCCTCGCCGAGTCCGGCGCATCGCTGATCGTGACGGTAGACTGCGGTATCACCGACGCAGCCGAGGTAGCATACGCCTCCGGCCGCGGCGTAGACGTCATCATCACCGACCACCACGTCCCGCCGGCCGGCCTGCCCCAAGCGGTGGCGTGCGTCAACGCCAGACTGGAGGGCAGCGCGTACCCGTTCGACGAGCTGTGCGGCGCTGGCCTGGCTCTCAAGGTGATACATGGCCTGCACCAGTCGTGGGGCGTGCCCTACGATCCCGCGCTGCTGGAACTGGCGGCCCTGGGAAGTGTTGCAGACTTGGTGCCTCTCGTGGACGAAAATCGTTACCTGGTATCCAAAGGGGTCGAACGGCTAAAGAACACCAGGCGGCCGGGAATGCTGGCCCTGTTTGAGACGGCGCGGTTGTCAACAGACCGGCTGAATTCGGAATCCATCGCTTTCCAGATTGGCCCCCGGCTCAACGCCGCGGGCCGGATGGGAAACCCGGCGGACAGCCTGCGCTTGCTGACAACCCAATCTCACGAAGAGGCCGCCGAGCTGGCCGAAAAGCTGGAGGAGTTGAACCGGCAGCGGCGCACGGCTACCGAGGAAGCCTCGGCCCTGGCGGTGGAGGCCGTCGAGGCCATGCCGTCCCTGCCGCACATACTGGTGGTAGCGCACGAGGCGATACCGCAGGGCGTGGCTGGCCTGGCCGCTTCGCGCCTGGTGGAACGCTACCGGCGCCCGGCGGTGGTGCTCTCACTGAACGGCGAGCAGGCCGTGGCCTCGGCCCGCAGCATACCGGAATTCAGCATCGTGGAGGCCATCGCCTCGGCATCCGACCTGCTGGTGCGTTACGGCGGACACGCGCAGGCAGCCGGGTTCACCGTAGCGACCGACCGGATCACCGAGACCACCGAGCGGCTGTTGACGCACGCCGGGCAATTGCTGAAGTCTCTTGACCTCGCTCCTATTCTTGAAATCGACGCCGTCGCTACGCTCCCGGAACTGACCATGGACACCAACGACTGGCTCACTGGCCTGGAACCCTTCGGCAAGGCCAACCGGCGTCCGCTGTTTGCATCCATCGGCGTGACGGTCAAAGAGGCGCGGCTCGTGGGCAACAACCGGCAGCACCTGAGACTCCGGGTAGAGCAAGAGGGCCGGGAAATCGTCGCGCTGGCATTCAACCAGGCCGATTCGTGGCGCACCCTTGATTTCCAAGCCGGAGGCCAGGCCGGACAGTCGCCGCTGGACTTGGCCTATACCCTGATGCTGGATTCATGGCAGGGGCAGGAATCGCTGGCGCTGCGCGTCAAGGAACTGCGCGTTTCCGAATCCTGACGGGCGGGATTCCCGCCAGCCTCTCCGTACTACCCTTTCACCCCCACCCTAACCCTCCCCCTCAAGGGGGAGGGAACTCTTGAGATGGTTTCTAAGCCCGCTGCGCGCTTCTCCGCCTGTCGGCGCGGGTGCCGCTGGTGGGGCGGACGATCTGGGCCTTCCAGATGAGCAGGGGGACAGTGATGATGATTACTATCAGGGCCACGACCTGCGCCTCGTTCAGTCCCCAGAAATAGTAGTTCTGCTCCACCCGGAGGAAGCTGATAAAGAACCGCCCGATGGAGTAGGACGCGCCGTAAAGGGCGAAGAACATTCCCCGCGGGCGGAACCGGTTCCGCAGCGGCCACAGCACAGCCAGCAGCGCCAGGTCGAATAGCAGCTCATACGCCACCGCCGGATGCATGGCGGGCAACTGGAAGGCGGGACTGTCGGGATGGGTGTAGGTGAAGCCCCACGGCAAGCTGGTGGCCTTGGCGAAGTGCTCGCCGTTAATCACGTCGCCGATGCGCCCGATGGCCATGGCAACCAGCAGGGCCGGCGCAGCGATGTCCGCCAGGTGTCCGATGGACGGCAGCTCCGCCTTCTGCGGCTGGCCGAATATCGGCGAGAAGGGACGCCAGGCGGCCAAGAACCAGCCGGAGTTGCGGACCAGCAGGTAGATTGAGCCGCCGACAAAGCCGCCGGATATCGCCCCGAAGATGGCAATGCCCCCCTGCCAGACTTGGAACACACGGACGAAATCCTGGCTGTACACCTCGCCCCAGTAGTCGATGACGTGCAGCAGGCGCGCGCCGATCACGCCGCCTATGATGCACCACATGGCGGTGGTGTAGAGCACGTCTGCTACCATTCCCTCTCGGGTGCCCCACCTCACGACCAGGAATACCGCGACGGCAACGGCGACGAAGGTGAAAACGCCGTGCCAGGAAAGTATCACACCGCCAGTGTTGACCAGGTTGGGGTTGATGCCTATGCCTATGCTCGCCAGGAGGTCCACGCCCATCGAATCGTCCTTGCCGCAGTTTTAGCCGTTCGAGTCCGCCCTGCTGATTGGGCCGGTTGCCGTAACAAGGTATACCCCTGCTCCCATTGGCTGCAAGGCCTCAGCCACCGCCCGGTGTTCCGTTTCGCTGGATGGCACGGCGAACATGGCCGGGCCTGCGCCGCAGAGGTAGAGTTCCGGCCCGCCTCTTTCCAGCACGTTACGGCGCATTTCGGCCAGCACCGGGAACTCCCATTCCGCTATGTCCTGGAATGCGTTGAACACGCAATCCCTGATAGATTGAACGACAAATCCGCTGCCAGTCAACTGCAACACCAGCCGCCTGGTGATGCCGCCGTCGCTGTAGTGCGCCGGGGTAATGCGGGAATACATCCGCCTGGTCTTGTCCTCTACGGCGAGGTCGGGAAACACGAGGGTGAGATTGAAGGGCGGCAGGGGCGGCAAAGGAGAGACGATCTCGCCCCTCCCCTCGGCCAAAGCGGTGCCGCCCGTCAGAAAGAACGGCACGTCGGAGCCGATTGTCGCGGCGATCTCCCCCAGTTCCTCTTGCGTCGCCCCGGTCTCCCATAGATCGTTCAGCGCCCTCAGAGCGGCCGCGGCGTCGCTGCTGCCGCCGCCCAGGCCCATGGCCACCGGAATCCTCTTCTGGATGCGAATTCGCGCCCGTGCCTGAATACCCCTGCTGCGGGCCAGCGCATGGGCGGCCTTGTACACCAGGTTGGCCTCGCCGGATAATTCACGGCTGTCGCAGTCCACGCGCAAGGTGGGCCAGTGCTCCAGGGAAATCCGGTCGGACAGGCCCACGGTCTGCATCACGGTCTTGACCTCGTGGTAGCCGTCGCTGCGCTTGCCGAGAACCTCAAACGTCAGGTTCAGCTTGGCCTGGGCCTCAACCTCCACTGCCGCTCTCCTGCATTTCCCGCCAGGTGCGGCATATTTCAGCCCACTCCTCGATACTCAATGTTGCCGGTCGCCTGCGGCCATCGACGCCTGCCCGTTCCAAAATGGTGGATCCCAGCAAGGTCTCTATCCCCAATCCGTGACTGAGCGAGTTGTGCAACTGCTTCCTCGGAGCGGAAAAACCTGCTCTCACGACCTCAAAGAATTCCTCGCGGCTGTCTACTCTAACCGCCGGTTCACTGCGAATGTCCAGCCGCACCACGGCCGAGCGTACCTTGGGCGCTGGCCGGAATGCCGATGGAGGAACGGAGCAGACCATTCTGGCGTTGGCATAGAACTGGGTCGCCACTGACAGCAGGCCCATGTTGCCAGGACTTGCGGTCATGCTTTCGGCCACCTCCCTCTGCACCATGAACAGGGCCAGCGACGGCGGGGCGCCGGATTCCAGCGTCCGGCGAATGATGGGGTTGGCGGCGTAGTACGGCAGATTGCCCACGACCTTGTAGACTGAAGGGCTACACCCCCACCCTGACCCTCCCCCTGAGGGGGAGGGAATTTTTGCCATAGCCGACAAATCGGCTTCGCGGGCATCAGCCCGGACACACTCTAGGTTGGCTGGGTAATCCAGGCGGCCCGGCAATTGCTCGCACAGACTCGCATCCAGTTCCAAGGCCACCACTCGGCCCGCCTTTTGCACCAGCCGCCGCGTCAGCGCTCCCCGCCCGGGGCCAATCTCCACTACCGTATCGTCAGGAGACAATTCAGCGGCGTCTACGATGCGTTGCACCACGCGGGAATCGTGCAGGAAGTGCTGTCCCAGCGACTTGCGGGGCCGGGAGCGGCGCAGAGTAGCGTTCAAGGGGCGCTGGCCGCCGGGCAATATGACGGAAAAGTCTGCATAAGAAGAGACCGCGCACCTCCGGTCGACTCCGGCAACTGAGCGTATCGCGACAGACGACTCAGGCCAGGCACTCCCACGGCGCCCACAGGATCCTGTTTACCGTTGCTTCCTTTCGGACCTGGCGGGGTTCACAAGTCTGCGTCGCGTGGGACCCAGCCCTCAACGACCTCCGACCGCGACATTGGCCCAACGGTCAGGCCTCTGGGAGGAATTCGACCCCGCTGTAGCGGATTGCGGGTGCAGGGCACCGCTAGCTCCCCATCTAGTGCGGCCTCACTCCCATGGTATGTTCACGCCGTCAAGGTGTCAATTCGCCGCCGACAGCCGCCCAGGGTCTTTCAATAGTTCCCTCTCCCTCCGGGGGAGGGTTAGGGTGGGGGCGTGGTTCGACAGGCTCACCATGACCTTGTCGAATGGTGCTGACACCGGCGATTTCACCCTCACCCCAACCCCCTCCCTCAAGGGAGAGGGAGCTTCGCAATCGCCTCGATGACGGCCCGAAGAGATGCCATTGTCGTTGTTGGGGCGCGCTGGCGATGCTAGACTGGTTTCGCCGAAATTGCTGGTGGTTGTTTATGCCCGTCAGAAAAGCCGTCATTCCCGCTGCCGGACTCGGAACGCGATTTCTTCCCGTAACCAAGTCCGTACCCAAGGAACTCCTCCCCATCCTCGACCGGCCCATGTTGCAGTACGTGGTGGAGGAGGCCGTTGAGGGCGGAGTGGAGGAAGTGATTGTCGTTACTGCCCCAGGCAAGGAGGGCATCGCGTCATACTTCCAGCCGTCCCCGGCACTGGAGCAGCGCCTCAGCGAGACCGGAGCGGACGATTTGCTGGAGCGAGTAGCCCACGCCTCCCGTCTCGCCGATGTTTCCTTTGTCATCCAGGAAGAAGCTTTGGGTCTGGGACACGCCGTCCTTACCGCAGCGGACGCGGTGGGCGACGAGCCTTTCGTGGTGATACTACCCGACGACATCGTGCATCCTTCGACAAGCTCAGGAGGAACCGGGCCCGGCGTCGTGGCGCAGATGACGAAAATCTTTGACCGCACAGGCTCCGGAGTCGTGGCCGTCGAACCCATGCCCTGGGAGACGGTGCACAACTACGGCGTGGTGGACGCAGACCGCGTTTCTCATCCAGAGCTTGCCGAGGATGACCACCTGTACCTGGTCAGCGGGCTGGTAGAAAAACCGGCGCGGGAAGATGCGCCCTCGAATCTGTCCATCGTGGGCCGCTACATCCTGCCGCCCGAGATATTCGACTGTCTCCAACGCACTCCGCCCGGCGCCAAGGGGGAAATCCAGCTGACCGACGGGATGCTGCTCCTGCTGGAGAAGGCCGACCTCTACGCCTACGAATTCAAGGGCACCCGTTACGACGGCGGAACTCCGCTGGGATTGCTGCGCGCGTCGCTGGAGTACGCCCTTCGACGGGAGGACACCGGCGCCGCGGTTCGGGAAATGCTGCGGACTATCAACATCGAGCAATCCCCTCTCCCTCCGGGAGAGGGTTAGGGTGAGGCGCAACCTTGACGACTATTCAGAGCCAAAGAGAAAACATCGACTCGTTGCGCGTCTCCCTCGTGGAGTTGCTTGACGGCATGGACTACTGCCTGGACTGGAAGTCCGGCGATGACGACTGGTCGGCGCGGGAAATCGTGTACCACCTGCTCGACACTCCGCCCGGAGGGAACGCGGAACTGGTGCGCAAGATAGTGTCCGGCGAGATTGCCGAGTACGAAATCTGGTCAGACCGCACCAATATCACCGAGGCCAGGTCAACCCTCGACATGGCGGAAATCGAAAGCGACATCGCTGCGTTCTTCGAGCTGTTTGACGCGGCATTGGCCGCCGCCAGCGACGGCGACCTGCAAACCCGCCGCGTCCTGATGCGCCAGCGCACCCGCGGCGAGGACGTGGAGCGCACGCTGGAAGAGGCGCTGGCGGGCATCGACCGCCACTGGCGCGGCCACCTGGAGCAACTGCGGGAGCTGCGGGACGCGCTGGGGCTTTAGGCCGGATACATCAATCGGCTTGGGCCGTGCGGGAGTCGGATAGTTCAGCTATGAATTTCGCCATGTCCTCCGCTCCGGTATCTACAAAGTCGGTCGGCACACGGAAATAGCGCCCGATAAGTTGAAATTCGTCCACCTGTCCGTCGTCGAGCATTTTCCGGATCGCGCCGAAACGGTAGAAAGTGTCGGCGGCGTAAATCTGCTCGCCGCAGTGAAGGCAAACCTCGGCCGGGACGTTGACCACGGCGGCATCCTTGCCGCCTCGCAAGACTTTATCCACGTTCTTTTCGACAATATCATTGAATCCGCAATGAGGGCACTTATCCAGCGCCATCGCTTTTTGGCCTCCTTATACGCCAGTCGATCCAACGGCCTGGGTCCGGACGATAGACGGTTATCAATATAGCCAAGCCTTCATTCGCGTTGTAGGCCCAAACGCTGTGCAAAACATCCGCTGCTTGGGTTCTACCGTAAATCAGACAACTCGGATGCGGTCTGTCATCCGGGTAGTCTTCGATTATTTCACCATTTAGAACGCTGGCAGATATTTCCTCGTCGGTGATTTGTTCAGTCGCTGACCTTTCGTCTGCATGATCGGTTGCGTCAAAGCGGCCACTTCGGACAGCTTCTCTGATGTCTTCGATTTCCACGAGTTTTGCCCTCGGCCACTGCTACCCCTCGCCGCCAACCTCTAGCAGGGTGAGGAAGGCTTCCTGCGGTATTTCTACCTGGCCGACCATCTTGAGGCGCTTCTTGCCCTCTTTCTGGCGCTCCAGCAGCTTGCGCTTGCGGGTGATGTCGCCGCCGTAGCACTTGGCAAGAACGTCCTTGCGCATGGCGCGGACGGTTTCGCGGGCGATGATCCGGCTGCCGATGGCGGCCTGGATGGGCACCTCGAAGAGCTGCCGGGGGATGGTCGTCCGCAGCTTCTCGACCACGCGGCGTCCCTGGGTCGTGGCCTGGTCGCGGTGCAGGATCATGGACAGCGCTTCCACTGGCATGTGGTTCACCAGCACGTCAACCTTGACCAGCGGGGCCTTGCGGTAGCCGATGAAGGTGTAGTCCAGCGAGGCGTAGCCCTGGGTGCGAGACTTGAGCTGGTTGTAGAAATCGGCCAGCATCTCCACCAGGGGCATGGTGTATTCCATCATCACGCGGGAGTTATCCTGGGATGCGCCCTCACCCTGGCCCTCTCCCGAGGACACAGAGAATTGGGTTTGGATGTACTCCATCCGCTTGAACTCGGAACGGCGGGAGTGCATCAGCTCCATCAGCGCCCCCACGTAGCGGCTGGGCGCAACGATGGTCAGGTCCAGCACCGGCTCCTCGATGTCGGTGTACTCGTTGGGCGACGGCAGCTTGGCCGGGCTGTCGATCTTGATTACTTCGCCGCCGGTCAGGGTGACCTGATAGGCGACGCTGGGGGCGGTGACGATCAGGTCCAGGTCGTATTCACGCTCCAGCCGCTCCTGCACGATTTCCAGGTGCATCAGGCCCAGAAAGCCGCAGCGAAAGCCGAATCCCAAGGCAGCGCTGTTTTCCGGCTCGATGGTGAGCGAGGCGTCATTCAGTTGCAGCTTTTCAAGGGCCGCCCGCAGGTTGCCGTACTGCTCGCCGTCCGAGGGGTACAGGCCAGCAAAAACCATGGATTTCAGTGGAACATAGCCCGGCAGCGGCTCGGTGGCGGGACTCCGGTCGATGGTGAGGGTGTCGCCCACGGTGCATTCGCGAACGTCCTTGAACCCGGTGGCGACGTAGCCGACCTGCCCGGTCTCCAGCCGCTCCGTCGGCACCGGGGCGGGGGTGAACACGCCCACCTCCACCACCTCGGCGGTGCGGCCCGACGACATCACCTTGATGCGGTCCATTTGGGAGATAGCGCCGTCCTCAACCCTGATGTGGGCGATGATGCCCTTGTACTGGTTGTACACGGAGTCGAAAACGAGGCCCCTCGCTGGCTGCTCGGGCTTCCCGGCAGGGGGCGGAACCCGCTGCACGACGGCATCGAGTATGTCCTTCGCGCCGGTGCCTTCTTTGGCGGACACGAACAGCACCTCATCGCGGCGGAAACCGAAAACCTGCTCGATTTCACTGGCCACCCGTTCGGGTTCGGCCTGGGGCAGGTCTACCTTGTTCACCACCGGGATCAAGTCCAGGTCGTACTCCATAGCCAGCAGCGTGTTGGCGATGGTCTGGGCCTCGATGCCCTGGCTGGCGTCCACGACCAGCAGGGCCCCCTCGCAGGCGGCAAGGGCGCGGGATACCTCGTAGCTGAAATCGACGTGGCCCGGCGTGTCGATCAGGTTGAGCTGGTAGGTCTCACCATCGGCGGCCTGGTGATACATGGTCACCGCTTTGCCTTTGATGGTGATGCCCCGCTCGCGCTCCAGTTCCATCTGGTCGAGGAACTGCGCCTTCATTTCCTGGGGCCTCACGGTGCCGGTGATTTCCAGGAAACGGTCGGCCAGCGTCGACTTGCCATGGTCGATGTGGGCGATGATGCAGAAGTTTCTAATTTGCGACGGATTCATACGCCATCAATGTTATCACGGCACAGCCGGAATATGTAACGCGGCGCGGGCCGGGCGCCAGGGTCTTTTTATGGTTCCCTCTCCCTCCGTGGGAGGGTTAGGGTGGGGGCGAAATCCCGCGCATCAGACACCTCATCCGGTTGCGTTTGCCGCTAAATCCCAATGCCCGCCGTTCCCGTAGGGGCGCCCACGCCACCGGAATTCATCCTCAATTGGGCTACCCTTGGGGACAGGGCGCCCACAAGGCGCGCCCACGCCACCGGAATTCATCCTCAATTGGGCTACCCTTGGGGACAGGGCACCCACAAGGGGCGCCCACGCCACCGGAATTCATCTTCAATTGGGCTGCCCTTGGGGACAGGGCGCCCACAAGGGGCGCCCCTACACCAACTGCGTAACCCCTACCCTGGAAATCCTGATTCTGACAATTGGTATGCAACCGTGCCATTGCCACGCGGCCCGACTGCCGAGTTCCAGTATGGGACTCATGCAGTTGGGAATTTCACCCCCACCCTAACCCTCCCCCTGAGGGGGAGGGGATTGGCGGCGGGGATTGCTACAGGGGCAGGAGGCGGCCGGCTTCGTTGAGGCACTTGCGCCGTTTCTTGGCGTCGGGCATTGCCTTGAGCACCACCTCCCAGAACGCCGGGGAGTGGTTCATCACTTCGAGGTGGGCCAGCTCGTGGACGACGACCGAGTCAATCAGGCCGGGTTCCAGCATGGCCAGCCGCCAACTGAAGCGCAGGGTGCCGTCGCTGCTGCAACTGCCCCACCTTGACCGCTGTTCGCGCACCAGCACCCGCGGCATAGCGTTCCGGCCAAAGGCGGGCAGCCAGCGGGCGACGCTCTCTTTCAGGTACGTCTCCGCCTGCTGCCGGTACCAGCTAACGACGGCGGCCCTGACCTGTTCCCGGCGGTCTTCGTCGGCAGTTCCGGCTGGCACCAGGACGGAGATGCTTTTCCCGTTGGATGCCACGGTTGTGCGCCGGACGTCCGACGCCGCGACGAGCAGCGGCAAGTCCCGGCCCATTAGCGGCAATGATTCCCCGGTCAGCAACTGGCGGGGCGGCGGCAGTTGGGACGCGGCCTCCATCCTTTCGAGAATCCAGCCGCCGCGCTGGCGCAGGATGCCCTCGATTTCCCGTATGAGCGTGCGGGTGGGGGCGGTCACCTCGACGACGCCCTGGGCAATCCTGATACCCACCGTCTTCTTGCGGCGGCGGCTGCGCTTCAGGGTGTACTCGATGGTGGCGTCGCCCACCCGTACCTGCCGCTCCCTAGTCATATCAAGCCACCATATCGCTGACCACTACGCTGAATTCCATACCTATCGTGCCTATGATGGACTACCTGCGTTCATTCACCACAATAGTCAGCGTCGTCTATCGGCTCCCAATCAGGAGATGAATCCTTGCTGTCGCCGCTGTCGCTGTACCCCTTCTGGGTGATGTTGGTGAATTCGGACGCATCGAAGTACATGGTCGCCACCTCGAAATTCCCGTCCCTGTCAGACTGCATCACCATGTACTCCCCGAGAGGATCCCAACTAGGCTGAGAATCCTCCTTGGGCCCCGTGTTCAGAGTTGATTGTATCTGGTCGCTGCCATCATCGTACATCGTGAATATCTCCCAATCGCCGTCACGGTCTGACGCAAAGGCAATCAACTCGCCATCGAACGAGTCTGACGAGTCGGGCCAGCGGTCGTTTTTTGCGGTTTTGGTGAGATTGGTCACGCTGGAGCCGTCGGTAGCAGTAGCACCGTATATGTCCCAATCCCCGTCTCGGTCGCTGGCGAAGACGATTTTCGTGCCGTCCGATGACCAAGCCGGGTCAAGGTCTTTGGCGGTGTTGTCGGTGATTTGGACTATGCTCTTGTCCGAGACTGTCAGAACGTAGATTTCCGGGTCTGTGCCGCCGTCGCGGTATGAGACGTAGGCGACCTTGCTGCCGTCGGGCGAGAGGGCTGGCGATTCGTCGTTGGCCGCGTCGGTGGTCAGCCTCTCGATACTCCACGGGCTCAGCGTCAGCAGGTAGATGTCGTAGCCGCCGTCGGCGTTCCGGTCGGAGCTGAACGCCAGTTTCCCGCCGCTGGCCCATGACGGCTCCCGGTCGCTGGCGGAGTTGTTGGTCAGGTTGGTCTGGCCGCTGCCGTCGCAGCCCATGACGTAGATTTCGTCGTTGCCGTCGCGGTCGCTCTGGAAGGCAATGCGCCCGCCCGCCGGATAGCTGGGCAGGTCCGGCGCTCCCGGCGTAGGCGTTGGGGTAGGTGTCGGAGTCGGCGTAGGGGTAGGGGTCGGCGTCGGGGTGGGGGTAGGCGTCGGCGTAGGGGTCGGCGTGGGCGTAGGTGTTGGCGTTAGCGTCGGGGTATGTGTCGGCGTGGGCGTCGGCGTTGGGGTGGGCGTCGGCGTTGGGGTAGGTGTGGGCGTCGGCGTGGGTGTTGGCGTTGGTGTCGGTGTCGGTGTCGGCGTGGGGGTAGGGGTAGGCGTCGGCGTGGGTGTCGGCGTCGGAGTAGGTGTCGGCGTCGGCGTCGGCGTTGGGGTAGGCGTTGGCGTTGGGGTGGGCGTAGGGGTTGGCGTTGGTGTCGGCGTTGGCGTAGGCGTTGGCGTGGGTGTCGGCGTCGGAGTAGGTGTCGGCGTCGGCGTGGGTTTGGCCGTCGGTTTCAGAGGCGGGTAAGGAACAGGCAAGGTTTCCGGAGGCAGAGGCGCCGGAGCGGGCGTTGGCGTGGGTGTAGCTGGACTTGCAGTCTCCGTCGGCGTGGGTGTCGGCGTTGATGTTGGGGTAGGCGTTGGCGTAGGGGACGGCGTTGGCGTTGCAGTTGATGTAGGCGTTGGCGCGGGTTCGGGTATGGGCGGTGGCAGATTAGGCGGAGTGGGCGCCGGTAGCGGCACGACAGGCGTAAGTATTGGCACCAATTCGGGCGTAGGCGTTGGCGTTGCAGTTGGCGTAGGCGTTGGCGTGGGTGTTGGTGTTGGCGTTGGGGTGGGTGTCGGCGTTGGCGTCGGCGTCGGTGTATGAGTCGGCTTCGGCGTCGGCGTCGGTGTGTGAGTCGGCGTTGGCGTCGGTGTTGGGGTGTGAGTCGGCGTTGGCGTCGGCGTTGGGGTGTGAGTCGGCGTTGGCGTCGGTGTCGGTGTAGGCGTCGGCGTCGGTGTCACGCGGATGGGAGGAGCCTGGCATTCCCCGCTGTGGACTGCGGGCTGCCAGTCTGGATTGGTGTATGAGTACGAATCGAGCGGATTTAGTCTGCGATGCCCAAAATCATCCAATTCACTTGCAACATATATGTCGTAGAGGTTTGATTCAGGTTCGCGATTTGCTGCATAAACAAATGCATACGGAGGAAGTCCCCAAGCCGGACCTCTATCGTCGCCATAATTGGTCGTGAGCTGAACCAGACCGCCGCCATCGGTGTACATTGTATGGATTTCCCAATTGCCTGTACGGTCGGAGGCGAACAACACTCTTTCTTTGCCCTTGTGCATCGCCAGGTCCGGCCAACCCTCGTCCCATCCCTCCTCGTCGTCGTCAACTCCGTCCGTCAAGTTCAGAGGGTGAGAACCGTCGGCGTTGGCTATGAAGATGTCCCAGTCGCCGTCTCTGTCGCTGGCGAAGGCGATGCGGCAGCCGTCGGGAGACCAGGCCGGGTCCCGATCCTCCCCGGCGTGATTGGTCAGGTTGACCGGCGCGTTCGAAGGCTTCAGCGAGCCGTCGATCCCCTGGACAAAGACTTCGTAGTTCCCTGTTCGATTGGACACGAAGGCAAGCCTGTCGCCGGAGGCGGTGATGGCTGGAGATTCCTCATTGCCGGACTCAGTGGTGAATCTCGAGATTTGCTCTGTGTCCACCCGCAACAGATAGATGTCCGAACCTCCACTCCCGGTGCCATCCAGGCTATTTCGATCAGAACTGAAGGCCAGCACACGACTGCTGCTAATGGAGGGATGCCGGTCGCTGGCCGCGTTTCGAGTCAGGTTTTTCAGGCCGGACCCGTCGGCATACATGGAGTAGATTTCCCAATTGCCGTTCCGGTCGCTCTGAAAAGCGATTCGCCCGCCGGATGGGGTAGGCGTCGGCGTGGGTGTCGGCGTTCGTGTAGGCGTGGGTGTTGGCGTCGGGGTAGGCGTCGGCGTTCGTGTAGGCGTGGGTGTGGGCGTCGGCGTGAGCGTCACCGTTGGCGTGGGTGTGGGCGTCACCGTTGGCGTCGGCGTCGGCGTTCGTGTAGGCGTCACCGTTGGCGTCGGCGTCGGCGTTCGTGTAGGCGTCACCGTTGGCGTGGGTGTAGGCGTCGGCGTTCGTGTAGGCGTTCGTGTCGGCGTTCGTGTCGGCGTCACCGTTGGCGTCGGCCTGGGTGTTAGTTTCGTCGGGGTGGATGTCGGCGTCCGCGTGGGCATCGGGAGTTGTGCGGGTATCACCGTTGGCGTGGGGATTGAGGCGAAAGCCGTCCTTAGCGTGGGGGTCGGCGTCCCGCGGCGTGATATGTAGACCCAGACGATGCGTTCGCCGTTGATTCTTACCTGTGCCCGCGTTCCTGCCACCGTGTCGGCGCCTGAGATTTCGAGGAGATCGCCTCCAGGGTCGATCTCAACATCCAAATTCACCAGCGCGCCGGACGGGTACTTCCCGTCAACTCCCGGCAGCCGGTCCAGCGTCACGGTTCCCAGGGGAACCAGAAACCGCGCATCGCCGGAGAGTACCTGCCTGCCGTTTATGAACAGCCGGTATCGCGGTAGCGGGGTGGGGCTGGGGGCAGGCGTTGCGGCGCGCGATGGCGTGGGGGGAGGCGTGGCGGGGGGAGAGGCTTCCGGCGCGGGAACCGGAGAGGGCACCGGCGGTTCTGGAGTATGACCCGCCTGTTTAGCCAAGGCAATTGCCGGGGTGTGCGGCAAGTAGGGAGTGGGTCTAGGCGTCGGCGTGAGCGGGGGCTGTACCCGGTAGGGCGTCGGCCTGGGGGTTTCGGTGGGCGACGAAACCGGTACCGGTCGTGTAGGCGATTCCTCGCTGGCGTCTTCTGCCGGGACGTTTCGAGTAGAAGGAATAGCTGGAGTTGGTAAGTCGGCCAGCCCGGCCGTAGACCGGCTTTCGTCCGTTTCCGCAAGGGCCGGATAAGCCACCGTCAAGGCATAGAAACCCAGGGCGTCAAGGTTGATTTCAGCCCTGACCCAGGGCATGTCCACTGAGGAGACGAGTGGTTTCCATTCTGACGATGCGTCGTCAAAGCGAAGTATCACCACCCGAAAAGGGTCGCCATTCGCGGCCGCCAAGTCTTGTTCTGTGAGTAGCGCCTCTAAAGTGGCGTGGCGCTGAGCATCGTCCAGAAAGGGAAGCACTTCGGGTCCAAGAACGGATACTTGAAAGAACCTTGAAGGACTGGAATAACCCATGGGGAAGGGGGGCAGGCGGATATCCGGTATCTGTTCAACACTAAGGCGAATCCCGGCATGAAGGGCCGCAGCATCAAGTGTGACAGCCAAGCCGCCATCCGCGCTTACCGCTGTTCGAGAGGAGGCCCGGAGGCGCAGTGGATGGAGTGAATCCACCGGAGGGGGCGCCGGGGGTGTAGCTGTGGCCGGCCCATCCGGCGAAAGATTATCGTGATTCGGGGCTACAACGAGGAAAAAGATCGCGGCAACTACGGCGACGCCAAGGCCCAAGAGCGCCAAAGCACATCCCGCGAGCGCTCTGCCAGTTGCCGGGAATCGCATTGGGGATACGCGGGGTATCCTTGGCGGCCACTCTGCCGATTACCGTGTCCGCCGCGGCAGGGCAGCGTAGAAATTCGCTGCGCCCGCAAATCTCGGTTCAGGGACGTGAATCTTATCCGCCTGGTCTTCCCGCGTGGCTGCCGAAACTTCGCGGCTCTCTGGCCAGTGCCGGATGCGCCTTGTCCGGAATGGAAACAACTGTCGCCTCTGAACCGGCAATGACAACCACAATGCCGGTTTGACATACAGTATTTGCGCCTGCATAGGGCGTACAATACCATATCCGGTAGCCCACCGCAACTGGCCCACATCAGCCGATAACGTTTCCGCTTTACAAGGCCTGATTCTGTGTCTCCCTTCCTGGCTAGGGTATGATAGCAGACAGACCGGGGGCGGCGGCGTGCAACGAAATCGGCAACAGGACAACTCAAACCGAGGCACTACCGGCTATGGATAGCTTGCCGGCACTAATGGGAGAGTGCGGGCGTCGAGTTGAATCTTTCCGGCCCTCTTTGGCAGGCTAATCGGCTGAAGCGCCGTAGAAGTCCGGGAATTCCCATCAGCTTGTTTGCATTCGGCGTGTCTTTAGCCCATAATCCATTCACTTTCAGCCCCGGCCTGTCCGTCTGACGGCGTCACCGGCGGGGCTGGCGATGCATGCAGGCGCCGCCTTCGCGGCTGGAGGAGGTCACTTGGCTACACTGCTTGAAGTCAATGACTTGCAAACTCATTTCTTCACCATGGACGGCGTTGTCAAAGCCGTAGACGGGGTCTCTTACGACCTTGAGGAAGGGGAGACGCTGGGCTTGGTGGGAGAAAGCGGGTGCGGCAAGAGTGTCAGCGCGCTGTCGCTGATGCGGCTGATCCCGGACCCGCCCGGCAGAATCGTCAACGGTGAGGTATATCTCGACGGCGAAGACATTCTGAAAATCGACATGGACGACATGCGCAACGTTCGCGGCGCAAAGATGTCCATGGTTTTTCAGGAACCGATGACCTCGCTCAACCCGGTTCTTACCGTCGAGCGGCAACTGACCGAGACCCTTCAGTTGCACAAGGGAATGGGCAAGGCGGAATCCCGCAACGAGGGCGTGAACCTCCTTGCCAGGGTAGGAATCCCCGACCCGGAACAGCGCATCAAGCAGTATCCCCACCAGTTCAGCGGTGGCATGAGGCAGCGCGTAATGATCGCCATGGCGCTGAGTTGCAGTCCCCGGCTGATCATTGCCGACGAGCCGACCACCGCCCTTGACGTCACCATTCAGGCCCAGATTCTTGAGTTGATGAAATCGCTCACCACGGAATTCGGTGTCGCGCTGATCGTCATCACTCACAACCTGGGCGTGGTTGCCAGATATGCCGACCGGGTAAACATCATGTACGCTGGCAAGATCATTGAGCGGGGCACTGCCAGGGAGATTTACTCCAACCCCAGGCACCCGTACACCGTAGGGCTGCTCCGCTCGGTGCCGCGGCTGGACCTGCCCCGCCGGGCCAGGCTGGATCCCATCGAGGGGCAGCCGCCCGACCTGGTCAGGTTGCCGCAGGGTTGCGCTTTCCGCGCCAGGTGCAGGTGGGCGATAGACAAGTGCGCCACCGATACCCCGGTACTGAGTGAAGTGGACGACAGCCACTGGTCGGCCTGCTGGCGGTCCGAGGACCTCGGGCCGGCCGCCATCGATTTCCTCGGTGGCTCAGAATTTGCTGAATCCGAAGACTCCGCCGGAGATTAGACGCCATGACTACGATGATGGAAGCCACACCGCAATCCGCCCCGGCGGGGCACGACGATGATGTTCTGCTGGAAGTAAACAACCTCAAGATGTACTTCCCGGTTACCTCCGGGATGCTGTTCCAGCGAACGGTCGCCTACGTCAAGGCGGTGGATGACGTCAGCTTTACGGTGAAGAAAGGCGAGACCCTGGGCTTGGTGGGCGAAAGCGGCTGCGGCAAGACCACGACGGGCCGCTGCATCCTGCAGCTCTACAAGCCCACGGACGGAGAGGTCAAGTTTGAGGGGCAAGACCTGACGAAACTGGGAACCAAGCAGATGCGGGCCATGCGCCGCGAGATGCAGGTCATTTTCCAGGATCCCTACAGCTCGCTAAACCCGCGGATGACGGCGGGCAATATCATCGGGGAGCCCCTCATCGTGCACGGCCTTGTCAGCGGCAAGGCGGAATACCGCGAGAGAGTGGCCGAACTGCTACAGAACGTCGGCCTCAACCCCTACATGGCAGACCGCTTCCCTCACGAATTCAGCGGCGGGCAGCGGCAACGCATCGGAGTGGCCCGGGCCCTTTCGGTAAGCCCCAAATTCATCGTGGCTGACGAGCCTGTTTCGGCCTTGGACGTTTCCATTCAGGCGCAGATCATCAATCTGCTGGAGGAACTCCAGGAGCAGTACAACCTGACTTATCTCTTCATCGCCCACGATCTGTCCGTGGTGCGGCACATCAGCGACCGCGTGGGCGTGATGTACCTTGGGCACTTGGTGGAAATCGCGGAACGGAATGAGGTATACCGCAATCCGGTACACCCCTATACCAAGGCCCTGCTGTCCGCCGTGCCCATCCCGGACCCGATCCTGGACGCCCAGCGGGAGCGAGTGCTGCTGACCGGGGAGGTGCCCAGCCCGCTCAATCCCCCGCCGGGCTGCGTCTTCCATCCCCGCTGTCCCATTGCGGATGACGACTGCACCCGAGTGACTCCGGAACTGCGCCAGATCAGCCCGGAACACTGGTCAGCATGCCTCAAGGTGGACGGATACGGCCCATACTGAACCCTTCGCCCCATGGGTAAGGCCGAAAATCAACCCCTGCGCGTTTGCGCAGGGGTTTCTCATTTGGCAAACCGGCTAGGTTTTGTTGACATTTACCCGTCATTCCCGGCAGCCTGTATCACGAATGTCAACACACCCTAGTGTTGAGACAGAATTGTAATGATGGGCGACAGGGCAACCACAAGGGTTGCCCCTACATCATCCCCCGTAGGGGCGCCCCTTGTGGGCGCCCGAATCACACCAAACAACCATAACGCGGCTGCCCATCATTACAAAGATTTCGCTCCACTAATGGCTCCGCATTCCGGCGTCGCGGTCAGTCGGAGAGTTCAGCCGCCATCCGGCGCGCCTCCTCCCTTATCTCGTCCATCAGAGAGACCAGCTCCAGGATCTCGTTGCTGGATACCATGCCCAGGAACTGGCCGGTGGCGCTGTCCATTACCGGAATAATCGTCAGGGAGCTTTCCGCCATTCTCGACAGCGCGTCCTCGATGGGTTCATCGGGGCTCGCATGGGGCGGGCTGCGACGCATGAGCCGCCTGAGGGGCGTATCCCCGAAGGAGAAGGAGCCGCGCCGCCAGAAGAACACGCGGCGCCGGAAGTTCACCCTGGTCAGCGACACAGTTCCCACTGGCACTCCCCGTTCCATAATCAGGTAATCGGTCTGGTCCGGAACGATCCAGTCCCTCAGTAATTCGTTGACGGTCACGTCCGGATCCGGGTAAGCGCGCGACCGGTCAACAACGGATCCCACCATCACGCCCGCCAGCGCGTGCCGGGCGAATGCCGGCACCATGGTCTGGGGCTGCGAGGCCAGTTCCGGCGGCTTCGCCCGGCTGACGGCCGCGGCGATGATGGGCGGCATCAGCAGGATGTAGGCGAACATTATGATTACCAGCAGCGAAAACACGTCCTTCTCAATGACGCCGGTCTCCAGCAGCACCAGGAGCAGGGCGATTTCCGCCACGCCTTTCCCCATAAGTCCCACCGACAGGACTACCGGGGTATCCAGCCTGGCGAGGTAAGTGCCTACGAAGGAAGCGATTATCTTGCCGACCAAAGGCACAAAGACCAGCCCGACTATAATCATCGGGGCAAGGTTGATGAACGAGAAATCCAGGTACAGACCGGCCGACGCGAAGAACAGCGGGACGAACAGCCCTTCGGCGGTGCTGCGCATTCCCGGCATAATGTCTTCCCGCATCCGGTGCGGCAGGCCGGAAAGAGCGGCGCCGAACAACAGCGCGCCCAGCGACCCGTGCAGTCCGCCCAGCTTCTCGGCGCCCACGACCACCAGGAACAGGCCCCCGATGAGCAGGCCGTAGGAAAGCTCGGGAACGTTCAGGAAGCGTTGCAGCAGGGCCATCACCCGGGGCAGGAGCTTGGCGGAAACGATCCAGATGACCACGGTCGCCCCGGCTATCTTGCCCACCAGCTCCAGAATACCCAGGGCGCTGAGGACGGACTGGTCATCCCCGCCCAGCGTCAGGCCCACTATGAGGAGGGCCAGAACCTCGGCGATGATTACGGCGGTGAAAATGCGGAGGCCGATCAGCTCCTTGAGCAGCCCCTTGTCCGCCAGCACCTTGGCCACCAGGCCCAGGCTGGAAAGGGAAAGGATTCCGGCCAAGGACAGCGCCTCGTTGAATTCCATTTCCAGGCCGAAATCTACGCCAGCCAGATCATACGTGACTATCAGTGAGGCCAGCATGGAAATGACGACCGCCACCGTGGCGGCAACGAAATACCGGCCGCGGATGGTGGACATGAATCCCGGAATGTCTATCTCGTCGAGACCGATGAGGAAGAAAAAGATGAAGACGCCGATGTCGAGAAAGATTTTGATGTGCTGGGTCTCTTCGATGTTTATGAGGCCGGTGACGGGCCCGAGGATGATTCCGGCCAGGGTGTAGGCCACAATCGAGTTTAACCCGATGCGGTTCAGCACGCCCTCGGAAAGCTTTGCCACGACGATCAACAGGCCGATGAACAGCAGGGCTTCGAAATGAGCGGCAGCCGCATCTCCCGCGACGGAAAGGTTGAGGAGCATGCCGGAAAAAGCTGGTGTCAGTGCGATCAAGCCTGAGCGACTCCCGCCTAGAATGACCTGTATCGGGTTCCGAGGCTTATTTTAGACTATCCGACTGGGTTACTATCAATCACGGTTGCCAGCGTCTTTCCCTCCACTGGAGCGGAGGCGCCGCAGAGCAGGCCGGATGGATGCCCCGCCGGGATTCTCATCCCTCTCTGCGAAAGGAGATGCGGCGATCAACTGCCGATTGCAGCCGAGGTAATTCCAAAATCTAACATAACGACAAAAAGGTATCATAAATTTATACCAAATCGAAACGATATTCAGCCCGCATTCCAGTGGCAATCACGCCGAAAAGTTTACGGGCCAAAATTATCGTCATGCCCGCCCCCAGACTCAAAGAGGGTGTGTGGCAAATCCCTTCTCCCTCCGGGAGAGGGTTAGGGTGAGGGCGTGCCCCTGGTTGCTCAGGAACGACGGATGCTCCTGAAATCCGCTCTTTGACAGTGAACCGAACCTATTAAACACTCTCTAAGATGGTGCGTGACAAATTCCCTCTCCCTCCGGGAGAGGGTTAGGGTGAGGGCGTCCCCTTACTCTCGCAGGAACGAAGGATACCGCTTTGGCGTCCGCGTTGTCCGCAAAAGGCGATTGTCACACGCCCTCAAAGGACGAGCGTCATGCCCAAGACCATATACCTGGCCAACCCCTACGGATTTTCAGCCCAGCACAAGTCCCTCCTGCTGCCGCCCATCGTGGCGGCGCTGGAGGGATTGGGGCTGGAGGTATGGGAGCCCTTCGCCCGGAACAACCAGGTGGATTTCGACGAGGCGGGATGGGCCTACCGCGTGGGACAGAGGGACTTCAGCGACGTGGTGGAGTCGGACGCAACGTTCGCCGTGGTCAACGGCGTCCCTCCCGACGAGGGCGTGATGGTCGAGCTTGGGATGGCCATCGCCTTGAGGAAGCCCACGTTCCTTTTCCGCGATGATTTCCGGCGGGCCACCGACAGCGAGCGATACCCCCTCAACCTGATGCTGTTCACCGGGCTGCCGGAGCAGGGATGGCAGGACTATTACTATACGTCGGTCGAGGAAATCCGGTCTCCGCAAAAGGCCCTGGCCCGCTGGGCCAGAAGTTGAACTCACCGGGATTGATGACCACCCCCGCGCCCGCCATGAGCTTGTCTAAGAGGGTGTTTAATAGGTTCCCTCTCCCTCCGGGGGAGGGTTAGGGTGGGGGCGTACCCTTGGTTGCTCAGGAACGGCGGATACTCCTGAAACCTGCTCTTTGTCAGTGAACCGAACCTATTAAACACTCTCTTAGGGGGAGGGGAGAGGCAGGCGCGCCTAGCCGGGCTGGGCCAGGTTGCCGACGGCTTTGACCCTCACGAGGGTGGCATTGCTGGGAACGTAGGTCAGGGGAACCTCGTCGATTTCGACGACTTCCGTGGTCGCCGGGTCTGCGCCTGCGGCCACCGCCCGGCTGACCGCTGCGGCAGTGCAGTCGGCGATAGCCTCGTCGCGGCCATGGGTCTCCAGGGAGTAGACGCGCTCCACCTGCCCGCCCACCTGGGCGATGGCCGCGCCGATGGCGTTGGCCACCCCGGCATGTTCCGGCCGGAGCACCCGGGAGGCTCCGGCCAAAGAGTCCCCGACCAGTATGCTGCCCCCGCCAACCAGGATCACGGGAACATCCTCGTAGCTGAGCTTGACCCGGTCTATGGCGTCCTCGACACGGCTCTGAATTTCCGCCACGGTTCGGGACACCAACGGTTGTTCCAGGCCAGCGACAAGTCCTGCATCTCCCACGCTGGCCCGCCCTCCGGCCACGGCCAGATCGGTGGCCGTCAGCGTCGAGCCGCCGAAAACCAGGGCTTCATCGGTCAGCCGGTAGCCGACGCTTTCCGGCCCCATGCGGAACGGGTCCCGTTCCACGACAGTGCCACCGCCCAGGGGAATGGAGACCATATCCGGCATCCTGAAATTGGTCCTCACCCCGGCGAGCTGCACCGCCACGGCAGCCTCCCGGGGAAAGCCCCGGACGAGCGCTCCCACATCCGTCGATGTTCCCCCGACGTCAACCACGATCCCGTCGGCCACGCCGGAAAGGTAGGCCGCGCCGCGCATGCTGTTGGTGGGGCCGGACGATATGGTCAACACTGGGAATCTCGCGGCGAATTCCGAGTCCATCAGCGTGCCGTCGTTCTGGCTCATGTAGAGCGGAGCGTCAATGCCCAGCGCCGTAAGCGCCTGCCGGAAGCCCTCGATGGTGCGGGCCGCGATGTCCCCCAGGCAGGCATTCAGCACGGCGGCGTTCTCCCGCTCCAGCAACCCCATCCGCCCGTTTTCGTTGGAAAGGCACACGCGAATCTCCGGCGCTTCCTCCCGGATAATCTGCCCCGCCTCGGACTCGTGGGCGGAATTGACCGGGGAAAACACGCCCGAAACGGCAACGGCATGGACGCCGCGCGCCCGCATGTCGCGGGCCGCCTCTCGCAAATCCTGGCGATTCAGGGGCGCGATTTCCCGTCCGTCAAATTCGTGGCCGCCCTCAACCATGTAGGCGTGCCCGCCTACCGCCTCTTTCAACCCCTCCGGCCAGTCCACCAGCGGAGGAAGCAGGTGCGTGGCGGGCAGGGCCAGCCGGACGACGGCAGTGGGCGAGAGGTCGCGGCGCTCCAGGAGCGCGTTGGTAAAGTGGGTGGTGCCCACCATCACGGCGTCGACGCTGGCGTTGTGGAGCAGTTGTTGCAGCAGCTCGGCAAGGGATGCGACAATCCCGGAGGTAACGTCGGCGGATGTTGGCATCTTGACCGCGCCCGCCAGGTTCCGACCGTCCATCAGGACAGCGTCCGTATTGGTGCCGCCCACGTCTACGCCGATGTACATAAGGGGAACGCCCTCACCCTAACCTTCTCCCGGAGGGAGAGGGGATAAAACCGGAGTGGGATTAAGCGGGATGTACTCGGTGTCGTAGCCGAAGGCCGCTGGCCCGGCGACGGCCAGACCCTCGGGCGTCGTCCAAAGTTCCGGGGCCGGGAACCCTAGGATCGTTATCCGCAGGCCGTAACGCATCAGTTCGGTGGTGACCGGCTCGCCCAGCTCCGTTGCGACGGCACAGATGAGGTCGGGCACGGTGCAGACGGTTTCCCCGTTCCGCCTCGCGATGAGGTTCTCATTCTGAAACTCGATCACCATCCGCTCCCCGGCATAATCGTCCAGGCCGTCGATGGTCAGCGTCCCGCGGGCGAACCCCGCCGCCGTGCGCCGGTCCAGGTCAACGGCCTTGCCGGAGAACAGCACTTTCCCCGGACAGGTATCGAGAATGGCGTCGAGGGGGTTTCGTCCAGTGGCACGCGCCTCCTTCACCGCGTCGCCGAGGCCGCGGGCCAGCGACAAGGTATTGGGGACGGCGGTCGTTCTGACCTGCTCCGCCGACATGGGCGCCACCGCGTAGCAGGCGATACATCCCATCTGCACGGTAATCGAGCGGGCCAGCCGCTCGGCCCAAGCCGGGGTGATGGTCTCGCGGATGACTACGGAGTTGCCCTTCTCGTCGGCGATGGCCATGGGGCAGCAGGGAACCCCGTAGACGAAAAAGGTCTTCATCTGGAACTCAGGAAAGGCGCGGCCCATCCCGTCGGCGTCAACCACGGGAAGACCGGCCATCGCCGCCGGAATCAGCGGCTCCACCGAGTTGCTGCCGCCGATCTCGTTGGAAATCAGCGCGGTGGCCTTCTCTCCGGTGTACTGCTCTATGGCCCGCAGCGCGTGGTACGACTGGAGGTCGCGCACCTTTTCGATGCCGACGGTCGGCGCGCCGATGCCGCCAACGCACACGACGCGGGCGTCGTCCGGAAGCTCATCTGGAGACAGCACGTCGACTGGCCCCCATTGCCTGATGGCCTGGCGCGCCCGCAGTTGGCCGATGTAGGGATTGCCGCCGCCGCCGGTGCCGAGAATTCCGGCGCCTATGGCAATGGAGTCAAGTATGTCTTCAGTTGCCTGCCACAAAATGCTGCCGCCAAGAATTTCTAATCAGGGAATTATACCGAATCATTAACGCCGCCGCCGCGCCATTCCGCCCCAATACCGTAATTCCCGCGAAAACCGGAATGACGGGCTGTGTCTTGCCCTACGGTAGTTGGCCAAGCAGCAGCGATACCCGTTGCACTCGAAGGTGATACACTTTGGGCCGTGCAAGCATACTGCAACGGAACCGTGCGGACTTCGGGTTGGATTCACTCGCGGGAGAACACCGGCATTTAGGAGCATCACCATGGCCACCATAGAGGAAAGGGTAAGCCGTCTGGAAGGGGAGTATGGTCACCTGGCCACCAAAGCCGATGTCGCGGAAGTGCGGATTGAGGTCGCGGAGGTGCGGGTTGAGATCGCGGACCTGCGCGGGGAACTGCGAAACGCCAAATGGGCAGTGGGCGTCGCCATAGGCGCGGTGGGAATAATCTTGACCGCCCTGCAGATAGCCCTGAAATTCCTGTAACACTTGCCGACCTGGCATCTGACATTGGGCTAATGACGTGGGAACAGCCAATGTCAGGCAAGTGGTGGGGAAGGGGAGACTCGAACTCCCACGCTTTGCAGCACATGATCCTAAGTCATGCTCGTCTACCAATTTCGACACTTCCCCCGGCGTGAGCGCACACAAGAATCATAACACGGGCCGGGCGCGTCCGGCACACGCCGCCTGCGGGGGTTAATCACCACAGAGAACTCAGAGGACACGGATTTTTCGGTTTCTCCCGCGGAATCTCCGTGTCCTCCATGGTTGACCGTCCTCTGAGACGCGCCGTTGCCGGGCGCGGGCAGGCGTCTCGTCTACCCGACCTGTAGCTCCCAGATCCAGCGGCCGATGGCTACTAGCAGGGCCAAGAGCGCTACTACCAGGGCGATGATGGCAATCAGGAAATTGCCTGAGCTGCCAGCAGGTCCGGCAGGACCCTGCGGGCCCGAGAGGCCGGACGGCCCGGCGACTCCCTGGGGGCCGGTCTGGCCGATGTAGCCTTGCGGCCCCCGTTCTCCGGCGGGGCCATCCACTCCCGGCGGCCCCTGGTCGCCCGCGGAGCCGACGGGTCCGCGATCGCCGGGTACTCCCGTGCCACCGGGAACGCCCGTGGCTCCGGGAGCGCCGGGAATGCCAGTGGCGCCGGGAACCCCGGTGGCTCCTGGAGGCCCCTGCGGGCCACGGATGACCGTGGGCGCGGACGTGGCCGTAGGCCGCGGCGTGGCGGCGGGCCTGCGGGTTGCCGTGGGCCGCGGCGTGGGGGTGGGAGCGGTGCTGGCATCGAGCCTGATATCCTTGTGGTTTCCAGCGGAGGCCCATGTTATCGCCTCGCTCGATCTCGCGTTCATCCCCCTTACCCGGAATGAGATTGCCTTGCCAGCATGGGAGCTCCCTGTGCTTGGAGGAATCAGCAGGAAATAGGTTCCGCTTGCGTTCGTATTTGCCTCGTTAACTTTCTTGCCGTCAATATACGCCTCGACAGATGTGCCGGTCGGTGCAATCCTGCCGTCGATATAAGCCTTTCCAAATACCGTGTGAGGAATTTCGCTTTGCGCAGACACCAGGGCCGGCACAGCCGCCAGAATTGCGACCATTGCGACAAGAATTAGGATCCTGGTCCGGGGTAGCCTCATAGGAAAACTCCCTGTAATAGCGACTCTGTCTGTCCTGCTCCAGCACAACGCGGGACACTTGCCCGCAAAGTTGCGCGAGAAAGGCGGCGGCCGGTCTATGGGATGCTCGCCGACGCCGGTGCGGGCAGCCTTGACTCCGCTCAGCCAGAAGGCTGGCGGCGTTGGCGTCCATGCGGTGCAGCCGTCAATTTTACATAATATTTTAGATAAATCATAAAGTTTGTACCAGCTTTTCCGGGGCTATTTCGGCAAGTTCTGTGCGCTTTCGCCCCAAGTGGCGGACTGCCTTGTTGCCCCGGCATGCGCTAAAATCAGGACCGGGAGACAACGACGCCGGACTGCCGGCACGGCCGCCATCGAGGAGGCGCTCATTGAACAACGCAGCAGGAGGGGTGGCTCCAGCAACGCCGGAGGAGTACCTGGCGGGGCTGCCGCCGGAGCGGGCGGAGCAGTTGGGACAGCTACGGGAGCTGATCCTGCGGAGGCTGCCGGAGGGCTACGAGGAACAGGTGGACTTCGGGATGATTGCTTATGTCATCCCGCTGGAAACCTACCCGGAAACGTACAACAAGCACCCGCTGATGTATGCCGCGCTGGCATCGCAGAAGCGGCACATGGCGCTGTACCTGATGAACGTCTACGGCGACGAGGCGACACTCCGATGGTTCACCGAGGGATTCGCCGCGGCAGGCAAAAAGCTGGACATGGGAAAGGCCTGCGTCCGGTTCAAGAAGCTGGACGACCTGCCGCTGAACCTTATCGGAGACGTCATCGCCCGGACGCCGGTTGCGGACTACATCGCGGCATACGAGGCGTCGCGGGAGCAGATGGCGTCAAACCGCAAGGCGCGGCGGCAAACCAAGTAAGCATCTCAAAAATCCCCTCTCCCTTGAGGGGGAGGGTTAGGGTGGGGGTGAAAAGGTAGGCAGAGACCAATTGGTTTCTCAACGTTAAGCCTCCCCCAGTCCGTCATTCCGGCGAAAGCGGGATTGCCTGAACTGTGATTCGTGTGATTAAAGGATTGACAGGATTGGGGCGCTTTTCGGGATAACCACCACAATCCTGTCAATCCTTCCATCTTGATAATCCTGATTCAGACAATTTCCTTGCGGTAGTCGGTCATTCCTGCGCAGGCAGGAATCCAGAATTATTGGACGGCCTTACAATGCTTTCTCTATCAGTGACTCCTGGATTCCGGCTTTCGCCGGAATGACGGGAGAGAGGGCGGATTGACGCCGGGAAGGCCGGGGCAACCACAAGGGTTGCCCCTACACGTTGGTGGCCGTCCGGTAGGGGCGCCCCTTGTGGGCGCCCTTGTTGCTTGTCGAAATGCCGTCCGTTCGTGGTCCGACAAGCTCACCATGAACGGACTTGCCCGGTGGACATCGAAAACCCATAGGAGTTACTCAGTTGAGGATTTCACCCCCACCCTAACCCTCCCCCTGAGGGGGAGGGGATTGGAGGGATGTTTTTTTGTAGCGGCTATGCTCGCCACAGCCTAGCGGTGCCAGCCGCTGCCGCCGAAGTAGCCCCGAATATAGGCAACCTGGCCGCCATGCACCACGTTGTCCCAGACCAGGATGCCTAGGGCGTCGGCCACCGACATGGTTGACCCGGCGGGCCCGGGCGCCGGAACCCGGCGTTGCAGCCCGTCGGCGTCTAGGCCCTGAATGTAGCTGCGGGCGGCGGCGTTCACGGCGTCGTAGTAGCCCATCAGCACCTCCCGCGAGGGACACGGCCATTCGGCCACCTGCTGGGTGCTCCAGCCGATGCCGAACTCATCGGGGTCGGACTCCATTCCGAACTTGCCGTGCCAGCCTCCCGCCGTCCAAAGCTGCCCGGTGTCCTGGAAGCGGGCGTGGATGAACCGGTCCGCGACCCGCGTCATGTGCCACACCAGCCAGGCCATGGAGTTGGATTCGTCGTTGGGCATTCGCTTGAGGGTGTCGTCGTCCACGCCGTCAACGGCAGTGGACACCATGTCCCAGTTGCGTTGCAGGGCGAAAATCGTGGTGTCGACGTCAGACATCTCGCTCCTCCTGTCCGTGTCGCTTTGGGGGGCGCCGGTTCCCGCGCATCAGCCGCTAATGTATCCCCGACGGACTGCAATCTCAACCCCTGCGCCTACGGAAAAGCAAGACGCCCTTCCCGTGATGGGAAAGGCGTCGTCAAAGGGCCGATGGTGACCCGCCTCGGGGTCGAACCGAGAACCTACGGATTAAGAGTCCGTTGCTCTGCCAGTTGAGCTAGCGGGCCGATACATTCCAGTCTACCAATTCGCAGTCTGGCCAGTCAAATGTGCGCCCGCTCATTGCAGGGTATTTTAATTGTCCCCTCTCCCACAGGGAGAGGGTTAGGGTGAGGGCGTAGTCCCGGTCATCGTCTGAACTGTGATTCGTGTGATTCCGGGATTTCGCAGATTGGAACACCAATCCTGTCCATCCTAAAATCACACGAATCACAGTTCAGACAATCCCTTCGCCATTGGCTCCATCCACTCACACCCCGTGGTCGAGGCGGTCGATCAGGTACTGGGGGAGGCCAGCCTCGCGCATCTTGGCCTGGGTGGCGGCCCGGTCGTAGTCGACGCGGTGGTGCTCGATGCTGTGAGCGCCGCCGTCATATACGGCGTAGCTGGCGCGGATGTCGCGGTCTCTGGGCTGTCCGACGCTGCCGGGGTTGATGATGCAACGCTCGCCATCGAGAGGCACCGCCTGCGATTCCGGCATGGGAAGGAACAGCGGCATCCCGCCGTTCTCGCGGCAAATAAACGGGTAATGGGAGTGTCCCACCAGACAGTAGCCGGTGGTCAGCAGATTCAGGGTTACGACGGCCTGCGAGGGGTGTGTCAGGTATTCGACTATCGGGTCCCGCAGGCTGCCGTGGACCAGCGTAAACGGAGACTGCACGCTCACCAGGGGCAGCCCCGCCAGGTACGCCGAGTCCTCGCCGTCAATCTGGCCCGCAGTCCAGCGGATGGCGGTAAAGGCTGCGCCGTTGAAGTCGGCGGCGTCGATGACCCCGGCCGCCGCGTAGTCGTGGTTGCCAGCTACGGCAACAAGGTCAAACTCGCGCAACCGTCGCAGACAGGCCGACGGGTCCGGCCCGTAGCCGACCATATCGCCCAGGCACCAGACGCGGTCAAAACCCCCGTTGCGTTCCGCGTGCCGCAGCACGGACTCCAACGCCTCGATGTTGGAGTGAATGTCAGAGACTATAAGGAATCGCACCCGCTCCTCCGTGAGCCTCATTGTCTTTTGATAGTTCCCTCTCCCTCCGGAGGAGGGTTAGGGTGGGGGCGTCTTCTCGACGTAATCAGTAAGCAAGGTTACTGATGCCAGCGATTTCACCTTCACCCCAACCCTCTCCCTCAAGGGAGAGGGAGAATTAGAAGGTTCTGCCATAATCTGAGTGCGCCCTGCACAACTTGATGGTTGCGGGTATTATAGCAACCGGCCATTAAAGGCCCCGGCAAAGTCAAATCGAACTATGGGAGGCGGCGCCATGACCGCAGCCAAGCCACGGGTACACGTCATCGGCACCGGCGGCAGCATCGCCGGCATCGGCCCCGACCGGATGGACTACATCCTTTACCCGGAGATAGGCGACCACCTGACCATCGAGCAGTCCCTGGAACGTGTCCCGGAGACCCAAGATGTAGCCAACATCACGTCCGAGGATCTGGTAAGCGTCGGCAGCACCGCCATCGGCCCCGCCGACTGGGTGGCGCTTACGACCAAGATAAACGGCATGCTCCGGGACGATCCCGGTCTGACTGGCATCGCCGTAACCCACGGCACGGCCACGCTGGAGGAAACCGCGTACTTTCTGCACCTGGCAGTAAAGACCGACAAGCCCGTGGTCATCACCGGGGCCATGCGGCCGCCGACGGCCTTGGGCACCGACGCCGACCTGAACCTTCTGGACGCGGTGCGAATCGCCGCATCGCCCCATGCGGGCGGCATGGGCGTGCTGACGGTGCTGAACAACCAGATTCACTGCGCCCGCGACGTGTCCAAGGCCAACACTTTCCGGGTGGAGACCTTCCGTCCCAACGAGCTGGGCTTCCTTGGCTATGCCGACTCCGACCACCAAGTCGTGTTCTATCGCGCCCCGTTGCGCAAGCACACGACCGCCACGCCCTTCAACGTCGAGGGCAGGGAAGGGATGCCGCGGGTGGAGATCGTGTACGCCTACGCCGGAGCCGACGGGGCCATCATCGACGCGGTGCGCCAGATGCGGCCCGACGGGCTGGTGGTGGCGGGATTCGGCGGCGGCACCTACCCGCCTGCCTTCGTCGCGGCTGCGGCCCGGGCCGTGGAGGACGGAATCCCGGTGGTGCTGGCGTCGCGCTCCACCGCTGGCCGCGTCGTGACAACTCCCGCCAAGGAACGGCAGGGTTTCATCGTTTCCGACAACCTGCTGCCACAGAAGGCCCGCATTCTGCTGATGCTTGCCCTGACCGTGAGCACGGAACGCGACTGGCTGCAACAGGCCTTCCACGAATACTGACCCGGTGTATAATTCGCGAATTCGAATATAGCGCGTTTCACTCCGGACCTTGGTCGGGCAGTGATGACAGTCGGCAAGGGACGTAACCGGTGGCACAGATAGCAGCGGGCGGAGAATCCCCGGCGGAATACAGGCACAAGCGCACCAAAGACCCCATCATGGCCACCACGGTCATCGGGGCGCACACCCTGGAGCACATGTATGGCCGTGGCTTCCTGGTGCTCATCACGGCCATCTACGTCAGCCTCGGCCTGAACCCGATACAGGCGGGCCTCCTCGACGGCGTGCGCCAACTGGCGGGCGGGGCCACCAGCATGACCGGCGGCTTCTTCGTCGACGTCTTCCAGCACCGCCGGGCGCAGGTGCTCACCGCCAGCCTGGCGCTGATCGGCATCGGATACTTCCTGGTTTCCATCTCCCCGGCCTATTGGCAGGTGCTAGCCGCGCTGGCCGTAGCGTCGGCTGGCACGGCGATGTGGCATCCGCCGGCCCTGGGTCTGCTGGCCCAGCGCTTCCCGGACCGGCGGGGGCTGTTCATCTCCATGCACCGCTCCACTGGCAATGTCGGCGACTGGATCGGCCCATTGATAGTCAGCGGCTTGCTGGCCGTTATCGGATGGCGTTGGATTGTCGGCGGCGGCGCGCCGATTATGCTGATCCTGGCCAGCGCCATCTTCCTGCTGCTGCGCAACGTGGACGGTCCGGCCTTGCCGGGCGTTGATTACGGCGCAAAAATCAGGAGGCAGCTCCGAGACATGGTGGACTCCTTCCGGGGCACGGGGATGTGGAGCATTTTCACCGTCTCCGCTGTCCGGGGGATGGGCGACCGCTCGCTGTTGTGGGTGATCCCGTTATACCTTTCCAACGACCTGGGATTCAGCAACTTCTGGGTAGGGTTCCACGTGGCCCTGTTCGCCGTGCCCGGAATCATCACCGGCCCCCTGTTCGGCGCGCTGTCCGACCGTATCGGACGCAAGCCCATCACCATGCTGGTAATGGCCGCCACCGGAGTGATTACGCTGGCTATCGTACTGCTGGGCGACAGTTGGGGCATGACCGTGATGGTGTTCCTGTTCGGGGTGTTCATCTTCACGGTCAACTCCCTGACCCAGGCCGCAGCCATCGACGTGGCCGAGGGCAAGGGATTGGAGGGGACGTTCCTGGGCCTGATGTGGGGCAGCAACGCCTTCTTCGGGGCCATGGCGTCCATCGCCGCCGGGGTACTGGCCGACTACGCCGGGTGGGAGTCAGCGTTCTACCTGGCCGCCGGGCTGTACTTCTTCGGCTTCCTGGTATCCCTGCTGATGCCGGGGGGCCAGCGGGGACGGTGACGATATTGTCTGTCGATGGACTTCGCAGAATATCGGGTTGGCTGGACGCGACAGGGCGTTTCCTTGATTCGTTGTTCGGCCTAGCCGGGCGAGCTGGGATACTATTTGCCGTCAGTATTGTCATTTACGCGGTGGTTCAACTTTTCTTCAGCGCAAACGAGCCATCAGAAACCCGGTCTGGTAAACTGCTGGTAATGATTAACAGCAATTGGAAGGCCGTATTGCTGGTCATGCTGCCTGTGTTTTACCTGCCGCTGAGGGCCTTTATCAACAGCATCAGAGAGATAACGATTGCAGGAACGACCATTCGGACAACTTCGGGAAGTCTGTCAGAACCGAACTCGGAAGGGCAAACGTCAAGAGATTGATTATGCGGAAAGATTATGTGGAGCCAGATTCAGCTCGTGCGCTGAAATTCGGGCCCCTGAGGAAAAACCCCCGAGTGGCCTTCGAGGTGCGGGCAGATAGAAGGGTTACAACTTACTTGGTCGACGACATGGGGTTGGAAGACTTCCTGGAAGGCAAGACCCCGCATCACTATGCCGGATTCAGCAACCGCCGTAACCACATGGCTGAATTATCCCTGCCAAACTTCAGCAGATACCACTTGCTGATTGTGAACAAATCCCCTGATAATCCGGCAAAGATCGACTACGACATCAAATACGCATAGCCTCCACCGCCTGCCGGTACTGCTCCAGTGTGTTCAGGTCCAGCAGAATCTCCGGGTTCTCTAGCGGGAAGCGATTCACTGATTCGGGGCGGCGTTGCACTACGGCCTTGACGCCCTGCGAATCCTCGTCTATGGCCAGCAACTCGTCCAGCAATTCCGCCGACAGCGCTATCGGGTGGCCGCCCTTGCCGCCGCAGGTGGGAATGGTGATGGCGCAGTCAGTAGCCCGGTGCGTCTGGAGGATGTAGGCTATATCGGCAGCCGACCTAGGCTGGTCCACGTTCAGGAGCAGGATTTCATCCGCCAGCTCACGGTCAATAGCGGAGAGGCCGGCCTTGATGGAGGTGGTCTTGCCCTGTAGGTAGTCGGGGTTCAGCACCCAGTCCACGCCGTCCAAGCCCTCCAGCAGGGGACTCAGCTCGCTGGCCCGGTGGCCCAGCACCACCACCACGCGGTCAGCGCCGCCGTCCCGCAACGCCGACACCTGATGCCGCAGCAAGGGCTGGCCCCGCCAGGGCAGCAGGGCCTTCAGCCGACCCATCCGGCTGGACTCGCCCGCCGCTAGCAGGATGGCCCACGCCTCGGCCACGGGTCACACCTCGACGGCCCGCTCGACGATGCTGGCGGCGCGGTCGATGTACCAGTCGCCCATGGTCATCTTGCCGCCGTCGCCGCCGCGCCGGACCATGATGACCTCGGACATTATGCTGACGGCGATCTCCTCGGGCGTCAGTGCGCCTATGTTCAGGCCGATGGGCGCGTAAACCTCGCGGATGCGCTCCTTGGTGGCTCCCTGCTCCAGCAGGCGGCGGTAAATCATCAGCGTCTTGCGCCGACTGCCCAGCAGTCCGATGTAGCGGGCGCGGGTCTTGAGGGCCGACTCCAGCGCCATGTCGTCGTAGCGGTGGCCCCTGGTGGCAACTACCACGAAAGTGTTGACGTTGATGCTCAGGAGGTCGGACCAGTATTCGTAGGGGGTAACGATGGTCTGCTCGGCGTAAGGGAAGCGTTCGTCGTTGGAGAACTCCGGGCGGTCGTCTACGATGTAGACCCGGTAGCCCAGGAAACGTGCCAGGTCTGCGGTCGCCTTCCCCACGTGCCCGCCGCCCACCATCACCAGCGTCGGCGGGGTGGTAAACCCCTCGACGAAAATCTCGGTGCCGTCTTCCGTGGAAATGGACTCGGTGTTGCCGATGGCCGCTACTCGCTGGGCAACCTCCAGGGCAGGCTCGTCCAGCGCATTAGAGCCAAGAGTGCCGGACACCGTACCGTCGGCGCGAAGCAGCAGCTTAGCCCCCAGCAAGTCGGGACGGTCGGGGCTGTTCACGACCGTGGCCAGACTGACCGGCTCTCCGCCATCGTATGCTTCGAGAATTTCGTCTCCGAGGGGCAGAAAGTCGTCCAGGCTTCGCAGGGGTTCGAGGTAGAAGTACATGGTGCCGCCGCAGACCAGCCCGTCGCGGGCGGCAATGTCCTCGTTCAGGTAATAGTCCTTGAACTCCGGCCCGCTCCCGTCGCGCAGCATCTCTTTCGCCGCGAACCAGATGTCGCCCTCGACGCAGCCGCCGCCCAGGGTGCCGAGGCCGCTGCCGTCATCCTTCACCAGCAGCATCGCGCCGGCCTTCTGGGGCGTAGACCCCTTGGTGCGCACCACGGTTGCCAGCACGCAGGGCCGGCCATCCCGCAGAGTTTCCACAGCTCCCTGGATGACTTCTTTCATGGCGCTTCCTTATCCGGCGTCCTGCCCGAAGAATCGAGTATGCCTGTCGTGTGTAGCTTACCAAAACGCCCGTGTAACCCGCAAACGATTGGCGCTGCCATGTTACGGGATGTGATCGAAGTTGGCGATATTGGCGTGCCTACGGAATGCAAAATTGTTCTAATTTCAAGTATAATATTGTGCAATATGACCGTAGTCGCAATCACCTCGTCAACGGAACGAAATGCCCGCCGTTACGTGTCCGCAATGGAATCGGCCGGGTCTGAAACGCGACTCCTGTTACCGGGTTCCCACGGAGATGCGCCAACCGGCGACCTGATGCGCGGAATCGGCGGTCTCCTGCTGACCGGGGGGCCGGACGTGCATCCCCGGCGCTACGGCCAGCAGCCGGACCCCGACGCCAGGTTGCAGTTGCGCCCCGAACTCGACGACCTCGAGTTTCGAGTGCTGGAATATGCCCTTTCCGCAGACATGCCGGTGCTGGCGATCTGCCGGGGGATGCAGGTGCTGAACGTAGCCTTCGGCGGAAAGCTGATTCAGGACCTGCGCGGGCACCGGAACGACGATCCAGACGATGAGGAGCACGTCTCGCACCTGATTTACGTCGCCCCGGGTGCGAAGAAAGCGGCCATCATCGGCTCGGCCGGCTTTTTCAAAGTGAACAGTTACCACCATCAGGGCCTCAACGAGGCGCAGAGAGCGCCGCGCCTGATGAGCACGGCGTACAGTGTCGAAGACGGGTTAGTGGAGGGGTTGGAAAGTCCTGAACACAGTTGGGTCATCGGGCTGCAGTGTCATCCTGAGCGGCAGGACGAGGTGCCGCGGCTGTTCGCCAACCTCTTTGCCGGTCTGCACGACCGGGCGGAAAGGTTCGCTGAAGCCCTCACCGTCTGATTATCCCTATTCGCCGCGCTGCCGCTTCAATCAGGTGGCCCCGCGCCTGCCGCCGGTAGGTATGGCGGCCTATGCCCTTCCCATTCCAGGGAGACGTTGAGCAATTGTAGGAGTGTAGACCTATGGTAACTACCGCCCCGGTCCCGCCTGGAGAGCAGCCAATCCGCATCGCCGAGGAAATGCGGACATCGTACCTGACCTACGCCATGAGCGTGATCGTGGCGCGGGCGCTCCCCGACGTCCGGGACGGACTGAAACCGGTGCAGCGCCGGATCCTCTATGCCATGCACGACATGGGCATACGGCCCGGCTCGCAGTTCCGCAAGAGCGCCCGTATCGCCGGGGAGGTGCTGGGCAAGTTCCATCCCCACGGCGAGGGTTCGGTCTACGATGCCCTGGTCAGGCTGGCCCAGGAATTCAGCATGCGCTACCCGCTGATTGCGGGCCAGGGAAACTTTGGCAGCATCGACGGCGACCCGCCCGCCGCCATGCGCTACACCGAGGCGCGGCTGGCGCCCATCGCTGACGAGTTGCTGGCGGACATCGACCAGAACACCGTCGATTTCGCGCCCAACTTTGACGACTCGCTGACCGAGCCGACGGTGCTTCCGGCGCGGCTGCCGAACATGCTGATCAACGGGGCATCGGGCATCGCAGTGGGAATGGCGACGAATATCCCGCCCCACAACCTGGGCGAGGTCTGCGACGCGCTGGTGTACTTGATCGACCACCCCGACGCGACTACGGAACGGCTGATGCGCCACATCAAGGGCCCCGACTTCCCCACCGGCGCGAAGATCCGCGGGCGCCAGGGCATTGTGGACACCTACACCACTGGCCGCGGCCGCGTAATCATGGAAGCGGACACGGAGTTTGAGGAGACCCGCAACAACCGCGAGCAGATCATCGTTAATTCCCTGCCGTACCAGGTCAACAAGGCCAATCTGGTTGAACGGATTGCGGCGCTAACCCGAGAGCGCAAGATCGAGGGAATCTCCGACATCCGGGACGAATCCGACCGGCGCGGCATGCGCATCGTCATCGAGCTACGGCGGGACGCCCAGCCGCGGGTGGTGCTGAACAACCTGCTGCGCCAGACGGCCATGCGCTCCTCTTTCAACTCCATAATGCTGGCATTGGTGGACGGCCAGCCCCAGGTGCTCCCCCTGCGGCGCTGCCTGGAATTGTTCGTACAGCACCGCCAGGAGGTCATACGCCGACGGTCGGAATACCAGTTGCAGCGCGCCCGCGACCGCGACCACATAGTGCAAGGGCTGCTACTGGCGCTGGACCAGATAGACCAGGTGATCGAGATCATACGCAACTCCGCCGACGTGGAGGAGTCGCGCAACAACTTGGTGCAGCAGCTTGACCTGTCGGAAGCACAGGCCCAGGCCATCCTGGACATGCAGTTGCGACGCCTTGCCGCCCTGGAGAGGGAGCGGTTGCAAAACGAGCACGAAGAGCTACAGCGCAGGATCGCCGAGCTGGAGGCCCTGCTGGGAGACCCGGCAAAAGTTCTGGCGGAGATCAAGAGGGAAACCCGCGAGCTCAAGAGGTCGTTCAACAACCCGCGCCGCACCGTGATTCACGAGGAGGAAATCGGAGAAGAAACCCCGGAATCCCTCATACCCCAGGAAGACGCCATCATCACCTTGAGCCAGCGCGGCTACGTCAAGCGCGTGCCTCCCAGCACGTTCCGGCAACAGAACCGGGGCGGCAAGGGCGTTCGAGGCATGACCACCCGCGAGGGCGACGCCATCCTCGACCTGGTGGTGGTGGACACGCACAGCACTCTGTTCTTCTTCACCAACCGCGGGCGGGTCTATCCCCTCCGGGCGTTCCAGATACCTGGCGACGCCTCCCGCACCTCGCGCGGAACGCTGCTGTCAAACCTGCTGCCGCTGCAACGGAACGAGCAGGTGCAGGCCATGTTGCTCATCGAAAACCCCAAGGACGATTATCCGCTGTTGCTGGCCACGCTCAAGGGTCAAATCAAGGCGCTGAAGACCGGGGAACTGACCAACATACGCCCGTCCGGCCTCATCGTGATGAACCTCGCCGACGACGACGAACTGGTGTCCGTGGCCCAGGTCGGCGATGCCAAGGACGCGATGATGGTGACTGAACGCGGGCAGGCCATCCGGTTCGCCATTGATGACCTCACGCCCCGGTCGCGCACTGCTGGCGGCGTCAGGGGCATACGCCTGCAAGAGGAAGATAAGGTTATCTTCATGGGCGTGGTTACGCCCAACAGCTACGTGCTCGTGGTCAGCCAGGGAGGGTACGGCAAGATGACGGCCACCTCCAGCTATCGCTCCGCTGGCCGCGGCGGGCAAGGGGTGAGGACTTTCCAGTTGACGGACAAAGCCGGGCCGCTGGCTTCGGCAAGAATTGTCACCGACCCGGAAAACCAGGAAATGCTCATCATCTCGGCCAAGGCCCAAGTAGTACGCATCAGCATCGACGACGTGCGCGAAACGGGCCGCATCGCCCAGGGTGTCATCCTGTGGAAGGAGCGGGAAGCCAGCGACGACGACTACGTGGCCTCCATCGCCATCTTCCAAGAGACGGAGCGGAACGGAGACAGCGGGCCGCCGTCCAACGGGCACCGCCGCAACGGTCGGGCCGCCAGCAACGGGCACCGGCCCGAAACGGAGGCCGAGGGCGCCGAGGAGGAATCCGCGTAACATCCGGGGAATAAGGTCATTTGGAGGGGGCGAGCTGCGTTCGCCCCCTTTCCTTTTTTCATAGGCTAGGTGGCTAAGACACTATCTCAAAAGTCCCCTCCCCCTTGACGGGGGAGGGTTAGGGTGGGGGTGAAAAGGTAGCTTGGAGAAGCCGCCGGGAAAACAAGGGTATTCCCAACGTGTGTGGGTATTGGACGCGATTTGTCCGCTTGGCCTCGCCGCGTAGGGGCGCACTCCCGAGCGCGTCGAGGGACGTGCGCCCGTGTCTGCGCAGGAGAGAATTGTGCCGGAACCGGGGGCCAGGGCGCACGGCTGTGCGCCCCTACATGGGAATACCAACACACACTGAGAATACCAAAACAAGCACTGGTTTTGAGATTGTTTGTAAGAGGTATTCATTGCCGTTTCGGTCGTGCCGCTTGGGGTAGCCGGATTCCCGCTTTCGCGGGAATGACGGGTTAGCTCCTCCGTGACACGCAGAATCATTGCCTGAATCAGGATAGGACTTACGCAGTTGAGGGGTTCACCCCCACCCTAACCCTCCCCATGAGGGGGAGGGAATAGCTTTCAACTGCATAAGTCCTATCCTGATTCAGACAAAATTGGCGCCCCGGAGTTTCCGGGGGCAATCGAGGAAGCATGCCGATTTTCGTGTGTAGTCTTGAAAAACAGATTCTCGTTCTGTACAATGCTCAAGGATTTGTGATAATGATGACGGCATAGTATTGCCCAATCAAATTAGGAGGACCGGCAAATTGCCAATGAAGCTCGTTTTCCTGCACGGCGCAGGATGCTCCAGCCTTTCTTTCTACTACCAGTTGAGGCACTTTCGGAGCGCCAAGGCGATCGATCTTCCCGGGCATCCCGACGGAAAACCCTGTGAGACCATCGACGGCTACCTGGAATGGGTACGCGGCTTCATCAAGGCGAGGAGATACAAGAACGTCATTCTTTGCGGGCATTCAATGGGCGGCGCTATCGCAATGCGGTACGCACACAGGTATCCGGAGGAGCTGCGCGGCCTGATACTGCTGGGCACCGGCGCCCGCCTTCGCGTTCACCCCTACTATCTCCAGCGTTGCGAAGAGCCTGGCGATGACAACATTCCGTGGCTCGAGAAGCACCTGGAATACTACCAGGATGTTCAGCAGGAAGTCTTCCCCGTGCTGCGGCAGCGAGCGGCGGAGGTCGGCCCGCAGGTGGAGCTGAACGACCTCAGGGCCTGCGACGGCTTCGACATGATGGAAAGCGTGGGCGAAATCAAGTTGCCGACCCGCGTAATCTGCGGCAGCGACGACGCCATGACCCCGGTAAAGTACTCCCAGTTCCTGGCCAACAGCATCGACGGGGCCAGCCAGTCGATTATTCCCGGCGGCAGCCACTTCGTGCACATGGAGAAATACCAGGCAGTGAACCTGGAAATAGAGGACTTCGTAGGCTCATTCAAGGGATAACCGCCCCAGTTTCAGGGCAATCGGGCATGAAACTCCGGCACTGTCACTCCGGCTTTCGCCGGAGTCCAGAGTTGATGACGTGTCGGGGTTTCCCATCCAATCCGGTGGCATTGTTCACTGGATTCCGGCTTTCGCCGGAATGACGGCGGCGAAACTGCCCGAATGCGATGGCCTTGGTCCGGTTTCCGCAACATATTGCCCGGCAAACGTTTGAGCGCCGGTTGGCTTCAACCGGCGCTCTTTGTGTTGCGGAACGAAAGGCATTCCTCAGTCGCGGTGGGGATGGTACCACCTGCTGCGGTAGAACATCAGCGGGTTGTCGTAGTCGTTGCGGCGGATTTCCTTTACCTCGCCCATGAAGACCGTGTGGTCGCCGTATACGTGTGCCCCGACGACGTCGCAATCGAAGAAAATGGCGGAGCCGTCCAGAACGGGAACGCCGTTTTCCGATTGGGAGAAACTGTAGTCTACCCCGCCGGTGCGGTCCTGCGGCTTCTTGGCGAAATACGACCCTACGTCCTCCTGTTCCTCGCACAGGAAGTTGACGCCGAATTTCTGCCGCTGTTCCAGATACCCGTAGGTATGGGTTCCGTGAGCGACGCACACCAGGACAATCGGCGGCTCCAGGCAGACGGAGGTGAAGGAGTTGGCCGTCATGGTATGGGGGTTGCCTTCATCGTCCAGAGTGGTAATGACGGTGACACCGGTGGCGAATTCGGACAGCGCCGAGCGGAATTCGTTTTTGTCGAACGAAACCATATACACCCCAAGCTGATGCTATCACGGCAGGCAACCGCCCCGCAGTACCTACCGGCAAGCCAGAAATAGCGACAGCCCGTCGCCCAAGAAATTGGCCTCATTATAGTACGCAATCAACGGATTGCGCTACTATCCAAACTTGAACGGCAGCGTCTTTTAATTCTCCCTCTCCCTTGAGGGAGAGGGTTGGGGTGAGGGTGAAATTGTGGGCATCAACAACGTGGCATACATATGGGAGACGCCCCCACCCTAACCCTCCCCCGGAGGGAGAGGGTACCATTGCCAACCCTGAACGCGATCCAGCGGCGGCCGCTACGGAAATGGCCGGAAACATTCGGCAATTCCCGCCGGGGGTACGCCCTCTGTCGCCGCCGAATCCAGCTTGACCACCACGCCCGGAGGAATCAGGGCGCTGAACAGGCCGGGATGCGTGAGTTGGGCCAGAATCTCCAGGCCCACGACGACGCGGGGCCCGGGACAACTGAAATAGGAATGGTCGATGAGGTAGACCTCTCCCGACCTTACTGCGGGTATGTCCTGCCAGCCCGGCTGCGCCGCCAGCCAAGGAACCTCGCGCAGATGGCGGCCCACGTCGGAGGAGCACAGGTCGACGAACAGTTTTTCCGGCGCGGCATCGAGCACTTCCTCCCATGCCAGGCGGCGGGCATTGCACCCCGGTTCCAGCAACGGCACCCGGCCGCCGGCCATCTGCAACAAGTCGGGGATCCAGTGCCCGCCCGCCACCAGCGGGTTGATGCCCTCCAGCGAGAACACTGACGGGCACTTGGCAGCGGAATTTAACCTCGCCGTTACCGCATTTACTCGCTGGCGCAGGGCGTCTACAAGTCGTTCCGACCGTTCGGGCACGCCGCAGACCTCTCCAACCTCGATGATGGAATCCAGGATGTCCTCGAATGTTCTTGGTTGCAGCACCACCACCTTCGGCTGGACGGACATGCCGCGTACTGCCTGATTGACCTCCCCGGCGTCAATCTCGCAGATGTGGCAAAGGTCCTGGGTGAAGACGATTTCGGGGAGTTCCGCCGCCAGCCAGTCGTAGTCCAGCTCGTAGGGGCTCTCGCCGTTCTCGAGAATTTCGCGAAGGGCCGCCTCGACCTCCTCGCTGGACATCACCGCCGGATCAACCCTGCTTCGGCTAACCACCGGCTTGGTCCGCAGGACATCCGGCGGGTAGTCGCACAAGTCGCTGACGCCTATAACGCTGTCTGACAGTCCCAGCTCCCAGAGAATCTCGGCGCCGCTGGGCAAGAGGCAGCAAATCCTCATTTTTGTAACTCGCCGTACCTAAGAATGGGGCTACGAAAGCATTGCTGTTGTATTATAGGGGCACACGCCGATTATGTTACCAACACCGCCGACCGGCCCCGGCACGGCAGCGCAATCGCATCCCGCAGCCCTCGAAAGACCTCACTCCATTTCCGGCTCTCAATGTTCTGATTGAGCACCCGCGTGCGCCATCTATGATCGCAAAGCCGTCAGAGAAAAGTTGGAGCAGCTTCGCGCTCATCCGGCTGAACGCCTTCAGCTTTGGCGTTACCGGCTTCATCATGGCGATGGACACGGCTGTCCTGCCGGTCATCGTGCTGTCGCTGGCACCCGATCATCTGAAAAACAGCTACCTGGCGATGCTGGGAATGGGCGGCCTGCTGGTGGCGGCGATAGTGCAGCCCCTGATAGGGCGGCTGAGCGATCACACCCGTTCTCCTCTGGGCCGCCGGGTGCCATACATCGTGGCCGGAACCCTGGTGGTCTGCGGCAGTTTGGCGCTAACGCTTCTCGCGCCGCACTTCGGGGCGCTATTCGCCGCGTGGATGTTCATCCAGGCCAACCTGAACGTTGCCTACGGCCCGGGCATGGCGCTGATCCGCGACTTGGTGCCGCGGGCCCGGGTGGGAGTGGCCTCGTCGCTGAAGATACTGCTGGATGCCACCGGCGGGCTTGTTCTCACTTCCGCCAGCGCCGCGCTGATCGGGCTGGCTGCCGGTTCGAGCCTGGGGCCGGTTCCGGTATACGTCGACTGGGAATGGGCGGTGATGGGCCTGCTGGTGGCGGCGCTGGTGGTCTCGGTTGCCATCACGTGCGTGACCGTGCTGGCCCGGGACCCAACTCGCCGGGCCAGACCGGTGCGCCGGAGGGACGAGCCAAGCAGGCCGGTCCTGGACGTGCAGCTGGGGCTGTTCCTGATTTCCCGGCTGTTCATGATGACGGCCATCTATGCGTTCCCTACCTACGGGCTGTTCTTTCTCCGGGACGTGGTGGAAGTGGACAACCCGGCCGAGACGCTCAGCCAGGCCATCCCGGCCATTGGCGGGGCGCTGGCGGTAATGGTCATCGTATCAGGTTGGGTTTCAGACAGGATTGGCCGTAAGCCGGTCGTAATCGCCGGAGCCGTTGCCGGGGCGCTGAGCACCGCCTGGCTGCTGTTCGCCGAGACCACCGGCGACGTAGTGCTTACGGCCAGCGTCATCGGCGCATCATCGGGGGCGCTGCTGAGCGCCAGTTGGGCGCTGGCAAACGAGATGGGGGACGAACGGCAGGCTGGCACACACATCGGCATCGTGAACCTCTCCACCATCGGCGGGGCGGCCCTGCCCAGGCTTTTCGGCCCCGGCATCGACCTGCTGAATCACACGTCGGAGGACCTGGGGTACCGGGCCTTGATCGGGGTGTGTGCCGCCCTGTTCGTCGCCGGAGCCATAGCCATACTGCCGGTCAACCCGGCCCGAGCGGAGGCAACGCCGCAACAAGAACCGGCGGAACCGAGCGCGGCCCCGCCGTCCGAGAGTTGAACGGGATGCAGTGGGCAGAATTAGTTGCCATCTTATAAAGTTCCCTCTCCCTTGACGGGGGAGGGTTAGGGTGGGGGTGAAAAGGTCGCCTAGAGAAGCTGCCGGGACAGCAATCACTGGTCTTGAGATAGTTCCTTTAGAGCCTGTCTACGATCTCTGGGATATATTATGTTGAGATTATTTCCAAGGCGGGGTAATCATGTCTCATTCCTATCCCAGCGACATCACCCGGGAGCAATTCGCCCGGATTCGTCCCTTGCTGGAGTCAGCACGGCGGCGCACCAAGCCCCGCACCGTGGACCTGTACGATGTTTTCTGCGGGGTGCTTTACCTTCTGAAGAGCGGCTGTCAATGGCGGATGCTCCCTGCCGACTTCCCTGACTGGCGCACCTGCTACAAGTACTTCCGGCAGTGGAGCGAACGGCCCGGACCAGAGGAATATTCCATTCTGGAGCGGGTCTTAAAAAAAATTGGTTGGAGAGGCCCGAAAGAGCAATGGACGGACAGAGCGGACCGGCTTCTGCATCGTGGACTCTCAGAGCGTGAAGAACACTGACAGCGCCGGGTGCAAGGGCTATGACGCGGGCAAGAAGGTGTCCGGGATCAAGCGTCACGTCGCGGTGGACAGCCAGGGGTTGCCCCATGCGATTCACGTGACCACCGCAGACGTTACTGACCGGGCCGGGGCCTTGGCGATGTTTGCCCAGCGCCGGGGAGACCTGAACCGGGTGAAGAACGTGATGGCGGACGGGGGTTACAGCGGGAAGCCCTTTGCTGCGGAGGTGGAGAACCTGCTGGGAGCCTCGGTGGAGGTGGTCAAGCGCAACGAGTTGCACACCTTCGCGGTCTTGCCGAAACGATGGGTGGTGGAAAGGTCTTTCGCCTGGCTGGAGAAGTGCCGCCGCCTCTGGAAGAACTGCGAGAGAAAGCTCAATACCAGCCTGCAAATGGCGGTTCTCGCCTTCGCGGTGCTAATCCTCAAGAGATCGTAGACAGGCTCTTAGTAACCGCTTCGAAATCAGGATGCACTTGGGGAGTGCGCCCGGAGGTAAATCTGCACTACCTTTTCACCCCCACCCTAACCCTCCCCCTGAGGGAGAGGGAATAATCGGAAGGCACTGCGGGGCCTCCGCGGACACGTCCCTAGGCCCTGGCTTTCTGCAGGAACTCCGCCGCTCCCCTGGCTACCCAGGCGTTCCACGAGGTCATCATGAACTTGACGCCCATGGCCTTGAACTTGTCCATGTTGGCGTCGTTAGCCAGGGTGCCGGGGGTGCGGCCCGCGTCGACGATCTTGCCGATGGCGGTCTCGATGGCTGACTGAACTTCAGGGTGCTCGGCGTTGCCGATGTGCCCCATGGTCTGGGCCAGGTCGGAAGGGGCCACAAAGAAGACGTCAATGTTGTCGACTTTCAGGATTTCCTCGATGTTCTCCAACGCCTCCGCTTCCTCAAGCAACACTATGACCATGGTCTGATCGTTGGCCGTGTGGAAATAGTCGGACACCCCGAATGACTGACGGCCCCCGAACATCCCGCGGTAGCCGATGGGGGCGTACTTGGCGGACAGAGCGGCCTGTTCCGCTGCATCACGGGTGCTGACGTGGGGCACCACGATGCCCATGCTGCCCCGGTCGAGGGTGCGGGTGATGAGGCCGGGATCGTTGGCGTTGACCCGCGTGATGGAGGTCATGCCCCACAGATCGCATGCTCGGGTCATGTCGCCCAGGGCATCCCAGTCCACCGGGCCGTGCTCGCACTCAATCCACGCGGCATCGAACCCCAATGGCCCGAGGAAGTCTATGATGTCGCTGTCCTGCAAGCCGGAAATGGTGGTCACCACCTCGCCTTGTTGCAGCTTCTCTTTGGCGCGGTTTGGTCGAATCGGCATCGTTCGTCCCCTTGCGTAATGTGCGGCCCCGTGCGCCCTGGCATCGGGCAGACGGCGGCCGCCGTCATTGTGCCACCGTGCGCTTAGTATGACAAACGGCGTCTGGGCGGGGACTTTGGAGCGCTTGGAGACGGATGGCAACCCGGCGGCGTAAGCGCTTACAATCCGGCCAATCTCTCCGCTTGGCGGATGTAGTCCGCGGTCTGGTGAATCATCACGGGTATATCGGGGTTGTCAATTCGTCCGTCGTAGCAGACTTCCTGGTGCAAGTAGCGTGCGCGGTATCCGAATTCACGGGCGAGGGGTTGCAATTCAGGCATTTCTACTCCGATGCGCCGAATCCAGTTGGATATCTGGCTGCTGGTGTTCACGTCAGCGCCGTGAGCCAGTCCTGCCGCGCGGGTGGCGGAACGGGTGGCGTTCCAAGCCTTCCCGCAGGCATCCCGGACGTCATCGGCTGCCAGCCGCTCTTCGGCGGATTCGTACTGCTGCCAGGCATCCCGGAAAAGTTCCTGTGCCGTCGACTGATCGCTAGCGGTAGTCATGGGTACTTGCGCCTCAACAGATGGATAGAGTCATCCTATGCCGGGGTTGCCGCTTTCGCAAGCCGATTCTTCCAATAGTTCCCTCTCCTTTCGGGGGGGTAGGGTGGGGGCGTAGTTGGACAGGCTCATCATGAGCTTGTCGAATGGCACTGATGTCAGCGATTTCACCCTCACTCCAACCCTCTCTTTCAAGGGAGAGGGAAAATGAGAAGGTGCCGCTTTCGCAAACCAGCGGTTGACAATCGTAGCGGGCGCTTGGACAATCATTCGTGGCCCCGCAGCCCGATCAACCTCTCACCCATTGCGAGGCCCGATAGATAAAGGAGCTACTTATGACCACCACGGCGGCTTACACACAGGAGCGGGTCCAGGTCGCGGGCGCGGAGATGCAGATACTCAAGGGCGGGTCCGGCGATCCCCTGCTGGTGCTGCACGATGAGATGGGACAACCCGGCTGGCTGCAAGTCCACGAGGAGCTGGCGAAGAATCACACGGTCATTGCCCCGTCGCTTCCCGGGTTTGGCGTAACTGACCGCCTTGACTGGGTGATGAACGTTCGCGACATTTCCACCTGGACGCTATGGGCCATGGACGACCTTGGCCTGTCCAATGTCAACGTGGTGGGGTTCTCGCTCGGCGGGTGGATTGCCGCGGAAATGGCGACGCAGGACCCCAGCGCTTTCGGCAAGATGGCGCTGGTGTCTCCCGCTGGCATTCTGCCTCCGACGGGTGAAATCCTCGACATGTTCCTGATCGTCTCCAAGGAATTCATCACAGCCGGGGTACTTAATCCTGACACCGCGCCGGAATTCCAGGCCGTTTGCCCGGACGAACCGACGCCGGAGATGGTGGAGGCATGGGAAACGGCCCGCGAGGAGGCGTGCCGCCTGACCTGGCGCCCTTACATGCACGACCGCAGCCTGCCGCACCGGCTGGGAAGGCTCAAGAACCTGCCCTCCCTGATCGTATGGGGACGCAACGATGCCGTGGTGCCGCCCAGCGCGGGCGAGGTCTACAATGCGTCAATCGCGGGGTCGCGGGTGGTGACGCTGGAAAATTGCGGGCACAGGATAGATGCGGAAAAGCCCGCGGAGTTGGTGAACCACCTGAGCCAGTTCTTCGGCTAAGCTCCCAAGACAACCTCCCTAGACAACGTAGAGAGCGCTTCCCCGGCCCGCGCCTTTTGTGGCGCGGGCCTCGTGTTTCATCGGATGTATCGCTGGGGTTGCGCCAAGTCCCCTCTCCCGGAGTGCAGGGCCTTTTCAAAGTCTATCCCAAGTCTCTCATGGTGAGCTTGTCGAACCACGAGCGGCTTGAACCGGCATCCTTCGACAAGCTCAGGATGAGCGGACGCCGATGGATGACTTTACTTTGCAAAGGCCCTGCCCGGAGGGAGGGGGGACCCGTTATCCGCCTTGCCATGCCGGAGCGATGGTTTATGATGAACGAAGGTGGAGTGGCGCAAAGACGCGAAGGCTGATGAAGGCATGAAGAGACAAGCATATCCCGAAGAGGACGGGGTGCGGCGCGGATACGGTGACGCCGCGTCCTCGCACAACAAGTCGCTCTCGCTACACCGCTGGGCCAAGTGGATAGCTGGCTTTTCCGGCGAGTTCGCCCGCAGCGCCATCCTGCGTTACCTGCCGTTGACCCACTCCAGCGACGCCGGACTCACGGTGCTGGACCCGTTCGCTGGCGTTGGCACAACCCTGGTCGAGGCAAACCGGCTGGGACTGAACAGCATCGGATTCGAGATCAACCCGTTTGCCGCGATGGTATGCCGGGTGAAGATGGGTGCGGCGGATATTCGCCCGGATGAGTTGCTGGATGCCCTGCGAGGGTACGAAATTTTTATGGAATCCGCAGGAAACGGGCGGAAACCCACAAACTCGCCGCCGGCCGGGTTCAGGAGCCGCATTCCCTTCTTTTCTTCCGCCGTGGAGCGCAAGGTACTCTTAACCCTCGATTATTCCGATACATTGCCGCCGCAAACCAGGCAGATATTCAGCGTGGCGCTGGCATCCGTCATGGTGGAATTCTCCAACTACACCTACGAGCCGTCCCTGGGCACCCGCCCGGCCGCCGGGAAGCCGCTGGTAGACGACGCCGACGTAGCCGCAATAGTCGGCGGCAAGCTCCGCGATATGGCGGCGGACATCGCTGAACTACTGACGGAAAGACCGAATGGGAATCGCGGCCCTGAGTGGCGGATTCACGAGCGCTCCTTTTTCGATGCCGAAAGCTGCGTTGATCCCGCGTCGGTTGACCTGGTTGTAACCTCGCCGCCGTATATGAACAACTACCACTACGTGCGCAATAGCCGCCCGCAACTGTTCTGGGCCGGGCTGGTCGAATCGCCAACGGAACTAAAACGCCTGGAAACTGGCAACTTCGGCAAGTTCTGGCAGACGGTTAGGGGCGACGGGCCTATCCCGCTCGTTCCGCAATTGCCGCAACTGGAGGAGGAGGTCGAGGAAATCCGCCGGATAAATGGCGACCGGGGCGTCTACGGGGGCAACGGCTGGGCCAACTACGTGACCTCGTATATGAACGACCTGGACCGGTTTTGCGGGCTGCTGAGCCAAGTGCTGAAACCCGGCGGAACGGCGGTAGTAGTAGTGGGCAACTCCATCGTCCAAGGCCGGGAAATCAAGGTGGAGGAGCGGCTGTGCGAAATCGCGGAACTGCGCGGCCTGTCGGCGCTGGAAGTCGCCAGGCTGCGGGAGCGAGTCGGCACCAGCATCGTCAACAGCGGGGCGCGGCTGAAGGGCGCGGGCAATTCCGTCTTGTATGACTCGGCGGTTGTCCTCCGACGTTGCTCTCCGGCACCCCGGCAATAGGCCCTTTTCCCAAAGAGTGTGCGCGACAAATCCCCTCTCCCTCCGGGAGAGGGTCAGGGTGAAGGCGTCTCCTTACTCTCCCAGGAAGAGGGATGCCGCTTTGGCGTCCACCTTGTCCACAAAAGGCGACTGTCACACACCCTCTAATCCCCCTCGTACAGCCCGCTCAGAATTTCCTCGGGCAGGGACGCTTCTTCGAGAGACATCAGGCGGACGGGCATTCCCTTGGTCTGGGCCCCGGCGATTTCGACCAGAATACCCTTGCTGTCCTCCCAACCCGGCAGTTGCAGGACGACAAGTTCGTCGCAGCGGGCCAGCAGTTGCAGGTCGAAGGCATACCAGCCCTGGGGAGGATGGACTCCCTTGTACGCCAGTTCACCCAGGTACACCAGGGGAGACATCACGATCTTTCCCCGGTTGACCATTTCCCCGCACACATAGCGGACGGCCTCCAGACGCGCCTCCCGGACCGCGGCGGACGAATGTGCATAGGGAGACGCCAAGTAAATGAGGGTCGGATCGACATCTTCCAAGTATTCCAGCGCCAGGAACTCGGGTACGTCACGCGAGACCATACTTTTCACCAAGTGCGATGTTTCCGTGGCATGCATAAGGGCGCACCGCAGTGCGCCCCTACGATACACCATTGCCTGCGAAGGAATGGCTAAGGAACTATCTCAAAATTGGTGATTACTCTGTTGGCAGCATTTCCAGGCCACCATTTCACCCCCACCCTAACCCTCCCCCTGAGGGGGAGGGAACTTTCGAGACAGCTTCTAGGAGCCGTTCTTCTCCCACAGCGCCTCCAGCACTGCGCCGGGGGACATGGGCAACTGCTCCATGCGCACTCCCACGGCGTCGTGGATGGCGTTGGCGATGGCGGCCATGGGAGGGACTATCGGAACCTCGCCGACGCCGCGCACTCCATAGGGATGGCCGGGGTTGGCGACCTCGACGACCACCGTGTCGATCATGGGCAGGTCCAGGCTGGTGGGCATGCGGTAGTCGAGGAACGTGGGATTGAGCATGCTGCCATTGTCGTCGAAGACGTACTCTTCGTTCAGCGCCCAGCCGATGCCCTGCACCGCGCCGCCCTGGATCTGGCCCTCAACGTAGCTGGGATGGATGGCCTTGCCAGCGTCCTGCAAGGCGGTGAATCGAATCACGTCCACCTTGCCGGTGTCCGGGTCAACCTCCACGTCGGCAATATGCACGGCGAATGCGCCGCCCACGCCAGTGGGGGCCACGTTGCCGCGCCCGACCACCGGGCCGCCGGTAGCGTTCTGGCGGGCGGCCAGTTCGCTGAAGGACAAGCGCAGCTCGGGGTCGGAGGTATGGGACGCGCCGCCATCCTTGTATTCGACGAGGCTGGGGTCAACGTCCCAGATGCGGGCCGCGCGCTCGATGAGCTGGTTGCGAATGTCCAGGGCCGCCTCGTAGCAGGCCCAGCCGGTCTTGAAGGCAACGCCGCTACCGCCGGTCATGGACGTGTAGCCCACCGAGTCAGTGTCGCCGACAGCGGGGCGCACGTCCTCGGCGGCGATGCCCAGAACCTCGGCAAGCTGCATGGACACGGCAGCTCGGGAGCCGCCGATGTCCGGCGATCCCTCGACCAGGCTGACGGTGCCGTCGGGGTTGACGCTGGCGACGGCGCTGGAGGGGCCGCTGGCGTTGAACCAGTAACCGGCGGCCACGCCGCGGCCGCGGTAGGTGCCCGTGCCGGTGTCCTTCTCCAGCGGCGCATCCCAGTGCTCGTGGTCCTTGGCTGCCTGCAACGTCTCGATATTGCCTATCTTGCCGAACACTGGCCCGGTCAGGCGGCGGGTGCCCTCCTTGGAGCCGTTGAGCAGACGGAACTCCAGCGCGTCCATCCCGATTTTCTCGCAAATTTCGTCGAGCACCGTCTCGATAGCGAAGGCAGCCGCTGGCGCGCCGGGAGCGCGATAGGCAGCGGTCTTGGGCTTGTTGTTCACAACGTCGAAGCCCTCCAGCCGGCCGTTGGCAATATCGTAAGGGCCAGTCATGCACTGGACGCCCGGGTTGATGGGCGAACCTGGGTAAGCGCCAGCCTCGTAGGCCATGGATGCGTCGACGGCAGTGATGCGCCCGTCGTTGGTGGCCCCGACCTTGCAGCGCATCCACGAGCCAGCGGTGGGACCGGAGCCCTGGAACACCTCGGAGCGGCTCATGCTCAGCTTGACCGGGTGGCCGGTCTTCTTGGAGAGGATTGCCGCAACGGGTTCAAGGTAGACCAGAGTCTTGCCGCCGAAGCCGCCGCCGATTTCCATGGGAATGGCCTTGATGCTGGAGATGGGGACGCCGCAGACGAGGGCGACCTGGTCGCGGACGTTGAAGTGGCCCTGGCTGCTGCTCCAGACGGTGATGTCGCCGTCGGGGCCCCAGTTGACCGTAGCGGAGTGGGGCTCGATGTAGCCCTGATGCACCGACTGGGTACGGAACTCCCGCTCCACGATAATGTCGGCGTCCTTGAATCCCTGCTCAATATCACCCATTTCAAAGAGGAAATGGTTGGCGATGTTGGTGCTGGCCTCGGAGTCATCGTCGTCGCGGAGACCGCCGGTGCGCATGGCGGGATTGGAGATGGTGGCCAGCCGCTCGTGCAGCACCGGGGCATCCGGCTTCATTGCTTCCTGGACATCGGTCACGGAGCCAAGCACCTCATAGTCCACCTCGATCAGATCGAGGGCCTTTTCTGCGACGTGCGGGCTGGTGGCAGCCACGGCGGCCACGGCATGCCCTTTGTACAGCACCTTATCGGCTGCCAGGCAGTTGTTGCTGAGAAACTTGGGGTTGACCATCGCAGCCTCGGTCTGGTCGCTGATGCGGCCCCGGGGCTGAGGGAGGTCTGCCGACGTAACCACGCCCCGCACGCCGTCCATGGCTTCAGCCTTGCTAACGTCGATGGACTTGATGCGGGCGTGGGCGTGGGGACTGCGCATCACGCGGGCGTGGAGCAGGCCGGGCAGGTTCACGTCTGCGCCGTAGCGGGCGCGCCCTGTGACCTTCTCCGCGCCGTCCTGACGGATGGGCCGGGTTCCGACGACATTGAATTCCTCGTTGGAAAGCACCACGTTGGAGCCGGTGATCGTGGCCATGCGTGTTCCCTCCTCAATCTGGGTTGGGGGTGATTAGGGCGTCTGCCCGTCGTTAGGGACGGTCAGGGGTTCGAGTAAGTCCATTAGTTCCGCAGTTCTGTCAATATGCCACGCAACGTCGTCAGCTATCAAAAATCGTTTGCGGACATAGTAATTGTCGCCAAGGCCACGGGCGCAAGCGCCCAAATCATGTATCCGGTAGTTGCCAGTCAATTCAGAAGCGCTTGCCAGAACGAGGTTAAATTGGTCTCGATGCTTAAATTCCCAATCCTTCGCAATGGTCACGGCCTTGACCATCCAGACTGCGGCGGCCCAACCATTTCGAGACGCCTTATGCAGGCGTCCTAACGCGAGCCACTCTCGGGCCTTGCCCAGAAATTCATGGGCCTGCCGCCAACAGTCATCTACGGCTTTCGGGTCGTATTGTTCTTGCAGATTAGGTTGGGTCATTTGGGCGTTGTCCTCGCAACTCTGGTTGCCATCTTGATTCTAGCCCAAGAGTATGTCACGGTGCCAATCTCGATTCTGCTGCGCGGGATTTCACCCCCACCCTAACCCTCCCCCTCAAGGGGGAGGGAATTTTATTATCGCCCTCTCAAGAGGGAGGGAGAATCAGTTACACGCCCCGCGCCAGCCGCTCCATTTCGAGAGCGAACCACAAGGCCATGCCGCCGCTGCGGTCGTCGAATCCGTAGATGGCGGGGCGGTCCAGGTAGTCGCGGACGTTCTGCTGCACCCCGGTGCTGGCGCAGGCGTCCACTACGTTGCCCACGTCATCTACACGCTCCGACACGCCCTGCCATGCCATGTCGAGGGTCTGCCGCCATTCCCCGTCCAGCCAGCCGCGGCGCAGGCCGCGGGCGATGGAGTAACCCAGCATGCAGGTCGCCGTGAACTCATCGTACGAGCCGGGAAAGTCCAGCACCTGCGGCAACATACCGGACGGCCGCTGCACATCCCTGAGAGCGTCCAGCAGGTCCAGGTACATGTCCGTTATGTCGGGTCGGCTGGGATGGTTCTCCGGCAAATAGGTCAAAGTTTCTGTGAGGCCCATGAGTGCGAACCCGTTTCCGCGGCCCCAGTAGAACGGCGCAGACCGGCAGTGCCAGAACAGGCCGTTGTCCTGCTGAATTTCTCCATCAAGGATGAACTGCGCCAGCACATCCACGTAGCGGGCCTCGCCGGTGAGTTCGAAAGCTCGGCCCAGCAGCGCGCCGGCCATGAACATGTCCTCGGTACGGAAGTCCGGGTCGCAGGGTGGCGGAGCAGCACCGGCAGGAACGGTCTGAAACCGGTCTGCCGCCTGGACGATCAGATTCGAGTATCGCGGGTCGCCGGTGGCTTGGGACAGTTCTGCGCCCCAGACCACGGACGCCAGAGCGGACGGGACCAACCCCTCCCCAAGTCCGCCTTCGACGAAATCGCCCAGCAGGTCAACGATCCCGCGGGATGGGTCGCCCGCGCCGGAGGACAACTGCGCCAGTTGCAGGCGGCCGCTGATGGGAACTCCCTGCGTGTAGACAACCGGCTCAAAAGTGTGTCCATAGGCGGCGGCGAGAATTCCGGCGATTTCCAACGGGCTGCGGGCGCGTCGGCTATCCAGCGCCTGGCGCGCCGCAGATTTCCCGGCCATCCCATCCTGTTGCACGATTCCAAACAGGCGGCTGACTTCGCGGGCCAACTGATCTTCGGAGCAGGTCAGCCGGACAGCAGGTATGACGCCCAGCCCTTCCGGGTAGCCATCGCCCAGAGCGCCAACCAGGGAGTCGTCGGCAACCTCGCGGGCGCCCAGCCCCGGGGCGAGGCGTCGCGCCGGGCCGTTGTGTTCCCAGCGGACGGAGCCGGTACCCGAACGCACCTCAAGGACGAGGTCAGGCGCCTGGAGGCAGAGCCAGCGCCACAGGTAGCGTTTTTCGGGGTTTTCGGAGTCGTGATAGAAGTTGCCCTCGGGCGGGTAGCCCTGAGCCGGGTTGCCGCCCGCCCCGTTCTCTGGCCCGCGTCCCTGTCGCAGACCGTCGGGGTTCGCGCACGGCACGGCGCTGAGGGCAACGCGCAGGGCCAAGCCGTCGCCGCCCCCGGCGTACAACTCCAGCGCGTGCAGGGCCAGGTCAACGTCGGCGGCATTGCCCGACAGTCCGCCGACCAGCAGGACGCGAGCGCGGGACGTGTCGGCAGAGTAGGCGTTGCGGTCAAACAACGCCGGGATGGGCGTCAGAGAGCGGGTCACCCCGCATGCGCCACGGCTCCAGAATGCCGGGCGCGCCCGAACCAACGCGTCGAGAGCGTTGGCGATATCCCGGTCGCTGCTGCCTTGTGTCACTGCCACTCTACTCCCGCGGCTTCTGAACCATGTCGATGTTCACGGTGCGGGCCGCGCTGACCGTGAAGGTCAGCGATGCCGTGCCGCCGCCCTCGGTGCTGTTCATGACCTCGATGTTGGCCGGGCCGTGCAGGTAGGCGATTTCGTCACCCTCGACGCGGAATGGGCGGTCATGGCCCGGGTAGAACACGTTGGAGGACGCCACCATCTTCTCGACGCTGGAATAAGCATCCTCGGTGTCCCAGAAGATGTTGTAAGGAATGCCGCGGGCCACTGTGCCGCTCTCGGGCATGGCGTCGCCAGCGATCAGCACGTTCTCCCCGTCGATCTCCGCCAGCACGCTCATGTGCCCCTTGGTATGGCCCGGCGTCTCCAGGATGCTGACACCGTCGACGATGGTATCGCCCTCCGAGACGACCTCCACCTTCATGTTGCGCATCATGTCGGCCATACCCGCCGCCACGGCCAGATCCCAACTGTTGGGGTTGCGGGCGTAGTCAATCTCCACCGGGTTGACCAGCACGCGGGCGTTGCGGAACAGGTCGGTGTTCTGGCAGTGGTCCCAGTGCATGTGAGTCAGGATGACGATGTCGATGTCGTCGGTTGTCAGCCCCATGTTGGTCAAGGCCCGGTACAGGAACGGCCGCCGCGATGAAGGCCCGGTATCAATCAGGATGTTGTGACCGCCCGTCCGCAGCAGCGAGTTCGTCGAGTAACCAAACGAACCCTGATCGGTATTCAGGGCAAAGCCATAGGTGAGAACGTCCAGAGTTGCCATGGCGTGGCTCCTTAATCCGAAGTTGGGCATGACTTTAGGGTGTCAGCCCAAGGAGTGATCATTTGCCGACAGGGCGGCCCTAAATTAGGGGCCGCCCTTGATTCCCGGCATTGTCTAGCTTCCCGATTCGATCTCGGCGTAGACGGCGCGCATTGATGCGCCGGAGTCGTCCTCCACCTCGGTGAACCACTTGATCAAGGAGCGGGTCAGTTGGTCGACGGACTCGTCCTGCGCCGCTTCCTCGTAGCGCATGCGCACCGTCGGCAGGGTCATGCGGGTCTGAAACTCCCGGATGGCGGCGATCTTCTCGGCGTCGGTCATGTCCGACTCGACCACGCGCATCCGCTCGTGGAACATGTCGTCGTCCCTGTCCTCCGGGGTGCCGCCCAGCTCGCGGATGCGCCGGTCGAATATGTCGCCGTGGCTGGTCTCGCGCTCGGCCACCAAGGACAGACAGCTCTTCAGCCCGGGGTGCTCGGTCTTGTCGGCCCAGGCTTTGATCCAGATTCCGGCGCGGTGTTCCTGCAAGCGGATGTCGTTGAGCAATTCGAGGTATTCAGGCTTGTCGGGCATTGCGGCACCTCACGAATTTGAGCGTTCCATAGGCCGTAAGCGGACGAGGCGGTCATCAACACGCGGGCCACAATCCGAAAACAGCCCAGTCTCACTGTTGCAGGCGAGTGTAGTGCGCCCCGGATAGGGTGTCAAACCTGACGGAATCCGGCGCGTGCTAGAATTGCCGAATAATTCGAGACTTCGCGAGGGACGATTTTGCCACAGCTAACTGAAGCGCAGCGCGGCATGGTGGCCACCATCCGGGAATTCGTAAGGCGAGAGGTGCAGCCGGTGGCGCAGGACATGGAGCACGCCGACGAATACCCCTTCGAGCTGGTGGAGCGGATGAAGGAGCTGGGCCTGTTCGGAGCGGTGATTCCCGAGGAGTACGGCGGTCTGGAGCTGGACGTGTCGTCTTACGCCCTGGTCATCGAGGAAATCTGCCGCGGCTGGATGAGCCTGAGCGGCATCCTGAACTCCCACCTCATCATGGCCTACATGGTTTCGACCCACGGCACACCTGAGCAGAAAGAGCGGTTCCTCCCGCTGATGGCGACAGGCGAAAAGCGCGGCGGCATCTGCATTACCGAACCGAATGCCGGCAGCGACGTGCAGGCCATCGAGACCCGCGCGGTCCGGGACGGCGACGACTACGTAGTCAACGGCTCGAAGAGCCTCATCACCAACGGCCGCCACGGGAACACGTTTGCGCTGGTGACCAAGACCGACCCGGACGCCGACCCGCCCCGGCGGGGCATCAGCATCTTCATCGCCGAAAAGGGGCCGGGCTTCAACGTGGTGCGCGACATCCCCAAGCTGGGCTACAAGGGCGTGGACACCTGCGAGCTGTCATTCGACGGCTACCGCGTCTCGGGCGGCAACCTGGTCGGCGGCGAAGAGGGCAAGGGTTTCTACCAGATAATGAGCGGCCTGGAATTGGGGCGCATCAATGTCGCCGCCCGGTGCCTGGGCGTGGCGCGGGCCGCGCTGGAGGAATCGACGCGCTACGCCAGGCAGCGGGAAACCTTCGGCAAGCCCATCGGCGAGCACCAGAGCGTGCAGATAATGCTGGCCAACATGGTCACCAACATCCAGGCCGCGCACCTGATGGTGCTGCACGCCGCCGAAAAGAAGGACCGCGGCGAGCGCGCGGACATGGAGGCCGGCATGGCCAAGCTGTTCGCCAGCGAGATGTGCATGCAGGTAGCCACCGACGCAATGCGCATCCACGGCGGCTACGGCTACACCCAGGACCTGGCGGTGGAGCGGCACTTCCGCGACGCGCCCCTGATGATGATCGGCGAGGGCACCAACGAAATCCAGCGGCTGGTCATCGCCCGCCACTTGCTCAACAACTACCCGACGGGGGATTTCCTGTACGAGTCGGGGTTGTAGGGGGAGAGTGATGTATAATCCAAGACGCCGCCAGGAAATCAAATACGAGTACACCCTGCACGCCAAGCGCCGACAGGAAAAGCAGGCTGCCGACCCATCGGAAATTGCCTTGACAGTGGAAGAGGGAACGTTAATCGGGGTCAGGGACAACAAGGGTTCCCGGAGGCGAGTGTTCAGAGCGGGCTACACCCAAGACGGGAAGGACTATTCCGATAAAGAGCTTACTGTTGTATACACATTCGAGAAAGGTTTGGTCGTGGTTATTACTATGGTAACGCGATACGGCGAGTTTGAGCGAGGCGGAAATGAAGATTACTTATGACCCGTGGGCAGACGCGGTGAGCTTTCACATCGCAGGCCCCGGAAAAGGCATAGTGGACTTCGTAGAAGTGGACGGGGACACCATTGTTCACTTCGACGCGGACAACCGGATTGTCGAGCTTGAAGTCTTGGCTGCATCCCACAGGCTCGACCTTGATTTCCTTTTGCCGGAAATAACTCTCTTGGGGGACGAAGGTTACCAGACTTGGCGAACGCTGCAAGTGGCCCTTTGGAGATACAAACAAGCAGGCCAGCCAATTGTAGCCGGGTCCGAAGAAAAAACCTACTGGATATCCAAGATTGAAAACCACTCTGTTACTCTGATTGCCGAATCGTCATCGGAGCCGGTCACGATTTCGGAACAAGAACTGGACAATCCTGACATCACCGCCCACAAGAAGCTGGGGCAAGGTGAGCTAATAAAGGTCCTTTGGGAACTGGGCCATTATCATTCAGGCACTGCCTGAACATCAGGAGGCATCGACCATGGTGCAGACCAACAACGAAACCGGCATCACACGCGCCTTGGGCGGCTTCGCCCGCGAGCTTGAGTACGAAGACCTGCCGCCGGAGGTGATCGACTGGGCCAAGTACCTGTGCCTGGACTTCGCCGCTGTCACCCTGAACGGCTCCACCACCGGCTCGGCCCGCGCCGTGGTCGACGCGCTGCAACGGCTGGGGCGGCCGGGGCCGTCGGTAATCGCTGGCACGCCCCACCGCGTGCTGCCGGAGTACGCCTCCATGGCCAACGGCATCGCGTTCCACAGCATCGAGATGGATGACGTGAACAACGAGGCGTCGCTGCACCCCGGCGTGGTGGCCTTCCCGACGGCCCTGTCCATGGCCGACCTGGCCCACGTATCCGGCAAGGATTTCATCGCCGCCGTCGTGGCTGGCTACGACGTAATCGTGCGGCTGGGGCGGGCGCTGCAACCCGCCGAGCACTACGGCCGCGGCTTCCATCCCACCGGCACCTGCGGCGCATTCGGCGCGGCGGCGGTGGCCGGGCGGCTGCTGGGATTGCAGGGCGACGACTTCATCCACGCCCTCGGCATTGCGGGCAGCCAGACCGCCGGCAGCATGGAGTACCTGGCGCAGGGCGCGTGGACCAAGCGATTCCACCCGGGATGGGCCTCCCACAGCGGCTCGTGGGCGGCGCTGCTGGCCCGCTCCGGCTACACTGGCCCGACGACCATCCTCGAGGGCCGCGACGGGTTCCTGCAAGCCTACTCCGGCAACCCCGACTACTCGCTGGTGCTTGAGGACATAAGCGGCGAGTACCTGATTACCCGCACCGGCATCAAGCCCCACGCCTGTTGCCGCTACAAGCAGGGGCCTATCGACTGCCTGATAGACATCAGGAACAGCCACAGCCTTGAGGCCGACGACGTGCAGGACGTCACCGTCGGCGTGCTTTCCGGCGGCTACAAGCTGGTGGCCTCGCCGGAGGAGGACAAGGCCAACCCCAAGACCGTGGTGGACATGCAGTTTTCCATGCCCTTCGGCGCAGCCGTGGCGCTGGCCTACGGGCGCGCGTCGTTGCAGGAGTACGCCGAGGGAGTGCCGGACCGGCCGGAGATTCAGCGCATCATGCATCAGGTCAAGTGCGTCACCGACCCGGAGCTGGACGCGCATTTCCCCAAGGAATTCCGCGCCTGGGCCGAGGTAGCCACCGCCGACGGGCGCACCCTGCGCAGCGACATCCGCTACCCCAAGGGCGACCCGGAAAACGCGCTGTCGTGGGACGAAATGAAGGAAAAGTTCCTGCTCCTGACCGGCCCGGTAATCAGCGGGGAACGGCAGCGGGAAATCATCGCCGCCATCGAATCGCTGGACGAGATGGACGACGTCCGGCAGTTGGCGGCCCTGCTGTCCACGGAAAAGTCCCCTCTCCCTCCGGGGGAGGGTTAGGGTGGGGGCGTCCCCCCCGGCGGGAGACCATCAATGACTCCGCCGTTGCAGGGAGTTCGCATACTGGAGATGTCGCAGGCCATCGCCGGGCCAGTGGCGGCGCGGACCCTTGGCGACCTGGGCGCTGAAGTCATCAAGATCGAGCAGCCCGGTTCCGGCGACATGTCGCGGCGCATCGGCCCGCACTTCCTGGGCGGCGAGAGCGCCTACTACCTGAACTTCAACCGCAACAAGCGGAGCGTCACCCTCGACCTGCGCACGCCCCAAGGCCGGGAGGTACTGCACCGGCTGGTCGCGGTGTCCGACGTGGTTTTCGACGCCTTCCGCCCGTCCGTGCTGGAGCGGCTGGGGCTGGACTACAAGACGCTGCGCGCCATCAACCCGTCCGTCATAGCCTGCTCCCTGTCGGCCTTCGGGCAGGAGGGGCCGTACCGCGAGCGCCCCGGCTTCGACGGCATCGTGCAGGCCATGGGCGGCGGCATGAGCGTTACTGGCAACCCGGGACAGCCGCCCGTGTTCATGGGCTTCCCCGTCGGCGACATGGTGGGCGGCTACATGGCGGCCCTCAGCATCGCCTCCGCCCTCTACGGGCGCCGCGTCACCGGCGAGGTGCCGCAGCCCATCGGGTCGGGCCACCCGTCCAACCTGCCCGTCGGAGCCTACCGCTGCGCCGACGGCAAGTATCTGCAAGTCCACTGCGCCAGCCAGGAATTCGCCATGAAAACTCTGCGCATGATGTCCGGCGAGATCGAGGCGCTCCGGGGCATGGACGAGGACGGACGTTTCACCACGGCCCCGGCCCGCATCGCCAACCGCGAGGCGCTGGAGGAGGCGTTGACCGCCGGGTTCGCCACCAGGCCGCGAGTCGAGTGGGAAAACCTGCTGCTAAAGTGGGACGTGCCCGGCGGCCCGGTCAACAACATCGCCGAGGCCCTGGCCGACCCGCAGGTGCTGCTGCGGGACATGGTGGTGGAAATCGACCACCCCGTCGCCGGGCCTTACCGCACCGCTGGCAACCCCATCAAGGACGGCAGTCCCGATACGTTCACCCCGCCGCCCACGCTGGGCCAGGACACCGACGCAGTGCTGACCAACCTGCTGGGCTACACCGCCGCAGAGTTGGCGGCGTTGCGGGAATCGGAGGTGATTTAGCCCATGAGTTCACTCCACGACAAGCGAATCATCATAATCTCCGGGCCTAACGGCGCTGGCAAGACCACCTTCGCCAGAGAGTACCTGCCCAACGAGGGCAACACTCCCACCTTCATCAACGCCGACCTCATCGCGGCTGGCCTTGATCCCTTTAACGTGGAAGGCGCGGCTTTCCGCGCCGGGCGGATGGTGCTGGAAATGATAGAAGCCTGCGTTGCCAGAGGGGACAATTTCGCTTTCGAGACCACTCTGAGCGGCAGGGGATATGCCCGCATGATTCCCCTCTGGCAGAAGTTGGGGTATCGGGTGCAACTGATTTTCCTGCGGCTGCCGTCGCCGGAAGCCGCCATAGCGCGGGTTAAGCAGCGCGTGGAAATGGACGGCCACAACGTCCCGGAGGAAGACATACGCCGCAGGTTTGACGCCGGTTGGCGCAATCTTGAGGACACCTACCGGCCCTTGGCAGACGAGTCGGTCATCCGAAACGCCGACGGCACGCTGGACAAGCCCAACCCCGGCATAGAGGCGGCAATGGAGCGCGCCACCACCAAGGCAAGAAAGCTGGCAATAGTCCTGACCGGGCGGGTGATAACCATCCGCAACGGCCAGGTAGAGTACGACACCGAGCCGTAATGGGGATAGTTGCGCATCTCTGTTGCAATCTTGTATCGGCACTGGGGCCACGACCGTGACGATGAGGTTGGCCGCTCAAGGACCAGCCAATCGACGAGATTCTCGCGGAAGTTACTCCAGTCGCGCGGTAATTGTTGTGCTATTCTTCAAATCCCAATTCCTCTGCCCGTTGGAAATCCTGCTCTGCTCCGGTATCGTCGCCAAGTCTCTCGCGGATGAGACCTCGTAAATAAAAGGCATCCGCATACTCAGGGTCGAGACCAAGAGCGACCTCGATATCGTCGATAGCTTGATCATATAATTCCTTTAGGAAAAATGCCACACCCTTGTGCATATATGCTTCCGATAGGTTGGGATTGATACGTATGGCATTGTCCAAATCAGTTATAGCATGATCATACAATCCCTTCCCAATATGGGCATAGCCTCGATTGGTGTGGGCTATTGCAAGGTTAGGCTCAAGACCAATAGCGGTGTCTAAATCAGCAATCGCACGGTCGTACAATTCCTTCTCAGCATAGGCAACACCACGATTGCTGTAGACCATGGCAAGATCAGGGTCAAGACCAATCGCAGTGTCGAAATCGGTAATTGCCCGGTCGTGCAATCCCTTGTTCAAATAGGCGAGACCTCGGTTGCTGTAGGCTTCTGGAAGATCAGGGTCAAGGCCAATCGCAGTGTTGAAGTCGGCAATCGCACGGTCGTACGATCCTTTTTCAACATAGGCATAGCCACGAGTGCTGTATGCTATTGTTAGATCTGGATCCAAGTCTATTGCGGTATCCAAATCAGCAATTGCGCGATTGTACGACCCCTTTCCGACGTAGGCATTGCCACGATTATTGTAAGCAATAGCGAGGTCGGGATCAAGGTCGATTGCGATATTCAAGTCGGAAATTGCACGGTCGTATAACCTTTTTTGCCCATAGGCATAACCACGATTGTTGTAGCCTATGGCACTGTCAGGTTCGAGGTCAATTGCAGTATTCAAATCGGCAATGGCGCGGTCGTATAATTTTTTCTCAGTGTAGGAGAGACCTCTGTTGTTATAGGCTTCGGCAATTCCTGGATCAATGCTGATAGCAGCATCATACTCTGAGATCGCTAAATCATACAAGCCATCCTCATAATAGGCATCGCCTTGAATAATATGAGCTTGTGCACCATTGCAACCAGTGCTTGTCAGCGCCGCCATAGCTACACAAGAAGCCACTACAATAATTCGTAAAAGGAACGAGGCAGAGGCGAGTTCAAGGCCACTCACAGGTCTTCGGAATGTAAGCAAGAGAAGTCTCCTACATCGACGTCTGCGTGATTACCCTGGAGGCGGCGCGGCGGGAGAGCCGACGGCCATCGGAGCCACCGAGGGCTTTGGTTGACAATCGCACTTTGAAACTCTACCATCAGATTGTCAAGCGGCAACGGGTATGCCAAGGCGTTGAGGATAGCAGGATGGGCGGGGAGTAGCGTTGGGCCATGCTTGGCATGATTACTTTGAGGCAGTTTCTAAGGTGGTTGCGCAGGCACGTCTTCAATGGGCTGGGGTGGTGGGAAAAACACTGGCTGCGTATCCATCTCGCTTCCACCGCAATCGGGGGAGTTGTACTCACTTTCTTTTTGTCGGGGGCGTCGATAAGCGACGTTTGGGATACCGCGAGCGAATTCAAGGCGGCAGCAGCAATCGCCCCGATAGGCGTTCTCATTTACACGGCATTTGCCGCTTTGCTGGAAGCAGGAGTGATGGCGATGGTTCTGGCGTTAGCTTTTGCAGGGAAACTTATCGACGAATTTTACGAACGGGAGAGACGGCGGAAGGAGCGCGAAGAATTTTTGATAGCGCTTGGAGTAGAAGCTGAACGCCGGCGCAATGAGACCGGCGGCAGCTTGGAGGAAATCGTCGCGCAATTGGTGGCCGAGGACTGGCGGCCGGCTCAATCGGAGTAGCGCGCCCCTTGACCATTGCATTGAAAGCCCCTGCGGATTGCAGGGGCTTTTCGTTGGCAGCGTTCCTTTTCATGCAGTTTGGCTATGGAGCGCCGTTGGCCTCGATATTTTTCGCCCTCGCATCACCCTAGACGGTTGGGCGGCAAAATTCGTCAACTGTCTCGGATATTCCCGGATCGGTTTCGACCACCGCAAGTACGAGCGATCTTAGTCTTTCGGCGTCCAATTCCGACAACAGCTCCTCGATGGGAGTCCGCGCTTCTACCGAATCCCTGTCGTGCATCCATGTTAGACACACTGCCACGATGTGCTTGCAGTAACCGCCCCAATCATAAGGGCAAGTGCAGGATGCGCTGAAGTCGTCCTCTTGCAGGTAGACGCCGACATGGTATGGGTCTTCCTCACTGCCCAGCACCTCAGCAAACAGCCTGCTTCCCCGCTGAACAAGCGACTCCACCATGCCATCGTTGTAGTAGTCTTCGCCGCGCTCAAAGGACTTTTCAGTGACTTTAGAGAGGATTAAGTCCTCGTTAAGGGAAAAGGCCGTAGACATCACACCGCTCCCGCGTTCGTTCGTTACTCAGCTCCCATTATAAGGTTTGCAGTTGTTAGGTTCACCCCCACCCTAGCCCTCCCCCTGAGGGGGAGGGAATTTTGGGAGGGTTAGGGGATTTGGGGAGCGGAGGGGATTATGTGGGCTACACCGATGTCTGCGTGATTACCCCTGGGGCGACGCGGCGGGAGAGCCAGCGGCCGTCGGCGCTGTCGCCGAGGAGCTGGCCGTCGCGGACGATAACCTTGCCACGCAGGATGGTCATGATGGGGTAGCCCTCGCACTCGAAGCCGTCCCAGATGGAGTAGTCCGACTCGGCGTGGAGTTCGTCGATGGTGATGGTCTTCTTGAGGTTCGGGTCGAAGATTACGATGTCGGCGTCGCTGCCCGGCGCGATGGCGCCCTTCTGCGGGTACATGCCCAGAATCTTGGCGGCGTTGGTGGAGGTGATGGCGGCGAACCGTTCCAGGCCGATGCGCCCGGGTGCCACCAGCTTGGTGTAGGTCACGGGCAGGCGGGTCTCAATGCCGTTGTGGCCGCCGCAGAGGGTGCGGATGGTGTCGCCAGCCAGCTTGACGTTCTTGTAGGTGGTCCACTCGTCGGTGGCCGTGGTGCAGATGGGGCCGTCGACCAGCCCCTGTTGCAGGGCGTCGCGGTCGTCGGAGAACTTGATGGCCGGGTAGGTGTGGATCGCCAGCCCGTCAGGCTCCAGGTAGTCGTCGCAGGTGAACTCCAGGTAGTTGTGCAGGGCCTCGCCGTATACCGGCAGTTGCCTGGCCCGCGCCTCGGCTATGGCGTTCACGCCCTCCTTGGCGGTGGTATGCACGAAGTAGATGCCCGTCTCGGTGCTCTGGGCCAACTGGGTCACCTTGCGGAAGGAAATGTCCTCGGATATGTTGTTGTGGGCCAGGTGCAGGTTGGAGCCGTGGTCGCGGCCCTCGCGCTCCAGCTTGTCCTCCATGTAGGTGACAATGTCGTCTTCCTCGGCGTGGACGGCCATGATGCCGCCGTGCTTGCCCACTTCCTGGAAAATCTCCCACAGGTGGCCCGTGGGCACGCGGGCGTGGAAAGTGGTGAAAATCTTGAAGCTGGCAACGCCCGACTGGATGGCCTCGCCAATCTCGCCCAAAGTGACCGGGGGAATGGCGCCAGCGAGGATGTAGTGGAAGGTGTAGTCGGTGAATGAATGGCCGCGGAACACGTCCCGCCTGACCTCGATCTGGCCCATGATCGGATCGGCGGGCGGCACCGCTCCGGGAGTCAGCGGCAGGGCGCCAGCGAAGTCCACGTAGGTCGTCACGCCCCCGAAAGCGGCGGCTCGGCTAGCGGCCTCGGGCGGCTGGGTGAACACGTCCGTGTCGCCGCCAGCCCAGTAGTCCGGCACTGGCACGTTGATGTGAGCATGGGGCTCGATGCCGCCGGGCAGCACGATCATGCCCGTGGCGTCGATGGTATCGCCAGCGCCAATGTCGTCCAGCGCGCCGGGCGTGGCTACGGCGGCGATTCGCTCGCCCTGGATTCCCACGTCGGCCAGGGCAGCGCCCCCAGGAGCAACTACGGTCCCGCCCTTGATGATCAAGTCCAGCATAATTGCCTCCGCTCGGTTGATTGGGACAGCCCCGGGCTGCTGTTTCAGTGGCGGCGCTTGAGCTATGGCGCGATGGCCGGGATTTCAATCTCCTCGTCAAGAGTCGCCGGTATCCAGGCCGCCAGCAGCGTTTCCAGCTCCTCGCGGCATTCCTCCAGGCGATGCTCGGCGTCTTCGAACAGCACCAGTTCCTTGGGTTCCTTGGCCCACTCGTGGATTTGCAGCGCGCAGGAATACGGCAGGCGGGTGTCGGCCTTGCCGTGGGCCACCAGCAGCTTGCGGGGAGCCAGTTGCCCGGCCATGCCCGCGCCGTAGGTCTGGGGCGACAGGGAGATGACGCCCTTGATGTGCGAGCTGTTGGCCCCGGCCGCGATAACCACCGCGCCGCCGAAGGAGTGCCCGGCAACGACTACGGGGCCGTAGCCGTCGGCTTTCAGGTAGTTGACGCCGCAGAGCACGTCGAGCACGCATTCCAGCAGGTCGTTGGGGAACCTGTAATCCAGGCGCAGGGACGTGATCCCCTCAACCTGCAATTTTTCCGACAGGTTGGCGTAGCTGCCCGGGCCCGGGCCGACGAATCCGCCGCGGGCCCCGCAGACGAAAATGGCGGCCCCCGTCGCCCCTTCGGCGCGGTGAATAATGCCGCTGAATTCGCCGCGGTTGGTGTGGAATTTCAGCCCCTCTCCGATGTCGCCGTAGGGCAACTGGGCCTGCGACACCCTGAAGAGCTGGATCATTTCTTCCGCAGATTCAGGTTTCTGTCCCGGCGCTGTACTCATCACGGCTCCCGGCCCCAAGTGAAATTCCCGCAACTAGACGGCTAATCCCCACATCTGGGAAAGAGATGATGCCAAAACGAATGAGCTGGTCGTGAATAGGATTGTTGCGCCACATTTTCACCCCCACCATAGCCCTCCCCCATCAAGGGGGAAGGGACTTTTGAGATGGGGATCAAGCGGGCCGTTATCCCAAGAAATCGGCCAAGGCAGCATTGAAACCGTCGGGGTTGTCCTCGAAGACCATGTGCGCCGCGTTGTCCACGTGGACCAGCTTGCCGTCGGCCAGGGTTTCCACCATGCGTTCGGCGACGTCGAGGCTGATGGTGTCGGTCTCAGTACCCCGAATGATCAGAGTAGGACAGGTCACCCGGCTGAGCGGCGACCACAGATCGGGCGGGGTTGCGCCGGTGCCGTTGCGCCGTTGTTCCCGGATCTCCGGGTCGTAGCGCCAGCCGATCCTGCCGCTGGGCAACTCCCGGGTCTGGTAGGTCAGCCTGCGCCGCATGACCGCCTCGGAAGCGAAACGGTTCTGGCCCATCACGTGCCGGAGTGCGTCCTCGAAGCTGTCGAACTCCAGGGGAATGTCAACCAGCTCGCGGGTGATGCGGGCCGATCCCACGGGGTCGATGTCTGGCCCGATGTCGACGATTACCAGCTTTTCCAGCATGTCGGGGTTGCGGCCAGCGAAGGCCATGCTGTTGCGCCCGCCCATGGAGTGGCCCACGAGGACGAACCGCTCCAGCCCGAGGGTGTAGCAGAATTCCTCCAGATCGGCGACGAAAGCGTCGGTAGAATAGTCGCCGCGCGGCGCCCAGTCGGTCTCGCCGCGTCCCCGCTGGTCGAGGGCGAGAACGCGATAGTCGCCGCAGAACCGCTCCGCAACGTCGTCCCAGGCGTGGGCGTGGCCGCGGAGCCCGTGGAGCAGCAGCATCACCGGGGCGCCCTCGTTGCCCCAGTCAAGGTAATGAAAGTTCATCCCGTTGCAGGTAACCATTACGTCGGTGGGTTGTACGGTTGTGGTCATCGCTAATCTCCTGCTGATACAGCTTTGCGCTTGCGCGGGGAAACGGAAAGATTGCCGTCGGCGTCCACCACTCTCTCTTCGTCACCCCACTTGGACAAGAATAGGATGAATTCGGAATAGTCGCCGAATTTGCTAGCGTCCATAATCTCGAATCCGACCAGCAGGCCATCGGGATCAAAGTCGGCTATCACGCCCGGCAGAACTTCCTCCGAAACAAAAATTCTCCTGCTTTTGAAGTCGATAGTCAGGATGTCAACATCCGAATCATACGCAATTTTCATAATCTTGCCCCACCTTTGAAATCGAGCTATGGCCGAAATCGTCCATCGATAAACGCTGTAAGTATTTCCTCTCCATCTGGTTCCACGACGACACGGATGTAATGCCCCAATTCAGGAACGAAGCCCCAATATCTGGTTCGTCCATCCGGTTGGACTAGGGTTCGAGCTGGATTATTCACCACGCGAATAGCCTGGTCAAGGGAAATAGGCCGGTCAGAGCGGTCGCGGGTGTAATGAACCGCAAATCTCACAATCGTGCCGCCTACCGCTTGATAATCAGCAGGGAGAAGTAGTCGTAGTCCTCGGCGGTGAGCTTGCTGATGTCGTGGATTACCCTCTCGCTGGCGGTGCTGGCTTGGCGCACGTAGATGGCGTGGCCCGCCAGCCCCAGGCCTTCGAGATGCGCCAGTTCGCTCATCAGGTTGGGGTTTATGTCCATCAGCACGATAGTATCGTAGCTTCTGCTGGCCTCGCGCAGATCGTCAATGCCGTAGACCGCTGGCAGGATGGCAAGTCGCTGGCCCTGCGACACCAGCGGGATACCCGAACTGGCCGCGGCAGCCATGACCGACGAAACGCCGGGAACAATCTCAGCCTGGAGGCCAGCAATCTCGCCCTGCAAGTGCTCGATCAAGTGCGGGTACTCGCTGTAAAGCATGGGATCGCCCTCGGTTATGAAGGCGACGTCCAACCCTTCCCGGAGCTTCGCGCCAATACGTTCCGCGGCGACGTGCCACGTCTCGTGACTCACCGGAGAATCGTCGGACGGAATCGTGATCGGCAGCCGCCCGGTATCGTCCCCCACCAGCGACCCGACCACGCCCAAGGCAAAGCTGGGAGCGCCGTTGTCCAGCTCGGTGTAGCAGATCACGCCCACCTGTTGCAACAGTCGCTGGGCGCGAACGGTCAGGAGTTCCGGGTCGCCAGGGCCAACGCCAACGCCGTAGAACCGGCCGAAATTAGCCACTCTCTCACCTATTGAACCACTACGTTGACCAGGCGGCCGGGCACGTACACCGTCTTGTTGACCGCCTTGCCGTCAAGGAAGCTCTGCACGCGAGGGCTGGACAACGCCAACTGCTGCGCCTCCGCCTCCGGAATGCCCACCGGCACCTCCAGCTTGTCCCGCACCTTGCCGTTGACCTGCACGACTAGGGTGAAGACCTCGTCCGCCGCCAGTTCCTCATCCCAGACGGGGAACTCCCTCCGGTGAATGCTGTATTCGTGGCCGGTACGCTCCCACAGTTCCTCGGTAACGTGGGGGGCCATGGGCGCGAGCATTAAGAGGAGTTTCTCCACGCACTCGTCCCAAAGTTCCGGCTCAACGCTGCCCTCAGCCCATACCCGGTTCAGGTGGTTGGTAAGCTCCATCATGGAGGCAATGGCGGTGTTGAACTTGAAACGGTCGAGGTCGTTGTAGCACTTACGCACCGTCTGGTGCAGCAGCCGCCTGGTATCCCTGGAGGCGGAACCGCTCGAACCGTCAAGGGCCGCCGCGTCGCGGATTGCGATGTCCCAGACACGATTGAGCCATCGCGCGATGCCGTTTGTGCCTTCGCCGCTCCACGGGCCGCCCTGGTCCCAGGGGCCAATGAACATCAGGTAGCAGCGCACGGCGTCAGCGCCCATGACGCTGACCACGTCGTCGGGGGCCACCACGTTCCCGCGGCTCTTGCTCATCTTTTCGTGGTCCTGCCCCAGGATGACGCCCTGGTTATAAAGGCGCAGGAACGGCTCCTCAAAGTCCACCATCCCCATGTCATAGAGCGCCTTGATGAAAAACCGGGAGTAGAGCAGGTGCATCACGGCATGCTCTGCCCCGCCGGTGTACTGATTGACAGGCAGCCAGGATTTGGCGAGCTCCGGGTCGACCGGGCCATCCTGGAAGTGGGGGCTGACGTAACGCATCATGTACCACGACGAGTCCATGAACGTGTCCATGGTGTCCGTCTCCCGGCGGGCCGGGCCGCCGCAGGCGTGGCAGGTGGTGTTGACGAATTCGGCGCTGGCCGCCAGGGGCGACTCGCCGGTGGGCTTGAACTCCGCGTTCGACGGCAGCAACACGGGCAGGTCTTCCTCCCGTACCGGCAGCACGCCACAGCTTTCGCAGTAAATCATCGGGATGGGCGTGCCCCAGTAACGCTGGCGGGAGATGAGCCAGTCGCGGATACGGTAGGACACCGCGCGCTTGCCCCAGCCCTGTTTCTCGACGTCGTCTGAGATCGCCTCGACGCCCTCATCATTGGTCATGCCGTCGTAGGCGCCGGAATTGGTCATAAAGCCGTCGCCCAGGTAGGCCTCCCTGAGTTCGCTGCCGTCCCAACTGATGGGCGCTATGACTTGGCGGATGGGCAGGCGGTACTTGCGGGCGAATTCGAAATCGCGGGCGTCGTGGGCCGGGACCCCCATCACCGCCCCGGTGCCGTAGGTCATCAGCACGTAGTCGCTGATGAAGATTGGCACTCGCTCCCAGTTGAGCCGGTTAAAGGCGTAGGCGCCAGTGAATACGCCGGTCTTTTCCTTATCCGCCGAAAGGCGGTCGATCTCCGATGTACGCCGCGCCTGGGCCACGTACTCCTCGACCTCGGCCTTGTGCTGTGGCGTGGTGATCTGCTCAACCAGCGGATGCTCCGGGGCCAGGACGATGAACGTCACTCCAAAGATGGTGTCGATGCGAGTGGTGAAAGTCCTGATCTCGCGTTCCTCGATGCCGAGGGAGCCGATGTCGAAGCTGATTTCCACGCCGGTGCTCTTGCCAATCCAGTTGTTTTGCATCGTCAGGATTTTGTCGGGCCACTCGATCAGGCCGCTGAAGTCCAGCAGCCGGTCGGCGTAGTCGGTGATGCGGAAAAACCACTGCTCCAGGTCGCGCCGGGTGACCATTGCGCCGCACCGTTCGCAAGCGCCATTCAGCACCTGCTCGTTGGCCAGAACCGTGATGCACGACGGGCACCAGACCACGGGCGCGTTGGCGCGGTAGGCCAATCCCTGTTCATAGAGCTTGATGAAAAACCACTGGTTCCACTTGTAATAGTCCGGCAGACAGCAGACGACCTCGCGGTCCCAGTCATAGATGGCCCCGATGGAACGCAACTGCCGGCGCATATTCTCCACGTTGTCCATGGTCCACTCGTAGGGGTGGATGCCACGGCTGATGGCGGCGTTTTCGGCGGGCAGCCCGAAAGCGTCGAACCCGATGGGGTGCAGCACGTTGTAGCCCTGCATTCGGCGGAAGCGGGCGTGGGCATCCGAGGGGGCCATGGCGTACCAGTGTCCGATGTGCAAATCGCCGGACGGGTACGGATACATGGTCATCTCGAACCATTTGGGGCGCTCATCGTTGTCCGGAACGGAGTTTAGGCCATCCCGTTCCCAGCGCTCTTGCCACTTCCGGTCTATAGACACCGGGTCGAAACCCAACTCCACCTGCCTGGAACCGCTAGTCATCGCGCTCTCACCCTAAAACAAGAATGGGCCGCCTGCGTCAATAGATTATATCAGGATACCCGGAACCCTTCGCCATCAGCCACGGCCAGCCGCGGGGCCTTTCATAAAGTTCCCTCTCCCTCCGGGGGAGGGTCAGGGTAGGGGCGAATTGCACAAATCAAAACAAACATCCCCTCTCCCCCCGGGAGAGGGTTAGGGTGAGGGCGTCCCCCGACTCTCCCATGAGGGATACCGCTCTGCCACCCACCCAGCCCACAAAAGGCGATTGTCACACACCATCTTAAGGGGCGGAGTGCCCGCAACCCGTCATTCCGGCGAAAGCCGGAATCCAGAGGTTTTTGTCCCGGCTGGCATCTTTGCCGCAAGGCTGCGTATATTTCTGCGGCTGCCGGGAATGATGATGGGCTAGGTCTGGGTATTCTCAGTGTGTGTTGGTATTCCCATGTAGGGGCGCACAGCCGTGCGCCCTGACCCCCGGTTCCGGCACAATTCTCTCCTGCGCAGACACGGGCGCACGTCCATCGACGTGCTCGGGAGTGCGCCCCTACGCGGCGGGGCCAGGCAGACAAATCGCGTCCAATAACAACACACGCCGAGAATACCGAATCAGGATAGGGGTTGCGCAGTTGAGGAGTTCACCCCCACCCTAACCCTCCCCCTGAGGGGGAGGGGATAGTCAAAGGGACCCTCCCCCTCAGGGGGAGGGGATAGTCAAAGGGACCCTCCCCCTCAGGGAGAGGGGAAAGTCAAAGGCCCTGCCCACGCTGTCTTTCAATTGACAGTGACAACCGGTAAACCTATCATCTCGTCATTGGTAAAAAGGCATGCAGATATTCCTTTTCCGGGACGAGTGGACGAAATCGTAGAGCATCGGCGTCCCCGGTTGCTCTCTGGCTTCACCGGGCCGGATTCCGATTGCTCCGGTCTTGACGAATATCCCTCCCTCAAACGGCAGGTCTCGCGGCCTGAGAACGGAGCCGAACAGCTTGGCAACTGACCGGGGCCCCAGGCCGTTAGACAACATCATCAGGATGCCCCGTGAGAGGGACACGCCGTCTTCGGTCGAACTCCGGGAAACCCTGCGCCGACCACGGCGGCTACTGGGAATATCGACCATCCTGGTAGCGGCATTTGTCCTGCTGATGACGATTGGCGCAGCGTTGCTCGCCCTCCCCGTATCCTCGGTTTCCGGCGAATCCGCCCCTTTGGAGCACGCCTACTTCACCGCCATTTCAGCCGTCACGGTTACCGGCCACACGGTGGTCAGCACGCCCGACTACTGGTCGCCGTTTGGTCACGTGGTCATTTTCCTGCTCATGCTGGTGGGCGGGCTGGGATTCATGGTCATCAGCACGTTCCTGTTGCTGATCCTCGGAGACCGCACGACCATACAGCAGCGGGCCTTGACGCGGGGGCTGATGAGCGACGCCGCGGGCGTGAAACAGATGCGCGCCATCCGGTCATTCGGCAACCGGGTTATCGTGATCGTGCTGGGAATCTACGTGCTGGGATCCATTATCTACTTTTCGCAGATAGTGGCGCTGGACGGCCTCGGAACCGGCAAGGCCTACTGGTACTCCCTGTTCCTGTCCGTATCATCGTTCAACAACGCCGGCTTCAACATCATCCCGGAGGTTGCCCAGGGCAACGCCGCGAGGTTCCTTTCCAACTACACGGTCTTAATCACCATGACCTTGATGATTGCCCTGGGGGGACTTGGCTGGGTGACTATGGTGGACGTGTGGAGGGGGCGGCGCTTCGCCAGATTCTCCCTGGACACCAAGCTGGTGGTAGTTACCAGTCTTGGGCTGTGGTTCCTGGGAGCCGTGATACTGGCATTGACCGAGTTCGTGAATCCGGAGACGATGGGCCCGATGGGTTGGGCGGACAGGTGCGTCAACGCCGTGTTTCTGTCCGTCAGCGGCCGGACGGCGGGATTCAGCACCATAGATTTCGGGCAGGTGGCCGACGCCACCAAGATGACATTCACCGCCCTGATGTACATCGGCGGCGCACCGGGTTCGGTCGCCGGGGGCATCAAGGTGGTGACCTTCGCGCTGATCGTTGCGGCTGTGATTTCATCCCTCAAGAGCCGTTCCCACGCCGAAGCCTTCGGCAGGGAAATACAGCAGCCGCAGTTGCACCGCGCGCTGGCTGTGGCTGTGCTGGGACTGGGGCTGATTTTCATAACGGTGATAGCCCTGGTGGAGATCGAGCGGGAGGCCCCGTTCTTCCATCTGCTGTTCGACGCGGTATCGGCCCTTGGAACCGTGGGCGCCACCACCGGCATCGTGCCCGAACTCGGCCTCGCCTCCCAGTCCATTTTCATGGCCGCCATGTTCATTGGACGCCTTGGCCCCCTGGTGCTGGCGCTGGCAATGGCTCCAAGAGAGGACGAAATAGAGGCTTACAGGTATGCCCAGGAACAGGTTAGAATAGGCTGATAATTCAGTGGAGGGATGAGGTGAAGAAGCAGGTTTGCGTCATCGGAATGGGACGCTTCGGCTCCACTGTGGCGAACGAACTGTACCAGGGCGGACACGACGTGCTGGCCATCGACGTCGACGAGGCCAGGATCCAGGAACAGTTGGGCAAGGTCACCTACGCCGTACGGGCCGACGCCACCACCGAATCGGTGCTGATCGAACTGGATATTCCCGACTACGACGTGGCAATCGTCGCCCTGGGCAGCGACAACATCCAGGCCAGCGTAGGCATAACGGTGCTGCTCAAAAGCATCGGCGTGCCCTTGATACTGGCCCGGGCCGCCAACGAGCTCCACGGCGAAACCCTGGAAAGAATCGGGGCGGACAGGGTCCTGTACCCCGAGGCGGAAAATGCCCGCCGGGTGGCGCGGCTGGAATTCTCCAGGGAAGTGCTGGACTACATGCCCATCCTGGCGGACTACGGCATCAGCAAGATCCGCACACCCGAGGGCATGTTCCACCACACCCTGGAGGAGGCGGAGCTTTCCGGGTCAGGAGACCGGCACGACATTTCTGTCCTGGCAATACGCAGGGGCAGAATCTCCCTGCTCCATCCCGCCAGGGACGAGGTAATGCTCCCCGGAGACGTGCTCATCCTGGCTGGCACCAGCGACCAGCTCAGCAAATTGCCAGAGACCGCCAAGAAACTGGCGGACGCCAGGGCCAGGGACGCAAGGCCGGGGGCAGCCCGGGCCTGATTGCCCCATCCGATGCAACCGGCGCCGGACAGGTTCAGCTTTCCGTCAATCCTGCGAAAGCAGGAATCCGGAATCGCTCCATGCCGGAGAATGATTTGCCTGCGGGAACCCCTGGATTCCTGCTTTCGCAGGAATGACGGAGGAATTTGACGACACTCCCTGGAAACTATCTCAAAAGGTTCCCTCCCTCTTGAGGGGGGAACCTTCCGAAACCCTCGCAGGGAAATCTTGAGTCCACTGGTTACAAGCACCGGCACACCTTATAATTCAGAACGTCAGATGACATAATCACAGCGCCAGACGACCGGAAGTGCGGTCGCATTCCTGGCATCGGTCGGAGCAACCGTCAAATGGCGCTCGACGCGCAACGCATACTCGTGCCGATCAACGATTCCCCGCAGAGTGAACTGGCGTTCCGCTGGGCCTGCCACATGGCCAAGGACGCCCGCGCCGAACTGATCGCTCTCCACGTGATAGTAATTCCCTTGGCGAAGTCCCTTGAGGCCGAGATCACCGAGGACATCGAGGAGGCGGAGAAACTGCTCACTCACTACGAGCGAATTGCCCGCCGGGAGCAGAAGCCAAAGCTGGAGGCGCGCTGCGTCCGGGCCAGGCAGGTGGGCGCGGCAGTGGCCAGGGAGGCCGAAATCGAGCAGGTGGACCTGGTAATTATCGGGATACCCTTTGACCGCAACATGGGGAAATACCAACTCGGCAGGATCGGTTCCTACGTCTTTCAGCACGCAACCTGCCAGGTGTTGCTCTGGCGCGAACCGATGCCGCCCGGATTCATTTGGGAGAACTGAATCGAAGTGCGAGTCCTTGTCTACGGCTGCGGGCAACTGGCTTCGGGGGTGGTGCGCTCCCTGATCAGCGACGCCACCGAAATCACCGTCCTGGGCGACGAGCGAAGCCAGTTGGAACGGCTCAGCAGCTTTCCCAAGGTTTCGGCGGTGCTGATGGAAGAGCCCATCATGCGCGACTACCTGATGGAGGCGCACATCGCAACCGCGGACGCCTTCCTCGCTCTATCCACCGACGACCACGAAAATCTGCTCGTGGCGCAAATAGCCAGACGTATGTTCAACATCGAAATCGTGGTCTGCCACGTCGAGGAACCCCAGTTGCAGACGGTCTACACCAACACGGGCCTGAGCGTCGTGAGCTACTCGGTTGGCGTGCTGCAAGACGTTCAATTCGCCATCAATTCAATCTGACGTGATATGGATGGGAACTTTTGAGGGGTTCGGCGGAAGCGGCCGTTAGATTACTGTAATGTTCGTCGTGATCGTAGGATGCAGCGAGGCGGGATTTTTCCTTTCCAGGGCTCTGACAGCCACCGGCCACGAGGTGGCCATTATCGAGAGGGAACCGCATCGCTACGAATTGCTCACCGAAAACATGGGAATGGTCGCCATGCTCGGCGACGGCGCGGATCGTGAGGTGCTGCGCATGGCCGGCGTGGAGCGGGCCGACGCCGTCATAGCCCTGACCGGCGTAGACGCCACCAACCTGGTCATCTGCCAGTTGGCCAAGTCCCTGGCCGCGAACACGCGCACCGTGACCATCGTCAAAGACCCCAAGCACGAGCCCATATTCGAGGAACTGGGCATCGACATCGTGGTCAACTGGGTGCAACTGGCGCTGAACGCCCTGGAGGAAGGGATACCGGGGCGGCCGCTCAGGCACCTGATGCAGGTACAGCCCACCGGCATGGAGGTGGTATGCGTAACCGTGCCAACCTGGGCGGATGCGGTCGGCAAGCACCTGGGCGACCTTGACCTGCCCCCGGACAGCATAGTTTCGCTGATAATAAGGCACGGTCACGCCAGCCTGCCAGCGCGCCAGACCGTGGTCGAGGCCGGAGACGAAATAGTGGCTGCAATCAGCATCGGACTGGAACAGGCATTCTACGACATTTTCACCGGAGTCTGAACATGGCCCGGACACTAGCTTTCCTGGGGCCATTGGGCACCTACACGGAGGAAGCGGCCCGCCTCTATGACGCCGAGGCGGAACTGCGCCCGTTTCCGAACATCACCGCGGTGGGGATGGCCGTTGCCTCCGGCGAGACGGAACAGGGCGTGGTGCCAATCGAAAACAGCATCGAGGGCTCGGTCAATTTCACCCTCGACCTGTTGCTCAGTGAAGGATCCCTGCTGATTCGCAACGAAATGGTGCTTCCCATTGAGCACTTTCTGATGGGCCGCCCGGGAACGCGAATCGAGGACATCGAGGTGGTTTACTCTCACCCGCAGGCCCTGGCCCAATGCCGGGAATACCTGGAGCGCCGGTTTGCCAACGCGGAGAGGTCCGCCTCGCTGAGCACCGCTCAGGCAGTGGGGGACGCCATCGCCAGCCAGGTCCCGGCGGCGGCCATCGCACCACGCAGGTCGGCCGACCTGTACAGCGCGGAAATTTTCGACTCGGCCATTCAGGACGTGGCCGCCAACGCCACCCGCTTTGTCGTGCTGGCCAAGGCCGACCACCCGCCAACCGGGAACGACAAGACTTCCCTCTCTTTCAGCTTCGCCCAGGACGTGCCGGGCCAGCTTTACGAGGTGATGGGAGAATTCGCCCGGCGCAACATCAACCTGGCAAAGATAGAATCCCGCCCCACGAAAACGTCGTTGGGGCAGTACATTTTCCTGATTGACTGCGACGGCCACCGGGAGGACGGCGCCCTGGGCGAGGCCATTGAGGCGGTTGGGAAAAGGGTCAGTTCCCTGCGGGTGATGGGATCGTATCCCAAGTGGGCGCCTGGCGAAGAGGCCAACCAGTAGAGGAATCCGGGGCGACAGCGGAACTCAAGGCCCGACCTCCCAAAATCCCCTCTCCCTTGAGGGGGAGGGTTAGGGTGGGGGTGAAAAGGCAGTTCGGAGAGGCCAGCAGAGAGCAACTACGGTTCTTGAGGTAGTTTCCTGGCGGGCATTTCCCGCAGGGTGGCTGAAAAAGAGATCGGCCCCCCAATTGCAGTTCCCGCGCGCCCTAGACGCCACACTACCCCAAAGGCTGGAACATTCGAGGGGGGCCGATAGGCCGGGTCCCGTGTCCAGCCGCCGACGGAACGCTCCCACCGGCGGAAGCAAACGCCCTGAACACTGAAACCCCCGACCGTCACCCGGAAGACCGTCCCGGCCGCTTGTTCCGCAACCGGGGCTATTGGAATGTAACGGTTCGACTATGATTTTAGACAAGTCTAAAATTTATGTCAATAGTTCTCTTTATGGCAATTTGACGCGAAAAATCGCTGTTCCCTCGTTTTCGTACACTCTGCTCAGCAGACCCGCCTCAGCCATATCATCGAAGGCTGCCAGTCCTTGGGGCGGGTAATTCAGCCTTTCCAGATCACCCACGACTATGTAGGAAACGTCGTATCTCCGTAACAGCTCAATTTTCGTGCCAACATCCGTCGCCTCGTAGGCCAGCAGAACGTCGCGGGCGCGGCGGTCAATCCGGTCGCGATAGTCCAACCGTTGCTGAGTCTGATGCCAGGGCCATCCGATGACCGTCGGCAATCCGGTGTAGTTGGCGATCCGCCCCCCCCAGCGGTACTGCTCCATGTGGGCCTCCAGCACCACCGGAGACCCTTCCACGTTGTCCTGGAGCCACTGTATCGCCTGCAAGTCCCAGACGAGCGGGAAGTATTCGTCGCGCTCCCAGTGCTGCGCCGCCGCCATGTATGCGGCGCCGTCCAGGGTTGGCGGCAGTTCGGCAAAGCGGTCGCCAACGCGGGCCTTGGTGCCAAGGACGGTGTAGACCAGGGACGACGCGATGAGGATTATCACCACGCTCGCCCATACAACGCGCCCGTCAAAGCGGGGGAAGCGCAACTCCGGCAACCCTGACGACGCAATGCGCCAGAGCATGTAGGCCGCGGCTATGGCCAGGAACACCCAGACCTCCAGGTAATACTTGAACAGGGTGTTCATCCGGCCAATGTCGCCCTCGACCGTCACCAGGTCCACGCCCAGCACGATCAGGGCCGCCATTCCCACCATCACCAGCACAATGGACTCGTATGGACGGGACGGCTCCGGGACGCACAATGTCCGGCATCCGGCGACCGCCAGCAATGCCAGCAGCGCCAGCATTAGCGCGACGGTGAAGTATCCGATGGCAGCGAACAGCAGGCCCGCCACCACCAGGACGGCGACAACCAGCCTCAGCCAGTCCATCCGGCGCGGCAGTTCCTCTCCGCCCCAAAAGCTGCGCAAGAGAATCGCCAGGTCTTTGCGTGTCTTCAGGAACAGGTAGGTGCCCACCACGAAAATGAACAGGCTATGGATGGCCAGGAATCTATCGACCGGGGTGCGCCACCTCGAGGCGTCCAGCCCGTCGTTGAACGTCTCGTAGTGCTGGTGGAACGGCAGGAATAGCAACAGGCTGAGCAAGACAACGGCCACCGTGAGACCGCAGAATAGAATCAGCTTGCGTTGCACCGGCAACCGCGTGAACAGCGTTGCCAGGCCAATGACGGCGATGCACAACAGCGCGTAGGAAGGATAGTCCCAACTGTTGATGGCCCACAGGGAGCCAAGGGACAGTGCGAGAGCCAGCCCGCACACTGCAAGCCAGGCCCTGCCGCCGTTGCGCAGGCCCGCGATGAGCGCCATGCCCAGGCCCAGAGCCAGCAGCGTGAACGGGAGCACCATCATGTGGGCGTGCAGGTCGGCGAACAGGAAGGTGAAGAAGGGGAATTCGGTTATGTGCCACGATGCCCCCGCGTCGCCGGGGATGTGGTCGGGCAGCCAGAACGCCAGCGCAGGCGGTTCGAAACCCTGCAGCGGGTCTATCATCCGGCTGCTGCGCCAGAAATCGAATGCGGGCCACGACTCACCTCTCGCCAGGACGATCCAGGCTCCCCGGAGGAGCTGAATCATCCCGTCTATGTTGGCGATGACGGCGACGAACAGCGCGGCCGCGGCGCCGCACAGTACGGGCGGCAGGAATCGAACGCCCTTGCGCGATGCCGTGTCGATGTCTGACTCCCGGGATCTCCTGATCCCGGCATTCTTGACGCCCGCGGCGAGGTTGTATCCGAGAGAAAACGCGCCAGTGAACGTAAGGGCGAAGAACAGAGGCACGGCCAGATTGAACGCGGTGGCGGGAAGGACTGCCGCCACCCGGTTGACGCAGGCGATGACAAAGTAACCCCAGTAGTAATAGTTCAGGTACCCGCCCGCGAACCACGGGTCGAAGGGCGGCAAGGCGCTGGAGCGGAACACGGCGTTGAAATAGGCCAGCTCCATGGGCTTCTCGCCGCCGCGGTAAGGGTGCCACAGATCGGGGTTGAAATACCGGACGGCGACGAAAGCCAGAAATGCGCCCAGGAAGATGCACTCGCTGGCAAGGAGCAGCCTCCACCTGGCCCGCAGGAATGCCCAAATTTCCTCCCTGGCGAACCACAGGGCAATACCCGACGCGACGGCGACCGCTCCCATGCCCAGGTACACGGCGCCCCGCGAGAACTCCAGCCAGCCCAGCGATACCACCAGCCAAGCCAGGTAGCAGACCAGCAGCAGGCCCAGTATCCTGGCCAGAATGATCCCCCGGTCGGGCAGCGGCCGGAACACGACAATCGCCAGGGGTAGCGTGATCAGGAAAATCAGCTCCACCACCAGCAGCCAGGCCAGCACCGGCACGTCGTTGGCCCATCCGTCGCGGCTGGCGATTTCGCTGAACGTGCCGCCGGAACGTTGTGCCTCCAACGCATCCGGGCTGAGCATAAGGGCATCGCTGTCTCCGCGAGAAATACGACCGTCCGGCGGAGCAAGCATCTGGCCCAGGGCGCCTGCGTCCAGTCGGCTTTCGTTCCTGAACACCAGCACCCGGGGGTGGTCGTAGCCGGACACGTTATCGTCGGCATACCCGAAATTCAGAGTGAAGTTGGCGTCCTGCGACCCCACCTCGGGCAACGGGTTGTGGAGTCCGGACCATGCCAGTGCGTCATCGCGGAAGACCACCCCGGCGAGAGACGGGTAGTTGGTGAATTCGCGATGGAGGCGATACCCCAAATCTCCCGCGAACAGACGCCGGTAGTAGTTGTAGCTGTACGGAAATCGCTCCGGGTCCCGGGAAGCGCTGGCGTAAGGCCGGGCGCTGTAAAAGATGATGTAGTCCGAACTGGCTAACCGTACTGCCAGTTCGCTCATTTTCTGGCGGGTATCAGGTTCATACAGAGGGAACTGCCAGAGTACGCGCCCGTACAGTTCCGGCAAATATTCATCCCAGTGATTGTCCAGAACGATAGGCGAATCCCTTGGAATCTCGTTTTGCAGCCATTGCGAAGCCTGGTTGGCCGGGTGCTCACCGGCATACATACGCTGGAACGCCAGCGAGTAGAATGCGGTGCTAAGGGCGACGAACACGGGAAGCAGCAGCGCGATACCGAGGGCCAGCACAATCATCCAGCGCCTGGCGTTCACATGCCGTCGCCCAAGTTCAGCAATACCCTCCCTCACCGATTCCAATGCCTGGCGCGCCGGGGCCTGAAACCTGCCGATATTCCAGAGCATCATCCGCGACGCCATCAGCACCATCACTGGCATCAGCGGGAACAGGTAGCGCAGGAACCGGACCTCAAAGCTTTCCAGGAATATCAGGCTGGGAACAACCCACGCCAGCAGCATCAGGTCGCCGCGCAGGTTGCGCCGGTCTACGGCCAGCATCAGGGCCGTGAACGGGATGGACAGCCAGGCCACCACGCCCAGCGGCACGCCCAGGCCCCACACCGCCGTCTGCCGTATCTGGTACAGGAAGGCGGGCGTGTCCACGTACTGTACCGTGAACGGGAAGAAGCCCGCCTCCCGCGCCATCCTGGTCTGGAGTCTCACGTCGCCGACGAAGGCCCCGATGTCGATGAAGGCATAGGGCGTGGTGACGAAAAAGACGGCCAGCGCCACCACACCGCCGAGGGCGGCGTGCCCGGCAATCCTCGCCAACATCGCCGGGGTAATCTCATCCCACAGCCCGTCAGCCTCGTCGAGGATGCGGTAGCCGTAGCCAAGGGCCAAGGGCGCCAGAATGGGCAACACGTTGACCTTGGGGGCCAGCGCCAGCCCCACGATTACGCCCAGCAGCACCGAGTCCCTGAGCCTACGCTTTTCCACCATCCGCAACGTGGCCCAGATGCTGGCCAGGGTGAGCAGGACGGTGAACGTTTCCGGGCGGTAAAAGTGGCTGTGCTGGACGTGGATTACGGCCAGGGCCGTCAGCCCGGCGGCCAGCAGTCCGACGTTCCGTCCGTAAATGCGCCGCCCAAGCACGAAGACCATCAGCACCGTGCCCACGTCGGCCAGGGCGGAGAGCGTCCTGCCGGCATAGCGCATGTCGAACCCGCCGACGTCGGTAAACAGCTCGACTATGGAACGGAGGAAGACCAGGGCATAGATGAGGATGCTGCCCAGCGGGAACCAGTGAGGGTTGAGGGGGCTGCGCTCCGGGTCGAAAAAGTAGCGGAGTCCGGAGAGACCGGGTTCCGCCTCGGGGTGCTCGTTCAGGTAGCCGCAGGTGGCGGCATTGGGCGCGTCGGTGAGCAGGGCGTACATGCAGTCGGCCCGCATGTAGATGTCCCGCTCGTCCGGGTGGAAGCCATACCCGTCGTCCCAGTTGATGCCATGCAACCGCAGCGCCAACGCCACGACGACGATAGCCGCCAACACGAAGAACGGCCAGGAAACCCGGCCGTTCAAGCTCAGATAGTTAGCTGCACTGGTGAAAGGGGGCATAGAGGAAACTCAGATGATCTCCGCTTTACCTCCAGACTGCCTCAAATACGTCCGAAACTTTGGACTAGATGCCCTTCTCGCTCATCATGGCAGCCAGGTCGGCGGTGCGGCAGGAGTAGCCCCACTCGTTGTCGTACCAGCCCATTATCTTGACCATACGGTCAGCCATCACGATGGTGGACAGGGCGTCAAAGATGCAACTGTGCGGGTTGCCCCGGAAGTCTGAGCTGACCAGCGGCTCGTCGCAGTATTCCAGGACGCCCTTGAGTTCGGTCTCGGCGGCCTTCTGGAAGGCGGCGTTGACGTCGGCAACCGACACGTCGTGGGCCACCTGGGCCGTGAAGTCGGTGATGGAGCCGGTGGCGGTTGGCACCCGGAAGGCCATTCCGTGCAGCTTGCCGTTGAGTTCCGGCAGCACCAGGCCCACGGCGCGGGCGGCGCCGGTGCTGGTGGGGATGATGTTCATGGCTGCGGCCCGGGCGCGGCGCAGGTCACTGTGCCGCTGGTCCAGGATAGCCTGGTCGTTGGTGTAGGAGTGGATGGTGGACATCAGCCCATGCTCCACCACGAACTGGTCGTGCAGCACCTTGACCATGGGAGCGAAGCAGTTGGTGGTGCAGGATGCGTTGGAGACGATGGTGTGCTTGTCCTTGTCGTACAGGTGATCGTTGACGCCCAGCACCAGCGTCAGGTCTTCGCCCCGGGCCGGAGCGGAGATGATTACCTTCTTGGCCCCGCCGGTCAGGTGGCCGGCTGCTTTCTCTGCGTCGGTGAAAATGCCGGTGGACTCGACCACGAGGTCCACGCCCATTTCGCCCCAGGGTATGGCCGACGGGTCGCGTTCCGAAAATACCTTGATGGCCCGCCCGTCCACGACCAGGTCGCCGTTGTTGGCCTCGACCTTGCCGGGGTAGCCGCCGTAGCTGGTGTCCCACTTGAGCAGGTGGGCGTTGGTCTCGGCATCGGTCAGATCGTTGACCGCGGCCACCTCCACCTTGCCTTCATTGCGCTCCTGATTGGCCCGGAGCACCAGCCTTCCGATCCGTCCAAAGCCGTTGATTCCGATTCGCGTTACCATGATCCTACCTCCTAGAGAAACGCGTCGCCGCCTGTGGCCGGTACGGGAGGCGCGACGCAAATTGCCAGTATTCTACACTATAGGGCCGGGATTTTTGGTCTCCGATTCAAGGCTGGTCATGTCGTGGCCGAGGCGTGCCATTTCTCCAAGAGAGGCAGCAGCAACTCCCTTGCCCTTCCGATGGTAAAGCCGACAACTTTTCCTCCCCCGTCGTAGTAAACAGTCAATCCGTCGGCAATTTCGCCACTGTTCGCGGTCAAGCCGCCATTGCCGACTGTCAGGGTGTCGGCTTGCCGGGAATATGAGCCATTCAATTCCTTGAACCGGAATTTCCCGACCGGCGAATCCTTGGTCAGTGGGGGCAATAAAATTCGGGCGGCATCAAAAAGATTGATGCCAACACATTCGCCATCAACGGAAAAGAAGGCATCAAAGTCCGGCTCAAAGGTAACGTTTTGGGCCGAGTCGGTGTTGGGAAGGCCGTTACCTAGCCAAAGCAGGTCGCCCTTTACCGCGTAATCTAACTCAACTGCGAGGCCTGCCATTTCCGCTGCCCCCTGGCTGTGTCTTCGTATGCCGAGAGTATCACCGGGGAATAGGCTTCGTACAGCAGCACCACCTTGATCCACCACCGCTGCCCGGCGAAATATTTCCAGAATACCTGCCGGTCTCCCTGTCTCGGCTCAGAGAAATCTGGGTTCTCCAAGATTTGCTCAATGCGAAAATCCGTCGCCCTCGCGTGTGCAGGATCGGTACGTCTTCTCAAGAAATGTCCGGTGAACGGATAAAATACTCCCCTAGCGGTTACTCCCGGTCGTTCCTGAGATTCCAACCTTCCTGCTATCCGGCAATAGAGTTCCTTCCCGCGATGCGGGCTGCCTCGCGTTCGGCCATCTGCTTCTGAATCTGCGCCATCTCCTCTTCAGTCCAGGGCCGCCACGTTTCGAGATGGGGCAGCAGCAGTTCGGCAGCGCGCTCCAGGGTGAAGCCTACGGCCCACCCTTTCTCGGTGCAGTGGGCCGTCAGCCCTTCGGCTACGGCGTAATCGCGTACCGGCTTATGCCGGTTGCTCATCAGCATCAGCGTGTCAGTATCACAGGAATATGACGCCGAAAGCTCGTCTTGGCATAGCTCCCCCTTAAACTCGCCTTCGCCCTTGAGAAACGGGCGGAGCATCTTGGCGGCGTCGTAGAGGTCAAAGCCCTTGCACGTACGATTGCCCTTGCGGGAATGAAATGCGGTCAGGATTGTCATGGTTGTTATGTCAAAGCCCGTTACTGGCTCGTGCAGGTCATTCCACAGGCAAAGCAGGTCTCCTTCACAAACGTATTTGACTTCCAAGTTTCCAGAATCCATATCTTCGCTCATTCATCGCCTGGTGGACGATAGGCGGAAAGAATCGCAGGGCCCGATGGATTATCCACCACAACGACCTTCATCCACCAAGACTCTGCGTCGGGTTCGCGTATTCGTCTCCAGAATACTCGCCTATTGCCTTGATGCAACACCGGAACTTCCGGTCCCTCCAAAACAGCAACGATACGCTCGTCCGTAGCTTCGGAATGATCCACTTCCCGGCGTTCCAGAAAATGAGGGGTATGGGCATAAAACACGCCACCTGCGGTGACTCCCGGTCGTTCCGGTGATGTCAAATCCTGCTCAATCCTATCACAGCGGCCGCCCCAGGTAGCCGAATGCCGAAGCGCCCGCGTACACCGCCTCATCGCCCAACTCTGCCTCGATGCGGAGCAGGCGGTTGTACTTGGCAACCCGCTCGGAGCGGGCAGGGGCGCCGGTCTTGATCTGGCGCACGTCCCAGCCCACGGCGAGATCGGCGATGGTCGTGTCCTCGGTCTCGCCGGAGCGGTGGCTCATAACTGCGCCCCAGCCTGCGTCTCTGGCCGTGTCCAGCGCAGCCCTGGTCTCGGTGAGGGTGCCGATCTGGTTCGGTTTCAGCAGAACCGCGTTGCTGGCCTCTTCTTTGATGCTGCGGTTGATGCGGGCTATGTTGGTGACCAGCAGGTCGTCCCCCACCAGTTGAACGCTGGAACCCAGACGCTTGCGCAACTCCTTCCAGCCGTCCCAATCGTCCTCGGACAACCCGTCCTCGATGCTGAGAATGGGGTACTGGGATGTCCAGCTTTCGTAGAGGTCAATCAGTTCGTGGGAGCCCAGGGTTACGCCCTCTCTTTCCAGCACGTACTTGCCAGCCGAGCTGTCGTAGAGCTCTGTGGCCGCCACGTCCAGGCCGAGGAAAACGTCGCTGCCGGGATGGTAGCCCGCGTTCTCGACGGCCAGTAGCACCATCTCCAGCGCCTCCCTGTTGGAGGAAAGCGAGGGCGCGAATCCACCCTCGTCGCCCACGTTCAGGCTGTGGCCTCCAGCGCGCAGCAGGAACCGGAGCGACTGGTAGATCTCCGCGCCGGCGCGCAACGCATCGGAGAAACTCTCCACTCGGACGGGCAGCACCATGAACTCCTGAATATCCGCCGAGTTGGAGGCGTGGCGTCCGCCGTTCAGGATGTTGAACATGGGAACCGGCAAACTCACTGGCCCGTCGTCGGCCAGATGACGCCAGAGGCTCACGCCCTTTGCCGCGGCTGCGGCATGGGCCACTGCAAGCGAAACCGCCAGTATGGCGTTGGCTCCCAGCTCTCCCTTGTTGTCCGTGTGGTCCAGGCCGACCATGAACTGGTCGAGCGATTCCTGGAAGAATGGCGACCGCCTGGCGAGGTAGCCGCCAAGCACCGTGTTGACGTTGGAAACCGCCTGCAACACCCCGTTCCCGCCGAAGCGCTGGGCGTCCCTGTCCCTCAGCTCCACCGCCTCGTGGCTGCCGGTGCTTGCGCCCGACGGCACCAGGGCCCGCCCGGTGACGCCGTTGGAGAGGCGGACCTCGGCCTCCACGGTGGGGTTCCCGCGGGAATCAAGGGCCTCACGGCCCACCACGGTCTCAATGAATATGCCGCTCAAGTCGCTGCTCATGCCGCTGCCCTCTCTATTGGAAACGGACTTTAGTGGGGAGGCTGGCCGTCTTTTGCCGGAATCGGGATAGAGGTTATCCAGTTGGGGCGTTCACCCCCACCCTAACCCTCCCCCTCAGGGGGAGGGGATGGCTTTCAAGTGCGCAAGTTCTACCAGGTAATCGCGCTATTTGCGTACCGGGGGACGCTCGGCGGCCGCGATGGCTTTTTCCACGGCGTCGGCGGGGCTGTCGGCGCGGATGATGCGGTCGTGGATGGGCGTTCCCTCGCCGGTCTCGGTGAAGGGCCAAGTGTTCAGGCCCACCACGGGAATGCGGGCGTCCAGCGCGTAGGCAATCTCGCAGAGCGTTCCGAACGCCCCGCCCACCGCGATGCAGGCGGCCCCGGTATGCACCACGATAATATTGCGCGAATACCCCATGGTGGTGACTATGGGTATATCGACGTAATCGTTGGCGTCGGTAGGCACCCGGCCCGGCAGTATCCCGATGGTCGTGCCGCCCTCGGACTTGGCCCCGCGGCACACGGCCTCCATCACACCGCTGAGGCCGCCACAGACCAGCGTTACGCCGCGCTTTGCCAGCTCGCGGCCCACTTGCTCTCCGAGGTCGATCAGTTCCCGGTTGGGGGGATTGCTGCTGCCGATTACCGCAATGATCATCCTGTCACGCAACCTCAAGATGGCCTTGGCCTAGCTCATGATAGCCCTGCTGGCGGCCTCGATTGTGTCAATGAGCGGCGCCGGGTATACGCCAATCCAGAACACGGCCAGCAGTCCAGCGCCGAGAACCGCCAAGATGGTCAGCGAGGGACGCCGGCCCAGGGCCGGGAAGGTCTCGAACAGGGTCGCTCCATACCTGGGGGCGGGTTCGTCGGTTTCGCCGTGTTCGTGTTCGCCGTCGCCATGCTCCGCATCCACGTGTTCGTACCCGTAGCCGTGTCCGTAAGCTGCTTCCCCCTCGGCGGGTTCGATGTACATCTGCCGGATGACCTGCAAGTAGTAGTAGAGGGAGACCAGGCTGGCGAACACGGCCAGTCCCGCCAGCCACAGCAGGCCCTCGTCGGCAATGGCGGTGAACAGGTAGAACTTGATGGCGAACCCGGCGAAGATCGGGAGCCCGGCCAGCGAGAACATTCCGATGGCGATGGACGCCGCCAGGAACGGCTGGGTGCCGCCCAGTCCGGCCAGGTCGCTCATCATCTCCTTGCCGGTCATGTTGAAGAAGGAAATGAACGCTCCGAAGACCACAAAGTTGGTCACCGAGTAGCCGACCAGGTACAGCATGACGCCGTTTGACGGCAGACTGGAATCAAGGGACAGGGCGGCAATCCCCGCCAGCAGAAACCCGCTGTGCCCGATGCTGGAATAGGCCAGCAATCGCTTCAGGTTGCGTTGGGCCAGCGCCACTAGGTTGCCGACCATCATGGTCACCGCAGCCAGCACCGCCAGCACCAGTTGCCACTGCTCCCAGCGGTCGGCCACCGGCACGAATCCCTCGGCCACCAGCCGCAGCACCAGCGCGAAGGCCGCCGCCTTGGAGCCGATGGACAGGTAGGCCGTGATGGGATACGGAGCGCCCTCGTACACGTCCGGCGCCCACATGTGGAACGGGACGGCGGCGACCTTGAACCCCAAGCCCACCAGTATGAGAGCCATGCCCACCCACAGCGAGGGGCTGACCTCGGATGCGACGGCTAGGCCCGCGGCAATCGCCTCGAACTTGGTCACGCCCAGCACGCCGTAGACCATGCTGACGCCATAGAGCAGAATCGCCGAGCTGAACGCGCCGATGATGATGTATTTCAGCCCGCCCTCATTGGACTTGGGGCTGTTGCGGGAGTAGGCCGCCAGCACGTACAGGCTGAAACTCAGCAACTCCAGCGCGATGTAGGCAGTCAGCAGTTCTCGCGCCTGGGCCATTATGTTCATGCCCAGGATGGAGAACAGCACCAGCCCGTAGAATTCGCCCTTGTGGTCCAGGTGTTCGCTGACGAAGTCCATGGAACTAAGGATGATGAACACCCCGATCCCCATGAACAGCACCTTGAACCAGAGAGAGAAATCGTCAATCGCCAGCAGCCCGTTGTACAGCGACTGGTCGTGGTCCCATACCATGAGGATCGATACCACGATCAGCGCAATCAACCCGGCGATGGACACCCATCCCAGCAGGTTCTTGCGGCTTTCCGGCAGCACCAGGTCGGCCGCGAAGACCAGGAAGGCCAAGCCCGCCAGCGCGAACTCCGGCGTCAACAGTTCCAGATTGTCGGTTAAGCCTGGCACGGGTATCTAAAACTCCGTTTACACATTCCCCTCTCCCTCCCGGAGAGGGTTAGGGTGCGGGCGTTTCCCTAGACTCCCGGGATGGTTGGGATGCTGACGTTGATGACCCGCAGGATCGGCTCAGGCCAGACGCCCACGAAAATTATGACAAGGACAAAAGCGCCCGCGACCGACTTTTCCATCACACCGGCGTCGGACAGCCCGGACCAGCGCACGTCGGGCTCGCCGAAGAACGTGCGGGCCAGCAGTCGCAGGATGTAAACGGCCGTGAGGGCCGCGCCCACCACGGCCAGGATGGCCAGCGGCAGGTAAGTACGGAATGCCCCGGTGAACACCATAAACTCGGCTATGAATCCGCTCATACCCGGCAGGCCCAGCGAGCACAGCCCGGCGATGGCGAAGAAGAAGCAGGTGACGCCCATCCGGCCGAACAGCCCGTTCAGCACGTTGATGTCACGGACGTGGGCGCGGTCGTAGATCGCGCCGACCAGCGTGAACATGAGGGCCGTCATGATGCCGTGGGAGAACATCTGCAATACCGCGCCGCCCATCCCGATGCTGTCCAGCGTGGCGATACCCATTAGCACGTAGCCCATGTGGCTCACGCTGGAGTAGCCGATGATGTACTTGAGGTCCTGCTGCGACATGGCCGACATTGCGCCGTACAGCACGTTGACGGTTCCCAGGGCGATCAGCACCGGCATCCACCAGTCCGCGCCCTCCGGCAACAGGAAAATCCCGACGCGGATAATGCCGTAGGCGCCCAGCTTCATCAGCACCCCGGCGTGGAGCATGGACACCGCCGTTGGCGCAGCCACGTGGCCGTCCGGCGACCATGTGTGGAACGGCCACAGACCCGCCAGAGACCCGAACCCAATCATGAACAGCGGGAACACCAGCGTCTGGAACGTGCTGTCGAACTGCCCCGAGGCCGCCATATCGCTCAGGGTTTGCAGGTTGAAAGTGCCGTTGCCCTGCCCCGACGCCTCGGCATAAACCGCGAGAATGCCCACCCAGATCAGGATGCTCCCGGCAACTAGGAACAGGATGAGCTTCATCGCACCATATTCCTTGGTGCGGATAAAGTCGCTGAACTTGCTGCTGCTGCCCCAGACTCCGATGAGCAGGTACATGGGCAGCACGGCCAGTTCGTAGAAGAAGAACAGGAAGAACAGGTCGCGGACGACGAACACGCCGTACACCCCCGCGGCCAGCGCGAGGAGCAGTACGAAGAACTCCCTCGTCCGGTAGGTGATGTTCTGCGAGATCATCACCCCGCCCATGAGCACGATGCCGTTCAGCACTATCAGCGGCGCGGCGATGCCGTCGATGCCCAGCGACAGGCTGATGTCCATTGGGCCGGGCAGCCAGTCGTAGACGCGGGTGAACTGGAAGCCCCCGATTTCGTGGTCGTACCTGGCGAAAATCAGCACCGACAGCACGAGGGAGATGGCGCTGACGAAGAGCGCGAAGTACCAGCTATCCTTGGGCCTGTCGCCGGGCATGAACATAGTCAGCCCGGCGCCGGCCAGCGGCACCAGCACGAGCAGCAGCAGCGCAACCTGGTCGAAATTACTCACTGCCGCCCTCTCTCAATCCCCTCTCCCACCGGGGGAGGGTTAGGGTGGGGGCGTCCAGTAATCCCCTCTCCCTCCGGGAGAGGGCTAGGGTGAGGGCGTCCAGTAGTTCCCTCTCCCTGAGGGGGAGGGCTAGGGTGGGGGTGAAATCGCAGCGGCCGAAATTCATTTCGCTCACGAGGTTACCAGCCACCAGAAAATGCCCAGCCCCACCATTCCCAGCACCATCGCCAGGGCGTAGCTGTACAGGTGCCCGGTCACGTGCAGCCGGAGCGTGATTCCCAGCCACCGCACCATATCCGCCGGGCCGTTGATGCCAACGTCGTTCACGATGGCCCGGTCGAAGAATCCCACGAAATTTGCCACCGCCAGCACAACCCGGTCAATGACCCACTGGTAAATTTCGTCGAAGTAGTACTTGTTCTCCACCACCTTGAGAATCGCCGCGAATCGCTGCCGCGTTCCCTCCAGCGAAATGCTACCCCGCTCGTAGATCAGGTAGGTCAGCACGAAGGCCCCGACGGCCATCACCGCCGAGAGAATCCCGATCCACCAAGTGAACGCGAATGGGTGCGGCTTGTGAACGAATACGAAAGTCCCGAACCCGCCGAACGCTCCCGGCCAGTTCCAGCTAATCAGCCCAAAGCCTATGGCCAGAATCGCCAGCAATGCCAGCGGGACGGTCATCACCGGCGGCGATTCGTGGGTGTGCTCCAACTCCCGCGGCATCCTGCCGAAGAAGGTCACAAACACGGCGCGGCCCATGTACAGCGCGCTCAGCAGCGCCGTAACCAGCGCCAGCACAATGAACGCCGGATTCAGCCCGTGGCTCACGGATTGCAGAATTTCGTCCTTGCTCCAGAACCCGGCCAGTATGGGAATGCCGCCCAGCGAGGCAGCGCCAATAGCGAATACTATCGTCGTGATGGGCATCACCCGGCGCAGTCCGCCCAGCTCGGAAATTTCCTGTTTTTCGGTGGCGTGAATCACGCTTCCGGAGCCAAGGAACAGCAGCGCCTTGGCGAATCCGTGGGCCAGCAGGTGGAATATTGCGGCGGTATAGCCTCCCGCCCCCAGCGAGAGCATCATCAGCCCCAGGTGGCTGACTGTGGAATACGCCAATATGCGCTTGATGTCGGTCGCCACCAGCGCGATGGTCGCGGTAACCAGGGCAGTCACCAGCCCCACTATGGCAACCACCGTCAGCGGTATGCCGCTGTATGCCTCGAAGAGCGGGAAGGCGCGGGCCACCAGGAACACCCCGGCGACCACCATGGTTGCGGCGTGGATCAGCGCGCTAACCGGAGTAGGGCCTTCCATGGCGTCGGGCAGCCATACGTGGAAGGGAATCTGCGCCGACTTGCCCATTGCGCCGAGGAACAGGAGCAACGCCGCGGCGATGGTCACGCCCTCGCTCATCGTCCCGGCCTGCACCGCCGCAAAAGCGTCGGTCATGCTGAAAGTGCCTACCTCCCGCCAGAGCAGCAGGATGCCCACCAGCAGGCCCACGTCGCCGATGCGCGTGACGATGAACGCCTTCTTGGCCGCCTCCCTCGCCGCGGGGCGCTCGTGCCAGAACCCGATGAGCAGGTAAGAGCAGACACCCACCAGCTCCCAAGCCACGTAGAGCAGCAGGAAGCTGTCGGACAGGATGATGGTCAGCATTGATGCGGCGAACAGGGCGTGAACGGCAAAGTACCAGTTCAGGCGCGGGTCGCCGTGCATGTATCCCAGGGAATAGATTTGCACCATCAGGGCCACGAAGGTCACCAGGCCCAGCATGGCAATGGTGACCGGGTCGACGAAAAAGCCCCAGGTTAGGGTTACGCTGCCGTCCGCTCCCGGCAGTCCGGCGTTGAACCAGACCCGGTCGTAGTTGCAGGTCAACGCCTCGGTGCCGATGGCCGTGTAGCAATGCTCCGTGGCCGTGGATGCGTCGAGCCAGCCGAACAGGGCGATCCAGAAGAATATAAAACCGGCGGCAATGGCCGGAATGGAAATCAAAGCGCCCTTGCCTGGCAGCCGATTCCCAATGAGAACAATTACCGGAGCCGCGGCAAAGCTGAATACGGGAATGAGCCAGGCCCACTGCATCAGGCGCTTACCTGCAATTCCCTCCCCTTGAGGGGGAGGGCTAGGGTGGGGGTGAACCGTGGCAAGGAGATTCTCACGCGGAAATTTACCATTTCATCAGGTTTATCTCGTCCACGTTTACCGTGGAGCGATTCCGGTACATGCGCAGGACAATGGCGAGGGCCAGGCCAACCTCGGCGGCGGCAACGGTGATGATGAAGATTGCGATTAGCTGGCCGTCGAAATTGGCGAACGGGTTGGTGCCCTCCATGTGGGCGGCCGCGGCGATCAGGTTGATGTTCACGGCGTTGAGCATCAGTTCGATGGACATGAGTATCAGCACCGCGCTCCGGCGCGCCAGTACGCCGTACAGTCCGATGACGAACAAAGCGGCGCTGAGGAGCTGGAACCAGACCAGATCTACCATGGCCTAGTTCTCCCCCGGCCCGGAGCGGGCGATGATTATCGCGCCGATTAGGGCGACAAGCAACACCAGCGAGGCCACCTCGAAGGGCACGGCCCATGTGGTGAACAGCGACTCGCCGATGCCGGAGAACGAGGCGTTTTTCGGCTCCGTCCCCTTCACGGCGTTAATCAGAAACGCGGGCACCAGCACGCCCAGCAGGCCCAGGGCCGCCAGAGCCGCCAGCGGCCATTGCCGGTTGTCGGAAGTGCGGGGGTACTCCGCGTTGCGGGTAAGCATGATGGCGAAGATAAGGACGATGACGATGGCGCCGCCATAGATCAGAACTTGCACCAGCGCCAGGAACTCGGCGTAGAGGACCAGGTATATCCCGGCCACCGCCACCAGCGAGACCAGCAACGCCAGCGCGGCCTGCACGATGTTGCGGGTGGCCACGACGGCCAAGCCACCGCCCAGGGTGAACACGGCCAGTACGATGAATAATGCCCAGGACATCTAGGTTGTCCCCCTGCAAAGTTCCCTCTCCCTCCGGGGGAGGGCTAGGGTGGGGGCGTTCTCCCGCCAGACGATTGCGTGACGCAAAGCGCGTTGAGGCATCACAGTCAGCTAGCTCCCGCCAGCCGTCGAAGTGGCTTCCGGTTTGGCGCGTTTGGTGGGCGGAATCCAGTCGGTTTCCTTCTGGTGCTTGTAGCCGATTTCCAGCAGCACCGGGAGGTCAACGCGGTCTCCGTTGCGGACGTAGGTGCTCATTTCGTGCTCGTGGGACATCACGATGGCGTCGAAGTTACACCACTCGACGCAAATTCCGCACAGTATACAACGGTTCAGGTTTATCTCGAAGCTTTCGACAATCTTGCGGCGGCTGCTCTTGCCCTCGGCGTGCAGCGGATTGTCCTGCATCGTAGCCGACATGCACTGGGTGGGGCAGTGGCGGATGCACACCATGCAACTGGTGCAGTACGGCTCGTCCACGTCCTCGTCCCAGGTCAGGGCCGGAAACCCCATGAACCGCTCCTGCACCGGGGTGGGAGCTTCCTCGCGCCGGAGCAGGTTGCCAGTAGCGGGATACTGCCGGGTGACCGGCTGCCGCAGTCCCTTGGCGGAGGAAATCAGGGTTATGAACATACCCTTGATACTGTTCAGCATAGCGTTAGCTCCCTTCCCTTTCCGTTCACGAAAAAGACTATCACGACTGCCTCCGGCTGGCGGCGCGGGCGGCCATAAGCGCCTCCTGCCGTTCCCGGACTTGGGCCACCCGGCTGGCCGGGCCAGCCAGCTTGCGGTAGATCACGTAGCCAACCCAGACCAGGCCCGCCGCCGACATCAGCGTCAGCGACCAAACCGGCCAGTTGTAGAACTGGTAAATCGCCGTCATCACGACGGTCAGGAAGGACAGCGGCACCACCACCTTCCAGGCGAAGGCCATCAACTGGTCGATGCGAAGGCGCGGGAAGGTGCCCCGGATCCAGAAAATCACCAGCAGCACCAGGTAGACTTTGAACAGGAACCAGATGACCTCCCACCAGCCTTCCAGCCCGGGCCCGGCCCAGCCGCCAAAGAACAGGATCACCGTGAGCGCGGCTATGGCGAAGGTGTTAATGTATTCGGCGAGGAAGAAAATGGACCAGTGGGCGCCGCTGTATTCGACGAAAGGCCCGCCGACAATCTCCGATTCCGCATGGTAAATGTCGAAGGGGGTGCGCCCCACCTCGGCAAGGCCAGCGATGAAGAACACCACCAGCCCCAGCGGTTGCACCAGCACGAACGGGTAGCTGCCCTGGGCCGCCACGATTTCCCGCAGGTTCAGCGACTGCGCGAGCATGGCGATTGAGACCGCCACCATGATGATGGGTATCTCGTAACTGACAAGTTGCGCCGCCGCCCGCAGGCCGCCAAGCGTTCCGTACTTGTTGGCCGACCCCCAGCCGCCAAGCACCAGACCCAGTATGCCGATGACGGAGAATGCGATGATGTAAAACAAGCCAAGGTCAAGGTTCTTGATGACGGCGTCCTGGGCGCCCGGAATGGTCACCCAAATCATGAACGCCGACAGCACTACGATGATCGGCGCCGCCCAGAAAATGGCCTTCTCGGAGGACGTGGGCGTTATGTCCTCCTTGATCAGCAGCTTGATACCGTCGGCCACCGGCTGCAACAGCCCCATCGGGCCGCTGCGGGTGGGGCCCAGACGGCGTTGCAGGCGGCCCAGGGCCTTGCGCTCCAGCCAGACCAGGGACAACACGACGATGGCCAGGAAGTTGAACATGATGAACAGGCCGAGGGCAATCCAGCCGAAGTCGGCCCATGAAATGAACAAAAGCGACGGTATGAGCAGGTCTGCGTGCATAAGCGTCAGCGGTCTACCTCGCCCATCACGATGTCTAGGGAGCCAAGTATAACCACCGTGTCGGCCACCCAGGTATCAATCAGCATGTGCCGGATGGCCGAGAGGTTGCAGAAAGACGGCGGGCGCAGCTTGAGGCGGTAGGGCCGGTCGCTGCCGTCGCTCACGAGGTAAACCCCAATCTCGCCCCGCGGGTTTTCGGCCCGCACGTACACCTCGCCCGCCGGGGGCCGTATCAGCCGACGGCTGCCGCCCGGCGCGGAGTTTATGGAGGTCAACGGCTGCGGGCTGTTGTCCGGCCACCTTTCCCGCCATTGCTCCATGGCCTGCTCGATAATGCTCAAGGATTCGTAGCATTCCTGCACGCGCAGGTAGTAGCGGTCCCAGCAATCTCCGTCAAGGCCGATGGGTACGTCGAAATCAAAGCGGTCGTAGATGGAGTAGGGGGCGGCCTTGCGAACGTCGTAATCGACTCCCGACGCGCGCAGGCACGGCCCCGTCAGGCCGAAGTCAATGGCGTCCTCGGCGGTGACCGGTGAGACATCTTTGAGACGGGCCAGGAATATTTCGTTGAAACTCAGGAGCTTGTCCGACTCTTCTATGTCTTCACGGATTAGCGGCATCAACTCTTGCAGCCGGGGCATGAAATCTTCCGGCACGTCCTCCTTGATGCCGCCGACCCGGAAGTAGTTGTGCATCATTCGCGCGCCGGATATGTGCTCGAAAAGGCCCTGGATGCGCTCCCGCCCGCGGAAGCAGAACATGGACGGCGTCATTGCTCCGGCGTCCAGCCCCATGGTCGCGATAAACAGCAGGTGGCTGGCGATCCGGTTGAGTTCGCAAAGGATGACCCGGACGTATTCGGCGCGCTCGGGCACCTCAAGCCCCATGAGCTTTTCGACGGCCCTGACGTAGATGTGTTCGTTGTTGAAATTTGCGATGTAGTCCAGCCGGTCGAAAAGCGTGATGATCTGGTGGTACTGCTCACCCTCGCACAGCTTTTCCGAACCCCGGTGCAGGTATCCGATGTGCGGCACGAGGTCAACGACCTTTTCGCCGTCCACCCAGAGCACCATACGGAAAACGCCATGGGTCGACGGATGCTGCGGCCCCATGTTGAGCAGCATCTCGATAGGCTCGGCTCCCGCCCGGAGGGCTGCCGAGGCGTCCGTGGTCATTTCGCTGGCGGTTTCAACCATTGTTATTGCTTTCTCTGCGCTTTTCTCTGCCCCACCTTCTCACCCCCACCCTAACCCTCCCCTGAGGGGAGGGGATAGCCGTCAACTGCGTAAGCCTTGTCCTTAAATTATCACAATGTCCGGCCCATCCACCGGCTTGACTTCGCTGCTTATCCAGACTCCGTCATCGAAATAGAATCCTGCTTCGATGAGGGTTTCATCCAGCACGCCCAGATTATCGCAGTCTTCCAGGTAATCGGCTACCTGCTGCCTCAGCCCGTTACGGGCATCCTGCGCCGTGTCCCCGAAGGCCGTGACGAGCAACTCCGGGCAAACCGCCTGGAATGAGCTGCCAGCCCCGTCCTTAAAAATTCGGGATTCCTCTATCTGGTAAATCACCCTCCCCGGTTCCGGAACCTCATCCCCTTCCCCATCGGGATCCGGGTTGGAGTCAAAGATTCCGAACGGGTCCTCAGTCATTTTCTTGACGCGCACTCCCGGAGGCTTCCGCCCGCGAGTCCATAAATTCGAGATGAAGTTCCGTCTCCTCGTCCACTTCGGGAAACCCGGCCTCCGACAGGGCCATCGCCATGCTGTCCGTGCAATCCCTGGCCGAAATCCAGGTTAGCATCGCCTGGACCAGTTCCTCCCGGGCAGCGTCGGCCGATTCGCCCTCCGCATGCACGTCGAGGCCATCCACCCATGCCACGTACCCCCCCTTGTATTCCCCCTCAGCGGGGAGGAAGGGATGCGCGGGCTCCACCCTGGCTGTCAGAACCAGACGCTCCACTGGATCCTTAGTCCCTGGTTACTCTTGATTATCGAACGGCCCGCCCTTAAAACTCGCGGTACTCGTAAAACGGGAATTCCTTGCGCCCGGGGAAACCCTCAAATTCGTCGTACAGCAACAGCGGCGACAGATCGGGGTGCCCGTCGAAGGAGACTCCGAACAAATCGTGCGCCTCGCGCTCGTACCAGTCGGCCGCCCGCCATACGCCGGTCACCGACGGCAAAACCGGATCGTCGTAAGGGGCCTCGGTTTTGACCACCAGCGTCCGTTCCGGCTCCAGCGATTGCAATATGTAGACCACCTGGACATTCTCTGGGTAGTCCACCGCCGACATGCACAGCAACATCTTTGCGCCCAGGCGGTCATCGTCCTTCATGGTACGGCAAACGCCCTCGATGTGCTGGCGCTCAACGGTGACCTGCGGCAGCTCGCGGAGAGTTCCGGGCTGGGGATCGTACGGCTCCAGGGCAGCCAGCATCACGTCAAGCAACGCGAGGGCATCGTCGTTCAGAGAACTGAGATCGGGCCCTTCCGGTTCGGTTTCCTCAACCGCTTCATCAGCGGGGGCGTCCGACGGGCTACTGGCGGCGTCCGGCTGCTCAGGCGTTACCACTAGCTGCCAGCGTCCTGCATGATTTTCTCCTGCAACTTGATGATGCCGTACAGGAGAGCTTCCGGCCGCGGGGGACAGCCCGGAACGTAGACGTCCACCGGCACGATGTGGTCAACGCCCATCACGACGGAGTAAGAGCGGTAGTAGGGGCCGCCGTTGGTGGCGCAGCTACCCATGGCGATGACCCATTTCGGCTCCGGCATCTGCTCATAGAGCAGGCGGATGGGTTCCGCCATCTTCTTGACCACCGTGCCCGCCACGATCATCACGTCGGCCTGCCTCGGCGACGGCCAGGTGACCACGCCGAAGCGGTCGAAATCGTGATGCGCCATGTACGTCGATATCATTTCGATGGCGCAGCAGGCCAGACCGAAGCTGAGCGTCCATAGGGATGACTTGCGGGCCATGGCAAACAGTTGGTCAGTAGTGGTGGTGATGACCCCCGGCATCCTGTTGCCGATGTTCTCGTCGAACAGGCTGGGGCCGGGCCGGTTGCCCGTCCCAAGTTCGATCTGGATGGGTTGGCCTCCCGCCGGGCTCAAGGACGGCCGGGGCTGCAACGGACTTACTTCTGCCATTCGAGCACCCCTTTGCGCCAGGCGTAGACAATGGCGAACCCAAGCACCGCCAGGAACAGCATCATGGCGTAGAAGGGCAGCGAGGTCACCTGATCCTGGAGGAAAATGACGGCCCAGGGAAAGAGGAAAACTGCCTCTACGTCGAATATCAGGAACAGGATGGCGAAAATGTAGAAGCGGACGTTGATGTTCGACCAGATGTAGGGCGTGGCCGGAATGCCGCACTCATAGGTGGTCAGCTTGACCTCGGAGGAGCGCCTGGCCGACAGGATGCGCGAGGCGGTCAACATGCCGATAATGGCGGCGGCGGCAATGAACGCCGAAACGGCCACGGCCGTCCAGTTTTCGGTGAAGATTTCGGGGTTGAACACTTGGAGAAGCATATCTGAGAAAGCTGTTCCACCCGCATTGCCTGTCCCGAAAGGCAGGCCACGCGCTTTTCAGGCTACTACATTTGGCGCGCCGAATATAGCATCAGCCCAAAGCCAGTGTCAATTGAAGCCAGCCGCGTCTTGCGTCCTATCCGTCCGCTGGGTCGCAGTATCGCCAAGCAATTTGGCTGCCGCGGTACTTCCCCGGAACTCTCTTTCGGACATAGTAGTCCCAAGTCTCTTGATCAGCAGGTTCGCCATCGAATCCATAGAGATAGGGATGATCGGTAGTGCTGCCATAATGCGCAAGTAGCTCAGGAAAATGCTCCTTAGTTGCAGGATGCCAGGCTGTTGGCCTGAATGCTCCAACAACAACACCCCTGAGATTCGCCAGCACCAAACGGTACTGCCTGGCCCTTTCAACCTTCACTCCCCAAGCGTACCGCACCGCATCGTAAACCGGGAGTTGGTAAAAAGACCTGTTGACCGTAATCACCATTAACGGCTCTCTGACCTCAAACTCTTCCCCTGCATATTCGTCGATGATCTCCTCTGCGTGCCTGCTGCCGTAATCGTTTGACCCCTGCCCCCTGACCTTATTGGTAAGACCCGGGTAAGCGTCAATCAAGGCAGCCTCTATCGCGTAGGCAGTCTTGGGAGAATCAATGCCGTGGCGATGAATTACGTGGGCCACTTCAAGTCCAGCAGCCTCAATTTCCTTGATACGCTGTAGCTTGGGGTCAGACACTTCATCGGCGCCATCGTCTGGCAGGCCATTGGCATGGGCGAAAACCCTGTTCTTCTGCCCCTTGCCCACGTAGAACGTCTCACCGTTTCGCGGGTCTATCAGCCGGTAGACGTACCATTTCAGTTGTTCGGCAACGCCTGCCGGAAAACTGTCTCTTGTCGTCACGTTCAGACTCCGTTGCGCCATGGGGCAGAGCGAAAGGAAAGCCCCTGCCGGTGGAACAGGGGCCTGGGGGCTACGGGTTTTGCGATTCTTGCCAACGCTTCACTATCCGTTCAAGGACTTCCTCTGGGACTTCTCCCGAAGCCGCCTGTATGAATTCTTGTATAGCTTCCTGCTTTAACGCCTCGATGCGCTCTTTGCGTTCTTGCTCCCACCGTTCACGTTCCTGTTCGCGTTCTTGCTCCCACCGTTCGCGTTCCTGTTCGCGTTCTTGCTCCCGCTGTAGGCGTTCCTGTTCCCGCCGTTCCTGTTCGGCCTTGAAATCAGCCTTGAGCTTTTCATTCACCCTATACGCCAGAACCATAAGCGTCACCAGTCCTTCCAGCATCGCGGCCGATGCTGTGAAAGTCAAAATCCCCAACGGAGCAATAACTGCCGCCGCCTTAATTTCTTCCGCCGTTCCCCACGTGGACGCCCCCGACAGCAGGTAGGTGAATCCAAGCGATCCTATGGGGGTAAGCACCACATGGACGTGAAGCCAATGCTCTGTCCACCATTTCCAGACTTCCAGCCGCCGGATCCCTCTGATTCGTCGCCAAAGGACTAACGCCAGTATTTTTGCGTGGAGCAAAATTCCTTTCTGTTTCTACCCAACCACTTGCGACCATCCATACCATCGCGGTATAGATCGGATAATTTGATGGTAAGGGTTTATCAGGGCACTGTCAAAGGCCGGGGCATAAAGCACGCCAGCAGGATTGTCAGACTGGGGATGACGCGGCATAGCCACCATTGCATCCGTGCCTGCATCAAAAGCCAGACGAAATCCCTACTGTGAAGCAAAGCTACGTCTCTCTTTCGCGCAATTCCGTGGAGGAAATATCCCGCCTGAAACCGGCCTCTTCGATACCCGAAAACATGGGCGCGAACCCGGCTGGCACGGGGACGTCTGCCAGCGTGCGGAATTCGCCACCGTCGGCCCGCCCGGCGACTACGAACCTGGCGCCGCCTGCCATCATCTCGGCCAGGGCCAGCATCATGGCGTTCTCGCCGCCGTAGTAGCGCGGGGCGACCAGCCGTATCGCGGTGTCCCAACCCAGGAGGAATGTGGTCCCGGGGAAAAGGGCGGCCTTTTTCCGGAAGGTCTCGGCCCGGGTCAAGACTACAGTGTCGTCTGCCCCGAACTGGCCGAGCCGCCGCTCAATCTCGCCCGTTTCCAGCGGGTGCTTGTCTACGTTGGTGACCGAAAGCTCGTAGCCGCCGTCCGTCCCGGCCCTTTCGTTCGCTATGGCCATCATCTCCCGGTGCCCCACGTGCACGGGGTTAAAGGAACCGGGCAACAGCGCCAGCGGAACCTCGCCCTCCACCTCCAGCGTGCCGTCCGGGCGGCGCACCACCCATCGAGCCTCGCCGCTCAGCAGTTGCTCCAGCGGGCCGGGGCGGGCCTCCCGTTCCACCTCCAGGCGGTCTCCATTCGTCAGTCCCAGGTCGAGTTCGGCGTCCAGCCCTGAGAATTCCGACAGCGCCCGGACGATGAGCAGGCTGACGATGTCCTCCTCCCCCGCCCTGTCCCGCAGGCCCTTGTGGAAGGTGAGGGACCAAGTGGCCGTACTATGCTCGTCCCAAGCGGACACAAAGGCGCGGTGGTCGCCGCGCTTGGGGCGGTCGGTGGCGATGGTGGCGGCGCAGGCCAGACCCACCGGCGGCGAGTCGTCCTCCAGTTGCGAACGGGCCCGCCCGTAGCAGCGCCGCGCCAGATGCCGGGCCGTCTCGGCGGCGGCGGACTGCGCCGGTTCAAACCCCAGGAATTCCTGCATCGACAGCCGCCCGTAGGGGACAACAACCTCAAGGATCGTGCGGGACGCGCCGCTGACACCCAGCAACCAGGCCACCGCCTGCGTACCAGCGCCGGAAACCGCCAAGACTGTCTTGTGGGGAGTGGAATGCAGTTGTTCGATCCGGGGACGTATTGTTTCCAGCATCATAGGGAGCCAGTCCTCCAACCATCAAAACCCGGATTCACTTTTCTGGATTCCCGCTTTAGCGGGAATGACGGGAAAGATTACCTAACCCGTGTTTTCGCCTGGCAGGGCTGCATCAAGAAGAGCGGTCTATGGCGTCCATGTGGGCGCGGGAATAGGCAACCTCGCGGCCCTGCTTTTCCGAGTAGATGCGCATCCACTCCTCGGGCACCCGGTTTCGCGCCTCCCGCCACCACAGCGGTTGCCCAGGCCCGACGGTACGCCCATCCACGACGTCGGCGAGGAAGCAGGTCATGTCGCCGCCGTCCATGGCATTGACTACGGCGCAGTCCAGCCAACCCCAGCAGTCGGCGAACAGGGGGCTGCCGGTCTTGCCTCTGGAGAATTCGATGGCGGCCAGCTTGTCGCTGTCACGACCTGAGTAAAGTCCAAAATCGCGGATCCACTCCAACTGGCCCGCCCTGGGAAAGTTCAGGGCAAAGGTCCCGCTGTTGGAGATCATCTCGTGGCTCAGGTTCGACTTGTAAATCTGCACCACCACTCTGGGGTGTTCCGGCACAATGGACGCTCCGCCTATGGACAGGCAGAGCTGAGCGTTGTCCTTGCCATCCCAATGGCTGGAAACGGCGGCCAGGGGCGACCACAGGTTCCCCATAATCGGGGCAATGTCGCTGTATTCCATTCCTGCGCCTCCACTGAACCGTCCGGTCAAGCCATTGCTGACACTAACAAGGTACGCCAAGCAGGACACTATCTCAAGACGAACAGGGCATTTCCGGGATGACTCTGCACTACCCTTTCACCCCCACCCTAGCCCTCCCCCTGAGGGGGAGGGAACTTTGTGTGAGATAGTCCATAAGCGAGTTCAGCACCGGGGCAGGCGGAGGCCAGCAAAACGCTACCAGTCGGGGGAGTGGTCGCGGACATCGTTGTGGGTCAAGCGCCGCTGGTTGGCGCCGTCGGAGTCCATCACCAGGATTTCGGTCTCTCCGAACAGGTCGGACACGAAAGCAATCCTGTCTCCGTCTGGCGACCATACCGGCTCGGTGTCGGCGGAGTCGTTGATGGTGAGCCGTTGCGGCGGTTCGTCGTCGTTGGCGTTGGCCGTGTAAATCTCGGCGTTGCCGTCTCTGGTGGTCACAAAGGCCAGGGTATCGCCGTCCGGCGCCCACGCTGGAGAGTGTTCCTCTTGGTCCGAATTGAGCCAGCGCACCTCGGTTACTTTGCCGCGCCAGTCATCCCCGTCCTCCGGCATGACCAGGTAGATGCCGTTGTTGCCGAAGTCGTCCCGAACGAAGGCGATGGCATCCCCGTCCGGCGACCACACCGGATCGCTGTCCACCCCTTCGGTGAGCCGCAGCAGATTCACGCCGTCGGGGTTGCGGAGCCACAGCCCCTGTTCGTCCTCGCCGCCCCCGCGCGAGAACACCAGCCACTGCCCGTCGGGAGACCAGTCGCCCAGCATTTCCCGGTCATCCGACGAGGTGATGCGTATCGTCAGAAACTGCGCTGGATCGTCCTCCCCGAACCTGGCTACGAAAACGTCCGACTGGCCTTCCACCTCAGACACGTAAGCCAGCCCGTCGCCCTCCGAGTTCCAGCGGGGCGATCCCTCGTTTCCTGCCGGGTCGCCGCCGGGCGACATGCGGAGTTCCAGCCGCTCTTCGCCGGTTCCGAGAACAACCACGTCCCGGTTGCCGTCGGTGGAAACCACGTAGGCGATGCGCTCTCCGTCCGGTGACCAGGTGGGCGCGAATGCCGGATCCGGGCCGGAAACAACCCGTTCGTTCTCGCCGGATTCAACGTCGACGGTATACACCTCAGCATCGCCATTCGTCTCCGAGACGTAGACCAACGGCCGGTCGGAGCCGCCGAACCCGCCGCACGCTACCAGCAGGCAGATTGCCAGCAGGACGGCCGCCAGTACGAATACCCGTCCACCCTCCGGTCTCACCAGGGACATTCACGCCTCCCCAATTCCAACACGTATCCCAGTCCACAACGGTCCGGTCACACGACACCAGTCCCGTCGAATTATAGCTGCATGAACGGGGCGCTTTTCATTGCGCGAGTAAGCGAATTGTGTGGATTTGGCAGCCTTGACAGCAGGAACGGCCCTATCTAGCCTATAAGGGCGCCGCCTCCTGTACCCGGTACGGGCGGCGCCGGGGGAGCAATTCACCCGCTAGAGCACGGACAGGGAGGCAGTTGCCATGAAAGCGTTGGTTGGAGCGACATTGATTGACGGCACCGGCGGCCCGGTCGTCGAGGACTCCGTAGTGCTGCTGGACGGCGACATTATCAGCGGCGTGGGTGTCCGCGGCGCGGTGCCCATCCCGCCCGGCGCGGAGGTTATCGACATTTCAGGGCTGACGTTGCTGCCCGGCCTGATCGACACCCACGACCACCTGGCCGACAAGAATTACAGCCTGCTCTCCCGGTGGGAAATCGAGGAGCCCGCATCCCTGGCGCACCTGAAAACCGCCAGGGCCATCGAGGACTCGCTGGCCGCCGGTTACACCACCATCCGCGACGCTGGCGGGCTGGACGCCGGGTTCAAGCAGGCCATCGCCGAGGGGCTGATCAACGGCCCGCGCCTGGTCTGCGCCGTGTCCATCATCTCGCCCACGGGCGGCATCGGCGACCGCGTCGCGCCCTCCGGCCACCGCACGGCCTACGCCACCGACCCCATGCGCCCCGTCGGCGTCGCCAACGGCCCCGAGGCCGTCCGCAGCATTGTCCGCGAGATGGTGCGCGTGGGCGCGGACGTCATCAAGTTCGCCACCACCGGCGGCGCAAGCTCCCGCCAGGGCCACGGCCCCAAGGACATCGCCTTCGGCCCCGATGAGGTTAAGGCGCTGGTAGACGAGGCTACCAACCTCGGCAAGCTGACCATGTGCCACGCCCTTGGCGGGCCGGGCCTGCGCATGGCCATCGAGAACGGCGTGGGTTCCGTGGAGCACGGCTGCTACCTGTCCGAGGACCCCGACCTGCTCAAGATGATGGCCGACAACAACACCTTTTTCACTCCCACCTTTGAGGTCTACGAATTCCACTCAACCATCAGCGCGCCCCACGTCAAGGCCCGGGCCGAGTCGCTGATGCACATCCACCAGGAAAGCCTGCACCGGGCCTTGGAGTCGGGCGCAAAGATTACCGCGGGCACCGACGCTGGCGGATTCGTACACGGAGACAACGCCCGCGAGATCGAGCTGATGGTGGAACGCGGACTCACGCCGATGCAGGCCATACAGACCGCCACCGGCTGGGCCGCCGAGTGCATCGGCCTCGGCAAAGAGATCGGCGCCATCGAAAAGGGCAAGCAGGCCGACCTGCTGGTAGTTGACGGCGACCCGCTGCGGAACATCGGCGTGCTGCGCGACCGGGAGGCCATCAAGCTGGTGATGCGGGCTGGCGTGGCCTACGTGGACAGGGTTCCAGCCGCTGCGCCGGTGGCGGCATAGAGTAGGCACGAGTCTACTGGCATGCGCTTCCATGTATTGACGCTGTTCCCGGAGGCTTTCGGCCAGCCCCTCCAATTCAGCATCGTGGCAAGGGCTGTGCAGCGGGGGCAGGTCGCCATTGAGGTCACCGACATCCGCGACCACACCCACGATGCCCACGGCACCGCCGACGACTACCAGTTCGGTGGGGGACATGGCATGGTGATGAAGCCGGAGCCGGTGTTCGAGGCTACCGAGTCGGCTCTGTCCGGCTATACGGGTAAGCAGCGTGAGGAGATACCCGTCATCCTGACGACTCCGCAGGGCGAACTGCTAACGCAGCGGCTAGTGGAAGAGCTGTCGGAAGCGCCCGCCATCGCCATCATCTGCGGCCACTACGCGGGGGTGGACGAGCGCATCGCCGAGGGCCTTGCAACGCGGCAGGTCAGCACCGGCGACTACGTGCTTACCGGCGGCGAGCTGCCCGCCATGATCATCATTGACGCTGTAACCCGGCTCCTTCCCGGCGTGGTAGGCTCACCGGGCAGCGTCGCCGGGGATTCCATCACCACGGGCCTGCTGCAACACCCGCTATACACGAGGCCAGCCGAGTATCGCGGCATGCCCGTGCCCGACGTGCTGCTGTCCGGGCATCACGCCGAAATCGACCGATGGCGGCGGCGCAAGGCGCTGGAGCGCACCCTGGCCCGCCGCCCGGACCTGCTGCCGTCGGCCCCGCTGACGGAGGAAGACCGTCGCTACCTTGCCGGGCTGGGATACGAAGAAACGCCCTCGCCCTAACCCTCTGCTACTGGGAGAGGGAAAGATTTGGGGAGCGGGAACTTGTGAATAAGATGGCAAAGTCTGACTTCAAGTTTCATACCGAATTCCGCATACGCTGGATGGAGTGCGACGCCCAAGGCATCGTGTTCAACGGCGCATACTTGGGCTACCTGGAGCTGTCCACCGCCGAGTACTGGCGCAACCTGGGCATCGGCATCTACCACCTGCCGCGCTCCGGGTTCTTCGACCTGGCGGTAGTCAAGACCACCATCGAGTTCAAGGCCCCGGCGCTGGTAGACGAAATGGTGGCGGCCTACGTCGCAGTCACACGCATCGGCAACAGCAGCATGGACATGCGGATGGAACTCTATCGTCCCGAACCGGAAAAGCTCCTGACCACCATAGATGCGGTGTACGTCGGCTACGACGCAGCAACGGCCACCTCCCGGCGGGTGCCGGACGAGTTCCGCGAACTGGTCGGCCACTTCGAGGAGACCGGCGAGGCGCTGCCGCTATCACATTTCCCGACCCTGGACGAAGCCATGCGCATAGGCGCCAGCGCTGGCATGCCGCGCTGATAATGACGAGGTCAGTCGCGTCATTATTTTCCGTGAGCTTTTCAACCTGGCATGCTTGGCAAGAGCAGCGTCATTCCGGCGAAAGCCGGAATCCAGAAGGTTCTTCCACCCCAAAATCGTCCGATTGTCGGGCGGTCTGGATTCCGGCTTTCGCCGGAATGACGTGTTGTGGGGCTTGCCACCATTAAGATTCAATTGCCCTATGCTAATGATAGGTATTCTCAACGTGTGTTGGTATTGAACGCGATTTGTCTGCTTGGCCCCGCCGCGTAGGGGCGCACAGCCGTGCGCCCGTGTCTGCGCAGGAGAGAATTGTGCCGGAACCGGGGGCCAGGGCGCACGGCTGTGCGCCCCTACATGGGAATACCAACACACGCTTAGAATATCTAATGATAATATTCGTTGACGAAAATCGTAGCAGGGCATAGACTTGGGAACGTGTCGTTCCTTAACTAGCACTGGACGACGGAGGTGCAAGCTCCAAATGGCCCGACTCTTCGACCTGCACATCCACACCACCAAGGGCAGCAGCGACAGCAGCCTTACCCCCGAAGACATGGTGCTTGAGGCCGACCGGCTGGGACTGCGGGGGCTTTGCATCACCGAGCATGCCGGGCCGTGGGATCGCCACGAATTCCAGAAATTCGCCGCCCTGCACAGCGTGGTGTTGATCCGGGCGATGGAGGTCGAGACCGACATGGGCCACATGCTCGCCTTCGGCCTCGACCGGTACCAGGCCGGGTTCAACAAGGCGGCCCAACTGCGCCAGGCCGCGACCGCCGCCGGGGGATTCGTCGTCTCAGCCCACCCGTTCCGTGGAGTGCTCAGCGGCAACGGCAACCGGTCCCGCGCCCTGATCTACCAGTCCGTTCCCGACGAACTGCCGGAAACGCCCGAGGATGCCCTGGACCACCCGGTCTTCAAGCTGGCCGACGCCGTCGAGGTGGCCAACGGCGGCACCATCGACCGCGAGAACGAATTCGCCTTCAAGGTCGCCGGACTGTTGGGCCTTCCCGTAACCGGCGGCAGCGACGCCCATTCTCTCCACGGCCTGGGTAAGTTCTTGACCGAGTTCCACGACGAGATTACCACCGAGGCGGAATTCCTCAAGGCACTGCACTCCGGCCAGTACCATCCCGTGACCGGGCTGCGCAACGGGGCCGTCAAGCGCTACACTGCCTGAACCCAAGGCCGTTTAGCAGTTCCCTCTCCCTCCGGGGGAGGGTTAGGGTGGGGGCGTCTCCCTGTGGCTGCAAATTCGCCAATGCCAGCGATTTCACCCTCGCCCCAACCCTCTCCCTCAAGGGAGAGGGAGAGTTAAGGGGCCTTGGCCTACCCCCATTCGCTTTTGCTGACATTTCGCCGTCGAATCCAGGCCAGCTCCGTGCTACACTTTATGCCGCGTCGCCCCAAGTCCGGGCGCAAACGGGAGTGCGATGGCCTCGATTCACCAACTGATTTCCCCTCTCGATCAGGTCTACGTTTCGCTGGACCTGGAGACCACCGGCCTCGACTACGAACGGGACACCATCCTCGAAATAGGGGCGGTGCGATTTCGCGGCGACGAGGTGCTGGACACCTTCGAGACCTTCGTTAACCCCGGCCGGCCAATCCCCGACCACATACAGCGACTCACTGGCATCCAGCCCAGGCAGGTGGAGCGGGCGCCCGCGTTTCCGGTAATCGTCGGCGACTTTGCCGAGTTTTTGGGGCCTCACCCCGTTGTCGGGCATAACATCCAGTTCGATCTGCGGTTTCTGTCCTCCCACGGCCTTCCGGTAGCCAACGCCGCCTTCGACACCATGGATCTGGCGACCGTGTTCCTGCCCAGTTCGCGGCGCTACACGCTCAAGCACATCGCCGACCAATTCGGCGTGGAACTGCGCAATCACCGGGCGCTGGACGACGCCGTGGGAAGCAAGGAAATATTCCTGCGGCTGCTGCGCCTGGCGGCGGAGCAGGACGGCGGACTGCTGGCCTACATGTCGGAGATCGCCCGCCGCAGCAACTGGCCGCTCCACCCGGCCCTGTCCGGCCTTGCCGCCGCGCAATCCACGTCACCGGCATCCGTAGGGCCAACCGGCCTGAACATGGAGCTGCTGGCCCAGAGAGTAGAAGCGCCGGAAAAGCGGCGTCCGGCTGACGATCTGGAACACGTGGGCGTTGAGCAAATTCACGGTATGCTGGGCCCGGAGGGCCCCTTCGCCAAGGCATTCGACGGTTTCGAGCACCGCCCGGAGCAGGAAGAAATGCTCGACACCGTGTCCGACGCCATCTACAACCAGCGCCACTTAGCGGTTGAGGGCGGCACCGGCGTGGGCAAGTCCCTGGCCTACCTGCTTCCGGCGGCCCTGTTCGCCGTGTCCCGGGGCCAGCGGGTGGTAGTCTCAACCAACACCATCAACTTGCAGGAGCAACTGATCGGCAAGGACATCCCGGCCCTCAAGCAAGTGCTGGAGGATTCCGGCCTGATGGAGCCCGGCGCACTGAAGGTCGCGCTGCTTAAGGGCAAGGCCAACTACCTCTGCCTGCGCCGCTGGCAGCAACTCTCGCGCAGCGAACTGTTGACCGCGGACGACGCCAAGCTCCTGTCCAAGACGGCGGTATGGCTGCAAGACACGGCGACAGGCGACCGCGGCGAAATCAACCTGAACGGGCGCGAGGTACCAACCTGGAACCACGTATCGGCGGGCGAAAAGGGTTTCTGCCTGGACATGCGGGACGGCTCGCCCTGTTTCCTCCGTGCGGCCCGACAGAGGGCCGAGCAGGCCCATATCATCGTCGTCAACCACGCCCTGCTCATGAGCGACATGGTGTTCGAGGGGCTGATACCGGAATACGACACGGTCATCATCGACGAGGCCCACCACCTGGAAGAGGCCGCGACCAACCAGTTCGGTTTCGAGATACAGCAGGGCGAGTTCGACCGTATCTGGGAACCGGCCGGGAGGCTGTGCCTGGGCGTCATGCAGGCGCTGACAGACAACGATCTGGAATCGGGAATCGCTGACACCGGCCAGTCGGTCGCCGCCGCAGTGGAGGCGGAAGCGCCCCGGCTACGGGAAACGTGGGGACAACTCTTCACTGCCATCGAGGGACTCCACGCCAGCCAGCGAAAGGGGAGAAACCAGCAGCGCCGCCCGAACCGGAGCCAGGAGGCTGCGCCCTCTCAGGGAGACCAGAACCAGCTCCTTATAACCCCCGATGTCCGCAACTCCCCTGCCTGGTTCGACCTGTATCTGGCGTGGGAGAACCTGAACACCCGGCTGGGACAGGCGGGAATCGCCCTACGAAACGTCCGCAACTTCCTCGACGCCAACCGGCTCCCGGCGGCGCAGGACCAGCAAGCCCTGATGATGGAGGCGGCCTCGCTGGCCGACGGTCTCGAGGAACTGTCCATGCGTCTGGGTTCCGTCTTGGGCGAAGCATCACCTGCGACGGCCGAACAGGGTTCAGGCGGCGACGCTTCTGACCAAGCCATACACTGGGTAAACGTGAACCCGTCCCAAGGAACCATCTCCCTGCACTCCGCGCCGCTGGACGTCAGCCCGATACTGGCCGAGAAGCTGTTTGCCGAGAAGGATTGCGTCATCCTTACCAGCGCCACGCTGACCGCCGGGGGCAGTTTCAATTTCCTCAAGCGGCGGCTCGGGCTGGAGGACGACGCAGGCGAGTTGCTGGTGGGTTCGCCATTCGACTACGAGCGGGCGGCCCAAGCCCTGATTCCCGACGACATGCCCCAGCCCAACGCCAACGGCTACGTGGCCGCCACTGCCGACGTGCTGGCCCAACTGGGGCAGCGGTTGCAGGGACGCACCATGGCGCTGTTCACGTCCCACTCATCACTGCGCGCGGTTGCCCAGCGGTTGCGTTCACAACTGGAGCCCCACGGCATTCCCGTCCTGGCGCAGGGGGTAGACGGGTCGGCGCCATCCGTCATGGCGGCGTTCAGCGAGGAGCCGGGGAGCGTGCTGCTTGGGACGGCCAGTTTTTGGGAGGGCGTGGACATGCCGTCGGGCCTGCTCAAGGCCCTGGTTATCACTCGTCTGCCGTTCCAGGTTCCCAGCGACCCCATCGTGCAGCGCCGCTCCGGGCTGTATGACGACCCGTTCAACGAGTATTCCATTCCCAACGCGATACTGCGGTTCCGGCAGGGCCTGGGCCGGTTGATTCGCAACAAGCACGACAAGGGAACCATCGTGGTGCTGGATTCCAGGATTTCCAGCCACGGATACGGGCAGGCGTTCCGCGACTCGATGCCGCCGTGTCATCACACTCCGTGCTTTACCTCCAACGTGGGCATGCTGGCGGAAATGTGGCTCGATGGCGGCCGACAGGCCCGGCAGGGAGGAAGGCGTGGCAACCGCGGACGTTAGCGCCAGCGCAGTTCCGCATACGCTCCGGTTCGACGCCGAGCAGCCCGTTGACTTGGAGGCCAGTCTGCTGGGCGGACAGGCGCATCGCTGGCGGAGGGAGAACGGCTGGCACAGCGGCGTCCTGTGGGGCAACCTTGTCGTAACCCGGCAGCAGGGCCAGGCCATCGAATTCGCCAGCGCGCCAGCTACCCCCGAATCACTGTTGCACAGATTCCGGGAATACCTGCGGCTGGATGACGATCTACCGGCCATCTACGACGCCATCACGGGAGACGCCAACGTAGCGGCCCAAGTCGAGCGTTATCCTGGGCTGCGGGTGCTGCGGCAGGAACCCTGGGAATGCCTGGTTGCCTACATCTGTTCGGCCAACTCCAACATCGAGACCATCCACCTGAACATGGAACGGCTCTCCAACGAATTCGGCTCGCCCCTGAAGCTGGCAAACCCCGATGCAGCGTCCGGCGAGCTATCAACATTCATGCGCCATTCGTTCCCCACGCCCGTGGACCTGGCAGAGGCAGGGGAGGGCGAACTGCGGCGGCTGAAGCTGGGATTCCGCGCTCCCTACGTTCACCAGGCGGCGGTGGCCGTGCTGGAGGGCCGCCTCGACTTGCAGCATCTCATCCGTGCGTCCTACGACGAGACAAAGGCGGAACTGATGGCCCTAAAGGGAATCGGCGACAAGATAGCCGACTGCATCGCGCTCATGTCTCTGGAAAAGCTGGAGGCGTTCCCCATCGACGTCTGGGTGCGCCGCGCCCTGGCCGACTGGTACTTCCCGGGACAGAAAACGCCGACAAACCGCACGCTGTTGCCATGGGCCCAGGAGTATTTCGGCCGCTACGCCGGGTACGCAAACCAGTACCTTTTCCACGGCCGCCGGTTACGCGACAAGCAACCGGCGACGAATGAAACTCGATAGGGAGTCCCGTCAATTCAGTAGAGTCATCCTCACGGCACAACGCCGGCCTTTGGCCATTTCCACGCCCTTATCAGGATTTAGTGGATATACGTCCCTATCGTGAACATCCTTGAATCCAGAATCAGGCAAATTGCTTTCGCGTTGACTTACTCCCCGGCGAACCCATATCATCGAATTGTCAAGTGACCGAAACCGCGTCAAACATACGACCGTCTAGACCGGCCCAACCAAGGGGTAAGAACTGATAAGACTGATTCGCGTCATCGGGCGCACCATAGGCAGCGCGGTCAGCGAAAACATCAGGTTGACCGGCAGTGCCTTTTGCTCCCTGTTCGTTCTCTCCTTGATAGCCTGCTCCCTGGGCGTCCTGTGGTTCGGAGACGGCTGGCATACGCAAGAACCGCTGACCGTGGCGGCCAACATTTCGGGCGTGTCCTTCGCTACCGCAATAACCGCGATCAGCATCGGAGGGATAATCATGGTAATACCAAAAATCCCAAGGATATTCAGGTGGAAGTCCCTGGAAGAAGGTAGGGAAGAAGGGGAACGGATAGGAAGGCAGCAAGTTATGGAAGCTGCCGCCGAAGAAGTCACGGAAGAAGCCCTCGAACGAATCAAGGAACGCTTGCGGGAGCAGGAACGTTCCTAGAGACTAGCGCATACTCATGATAGGAGTTACGCGGTTGGACAAAAATTCCCTCCTCCTTGAGGGGGAGGGTTAGGGTGGGGGTGAAATCCTCGCATCAGACACCGTATCTAACTGCGTAAGTCCTATCATGAGACACAAGAGCCCCAGCCAACGTTGGCTGGGGCTCTCAAGATATACGAAATCTCTCGGAGGTATTCTCAAGGTATGCCGGCCTTCCAGTTGAACCGCCGATAGCTCTCCCGCTGTTCCTACTGCGAGCTTGTCAAAGGGCGCGGAAATGACAGCTTAATTTGACGACACTCCCTAGAGTGCCTGCCGCAGGAAGTAGAACGCTACCACAACCGCAAGGCTGACCAAGGTAGCCAGCAGGAGAGTCTTGACGAGACTCCCCCGCGCGGAGGACTGGCGGCGTTGCGCCCTGCGATGGTCCCAGGGCGCGACCTGCCGGCTGGACGACCAGATGCCGCGCTTGGCACGGCGGGCGTTCCGCTCGGCTTGTTCCAGCCCCAACTCCTGCCCGCCGTACTGGCTGTACCACCGGGCGAGACCATCCTCGACCATGGCCCGGTTGACGGAGCGTTGCGGGCCGAGCGAACGATAATAAAGGACACCGACCAGCCTTCCGTAGCGGTCGGTGTCTCTTGGTTCCAGCGTTAGATCATCCCTTCCCCGAACCAGACTGCTCAGACGCTCCCTCGCTTCCCGTCCAAAGTCCTGGTCGTGTTCCGGCGCGTCGATTCCATACAGCCGGACGCGGATTCGCCTGTCTCCGCCGTTTGCGGGCTGGACAATTAGCGAGTCCCCGTCCTGCACTGAGATGATTCGTACCGGGAAAGGGCGGCCCTCCCGGTAGCTTCCACTGCCGGGCCTTGCCAGTCGGAAAGGCAGGGGCAGCAGCTTAAACGGCAGGCTCACCAGCCACCACAATATCCGCCCCACAAACAACGCTGCCGTCTCAGCCGGTTAGTTCTGGGTCAACAGCAGCTTGCCGAAGAAGCTGGTTGCCTCCATCGCCTGGTGCGCGGCGGCGGCATCTGACAGCGGGAAGGCGCGGTCCACCACGGGCCGGACCGCGCCGCGGTTCAGCATTTCCACGATCTGGCGCATGTCCTCCTTGGTGCCCATGTAAACCCCGTAGACCTCTTTCTGCTGGCTGAATAGCAGCCCAAGATGCAGCTCGGCCCGCAGTCCGGTGGTAGCGCCACAAATTCCGTAGCGTCCGCCAGCCCTTAGTGACGCAAATGCCGGGCCGAAGAAATCGGCTCCCACATGGTCAACCACGGCGTCCACGCCCGCCCCGCCGGTAATCTCGCGCACGCGCTGGCGGATGTCCTCCTCTGTGTAGTTGATCACCTCGTCTGCGCCCAACTCCCTGGCCTTGGCTGCTTTCTCGGCGGAACTGGTGGTGGCGATGACCCGTGCGCCGATCACGTCCTTGGCCATCTGGATGGCCGCCGTGCCCACGCCAGCCGACGCGGAGAGCACTAAGACGGTCTGCCAGGGCTTGAGTTGCAGGCGGCGCACCAGCATGTTCCAGACCGGCAGATAGGTCGTCGGGATGGCCGCGGCCTGTTCGAACGTTACGCCGCCCGTGACCACGTGGGCGTTGGCGGCGGGAACGCTCAGGTACTCGGCGTAGCTGCCGTCGAGGGCGCTGCCCAGGAACTGTGAGCGGCGGCACAGGTCGTCCTGTCCGGAAAGACAGACGGCGCACTGCTGACAGGACAGCCGGGGGTTGATTACCACGCGGTCGCCCTCTTTCAGCCCGGCGACGCCCGCGCCGACCGCTGCAACCTCGCCGGAGCAGTCGCCGCCGAGGATCAGGGGCGGCGGGAACTGCCTTTCAAGTCCCCGGTCGCCCGCCCTGGTGTAGAGGTCAAGGCGGTTCAGGGCCGTGGCCCGCACCCGCACCTTCACCTGTCCGGCGGCGGCTTCGGGTTCCGGGCGCTCCCCATAGGTCAAGACTTCCGGGCCGCCGTGCGCCTCTATGTATACCGCTTGCATCAGTGGTTGCCTCCTGCCCTCATTCGGTGTAGGGGCGCACAGCAGTGCGCCCCTACTGGTGACTGGTTTCAGGGACGCCTGCCGTAGAAGCAGTCGTCGCAGAGGAAAACGATAGCCAGGGCCTCCTCGTGGCTCCCGATGCGGCCGCACTGCGGGACATCCGAGTCCTGGCTCCAGGGCTGATGAAACTTGCCGCCGCACATCTGGCAGGAGGTCTCGTTGAACCCGTCCAGGGCTTCCCCGCAGATTACGCAGGACTCCATTTCTCCCTGTTCGATAGGTGATTCCGCCATCACTCTTACCTTGTAGCCTTCTCCCTCCCTTTTCCTGTTGGAAAAGGGTTTTCAGGCCGACCGCGGGTCAACAAGTCCCGCGCCAGTGCCCGCTCTTCTACGGTATCCGACAGCGCGCCGTCCAGTCTCGCGCAATGCAGGTGGGCGAGTATCTCGCCAACAAGCGGCCCCTGGGGCGCTCCCATCTCCAGCAGGTCATCGCCGGTCAGACTGGGGCGAACAAAACGCAATTCGTTGAGGTAGCTCAGCAGGGCGCGCCTCACGAACGGGTCCCCCGTCAACTTGGCTCTGGCTGCAATTGCTTGAGGCGCGAATGGTTTCAGGATGCAATACAGGCCGGATGGCCGACCGGCCGATTCCCTGACCGCCGTCTCTTTTTCCCGTAGTTCAATGGTATCACGGGCCACCATCGCCCATCGCCCGGAGAGCCGCAGCCGCTGGATGACCGCACAGCCATCCGCCTCGCTTAGCGGGCTGAACAGGGCCGCCAGCCATTCGTCGGGGGCAAGGCGACCGTCATCGCATTCTGCCATTGCGCGGACACCGGCGTCATCGGCCAGGGAGCGGTGCAACCCTGACAGCAACCCCAGCTCCGACGCCCTCAAGAGAACACGCCCAGGCTCCGCCTCCTCCAGGACTCTTTCCACCTCGTGCAGCCAGCGGTCTCCGCTTACGGAGTCCATGATGCCCGAGTCAACGGCTGAGGCCATTAAATGCAACGTACTATCGTCGATGTGGAATCCGAATCGCTGCTCGTAGCGGACGGCGCGGAACATCCTGGTGGGATCGTCCACGAAACTTTGGGAATGAAGGACGCGCACTATGCCGGATTCCAGGTCGTCGAGACCGCTCACGGGGTCGAGAATGCCCCTGCCCGCGGGCCAGACTCGCAGGGCCATGGCGTTGACGGTGAAGTCGCGTCTCGCCAGATCGTCTTCGATGCTGCCCGCCGTTACGCGGGGCAGGCTGCCCGGCTCTGGGTACTCCTCCCTCCGGGCGGTGACCAGATCGACCCGGCGCTCGTCGGCAACGACGGTGGACGTCCCAAACTGCGGATGCGCGGTTATCTTGCCCCCGGTTTCCCCGGCGAATCGCTTGGCGATTGCCACAGCGTCGCCTTGGACGGAGAAATCCAGGTCGGCTACCGGGGAACCCAGCAGGGCATCCCTCACCGGCCCGCCAACGAGATAAATGCTCACCTCCGCCTCTTGCGCCAAATCCGCCAGCAAGCGGAACACGCCTTGCCGCCCTTCATCGAGGCCGGCGATCAAAGAGTACAGGCAGAGATTGCGGGCGTGCGAGGACGTGGGACTGCCTCCATTACGAGCGGGGGATACGGATTTACAACAAGGGTTACGCGCACTCTAATCGGGGCTTGAATTATAACATGTCCGGTTTGCTCTCCCTCTGCCGGATGATGCTGTGCCATAGGGCCAGCTACCGCTTTGACAATACCGGAGGGCGTGGCTAAAATGCTGGCAAGGCGGCGGCCCCCGGCAGGGGCGAAGTTCCGCCAAAACCAGCAGGAGGCATGAGGATGGCCGAGGCTGAGTTCACATCCTATTACGATTTCCGTTGACCCTTTGTCTACAATGCCAACATGTGGTTGGCAAAGGTTCGGGAGCTGACCGGGAATCCCATCGAGATTGACTGGCAGCCCTTCTCACTGGCCCAGGTGAACAATAAGGACGGCGACAACGTCTGGGAGAGGCCCGATGTCGTCAGCGGTAGCGACCCGGTCCTCCTGGCTCACCAGGCCGGATTGGCGATCAAGCGGCAGGGCAAGGAGGCGTTCGAGGCCTATTTCATGGCTCTCCTCAAGGCTCGCCATGAGGACAAAGCCGACCTCAACGACCGCGCGGTGATTGATGCAGCCGGCGAAGCCGCAGGCATCGACATGGCACGTTTCCGCGAGGACATCGCCGACCCTACTTTGTTGGATGAACTGGCGGAAAGCCACACCAAGGCCGTCGACGAGTACGGCGCCTTTGGCGTTCCCACGTTCGTGTTCGACAACGGGAACTTCGCCTTCCTCAAGATGTTCATCCCGCCCGAAGAGCAGTCGGTCGAGATTTACGACAACCTCATGAAGTCCATGAGCGAGTACGTCCACGTTGGCGAATTCAAGCGCCCGCAGCCCCCGTGGCCGCATGGGGTCATCTAGGCTCCCCGCCAGCCCGGCCGCCGGTGGCCGGGCACGCAATTCCGCGTCTTTGCTGGGGTTCCAATTCAGGGACCCCAGTCTTCTTGACCATGCCTTAGTCCACCGCTCCTACTGCAACGAGCACGGACTGGAAGCGTCGGATTCCTACGAGCGGCTGGAGTTCCTTGGAGACGCGGTAATCGAGCTGGTGATTTCCGAGCTGCTCTACCGGCAATTCCCCGATGCGGACGAGGGCCAGCTCACAAAGGCGCGGTCTTCGCTGGTCAAGGGAAAAGTCCTGGCGGGAGTGGCCCGCAGGCTGGGTCTGGGCGAAATGCTGAAAGTCGGCCACGGCGTCGAGGAGTCGGGCGGCAGGGAGCAGGACTCGGTGCTGGCCGCGACGTTTGAGGCCGTGATTGCCGCCGTCTACCTCGACCAGGGTCTCACGGCGGCCCGGGAATTCGTGTGCCGGAACATGGCCCCGGAACTGACAGACATATCCAGGCTGGGCGCGCCGCCCGAAAACCCCAAGTCCCGGCTCCAGGAACTCTTGCAGGGGCAGGGATTGCCTACCCCGGCGTACAGGCCAGCGGGACGCGAGGGGCCTGATCACAGCCCCGTTTTCAGGGTGGAGGCGGTCGTCGGCGACCGGGTAATCGGCCATGGTCAAGGCGGCAGAAAGGCGGACGCCGAGAAAGCCGCTGCGGAAGATGCGCTGGAGTTGCTCCAGACCGACGAATTTCTGAGGGAGTCCGATACCGAGGGCGCCTAGACGGACATCGCCGGATGTCGTAGCCGCATACGAACCTCCCGCGGCAAAAGGATCCAATTACGCCTGACAGCTTTACTTGCGTCATTCCGGCGAAAGCCGGCATCCAGAGTAGCTCAATCCCGTAGAATGATTTGGACACGGAAACCCCTGGATTCCGGCTTTCGCCGGAATGACGGGGGCAATTTTGCGACACGCCCTAGGCAAATACAGCCATGCTGAGACTCTTTCGACGCAACCGACAGGACGAAAAAAAGGCCACCGAACGGGCGGTCAAACCCAGCCGCGAGCGCTGGTTCGGCCGCATCGTTGGCCTGCTGCGTTCGCCGCGCCTCGATGACGCAGTCTGGGACGAAATCGAGGAGATACTCATTTCGTCTGACGTGGGCGTGGAGACATCCCTTAGAATCATTGAGCGTCTCAAGGAACAGGTCAGATCCGGGGAGTTGGATTCTCCGGAGGCGGTCACCGAATCGTTGAAACAAGCCCTGACCAGCGACCTTACGGCGGATTTCGAGGAATTTCTGCCCGGCGACGATGGCGCGGCGAAACCCTACGTAATCCTGATGGTCGGCGTGAACGGGGTTGGCAAGACCACCAGCATCGGAAAGCTGGCCCACCATTTCACCGAGTCCGGCAGGAAAGTCGTAATCGGAGCCGCCGACACCTTCCGCGCCGCGGCCGCCGAGCAACTGGAAATCCTGGGCGACCGCGTGGGCGTTGACGTCATCCGCCACGCCGCTGGCGCCGACCCCGGGGCCGTCGCCTACGATGCCTTCCAGGCCAGCAAGGCCCGCGGGGCGGACATCCTGATTATCGACACCGCCGGGCGGCTCCACACCAAGTCGAACCTGATGGAGGAACTGCGCAAGATTCACCGGGTGTTGCAGCGGCAGGACGCAACCGCTCCCCACGAGGTGATTCTCACGCTGGACGCAACGACCGGCCACAACGGGCTGGCCCAAGCCAAGTCTTTCCGCGAAGCGGTGGACTGCACCGGCATTTTCCTCGCCAAGCTGGACGGCACCGCAAGGGGCGGCATTGTCCTCGCAATCCGACAAGAGTTGCAGGTGCCCATTCTGTTTATCGGCACCGGCGAGGGCATGGCCGACTTTGCTCCATTCGATGCCGACGATTTCGTGGATGCCCTGCTTGAGCCGGTTTCCTGACCGGCTTTTCCCCCGCAATTTGTTCCGCCCTGTCAGGTGACCGATGGCCGACGCTGTACTGTGGTTCCTGACAATTCAGTTGCTGGGCGTGGCGGCGCTCCCTTGGGTCTTCCGGCTCTTCCGGTTCCTTCCCGACCGCGGCGTGACGCTGGCCAAACCCGCGTCCGTGCTGGTCATCTCCTACCTGGTCTGGGTGTTCGGGCTGGCCCGGCTGCTGCCCAACACGGCGCTCACCATCTGGATCATCGTCCTCTGCATAATTGTCGCGTCCATGTGGCTGGCCGGGCGCCAATGGGGAGAACTGCGGGAATTCCTCCGTCAACGATGGCAGTTGATGCTGGCCGGGGAGTTGGTGTTCCTGCTGATGTTCGTGGCCTGGGCATTGGTGGTTTCCGGTTCGCCGGGAATCACCCATACCGAGAAGCCCATGGACTTCATGCTGCTGAACGCCGCCCACCAAGCGCGGTATTTCCCGGCGGAGGACGCCTGGCTTTCCGGCCACTCCATCAGCTACTACTACTTCGGCCACATCATCGTCGCCACCCTCTCCAAGATGAGCGGCGTAGTGACTTCGGTCGGCTACAACCTGGGCGTCGCCACTGTCCCGGCACTGGCGGGAGCCGTTGCCTTCGGCCTGCTCTACAACCTGGTTCGGCTGGCGGGGGGCGGCATGCGCTGGGCGCTGGGACTGGGAGCGTCCGCGCCTGCGGTCATCCTGCTGGCGGGAAACCTGGCCGGAGCGCTGGAATTCGTGCGCATCCGCGGCTGGGGCGGCGCCGGGTTCTGGGATTGGGCCAGCATCCAGGGGATGGCGGCGCAGGCCGCCGAGAGCGGCGTGTTTCCCGGAGAGTTCTGGTGGTGGTTCCGCAGCACGCGAATTATCAACACCACTTCCTCGGACGGCGCAACTCTCGACTACACCATCACCGAATTTCCCGCGTTCAGCTTCCTGCTGGGAGACCTGCACGCCCACGTAATTGCGATCCCGTTCCTGCTGCTGGCCGTCGCAGCCGCCCTGAACGTCTACTGCTCCGGCGACCGGCTGGAGCTTGCCTGGCTGCGGCGGAACCCGGCGCAGACCGTCTCGGTGGCCCTGGCAGGCGGGGCGCTGGCCTTCATCAACTTCTGGGATTTTGCCACGTTCATGGCGCTGTTCGCTGCGGCGCTGACGCTCAAGGGATGCCGGGACTACCCCGGTTCTCTGCTCCACGCGGTCAATGGGGCGGCGTCGGTGTTCCTCCCCTTGTTCCTGCTGGCCATCGTCATGTTCGGGCCGGTGTACTTTTCCTTCAGCGGCCAAACCGACGGGGTGCTGCCCCTGCGGGATGTAGCCACCAATCCCTTCCACCTGTTCATAGTGTTGGGGCTGTTTATCCTGCCCTGCCTGGCGCTGCTGGCGCAAAAGCTGGGCGGCATCCGCAGGCCGGAAGGGCCGGACGCTCCCGTGGCGGTGGTGGCCCTGGTGATCGCGGCAACACCCTTCGGGATCTGGATGGCAACTGCGTTCCTGTTCACCATGGTTGCCGACGGCGCAGGCGCAGCCCTGGACGATCTGGGCCGCCGCATGGCCCTGGCGTTGCCCGGAGCCATCGTCGTCGGCCTTGGGGCCTACGCGGCTGCTGGCCGGGCAAGGGGCAACGATGGAGTTGCCATATCCTTCGTGTTGTTGCTCATGGCCCTTGGGTTCTTCCTGGTGATGGTTGCCGACCTCTTCCACATAGTGGACGCCTTCAGCGGCCCATGGCGGCGGATGAACACCGTTTTCAAGGTCTACTACCAGGCCTGGCTGCTACTCGGGATAGCGGGAACTTTCGCCGTATACGCCCTGTGGTCAAGCAAGGCGCAGGCCGGGGATACTCGACGCTGGACATCGTTGGCGGCTATGGCCGGAAAATGGGGAGGAGCCGGATTCCTTGCCTTTCTGCTGGCGGCCTCGTTCTATTACACTCTTGGGGCCGCGCTGGACCGGAGCGGCACACCCTACGAAGGCCGCACCCTCGACGGTCTCGCCTACCTGAAACTGGAGGATCCGGCGGAGCATGCCGCCATCGCCTGGCTGCGAGACGACGCGCCGCCGGGCCGGATCTTGGAGGCCGTCGGCGACGATTACAGCAGGTTCGGCAACGTGTCGGCCAGCACCGGGCTGCCGACCGTGCTGGGCTGGGTCGGCCACGAGCTCCAGTGGCGGGGATCGTCGGAACCCTTCGCTGGCCGGGCCGAGGATGTATCAGCCATCTACACGTCCCAAGACCCGGGAGAAGTCCGGCGGTTGCTGGAAAAGTACCAGGTGCGCTACGTTTACCTTGGAAAGAGAGAGCAGGAGAAATATGGCGTATCCTCGCTGGAGAATTTCAAGGACTTTCTCAAATCCGTCTTTCAGCAGGATGACGTAGTAGTCTACGAATTTTCGACCATTGCCGAGCCATGACGCAATCTGACGCCGAACAAGCCGGGGCGACCTCCGCATCGCTCGCCGACGGGCCGCTGGAAACAGCGGACGATCCCGGTGATCTATTGCCCCAAGAAACCGCGTCCGGAGGGGACGGGGGAGAGTCCCCGGAACTCCCTGCGGGTGAGACTGGGGCCAGCGCGCCCACCCGCCGCTGGGGCTGGTACGAGCTGGCCTTCGCCGCAGTGGTCGTTGCCGCCCTTGGCCTGCGGCTGTTCGAGCTCAGCGGCCGGACGATGCACTACGACGAGGCCATCCACCTGCACTACGCCTGGAGGTTGGCGAACAGCGCCGGTTCGGTCCTGGGCTGGCCGTGGATTTTCGGCACCGACTACGTGCATTCGGCGTGGATGCATGGCCCTTTCCAGATCGAGATGACCGCGTTCATCCTCAAGGTATTCGGCGACACGGATTTCACCGCCCGCCTTGGGTACACGCTATTCGGCACGGCGCTGATAGCGCTGCCCTGGTTCCTGCGCAATCACATCGGCAGGCAGGGCGCAATCCTGGCAGCCGTGATGCTGGCGCTGTCTCCGGTGCTTCTGTATTTCAGCCGCTTTGGACGCAACGACATCATCATGATGTTCTGGGCCGTTGCGCTGTTCACCCTGATGTGGCGCTACCTGCACGACGGTCGGCGGCTGCACCTTTATCTTGCATCCGCAGTCCTGGCCCTCATGTTCGCCAGCAAGGAAACGGCCTACCTGCTGGTAGCCATTTTCGGGTTCATCGCGTTCGTGGCGGCCGTTCCTTACGTCCTGCCCTGGCTGAGGCGGAGTGAATCCCTTAACCGCGAAGGGACGCCGGTAGCGGTGTTCCTGCTGCTGTTCACGCTCACTATCCCGCAATGGTCGGCGCTGATCGGCATGTTTCAGGGGCTTTTCGGCCTGACGCTGGCCAACCCGGACCCTCTCACCGGGAACAACGTGGCGAATTTCGATGGATCGGCGGGCATGACCGGCGCACCAGCGTGGCAGGGCAGCGTCCTACCGCTTCCCGTAGTGGACATGCCCTGGATACTCCACGGCGCGTTCGCGGTTGCGGGTCTGGCCGTGCTTTTCTGGCTGGTCAGCCGTGGCCCGCTGAACTACGCGAGGGTTGTCGGCCTCGTCGGTACTCCGGTGATGAGCACCTTCGCCTTTGCCTGGATAATGTTCCGTCCCTACTCTGGAGTCGATCCTGACAGCGCGGCCCTGCTGGCCGCCGACTGGGTGATTTTCTGCGTCTCGCTGGCGGTCGCGGCGGGCTTCATATTCTGGAGCCGGTTTCCTGCTGGCAGGTCGGCCCTGCTGGTTGTCCTGCCGGCCGCGGCCATAACCGTCTACTCCCTGCTGTTCACGCCGGTGCTGAACGTTCCGGGGCTGGTCGACGCGGTTCTCCCCAGCGGGGTGTCGGCCAGCGGAACGGACACGGGTATGCCGGTCAACTACGTGGTCGCCGCGGCCACCCTGCTGGCTGCGCTGGGCGGTTCGGCGGCCCTGGGCATCTGGTGGCTGGGCAGGCATTGGCTCATCTGCGCGGCCATTTTCTACGTCATCTGGACTGCCCTGTACACCACCATGTTCACCAACCTGTCCGGCATTTTCACCGGATTCTGGCAGGGCATGGGGTATTGGATCGCCCAGCAGGACGTGGCCCGCGGCAACCAGCCCTGGTACTACTATTTTGTCGGGATGTCGGTCTACGAAATACTGCCTTTGGCATTCGGCGTTGTGGGCGTCGTGTATTTCTTGCGGCGCCGGGATACGCTGGGGCTGGCACTGGCCCTCTGGGCCGTCCTGTCGCTGGCGGCCTACACCGTGGCGACGGAGAAAATGCCCTGGCTGGTGGTGAACATCACCACCCCGTTCATACTCGTCGCCGCCAAATACCTGGGCGAGATGCTGGAACGGCTGGATTTGCCGTCGATATTGGCGCGGCCAGCACGGGCCTTGAAAGGCGCGCCGCCGTCTGTACCGAGCACCGGCGGCGCTGTGGAAATCGGAACGCTGTCGGTGTTCATAACTGTCCCCATGATTGTCCTGATGACCGTATACCTGTTCCTGCAATTGGTCGACCCGGCGCGGCCCTTTGGCTTGGAACACTGGCTGCTGGCGGCGTCCGCTCTGGCGGCGGCCTTTGTGGCGGCGTTCATTTTTCGCCTGACGGGAAAGGCGAAAGCCGCCCCGGCGGCGGTTCTGGGGCTGGCGGCCCTGCTGCTGGTGTTCGGCGCAGTGGGCGCGTTCCGGGCGGCCTACACCTACGACGACACCAACGTCGAGGTGATGGTGTACGCGCAAGGTTCCGCCGACATCAAGGAGACCTACCGGACGTTGGAACAGGAGGTATATCCGCTGGCGGAGGGCGCCCGTCCCGTTAAAGTGGACTACGACGTGTGGTACCCGCTGCAATGGTACGTGCGGAAGCACGCGACGGACGGCAGGCTTAATTTCCAGTGCTTCGAGCTGACCTCGGATGAGAGGCCGGGCTGCGTCGTGATTCCTGAAAGCCAGCAGGAGGACGGCTCTCTTTCCTTCGGGAACGCCGGTGCCCTGGTGGTCAAGAGCGGGCACGTCGGCGACGATGCCGCAGTGCGGGAGCAATACCGGAGGCAAGGCCCGTTCAAGGAGCTCCTCTGGTTCCCGGAGTCGTATCGCAGGCCCGACGAAAACCGCGAAGACGAACCGATGCACACCCAACTGGCCAAGGATTTCGGTTTCTTCCGGGACTCGGTCTCCAACAGGGAGAAATGGGCCGAGGCCCTCGATTACGTGATTTTCCGGGAGCTCGACACCCCCTGGTACAGCTCCGAATACTACGCCTACCTGCCTTGAGGCAAATAAGGTCAAGTCCTATACTGGAAGCGCGACGAATCGCGAAAGCGCAATAACGAATAGAGCTTACGCAGTTGAGCAAAAATTCCCTCTCCCTTGAGGGAGAGGGTGAGGGTGAGGGTGAAACCCCAACTGCGTAACTCCTAAACGAATACTGTATGAGCGCCGCGTCCCGGACTCGATACGGGTTGCAAGGTCTCTTAACCGTTCCCTCTCCCTCCGGGAGAGGGTCAGGGTGAGGGCGTCCCCTTACTCTCGCAGGAACGAAAGATGCCGCTTTGACGTTCACCTTGTCCGCAAAAGGCGATTGTCACACACCCTCCAAGAATCTGGTTTTCTAAATCTAACGGCACTCCCAAAGGCGTTTGAGCAGGAACATCCATTGATTACCGCCAAATGGCATCTGTGGCTGGGTATCGCTGTCAGCGTGGTAATGCTGCTATTCTTGGCCTGGCAGGTCTATCAGTTTGACGACCCATCGGGGCTGATCGACGAGCTGGCCGAGGCCAATTACATCTTCCTGATCCCGGCCGTAGCGGTCTATTTCGTCGGCGTCTGGTTCCGTGCCTTGCGCTGGCAATTCCTGTTGAACCCGCTGCGGTACTTCCCCGTGAAACGGCTCTATCCGGTGGTGGTCATCGGCTACACTGCCAACAACCTGCTGCCCATGCGGCTCGGCGAGTTGGTGCGCTCCTACTACCTGGCGCGGCAGGAAAACTTCAGCGCCAGCTCCGCCCTCGGTAGCGTTGCCGTCGAGCGGGTGTTCGACGGCCTGACCCTGATCGTACTGGTGGCCGTAACGGTGCCCTGGCTGCTACTGCTGGGAGCGTTTGACTGGACCGCCGGAGTATCGCAGGGAACCGCCGCGGTATTGGCGGGGGTCGTGCTGTTCGTGTTCGGCGGGTTCCTGCTGCTTTTCACCCTCCTGGCCGTGTGGCAGGGATTCTCCGACCTGGTGCAGCGGCTGCTTTCCATGCTGCCGGGCAGGCTCGGCGGTCTGGCGCTGCGTTTCTACATTTCATTCGCCGCGGCGCTGAGCATCCTGGACTCTCCGCGCAAGCACCTGGCATTGATCGCCCTCTCGCTGCCCATCTGGTTCTGTGAATTCATTGTCTACTACCTGGTCTCCTACACCTTCGATATAGGCTCTCACTTCGATTCGCAAGTGACGTACATTCTCGCAATCGCCCTGCTGACCGCCACGTCCAACCTGGCAACTGGCATACCCAGCGCCATCGGCGGCATCGGCCCCTTCGAGGTCGTCGCCCAGCAAACCCTGGTGGCCCTCGGCGTGGGCGTGGGTGTGGCCGTTGATTACGCCCTGGTGGTGCACCTGGTGGCATTGTGGCTGCCCGTGAACGCCGTGGGGCTGGCGATCCTCTGGAAGCAGAACTTGAACCTGCGGCAGCTGGTCCGTGACCCGACGCCGGAGGAAAGCGGGCCGGTTGCCGAGTCGCCTTCCGTGAATTCATCCCCCGCGGGAGGAAGCTCATGAGGGTCGGAATCATCGGCGGCGGCGTGGCCGGGCTGGCGGCGGCCTATGACCTGACGGCCCGCGGGCATTACGCCGAGGTCTTCGAGGTTGCTCCGTTCCTCGGCGGGCAGGCGTCCACCTTTCCCGTGGGCGGCGGGCAGTTGGAACGCGGCTACCACCACCTGTTCGTCAGCGACACCGCCATCACCGAACTGATCCACGAGCTCGGGCTGGGCGACAAGCTGGCCTGGCTGGAGTCCAAGGTTGGCCTATACCACGACGGCCGGATCTGGGACTTCTCCACGCCAATGGACTTGCTCAAGTTCAAGCCGCTGTCCCTATGGCAGCGGCTGCGCGTCGGGCTGTGGACGCTGCGCCTACAACGCACCGCCGATTACAGCAGGTTCGAGGACATCACGGCCCGCGACTGGCTGTCCAGCCACATGGGGCGCGAGGCATACGAGGTGCTGTTCGAGCCGCTGTTGCGCGGCAAGTTCGGCGACCACTTCGACCAGGTGAGCATGACCTGGTTCTGGGGCAAGGTTCGCCTTCGCGTCGCCTCCCGCGGCAAGACGCTGCAAAAGGAACGCCTCGGCTACCCCATGGGGAGTTTCGGCGAGGTTATCGACACCCTGGCCAGCCGCATCACACAGCAGGGCGGCGACGTGCATACCTCGGCCTTCGTCAGCCAGGTGCTGATGGAGGACGGCAAGGCGACGGGGCTCAGGGTGCAGTTGGGCCGGGACGCAGAGCCGGAGGAACGTCAATACGACGTGGTCATCGCCACTACGCCGTCCTACGTGTTCACGCGGCTGGTTCCGCCCATGCCCGACGATTACCAGCGGATGCTGACCGACGTTAGCTACCTGTCGGCGGTGCTGCTGGTGCTGGAGCTTGACCGCCCGCTGACCGCCAAGTACTGGCTGAACATCGCCGACAACGAGATGCCCTTTGTCGGGGTAATTGAGCACACCAACATGATCGACAAGTCCCTGTACGGGGGAAAGCACGTCGTCTACATCAGCAACTATCCCGACCGCGAAAGCGACCTGTACAAGATGGAGCCGGAGGAATTGCTGGATCTGTTCGTGCCTCACCTGCGCAAGCTCAACCCCCACTTCGACCGCTCCTGGGTGCAGGGCTACCACCACCACCGGGTGGACGGGGCTCAGCCCATCATCGGCAGGAATTACAGCCAGCGCATTCCGCCGCACCGGACGCCGGTGGACGGCCTTTACCTGGCCAACACCACGCAGATTTTCCCCGAAGACCGCGGCACCAACTACTCCATCCGCATGGGCCGCCAGGTAGCGCAGATGGTGATGGACGACTACCACGCCTGAACAACGGCCAGAGTCATCTGGCAGTTCCCTCTCCCTTCGGGAGAGGGTTAGGGTGAGGGCGTCCTCTCTTTCGACGCCAAACTGCTGAAGGGCAGGATTTCACCCCCACCCTAGCCCTCCCCCTGAGACGCTTGATGCACATTAACAACTGAAAAGATCAAGGAAAGCGCCGGGGATGGCTTATGCTGACCTTACCCGCTCAAAGGAGGCCGGCAGCCATGAACCTGGACACTTTCATGGTGGCATTGTATACCATCGTGGATGACCTCTATCAGGCCAATATCGCCCCCCTTATGCCGGTTCGCTGCGGCCCCAAGCCACGGCTCTCTGACAGCGAGATGCTGACCCTGGCCCTTTGCGCCCAGTGGCAGGGCGCATCGGAACGGGCCTTCCTCCGTTACGCCGCCCAGCACTGGCGCGGCTATTTCCCCAACCTGACCACGCAAAGCGCCTGCAACCGCCGCATCCGCAAACTGGCTTGGGCCTTGGCCGCGCTGGCTCAGGAGGCGGCCCGGGAACTGGCGGCTCACGCCGCCCCCTTTCAGGTGGTGGATACCGTGCCGCTGCCCCTGATGCGCCGTTGCCGCGGCCGGAAACACAAGCTCTTTGGAACCGAAGCCGACATAGGCCGGGGCGGCGCCGACCGGGACTGGTATTACGGCTGCAAGCTGATGCTGGCGGCCACGAATCAAGGGGTGATCACCGGCTTCCTGCTGTCTCCGGCCAGCACCGAAGACCATTGGGCCGCCGAAGCCTTCTTCTGCTGGCGGGCCGACCCTCTGGGTACTCCCGTATCCCCGCAGGAAATGCCGCCCCGCCGCAACGGGCAAAAACACGTGGGACCCAAAGGCCCGCAATGGCCGCAGTACGGCCCAGGGGAGCCGGCGGCGGCGCCGTACCTGGGGGACAACGGTTTCTTCGGGGCCGGATGGCAACCGCGCTGGCTACGCCAGTATGGAGCGGCGGTGCTGGCGCCCGGCAATTACGTCGGGGAGAGGGCGAAACACTGGCGAAGCAGGCACCGCTCGCGGTTGCAGGTGGTGGAGACGGTCAACGGGTCGCTGGAGCAGGTCTTCCACCTGCATTTCCCCGAGGCCCGCAGCGTGTGGGGGCTGCTGACCCGGGTGTCGGCCAAGGTGGCGGCTCTGAATCTGGGGATCCAAGTCAACCGGCAATTGGGCCGCCCCGATTTGGCTCTCGCCACTCTTTTCAGTTGTTAATGTACATCAAGCGTTCAGGGGGAGGGGACTTTTGAGATGGTTTCTAAATGTTGCAAATATTGTGCCGTCGGGTACAATCTAGCGTAGCCAAACGGGGCAAGCCATCCGAGTGGGCAATGCCCGGACGATCCAAAGGAGCATACAGTGGCGTCGGAACTTAATCCTGTTGAAAACGAAATCCAGAATCCCGGCGAGACCCGCCGGAGTTTCTTGGTCAAACTGGGCATCGGCGCAGCAGCGCTGGGCTTGGCGGCCGGGGCCTTGTCATCGCTGCGCGGCGTCGGCGGGAGCGGCAGTGCAACCTCAATGAACGCGGAGTTCCCCGGCGAAGACTCCATCTTCCATCCTGCGGTAGACCCGCGGCAGGACCCCCGGCGTACCGATAACCTGTAATCGTCGAAACAACAACCGCGCTCTCAATGGCCCTGCTTCCGGGTTGAACCCGGGGCGGGCCATTGCTGCTACATGGAGGCCACAAGAGGAGGACGAAAGATGCCCGAAGCAAGGCTGACCGTCGGCAACGTGGAAATCCTCTCCCTCAACGACAACGAGTCGGCGCTCCCCCTAAGCGACGTGTTTCCCGATGTCCCCGCCGAAGCATGGGCGCCCTACCAGGAGCGCTACCCCGGCGGTTTCAGGGACAACCACCTGCTGGCGCATTTCGAGTGCTACCTGATCCGGTCGGAGGGGCAGACCATCCTGGTGGACACCGGCGTCGGCGGCGCTGCCACCAACCCGAACTCCATCGAGGCCATGACCGGCGGCGTAGAGGGCCGGCTGTTGCAGGAATTGAGTTCCGCGGGCGTGAGTCCCGGCGACATCGACACCGTGTTTTTCAGCCATCTCCACTTCGACCACGTAGGGTGGAACGTCACCCACGTGCCCGGCGACGCGCCCAGGGCCACGTTCCCCAACGCGCGGTACGTGGCGCACCGCGCCGACTGGGAAGTATTCCAGCAGCCCGAGGTGATGGAGCTGTTCCCGCCCCACTGGGACTATGCCCTTGGCCCGTTGCAGCACTTGGGCGTGCTGGACCTGCTGGGCGGCGAGCGGGCGCTGACCGGCGAGATAACCGCCATCCCGACGCCGGGGCATACGCCCGGCTCCATGAGTCTGGCCATCGTTTCCGGCGGCCAGCGCGCCTACATCCTGGGCGACGTCTTTCACGGGCCGACGCAAGTTACCGAGACAAGCTGGAAATTCAGTTTCGACATGGACGGCGATCAGGGTGTCGCCACCCGCACAGCGATGATCGAACGGGCGGAGTCGGAGGACGCCATCATCGCCATCTGCCATCACGGCGGATTCGGCCGGGTCGTCCGCGCCGATGGCCGACGGTACTGGCAACTGGTGTCCTGACGCCTGGGCATCGAGTCTTCCCTCCGGGAGAAGGCCAGAACGAAGGCGTTGCCCTGCCTGCACAGGTCCCCTAAATTCTCCCTCTCCCTTGAGGGAGAGGGTTGGGGGGAGGGTGCAATCGCGGGCGTCAGTACCATTCGACAAGCTCATGGTGAGCCTGTCGAACCACGCCCTAACCCTCCCCCGGAGGGAGAGGGAACTTCAAAGGGCCTTGCCTACCTGCGCCCAAACTCCCGCTCCACGTGGTAGGAGCTGAAATGGACCATGGTGGGGCGACCGTGGGGGCAGGTGTGGGGGTTGGCCGTCGCTTCCAACTGCTCCAGCAGCGCCCGCATCTCGGCGTCGGAGAGCGCCTGCCCGGCCCTCACTGCGGCGTGGCACGAGATTGACGCGGCCATCACATCCTCTTTCTGCCGCGTCAGGCCCTCCAGCGTGGCCATGTCCAGGATGTCTATCAGCGCCTTGGCTGGGTCGTCCATGGACAGCACGGACGGCACCGAACGCAGGAGGTAGCCCCGCTCGCCGAACGGTTCCAGTCGGAATCCGTAGTCGGTGACGGCCTGCATGTTGTCCTCGAGGGTCGTCGCATGGGTGGGGGTCAACTCAACGTTCACTGGCGCAAGCAATGGCTGCGAGGCGGACTTGCGCTCCTCGCGTTCGGCGCAGATGCGGTCATAAATGGTTCTCTCATGAGCGGCGTGCTGGTCGACCAGGTACATTCCCTCCGGCCCCTCGGCCACGATGTAGGTCAGTTTGAGTTGGCCCACTACCCGCAGCGGCACCGCCGGGCGGCCCAGCAAAGGCAGCGTTTCGCCAACCGGCGCGCCTGTCTGGAGCGGTGGGCTGGCCCCGCCGCCACCGAACCCTGAGACCGGCATTCTCCCAAACCCGGCGCCGCTGCTACCGCCAAACGAACGGAACCCCGATGAGTTCCCCTGTTCGGGCGATGGGACGGCGGTGGGCACCGGCGAGTCGGACACCAGCGCGGCCCTCACCGCCCTCTGCGTCAGTGAGAACACCCGGTTCTCATTGTGGAAACGCACCTCCCGCTTGGCCGGATGGGAATTGACATCGACATCGGCGTAGGGAATCACCAGGTTGACGGCCGCCACGGGATAGCGCTTCACTTGCAGCAGACCGCTGTAAGCCTCCTCCACGGCAAAGGACAGCATCCGGCTCTGGACCAGCCGGCGGTTGACGAAGAACGTCAGGTAGGTGCGGTTGGCGCGGCTGATGCTTGGCGCGGCGGCGAACCCCTCGACGGCGTACCCCGTCTCGTTATCCTCAGCGTCTACCTCTAGCATGCCCTGGGCCACCTGGGAACCGTAGACGGACAGCAGGGCCTCACGGGGCTGGCCGTTGCCCGGAGTCGTCAGGGAGGTCCGGCCATCGTTCACCAGCCGGAAACGGATTTCCGGGAAGGCCAGGGAATAGCGGCTGACCAGTTCCTGCACTCTGGATGTCTCGGCTTGGGCAGAACGGAGAAACTTGCGGCGCGCAGGCTGGTTGCCGAAAAGGTCAGAAACCTCGATGACGGTGCCCGCGGCGCATCCCTCGCTGCCCTCGTCAACAACCTCGCCCCACTCCAGCGCCCTGCGGGAGCCGACCGTCTCGTCGCGGGTACGGGTGAGGACGGAGACTTTGGACACGGCGGCGATGCTGGGCAGGGCCTCGCCGCGGAACCCCATGGTGGAAACGCGGTCAAGCTGCTCAGCGTCGGTCAGCTTGCTGGTGGCGTGGCGATGGAACGCCAGGGGCAACTCGTCGGCGGGTATTCCCGCGCCGTCGTCTGCGACCCGGATCAGGCCGGTACCGCCGCCGCGGATTTCGACGGTGATCTGACTCGCACCGGCGTCAATGGAGTTCTCAAGCAACTCCTTGACCACCGACACGGGCCGCTCGACGACCTCGCCTGCGGCGATCCTGGCAGCCAGATCGGGGGGCAGAACCCTAATGGGCACAATCGTCCGCTAAAAGAGAGGGACTATGGTGCCCTTGGCCCGGTACTGCTTGTCCTCGGAGGTGCCCGTCGCGACGAAATCCTGCACGATGCGGTAGATCCGTTCCATTTCCTTGTCCGGGGAACGCTTGAAGAAGTAAGGAGGCACCCATACTCCGCCAAATGCGGCCACCACCTCGGGGTAGTCGTCGATCACAAAGTCCGGCTCGAATGGCACGCCCAGCTCCTCCAGGCGCTCGTGGAAATGGTGGGTTGGCTTCTCGTAAACCCCGCTGACGTAGGGTTCGAGCTGGTGCTTTTCTATAACCTCCCACCTTTCTCCCATTCCTGACCAGATGTAGATCTGGTGATTCTCGTCCAGCAACGCCTGAAAGGTTTCCTTGGTCTGGGGCCGGAGGCTGTTGTCCAGCCCCAGTATGGTGTAATCAACGTCAAAAAAGATATTCATTCGCCGTATCAAGCCCTTCCAGTTCCGGCTTTCCCCCGCCAAGGACATCAACGGCCCTGGTCAGCAAAGGGATACCACTAGAGTATATTACAATCCGCCAAATGAATCAGCACCGGCGAGGCAACTTGACGACGCTCCCTGACGGACGCCGCGCATTGGTCACGCGAGGAAGATGCCTGGGAAGTGTTTGCAAACCACAGACGGGCCAGAAATAGCCTGCAAAATCCCCTCTCCCTTGAGGGAGAGGGTTAGGGTGAGGGTGAACTCCCTGCATCAAATGACGCGGCTGTGCCCAATTCTTCCCGCCAATTGAGTTTGCAAACATGGCCTACCCAGCCGCGGCTACCACCGAGTCGAGGACAGCCGCGCCACCCCCGACGAACAGTTGGTCTCCGACGCGCATCATGGGCCGCCTGACCAGCTTTGGTTCCTGCAACATCAGGCGGACCATCTCGTCTTCGGAAAGTTCCTGTCCGGCCAGGCCCATCTGCTTCAGACTGGGACTGCGGCGGGCGAAAATCTGATCAATGCCCGCGATAGCAGCCATCTCCCTTACCTCTGCTTCGGTGAAGGATTCCTTGAAATAGTCACGTTCATTGACTGCCAGGTCATTTTGCAGGAGAAACTCTCTCGCTTTCCGGCAGGTGGATCAACGGGGCCACCAATAGAGATTTACAGGCTGGCTCATGGTGTCCTCTTCTTGCGATTTGAGACCGCGCTTGGCTGATGTGACCGTCGCCATTTTATACCGGCGAGCGGCCTCCGAAAAACAGCACCCGCGCCAATTGGCGGGGTTTTTCAATAATTCCCTCTCCCTCAATGGAGAGGGAGAATGAAAAGGCCCAGCGTGCCAATTGGCCGTAGTTTCAGGCCACATCGCGGGCCTTTTGCTGTAGTTCGTACAGCTTGTTCAGCGCCTCCAGGGGAGTCATGCTCGACAAGTCCAGCGACTTGACTGCGTCCGAAAGCTCCTGGCCCGGGGCGAACATCGACAGTTGTTGCGATGGCGTTCCCCGTCCCGGGCTGGCCCGGCCCGCGCCGCGCCGTGATTCCAGGTCGTCCAGCACCTCCCAAGCGCGGTTGACCACGCCGGGCGGCATCCCGGCGAGGCGGGCGACGTGAACGCCGTAGCTCCGGTCGGCCCCGCCGGGCACAATGCGGTGCAGGAAGACCACGTCGCTGCCCTCTTCCGCCACGGCCACGCTGAGGTTCCGGACGCCGGGGAGCGACGCGGCCAGTTGCGTCAGTTCGTGGTAGTGCGTGGCGAACAGCGTCTTGCATCCCAGCCTGGGATCGTTGTGGATGTGTTCAATGACCGACCGGGCGATAGACAGGCCGTCGTAGGTACTGGTTCCCCGGCCAATCTCGTCCAGGATTACCAGCGATCTCGGCGTGGCCTGGTTCAGTATGGCGGCGGTCTCGACCATCTCCACCATAAAGGTCGACTGCCCGGTTGCCAGATCGTCCTGCAACCCCACTCGCGTGAAGATGCGATCCACCAGGCCGATGCGGGCCTCGGCGGCCGGCACGAAACTGCCCACCTGGGCCAGCAGGGTGATGAGCGCCACCTGCCGGATGTAGGTGGACTTGCCCGCCATGTTGGGGCCGGTAATCACCAGTACCCTGGCCTCGCCGGACAACTCTACGTCGTTTGGCACGTACCGGCCCGCGGGCAGAACGCGCTCGACGACGGGATGGCGTCCCTCCCGAATGCGGATTACCGGGCCGTCGTCAACCACTGGCCGCACGTACCCGTTGTCCACGGCCGCCTGGGCCAGTCCGGCAAAAACGTCGGCCTGCGCGATGGCGTATGACGAGCGCGCGATCACTGCGGCAGATTCAGCCACCTGGGCACAGACGCGCCGGTAGACCTCGCCCTCCGCCTCGGCCAGCCTTTCGCGGGCGTTCAGGGCGAGGGACTCGTACTCCTTGAGTTCCGGCACGATGTACCGCTCGGCGTTGGTAAGCGTCTGCCGCCTGATGTAATCGTCGGGCAGGCTGCCGGTCTGGGACTTGGACACCTCGATGTAGTAGCCGAAAACCTGGTTGTAGCCGACTTTCAGGGAACGGACGCCGGTTCTTTCCCGCTCCTTCTGTTCCAGTCCCGCGATGTACTGCCGGGCGTTGACGCTGGCGTTTTTCAGCTCGTCGATCTCATCGGAGAAGCCTTGGCGAATCACGTTCCCTTCGCCGACACTGCCGGAAGGCTCCGGCTCGATGGCGGCCTCGATGAGCGCGACGACCTCGGGGGCGGGAACGAGTTCGGCCCTGAGCCACTGCATCGCCGGGCCGAGGGCATCGAGCTGCTCCCGCAGAAATGGTATGGCCTCGAGCCCCGACTTGAGCGCCAGCAACTCGCGGGGCGCGACCGACCCGGCCACTACCCGGCCCATGATGCGTTCCAGGTCGGCCACCCCGGAAAGTACCGCCGCAACTTCTCCGCGAATGATACCGTCCCGAAAGAGACAGTCCACGGCATCTAGCCTTTGTTCCACCTCGGCCAGGTTGAGCAGCGGTTGCCCCAGCCAGCGACGGAGCAGCCTCGCGCCCATGACCGTGCGCGTGCGGTCTATGGCAGCCAGCAGCGATAGTTCCCGTTCCTGCCCGCGGCCGCCCTCGAACAGCTCCAGGTTGCGGCGGGTGCGGGCATCGAGGGCCATGAAACGCTGCGTCGAATAGACCGCCAGGTTGTTCAACTGCACCTTCGCCGACTTCCTGGTACGGTCGAGATATTCGACGATGCTGCCAGCGGCGATGACCGCCCGCGGCAGCCCCTCGCAGCCGAACGACTCCAGGGTGCGAGCGTTCAGGTGGGACAGCAGGGCCGCTGCCGCCTGTTCAAAGTCGATTCTCCGGTCATCCAAGGAAGTGAGACGCCACGGCCCGTCGGGAATGTCCACATCCGCCGCCACGCCATCGTGCGCCAGTATCTCGGAGGGCGAAATCCGGCCCAGCTCCAGGGGCAGTTCGGCGAGGGGTATTTCCGTGGCGGCAAACTCGCCGGTAGTAATGTCGGCGTAGGCCAGGCCCGCGTGTTCGCCATCAACCGCCACCGCGGCCAGGTAGTTGTTCACCTGCTGGTCCAGCAGCGAGTCCTCGAACACCGTCCCCGGCGTCACCACCCGCACCACGTCGCGGTCTACGATCCCTTTGGACGCCGCCGGGTCGCTGAGCTGCTCGCAAATGGCTACCTGGTGTCCTTTTCGCACCAGCCGGACGAGATACGGCTCCAGCGAGTGGGCTGGCACGCCCGCCATCGGCACCCGGAGATTCCTGCCGAGGTTGCGGCCAGTGAGGGTGATGTCCAGCTCGCGGGCGACCAAACGGGCGTCGTCGTCGAACGTCTCGTAGAAGTCGCCCATACGAAACAGGACGATGGAATCCCGGTAGGCATCCTTGATTTTCAGGTATTGGCGGCGTATGGGAGTCACGACAAGGCGTTCCAGCGGGGAATGATAGTCCCCATTCTATAACAAGAATATATGCGCCTAAGAGTGTGTTTAATAAGTTCCCTCTCCCTCCGGGGGAGGGTTAGGGTGGGGGCGTACCCCTGATTGCTCAGGAACGGCGGATGCGTCTGAAACCCGCTCTTTGTCAGTGAACCGAACCTATTAAACACTCTCTTAGAGGGTTTTTCCAAAGCCCATTTCACCCGCAATGAGCAGGCTGTGTTGATATATGTCATTCCTGATAACACGAAGAGGACGCCCTCACCCTAACCCTCTCCCGGAGGGAGAGGGAATTGGTCGCACACCCCCTTTTAAGGCGATGAGTTCACTTGAAGAAAAAAGGCCCCTTCTCCTGTGGGAAAGGGCCGGTATTTCGGTGGGTGCTGAGGCGAGCTACTCTTTCCAGAAGCGCTCTTCCTTGAACCGCCAGCCCTGCGGGGGCAGCTTGGCCTTCATGTCTTCGATCATTCCGGGGTGGCCGCAGGCGTAGACCAGGGTGTCGTCCTTGGGCAAGTGATATTTCTCCAGGTATTCCTCGGCGATGGCATTGACTCGGCCCGTCTGTCCCTTCCAGCTCTCGTTCTTGGGATCGCCGGGGCGGCTTATGGTAGGTATGAACCTGACCACGTCCGGGTGCTTCTCAGCCAACTCGGCGAATTCCACGTCGTAGGTGAGCTCGTCGTAGTGGCTGGCTCCCAGCAAAATGTAAAACACATGGCCCTCGCGATTGTTGTGAAGGTGGTCGCGAACCATGCTGACGGAGGGCGAAACTCCGGTAACGGTAGACAGCATGAAATGGTGATGCGCCTTTTGGTCCATGGTGAAAATGCCCTTGGCCCGCGGCCGGATGGACATGGCGTCGCCCAGTTGCAGGTTCCACATCAGCGGGGTGAGTTCGCCGTCGTGGACCAGCTCCACGAAAACTTCCAGCGCGTTTTCGTGGGGAGCGGAGGCAATGGAGTAGGCCCGCTCTATCGGCCCCAGGCCAAGGGTGCAGTATTGGCCCGGCTTGAAATTGAACGACCCGCCCTCCTCGGGCTCGAACCGCATCACCATCAGGTCTTCCGTGATGTCCCGGCGCTCGACCAGGTATGCCTTCGGGAAAGCAGGATTGGGGGAGAGGTCTACGTCGCTGACTCTCCCGGTGGCCGTCGTCTCTACCATCGTATATCCCGCCTCCTCTTCACCTGATGTGCCTTTCAGAATCGGAACCCGTGGAATAAGGGCAAACTGAACGGGCTTTGATTATTCGTCTTGCGTTCTTATCAATCGGGCTGGCCGGACATCCAGCCCGGGCAGCATCGGCGCCGGGTCGAATTCCTCGCTGGCCTCCATGTCGATTGCCAGTTGGCCGAACAGCGCGGTGGAGGCCACCATACCCCGCGGCAGACCGGCATCGAACCTTGCCACGCCCGGCAACTGGCCGTCGGCGGTCTGCACCGCAACTTTGGCGCCTTCGGGCAGGCCCAGGGACGCCGCGTCGTCAGGGTTGACGTCGACCCACTCCTCACGCTTGATGCGGTTGCGCTTCCCCTTGACAATTTCCATCTCACGATTCTGTTGCAACAGGACCCGTCCCGGCGCGAACCATAGGCCGTACCCCTCCGGCAATTCGGGCGCTGAAGCGAACAGCGAGGGAGTCAGCGGTATCGCCTTCATGTCGGAGAAGCCGTCGCTGTACAGGGCGGCGGTGCCAGGGTGGCCGGGTTCAGGGCAGGGCCATTGCAGCCCCTTGTGCTGTTTGCTCGCGTACAGCACCTGCGTGGGCTGGGGGCTTTCCAGTTGCGTCCTCAGAACTAGAGAACCCTCGCTTTCCAGCCTGCGATGGGAAATTCCGCCGTAGATGGGGGCTACCCTGGCGATTTCATCCATGATTTCCGCGGGCGTCAAAGATGGAAGGGCGTCCGGTTTTATGCGTTGCGCCAGTTCCGTCAGCACGTGGCCTTCCGGCCTTGCTCCCGTTTCCCTGCGCGAAGCGGGGTTCAACCGTTGCACCCGGCGCTCCAGGTTGGTAAAGGTGCCGTCCTTTTCGGCAAAGGTCGGACGGGGCAGCACCACGTCGGCCCGCTGGGCCAGCGGGGTGAGGAAAGTGTCGTGCACCACCAGCAGGTCGAGATTGCCGAAAGCGTTGAATGCGTCGCCGATCTTTCCGTTGGTGAAATTGGGGCTGTCTCCAATGACCACCGTCGCCTTCAGTTTGCCGCTCGCGGCCGCGTCAACCATCTGCGCCACGGGCAGACCGGGAGCGTCCGGGAGCGCAGCGCCCCACGCCGACTCCAAGGCCGCGCGGTCGTCCGCATCGGATACCCGGCGGTAGCCGGGCAGGCGGTCGGGGACGCAGCCCACGTCCCAGGCGCCCTGTTCGTTGGCGCCGCGACGCATGGGATAGAGACCGGTGCCCGGCCGGCCGATGTTGCCGGTCAACAGGGCCAGGTTGACCATCGTGAGCACGCAGTTCCGGCTCTGAGTCCGGTCGATATTGTCCAGCCCGTATACAACGGCGGCTTCTGCGGCTTCTGCGAACATGCGGGCGGCAGCAGCGATTTGTTCCTCTGAGACCCGGGTTTCCTCAACGATTTCCGCCATTTCCCGGGAGCGCAGTGAATAACGGAGGGTGGCGGGGCTCTCGCAGTTCTCCTCCAGCCATTCTTCGCGTTCCAGCCCCTGGTCAACGATGCTCCTCAGGATGCCAGCCAGCAGCGTCAGCTCGGTGCCGGGCGCCGGGCGCAGCCAGATGTGGGCGTAGCGGGTCAGCTCAACCTCGCGGGAGTCAATCACTACCAGCTTTGTGTTCTTACGGGCGGCCCGCTTGATGGGAACGGCAACCACGTTCTGCTCTTCGGTGACGTTGGTGTTGAACGCCAGAATACAACCCGCCCGCTCCAAGTCCCAGATGGGGTTGGTGGCCGCCGCCACCCCCAGCGAATCCTCCAGACCCAGCACCAGCTCCGGGTCGAGATTGGAGGTGTGGTCAACGTTGTTGGTGCCCATCACCACCCTGGCGAATTTCTGCGCCAGGTAATGCTCCTCGTTGGTGCTGGTGGGCGAGGTGAGCAGCGCGAACTCATCGCCGTTCACACTTGCGAGACGCTCGGCCACAAAATCCAGCGCCTCGTCCCACGTAGCTTCAACCAGAGCATCCCCCCGGCGTATAAGCGGCGTCTGGAGACGGGCGGAGTCGTTGACGAATTCCAGGCCGAACTTGCCCTTGAAACATGCCTGGCCCTGGTTGGCCGGGGAGTTGATTTCCGGGACTGCCCGGATTAGCTCATCCTTGCCGTTGAACTCCAGGTTCAACTGGCAACCCACGGGACAGTGGGGGCAGATGGAGCGCTCGACGCGACGCGCCTTCTCCCACTTGTGGCCCCTTTCCACCAGTGCGCCCACCGGGCATACGTCGATGCAGGAGCCGCAGAACTCGCAACCCGACTCCAGCAGCGACGTGCCGAAGGATGTCCCCACCAGGGCCTGGCCGCTCCGCTCGGTGAAGCCGATGGCGTCATCGCCCCGCAACTCCTCGCAGGCGCGAACGCAACGCCCGCAGACTATGCAGAGGTTGTAGTCGCGGTCGTAAAAGGGATCGGACACCTCGAGGGGAATGTCGCGGTACTTGTAGCCCAGCGGCGACTCGAGGTTCATGCCCAGGTAGCGAACGGTGTCCTTGAGTTCGCAACGCTCGTTCTTGGGGCAGGTAACGCAGCGGTCGTTGACCGAAACGTGGCGAAGGCATACGTCGCTGGGGCCGCAGATGTCGATGCGATGGCAGGTCAGGCAGCCGTTGGGATGCTCGGCGATCAGCATCTCCATCACGGAACGGCGCAACTGGTCCACGGCCGGGATCTGGTTATGCACCACCATCCCGTCCGCCACGGGCAGCGTGCAGGCCGCCGGGTATCCGCGCTGCCCTTCCACCTCGACGACGCACATCCGGCAGGCCGCGTAGGGCTTCATGCCGGGGTGGTAGCAGAGGTAAGGCAGGTAGAGACCCGCGTCAATGGCCGCCTCAAGGACCATCTTGCCGGGCTGGGTGGTCACCTCAACGCCGTCTATGCTTATGGTGATGTCGTCGGGCATTTCGCTCCCTTGTTTCCCGCTTCCCTTGGGAAAGGGTTAGGGTGAGGGCCTTCCCCTGCCGGATGCTACCGGCGGGAACGCGCCGGCGAGTATCTCGGTTGATTGCAGACGCCCGTGGGACAGGTGTGCCTGAGAATATGATCTTCGAACTCTCCGGGGAAATACCGCAGGGCGGACGACACGGGATTGAATCCCAACTGGCCGTGTCCGCAGAGGGAACCGGCCTGCATGTTCTCGCCGGTGCGCCGCATCAGGTCCAGGTCTTCCGGCTCGCCCTGGAGGTCGCAGATGCGTTCCAGCACCTCCAGCAGGTGGCTCATGCCCATCCGGCACGGGAAGCACTTGCCGCAGGACTCGTATTGGCAGAAGGCAACAAGGGCGCGCGTCAAATCGACGACGCAGGTGTCTTCGTCGGCGGCGATGATGCCGCCGGAGCCCAGTATGGCGCCAGCGCTGCGCAGCACGTCGAAGTCGAGGATCAGGTCCACGTTGTCCGCGCCAAGCACGCCGCCCAAGGGGCCGCCGGTCTGGAGGAATTTCAGCTTCTTGCCGCCGCGGATACCGCCGGCCGCATCGTACAGCACGTCTTTGAGGTTGATACCGAGGGGCACTTCCATCATGCCGGTATAGTTCAGCGCCCCGGACAGGCACAGGATGGCCGTGCCGGTGCTGCGGTCGTGGCCGATGCCAGCGAACCACTCGCCGCCGCGGGACATTATTTCCGGCACGTAGGACAGCGTCTTGACGTTGTTGATATTGGTGGGCCGCCCGAACAGTCCGAACTGCGCCGGGAAGGGCGGACGGAAGCGGGGCATGGCCCGCTTGCCCTCGATGGCCTCCATCAGGGCGCTTTCCTCTCCGGCCACGTAGGAATCCCCGGTCAGGGCAACCTCGATATCAAAGTCAAAGCCGGAACCCAGAATGTCCTCGCCCAGCAAGCCGAGCTCCTGGGCCTGGGCAACCGCGGCGCGGCAACGGTCAATGGGGCCGTCGTGGCCGTGGCGGATGAAGATGTATCCCTTGCTGGCGCCGGTGGCATAGCCGCAGAGGATGACGCCCTCAACCAGCGTGTGCGGGTCGCTTTCCAGGATGGCCTTGTCGTTGAACGCCCCGGGGTCACCCTCTTCGCAGTTGCAGAGCACGTACTTGTCCCGCGACGGATTGCCCGCCAGGAAGCGCCACTTGGTCGCCGTGGGGAAGGCTGCGCCGCCACGCCCGCGGAGTCCCGACTCGTTCACCTGCTGGAGGGCATCGTCGGGGGTCATTTCCGTCAGCGCCCGGTTGAGCGCCCGGTACCCCCCGTTGGCGATGTACTGGTAAATGTCCAGCGGGTCGATGTTGCCCGCGTTACGCAGCGCAACGCGGTTTTCCCAAGCCCGCATAGGGTGTAGAGCGAGATCCCTCAACCCGGCGGGAGGAACAAAATTGTCGTCGGCATCGGGAGGGGCGAGATAGCCCAGCGCCAGCTCGGTAACCGGCTGGCCTCCGGCGACGTGGCCCGCCACGACTTCACCGGCGCGCTCCGGGTCAAAGTTTCCGTAGAACACGCGCGGCCCTCCCGGAAGCTGCACGTCCAGCAGCGGCTCGGCAAAGCAAAGTCCGATGCACCCGACTTCGGAAAGTCGGGCGTCCACGCCCCGGCTCTCCAGGGCCGACCGCAGTACCTCTACCACCTCAATGCCCCCGGCGGCCTGCCCGCACAGGGCCGTGCCCACCCTGAGCCATGGCCGTTCGGCCTCCGACTCCCAGCGCCGCAGGGCCTCTCGCTCCAGTTGCTCAAAACTAGCGGGCATGGACTTCATCCTGGCGCGGAGTTGACGGCGCATCATCCCGCAGCAGCCCGGAGACACGTTCGGCGGCGGAATGCGGGGTGACCCGGCCAATCAGGTGATGGTCTACGGACATCACCGGGGCAAGCGAACATGCGCCCAGGCAGGTGTTGAACCGGACGGACAGCCGGTGATCGGGGCGTTCACCCTCGTCTTCCAGGCCGGACGCCTCCAGCACGGCCTTCACCACCGCCATCGAGCCCATCAGGTGGCAGGAAGCGCCCCAGCAGACCTCGACCTGGCGCTCGGCGGGCGGCTGGAAACGAAAGTTGGGGTAGAAGGACGCAACCGCCCACACGTCGTTGACAGTAGCGCCCATAAAGTCGGCCACCAGTTCAACGGCTTCGCGGGGGATGTAGTGCAGTTCGTCTTCGACAGCCAACAGCGAGGACAAAACAGTTACGGTAGGCTGCGGCTGCCCCCGGACGGCCCGGTCTATCCTTTGTTCCAGACCATCCATTCGGCAAGACTCCTGGGTACGAAAGCCGATACCGCCCCGCCGGTTCACGGGGATGGCATCGCTTTCCCTATCCCATTCGTGAAAGAATTTACAATCGTTCCGATACTACCATACCGCCGGATTCCCGTTCAACACAGAGCAGCCATCAATTACGGCCATCAGCACGGAAAAGCGACAGGAGCGAGCGCACGGCCCGCTCCTGTTTGCTATGGCCGGGTCTCACCGGGCCGCGCCGTCGGTACAGGTCTACTCCACGCGGGCCACGCTGCCCAGCAGGATGCGCTCGACCTCCGGCAGCAGGGCCTCGGCGCGCTCGCGGCATTCATCGTCCGAGAGGCTGGACAGGGGATGGGGAGCAACGGCGTACTCGTAGTCCGGCACGCCCATCATGCGGGTCATGGCCTTGGCGGTGTTGTTGAAAACGTGGGTGATGATGGACGCGGTGGGCAGGCCCAGGCGCTCCATTTCGATTCCGTCGTGCACACTGCACGAGCTGCATGAGCCTCAATCACCCACCCCAGTGATCAGCACGTCCACGCCGTTGAGCATATCCTCAACGACGTCCGGCTTGGTCGGAAGGGAGGCGGAATGCTTGTTGAACATACGGACTTCCTTCAGTCCGTGCCTTTCCTGCAACATGCGGCCCAGTTCGTTGAGAACCTTGTCGGAGTTGGCCTTGGAGTTTTCCAGCAATCCGAGGGTCTTGCCCTCCAGCGAGCTGGGGCGGTCGTTGAGCCGGAAATCCCCCACCTGGAGTTCCAGGCCCGCGGGATTCACAAGCCTGACGTTCCTGACCATAACCGTGTCTGCCATGATGACACCTCCTGTAAGCTGTAAGTTCGCGGTTTATCCAGTTATCCGTTCATCTACCGGAATCTGCCGTATACGGCCGTCGCGCCCTCCGGTGATGACTTTCGCCACGTAACGCGCTCTGCCCCCGACGGTGTCCTGATTTAGCCCGGAGGAGATTTCTCGGCGGTCCCGCCGACTCATCGAATCCATGGCGTTGATGATCAGTTCGCGGCCTTTTTGAATATTCTCGGTGTTCGGGTTCAACAATATTTGCTCGGCCAGGGCTTCCCTCTCTGTGTCGCCTTCGAGCTTGAGTTGCAGATTTCGCTCCGCGATGTGTTTTGTGACCACGGAGCGCACCGAAATCAACAGGCCGACGGCGGCCAGAACCAAGGCCGCCCAAGTGAGCATCTCTCTCAATTCCATTTCAGTCGCTCTCGTCATTGCCGAATCGCAGGAAAGGGCGGCTGTCAGCGATGTGGCGATTGTAACGCTCACAAGCATGAAGTCCAAATACCACCATGATTACGGCGATGGCTATCACGCCGCTGCCCGTAAGGGATTTGCCTTCCGAGGCAGCGAACCCAAAGGCAACGGCCAAGATTATGCTTAACGGTATAGCCAGTCCGAAAAGAGCTATGTTCCTGGACGACAACCCTATGGTAATTGTATACATTGAGGCCGCCAGTGTCACCGTCTGATCGCTGACGGTTTGGGTTTCCCACAATTCCAGAACCAGGGGAAGCAGGGGAAGCAGCAGGTGCAACAGGATAGAGAGAAAGAAGTTCTCCCATTTTTTCGGCAAGGACGGAATACGGTGTCCTGTGGAGGGTTTCACTGCTGCGTCCCTGAAGCTCGCGTCGCTTACCCTGCCACCTCGATCTTTCGCGTGCGAATCTGGTAGTTGGTGGTGTCGATGATGGCGCTGTTGCGGCCGCCGGTGCCGCCGCCCATCACGATGATGATGTCCTCCGGTTCGCGGGAGCAGCGGCGCAGGATCTGGTCGTCGCCCTCGCGCTCCGGCCCCTGCGCCACACCCAAGCGGATGAGCTCGGCCTGGGGGCGGGCGGCGTGCTCCATCAGGTAGTCCTGGATGCCTCGCCGCGTCCAGCCGTCGTCGCCCAGCGTGATGGCGTGCTCCGGACCGAACACCAGGGCCCACTGGGCAGGGAAGCGCCAGGCCAGACTGGCGCTCTTGAGCGTGTCCGCGACCGACGCAAGGATGACCTCGCCGGTCTGCCCGTAGGCGTTGTTGACCGTGATGGGGTTGTAGGCCACGGCGATGGTGACGGTGCTGTCCCCAGCCTGAAACCCGCGGCTGACGTGCAGCGGCTCCCAGGGCGAGTCCTCTTCGTTTTCGGCGAAGGTGAGCGTGTACTTGCTGGGGTTGCCCAATGTGCCCCTGTCGAGGATTCCCGGGCGGGCCTCAAAGCCGTTCATAAAGCAGAGGCGCACCGCTCGCCCGATACAGGCGTTGGCGCGGTTGCCGGGGCCGAAGATGCCGTCGCGGGAGTTCATCTCCAGGGTGTGGCGGATGGGGCCGTTGACGATCATCAGAATGGCCGGGGAACTGGTGGACGACGCGGCCATGTTGACGTAGTTCTTTTCCTCGTCCAGCGTCCGCAACGCGGTGGTCAGGACGGGAAAGTACTCGGGCAGGCACCCGGCCATGACGGCGTTGGCCGCGGCGTTCTCCGACGTGAGCACGCGGCGGCGCATGTCGAAGGTAATGATCTCCTCCTCGCCGGTCATGCCGGAAAGCTCCAGCATCTCCCGCACCTTGTACTCCACCGGCGGCACCACCGGCAGGCCGTCGCTCCACCCCAGCCGGTAGCATTCCTCGATGATTTCCACGGTGTCGCTGGTTTCAATGATGCGGGAACTCTGCGCGTCTGTGGTCATAATTTCATCCTCTTGCAGGTCTTTGGCGGCGCAGTCCGCGCAAAGAGAATCGCGGCGGGCCGAACCGCCGCGATTATAGCAGAGCTTGTACCGGAGACCGGCAAACGAGTGGGGTATCCCCAACCCAGCTAATTACCGGCGTCCAAGCCCGAAAAGGCTGGGATTTGGACTGTTAGGAGCAAGTCGCCACCCTTAGGGATATAGACTGATATACTGGACACAAGTTCAAGCGGTTGGAGATTTCACCCTCGCCTCCGCTTTCACCGGGGCAGACTTTATCTTTTCAAAAGGTGGATGAAAAGGTTCACAATCGCTCTCAATGCGCGGCTTTTAGCCCGGACTGAAAGAGGATACAGAGAAATGTTGAGAACGTGTCATTCCCAAGCAGGGGCAAGCCAGTGGGAGGCGGAAAACCCGGGCGTCCCGCACCCCTTGGACGTTGCCGCACGGCTGGACGAACTCCGCGCTATGCAGGACGGCTGGCTCGACGGCGACGGGATCGCGCCCCCGCACGACGGCTTGGACTGGCTGGCCGGCACCTTCAGCCGCTGCTACTCCGGTACCGTCCCTTTGCCGCGCATCTATCCTACTGAAGAGGGCGGCGTCAGGATGGAATGGGACCACAACGCCAACGTCATCATCCTGGAAATCGACCTGAGCGCCCGCGCCGGAGACTGGCTCTGGTTCGACAGAAACTCGGACAGCTATCAAGAGCGCCGTCTTGACCTTGACGACATTGCCAACTGGCAATGGATGGCGTCTGAAATCGGAGACAAGATTTCTGAGCGGCAATGAACGAAACCACACTCCTTCACCGCCAGATACATCCGTCGTGGCTGCGGTATGACGGCGACCCCAACACCCAAGCCTTCAAGCCGACGCGGAAGGACAACGGTTTGCTCTCTTGCTACGACGGAGACTTGATAACGGCGGGAGATTCCTGGAAACACTACACAGGCCAACTGATGCTCAGTTCCGTAGGCGCAGTGTCGGTGACAGTGTCCGAATGTTTCGAGCAGGAACTGCCGGTTATCCCGGACCCCTCGCCTTTCCCCGAACACGTCCTCATAGATTTCAGGGGCTTAACACGGCGTGAAATCGAGCAAAAGGCGGACGCGCTCAAGAAGGCCGCCACTGCCCGCGGCTGGACATTCGGCCCGGTTGCCCAACCCTGAACGCCGCCTGAACCGCCGGAGACGCAAGGGGTTGATCCCCGCGTCCATCGCTGGTGGGCCCTGCCCATGCACTTCTACCATGCCGATGTTCTAGGTAATGGGGAATCACGCCCCGCCATAGGGAATGTCGTCAAATTGGCTTCCCGGAGGTGCAGCGGGTTCCTATCCGTCATTCCGCCTTCAGCCGGAATCCAGAATCATTGCAGCCCAATACCGTCTTTCTCTTGTTGGAAACGACTGGATTCCCGCTCCTGAGCTTGTCGAAGGGCGCGGGAATGACGGCATTTGGAGCAATACCAACGCACGCCGGGAATACCGGCAATTTCCGGCTTTCGCCGGGATGACGGGATATGACGCTACCCTCTAAACGTTGAGTCGCAGCTGGACGCCCGCCTTTTCCTCCTGGATGCGGGCTACGGCGTCGGAGTCCTCGGGGCCGTAGCCGCGGAACATGGCCTCTACGTGTCGCTGGTCTACCAGGTTGGAGAGGTCCATGGGGACGCCGTACTCGCGGCCCAGGTCGGTGGCCAGGCGCACGTCCTTGGCGGCCAGGGCGGTGGCGAAGCCGGGCTCGAAGTTGCCCTGGAACAGGAATCGGGAGAATTTTTCGGTCAGCCGACGGGAGCTGCCGGAACTGTGGGCTATTACGTCGGCCAGCGTCGCCAGGTCAACGCCCGCCTTGACGCCCAGCGTCAGGGCCTCGGACAGCAGCACGCCGATGCCCATGCTCATCAGGTTGTTGCAAATCTTGCAGACGGAGCCAGCGCCTATGTCGCCGCAGTAGACCACGTGGCTGCCGATGGCGCCCAAGGTGGACTCGAAACGGTCAAAGGTAGCGCGGTCGCCGCCGACCATCACGGCCAGGGTACCCGCCGCCGCGCCGTAGGTGCCGCCGCTGACCGGCGAGTCCAGCAGCGTCACGCCGCGGGCGGCGCATTCATGGTGCAGGTTCCGCACCACCGTCGGCGAGTTGGTGGAGAGGTCGAAGACTACCGTTCCGTCAGCGGCGCCCGCCAGGATTCCGTCCTCGCCCGCTATTACCGCCTCTACGTCCCTGGGAACGGGGAGGCTGGTTAGGACCGCGTCGTTGTCCGGGACGGCCGCCCTGGGACTGTCCGCCCATTCGGCGCCCATCTCCAGCAGGTTGGTTGCGGCCTCGCGACGCAGGTCGTGAACGGTTAGCCGGTGGCCGGCCTTGATCAGATTGGCGGCCATCGGATTGCCCATGTTGCCGGTTCCGATGAACCCTAGTTTCATCCTGCTCTCTCCTGTCTCCCGGTGTGCGTCCGTATTGTGGCCGTCCGGGACCACTGCCTCCTTGCGGGCGTCCGTATTGAGGCCGTCCGGAACCACTGTCTCCCGGTGGGCGTCCGTATTGAGGCCGTCCGGGGCCACTGTCTCCCGGTGACCGAGCGGGTTGAGGCCGTCCGGGACCACTGTCTGCTTGTGAGCGATCCGGTTGAGGCCGCCGCGAGTCGCCGGGTGTACCCCGTCCGCCCTGGGGCTGCCGGGGGGCATTGGCGGCGTCGGCGTTGCGGGGGCGGAGCCGCGGAGTGTCCTCGCCCAAGTCCTCGGGGCCGTAATCGCCGACGTTTTCGCGGCGGTACGGCGGCGCGTAGCCGCTGGGCGCAGCCCGGTTAGTTCCCTCTCCCTGCGAGGGAGGGTTAGGGTGGGCGCGTCCTTCCCCGCGGGCCGCCTGCTCGTCGAACGTCTCCTTGGCGATGCGGAAGGCGTTTACCGCGGCGGGCATCCCTCCGTAGAAAATCATCTGCGCGATGATCTCGGAGATTTCCTCCTGGGTAACGCCGATGTGCAGCGCGCCGGTAATGTGCCGCTTGATCATCTGGGGGCTGTGTCCCAGGACCACCAGCGCGGCGATGGTGCACAGGCTGCGGGTGCGCAGGTCGACGGCGGGGCGGTTGTAAATCTCGCCGTAGATTACCTGGTCCACCAACTGCATCACGTCGGGAGCAAGCTCCATCATGGCGGCGGGCGGCTCAGGGTTGTTGTCCGGGCCGTAGTAGAGCATCCTGAATTCGGCGGCAGCCTCTTCCAGGTCTACTTCCTCCAGGACTAATTCGTACCCCTCGTCATCCCCTAAATCTCCGGCTTCCGCGTCGTCCTCGTCCGGGGGCTGATAGGGACGCAGATAGGGGTCATCCTCATCGTATTGAGTTGTCACTGCCTTCACCTTGCTGGGGTTTCACCCCCACCCTAACCCTCCCCCTGAGGGGGAGGGGACTTGTCGTCCCTAGAGAATGTGCCAGTAGCGGCGGCCTTCCTTCCTGATTACGCGGCCGATGTGATCGTCTGGATGGAAGTGGCCGGCGGCGATCACGATGTTCTCGGTCTCGGCGCGGTCGAGGATACGCTCGCGGTTGCGCTGGCTGTCCTCTTTGTCGGTGTCCACGCCAGCGGTCCAGTCGGGGCGCTCCACCTGCACCTTGCTGTGCAGCAGGTCGCCGACGACCATGGCGCGCTCACCGTTGGATGTTATGTCGATAACCATGTGGCCGGGCGTGTGGCCCGACGCTGTGAGCATCTTGACCTCTCCGGTGATGGTGTGCTCGTCATCGACCAGGTCCATGGTTCCCATGCCCTCCAGGGGCACCACGCTGTTGGTGACCTGCGGGGCGCTGCCGATGACGTCGGGCTTGGTGAAATGCTCCCAGTCCAGCCGCGGCACCAGGTAGCGGGCCTTGGGGAATGTCGCCGCAGGCTGTTCGCCGGTATAGTCCACGTTCCAGCCCACGTGGTCGCCGTGCAGGTGCGTGTGGGCTACCACGTCGATGTCCTCCGGGTTGACGCCCTTGAGCCGCAACTGGTTCACCAGGTCGCCGGTGCGGTTGCCGCGCTCCGGGTGCGGGCCGGGGCCCATGCCGGTGTCGACCATGATGGTCTTGCCTTCGGAGCGCAGAAAGAAATGCAGGTAGTAGAGCTGGAGCTGGCCGCACTCCAGGGCATGCTGATGGTCGGCCCAGTCGGGCTCCGCGGTGGTCGGGAACATCATCCACGGGTCGCGGGGCGGCGGCACCATGTCAAGCACCGCTACGATGTCAACGTTGCCGATGGTTATCTGGCCTGCCATGCCGGGCCTCCTCGTCTAGTACTGAATAAGGGATACGATGTCCCGCCCCTGGAGCTTGCTGCGCCCGTCCAGGAAAGCGAGTTCGATTACGACGGCCAGTTTCACCACCTCACCGCCGCATGCCTCCACGAGCTGCGAGGCAGCCGACAGGGTGCCGCCGATGGCCAGCAGGTCGTCAATGACCAGGGCGCGCTGGCCCGGGGCGATGCCGTCGGAGTGGATTTCGAGGGTGTTGGAGCCGTATTCCAGGTCATACTCTACGGAGTGCGTATCGGAGGGAAGTTTGCCCGCCTTGCGAACCGGCACCAGCGGCTTGCCCAGTTGCCGAGCCAGCGGAGCGCCGAAAATGAAACCGCGGGACTCCACTGCGACGATGGCGTCGAAATCGGCGTCGCCGCACTTGCCCGCCAACTGGCCCAGCGCGTGATCGAACGCCTCCGGACTTGCCAGCAGGGGAGTGATGTCCCTGAAAATTATGCCCGGCTCCGGAAAGTCCGGGATGTCGCGTATGTAGTCTTTCAAATCCATGACGGCAGGAATTCATCCATTTTCGTAGTCGGGCGCGCCTTCGGTCAGAAAAGCGCGGGCCTCCAAATACCGGCCAAATACCGGCGGGGAGCGCGGGCAGTGTATGTCACGCCCTATTTTCAGTCAACCCGAAACTGCCACGAGCGTCCTGACCGAATGGCTGAACAAGCTGAAAAAGGTCTCATCACGGTTTGACTTACGTTCTTATGGTCAATATAATTGAGGGAGCTTTCGTGTTTGACCCTGCTGAACCATCAGCTTTTGGATAGCCCCGCTGCTGTGGGGCTTTTTTCTAGTGTCCGGTTCGCTGGCGCAATTTTCGGGGGACGGCACGGAGGGCCTTGAGGCATTACAGGCAGTGCCCGCGGAGCGGCGGGCTGGCTGTTGCCCCTGTGGCGCAATGGAAGCGCAGTCGATTTGTAATCGACAGGTTAGGGGTTCGAATCCCCTCTGGGGCTCCAAATCGCACTTGACCGTTCCGGCGGCCACGCAACCTGGCGCCGGATGATTGCGCCCCGGCGGGCGGATGTGCGAATATGGACAGGTCTCAATCCTGGAGGGGTGGGTGAGTGGTTAAAGCCACCAGACTGTAAATCTGGCGTCCGGAAGGGCTTCGCAGGTTCGAATCCTGCCCCCTCCACCAGAAACCGGGATCGGGCCCGTGAGCGCATCGCAGGCCAACAGCCGTGCGCTCACGAACCGGCTTTTACATTCTCATAAGCCCAGATAGCTCAGCGGTAGAGCACGTTCTTGGTAAGAACGGGGTCGGCGGTTCAATCCCGCCTCTGGGCTCCAGTAAATGAACATAACAGTTGCAGGGAATCCGAACTAATTCGCTTACGCAGGGAGGACACGGCACAAGATGGCCAGACAGCAGTTCGACCGTTCGAAAGACCACGTCAACGTGGGAACCATTGGGCACGTGGATCACGGAAAGACCACATTGACCTCCGCTATCACCAAGGTGCTTGCCGACAAGGGCCAGGCCAAGTACTTGGACATGGACTCCATCGACAACGCTCCGGAGGAAAAGGCCCGCGGCGTGACCATCGCCATCGCTCACGTGGAGTACGAAACGGATGGCCGCCACTATGCCCACGTGGACTGCCCCGGCCACGCCGACTACATCAAGAACATGATCACGGGGGCGGCGCAGATGGACGGCGCAGTGCTGGTGGTCAGCGCTCCCGACGGCCCCATGCCGCAGACCCGCGAGCACATCCTCTTGGCCCGGCAGGTGGAAGTTCCCCGCATCCTCGTCGCCCTGAACAAGGTTGACATGATGGAGGACGAAGAGCTGCTGGAGCTGGTGGAGCTGGAGATCCGGGATCTGCTCAACCGCTACGACTTCCCCGGCGACGACACGCCCATCGTCAGGGTTAGCGGCCTGAAGGCCCTCGAGGGCGAGCCGGAATACGAGCAGGGCATCATTGACCTTGTAACTGCGATGGACGACTGGGTTCCGATTCCTCCTCGCGCCACCGAACTCCCCTTCCTCATGCCCATCGAGGACGTGTTCGGCATCAAGGGCCGCGGCACCGTTGTTACGGGCCGGGTCGAGCGCGGCACCATCAAGGTGGGCGAGCCCGTCGAGATCATCCGGTTCGGCGACACACGGGCCACCGTTGCCACCGGCCTGGAGATGTTCCACAAGCAGCTGGATGAGACCCAGGCAGGCGACGCCGTGGGCATCCTGCTCCGCGGGGTGGATCGCGACGAGGTTGAGCGCGGGCAGGTGCTGGTCAAGCCGGGTTCGATGAGGCCCTACACCAAGGCCAAGGCCGAGGTGTACATTCTGAGCCGTGAAGAGGGCGGGCGGCATACCCCGTTCTTCAGCGGTTACAAGCCCCAGTTCTACATCCGCACCAGCGACATCACCGGCTCCATCGGCCTGCCCGAGGGCGTCGAAATGGTGATGCCTGGCGACAACGTCCAGATGGACATCGAACTCATCTCCCCGGTGCCACTGGAAAGCGGCATGCGCTTCGCCATCCGCGAGGGCGGCCGTACCGTGGGCTCCGGCGTGATAACCGAGGTGGTGGACTAGAATGTCCGCCGTAATTCCCCTGTCCCTATGGGAAAGGGTCGCCAAAAATCCCCTCTCCCTCTGTGGAGAGGGGTGCCACAAATCCCCTCTCCCTCTGGGAGAGGGTCAGGGTGAGGGCATAAAGTAATGGCCAGGAAAAACGCCGACATACGGCAGATTATCACGTTGCAGTGCGGCGACTGCCGGGAGCGGAACTACACGTCGATGAAGAACCGGCGTAACGACCCGCAGCGCCTGGAGCTGCGCAAGTACTGCTCCCGCTGCCGCAGCCACCGCGCGCACCGCGAAGTGAGATAGGGCCATGGCCAGGGCCGGCAGCTCGCGCGCCCAGCGAATCCTCGCCCCGTCGGGGGGCGGCCGCGTCACGCCCGTTCAGTTCATACGCGAGACGTATGACGAACTGCGGAAATGTGTCTGGCCCAGCCGGGAGGAAACTGCGCGCCTGACCATGGTGGTAATCGTGCTTTCCGTGGCGGCCGGTTTCTTCCTCGGAGGACTGGACCGCGTGTTTGCCGAGCTGTTCAACCGGGTCATCTTTGGCCTCGGGCTGTAGGGCCGGAATCAGGCCGCGCCGCGCCTAGGGAGTAGCCATCGCCCCCGGCCTGCCAATCGGGCTGGGGGCGTGATTCATAAGTCGGGAAGGTTCGCATGACGAACGCCTACGACATTTCGGAAATCGACGACCAGTTGCAGGATATGCGCTGGTACATCGTGCACACTTACTCTGGCCAGGAAGACCTGGTGGAGAAAAACCTGAACCTGCGCATCAACAGCCTCGACATGGAAGACCGCATCAAGCAGGTGCTGGTCCCCACCGAGGAAGAAGTCGTGTTCAAGGACGGCAAGCGCCGCTCCGAGCGAAAGAAGCTGTTCCCGGGGTACATCCTCGTCCAGATGAGCATGGACGACGAGAGCTGGTACGCCGTGCGAAACACCCCCGGAGTGACCGGGTTCGTTTCCACCGAGGACGAGCGGGACAGCCGTCCCAAGCCTGTGCCCCTCGAGGACAAGCAGATAGAGGACATCCTGAGACAGGTGGAATCGGATTCCACCCGCGTCAAGATCGCGCTGGAACGGGGCGAGACCGTCCGCATCACCGAAGGGCCTTTCGTGGACTTCATCGGCGCAATCAACGACGTGGACGAGAGCAAGGGCAAGGTGCGGGTTCTTGTCTCGTTCTTTGGACGGGAAACTCCTGTCGAACTGGATTTCCTCCAGGTCGAGAGAATCTAGCCCGCCGGAACGCATCGGATCATAATCACAGGCGGCCGTAGCAATTTGCCGCCGTCCAACGCCGTCAGGAGAGCCAAGTGGCGAAGAAAATCCGCGCAATCATCAAGCTGCAACTGGAAGCCGGAAAGGCCAGCCCGGCCCCGCCGGTGGGCCCGGCGCTGGGCCAGCACGGCGTGAACATCATGGGCTTTGTCAAGGAGTACAACGCCCGCACCGCCAATGACGCCGGAACCATCGTCCCGGTACACCTGACGGTCTACGAAGACCGCTCGTTCTCCTTCGTTACCCGCACCCCTCCGGCGTCCGACCTCCTGCGGAGGGCAGCGGGGGTCGATAGGGGATCCTCGGACATCCGGCAGGGGCGCGTCGGAACCATAAGCCGCGATGCCCTGCGGGAGATAGCCCAGGCCAAGCTGCCCGACCTCAACGCTGGCAGCGTGGACGAGGCCATGTTGATAATCGAAGGCACAGCCCGCAGTATGGGCATACAAGTTTCTGGAGAATAGCAATGCCCAGCAGAAGTCGCCGCTACAGCAATGTCGCCGAGAGGGTTGACCCCGACCGGCCCTATTCGCCGGTGGAAGCAATTGAGCTGCTCAAGGACGTTTCCACCGCCAAGTTCGACGAAACGGTGGAGTTCCACCTGAGAACCAACGTCGACCCGCGCCACGCCGACCAGATGGTTCGCGGAGTGGTCAGCATGCCCCACGGCTTGGGCAAGACCGTGCGGGTGCTGGTGTTCACCGGCGCCGACGGCGGTGAGATCGCCCGGCAGGCTGGCGCGGACTACGTGGGCGAGGACGACCTCATCGAGCGCATCGAGGGCGGCTGGGTCGATTTCGACGTCGGGCTGGCCACGCCACAGATAATGCCGAAGATCGGCAAGCTGGGCCGTATCCTGGGCCGCCGGGGCCTCATGCCCAACCCCCGCTCCGGCACCATGGTGCAGCCCCAGGACCTGCCGAGGGCGATCCAGGAAGCCAAGGGCGGCAGGACGGAATACCGCACGGATCGCACGGCGATCATTCATTGCGCCATCGGCAAGATCAGCTTCGAGACCAACATGCTGCTCGGCAACCTCGCGGCGCTTACCTACGCCGTCATCCAGGACCGTCCGGCAGCACTCAAGGGCCAGTATTTCCGCTCGGCCTATCTGTCCTCCAGCATGGGCCCCAGCATCGGAGTAGACCTGACCGCTTTGCAGGCATTGCGTCCCGAGGACTAGCCGGATAGAATTCAAACATACAAGACTTACGCAGTTGAGCAAAAATCCCCTCCCCCTCGAGGGGGAGGGTCAGGGTGGGGGTGAAATCCCACGCATCAGACACCGTACCCAGTTGCGTAACTCCTAACACAATCGAATATCCGACGCCGGAGACAGCGGGTCCCATCGGGGTAATGGCCAGGCCGCCCGCCGAGGCGCGACGACAAAAACAGGGATTTCGCATGCCCTGCGCCGCGTCTTTATGCCGGTGCAGGGCATTTGCTTTCATAGTCATTTCGGGAGGTGAGAATTGCCAACACAGCAGAAAATGGACCGGGTTGAGGAACTGAAGGATCAGTTGGAGCGCAGCACCATCACCTTCAGCGCCGACTACACGCGGACCACGGTGAACCAGATGACCGAATTGCGGCGCGCAATGCGTGGCGGGGGCATCGAATTCACTGTAGTGAAGAACACCCTGATGTACCTGGCGGCCGACCAGGCTGGCAAACCCCAGGTCAAGGATATCGTGCAGGGCCCCAGCGCAGTGGCCTTCGGGTACGACGATCCCGCGGCGGCGGCCAAGACGATCTCGGATTACGCCAGGGCCAACGCCAACTCCTTCAGCATCCGCGGCGCAGTGATGGGGGACGGCGCGGCGCTGGGGCCGGAAGGCGTAACCCGCCTGGCCACGCTGCCGCCCAAGCCAGTGATGCTAGCCACCCTGCTGGCCCAGATGCAAGCGCCCATGGCCCGGCTGGTCGGGGCCTTGAATGGCCCGGTACAGAATCTGGACAACGTGCTGCGAGCCAGAATGCGCCAGATGGAAGAAGAGTAGCGAGGGCTTTAACCCAAATCCGAAGAAACGAGGAATGAAGTAATGCCACTGACCAAAGACGAAATCATCAGCGCCATCAAGGAAATGAACGTGGTAGACCTGGCCGACCTGGTCAAGTCGCTGGAAGAGGAATTCGGCGTGACTGCCGCCGCGCCGATGGCCGTCGCTGCCGCCCCCGTAGCGGGAGATGCCGCCGCCGCGCCGGCCGAGGAAGAGAAGACCGAGTTCGAGGTTCGCATCGTCGAGATCGGCCCCAACAAGATCAACGTCATCAAGGCCGTGCGGGAAGTGACCTCCCTCGGTCTGCGCGAAGCCAAGGAACTGGTGGAGTCCGCCCCGGCAGCCGTCAGGGAGGACGCCCCGAAGGACGAGGCCGACGGCATCAAGGCCAAGCTCGAAGAGGCTGGCGCCGTCGTCGAGGTAAAGTAGCCACATCCGCAGGCGCCGGGAGGATTGTAATGGGCCGCAAGGACAGGGAACGATTCCTCCGCATGAAAGCAGACAACCCGGACTACCAGGGTTTTCGGGGGACAACAGCCGTGGCCGTCCCACCCCCTCCTCCGGCGCCTGTAACCGAGTCGGTGGCCTGCTCGGTGTGCAACCGGCGCCGGAACGTCAACGTTGACAACCTGCCCGAAGACCGCGCCACCTACGTGTGCCTCAGGTGCCAGGAGGAGCAGCAGGCCGCATAGACAGTGGGTAACAAATCCCCTCTCCCTCCGGGAGAGGGCCAGGGTGAGGGCGTCCCCTCTCTCTCCAAATCAGGCCGGGACAAAAGACCGCGCCCGAAAGCGTTTCGGGCGCGGTCTTTTGTCCCATCGAAGTGCCTCTGCATCACCTTTTCACCCCCACACTAACCCTCCCACTCAAGGGAGAGGGAACTATTTGGCTCCGTCATTCCGGCGAAAGCAGGAATCCAGGAGTGTCCGATGGACAAAGCATGGTGAGTCCGTCGATTAGTTCTGGATTCCGGCTTTCGCCGGAATGACGGGTTAATTTGACGGCACTGCTAATCCTGCGAATCCTGATTCAGGCAAACTCTCCTTCCCTACCGGAAAAGGGGGAGCTGGCTGTCCAGATATTCGTAGGCCGTGTTGAACTGCATCTCGCCGCCGGGCCCTCCCATGACCTCCTCGTATTCAACGAGGATATCCGGTTGGAGCGGCCGGTCGCCCACCCAGTTCCCGGCGGGGGTGAACCAACGCGCCGTGGGAATGTAGATGGCCGAGCCGTCGCTGAGGGAGACAAGCTCGTAGGTTGAGCCTTCCCCGGCTGAGGGCATGCCAACCAGCGTCGCCCGGCCAGCCTCGCGCAATGCGGCTGCAACCGCCTCCGCCTCACCGATGGTCTGATCGTCAATCAGCACTGCGACCGGCAGTTCATCCAGCGAAAGGCGCCGGTCATCCTCCGGCAGCACATGTTCTCCGGGTACTCCATCCCGGCCCTCGACCGTCATGAACACTGCCCCAGGCGCCAGAAACTGCGATGCCACCTCCGCGGCGGCATCCGCCGAACCTCCCGGATTGAATCTCAGGTCGAGAATCAGGGCCAGCGCATCAAACCTTTTCAGTTCCTCCAAGGCGTCAAAGACCTGCTGCCCGGTATTGTCGCGGAACCTGTGAATCCGTAGGTACCCTATCCCGCCCTGGGTTAGCCGGGTGGAAATGCTTTGCAGCTCCACGTTGCCGCGAAACACCTCGAGCTCCAACGGTTCCGGCTCCGAATCCCGCTCCAGCGTGAGCAGCACCTTGGTGCCTTCGTCGCCCTTTATCCTGTCGCCGACCTCGCGGGGCGTGGCGCCAGCCACTGGCTCCCGTTCTACCGCAGTGAGGACATCACCGGGCTCGATTCCGGCTTTTTCGGCGGGAGAGTCTGGAAACGGATTTAGCAGAATTCGGCCTTCGCGGGATTCGACCCTTGCCCCTATGCCAACATAGGATCCTTCCGTCAGGCTATCAAGTTGTTCCCGGGCTTCCGGCGCCTGTTCTGCGGTCAGATAGCCGGACGCCCTTTCAGGGAGGGCTTCCATCAGGCCCCTGATCAGCATGGCGGCGGTCTCGCCGTCGATGCCGTCCGGGTTCCCGGCGCGATACAACTGGGCGGCCCTCCACACGTCAACCATCCCGCCGGGAATGTTGTCCGGCACCTGGCCTCTCATCCGGCCTACCTGAACGAGAAAGGGGTACGGTTCGATTTCCCCCAACGCCATGATGCGATTTATGGCGCCCCCGGCAACGGCGTCCTCGTCAAGCGCATCGGGCACCGCGTAGTTGGCAACCAGAACGTCCCAGGCTTCCCAAACCAGGGCCATGTCTTCCGTTTCGCTTGAAACGTCGGCCTCATCATCGCCCGCCGGTACGCCTTGCGAGCACCCAGCAGCGGCGAGGAGCGCTAGGGATAGAAGCAACATTAGGGAGAAAAGCGCAGTCTTGGAGCGGGCTGGAAATCTCAATTCTAAATCCCACCTGGTATTGGGTGTTTGGGCGCGAACCATTTTAACAAACCGCCCGTGCCGAAAACGGATTGTCCGGTCATTGCCAGCCATTTGGACTGACGGTACACTGGCCGTGAGACTGGCGCGCTTGGCCGTTTGCCAGGCACATACCATACGAATGAGAGACGGGAGATGTCTTCAATGATCAAAGTAACGGTCCTGTACCCCAACGATGAGGGAAAGTCGTTCAATTTTGACTACTGGTCGGGAACTCACATGGAAGTCGTTCACCGGCTGCTGGATCCCATGGGCCTGCAACGCAGCGAACTGGAAAAGGGCGTTTCCGCCGCAGACCCCAACGCGCCAGCGCCTTTCGTCGCTATGGCCAATCTGTACTTCAACACCGCCGACGAGGTGCACGAGGGCTTCAAGACGCACGGGCGGGAAATCCTGGGGGACATCAAGAATTACACCGACATCTCCCCCCAATACCAGATAAGCGAAATCCTCTAGCGGGGAAACGGGCCGGAAATCCTGAGAGGGTGTTTAATAAGTTCCCTCTCCCTCCGGGGGAAGGTTAGGGTGGGGGCGTACCCCTGGTTGCTCAGGAACGACAGACGCTCCGGAAATCCGCTCTTTGACAGTGAACCGAACTTATTAAACACTCTCTGAGATGGAGCGGGCGGCCTGAGAGGGTGTGTGACGTATCCATTTCGCTTTCTGATTTGCGGGATCTCTCAGGGGGCGGTGTTTCTGTAAGTACAGGGTACGCCCTCACCCTAACCCTCTCCCGGAGGGAGAGGGAACTTGTCATACCATCTGAACCTCGAGACCGCCCGCACTGTTCTTGGGCGGCTTGCCTGGGAAATGGCCGCCCGGCTATCAACACTGAACGTTTGGGAGTCCAGCCATGGCGACGCCAGCTACGGGCAATGGCAGCAGTTCCGACTCCAACCTGGAGCAGCTTTCCGAGCGGCTCATCGGCGAACACTGGAACTTTTACCCCACGGCGGGGTCGCGCATCGGGCGGCATGAATTCGACGGCAGACTGCCAGATCTGACCCCGGGCAACATCAGCCGGCGGAAACGGGAAATCCGGCGCGGCCTGTCGGACGTGCAGTCCCTGGAAAGCGCCCCACTGAGCGACGAAGAACGGCTCTCGCGGCGGATGCTGGAGCTTTTCCTGCAACGGGAACTGTTTACGTTCGAGGAGTTGCGGCCACTGGAAAACAATCCGATGCGCCAGGCGGGTTTCCTGAACGTCGGCAATTACGTCCGGCGGGACTACGCGCCATTGGAGGAGCGACTGCGCGCCGCCACATCGGCGCTGAAAGAGGTCCCCGAATTTCTGAGCGTCCTGGATGCAGCCCTGCGGGACGACCTCTCGCGGCATATCGTCGATATGAGCGTGGAGAGCTACGGCGGGATGGCGCAGTTCTACCGGAATGAACTCGCCTCTTTTGCCAACGAGGTCGATGACAAGCAGATAGCCGCCGACTTTGCCTCGTCAATCGCGGGGGCCGCGGCAGCCCTTGACGGGTTCGTGGAAAAGCTCAAGCTCCGGGCCCGCGCGGCGGACAACGACTTCGCCATCGGCAGCAACCTATATTCCAGGATGCTGGCTACCGGAGAGGGCCTCGATCTGCCTCTGGAGCGCGTTGCCTCCATCGGCCAGGCGAACCTGGAGGAGAACCTGACGCGGCTAAGGGAGGTAGCCGCCTCCATCGCGCCGGACAAATCCGTGCAGCAGATCGTTGACGAAGTCAGCAGAACCCACCCTACGGCCCAGGGACTCATACCGGACACCAGGGAGTTGCTGGAGGACATCAGGCGCGCCCTCCTCGATCACGACATCATCTCGCTGCCGTCGGAAGACCGCTGCCAGGTCATAGAGACTCCCACCTACATGCGTTACGCCTTTGCCGCCATGGACAGCGCCGGAGCCCTGGAAACCGAGGCGACGGAGTCGTTCTACTACGTCACGCCGGTCGAGGATCACTGGACGCCGGAACAGGCGGAGGAGTGGCTGTCAAAGTTCGACTACAACACGCTCAGGATTATCTCGATACACGAGGTGTTCCCCGGTCACTTCGTGCATCACCTGCACAACCGCTATGGCCGTGCACTGCCGCTAGTAAACCGGGTAGCCACTTCTTATGCGTTCACCGAGGGCTGGGCTCACTACACCGAGCAGATGATGCTGGAAACGGACTACGGCGCTGGCAGGCCCGAGTTGCTGTTGACGCAACTGCTGGAGGCGCTGGTGCGAAACTGCCGCTACGTGTGCTCGGTGGCCATGCACACCGGGGATATGACGGTCGATGAAGCCACGCAGTTCTTTATGGACAACGCCTTCATGGCCGAGTATCCGTCCAGGCGGGAGGCGTTGCGGGGGACATTCGACCCCGGTTACCTCAACTACACTCTGGGCAAACTGATGATCCTCAAGCTCAGGGACGACTACCGGCGCGAACGCAACGGCGACTACAGCCTGAGGGGGTTCCACGACCGCCTGCTTTCCTACGGCGCGCCGCCGCTTCCCCTGCTCAGAAAAGTCATGCTCTCAGGAGACAGCGCACCCCTGTAGCTACGGGCAATCAGGCTGCCGCCGCGGGGATACGTTGGCTCATGAGTGATGATTAAGCCCGTGACAGACGATATAGAAATTCCGCATAGCTAATTTGTGACGAAAAGCGTAATATGGACTACGGATGACCGAATCGGTAAAGATGGTGCTTCAGTCCATACCAGGCGGGACAATTGAATAGAATCCCCACATAAATGCCCAGAGTAGGGTGGTTATCCCAGATACGGTACAAATGACCTGTATCAAGAAGAAAAATTGCATCCGGTCTAGGAGTTTCCGCTTGTCTCCGATGCTGTTCGCCGCAGGCATCAACACTGCAGAACCAACAACTCCACCATAGACTGACAGGCCTAGGAAAAGAAAAAGAGGTACGAGGAAACGGTACGGTTGATCTACTACCAGCCTTTGCTCGCCGACGGCAAGAAATGAAATCGCCGGGAATGCTCCCGCAATAGAAGCGGCCTCCAAGACGGTTGAGATTGTGAGGATGTTGTGACCAACGGATTCAAGAGCCTGACGCCGGGGAGGCGCCCCTGCTCGGCGCCTCATAAGCGTAACCAACCGGGATAGCGAAAGATGGCAAACATGACCAGCAGAACAAAGGGGACAAGCAACCCTGACAGAACTTGATACGCCTTAACTTCATAAGCGTCAATCAGCGCGAAAGACAAAGGGCCAAACCAGCACACAACAGCAAAAAACACAAACACATCCGACCTTGTCAGACGGAATTTCCTATCGGTTTTTTTTGGCGTGCTCGATCTAATGTCGGAGTGCATCTTTCACACCTGCTGATTGGGTAGGGACAAGTCGCCGTATTACCGAAAGCATACCATAGGGGCATGTGGCAATTCCACAACGCCTAGCGGTCACTCAAAGGGGCCATCACCCATAAGCGGACGAAACTCATCGCGAGCGCCACGTGGGTTCGGGACGCCGTCCGGTTCAGACACGGAACGTAATCTTGCGGAAGGCCTCGCCGTAGGTTCCTCCCGAGTCTCCCACTCCTTCCTCGCCGAGTTGGAGGATGAACTGGTCTACCTCCCCGTCGGTGTGGCCTTCCATGCGAGTCCTGGCGACCTTTACGGCCCGTCCCTTGGCGGCCATTGCCGAGTCGATGGCGATGTGGGTGTTGGGCGTCTCCGTTCCCCAGAACAGCACCGTTCCGGTCTTGTGTGGCTCCAGCCCTTCGTCGCGCCACAGTTCCTCGAAGTGCAGATGATCTCGGGCGCAGGGGAAGACCGCGTCCAGAGTGACTTGCCCGGTGATGCGGTGGTCGCGATGCCAGGCCAGGTTCTTCCGGTATGGCTCGGGGCAGATTACGACGTCAGGGCGCATCTGCCGGATCTGTCTCACCAGTTCCTTGCGAAAGTCGTCGGTGTCTTCGAGACTCCCGTCGGGCCGGCCAAGGTTCACCAGTTCCTGCACTCCGAGTTCCTCAACGGCGCTTGACTGCTCCTTCGAGCGTTGGGCCACGAGTTCGGCTGCGGATACGGCGCCATCGGTCGTTCCCTTTCCCCCGTCGGTGCAAACCACGTAGCGAACGGTGGCGCCGTCGCTGATCCACCGCGCGATTGTGCCAGCGCACCAGAACTCGGAGGCGTTGGGATGGGGCGTGACTACCAGCACCCGGTTTGGCGTGTCAGTCATCTGGTCGATCCTCCTGGCGTTTCGATGGGGCCGACGGTCTCACCGTAGTTGTCCATTCGGCCAGGACCACCGGCTCCATGATGGTGTCCTGTCCGACAGCGCTAGGCCGCGCTCCATGGGTCATTTCTCCTCCACCTCACTGTCCGAATGCGCGACGAAACCCGACCTCTCAAACATTCTCTCCGACAATATGCCGCCTGAAACCACCACGGCCATGGCTTCCTCCACGGACATGTCCAGGTGGGTAACCTGGCTGGTGGGGACGATAACCAGAAAGCCGGAGGAGGGAATCGGGGTGGTCGGGACAAAAACGCAAAGCACTTCCTGGCCCTCTGCATCATACATCTGCGAGGTCACCAGCCCGACAGAGCGGATTCCCGGCCGCGGGAACTCGACCAGCACCACGCCGCTATAGGGAGCGCTGCCATCCCCGTTGCCGGAACGGCCGCTTCTGGAGAGAACCTGCACCGCCGTCCGGGTAGTGCTGTAAATACCCTTCACCAAGGGTATGACCTCCATCACCCGGTGGGCCAGATTGATCAGCCTGCGCCCGATGACGAAGGCGGCCACCAGCCCGACCAGGTAGATGAGCAGCAGGAGCGCAACCAGGCCGGTGCCGTAAACGTCCGGGCCGGGAAGCAGGTCGGTGAGCGGCTGGAGGATCGGCGTAAGGAGGTCGAAGACGAACTTGAGCACCAGGGCGGTGATGCCAATGGGCAGCATGACCAGCACGCCGGCCACCAGCGTTCGCTGAAAGTGGCTGGCGATGCGCCTGGTCAGCCGCGGCCGTTGCCGTGACCGGGATCCATTGGAGCCCGGCTCGCCTGGCTGGTGCTGCTGGGTATCGAGGTTCATGACCCGGCCGCCAGGACGGTGGGCAGGGCGCCGGGGCCGCCGCCAAAAGGAAGGTAGCCGCGCCGGGAATAGCGGCGCGGCTTCAACTGGAACAGCGGCCCGTAACCATTGAACTTCATTTGACGTTAGTCGCATCCCATTCGTCAGACGAACCGAGCGCACGATACTCATCGGAGATCATTGCCGCCACGCTCTCCCAGCCCATCATCTCGGCGCGCCGCCGGGCGGCGAGTCCCAGGCTTTCCTGGAGGCGGTCGCTGGAGATTATCATTTCGACGGAATTGGCAAAGGCCTCGGGGCATCGCCAGGGCTTGAGATACCCGGTATGCCCGTGATGTACCAGCGTCGGCAACCCGCCCACACGGGACGCCACGACGGGAGTGCCGCAAGCCATGGACTCCAGCGCCACCAGCCCGAAACTCTCGTAGTAGGAGGGTACCACACACACGTCAGCGGCATTGTAGTAGAGGGGCAATTCGTCGTGATCAACCCGTCCGACAAAGTCAATCAGGTCGTTCACCTGGCGCTCCTCGGCCAATCTCCGGACGCGGTCGGTTTCCGGCTCGCCGGGCCCGCCGCCGCCAACCACCATCATACGCACTTTTTCGTCGCCCGCCTCTATCTGGGCAGCGGTTTCTACCAGAAGGTCCAGTCCTTTCAGGGGCTCCACCCGGCCAACGTACAGCAGCACTTTCTCGCCGTTAAGTCCCAACTTCCGGCGCACTTCCCCCTGGTCCATCGGGCGAAACTTGGCGAGGTCAACGCCGCAGGGCGCCAGTCTCACCTTGCCGGGGTCAGCGCCGTACAGTCCGGCCATGGCGTCGCGCTCGTGGCCGCTGAAGGCCACAATGCGGTCGGCGTTCAGCATGGCCTCCCGCTCTACGATTTCACGCTGGGGCGGCTCTACCTCACCAGCCCGCGACTGCATCTTTATCAGCGCCAGGGTGTGAAAGGTCACCACGTGGGGTATCCCGAATCCCTTCGCCATCCGCTGGCCCAGCCACGCGGACAGCCAGTAATGCGAGTGCACCACGTCGTAGTCCGCGCCCTCATCCCGGGAGAACGACGTCACCTCATCCAGGAATCCCGGCAGGTGGTCGAAGAGTTCCCCGACGCTGGCCTCAGGTGGGCCGCCCGGAAAATGGATCACTCTCACGTTGGGAGAGATCCATTCGATGCCGTTTGTGGAGCCTTCGTGTTCTCTGGTAAAAATGTCCACCGCGATCCCCGACTCTCCCAGCGCCCTGGAGAGTTGGCGGACATACACGTTCATGCCCCCCGACTTTCCTTGCCCGGGAGCGGCCAGGGGGCAGGCGTGGAACGAAAAAAAGGCTGCTCGCTCGAGGCTCAAGTTCGTTTCACCACCATTCTGTAAAGACTCTTCTGCTGGCCGCCCAGGTGGGCCTTGTATGGCTCGGGACCACGCAGGAAATCGAAGTAGGAAATGCCCCGTTCGATTGCGTCCTTGACGCACATCGCGTGAAGGAGCAGGCCCACGCTGTAGTAGGACAAGCCAGGGTCGTAGCCGCTATTGTACAACAGGCGCTGCGAACCATAGTCGAAACACAGGCTGGACGCGGCCAGTTGGCCGTCCAGTTCCATAAAGAACAGCCTGATGCGGTCCAGTTCCGCCATTCGGCCAGCCAGGGCCCGGAAAAAGCGTTCGCGTTCGGGCGTCATGAACTCCGCTTTTTCCTCGCTGCTCCCGCGCATCAGGCACAGGAAATCGTCGAACCCTCCCAGAACTTCCTCACGGGCGCTCAGGCAGTACCAGCGCCAGTCGGTTTGCGTGTCCAGGCGCCGAAGCTTGCGGCGCAATTCGTGGCGGTCCTTTTTGCCTAGCAGCGCCAGGTAAGCCTCCCAATCGCCGGGGAGATGCACACCCGACGTGACGTCCTCGAACTCCTTTTCCACCGACAAACCGCGCTCAGCCGCCAGGCCGGGCAGGTATGCCAGCGTAGGAGAGTGCTCGATCAGGGAATCGAGGCGCAGTTCAGTCCACTCCCACCCGTCCAGGATGTCCAGGAAGGACGAATAAAAGGCGTCCTCGAAGCCGGGGCGGACCAGAAAATCGTTGTAGTCGAAGGTATCGGGCGAGCCGACAAAACTTATCGAATCGCCGGACCGGGAAAGCGACGCTATTGCGCCAGTGGCGCCGTCCGGTGATTCAAGGCTGAAACCCGTCAGCTCCCGTCCGTCACCGAAATTCTCCCACCAGACTTCCTGCCACTGCCGCGAGAGAAAGAGGCAGGCCATTTCCGACTCAGCCAGAACCGAATCCCACTTTTCGCCGTGGTTCCGGAATGAGGTAAGCGCCCTGGCGGGCAGTGTCAGTTGCTGTGCATCAAGTTCAGTAATGTTTCTCTTTCCTCTCTGGTGGCCGAATCTCCGCGCACAGCCGTGGTCAGCATCCTGGCCCCCGGCTTGCTGATGCCCCGCATGGACATGCAGAGATGTTCGGCCTCGATTTCGACTACAACTATCTTGGGCTGCAAGACCGTTGAAAGGGCGTTCGCCACTTCCGCCGTGAGCCGTTCCTGTACCTGCGGGCGGGCTGCCGCCAGCTCCAGGGCGCGCCCCAGCTTGCTGACGCCAGCGATCCTGCCCTTGGGGACATACCCGATCCGGGCCTGCCCGAAAAACGGCAGCAGGTGGTGCTCGCACAGGGAATGGAAGGGCAGATGGGAAACGGCGACGGGATCGTCATCCTCGATCTCGAAGACCGCGTCGATGGCGTCTTCGACCCGCGCGCCGACACCGGCAAAGAGCGTCTGGTACATCCGGGCCACCCTTGCCGGAGTGTGCTGCAAGCCCTGGCGGCCCGGGTCTTCCCCGATAGCCTCCAGAATGTCGGCCACAGCTCGTTCAATGCGGCTTTTCTCGACCGTGATAGTCTCCCCACAGTCCCGATTTGTGAGTCGCCCGCCTTGGAATTAAGTGAGCGCCACCGCCTCCACCGCCTCAAGGGTAGGTTCAACCACCGTAGTCTGCGGCGAGACGCTGGATACCGCCAAGTCGGGGTCTTTCAGTCCCGACCCGGTAAAAATACAAACCACCCGCTTGTCCGAAAAGTCCAGGCCCTGGCGGTGCATCTTGATCAGCCCGGCAAAGGACGCGGCGGAGGCCGGTTCGCAGAATATTCCTTCGTGAGAGGCCAGCAATCGGTAACTTTCCAGGATTTCGTCGTCAGATACCATATCAATGGCGCCGCCCGAACCGTCGCGAGCGTCAAGAGCGCCCCTCCAGCTTGCGGGGTTGCCGATGCGAATAGCGGAGGCGATGGTCTGGGGGTTCGCGACGGGTTCGCCGCGTACAATGGGGGCCGCGCCCTCCGCCTGGAATCCCATCATTTTCGGCAGCGTGCTGCTGCGTCCCAGGTCGTGATACTCCCGAAAGCCCCGCCAGTAGGCGGTGATGTTGCCGGCGTTGCCCACCGGAATGAACAGGTAGTCCGGCGCGTCTCCCAGGACATCGACGATTTCGAAGGCCCCGGTCTTCTGCCCCTCCAGGCGATAGGGGTTGACGGAGTTGACCAGCGTGACCTCGTGCTTGCTGGTAAAGGTGCGCACCAAGCCCAGCGCCGTATCGAAATTGCCGTTGACCATGATTATCTTGGCCCCGTAGGCCATGGCCTGGGCCAGCTTGCCCATAGCCACCTCGCCCCGGGGAATGATGACGAGGGCGGGAAGTCCGCTGTATGCCCCGAATGCGGCAGCCGAGGCGCTGGTGTTGCCCGTGGAGGCGCACATGATGGCCCGGCTCCCCTCTTCCAGGGCCTTGGCTATGGCGACCACCATCCCGCGGTCCTTGAAGGAACCTGTGGGATTGCACCCCTCCAGCTTGAAATACAACTCCGGGCAGCCCAGTTCGGCGGCCAGGCGGTTCGACTTGACCAGCGGCGTGTCCCCCTCGCCCAGCGTGATCATCGGGGTGGCGCTGGTTACGGGCAACAAGTCCCGGTAGGTTTTCAGGACGCCCTGTCCCATAAATCTCTCACTACTGCCCGGCGCGAGACCGTATGCGAAAGCTCCCGGCGGATCCTTACTCTTCGATCCTGAGCATGTTGCCGACCCGCCGCACCGGTTCCAGCCCCTCGATTGCAGACAGCGCGCGCTGCACCGACGATTCCAGGGCCGGATGCGTCATGATGACTATCTCGGCGCTACTGGTCTCCGGGTCTGCGTCCTTCTGCAACACCGACGCGATGCTGATGTCCTCCTCCCCGAGGGCGCGGGCAATCTGGGCCAGCACGCCAGCCCGGTCGGCCACGTTCAGCCGGATATAGTACCGTGTACGCAACGCGTCGATGGATCGCACGCCCAGCCCCTGCGACAGATCGCGCAGCCCGCCGGGCGTGGCGTTGTCCCGCACCAGCCTGGCCGTCTCGATGAGGTCGCCCAGTACGGCGCTGGTGGTCGGCCCGCGGCCTGCGCCCATCCCGTGGAACAGCACCTGGCCGCAAAGACTGCCCTGCACCTCCACCGCATTGTACACGCCATTCACGTTTGCCAGCATGTTTTCCGCAGGAACCAGGGCGGGATACACGCGCAACTGGACTTCGCTATCGGTGAGATCGGCAACGGCCATGGATTTTATGGCGTAGCCGAATTCCTGGGCATAGCGGAAGTCCTGCGGTTCAAGGGCCGAGATGCCCTGGCGATAAACGTCCTCCGGCTGGAACCTTCGCCCGTAGGCCAGCGTTGCCAGCACCGTCAGCTTGTACGCCGCGTCTATGCCCTCAACGTCGTTGGTGGGATCGGCCTCCGCGTATCCCAGTCCCTGGGCCTCGGCCAGCGCCTCGGCGAAGGGGATGCGCTGGAAGGCCATGCGCGTCAGGATATAGTTGGTCGTCCCGTTGATGATGCTGCGGATGGAGTAGACGTCGTTGGCGGCCAGTTCGTTCATGAGGCACCCAACGATGGGGATTCCGCCCCCGACACTGGCCTCGAACAGCAGGCTGACCCGGTTGGCCTGGGCCAGCCGCATCAGCTCCGCGCCCTCTTTAGCCATCACCTCCTTGTTGGCGGTGACGACGTGCTTTCCCGACTCCAGGGCGCGCCGGAAATACCCGGCGGCCGGTTCGGAGCCTCCCATGACTTCGACCAAGATGTCGATTTCCGGGTCGTCCAGAATATCCTCGGCATTGGTGGTAAGGATCTCGGGCGGAACGGAAACGTCGCGGGCGCGGGAACGGTCGCGCACCAGCACCCGGCGGAGATTGACCGGCCGGCCAACGCGAGCGGTCACCGGCGAGGGGTCCTGGAGCAGCGCCGAGGCGACGCCGCCGCCGACCACGCCCAATCCCATCAGTCCTACGTTTATGCCGGAATCTGTTGTCATTTCACCAAAGCCTACTGCCCCGTCTCGCTGGTTGCCGGGATCCTGGGAGCGGTCACCGACACCTGGTCGCCGACCCATGCGTACAGGGCGCTGTTGAAATGCATCCTTACGGTCTCGCTGTCCAAGCCCTGTTGCAGGGCATCGTTCTTCCAGTTCTCCGCCTGTTCCTGCGCGAGCTTTATCCGCATTCGCTCGTCGAGATCCCTCGATTCCGGCCCCGCCAGTTTCTTGATTATGTAGATTCCGTCGGTGGCGTACAGGGCCCGGCTCACCTCGCCGGGATTCAGGGCCGCCGTCCCGACGTTCGGATCGCCAAAGATCAGCGGGTCCAGGTCGGGGAATGCGCCCTTGGGAACCCAGCCGACGTACCCGCCCTCGCCAGCGAATCCGGCGGAGAGGGACACCTCCCGGGCCACGGTCTCAAACGCCTCGACCTCAAGGCGCTGGGAGACCTGTTCGGGCTGGAGAGTACCGACCCCGGTCTGGGCGGGGTCAATCGGCAACCGAATCCACTGCACCTCTACGTGTTCCTGCGGGCTTTCGACCCTTTCCCACATGAGGAACAGCAGCCCGCTTTCCGTCAATTGTTCTTTGAGGATCACCCGGTATTCCGAGTCCGTCAGCCCCGTGGCCGTAAGGAAAGTCTGGTAATTGTTTCTGAATTCCCGGTCCAGTTGGCCGGGGTCCGCCTCCTGGCCGCCCGTGAGCGTGGGCTGGAACCTGGCGCGCAACTCCCTCTCAATGTCCTCATCGGCAGGCTCGATGCCCAGTTGCGGCGCGGCCTGGCGCAGGATTTCCGCGTCGATGAGGTTTTGCAGGTACTCGAAAGGAACCGTGCTCAAGTCCACCCGTCCGCCCTCATAGCGGTTGACGCCCTGGAGCACCCGGATGCGCTGCACCAGGTCGCCCATGGTGAACTCCACGTTGTTGACGCTGCCAGCCCAGACGCGCGGCGGGCGGTAGAATTCCCAGAAATACCCAAAGACTACCACCCCGAAGACTATCGCCAGCAGGAACGCCCCGACCCCTACGGACAGGTACCGGCGGCGCTTTTGGCTTCGCTCCTCCGGAGAGGAGTCGTCCGAACCCGAACCATCGTCCAGGCCGGACCGCATGCGGCGGCGCCTGTCGGCCCGGTTCTCCGGCCTGCCGAATCGACCGCTAAGCCTGGCGAGGGCCATCGGAAGCACCAGCCGGGAAGAATGGACGGCAACCACCAACCCGGCCTCTAGGGGAGGCCGCAACGACATCCACGTCAGGGATTCGGTGGTTGGCTGGAGGGTGCAGCACGCCTTTAGCGGCGAACACTGGGGAAGGAATGATGCGCGACAAATGGAATCAGCGCGATGTGACGGGCCCGCTGAATGGCGACCCTGAGGGCCCGCTGGTGCTTGGCGCAGACGCCGGTCCGGCGCCGCGGCTCGATTTTCGCCCTGTCGGAGACGAATCGCCTGATTTTGTCGATGTCTTTGTAGTCAATCAGCTTGATATGCTCGACGCAGAAGGTGCATACCCTGCGGCGCGGCACGAACCGCCCGCGGGGGCGTCCTCCGGGGCGTCCGCCCGGCCTCGGCCCGCCCGGTGGCCGGCCACCCTGGGGGCCTGGGGGCCGCGGGGCCTGCGGTGCGTCTGGCGGCCTGCTGCTGGCTTCAGTTGTCATACAATTCCGATCCCTTCAGATATTGGGTGAAACGATTTGCGCTTTCCGTAATTCATCCTAGAAGGGCAAATCGTCCGTTTCGTCGTAAGGAGGCGGCCCTCCATCGCCTACGCCCCGGCCACCGCCGAAGTTGTCGCGGTCGCTATAGCCGCCACTACCACCGCCACCGCCGTACTCGTTGTCCCCGCGTCGGCCGAGCATCTGCATTTCAGTAGCGGTTACCTCCAGGGAATAGCGGGGCTGGCCGTCCCGGTCGGTATAGCTGCGTCCGCGAAGGCGTCCCTCAATGTACACCTGCTGGCCCCTGGTCAGGTACTGGTTGCATATCTCGGACAAGCGTCCGAAGGCGCTGATGTTGAACCATTCGGTTTCCTCGCGCTGTTCACCATCCGACGTCCGGTAGCGTCGGTTGGAGGCGATGCTGAACGAGGTCACTGCCTGGCCACTGGGGGTGTAGCGCATTTCGGGGTCTCGCCCGACATTGCCAATGACGATAATCTTGTTCACGGCCTATCCTGCTACTGAGACGACTCACTGGGTTGGGGGTTTTCCGCTGGCGGTGCGGCCTCGGCTGGCGGCGTCTCAGCCGCGGGAGCCGGAGGTTCTGCGGCGGCTGGCGCCTCATTCGTGGCAGCCGGAGTTTCGCCCGACGGAGCCTCAGCCGTAGCGGCCGGGGCATCCGCGGCGGGCACCGGGGCATCCTGCGGGGCGGGCGCCGCACCGCCCGCTGGCGGCCCGGGAGGCGCTGCCGGTGGCGCGCCGCCCTGCGGCCCGCTGGCCGGGGGCATTCCTGCGGGAGCGCGCGGCGGCCTGGGGGCCCGGGTCTGGGCCGCGTGGGCCGCCAGTTCCTCTTCCGACAACGTGGTGGTCACCAAGGAGCGCAGGACGTTGTCGTCCAGCTTCAGGAAGTTCTCCAGTTCGCGGTTGAAGGACGCTTCGGTGGCGAACCTGGTGAGGTGGTAGTTTCCTTCGAGGAACTGATACTGGCCCTTCTTGACCGGGTAGGCCAGACGGCGAGTGCCCCAGCGTTCCTCGTGCACTATGTCCGCTTCTCGGTTGCTGATGAATCCCTTGATCCGCTCCCACGCCTGCGACGCTTCGTCGGGATTGATCATGGGGCTGAGTACAACCACAAGTTCGTAATGACGCAACGGTTCCCCTACTGCAAAGAATTCTGCCAGAAAGCGGATTGATTATAGCACCAGGGTCGAGTGCATCTCAACCGCCCGCCAACGGCTCCCGCCCACCGGGGGAAGGATTCTCCAAAACATTTGAGATAGCAACCCTTGTATCTCTGTGCCACTTCGCAAACTCAGGGGACTCAAACGATGACATCCTAAAATCCGGCATTGAATCAAGAACTTGTTGCAGGCCGTTCCATGGCGCGGGCCTTTCTCTGGATAAGCACAGCAGCATTTACTCCTAGGGGGTGTCTCAAATTACTGAAGTCATCCTTACAGCGCCGGTATTCGTCATTCCCGCGAAAGCGGGAATCCAGAAATCGGTTGCTGGCTGATTCTCTTTTGGTGTCAATGGCCTTTGGATTCCCGCTTTCGCGGGAATGACGGTTTAGAGTTGCGAGGCAGCCTGTTTCCCAAATGTCAACACGCCCTAGAACCAAGGAATCAATTGCTCCCGCCCGCCAAGGCGTTCGCAGCAGCAACATCGCCGCGCATCACTGGATCGTGTAATCGGCATCTACAGGCTGAAATTCCAGCCTGTCCGCCGACAGATGGTGCGCCATGCGCCACCTTTTCGGAATATCTTGGCCAAGCAGAGAAGGAATACGGTCGCTGACGTCCTCCGGCTTGCCGATATAAAGCTCTACCTCGTATTCGTAAATAAGCCCGCCGGCAATCACAGAATCAGCACTTCCGGTTCTGCGCTCAGGAGTTCGACGATGGCCGTTCCGTCGGCCAGGCCCTTTGCTTCGATCTTCGACAGGGCCTCCTCAAGGGAGTCTCCTGTTTCCAGCACCCCATCACGGCCCATAGCAACCCACCGGTCATCGGCGGTTTCCGGCAAAGATTCAATTTCCTTTTGCATCAGTGCGGTTAGGCGCTCATGTTCGTCCATCCTTTCCACCAGCGCGGCTACTCCGCCGAACTCCTCGACTATCTGCGCGATGTCGGCCCGCGGCTGGACGCTTTTCTTGTCGGCTTTCACAGTCATATTATCTCCCGGTTCAGCAACGATTTCAGTCATCAATCCCCGGAACGGAGAAACCGGAGGACAGTTCCCGCGCCTTGGGACGCGCCCGCTAGCCGCTCCCGTTCTTGCCATGCCCATTGTCAGAGTATGGGAAAGGCTCATCAAAGGGTTCCCCGCGGGCGGCGGCGTCCATCCTTCGGCGGTTCCAGTCCGACGCCTCCTCCAGGGCCTCCGCAACAGCCTTTGCGACGGCTTTTTGTGTGCGACGCTCTCTTCTGGTTCTGATGACGTCCATCACCATGTCCGCTATCATTTTGACTCCCTCCGTGATTGAGTACCCCAGAAAGGCAGAGCTGGCCAGAATCGCCGGAGATACCTGAACGACAATCAGGACAGTCTGGTAAGCCGACTTGCGGTCGTCCGCGAATGCACTGTGGTACAGGGCGAACCCTGCGGTTTCGATTATAATGGACAGGTAGAATACGACGAAGTAGAACCGGCGGTATCCCTTTACCAGGCCGGCATAGCCCAGCCGCATACCGCCGTTCGCGCTACCGTCGCCCGTGCCCGGTTGCGTCTCCAGAACTGAACTCCCCCACTACTCCCTAGTCGTCGATGCCCGGGACGGGGAACCCGGCGGTCAGTTCCCTGACCTCCTCGGCTACCTGCCGGTGCAGTTCATTGTCCTCGATGTTGCCGAGGACGCGGGCCACCATCGAGGCGACCTGGGCCGTCTCCTCGGTGCCCATGCCACGGCTGGTTATCGCTGGCGTGCCGAGGCGCAGCCCGCTGGTCACGCGGGGCGGGCGCTGGTCGAAGGGGATGGCGTTCTTGTTGGCGATGATTCCCACCGAATCCAGCGCCTGCTCGGCCTGCCTGCCGGTGATGCCCAGCGGAGTCACGTCCACCAGCAGCAGGTGGTTGTCGGTGCCCCCCGACACCAGGCGCATACCGGCCTCCGACAGGACGGTTGCCATCACCTGGCAGTTATCAACCACCTGTTGGGCGTAACGGGAAAACTCCGGCTTCATCGCCTGGCCAAAGCAGACGGCCTTTCCCGCGATGGTGTGCATCATCGGGCCGCCCTGCATTACCGGAAAGACGGCAAAGTCGATGTCCTTGGCCAGTTCGTCGGTGCACATGATGAACCCGCCGCGAGGCCCGCGCAGACTCTTCTGGGTGGTGGACGTCACGATCTGCGCGTGGGGCAGGGGCGACGGGTGCGCCCCGCCAGCGATGAGGCCGGAAATGTGGGCCATATCGACCATGAGATACGCGCCAACGCCGTCAGCAATGGCACGAAAACGCGGGAAATCAATCAGCCTGGGATAGGCGCTGTACCCGGCGACGATTATCTTTGGCTTGTGTTCCTGCGCCAGCCTCTCGACCTCATCGTAGTCGATGGTCTCCGTATCCCGGTCGACGCCGTAGGACACGAAGTTGTAAAGCCTGCCGGAGAAGTTGACCTTCGCGCCGTGGGTAAGGTGGCCGCCGTGGTCGAGCTGCATCCCCATCACGGTGTCGCCGGGTTCCAGCAGGGCAAAGTACACCGCCATGTTGGCCTGCGCGCCGCTGTGGGGCTGCACGTTGGCGTGTTCCGCGCCGAACAGTTCCTTGGCGCGTTCGATGGCAAGACTCTCCACAACGTCGGCGTTTTCACAGCCGCCGTAGTAGCGCCGGCCGGGGTAGCCCTCGGCGTACTTGTTGCTGATGACGCTGGAACCGGAGGCCAGCACGGCTTTGCTGGCGTAGTTTTCCGACGCGATGAGTACGATGGACTCCCTCTGGCGGCGGTCTTCTCCCTCGAGGGCGGCTGCAATTTCGGGGTCCAGGTCTGCTAGTAACGACATGCGATTCTCCAGTGCGAGTTTCCCCGCCAGGCCCGTTTCAGGGGCCTGAATTATTAGATTACATATTCGTAATTCAATTCCAGTCTAAGGCGGTTTGAAAGGGGGTGTCAAACGAAACGGCAAGCGCAGGCAGCCCCGTCAGCCCCGCGCCAGCCCGCCGTCAGCCGTTACCCCTGAGCTTGGAGACGCGCCATCCGTTCGCGGTTCGACAAGCTCGCCATAAACGGACATGCCTGGCGGACACAGAAAACTCTATGAGGGTTATGACAAATCCCCTCTCCCTCCGGGAGAGGGTTAGGGTGAGGGCGTCCCCTGACTCTCGCAGGAATGAAGGATGCCGCTTTGTCGTCCACCTTGTCCGCAAAAGGCGATTGTCACACACCCTCTGAGGCCCTGTCCGGGTATTCTCAATGTGTGTTGGTATTCCCCTGTAGGGGCGCACAGCCGTGCGCCCTAGCCCCCGGTTCCGGCACAATTCTCTCCTGAGCAGACACGGGCGCACGTCCCTCGACGCGCTCGGGAGTGCGCCCCTACGCGGCGGGGCCAAAGCAGACAAATCGCGTCCAATACAACACACGCCGGGAATACCCCTGGCCGGGGGCGGTGGCGATTTGAGCGATTGACTGCTAACCTTGTCAGCAAGCCCCGGACAACGGGGCAATAGCGAATTGGGGCATTTGAGATGGCAGCCGACTATGACGTGCTGGTGGTGGGCGGCGGGCTGGCGGGGATGACCGCTGGCCTGTACGCGGCCCGCCACGGCTTGAGGACGGGCATCGTGGAGCGGATGATGGGCGGGGCGTCCATCATCAACGTGGAGAAAATCGAGAACTACCCCGGCTTCCCCGAGGGCATCATGGGCGCAGATCTCGCGGCCATGACCCAGGAGCAGGCCATGACCTCCGGCGCTGAGTTCATCATGGGCGAGGTTTCCGGAATATCGACGGACGGGAACTATCGCGTCGTCAACACTGACGCCGGGGAATATCGCGGCAAGGCGGTAATCGTTGCCGCCGGTTCCACCCTGCGCCTGCTCGGCGTACCAGGCGAAGAAGAGTTCACGGGCCGGGGGGTGTCCCAGTGCGCCACCTGCGACGGCCCTATGTACATCGGGGAGACCGTGGGAGTAGTCGGCGGGGGCGATTCGGCCACTGACGAGGCGCTGGTCCTGGCCCAGTACGCTGAGAAAGTGCTGCTGTTTCACCGGCGCGGCGAGTTCAGGGCGCAGCAAGAGTTAATCAACCGCGTCCTTTCCGAGCCAAAGATTGAGATCGTATGGAACACGGTCATCGACGAAGTGCTGGGGGAGAACACCGTGTCCGGCGTCAGGACCACCAACCTAGACACCGGCGCGCAGGAAGTGCGGGAACTCTCCGGCCTGTTCGTCTACGTGGGCCTGGTTCCCAACTCGCCCCTCGTCGACGGCCTGCTGGAGACCGACGGCGGCGGACACATCCCGGTGAACGTTTCCATGGAGAGCGGACTGGCTGGCGTGTACGCGGCTGGCGACATACGGCAGCATTCGTCGTCGCAGTTGGTGTCTGCCGCGGGCGACGGCGCCACTGCCGCCATAGCAGCGTTCCGGTACATTTCGGGCAGGAATTGGGATTAGCTCACTAGAGCGGTTAGCGGCTAGTAGAGAGAACCGCCGCTGACCACTATCTACTGACGACTAGCCGCTGAACGGAGGATGACGGATGAGCACTATTAACGCAGTGGACGACGGATTCGAGGAGGCCAAACGGGGCCTGGAATGGCTGGAGAGACTCGAGGCCCTCCAGTCCCGTTCGGCGTCCGAGCGAGCGGCCTATGAAGTCGCGGAGTACGTGATGACGCTGAGGGCGGCGGTGACCAATCTGGCCGGAGACCGCACCTTCGCCGAGCTCAGCGCGTCCGTGGGGGTAGAGACCGCCCAGTTGGTGGAGGAGCTGCGGGCAGAGGGAGAGCAAGATTACTGGAATACGGTAGTTCGCCCCGCCCTGCTTAGTTAGAGCGCGCCGTCAATGTCAAGCAGGACTTGCCTATGTTGACAGCGGCGGCTGTTAAATCCCCTCTCCACCTCGGGAGAGGGTTAGGGTGAGGGCGTTCCTTACTCTCGCGGGAATAACCATGAACACGTAACACACATCAAAGGAGGGGGAAATGTCCGGCGAATACGTCGATCTGGTGGACGAACAGCTACGCAACAGCAAGACCATCGCCGTGGTAGGGCTGTCGAACAACCCGGAGCGCGACAGCTACCGCGTATCCAGCTACATGCAAAGCCAGGGCTACCGCATCATCCCGGTCAACCCGGTAATCGAGGAGGCTCTGGGCGAGAAGAGCTACCCCGACCTGAAATCCGTCCCCGAACCCATCGACATGGTGGACGTGTTCCGCCGCTCCGAACTGGTGCCGCCGGTGGTGGACGAGGCCATCGAGGTGGGCGCAAAGTACATCTGGATGCAGGACGGCGTAATCAACGAGGAGGCGAAGGCCAAAGCCGAGGCCGCCGGCATACCGGTCATCATGAACGATTGAACCCTCCGCCAACACCGCCGCCGGTTCGGGCGGGGCTAACAGAGAAACCGCAATGATAGGGTGCTAAAATCGGAAACGCCCGGCGCCTTCGCCGGGCGTTCTGCTGTCTTGCGGTTCAGCCCGTGTCAGGGGAGCCGTTTCCCAGCCGCGCTTCCAGGGCGCGGATGCGCTCTTCGGCGGCGCGGAGGGCGGCGCGTTCGGCATCCAGGGCGGCCTCGGCTTCCTCCCGCCGTGCTTGCTCTGCCAGCCTTCGAACCTGTTCCTCCTCGCGACGCGCCTGTTCCTCCTCCCGCAGGGCGCGCTCTTCCCGGCGCAATGCTCGTTCCTCCTGGCGCAGTGTTCGTTCCTCCACAGTGTTGAGCATGAATTCGCCGGTTTTGGGGTCGTAGAGGCGCAGGCGGTAATCGCCTGGGTAGAGGAACAGGTCCAACGCGGGGCTGTAGCCTCGTATCGACCCATCGGGCTCCTGCTCGATGGGTAGAGGCTCATACTTCCCGTTGACCAGCCTGTCCCCGGCTAGGTGGTATCCGTAGAAATTCCCGCCTGACGGATCAAACCGCCAGTATTCGGTCACTCCCATTGCTTCGTAAATGCCCGGTTTCACCTCCAGGTCTTCCCTGGCAGTGGTGCGGGAAGCAATTTCCAGCACGAAATCCGGCGGCTTTCCGACTTCCCACAGGAGATAGCGGTCTTCATACCACACGCTTTCGGCATCCACGTCGAGGGCGACCAAGGCATCGGGCGACAGCTTGCGATTCATATCGTTCCGGTCATAGTGGATAACGCACGAGCCCGACACCACAACCGTGCGTGGCGTATCTTCATCGGCAGGCTCGAAATGAGCGCGCAGGATGCCGTCAATGTCTGCTATGTCGCGGCCTTGTCTCATAGCTTCAGGGGGCGGCTCCGGGCGTTCAAAAATTTCACGCGGGACAGCGCCAAAGCGGCCGGGCAATCTTGTGGTCATAACCAAGCCTCGCTACGGGCGTCGAATACGGCCCAGTATAGCAGGACGTATTCTGAGCTTCCTTCCCTACCCCTACCCTCTACGGCCATTCGCTGATTCCGGCGATTCGGCCCGTGCCATCTGGAACGTCTCGTCAAATCATCCCGTCATTCCTGCGGAAGCAGGAATCCAGGCGTTTTCGCAACCAGGTCGTTCTGCTACGGCAATAAACTCTGGATTCCTGCTTCCGCAGGAATGACGGAAATTAAGCCGCCGCACGTCAGGGAATTCAATTTGGCGACACACCCCAGGGCAGCCGATAGATCTGTTTCGTGAGGGCGGGGGTCTCAAAATCATTGCCTGCTCCGTTGGACATAGACAATCCAATCTTGGAATCATTATAATCCGGCTTAGTTGAGGGTACGCAGCCCTTTGGGCTGGTGTGCCCCTGCGCCCCATGACCAGTACCGGCACCCGTGGCGGGTGCGTGGCTTCGAAACGATCAGGCAGGAGAGGCATTCATGGCCAACCAAGATATTGAGCTTATGGCTCATCTCATGCGCCGCGCCGGGTTTGGCGCCACCTACGAGGAGGTCGAGCGGCGGGCAGCCAGCGGCTACGAAGCCACCGTCGATGAATTGCTCTCCCCGCTGGAACAGCCCGACCTGGACAAGCCCCTGCTGGAGCGCTATTTCGTTGACTGGAAGGAAATGAACGCGCTGGAAGTCAACCAGGCGTATCTGACCTACCGGATGATCAACACCCAGCGCCCGCTCCAGGAAAAAATGACCCTGTTCTGGCACGGCATCTTCTGCACCGGCAACTCCAAGTGCGAGCACGGCCGCCAGATCCAGGACCAGCTTGACATGTTCCGCGCCTTGGGCATGGGCAGCATGCGCGATCTGCTGCTGGAACTTTCGCGTGACCCGGCCATGGTCTTCTACCTGGACAACTGCATGAGCCACAAGGACGCCATCAACGAGAACTGGGGCCGCGAGCTGCTGGAACTGTTCTCCATGGGCGTCGGCATGGACGGCCACGCCAACTACTCCGAGGATGACGTAAAAGAGGCGGCCCGCGCCTTCACCGGCTGGACCATCACCAACGCCATCCCCCGCTACCCCTATGGCCGCTACGCCTCCCAGTTCGTCTACAACCCCGCCGACCACGACGAAGACGAAAAGACTTTCCTGGGCGAGACCGGCAACTTGAACGGCGAAGAGATTATCGACATCATCGCCCGCCAGCCAGCCACGGCGCGGTTTGTCGCGCGACACCTCTACAACTTCTTCGTAGCCGACGAGCCGCAGGTGCCAGCCTGGCAGGAAACACCGCCACGCGACCCCGAAGCCATCAAGATGCTCGAGGACGCCTACTTCGAGTCCAACTACAACCTGACCGCCATGCTGCGGGTGCTGTTCAACTCGGAGTTCTTCAAGAACGCCCGATTCGCCAAGGTCAAGAGCCCCGCCGAAACCGTGGCCGGGACCATGCGTCTGGTGCAGGACTTCACACATCCCAAGCCGGGCCTGCACCCCATCGCCATGGAAATCCGCTACATGGGCCAAGACTTGTTGAACCCGCCCACGGTGGAAGGCTGGCACACCGGCGCCGAGTGGATCGACAGCGGCACGCTGGTGGAGCGCATCAACTTCGCCGCCGACCAGGTGGGCAACACCGACCTGCCGGGCATTCAGGCCATCATCGCCCGCCTGAATTCCGAGAGCATCACCGAGCCGCAGGCCTTCGTTGACCGCTGCCTGGACATGGTAGGTTCCTACCAGCTTCCCGACGACACCCGCGACTACCTGATCGACCACATCGAGAAGGGCGGCGCGCTCCAAACCGGCACCGAGGACTACGCCCGGCGCGTGGGCCAGACGCTTCAGCTCATCGTCGCAACCCAGGAATTCCAGTTCGCGTAGAACTCCTATCCCCATATTCCCTCTCCCTCCGGGGGAGGGTTAGGGTGGGGGCGTATCCCGCCAAGAACACACGGCTCCCACCCACGGGAAGGACTCAGAAAGCGCAACAGGCAAAGTTTCCGGCGCGGAAAACGCCCGGACAGAGACGGAGTACGCCCCACCCTATTCCTCCCACGGAGGGATAGGGAACTCAACGGATGAGGATGCAGCATGGGCAGACTGGACGGCAAGGTGGTACTGATCAGCGGCGGCGCCCGGGGCCAGGGGGCCGTGGAGGCCCGCATGATGGCCCAGGAAGGCGCAAGAGTCGTCATCGGCGACATCCTCGACGACCTTGGCCGACAGGTTGAAGCCGAGCTGGCCGAGGCCGGGCTGGACGTTACTTACGTCCACCTCGACGTTACCAGCGAGGACGAATGGAACGCCGCGGTGTCCGCTGCCGTCTCCGCTTACGGCCACCTGGACACGCTGGTGAACAACGCTGGCATTCTCATCCGCAAGGGGATCGAGGACACCACGGTGGAGGACTGGGACCGAATCATGGACATCAACGCCAAGGGCGTGTTCCTTGGCACCAAGGCCGCCATTCCCGCGATTCGCGAGGCTGGCGGCGGGTCCATCATCAACATCTCGTCCACCGCCGGGCTGGTGGGCAGCCCCGAGGGATCGTCCAGCTACACCGCCACCAAGGGCGCCGTGCGGCTGCTGACCAAGTCCACCGCCATCCAGTACGCCTCCGACGGCATCCGGTGCAACTCCGTGCATCCCGGCCCCATCGACACCGAAATGATCAGAGACACCTTTTCCGACCCCGACCGATGGGAGGCCCGCATGCGGCGTCTGCCACTCAAGCGGGTTGGCACGCCGGAGGACATCGCTTACGGCGTGATTTACCTGGCATCAAATGAGTCGTCATTCGTTACTGGCGCAGAGCTGGTCATTGACGGCGGCACCACTGCCGAGTAGGCAACGCAAAGACGCCCCACCCAACACCCTCGCCCTAACCCTCTCCCAAGGGAGAGAGGTAGGAAATGAGGGAGAGGGAATCAGACAAAGGAGCGCCCAGAAAAATGACTTCAACCAAGAAAGACCCGGTACTCGTCGTATTGCAGCTTTCCGGCGGCAACGACGCAGTCAACACCCTGATCCCCTACGGCGACCCGCTCTACGCCGACAACCGCCCCACCGTTCGGGTGTCGGAGGAGCAGGTGCTGCGCCTGAATGACTACGTTGGCTTCAACCCGGCCATGGGGCCGCTCAAGGACCTGTACGACCAAGGCAAGGTGGCAGTCATCCAGGGGATCGGCTACCCCAACCCCAACCGCTCACACTTCCGGTCAATGGACATCTGGCACACCTGCGAACCGGACAAGGTGGGCACCGAGGGCTGGATTGGCCGGGCCATCCGCGACATCGACCCCAGCTCCGAGAACGTGCTGACCGGCGTGAACTTCGGGCGCGGCCTGCCCCGCTCCATGGCGGCCCCGCAGGTCCCGGTCGCCTCTGTCGGCAACCTGGAGACCTACGGCGTGCTGACCGGCATAGAGGAAGAGGAGCGCGACGAGGCTCTCGACCTGTTCTCCCGCATGTACTCCCCGGCCGTGGGCCGCGGCTCGGTGGTCGACTACCTGTCCCACACCGGAATGGACGCACTTAAGGGCGCAGACATCCTTGCCACCGCCCCCGAGATGTACTCCTCTGACGTTGAGTACGGCAGGGACAGCGTGGCCCAGTACATGCGCAACATCGCCATGGTGCACTTGGCCAACCTTGGCACCCGCTTCCTGTACACCACCGCCCCATACAACAGCTTCGACACCCACGCTGGCGAGCTGACTGCCCACTCCAAGCTGTGGACGGACACCTCCCGCGCCGTCTCCGACTTCTACCGCGATCTCAGCGAAAAGTCGGCCAGCGACAACGTCGTCCTGCTGGTATTCACCGAGTTCGGCCGCCGCGTCCACGACAATGGCTCCGGCACCGACCACGGCTCGGGCGGGGTAGCCTTCGTCGTCGGCGACCACGTCAAGGGCGGTCTCTACGGCGAGTATCCCTCGATGGCCCCCGAGAAGCTGCTGGAGGGCGACCTGCACTACAACAACGACTTCCGCGGCCTCTATTCCACCCTGCTGGAGCAGTGGATGGGCCTGGACGCCAAGCCGATCGTCGGCGGGACCTTCGAGCAGATGAACTTCATCGCCGCCTAGATTCCCTTCTGACACCCCATCGATCATTCCTTCTCCATAGAGGATGGTGGGATCGAAACCCGTAATTCCCTCCCTCTTGAGGGGGAGGGCTAGGGTGGGGGTGAAACGCCAGGGAAAGCCAATCAGGCGACAACCGAATCTAGCGAGGTAACGATGGCTACACAGACTATCGGCATAACCTTCCAGTACAGCCACACCATCGGGCGCGGCGAGTTCTCCGGCCCCGGCTTCCGCAACCCTGTCGCCATGGCCCGCGGCGAGGACGACACCATGTACGTCGTCAACCGCTCCTACGAGTACCGGCCCGACGGCAAGCGCATCACCATCTGCACCATCGACGAGGACTACGTGGGCGAGTTCGCCCGTGGCGTACACACCGCCGGCGAGACAGAGGAGAACGAGGACGACGGCTCTCTCATCTGGCCCACGTCCGTCGCCATCGACAGCAAGGGCAACGTCTACATCGCCGACGAGTGGCTGAACCGCATCTCCATGTTCGACGCCGACGGCGAATGGCGCGGCAAGTGGGGCGCCAAGGGCAGCGGCGACGGTGAAATCGACGGGCCTTCCGGCATGGCATTCGACGCCGACGACAACCTGTACATCGTGGACAGCAAGAACCACCGTATCCAGAAATTCACCCCGGACGGCCAATTCCTGGGCAAGTGGGGAACCGAGGGCAGCGGCGAGGGCGAACTCGGCCTGCCCTGGGGCATCTCCATCGACAAGGACGGCAACGTCTTCATCGCCGACTGGCGCAACGACCGCGTGCAGAAGTTCACCGCCGACGGCCAATTCCTGCAAGCCTACGGCGTTGGCGACCTAAGCCGCCCCACCAGCGTGGATACCGACAGCCAGGGCCTGGTCTACATCGCCGACTGGGGCAACGAGAAGGTGCGAATTTACAGCCCCGAAGGCGAACTGGTGGAAACGCTCAGCGGCGACGCCACCATCTCCAAGTGGGGCAAGGACAAGCTGGACGCCAATTCCGAGATGTGGTACGAGCGCGAGATCGCCCAGGGCATTGAGCGCGAGAAGGATTTCTGGGGCGTCTGCTACGTTGAGGTAGACGACCAGGACCGCCTATTTGCGGTGGAGTCCTGCCGCAACAGGATTCAGATCTACCGCAAGCAGCAGCCCATGTTCTTCGGCGGGCGCCTGTAGGCTATTCCTTTCCAGTGTCTGGAATGGCGTTTATGTAGGGGCGCACAGCTGTGCGCCCCTACGGGTATAGTTGCATAAAAATATCCCGGACAACGTTACGAATAGGCCGAAAGGGGAACCGTGACTACACCAGAACAGTTAGCCGCAAAACTGAAAGCGCTGGGCATACGCCAGACGCCGCAGCGCCTTGCCATCGCGGAGGTGGTGGTCAATTCGGGCGATCACCCGTCGGTGAAGGAAATCTACCAGAGGGTCAAGGAATTCTTTCCCTACGTGACCCTCGCCACCGTCTACTCCACCCTGGAAACGCTGGAGCAGGCCGGGATCGTTCGCGCCCTGCCGTTCCAGAAACAGGCCCGTTATGACGCGAACCTGTCGCCGCACGCCAACCTGGTCTGCGTTGGCTGTGGAGGAGTCGTGGACTCCAGCCAGGGCAAGGACATCGTCGACCGGATGCTGTCGCGCCTGGAGGAAACCAGCGATTTCGAGTTCACCGGGCAGCGCATCGACTTCTACGGCTGGTGCCGAACCTGCGCCGACCGCCGCGACCACAAGGCCCGGATGGCCGCGGTGGACTAGAAATCCTCCGGCACTAGAAATACTGCTACGTTGTTGGTTGCCGCCAACGCCATTCTGGCATCGTCAATCTGGGTGGCGATGACCACAGGCTCCACGGGCTGGCCAACGGCGGCAGACAACATCGCTGCCCGCTGCGCCGCGCGGGTTATGTCATTCTCGCCGACGGTTATTGATACTTCGCCAGCTATGTACACCTCGGCCCCGTCGGTCTTGCGGCGGCCAGTCATGACAAGGTCAAGTTGCTGAATTTGCAGGAGCTGGTCATCGGTGATAACGCCGTCGTCTTCAGCATCCGCAACCAAGTCCATGAATTCGGGACTAGGCCCACTTGGTAATCCTTGCAACACTCTCACTCTGCGGTATGACGTGCCGATTACGCCTCCTATGCTCTTTGTAACTTTCAACTCATAGTTCGTGCCCACAGCATTGTCTAGCTTGCCTTTTACCAAATTCATGTCGGTTCTAAGACTGGAAACGTCAGTTTTAAGACCGGAAACGTCGGTTTTGAGACTGGAAACGTCGGTTTCAAGCCTCGACACCCTGGTGTTAAGCTCCGCAAGCTCAGTCTTAACCTCCACCAAGTCAGCTTTGACTTCCACCATGTCCGACTCAAGCCGTTCCAAGCGCTCATAAACGAGCTGGAAGTTCCTGTTGGTCAACTCGACGAATTCGGCAAACCGGGCTGGCAACTCCAGCAGTTCCTTGCCCAGCAGAAGGCTGCGGATGGTATCGGCCCATTCCGGTTGCTCGCGGATGATCCGGGCGAAATCGCTGATGTCGTTGATGGTAGTCATGGCAAACGCTCAACTCCCTGTCGCCATTCCATTCTAACCCGGCAGGTTCTCGATATCCACCGGCTCTATGGCGTCGGCCAACTCGAACCCGAACACCTGGGAGTAGAAATACAGCTCCGCCTCCAGGGCCCGCTCGATGTTCTCGGAGCGGCGGAAGCCGTGTTGCTCGCCCTCGAAGGGAACGTAGGCCGTCGGCAGCCCCTTGGCCTTGACCGCCTCGAACATCATCTCCGCCTGGTTGGGGGGCACTATCTCGTCCTCCAGTCCCTGCAATAACAAAAGCGGGCACGACAGCAGGTGGGTGTGGTTGATGGGCGACCGCTCCACGTACAGGTCTTTGCGCTCGGGATACGGCCCTACCAGGCTGTCCAGGTATCTTGACTCGAACTTGTGCGTTTCCTTTGCCAGCGCCTCCAAATCGCTTACGCCGTAGTAGCTGGCCCCGGCCTTGAACACGTCATGAAATGTCAGGGCCGCCAGCGTGGTGTAGCCGCCGGCGCTCCCGCCGTCGATAGCCAGCCGTTCCGTGTCGGCGTCGCCGCGCGCTGCCAGGTACCTCGCCGCGTTCACGCAGTCGTCAACATCGACGATGCCCCACGCGCCATTTAAGCGCCGCCGGTATTCGGTGCCGTAGCCAGTGCTGCCGCCGTAGTTGACGTCAACCACGCCGAATCCACGGCTGGTCCAGTACTGTATGCCCAGATCGAGGGCAATCTGCGCCGCAGCCGTTGGCCCGCCGTGACTCTTGACCAGCAGCGGCGGCTTCTCGCCGTCCGGCGCAGCAAAGTCCGGGTTCCGCGGCGGATAGTAGAAGGCGTGAGCCGTCCTGCCGCCGGTGGTCTCGAACTCCACCGGCTCCGGCGACGAGAGATACGCGGGATCCACCTCCAGATCGTGCGCCTGTTGCAGCGTGGTCAATTCGCCAGAGGGCAGGTCCAGAGACGCCAGGGTCATGGGGCGGTCAGGGGCGCCGGCGGAAAACACGATCCGGTTTCCCAAGGCGCGCAGTTCCCCCCGGCCCATTTCGGAGAACGGCAGATCCAGCCGGGTCATCGTTCCCGACTCAGCATCAACGATTCCGATATTCCATACGCCGCGGTCAACGTAGCTACAGGTGATGCGGCCTTCGTCGAGGAAAGCATACGACGGCGCGCCGAAAACCCAGGACGGCCGGGCAAATTCCGCCTCCATCTCCAGAACGGGCTCGACCGAGCCATTCCGTAAGCGGTACAGGTTCCACCAGCCGTTGCGGTCTGATACGAAATGCAATTCGCCTTCCGGAGACCACTTGGGCTCCAGCACGGATTCGTCCCATCCTGAGCTTGTCGACGGCCCCCCAGCCACCACTTGCGGCTCCCCGGTGAGTCCGTCCAGCCCGATGTCCGCCGCGAGCAGCCCGGTACCGTCCCAGGGCATGTTCGGGTGGTCCCACGCCAGCCATGCCAGCTTGCCGCCGTCCGGGCTCAACCGAGGCGCGGCGCAGAAGTCAGACCCGGCGTACAAGACTTGCTGCGCTCGCGTCCCGTTGGCGTCGACCGCCACGATCGCGTTTACCGCCTCGCCGTCCCCCGAGTGGTCTTCCCTTACGCAAATAATCCGGTCACGGTTGCCGTCATAGACGCCGTCGGCGTAGCGCAGCGGGGCATCGGGCGTGATGGCGACTGGTTCGCCGTCTCCCTCCTGGCGGTACAACCGCTGGTCGGCAAAATTTGAGAAATACACCACGCCATCGGCCACCAGGAAAGCGCCACCGCCGTACTCATGGACTCTGGTGCGGGAACTGTAGGGCGGAGGAGTCACGTCAACGGTTCCCCCGTCGGGGCCGCGCCGCACGATGACCATGCGCCCGCCCTCGGATGGCCGCATCTCGACCCAGTACACGTCGTCGCCATCCAGAGCAATCTGGCCGAGACCGACGGCGCCGGAAACGATCAATGACGTTGTGATTGGGGACTTCCACGAACCGTAGGGCGCGATGGTGGGCATTTCGTATCTCCGTGCGGAAATTTGCGAGCCAGCGACCGGAGAAATCTTACAGCCCCGCAGTGGCGTTTTCCATCCCGGCATGCGGGATGCGCAGGCTTGTCCCAGTGTCACATTATAGTTCCCTCTCCCTACGGGGGAGGGTTAGGGTGGGGGGCGTCTCCCCGATGTAGTTCCCTCTCCCTCCGGGGGAGGGTTAGGGTGGGGGCGTCTCCCCGATATAATTCCCTCTCCCTCCGGGGGAGGGTTAGGGTGGGGGCGTCTCCCCGATGTATGCGAGGTCGCTGATACCCGCTATTTCACCCTCACCCCAACGCACTTCCTCAAAGGGAGAGGGAGAACCAAAAGACTCTGGATGCGTCCCGGTCACCGTTGACCGTATCAAGCATGGGCCGTATCCTGAACCTCGATTCGGCTCCAATCAAAGTTGACGGTGCCAATGCTGGGAGACGGACAATGCCTGATAGCACTCCGACAGATTCCGCAAACCATCCCGGCGAACTGCCGCCTCCCACCCTGGAGGAGGTCAGCCCTGGCGTCCACGCCTACGTTCAGCTGGACGGCACCTGGGGGCTGAACAATGCCGGATTCATTGTCGGCGGCGATGCCCTTTCGGTGATTGACACCTGCTTTACCGAGGCCAGAACCCGGTCATTTCTGCAAGCCATCAGGGGCGTCACCGATCTGCCCATTCGCACCTTGGTCAACACGCATCACCACGGCGATCACACCCACGGGAATTACCTTTTCCGCGGGGCGTCCATCGTTGGCCACGAGCTGTGCCGGGAAGCCGTGATCGAGACCGGGCTTCACACGCTGCATCCGTTATTCCCCAACGTGGTGTGGGGCGACCTGGAACTGGCCCCGCCGTTCGTAACATTTCAGAAACGCCTCGACCTGTTCATGGACGATCTCAAGATGGAGCTGCACTACGTGGGGCCGGCGCACACCACCAACGACTCGGTGGTCTGGCTCCCTGAGAGAAAGCTGATGTTCACCGGCGACTTGGCCTTCAACGGAGGCACGCCGTTCGTTGCTATGGGGTCCATCGCTGGCTCGCTGGCGGCCCTTGACCGGCTGCGGGAGTTCGGGGCGGAGACCGTGGTGCCCGGACACGGGCCGGTGTGCGGGCCGGAAGTGTTCGAAGATATGGATGCCTACCTTCGTTTCGTGCAGGCATTGGCGCGGGATGCCTTCGCGGAGGGGCTGTCGCCTCTGGCGGCGGCACAGCAGACCGACCTCGGCAAATTCGACTCCTGGCACGACCGGGAACGCCTCGCCGGGAACCTGCACCGGGCCTACTCCGAGTTGCGCGGTGAGCCGCTGGGAGCAAACCTGGACCTTGGCCCCATCGTCGGGGACATGGTCGCCTACAACGGAGGACAGCCCGTCCGCTGTCTGGCCTGATTGGCGCAAGAAATCCACGCTCTGCATCCTCGCGTAGTAATATGCAACAGCCCCAATGCGGACGGGCATACTGACTCGGGGTCATTTGCGTTGAGCCACAGAGCAAACACCAGCGGGCCACCGCGAATCGGGCTGGGTGCGCTGGCAATTCTCGGCCTTATCTTGATTTCCCTGATGGCGTGCGGAGGGGAAACCACCGAGTCGGCGGCCATCACGCCCTCGACCGGGCAAGCACAGGCGACGCCAGCCAGCGCGCCGCCCACAGCGGTACCGGAACCCACGGCGACGCCGATGACGGACCCGACGGTCACGCCAACGGAAGCTCCAATTGCACAGTCCACCGCGAGGCCGACGCCTTCCCGGGCGCCCGACCCAACGGCAACTCCGATTCCAGAACCCACAGAGACGCCGACGAGCATGCCGCCCACCCCGATGCCGGAACCAGCGGAAACAACGACACCTGAACCTGCGGCAACTGCAACGCCAGGCCCAACAGCGACTCTCATGTCTGCGCCGACGCCCGCCGCAACTCCGGAACCTACGGCCACACAGACCGCGACGCCAGAACCAACGGCAACGGCAACTCCTGCATCATTGCCAACCGCCACTCCGGAACCGACGGCAGCACCGACGCCGACAACGGCCCCGCCGGAAAACGCTGCGGCCCTGTTCACCCTGCCCAACGCCGCAGACGGAATGCAGGTCAGCCTGGAGTCCTATCGGGGAAACAGGAACGTGGCGCTGGTGTTCTTCCGAGGATTCTGGTGAAGCTACTGCGTTCAGCAGCTCGGGCAGCTGCGAGGGGCATACGACAAGTTCACTGGCCTGAACGCGGAGATACTCGCCATCGCCATTGACGACTTCTCAAGCGCGGACTTGGCGGCAACGGCCCGGGGATATCCGTTCCCCATCCTGTACAACAAAAAGGGGGATGTCGCCAGGGCCTACGGGGTCTACAATCAGTCAGCCGCGTACGCCAACCCGGCAGTCTTCGTCGTGGACACCAGCGGCTCCGTGGCATGGGAGCACAGGGCGTCCGCATACCACAGGACTCCCCTAGACGACATCATCGCGCAACTGGAGAAGCTCAACTGAGAACCCCGCATTTGGGGGTTACATTGACCGGAGCGTCCGATGGTCGAGAAATACCGGATAGGACTTACGCAGTTGAAAGCTAGTCCCTCCCCATTGGGGGGGAGGGTTAGGGTGGGGGTGAAATCCCACGCATCAAACATCGTACCCAACTGCTTAATTCCTAACCGGAAACACCTGGTCCGTTTCTGGGCGGCGGTCGCGCTGGCGCTGGCAGTGCTGGCCCTGGCGGCCTGCGGGTCAGCGGCGCAGCCGACGGACGAGGCGCCGGTGGCGACAGTGGAACCGGCAACGGCGCCTGCTGCGACACCCGGCAGTGGTTACGGTTCAACGGGTGCTGCCGCCCCTGAGACGCAGGACAACATCGCGCCAAAGTTCACTTTGCCCAGCGCGGCAGGGGATTTCGTCAGCCTGGACTCCTTCGCCGGGGACAGGAACGTGGTGCTGGTGTTCTACCGGGGATTCTGGTGACCCGATTGCCGTGAGCAGCTAGGTGAGCTGCAAAGCTACTACAAGACCATCTCTGCGTTGAACGCCGAGATACTGGCCGTCAGCATGGAAGACCTTTCGAATGCCGACTATGCCGTGAGGGCGCTGGGGTTCCCGTTCCCCATCCTCTATGACCTGGACGCGGACGTCGTTGAGGACTACGGAGTATTCAACCTGCACAACAACAACCTCCCCACCCCGTCCACGTTCATCATCGACACCGAGGGCAACATCCGTTGGGAATACATTGGCCGTTCCGCCAAAACTGACCGGGCCCCCATCAGCGAAATCGTTGCCCAGTTGCGGATGCTGAACTGAAGGCTACACTTGGGGAGCAGGGAATTCCGGATGGCGATGTGAAAGCAAGAGTATTGACGAAATGCGGACTCCTCCTGCCGCTGGCAGCGACGTTCCTGGTCACCGTGATGATTGCGGCCTGCGGAACGGCTGCCGAGCCTGCGGCAGAGGAAAGCCAGTCGCCTTCGGCGGCGCAGGTTCAGGACGGCGAGGGATCGGCAGCGCCTGGCGCTGCCATTTCCGTCGCTAGCGTTGCCCCACAATTCACGCTGCCCAGCGCCGGGGGCGACACGTTCGACCTGGCCGCATTCGCCGGGGACAAGAACGTGGTGCTGGTGTTCTACCGGGGTTTCTGGTGAACCTACTGCCGCGGGCAGCTCGGCGAGCTGCAAAACGACTACCAGGCCATTTCCGATCTGAACGCCGAACTGCTGGCCGTCAGTATTGACGACCTGTCAGAGGCAGCCAACGCCGTAGAAACATTGGGGCTGGAGTTTCCCATCCTGTACGACGAATCGGGAGACGTCGTCCGGTCTTACGGCGTGTTCAACCCGAACTCCGGCTATGCTACGCCGTCAACGTTCATCATCGACACTGAGGGGGTAATCCGGTGGAAATTCATCGGCTCAGATTCCCACCGGACTTCGACCAGGGACATCATCGAGCAACTGGAGTTGCTGAGCTGACCGCTAAGCGAACTGCGTTTCGACCCAGCCCTTGCCGTCGAAGGGCGTCCAGAAATGTGACGTAAGAGTCAGGCTCTGGAACTTCCACTCGCCGTTGACCTTGACGTATTCCTCGTCGTAGCGCGCCGAACCCCAGACGGCCTTGTCATCGTCGGCGTAGGTGCACGGCTGGAAAAGGTACCAGATGCCCGTAGCGCGGTCGCCGTCCACCTCGATGATCGGGTTCAGCACCATGTGGATGGCAAAGGGCAGGCGATTGGGCGCGTTCTGGAAAAAGGCGCGGATGGCCTCCCGCCCGTCGTTGCGGCCCCGTTCCTTGCCGTCCCACACGGCGTCCTCGACGAACAGATCTGCCAGGGCGTCGGCGTCATACTGGTCGTCGCAATAGCCGCAATAGCGGTGCTTGAGCCGCTTGATCGCCTCAATGTCCTCCAGAACCTGGATCCTCTTTTCCAAATCGTCAGATGGCATAATCCGCCTCCATTCGAATTAGGTTAGGACTGTGCAGTAGAAAGCTATCCCCTCCCCCTCAGGGGGAGGGTTAGGGTGGGGGTGAACTCGCCTGCAACAGGGATGCCGTGGCAATATCCAGAATTCATGCTACCGTAAGGGAACGCCCTCACCCTAACCCTCTCCCGGAGGGAGAGGGGACTTGTCACCCGCCCTTACAGCGCGGTCCAGCCGCCGTCTACCAGCAGCAGGTGGCCGGTGGTGGCCCCGGCCGCGGGGCTGGCGAGGAAGACCGCCGCGCCCACCAGTTCCTCCGGCTGCATCCGGCGGCCCAGGGGCATCTTTTCGGCGTATTCGGCGTTCAGTTCCTCCGGCGTCCGGTTGTACGCGGCCAGCACGCCCGGCGTTTCGGTAGGCCCTGGCCCAATGGCGTTCACCGTAACGCCGTGGGGCGTCCACTCGGCGGCTAGGGAGCGCGTCAGGCCCGCCACGCCGTGCTTGCTGGCGATGTAGGGCGCGCGGCCGGGGGAGCCGACCGCAGAGAACTGCGAGCCGATGTTGACGATTCGCCCCCAGCCCTGTTCGATCATGGGCCGCGCCGCAGCCTGGGCGCAGAAGAAAAGGCCCTTTAGGTTGGTATCTACGGTGGCGTCCCAGTCGGCCTCCGTCACCTCCAGGGCTGGCTTGGGGATGCGGATTCCGGCGTTGTTGATCAGGATGTCCAGCTTGCCGAAATCGTCCACGATCCTCTGCACCACGTCGGGGATGCTGGCGATGTCCAGCACGTCAAGCTCGTAGGTAGAACTCCGCTTTCCGTGCGCCTCCACCTTCGACTGGGTGTCACGGGCCAGCTCCAGGCGGGAGGCCATGTCCGATACGGCAACGTCGGCTCCCGCTTCCGCAAGGCCCACAGCGATGGCGGCGCCGATGCCCCGCGCCGAGCCGGTCACCAGCGCCACCTTGCCGTCCAGACTCAACCCCGAGTAGGCCATCATGTCCTCCACAATTTCCGTTCGTATGTAGGACGTAGCATATCACAGCGCCGGAGCGAATCAGGTACAAGGCTTTCAATGGTTCCCTCTCCCTCCGGGGGTGTGGGTGAAATCGTGAGTATCAGCAATCTCGCACGCATTGGGGAGACGCCCCCACCCTAACCCTCCCCCGGAGGGAGAGGGAACTATTGAACGGCTTGTAGCTTGCGCCGCCGACTGTGCCGGAATAGAATCAGCCGGTATGTTCGGCTCCGGGGCTGCGCGCCCTGGAGACGTGAGGCGCGGCAGGCTGGAATACATGGCGCGAGCAGTCCAGGCATCGGGTGGACACAGGCAGAACCGGGGTTTCATCCTCGGCGCATTGACCTTTGGGCACGGCGTGGCCCACCTTTACGACTTGGGCTTTCCGGTTTTCCTCACGGCCATCGCCAACACCCTGGCCCTCAGCACGCGGCAGACAGGGTTCCTGCTAGCCATTCGCACCAGCGGCAACGGCCTCATCGCTACTGGCTCGGGCGTACTGGTCGACCGTTTCCGGGCCCATTGGGGCCTGATGCTCACCGTCTGCATGGTGCTGAACGTCATCGCCTTCGTGGTGATCGGGCTGTCACCAAACTGGGGCATACTGATCATCGGCGTAATCCTGATTTCCATACCCGGCTCGCTGTGGCACCTGCCAGCCATCGCGTCGCTGTCCCGCCGATTCTCCGACCGGAGAGCGTTCTCCATATCCATCCACAGCTTCGGCTCCACCGTGGGCAACGCGCTGGGGCCGCTGGTGGCGGGAACGCTGCTGCTGTACCTGATATGGCGCGAGGTGCTGCTGCTGTACGCCATACCCGCCGGGGTCGTCGCCATTTTCGTTTGGTGGTCGCTGCGGGACCTGGGACGGGAGAACGACGTACAGCCGGGCGACGCCGAGCGGCGCACGCTCAGCACGCTGGCCGTGGCGGGCTGGAATTTTTTCCGCAATCCCGCGATGCTTGCCCTCTTGGTGGCCGCTACGCTCCGCAGCGTAGCCAACGTGGCAATGTTCGACTGGACGCCGTTCTACCTCGAGAACTCACCCGAGGAGGGCGGCCTGGGATTCTCGTATTTCTGGACGGGATTCCAAATGGCGCTCCTCACCGGAACGGGGGCCATTTCGTCGCCCATCCTGGGCCAGTTGTCGGACATAGTGGGCCGAAAGCAGATTCTCGTGCCCTGCCTGGCGCTTGCGGCCATCCTGCCTTTCCTGGTCGTCCCGTCCGGGGACGGCATTCTGGTGCCAATCGTGATGGCGGCCATGGGGCTGTTCAGCTTCGCCCTGCACCAGGTCATGCTGGCCGGCATTCTCGACGCGGCGGCCCGGGGAACCGAGGCCACCGTCGCGGGCCTGGTGTTCGGGATCAACGGGGCCGTGGGTTTCGCGTCCACCGTGCTGGTCGCCTTCATCATCGACAGCCTCGGCGGCTACGGTTCGATGTTCGTATACGTCGGAATACTGACTGCGGTTTCGGGCGTCCTAGTGCTGTTCACGCCTTTCCCGAACTACAAGACCGAACCGGCCTGACACCTGCTTACAACGTCACCTTTTGACCACAGATTAGCACCTTGAACCAGACCATCACATCGGTTCCCGGAATTGAGGCCGGACACTACACCGACCTCCGGAACGCCACCGGCTGCACTGTGGTGCTCTGCCGCAATGGCGCCGTTGGCGGCGTGGACGTTCGCGGCGGTTCTCCGGGCACCCGCGAGACCGACCTGCTCCAGCCGGCCCGCCGCGTGGACCAGCTATTCGCCGTCTCCCTGAGCGGGGGCAGCGCCTTCGGTCTGGACGCGGCGACAGGCGTGATGGCCTGGCTGGAGGAACAGGGCATCGGCTACCGGGTAACACCCGACGTCATTGTCCCCATTGTTTCCTCGGCCATCATTTACGACCTGGGACTGGTAACGTCAAAGGTACGGCCCGGGCCGCAGGAAGGCCGGGCCGCCTGCGCCGCGGCATCCGCGGAACCGCTGGCCGAGGGAACGGTGGGCGCAGGCACCGGCGCGACGGTTGCCAAGACGGGCGGAACGCACCGGGCCTGCAAGGGCGGTCTCGGTTCGGCCACCGTCAAGCTGCCCGGCGGGGCAACGGTGGGGGCCGCGGTCGTGGTGAACTCTATCGGCGGCATTCGCGACCCGCACGCTGGCCGGCTGGTGGCCGGGCCGAGGCGGGAGAACGGCGGATTCGACGATCCCGTGGGCATTCTGCTGGAGGAATCGGCGATACAGATGCCCGAGGGGCCGGTCAACACCACCATCGGCGTCGTGGCAACCGACGCCAAGCTCACCCGCGAGCAGGCCAATTACGTGGCGCGAGTGAGCCACAACGGCCTGTCCATGACCATCCATCCCTGCCACACCATCCGCGACGGCGACACCATGTTTGCCATGGCCACCGGCGAGTTCCAGGGCGAAGTCGACCTGACCACCCTCGGAGCCGCCGCTGCCGAGGTCTCGGCGCGGGCCGTGCTGCGGGCCGTGCGGCTCGCGACCGGATTGGGCGGAATCCCGGCAGTGTCGGAACTGGGCAATTAAAAAACGCTAATGGACTATCTCAAAAGTCCCCTCCCCCTTGAGGGGGAGGGTTAGGGTGGGGGTGAAAACGCAGTGCAGAGGATATCTGAAGCAGCAACCACCCCAACGGTTTTGAGATGGCTACCAAGTAAGACCACTTCATGCAGATAATTAAATCCAAAGACGAGATGCGCCGACTGTGCCGGGGGGCGACCCGGCCGCTGGGGCTGGTGCCGACGATGGGGGCGCTCCACGACGGCCACTTGTCGCTGGTTGACCGGGCCCGCGGCGACTCGGAAACCGTCGCCGTCAGCATCTTCGTCAACCCCACGCAATTCGGGGAAGGCGAGGACTTCGCCCAATATCCCCGCGACCTGGATGCCGACCTGGAGATGCTGCGACAGCGCGGCACAGACCTGGTCTTCGTTCCGGACGTATCGGAGGTATATCCGCCAGGATTCGATACGTGGGTGGACCTCGGGCCGATTGCCGACCGGCTGGAGGGAGCGGCGAGGCCCGGCCACTTTCGCGGCGTGGCGACCGTCGTTGCCAAGCTCTTCGGGATCATGGGGCCGGAGCGGGCCTACTTCGGCCAGAAGGACGGCCAGCAGACGGTGGTGGTACGCAAGCTGGCCCGCGACCTGGACATGGGCATCGAGGTCGTGGTGCTGCCCACCGTCCGCGAGGCTGACGGCCTGGCGATGAGCAGCCGCAACGTCCGGCTCAGCCCGGAGCAGCGCAGGGCCGCCGCTGAGGTCTATCGGGCGTTATGTTCCGGCAGAAATCTTTGGGCAAACACCGAGACCGACGCCGATATGATACGCGGAACCATTCGGGCCGTGCTGGAAGCCGAGCCGTTGCTGGGGGATATCGACTACGTGAGCGTAGCGGCCCCGGACACCCTTGAGGAACTGGAACGTGCGGAGCCGGGCGCCATGCTGTCGACGGCGGTTCACATGGGGTCGGTGCGCCTGATCGATAACGTAATATTGGAATAGGGGCGCATTTTCGTTACGCTCCTTTCCAAATAGGAGTTACGCAGTCGAGGAGTTCACCCCCACCCTAACCCTCCCCCTGAGGGGGAGGGGATTTGTCACGCCCTATCTAAAGAAGGGTTCCATTGCTCTGGATTCCTGCTTTCGCCGGAATGACGGATTGACAGGGAACGACGATGGTTCCCTGCGAATGTCTAGCTGTCCATCAGTTCGCGGACGGCTTCCGTCAACGCCGGAATCACCGTCTCCCAGTCGCCGACCACGCCGTAGCGGGCGTCCTTGAATATGTTGGCGTCGGCGTCCTTGTTGATGGCGACGATGCACTTTGCGCCGGAGCAGCCTGCCATGTGCTGGCTTGCGCCGGATATGGCGACGGTGATGTAGAGGTCGGGCGTGATGGACTTGCCGGTCAGTCCCACCTGGTACGACGGCGGCACCCAGCCGGAGTCCACGGCTGCGCGTGAGGCCCCGACAGCCCCGCCTAGAATCTTGGCGAGGTCTTCCAGGCCAGCAAACGGCTCCGGGCCGCCCAGCCCTCGACCACCGGAGACGACCACTCGCGCCTCCTCCAGCTTGACGCCCTCCGATTCCTCCCGCACCGTCTCTACCACTCGCACCCGTGCCTGCGAGGCATCCAGATCCACCGGGAAAGATACGACCTGCCCCTGCCGGGACGAGTCCAGTTCGGCGGCCTCGTATGCCTTGGGCCGGATGGCGGCTATCTGCGGCGTCTGTACGCAACTGACGACAGCGATGGCATTGCCGCCATACACCGGGCGGTTTGCCAGCAGCGTCTTGGTGGCCTCGTCCACCGACACCTCCAGGCAGTCCTGCGCCAGGCCCACGCCCAGGCGGAATGCTAGCCGCGGGGCCAGTTCCCGCCCCTCGTTGGTGCGTGAAATCAGCACCACCCTGGGGTTCACCTCGCGGCACAGGGAATCCATGGCGGCAAGGTAGAGGTCTGCCTGGTACCCGGACAGCAGCGGGCTGGTTACGGCGTAAACCCGGTCTGCGCCGTGAGCGATGGCCTGCTGCGCGGGAGCGTCTACGGCATCCCCCAGCAGGGCAATGGAAAGCTCCTCGCCCAGCGACGCAGCCGCGTTTCTCCCGGCGGCCAGCAGTTCGGCGGCGGTGGAATCCAGCGCGTCGGCTGAGGATTGTCCGATAACCAGAACACCAGTGGCGTCAGCCATTGCGGCCTCCAGAACCAGATAGTCGGCAGTGAGTGATACGGTTCCCCAAGGGCCAATTGCCCCACGGGAATCCGTCATGAACGTCCCTAGATTATCTTGGCTTCCCGCAGTTTGAGGGCCAGTTGCCGCCCGGCGTCGGCGGCGTTTTCGCCCTCGACGAACTCGCATTCCTGGTCGCTTACGGGAATGAACAACTGCCGCAGCGTCACCCGCGCCTCAGATTGCGAATCGTCCAGGTCGAGGTCCGCCTTGCTCCAGACCGTGGGGCGCTTGCGGGTGGCGGCCATGATGCCGCGCAGGGTGGGGTAGCGCGGCTGGCCCAGTTCGTTGCTGACCGTCACCAGGGCGGGGAGTGATGCCTCCACCACCTGGTAGCCGTCGGGAACGATGCGCTCAACGATGGCCTTGCCGTCGGCCACGTCCACTTTCTTGCCCAAAGACACGCAGGAGACCCCAAGAATCTCCGCCACGCCCAGCGGCACCTGGGCGTTGTCCCAGTCCGACGCCTGACGCCCACAGATAATCAGGTCGAAGCCCTCGAGCTTCCTGATGGCCGCGGCCAGCAGTTGCGCCGTCTGAAAGCTGTCGATGGTGTTGTCAAAGTCGTCGTCCTGGAGCAGGACGAGCTCGTCTGCGCCCATGGACAGCGGCTTTTTCATCACGTCAAGGGCGAAGCTGGAGCCGGTGGAGATGACCGTAACGGTCGCCTCCTGCGCATCCTTGATCTGCAAGGCGGCCTCGACTGCGTTTTCGTCGAACCCGTTGACGACCGGGGGGATGTTCGACGGCGGCACCACGCGCTTGGCGTCCTCATCGATGCGAAAAGCCGCCATGGGCATCTCGGGATCCAGTACCTGCTTGGCGAGTACAGCAATTTTCAGTGGCATAAAAAAACCCCGTGCGATTACGTCGCCGGACTATGTGAAAGATATCACTAACAAGGCTACGGTGTCAATTCGGAATGGCCCGGCAACAGGACGACTACAAAGTCAGGCATTGCGTCGGCGCCTACTCATCCTGAGCTTGTCGAAGGATACTTGTTCAAGACGGTGGTGGTTCGACAGGCTCACCATGAGCGGCTTGGAGTGAATTTTGCATACATCGGGGAGACGCACCCACTCTAACCCTCCCCCGGAGGGAAGGGGACTATCGGAGGTCTTGGTCCTTATACCAGTCATCCCCCGCCGGGGGCCATGGGTTGGGGCCTTCAAACACCTGGGACAGTTGCGTAAAGGCTCCCATGAATCCCGCCGGATGCAGCCAAATGCTGTTGAATCCCAGGTTGGTGTAATTGGCGGTTTGGCGTGACGTGGTATATCTCGCGCCCTGCTCCTTAAGGTGATCGTCCATTGCCAGCGAGTCCTCGATCTGGTAGATCATCAGGTACAGGCCCTCCCCGTAGCGGTCCAGGAAACGCTGAGACGGAGCATCCGGCCCGGTGGGTTGGGCCAATTCTATGAACGTATCGCGGCCGATCAGGGGTATTACGGCGATTTCCAGGTCGGTAAAGCTGACCTCGAAGCGCTTGGTGGCCTGCAACTGGAACATCTCGCGCCAGCGCTCCAGCGCCCGGTCGAGGTCGCGTACCAGTACGGCCACCTGTCTCAGGGACAGTGTGCGCGGCGCGGGCGACGCCTGCCAGTCCTCTCCGGCCAGCGGCCACGGGTTCTGACCGTCCTCCAGCTCTACCACCCGAACCAGCGCCCCGTTCGTGGCTGCCGGATCAATTTCCACAGTCCGCCTGCCGGGTCGATGGGACACGCCGCTGTGCCGCACTTTAAGACTTCGCAGGTTGTCAAGCAGCGCATCCAGGTCTTTGGTCTCGAACACCATCCGGTATGGCCCTTGTCCCCGGCTCTCCCGGAAGGCCGATGATTCGGCCTCTCCCAGATCGGGTTGCCAGAGTTCAACGAAGGTGCCGTCGCCAGCGTGCAATACGGCCCGTTCGCCGTCAATGGCCTGGGAGCGGCGCACGGCCTTCATACCGAGGTAACTGTCGTACAGGCTTGTACTGTTACCCAAGTCGCTGACGATGAAATCGACCTGGCGCAAGCGATGCAACACGGCGACCACCGGGCACTAAGAAATTACCTCAAGACAAGCAGGACACTATTCATCAGCATCTCTTCTCAACCCTTCCACCCTCGCCCTAGCCCTCTCCTTGAAAGGAGAGGGGATTCTTGAGAGAGTTTCCAAGCCCCGCTGAATTCCGGGGCATTCGGGCTGAGTTAGAGGGGGCCGCTATTCCCGGCTGGGAAGGGAAACCAGGGCCCGGCCGCCCACGTGCCGCTCTCCCTTGCTGCCCAGCATCAGGATGTCGCACTCGGCCAGGTTCTGCCCGTCCTCCTGCTTGAGGTCGGTGATGGTGGCCTCGAGGGTCAGCGGCGAGTTGTGGGGCACCGGCTGGCGGAACACGACGTCCAAATCCCTGATGCAGTCGGGGCCAGCCCAGTCGGTCAGGAGTTGCGCCATCATTGCCATGGCCATGATGCCGGGCACAATGGTACCTGACATGCCGGAGGCCCGGGCCGTTTCGATGTCCGTAAATCGGTTGGGGGACGGTGGCTTCCAGATGTCGCAGAAACTCGCCACGCTCTCGTCGGTGGCTACGGTCTCGACTGGGCCAACCTGGTCGCCCAATTCCAAGTCTTCAAAGTAAGGCAATTCGATTCTCTTTTGCGGCACTGAATCGGAAATATGCGGAGCTTGCCGGTTTGCCAGGTGGACGAGGAAGTCACTCGCGGCGGGCGAAGGACTCCTGCACTTCCGCCACCACCTGGCCGTCCTGGTTGCGGAACGTGGTCTCCCAGACGATGAACACCATGGTGCCGGATCGGCCCGTCTTGGCGTATACCTCCTTCAGGTGAGAGGACGCCGTGACCTGGTCTCCGGCATAGATGGGAGCGATGGGCTGCACCCGCTGGCCCGCGTGCATCTGCGTCTTGCCAAAGTCGATGCCAACGTCGGGAAGCTGCACCTCGCGCACGAATATCGAACACAGGGTTGGAGGCGCAATCATTCTGCTAAACCCGCTGTCCTTGGCCCCCTCGTCCGAGACGAACGCAGCGCCCTTTTCGCCGAGACTGGCGTTGACCGCCTGGATCATCTGGGGCGTGATGTCGAATGGCCCCGCCCGGTGTTCCTTTTCGTGGAGAGAGCGGTCGTAGTTCAGTTCCAACGTCATTCGGCGTACTCCGGTTGTTTCGGTTGCGGCGATAGTCCGGGCCTACGGTCAGGCGGCAGGGACGATAGCCGTCTCTTCCAATCTTACCGGCCTGAATTCCTTGCTGAGCAGTGCGTCGACCAACTGGTTCTCGTTGGCGACGGAAGAGCGGAAGTCGGTGAGGCAGGTGGCAATGTGGCTGGTGAAGTGGGCATCGCTTCCGCCAATGCCCAGGTAGCCGTACTGCTGGCACAGCTCTTCGGCTCGCTCGTTCTCGCCGGCCCGGCCGCCGCCGTTCAGAATCTCGACCATATCCACCTCGGGAAACGCTTCGCCCTGCTGGATATACTCGGTCAGCCCGATGCCGAACCGCCCCGGGTGGGCCGGTATAGCCACCGCGTCGTGATGCCTCGCCGCCTGCATGAGCTCGCGGGCGTCCATTCGCACGTCGGAGAAATCGATGTCCCTGGCAAGCCCTTCGCTCACCCCGTAAACGAGAACGTGCCCGTAGCGGGTATCCAATTCCGATCCCTTCAGGATGAGCAGGCCATACTGCTCGGCCAAGGCTGAATAGTCTTTATCGAAATCGAACTTGCGGTGCTCGGTCAGGACAATGCCATCGACCACGTAATTGCGCTTGCGCAGCACCTGCACCCACTTCACGTACTGCTCCACCGTAGCGCGGGAATCATCGGAGGAAACGGAATGGCAATGCAGGTCAAGAAACACTTCGAAAACTCTCCTCGCAAGGCCAGCAGGATGATAAGCGGCCCTGCCGACTATCATAAACAACGATACCGAATCCGGCAACCGCCGACGGGAATTGGTAGTCCCCGCGTGTGTTGGCGATGCGCCATTCAACCCCGTCATTCCGGCGAAAGCCGGAATCCAGAGGCTTCAGCAGATACAGTTTTACGCAGCGTCGATGAATGGATTCCGGCTTTCGCCGGAATGACGGGGAATGTCTGAGGATTGTGCCTAACATCGACACACATTGAGAATGCCAGGGAATTGAACGGTCGCTGCCGGGGGCCGTCGCCCTGCGTAAGATCGAGGGGCAGGCGGGAGAGCGTGCGGACCTATAAGCCGGATTCTGTGCCCCGTCAGCCTTGGGCAAAGCTCAAAGCGAACGGGGTGGTGGCCATCTATCTAGCCTCCCGATGTGGCACCGGGACCCGCAGTTGCGGGACGGCGTTGCCGCCGTGGTCTTGCGGCCGACCCGGGGACGAGCCGGGCGCTCATAGTCCCTCTATTTGGCCTTGCTCCGGGTGGGGTTTGACCGCCGCTGCGTCGCCACAGCAGGCCGGGCGCTCTTGCCGCCCGATTTCACCCTTACACCGAGGCGCAAAACGCCATCGGAGCGGTATGTTTCTGTGTCACTTTCCGTCTTCCGCGCCGGACTGATCCCTTGCGAAAGCCTGGGCGTTACCCAGCACCCTGCCCGGAGGAGCCCGGACTTTCCTCCCCGGCATCCGCGGACGGTTGCCAGGGCGGCCACCCGGTTCGCACGCCCTCCGTTTTTCAATCTAGCATGGGCATGCCAAGGGGTCAAACGGATTCCGGCAACCGGCGCCGCCTACCAGATCCTCGCCAAGTCAAGCACAAACCCCGGCAGCTCAGGGTCGCCGGAAACCGTTTGCATACCTTCCAGCACTTCAACGTCTTGTCCGGGCCGGTAGACATGCACCTGCCGTGCCCGCGGAAGGATAAGCCAGCCGAGGCGCACCCCATTCTCGATGTATTCCAACATCTTGGCATGCAGGTCCCTCAACCGGTCGGAAGGGGACTGAAGTTCTATCACGAAGTCAGGACAAATCGGAGAAAATCGAGTTTGTTCAGCCTCGGACAGGGCGTCCCAGCGGGACAGCAGAATCCATGAGGCATCGGGAGAGCGCATGGCCCCGTTAGGCAGCGTGAATCCCCCGGAGGAATCGAAAGTCTTACCCGTGCCGTCTTGCCGGGACCAGATTCCCAGGTCCACGGCTAGTTCACTGTTGCGCCCACTGGTAGTGGCTCCCGCAGGGGGCATGATTATCAACTCCTTTTTCGCCGTGAGTTCTATTCTGAGATCCCCGTTGTCGGCGCAAAACTGCAAGAGCTGGTCATCTGTCATCTCAACGGCGCGGAAGTCCAGCACCAGGCGGTAGGGCAGCGTGACGGTCTGCTCCAGCAGGGGAGTCTTGGCGGTTGTCATACGTTCGGCCTTCGCAATTTGAACATGTTTTCAAGTGAGTCGGCGCCGTAATTTTACCATCCAGCCAATGAGGGTCTGAAAATACGGACGCGCCGGGAAACCGGCGCATCTGAGCGGGCAAAACCCGGCTACCACGACCGGAGCGGCCAGCTACTCGACGAACAGCATCCGGCCGCAACTGCTGCAATTTACCGCTTGGCGGCCGCTCTTTACGCGCTGGCGGAGTTGGGTGGGCAGGGACATTCTGCAACCCTGGCAGAGGTCCCGTTCCACCTTGGCCACTGCGCGCCCGCCCTTGGACTTGCGCAGCGTTTCGTACCGTTGCAAGGTGGCAGGGTCGAACCTTGCCGCCAGCAGTTCGCGCTGCTTTTCATACTCACTCTGTTCGGCCCGCAGTTCCGCAACGCGCCGGTTGAGCTCGCCCTGCTGCACTTCCCAGCGCGCCCTGATCTCCGACAACTGGTCGTTGAGTTCCCCGCACCGCGACCTGGATTCCTCCACCTGAATCGACAGTTCCAGCGACATTGCCTCGTCCTGCTCCAGCAGGTGGCGGACGCTGGCCGCCTCGTGCTGCAAGGCCTCGAGGTCGCGGGCGTTGACCATCGAACCGTCGTACAGTTGCGTTTCCAGGGCCTGGGTGCGTTCCCTACGAGACTCGATGTCTATCTGGTTTTCCCGCTGGAGAAGCTCAGCCTCCTGAAGGCGCTCTTGTTCCTCCATCAAGGAGGTCTCAAGGTTTTCAATGGAGATCTCGATTTTCAGTTCATCCTCTGTCTCCTCGAGGGCCCGATAGACCCGGTCGAGGTCGAGGTCAACTTCCTGTAATGCGTAAAGCTGTTTTACAGTCGCCATCCGCTGCTGTCCTGCCGCATCTTTTATGCCAAAGCCTTTCGATTCTAGAAACGCGGCTTGCCGTTGTCAATGAGACAGGCGGATGGGTATTCTCGGCGTGTGTTGGTATTGGACGCGATTTGTTTGTTGGCCCCGCCGCGTAGGGGCGCACAGCCGTGCGCCCCTACAGGGAATATCAACACACGTTGAGAATACCGGCGGATGACAACCGTACCGCCGCCCGTTAGAATCTTCCCAATCCAAGGCGCTTGAACGAGCGGAATAGGTGTTGAATCACTCTGGTGGAGAGGAGGCCACTCATGGTGCTATCAAAGATTGACAACGAACGACTGACTCGCGTCGGGGCAGGCACGCCAATGGGCGACACCCTGCGCCGCTACTGGCTGCCAGCCCTGCTGTGCGACGAACTGCCGGAACCCGACTGCCCGCCCGTCAGGGTGCGCCTGCTGGGCGAGGACCTGGTCGCCTTCCGCGACACCTCGGGGCAGGTGGGCCTGCTGGAGGAATTCTGCCCCCACCGGCGCACGTCGCTGTGGCTGGGCCGCAACGAGGAGAACGGCCTCCGCTGCGTCTACCACGGCTGGAAATTCGACCGCGCGGGCAACTGCGTGGACATGATGAACGAGCCCGCCGACAGCGACTACTACACCAAGGTCAAAGCCATCTCCTACCCTGCCGTGGAGATGGGCGGCGTTGTCTGGGCCTACATGGGCCCCGCCGACCGGCAGCCGCCGCTGCCGCGCTTCGAGTGGACGCAGGTGCCGGACAGCCACCGCTTGATTACCAAGAACCGGCAGGAGTGCAACTGGCTCCAGGCAGTGGAGGGCGGGATCGACACGGCCCACGCGCCCATCCTGCACCGTCGCATCACCACCAACACCACCCGTCCGGGCATCGGGTTCGACACTCCCTTCGTGCAGGGCAAGGCGCCCAAGGTGGAGGTTGACCGCACCGACTACGGGTATCGTTACGCTGGCGTCCGCGAACTGGAGGGTGAGGACAAGAACTTCATCCGCGCCTACCATTTCGTGCTGCCCTTCCACCAGATGCGCCCGCAGCAGTTCGGACTGTCGGGGGGCACGACGCGCACCATGATCGCCGGGCACTGCTGGGTTCCCACCGACGACGAGAATTCAATGGTGTTCAACTGGCTGTACAGCTACGGCGACGAGCCGTTGTCCGAGGCCGACCGCGACATCGAACGCCAACTCGGCCGCGGCCCCGAAGACCTGGACGAAAACTACCGCGCCAGGAAGAACCGGGACAACGACTGGATGATCGACCGGCAGGTACAGAAGTACGAGACCTTCTCTGGCATCGACGGCATCAACACCCAGGACCAGGCGGTACAGGAGAGCATGGGCGCCATCGTTGACCGCAGCACCGAGAACCTGGCGGCCAGCGACATGGCCATCGTGGTCGCCCGCCGCATGCTGCTGGGCGCAGCCGACACGGTGGCCGACGGCGGCGACCCGCCCGGTCTGTCGGAAAGCTACTACAAGCTCCGCGCCATCGACAAGATTCTGCCAGCCAACGAAATATGGCAGGAGGCGCTGGCCGACGACATGTATCCCCACTAAAAAGAGTGGCAGAAGTCCCCTCTCCCTCCGGGGGAGGGTTAGGGTGGGGGCGTCCCTTTGGACTGAATGCAAGAATGCATGCCAGTTTGGTCTGCCCTTAACGAACGCGTCACCTTTGTCAGAAGTTCTTTAGGGCAGTAAAGGACATACAGCAACGGAAAGGGGCGTCGCTGTATATTTGCGACGCCCCTGTTTACTTAGAGAGTGTCGTCAAATTGAGTTGTCAGACAGTCAGCAGATCTATTTCCGTCATTCCTGCGAAAGCAGGAATCCAGAATCGCTCTATGCCGGAGAATGATTTGCCTGCAAGAACCCCTGGATTCCTGCTTTCGCAGGAATGACGGAGGAATTTGAGACACTCCTTAGTCGCCGGTGATTTTCTCGCCGACCCGGCTCATTTTCGTTCTCCGGTCAGGCAACCGCCGATGGCCGCCGGGTGTGCCAGTCGGTGGCCTGCTCGTAGGCGTGGCCGATGCGGAACAGCGTTTCCTCGGAGAATGGCTTGCCGCCTATCTGCAATCCTACGGGCATGCCGCGGTCGTCGAAGCCGCAGGGCACGGACATCGCCGGGCAGCTCGCCAGGTTGAAGAGGCGGGTGAACAGGAAGGGCAACCGCGAGGACGTTTCCTTGCTGGTCACGGGCGGGTCGTCCTCCACGGGCTGCGCTCCCCGTCCGGCGGTGGGGAAGACGAGGGTGTCGTAGTTGCCCAGCGCGTCCAATACCTGACGGCGGATCAGTTCCCGGATTTTCTGGGCCTTGCTGTAGTAGCGGGCTGGCATGACGCTGCCAGTGAGCAACAGGATGCGGTCGTCGTGGCCGTAGTCGTTGATGTTCTCGTGAACCCAACGGGCGTGGTTATTGGCTGGCTCCACCGCCAATAGCGTTCCGGAGATCGGCCCGGCGACGGCTGAAAGCGGCAGCGAAACCTCCTCAACCGTTGCGCCCAGTTCCCCCAGCACCGTGATGGCCCGTCCGACCACGCTGCGGACATCCTCGTCCACCAGGTCGGACTCCATCTGCTCGGTGACCACGCCAATCCTCAGCCCATCTATTCCCCGACCCAGGGCCGCCCGGTAGTCAGGCACCGGAGCAGTCGAGGTGTGCCCGTCTTTGGGGTCATGGCCCGCGATGGCGCCAAGGGTGATGGCCGCGTCCTCGACCGTGCGCGAAATCGGGCCAACGGTGTCCATTGACCAGACGCCGCGCATGACGCCGTAGCGACTCACCAGCCCCCAGGTGGGGCGCAGGCCAACCAGGCCGCACCAGGTAGCCGGGAACCGGATGGAGCCGCCGGTATCCTCGCCCAGCGACGTGGCGCAGAGATACGCTCCCGTCGCCGCCCCTGAGCCGCTGCTGGAGCCGCCAGCGTAGGTGTTCAAGTCCCAAGGGTTGCGCGGTGTGCTGTAACGGTGGGAGAAGCCGGTTATGGCGAATTCGGTGAGGTTGGTCTTGCCCAGCAGCACGGCGCCAGCATGCTTCAGGTTGGCGATGACCGTGGCGTCCTCGTCGGGCACGTAGTCGGCCAGGATGCGAGAGCCGCCGGTGCTGCGGACTCTCGCGCTGAGGAACTGGTCCTTGACCGCTACGGGGACGCCGTGCATCGGCCCTCGGTGGTTGCCCGCCGCGATTTCGCGCTCGGCCTCGCGGGCGGCGTCCATAGCCATGTCGCGGGTTACGGTCAGGTAGGCGTTGAACTTGAAATCCAGATCGTCGATGCGGTCCAGGTACGCTTCGGTCGCGTCAACGGGCGATACCTCTCGCGACGCAATCAGCCTGGAAAGCTCCGATGCTGGCAGGAACGGCAGGTCGGCCTTGTCCATCTATACCCCCTCGAAATAAAGGGAATGCGGATGCCCTCGGCAGGGCTATGCCGGGGGCAGGATGATGGGCAGCGGCTCCACTTCCTCGAGGCCGGGCGGGTTGATGGCGTCCAGCGATTCCAGCAGGGCGTTGAGGCTGTACATGACCTCGGTCAATTCCGGTTCCTGGATGTCCAGTCCCACGGCACGGCCCAGGGCCTGGATATCCTCTCTGGACAGATCAGCCATTTCTGCCTCCTGTGCGGGTCGTTTCAATGTGGCCCAATACTGCGGCAATTCCCCGTGCCCGTCAAGGCATAAAATCCACCATCCAGGGCCTTTCAATTCGCCCTCTCCCTTGTGGTATAGGACTGGAGTGAGGAGAAATCATGGCTATCGTCGTCTATGAAAGCAACTGGAGAACGCCCCCACCCTAACCCTCCCCCGGAGGGAGAGGGAACTATGTATGAGGCGTTGATGCGCCATCGCGGTCGCAGGATTTGGGTTATACTGGCCTCGCCACGGCTGGCGCAAAGCAGTCTGGGCTATTTGCATATCAGGATGAGGCCGCAATGGCGGATTACAAGACAATCAGCGTTGACATCGGAACGGAATCGTCGTTCACCAAGCTACCGGCGCAGGTGGACATCGGGGACTGGTCTTACTTTCTGGCCAAGAGCAAGAAGGGAGTCTACCAGCTACTTTCCAACGTGTGCCCGCACGCCATGGGCGAGGTGGTGGACTGGGGCAACACCTTCATGTGCCCGGACCACGGATGGCTCTTCGAGAAATCGGAGGGCATCTGCATCAACGGCCCCAACTCCAGGATGACCGCATTCCCGGTTAACGTCGAGGGCGGGCGGCTCATCGCCACAGTGCCGGACGATTAGAGGGTGTTTAATAAGTTCCCTCCCCCGGAGGGAGAGGGTTAGGGTGGGGCGTACCCCTGGTTGCTCAGGAACGGCGGATACGTCTGAAACCCACTCTTGGTCAATGAACCAAACCTAATTAAACGCACTCTTAGGCAGCGAGTAGCCTCCCTGACTATTATCCGGAGGGAAAGGGGCTTGGAAACTGTCTCAGCTCCTTTGGTTGCTATTCCATAGGGTTCTCTGCACTGCCTTTTCACCCCCACCCTAACCCTCCCCCTCAAGGGGGAGGGGACTTTGAGATAGAATCCTACCAAATCAGGAGTGAGTCATGGAACGGAGCGAGATACCCTTTCTCAGCGCGTCGGAACTTGCAGGGCTGATCGAGTCGCGGCAGGTGTCGCCGGTGGAGGCGACCGAGGCTTACCTGGATCGAATCGACGCGGTTGACGGCCAGCTCAATTCCTACATCGCCGTCCTCAAAGACCACGCCCGGCAATCGGCCAGACAGGCCGAGGCGGAGATCTCGGCGGGCAACTACCGCGGGCCGCTGCACGGGCTGCCGGTTGCGGTCAAGGACCAGTTTTACACCGCCGGGATGGTCACCACCGGCGGCTCCTCGATACTGCGGGACTTCGTGCCGGACGAAGACAGCACGGTGATGGCGAAACTGAACGAGGCGGGCGCCGTGCTGCTGGGCAAGCTCAACATGAGCGAGTTCGCCATGGCCGACATCTACAACCACCCTTACGGCACGCCGCGCAACCCGTGGGACACGGGCCGCAACCCCGGCACCTCCAGCAGCGGGTCGGGGGCCGCAACCGCCGCGTTCCTGTGCGCCACGTCTCTGGGGGAGGACACCGGCGGCTCCATCCGCAGCCCGGCGAACTTCAGCGGCCTGGTGGGACTGCGCCCCACCTACGGGCGGGTCAGCCGGTACGGAGTGATGGGCGGATCGTGGTCGATGGACACCGTCGGCCCCATCTCCCGCACCGTCGAGGACGCGGCAATCACTTTCCAGGCCATCGCTGGCCATGACCCGAGGGATCCGTACACCTGGGACGTGCCAGTGCCGGACTACCGCGCCGCCTTGACGGGCGACATCAGCGGCCTGCGGGTGGGCGTGATTTCCGACCGGATGGACGCTCCCAACCTGGACCCGGAAATGCGCTCCGCCGTAACCGCCGCCATCGCAACACTGGGCGAGCTGGGCGCCACGTCCCGCGAGGTCTCGGTGCCGTTGTCGCCGTCGGCGGGGGCGCTGAGCATGACCATCATCGGCGTGGAGTGGGCCAACCTGCACCGCCAGACCTTCGAACCTAACTTCGACCAGCTTGACCGCAACAACCAGATCCGGTTCCTAACGGGGCTGGTCATCCCGGCCCAAGCCTACAACAAGGCCCAGAAACTGCGGGCCATGCTCAGGGAGCAGGTACTTGAGGCGCTGGAAGACGTGGACGTGCTGGCGCTGCCGTCGGGCGTCGGGCCCGCGCCGCCCGTAGAGAGCGTGCCGGGAGTGCCCAGCAAGGAGATGGCGCTGGCCGGGCTGAACGCGCGCATCAGCTTCACCGGCCCGTTCAACCTGGCCAACGTCCCAGCGATTTCCGTGCCCTGCGGATTCACCGAGTCCGGCCTGCCCCTCGGATTGCAGATCGTGGGCAAGCCCTTCACCGAGGAAACGCTCTTCCGTGTGGCCTACGCCTACGAACAGGCAACCGACTGGCACACCCGCCGCCCGCCAATTTAGCGTAGCCCGCCAAGTTCCCTCTCCCTCCGGGAGAGGGCTAGGGTGAGGGCGTACCTTGTTCCAGAATGTCGTCATACCGGAGGTGCGATCATGTCCGATGACATCAGCCTGATGGATGCCATCTACAGCCAGCGTCAGACCACGCGCTACCGGCGCGATCCGGTGTCCCGCGAAGACTTGGAGAAGATAATCGACGCGGCCATCCGCGCGCCCAGCGGCGGCAACACCCAGCCATGGCACTTCATCGCCATCACCGACCGGGAGCTGATCGAGAAGGTCGGCGGCCTGTATCGCGACATCTGGCTGGGCGCGCAGGGGGCGGAACCGCGGCCCGACGAGCCACTGGCCTACCGGCAGGCGCGGGAACTGGCTCACCGCATGCCCGAGGTGCCAGCGATGATCCTCATCTGCGCCGACCACTCCCGCGGCCACGCCGGATACACGCCAGGGGAACCGCTGGAGCGCGGGCGCTATGCGTCGTCCGTCTGGCTGGCGATCCAAAACCTGTTCCTGGCGGCGCGGGCCTTGGGCTTGGGAACCCGCATCACCACCGTCCACATCCGCGAGGAGCAGCAGATCAAGGAATGGCTGGGCATACCGGAGCACGTCGAGACGGTCTGCCTGACGCCAGTGGGGTACCCTCGCGGCAGCTTCGGCCCGACGCAGCGGCTCCCGGCGGCCGAGGTCAGCTCCTTCAACCTCTACGGCAGCCGGTGACCCGATTTCGCGCTGCCCTGCTACAACCTCTGTACAGCGAGGGCATTACCCCAACCGTGAACGCGGGGAGCTTGTCAACATGACTACCACCAAACCAGCCGCCATTGAGACGGGCGAGGCGGGCGTAACACTGCCTTACCGACTGGTCTTGAAGGTACGCGCCCTGGAAATGACGGAAGACCAACTGCTTCAGCTGTGCGCCGACAACGGCGACCTTCGAATTGAACTCAGTGCGAATCGGGAGTTGATTATCATGCCCCCTGCGGGACTGGAAGGCGGCTGGCAAGAGGGAGAATTGTATTTGCAGGTAGGCAATTGGGCCAAGCAGGACGGAACGGGACGCGCCTTCGGGCCGAATGCCGGATACACCCTCCCCAACGGCGCAGTGCGCGCCCCTGACGCTTCCTGGATGCCCTTGTCTCGATGGGAGTCTCTGGACCGGGACAACCAGACCAAGTTCGGCCACACCTTCCCAGACTTCGCCATTGAGCTTCGCTCTCTCTCGGACAGCCTCAGAGATGTTCAGGACAAAATGGTGGAATACATGGAAAACGGCGTCCTCCTCGGCTTGCTGGTCGACCCGCGAACCAAGCGTGTACACATTTACCGTCCCGGCCAACCCGTGGAGATACTGGAAGAACCGGAGTCGGTATCCGCCGACCCGGTGCTGCCGGGCTTCACGCTGGACCTGTCAACAATCTGGTGAGCCTTAAACTGATACGGCGGCTGATGACCAGAGCGATTTGCGCCAAGTGTAGGGGTTCATAGCTTGTGCTCCTTGCCCTTGACACGGCTAGCATTTTTGCAGTAAACCAAATCCAAGTCCAACACCAAGGAGTCGAAGGTGAACATAGACTACACTGCACAGCACATGCCAACCGGCACCATCATCACTGGGATAGTCATGATACAGACCATCAGCGAACACGTGGAAGAATTCCATATCAGCGTCTTCGGCCCTTCCGAATCGCCCTCTTCTTTTTGCTTACTGAAGGAGATTGATTCAGACTGGCGGCCCCAATATGAATCCCAAGCAAAGCAGGACTTCGCAGTTATCAGGAATGATGATTACGAGGTCAAAATTGAAATGCAGAGGCTACCAGTTGGGACTTCGTGGTTAAACAAGAAAGCCATCACGTGCGGGATGGTCATATCATACATCCGTAGCGAACACGAGGACAAGTTCCAAATCAATGCCTTTGGCCAGTCGGAAGAACGCTACACCTGTGATAAGCAGGGTACTATGGATGGCCTATGGCGATTCGACATGGGCATTTTCACGCTTGGTATCGAGGTGAGCAGACGGAATCATCAGCACGAGGAGCGGTTACGTCAGATACTGTGGAGTCCGAGCAGGCGGGAGCTTGAGCAGGAGGAGCTATGTAAGTAAGGTTCGGCCGATCCTGGGGCTGGTGCGGATTTCAACCCCACATTCCGTTAGCTATAAGCCCCCGGCATGAACCGGGGGCTTGCCTTTGGTGCCTTGCTGTATGCCCGGGTTACTTGTTGGTGGTGACGGGCATCTGCCGGATGGAGCGGAAGGTGATGCTGGGTTCGTAGTCCATCTCGTCCTGGCCCAGCTCCATGTCGGGGTAGCGCTCCGCCAGTTCGCGGAACACTTCCTGGCCCTCCACGCGGGCGATGGTAGCGCCCAGGCAGTGGTGGATGCCAGCGCCAAAAGCGACGTGGGGGTTGGGCCAGCGGGTGATGTCCATCTCGTCGGGCCGCTCGAACTTGTTGGGGTCGCGGTTGGCCGAGGTGATGAACCAGCGGATGCGGTCGTCCTTCTTAATCTGCTTGCCCCGCATCTCGATGTCCTGCGACGCCAGCCGCTGGATGGACTTCACGGGGGCATCGTAGCGCAGGGCCTCCTCGGTGGCCCGGACCATCATCCCCTGCGGGTCGGCCTTCAGCAGGTCCCACTGGTCGCGGTTGCGCATGAACGACAGGGTGCCGTTGCAGATAAGGTTGATGGTGGTCTCGTGGCCGGCCAGCAGCAACAGGGAGGTGTTGACCAGGGCCTGTTCCCGCGTGAACACCCCGGCATTCTCGCCGCCGGCCAGGATGGAGATAAAGTCGTCGCCGGGCTTGACCTTGCGCTCTTCGATCATGGGATTGACGTATTCGAGCATCTCCTCCATGCCTTCCACCAGCCTGGGCAGGCGGTCGGCTTCGCCGCGGGCAATGCCGAGGAGCTTCTCCGCGATGGCCCGGATGTGAGGGCGCTCCGCCTTCGGCACGCCCATCATCTCGGCGATGACCAGCACCGGCAGGGGCGTGGCCAGGTCGCGCATCATGTCGAAGTCTTCTTTCTGCTCCGCCTCGTCCAGCAGCTCGTTGATGGCGTTCTGGACCAGCGGGCGCCACTCCTCCATGGACTTGGGGGTGAAGTAGGCGTGGACGACCTTCCGCATCTCCAAGTGGTCGGGGCGGTCATACTGGATGAACTGCTTGCCCTGGTAGTTGCGGACGAACTCGTACAGCTCGTTGTCGGACTCGTTGATGGCGGGGTACGGCCCGCGCGGGTCGTTGAGCCAGACGGCGTTGGAGAATATCTCGTGGTTGCGGGTCAGCCAGACCAGGTCGTCGTGCCTGGTGATGACCCACAGCTCGTACAGCTCGTTCCAGTGCACCGGGTCTTCGTCCCGAAGACGGCCGTAGTAGGTGTAGGGGTCATGGATGATTTCGGGCGCGAACATGTTTTCGTTGAACGTAGTGACCATAACCTCACCATTTTCTCTGAGTTTCCGCAAAGCGTAATTGTGATTTCCATAATTTGTCAAGCAGATATGTCAGAAATCTCAGAGGGCATTGCACTGCCGCGGCGCTATCCAGAAGGGCGGGGCTGGAAAGTTGTGCCGGGGTGCTTTGGCAAGTAAAATTCCGGCAGGGGAGTTGTGCCGCCACCACCAGGCAAGCTGTTTGGAAGGAGACTCCAATGGCTGTCCAGGCTGTCACGGAGCATGTGGACTTGGCGCGAAAGTTTCTCCGCAGAAGCAGGGAATACCTCGCGGAGAGCGACCTGCATCAAGCGTCCGAGAAAGGGTGGGGCGCGGCATCCCACATCATCAAGGCAGTGGCCGCCCGTGAGGTCTGGCAGTACGAAATTCACGACGACTTCGGGGTTGTGGTGAGGAACGCCCGCCAGAGATACCGGCAGCCCGGCTTGTCGGCAATGTCCTACGCCGCCCAGGAGCTTCACCGGAACTACTACAAGCGGGGCCTGCTGCTCGACGGCACGGAGATTGCGGAGCAGCTCGAAGAGGTGGAGCGGATGGTGAACATCCTGCAACCCTTCGTCCAACGGAAGTAGACGCTACGCCATCCCGTCCCCACCACGAGCGCCCCTTCCGCCAACTGGAGACCGAACTGGGCAACCCGCAAGCCGGTCCTCGGCTCGACGTCGCGCTTGGCTCCAACCACATCGCCGAAACATTGCAAGGAGTTCACACAGTGGCACAAAAATCGCACTCCCAAACCGGTTCACGCATACCTACCCCCCCCCCCCCCCCCCGACTTTTCCTGCTGATTTGCGGCATTGCGCTGATTCTATCCGCCCTGCTGCTGGCCTGCGCCACCGAAGGGACGACGGAGCAGCCCGCCGAAACTGGCCGCCAGCCCACGGCCACCACGGAACGAGCGGCAGAGGAGGCAACCTCGGAGGAAGAGGACAGCCCCACCCCCGAGGCCACGCGCCGCGGCATCTTTTTCGGCCAGTCCACCTCGCCGGAAACCGACAGGGAGGCCCTAATCGCCCTGTTCAACGCGACTAACGGAGAAGGCGGGTACGGAACCGACAATTGGGGCAGCAGCGCACCAATCGCAGAGTGGAATGGTGTCACTACCGATGAAGAAGGCCGGGTGATAGAGTTAAAGTACGGCGACGCCGACTCGTTCAGCGGGGAGCTGCCCCCGGAACTCGGCAACCTTTCCAGCTTGGAACGCCTGGCCATCTACAACACCCCGTTGAGCGGGGAGATACCCCCAGAACTGGGCAACCTTACCAACCTGCGAGATCTGGACCTCCACGGTAACGAGTTGACCGGGGAAATACCTCCAGAACTGGGCAACCTCACCAACCTGCAAGGGCTGGCCCTTGGTGACAATCAGTTGAGCGGGGAGATACCCCCGGAGTTGGGCAACCTCACCAACCTGCAACATTTGAGCCTCGGCGACCAGTTGAGCGGGGAGATACCCCCGGAGCTGGGCAACCTCATCAACTTGGAAGGGCTTTTCATCATCGAAAACCAGCTGAGCGGGGAAATACCTCCTGAGTTAGGCAACCTCACCAAACTGCAATGGCTGGACTTATCCTATAACCAGTTGAGCGGGAAGATACCCCCGGAGTTGGGCAACCTTACCAACCTTGCGGGGTTGCGCCTCAGTGGCAACCAACTGAGCGGCTGCATCTCGACCAGCCCTCCGCCGTCCTTAAGCGAAGGTTCCGAAAATTACTGCACGACACAGGCCTCGGTGCCCACACAGCCGCCATTCCAACCCACGGAAGCCCCTCCTGCGCCGACGGCAGCGCCACAACCCACGCAACCGCCCGCACCAGTACCCACACAGGCGCCTGCCCCCACGGCAACGCCCCGGCCCACGGCGACGCCGATGCCTACCCCCACGCCGACGCCCCGACCCAGGTTTACCCCTTTGTTACCCTCGCAGACCTCAGCGGAAACGGACAAGGAAGCCCTCGTCGCCCTGTTCAACGCCACCGAGGGCGAGACTTGGGACGGCACCAATTCCTGGCTGGGCCGCGGCGCGGTCGGCGGATGGCAGGGAGTGACCACCGACGCCAATGGCCGCGTCATTGGCTTGGAACTCTACGGGCTGATTGGAGACCTGCCCCCGGAATTGGGCAATCTCACCAGTTTGATCTGGCTGCTAATCAGTAGCAGCCAGTTGGACGGAGGAATACCGCCGGAGCTGGGCAACCTCGCCAATCTGCAATGGCTGGCCATCGTATACAACGAGTTGGACGGGGAAATACCGCCGCAGTTGGGCAACTTGACTGGACTGCGTGCCATGTACCTTAGCCACAATCAGTTGAGCGGGGAGATACCGCGAGAGCTGGGCAAACTCACCAGCCTAGGGGGCCTGGGCCTCGAAAACAACCAGTTGAGCGGGCAGATACCCCCGGAATTGGAAAACACTGCATTGGGGCTTTTCTTGGACCTGACAGCTATTCCTGAGAGATTGGCCAATGAGGGATGGCGTTGGGGCGGCATATCAGGCAACAACTTCAGCGGTTGCGTATCGGATTACTTTGCAGAATACATGGATGGTGGAACCGGCTTAGGAAAATGCGCGGCGCCTCCTGACCACCCCGGAGACACGGAAACGCTGATTGCCTTATACGAGGCATGGGGCCAGCCCGGCTGGGAAAACTGGCTGGGCCGCGTTCCAATTGCGGATTGGGAGGGCATATCCATTGACTCCGGCGGCCGCGTTGCAGCTTTGGCAATCCACAACCGCGACATATATGGGAGGGAGTTGATGCCGGAGTTAGGCAACCTCACCGGCCTGAGAATGCTGAGCCTTCCCTACCCGAGCGGTGAGATACCGCCGGAACTGGGCAACCTCACCAGCCTGAAAATGCTGTACCTCCACGGCGACGCCCTGTTGAGGGGGCAGATACCGCCGCAGCTATGCAACCTCACCAATCTGGGATACCTGGTCCTCGACGGCGCAAACCTGAGGAACTATGGTTCCGCTTTCGAGAATGCTATGTATGAGGAGGGTGTCCAGGCGGCCCTCAAGAGATTTATCTGCCCATAGGGGCCGACAGGAACTCGTGCCCTTGTAGGCAGATGTATCTCGTTCCGAGGAAATCGTATTCCGCGGGGGCGCACGGCTGTGCGCCCCTTGTGTTTGCAGAAACCACCCGGTTAGCGCCTGATAATCCTGTCGTAATCATCGTGCCCGCCAATCCACACCCAGATGAAATCCCCACCGTCCTCAACGGCGAGCGCCCGGTGGGCAAGCCCTACCCGGGCTGACCAGAATCTGCCAACCTTCTCGAAATGGAGAGAGGGGTATGCGGTATCGGCTTTTAGCAAGTCGAAGTTTCGCCTAGCCGTCCTTTGGACAGGTTCCGGAAGGCGGTCGAAATGTCGCCAGAACTCGGGGGTTGTCCGGTGCATCTACAAATCCAGCAGAGTCCCTTCCGACTTGGCACTGAGGGCCTGGGCGACCAGAAAATCGAGCTTCCCGTCTTGAGAGTCCGCCTCAATCCGGTTGTCCCATTTCTTCCAGTCCAGTTCGCTGAACCATTGCCGCAGTTGGACGTAATCACTTTCAGGAAGGGCCAGAATAGCCTGCTGAATTTCTGTGATGGTTGACATTTAGCACTCTCAAAGCCAGACAATTGGACTGCGTCAGGAGTGGCCACAGGGACTTGCCCACATTAGTCTACACCATACGCCGTAGTCAGCCGTTCCGTGAACAGGGTATTCCCAACGTGTGTTGGTATTGGACACGATTTGTCTGCTTGGCCCCGCGGAGTAGGGGCGCACAGCCGTGCGCCCGTGTCTGCGCAGGAGAGAATTGTGATGTAACCGGGGTAAGGGCGCACGGCTGTGCGCAGGGCTTTTTCAAAGTCCATTCCAAGCCGTTCATGGTGAGCTTGTCGAACTACGAGCGGCTTGGACCGGCATCCTTCGACAAGCCCAGGATGAGTAGATGCCAGAGGATGAGGTTACTTTGCAAAGGCCCTGGGCTGTGCGCCCCTACTCTTGATTCCTTGAGCGTCGGGAAACTATGATGAGCGAAATTTCCGGCAAACTGTTGTGGCATAGAGCAGGGCTATGGCGACCGCAGTCCCGGACAGGATGCCGCCTGGGGGCGCCGTGGTTGCAAGACTGAATGAATACCCGCTTTGTCGGTAATGACGATGCGACTCTGCAATCCTCCTGTTCCCGCAGGCCCGGCTTTGTCAAACCCGCCTGCGTAATTCATAATGGGCCGGGCCGCCCGGCGCCAGACGGCCGGGCAGGTGTGGAGTTTGCAATGCGTATCCTGCTCGTCGCTACCAACCGCCAGGACCGGATGAACAGCCGGATGAACGCCCAGCCCATGCCCATCGGGCTGGCGTACATCGCGGCGCACCTGGACCACGAGCGGCACCAGGTCAAGGTGGTTGACCTGATGTTCGCCGACGACTACCTGGCCGAGACCGAAAGCGTCATCAAGGAATTCAGGCCCGACGTCGTCGGAATCTCCCTGCGCAACCTGAGCAATCACAGCTACCTGGACACGCAATGGGCGCTGCCCATCACCAGGGACGTGATTGACCGCATCCGCGAGCACAGCGGAGCGACGATCATCGTGGGCGGGCCGGCCTTCAGCCTGCTGCCCAAGCAGTGCTACGAGTTCCTGAAACCCGACCTGGGCGTGGCCGGAGACGCGGGGGAGACGTTCGCCGAAATCTGCGAGCGTATCGAGATCGGCGAACTTCCGGCCCACGACCTGCCGGGCGTGGTCTATTCCAGGGGCGGCGAGGTGACGCTGAACGAGGGGCTGTGCGTTTCGGCCTTCGCCACGCGGCCCCGCCTGGACGACCTGGAGATGGACAAGTACCGCAACGCCGGGTTCGGCATCGGCGTGCTGACCAAGCTGGGCAGCTTCTCCTACCCGACGCCCGCGTCCACCGCCGGAATGACCGAGGCCGACTACCGCGTGATTCGTCCCATCGACGAGGTGGTGGCCGAGGTGCGGGAGCTGTGGGAGAAGTACCGGCTGCGCAAGGTGTTCTTCGTGGACAACGGGTTCAACTGCCCGCTGGACCACGCCAAGTCGCTGTGCAGCGCCATCATCGAGGCCGACCTGGGCATACGCTGGAACACGCCGCTGGCGTCGTTCAATTGCGACGCCGAACTGGTGCGGCTGATGCGCGAGGCGGGCTGCGCCCTGGCGCTGCTGGGCAACCGGGCCAGCAACGGCAGTTCACGCGAGGAGCGGATGGAGGGCGAACTGGAGGTGCCGCGGCTGCTGGAGGAAGGCGGCCTGCACTACACCATCGCCCGCACCTTCGGCGAGCCGGGAGAGACACGGGAGTCGGTGGAGTACAAGCTGGACTTCCTGCGCCGCGTCAATCCGGCCTTAGCAAACCTGCGCGTCGGCGTCAGCATCATGCCCGGCACCGACGTGGCCGCGCTGGCCCTGGACGAGGGGCTGATTTCCGACGAGAGCGACCTGATCGAGCCCACCTTCTACGTCGCCGAGGAGGTGCGGGACTGGATCGTTCCCTACCTGCGCGAGCAGGCGGAAGGCAACCCGCGCTGGAACCTGTGCTAGTAGGCTAACAACTTTGGAATGGTGGGTAGCGTAGGGGCGCACAGCTGTGCGCCCCTACAAGGTGGTTCTCGGTATTTGGGCGCCCATCATTTCAAGGTTGTTGGTCTACTAGAAACTATCTCAAAACCAGTGATGGCTTTCTTGGCGGCTTCTCTTGGCTACCTTTTCACCCCCACCCTAACCCTCCCCCTGAGGGGGAGGGGATTTTTTGGTGGCTTCTAATCGGGTCTCCGGGTGTCTGCGGCTACGGCGGTCTCCATGGCGCGGATGGCTACCTCTATCTGGCTGTCGTCGGGTTCGCGGGTGGTCAGCCTTTGCAGCCAGAGGCCGGGCGTCGCCAGGACTTTGCCGATGATGGCGGCCTGGTGCCGTCCGCTGAACCTGATGACCTCGTAGCTCACGGCGGCGATCACGGGCAGCAGCAGGATGCGGGAGGCGATGCGCCACCACCAGGACGATTCCAGCAGCGCGAACGCGATGAACACGGCGACGGACACCACAACCACCGTGAGCAGGAAGGCCGTGCCGCACCGGGGATGGGGAGTGCCGAACTTGCGCACGTTCTCGACATTCAACGGCAGTCCGGCCTCATGGGCATGCACCGTCATGTGTTCCGCGCCGTGGTAGGCATAGACGCGGCGGATGTCGCGCATCATCCCGATGGCGGCGACGTAACCGACGAGGATCGCCAGCCGGAGCGCGCCCTCGACGGCCTCGCTGACCAGGCCGCTCCCGATCATCGGCTCCAGCAGCCGCACCACGCCCAAGGGCAGCATAAAGAACAGCGCGATGCCGAATAACAGGGAAAAGGCGAGGGTGACGCCCATCATCCAGCCGGGAATTCCGTTGCCGTCGGCCTTCTTTTCGCTGGGGTTGGTGGCCGCCAGGTCAGCGGAAATCTGGAGCGCCTTGATGCCAAGCACCAGCGTCTCCATCAGGGTGAGCACCCCTCGCGCCAATGGCAAGCGCCTGAGCCGGCCGTTGTAGATGGGGTTGAGCCGCTGCTGCAAGTCCTCTATGCTGCCGTCCTCACGGCGGACAGCGAGGCTGAAAAAATCGCGGCCCCGGATCATCACCCCTTCGATTACGGCCTGTCCGCCGTACAGGTGGGCTGGCTGGTTCGCCAATTGGTCGCCTCTTACGTTCGTTCAGGATGGGCCCGGCTGTTAAGTTCGGGAAGCAAAATAAAATCGAGGGCCGTGGCCCTCGATTCGATTAGCAAACCGCCTAGCGGCGGTTGAACCGGCGGTTGAATCTTTCGATGCGCCCCTGGGTGTCCACTATTCGCTGCTCGCCCGTGTAGAACGGGTGGCACTGGCTGCAAATCTCCACGCGGAGTTGCGGCTTGGTTGCGCCGGTCTGAAAAGTATGGCCGCAGGAGCAGGTGACGGTGGCGTTGAAAAATCGCGGGTGAATGTCGGTCTTCATAACCGGAATTCCTTGTCGCTGAATGAGTGGAGGTCGTAGATCAGGCCTGGTTGAGGGGATAGACGCTGACGCGGCGGCGGCCCTTGGCGGCCCATTCGTACTTGACCTCGCCGTCGGTCATGGCGAACAGGGTGTAGTCGCGGCCCAAGCCGACGTTGTTGCCCGGGCGGATGCGCGTGCCTTTCTGCCGGACGAGGATGGAGCCGCCAGTGACGCGCTGCCCGCCGTAGCACTTCACGCCGAGGCGTTTGGAATTGCTGTCACGTCCGTTGTTGGTGCTGCCGCCAGCCTTCTTGTGTGCCATGCTTCCCCCGTGTGCCGAATCCCCAGCGAACCAGTAGGGCGCTAGGGAGTGAGAATGTCCTGGATTACCAGCCGGGTGTAGGACTGCCGGTGGCCGCGCTTCCTGCGGTACCTCGTTTTCGCTTTGTACTTGTATACGATGACCTTGCGGTCCTTGTAGTGCGACTGGACCTGGGCCATTACCCTTGCGCCCTCGACGTTGGGTGCGCCCACGGTCAGTTCGCCGTCCTTGGACACGGCCAGAACTTCGCCGAACTCGGCCACCGAGTCAACCTCGTTGGGCAGGAGTTCCACGTCCAGCGTATCGCCGGGCTGGACCCGGTATTGCTTTCCACCTGTCTTGAAAACCGCGTAATCCATGCAAGAAAACCTCGGTCATTCATACTATCTGAGGCGCTGGTGCCTGTCAATCCAAATTTCCCCCTGGTATTCTCGGCGTGTGTTGGCATTGGACGCGATTTGTCCGCTTGGCCCCGCCCCGTAGGGGCGCACAGCCGTGCGCCCTGGCCCCCGGTTCCGGCACAATTCTCTCCTGCGCAGACACGGGCGCACGGCTGTGCGCCCCTGCGCGGGAATACCAACACACTGAGAATACCATGACAGCAAAATAGCTCCCCAAGCCTGCTACACGGGATTGCCCCGGCCCTGGCGGTTTTTTCCATTGGTAGCCGTTTAGGGTTTGGTAATATAATGCTGGCATGCCAGACCTTGCTGCCCGTGTTGGGCCGATGTACGGGAGGTTCAGGACTTGTCGACGAGTGAGCGGGAACTGACGGGAGCCGAACTCCGCCGGGCGTTCCGGCTTGCCTTTGACCGTCTGGAGGAAAGCCGCGACGTGGTAAATGCGTTGAACGTCTTTCCGGTGCCCGACGGAGATACCGGCACGAACATGTCCCTGACCCTGCGCGCGGGCATAGAGCGATGCCCCGATGCCGACGACGCGCCGGCCAGCGACGTGGCGCGGGAGCTGGCCCAGGGCGCGTTTTTCGGGGCCAGGGGAAATAGCGGGGTGATTCTTTCGCAGTTCCTCAAGGGGTTCAGCGACGCGCTCCAGGACCGGGCCACGTGCAACGCCTCCGACCTGGCCCGGGCGCTGGATATGGCCAGGGTCGCGGCCTACGGCGCGGTGGGCAGTCCGAGAGAGGGCACCATGCTCACCGTGATCCGGCGGGCGGCGGAAGCGGCCGGGGAGGTTGCGGATACCGCCGACGCGCCGGATCTCCTGGCGACGGCCTTCGGCGCATCATGCATCGCGCTCAAGAACACCCCGGAGCAGTTGCCCGTACTGAAAGAGGCGGGCGTTGTGGACTCCGGCGGGCTGGGAGTGGTCGTCATCGTGGGCGGAGCCCTTGAGGCGCTGTCCCCCAGCCATTACGCGGTAGCCAGCACCGAGGCCCAGCTTGAGTCGATCATCGACAGCAGCATGGCTTCCCTCGGCGATTCGGGACAGTCGCAGGAGCAGGGCTTCGTCCATTCCTCGCTGGACGAGGCTTGGGGCTACTGCACCGAATTCATCATCAGCGGGTCGGGCCTCAGCCTCGACGATGTACGCGGCTACTGCGAGGAGATGGGCCGCTCGACGGTTGTGGTCGGCGATTCGCAGAATGTCCGCGTCCACGTGCACATGCAGGACCCGGGCGCGGCCATCAGCTACGGCGTGTCGCTGGGTTCCGTTTCCAGCGTCAAAATCGAGAACATGGACCAGCAGAACGTGGCTTGGGCGGCGGGGCATTCCGCCCCCGCTCCCAGCGTCGGGGCTGCCCTTACCGTGGTCGCCGTCGCCGCTGGCCGGGGGCTGGCGGAACTGTTCATGGAATCCGGCTGCGGGCACGTGATAGAGGGCGGCCAGACCATGAATCCCAGCGTGCAACAGATTATGCAGGGAGTAGAGCGCGCCGGGGCCGAGGCGACCATATTCCTGCCCAACAACAAGAACATCGTCCTGACGGCGCAGCAGGTGGCAGCCAACGACCCGACGGTACACGTAGTGCCGACCAGCAGCGTGCCGCAGGGCGTGGCCGCGATGCTGGCCTACAATCCCGTGGCGACGCTGGAGGAGAACCTGGCGGCCATGGAGTCGGCGCTGCCGGAGGTCACCACCATCGAAATCACCCAGGCCGTCAGGGACACCAGCGTGGACGGGGTGGCGGTCAGTCTGGGCGACTACATCGCGCTGCTGGACGACAACCTGGTGCTCACCGCGGAATCGGCGGAGCGGGCGTTGCAGCGGGCCATCGCAATGGCAGGGGTGGACTCCGGCTCCATCCTGACAATCTATCGGGGCGCGGACGCCGATGAGGGAGCAGCCGACGACGTGGCCGCCGCCCTGGAGGACGAGACGCCCGGCTTGCAGGTTGACCGGATGTACGGGGGGCAGCCCCACTACCACTACCTGGCATCCATCGAATAAGTAACTATCCCCAAAGTCCCCTCTCCCTTGAGGGGGAGGGTTAGGGTGGGGGTGAAAAGGTAGTGCGGCAATGCAGACAGGACAGTAATTGGAGGCCCAATGGCAATTCGAATAGTCACCGACAGCGTGTCGGATTTGCCCCCGGCACTGGCGCAGGCCAACGACATTACGGTCATTCCCTGCTACGTGGTCATCGGCAACGAAACCTACAAGGACGGCGTGGAAATTACGGCCGACCGTTTTTACGCGCGGCTGCCCGACCTTCCCCGCCTGCCGTCCACGTCGCAGCCGACTATCGCCGATTTCCAGGAGACGTACCAGCGGCTGCTGGACCAGGGACACCGGATTGTATCGGTACACGTAAGCGCCAAGCTCAGCGGCACCCTGAACTCCGCTACCCAAGCCAAGGCGGCACTCGGCGACCCGTCGGAGATTGAGATTATAGACTCGCTGGCGGCGTCGGCTCAGATGGCCCTGGTGGTTCTGGACGCGGCGCGGATTGCCCGCGAGTCCTCTGACCATTCTGAGGTGGCTCGTCAAGTAAGGCAGAATCTCCCCAAGCACCATGCCTTTTTCATGGTTGATACCCTCGAATACCTGCAAAAGGGCGGGCGCATCGGCAAGGCGCAAGCCTTTGTTGGCGGCATGCTCAAGGTCAAGCCCATCCTGACGGTCAGGGACGGCGAGGTGCATCCCCTGGAGCGGCCCCGCAGCCTGGAGCGGGCCAAGAACCGCCTGGTGGAGCTGGCCCAGACCCTGGCCCCCATCCGGCAGGTCAACATCAGCTACAGCACCGACCGGGTGCAGGCGCTGGGAGTCAGGGCGCAACTGGCCGAACTGGTGTCGCCGGAAAACCTGGTAGAGTCCCGCTTCGGCCCGGTGCTGGGAACCTACGTGGGCCCCAACGCCCTGGGCGTGGCCGTCACCCAAGGCACCGAGGGCATGGTTTAGCGTTTCGACGTTGTCGAAACGATGCATTGCTCGCATATCCGTCATTCCGGATTTCGCCGGAATGCAGGACTATCCGGCACCCTTGTAGCGTTTCCTCCATCGGCCGTCACTGGATTCCGGATTTCGCCGGAATGACGATTTTCTAGCCCGTCAGCCAGACATCGCCATTCACATGTTGATTGCCCGCAACGCGGGTATAGCGTTATGCAATGACACAACGTGGCGCAAGCCCCCCCGACTGGACTGCAATTCTCCGCAACGTCATCGAGTTGGAGGCGCAGCGGGGATACAACAACAGCGCGGTTGTCGGCGGCATGGACCGCTTCCTGGAACGCTGGCAAAGCGAGATGGCTTCGCGAATCCCCTCCAGCGCCGGTGGCGGCCATCTGCTCAAGCAGGGCTACGCGGAACTGAGTCCGGACCAGCGGAAGCACTGGGCCGGGCTATGGCTGGGACTGATCGAGAATGGAGCGCCCGCGGCGTCCGATTCTCTCGAATCTCCCGATCCATCTCCCCCGGATAGACCTGCTGCGCCGGAGTCCAGCCTTTCAGCGGACGCGCCCTCTGCCCCGTCCGCAGATTCGACGGAAGGCGCTATCACCAGGGCGCGACCTGCCTTCCGGCTTCCCCCGGCCGGGCAGAACGTTGACGTTTCCGTCGACCGGCTGCGCGGAATCAGCGGCAAGATGTCGGAGCGCCTCAAACGCCTGGACGTCGACACCGTCCGCGACTTGCTGTACCTGTTCCCCCGGCGCCACGAGGACTATTCCAACGTGGTCAAAATCTCCGAGGTCATTCCGGGCCAGGAATGCACGGTCGTCGCGACGGTGTGGGAATCGCGGGTTATAAGGCAAGGGGCAGGCGGGCGTCGGCAGGATACCGAGGCGGTGCTGGGGGACGATTCCGGCAACGTCCGTGTCATCTGGTTCGGCCAACGCTACCTAGCCCGCACCCTGCAACCCGGGCGCGTCGTCGCCATCAGCGGCAAGGCCGAGGTCTTCCGCGGCCAGCGGACGTTCGAATCCCCGGCGGTGGAGCCGCTAGAGCACGGACACTCCGGCATCAACACCGGGAGGATGGTGCCGGTCTACCCGCTGACGGAGGGGCTGACGGCGCGGGCGCTGCGGGGATTCACCTGGGACGCCCTGGACAACTGGCTGGGCGGCGTGGAGGAGACCCTTCCACCAGAGGTGGCCGGGGCGGAGACGACCGCAGGCATGATGCCCCTGCGCGAGGCCATATTCCAGGCCCACTACCCGGACGACGAGGAAACATGGCGGGCGGCGCGTTCCCGTCTCGCTTTCGACGAACTGCTGATACTCCAATTGGCGGTAGCCGGGAGACGCCGCGAGACGCAGGAGGTAATCCGGGGCGTATCCGTGGATCCGCCCCAGGTGGTGGTGGACAACTTCCTCGACTCGCTGCCCTTCGAACTGACCGGCGCCCAGGCCCGCTGCATTGGGGAGATTGCCGGGGATATGCAACGCGGAGCGCCGCCCATGAACCGCCTCCTGCAAGGCGAGGTGGGCAGCGGCAAGACGGTGGTGGCCCTGGCTGGCCTGCTGTCCGCCGTGGCCGCCGGGCACCAGGGCGCGCTGATGGCCCCAACCGAGGTGCTGGCAGAGCAGCATTTCCGCTCGGTGTCCCGGATGCTGGAGGGCCTGCCCCGGCCGGTGCAGGAGGAAAACCTGTTCTCGGTACACCTGGAGGGGCTGGCGCGTCCGGTTTCGGTGGGGCTGCTCACTGGCAGCGTCCGTGCGCCCGTCAAGCGCATGCTCACCGCAATGGCCGCCGATGGCACGCTGGACTTGGTAATCGGAACGCAAGCGCTCATCCAGGAAGGGGTGTCGATTCCAAAGCTGGCCTTGGCGGTGGCGGACGAGCAGCACCGCTTCGGCGTGATGCAGCGGACGGCGCTGCGGGAGCGCGGCGGAGAGAACCCGCACACCCTGATAATGTCGGCCACGCCGATACCCCGGACATTGTCCATGACCGTGTACGGCGACCTGGACATTTCCACCATCGACGAACTGCCCGCTGGCCGCCAGCAGGTGCGCACCCGCTGGGTGCCGCAGAACCGCCGCGCCGACGCCTACCAGTTCGTGCGCGGCCAGGTGGCGGAGGGACGGCAGGCGTTCGTGGTCTGCCCGCTAATCGACGAGTCCGCGAGCATTGAGGCGCGCGCCGCCACCGAGGAATACGAGCGGCTGTCGCGGGAGGTGTTCCCGGACTTGAGGGTCGGCCTGCTCCACGGGCGCTTGCATTCCCGCGACAAGGACAAGATCCTGCGCAGCTTCAGCGACGGCGATCTGGACGTATTGGTCACGACCGCAGTGGTGGAGGTGGGAATCGACGTGCCCAACGCCTCCATCATGCTGATTGAGGGGGCGGAACGCTTTGGCCTGGCCCAGATGCACCAGTTCCGGGGACGGGTGGGCCGGGGCGAGCACCGCAGCTACTGCCTGCTGCTGTCGTCTGAGACGCAAAGCGCGTCGGCCAGGGAACGGCTGTCGGCGCTGGAGCGGACTCACGACGGGTTCGAGCTGGCGGAGATCGACCTGGAACTGCGCGGGCCGGGCGACTTTTTCGGCACCCGGCAGAGCGGCCTGCCAACGCTCCGCATGGCGCGGTTTTCCGACCGGCCCCTGCTGGAATCCGCCAGAGAATTGGCGGCCGCTATAACCGCGGAAGACCCGGAACTGCAAGAACCCAGGCATTCGGCTCTGGCAGCCCAGGTATCCCGGTTTCTCAGCCGGGCCGACGTAGGCCCCGACTGATCCCGGCCGGGCCTGTCCCGCGATGCGTAACTGCAACCCTATTGCCGGGCAGCCGTGTTACGGTCCTTTAGCCCTTCCCGCCTTTCGTCATTCCTGCGAAAGCGGGAATCCAGAGGCCCGTAGAGTGAACTGACAAGCCCGATGTGTCGGTTCCTGGATTCCCGCTTTCGCGGGAATGACGGTAACTTTGACCTACCTTCCCACCCCCACCCTAACCCTCCCCCTGAGGGGGAGGGGACTTTGGGGATACCCTCCGCGGCTAATTCGGCGCTTTGAAACGGTATCCCACGTTCCAGATAGTTTCTACGAAGGAGCGGCCGGGGGACTCGACTTTGGAGCGCAGCCGTCTTACGTGAACGTCCACCGTTCGGGTGCCGCCCAAGTAGTCGTAGCCCCACACCTGGCTCAGCAGGGCGTCGCGGGTGTAGACCCGGCCCGGATTGGAGGCCAGCAGGGCCAGCAATTGGAACTCCTTGTAGGTCAGGGTGACCCGGCGTCCTGCCACCGCCACCTCGTAACGTTCCAGGTCGATGCTGAGGTCGCCGATGACCAAAGACTGCGACCCGGACGGGCCGTTGACGCGGTACACGGCCTGCTGGACTCTCAGGGAAAGCTCGTCGTCGGACGCCGGGCAGATGAGGAGCTCGTCGGGGTTCAGGGCGGGGTCGTATTGACCGATTGCGTCCCGGCGAATGGCGGCCAGAACCGGCACTTTCTTATCCCGGCATTTTCCCACTGCTCTCCGGGCCTCGGCCAGACCCAGCGACGCAAAGTCCAGGAGCACGGCGTCGGGCACGTCATCCTCGTTCAGCTCCCAAGGGAGTTCGCCGTTTTCTCCCAAGGCGCACGTCATTCCGGCGCGCCCGACGGCTTCCGTAAGGCCATCGCCGTCCGACCTGTCCACCAGAACTAATACGTTATACAAACGATTCAGCCCGACCTTGTGCCGCGGCCCGCCGAAAACCTTTCTGACTGTAGCCGCGCATCGCCTTGACCCACAACCCTTGCTGTGGGCGCAACGAATAGGCAGTATATCAAATGCGCGGCCAATTCAGATTCGTTGGAACGCCCGAAACAGGGCCCATGGTTTTGATTCTCCCTCTCCCTTGTAGGGAGAGGCCCTTCGGCAAGCTCAGGAGGGGTGAGGGTGAAATCGCTGGCATCGGCGCCATTCGACAAGCTCATGGTGAGCCTGTCGAACCACGCCCCCACCCTAACCCTCCCCCGAAGGGAGAGGGAACCTTCAAAAGACCCTGTTCCAATACAACGCCTTACCTTGCAATTTGACGCTCCAGTGGCCGCAAACTATCATGGGCGCCTGTCCCCAATCTGTTCCGGGCGCGGGCCGTTGCCATTTCGAGCGCGCATCCGGCGGAGGAAACAGGAATGACCGTTCAGACATTCGCAACCGCAGCCGAGGAGGCGCGGCATCGCATTCGCACCAACCAGTGGCGCGGCGTAACGTCGGGCGTGGCGCCGGGCCACGTGCAGGCTAATTTGGCAATCCTCCCCAAGGATTTGGCGTTCGATTTCCTCCTGTTCTGCCAAAGGAATCCAAAGCCCTGTCCCATTCTTGAGGTGATCGAGGCGGGCAGCGTTGAACCGTCTCTCACGGCGCCGGGCGCTGACATCCGTACCGATGCCTCCGGCTACCGGGTGTACCGCAACGGCGAGTTCACCGCCGAGGTGGACACGCTGGAGGATTACTGGCAGGACGATCTGGTCAGCTTCCTGCTGGGATGCAGCTTCTCGTTCGAGCAGGCGATGGTAGACGCGGGCATTCCCCTGCGGCACCAGGAAGAGGGCAAGAACGTGGCGATGTACATCACCAACATGGACACCGCCCCGGCGGGAGCGTTCTCAGGCCCCATGGTGGTCAGCATGCGTCCGGTCAAGCGGGAGCAGGTGGTGAGGGCGGTGCAGGTGACCTCGCGGTTCCCGGCGACCCACGGCGCGCCAGTGCATATCGGCAGCCCGCGGGACATCGGCATACAGAACATTGACAGGCCCGATTTCGGCGAAATGGTGGAAATCAAGCCGGACGAGGAGCCGGTGTTCTGGGCCTGCGGCGTGACGCCACAGGCGGTTGCCCTCAACTGCAAGCCGCCGCTGATGATCACCCACGCGCCGGGCCGGATGTTCATCACCGACCAGAAGGACGCCGACTACGCCGTGCTGTAGGCCGATTTGGGGCCGTCAGCCGGTAGTCATGGGATTTGCGCTTGGCTGAATTGGAAACTGTCTCAAAAGTTCCCTCCCCCTTGATGGGGGAGGGTTAGGGTGGGGGTGAAAGGGTAGTTCGCAATGACTCCGATAGACCAATCACCAGTTCGAGGGGGAGTATCGCAAGTCCATCCCACTTGCATAGAGCAGATCACCGCGGCACCGAATCGTTCCTGAGAGAGTGTTTAATAAGCTCGGTTCACTGACAAAGAGCCGGTTTCAAGAGTATCCGTCGTTCCTGAGCAACCAGGGGTACGCTCCCACCCTAACCCTCCCCCGGAGGGAGAGGGGATAAGGACGGTAAGCAGTGCGCTTTCGGCTATCCCCTAACCCTCTCCTGGAGGTAGAGGGGACTTGTCGGGCACCTTCCAAGATAGTTTCTTGATGCTGGCGAAGCCGCACACACCGCAGGAACGTATGAATTACTGGTGAGTGCTGGATATTAGGGGCTGCAATGGCTGAGACCATAGAGGACATCATCCTGGACCACGACAAGCGGGGCATGCTGGCCCTGCGGCCACACCTGCCCGCCGACTTCTGCGAGCAGGCGGCGCGGTACGTGATGGACCACCCCGGCCATACGGTCATCGTCACTGGCTTCTACGTCATCATGGCTGGCAAGCCCGAGACCGACGGGCCGCCCGGCGCCATCGCCATCGGTCGCGCCCTGCATTCCCTGGGCCGCAGGGTGACCTACGTTACGGACTCCCACACCGCCCCGGTGCTGCAACAGTGGGCCGACGGCGCAGATGTGGTGGAGTTTCCCATGGCCGGTGTCGAGGAAAGCAAGCGCCATGCCGCGCGGATGCTGGAGGAGCTCCGGCCGGCGCTGCTGATTTCCATCGAGCGCTGCGGCCGCAACCGCAACGACGAATACCTGAACATGCGGGCCAGGGACATCACGCCGCAGACGGCCCGGCTCGATTACCTGTTCGACAGCGATGTTCCCTCGGTCGGCATCGGCGACGGCGGCAACGAGATCGGCATGGGGAACCTGGTCGACGTCATTCCCTCGGTGGACAGCCTGCCGGACGACCCGGCCATCAGCCGCGTGGACCGGCTGGTCATCGCCAGCGTGTCCAACTGGGGCGGGTACGGGCTGGTTGCAGCCATGTCACGGATTGAGGGAAGGAACCTGCTGCCCGGCGCCGATGACGAAGCGCAAATGGTGGAAGGAATGATCGCGGCCGGGGCGGTGGATGGGACCACCGGCGACGCCGTGCCAACGGTCGACAACTTCAGCATGGACGAGAACGGCCAACTGCTGGCGCGTCTACACGGCGTTGTTGGCGCGAACTAGCCGGGCACCTCGCCCCTGCGACGCGCCGTGGTTGCACGGCCGTTCCGGCATGCACGCGCTTGGCAACAGTCAGGCCGATGCCTCCGGGTTGAGCGCATGGCAACATCTTGCCGTATCGACGCTTGCCCTGCTGGTGGTGCTTTCGCTGGCACTTTCGTGGATGGGCCCTATGCTGGATCACCATTTCGCGGAACGCCACCCCGGACACCAGCACATCTACCTCGGCGCGGCAAACCCTGAGCACAGCCACGACTTCCGGCCATTTCATAGCCACAATCCCCTTGGCGCGCTTCTTTCGGCCACCGAGCAACCACTCCTGAATGCGGCTGACGGCATCGTGTTCGTTGCGCCCGTCAGCGGCTCCGCCCACGGGATCGCAGACATTACCGTACCAGTGAGCACCCAATCTATCAGCTTTGGCGCGGGCGACGATGCTGCGCTGCCGGGTTACCGCCTTCGCCGCGAGGCCGCCCCGCCGGGCGCCAGCGTAGCACCTCCAACACTTCCACCGCGGGCATGACTCTTTTGCACTGCGGGCGCATCAGGGACGTGAGGAACAAATACCCTCACGCTGCACGATGTAGACCGCACAAATCCGGTAGGGATAATCCGCAATGCCTGCGAAGGAGATTTCATGCAAAGACAATTCCGCAAGTTCGCATGGCTGATTTTGGCTGCGCTTGCCACCCTGTCCCTCGCCGTCGGCGCAGTTGTGGCCCACGAGGGACGCCCGGTCGGCGACTACCGCTTCATCGTCGGCTGGCTGGAGGAACCCGCCTACGAGGGATTCGAAAACGCCGTTTCCGTTCGCGTCAACAAGATTATCGACTCAGAAGAGGCTGCCGCTATGGGAGTGCAGCAGGAAGAGCACGGCGACCCGGGCCACCACGGGGAGGATTCGGGGCCGGCCTCGTCCGAGTCGGGCAGCCACGGCGAATCCGGCGAAAGCGAGGGCCACCACGGATCGGAGGACAGCGACGGCGAGGACCGTCACGACGCCACCATCGAGGCGGCAAGCGCGATGTCTGTGGCGGCAGAAGCATCGGCGGACTCAGTCTCCGGCCTAAACGTGCAAATCATCGCGGAAGGCTTTACCTTCGCGCCGGAGAACGTGAACGGCGCCCACGTCGACGGGGAAGGCCACGCCCACATCTATGTTGATGGCGAAAAGATTACACGGGTATACACCCCCTGGCACTACCTTGGCGAAATAGAACCGGGCGAGCACGAAATCAGGATAACGCTCAACGCAAACAGCCACGAGGAATACACCTACGACGGCAACAAAGTGGAGGCCATAACGACAGTAAAGGTGCCGGAACCCCACGGGCACCACCACGGAGACGAGCCGGTGGAGGCGCAAGCCCGCATGTCCGTAAGCATCTCCCTGGAGGCCGATCCTCTCGGCGGAGCAAACTTGCTCATCGACACGACAGGCTTCGCCTTTGCCCTCGAGAATGCCGGTGACCACCACATTCCCGGTGAGGGCCATGGTCACGTATACGTTAATGGAAAAGAGGTTGGCCGAATCTATGGGGAGGCCATGCAGCTTGGGGGACTTCCGCCGGGCAACCACGAGGTGAGAGTCACCCTCAATAACAACGAACATTCCGTTTACACCTGGAACGGCCAGCCGGTGGAAGCCGCCGCGACCATCCGCCTTGATGAAGCAGACGGCGGACACGACCATGACAGTAGCTCAGACCATCACGGCAGCGACAAGGACGGCTCCGGCAGCCTTATAGTTCCACAAGGCGCTGCCAAACCGCTGGCAAGCATCGCCGGGCAGGACGAGGGCGTGGCCGTGCCAGTGGAGGGGCTGGAAGGCAGCCTGCAAGTTGAGGTGATTCACGTCGCGTCGGAGGTCTCCCGCATTTTCGACATGAAGGCCGCATGGGGCGACCCGGGCCACTACGTTGCCAGCGTGATTCCCACCGCGTCCGGGGTTTACGAGTTCCGAATTTTCGGTTCCATCGAAGGAATGGACGTGGACGAGACCTTCGTATCGGAGGGAGGCGGCGGGGACTTCGATGACATTCAGCCGTCCGCCGACCTGCAATTCCCGGAGCAACTGCCGGAGCTGCGCGAGGTGGTGGGCGCGGTGCAGGGCGCGCAGGACATCGCCCGGCAAGCTCAGGACGCAGCGCTGGCGGCGCAGGCCAACGGGGCGGCGGGCGATGAGGATGGCAACGCCCTGGCCGTCATCGCCCTGATTATCGGCATCGTTGGCACACTGATAGGGATGGGCGGCGTTTTCCTGGCCTTACAGGCCCGCCGGTCTCCGTAGTCGAGGGATTCCTTGGCTGCTTTGGCACAGGTCGAATCCAGTTTCAACCGGCTGACGAGGGACCGGCGCAGGCGGCTTTCGCTTGCGCTGGCACTCACGGCGCTCATCTCGTTGGCTGTCTGGTGGTGGATCGCGCCACCGCAGGTTTCGGCCCACGCGAATCTGGTATCGTCGGAACCGGCCGCCAACTCGGAGCTAGAGGAGGCGCCCGACCGCATCATCATCAGGTTCACCGAGCCCATCGAACCCAGCCTTAGCAACATCCAGGTACTGGACACGTCCGGCCAGCGGGTTGACCTGGACAACAGCGTGGTGGACGACCTCAACCCGCTGGTCATGTCGGTCGGCGTGGGCGACATTCCCGACGGCGCATACACCGTGGCCTGGACTAACGTCTCTACCGTTGACGGCCACAGAGTCAGAGGGTCGTTCGTCTTCGCCGTCGGCCAGCCCTTGACGGACGTGCCAGCACCGGCAGCCGAGCAGCCGTTGCTCCAGTCGCCCTGGGCGCCGGGGCTGCGCTGGCTGACCCTGCTGGCAGCGCTGGCCATGGTGGGCGGGCTGGTGTTTGAAATCCTGGTCACCCGTCCCGTGCTGCTGGCTGGCCGGACGCCGGACGCGGTCAGGGCAATGGGAAACGCGGTGTCGGCCCGGTCGATGCGGCTGGTCGCGGCGGCGGCGGGCTTGTTCCTGGCGGCCTCCGTGGGCCACCTGTTGATGGTGGCGACTATCACCCATGAGGTCTCACTCTGGGGCGCCTTCGGCGGGCCAATATGGGACACGGTCACTGCCACCGACTGGGGCGGCCTGTGGGCCTGGCGCATGGCGGCGGCCATTGGCTTCGTCGCAGCGCTTGCCGTTCTCCGCTTTTCAACGGAACTCTGGCAACCCGCCGTGCGGCTGCTATTGCTGGGGCTGGGTTGCGCCGTCCTCTGGACATTGACACTGACCAGCCACGGGGCTGCCGCGGTGGACATTCGCAACCTGGCCATCGCCGCCGATTTTTTGCATCTAGTTGCGTCCGCTTTCTGGGTTGGCGCGCTGTTCCACTTCGCCGTCGGCGTGGGCCTGTTCCGCAATCTGCCGGAACCGGAACGGATGGAGCGGCTGGCCGACGCGGTGCCGCGATTCTCGGTTATCGCCGCCCTGAGCGTGGCCGTCATCGTGGTGACCGGGGTGTTCAGCGGCTGGGCCCAAGTCACCGTTACCGAGGCCCTGGGCACACCCTACGGCGCGACGCTGGTCGCCAAGGTTGCCCTGGTGCTGCCGCTCCTGCTCCTGGGGGGACTCAACCTGGTCTGGGTACGGCCTCGCCTCCGGCGCGACCCTGCCGCGGCGGGCTGGCTGCGTCGATTCCTGCTGGGCGAGGCCGCGCTGGCTATTCTCATCCTGGCCGCAGTGGGGATGCTGACCAGCCTGGAACCGGCGCGGCAGGTGACCTCCCGGGAAGTAGCCGCGCAGCAGCAGTCGTTGACGTTCAGCGACACCGTGAACACCGACGTCATCGGCCTGGAGGTCATCCCGGGACGAACCGGCTCCAACAACCTGGTAGTAACCTTGACCGACCGGCTGGGAAATCCCATCAGCCACGCCAGCGAGGTCATGGTGCGGCTGGTGTACCTTGACTCGGACCTGGGCGACGATTCGCTGGCGGCCACCTCTCTTGGCGACGGCAGTTACGTCCGGGAGGACGCGCAGCTCAGCATTGGCGGGGCATGGCAGGCCGAACTGGTCATTCGCCGCCCCGACGCCTTCGACGCCCGCACTGCTTTCCGCTTTGAGACCGTATCACCGGGCGGCGGGGGCAGCGCCGCCATATCTCCCTCGCCAGGGACCGCCTACGTCCTCTTGGGAGGGGGCCTGCTGGTGCTCGGACTGTTGTTCCTGGGGGCGGGCCTGCCGTTGGGCGGCTGGTTCTCCCGCAGCGGGGCAGGGGTGATGACGCCGGGCGTTGCCGGAGTGGCCGTTGGTCTGTTGCTGCTGTTCAACACCCAGCTCGGCATCGGCGGCGCGGAGGCGCTGCGAAATCCCTTCCCGCCCACTCCCGAATCGTTGCAGACCGGCGCTGCTACCTACACACAGGTCTGCCAGGCTTGCCATGGGGAAACGGGCGCGGGAGATGGCCCGGCGGGAACTGGCCTCGTGCCGCCGCCCGCCGACCTGCTGGTGCATGTGCCGCTGCACGGCGACGCCGACCTGTTCCGGTTCATCAGGGACGGTATCCCCAACACGGCCATGACGCCGCAGCGGGACAACCTGACCGAGGAGCAGATCTGGCACGTAGTGAATTACATCCGAACGCTGGAGGAGTAGGTCGTCATAGTCAGTTCATGGCGCAGCTAATCGGATTCAGGCGGCGCGCATTCCAGGAGCCTCTCGGTTGTGCTGATGATCGTATTGACTGCCTGCGCCGGGTCGAATTCGGGCAACGTGAACCCATGGACGTACGCATTGCGATAACGCATGGCGTCTGCAAGGATCGAGTAGTCTTCCTGTGATATGACGCCGTAATATACCGATGAACCCAAGAGGCGGTTAATAGTGCCCCGCTCAATTGCAACGGCTTCTCCCGCCTCTAACCTCTCCTCTTTCAGCAGTAACCTGACAGCAGCCTCCACACCCTTCCAAGCCTGCAACAATGCTGAATCTTGAAAACCGGATTTCAGCAATTGACGTGCTGTTTTGTTGCATTGGTGGATTTCTTCCCTGCCGAAAGGTATAGCGGCGTCAGGGGTGTCGAGTTCCGCTTCTGACTCCGCCAAGGCCAGCTCAAACTTCCAGCCGGGGGTATTTCTAATCAGTTCGGCTAACTCGCCCACCCGTCGCTCTTTTCCCGGACGCAGACGAGCCTTTACTACGACGACAACCGTTTCGCCCATTGACTCTGCCGATTCGCCATCCTTGTATGCCACCATGGTTGGGCTGTAACCGGACAAAAAATCCGGCAACTGTTCCGGCGACGGTTCTTCCAAAACCGAGTACCCCCGAATCCGGTAGTCAGAGGCAATGGCTCTGGCGCGTCGCTTTTCAGCAGAAATGTCGTCCAGCATCATACGACTACCCCCTGAGCTTGCGATTCCTCGACCAGAATATACACGAATGGCTGTCCTTGAGATAAAGCGGCAGCGAGAATTCCTGAGCCACCGACAGCAGTTGGCGCGTCGTTCAAGTCCCGTTTTCTGCATATCAAATCAGTAACTTGAGAATCGTCTTCAAAGACCACTTTTGATAGGGCATCAAGAATTGGCTTAGCCACGTTGTCAACGTCAATTCTCAAGTTGTCGTGGAAAAACACTACGGTGACTGCTACCGTTTCATCCACTGCCCCTTCTCCAGGGGGCCAGTATTGTCTAGCCAGGCTGTTAACGTCATTCACCCATCGGTTCCTTCCGGTTGCCCTCTGTGAAACGGGATTTCGATTTACGACAAATTCAAATGGTAGAGCCAATCCTTGCAACCTCTCCCAACGAGCCGTATACGCGGTCAGGACTCCGGCGCTGGCTAGTCGGCCGCGGGCGCGAGGGTCTTTTCCTCCAGGGCCAGCAGGCGGCGCAGCTCGAAGATTTCGTCGCGGAACTGGGCTGCTTTTTCGAATTGCAGGCCCTTGGCCGCGTCCTTCATCTGCACCTCGAGGTCTTTGACCACTTTGAACATGTCGGCGCGGGACATTTCCTTGCGCACCACGTTGTAGCGGGAGCGGTTCTCGGCGATGGCCTTGATGCCCTCGGTGATGTCGTGCACCTCTTTCTGGATGCTCTGTGGTTCAATGCCGTGGCGCTTGTTGTGCTCGCTCTGGAGCTGGCGGCGGCGGGCGGTCTCGTCGATGGCCCGCTTCATCGAGTCCGTAATCTTGTCGGCGTACATCACGACGTGGCCGTTGGAGTGGCGGGCGGCGCGGCCGATGGTCTGGATCATGGAGGTGTCGGAGCGCAGGTAGCCCTCCTTATCGGCGTCCAGAATGGCCACCATGCTCACTTCCGGCAAGTCAAGGCCTTCCCGCAGCAGGTTGATACCCACGATTACGTCGTACACGCCCAGCCGCAGGTCGCGCAGAATCTCGATACGGTCAAGGGTCTCGATGTCGGAGTGCAGGTAGGTGTTGCGGATGCCCATCTCGGACAGGTAATCGGCCAGCTCCTCGGCCATCCGCTTGGTCAGCGTGGTGACTAGGACGCGCTCGGCCTGATTGACCCGTTCCTTAATCCGGACCAGCAGGTCGTCGATCTGGCCGCGGGTCGGCAGCACCTCGACCGTGGGATCCAGCAGACCGGTGGGGCGGATGACCTGCTCCACGACGCGGCGGCTTTGTTGCAGCTCGTAAGGGCCGGGGGTGGCGGAGACGTAGACGACCTGGTTGATGTGTTCCTCATACTCGTCGAAACTCAACGGCCGGTTGTCCAGGGCCGACGGCAGTCGGAACCCGAATTCGACCAGCGTCTTCTTGCGGGAGATGTCGCCGCCGTACATACCCCGCACCTGGGGCAGGGTCATGTGGGACTCGTCCACGAACATCAGGTAGTCGTCGGGGAAATAGTCCAGCAGCGTCCACGGGGCGCTCCCTTCGGGCCGCTGGGAGAGATGGCGGGCGTAGTTCTCCACCCCGGAGCAGAACCCGGTTTCCTGCAACATTTCGACATCGTAGTTGGTGCGGCTTTCCAACCGCGCGGCCTCCAGTATCTTGCCAGCGTCCCGCAGTTCCCTGAGCCGCCACTCCAGCTCCTCGCGGATTCCGGCGACGGCCAGGTCGAGCTTATCCTTGGTGGTCACAAAGTGGTTCGCCGGATAGATGGCCACCTGCGGAAGCTCGGCCAGCACCTCGCCGGTCAGCGGGTCGAGCTGCACGATGCGCTCCACCTCATCGCCGAAGAACTGGATGCGCACGGCGGCTTCCTCATACGCTGGCACCAGTTCCAGCACGTCGCCGCGCACGCGGAATTTGGCGCGGGATAGCTCCAGGTCATTCCTGTCGTATTGCATGTCAACGAGCTGGCGCACCAGTTGGCTGCGGCTGCGGATTTCCCCGACCTTGACCTGCGCGACCAGGTTGAAATAGTCCTGCGGGTCGCCAAGGCCATAGATGCAGGACACCGACGCCACGATTAGCACGTCCCGGCGGGTCAGCAGCGAGGTGGTGGCGGAAAGCCGGAGCTTGTCCAGTTCCTCGTTGACGCTGGAGTCTTTTTCTATGTAAGTGTCGGACTGGGGAACGTAGGCTTCCGGCTGATAGTAGTCATAGTATGAGACGAAGTATTCCACCGCGTTGTGGGGGAAGAACTCCTTGAACTCCTGGGCAAGCTGGGCGGCGAGGGTCTTGTTGTGGGCCATGACCAGGGCGGGCCGCTGCACCTGCTGCACGATGTTGGCCATGGTGAAGGTCTTGCCGCTGCCGGTAACGCCCATCAGGCTCTGGCGGGCCACGCCCTTGTCCACGCCGTCGGCCAGGCGTTCCACGGCGGCTGGCTGGTCTCCGGTCATTCCGAAATCGGCGACCAACTGGAAGGGGCGATCCTCGGGCCTGGCGTTGCGGCGGTCGTTAACCTCTTTGCCAGCCTCGGCCCATTTCTTGCCACGCGCGTAGGTCGTCATCTGCCCACTCCATCGTTAAAGTTATGCTACACTTTATTCCATATCCAAGCCTTAATACCGTAGCATGACTGTTGGCCTTAACGAGTAATAGTCGTGATGTCCGATGTTTGCGATGTTTGAGAATTCAGAAAAGCGGTGTTTTTGAGAAGCCTCCCTTGGGCGAAAATCCACATACCCAGTATGATGTTGGTTATCTGACGTATGCAATCCAAATTGCTGAAAGACCGCAGGCTGCCATTGGGCAGATTTCTCGAAAAACATCATACAGGGCACATGCTGGAATTCGCTGTCAATAGCGTGAGGGAAGCTACGGCCAGCCAATCGCCCCGGTTCCCCATCAAGTTGCTGGAAGTCGAAGACCTGAATGACCTGAAAACTCCTGGCCGTCGCCTCTCCTTTCGTGATCTTCTCTAAAACCGTGAGTGTCTCACCCGAATACGACTTGTCACCACACAGCCGACACACAAAGGTTGGCACGTTCTCCACGATGTAAGGCAGAGCAATTTCGCATTCGCAAAGCCGCATAGCCTGTTCTTCGATGGTGTCAACTCCCTTGCAGTAGTAGCAATTCATGGCTGATCTCCTAGTCCGATGCGTGTCCAGTAGTCGCTATCCCACTTTTCCGGTTCTGTTTCCCCAGGGAAATAGGCGGTTATTATCAGTGAGTCGGGCGGATCGGAGCAAAGTACATGACCAACGCGGCCATTAGTGTCTGTTTCTCCTCGAATGAGGCAGCTACTGCCTCTGGAATCCTCCGGGTAGTCTTCTATGACTTGTGGGGCATCATCGCAAAGCATAAAGCGAATTTCCGACTGATTGGGAGTGGGCCGTACGGGTAATCTCTGCCTGTAGTGACTGCTGAAGCGTAGCCGGCCAGCAGCGGCATCCAGCGATAAGTCTGCGATGAGGCTTGCGAACATCTTACCACTCATCGTCCCCTAAGTTGACAGTGGGCGCAAACTCTGGGGGGAGAGGAATTTCGCCCGAATCCTGCTCATATCCTTTCAGAGCGCGCCTAAGCATAATGGCAAGTATCTTTGCATCCGAAGGGTTGAGACGCACGACCGCCTTCAGTTCGGCAGGGACGGCCTGTTGCTTTTCGGGATCAATTGTCTCTTGGGATAACAATCTCACCGGGTTGATGGCGCGAAATCCCAGAAGAATGCCTACGTTGCTGACTGCAATTTGAGCAACGTCAGCATAAATCTCAGGAATTCCTTGACTGTCTTGCATCCCAATCCTCCGATAGCCTTTGTTAAGGCAGTATATCAGCTTCGTTCCTGTTGCATTCCCTACCGCCGGGCAAATTGCTGGAGGGCCAGGCGGATCCTTTCCTCGACTGGGAGTCCGTCGGAATCCGGAATGCCGTCGATGGCTGCCCTGGCTTCGCTGGCCGAATATCCGAGGGCGGAAAGCGCCTCCAGCACCTCGCTGTTGCCGTCCACCGAAACGGCCCCCGGCGACCCCTCGATGTCATCCACCTTGCCTCGCAGTTCGAGGATGATGCGATTGGCGATGCGCCGGCCCACTCCCGGCGCGGCGGCCAGGGCGGCGGCGTCGCCGGAGGCCACGGCCAGTTGCAGCGACGCGGAATCCATGGACGACAGCAACGCCAGCGCCAGCCGCGGGCCTACGCCGGAAACGCCCGTCAGCAGGGCAAAAAGCTGCACCGAGGCGTCATCGGGGAAGCCGTACAGGACGGGCTGCTCTTCCCTGATTCGGAGCAGGGTGTGCAGCGAGACCATGGAACCGGTGGCCCCAAGTGCGGGAATGCAGTTGGAGGGCACGAAGACCTGCAACGTGATCCCGCCAACGGTTACATGCACCCAGTCGGGGCCGGTGGACGCCAGCAACCCGCGCACGCCCGCGATCATCTGGCTGCCCGCAGGAAAAGCAACTCGCCGTACCTGGCCCTAACGCTCGTGGCCCGGCGGTATTTCGTTCAGCATGACGCCGGTCGCCTGCTGCTGCTGGAGGTGGCAGATGCCTACGGCCAAAGCGTCCGCGGCGTCGATCTCCAGCGTAGGAGGCAGGCCCAGGGTGGCCGCGACTATGCCGCGCATCTGCTCCTTGGTCGCCGCGCCGTGGTCGGCGACGGCCCGCTTGATCTGGGCCGGGGCGTACTTGAATATCTCGACACCCTGGCTGGCTGCGCCTATAAGCACTGCCGCCTGCGCCTGGCCGATGGCCAGCGACGAGCCGGGGAAGCTGCGCTCGCCCCGCCCTACGAAGGGATCCTCGATAGCCACGGCATCGGGACGGAAAATGGCGATCATGTTCAGGATATGCGAGTGCATCTGGTACAAACGGCTCTCGATGGACATGGACGACGGCAACGCCACAACGCCGTAGTCCACGGCGTCCATCGCAGGCTGCTCCCTGATGACGCCGTAACCCATGCGCCGTGTTCCCGGGTCAATTGCCAGGATTGTCATTCTTGCTCCCTGGGGATGGGTCTGCCAATAGTGCCCTCTAACATGACGAACGACAGCGTGAGAGGATATCCTCCGCTTTAATCCAGAGCTTCTTCCACAGACAGGGATTCGCCGCGTGTTTTCCAGGATTCAGGGATCGCGGATTCCATCGCCTTCATAGCTTCATCCAAGCGGGCCATTGCGTAGTCAAGTTCCCGGTTGGATTCCTCCAGATCCTGCATAATGGCCCGGAATTTGGACAATGATCCCATACAATTCACCATAGGAGTTCGCAGTTGAGGAGTTCACCCCCACCCTAACCCTCCCCCTGAGGGGGAGGGGATTTGCCCACGGCCTCTAACCGGCCCCGTAGCGCTCCAGAACCTCCGGCGGGAAATCGGCGTTGGTGAAGGCTTTCTGGATGTCGTCCAGCTCCTCCAGCACGTCCAGCAGCCGCAGGGTCTGTTCCGCCTCTTTGTCGGCCAGCGCGATGGTTGTCTTGGGAACCATGGACATCTCGGCGTTCCGCACGGCTATGCCTTCGGCCTCCACGGCCTTCTGTACGTCCTGGAGGCTTTCGATAGGGGAAAAGATTTCCAGCACTCCCTCGTCGATCTGGATGTCCTCGGCCCCGGCGTCGATGGCCAGGAGGCCCAGCTCCTCGGCCTTTTCTTCGTCGTCGATGTCGATGGTGACCACGCCGCGCAGGTCGAAGTTCCAGGCCACGCAGCCGCTCTCGCCGAGGTTGCCGCCGCCGCGGTTGAACGCCGAGCGGACATCAGACGCGGTGCGGTTGCGGTTGGTGGTCACGGCTTGCAGCAGGATCGCCCCTCCGCCCGGGCCGTAGCCCTCGTAGGTGACCTGCTCCAGCGACTCGCCGTCGCTGCCCTCGCCGCTGCCCCGCTTGACGGCGCGGCTGATGCTGTCCTGGGGCATGTTGTTGTCTTTGGCCCGGTCAAGGGCAAGCCGCAGCTTGAAGTTCATGTCCGGGTCGGCTCCGCCGCCATCCCTGACGGCCAGGGCGATTTCCCGGCTCAGCTTGGTGAAGAGCACGCCGCGCTTGGCGTCGGCAGCTCCTTTCTGGTGCTTGATGGTCGACCACTTGGAATGACCGGACATCTTGCTACCTCCAGGCGACACAAATGGTTAGGGCCGATTTTAGCATCGGCCCTAGGGAGAATCAAAAGCCTGCGGGTCATCGGCAGGACGATTGCAAAGTCTGCTTCCAGCCGCTCATGGTGAGCTTGTCGAACCACCTGCGGCTGGAACGGGCATCCTTCGAAAAGCTCAGGATGAGTTTTCGTTGTCGAAAAGCCTGCCTTTGCAATCGTCCTGCGGATTATCGAAGGCCGTCGGGCAGCCTCACCAGCATCATTCCGGCAGACACGTCCACGTCCAACACGACGTGGGCGATTGCCGGAATCAGGATCTCGCCCGTGGGGCCGCGAACGATGTAGACGTCATTGCTGCCGGTTTCCAGGATTTCCTGCAACTCGCCCAGCAATTCGCCGTCTTCGGCGCGAACCTGCAAGCCGATCAACTGGTAGTGGAAGAATTCCCCGTCGTCCAGCGCCGGGTTCTCATCGGGGAGAGCAGAGAGGTATTTTCCGGCGAGTTCGGCAGCCTGCCCGCGACTGTTAATGCCTTCCAGACGGACGAGAGCGGTGGAAGGCCCCGTCTGCCGGGCGTCCCTGATGGGCCGGGCCACGCCGTTTACGAGAAGTTCGCGGCCCACGTCAAACCGCCCCGGAAGGTCGCTGAGGAGTTCGATGTTCAGAACGCCATCGCGCCCGTGGGGGCCGTTCACCCGGGCGACGACTACTGTGTCAACGAAATCGTGGGGAGGGTTCTGCAAAGTTCGCGGCGGTGAGAGCGGTTACTCGATTTCCAGCACGGCCTGTGAGCCGTCCTTGACGGCGGCAACCCGGAGCATCACTCGCATGGCCTGGGCAACGCGGCCCTGCCGGCCGATCACCTTGCCCTTGTCCTCCGGGGCCACCTGGAGCCGGAAAACGGTGCGTCCACCTTCAATCGACTCGTCAACACGCACTTCCTCGGGTTTGCTGACCAGAGAAGTGGCGATGTATTCGATGAGTTCTTTCACGCTTCGGATTCCTCGGCCGGTTCTTCTTCAGTCGCCTGCTCTTCCTCAGCAACGGCAACCGACGCGGGTTCCGGCGTGCCCATTTTATCGAGTATGCGCTGGACCGGTTCCGTTGCCTGAGCGCCGACGCTCAGCCAGTGCTGGGCACGGTCGTGCTTGAGGGTAATCGCTGGCGGGTTCTGCATGGGGTCGTAGGTGCCGATCCATTCCAGGTACGCTCCGTCCCGGGGCGCCTTGGCCTCCGCGACCACTATCCTGTAGGCAGGGTGGCCCTTTTTCCCGACCCTGCTGAGCCGAATCCTTAGCATCGAATCTCCGTAATATTGATGTCAGCGCACAAAGCCGGTTGCCGATGTTTCCGGCGTCCCAGATTGTACGAATTGCGTAACCGGGTGTCAATTGACAGCTACCAATTTCGCGGAAAAGCGCCTTGCGAAAGACAAGAAATCGGGCCCGGCCAACTCTGGCTTGGGCTCGCCCGAATTTCCTTCCGGATCCTAGGGGCGATGGTAGACATTGGCCTGGGCCCGACGTTCGGGTACTATTTCGTGGCAAAGGGCTACGAAACGATCACCTCGTCGCGTCCAGACTGATGCCTACCATCGCCCCTGCGTGTTAAACTATCTTCCATCTATATCACCTCCTTACATCAAGATTCCGCCAAGCGGTTAAGTGATTCTACCCCGCTCTTTCCAGCGATGTCAACAGCATTTTGCCCTCGTTTCGGATTTCCTTATTGGTTCCCTCTCCCTACGGGGGAGGGTTAGGGTGGGGGCGTCTCCCTGGTGTATGCAAAGTCGCTGAAATCCGCGCTTTCACCCTCACCCCAACCCTCTCCCTCAAGGGAGAGGGGGCTGGGGGGTGGAGGTACTGCCACACGTGCAACCCCAACCCTCTCCCTCATGGGAGAGGGAGATTGAGAGACCCGTGTCTGCTCTCCATTCTTATGATTCCACTGCCGGTTGCTTGATTTGATACGCCTCGTTTTCATGGGAACCCCATCGCCCGTCGTGCCGGTGCTGCAACGACTGCACGGCATGCAAGGCGTGGAAGTCGTATCGGCCGTGACTCCTCCCGACCGGCCACGGGGACGCGGCAGGCAGCCGGATTCGCCTCCCGCCAAGGCGGCCGCCGAAGCCCTTGGCATTCCCGTTTTGCAGCCCGCCAACCTGCGCGGCGAATCCATACAGGCGGAACTTGCGGAACTATCCCCCGACGTAATCTTGGTTGCGGCATACGGTCGATTCCTGCCCACGGTGGTGCTGGAGCTGCCTGACCACGGCTGCCTGAACCTGCACCCGTCGCTCCTGCCGCGGCATCGCGGCCCCTCGCCGGTGGCGACGGCGATACTCGAGGGCGACGAATCCACGGGCGTCTCGCTGATGTTGCTGGACGAGGGCATGGACACAGGCCCGGTCATCGCCGCCACCGAGGTCGAAATGACGGGACAGGAGACCGCCGGTGAATTGACGGATGCGCTTTTCGAGCTGGGCGGCGCACTGCTGGAGGAAAACCTGGCCGCGTGGGTTGACGGACGGCTGCGGGCCACACCCCAGGACGCGGCGATGGCAACGGTCACGCGCAAGCTGGAGCGGGCCGACGGGCTGGTGGACTGGTCGGATTCCGCAGAGGTGATCGCCCGAAAGTGCCGGGCCTTCGACCCTTGGCCGGGCCTCTACACCCAATGGCAGGGCAGGACGCTGAAGCTGCTGGAAGTTGCGCATTGGGAACGCCCCCGCCCTAGCCCTCCCCCGGAGGGAGAGGGAACTATAACACCGGGCAGGGTAGTTGCCGACGGGCGGCACAGCGGAATCTTTGTTGCCACGGGCAGGGGGATGCTGACCATCAACCGCCTGCAACTGGAAGGGCGCCGTCCCGTTTCCGCCCATGAGTTCCTGACGGGCTACCCCGACTTAATCGGCGCGTTTCTGGGCAACCAATAGGAATTTAGGAGTAGGAATTTATGGAGAAGGGCGATATGGCGAGAGCAATTCCCGAAGAATCGCAAGTGCTGGAATGGCTGGATTCGCTCAAGAACTGGGGGCGCTGGGGACACGACGACCAGCTCGGCTGCCTGAATCTCATCGGGCCGGAACAGCGCAAACGGGCGGTGGGACTGGTAACCGACGGCGTTTCCGTGAGTTGCGCCCGTCCCATAACTACGGAGATGGCCGCCGACACCACCTACCAGGTGCAGCGTTTCATGGTGGACAGCGGCGAGGGACGGGACACCGACCCGCCAGAACGCCGCTACACCCGCCGGGGAGCGGGCGAGTTCATAGGTATGGTCTTCCACGGCCAGACTATCACCCACATCGACGCCATGTCACACTACTCGTGGAACGGGCTGATGTACAACGGCGTCCCTTCCAGCCGCATCACCTCACGAGAAGGGGCAACGTCACACAGCATCGAAGCCGCTTGCCAAGGCATCATCACCCGCGGCGTGCTGCTGGACCTGCCCCGGCTGCGGGGTGTCGACTGGCTCGATCCGACGGAGCCGGTGATGCCCGAAGACCTGGAGGCGGCGGAACAGGCGCAGGGAGTGCGGCTTGAGCCGGGGGACGTACTGCTCACCCGCACCGGCAACTACCGGATGCGGCTGGAGCGCGGCGCAACAGGCCCCGAGGGGCCAATGACCGCCCACCAGGCGGCCTGCGCCCCCTGGTTCAAGGAGCGGGGCATCGCCATGATGGGCACCGACACGTCCAACGACGTCCGCCCCAGCCCCTACAAGACCATCGGCAACCCCTTGCACACCCTCTGCCTGGTCAGCCTCGGCCTGTGGTTCATCGACAACGCCAACCTGGAGGAACTGGCGGCGGCCTGCGCGGAGCGGGGCCGGTACGAGTTCATGCTGACTCTCGCCCCGCTGCGGCTGCGCAACGTCACCGGCTCGCCGGTCAATCCGATTGCGCTGTTCTAGCGGCAAAAATTCCCTCCCCCTTGAGGGGGAGGGTTAGGGTGGGGGTGAAATCCTCGCATCAGACACCATATCCAACTGCGTAACTCCTGCCTGAGAAAACCGGGGTACGCCCTCACCCTAACCCTCTCCCGGAGGGAGAGGGGACTTGTTAAACACTCTCTAGCGGCCCCGTCCGTTGCCATCCGAGCCGGGCAGAACTCGCCGCAGGATGGCCCAGAGGGCGTCGGCAAAGAAGGATGCGGCAAACAGCACGGCGCCTACGACCAAGACGGTCACGGCCGCAGGGACGAAACCGGCTGATACCTGACGTGCAAATGACTCCGCCATGTCCCCGGCCAGGCTGATGGCTGCGGCGGGAACATCCGGCGCATAGGACGTCGAGCTGACAATCGCGTCCTTGATGCGGCCCGGCACGGCGGAATTCACCACGATTCCCACGGCAAGGCACACGCCGCCCCCCAGCAGCAGCGTAATGCCGGGCCAGCGCAGCATATCGGCAGGCTTGGGAAAGTGAACCGCGGCCAAAAGCAGGGCGCCTAAGATCACCATCACCAGCGCGATAATTCTGGCGGGGCCGGTTGCGGCGCCCATTCCCTCTTTAAGGGACTCGGCCTGGTCTTGAACATCATCCTTTGAAAATTCATCGGAAATTTCGGCCAGTTCTTGCAGCAGGTCCAGGCGGTCGCCGCGGGAAAGGTCGCGGCGGACGTCCCGGACGGCATCCTCGATAACCGGCTCGACCAGAGGGCCGGCCGCCTCCTTGAGCAATTCCCGGGTATCTCCCTCGACGAATGAGCGGCGGAGACTATCTTTCTCGTCCTCCAGGATTCTTGCCGTCTCGGAGTTAATCGAGGGGTCGTCGAGGATTCTTTCATACCATTCATCGTACAGACTGGCCCGGCACTCGGGGGTCAAAATGTCCAGGGACGGGATGGAATCCGGGATTTCGCCGTCCGAAAACTGCGCCAGCGGCTCCGAGTACTCGGCAGCCAGCAGCGCCAGAGTGTCCTCCGGGCACTCGCCGGACCCTGCCCCCCCTGGTGAGCTTGTTGAACCGGCGGAGCTGGCCGGGCTTGCTTCCACAATCTCCAGCTCGTCGATTATCTGATCCACGCGGTTGACTACCGACAGTTCAACCCGGTTCAGGGGTTCCTCCAGGTCAACGTAGATGTTGAGCTCCTCATAGTCGCCCACTAGGTAGCCGGTGAACCGGTCGATATTGTTTTCCGTCTGCTCCCGGAGGTAAGACGGGGGCATGACTTCCCGCAAGACATCAACAATCTCTTCCTGTGTTTCGGCCTCCACGCCGCCAAGCAGGTCGCCCGTCTGGTCAGCCAGGGCCTCGTCCACCAGCACCTCATCGTAGATGCGGTTATAGGCATCCGTATCATTGATGGCGGTCTTGTAAACCTCGGGGTCTTCCAGCCGCTGGAGGAAATTGACCAGCACCAGGGAATACATGAGGCCGGCGAAGATGACCAACCCCAGGATCAACCCGGCAAAAGCCCGTAGCAGCGTTATCATCGTTGCTCCTTGGCGATACAAGTTCTACGGACGCCCGCGTTGCCCGCCCGGCCGGTTCCCTCTCCCTCCGGGGGAGGGTTAGGGTGGGGGCGTCTCTCTAACCTGCCCCTACCGCCAGCCATCTCAGAAACGGGGCGTGATGTTCATTTCGGATAGACGCCTGACTCGCTCCTCGGTTGGCGGGTGGGTGGAGAACAGGCTGGCGAAGCTGGCGCCGCGCAGGGGATTGACGATGAACAGGTGGGACGCGCCCTCGGAGACGCGCATGGGGCGCACCTCCGACCCGCGCTCCAGCTTCTGCAACGCGCTTGCCAGGGCCAGCGGGTTGCCGCAGTTGTGGGCGCCGGTGGCGTCGGCCTGGAACTCCCTGGTGCGCGACACCGCCGCCCGCACCAGCGCCGCGGCAATGGGCATGACGATGGCGATGATGAGCAGTCCGATGATGTTGTCGCGCCCCTCGCGCCCGCCGAACATGCCCCCGAATATGGCGGAGAACTGGGCGATCATGGCCAGCATGGAGATTGCGCCGGCGATGGTGGCGACCACGGCCATAATCAGCGTGTCGCGGTTGCCGACGTGCGCCATCTCGTGAGCCAGCACCGCCGACAGCTCCTCGCGGGTCAGAATGCGGCGGATACCGGTGGTTACGGCCACGGCGGCGTTCTTGGGGCTGCGGCCCGTGGCGAAAGCGTTGGGCGAATCAGTGTCAATCACGAACACCTTGGGCATCGGCAGGCCGGCCAGGCGCGCCTGCTCCCGCACGATGCTGTACAGCTCCGGGTCATCCTGCTCCGTAATGGGCTGCGACTTGGTCATCCCCAGCGCAATCCGGTCGCTGAACCAGTAGGCCCCCATGTTCATGACCAGGGCGAAAACGAGGGCGATGATGATGCCCGCCTGCCCCCCGATGACGCCGCCGATCAGAATCAGCATCATCGAAAGCACTATCATGAGCAAAAATGTCTTGAGCGTATTCAAGGCCATCCCTCACGCAGGCCACCGCAAGGCGCAAGCAACCCCTTGCAACAGCCCGCAGCGGTAATGTAGGGGCAACCCTTGTGGTTGCCCGCCGATTCGATTATAGCATCAGGGGCGGCCGGAACTTTGAACTCCATTGGCGGGCTATCCGCGTCAATCATGTCCGAGAGGGCCTTTCCAAAATTCCCTCTCCCTCCGGGGGAGGGTTAGGGTGGGAGCGTTTCCTCGTGGCACGTAAAGCCTGCCGATGCCATTGATTTCACCCTCAACCCAACCCTCTCCCTCAAGGGAGAGGGAGAATTAACAGGCCCCGCCGTCAGGAAAATGGCCGTTGACAGTGGCAAGACAGCGGTTTAGAATCAATGCCATTAGATACAAGGTATCAATAGACACTGCGGAGACCTGTCATGGTGGTAACGAAGCGGAGCACGACGGTTGCCGAGCAGATTCTCGAAACCCTGGAGGAGCGGGGATTCCGCTCCACTGCCCCCCGCCGCGCACTTGCCGCGGCCATCGCCGAGCAGGACCACCACTTCACCGCCGAGGGCTTGCGCAGTCACCTGCCCTCATCCCTCGGGCGCGCCACCGTGTACCGTACCCTGAAAATCCTCGTCGAGGCCGACGTCATCTGCCGGGTGCTGCTGGAGGACGGAGACCTGCACTACCAGCTCAGCAACCAGGGGCATCACCATCACCTCCTCTGCGTTCACTGCGGCTCGTCCCAGGACCTGATGGGATGCGACATCGAAGACGTTCTGCTCTCCACGTCCGCCCGGCATGGCTTCGAGCTGAGCGGGCACTGGCTCGAGGTCTACGGCCGTTGCAGCGCTTGCGCCGCCGTCGGCAGGGCCGCTGATTAGTATCTTTTAATCACTTTTTTTGATACTCGTTTCTCTATTAGGCACAAATTGTGATACTGTCTCTCATTGAGGTCAAAGTAATGAGGGGCGGTATATCACTTTAATGGCTGTATTGATACATAGTCTTAAATAGGTTCCAATTTTGATACGGGCCTAGTGTCCTGGAAGGAGAAATCAGGCGAACCATGAAGACCATAACCAGAAGAACGGCCACGCTTATCGTACTGCTATCTGCCGCAATGCTCCTGCTGCTGGCGGTGGCATGCGGCGGGGATTCGGAGGATGAGCAGCCCGCGGCGACAACTCCCCCATCCGCCACCGGAACCACCGGCGCCGGCACGACGGGCGCAACAAGCCCCGAACCAACCACTGCCGCGGCCCCAGGCGCCGGCCAGCAGGCCAGCCCCGAACCCACGACACAAGCGCCGTCCCCGACCCAGGCGCGAACCCAGCCCGCGGTCACCGTGGAGCCCGGCGAGAAAGTCAGCGTAGTGACTACCAGCAACATCCTGGCCGACTGGGTGCGGGAAGTGGGCGGAGACCGCGTTGACGTGTTCGCCCTGCTGCCCGCCAACGCCGACCCGCACAGCTACCAGCCCGGCGCCCAGGACATTGCCCGCATTGCCGACGCCGACCTGGTGTTCAGCATCGGCTTGCAGCTTGAGGGCGGCTGGCTGGAGGAACTCATCGAAAACGCCGCCCGCGATCACGACTCGATAATCGCCATTGGCGACGCAGTGGACCCCATCGACTTCGTGGAAATCTTCGACGACCACGGCGAGGGCGATGAGGAACTGGTGGGCCGCCTGCTCATCGGCGACGGCGAGACCGGCATGATGTCGGTCATTGACCTGGAACACGGCGACGTGGAGCAGGACGCCTTCGACCTCGGCTCCCGCGCCGGGCGCATCTACTCCACCAAGAGCGGGCGCTTCGCCATCGCCGTCTCCAGCGACGTCAACACCGCCCACGTCTTCGACGGCGGCATCTACCTGGAGGCCCACGGCGACCACTTCGACCAGGTCGAAGACGACGTTGAACGCCTGGGCATCGACCTGTCCGGCGACCGCCCGGTGCACCTGTACGTCGGCAGCGAATGGGCCACCATCTTCTACGACGGCTCCGGCGACGTCGTCTTCCTCAACGAGCACGAACTGGAGGAGGAGGGCAGTGCATACGTGCCGCCCAAGCTCAACTTCGGCGCACAGCACGGCGCGGCCGTGCCCCTGGAGGACGACCTGTTCGCGGTATCGGTACAGCACCCGAATTACGACTCCGACCCGTCGGAGTACCGCTCACCGATTGGAGCGGAGGTCGTAACCCTGGCCGGGGAGGTACTGCACCACGACGAAGGCTGCGAGGGACTGCACGGCGATGCCGGCAACGGACACATGGCGGTCTTCGGCTGCGTCGGCGGCGTCCTGGCCGTCGAGGCCCACGATGGAGAGTACGAGGGAATGTTCATCGGGCCGCCCGCGGGATCCCCGGAGGAATTCCGTCTCACATCGGTCTGGGGCTATCCCGGCCTGGACCACTTCTTCGCCCTGGGTTCGGCGGTCGGCCTGTACGTGGTTGACCCCGAGGAAGGAGCGATGGAGCAGTTCATCGCGGCATCGGAGGATCTCCGGCCCATCAACGTCGCCATGAGCCACGACGGCGAGGCGCTGCTGGTCGTAATGAGCGACGGCGAGTTGCGGATGTACGACGCTCACGACCTGGACATGCTGGCATCGGCGGACGATTTCCTGACGGAGCCCGTGGAGACCGGCTTCTGGGCGCGTCCCCACGTCGTCACTGCCCCCGGCGCGGTGTTCATCACCGACTCCCTGGGCGGCGAGGTCTTGCAACTTGACGACCACGACCTGGAGGTGGTGAACCACTGGGACGTGGAAGGCAATCCCACCAAGATCGCCTTCGTCGGCATCTACGGCGAGACCGAGGGCCACGAGGAACACGGCCACGAAGAGGAGCACGGCCACGAGGACGAACACGCCCACGGCGAGCTGGACCCGCACTTCTGGTTTGACCCGCTCCGCGTCCAGCAGGCAGTGAACGCCATTGCCGCGCTACTGTCCACTGCCGACCCCGCTGGCCAGACGGCATACCGCGAGAACGCCGCAGCCTACAACACGGAGCTGGACGAGCTGCACGCCTGGATCGAGGAAACGGTCAGCGAATTGCCCGACGACCACCGGATGCTGGTTACGTCTCACGACAGCTTCCAGTACTTCGCCCAGCGATACGGGTTCGAGGTGGTCGGAGCCGTAATTCCGTCGGTAACCACCGAAGTGGAACCTACGGCCCAGGACTTGGCGATGCTCATCGAGACCATCGAGCACGAGGGCGTTCACGTCGTGTTTACCGAGAGACAGCACAGCGACCGTCTGGCCCGGCGCATCGCCGAAGAGACCGGCGCCAAACTTGTCAGCGGGCTTTACACGGGCTCCCTTGGCGAGGACGACGGCGAGGCCAGCAACTACCTGGATCTGATGCGGCACAACACCACAGTCATTGTGGAGGCATTGCATTAGCCATGACCGCGCCAACGACCACTCCCCCTCTGGCCGCCGAGGATGTTACGGTCGAATTCGGGGGAGTCAAAATCCTCGACGACGTCACGTTCAGCGCCGGGCCAGGCTGCATCATGGGAGTGGTCGGCCCCAACGGGGCGGGCAAGAGCACCCTGTTCAACGTTATCACCGCTCTTCAGCCCGCCACCTCGGGACGGGTGCTGATACACGGCAAGTCCATGCAGGAATCGCGGGGCGTAGTGGCCTACGTCCCGCAATACGAGCGCGTCAATTCCCGAATCCCGGTGAGCGCGTGGGACGTGGTGCTACAGGGGCGGGTGCGCCATGCCGGCTGGTTCCGTCGCCCACGCCGCGCCGACAAGGATGCGGCGGAAACGGCCCTGAACCGGGTCGGCATGTGGGACCGCCGCAAGTCCCTCATTTTCGAGCTATCGGGGGGCCAGCGCCAGCGGGTGTTCGTCGCCCGCGCACTGGCCCAGGGCGCAGACATACTGTTGCTGGACGAGGCTTTCAGCGGCGTGGACATAGCCTCGCAAATGGCGCTGATGGACGTGCTACTGGAGCTGCGGGACGACGGGCGCACCATCATGATGTCCTCCCACGACATCAATCACATGGCCCATTACTGCGACGAGTGCCTCTGCCTCAACTGCAACGTGTGCGCCTGCGGCCCACCCCGGGAGGTGCTGAACGAGGAAGTCATGACCCAGCTCTACGGGCCTTTCGGCGCGGCGCCCTTCCACGGACACGGACTGGCGGGAGACGAGCATGGACGCCATAACTGAGGCGCTGGTAGGCCCGTTCCAGTACAGCTTTATGGTGCGGGCGCTGATCGTCGCGGCGATAGTGGGCGTGATGTGCCCGGTGGCCGGCGTCTACGTGGTAACTCGCGGCCTGGGGTTCATGAGCGACGGGCTGGCCCACTCGGTGCTGCCGGGCATCGTAGCCGCAGCCATCCTTGGGTCGGTGGCCGCGAGCGTTTTCGTCGGCGGCATTCCAACGGCCATCCTCATGGCGCTGGTCAGCGGCTATCTGATCAAGCGGGCCGGGATAGGTGAGGACGCCTCCGTAGGCATCCTGTTCGCGGCCCTTTTCGCCATCGGCATAGTAATGATCAGCGTGGCAGTGTCGCAAGGCATAACGGTGCAAGTGACCATTGAGGACATGCTGCTGGGCAACGTGCTGGGCGTCTCCAGGGTAGAGCTTTATATCACGCTGGGAGTGGCGGCCGCCGTTCTGCTCACGCTCTACGGCCTGCACAAGGAGCTGATGTTCTCCAACTTCGACCCCACGGGCGCCGCCGTGGTGGGCCTGCCGACGGAAAAGCTGGAATACCTGCTCCTGGCGCTCCTAGCCATGGTCATTGTAATTGCGCTACAGGCGGTGGGCATCATACTGGTAATCTCGATGCTCATAACGCCTGCCGCGGCGGCTTTGCAACTCACCCGCAGCTTCACGGGCGCGATGGTGGTGGCGGCCCTCATCGGAGTTGCGTCCGGAGTGGCGGGACTGTATCTTTCTTATCACTTCAACCTGCCGTCCGGCCCGGTCATGGCACTGGTGGCCTTCAGCTTCTTCGTACTGTCCATAGGCTGGAAGCAAGGGGGGGCAGGAATCCTGCTACGCCAGAGGGCCTGAACATGTATGACCTGAACGGGAAGATTGCCATCGTAACCGGCGCGGGCGGGCGCCACGGCATCGGCCGCGCCATCGCCACCCGCCTCGCCAGCGAGGGGGCCAACGTCGTCGTCACCGACGTGCCAGCCAGCCTCGACGCCATCCGGGCCGAGGACCGGCAAGACGGCTGGGAGGGCCTGAACAGCGTGGCCGCCGAGATCGAGGCCATGGGCCGCGAGTCGCTGGCCCTCTTCTCCGACGTTTCCGACAGCGGCCAGGTGGACGGCATGGTCGGCGAGGCGCTGGCCAGGTTCGGGCGCATCGACATCCTGGTCAACAACGCCGGTTCCCGCCCTGGCAAGGACCGCGTGCTGGTGGTTGAACTGGAGGAGGAGGCGTTCGACGAGGTGATGCGGGTCAACGTGCGGGGCACCTACCTGGTGTCGAGGGCCGTGGCCCGGCACATGCAGGCGAGAGGCGGCGGCGGCAAGATCATCAACATCTCATCGGGCGCGGGCAAGCGGGGCATCGCCCGCTACGCCGCCTATTGCGCCTCCAAGTTCGCCGTCATCGGTTTCACCCAGGCCCTGGCCCAGGAAATGGCCCAGCACCGGGTCAACGTCAACGCCATCTGCCCCGGCCTGGTGGACACCGAGCGGGTGGACTTCATCGCCGCCGCCCTGGCCCCGGAGGGTGAGTCCAGCGAGGAGTACCGCGCTGGCATGGTCGCCGACCGCGCTGTCCGTGTCCCAATGGGCCGCATCGCCCAAGGCGACGACATCGCCCGCATGGCCGCCTTTCTATCCTCCGCCGAGTCCGACTACGTCACCGGCCTGTCCATCAGCGTATCCGGCGGCTCCGAAATGAACTGAACGGCCCGCTATCGCCCCCGTCATTCCCTCTCTTCGACACCATTTCCTCCCCCTTGGGGGATTATGGCGGGGGTAGAATCCCTAGCAGTTAGCGTTGCCCGCTTTACAGACACCCTCCCAAGACAGTACCCTCATCGCCAAGGGCAATAACGGTACAGGATCGAACAACGACCACATATTCCAACGAAGAGCGTCTGGTTCGCCTTGAGACACGCCAAGAGAATCTGGCAACGAAAGAGGACTTGGCTAACCTTGAAACTCGCCTGATTAAATGGATGGTCAGTTTGATGGTCGGCGCAACCCTGGCCGCTACCGCCTTCGCTACTCTGATAGAACGGATAACCTAGCCCTGACCGTTCAGACGCGAGCAATGGACACAGAGCGTTATACCTGCATCAATAATCAGGGGTACAAAGTCTCCCTGGAGATGTTCTCGACCTACGACGTTATCCCCGACAACGAAGCGGCAAAACATCAAATGATTCGCGTCCTGGACGAAACGGGAGAGGATTACCTTTACCTCAAATCCCGCTTCGTTCCCGCAGTCATCTTCTCCGACCAAGCGAGAGAGGGGCTATTTTCTGGCGGCTTCGTTGACCCTCTGACAGGGCGGGAGTTTCGCGCCGAAGCCTAACCAAGGACTCACATCACCTCTGTATCCTCTGTGGTTAATTCCCCGGTCACCCCTCCGCTGACCGCCGTACGATTTCCTGGGCCGCGAACCGGGTGGCCTCGAACAGGTCTACCAGCTCGCGGGTGGTGTTGACGTACAGCAGGCCGTTGTCGGCGTTGTACTGCCGCAGCTCCTCCAGCGTCAGGCGGTTGCGCTTGATGCCGTTGCAGGTGCGGTGCAGCAGCGCCAGGTTGTAGAGTTCGTCGTCGCCCGGAATGCCCTCGGCGGCGCGGCGGGCGCGGATGTGGTCCACCTCCAGCAGCGTTGCGTCCAGGCTGCCGTTGGGGCGGCGCGGTTCGTAGCCGCAACCCCAGCAGACGGGGCCAAAGCGGTTTATCAGCAGTTCCTTGGCGTCCTCCTTGCTGATTTGCCCCGACCAGGTGGACGACTGCGTGGACTGGCTGGCGCGGCGGGCCTGCTCCAGTTGGAGCGGCGTCGCCGGGTCGTCATCCTCGCGCCGGGGCAGCTCTTTGGGGCCAATGACGTGGCTGGACGTCCACTGTTGCGGCTCCTGAAAGCCCCGGTCTTTCCTTACCGACGCCAGGGCCTCCCGCGTCGAATCCGTCATACCCTCCAGCGATATTCCGCGCAGGTAGAACCGCCGCTTCAGCATCGTCCAGGCCCGGTACGCCATATCGCACGCCAGCCACTGCCGCCCCAGGTTCTCAGCCGCCACCGCCGTAGTCGCGCACCCCGCGAACATGTCCAGCACCACGTCGCCGGGGTTGCTGGACGCCGCGATGATGCGTTCATAAAGCCCCAGCGGCTTCTGCGTCGAATATCCGGTGTATTCGCCGCGGCCCGCGCTGTAATTGGTGAACCCGATGGGTTCGAGAATGAGGTTCTGCGGCGGGATGCCGGTATCGGCGTCGGCGTACCGCTTCAGCCCCGGCCAGCGCCCCCGCTGCGGGTGGCGAATCAGCCCGGCGTTGTCCAATGCGTCCAGCCGTTCATGTATGTCTTCGATGTCGCAGTATCCGGGTATGAAGTTGTTTTCAATGTATTCGGCGTACTTGCCCGTCCTGGGCACCGACCAGCAGCGCCCCATCGCGTAAACGTCGTAGTTCTTCCAAGGAATCGTGCTGGGGCTTCCCTGCCTTGTGTTATGCAGAGGGCCGGTGAGGTTATCGGAGCGATAGCTGCCGCGTTCATCTCTGGACGGATACGCTGCCCGGATTTCCTCGGCGGATTTGGGGGAAGGTATTTCCTCTCCGTTCCAAGTATACCGGTCGGTCTTTCGGTAGTAGAGGATATAGTCAACGATGCGTCCGTAGTTGACCGGGTCGTTGTGCGCGGTAGCCCGCCGCCAAGCGATTTGATTGCGAAAATTATCCATCCCGAACACGGCGTCCAGCAGCAACCGCAAGAAGCTGTTGGCCCGGTGGTCGCAGTGGACGTAGATGCTGCCGGTGGGTTTCAGGATGCGGTGGCACTCCAGCAGGCGGACGGCCATGTAGCAGATGTAGGCGGCTTCGTTCTCTTTGGCGCAGGCTTCCACTGCCTCGATGACCGCATGGACTTCCGGGTAGTCGTCCTGGATGCGCATTTTCCATGCTGGATGGATGTCCCTGTCCCAAGTCCAGAAGTCCCGGACGCGGGTTTGGCCGATGCCCTCATTGTGGGCCGCGCCGTGGGATTGGGCGAGGGCGACTTCCTCGTCGTATTCGGCCTGGGTGATAGGCGGACGGGGGTTGCTGGTAAAGGTCTCGTTGGCGGCAAAGGGCGGGTCAATGGCAATCAGGTCAACGCACTCGTTGTTCAGCGAGCGCAGGAACGAGTAATTGTCCATGACCGCCAGCGTCCGGTTGGCGACGTTCAGGCTTCCCATATCGCGTGTACCTCGCCGCAACTTAGATAGAACATAAAGGCTATCGCATCCGCCACGCCGGGCGCAACGACCCCGACTTTGCGGCATTCTCAACGTGTGTTGGTATTGGACGCGATTTGTCTGCTTGGCCCCGCCGCGTAGGGGCGCACAGCCGTGCGCCCGTGTCTGCGCAGGAGAGAATTGTGCCGGAACCGGGGGCCAGGGCGCACGGCTGTGCGCCCCTACATGGGAATACCAACACACGTTGAGAATACCGACTTTGTTCGCATTCCGGCAATAAGATACAATAGACCCTAAGGATAGGGATTGCGAACGATGAACGCCAACCAGTCAAAATTAGACGTAACCAAAACCGCCGCAGTGGTGGTCGCCGTCGTAGCGGTAATCAGCCTGATAGGCGGCAGCCTGTTTTGGATGGGATACATTTCCAGTCAGGTGGATGCACTGGAGACAGAAGTTCAGAATACGGGCCAAGAATTGCGCACCGAAATCCAGATTCTCCGTGAGGAGCTTCGCATCACCCGCCAGGAACTGCTCGATGAAATCCGGCGCAGTAATGGTGAGATGCTCGAGGCGCTGTACAACCATACCCATGACGCCGACGGCAACGCCGTGTTTCGCAGGCCGAATCTGGAAAACCCGTGACAGCCCCATCTCCGCGAACCTGTCCACTTGCGCCCTCAAGACGGATTCCCAGCGCCGCCGGTCGCCCCCTCAACCTCCGCGGGTCTTGGTCTCACCGGCTGCCTAGCCAGGTAGAGCAGCACGGCTGACACAAGGTACGCTCCAACCATCACTGCATACAGCAACGTGTAGCTGCCGGATAGGGAGCGCAGCAGGGCGGCCATGGACGGGCCCAGCCCCAGTGCCGTCGTCTGGAACGGGGAGAAGAGACCCAGCAGAGACCCATAGGACTCCCTCCCGTAATACTGGGCCAGCATCATGTTTTCCATTGTCCCGACTGCCCCGGAGAAAATGCCCCAGGCCAGGGCGAACACCAGCGCCTCAGCCAGCGAGTCCACCAGTGTCAGGTAGGACAGCAGCGCTCCCGACCCCACCATGGTAATCATGAGGCAGCGGCGGGGCGTAAAACGGTCTGACAGTATCCCCCAGCCCACGTTGGCGATGGATAGCACCGTGCCGAAACTGAGCACCCCTGCCGCCGCCGCTACGCTCAGGCCCGCCCCCTCAACCAAGTAGGGGACCAGGCTGAAGCCTACGCTGCTGGACGCCAATGTCCCCACGCAGGCGGTGGCGACGATCAGCCAGTAGGCGCGGGTTCTCGATGCTTCCCTTACCGTCCAGCTTTCTTCGCCCGCCCGGGCGTCTGCTGAACTCCCTCTCCCCCCGGGGGAGGGTTGGGGTGGGGGCGTCCCCGGTCTTTCAAGCCGGGCCCCGTCGGGCAGCAGTCCGATGTCCTCGGGACGGCGGCGCATGCACAGCACCACCGGGACAATCAGGACAAGGCTGAAAATGCCCAGATACCGGAACCCCTCCCGCCAGGTCTGCGACAGCGCGATCAGGGCGAAGAGCTGGATGTTGATGGCTCCAGCGATGGGGCGGAACGTCGAGACCATGGCCAGCGCCAGGTTGCGGCGACGGCGGAAGAAGTTAACCGCGGCAGTCCTGGGCACCAGCCCTATAAGGACAGGATTGGACACCGCTCGCGAGATCACGTAGGCGGCGAAGAACTGCCACATGGCCGTGACGCCTGCCAGCGCGAGGAAGCACACTCCGGCAATGAGCAGCCCGGCCGGCATCAGCCAGCGCGGGCCATGCCGGTCAGCCAGGCGCCCGATGACCGGGGCTATGAGGCCGGAGCACCACGTCCCCGCCGTGGCCGCGTAGGATAGAATGCTCGTATCCCAGCCGGTGTCCTCGCTGATGTAGACCTGTATGCCGCCGAGCACTACCTGGGAAACCCCGGTAGCGCCGAAAGTGGCGAGGGACGAGATGCCCAGGATGAGCCAGCCGTAGTAGAAGGGCGTACTGGGCCGCCAGTTGAACAGACGGGTAAGCACTATGCAGGGAATTCCTTTCGGGGGTATGGCCGCGGCACTCGGAACGGCAGATGTCCGCTAGAAATAATATAGCACCACCGCTACCATTGTTTCGCTATATGTTACATTGGCTAGGGTCTTCTAGTTCTCCCTCTCCCGGTTCCTCTTTCCCCACCTCTGGGGGGGAATGCAAGGGGGGGCTGGCGTGAGGGTGAAATCGATGGCAGCGGGACCATTCGGCAAGCTCATGGTGAGCTTGTCGAACCACGAACCACGCCAACGGCCATAATCAGCGGAATCAGAAAAATCAAACAAATCACAGTTCAGACAACCCTTGGTAGCCGATCTTGATTAGTGGATGAAATCATGCCCATCGAACGCGATCAGGTAGTACACATCGCCGCCCTGGCGCGCATTGGCATTTCCGACGAGGATATCGACGTCTACGCCAGCCAACTGTCCGACATCATCGACCAGTTTGAAATCCTGAATGAGCTGGACACGTCCGGAGTGGAGCCGACTGGCCACGCCGGCGACCTCCGCGGGGTGACGCGCGATGACACGCCAGCCGATTCGCTGACATCGGACGCCACCCTGAGCAACGCGCCCCGCCGCGACGGGGATTTCTTCCGCGTCAAGGCCGTGCTGGACGAATAGCGTCGTGCTATCCCCGGCAATCCCCTCCCCCGGTTCCTCTCTCCCCACCTCTGGGGGGAATTCAAGGGGGGCTAGGGTGGGGGTGAACCCACGCCAAAGCCATGTGTTTTTCAGCGAGTAGAGCAGTTGCCCGAACTTAACTGGTCGACCATACAGGAAGCCCGCCGGATGCTGGACCGCCGGGAGGTTAGCTCCGTCGAGTTGACCCGCAGTTGCCTGGAACGCATCGACTCCGTCGAAGAGCAGGTGCAATCCTTCATCACCATCACGCCGGAGCTGGCGCTTGAGCAGGCGGAGGCCGCCGACCGGATGATTGCTGCCGGCGAGTCTTATCCCCTGACTGGCATACCGCTCCAGATAAAGGACGTGATGTGTACCGAGGGTATCCGCACCACTTGCGCGTCGCGGATGCTGGAGGGCTATGTGCCAGTCTACAACGCGACGGCCGTCGACCGGCTGTTCCGGCAGGGCGCCGTGATGCTGGGAAAGGGCAACATGGACGAATTCGCCATGGGATCGTCCTGCGAGAACTCCGCATTCCATCCCACGTTCAACCCCTGGGACACTGGCCGCGTCCCAGGCGGGAGCAGCGGCGGCGCGGGGGCGTCGGTTGCATCGGGACAGGCACTCTTCGCCCTCGGTTCCGACACCGGCGGCAGCGTGCGGCAACCGGCGGCAATGTGCGGTGTAGTTGGCCTCAAGCCATCCTACGGCGTGGTAAGCCGCTACGGGCTGGTGGCCTACGCCTCGTCGCTGGACCAGATCGGCCCCGTGGGCCGCAGCGTGGCGGACTGCGCGACGGCGCTGAGCGCCATCGCCGGGCACGACCCGCGGGATGCCACATCGCTTCCGTTGCCGACGGGTGACCCGAGCTCCGCCATCGGCCGCGGGGTAGAGGGTATGCGGCTTGGAGTGCCCGCCGAGTATTTCGTCCATGGGATGGAGGATGGTGTGCGACGGGCGGTTGAGCAGGCAATCGCTACGCTGGAGTCTCTGGGAGCGTCCATACAAGAGGTGTCCCTGCCTTCCACCAGATACGCCCTGGCCTGCTACTACATCATCGCCCCTTCGGAGTGCTCGGCGAACCTGGCGCGGTACGACGGGGTGAAGTACGGCTATTCGGACCAGCAGGCCGGGGACATGTGGGAAGCCATGGAGCAGACCCGCAGCCACGGGTTCGGCCCGGAGGTCACGCGCCGCATAATGTTGGGCACCTTCGCGCTGTCGTCCGGTTACTACGACGCCTACTATCTGAAAGCGCAACAGGCGCGCACCCTCATCCGCAGGGACTTTGCGGAGGTGTTCCGGACGGTGGACGCGCTGGTCACGCCGACCTCCCCGGTGGTGGCTTTCCCGGTGGGCGAAAAGACCGGCGACCCGTTGCAGATGTACCTGATCGACGTCTGCACCCTGCCGGTCAACATCGCTGGCCTGCCCGCGCTGTCCGTACCCTGCGGCTTCTCCGATGGCCTGCCGGTTGGCATGCAGCTCATCGGCCCGCACCTGTCGGAGGCTACCCTGCTGCAAATCGGCCACGCCTACGAGCAGGCAACGGAGTGGCACAAGCAACGGCCGCCCATCTAGCACGGCCAACGCGAAGAAACAGGGGCGCAATTTCGTGCGCCCCTGGAGATACTGGTGTGTTGTCCTGTCGAATGCCTAGATTGAAATCTGCCGCCACTCGCACTTGCTCAGCTTGTAGGCGGCGTGCTCCTCGGCCAGCCTGGAAACGCTGGCCAGCAGCCGGGCGACGGGCCCGCCGTGCAGCCGGGCGCCTTGGGTCTCAGGCTGGTTCGCGGCCTCTGCGGGGCCGGTCGAGGTCTTCTCGATAGTGCTGGTGTTCACCCGGGCCTCCTTCGTGGCATCATCGCCACTTCCACTAACGCTCGTCCGCGAGCGTGAAATCCGGGGCGGGAAGCGTCCCACCCAACTGCAGCGTTCCTAGAGCGCCAGCTTGCGCCAGACCCCTTCCTCCATCTGGAAGTCGACGTACTCGCCGTTCATCCTGGAGAATTGGGCCAGCAGACGGGACACCATGCCGCCGCGCGGCTTGACGCCCTTCACCGCTGCCAGGGTTTCCGAAACGCCAGGGTCCGCGGAGACCTGTTCCGGGGTTTGCATTGATTCAGAGACCTCTTTCCGGCTCCATCGCCGTCCTGATTTGCCACTTACCTTTATGCCTGCTATGCTTGTTGGCAAGTAACTTATAATAAGTTAGTCCATAATCGCGTTGATGTCAAGCGGTTTGATAGTAGCTAATTATTTTTCAGTGTGCTAGTATCCCCAAAATTCGTGTAACGGAGACAGGACTGCGATGAAACACCTAGAGCCCTGCCCGCGTTACGACCGTGCCATCGCCATTCTGGGCAAGAAGTGGAACTGCCTCATCATCAGGAGCATGCTGGCCGCGCCCAAGCGTTTCAGCGACATTTCCAACTACGTGGAGGGCCTCAGCGACCGCCTCCTTTCCCAGCGACTCCAGGAACTGGAAACGGCCGGGATAGTCGAGCGTCGCGTCTATGACAGCAAGCCGGTGGTGGTGGAATACTCACTGACCGAGAAGGGAGCGGGCTTCCGCCAGGTGGTCGAGGCCATCCAGAGCTGGGCCGACAAGTGGGAGGCCCACCCGCTGGAGGAGTCCATGAGGCGCAAGTACCAGGCCGGGGCGGCCTGAACGCGCGAATCGTAAGGCCCGGCAATTCCGCCAGCACGGTTCCTCCACAGGATCGCGCTTTCAGGCGTAGATCGCCCTTTGTCAATAGCAAGCGTTAGCCCCGTTTCCCGGAGGCGGCAGATGCAGCGAACCAGGATCAGCGAAATATTCTCCAGCGACGCCCCGTTGGGCGAGGCGCTGGTGCAGGGTTGGGTCAAGACCCGCCGTTCGTCCCGCGCAGTGACTTTCGTGCAGGTGAACGACGGATCCACCCTCCGCGACCTGCAAGTGGTGGTCAGCGAGGACAGTCCGGCCTATTCCGTCGCCAACGCCCTGGCGACCGGATGCAGCGTGAGCGTCGTCGGCGACGTGGTGGAGTCCCAGGGCCGGGGCCAGAGATACGAAATACAGGCGCGAGAGGTCCGGCTAATCGGCTCGGCAGACCCGGAAACCTACCCATTGCAGAAAAAGCGCCACACCCCCGAGTTCCTGCGGGAGATCGCACACCTGCGTCCCCGCACCAACACCTTCGGGGCCATGGCCCGCGTCCGCAACGCCGTGGCTTTCGCCATCCACTCCTTCTTCCAGGAGCGCGGCTTCCAGTACGTCCAGACGCCGATCATTACCGCCAGCGACGCCGAGGGCGCGGGGTCAATGTTCCGCGTCACCACGCTGGACTTGGACAACCCGCCACGGCGCGGCGGCGCGCTCGACCTGTCGGAGGATTTCTTCGGGCGGTCAACGTTCCTCACGGTCAGCGGCCAACTGGAGGCCGAAGTCTTTGCCATGGCGCTGTCCAACGTCTATACCTTCGGCCCCACCTTCCGCGCCGAGAATTCCAACACCTCCAGGCATCTGGCCGAGTTCTGGATGGTGGAGCCCGAGGTGGCCTTCTGCGAACTGGACGGCCTGGCAGAGCTGGCCGAGGACTTCCTGAAATACATTTTCGGCCATGTCCTGGACAGGTGCGGGGAGGATATGGAATTCTTCAAACGCTGGTATAACGAGGCGGCCATCAGCACCCTGGAAGGCATCGTAAACTCCCCCTTCGAGCGCGTCACTTATACCGAGGCGGTCGACATGCTCCTGCAATCCGAGGAATCCTTCGAGTTCCCGGTAAGCTGGGGCGTCGACCTGCAATCGGAGCACGAGCGGTACCTGACGGAAAAGCGCATCGGCCGGCCCGTGATCGTCACCGACTACCCCAAGGAGATCAAGTCCTTCTACATGCGTCTGAACGACGACGGCAAGACGGTGCGAGCGATGGACGTCCTCGCTCCCGGCATCGGCGAGATTATCGGCGGCAGCCAGCGGGAAGAGCGGGAGGATGTGCTGCGCCGTCGGATGGGCGAGGCCGGACTGAACGAGGATGACTACTACTGGTACCTGGACCTGCGCCGCTACGGTACGGTGCCCCACGCCGGGTTCGGGCTGGGGTTCGAACGGACGGTGCAATTCATCACCGGGGTGTCCAACATCCGGGACGTGATTCCATTCCCCCGCACTCCAAAGAACGCCGAGTTCTAGGGCGAGACGTGACCACTTCTCATCATTCCCGTTCCCTGGCGGCGTCGCTTGGCCCGGACGGCGACTACGTAAAGCCCGCCATCCGGAACCTGCATGCCATCTACGAGGGCTCAGAGTCTCTTGGCCCGGTGAACAACTGTTACCGCTTCTGGGTGGCTAACCGTTCGTTCGACGCGGATACCGGCCCCGATCTCTTTATCCGCCACACCTGCCTTTCGATGCTGTGCCGTCTGATCGCCTACCGCTATCTCGAGCCGCGGCCGTCGGAGCGGGACCTTTGGGAGGTGATGAGCGGGGACTATTTCGCCGGGGCGGGCCTGAGCAATTTCCTGGGAGAGGACTTTTTTTCCTGGCCTTTTTTCCGGCTCTCCATGGGGATAGGCGATGACGCGCCTTCCCTTGAAACGGCCAAGTTGTTGCTGGCGGCCCTGGAATCTCTGCGAATCGACTCTCCCGACGAATACCTGCTATCCGGCCTCTACCGGGAGTTTCAGGGGTTGGAGGACGCCGACGTAGCGGAGCTGGATGCCGCGCCGTTTGCCGACAACCCCATGCTCGAGTGCATCGCCCCCTACTGCGGCGACGGTTCCGCCCTGGCGCAGGCCGTCCGGGCCTCCTTCGACGGCCGTGTGGCCATGGGGCAAAACCCTGCCGACGCCTTGCTGGACATATCCGGCCAGTTCCTGGGGTTGACGTCCGACCCCCTTGCGGCCACGGTCGCCAGCGTATCTTTCCTGCTGGCCCTGGGCGAGGAGGTGGCGGAACCGCACCCGCCGATTCTCGTGCCCGTCTACATGGCGCACGGAGCGCACCTTCCCTCGGCGAGTCTGAACGACGACGGAGTGAGCGTTTTCGCCATCGAATCGGCCGGGAGCGTCGCCCTGCCGGAGAGAGTAGCTGCCGATCCGCTGTACCTGGACTGGCTGCTGGGACGCCTGCCGAATTACCTGCGCGGCGCGGCGCTCCGGCTGCGGGCGCAGCCCGAGGACGTGGCAGTCCAGGAGGTTCTGAACGCCTGGTACAACTACCTGGTGTCTCCCAAGGCCCGCACTCCCATACCCGACCCGCTGTCGCCCGAGGACGCCGACGTTATGGTCGAGGCCGCCCGCAACCTGATACTGCAATACGTCGGCGGCTCCGGCCCGGGGCCGTTGCACATAGTGCGGAACTCGCCGGCCCCGCTGTTCACGTCAGGGCGGGATTTCGACGTTATGCTCTGGCCGCAGGGCCTGGTCTCCGACCCCGATTTGCAGCGTGCCTGTAGCGCCATGTACCTCGCGGACGACGGCGAGGTTTTGATCCACGGGCCATGACCGGCCCCTGCCAGCGCCCCTTTGTTGTTCCCTCTCCCTCCGGGGGAGGGTTAGGGTGAGGGCGTTCCGATGTTGTTCCCTCTCCCTCCGGGGGAGGGTTAGGGTGGGGGCGTTCCGGGGCAGTCGCCGATGAAATTCCAACCCCGTCATTCCGGCGAAAGCCGGAATCCAGGAGCAGATACGCCGTCAAAGTCCGTTATGGGCAAGCCTGTCTGGATTCCGGCTTTCGCCGGAATGACGGGCGGCAAACCGCGTATATGCGAAAGCCCTGCCGGGGCCGGCAGCCGCAATTGACGCCATTTCCGGCCCGTGAATATAATTGGGCGTCCCGTTGCTGGCGAATCCAAGGCAATTTGCGATAGCGGCGAGGGCTGCGACTAGCTCAGAACCAGGCTCTAATCCCGGCTCAAAACAAGGAGCTCGAATGACTACTCACGAGGTCGTACTTCACCCCGCTGCGGTCGTAGAGGAACTCAAGAAGAACAACATCAGCCACGTGGTCTGGCTGCCGGACAGCGAGACCAATTTCATGTACCAATTGCTCACCAACGAGCCCACGATAGACCTGGTACCGGTCTGCCGCGAGGGCGAGACCATGGCCATCGCCGCCGGGCTGTGGATCGGCGGCAAGCGCCCCATAGTCCTGATCCAGAACACCGGAATTTTTGAGTCCGGCGATTCGATACGCGGCCTGGGACTGGACATCAACCAGCCGTTGGTCATGCTGGTGGGCTACCGGGGCTGGACGCGCCGCGGCGTTACCAACGATTCGGCCGCGGTGTTCATCGAGCACATACTCCACACATGGGGCATCAACTACTACCTGATCGAGACCGACGATGACGCTGACAGGATCAGCGTCGCCATCCAGGAAGCCGACCGCACGCAAAAGCCCGTCGCAGTGCTGGTGGGCACCGAGTTCGGCGCCTAAATCCTATTCCCTCTCCATTGAGGGGGAGGGTTAGGGTGTGGGTGAAAATCTACTCATCCGTAACTCCACCGGAAGAAACTTGAGGACGCAGTCTTATGATTGACAATCAGGAAGCAGTCAGAGTCATCGACGCCAACCGGGGCGAGGGCGTCATCATCGCCACCATGAACGCCAACAACGTTCACTTCGGCCTGCCCACCGTCACGACCAATGAACAGTTGGACATGCCAGTGTCCGGGGCCATGGGCAAGGCCTCGAACGTTGGCCTGGGCCTGGCGCTGGCCCAGCCGGACCGGAAGGTGATCGTGCTGGACGGGGACGGCAGCCTGCTCATGAACCTCGGCGCAATGGTGACGCTGGCCAACAAGACGCCGAAGAACATCTGCCACATGGTGTTCGACAATGGCGTCTACGCCGTCACCGGCGGGCAGCCCGTACCTGGCTCCGGCAAGGCCGACTGGGAGGGCATGGCCAAGGCCGCAGGCTACGCCGCCACCTTCTCCTTCGACAACCTGGAAGACCTGTCAACCGGGATCGGCGACGTGATGGCCGCCGAGGGTCCGGTCTTCGTGCATCTCAGGGTCAAGCCCGAAATAGAGAACACCCCGGTGCAGTTCCGCCAGCGCGCCTCCCGCACCATTCACGTTGCCATCCGCGAAATGCCGGGCGTGCTCATCAGCGACTAGACGACACCCGGAGCGTTTGGCGCCCGCGTTACCGGCAACACTCAGGGGCAGGTATTGAACCTGCCCCGATTCATTCGACGGCTGGCGTCCCCAAAGTTCCCTCTCCCTTGAGGGGGAGGGTTAGGGTGGGGGTGAAAAGGTAGAGTGGAGAGGCCGCCAAAGAGCAAACAGAGGTTTCGAGATAGTTTCTCAATACCGGAGGATGGTCGGATATGCTTAGCGGACTAGGCAAGGGAATAGCGATGCGGCTGGCCGCCTATGCCGTGTTCGTCCTGGGCTTTGTGCTGCTGTTCCGGGCCTTCGAGAACTCCAGCATTCTCGTGGGCTTGGCGGGCGGCATCGCGGTGCTGGCGGCGATGTGGCTGATGGTGGGCTTTCGCAGTCCTCCGTGGATGTCCAGAAACAAGACGGATACCACAAGTCTTGATAATGAACGGCCCAATGAACCGCCGGGCGGGCGCGGGCTATGACACTGCCGACATCCAACATGCCTCCCGGGCAGCCGTCTCCCGGCATCCCGTATAGCGACGCGGCGAGGGCGGTCAACTACCACCGCGGCGACTCGGTGGTGGTCTCGACCTCGGCGGCGCTCAGGGAGTGGAGCCGCGTTTCGGAGCGGCGCGACCTCGACCTGGACCTGATGGACTGCATGGATCGCGCCCCCGCCGTCGGGCTGGGGCTGGCCCTCGCCCAACCGGAGGGGAAGGTGCTGGTGCTGGACTGCGACGCGACCCTGCGCACCAACTTGGGAGGACTGGCCACTATCGGAGAGTCGCGCCCGTCAAACCTGGTCCATTTCGTGTTCGACGACGCCGCCCGCTCCTCCACTGGCGGAGTGCCCATCAGGGAGCTGGACCACCTGGACCTGGTAAGAATGGCGGAGAGTTCGGGCTACGCCCGGGCCTACCATTTCGACCGGCTTGAGGAGTTGTTGATCGGGATAGAGGAAGCATTGGAGCAGGAAGGGCCGGTCTTCATACTGGTAAGCGTATTCCAGGATGAGGACGCCCCGTCGTTCCCCGAAAGGTCGATGGCGGAGGGATGGGCGCAAGTCAGGGAAAGGCTGGCCGCCACCGCAGAAAATAAGGGTACGCCCTCACCCTAACCCTCTCCCGAAGGGAGAGGGGACTTGTTAAACACCTTCTTTGGCAACTTGGCAGTCTAGGCCGGGCGGACGACGATCTGGTGGGCCACGGCGTAGCTCATGGAGACTTGCCCCTGCTGGGTTGCGACCTCCATCACGCCAAGGAACGGAGTGGCGTCCGCCACCGAGATTTCGCGCTCCGGCACGATTTGCGAGTCATCCAGGAACTTCAGCAGCTGCGAGTCTTCCTCCGGCACTCGCTCCACCACATAGGAACGATCCTTTACCGCAGCGTCGAGGGTCAGGGAGTTTGCCGGAATCTTTGGTTCGCCCGTCCCAGGGATGGGGCGACCGAAAGGCGACCGCTTGGGGTTGTCCAACCGCTCAACCAGCTTTTCCATCAGTTGCGGCGACATCCCGTGCTCCAGGCGGTGCGCCTCGTTGTGGGCTTGGTGCAGCTCCATTCCCAGCAACCTGACTACCATCCACTCCGCCAGGCGGTGCCTCCTGGCAATATCCTCTCCCCCTTCCATTCCCTGCTTAGTCAGCCGGATGCGCTTGTCGGCCCCGACCTCGACCAGCCGTTGACGCGCCATACGCCGCACCATGCCAGCCACCGACGGCACGGACGTTCCAAGCCCCTCTGTCGGCGGGAGCCGGCGCAGGACGTCGGTCAACTGGGTTATCGTCGGATACTCGTCGTCCTCCCAAAGCCGGTACAGGCACAGGAGGTAATTCTCGGTACCGGATGACAGGCGTTCGTGCTGGCTATCATCTTCCGCCGCGTCGGTCTGGGCGGCAGCCTTCCTTGGTCGTGGCATGGGGGCCTCATCAGCGAAGGGAAATTGACACGTTCCGCAGCAAAGCATGCGGAAGGCGGCGTCTGGTACAGGGAAAGTATATCAGATTGAGAGGGGCGGTTAGAGAGGAAAGAGGCGGCTCAGGCGCAGACCTCACTGGCCTCGACCAGCCGGCCGTTGGCGAACAGCCGGGCCCGGTGGCCGTCGCGCAACCTTACGGACACAGGGTCGCCCACGTAAAGCTCCACGATGTGGGACATCAGGCAACTGACCTGGGTTCCCGACGCCAGGCGCACCCGGTAGAGGTAGAAGGCCCCGCGAAACTCCCGGTCAATGATGACCGCGCCGCCGTCGGGATCCGGGGAGCATTCGATACAGTCGGGGCGGATCATAAACTCCAGTTGCGCACGTTCTCCGTCGCCGTACCGGACTGCGGGCATTGAAATATTGCCAAGCGGGCCCAGTTCGCTGGTCAGCCTTCCGTCGATTACGGCAACCGGAAGAAAGTCCACTGATCCGAGAAACTCGGCGGCGTACCTGGTTTCAGGCGCGTGGAAGATCCTGGAGGGCGGCGCTACCTGCTCCACCCGGCCCTCGTTCATCAGGGCTACCTGATCTCCCATGTGAAGGGCTGCATCCTGATCGTGGGTAACGAATACGGTCGTCACGCCGCTTTCCCTAATGATTTCCGCTACGTCCCGCCGCAACTGCTGCGCCAGATTGGCGTCAAGGTTCGAGAACGGCTCGTCCATCAGGAGCAGTTCCGGCCTCGGGGCCAGGGCGCGCCCGAGGGCGACACGTTGCTGCTGCCCGCCGGATAGCTCGTGGGGCAATCGCCTGCGCATCCCGGAGAGGCCCACCAGCTCCAGCGCGTCCGATACCCGCTCCGCCTGGTTTGCGGCCTTCCTCAAGCCATAGGCCACATTCTGCTCAACGGTGAGATGCGGGAACAGCGCCCCCTCCTGGAAGACCATGCCGAACCGCCGTTTCTCCGGGGGAACGACCGTCGTGGAAGTGCTTACGACGCGCCTGCCGATTCTTATCTCACCCTCGTCGGGTTGCTCGAACCCGGCGATCAGGCGCAGGGTAGTGGTCTTGCCACAACCGCTGGGGCCAAGCAGCGCCAGTATCCGGCCTTCCGCAACGGCGAGGTCGAGGCCGGACACCGCCTGAACGCCGCCAAAGTTTTTCGACAGGCCGGTACACTCCAGCGCCGCGCCGAACCCGTCTCCCCTAGTCTCATCAGTTTGGTCAACAGATACCCGTTGCCGCTTCTTGGCTACGCTAATCATTCCAACTGTATCCCATTCTCTGTACCATCGCCGACTGCAACTGCAATTCTATGTTAACTTAAAGGCATAATTGCAGTGCAAACGAACGTGTGCCAGTGTATATGTTGGACTCCATACAGTCAATCAGCGAATTCACGGCCCTGCAAACGCCCGCCTACTACCCGCGATTCCGCAACTTGGGCCCCGCACTGCCCGCATTGCGCGCCGGTCGGGTCTTGGGAGGCCATGTCGTTCGGCACGCCTTGGGAGTCGATTTCGGACATTGACACTGGAAATCGCCAGTGCTAACTTCTGGCCGCAACCTGGCCTCGATACTCGCATATATTCATCGCCAATGTAAGTGCATACGCTCATGCCGGAAATGGCACAATCAAAAACCTCGATGATATGCAATTCATGAGCGCCTGTTTGCGGGGCGAATTCCTGGCGAATCCAAAATCCGGCTATCCTCAAACGTTCAGGACAAGCGGACAAGCTACTTGAAGAATCAATTGACGGCACGGGTGGGCCTTCTGCCGCGATCAGTCCGCAGAAGTTCTCCTCCTCTAGTCCTGCTTGTCCCTGCCTTGATCGTGGGCGCCGCGTTGCTCCTTCCGCCGGTATATCTTGCCGTCCGTTCCCTGGGCGGCGGCGGAGAGTTGTGGGAGTTGCTGTTCCGGGCCCGGGTGGCCGCCATCCTGGGGCGGACGCTGCTGCTGGTGGTCACGGTCAGCGCCGCCTCGGCGTTGCTGGCCTTACCGCTCGCCTGGCTCACCGCAAGGACAGACCTGCCCTGGCGCCGCGCCTGGGCCGTCATCAACTCCCTGCCGCTGGTCATTCCAAGCTACGTGGCCGGTTTTATCGTGGTGGTTGCCCTCGGCCCCCGCGGGATGCTGCAAGGGGCGCTGGAAGGCCCTTTCGGTGTCGACCGGCTGCCCAGCATCTACGGGTTCGCGGGCGCATTCCTGGTGCTGACCCTGTTAAGCTATCCATACGTGTTCCTGACGGTGAGAGCCGCCCTCCAACGAATGGATCCGGCGCTGGAGGAATCGGCCCGCGGCCTCGGACTCGGGCCGGTTGCCACGTTTTTCCGCGTGACCGTGCCGTTGCTCAGGCCCAGCCTTGGGGCCGGGATGCTGCTGGTGGGGCTGTACACTTTCAGCGACTTCGGCGCCGTCTCGCTGCTGAGATTCGAGACCTTTACCTGGGCCATATTCATCCAGTACGATTCCGCCCTCGACCGCACCCTGGGGGCCGGGCTTTCCATGGCGCTGGTGATACTGGCGCTGGCGTGGGTTGGCCTGGAATTCGTCAGCCGGGGGCGCAGCCGCTATTACTCCACATCCTCCGGTACCGAACGGCCCCCGTCCATAGCCCCATTGGGCCGCTGGCGATGGCCTGCCTTCGGGTTCTGCACTCTGGTTAGCACCGTGTCGCTGGGGCTGCCCGTGGGCATCCTAATCTACTGGGTCGTGCGCGGCGTGTCTGCCGGAGAGCCGTTGGACCCGCTTTGGGAGGCGGCGCGCAATTCGGTCTACATCTCCGCGCTGGCGGCCTTGGCGGCCACGGCGGCGGCCCTGCCCATCGGGCTGCTGTCGGTAAGATACCCCACGGCCAGTTCGGGATGGGGGATGCTGAGCGGCCTGCTGGAGAGGCTTGGCTATGTCAGCTTTGCGCTGCCCGGGATAGCCATCGCCCTGGCCTTGGTCTTTTTCGGGGCCAATTACGCCAGCATCATTTACCAGACGATTTGGCTGCTGCTGCTGGGGTACGTGGCGCTGTTCCTATCGCCGGCGCTGGGCGCGGTGCGCTCCACCCTGTTACAGATCAACCCCAGGGTTGAGGAAGCGGCCCGCAGCCTGGGCCGGTCGCCGTTCGGAGCGTTCACCTCCGTCACCCTGCCCGCAGCAAGGCCGGGCATCGTTGCCGGGGCGTCACTGGTCTTCCTTCTTACCATGAAGGAACTGCCCGCCACGCTGATTCTGAGTCCCACGGGATTCAACACCCTGTCGGCCTCCGTCTGGTCGTTCACCGCCGAAGCCTTCTTCGCCCGCGCCGCCATGCCAGCCCTGTTGCTGATCCTACTCTCAGGCGTGCCCCTCGCCGTGATGATGTTCCGTGAGAGACGATAAGAAACTATCTCAAAAATCCCCTCCCCCCTTGAGGGGGAGGGCTAGGGTGGGGGTGAAAAGGCAGTGCAGAGTGACCTCCGCCTGTTGCTGATCCTACTCTCAGGCGTGCCCCTCGCCGTGATGATGTTCCGTGAGAGACGATAAGAAACTATCTCAAAAATCCCCTCCCCCTTGAGGGGGAGGGTTAGGGTGGGGGTGAAAAGGTAGTGCAGAGTGACCTCCGGAGGCATCCGAGAAACTCGCCTCGGGTATTGAGATAGTTACCAAGCCGTTGCAGGGTTATAATCGCTGGAATCCAGGGCCAGGCATTGATTCAATCCCCGGTAATCCGGCCCTCCCGGAGTTGCGCAGTTGACGAATGAACGCAGTGATTTGACCGTAATCCTGCCGGACAAGCTCATTGATGGCGTATCAGGGTCATCACAAGAGGGGATGGCAGTCGGGCTTGGCGGAGGCCGCATCTTGTGGGTCGGTAAGCGGGGCGACGTTGAAAGCTCCCAGAGCGACACGCCGCGGGAGATACTGGAGTTTCCCGGGGCGACGCTGCTCCCCGGCCTGTTCGACCTGCACACCCACACCAACATGCCCGGCGACGGGCGCACGGGCGAGGAAGTGGAGCGGGACGACAACGACGATGTCCGCCTGCTGCGCGCGGCGCGCAACGTCGGCGACGCCCTGGCCACCGGGGTAACATCCCTGTGCGACTGCGGCTCGTGGAATCGCACCGCCTACTCGCTCAAGCAGGGGCTTTCGCAGGGACTGGTGGACGGGCCGCGAACTCTGGTCTCGGGCCCGCCCCTGACCATCACCGGCGGCCACCTGTGGTTTATGGGCGGCCAGGTGGACGGCATCGACGGCATCAGGGCCGCCGTCCGGCAGCGGGTCATGGACGGCGCAGATTTCATCAAGGTGGCGGCCTCGGGCGGCAGTACCCTGACCAGCGATCCCTACCGCGCGTCCTTCAACCGCGACGAGCTGCGGGCGCTGGTGGACGAGGCCCACAACCGGAGCCGCCGGGTTCTGGCCCACTGCCGCTGCACCGAGTCCATCAACTTCGCCCTTGACGCCGGGGTGGACGCCGTTCTGCACTGCTTCTTCGCGGATTCCGACGGGTCGTACCGATACGACGAACCCACTGCCGACCGGCTGGCCGAGTCCGGCGTCTACCTGAACCCGACCATGCACCTTGGCCGGGTGTCGCGGGCGCACCTCGAACGAATCCGCCAGCAGCGTCCCTTCACGCCAGCGGAGCAGGAACGCTGGGAGCGCTCCCAGCGCATGGCTGGCGTGGCCATGGAGCAGTTCAACCAGCTAATCGGCGCGGGTGTCCAGCTGGCTGGCGGCTCCGACTGCGGCTGGGGCGCTTACCCGTTCGGCGATTTCCAGGGGGAGGTCATCGCCATGCACGACGCGGGACTGACTCCGATGCAGGCAGTCCAGGCTGGCACCCGCAACCCGGCCGATGTGCTGGGAATCCTCGACCAAGTGGGGACCATCGAACCGGGCAAGGCGGCCGACCTACTGGTGGTGGACGGCGACCCGTCCGAGGACATTAAGGCGCTGCGAAACGTCCGCGCCGTGTTCAAACGGGGGCAACGGGTGGAGTCGGCGCGGCCCGCCGTCAACCTGGGCTGACCATCGCAAGGGAATTGGACGTATCGACATGCATCACTGGGAAGTCGGCGGCAGCATCAACATCGGGTGGCCCGACTACAACGTTTCCGAGCGGCCCTACACCATCGTGGAGTTTGACCTCTTTGGCCCGGTGTTTCGCGCCAGGGTGTCCGACCCCACGGCCGGCGACCGGCAGGGCGGCTTCCTGGTGGTTTTCGGCTGCCCCGACGTGGTGCTGGACATGCTGGCGGAGCAGGCCACGCAAAAGCTGGGGTTCCAGGTGGTAGTCTCGGACTTGCGATGCAGCATCGAGGGGCAAACGCTGCACAGCTTCGACTACGAGTGGTATCCGACGCCGGAATTCGCCGAGCGCCCCGGCGCTCTAGCCCGCGCCATCGCCCAGTCCCTGGAGGAAATGCGCGGCAGCGGCTGACCTTTAGAGCTTTACAGTAGTTCCCTCTCCCTTGAGGGAGAGGGTTGGGGTGAGGGTGAAATCGCTGGCATCAGCAGCCTTGCATACCACAGGAGAACGCCCCCACCCTAACCCTCCCCCGGAGGGAGAGGGAACTATTGATCAGCCCTGCGGCTGACCCGCGGCGGGTAGACTGAATCATCTCCCGACTGTATTATGTTCGCTGGCAGAATTTGTCCCCGGCCGCCGGAAACGGAGGGCCGGGCACCGTATTGCAGGAGAGCAAGAGATGAAGAAAGTAACCATGGGCGACATCCCCCGGACTCCGGCCGACATGGCCCCTCTCGGCAGCGGCGGGCTGATGACCGGCAGCCAGGTGTGGCGGCAGGCCATCCTGAACCCCGACGACTCCAGCAACTTTAACTTTGCCATCGTGGCCTTCGACGCCGGCTCCCGCAACAAGTTCCACATACACTCCGGCGACCAGATCCTCGTCATCACCGAGGGCAAGGGGAAGGTAGCCACCGACGATGAGGTACTCGAGGTGGTGGAGGGCGACGTGGTCGTCATCCCGGCCGGCGAGAACCACTGGCACGGCGCGCCCGACGACACCGCCATGGCCCACATCACCATCACCGTCAAGGGCAGCCAGACGGAGCAGACCGAGGCGTAGCCGAAAAGGTCTCCGGTAAATTCCCTCTCCCTCCGGGGGAGGGTAAGGGTGGGGGCGTCCCTTGCATCCACAAGCATGACGGCTGTCGCGTCTGACGGTATTTTGTGGGCAGAGAGGCATTTCCCCCTTGCCGTCTCTGGGAATCAAGAAACGGCCCGGCAGTGCGCCAGGGCCGTTCTGTTTTTTCGGAGACGCCCTCACCCTAACCCTAACCCTCTCCCGTAGGGAGAGGGGATAGGCTACACGCCAACCGAGAAGAACCAACCAGACATCTGAGCAGCGTCAATCCAAAGACGATTGCAAAGTCGACTTCTATCTGCTCATGGTGAGCTTGTCGAACCACGGACAGCTTGCCCCTGCATCCTTAGACAAGCTCAGGATGAGTTTTCGCCGGTGAAAAACCTGGCTTTGCAATCGTCCTGGCTTCAGTCCCCCTCGGTCTTGACCGGCTCCGCGCCGGGGTGGATCGGGGAGTCGGGCGCGGCGGCCATTGGCGAGGGCCGCGCTTCCCGCTGCCTGATCGACACCAAGCGCGACCTGGCGGTGGAATAGGCCATGGCGACGGCGAAGACGGCCGATTCGACAAGGACGATGGTCGCTCCAGACGACACGTCAACGAAATAGCTCAGATAGATTCCGGCGAACCCGCAGACCGCCCCTATCCCGGTTGACAGCAGCAGCATGCGGGGGAAGCTGTCGGTGAGCATCCGCGCCGATACCGGCGGAATGACCGTGGCGCCCGCGATCAGCAGCACGCCGAGCACTTGCAACGAGACCACGATGGTACCGGCCAGCACCAGCGAGAACATGGCCTCGATCCAGCCCGTAGGCACCCCGTAGAACTGGGCCACGTCGCCGTCGAAGGTGGTGAACAGGAATTGCTTGTAGGCCACGAACAGCACCAGCGCCGTCAACCCGGCCACGACGGCCAGGGCCACCAGGTCGCCGGGGAAAACGCCGGTGATGTTGCCGAACAGGGCGGTCTCGAAATCGCGGGTAAAGCTCTTGTTCCGGCTGATCAGGACAATTCCGACGGCGAAACTCGCCGTTGTAATCACGCCGATGGCGGCGTCATAGGCGATTTTTCGCTTCTTGGTGGTGAGGGTGATGAGCTGGGCGCAGAGGAAACCCCAGATGGTCGAGCCAATCAGGAAGTTGAACGACATCACGAACGACACGACCGCGCCGCCCAGCACAGCGTGAGAAAGGCCGTGGCCGATGTAGGCCATTCGCTTGAGGATTACGTAGACGCCGATTCCTCCGCACAATGCCCCGGCGAGAATCGCGGCGATCATCCCCCGAACCATGAACGGATAGGTGAAGGGTTCGAATATTACATCAAGCATGTCTGTGAATGTGCCCGGCCGTTGCTTCCTCGCCGTTTCCTCCGCCGTTGCGGGCGTATCTGTGGGGGCTTTCGGCTACTATGGGCATTCCCTCGTAGTTGACTACCGGCATTTCCGCGCCGTATGTCTTGAACAGCACCTCCGGGGTTATCACGTCCCAGGGCGTGCCCTCGGCCAGGATGCGCCCGGCCATGCACACCAGGCGGGGCAGATGAACGGCGACCGCGTTGATCTCGTGGGTAGTGATCACGATGGTCACTCCCTCGTGGTTAAGGTCGTGCAGCAGGTGCATCACGTCATCCCGTGTCTTGACGTCAACACCCGAGGTCGGCTCGTCCAGCAGGAGCAGGGACGGGCTGCTGACCAGCGCTCTGGCCAGGAAAGCGCGTTGCTGCTGGCCGCCCGAGAGGTTGCGTATGTGGCGTCCCGCCAGGTGCAGGATACCCAGCTGGTCCATCATGCGGTTCGCCAGTTCCTTTTCCTCTTTTCGGAACCACGGGAAGAAGCGGTTTTCCATGGTGCGGCCCATCATCACCACTTCCCGAACTGTTACGGGAAAGTTCCAGTCGATGGTTTCCAGCTGCGGCACATACCCGATGCGCGGCCGGCCACCGGAGGCCCTGACGCCATCGACGACGACTTCGCCTTCGTAAACGTCCACCGCGCCTAGCATTGCCCGCAACAGTGTCGTCTTCCCGGACCCGCTGGGACCAAGCAGGCCGACGAAGTCGCCTCTCAAGATTTCCAGGTCCACCCCGTTGAGGACTCTCTGTTTTTCGTAGCCGCAGGAAAGGCCGCGGATCTCCACCAGAGGAGAACCATGCAAGTGTTCGTGAGGCAGGGGATGCAGCATATTCGATTCAGCCTTTAGAAACTATCTCAATAGTCCCCTCCCCCTGAGGGGGAAGGTTAGGGTGGGGGCGAAAAGGTAGAGTAGAGAATCCTCCAAAAGAACAACCACAAATTTTGAGATAGTTTTTTACCCTACGATTGTCCGGCAATTGTGAGGCCCAGCGCCGTTTTTCATTGCAGGCCCCGGATTCCCGCGTCCGCGGGAATGACGAATTGGCGTCCGGCATTTGTCGTACGCCGATTGAGATTCAGTGGTGATGATGCCCTCCGGGAACGCCAGTCCACTCCGACGGCAATTCAGGCTCGGGAGCGTCATGGCGCTCGTGCCCTTCGTGCCGGGCGTCGTGGCCGTTGGTGGCGCCCACAAGTTGAGTGGCTACCAGTTGGGCATACAGGCCGTGCTGCTCCAGCAGTTCCTGGTGGCTGCCCTGCTCCACCGCCTCGCCATTGTCCAGCACGACTATGCGGTCGGCGTTGCGGATGGTTGACAGCCGGTGGGCAATGACGAGGGTGGTGCGGCCCTGCATCAGATTTTCCAGCGCATGCCGCAACTGGCCCTCGCTCACTGCGTCCAGGTGCGAGGTGGCCTCATCCAGTATCAGCACCGGCGCATTCTTGAGCAGGGCGCGGGCAATGGCGATTCGCTGCCGCTGACCGCCGGAAAGCTGCATGCCCCGTTCTCCAACCCTAGTGTCATAACCCTCGGGGAACGCTGAGATGAAATCGTGGCAATTGGCCAGCGTCGCCGCCTCTTCCAGTTCAACCTGAGTAGCATCCGGCTTGCCCAGCAGGATGTTTTCCCGGATGCTGGCATTGAAAAGGTAGGTGTCCTGGGACACCAGCGCTATCCGCTGCCGCAGATCGTCCAGCTTGTACTCTCGGATGTCGTAGCCGTCCAGTTGCACCGATCCGTTCGACGGATCCCAGAAACGCATGGCCAGGTTGGCGCAGGTGGTTTTGCCAGCGCCCGACCGCCCCACCAGCGCGACGGTGTGGCCCGGCTCCACCTGGAAGCTAACACCGTCGAGGGCCTGCGGCTCTCCCTCGCCGTATTCAAACGCCACGCTGTCGAACACTACTGAGGGCGCGGGGCTGTGCCCGTTCTGCCGGTCAGACACGGCGGGGGCGCCAGCGCCGTCGACCACTGGCACCGGCTCGTCGTGGATGGCGAACAGCCGCCGCGACGCCGCCAGTGTCTCCATCAGTTGTTTCATGGTACGGGCAATGTCGGACACCGGCGCGAACGCCGCCACCGACAGCACCACCGCAAGGATCAGCTCGGGACGGGATATGACGTCGCTGGTCAACAGCCAGACGCCGACTGTCAATACCACGAGTCCGCCGAGGGCGGTCATGGCCTCGATGAACCCGATCTGAAAGGCCCGCTCCTTGAGGAAACGGAGCTGGAAGTGGGCGAAGCGCCAACTGTTGGTTACCATCTCTCCGGTACGCGACCGTCCCTGTCCGAAGGCGACGATTTCGCGCATCCCCTGGATGCTGTCAACCATGTGGGCATGAACGTCGCCCAGTTGATGCCGCAATTCCTCTCCCAGCCGTTCCGACCTCCGCTGGGCAAAGAAGGGGCTGAGCGCCACCGCCACCAGGAAGGGGGCCACGGCGATGGCCATGGGCCAGGCGATGACCGCCAGCACGGCGACGACCACGGCGGGAACGACCACGGCGGTGAATGCGGGCGTGATGGTGTGAGCGAAGAAGAACTCGACGGTCTCCACGTCGCCGCCCACGATGCTTACCAGGTCACCGGAACGGCGTCGGGTCATATACGCTGGCGCGAGGGGGTCCAGCTTGCGATAGACGTCAACCCTCATTTCCGCCAGCAGGCGATAGGCCAGGTCATGGGCCACCCACGACTCTGTCCAGATAAAGAAGGCGGCAAGGGGAGTGAGGACGGCCAGCAGTATCAGCAGCAACGTCAGATCGCCGCCCGTGATGACCTGTCCCACCAGCAACGCGCTGACCACCCCGACGCCGATGGCCGTGCCGTGGTGGGCCACGCCCAGCAGGAATGTCAGGATGAGTTCGTTGCGCCACGGCTTTACCAGCCCCAGTAGGCGCACCCAGACAGTGAGGATGCCCAGACGTTGAGGCTCGTGTCCATGCAGATGCTCGCCGTGCTGCCCGGCAGACGGCGCGGCATGATGATGGTGGCCATGCCCTTCATGGGCCGGCCGCGGGATGAAGGCTGACGCATCCGGCTGCGGCCCGCCATGTCCTGGGTCGTTGACGTGCTCGACGGCGTGATGCCCGTCGCCGTGGTGCCGCCGGTGCGATTGCGCGGCCTCATGGTGGTGGCCGTGTTCAGGGGTTGCGCGTTCGTGGCCGTGAGCATCATGAGGATGCTCTCCATCATGTTGGCCGCCGTTATGGGCCTGGGCTGCGCCGTCGTGTTGGTGGCCGTGGCCCCCGCTCCCGTGACCGTGGGCGTCCCGCTGGCGTTCTTCGCCGTCGGAGTGGCCGTCATCGCGGTGGGCCTGCGGCGAGGCGTGATGATGGTGGCCGTGTCCCTGGTGGGCCAGGGATGGCGTGAAAGCGCTCACGTCCACCTGCGGCGCAGCCTGTTGCCGCGAGTGCTCTGCGTGCGCGCCCGGCTGCACCAGGAAGTCGATCCGCTCCTGCTGCTGGGCCATCAAGTCGGCGTACAGGCCGCCAGCGGCCACCAGCTCGCCGTGATTGCCGGACTCGACCAGCCGCCCCTCGTCCAGCACCAGAATGCGGTCGGCGTTGACCACGCTGGAAAGGCGGTGCGCGATCCGCAGAGTGGTACGGCCCTCAATCAGCCGGTCCAGGGCTTGGACTATTACCGCCTCATTCTCCGCGTCAACACTGGAAAGGGCCTCGTCAAGGATGAGGATGGGCGCGTCCTTGAGCAGGGCGCGGGCTATGGCGATGCGCTGTTTCTGCCCGCCGGACAGCCGCACGGCCCGCTCGCCTACTACGGTGTCGTAGCCGTGGGGCAGGTGGCTGATAAAATCGTGGGCGTTGGCGGTACGGGCCGCTTCCTCAAGTTGCGCCTGGGTTGCGTCCGGGTTGCCGAATCGCAGGTTCTCGGCGACGGTCCCGTGGAACAGGTAGGTGTCCTGGGTGACCACCGAAATTTGTTCGCGCAACTCGTCCAGGGGTATGTTACGCAGGTCCCGTCCGCCCATCCTGATCGTGCCCTGCTGGGGATCGAAGAACCGCAGCATCAGCCACACGATGGTTGACTTGCCAGCGCCGCTGGGCCCCACAAGCCCCAGCGTCTCGCCCTCGTGCAGGGTGAAGGACAAATCGTGCAGAGCTGGCCGTCTTCCTTCGCTGTAAGCGTGGCTGACTTCCTCGAAGGTGATCTCCGGTTTCAGGCTGGCCGACGCTCCCTCTGCCAGCTCCGGCTCTCGCTCCCGCTCCGGGTCGCGCACCGTAACCGGCGAGTCCATGATGGCAAATATGCCCTCAGCGGAGGACATGGCCATCACGCCGTCGTGATACAACTGCACCAGTTCCCGCAGGGGCCGGAATATCTCGACGCCCAGCATCAGGACGATCATCAGCGCCCGCAGCTCGAGGTCGCCGTCAGCGACCCGCACTGCGCCCCAGCCCAAGGCAACCGCCGCGCCGCCGGTGATGCCAAGGATGGTCAGCGCGCCGGTGGCGGCGTTGGCGGCCAACACGCCCATGGTGGTGCGGAACAGCGCCCGCGCCCGCTCGGCCAGCAACTCGCCGCGAACCCGGCTCTGTCCGAAGGCCTTGAGAGTGGCGAGCCCCTGCACCGCGTCCAGGAAGTCCGCTCCCAGCGCCCCGTATGCGTCGCGGCGGGCCATGCTGCGTTCGCGGTTCCAGCGGTGGAACATGTTGGGGATTACCAGGGTGAGCAGCGCAAAGGCGAGGAAAATCACGCCGGTCCACAGGTCGATGATCGCCATGAACGCAAAGATGACCACCGGAGCCAACGCGGCAACGATCATCTGCGGCAGGTACCGCCCGAAGAACGCCTCCAGCCGCTCCACGCCCTCGGCCAGCGACATCAGCGCGTCCCCGGTACGGGCGGCGTCGAAGTGTCCCGGGCCAAGGGCCAGCGAGTGCTCGTAGAGACGCTCCCGCAGCTTGACCTTGACCAAACTGGCCGTGTGGTGGCTCATCACTTCCTGAAGGTATTGCAGGCCAGCCCGCGCCACAATCAGCACGGCCATTATCACCAGCGGCCAGGTCAGCGACTCGAAAGTGGCGTTGCCGCGAACCACCTCCACGATGATCACGGCGGCGACGGCCAGCCTGGCCACGCCAGCCGCAACGGCCAGCATGCCCACAACGGCGGAGATGATGATGCGCCAGCGGACATCGGCGGCCAGCGCCAGCAGCCTCGGGTGCAGGTACATCGCTACATTACCTCCGCAACAAGGCTGCCCATCTCGGCAATCACAAAGGTTGGATCTGCCTTTACGATGCCAGTTGGTGTAGGGGCGCCCCTAGTGGGCGCCCAATCCCGCGGGCAACCACAAGGGTTGCCCCTACTTATTCTTGCCGCACCCGCGCTACTGGGGATAGACCGCACCGCTCTCTCCCTCGAATACCGGACTGACGTCTATGTCGGCAAAGGCGTCGGCATTGCCGCCCAGCGCCGGAATCATGATTTGCATATTCTGTCGCATCAGGCCCAGGTAGGAATGTTCCGGGTCGCCCGGCGCGCCCGGCAGATCGTCGTCGGCCAGTTGGTCGATGAATGTCGTATTGCCCTCGCGGGCGATGGTCTCCAGCACGTCGCTGGGAAATTCCTCGGAACCGAACACGGCGGGAAGGCCCAGCCCCTTGACCTGGTCGATGAGCGCGGCCACCTCGCGGGCCGATGGTTCGGCGAAGTCGGAGGGCTGCACTGCGCCGATGACCTCCATGCCGTAGGTCATGGCAAAGTAGGCCCATGAGTCATGGTAGGTGACCAGGCGGCGGTTCTCCGGCGGGATGGTGGCCACCGACACCCGGATTGCCGCGTCCATGGCGTCGATGCGCGCCCGGAATGCGTCCAGGTTCGCCGCATAGTAATCGGCGTTATCAGGATCCATCGAAGAAAGCTGGGCCTCCGTAAGCTCAGCGTATTTCAGGCCAAGCGTCGGGTCGGGCCACAGGTGCGGGTTGGGATGTCCTTGGGATTCGGGAAAGCTGAAGTCGAACTGCCACTGCTCCCGGCTGATGGCCTGGTCTCCCAAGAGGAGGATAGGAGTGTCGTCCTTCTTGTTGGCATCGGCCAGTTGGATTGTCGGTTCCTCAAGAAAGAGGCCGTTGGCGATGATCAGGTCGGCATCGGACATCAGCCTGGCCAGAGACGGCTGCGGTTCAAAGATGTGGGAGTTGACGCCCTCCGGCACCACTCCCTCCAGTTGAATCCGGTCGCCGCCTATGTTTTCCACGATGCTGGTGATGGGGGCCACTGTTGCCACAACCCTGAGCTTGCCGCCGTCCTCTTCGCCGGTGCCGCAAGCCCCGAGAATCAGTACGAATATAAGCGCCGGAATCCAAGTGATGAGCCGGAGATTACGCTTGTTACTTGCTGTCATTCCCTGAAACGCTACTGCCTTGAAAGAAGTTTACCCTGACCTGGTCTGCTAGCCGGATTGCTGCCCCAGGCATCCCGCGCATACGCCAGCAACGGAGAAGTGATCCAGGTCGGGCGCGAAGCCGAATTCCCGCACCAAGGTCTCGCGGAATTCCTCCAGGTAGTGGGGGCTGAGGTTGTAGGCGCCGCTGCACTGGCGGCAGACCATGTGATGGTGCAGATCGCCGGGCATGGTGAGCTCGTAGTGCAGCCGGTCTCCGATCTCCACCTCGGTCACCACGCCAGCGTCGCGGAACAGGCGCAACGTGCGGTAGACGGTGGCGAGGTCCATGTACTGGTGGGCCTCCTTGGCCCGGCGGTAAACCTCGTCAACCCCCATGTGCCCGTCGCCTTCCGCAACAACGGAAAGCACCAGGACGCGCTGCGGCGTGATCCTGTGGCCCTGGAGCCGGAGCATCTCGAGAGCCTGCTGGTGGTGCAAAGCGCAAATCCAAGTTATTGCAAATATTTGCCCATACGGATATTAGCAGTAAAGCTCCCGAAGTCAATACGAAATCGCCAATTCACCAGGGTAATCGCACATGAAATTCCAACCCCGTCACTCCGGCGAAAGCCGGAGTCCAGTGGTGGCGACGCGCTTGATTTACGCAATTGCTCTGTTCGCTTCGGTGTCTGGATTCCGGCTTTCGCCGGAATGACGGTGGTTAAACCGCCCATATGCGATAGCCCTGGCCAATTCACGGAAGCCCGGCATGGTAGAATAAAGATCAGGCAATCTACCCGCGGACGGGGAGACAAACGTGAGTCTTAACATCAAGAATGCGGAGACCTGCCGACTGGCCGGTGAACTGGCGCAATTGACCGGCGAGACGATGACCGGGGCCATCACGGTAGCTCTCAGGGAGAGGCTGGAACGCGAGAAGAAACAGCGTGACCTAGAGACCCTGGTACAGGACCTGAAGGCCATAGCCCACCGTTGCGCCTCCACCCTCCGCGATGGCCCGTCCGCAATAGAACACGGCGATTTCCTCTACGATGAGCTGGGACTGCCCAAGTGATCATCGACACTTCAGCCATCCTCGCCATACTCTTCGAAGAGGCCGACGCAGACCACTTCATAAGCGCCATAGCCGCGGCCTCCTCCCGCCGCATATCCGCCGCCACACTCCTGGAAACCACAATCGTGCTCGAAAGCCGGGTTGGGCCGACAGCCGGGCACGAACTTGATGCGTTCCTAAGCAGGGCACAAATCCAACTGGAGCCGGTCACCGCCGACCAAGCCCAAACGGCGCGACAGGCCTGGCGGAGGTTTGGCAAGGGAAACCACCCTGCAGGACTGAACTTCGGCGACTGCTTCGCCTACGCCCTGGCGGTTGCCACTCAAGAACCGCTTCTCTTCAAAGGCCACGATTTCCAACTGACCGACATCCCAGCCGCCTGACCACTCCCGCCATCTTCGTTGCCAACGGGGAGCGGCATGTACGGAGAGCAGGATAATCGCGTCTTAACTTTGTGCACGCTTTTCAGCCCGGCATGGTTAGCCGCAGCCCCGTCATTCCGGCGAAAGCCGGAATCCAGAAGGTTTTTCCAGTCCGGAAATCGTCCATTAGTCTGTCGGCTTGGATTCCCGCTTCCTCGGGAATGACGGGGCCGTATTTCATGCGGCTTGTCCCTCAACGGCGGAACGCCCTCACCCTAACCCTCTCCCGGAGGGAGAGGGGATTTGGCACTTCCGCCCGCTCAAACCGCGATGCGGATGATGCTGTACATGTGGCGGAACAGGCGCCAGGCCTCTGCCAGCAGTTCCGCCGTGCCGCCACCGCTGGGGCGCACGTGCTCGAAGGCCAGCACCTCGGTGTAGCGCACGTCGCCCCGATCCTCGGTGGCGGCCAGCAGGCGGCGGGACTCGGCGGCGGGCACCAGGCGGTCGTTCCGGTCGTGCATCACCAGGAGCCTGGCGCGGATGTCGTCAACGTGGAAGGAGGGGGAAATGGCCGCCAGGTCGGAGCGGAACCGCTCGGGCAGCGCCGCGTAGATGGCCTGCGCCTCGCCGGGGGTGGTGCCGTCCAGCAATCGCGTGATGTTGGTGGCCGCGGGCGACAGCGCGGCCAGTTCCTCCGGCGTCAGGGCCTGGTTGTTCATGTAGCGGCGGGTCAAGGCGTCTACGTCGGCGGGGTCTTCCAGCGTTTCGATCAGTTCGTTGGCCAGCACCCGCAAGGTCAGCTTGTCCACGTTCCACGGCGTGCGCTCGCCGTCGTACTCCACCGACCGCGAGGCCGCCTGGAGCAACAGCGTTTCGGCGTTGTAGTACGGCCCGAAAGCGTTGACGAAATATACCTCGTCCTGGATCCTCGGATCGGCCGCGGCCACCAGCGCGAAGGATGCGCCCACGCAGAACCCGCCGAGGCCAACACGGTCAGGGTCTACGTATTCCCGTTCGGCCAGGTACTGGTAGGCCCATACGAGGTTGCCGGTCTCGGCGGGTTCGATGTTGGCCTTGAGCGCCATGGTCGGGGACCAGTGGAACATCACCACGTAGCCCGCGCCAGCAAGAGCATGGCCCAGGTTCACCACGTCCTCGTCATCGCGGCCAGCTGCGTTCGCGCCCAGGAACAGCACCACGGCCGCGTGCTGCCGGTCGTCGTTGGGGCGGTACACGTCGGCGACCGTGGTGCCGTCGGACGACTGGTAATGCACCTCGTGGCGTATGGTTTCCTTGGAAAACCATGCCTGGGGCTTTACGGGCAAGTCCAGCACCTGGGAGACGAACATGACAGTGTGGAACCCGGCCTTGCCCTGGGGCGCTACCGCAATGAACAGGGTCAGCAGCGCGCCCACCACCACTAGAAACTGGAACAGCCAGGAAGTTCCTTTCCTGGGGATGCGAATCCACCACCGGCTGCGAGAACCGGAGTCCTCGACGTTCTGGCTCACGGACTAGACTCTCACTTTCCAGATCATGAACGTGGACACCACACGGGTGCCCGCCATCGCCAGGAACACTATAGGCCATGGGCTGCCGGTCATGTCCAGAACTGCGCCGAACACCAGCGCCTGCGCCCCGGCGTACAGATAGCCGTGGGCGTCCAGCACACCCGACGCCGTTCCGGCCATCCTCCGCCCACCCATGTCCACGGACACGGTGGACATTGGCGACATCCCCATGGCCAGGCCGCCGGTCAGCAACAGTATCGCGCCGAGGACTTCGTTGGACGGCGGCACAACGGCGATCACCGCGATGATAGCAGCGCTGGCGACGCAGGACGAGATCACCAGTGGCCGCCGCTGGCTACTCAGAAAATGGTCGGAAATGAAACCGGACAGCGGCGGCGCGAGCAGGTATCCGACCGGCAGCAGCACGGTGACGATTACCGTGGACTCGATGGACAGCCCGCCAGCCTCGGAGTAGTAAATCGCGACCCAGGTGGTCAGCCCGTAGCGAACCACGTTTTCGAGGCCCTTGACGTGGCAAGCGAGCAGGAAGTGGGAGTTGGTCAACAGCCACTTGTATGGGCCAAGCCCCCGCAGCCTGGCCGGGTCTATGGACTCGGGGGCTGCCGACACCTCATCTTCCTCGATGTACTCGGGAAGGCCGATGTCCGCGGGCTTGTCCCGCACAATAAAGTAAAACGCTATTCCCAGTCCGGCCGAGAGGAACGGCAGATAACGGAAGGCAGTGCGCCAGCCAAATTCCGCGCCCACCCAGCCAGCCAGCGCCCACATGAGCAGCATGGCCCCGCCCGCGGCGGTGCCGACGATGCCCAGCGCCACGCCGCGGCGGCTGCGGGGCCACCACTGCGAAATCATGCTCATGGCCGGGGCCCAGCAGGCCGCGTTAACGAAACCGGCAAGCCCCAGCGGAATGGCCATCGTTAGCGGCGAGGTTGCAAAGCTGGTGGCCCAGTTGCAGACCGCCGTCAGGATCGCCCCCAGCATGACCCACAGGCGCAGGCCGAACGCCTCCGCCAGGCGTCCGTGGCACACGTCCCCCAGCGCGAACCCCCAAAACAGCATCGCCCAGATGACGGCGATCTCTACGTTGGTGAGCGCCAGTCCCTGTTCGGCAAGCGGAGCTTTTACCAGCGGAGCAAGGGGATAGAGACTGAACCGGCCCAGGTACGCGAACAGGTAGAAAGCGGCAAAGGCCAGCAGCACCCGCCACTTGAAAACGTGGTAGGCGCGAGGCAGGTCAACGTACCTGACTGCTTCGGCGTTTGCCATGCGGCTTTACCCTAAGAGGGTGTTTCCAAAGTTCCCTCTCCTTCCGGGGGAGGGTTAGGGTGGGGGCGTCCCCTGACTCTCGCAGGAATGCAGGATGCCGCTTTGGCGTCCACTTTGTCCGGAAAAGGCGATTGTCACACACCCTCTGAGGCTGGCCGGGCCTGCCCATGCCTGCAATGCTCTGCAAAATAACCAGACCCGGGCGGCCGCGGGGCTGCCCGGGTCTTTTCGGAACTAGCGATAGTTGGCGGTCGGCCCGTCAGTTGGCCGGGATGGCGGCCCGGGCGATGCCGATCAGCTCTTCGTTCGGCGCCTCCAGGTCGATGGGGTCGCCGTGGGGCTGAGGCACGTCGAAACCGGTCTTGCAGTACAGCTCGATCCGGTTCCCTTCGGGGTCGAAAAAGTACATTCCAAATGCGTTGCCGTGGCTGACAATCCGGTCCACCTGGACACCCTCGGCCTTGATCCGCTGGTGGTACTCTTTCAGTTCGTCCAGCCCCGGCACGATGAAGGAGATCTGCTGGATGACCTTGGCGTCATCGACCGTAACCCGGCCCTTCATCAGCACAAACTCGTGGTGCTCCCGCTCCGGGTCGGAACTGAGGAAGGTCATCCCCCGTCCGTCCAGATCTTCGTCGGCAATCTGCAATCCCAGCACGCGGGTGTAGAAATCCCGCTGCTTCATGATGTCCTCGGCATAGATGCCGACGTGTCCCAAACCTTCTATCTTCGACATTGCCCACCTTTCCTGAATCAATGTTATTTCGCTTGGCAAGAGGAATTTTCGGGATTATACACCATCGCCACGGCGCGCCATCCGTCATTCCGGCGAAAGCCGGAATCCAGGGGTTGCCGTCTCCAAATCACTCCGCGGGATTGAGCGATTCTGGATTCCGGCTTTCGCCGGAATGACGGTGGTTAAGCTACCCAAATGCGATAGCCTTGGGTAACCACTACCTGCCGGCGAGGTTGACCGCCAGTTGCGCCAGGGTGCGGGCGGGCGTTCCGGTTGCGCCCTTGACCTGGTAGCCCGAGGCCCTTTCGGAGGTGGAAGTCCCGGCGATGTCCAGGTGGGCCCACGCTGCGCCCTCGACGAATTCCTTGAGCAGGAACGCGGCGGTGATGGAACCCGCCTGCCGGCCGCCTGTGTTCTTCATATCGGCCACGTCGCTGCGGATCAGTTCCTTGTATTCGTCGAACATGGGCAACTGCCAGAATTTCTCGCCGGTCTGCTTGCCTGCCTCGATCACGTCGCCAATCAGCTCGTCGTCGTTGCCCATCACTCCGGTGGCAGCCTTGCCCAAGGTCGTCACCATGGCCCCGGTCAGCGTGGCGATGTCCACCAGCCGGGTGATGCCACGCTGGCGGGCGAGGCTGAGCGCGTCGGCCAACACCAGCCGGCCCTCGGCGTCGGTGTTGATAACCTCGATGGTCTTGCCGTTCATGGCGGTGACCACGTCGCCGGGGCGCTGGGCCGAACCGCCGGGCATATTCTCGGTGGCGGCCACCATGCCGGTAACGTTGATGCGGGGTTTGAGCTGGGCGATGATCTGCATGGCCCCGATGACCGATGCGCCGCCCGCCATGTCGCCCTTCATTGCCTCCATGTTCGCGGCAGGCTTCAGGGAGATGCCGCCGGTGTCGAAGGTGATGCCCTTGCCAATCAGTCCGAGGTTGTTGCCGGGGTTATCCGGGTCGCCGTCGTAGGTGAGGATGATCAGCTTGGCCGGTTCCTCGGATCCCTGGGCCACGCCTATGAATGCTCCCATGCCCATCTCGCGCATGTCGGCATTGTCCATGACCTCGAACCCCAGGCCATTGTCCTCGGCCACTCGCCGGGCCACCTCGGACATTGACGTAGGCGTCATTACGTTGGCGGGCTCGTTGACCATGTTCCGGGCGATCATGGTTGCCTCGGCCATGGCCCGGCCCCTGGCCACTCCCTGCCGGATGGATTCGGCCCGCGCCTCGTCCAGTTCGGCGATGGTCAGTTCCTCGAAATCACCGTCGCCGTCATCGCCGTTGGTGTGGTAGCGGTCGAAACGGTAAAGGCCCAGCAGCGAGCCCTCGGCGATGGCCTGCCCGGAATCTTCAGGCGCCAGTCCGCCGATGCTCGCCCCGTGCGCGACGGTTACGGCGCTGCTGATGCCCCGGCGGCGCAGGAATCTCACGGCCTCCGACGACACGCGGCGCACCACCTCGGCATCGAAGTCATCCTGGGTTCCGAGTCCTGCTACCACCACGCGGGCGGGCGCGATCCTTCCCATAGTGTGGAGGAGAGTCATTTCTCCCTTCTTGCCGGTAATCTCTCCGTCCTCGATCAGGCCGGATATCGCACCATCCAAGGCCCGGTCAACGGTGCCTGTGGCCCCACCAGGCGCCTTGACGCCCTTGAACAGATTTACGATCAGGGCCGGTGTATCCGCAGCGGTGATGTCGGCCAATTCGACGGCGATTTTCATTTCTCAACCCTTCCTTGTCTCTGGATATTGGCGAGCTAACTTGATTGGAGCAAGGCGCTCAAGACCTGGCCCATTCCAGAACTTTTTCCAGCACCGGCGCGACGTCCCGGGACGTGTCCACCTCGAAATGGTGCTGGCGGACGGGCTGCCAGGCAGGTTCCATGCGGGAGTATACGGCGACTCCGGCATCGGACCAGGTGCCGGGGTCCATTCCCGCCTCCCGCTCGGCCAGCCGCCGCCTGGCCAGCTCCGGCGGCGCGGTCACGACGACAACGGCCAGCGGCGCGTTGTGCTTCCGGGCAATGTCCATAACCGGTCTCCGGTTTCGCTGTCCCAGGTTGGTCGCGTCCAGAATGACCGGATACCCTTGTCCTAAGAATTCGTCGATGAGCCGGTGGCAAGCGCGAAATACCCGGCTGTGCTCGTCAGCGGTATATTGCGGTTGGTGTACCAGTGTCTTGCGGAGACGGTCGGATTCCAGGACGAGAAAGGGCTGGCGGGAGACGATTTCCCGGGCGAAAGTGGACTTTCCCGAACCCGGCAGCCCGGCCAGCATCAGTAACCGGGGGTTGTCCGGCAACAGTCCCATTGACTTGACGTCCGCCAGGAGACGAGTTCTCAGGCGGGACAGGTCGGCGCTGAAAGTCGAGCGCGGCTTTCCGGAATCCACAGACACAGGCGCGGCAGTCGGCTAGCTGGTGTCGGAAAAGCCGGGGCTCATGTCATCGCCCTGGCCAACCGCGCCCAAGCCGTTCCGTCTGCCCACCTTCGCCTCCAAGACGGCAGGCGAGAGCAGGAAGGCCACAGACGCGAGAATCATCAGGCCCACGGCGACGAATCCCAAGTCTACGGGCAGAGACAGCGCCGTGATCACGATCAATATCGACGTTATGACAGCCAGCAGGCTGATTCGGAGCAGCCGCGGCCCCACCTTCAGGAATACTGCCGTGGTGACCGCCAGGGCCAGGAAAATGAACGCCCGGGCCGTATCCGACTGTTGCATGCGTTCGGCGTGGTCACTCCACAGCCCGCCTGACCAGTTGAGGAACAGCACCCAGGAGGTCAGGAACGGGAACGGCAGGGCCGTCAGCGAGACGAGGAGCCAGTCCCGCCGGGCAATCTTGGACACCACGTTGAACACGATCCACATGGAGAAAGGCACGTAGCCGACAAGCAGCAGAAAGAGCGCCACGTTGAATGGCAGCTCGCCCGTGGTGACCAGCGTCCATGCCCCGTAGCCCAGCGTTATCAGCGACAGCAGCCAGGAGATGGCGGGCGCGGCGAGAGTATAGCCCATCCAGGTGTACGACCACTGGCTGGGCCGTCCTGCCCGCCAGTTGCGCCAGGTCACGAAGGCTATGCACACCAGCACGACGCTGACCAGGAAGTAGTGGCTCCACAGGTGCAAGGCGAAAAGCGCGGCAAGAAGGAAATGCGGCAGGACGGCGAGCAACACGTCCCGCCAGACCCCCGTGCTGTGAACCGCGTACATCCGGCTCGCCACCGTCCTGGGCGCTCCCATCTCTTCGACGGCACGGGCCAGCGCGGCTTCCCGGTCAAGGCCGGCCGCCTCCATTTCGGAGGCTTTGTCCTCGATGTGCCCCTGTAGCTCCTCCAGTATTTCCCGCTCCCGGTTGGGGTCGAGGTGGAGGCGGCGGGCCAGTGAGTTCAAATATCTGTTAACGTTGCCCGGCATTTTGGCAAAGCCCTGTCTGGTCGGTTAGGTCTCGGCCAACATCACGGAGTTCATGGCGTGGCTGAACCGTCGCCACTCATTTTGGCGGTCGCTAAGTTCCTGTTTTCCGCGCTCGGTAATGAAATAGTAACGCCGACGAACGCCGTTGGGCGTGTCCTCCCACCGGCCTTCGATCAACCGGGCGCGTTCCAGCCGGTGCAAAGCCGGGTAGAGCGTGCCTTCCTTGAAAGCAAAATACCCGCTGCTACGCTGGTTTACCTCTTTCACGATCTGGTAGCCATACATCGGCTCGCCGCGCAGCAGGGCCAGCAGCAGCGTATCCGTATTTCCCTTGAGCAACTCTTGTTGTTTCATCAGTTAAACCAGATTGCGGTTCTGCGCCTAGTTTATTTTCCTGAGTGCCGCGCGGTCAACCCGGAGTCAGAGAGAATTGATGACCGACCTGATGAGCCACAGCACGATAATCACCACCATCGGGCTGAAGTCCAGTCCCCCGAAGGATGGCAGCATCCTCCTGATTGGAGCCATCACGGGTTCGGTAATCTGGAACACGAACCGGCTGATGGCTTCGAGGAACGCCGGATAGGGCGGCTTCATGACCATCGGGACGAACGACAGTAGCGCCCTGACAAAAATGGCTGCGATAAAGAGGTAAATGAAATAGTTGACCAGACGAATCAGCAAATCCACAGCAATACCGGCCCGGCGACGCCTCGCCTATCCTTGCCCCAGTTGGACCGACTTCCGGTAGGCGGCGTCCACGGCGGCAACCAGCGCGGCGGGCACGCCCTGCTCCTCCAGCACGCGCAGTGCCTCGGCGGTGGTCCCGGCGGGGGAAACTACCATGTCCTTAAGCTCCGCAGGGTGGCGCCCGGTCTCCATCACCAGTTTCGTGCTGCCATACACCGTCTGCAACGCCAGGGTGCGGGCCATGTCCCTGGGCATTCCGACGTATACCCCGGCGTCGATGAGCGCCTCGATGAACAGGAAAACGTAGGCCGGGCCGCTGGCGCTCAACGCCGTGGCCATGTCCATGTATTTTTCGTCCGAAACGTAGATCTCTTCGCCAACGCTGGCCAGCACTGCCTTGGTCATCGCCCGCTGATCGCTAGAGACCCCTTCCGAGCAGGTCCAGAGGGTCATGCCGCTGCCCACCTGGGCGGGAGTGTTCGGCATCACCCTGACCACGGCGTCGTGGCCCAGCCCCTTGGACAGGGTGTCCATCTTCGCCCCCGCCACGATTGACAAAGCGGCCTGGCCGGATTTCAGTGACCCTTTGAGTTCACCCAGAACAGGCCCCAGATCCTGGGGCTTGACTGCGAGCACAGTCAGGTCAGCACCCGCAACGGCGTCCAAGTTACCGGCAACCAGGGACACGCCGAATTCCGCAGACAGGAAGGCGCGCCTTTCCGCCACCGGCTCCCCGATGGCGATGTCGCCGGGCTCGGCCAGTTGGCCCGCCAGGACGCCGTGAATGATGGCCTCCGCCATCTTGCCGCCACCAATGAACGAAAGCTTCATAAGCCCTTAGCCCTTTAGTTCAGCATTACCTGATTCTGGTCGCCTTTCCTGTCTGGGCGAGACCTGGGATTGACTATCGGAATTACGCGATTGAGGAGTTCACCCCCACCCTAACCCTCCCCCTGAGGGGGAGGGAATAGCTTTCGACTGCGTAAGTCCTATCAGAAATCGGCGAGTCCGTCGCCCTTGACCAGGGCCACGGCCAGCCGGATTGCCTCCAGCATGCTTGTGTGAGTCGCAATGCCTTTGCCAGCGATGTCGAAGGCCGTGCCGTGGTCAACGGATGTCCTGACGAACGGCAATCCGAGATTGGCGGTAATGCTTTCCTCGAACCCGTAGACCTTGACCGGAATGTGCCCCTGGTCGTGATACATGGCCAGCACGGCGTCGTAGCGGCCCTCGGTGGCATGGTGGAAAACGATGTCCGCCGGGATAGGCCCCATGGCGTTGATGCCTTCGGCCCGGGCAGCTTCCACGGCTGGCAAAATCTCCTCGGCTTCCTCGTTGCCCAGGAGGCCGCCGTCGCTGCCATGCGGGTTCAGGGCCGCAGCCGCGATCCTGGGTTCCCGGAAACCGTAAGACACAAACGCCTCGTGAGAGAGCCGCAGATAATCCAGGATGCGGTCTTTCTTCACGTAGTCGCAGGCCACCCGCAGGGAGCGATGGGTAGTGAGGTGAATCACCCGCAGGTTGCGGGCCATGAGCATGGTGGCTACCGTCTTGGCCCCGGATAGTTCCTGCAACAGTTCCATGTGGCCGATGGACTTGTAGCCTGCCAGGCTGGCGGCCTCCTTGTTCAGGGGCGCCGTTGCAAGACCTCCGACCGTTCCGGCAAGGGCCAGCTCTCCGGCCCTGGTCACCCACTCCATTGCCGCCTTTCCGCAGCCAGGGTTGATCTCCCCGACAGTGATGTCCTCGGGGTTGAGATTCCCGATGTCCAGTACGTCTATGACGCTACTGTCCTCTCCGGCGCTGCCGGGATCCTCCGTAGCGGCGACCCGCATAGCCACCCCGGACAACTCTACCGCCCTTTCCATGGCGTAGGAACTGCCAACCACCAGCGGGCGGCAAGAGTCGTAGACCCGCGGGTCGGCCAGCGCCTTAGCCACCACCTCCGGCCCGATGCCGCAGGGGTCTCCCATGGTTATCGCGATGCCCGGCTTCACGCCGCTGCTCATTGCAGTTTCCTCGCCGATTCGACTAGCGGAGATTATATCACGGGGCCACATTGCACAGGTGCGGAGACAGGTCGGCGGCGTCCCGATAGCAGGGCCTTTAATCCTCCCTCTTTTGAAAGAGCGGCCCTTCGACAAGCTCAGGAGGGGCGAGGGTACAATGGTGGGTATCGACACCATCCGACAAGCTCATGGTGAGCCTGTCGAACCACGCCCCCCACCCTAACCCTCCCCCTCAACGCTTGATGCACATTAACAACTGAAAAGTTAAGGAAAGCGCCGGGGATGGCTTATGCTGACCTCACCCGCTCAAAAGGATGTCAGCAGCCATGAACCTGGACACTTTCCTTGTGGCATTGTATACCATCGTGGACGACCTCTATCAGGCCAATATCGCCCCCCTTCTGCCGGTTCGCTGCGGCCCCAAGCCCCGGCTCTCGGACAGCGAGATGCTGACCCTGGCCCTCTGCGCCCAGTGGCATGGCGCATCGGAGCGGGCTTTCCTCCGCTACGCCGCCCAGCACTGGCGCGGCTATTTCCCCAACCTGACCAGCCAAAGCGCCTGCAACCGCCGCATCCGCAAACTGGCCTGGGCCTTGAGCGCTTTGGCTCAGGCGGCGGCCCGGGAACTGGCGGCTTACGCTGCTCCCTTTCAGGTGCTGGACACCGTGCCGCTGCCCCTGATGCGCCGTTGCCGCGGCCGGAAACACAAGCTCTTTGGCCACGAGGCCGGCATAGGCCGGGGCGGTTCAGACCGGGACTGGTATTACGGCTGCAAGCTGATGCTGGCGGCCACGGATCAGGGTGTGATCACCGGCTTTCTGCTCTCCCCCGCCAGCACCGAGGACCATTGGGCCGCCGAGGCCTTCCTCTGCTGGCGGGCCAACCCTCTGGGCGCCCCGGTATCCCCGGAGGAACTGCCGCGCCGGCGCAACGGACAAAAGCACGTAGGACCCAATGGCCCGCAGTGGCCGCGTTACGGGCCGGGCCAGCCGACGGCGGCGCCCTGCCTGGGAGACAACGGCTTCTTCGGGGCCAACTGGCAACGGCGCTGGCTGGAGGAGTACGGCGCGGCGGTGCTGGCGCCCCTCAATTACCGCGGGGAGAGCGCGAAACACTGGCGGCGGCGTCACCGCTCGCGGCTGCAGGTGGCGGAGACGGTCAACGGGCTGCTGGAGCAGGTCTTTCACCTGCATTACCCCAAGGCGCGCAGCGTGTGGGGCCTGCTGGCACAGGTGTCGGCCAAGGTGGCGGCTCTGAACCTGGGCATCCGGGTGAACCGGCAACTGGGCCGCCCCGGTTTGGCTCTTGCCACTCTTTTCAGTTGTTAATGTGCATCAAGCGTCCGAAGGGAGAGGGAACTATCGAACGACCCTGGACCGGAGAGGGGCGGGCCTTGACCCGCCCTTGCGACTATTGCCATCGTGACCGCACTGCGTCACTCGCACTTGTTCCAGCCGCATGATATGCACATCAGGCAGCCTTCCTGGTAGATGACCGGGGTGTTGCAGTCGGGGCAACGCCGCCCGGTAAGCTGCACGATGCCGTTCTCGTGACCGTTGTGGCCGTGTTCGTGGGAGTGACTGTTGCCGTTGTGGACGACCTCCGGGGCGAAGGCCATCTGTACGCCGTGGCCGGGAACCGCCGCGCCGTCGCTGCCGCTGGTATGGCGTTCCAGGGCCAGCGCCACCGCGTCGGGGGCGGAGCGCACCAGCGTGCCCTCATCCCACGCCGGACAGCAGGTGATGCCCCGCATCTGCTCCAGTATCGCGCCGGTCTCAATGCCGGAGCGGAGCGCCAGGGAAACCAGCCTTGAAATGGCCTCAAGTTGCGCGGAGTCGCAGCCACCGGCCTTGCCCAGGTTGCCGAACACCTCGAAGGGCTGCCCCTGCTCATCGAAGTTGATGGTGACGTACATGTTGCCGTGGCCCGTCCGCACCCGCTCGGTCACGCCCGTAATCGACTGGGGGCGGCTGCGCGGCGTTACGTGGGCCGGAACGATGGCCGCCTCTTTTTCCTCGGCCTTCCCGGTGTCGCCGGTGCTCAACACCTGGCCGTCCTTGCTGCCATCCCGGTAGACCGTGATCCCCTTGCAGCCCAGATCGTAGGCCAGCATGTAGGCATTGCGAACGTCGTCGACGGTAGCCGAATGCGGGAAATTGATGGTCTTGGACACCGCGTTGTCCGTATGGGCCTGCGCCGCTCCCTGCATCCTCACGTGCCATTCCGGGGTTATGTCGTGGGAGGTGCGGAACACGTCCTTGACCCACCGGGGAACATCAAGACCTTCGAGCGTCCCAGTGCGGGCAATCTCCTCAATTAGCTCCTCGGAGTAAAAGCCCTCATGACGCGCTACGGCCTCAAAATAGGGATTGCTCTCCACCAGGCGGGTGTTGTCCATCACGTTCCGCACGTACCCCAGCGCAAACAGCGGCTCGATGCCGCTGGATGCGCCGGCGATGATGCTGATAGTGCCGGTGGGGGCGATGGTCGTGGGGGCGGAATTGCGCATCAGGCGGGCTGGCCCGCCGTCCCCGCCGTTGTAGACGCTGCCCTCCCAGGCCGGGAACGGGCCGCGTTCCAGCGCCAATTCCATGGAAGCGCGGTGAGTCTCGTCCCTGATGAAACCCATCACCCGTTCGGCGGCCTCCAGCGCCGGCTCGGAATCGTAGGGTATAGCCAACTGCACGAGAAGATCGGCGAAGCCCATCACGCCCAAGCCGATCCGGCGCGTCTTGCGGCTCATCTCGGCGATTTCCGGGATGGGGTATTCGTTCATGTCGATGACGTTGTCCAGCATGTGGACTGCCACGTCGATGGTCTCGGCAAGACGTTCCCAGTCGATGGACACCTCGCCGTCCGCGTAACGCACCATCCGGGCCAGGTTGATGGAGGCAAGGTTGCAAGACTCGTAGGGAAGCAGCGGCTGCTCGCCGCAAGGGTTGGTGCTCTCGATGCGGCCCAGTTGCGGGTTGGGGTTGTCGCGGTTGATCACGTCAAGGAACACCAGCCCGGGATCCCCGGTCTTCCAGGCCATTTCCGCCAGAAGATCGAACACCTCGCGGGCATTGAGCTGGCCCGCCACTCTGCCGGTGCGCGGGTTGATCAGGTCGTAAGGCTCGTCGCGCTTGACCTTCTCCATGAATTCGGCGTTGACGCCCACCGAGATGTTGAAGTTGATCAGCGTCTTGCCATCCTCTTTCGACCTGATGAACTTCAGGACATCGGGGTGGGTGACGTCCAGGATGCCCATGTTCGCGCCGCGCCGGGTGCCTCCCTGCTTTACCACGTCGGTGCCGGTATCGAAGGCGCGAATGAAACTGACGGGGCCGCTGGCCACGCCTCCCGTGGAGCCAACCACGTCGCCCTCGGGCCGGAGGCGGCTGAAGGCAAACCCCGTGCCGCCGCCGCTCTTGTGAATCAGCGCCGTCTGCTTGACCTTGTCGAATATGCCGTCAAGCGAGTCGTCAACCGGCAGCACGAAGCACGCCGAAAGCTGTTGCAGTTCCCGCCCGGCGTTCATGAGCGTGGGCGAGTTGGGCAGCAATTCCAGGCGCTTCATCGCCAGGTAGAAGCGCTCCTCCGTCGCCTGAAGCTGCTCCTCGCCGGCGCCATATTTGACGTCGGCCTGCGACAGGTTGCGCGCCACCCGGCGGAACATGCCGTCCGGGGCCTCGAGGACGTTGCCCTCGCGGTCCTTGGACAGGTAGCGGCGGCGCAACACCACCTCGGCGTTGCCGGACAGGTCGCCGGAGCGGTGATTGACCTGCCTGGCCATTCCCGACGCCTCCAGCGCGGCGGCGATCCGGCGGCTTGTCTCCGTACTGAAACTTCCCAGGCCCGACTCCCCTCCTAAACTCTTAACAGCGGTCATGTCGCCCTTCCTCAATGCGGTCTTCCGCTAATGGTTCTCGCGTTTCAAAAAAGTAAAGCACATCCGGGCCGGGACTTCACCCAGCAAGTGTCATCAAAATGCGGGCGCCGGTGAAGGTATGGGCCGGAAGGTGCGGGTCTGCTACGGCAAATGCCGGAATACACAATATGCGGTAGTAATGCGGATATTTGGCACAGCCCGTAGTAGCGCGATTTTAGGCAGCGAATGCGCGGGGTGTCAATGCCTATGTCAACCAATCAGGCCACGACGCACAGACCGGAGCGCCATCAGGAACGGGGAGGGTTTTCCGGCGCGTTGGAGGCAGCCAGGGACGGCCAACGGGAGTCGGTCAACCGGCGCTGGCGAAACCGTCCTACCAGTCCCCTTCCGGGTCTTCGTCGTATGCTTCAAACTCTACCGCGCCAGTCAGCCAGAAGGCCGTCAAGCTGGAACGGCAGTTGCGGTCTATGCCTTCCTGCAACTCCGCAATGCGCCCCGAGCCCGCGGGCAGGCGCATCAATTCGGTTCTCAATTCGGTGATTTCCGTGTTCAGGGCCAGAAGCCTGGCCAGCGGGGGGAGTCTAAGGCTGCCGTCCATGGGGCGTTACTCCTCGTCGCCTCCCATCGTCCCCACAGCCTCACTGAAATTTTCGTCTTGCGTATCTTCGAGTTCGTCCGATGCGGTGGGCGCGCTATCAACGCCGTTGCGGTTCGGAACCGGAGCTCCCGTGCTCTTCCGGCGGCCTCTCCCGGTGCGCCCGGCGTTCGGCGGCAGGTCAAGCAGCGCCAGTTGGTTCCCCTCCCGCAAGTCGTTTACCGCCATTTCAAAACTTTCGATCTCTTCGAAGTTGCGATGCACACTGGCGAACCGGATATAGGCCACCCGGTCGATGTTCCGCAGGCGGTCCATGATGGCGGTTCCCAGCATATCGGACGACACCTCGCCGCTGCCGTTCTGCTGGAACTCGGACTCCACCTCGTCCACCAGGTGTTCAATCGTGCGGGCGTTGACCGGACGCTTCGCGCAGGCCTTGCGGAGTCCCGAAATCATCTTTTCCCGGCTGAATTCCTCCCGGCGTCCGTCGCGCTTGGACACCATCAACGGCACCGACTGCACGCGCTCGTGGGTGGTGAAACGGCGACTGCAATTCAGGCATTCCCGGCGCCGCCGGATTCCTGCGTCGTTCACCCTTGAGTCGGTGACCTTGGAGTTCCTGTCAGAGCAGTACGGGCACCGCATGTTTTCGTGACCGTTCCTGAATTGCTCCGGGTGATTCCAGACATTATGTACACTATTTGGTGTCGCCCAAAGACGGCGATACCATTGATGGTGCTGGGATTCTAATGAAGAGTATCGCTCCCGTCAAATGCCCCGGAATTGGCGGCAGAATCCTTTAGCTCACCCTCTCCCTTGAGGGTGAGGGTGAAATCCTGTGAGACAGCAATTTTGCCTGCTTATGAGGGTGTCTAATAAGTTCCCTCTCCCTCCGGACGCTTGATGCACATTAACAACTGAAAAGAGTGGCAAGAGCCAAACCGGGGCGGCCCAGTTGCCGGTTCACCCGGATGCCCAGGTTCAGAGCTGCCACCTTGGCCGACACCTGTGCCAGCAGGCCCCACACGCTGCGCGCCTTGGGGTAATGCAGGTGAAAAACCTGCTCCAGCAGCCCGTTGACCGTCTCCGCCACCTGCAGCCGCGAGCGGTGACGCCGCCGCCAGTGTTTCGCGCTCTCCCCGCGGTAATTGAGGGGCGCCAGCACCGCCGCGCCGTACTCCTCCAGCCAGCGCCGTTGCCAGTTGGCCCCGAAGAAGCCGTTGTCTCCCAGGCAGGGCACCGCCGTCGGCTGGCCCGGCCCGTAACGCGGCCACTGCGGGCCATTGGGTCCTACGTGCTTTTGTCCGTTGCGCCGGCGCGGCAGTTCCTCCGGGGATACCGGGGCGCCCAGAGGGTTGGCCCGCCAGCAGAGGAAGGCCTCGGCGGCCCAATGGTCCTCGGTGCTGGCGGGGGAGAGCAGAAAGCCGGTGATCACACCCTGATCCGTGGCCGCCAGCATCAGCTTGCAGCCGTAATACCAGTCCCGGTCTGAACCGCCCCGGCCTATGCCGGCCTCGTGGCCAAAGAGCTTGTGTTTCCGGCCGCGGCAACGGCGCATCAGGGGCAGCGGCACGGTGTCCAGCACCTGAAAGGGAGCAGCGTAAGCCGCCAGTTCCCGGGCCGCCGCCTGAGCCAAAGCGCTCAAGGCCCAGGCCAGTTTGCGGATGCGGCGGTTGCAGGCGCTTTGGCTGGTCAGGTTGGGGAAATAGCCGCGCCAGTGCTGGGCGGCGTAGCGGAGGAAAGCCCGCTCCGATGCGCCATGCCACTGGGCGCAGAGGGCCAGGGTCAGCATCTCGCTGTCCGAGAGCCGGGGCTTGGGGCCGCAGCGAACCGGCAGAAGGGGGGCGATATTGGCCTGATAGAGGTCGTCCACGATGGTATACAATGCCACAAGGAAAGTGTCCAGGTTCATGGCTGCTGACATCCTTTTGAGCGGGTGAGGTCAGCATAAGCCATCCCCGGCGCTTTCCTTAACTTTTCAGTTGTTAATGTGCATCAAGCGTTCCGGGGGAGGGTCAGGGTGGGGGCGTACCCCTGGTTGCTCAGTAACGATGGATGCTCCTGAAATCCGCTCTTTGACAGTGAACCGGACCTATTAGGTTCTGTTGACATTTACCCGTCATTCCCGCTTTCGCGGGAATCCAGAGGTTTATGCCGGGACGAATTCGCTATTGGCTAGGCTGGCCCTGGATTCCCGCTTTCGCGGGAATGACGGTTTGGACTTGCGAGGCAGCCTGTTTCCTAAATGTCAACACGGCCTAAACACTCTCTTAGCAATTCTGCCTGCTTCGGGGAGACGCCCCCACCCTGACCCTCCCCCGGAGGGAGAGGGAACTATGAGGCGTTCCGGAATTGGCGGGTTCAACGGAGACGCGAAAAAGGCCGCTCCTGAATTCAGGAGCGGCCTGCGCTGATTCCCGGCGCCCTATCTTGTTACCGGATTATGTTTGGATAAGTGCTGCGGACTGCCGAGAACATTACTCCGTAGAAATTGCTGGGGTTATTCCGGCGGGTGGGCCTGATGCGGCCCACCCCATATCTATTCCGGTTCGGTGTCCTGGCCTAGCGGAAGCCGCCCCGCTGCCGTCCGGAGTTGCGCCGCAGGAAGCTGGGAACGTCCAGATCGTCCTCGGACAGAGGCGAAACGTCAGCCAGCAGGCGCTCCAGTTCCTGCTCCCGGATCTGACGGGTCTCGGCCAGCACCGGGAAGGCCGCAGCGACCATCGTAATCTTGACCTCGTCCTCCAGGCGCGGGTCCCGGCAGGTGCCGAAAATGATGTTGGCCTCGGGGTCGGACATTTCCTGAATCACCCCCGCCGCGTCCTGGACTTCCTGCAGGGTCAGGCTGGCCCCGCCGGTCATCACGAACAGGATCCTCTTTGCCCCGTCCATGGTGATGTCCAGCAGCGGGCTCTTGGTGGCCATGCGCGCCGCGTCCAGGGCCCGGTTCTCGCCCTTGCCCTTGCCGATGGCCAGCCATGCCGGGCCGGCGCTGTTGAGAATGGTGCGAACGTCGGCAAAGTCAACGTTGATTTCGCCGGGAACGGTGATGACCTCGGCGATGGCCTGGATGCCCTGTTGCAGCACCGAGTCGGCCAGTTTCAGGGCGTCCTCCCAGGTGTAGTCCTGGCTCTCGGTCTCCTGCATGTGCAGCAGGCGGTCGTTGGGGATGACGATCAGGGTATCGACGTTGTCCTTGAGCCTGGCAAGGCCCTCCTCGGCGTTCTTGCGCCGGGTGGCGGCTTCGAACTGGAAGGGACGGCTGACGACGCCAACGGTGAGAGCGCCCGACTCCTTGGCTATCTGGGCCACCACCGGGGACGCGCCGGTGCCGGTGCCGCCGCCCATGCCAACGGCCACGAAGACCAGGTCCGCGCCCTCAACCGCCTGGGCAATCTCGGTGCGGCTTTCCTCGGCTGCCTGCCGTCCCAGGTCGGGGTTGGCGCCAGCGCCCAGACCGCGGGTCAGGTTGCTGCCGATGGCGATCCGGTTGGGCACGTCGCAGCGGAACAGGTGCTGCGCGTCGGTGTTGATGGCCCAGTACTCCACCACCGGGAGCTTGTCCTTGTACATGCGGCTGACTGCGTTGGAGCCGCCGCCGCCGACGCCGAACACCTTGATCGAGGGCGCGCCGGCGTTTACTTCCTGCACCATCTCAAAGGTGTTTTCCGGTTCATCCAGGGATTCCCATGCCGCTGAATTGCCTGTGGTCATTTTGCTTCCTCCCCACCTGAGTGAATTTTTGAATTGGCCTTTCCGTCCACCTGAAATTTCCGGTACGGGATTCCCCCGTCTGACGATTGATTGTTCAAGAGAGTGTGTAACAAATCCACTTTGCTGTCCGATATGCGGGATCCCCGAAGGGCCGTTGATTCTGTAAGTACAGGGTACGCCCTCACCCTAACCCTCTCCCGGAGGGAGAGGGAATTTGTCCCACACCCTCTAAGCCTGGGCCCCGGCTTTGCGCCGCTTGGATGCCCCGAACCGCCATCGCCTGGGCTTGGATTCCTTGGCTCCGTCGCCTTTCATTTCCTGGATGCTGTCCTGGTGCTTGATGCCCCACAACAACAGTCCCACGGCCCCGGAGAAAGTGGGCTTGCGCAGCTCGGACGGCAGCCCGGAGATACCATAGGGGTAGCCGATGCGGACGGGACCGCCCAGGGTTTCCTGCACCAGCTCGGTAAGGCCCTCCATCTGCGACCCGCCGCCAGTGATGACCATCCCGCCGATGGGCCATTCCTGAAGGCCCGCCTGCTTTACCCGGGTCAGGGCCATCTTGAGGATCTCGACCATGCGGGCGCTTAGCGGTTCGGCCAGGGCCTTCCTGGGGATGGGCCGCTGCCAGTGTTGCTGCATTTCCGGTATCTCAACCGCGTCGTCATCCGACACCATGTCCGGGTAGACCGTTCCGTGCGTGACCTTGATGTCCTCGGCAACGTAGAACGAGGAGCCCAGGGCGGCGGCCAGGTCCCGGGTCAGCGCCTGGCCGCCCACGGGCAGAACGTCCGAGAACCAGGGAGTGCCCTGACGGTAGAGAACGATGTCGGTGGTGCCAGCCCCGATGTCCAGCAACATCACTCCCATTTCCCTTTCGTCGCCGGTGAGCGTGGCCTCGGCGGAGGCGATGCCCTGGAGCACCAGGCTCCTGACGAACACGTCCTTGGACTCCACTGCCTTGATGGTGTTTTGCAGCACCACCGAATCCCCCAGCACCACGTGGGAGTCCACCTCGATGTTCTTGCCTGCCAGACCCAGCGGGTTCCGCACCCCGGACAGCCCGTCCACGGTATAGCCCATGGGGATGACGTGGAGAACCTGCTGCCCTTCCTCAACCTTAGGGAAAGAACCCCGGATCATGCTGTCCAGCATCTTCGGGGATATGTCCTCTCCGGTCGCCTCGTTGTCCAACACCTCGCGGCGGTTGACGCTTTTTACGTGGGAACCGCTCACGCTCACGTAAACCCCGGTGGGGCCGGTCGCGCCGATGTACCGCTGCGCCTCCTGCATGGCGGCCTGTACGCTGGCCTTTACGTCTTCGATGTTCTCGACGCGGCCGCGCTGTATCCCTTCGGAAGGCACCACGCCCGTTCCGAAGATTTTCAGGTCGCCCTCGCTCCCCACCCTCGAAACCAGAGCCGTTACTTTCGAAGTGCCAATATCAATCGCCGTATAGAACGTGTCTCTCATTGTGTCCTCACCTTCCCACTGCGTAGGTCGTTTGATCCTAAAGATCGGACTGGATTCGCCGCGCCAGGCGCAGCCGTGCGCTCCGGCTGCGGGGATTGAAAGCGACTTCCTCGCCTGTTGGCCGGATGATCCGGCGGTTTATGATTGCCAGTTCCGGAACCTGCCCGCAAATGCACTCGGGCAGTCCGGGAGGGCAGACGCAGGTGACCGAACGATGCGCCAGGAAATTCTTGACTATGCGGTCTTCCAAACTGTGGTAGCTGATTACCGCCAGCCTGCCTTCCGGCCTGAGGAGGGCTACGGCCGCTTCCAGTCCGGCCTGCAAATTCTCCAGCTCCCGGTTCACCGCGATTCGCAGGGCCTGGAAGACCCTGGTAGCCGGATGCAGCCGGTGCGTCCGCTTCCGTCCCGATGTCCGCTCCACCAGATTCGCCAGTTCGCCGGTGGTCGTGATGGGGCGGGCGGAACGCTCCCTTGCGATGGCTCGCGAGAGCGCCCGCGCCCTCGGCTCCTCTCCCAGCCTGCGGAATATGTCAGCCAGCTCGTTCTCGCTGGCGCCGTTCACCAGGTCGGCCGCCGTGACGGCCTGCGCCCGGTCGTAACGCATATCCAGAGGTTCGTCGGTCTGAAAGCTGAGCCCATAGCCTGGCCGGTCAACCTGCCGGGACGAAAACCCCAAGTCCAGCAGGATTCCGTCCACCTGCGCGACGCCCATCCCGGCTGCCAGCGAGAGCATGTCCGCGTAGTTGCCCTGCGCCGCCCGGAACGCTGGCCCAAATGCAGCCAGCCGACTGGAGGCGTCAGCGACGGCCCGCCCGTCGAGGTCTAACGCGAGCACCAGGCCGTAACCGTGGTGACCGAGTTCCGCCTCGGGTTCGGTCGCTCCGGCCTGGTCCGGTTCAGACAGGCGGCGGAGGATGGCAAGGGAATGCCCTCCGTCCCCCAGGGTGCCGTCGAGGTAAACGCCCCCGCGGGAAACGGCAAGGCCGTCAACCACCTCGTCGGCGAGCGCCGGAAGGTGATACGACGGGGATGCGGCGGCAGCGCCCTCGGAGTTGGAACTCAAAGCCTCACCCCGGACAGCGCCCTCCGCCTCGTAAATCGTGATGTCTGCTGACAGAACCAATTTCCCACCGGATTCTCCGCCTCAACCGGCAGAGTTGATTAAGAGCCAGCTTTCGAGCCGCCCAAAATGGCGGCCCCGGTGTTAGGCTTGTCTGAAATTACCAATCCGCCATATCAATTGTCAACTAAATTTAAGATTTTTTTGAATTATTTTTGGAATTTATAATTGAATAATGCCATGAACGGCTGCCAAGGGACTTTCGATGCCCTTACGAATAGCCCTGTCCCAGCCGCGGGACGCCGCCGCCGTCATCTTATTAACGGTCGTCCGCAAACCTGAATCATCGAGACGCGGTTGCCCTGCTCTGGCCGCCTTGCATCCTTTTGTGCCGCCCCGGACTGTGCTATACTTTTGCAGTCCACCCACTGACTCGGTAAACACGCGCGCCCGTGAAATGGTGGACGACAAGAGGAAATGCAGAGGGCAGCCGGTGGAAGTTACGCGGGAATCGGATAGTTCAATCGAGATTACCCTCAATATCGCCATGGATTCCGATGATGAAGAGCCGTTTCTGAATCGCTCCTACCGCAGGCTTGCTGGCCGCGTCAGAATCCCCGGGTTCCGTCCCGGCAAGGCGCCCCGCTCGGTTGTCGAGAACCACCTGGGCCGGGCGACGCTGGTGCAGGAAGCCTTGGAATTCATGATTCCCGAATCCCTGGACCAGGTGCTCAGGGAACAGGAAATCCGGGCGTTCGCCGAACCGCAGTTGGAAGTCCTGGACTTGGAGCCGGTCTCCTTCAAGGCGGTTGTGCCGCTGGAGCCGGACGTTGATCTCGGCGAATTCCGCTCCATCCGCGTGGAGGAGCCTCCCGTGGAAATCGGCCAGGAGGACGTTGACCGCGTGCTGGAGAGCCTCCAGTACGAAAGCGCGCCCTGGGAGCCGGTCGAGCGGCCCGTGGCCTTCGGCGACCTGGTGACCCTGAACGTCAAGGGAAACATCGGCGGCGAGGACGCCATCGACGACGAGGGCGTGGATTTCGTTCCCCAGATGGACAACGAACTTCCGCTGCCAGGGTTCTCCGTGTACCTCGAGGGAATGACCGAGGGACAGGAGAAAGATTTCACCCTCGCCGTTCCCGAGGATTACCCGCAGGAAAACTACGCGGGCAAGGAATGCCGTTTTCACGTCGAGGTGGTGGCCGTCAAGGAAAAGCAGCTCCCCGATCTCGACGACGAGTTTGCCAAGGGCGTCCGCGAGGGCTTCGAAAGCATGGAGGCCCTACAGGAACACATCCGTCAGCGGCTGACCGAGGAAGGGGAGGCCACCGCCCAGCGGGAGTTGGAGCGGAACGTGCTGGACGAAGTGAAAAAGGCCGCCAGTATCAATGCCTCAGAGCTGATCTACCAGCGCGAAATGGAATCCATCAGGGAGGACCACGAGCGTTCGCTCAGGAATCAGCGCCTCGACATGGATACCTACCTGCGATTCATCGGCCAGACGGAAGAGGAATGGGCCGACCAGTTGCGCCCCCAGGCTGAGGACCGCCTGGCAACGTTCCTGGTGATGCGCAAGCTCGCCGACCAGGAAGGCATCGAGGCAACGTCAGAGGACGTAGACGCGGAAATCGAACGGCTTACCGAGAATTCCGCCGAGGAAACGGTGGACAGCCTGCGGCGCGTTCTGAACTCCGAGGATTCCCGCGAGTCCATCAGGTCATCCCTCCTTAATCGCAAGGTACTGGCCTACCTGGTGGACATTGCCCGCGCCAACGGTGAGGCACCGGCAGACGCAACCGGCGACGCAGAGGAACCGGATGGCCAGCCCGAACCGGATGAGGCCACCGCAGAGGCGGAGGCCGCCGCGCAAGAGGACGACACCACCGGCGATGCTCCCAGCGACGGAGAGCAATCAGATGAATAACAACCCCAACCGGAACGATCTGTACGTTCCGCAAGCCATAATTCCCACGGTCATAGAGAACAGCCCACGGGGCGAGCGGGCCTTTGACATTTATTCCCTGCTGCTGCGGGAGCGGATCGTGTTCCTGAACACGCCCATCAACGACCGCGTCGCCAACACCATCATCGCGCAGTTGCTTTTCCTGGAGCGGGAGGACCCCGACAAGGACATCAACCTGTACATCACCAGCCCCGGCGGCGTCATCCGCTCCGGGCTGGCGATATACGACACCATGCAACTGATCAACCCCGACGTAGCCACCATCTGCCTCGGCATGGCCGCCAGCATGGGCTCGTTCATCCTGGCTGGCGGCGCCAAGGGAAAGAGATACGCCCTGCCCAATTCGACCATTCACACCCACCAGGCCATGGGCGGCGCTCAGGGCCAGGCATCCGACATCGAAATCGCCGCGCGGGAAATCATCAGGCTGGAGCGCCAGCTCAACACGATTCTGTCGGAGAACACCGGGCAGCCTTACGAAAAAGTGGCCCAGGACTCCAGCCGCGATTTCTACCTCACCGCCGAGGACGCCCTGGAGTACGGCTGGATCGACGAGATTCTCATGCCGAAGAAACCGGAAGGGCAGGGCGAGTAACCGCCTTTCCCTCCCCCCAGCAACCGGACAAACAAGGAACAGAAAAAGGAGACTGTCCAAATGCCTGAGACGCCCCAGAACAACGGACTTTTCGTCCCCCAAAGCATCATCCCGATGGTCATCGAAACCAGTCCTCGGGGCGAACGGGCATTTGACATCTATTCCCTGCTGCTGAAAGAGCGCATCGTGTTCCTGAACACCCCGATCAACGACCAGATCGCCAACATCATCATCGCCCAGCTGCTGTTCCTGGAGAGGGAAGACCCCGACCGGGACATCAACCTGTACATCAGCAGCCCCGGCGGCGTGGTCAGCTCGGGACTGGCGATTTACGACACCATGCAACTGATCTCGCCGGACGTTTCCACCATCTGCCTGGGCATGGCCGCCAGCATGGCCACCCTGCTCCTTTCGGGAGGCGCCAAGGGCAAGCGCTACGCCCTGCCGAACTCCACCATCCACATGCACCAGCCCTTGGGCGGCGCGCAGGGCCAGGCGTCCGACATTGAAATTGCCGCGCGGGAAATCATCAGGCTACAGGAAAAGCTCCGCACCATGCTGGCCGACAATACCGGCCAGCCGTATGACCGGGTAGCCGTCGACACTGACCGGGACTACTACCTCACCGCAGAACAGGCCGCCGAGTATGGGCTGATTGACGAAATACTCGGGGCCAAGAAAGCGGAGGAAGAGGCCGAGGCAAGCGCCTAGCGGAAGCGGATCAGCAGATGCAAAGGTAATCAAGGTTGTGACGCTGAGTGTGAGGAAATAACCGTTGACTACTGGCCGTAATGCCCACAGATCGATTCAATGTTCCTTTTGCGACAGACCTCATCCCAAGTCTGAAATCCTGTTGTCCAGCGAAGGGCAGGCTGCGGTCTGCTTTTCCTGTGTCCGCACCCTCGCCGAAGTCGTGGCGGATGAAGACGGGCTCGCCCCGCCTCCCCCTCCGCCCTTGCGGCGCATGCCGCCGAGGGAAATCTACGCCAACCTAGACGCATACGTCATCGGCCAGGAACGGGCCAAGAAGATACTCAGCGTTGCGGTCTACAATCACTACAAACGCATCCGCAACGGACTGCGGCCCACGTCGGTGGAGATCCAGAAGACCAACATCCTCCTCATCGGGCCCACCGGCTGCGGCAAGACGCTGCTGGCCGAGACGCTGGCCCGCACCCTCGACATCCCCTTCGCGGTCTGCGACGCCACATCCCTGACGGAATCTGGCTACGTCGGCGAGGACGTGGAAAACATCCTCCTGCGACTGATCCAGGCCGCCGACTGGGACATTCGCCGGGCGGAACACGGGATCATCTACATTGATGAAGTGGACAAGATCGCCCGCAAGGAGGGCATCAACCGTTCCATCACCAGGGACGTGTCCGGCGAGGGCGTGCAGCAGGAATTGCTGAAAATCATCGAGGGCTGTGTCGCCAACGTCCCGCCCCAGGGCGGACGAAAGCATCCCCACCAGGAATTCCTGCAAATCGACACCAGCAACATCCTGTTCATTTGCGGCGGCGCTTTCGATGGCCTGGATGAGGTGGTGGAAAAGCGCGCCAACGCCAGCAATAACCGGCTGGGATTCCTCGCCGGGGGGCGCTCAGACCGGCAGATGGCCGGTGGGATGACAAGCGGCGTCACTCCCGACGACCTGCTGGAGTTCGGGTTCATACCGGAGATGGTGGGCAGGCTGCCGGTCACCGTAACCTTGGACTCTCTGGACAAGGATTCACTGGTGCGGGTGTTGACGGAGCCAAGGAACGCCATCATCAAGCAGTACCAGTACTTGTTCCAGATGGATGGCGTTGACCTGGAGTTCACCCGTTCAGCGCTGGAGGCAGCCGCCGAGCGGGCGCTGGAGCACAGGACGGGAGCCCGTTACCTGCGTTTCGTAATCGAGGACACGCTGCTCGACGTCATGTACGATTTGCCGTCGATCAATGGCGCCGCCCGCTGCGTCGTAGACAAGGCCAGCATCGAGGGACTGTCGGCGCCCAAGCTGCTGGACCTCGCTGGCAAAGACCTGTCTTTGCCCACAGAACCGATGCGCAAGTCCGCCTAACATGCCAGCCAAACCGTCATTCCCGCGAAAGCGGGAATCCAGGGACTCTTCCCCGCTGGCTGCAAGCAGCACTTGACTACCCGATTGGGAACGCTGTCCGCCGGTGTGCGGCAATTGACGCCCGCCAGGGGAATCGGTCAGGCATCCCGGCTCATTGCCTCCTCAACGCGCGGGTCCAGGCACAGTCCGCCATAGCCGAGCGGGTCAAAGGCCCGTTCTGCCGGGATGGAAACCTCATTGCCAGCGGATGCCACGTCCAGGACGATCTCGCCCATGCTCAGAGACCGCAGAGTTTCCAGCAGAAGGTAGGGTTCCCGCCGGTACTGCTCCGCTCGGATTGCCCGGAAGAGATCGTACTCCTCTCCCAACCTCTGCCTTAACTCGGACAGATCACTCCCCTCCAGTTTCCGCCAGTGGGGTATCAGCTCAGGCGTTTTCAACGGCACCGTCACGTAGGAAACCAGGGGGCCCCGGTCAACCTCCTCCGTGGCCAGGTGCATCATCGCGCCAGTGAGTTCCGCGCGTTGCTCAATGAGTTGCCAGACCACCTCCTGCCAGGTGCCGATGGGCCCGTCGGGCAGGGCCGGGTGCAGGTTCAGGAGCGGGAAAGCGCGGCAGAGGGACGAGCTGGCAATGAGCATGTACCCGGCCAGCACGCATATATCCGGCCGTTGGTCACTGAGCAGGTTCAGTGCCTCGGCGTCGTATTCGGCGCGGTGGTCGGCGAAGCGGCCGCCGGTGCGCCGCCTGAACTCCGCTGACGAATGGGTGACCAGCGGAATGCCGTAATCCGCCACCAGCCTGAAATACTCGTCGGAACCCTCGGCCTCACCGGGGGCGCGGTTGCTGAATACAAAGTCGATGCGAGCGTCGATCTCCTCGGTCTCCAGCCGCTCCCTGACAAAGCGCAGCAGGCCGCGAGAACCCTCGCCGCGCCCGGTGGAGAACCATCCGATCCTGAGCATGGTCAGGGCGCCAGCTTGCGCAGCTTGGCGTACACCGGGGCCAGCATCAGCAGGGGATTGGGCCGACGGCCTACGCAGGCGCCCGCGCGGATGGCCCGCATCAGGCCCTCGGGAGTTGCGTCCAAGTCGGTGGCGGGAACCTCGGTGTAGGTACGGCCAAGCTCAAGGGCGGAGTGGGAATCGCTGCACGCCACCACTGGCAGGGAGTAATCGGCGGCAAAATCGACGCCCCGCTCATTGTCCCGGGACAGGAACGTGTGCGCGTTGTACCCTTCGAGGAAGTCCACCCACGGCACTATCTCCCGCAGGGCATCGGCGCCCATGGCCGTTGGCCGCAGGCGGTCGAACGGGTGGGGAATGCCGACCAGCCCGCCCTGGTCTTTCACCCTCTTGACCGTTTCCAAGGGAGTCAGCCGGGCTGGCACAGGTTCCTCAAGGAACAGTCCCAAGATGTCTCCCTTTGACGTCTTGATTTCCTCGCCCACAATCACCGGAAAGCCGTCCGCCTTTTCCCTGGCCTCGAGGCCGCCGCGAATGTTGTCGTGGTCGGTCACCGCAACCAGCCCCAAGCCGGAGTCCCGGCAACGCCGGAGCACGGATGACACCGGAGCAGCGGAGTCGTGGGAGTGCCGCGTATGAACGTGCAGATCGATTCGCACTTTATCTGCTGTGGTCATCCAGTAGGCCAATTCGATTGAAATGATGGCTTACTTGTTCACCCGTCATTCCGGCGAAAGCCGGAATCCAGAACTGCTCGACAGCCTTACATTGCTTAGAAACTATCTCAAAACCAGTGATTGCTTTCCTAGCAGCGTCTCCATGCTACCTTTTCACCCCCACCCTAACCCTCCCCCTCAAGGGAGAGGGAATGTTGAAATAGTTTCTAAAACGGGAGTTCGTCCTCGTCGTCGGCGACCTCGCCGTACCCACCATCATCGAAAAAGGGCGGTTCCTCATCGACAGGCGCGGAAGCCGACGCAACGGGGCGCTGGTAGCTTTCCCGAAGGGTGGTGACCTCAAGCTCCGCCGAATCCAGCAGATGGTTGCAGCGCTGCACCAGCTTCATGCCCTGCTCGAACTGCGCCGTAGCATCGCCCAAGGTCAGCCCGCCGGCCTCCATTTTCTCGGCTATTTCAGCCAACTGACGGAATGCTTCCTCAAAAGTCATATCCTCCGCATTGAAAGAGTCGCCGGTCTGGTCAGGTTGGCTGGAGGACATATTTGCGGTCTCCGCTATTGGGTGACGGTAGGCAGTTCACGTATCAGGTTCAGGGAATGGAGCACGAAATACTATAGCAGCATCGCGGAGGCCGGAGGTTGCGCCTCCTTAGCCTGTCGTTTTCGTCGCGGCGGTGGTTCCACGGTCACAGGTACGGAGGGCGCATCCGTTACTACATCAGATGGCAAGCCGACCACCGCTGGCACATCCCCGTCCGCCACGGTAATCAGCAATTCGTCGCCGGGGCTGGCTTGCGACGCGCTGGTCAGCGCCTTTCCCGTTCCCACCAGTTCCACCACGGCAAAGCCCCGCCGCAAAGTGGCCCTTGGATCAAGTCCGCGGAGGCGCTGGTAAAAGCCGTCCACCTCCAATCGACGCTGCATTGCCATGGACGAGACCGCGGCGCCAGCCACCCGCGACAGGTCATCAATCCGTCGCCGCAGGGTCGGAATATCCGGCAGCCCTGCCTCCAATTGGCGGCGCAAACGGTCGACTGCCGTGCGTTCCTGTTGCATTTGGCCCGCGAGCTGGCGATCCATCCGTTGCAGAAAGTTTGCCACCGTATAGCGTATATCGCGAATGTCCGGAGCAATCAGCTCGGCGGCCGCCGATGGCGTCGGAGCCCTTACGTCGGCCACAAAGTCGGCGATGGTCTCGTCGGTCTCGTGGCCCACGCCGCTGACCACCGGCGTGCGGCAGGCGTAGATTGCCCGCGCCACCGCCTCTTCGTTGAACGCCCACAAGTCCTCCAGGGATCCCCCGCCGCGGGCCACGATAATCACGTCGCAGCCACCCTCGCGGTCCAGCAGTTCCAGGGCCGAGGCGATGCTGGCGGCTGCGCCCTCTCCCTGCACCATGGTTGGCGACAGTACCAGCTTGGCGAGGGGAAAGCGTCGGCTCAACACGTTCTGGATGTCATGGAACACGGCGCCTGTGGGAGACGTGACTACGCCGACAACCTTGGGGAAACTTGGCAGTGGCCGTTTCCGGCTGGGATCGAACAGGCCCTCCGCCGCCAGCTTCTGGGTCAGCCGCTCCAGCTCCAAGGCCAGCTCTCCAAGGCCCTGGGGAGCCACAACGTCGACCATGATGTTGAGGGTGCCGCGGGGTTCGTAGAAAGAGATTTTGCCGTGGGCCGTGACCTGCTCGCCGTTGGCCAACAGGTGGATGCCGCGCTGGCTGCGGAACATCACCGCCTGCAAGACGGCCTGGCGGTCTTTCAGGTTAAAGTAGGCGTGGCCCGAGGAGGCGATGCTGAGGTTTGAGACCTCGCCCTCGATCCACAAGTCCGCCAGGTGCGGGTCCGATTCCAGCTCGGTCCGTATGTAGTTGGCAACCTGGGAGACCGTGTAGGTCGGCACGACCTCAGCTCACGCGCTCGGAGTAGGCCCCGGTGCGGGTATCCACGCGAATGACCGTGCCCGGGGTGATGAACATGGGCACGTTGATCCGAAGACCGGTCTCCAGCGTGGCGGGCTTGTTGCCGCCCTGCGCAGTGTCGCCCCGGAACGACGGGGGCGTTTCGGTCACCTCAAGCTCGACGTGGGTTGGCAGATTCACGTTGATGGGCATGCCCTTGTAGAACACCACCTCGATGTTGGCGTTCTCTTTCAGGTAGCCCAGCGATTCGCCCAGAATCTCGGTGGTCAATTCGTACTGGTCGAAGCTTTCCTGGTCCAGGAAGTAGTAGAACTCGCCATCGGTGTACAGGTACTGGGTCTGGCGGTTGTCAATATCGGCAACGGTGAAGCCAGTGTCGTAGCGCTGGAAGGTGCGCTCCACGACGGCGCCGCTGAGCAGGTTCTTCATCTTTATGCGGGTCACCGGGGCCCGCTGCTGCATCTTGTGGCGCTCATAGTCCATCACCATCCACGGCGCACCGTCCAACTCTATGACCAGGCCACGGTTAAGATCGCTGAAGTTAATGCTCATGCAGACCGCCTGTTTGAATGTCTAACCGGGGTGCAAATGTGCGCCCCGGCCTACAGTTCCGTCCTACTTGGATGCCTTGCTCAAGGGGGTCGCGCCGTTCTCTCCAAGGATGACGATGTCCTCGATGCGCACGCCGCCCCAACCGGATAGGTAGATCCCCGGCTCCACGGTGAACACGGAATTCACGTCCAGCGGGTCTTCAGAGCGGGGACTGACCCGGGGCATTTCGTGGACCGCCAGGCCCACCCCGTGGCCGAGGCTGTGGCCGAAATTCTCCCCGTATCCGGCGTCGTCAATGACGTCGCGGGCCAGCTTGTCGGCTTCCTCGCCGTTCATGCCGATGCGCACGTCCCTGATGGCCGTTAGCTGCGCGTCCAGGACGATGTTGTAAATCTTGTGGAACATTTCGTCGGGTTCGCCAACAAACACCGTCCGCGTGATGTCGGAGCAGTAGCCGCCCACCTTGGCGCCCATGTCGATCACGATGGGGTCGCCGCGCTTGATAACCGCGTCGGTGGGCATGTGGTGGGCCATCGCGCCGTTATGGCCGGCCGCCACGATGGTGTCGAAGCTGATGCCGTCGGCGCCAGCATCGCGCATGGCCATTTCCATCCGCCAGGCGACCTCGCGCTCGGTCATGCCCTCGGCAATGGTGGGGCATATCCTTTCCATGGCAATGTCCGAGGCGTCGATGGCTTTTTGCAGCAGCGCCAGCTCATCCGAATCCTTGTAGCTGCGCTGGTCGTCAGTCAGGTCCGAGAAAGGCACCAGTTCGATCCCGGAGACATCCGAGTCCTCCGAGATCGCCTTCATCAGGCTGTTGTAGACCGCGACGGTCATCACCGGGCCTTCGAATCCCACGCGCTTAGCGCCGGACTCTTTCAACTGGGTGAGCAGCCAGTCCCATCCGGGCTTTATCTGCTCCACGTTGAAGTGGGTAGCCTGGGCCGTGGCCTGTTCCGTATACCGGAAATCGGTAGCCAGATGGGCCCGCTCATCGGTAATGAACAGGTAGCCCGCCGAGCCGGAAAAGCCGGAAAGGTAGCGCCGGTTCTCTGCCCCGGAAATCAGTATGGCGTCCACTTCCCGCTCGGACAGCTTGCCGACGAAAGTTGACAGCCGGGATTGCATCATTGGGATTCTTCCTCCACCAGTGCAGCCAGTATTTCCAAAGCCGCAGTATAGCTTCTCCACCCAAAGCCCGCAATTTGGCCGCGGGCGATGTCGGACAGAACCGAGTGCCGCCGCCACGGGTCACGGGCCAGCGGGTTGCTGAGATGTACCTCTATAAAAGGCAGCCGACAGTCGATGAGCGCGTCTTTCAGAGTCAACCCGTAATGAGTCAGCGCTCCGCCGTTCACGATCAGGCCGTCGATGCGTCCCCAGTGTTCCTGGATGCAATCGACCAGAGCGCCCTCGTGGTTGGACTGGAAAAACTCGACCTCCACGCCCAACTTGTCGGCCACTCGCCGGATTTCCTCGTTCACCTCGTCCAGCGTCTTGACGCCGTAGTATCCGGCGTCGCGGCGGCCCAGCATGTTGATGTTGGGGCCGTTGAGGACAAGAAAGCGGGCCATCGGATTCGCCCTCACCCTAACCCTCTCCCGGGGGGAGAGGGGATGGCGGTTCGTCCGTCTCTCCGGGCGTCGGAGAGGCTGTGTGTGCCGGTTCTCCGGGCGTCGGGGCGGCTGTGCGCGTCGGTTCTCCGGGCGTCGGGGCGGCTGTGCGCGCCGGTTCGTCGGCCCGGGGGTGGTGGGACAGGTACGCCTGGAGAGCTTCGGCCTTGGTGACGTGGGTGTATATCTGGGTCGTCTGCGGGCTGGAATGCCCCAGCAATTCCTGGATCACGCGCAGGTCTGCGCCGCCCTCCAGCATGTGGGTAGCGTAGGTGTGGCGCAGGGTGTGGGGATGCACGTCGTCCCTGGCGCCGGACGCCGTGCCGTACTTGCGCACCAGGCTCTCAATGCTGCGGCGGGACAGGCGCTTGCCATAGCGGTTCAGGAACACGGCGTCGGTCTTTTCGCCGGGCGCAGCCTCCTCCGCCAGTTCAGCGCGGGACTCGTTGAGGTAACGCATCAGCGCATCCTCGGCTGGCTGACCGTACAACGTTTCCCGCTCTTTGTTCCCCTTGCCGCGCACCAGTATCGACCGCTGGCCGAAGTTGATGTCGGAAATGTTCATGCCGTGGATTTCGGCCAGCCGAATGCCGCAGGAGTACAGCAGTTCCAGGATAGCCTTGTCCCTGAGACCCATGGACGACGACTCATCGGGCGCGTCCAGCAATCGTTCCGCCTCGCGGTGGCCCAGAAACGTGGGCAGCGACTTGGCGACCTTGAGCCGGAAACTGCGGCCCGATGGCACGGGCGTTGACTGGAACACGCCCTCTTGCACCAAGAACAGGTAGAAGGAACGCAGCACCGTCAGCTTGCGGGCCACGCTCACCCGCTCGTATCCCTTGCCGTACTCGCGGACGGGCGTAGCCAGCCACGCCAGGTAGCCCCTCAGGGTGTTGCGGTCCATGTCCCGCAGGTTCAGCTCATTGAGCCACAGGTACTCGCGGAAGGCTTGCAGGTCGGCCATGTAGACCCGCTCGGTATTCTCGGACAGTCCGCGCTGGCCGCGCAGGTAGGCCGGGAACCGCTCCACGAACGCATCGAACTCCGCGACGTTGGACGGAACGTCGGCCTCGACTGTGGTATCCCTGACGGTATCAGTCGCCAACGCCGACCAACTCTTCCGAGGCCGCCCGTTCCGGTACCGCGGCTGCCCTGTCCTGGCCCGCCGCCCCGGTTGCTTCCTCCTGGCCCACTCCGTCCTGGCTCGCCGCCTCCTGCCAGCTACAGGAAGTGCAGGCCACGGTGGAGCGGTTCTGCTGCACCATCATCTTGCCACATTCCGGGCAGGGGTTGGGCACCGGCCGCCGATTGGAGAGGAACTCACAGGCCGGATACCGCGAGCAGCCCCAGAACACGCGGCCGCCGCGGCCACGGGCCCGGCGCTCCACCAGGTCGCCCACGCAATCGGGGCAAGCGACGCCGATCTTGTTGAGTATCGGCTTGGTGCCCTTGCAGTCGGGGTAGCCGGTGCAGGACATGAACCGCCCGAACCGTCCGATCTTGATGACCATTGGCATGCCGCAGTCGTCGCAGACTTCGTCCGTTTCTTCCTCCAGCTTGACCCGCGGCATGGACTCCGTAGCGTTCTCCAGCGCATCCTTGAAAGGAGCGTAGAACTCGCCCAGCATGGGCACCCATCCCCGCTCGCCCCGCGAAACGGCGTCCAGGTCTTCCTCCATACCCGCCGTGAAATCAAGGTTCATCACATCGGGGAAGTACTCTTTCAACAGGTCGGTGAGAGTCACCCCCAGCGTGGTCGGGAAGAGACGCGCCTGCTTGCGCTCCACGTAGTAGCGGGCCAGCAGCGTGCCGATGGTCGGCGCGTAGGTGCTGGGGCGCCCGATGCCCCGTTCTTCCATGGCCTTGATAAGCGTAGCCTCGGAGAACCGGGGCGGCGGTTCCGTAAAGTGCTGATTGGCCGTCAGACCCTGGCAGTCCAGGGCATCTCCGCCCTCCAGTCGCGGCAGGGATTTGGCGTCGTCGTCGCCGGTGTTTTCGTCGCGCCCCTCCAGGTACACCGACCGGAATCCGGCGAACTTGAGCACCGAGCCGGTGGCCCGGAACACGTAAGTATTCCCGGATTCACGGCAGGCGGCGTCGATGTCCACCGTGGTCGCCTCGGACACCGCGTCCGCCATCTGGCTGGCCAGCATTCGCTCCCAGACAAGGGTGTAGAGCCGCAACTGCTCCGAACTCAGATACGGCTTGAGCGAGGCCGGATCGCGGCGGATGGACGTGGGACGGATGGCCTCGTGGGCCTCCTGCGCGGCCTTGGAGCGGCGGCTGTAGACCCGCGGCTTTTCGGGCCGGAACTCCCTGCCGTACCGGGTGGCTATGTAGTCGCGCGTTTCGGAAACCGCCGATGCGGCTACCTGGGTAGAGTCGGTGCGCATGTAGGTAATCAGGCCCACCGGGCCTCCCTCGCCCACGTCCAGCCCCTCGTACAGTTGTTGCGCCACCGACATGGTGCGCTGCGACGTGAATCGCAGCTTGCGGCCCGCGTCCTGCTGCATGGTGCTGGTGGTGAAGGGCGCCGCTGGCCGCTGCTTAACGTCGCGCTTGCTCACCTCGGCTACCGCGTACTTGGCCCCGTCCAGTTCGGCCTCGTAGCGGCGGGCGTCCTCTTCCTTAGATATGCTCAGACGCCCGCGCTGGCCCTTCAGGGAGCGCAGTTGCGCCGAGAATTCGGTTTTCTGGCCTTCCTTGCGCAGCTTGACGTCGATGGTCCACGACTCCACTGGCACAAACGCCTCGATCTCCCGTTCGCGGTCAACCACCATGCGCAACGCCACCGATTGCACCCGCCCCGCCGACACGCCGCGCTGCACCCGTTTGCGGAGCAGCGGGCTGATCTGGTAGCCCACCAGGCGGTCAAGGATGCGCCGCGCCTGCTGGGCGTTGACCAGTTGCATGTCGATTTCGCGGGGATGGCTGAAAGCCTCCTCCACGGCGTCCTTGGTGATTTCGTGGAACACCACCCGTTTCGGCGGCGATGTCCGGTTATCCCAGTCGGCGGCGGCCTGAAGGTGCCAGGAAATGGCCTCGCCCTCGCGGTCGGGGTCTGTGGCGAGGTAAATGTTCTTGGCGTCGTCGCCAGCGGCCTTGAGCTGGCTTACTAGGTCTTTCTTGTCCTTAACCACCTCATAGAGCGGGGCAAAATCGTCCTCGATGTTTACCCCAAAGCGCCACTGCGGCAGGTCCCGAACGTGGCCCTGCGAGGCAGTCACCACGTAGTCGTTGCCCAATATCTGGCCGACAGTCCGGGCCTTGGCCGGCGACTCCACGATGACCAGGTCCTTGCCCTTGGTCTTGATGGGAGCGACCCGGCTGGCAGTCCTTGATCCCTTTCCCGTTGACCGCGAGGCCGCCTTGCCGCCCTTTGCGGTGGTGGCAGAGGACTTGCCGCCCTTGCCTGCGGTGGCCTTTGCCGTTGTAGCGGTCTTGCCGCCGGCGCCAGCCGCTTTTGAACTCTTGCCAGTGGCTTTTGCGGCAGTGGTCTTTCGCGTCTTACCGGTTTCAGCCTTGGCTTCGGTCTTTTCCGTCTTAGTTGCCATGCACCACCTCCGTAGCCGAAGCGCGGACATAATGCATACTGCCCACCTGGGCCACTTTTCCTTTCAATTCCAACAAAGTCAACATACTGGTTATCGTAGCTACGGGCATCCCGGACTGCCTGCACAGATCGTCCACGTGAACCGGCTCGCCAGATAGGCGGGCCACCAGGGACGACTCGTCCGCGTCCAGACCCCGCAAATCGTCTTCCTCTATTAAGTTTTGCCCTGCCGGAGGATCCACGGGATTTCCGGATCCTGCCTGAACTCCCTCCGGCGCCGGAATATCCGGCAAATTCAATTCTTCCAGAACGTCAGTATACTCCGCAACGAGTTTTGCGCCCTCTTTTATCAAACGATTGGTGAAACTGCTGGTGGAATCGAAGATTCTGCCGGGAACGCAAAACACCTCGCGGTCCTGTTCCAGGGCTTGCTGCACCGTCCAGCGAGTCCCGCTGCCCTCTCCGGCTTCCACCACCAGTGTGCCCAGCGTCATTCCGCTGATCAGCCGGTTCCGGCGGGGAAAGTTCCTTGGGTCGGGCCGGGTGCCCAGCCGGTGCTCACTGACCACCGCCCCCCGCTCTTGAATCTGCCGGAACAGTCCGGCATGTTCCCGAGGATATACGGAGTCCAAGCCGCCCGCAACGACGGCAATGGTTCTGCCGCCGCAAGCCAGAGCCGCGCGATGGGCCTCTCCGTCGATGCCCAAGGCCAGACCGCTGACGATGGTGATACCGGCGGATGCCATGTCGCGGCTCAGCGTCGTTGCGGCCTCCTTTCCATAGGGAGTGGGATTTCTGGTCCCAACCACTGCCACAGCGAACTGGTCCGTGGGCAGCAATTGGCCGACATAGTACAGCACCGGAGGAGGATCGCGAATTTCCTTGAGTCTGGGAGGGTAGTCCTCGCAGTTCCAGTTTGCAGCCTTCACCCCGGCCCGGGCCAGCGCCTCCATCCCTTCGTCGGGGTCAGCGCCATAGCGCGCCGTGGCTACCTCCTGCACGGTGCGGGAATCCAGGCCGGCCCCCCGCAGATGCGGAATGTCCGCCTTCCAGGCATCCTCCAGCGATCCGAAGTATGCCTCCAGCCGACGGATGCGTTTCGGGCCAAGGTGCGGGATGCCGCTCAGGGCAACCCAGTATTTCAGGTCATCCATGCTGGCGATTCTAGCACAAGGCCAAAAACCCCAACAATCGGCCCGGCGTCACTGGCCAGGGCCTTCTAATGATTCCCTCTCCCGGAGGGAGAGGGCTAGGGTGAGGGCGTCCCCCGCTCTCCCAGGAACGAAGGATACCGCTCTGCCGCCCACCTAGCCCGCAAAAGGCGATTGTCCCACACCCTCCTGAAGGAGGGCGTTTCCAAAGCCCATTTCACCCGCAACGAGCAGGCTGTGGTGGTATATGTCATTCCTGATAACACGAAGGGGACGCCCCCACCCTAACCCTCCCCCGGAGGGAGAGGGAACTTTGGAAACACCCACTAAGACGCGATTGCCCGGCGAGCGTTGCGGGTATTCTCGGCGTGTGTTGGTATTGGACGCGATTTGTCTGTTTGGCCCCGCCGCGTAGGGGCGCACAGCCGTGCGCCCCTGTCTGTGCAGGAGAGAATTGTGCCGGAACCGGGGGCCAGGGCGCACGGCTGTGCGCCCCTACATAGGAATACCAACCCACGTTGAGAATACCGCGTTGCGTAATTCGTTGACAAGCCAGTTGGGAAAGTGTATATTCTACGGACTTAACACTGCCGCATAATTCGGCTGCTTGACTATGCCTGTCATCCATTGGCGGGCTTGGCCGAAATGTCCAGGGGAAGCTACCCGTAAGCTGTCATGACCGCTTCAGTTGAACATCCCGATCATCGTCGGGATTCCTCTTTTTCCCCTAGGGCCGCCCTATTTCCGCTTTTCCCCGACATGCAGACTACGCGGCTGTCTGCCAGCAATTTCCGCTTTTCGCAGTGATCTGGGAGGACTCCCGTTATGCAAATGCGAGATTTCGTCGTTCGCTTCGCCGGTGAAGGCGGACAGGGTGTCGTAACGTCCGCCGAAGGTTTGGCCCAGTCGTCCACCCAGGTGGGCTACCACGCCCTTACCTTTGCCACTTTCCCATCGCAGATTCTGGGCGGTCCCACATGGACCCAGGCCCGAATTTCCGTCGACCCGGTCCGGGCCCCCGGCGATGACGTGGACGTCCTGGTGGCTTTCAACCAGGAGGCCTACGACAACCACGCCGAGGAGGTTCGTGAGGACGGGGTCATAATTTTCAACTCCACGGAGTTCCAGTTGGAGGGGGACGACAGGTCATTCGGCCTGCCCATCGAGGAACTGGCCCGCTCCACCGGCAACAACCGCGCTGGCAACATGGTCATCATGGGGGCGCTCGCCCACCTGGTGAACATGCCCCACGAATACCTGGAGGAGTTCGTGGAAAAGCGTTTCAACCGGGGCCGCGAGGGCGACGACGAGATCATCCGCTCCAACATCCAGGCCCTGCGGCTGGGCCGCGAGCACATCGCCCTCAGCGGATTCAACCTCGGAGACCTGGCCCCGGCGCAGATGCCCGATTACCAGCAATTGATGATCAAGGGCAATGAGGCGCTCTCCCTTGGAGCCATCGCCGGGGGCCTCGATTTTTACGTCGGTTACCCTATATCTCCGGCCACTCCGATCCTGCTCTATATGGAGCGCAACCTGATCGGCAAGGACAAGTTCGCCTACCAGGTGAGCTCCGAGATTGAGGCCATCACCGGCATCATTGGCGCGGGCTACGCGGGAAAGCGGGCCATGACCGCCACCGCGGGCCCGGGTCTTTCGCTGATGAGCGAGGGCCTGGGCCTTAGCTGGATTGCGGAGATTCCGCTGGTGGTGGTTGACGTGCAGCGCGGAGGCCCGGCCACCGGCCTGCCCACCAAGACCGAGCAATCCGACCTGATGTCCTGCATGTTCCCGGCCCACGGCGACGTGCGTTTGCCGGTCATCGCCGTGGGAACGGTGGAGGAATGTTTCTACGGGGCCATCAAGGCCATCGAGTGGGCGGAAAAGTACCAGGGGCCGGTCGTTCTGATGTCGGAGATGGCACTGGCCGAGCGGGCGCAGAATATCCCGAGGCCCGACCTCAGCAAGGTCAAGCAGGCCAAGCGGCTGGTCTACGAGGGCAACAACGGCTACCAGCGCTATGCGGGCCACGAGTTGTCGCCCATGCCCTTGCCCGGCAACCCCGGCGCCTACGTGGCCAACGGCAGCGAGCACGACGACATCGGCGACACGACGCACCTGCCGGAACGCCACATCCAGATGACGCAGCGCCGCTTCAGCAAGGTCAAGCTGCTGGAGGAAGAGGACTACGAACGCGAGGGAACCGACTGCTCGGTAGCCCTGTTGCCGTGGGGCGGCAGCAAGGGGCCTACCCGGGAGGCTTACGATATCCTCAAGCGCCAGGGCGCGCCGGTCGGCTGGTACTACACCATGTTCCTGAACCCGCTGCCGCCCAAGCTCCTGGAGGAACTGAAGCAGAAAGACCTGGTGATTGTCCCGGAGCTGAACTACCAGGGGCAATTCTCCCAGATACTCAGGGGCGCAGGCGTGAGGGCCGAGTCCATAACCCAATACACAGGGTTGCCCTTCAAGGCGCGCACCCTGGTGGAACGGATCGCCGAAATGACCAACTTCCGTCTGACGGAGGCTTTGAGCGTATGAGCAAGAAAAACCCGGAATACGATTTCAAATGGTGCCCCGGCTGCGGAGATTTCGGAGTTCGCCGGGCGCTTGAGTTCGCCATGATTGACCGTCTCGAAGAGACGGGGCTGCCCATGGAAAACAATGTCGTCGTTGCAGGCATTGGCTGCTCCGGCAACCTTGTCCATCTGCTGGAGGGCGACCAGCCCTACGGCATGCACGGCATCCACGGGCGCTCCCTGCCCATAGCCATGGGCGTCAAGATGGCCCGTCCTGAGTTGAATGTCGTGGTAGTAGCCGGCGACGGCGACTTCCTGAGCATCGGCGGCGAGCACATCGGGCCGCAGGCATCCCGCAACCTGAACATTACCGCCGTCGTCATGGACAACGGCGTTTACGGCCTGACCAAGGGCCAGAGTTCCCCGACGACCAAGCTGGGCGTGATCACCAGCTCCACGCCCTACGGCAAAATCGAGAGCCAAATCAACCCACTGGAGCTTTACCTCACCCTGGGCGTGTCCTTCGTGGCCTCGGGTTTCTCCGGCCAGCCTAGGCCCCTGTCCCAGCTCATCAAGCAGGGCATGGAACACGAGGGCTTCTCCATCGTGCACGTGCAGTCGCCCTGCACCACCTACAACGACACCTTCGAGGAGCTCAAGGGCAACCCCCGCAAGGGCATCGAGCCGACGCTGTGGGACGTGCCGGACGAACACGACCCCTCCAGCAAAGCCGCAGCCTACGACCTGTTGCAGCGCAGCGGCCTGCCTGTGGGCGTGGTCTACAACGACGAGGGGCGGCCATCGCTGGGGCAGCGCCTCGAGCAGACCTGGGAGACGGCCCGCGCCCGCACTGCGGATGAGCTGATGTCCGCCTTCGAATTCTAGGCCAGCGGACACAACCGTACCGCAACGAATGAGTCCCCGCATTTCGGCGGGGACTCAGTTTTAGGCCAACCGAGAACCGGGGCGCTTGCTAAAGCGGGTCTTCGGTCGAGTGGTCAGAGGCCGTTCCGTTTTGCTCCGGCGGAGGAGGATCGTCATAGGACAGGCCAGCGCGCCGGAACTCCTCTGCTTGCCGCTTCCACCAATCCTCCCAACGGCGCCGTTCCTCCTCACGGCCCTGTTCCAAACCTTGTTCAAGACCCTGCTCAAGACCTTGTTCCAAGCCTTGTTCACGGCCCTGCTCAAGACCCTGTTCTAGGCCTTGCTCGCGGCCCTGTTCTAGGCCCTGCTCAAGGCCCTCTTTCAAGCCTTCTCCGCGTGCCTCGGAGCGCAGCAACTCCAGTTTTTCTTCGTCCTCTTCCTTCAGTTTCCTCCATCGCATCAATGCAAGTACCATATATGCTGTTCCCTCCACAGTGGCGAACGTAACGAAGGTAGCTGATACTGCTGAGCTTACGCCGTTGCCGATTGCTTTTATGGTGTCGGGCCAGGATTCCACCGTCCGGTATGCCACTTCATACCAGATCACCAATCCGGTGAGCGCCAGAAGAAGGATAACGTATGGTATCAGAAAGCGTGGGTCGTAGCCCCGAAACATTTCGGCCCGTTCGCGTCAGGTGTTGGAGTAGTTGGGCTGATCGTACTGCTGTTCCTCCAGGTCAACGTACTTGGAGGGGCACTTGACGAGAATCTCGTTGGCTTGAAAGACGCCGTCGGCGCTGTAGCTGCCTTCCAATATAATCTCGGAATGCGGGTTGAAGAACAGGTCAGGCAGAACGCCCTCGTAGCTGGCTTGCAGCAGCGCGGTGCCCGAATTGACCCCTTCCTTGTCGGTCAGTTGAAACTGGGATACCGTAGACTTGTCGGGCCGGTTGAAAGTGCCCTCCACCAGCTTGCCGGATACCCTGACCATCTGGCCGTCCTGAATCTCGCTGCGGCTGTTAAACTCGCTGACCGTCAGGAAGTAGCGCGTGTTCTCGCCGAAGGCTGCCCAGATCATGAACCCAAGCGCCAATACCACCACCGTTGCGACGATGATAAAGCGAGTGCGGTTGGAGCGGAAAACGGAATTCCCGCCTTCCTGAATGTCTGCGGCCCCTGCGTCCAAACTCCGTCTCCGTATTCACGGCCAAACCGGCCGGACTTTGTGAAAATGATAACAGACGACTCTATCCCTGCCAACGCAGGCGCCTCCGTTTGAACGCCAGAAATTCGGACTTCGCAATCCTCGCCGAGGGGCTGGAAAAGAGTTACCGGGAATGGCCGGTGCTCTGGAACCTTGACCTGTCGGTGCCGTGGGGAGAGTCGCTGTCCCTGTTCGGGGCCAACGGGTCGGGCAAGACGACCCTGTTGCGCATCCTGGCCACCAGCGCGCGTCCCGACGCCGGAACCGTGCGCATTGCTGGCTACGACCTGCGCCGCCAAACGGCGGAAGTGCGGCGCCGTGTCGGCGTGGTGGGCCACCGCAGCTATCTCTACGACGACCTGACGCCGCGGGAGAACCTGAACTACTACGCCCGTCTATACGGCGTCAGAAACCGGGACGCTCGCATCGCCGACGCCCTGGAGCGCGTCGGACTCTCGGCCCGCGCCAACCACCGGGTGCGCACGCTGTCGAACGGGATGCAGCGGCGGGCGGCCATCGCCCGCGCCATCCTGCATCAGCCCGACGTCCTGCTGCTGGACGAGCCCGAGACCGGGCTCGACCAGGACTCACGGCAGATGCTGGGCGACCTGCTCGGCCAGTGGACATCGGAGGGGCGTTCCGTCGTCCTCACCACCCACGACATTGAACTTGGCATCGCGTGGGGACGCCGGACCGCGGTGCTCACCGGCGGCAAGCTCTCCTTCCCCAAGGGAGATGCGGAAACGATACAAATGGCCCTTTCCGGAATCGAACCATTGAAATCGTGCCGGCAGTCCAGGGCCCCGGTTGAGGAACGGGAAACCCACAGAGGGCAGAGGGATCAGTGACAGCGCTGCTTGGGCACATGGCGACGATGGTCTGGAAGGACATCCTGCTGGAGCTGCGCTCCCGCGAGTTGGTGATCTCGGTCATCGTGTTCGGACTGCTGGTGGTCATCGTGTTCAGCTTCGCCATCGACCCGGCGCCCGGGCAGGCCAAGACTCTGGCCCCGGGGATACTGTGGGTCGCCTTCGCGTTCGCCGCCACTCTGGCCATGAACCGCGCCTTTGTACGGGAGCAGGAGGCCGGTGCGCTGGAGGGACTGCTGGTCTCCCCGGTCAGCCGCGACGCTATCTTTCTGGCCAAGGCCGCCACCAGCTTCCTGTTCATGCTGCTGATTGAGGCCGTCCTGCTTCCGGCCTACGCGGTGATGCTGGGGTTTTCCGCGCTGTCATGGACGCTGGGATTAACCATCGTCCTGGCTACGCTGGGATTCGCCCTGATTGGCACGCTGTTCTCGGCGCTGGCCGCCCAGACCCGGTCGCGCGAGATCATGCTGCCGGTGCTGTTCTTCCCGATTGTACTGCCGGTAATCCTGGGCGCCGTCGAGTCCACCACCCGCGCCATCGGGGGCGAGACATTCGTCGGCCTCGGGCGCTGGCTGCCGCTTATAGCGGTGTTCGACGTGGTGTTTCTGGTAATATGTCCGTGGGTTTTTTCATTCGTCGTCGAGGACTGATTCGATTTGCAGGATACCGAACAAACCGCCCGCCGGACCAGCGGCTACACGGCAGGCAGGCGCGGGTGGCTCGCGCCTAAAAATGTAGTGGGTGCCATCGCTGGTGCTCTCTTGCTAGTCTCCCTGTACCTGATGTTCATGGTCGCGCCCACCGACGCCAACCTGGGCAACGTGCAGCGTGTCTTTTACGTTCACGTTCCCATTGCTCTTATGTCCTTCCTCGCCTTTTTCATCGTATTCGTGGGCAGCGTCATGTACCTGTTCAAGCGGAGCGGCCGCTGGGACAGCCTGGCCCAGTCTGCGGGCGAGGTTGGAGTGGTGTTCGTGTCCCTTGCCCTGATTACCGGCGTCATCTGGGCCAAGCCGGTGTGGAACGTCTGGTGGACCTGGGAGCCGAGGCTTACGACGACCCTCGTGCTCTGGCTGATCTACGTGGGCTACCTGATGGTCCGGGCCTATGCCCCCAACCGTCCCAAGGCGGCGACCTACGCTGCGGTAGTGGGCATCATCGGATTCGTCGACGTGCCCATCGTCTACTACTCGGTGCAGTGGTGGCGTTCGATCCACCCGCAGCAGGTGGTGGGGCCGCTGGCCGAGGCCGGGTCGCTGGACTCCACGATGTACATGGTGCTGATGATTTCCATGCTGGCGTTTCTGTTCCTCACGGCCTGGCTAATCCTGGAGCGAATGGCGGGGCGGGACGCGGAGGACGAGCTGGGCCGCCTGCGGTTCGAATTGCGCCGCCAGGGACGGTCTGCCGAGGCATAAGCAATACCCGAAATACTCCCTGCCCGTGGCGAGAAGAAAGTAACGATGATTCCATTGCTCCAGACTGCGTTGCCGCCCTCCAATCTGGCTTACCTGATAGCCGCCTTTGCCGTTACCGGCGTGGTCTTCATCGGCTATGTCTGGTTCATTTTTCGCAGAAGGCAGGAAACCAGGGCGGAGATTGACCGTTTGCTAAACCTGGCCGAAGCAAACGAAAGCGCCGGGAGGGAGGTTCCCTGAGCCGGCGCTGGGACAACAATGTTGGCGAGGAATTCACTACTACCCTAGAGTCTGTGGACAAAGTCCCATCCGCGGAGTAGATGAACAGGCAACTCCGTACCTTCAGATCCCCACACGGTCCTGCATCTCGCCGTCGAGAAACATTCATCAGCAGACTCTAGCAAGAGGTGCGATGCCGCTCAAAGCTATCCTCAAACTGATTGGCCTACAACCCATCCCCACCAAAAAGCCAAAGGCAAAACGCCGTGAACGCCAGACTGAGGAATGGGAATCCATCGGAAGTACCATGAGCTATGGCATGACAGAAACAGAAGACCTTGACCAAGTTCCAGAATGGCTGAAGAGAGAATGGAACAAAGTCAGGGGAACCACCAGAACACTGGGCGGGAAGTGGAAAATTTGCCACGGCGTAGAAGACCCCGATCCAGGCAACTTCAACGAGGGATACTCCGGCACGGGATACTTCCGAAACGGGAAAAAGTTCAAGTACATGATCGTAGTCTGGCAGGGAATGCAGGGATCAGACGGCGAAAGCTTCTACCGGAAACGCAAACGCTCAAAGTGAAGGTTTTGTCAACACGCCCTAACCCTCCCCCTCAGGGGGAGGGAACTCATTTGGCGGGCTGATTTTCCCTTTACCGCCCCGTCTGGTGGTCCTGGTAGCGGTCTCGCAACACCTTCTTGTCGAACTTGCCGACGCTGGTCTTGGGTATCTCGTCGATGAACACCACGTCGTCCGGCATCCACCAGGAGGCGAAGCGCGGCCGGATGAACTCCAGCACTTGTTCTTTGTCCAGCGTATCGCGGTAGCCGTCATTGGGCACGACGCAGGCCAGCGGCCGCTCCTGCCAAGTGGGATGGGGGATGGCGATGACCGCAGCTTCCAGCACGCCGGGGTGGGCTATGATAGCGGTCTCCAGGTCTACCGAGGAGATCCACTCGCCGCCGCTCTTGACCATGTCCCTGACCCGGTCGCCGATCTGGATGTTGCCCCAAACGTCCAGTGAAGCGATGTCTCCGCTGTGGTACCACCCGTCGATGAAGGTGTCGTCGCTGCGGGGGTCGTTCAGGTACTCCGACGCAATCCACGGCCCCTTGAACAGCAACTCGCCGCGCTGCTCATTGTCCCAATCCAGGTCCTCGCCGTTCTCGTCCACCAGCCGCATCTCAATGCCGAACACCGGGACGCCCTGCTTGCCCTGCTCGGTGAGCCTGTCTTCGTCGCCCAGTTCGTCCAGATGGCTGCCCAGGCGGTTGAAGGAGACGATGGGCGTCGCCTCGGTCATGCCATAAGCTTGTATCAGCTCGATGCCCAGACGGTCTTTGAATGCTTGAATCATGCTGCGCGGCACGGCAGAACCGCCGCTGACCACCATCCGCAGGGAAGAGAGGTCGAACTCCTCCTCGGTGCGCGACAGGTAATCCAGCATGCCGACCCAGATGGTCGGCACTCCCAGGCTGAGGGTGACCCGGTGTTCGTGTATGAGCCGACAGACGGCGGCGGGGTCGGGGCGCACGCCGGTCATCACTTGCGTTGCGCCGGACATGGTCGCCGAGTAAGGCACACCCCAACTATTTGCGTGGAACATTGGCACCACCGCCATCACCACATCCCGCTCCCGAACCCCCGCCAGGTCGGCGGCGCACTCCATCATGGCGTGCAGTATCTGGGCGCGGTGAGTGTAGGTCACGCCCTTGGGCCGCCCGGTGGTGGCCGAGGTATAGCACAGGCCCGCCGGATCGTTTTCGTTCAACTCAGGCCGTTCGAAGGTGTCAGGCGCAGCCGCCAGCAGGTCCTCGTATATGTGGGCCGACGGCAGCGAGGTCTGGAAGCCGGAATCGCCGGTCATGATCACGAAATGCTCAACGGTCTCCAGCCGCGGGGCCAGCGGTTCCAGTAGAGGTACAAGGTCGGGATCGACCAGCATCACCTTGTCGCCCGCGTGGTTGACGATGTAGGTAAGATCGTCGGGCGACAACCTTATGTTAGTGGTATGCGTTATCGCGCCCATGTTGGGCGGCGCGAAGTACGCTTCCAGGTGGCGGTAGGTGTTCCAGCCGAACGTTCCGACCCGGTCGCCCTTGCCGACACCGAGAGAGGCTAGCGCATTGCTCAGCCGGTTGACTCGCTTTTTCAGGTCCCGGTAGGTGTAGCGATGAACGCTGTCGCCCTCCCGGGTGATGATTTCCTTGTGTGGAAAATAGGTATCGGCCCGGTCCAGCAGGCCCGGCACCAGCAACTGGTAATTCATCATGGCGCTTTGCCTCCTCGTTTATCCATCATGCCCGATTCACGCATCGTTAGGGAGTGTCGCCAAAATGCCCCGCCATTCCAGCGAAAGCGGGAATCCCCACGCTCGGTATCGGACAACCTTACCACTTACCGCGCCCCCTGGATTCCGGTTTGCGCCGGAATGACGGTTTGTGGACTATGGCGGGTGTTGAGTATTTGCCAGGTGCCTCTATGGTGACACCCCCGCCGACCGCTCAGGTTTGGCCGGATATATCAAACTCGGACAGGCTCATTGATCAGTTCCCTCCAGTCATCCCAGTACGTGGGTGGCACGTCGATCAGCGTTGCACCGTCCCACGGCTCGCGGCGCGAACGGCACCCGCTTACCGGACAGGCGGCGCAGGCCGGTGTCCGAGTGCAACAGACCTGCCCGTGCAGCCGGAGAATTTCGTGTATGTCCACCATTGAGATAGACAGGTCTGAGAACCTGTACGTGTGCCTAAGATAGACGGTTTTCAGCCAGTCGCGCAACGGCCCGGGGTCTCGCCGGGCCCGCCCTGGCCGGTCAACGCCCGCCACCCGCTCCAGCACGCGGACGCAGTTGGCGTCCAGGGGCAAGGCATCCAATCCCCAGCCGTAGGCCAGCACGCACTCCGATATCTTATCTCCCACGCCCTTGATTGCCAGCAGACCGTCACGCTCCCGGGGAACGCCGTCCGCGAGCGCCTCGGCCATGGACGCCACGAAGGGCGCCTGGCCGGGACGAACGATTGATCCAACCGCGTCACCGATGCTGCCTGCGACGCCGAACAAGTCAGCCCCTGTCGGGAACTTACGGAAGAACTCCCGGCACATTTCGACCAAGAGCGCGTCCCGGGTGCGGGCGCTGAGGCCGAACAGCACCATCGTCCGGTACGGGCTGCGGCGAGGGCCGGCCTCAGTCCACAGCGCCGACTCCCACGTGAACCCGTGGTAAGCGGCCTTCAGTTCCGCCGTTAGCTGGACTACTTGGCCAGTCTCAATCTCGATCACAATCAATCGGCACTTTGACGCTGGTTTTGCCCTTGAGTATCATTTCCGCTATTCCGTCATATTGTAACGATTCCAGCCGCAACCGTATTTCAAGACGGCCACCTTTGAGACCGAATCTACTGATGATTGGCGAGGTAAAAGGATGAAGGCAGTATTTATCAACGAGCACGGCGGCACCGACAAGCTGGTGTACGGCGACCGCCCCGACCCGGAACCTGCGCCCGGCGAGGTCATGCTGCGCGTCGGGGCCAGCGCGCTGAACCACCTGGACCTGAACCTGCGGGAAGGCCGCACCTACAACGGCCCGCTCCCCCGCATAATGGGCTGCGACATCGCGGGCGAGGTGGCGGCGATCAGCCCGGCGGCCCACACGACGCTCCGGGTCGGCGACCGGGTCATCCTGAACAACCGCGTCACCTGCGGCCGGTGCCAGCACTGCGGCATGGGCAACGACCAGTGGTGCCCCAACCAGAAACGCCTGGGTGTGGACCTGGACGGCGGCCACGCCGATTACATCACCGCCCCGGCCGTGAACGCCCACGTCATTCCCGATGATATGGAATTCGCCGAGGCGGCGTCCCTGCCCATTGCGGCCCATACCGCCTGGCACTGCCTGGTGACCCAGGCCCAGATAAAGCCTTGGGACGACGTGCTGGTGCAGGCGGCGGGCAGCGGCGTCGGCAGCATGGGCATCCAGATCGCCAAGATGATGGGAGCGCGGGTAATCACCACCGCCGGCAGCCAGTGGAAGCTGGACACCGCCATTGAGTGGGGCGCCGATGAGGTCATCAACTACCGGGAAACGCCAAATTTCAGCGAGCGCGTCAAGGAACTGACGGACGGCCAGGGAGTCGATCTGGTATTCGATTGCGTTGGCGCAGACGTATGGGAACAGAACCTGCTCTCGCTCAAGACCGGCGGTCGCCTGGTCATCACCGGCGTCACGTCGGGGGCGCGGGCCGACCTGAACCTGTCGCTGCTACAAGGCAAGCCGCTGCACCTGATGGGCAGCGGGGGCCGCAGCAACCGCACTTTCGCCGATTTCATGAAAGTGGTGCGCAACGGCTCGCTGCGGGGCATACCCGGCCGGGTGTTCCCGCTTTTCGACGTCGGCTCGGCCCACCAGGCCATGCAGAACCGCGACTTCTACGGCAAGATCGTCATCGAGAACTGAGATAGAAAGTGACAAATCCCCTCTCCCTTGAGGGAGAGGGCTGGGGTGAGGGTGAGTCTCGCTCCGTTGACGATTCTTGCTTGCATGGATTTCTCCCCCACCCTAACCCTCCCCCGCTGGGGGAGGGAACTATCGAAAGATCGTGCGCTCGCCTGGTCTTGGTAGCCAACCCCAGAGGCAAGGGGTAAAATTTACCCGCCCGAATTTCAACAAAACAAGAGCTAAGGAGCAGTCAATGAAAATCGCCCGCTATGAGGCACACGGAGCTATCCACTACGGAGTCGTCGATGGCGACAACGTTACCGCCATCGAAGGCGACCTTTTCGGAGAGCACACCCTTACCGACCACGTCCACAAGCTCGCCGACGTCAAGCTGCTGGCCCCGGTGGTCCCGGGCAAGATACTGGCCATGGGCCTGAACTACACCAGCCACATCGGCGACCGCCCGGCCCCCGAATACCCCATGGTCTTCCACAAAACGCCCACCAGCGTCATCGGCCCCGAGGACACCATCATCCGGCCCAAGGAAGTGCAGCGGTTCGACGCCGAGGGCGAAATGGTCGTCGTCATCAAGGACGACTGCCGCTACGTATCCAAGGAGGACGCCCTGAACCACGTCCTTGGCTACACCTGCGGCAACGACGTATCCGCCCGCGACTGGCAGCGCCGCGACCGCAATGAGAACAACTCAGACTGGTGGCGCGCCAAGTCCGCCGACACCTTCTCGCCCATGGGCCCCTGGATCGAGACCGACGCCGACCCGTCCGGCCAGTGGCTTCAAACCCGCGTCAACGGCAACGTGGAGCAGGACCAGAGCACCAAGGACCTGATTTTCGACGTGCCGACCATGATCGAGTTCATCACCAAGTACGTGACCCTGAACGCTGGCGACTGCATCTTCACCGGCACCCCCGGCAGCACGCAGGACATGGCCCCCGGCGCCGTCTGCGAGATCGACATCAGCGGCATAGGGATCCTCCGCAACAACGTCAAGCTGGAGGGCTAACCGCCAACCCGGGACAAATGCGTTCCCATCATTGATAAGCGCCGACGGTCAGGAGTAAAGCCGTCGGCGCTTGTTTATTCTTGGCCGGGTACCTGAGCAATCGTCAGCAGGTCGCCTACGAATTCGCGCCCTAGCCGCATTCGCTCATCCCGCTCTTGGGATGTCAGATGACCGTCGTAGAAGTGGCCGTGCAGCCTACGCCGTACTTGGTCATAGTGTTGCATCCCTTCGAAGACAGCAGACCCGGCCAGCCGACGGCGCGCGTTCCTGCTGAGGTTTCCCGTGGCGTTACCCGCCCTGATGTGTCCAATGGCTTCCAGCGCCTGGACGGTTGCGCCCCAGATCATCTCAGCCGCTCCCATGTGGGAACCCCTGGATTCCAGCGCCGATGCGTCGTCAAGGAATCGCTGGCATGCCTCGATATGCTGCCCGGTCTGCATCAGGACTGCACAGATTTGGCAAAGGCGGAAAGGGATTGCGCGATACGGGTTACTTCCCTGATAGCAAGGGGAAACTCCGAGAATGTCCAGGCAAATTCAGGGTCCTGAGACAACCCACGCTCTTCGGCGTGTTCCAGCATACCCAACCCGAAGTCCAGCATACCCGTGGCGTGTAGCCTCTTGCCGCTGTGGTCGTACTCCAGAAACCAGGCGAACCTTTCTGCCTGTTCCCGGTCTTCACAAGGATGTCCCATGCGAACCGCCAGTTGTTGGATGCCACGGAAGGTGGCTTCCCACAGGAACCGGGCGCAAGCCTTGTCGTCGCCCTTGTCGTAATAGGCGATTCGGGCCTGCCGGAGCAGTTCACCGGGAGTCTGCGATTCGGTGCTGGGAGACGGAGCGCCATCTTGAGCGGTATCCGGACTCGCGCTATTCCCTAATTCCGGTGGTGCCGCCGGATTTTCCAACTTGACCACCCGCAGGGTGTAGGCGTCGCCCTCCATGATCGCGTCGATTTGTGGCTCCAGGCTGCGGTAGTCGTCGGCTGCGGCCGATATGATCCTGCCGGTCAGTGCGCCGCTTTCGCCGGAGGCCAGCCAGACGGCCAGCTCCGCGCAGTCGTCGATGGGCGCGCCGCCTCCCGACAACACTCTCTGCCCCAGTTGGTGGATGAATTCGGCCCCGGCTTCCGCGGCCTGTTCCGTCATCCGTTCCCACATGCTGGTGTGTACCGACCCGGGACCCAGCGCGTTGACCGTTATCCCCTTGCCATCCAGTTCCTGCGCAATCACCTCGGTGAGCCGCACCACCGCCGCCTTGCTCGAGCAGTAGGCCGACATGTTGCTCCAGGCATTGGCAACCCCCGCGCCCGACAGGTTGATGATCCTGCCGGAGCCCTGTTGCAGCATTACGGGAATCACGGCACGGCACATGAGGAAAGTGCCGGTCAGGTTGACGTTGATGGTGTCCACCCACTCGGCGATGTCGTTGGACTCTAGCGGGCCCACCGGGCCGGAGATGCCAGCGTTGTTCACCAGCACGTCTATGCGCCCGAAGTGCTCGACGACTCGGCGGGCCAGCCGCTCGGTGGCGATCTGGCTGGTGACGTCCGTCCTTACCGTGATGGTCTCGCCGCCCAGTTCGGATACCGCAGCCGCCGTTTCCTCGATCTCCGCCTCGTTGCGCGCCGCCAGCGCCAGCCTGGCTCCCTCGCGCGCGTAGGCCAAGGCAATGGCCCGCCCGATTCCACGTCCGGCTCCGGTAATGATCGCCACCTGCCCGTCCAGTTTCATCTTGACTCCTCATCTCCCGATGGAAGGGTTACTGCCGCCATGGGTAGGCCAGTCGCTCCTGCCTGAACTCTGGCGGCCACGCTATCACCTTGCGGCCCTGCCGCCACTGCACCAGCAGCGACGGCTTGCCGGTCTGCCTGCCCGTATCCGGGTCTATCCTGAAACGTCCGTAGAAAGTAGTAAAGTCCAAGGAGGCCGCTGCCCGGCGCAACGCCTCATTTTCAAGGCTACCGCTCTCTTCGACGCAGCGTTGCATCACTACACCGACAGCGTAGGCTTGCGCCATCGGATAGTCAATGACGGGATGCCCGGCGCGGCGCAGGCTGCGCTGCACCTCGGCGACGCTGGGGCCATAGTCCGGCTGCCTCATAGCATCGGGTTCCCACTGGCTTGGGCCGATGAAATTCTCCGCACTTGGGCCGAGTCGCTCATGGAAGGCGTCGACGCCAGCGGCCACCACGGCGACGGCCCCAAGCCTCGGGGCGGTCTCGGCCAGCAGCTCAGCGATTCGCAGGTCATTCTGAAATCGGCCAGCAACCACCAGCACGTCGGGTGCAGCCTTTCCTGCTGCCTCAACCACGTCCCTGAAATCATCCGCCGCAGCGTCGAACTCCAGCGACAGCGCGTTGCGAAACCCGCACTCCGCGGCGGAGCGTTCCACTCCCAAGGCAACATCGCGGGGGAAAGCGCCAGTAGCGGCCCTAACTATGCCCACAGTGGCGGCGTCCGGGGCCGCTTCCCGTACCGCCGACAACAGCCCGGCCAGGTACTCGTCGGCCGGGGTCAGGATGCCCACCACCCACGGGTTGCCTCGCTGGTACACCAGCGGAGAGGCGCCGCCCTGGTTCCACAGCAGCTTGCCATGCTCGCGCGCCACCTCCGCCGCCGCGTTAGTGAGCACCGCGGAGTAGGGGCCAATGAGCAGATCGACCAGGTCATCGACGATCAGTTGGCGGGTTATGGAGACGACGTTATCGCGGCGGCTGCCATCGTCGTGCCAGATCAGTTTTATGGTGTGAGTTGAGCCGCCGACTACTATCCCACCGGCGCGGTTCACGTCGTCGGCCCAAGCACTGATGCCCGCCAGCGTTTGCCTGCCCTGTAGGCTGAACTGGCCGGTGAGCGAAACGGGAATGCCGACCTTGATGGTCATGGCATGGTGCCGGGGACGCCCTCACCCTAACCCTCTCCCGGAGGGAGAGGGAATTTGGCGTCGCCTGCCCTTAAATCAAGGATGTCTCACGCCCGCGAGCGGAACAGGCCGAAGGAACTGGTGTAGCCGTGCAGGAAAGTGGTGCCGCCGACCGGCCCGATTTCCCCGTTGCAGAAGAAGCCGCCCAACGGAACCTGTCCCAGCTTATCGCGGAAGATGTCGGTGTCGTGGTTAGGCCGGCCGTACAGGTATTCGCCCCGCCCCAGGCACGAAAACAGGAGCGCGCCCGGCACCTCGTTCTCGCGGTTTTCCGTGGCGTAGCGTTCCAGCACGAAGGTCAGGTCCTGGGCGGATGTTTCGGCGTCGCGCAGGTGGAACTGTACCAGTTGACCCTCTTTCAGCATCTCGCCGATGGCCAGCGCGCCAGTGCGCTGGTCCATGCCCACCACGTTGCGAATCAGGAAGTCGCCCTGCACCGGCGTGTCGATGAACTCATCCATCACCACGCCGAGGAACAGTGAATGTCCCATCAGTTGCCGGTCACGTTCCGACAGGGTGCGGAAGAGATCCTGCAACACGGCCATCGGCGGCTTGCCGTCCAGTTCCCCGAGAATGTTGCGCTGGCTGGAGGTGATGCGCATGGCGTCGCCGATGGGCCGACAGCCCTGGGCCACGACCGTATCGACCATGATGTTGCCGTGGAGCGCCAGACCGATGGCGCCCGATCCATGCATCTCGCCATCCAGGAAAAGCGCGTTGTCGCCAGGGCGTTGCGCCCCGCTGGCCAGGCCGCCGATTTTCGCGGCCCGGGGATAGGCAAAATCCAGCCCCATAATCAGGTTCTGCACCGGAAAGGAGAAGGGATCCGCAAGGAGTACGAACTGCGGTTCCTGGTTCTCGGACACGCCCAGGAGTTCGGTCCACTTGTCCGGGCCTGCGTCCAGGTCGGGCAGCTTGTCCCCGTCAAGGTGAAAGGCCTCGATGTCAACGCCGGGCAATGCGGCTGCTGTGATGGACAGCGCGGGCCGCTGCTCCACCTCCAGCCCGGCCCCGATGATGCCTCCCCCGGAACAGCCGAAAGTGTGCTCGGCTCCCAGCAGCTCGCTCAGCATCGGGCCGACGCTGGCGTAGTCCGGTTGGTAGTGCGGCGACACGAAAGCCACCGCCAGTTGCGGGGCCTCACCCAACTGATCGCGAATAGATGCGGCGCATTGTTCGAGCGCTTCCCGAAGCGTGGAAAGTTCCGATATGGCCGATGCCCATTTCATCAGGCCACCTCCCAACGTACATCCTGAGCTTGTCGAAGGATGCCGAATCATTTCCGGCCAGTATAGCACCCGCCATACGCCCAACGTTGACGCTTTGGTTCTCCGACTCTAGGATTGCCTTGCCCGGCAAGCAATGCCCGACGCGACGAATCATTGGCAGAGGTACCAGAATGGCGGAGCGACAATTCTCGGACGAGGACCGGGTCAGGGAACTAGCCCGCCTCGCAAGCATTCCCATTCCCGAAGACGAGGTGGCGGAGGTGGCGAGCCGGTTCGGCAGCCTGATGCTGGAACTGGACCGTCTCAGCGACCTTGACCTCTCCGATATCCAGCCGGTGGCGATCTTTCCAGACGAGGGGTAGAGAAAGGCCGTCTTCCATCCGTACAGCTTGAGGAAATCTTATGGACAGCAACGAAATAGCCTTCCTGTCGGCGGCAGCGACCGCCGCGAAAGTTCGAGCGGGCGAAATTTCGCCGGATGACGCCGTCCAGGCATACCTGTCTCGCATAGACCGCCTGGACTCGCGCCTCCGCGCCTACATCACTGTGACGCGCGAGGAGGCGCTGGATGCGGCCCAGCAGGTCGAGCGCCAGTTGGAGCAAAAGGATGATCCGGGGCCTCTGGCTGGCGTCCCGATGGCCATCAAAGACCAGTTCTGGACTGATGGCATCCTGACCAGCAACGGCTCGCGGGTCTACCGCGACTTCGTGCCCACAGAGGACGCCACCATCGTGACGCGCCTCAAGGCAGCGGGCGCTACCCTGCTGGGCAAGCTGAACCTAAGCGAGCTGGCCATGGGCGGCACCCGGGAACCGCCTTGGGGCATACCGGCCAACCCCTGGGACTTGGAGCGCACCCCCGGCGAGTCCAGCAGCGGCTCCGGCGTGGCGTTGTCGGCCCACCTGTGCGCCGCCTCCATCGGCGAGGACACTGGCGGATCGGGCCGCGGGCCAGCGGCCTACTGCGGCGTTGTGGGACTGCGCCCAACGTTCACGCGGGTCAGCCGCTACGGGATGACCCACATGTGCTGGTTTATGGACGCCGCCGCCCCGATGACCAAGACCGTGGAGGACTGCGCCATAGTCCTGGGCGTCATCGCCGGACACGACGAGAATGATCCTTACACCAGCCGTCGGCCCGTGCCGGACTACACATCCACACTGGACAGGGGCGTTGAGGGGCTGAGGGTTGGCCTGATTCGCGAACTGCACCGGAGCCAGGATATGCACCCGGAGGTGCGGCAGGCGGTGGAGTCATCGCTGGACACCCTGCGCGAACTTGGGGCCGAGGTGAAGGAGGTGTCCATTCCGCTGGTGGAACTGGCCGGGGCCATCTTCGTAGGAGTGGCCGACACTGAGGGCGCAGGCGCAAGGGACGAAATCCTGCGCAGCAGGGCCGGCGAACTGGACCAGGCCAGCCGCACCCGGCTGCTGTCGGCATCTCTGGTCCCGTTCAAGGTGTACAACCGGGCCGCCAAGGCCAGGGTGCTGCTGCGCCGCCAGTTCATGGAGGCGCTTACAGACGTGGATGTCCTGGTATCCCCCACCTCGCCATACCCGGCGCCGCTGCACTCGGCGCTGACGGCGCGTTTCGAGAGTGCCGAGGACGTGCGGCAGCGGTTTTTCTTCCGCCGCGCCTATACCGGGTGTTACTCCCTGACGGCGCTGCCCGCCATCTCCATCCCCGGCGGATTCACCAGCGACGGCCTGCCCATTGGATTGCAGCTTGGCGCACGGCCCTTTGCAGAGGAGACACTGTTCCGCGCTGCCCACGCCTACGAACAGGCAACGACCTGGCACACGCGCGTCGCTCCCGCCGCGCTGGAATAGCTGGCCCGTTCGACCAGGAAACACCTGCCCGCAATTGCATCTACGGAGTTGCCGCAATGACCGACAAGATACGAGTGGGAATCATCGGCGCCAACGCCAGTTACGGCTGGAGCAAGCGCGCCCATCTCCCGGCCCTCCTGGGAATGCCCGACTTCGAGCTGACGGCGGTCTGTACCTCCCGCCCCGAAACAGCCGAGGAATCTAAAGCATTCTACGGGGCGAAACTGGCCTTCCACGACTATACCGAGATGGCCAACCACCCGGACGTCGATCTGGTGGTGGTATCCGTCAGCGTGCCAGCCCACCACGGCATGGTCACCGCAGGCCTCGAGGCGGGCAAGCACGTGTTCTGCGAGTGGCCGCTGGGAGCGAATAGCGGGGAGACCGAAGAGCTAGCCAGTCTCGCCCGGCAGAAGGGCGTGCGCACGCTCATCGGTCTACAGGCGCGAGGCGGCCCCGCGCTTCTCCGGATGAAGGAGCTTGTGGAAGACGGATACGTCGGCGAGATGCTGTCGTGCAACATGACCATGTTCCTGCCCGGACTGACGCAGCGCGGCATCGACCGGGCATGGATGGCCGACCGCGCAAATGGCGCCAACACGCTGTCCATAGCCTCCGGCCATGCCCTCGACATTTTCTGCCACGTCGTCGGCGAGTTCCGGGAGCTTACGGCCCAGGTCAGCGTCCAGCTCGGCCAGTGGCAGACCGGAGAAGGCTCAACCGTGCCGGTGGACGCCGCGGATAACGTGATGGTCAGCGGCGTGCTGGAAAACGGCGCGGCTGCCTCGGCCCACATCGCCACCATTCCGTGGAACGGCAGCGGCTGGCGCATGGAGGTGTACGGTACCAAGGGCACACTGCACGCCGGTTCTGCTGAGATGGTCCAGTACGGGAACGTCAAGCTGTATGGCGCGCAGGGGGCAGGGCAGTCGCTGGAGCCGCTGGAAGTGCCGTCCCGGCTCTTCGGCGCTCCCGACTCTGTACCTGATGGCGAGCCTTACAACGTGGCGCAACTGTACCGGACAATCGGGGATTCCATACGCAACGGCGGGGACGCGCAGCCTGATTTCGCCACCGCCGTCGAGCGTCACCGTTTCCTGGACCTGCTGCAACGATCCTCGGACGAGGGCCGGAGGGTCAAGGTGAGCGATTAGCACGGCGAGATTTGCTGACACTTGCCCGTTGACGCTCAGGAGGCACAGCCCGTAACCTGCCTGCATATCCAAGGCGGGTAGGGACAACATGGTTACTCCATTGGAACCGTCCGGCAGGCAAGATGGTACAATAGGCGCACAGGATTCAAGAGGCGGATTGGCCGACCGGGGCATCGGCTTCCAGGCAGTCGGGTTTGTTCTGGTCTGGTTGGTCAGCACGGCGATTCTGGAACTGTTCCAAGGCTCCGGCTACTGGCTGTACCAGTGGTTCGAAAGGGCAACCGTAGACACGTACTGGTCGGCCCTGGTTCCTCTGGGAGCGTTTTTTGACTGGGTGAGAAAGATGTTTGAACGCGGAAAGGCAATCAGGGAAGCAAAGAAGGCCGAGATAGAGGAAAAGGCCGCCCGCCGAGGATTGGAACGGGGGGTGCAGCAGGGAATCGAACAGGGGATGCAGCAAGGAATCGAGCAAGGAATCGAGCAAGGGGTGCAGCAAGGAATCGAGCAAGGGGTGCAGCAAGGAATCGAGCAGGGACGACAACAAGCTACGGAGCAGTTCCGGGAGTTGTTGAAGCAGCACGGCATAACGCTGACCCCCGAAGTCGAATCGGCCATGTTCGGGGACTCCCCTACAAACGGTTCCTGAGCCGTTGAATGCCCGTTGCGTTAACCTGATTCGGATATGGACTCGCCTACAACCCCCCTCTCTCTCCCTTTGTGGCAACGGCTGCTGGATGGCCTGCCCCTCAGCAGGGTTGTGCCTTATTCGCTGAAAGGCCATCGGTCACTGGAGTCAGGGCCGCGGATTACCGTCATTGGCGGCGGCACGGGACTTCCCAGCCTGATTCGCGGCATCAAATATTACTCCCACAACATCACCGCCATCGTCACCATGGCCGACGATGGCGGCAGCTCCGGGAGGCTGCGCAGCGAGCTGGGTATTCAGCCGCCCGGGGACATACGCAACTGCCTGGTGGCCCTCGCGGACTCCGAGGACGTCATGCAGCAGCTCATGGACTACCGCTTCGAGTCCACCGGCCAACTGAACGGCCACAGCTTCGGCAATATGCTCATCGCGGCCCTGGCGGGCATAGGAGGCGACTTCTCCCGTGCCGTCGAAATGGCGGGGGAGCTCCTGGCCATACGGGGACGGGTCATCCCCTCCACCACCACCGACGTTACGCTCATCGCTACCACCGAGGCGGGAGAGACCCTCACCGGCGAGAGCAACGTTGCCCGCGCCTCGGGGCGAATCACATCCCTCGCGCTGTCCCCGCCGAACCCGCAGGCCCACCCGGCGGCGGTGGCGGCCCTGCGGGAGGCCGACCTGGTAATTATCGGACCCGGAAGCCTGTATACCAGCATCGTGCCCAACCTGCTGATTCCAGGCATCGCCGAGGCCGTTGACCAGTCGCGGGCGTTGAAGGTCTACGTCTGCAACGTGGCCGAGGAGCCGCGCCAGACAGTCGGGTACTCGGTGCAGGACCATCTGGACGTGGTGCGGCGCTACACCGGCCAAGGCTCGGTGCATGCCGTCATAGCCAATGGCAGCATCCCGGAGGGGCCGACGCCAGCCGGCCTGAATTTCATCACGCCCCAACGCCCGTGGGATGATGCGGCCCTGCTGGTCGAGGCCGACATCATTGACCGGGAGGCCACGGCGCGGCACGACCCGGCCAAGCTGGCACTGACTGTTGCCGACACATACCGCCGCCACCGGGGCAAGCGTCGGCGTCTGCCTCGCGCCAAACCTGCCACCGCCAGGCTAGGACAGGAGGAAAGGAGCCTGCAATCCCAAGTCTCTTGCGGCGATTAGGCTAGCCGTTTCGCGGGTTCACACCGCCCGTGGTTCTCCTGTTTAGATGCCACCGGCGATCCCAAGGGAGGGCTTTTATTCGTCGACTCTCCCTCTGGGAGAGGGCTAGGGGGAGAGCGTTCCTTCTTTTGGTCCCAAACTGCTGTAAGGCAGGATTTCGCCCCCACTCAGACCCTCCCCATCAGTGGAGGGAGATGACCAAAAGCGCCTGCCGACGATCACCATTACAAAGACTTCTTATATTCCGTCGAACTATAATTGAAGCTAACCTTGGCGCCGGAGTTAGCCGGTATGCAACAGTCCAGCCTTTCGGCGAGAGCAGCCGAACTGCGCCGCGAGCTCAACTACCACAACCTCCGCTACTACCAGATGGATGACCCGGTCGTCAGCGACGGGCAGTACGATGCGCTGCTGAGAGAGCTGCAACAGATTGAGGCGGAGCATCCCGAGCTCCAGACTGTGGACTCGCCTACGCTGCGAGTTGGCGGCGACCCGTCACCTGCCTTCTCCGAGGTCCAGCACTCGCGGCCCATGCTCAGCTTGGGCAACGCCTTCGACTTCGCGGAACTGGAGGCGTGGCACCACCGGGTAACGGAACGGCTGGACGGCGACTCTTTCGATATGGTTTGCGAGCTGAAAATCGATGGGCTGGCTGTCAGTCTCATCTACGAAAACGGCGTGCTGGTGCAGGGCGCAACCAGGGGCAACGGCGCCACCGGCGAGGACGTCACCCGCAACCTGCGAACCATCAGGACCATTCCTCTTTCCCTGAAAGGGTTCGTACCCGTGAACCTGGAAGTGCGCGGCGAGGTCTTTCTGCCCATCGCGGAGTTCGGGCGCCTGAACGAAGAGCGCGCGGAAAGAGGCGAGCCTCTCTACGCCAACCCACGCAATACCGGCGCGGGCACCATCCGCCAGCTCGACCCCAAGGTGACCGCCGCCCGCAATATGCAGATCTGGGTCTATTCCCTCAACAGCACGGAGGGAGTCGAGTTCCTTGAAGGCCATTGGGAGGCCCTGGAGTGGTTGGGCAGCGTGGGATTTCGCATCAATCCCGAAAACCGTCTCTGCCATACGCTTGAGGAGGTGCACGACTACTACCAGTCCTGGATGGAACGCCGCCACGATTTGCCCTACGAGGTTGACGGCGTGGTGGTCAAGGTATCTCCCCTGTCTCTCCAGGACCAACTGGGGATCGTGGGCCGTGAGCCGCGATGGGCCATTGCATACAAGTTCCCGGCGGAGCAGGCCGTCACAAGGCTTATCAGCATCGGGATTAACGTGGGGCGCACCGGCAGCCTGAACCCCTACGCCGTCCTGCAGCCGGTGGTGGTCGGCGGCGCCACGGTGCAACATGCGTCGCTGCACAACGAGGAGGACATTCACCGCAAAGACATTCGCGTCGGCGATACAGTTATCGTGGAACGGGCTGGCGAGGTGATACCGCAGGTCGTGGGGCCGGTTTTGGCCGAGCGCACCGGAGACGAGCCGGAATTCCGAATGCCGGAACGTTGCCCGGAATGCGACACGCCGGTGGTCAAGAACGAAGACGACGCCATGCATCGCTGCCCCAATCCGTCGTGCCCGGCACAATTCTTCGAACTGCTCAAGCACTTCGTCAGCAAGGGCGCGGCGGATATTGACGGCCTGGGCGAACGCTGGTGCGGCATCCTGATTAAACAGGAAATGGTACAGGACGTTGCCGACCTTTACCGGCTGGAGAAAGCCCGGCTGCTCGAGCTTGAGCGGATGGGCGACAAGCTGGCAACCCGCATCATGGACAACATCGAGGCCAGCAAGAACCGTCCATTGCCACGGCTGCTGTTCGCCCTGGGCATCACTCACGTCGGCTCGGAAGTTGCCGATCTGCTGTCCCAGAACTTCATCGGCGTCGAAGAGCTGTCAAAGGCGACCGAAGAGGAACTGACGGAAATCGAAGGAATCGGCCCCAAGATCGCCGAAAGCATAATCGCCTGGTTCCAGGAACCCGAAAACCGGCGAGTGATCGAAAAGCTGCGCGTCTCTGGTGTCCGGCTGGAGCAGGACGCGCTGCCTGCCCCTGCCATCGTTGCGTCCGGCGCCGCTCCCTTTGCCGGACTGACATTCGTGGTTACGGGCACTCTGTCGGCGTTCTCCCGCAGCGATGCGGAGGGGCGCATCAAGGGACTTGGCGGAAAGGTCACCTCGTCCGTCACCAAGAAGACCGGCTACGTCGTGGTAGGAGAATCTCCCGGTTCCAAGGCCGCCAAGGCCGAGCAGTTGGGGATCCCCATCCTGGATGAGGCTGATTTCGTGCGCTTGCTGGAATCGCCCTCGGAAGCCATGGCCGGGGATTTGCAGGGCAACCTTGTCTGATACCGCCACCATCATAGTGGGCCTGGGCAATCCCGGCCCGAAATATGCCGATACCCGCCACAACGTGGGCTGGAGGGTGCTGGACTTGGTGTCGGGACAAATCGGCATCCCCGTCAACGAACGGAGGCCCAAGGCAGTATTGGGCACCGGCTATCACGACGGCAAACGGGTGGTGCTGGCCAAGCCGCGCACCTTCATGAACAACAGCGGCGAGGCGGTGGCATACCTGCTGGCCCGGTTCGGCGGCGACGGAACCAACCTGCTGGTCATCTACGACGAAATGGCGCTGGTGCCGGGGCGAATACGCCTCCGCGCCGCAGGCAGCGACGCCGGCCACAACGGCATTCGCTCCATCATACAAGCCGTCGGCGGGACCGGCTTTCCCCGCTTGCGGGTGGGCATCGGCGGCCCTCCCCCCGGCGTGGTCGCCCGTGATTATGTGCTGCGGGAATTCACCGGCGAGGAAGCGGAACCTATATCCTCAGCCGTCGAACGCGCAGCAGCCGCCGTTCAGAGTCTGCTTTCTGACGGTATCGACGCGGCAATGAACCGCTACAACCAGGACCCGTCGGCTGGTTCCGCTGCATCGGGCAGTTCGGCAAGCTCACCAGGCAAAGCGGCGGCCCCCGGCACACCAACGGTTAACGTGCCCGGGGCAGACGATTGGTCAAGCCGTGCAGAACCCGATACCCTATCGGCAACCGGCTCAGAAGAGGGCGGCTAACAGTGTGCTGAGCGCCCCGGCACTCGCCAATGCCAGCAGAAACGGAAGGCAACCGAACCGGCGCCGACCCTGCCCGCCACCACCGCCGCCGGAACGCCGCCCTCCCCGGTTGCGCCGCTGGGTGCATTCGACGCAGGTGCAGGCCGGAGGATGCACCCCTCTCAGCCGGTTCACGTCATAGGACATAGGGCAGGCTCGCATGCATACGAATCGGCAGTGCTACCGTATCAAGGCTATCATAATGCCAGAGGCAAGCGTTCCTGTCGCGCCCCGCTGAACAGGGTCTTTCAATAGTTCCCTCCCCCGGAGGGAGAGGGTTAGGGTGGGGGCGTGGTTCGACAGGCTCACCATGAGCTTGTCGAATGGTGCTGATGCCAGTGATTTCACCTTCACCCCTCCTGAGCTTGCCGAAGGGCCTCTCCCTCAAGGGAGAGGGAGAACTAAAAGCCCTGCCTTGCTGAATGTCGATGCCAAAAGCTCACATGCTCAAGAACGTCAGGTTGCTCGCGGCGCTCCGGCTGGCCGTCGCGGGAGTGCTGCTGTCGGCGTTGGCCGCATGCGCCAGCGATCCTGCGCCTGTCGAGCGCGAAACGGCGGCAAGGCCCACGGAGGCCATGGCAACCAGCCCGGTCATGACGGAAGAGAGCGCCGGAACGCCTGCTACGGCGCCAGGGCCTGAATCGCTGGCCCCCACAGTCGCATCGCCAACCTCGGCGGCCACTACTGCCGCTGAGGGCGCGGATTCACCTGCCGCCGCCACCAGTTTCCCGGTGCCGCCCGAACGGGATTTCTTCAAGCTGGCGGAGCAGCTCATTCCGGGGCTGCGGGCTGTCGACCGCACTGTTGATAGAAAGCCATATCCGCTTTCCACAGGGGAACGCAAGACGTTCAAGCTGGTTGACCTTGATTCCCGGACTCTGTACGAGAGCGAGTTCGAACTGCGCCTCGTTACCCCGCACGCCTACTGGTTCTTCGAGGACGGAGTCGAGGTAGACCAGGACGCCATCGAGCGGTCTGCCCGCGAATTTGAGGATGCTATTTACCCGACGGTGACCGGGGTGTTCGGCAACGAATGGACACCCGGCGTTGATGGCGACCCGCACCTTTATGTCATCAACGCCCATTTGCGCGGGGCAGGGGGCTATTTCAACGCCGCCGACGAATACCCTAAAGAGATTCGGCCAGTAAGCAATGAAATCGAGGCCATCTACATCAACGCGCGCTACCTGCCAGTAGGCACTGAACTGTTCTCGCAGGTGCTGGCCCACGAGCTGCAACATGCCGTTCACTGGAACGCCGACCTCTCCGATGAGACCTGGGTGAACGAGGGGCTGTCCGAACTGGCCGTTTCCATAGCCGGGTATCCCGAATACAGCATCCTCGAATTCCGCCGCGCCGGGCCAACGTCGCTGACGCAGTGGCCGGCCAACGACATCGGCGGTTCGGAGAACTACGGGGCCGCGTCGCTGTTCATGCGCTACCTGACCGAACACTACGGCGGGAGGGAAAACCTGCGGCCACTGCTGGAAGAGCCTGCGGACGGCATCCCCGGCATAGACGCATACCTGGAGGCTGGCGGCCACGAGGTGACCTTCGCCGACGTGTTCCGCGACTGGGCCGTGGCCAACCTGCTGGACGAAGATGATGGGCGCTACGGCTATTCCGATCTGTCCATCAGGCTGCCAGTCTACGGGAACATACCCGCTGGCGAGGAACTGCGATCCAGCATCCCGCAGTACTCCAACGAATATGTCCGGCTGGAACGGGGAGATACCGCTGCCAGGCTCGTTTTCGAGGGAGACACGACCGTGCCGCTACTGCCCGTGGACGCCGGGGAGGGTTGCTGGTGGAGCAACTTGGGCGACGTTATTGATTCCACCTTGACCGCCCGCCTCGACCTGAGACAGGTGGAACAGCCGCGCCTCGAATACGACGTGTGGTATTCCATAGAAGAGGACTGGGACTTTGCCTACATCGAGGTGTCCGAGGATGACGGGCAGACGTGGACGATCCTGGAAACGCCCCTCAGCAGCATCGACGATCCGCTCGACGTGTCCTTTGGCCCTGGGTACACGGGCGCCGCGGAAGACTGGCAACGCGAATCGGTTTCACTGGACAAGTGGGCCAGCAAGGAAATTCTGGTGCGCTTCCAGTACATCACCGACGCGGCTGTCCACGACCACGGCCTGTGCTTGCGAGACCTGCGGGTGAGCGAGGATGGAACGCCGACGGCCCTTGACCTGGAGTGGGTTCCCAACGGCTTCGTCTGGACAAACAACCTGGTGCGCCAAAGTTTCATCGTTCAGGTGGTGTACGAGGGAGACGACGAACACGCCAATCGCGTCGTCCAACTACCGCTGGACGACCGGAACCGGGGCGAGGTGATAATCGAGCCGGTGCCCGGGATCAATCGCATAGTCGCCATAATCCAGCCAACCGCGCCATCAACCCGAATGCCAGCCAGCTATACAATAAGGCTGGACAGAGTTGAATAGGCCCGGCATTTTTTAGACGGAGCAGTATAAGTTCCCTCTCCCTCCGGGAGAGGGCTAGGGTGAGGGCGTACCCTGCACTTACAGCAACAACAACCCCTCTGTTCCGGCAGACCGTAAAGCGAAGTGGATTTATCGCACACCCCTTTAGATGGAGCGAAACGTGAAATTCGGCCTATGCGTAATTGGCTGCGGCTCCTTTGCCCGAACCTTCGCGAGGGCCATTCAGGGCGAACTCGGCGACATTGACCTGTACTTTGCCAGCCGCGACGCGGCCCGGGCAGCCCGGTTTGCCAGCGAGTTCGGCGGCTCCGGCAGCTTTGGATCGTACGAGACCGCGGCGGCCGACGCGCGGGTAGATGCCGTCTACATCTGCACGCCGCACCACCTGCACCTCGAACATGCGCGGCTGGCTGTGGCCGCTGGCAAGCACATCCTGCTGGAAAAGCCGCTGGCCCGCACCGCCGAGGAGTCGCAGGCTATCATCGACTCCGCCGCCGATACCGGCGTTACCTTGATGGTGGCGGAAAACTACCGCTTTATGCCCCCGGTGCTGGCGGCGAAAGAAACGGTTGACCGCGGGGATCTGGGCGCGTTGCGGCTGGTCCAGTTACAGGAGGACTTCCCTTTCCAGCCGTCGGAATGGAGAAACGAAGCAAACCTGAACGGCGGCGGGGTGCTCATAGACGGGGGCATCCACAAGGCCAGCCTCCTGGCTTACCTGGCTGGCAACCCGTCGGAGGTATACGCCGCCGAGGTGCCGTCGGCCCAACCCAGCCTGGCCGCCGAGGACGGCGTGGTGGCAATGCTGCGGTACCCGGGCGGGCCGGTTGGCGTTATCAACCATACGTGGAGCGCCGGGCCGCACAACCCGCGCCCCTGGGTTACGGTGTCCGGCTCAACCGCAAGCATAGCCTTCGAGCTGGGCGGCGACTGGATTGACACCATCGACGCATCAGGCCGCCGACGGCAGCAGTTGGGCAACGACCGGAGCGGGCTGGCCGGAATGGTCAGAGAGTTCCGCCGGAGTGTCCTAGAGGGCAGAATCCCGGAAATGACTGGCGGGGAAGGCATGCGGGACGTGGCGCTGGTGGAGGCGTGCTACGCCTCAATGCGTTCCGGCGCTCCCGTTCCGTTCCCGTAGAGTCTCCCTTTCAACATTCGTCGAAAGGCGCGCGGCAAATCCCCTCTCCCGAAGGGAGAGGGTTAGGGTGAAGGCGTCCCCCGTCCCTTGCAAAACCATTGATTACTATCCCGCCGACCTCTCTGAGCTACCTTTTCACCCCCACCCTAACCCTCCCCCTGAGGGGGAGGGAATTTTTGGGATGGTTTCGCAGTGCGAAAAAACGAAGGCGCCGCACAAACAGCGGCGCCTTTCCTGATTCCCGTTCAATCCGGCAGACTGCATCGCCTCATAGCCGGATGAACCGTCTTGCCGTGGATTGCTCTACGCGGTGGCTGCCGCGCCGACCGTTTCCATGATCAGCCTGGTGACGGTGTAGGGGTCGCAGTTGGCGTTGGGGCGGCGATCTTCGATGTAGCCCTTCTGGTCTCGGGCCACCTGCCAGGGAATCCGCACCGACGCGCCACGGTCGGAGACGCCGTACCGGAACTCACGGTAGGAGCAGGTCTCGTGCAGACCGGTCAGGCGTTCCTCGATCCGGTGGCCGTAATTGGCGATGTGCAGGTCGTGGCGGGTCGACAGGGCTTCCGCCGCGGCTACACAGGCGTCGTAGTTCTCGCGCATAGTGTTGGTGGAGAAGTTGGTGTGCGCCCCGGCGCCGTTCCAGTCGCCCTTGACCGGCTTGGGGTCGAGGGTAGCGCTGATGCCCCTGCGTCCGTCCACCGTTTCCACGTCCTCGCCGATGCGGTAGAGCAGCCAGCGGGCCAGCCACAGGTGGTCGCCAACGGCGGGCGCGCCTATCGGACCGATCTGGAATTCCCACTGGGCTGGCATGACCTCGCCGTTGATGCCGGAAATCGCCAGGCCAGCCTCAAGGCAGGCGTCCATGTGCTTTTCAACGACGGGCCTGCCGAAAACCTCGTCGGAGCCGACGCCGCAGTAGTAGCCGCCCTGCGGTGCGGGGAAACCATTGTCCGGCCAGCCCAGCGGCTTGATGCCGTCAAAGAAGGTGTATTCCTGCTCGATGCCGAACCACCAGTCAAGGTTGCCGTACTTTTCCGCGGCGGCCGCACAACCGGCCCTGGTGTTGGACGGGTGGGGCGACATGTCAGTCAGCAATACTTCGCACATCACCAGCTTGTTGTCGCCGCCCCGGACCGGGTCCGGAACCATCAGCACCGGGTTGAGCACGCAGTCCGAGTTTTCGCCCGGCGCCTGGTTGGTGCTGGAACCGTCAAAGCCCCAGACGGGAGGATATTCGCCATCCGGAACTATCTTGCCCTTGGATCGCAGCTTGGCAGTGGGCTGTTGCCCGTCGATCCAAATGTATTCAGCCTTGTAGCTCATAGTTCAACCCCCTTCTATTTGTTTATTCTTGCATAAATTATAACTGAACTTGGTGGATTTTTTGAATCTTGAGCAAACGCGGGACAACCGGCTACGGCTTCCGGTTCCTGGCGCCAGTTCGGTTGTTCCTCATTCAAAGCAGACGCTCCGCACTTGCAACGGGCGCGGAGCGAAAAATCGGAATCGGTGAAAGCATCCTCCTGGGATGCGAGCCGGCGGGTTACTTGCGCATCAGCTTCTTGGGGAGAACCACCCAGAGAGCGAACAGTCCGATAAAGGCTCCGGCGGCGGCGATGGCTATCATTGGGTGTCCTCCGAATCTGGTGTAGCCCTAGTATCGCCCCAGGTTGTTACACCGTTTTTGCGCCTTTGTTAAATCTTTGTTACTTCCGGCGCTCCGTGAAATCCTCCGGTGGGGACTCCCTGGCGTCGCAGACGGGGCATTTGGCCCGCGACGCCGGTTCCACAAAAAGACCCCGCGCTGATCAGGGCGCGGGGCGTATCGTTCTTAGAGGGTGTTTGGAAATTAGCTGGGTTAGGCCAGGCGTCTGATGAGGGTCTGGATGGATGCGATGTGAACCATGCTTTCGCTGCTTTCCACCAGACGCTCATAGTCCTTGCTGAGGCGGCGGTATCGGTTCAACCAGCCCAGGGTGCGCTCCACTACCCACCTCCGGGGCAACACCTCGAACCCCTTGCCCCGGGCAGGACGCGGCACTATCTCCAGCAGGGCGTCCAGGTTTTCCCGCACCCAATCCACCAACCGTCCCCTATAGGCTCCATCGGCCCAGATCAGCTTTATGCCGGACTTGACCTCTGCTCTCAACCGCTCCAGCAACAACCGGGCTCCGTCCCGGTCCTGGATGTCGGCAGCGTGAACCACCACGGCCAGCAGATTGCCCAGGGTATCCACCGCTATGTGCCGCTTGCGGCCCTTGACTTTCTTGCCAGCGTCATAGCCCCGCACGCCGCCCGCCTCGGCAGTCTTGACACTTTGGCTGTCGATGATGACAGCGCTGGGTTCAGCCGCTCGCCCTTGCCGCTCTCTTTCCCGTTGGCCCAAAGCCTCGTTGACCCGCCGCCAGGTGCCGTCGTCCCGCCATTTGCCATAGTAATAATAGACACTGTTGTGGTTGGGGTAGTCCTTTGGGAGATTCTTCCACTGGCAGCCGGTGCGGTCCAGGTAGAAAATAGCGTTGACCACCTGGCGCAGGTCCAGCTCCGGAGGACGTCCGGGACCTTCCCTCTCCGGGGCCAGCAGAGGCCGGATGATTTCCCATTGCTGGCCGGTCATGTCGCTGGTGTAGCGTTCCTCTCTATGCAACAATAGCAGCATCCTGTCTTGGTATATGGAGTTGGTTCAGCACTTCCCCATACTACCAGACAGGAATTTTCAAATAGGCTCTCAGGGACGGGGATGGCGGGACTACTTGCGCATCAGCTTCTTGGGGAGAACCACCCAGAGAGCGAACAGTCCGATAAAGGCTCCGGCGGCGGCGATGGCTATCATTGGGTGTCCTCCGAATCTGGTGTAGCCCCAGTATCGCCCCAGGTTGTTACACCGTTTTTGCGCCTTTGTTAAATCTTTGTTACATCCGGCGGGAACATGAGGCCTACAAGAGAACCCCGCGACATTCGAGTCGCGGGGTTCTGAGCGTCCCTTATGGCGGCATAGCAGTGGCGGCGTTCAAAGCGACGCCCCGGCTACGGCGTTGGAAAGGCGGCTACTTGTTTTTCAGGAACTTCCTGGGCAGGACTACCCAGAGAATGAACAGGCCGATAAAAGCGCCTGCGGCAATTAACGGTATCATCCCGTGCGCCCCTCCCGGCTTGATAAACACAGGGTATCATATCCGAATGCTTACCGCGACGCGATTCGATGTTAAATCTTTGTTACGATGTTTGTCTGAAGTGTGATTCGCGGGTATTCTTAACGTGTGTTGGTATTCCCATGTAGGGGCCAAGCAGACAAATCGTGTCCAATACCAACACACGTTGAGAATACCGACGAGAATACCGACTCGCTTGATGAGGTTGATGGTCAGATTCTCCGCCCACGAATCAGCGAAATCCAAGAATCAAACAAATCACAGTTCAGACAAAAACGGGCCGGGGAAATCCCCGGCCCTTTTGCGGCGTCCAATGAGTCGTTGCGCGGTCAGAAATCGTAGGCGGGCTGGTCGTGTTCCGAAAGGTCCATCCCTAGTTCCTCCTCTTCGCGGGAGGCGCGGACGCCCATGGTGAACTTGAGCAGCAGGAACATGGCGAATCCGGTCACCAGGGCCCAGCCCAGCACCACGCCCATGCTGATGAGCTGGGAGACGATTTGCAGGCCCTCACCGCCCACCAGTCCGTTCACGTCGTTGTTCCCGTTGGCGAAGATGCCCACGGCCAGGATGCCCCACAGTCCGCAGGTGCCGTGTACCGAGATGGCGCTCACCGGGTCGTCGATCTTGAGGATGTTTTCGATGGCCCATACCGACCCCATCATGATGGGAGCGGCAATCGCGCCGATTGCCACCGCCGCCCACGGGTCAACGTGGGCCACGGGCGCGGTAATGCCCACCAGTCCCGCCAGAGCGCCGTTGCAGGCCATCAGGATGTCGGCCTGACCCGTGCGCACCAGCTGGATGTACAGGGCCACCACAGCGCCGGTAGCGCCGGCCAGCAGCGTGTTGATAGCGTTGAGTCCGATGGAGTCGCCGCTGTTGATGTTAAAGCCGAACCAGCCGAAGAACAGGATGAAGGTGCCGATGATGACGAAAGGCACGTTGTGGATCGGCAACTGGTTGGGCGAGCCGTCGGCGTTGAACTTGCCGGTGCGCGCGCCAACCACGGCAGCGCCAGCCAGCGCGATGAAGCCGCCCACCGCGTGCACCACGCCGGAACCGGCGTAGTCGGCCGCGGCCGGGAGGCCGATGGCGTCCAGGGATCCGAGCCAGCCGCCGCCCCAGACCCAGTGGCCGTAGAGCGGGTAGATGACTGCGCCGATGATGAAGCTGTACGCCAGGTAAGCCTGCGTCTTGGTCCGCTCGGCCACCGCGCCAGCCACGATGGTGGCGGCAGTGGCGGCAAAGACCATCTGGAACATGAAGTCAACGTAGACCTGCCAGTCGTTGGCCCCGTCCACCAGGAAGAAGTTGGTGCTGCCAGCAATGCCCGCCGCGCTGGTACCGGTCATTATGGCGAAGCCGAATGCCCAGAAGGACAGCGACGCCATGGCGAAGTCCATGAAGCTCTTGGTCATGTAGTTGGTGACGCTCTTGGAGCGAATCAGCCCTGCGCCCAGGAAGGCGAAACCGGCCTGCATGAAGAACACCAGGAAGGCCGCCATCATGGTTGTCAGGTTGCCGATGTCCGTCGCGTTTGTCTCAACCGGGTCGGCGTCCTGAGCGAAGGCGAAGTTGTAGCCCGCCATCAACGCCGCGGCGAATATCCCGGCAATGATGTAGGGCAGGAAACGCCGCAACACCGCCGCCCCTCTCGACTTGGGAGCCGTTACAGCCAGCATCGCCACTCTCCTTTTGCCCGATAGTGGGCCGTAGTGATTATTTCACGTTAGAATTTAAGCCCCCAATGTTTCAAGCAAATTTCCAACGTGTTACGCCGGTTTGTCTAAAATATTGCCAGTTTGTTACATAATATACCGTGATTCGTAATATGTTAAGTTATGATACGCTCAATCCGGCTGAAACATAACGCAATCACGGCGTCGGGAAAAGCGGCAAAAAGGGGCGGCCAAATCGCCGCCCCTGAATCCGTTGCCAGGAAATTGCCGTCAAATCATCCCGTCATTCCTGCGAAAGCAGGAATCCAGGCATTTCCGTAACCAGGCCGTTCGGCAAAGCCGGGGATTCTGGATTCCTGCTTTCGCAGGAATGACGGAAATGATGTGGCTCAAAGCCAGACAACTCATTTTGACGGCACTACCTGGAATGTCAGCCGTGGGCTGCGCGGCTACTTCTCGATGGGCGCTCCGACGATGCTGCCCCACTCCGTCCAGGAGCCGTCGTAGTTGCGCACGTTCTCCAGCCCCAGCAACTGCGTCAGCACGAACCAGGTGTGAGAGGAGCGCTCCCCGATGCGGCAGTAGGCGATGGTGTCGCGGCTGCCGTCGATGCCGTTGCCGCCGTACAGTGCGCGGAGTTCGTCGGCCGACTTGAAACTGCCGTCCTCGGCCACGGCCTGGCCCCAGGGGATGTTGGCGGCGCCGGGGATGTGTCCGCCCCGCTGCGAGCCCTCTTGCGGCAGGTTGGCGGGGGCCAGCAGCTCCCCGCTGAACTCCGCTGGCGAACGAACGTCCACCAGGGCGACATTCCCCTCGTTGACGCGGGCCAGCACCTGGTCGCGGTAGGCTCGGATGCTCTGGTCGCCCTCGCCAGCGGTGTAGCTGGCAGCCGCCGGGCTGGGCGCGTCGGTGGTCAGGGGGCGGCCCTCCGCCTCCCACTTGGCCCGCCCGCCGTTCATTATGCGCACGTCGCTGTGGCCGTAATACTTGAGCTGCCAGAAGGCCCAGGCGGCGAACCAGTTGTTGTTGTCGCCGTAGAGGACGACGGTTGTGTCGTTCCCTATCCCGGAGCCGCCCAGCAGTTCCTCAATTTCCTCCTTGGACGCCAAGTCCCGCCTGACTGGCTGCTGTAGCTGCGACTGCCAGTTCCACCCCACTGCGCCTGCGATGTGCCCCTGTTCATAGGCTCCGGTGTCGACATCCACCTCCACCAGCCGGACATTGGCGTCACTCCCGTGTTCCGCCACCCACTCGGTGCTGACCAGTGCCTCCGGATGAGCGTACTCCGCCATCATTCACTCCTGTATTCCTCATTTTTATGAGCGCCCAACTCCGCAACCGTCCCTTATGCGAGAACGGCTGCGTCAGGGCCTCATTTTATCGCAAAGGCAGCAGATGCGGCAGGGCCTTAACCCCCGCGCACGACAGCGCACAGGACGATAGCAAAGTTCTTGTCACGGCCACACCCTAACCCTCCCCCTGAGGGGGAGGGAATTGTCGTGTGGCCCCGCCAAAAAGCAGCCCGCTTTGCAATTTCTGCAATGCTTCCGCTAATATACAAGGTAGATAAGTGTCTGCCGCAGGCGGGAAACACCCGCCCATGAGGGGAGTTTATGGGCAGCAATCGCTGGCTCCGCAACAGTTTCGTGTACCTGATGATAATCATAGGGGTGATTGTCATCTTTTACACCTTGATGCCTTTCGGCGGCGACGACGAGGAGCCGGTAAGCCGCGTCATCTCGCTGGCCAAGAACAACCAACTGGAAAAGATCGAGGTGAACGGCGACAACCTGACCGTTTATCGCGTGACCGGCGAAACATTCAAGAGCAAGCTGGAAAAGGGCGACAGCATCACCTCGCTGCTGCTGGAAAGCGGCGTGCAGGTGGGCGAACCCGGGGTTGAGATTTACTCCAAGGGGTCCAGCGGCCTTTCCAGCTTCTTCGGGCTTTTGCTCAACTTCCTGCCTTTAATTTTCTTTGGCGCGCTCATCCTGTTCATGATGCGGCAGGCCCAGGGCAGCAACAACCAGACCCTCAGCTTTGGCCGCAGCCGGGCGCGGATGATGCCGTTCAACCGGCCCACGGTCACTTTCGCCGATGTTGCAGGGGTCGAGGAGGCGAAAGTCGAACTCCAGGAGATCGTGGAGTTCCTGAAATTCCCCGAACGATTTCTCTCCCTGGGCGCGCGCATCCCCAAGGGCGTCCTGCTGGTGGGCCCTCCGGGGACGGGCAAGACGCTGCTGGCCCGCGCCGTGGCCGGCGAGGCGGGAGTGCCCTTCTTCCACATCAGCGGCTCCGAGTTCGTCGAGATGTTCGTAGGCGTAGGCGCGGCCCGCGTCCGCGACCTGTTCGAGCAGGCCAAGCGCAACGCTCCCTGTATCGTGTTCGTGGATGAGATTGACGCTGTCGGGCGTCATCGCGGCGCCGGACTGGGCGGCGGGCACGACGAGCGGGAGCAGACGCTCAACCAGATACTGGTGGAAATGGACGGCTTTGAGACCAACACCAACATCATCGTGGTGGCGGCCACCAACCGCCCGGACATCCTAGACCCGGCGCTGCTGCGGCCCGGCCGCTTTGACCGGCGCGTTACGCTGGACCTGCCGGACCTGGAGGGCCGCAAGGCCATTCTCAGGGTTCACGCCTCCGGCAAGCCCCTTGCCCCGGAGGTCACACTGGACACGGTGGCCAAGGAAACGCCGGGATTCAGCGGCGCAGACCTCTCCAACCTGGTCAACGAGGCGGCCATTCTGGCCGCCCGCCAGAACAAGAAATCCATCTTCATGAGCGAGTTCGAGGAGGCGGTGGACCGCATCATCGCTGGCCCCGAACGGAAGAGCCGCCTGATAAGTCGGCGGGAAAAAGAGATGACCGCGTACCACGAGGCCGGGCACGCCCTGGTGGCTTGGGCCCTGCCCCACGCCGACCGGGTGCACAAGATTTCCATCGTGTCCCGCGGCTCCATGGGCGGCCACACGTCCCTCTTGCCCGAGGAAGACCGCTACCTCTGGACCAAGAACCAGTTCAGCGACATGATGGCCGTCACCATGGGCGGCCGGGTCGCCGAGGAGCAAATCTTCGACGAGGTCACGACCGGCGCAAGCAACGACATCGAGCGCGCCACAAAGATAGCCCTCGGCATGATCAAGCGCTACGGAATGAGCAAGTCCCTCGGCCCCCGCACCTTTGGCAAGCGCGAGGAAATGGTGTTCCTGGGGCGGGAAATCAGCGAGGAACGCGATTACGGCGACAAGATTGCCGAGGAGATCGACGACGAAGTAAGGTCGCTCATCAATAACGCCTACCAGCAGGCCAACGAGCTACTGGTGACCCACAAGCCCAAGCTGGTGCGTCTGGCCGAGTACCTGATCGAGCACGAAACCGTCTCAGGCGAGGCCCTGAACCACCTGTTCAACGACGAGAACCCAGGAACGCAACCCGACCCGGTTCCTGCGGCGCCTCCCGATCCCGCGCCTTACACCTCGCCGCGCCCGCAGCCAACCATCCAGCCCCGGCCAGCGCCCACCCTGCCGTCCGCCAGCGGACACGACGGCCAAGGCGAGGACCTGCTGCGCTAGGGGATGCGTGACAAGTCCCCTCTCCCTCCGGGAGAGGGTTAGGGTGAGGGCGTACCCTTCCTCCAAAAGCAGGGGTGTGTGAAAAATCCCCTCTCCCTCCGGGGGAGGGTTAGGGTGGGGGCGTTCCCTTGCTCCGGCAGCGATGAAGGACGACGCTTTGGCTGGCGCCTTGTCCGCGGGAGGCGATTGCCACACATTCGGTTAGAGGGTGTTTCCAAAGCCCGTTTCACCCGCAATGAGCAGGCTGTGGTGGCGGTATATGCCATTCCTGATAACACGAAGAGGACGCCCCCACCCTAACCCTCCCCCGGAGGGAGAGGGAACTTTGGAAACACCCTCTTACAGATACCTGCAACCCCGGCGACTACGGTGCGAGGGCTGGACAACTGTCCGGCCCTCGCTGTTTCTGGCGCGCCCGGTGGGGCCGCTCTATTCGGCGGTCTCCGCGTCCTGGGGCGCGGGCAACTGGCGGTAGTACAGCCCCCACTGCCGCATCAGTTCCTCCACCTCCGGGCTTTTCAGCGCGACCAGTTCGCGGAAAAACCCGGCCAGCGCGTGAGCCGGCATTGAATCGGCGGTACACACCCAGCTCCGCTCGGCGGGCACCACGTAAATCAGCCCTCTCTGGTGCTCGCACACCGCTTGAATTCGCGTCATATCCTCGCTGGGCCTTACTTCCAGACCGGCCAGTGTTGTCATAGCGTATTCATCCCCTTCGGCCAAGTGGCGTTCCGACTCTGCGCCGCCGGGTTTGCTCCGGCGCGAACGTCCGAGTTCGCGCCAGCCCGGCCCTGTACGCCATTATATCCCCCAATCCGGCCCGCCGTTATTCTCAACGTGTGTTGGTATTCCCATGTAGGGGCGCACAGCCGTGCGCCCTGGCCCCCGGTTCCAACACAATTCTCTCCTGCGCAGACACGGGCGCACGGCTGTGCGCCCCTGCGCGGCGGGGCCAAGCAGACAAATCGCGTCCAATACCAACACACGTTGAGAATGTCGGCCCGCCGTTATAGTCGTATGTTATAGGCAGTGTTATTATCTAATGCGGACTGTGCTCCGACGAGAAGGGCGCAGTAAGGAATTGGGGAGCATGTATCAACCCGGAGGGCAACCGCCCAGACCACCCGAAATGAACTTCGACCAGATCCTGTCAGGAATTGGCGGCACCTTGGGCCGGATATCCAGCCGCCTCGGCGGCGGCGGCGTGGGGCTGGCCGCAGTGCTGATAATCGGCCTGATCGTGATTATCTGGGCCGCCACTGGCATCTATACCATCAGCCCCGGTGAACAGGCCGCCCTGCGGCTCTTCGGCGCTGCGCAGAGCAGCACGGTTACCGAGACTGGCCTGCACTGGTGGTGGCCGTCTCCCGTAGGCAACCGGGACGTGATCCAGACGGTGGAGACCCGCCGGATGGAACTGGGGTTCCGCAGCGGGGAGGGCGGCGCGCTCACTCCCGTAGCCGTGGAAGCCCAGATGATCAGCGGCGATCTCAACATCATCGACGTCCAGATGGTGGTTCAATACAACATCAAGAACCTGAACCACTTCCTCTTCCGGGTCTTCGATCCGGGAGAGAACGACGGGGCGCAACGCGACATACCACCCGGCCGCCCCGACGGCCGGACGCTGAAGGACGCCACCGAGGCGGCCCTGCGCCTGGTGGTGGGGCAGCGCGGCCTCGGCGAGGTGCTGGCCGAACAGCGGACGGAGCTGGAGATTTCCACCCAGGACAAGCTACAGGAAATCCTGGACAGCTACCAGGCCGGAATCAACATCCTCAGCGTGGAGCTGCAAAAGGTTGAGGCTCCCGAGGACGTGCGCGCGGCCTTTAACGACGTGCTGCAAGCCCGGCAGGACAAGGTAACGGCCACCAACCTGGCCCAAGCCTACGAGAACCAGGTGATACCCGAGGCCAGGGGGCGCGCCGAGCAGATCATCCAGCCGGCAGCGGCCTTCAAGCGAGCGCGTATCGAGAGGGCCCAAGGTGAAGCGGACCAGTTCCTTTCCATCCTCGGCCAGTATTCGGACCGGTCGGTAAAGCTGACCAACACGCTCCAGGACACTGACGGGTCGGACGGCGACGGCAACCCAACCACCGGCATCGGGCTGGAAGACGTGTACGTCCTGAGCGGAAACGGGCTGTTCATCTCTGACCTGCTGGTGGTGGGAGCGCCGGAATGCGCCTTTACCGCCCGCCAGGCCACCGCTACGGAAACAGCAACCCAGGTCTGCGACTTCACGGTTTCAGTTGACGCAGAATCCGGCAGAGTCGCGGCCGGAACCCGCGCGACGGTTGCCTATCTCGGCAATGAAGACCTGACAGTCCCGCAATTCGCCTCTACGGGCATTGTGAGCATCCGGCTGTCCAATGGAGTCCTGGATCTCGACAACCAGGACGGGGACGACGATCCCCGGACGGGCGTATCCGCTTCCGACTTCAGGGTGGTCGACGGCCCCGACGGGGGCGTGGTTGAGGGCTATGACCTTGTTCCCGCGTCCTACAACCCTGCGACCAACATACTCGCGCTGTCGGTCCAGAACGGCGAAACCCTGGAGCCGGGCGATTCCTTCGCGGTTCAGTATCTCAACAGCGAAGATTTGACAATCACTCCGAACAGCCAGGTAACCCAGGAACGCCTCTATCTTGAAGCGATTGAGGAAATCCTCCCGGCCGTGAACAAGATTATCGTCTCTCCCGAGGCGGAATCCGTTCTGATCCTGGGAGGACAGGACGGGGTGGTGCCAGTGCCGGTAGGCCCAAGCCCGGCCCCATAGTAAACAGTGAACAGTGAATAGTGGATGGCGCCAAGACACTAACCACTATTCACTATCGACTATCAACTATCGAATTAAGGGGATCTGATGAGAAACTTGGTTATCGCGGGCGTGATCATCCTGGTGGCGCTGATCGCGCTCTTGACGTCGCTGTACGTGGTTGACGAGACCGAGCAGGTGGTCGTCACCCGGTTTGGCGACGTGCAGGCCGTTCACACCACGCCCGGCCTCCGGGTGAAAGCGCCCTTCGGCGTCGACCGGGTCATTACCTTCGACCGCCGGGTGTTGCGCATTGACGCCCAGCCGGGGCCATTCCTCGACAAAGACATCAACATCCTTGAAATCGACGTTTACGCGCGGTACGTGATCACCGATCCCCACTCTTTCTTGCAGGCCCTGACCACGCAGGAGAACGCTGGGCAGGTGCTGGGACAGCGCATCAACGCCGCGCTGCGGGCGGAGATTGCGGAGCGCAGCCGCGAGGAAATTATCGGCGGAGACGTTGCCCTGGACTCGGAAGGCAACCCTATCACCGACGACGAGGGCAACTCGGTCGTTAACCCCACCAACACGCGCACCGAGATCCTGGACGACGTGCTGGCCAGGGTGCGGGAAGACCTGGTTAACGCGCAGGAAAGCTTCGGCGTTGAAATGATCGACGTCCGCATCAAGAGGGCGGACTTCCCCGCAGAGGTGGCTGGCCGCATTTTCGAGCGCATGCGCTCCGACCGCGAGAAGATCGCCCGCCGCCTCAGAGCGGAAGGTGAGGAGGAAGCCCGCACCCGCCGCGCCCAGGCAGACCGTGAGGTGGAGATTATCCTGGCGAAGGCCGACCGTGACGCCGCCCGGCTGCGCGGTGAAGGCGAGGCCGAGGCCATCTCCATCCTGGCCGACGCCCTGAACCGGGACCCTGAGTTCTTCGCCTTCCGGCGCAGCCTGGAGGCATACAGACAGTTCCTGAGTACCCAGTCAACGATGATCCTGTCGTCCGAGTCAGAGCTGTTCCGGTTCCTCCAGAGCGCCGATGAGTTGGACTCGAGCAACCGCTGAGGTCATTCGTTCTCAACCGCGTCTCACGCAGCAACGAAAAAGGGCAGGCTTTCGCCTGCCCTTTCCGATTCATACGGAATCGTTACGGTATCGCCAGGAATCTCTACGGGTGTTAACGGCCAACGGCAAACCGCGCCGGTATCCATCATTCCGGTATGAACAAGGATACGCCCCCACCCTAACCCCCGCCCGGAGGCAGGGGGAACAGAGTTGCGGGATTACCGCCCGGCCAGCCGACGTCCTTCCTCAAGCCCGTGGGTAGTCTTTTCGGGGGAGGTGATTATGATGCTGAAACCCTGCTCCAGCCGCATGGGCACCTCAGTGGCAGTGGCCCCGGTGGCGCACGGCACGCCTGCGTCCTTGCAGGTTTCGAGAATCCGCAACAGGTTGGCCTGAACGTCCGGGTGGCCTGCGTTGCCCTTGTGGCCCATGGACACCGACATATCGCCGGGGCCAGCCCAGATAGCGCCGATGCCTTTGACCTCGCGCAGGATGTCCTTCAGGTTCTCAACGCCGTGGGGTTCCTCCACAATGCCCATGAGCAGCATGTTGCCGTCCGGGTCCAGCGGCCACAGGTCGGCGGCATCGTAGTATTCGGCGGGGGTCATGCCCCAGTAGCGCGGCGCGATGCGGTACCACCAGCCCCGCTCGCCCTCCGGCTCAAAGTCGGCTGCGCCCGGCACCTGCGGATAGCGGGCCGCAACCACCGCCGCCTGCGCGTCCTCGACGGTGTTCAGGTGGGGCAGCACCAGGCCGTAGACGCCGGTGTCCAGCGCCTGCTTCAGCACCCACTGGTTCCGCTCCCGGAAGTTGGGCGGCACCCGCACCAGGGGGACGGGATCGGCCTGTAGTGTCCCGCCCTCCGCGATCTTCTTGCGGGAAAGCAGGAACTGTAGCGACATCCGCAGCTTGTCGAAGCTGAAGTCCTGGTGCTCCATTTCAATGATGGTCATGTCGTAGTCGGAATCGGCGATGAAAGCCAGATCGTCCAGATTTCCGTTCCACACGAGGCCGGAACAGAACACTGGCTTGCCCTGCTCGAGAAGTTCGATCACCTTGTTGTAGCGGACCATGCAACCCCTCCGTTTGACCCCAGTTTGCGGCCGATTAGGTAATTCCCTGCCTGCGACGGGATTATGCGCCGGGGCAGGTGGATTGTCCATTTCTCCGGCTATTGTCATCGGACTCTCTTGGGCAAGGTGCCACCACAATCCCCTCTCCCTTCGGGAGAGGGCCAGGGTGAGGGCGTTTCATCGTTTTCCAAGAATGACGGCCAATGACACGATACCGGTTTGAGTAAGGTGTATGCGATTTGTCACACTCCCTGTTGGAGCGCGTTCAACAAGTCCATTTAACCCAACAAGAGACAGGTGGCGGAAGCACCAGTCATTACTGAGACAATCCGGGGGACGCCCTCACCATAACCCTCTCCCGGAGGGAGAGGGAACTATTGGGAGGCCGCGTTTGCCGTATGGGTATTCCCAACGTGTGTTGGTATTGGACGCGATTTGTCTGCTTGGCCCCGCCGCGTAGGGGCGCACAGCCGTGCGCCCGTGTCTGCGCAGGAGAGAATTGTGCCGGAACCGGGGGCCAGGGCGCACGGCTGTGCGCCCCTACATGGGAATACCAACACACACTGAGAATACCGCCGTATGACCCCGTTTGACTGGCCGGGGAAAATCCCCTACATTCATACAGGTCGATCCGACATCGCGCCGCGATTCGGCTTGTCTTTTGTGATTGCAACGCAACGGCGCTGAGCGGTTGCTTGGAACCGCCCGCGCCGGTCATTCAGGATTAGGCATGAAAATTCACGAATATCAGGCCAAGGAGATATTTTCCGGCTACGGCATTCCGGTGCCCCAAGGTTCGGTGGCATCGAGCGCCGACGAGGCCCGCGCCGCCACCGAGCGCTTCGGCGGCAGGGCGGTGATCAAGGCCCAAGTGCACGCTGGCGGCCGGGGCAAAGTCGGCGGCGTCAAGGTGGCGCAGTCCCCGGACGACGCCGCCGAGACCGCGGGCGCGATGCTTGCCGCCAGCCTGGTCACCAACCAGACCGGGCCGGAGGGCGTGCCCGTGAACCAGGTGCTGGTGGAGGAACTGGCCGACATCACCACGGAGATGTACCTGGCGTTGACGGTCGACCGGGTAGAGCGGCGGCCGGTGCTGCTGGCGTCCGCATCGGGCGGCATGGACATCGAGGAGGTGGCGGCCACCAGTCCTGAAAGCATCCACACCGAGGCCATCGACCCGGTGCTGGGGCTGATGCCCTACCAGGCCCGTCGCATCGCCCGCAGGCTGGGACTGGAGGGACCTGCCTCATCAGCGGCTCCCGGCCTGCTGAGCTCGCTGTACCAGTTGTTCGTCGACAACGATTGCACACTGGTCGAGGTCAACCCGCTCATCGTGACCGGCGACGGGGGCCTGGTGGCACTGGACGCCAAGATCAACCTGGACGACGATTCCATGTTCCGCCGCCCGGCGCTACGGGAACTGCGCGACCGGGCGCAGGAGGACGAGCTGGAGGCCCAGGCCGCCGAGCTGGACATCGCCTACGTGAACTTGGACGGCGACGTGGGCTGCTTGGTCAACGGCGCGGGCTTGGCCATGGCGACGCTGGACGTGACCTCGGCTGCCGGGGCCGCCCCCGCCAACTTCCTCGACGTTGGCGGTGGGGCCAGCGTGGAAAAAGTCGCCAGCGCCGTGGGCATCATCCTTTCGGACGAGAAGGTGCGCCGTGTGCTGGTCAACATATTCGGCGGCATCCTGCGCTGCGACATCGCCGCCGAGGGCATCGTGCAGGCTTACCGCGCCGCCAACTCCGACCTGCCGGTGGTGGTACGGATGCTGGGAACCAACGTGGACGATGGCAAGCGCATCCTGCAAGAATCCGGGCTGCCCGTAGTGTTCACCGACACCCTATCCGAGGCCGCCGAAGCCATCAAGCAGGCTGGTTAGCGCATTACGGTTGGCCTCGTCCAGTGGGACTGGCGGAATTTTCCTCGAATGGAGCATCCCTGAATGGGTATTCTGGTAGACGAAAACACTCGCGTTATGGTGCAGGGAATTACCGGACGGGAGGGCAGCTTCCACGCCCGCAACTGTATGGCCTACGGCGCTAACGTGGTTGCCGGGGTCACTCCGGGTCGTGGCGGTTCCCTGTTCGAGGACACGGTTCCGGTGTTCAATTCGGTCGAGGAGGCCGTGGCCGAGACTGCCGCGAACATGGCGCTGATTTTCGTGCCGCCGCCGTTTGCGGCTGACGCCATCGTCGAATCCGCCGACGCGGGCGTGCCCCTGATAGCCTGCATCACCGAGGGCGTTCCCGCTCTCGACATGGTGCGGGTGGCCCGCTACCTGGAGGACCAGCCGGTGCGGCTCATCGGCCCCAACTGCCCGGGACTCATCAACCCGGGCGCCCGCTGCAAGGTGGGCATCATGCCGGGAGCAATCCACCTGCCGGGACGGACCGGCATCGTGTCCCGCAGCGGCACCCTGACCTACGAAGCGGTGGGACAGCTCACCGGCCTGGGCATCGGCCAGTCCACCTGCGTCGGCATCGGCGGCGATCCCATCATCGGCACCAGCTTTGTTGAGGTGCTCCGCCTGTTCCAGGAGGATGACGACACCGACGCCGTGGTGCTGATCGGGGAGATCGGCGGGAGCATGGAGCAGGACGCCGCGGCGTATATCGCAGCCGAGTTCACCAAGCCCATCTCGGCGCTGGTGGTGGGGGCCTCGGCCCCGCCCGGCAAGCGGATGGGACACGCCGGAGCGATCATCACCGGGGAAAGCGCCACCGCCGAGGCCAAGATGCGGGCCTTCCGTGAGGCGGGGGCGGTCATCATCCCGACACCCGCCGACATCGGCAGCGCCACCCAGGAAATGCTGCGCGCCAATGGACTGTCAGCGTAGCAACGCCGTGCGCGGGTGGATCTTCAAGTCCAACGCAACCGTGGGCGCGGTGTGACGGAGCGGTGGCGTCCAGCATGACGAGCCAACGATTGAACCGCGACGCCCTGCAACGCCTGTCCGACTTGCGAGTTGAAGAGGCGTGGCTACTACTCGACAACGGCTACTACTCTGGCGCATACTACCTGTTGGGTTGCGCGGTGGAGTGCGCCCTGAAAGCCTGCATCGCAAAACAGGTCAGGGAGCACGACTTCCCCGACAGGAATTTAACGGCCAAGAGCTACACTCACACGCTTCGGGAATTACTGGGAACAGCGCTCCTATCCCGCGCCTTGGAGCGTGACAGAGCAATATACCCAGGGCTTGGGCCAAATTGGGAAATAGCAGCGAATTGGAAAGTCGAATCTCGTTATAGGACGGATGTCTCACAGGTTGAATGCCAGAATCTTTATGATGCGGTTACGGATGGGGCCAGCGGCGTCCTTCCATGGATCAAGTTGTATTGGTGAGGAAATATGATACTTCACGAAACTTTGACCAGTGATTTAATTGCAGCTGGCGCACGTTTTATTCACGAAATGAACAAAGCAGGCGTTCCGATACTTATGGCCGTCTGGAAAAGGAAATATGACTATGATACAGATAGGCAAGGCCCTTGGGAGCTATTTCTTGCAGTTCCATTGACAGAGGCGGGTTATGATGAGTGGCGAAACCGGCAGCATAAAATTTGGTCTGTTTACCAAAACCACCGGCAAAAACTTTTCCCTTTGAATTGGACCGGCATAGTACTGCCACTGCCAGGTCACGATATGTTTAGCCAATTCAAAGAGGCTGTCAAATCCTGCCATGACAAGTCCTTAGAGCTGGATTATTCCTCTCAATGGGCCGACGGCCTGATTTTCGGCGATTATTTTATTTACATCCCCAAAAAAGTAGGCGCAGGTGCGGGCTGACAGCCCAACCTAGACAGGGAAGGAAATGGAATACGAAACGGTAATCGGGCTGGAGGTCCATGTGCAGCTGCTGACGCAGAGCAAGATGTTCTGCGCCTGCCGCGCCGATTACCAGAGCGCTCCGGCGAACAGCCGTGTCTGCCCGGTATGTCTCGGGCTGCCGGGGGCGCTGCCGGTCATCAACGGGAAGGCCGTCGAATACACGATCATGACGGGCCTGGCCCTGAACTGCGACATCCCGCGCACCACCAAGTTCGACCGCAAGAATTATCCCTACCCCGACCTGATGAAGGGTTACCAGATTTCGCAGTACGACCTGCCCATCGCTATCGGCGGCTGCCTCGACATCGAGGCGGGCGATGCGATGAAATCCATCGGTGTCCGCCGCGTTCACCTGGAGGAGGACGTGGCCAAGATGGCGCACTTCCCCGGCGATGACGGCGGATACAGCCTGGTCGACGTGAACCGCTCCGGCGTGCCGCTGATGGAGATTGTCAGCGATCCCGACATCCGCTCAGCGGAGGAGGCCCGCAGCTACCTGACAACCCTGCACTCCCTGTTGCAATACCTGGGCGTCACCACCGGCAACATGCAGGACGGCAGCTTCCGATGCGACGCCAATATCAGCATCCGTCCGGCGGGCAGCGAGGAATTGGGCAATCGCACCGAGATCAAGAACGTCAACAGCTTCCGTTCGGTTTACATGGCCCTGAACTATGAGGCCCAGCGGCAGCAGCGGGTGCTGGAGGACGGCGGCCGCGTGGTTCAGGAAACCCGCGGCTGGCTGGAGGACCGGGCGGTAACGGTGTCGCAACGCAGCAAGGAGGACGCCCACGACTACCGCTACTTCCCTGAACCCGATCTTCCGCCGTTGGACGTCGCGCCATCATGGGTGCAGGAACTCCGGGCAAGCCTGCCGGAACTGGCGCCGGAGCGCTGTTCGCGGTTCCAGACGGATTATGCCCTGTCCGAATATGACGCCCGGCTGCTGACCACCGGCAAGGCCATGGCCGACTATTTCGAGCAAGCGGTGGGCCTGCCTGAACTGCAAGGCCCGGCGCTGGAGTCCCACGCCAAGCAGGTGGGCAACTGGATGCTCGGCGACCTCAGCGGCCTGCTCAACTCGGAAAACCGCGACATTTCTGACTGTCCGGTATCCCCTGAAAGTCTGGTAGAGTTGATAGGGCTGATTGGCGATGGAACCATCAGCGTCACCATGGGCAAGACCGTGCTGGAGGAGGCTTACAACTCCGGGGCCTCGCCCAAGGCAATCGTAAAGGAGCGCGGCTACACGCAAATCAGCGACACTTCATCCGTCGAGCCAGCGGTGCGGGAGGCGCTGGAGGCCAACCCCCGCGCCGTCGCCGACTACCTGGGCGGCAAGGAATCGGCGGCCAAGTTCCTCGTGGGCCAAGTGATGAAAATCACCCGCGGCCAGGCCAAGCCGGACCTGGTCAATCAACTTGTAACCGACGCTCTGGAGCGGGCGAGGGTAGGGGCCGCCCAGTCCCCTCTCCCTCCGGGAGAGGGTTAGGGTGAGGGCGTTCCCACGTTGGGTGCTAAGCGTCGGCCCCTGGATTCCCGCTTTCGCGGGAATGACGGCCCTCGCATGCTGCGGGTTTCAAGATAGCTACTAATCACACAAACTGACGTCAAACGCTTGGTGATGGGATAGATGGACACAACAATTCTGATAGTGCAACTGCTGGTATCGGTGATACTGGTGCTGATCATTCTGGCGCAGGTCAAGGAGGGCAGCGGGGGGCTGTTCGGCGCGGCACAATCCACCGTGCGCACCCGGCGCGGCGCGGAAAAGACGCTGTTCCAGCTAACCATCGCGCTGTCGGTGGTGTTCATCGTCCTGTCGATCATAGTCGTGCGGTTGTAGAGGCCATTCTATCCCAGGGTTCCGTTTGCTAGCAGCGTTCAGCCCTAGCGATAGGCTATACGGTACTGCAAACGTGTCGCCTTGCAATTTGTGGTTGCCAATGGCACAATACGAGCGTCAGGGTAGCGCTTGACGTGCGTGAGAGTGCCCTCCAGCTAAGGGCCCTCGACGCCCTACGGGACGCAGGGTTTTTTAGTTGCGTCGGCCACTCCGACGTCGCATCTTGAATGCCGCCCTGACTCTTTGTTGCTGACACACACTACGAGTACACGTAACCTTTCGCCAAGTTTCCCCATTCCTACGCCGAAGCTGATGAAAGTCCCCCTACTGGTCTTCACCACGGACTTCGGCTTGTCCGATTCCTACGCCGGTGTCATGAAAGGCGTTGCGCTGGGAATCAATCCGGACCTGTCCTTCGTCGATCTCACCCACCAGGTCGCTCCCCAGAGCGTGTCGCAGGGCGCTTTTGCCCTGGGAGTGAGCTATCGCTACTTTCCGGCCCACGCCATCCACGTTGTGGTAGTAGACCCGGGAGTTGGCACGTCCCGGCGCCCGGTGTTGCTGCAAACGTCCAATGGCTCGTTCGTGGCCCCGGACAATGGGCTGCTTAGCCGGGTACTGGACGACTACCTTCCTGAAACTCCGGCATCCTCCGGCCCCGTTGACCTGCCGCAGGATGTCCGGGCGTTCCACCTTACGAACCCGGCGTACTGGCTGCATCCCGTCAGTAGCACTTTTCACGGGCGCGACATTTTCACGCCGGTAGCGGCGCATTTGTCCAACGGTGTGTTTCCGGCGCTGATGGGCGAGCCCACCGGCGTTCTTGAGTACCTGCATGTCCCGCGGCCCAGGGCAGACGCCGATGGCATCCGGGGCGAGATCATCTACTGCGACACCTACGGGAACCTCATCAGCAACATCCCCCAACAGCTCATCGAGGGCCGCGTCATCGGCGAGATCCGCATCAGGGGCCGAGTCATCCCGCGTCTGTCCCGCACGTTCAACGACGGGCCGGCCGCCGGGCTGGTGGCGCTGGTGGGCAGCCACGGCTACCTGGAGGTGGCCGTCCCCAACGGCAGCGTGGCCGCGGCGCTGGCGGCAGGGCCGGGCGAGCCGATAGCTGTAACCTTCGTTCCCGACTGATTCCCTTTCTATTGACATAGGTTGCCCTCGTGCTAGTATGAGGAAAATCTCGCCCAATTCGGCTTTCAAAACCGGATTTCGCATTTCGGGGGTAATATGGACCTCGACCGCGGCACTCTATTGCAGCTTTACCGCACCATGGCCACCATCCGTCAGTTCGAGGAGCGGGGCATACCCGAGACCGGCCAGCGCGGAATGTCCGCGTCGGTGCATTCCTCGGCTGGCCAGGAGGCCGTTCCCACTGGCGTCTGCGCCAACCTGAACGACGACGACTACATCGGCAGCACCCACCGGGGGCACGGCCACTGCATCGCCAAGGGCGTCGATCCCAAGGGCATGATGGCCGAGCTGTTCGGACGCGCCACCGGCCCCAACAAGGGCAAGGGCGGCTCCATGCACATCGCCGACATGAGCAAGGGCATGCTGGGCACCAACGGCATCGTCGCGGGCAGCGTGCCGCTGGCCGTGGGCGCTGCCCTGACCTCCAAGCTCAAGTACAACAACCAGCGCGTGGCCGTGGCCTTTTTCGGAGACGGCGGGGCCAACCAGGGCGTGCTGCACGAGTGCATGAACCTCGCCTCGGTCTGGAAGTTGCCAGTTATTTTCTGTTGCGAGAACAACGGCTATGCCGAGTCCACTCCGGTGGAATACGCCTCGTCGGTGGAGCGCATCTCCGACCGGGCCGCCGGGTACAGCATGCCGGGATTCACCGTTGACGGGATGAACGTCTTTGACGTTTACGAGGCCGCGCACCACGCCGTGGCCCGCGCCCGCGCAGGCGACGGCCCGACCATGCTGGAGTGCCGCACCTACCGCTACTACGGCCATACCGTGTTCGACAATCCGCTGTCCTACCGCACCGCCGAGGAGGAGGAGCACTGGCGGGGCCGCGACCCGCTCAAGGTCTTCCGCGAAACGGTCGTCCCGCAGGGCGAAATCACCGCTGCGGAACTGGACGCTATCGACACCGAGACCGCCGCGCTCATGGAGGAGGCGGTAGCCTTCGCCGACGCCTCGCCTCTGCCCGAACCCCACGAGCTGTACGAGGACGTTTACGTCGACTACCCGGTGGACATGATGCGCCGGGGCGCCAACATGCCGGTGTAGGGGTTTGCCTTCGAATATCACCGTAGGGGCGCTCCTTGTGGGCGCCCTCTCTTTATAGGGCCGTTCTGTGACCACATTCTACGAATCCGTCGCCAACACCGACCTGGCCCGCATCCTGCAAGGGATGGCCGGGGCTGCTACGGTTGAGCCGGAGCCGACGGACGTTTTCCCCGGCGGCAAACGGCCCGACCTGCTGATTACCGCCCCGGGCCGCAGCCCGGTAGCCATCGAGGCCCGACGCTATCCCGCGGCCAATCTGGAAGAGGACGCCGCCGCCCGTTTCGCCCTCAACGCCGTCGTCCGCAACCGCGAACTGGAGGCGGTCATCGCCCTGCGCTATCCGGAGGGGATGACCGCGCTGGACGCCGATACGTTGCTGGAGTACGTGGCCTTTACCCGCGGCTCCGGCGGCGGATTAGACCGCTTCCCCGAATTGGGCTGGCTCCCCGGCAAGGCGGTTGACCTGGCCGACCTCATCAGCCTGGTTTCCGTCCCTCAACTGGCGGTGGAGCAGGCCGCCGATGCTCTGGAACGCGGCATAGAAAGAGCGGCCAGGTTTCTGGATGAAGCTCCAGGCATCACTCCGCGCCTCGCCCGTTTGCTGGGAATGGATGACGTGCCGCAAACCCGCCGCATGGCCTGCGCCATAATCGCCAATGCCATGGTGTTCCATGACCGCATTGCGCAGATTCATACCGGCATAAAGAGATTGGACCTGGTTTGTGGCTCCGCTACTCCGCTAAGCGAAATACTTAATTCGTGGGACAAAATACTGAACATCAACTATTGGCCGATTTTCGCCATCGGCAGGGACCTTCTCCGGCAGTTTACGTACTATAGCGCCGCATTAGTTTTGAGAATGTTGGCAGCTACCGTTGAAGCGGTAACCACCACGGGCATAGACAACGCCCACGACCTTACCGGGCGCGTTTTCCAGCGGCTGATTTCCGACCGCAAGTATCTGGCGACTTTCTACACCTTGCCCCCGTCCGCCGCACTACTGGCCCGCTTGGCCGTGGCCAAACTTAAACCCCCTCTCCCCCCGGGAGAGGGTTGGGGTGAGGGCGTACCCTTCGACTGGAGCGACGCCGACGCCATCGGCCGTCTGCGAATCGGCGACTTTGCTTGCGGAACCGGGGCCTTGCTGTCGGCGGCGTACCAGCAGGTTGCCGACCGATACGACCGCGCTGGCGGCGACTCATCCAGCTTGCACTCGACGATGATTGAGGAGGTGCTTTACGGCTGCGACGTAATGCCGTCGGCTATTCACATTACCGGCTCGACCCTTTCCGGCATTGAGCCTGCGGTGCAGTTCAGCAACTCCCGTCTCTACACACTCGCCTATGGCCGCCAGCAGGACGGCGACGTGCGCACCGGCTCGCTGGAGCTGCTGCAATCGTCGGCGGCCATGACGCTGTTCAACACCAGCGACCCGGCGATGAGGACGGGCAGCAGGGGCGAGGAAACGGCCGCTCAAATCGTCGCCGATATTTCCGACGGCGGCTTTGACCTGGTGCTGATGAACCCGCCGTTCACCAGCAACACCAAGCACCGGGACGCCGAGGGCAACGTGCAGAACGCCGCCTTCGCCGCTTTCGGAGCTCTCGTGGCCGACCAGGACGATATGGCGGCGCGGCTGGGGCGGCTGGCGGAAGGGTCTTACTATCACGGCCACGCCGGGCTGGGGTCGGCCTTCGCCTCCATCGCCGACAAAAAGCTGCGGCCGGGCGGCGTGCTGGGCCTGGTGCTGCCCTTTACGGCCATCAACGGAGCGTCCTGGGCCAAGTTCCGGGAATTGATTGCTACGCAGTACACCGACGTCACCATTGTCAGCATCGCTGCCAACGGCACGGATATGTCCTTTTCCTCGGACACCGGAATCGCGGAGTGCCTGGTGATAGCCCGCAAAATCGGCAAGGGGGAGGAACCCGCCGGGCGGGGGCAATTCGTTTCGTTGACCAGACGTCCGCCCGGGCTGGCGGCATCGTCGGAATTGGCAAAAGCGATTCTGGCCGGTTCCTCGGAACGGTACCTTGAAGACGGCCCATTCGGTGCCCCTCCAGTGAATATAGGAGCTACACCCTATGGCGAAGTTCTCGATTGTCCCCTAGATGATTATGAGACAGGATGGAGCGCGGCCCGCATCGCTGACGCATCAGTAGCCCAAACAGCGTTTAGTCTTTCTGCGGGAAAGCCATGGCTGCCAGCGCAGCCGCAAAGTCTTGATTTGCCCATTGCGCCGTTGCGGGATGTTGGGCAACGGGGTGCGGATTCGCAATTGTTTGTTAGTTCCGCCCACAATGGCCCCTTCGTCAAAGATAGGCCCAGCCCCGCGTCAACCTATCCGGCGTTGTGGAATCACAACGCGCGAAATGAGACAAGGATGGTTTGCGCCCCAGACTCTCAACTGCGGGTGATTCGGGGAATGGAGCACCGCGCCGCCGAGCTCTGGGCAACCGCCACCCGCGCCCACATCAGTCGCGGATTTCGATTCAATTCTCAATCACTGGCAATAGCATTTACCGATAGAGAAAGCATAGGCGGTAGAGCATGGCCTAACATGGAATTCACAAGCAAGGAATTCGATTTTGCCTTTGCCGTCTGGGGAAACAGCACTTTGGGATTGCTGTCGTACTGGTGGCACTCCAGCCGCCAGCAAGCGGGACGCGGAGATATGACCATTCGTGCTATTGATACCCTGCCCGTCCTGGACTTCCGCGCTCTGAGCGACGAGCAGCTTGCCGTCGCCGAGACCATCTTCGACGAGTTCCGGGAGCTTGAGCTGCAACCGGCCTACCTGGCCGACGCCGACGCCAACCGTGCGCTGCTGGACCGGCGGGTGGTGTGCGACCTGCTGGGGTTCGGCCACGATGTGTACCGCGCCGTCCGCCTGCTGGCGGCCAAGTGGTGCGACGAGCCGTCGGTTCACGGCGGCAAGGCCCGCCCGGCGGGGGCGCGGTACGTGGAGTGACGGGGCGGCCTGCGCGGCCAGTGGCGCCGGGAGCCAACGGTCACCGGCCCGGACGGCTGACGATAAGCGCAAGGCCCGGACGACGGGGCGGTGCGCTTGCAAGGACGACGGACTGGCTTATAATCCCAATGGACGGTTGCGCTGGATGGAGTTCACGGAATACTTTTGGTTTATGCGCCAGCGGCCCGACCGTTCATTCATCAAGTTCGAATGGATCCAGGAAGTAATAGACTTCCCGGCAAGGGAGGAACTACAAACTGATGGCCGCATCCGGCTATGGGGCCGGATTTCTGAGATGGGCGGCAGGTATCTGAGGGTTATTCTGCTGCCCGACAGGAAAACGGTGCATAACACATTCTTTGACCGGTCTTTCAGGCTATGAAGATAAAATACTTCCAGAGCACGGACACCTTGTATATCGAACTCTACCCGGCCGAGGTGGATGAGACGCGAGACCTGGACGAAAACACGCTGCTGGACCTGGACGGCGAAGGGCGCCTCTGCGCCATAACCATCGAGCACGCCGGAGAACGGATGACCATCCCCGGCTTCTCCTTCGAGCAAGTAACCGCCTGACGCCGCTTGCGGCGCGTCCCGTGCGGAGCGAAATACGGCCAGCGCTAACCGCGCCCGGCCCGCCCGCCGGGTGGCGTGTGATATGCCGGGGTTCGGCAAGGACATCTACCGGGCCGTCCACCAGATAGCGGAAAAAAGAATCCTTGAATATCAACAGGAGCGAGAGATGACGACAGCCACCGCCACCAGGGAATTGCAGGTACGCGAGGCCATCAACGAGGCCATCCGGCAGGAGATGACGCGCGACGAATCGGTCATCATCATGGGCGAGGAAATCGCTGGCGGCGCTGGCCGCGAACACCTGGGCATCGTCGATGCGTGGGGCGGCCCGTTCCGCACCACCGTTGGCCTCATCCAGGAGTTCGGCAACCAGCGCGTGCTGGACACCCCGCTGTCCGAGGCGGCTTTCGTCGGCACCGCCATCGGCGCCTCGTCGACGGGCATGCGGGCCATCGCCGAGCTGATGTTCGTGGACTTCATCGGCGTCTGCATGGACCAGATGCTGAACAACGCCGCCAAGATGCGCTACATGTTCGGCGGGCAGGTCAAGGTGCCCTTCGTGATGCTCACCCGCATCGGCGCAGGGTTCGGCAGCGCGGCCCAGCACTCCGAGTCCTACTACTCCATTTTCAGCCACATTCCGGGGCTCAAGGGCGTCGTACCCTCAGACCCCTACACCGCCAAGGGTCTGCTGATCTCGGCCATCCGCGACGACGACCCCGTGGTGTTCTTCGAGCACAAGGGCCTGTACACCAACCGCGGCCCGGTGCCCGAGGAACCGTACACCTATCCGCTGGGCAAGGCCCGCACCATTCGCGAGGGCAGCGACGTGACGCTGGTGGGCCTGTCCAAGATGACCTGGACGGCCAACAACGCCGCCGAGGAGCTGGCCAAGGAGGGCATCAACGCCGAGGTGGTCGACCTGCTAAGCATCTCGCCCATCGACTACGACCACGTACTGGAATCGGTGCGCAAGACTCACCGCATCGTGGTGGTGGACGAGGACACGCCGGTGTGCAGCCTGGCCTCGGAAATCTGCGCTCGCGTCGCCGAGGAGGGGTTCGACTACCTGGACGCCCCGCCGTCCCGCGTAACCGCGCCCCACACGCCGGTGCCATACAGCCGGGCGCTGGAGAACATCTACCTGCCCAACGAGGAGCGGGTAATGAACACCGTGCGGGGCCTGTTCCGGTAGACCACGGGATTTCACAGAAACTCAGCGACCACGCAGGGGCAGGTGATGAGCCTGCCCCTGCGCGCTTGCGTGGCGCCTCACTTGCGGAATACGAAACCGCGAGGGAACGCCCCCACCCTAACCCTCCCCCGGAGGGAGAGGGAACTTGATGAAACGCCTTGATTACAGCCTGTTAATCCTCGCGGCGGGATTCGCCATCCTGTTCTTCAGCGGCGGCTCGCGGTTCGCCTTCGGGCTGATGCTCAAGCCCATGTCGGAGGACCTGGACGTCAGCCGGTCCACGTTGTCCCTGGCGGTCACCATGTTCATGGTGGTGTCCGCTCTGGCCATGCCCTTCGTTGGCCGCCTGGTGGACCGCTGGAGCCTGCGCGGAACCATCGCCGTCGGGGCGGTCATCGCCGCTGCCGGCCTGGCGCTGATGGGGCAGGTGCATTACTCGTGGCAGGTCTTCCTGGTCTACGGCGTCGTCTACGCCCTGGGCAACTCCGGCACGTCCATTGCTCCGGTGGTAGTGATGGTCAGCCAGTGGTTCGTGGAGCGGCGCGGCGTTGCCACCAGCACCGCCGTATCCGGAAACGCCATCGGGCAGTTGGTGATCGTGGCCGCGCTGGCCTCGGCCCTGGCCGCCATAGGATGGCGCACGTCATTCATAGCGCTGGCAGTGGTCAACTTCGCTGTCCTGGTGCCGCTGACGCTGCTGATCGTGCGGCCCGGGCCGCCCGCCGGAAGCGCGGCGGCCCCCTCGGATTCGGACGGCGAGCCAGCGCCCCAGCCTCTCACATTCAAGCAGGCCCTGACCTCCCGGCCCTTCCTGTTGCTGGTGGGAATCTACTCGGTCTGCGGGTTCCAGGACTTTTTCGTTGCCACCCACATCGTCGCCTTCGCCCAAGACCAGGGGGTGGGCGACGTGCTGGCCGGGAACCTGCTGGCCTGGATGGGCGTGATGGGGCTGCTGGGCGTCTTCGTCGCCGGGATAATGGCCGATGCCCTCGGCGCGTCGCGGCCCACCGTGCTGTGCTTCGTGATGCGGATCGGCATTTTCGCCCTGATTATACCGTTCCAGAACACGCCGGTCATCCTGGTATTCGGGCTGCTGTACGGGTTCACGTTCCTGATCACAGCCCCTCTGACCGTGGTGTTCCTGGGCAACATCTACGGCCCGCACCGGCTTGGGACTCTAACCGGCACGGTGTCAATGATCCACCAGATCACCGGCGGCCTGGGAGCGCTGGCGGGCGGCTGGATTTACGACACGACCGGAGACTACAACGCGGCGTTCGTGCTGATGCTGGCTCTGTCCATCGCCGCCACCGTCCTCACCCTGGCCGTGCGAGAGCCGCTGTTCCGGCGGCACAGGACACCGCTGGGCGCGGCGGTGTGCTGACGATGAACGGCCAGTGTCAAAGTTACGGACGGATTGTTATTCCCGCGAGGCGAGGTGTAAGATGATCAGGTGAACTATGAGTGGGATGACGCAAAGCGCCTCTCCAATCTGGAAAAGCACGAAGTAGATTTCCGGAGTGTCTACCTATTCGATTGGGACAGCGCCGTAGTGGAGTCTAGTCCAAGAGGTGGAGAACTGCGTTGGGTTGCCATCGGGTTCATCGGAGACCGTCTCCACTCCGTGGTATTCACGCAACGAGAGGAAAGACGACGCATTATCAGCTTGCATAAATCCAACAGAAGAGATAGAAGCAAATATGAGCGAGAACGCCGACATACATAAGCTGCCATTCGCCGAATACGCCGCGCTAATGGCAGAACAGGGAGCAAAGCAGTTCGGGAACCCCGATACTCCCAAGCTGTCGTTTCAGGAACTTGTAGCAAGCGACCTGACTTTTCGGGAAATTGAGGCAGAGTATGGAGAAGAGACTGCAATAAATGTGGGCATCGCCAAAGACCCGGATACAAGGGAGCTAACCGCCGAGGATTTTGCGCGGATGCGTCCGGCCATCGAGGTTGTGCCGGATCTGGTCGAGAAGTCTCTCCGCCGAAAATGTAAAGAAAATCCGTCCGGCAAAAGCTACACCACGGTTAATATAGACAACGACTTGCTCCAGCACTTTCTGGACGAAGCGGGCCAGAACTGGCACGTCAAGCTCAACGACACGCTGCGCAAGGCGGTGTTCGGCCCCGACACTCCCTAGTGGAACAGCAGGCCGCCGTTGACGTTGTAGGCCTGGCCGGTCACGAACGATGCCTCGTCGCTGGCCAGGAACGCTACCATGTTGGCCACGTCCTGCGGCTCGGCGATGCGGCCCAGCGGGCTGGCTTGTGCGCCGGCCTGCACGATCTGGCTGCGAAACTCCTCCTGCGACATGCCACGGTCAGCGGCCTGATCGCGTTCCCAGTAGCTCATGCGGTCGGTGTTGATGGGCCCGGGGCAGACGGCGTTGACGGTTATGCCGTAGGGCGCCAGGTCAAGCGCCGACGCCTGGGTCAGTCCCAGCACCGCAAACTTTGAGGCGCTGTAGGCCGCTCCCGTGGCGCTGGCCTGCTTGGATGCGTTGGAGGCGATGTTGATGATGCGCCCGCCATTGCCAGCCTCGATCATCCGGCGGCCCACCTCCTTGGTGAGCAGATACGGAGCGGTTGTGTTGATGCGCAGGAAATGCTCCCAGACCTCTTGCTCCAACTCGGTCACGGGCACCTTGTCCCTCCCGATGATGGCGCGGGCGTTGTTGACCAGGATGTCGATTCGACCGTAGTGGCCCACCACCTGGTCGACCATTCGCTCGATCTGCGCGCTGTCTCCGAGATCGCAATAGACCGGGAACGCGCCCCGTCCCTCGGCCTCCACTTCCTCCCGAACGGCGTCGATGCCTCGCCAACTGTTGCGCACCTCGGCGGGTGGCAAGTCCTCGGTCTCCCGGTGCACGTCGGTCAGGGCGATGTCGGCGCCCAGACCGGCGAGTTTCATCACCGTAGCCCGCCCGACGCCCCGCATTCCGCCAGCGCCGGTAACCAGCGCCACCTTTCCTTCCAGTCCTGCCATCTCGATTCTCCCGCAAGTTGCTATATTGATAAGATTTCCAGCCCTTCCACCCGGCCAAAGTGCCGCCGGTTGTTGGTTAGCACAATCAGGTTGTGTTGCAGGGCGGTGGCAGCGATTAACAGGTCCATATCTCCTATATGGGTTCCCTGATTTCGCAATCGTATTCTTTCTCTCGCGAATATCCGGCAGGTATCTTCCTCCAGGGGAAGTATTGTCAAGTCTGCATTCAGGAACCCATGCAGAAATTCCTCACTGCGCTCAGGGTTTCGAGAACGATAAACCCCTTCATAGACCTCGGCTACGGATACAATGCTCAAAGCCAAACCCTCGGCCCTAAGCTCTGCCAATTTCAGGGAAAAAGCCTGAACTCCCCTCAAATGAAAGATGGCCCAATCCGAATCCACGAGGTAATTTACCCTCCGTTCTACTCCTCTTTCAAGCAAGCGCCCCTGCTCCTGTTTTCGTAGATAATCCGAACCAACTCCTCGCAGTCTACGTCGTCTTTCCAAGCGCCGGAAGTGGCCATAATATCTTTCCCGTCTCCCTCTTTCTTGCGGAACGGAACTACGATGTTGACCATTTCGCCCTCTTCCAAATCCGACTCTTCCAGCAGTTCGACCTTGCCGTTGACAAACCTGCCCTTGATTTCCCGATTCATTGCCGACTCCTTGCGCCCGTCGTATGGCTGTGGCCTGACTTGCATTATACCCGCCCGCCGCCTTGACACGGCAAGCCGTGGCCCTATCATAGGCCCAATCAACCTGGCAGGAGGCTGACATGGCGACGTCGCTGATTCGTGGCAGGTATGTCATCTGCGAGGCGGGAACCGGCGATTCCCAGAGCCGCGTCATCACCGACGGCGCGGTGCTGCAACGCGACGGCGTCATCGAGGCCGTGGGCGCCTACGATGAGCTGAGGGACCGCCAAGTCGACGAGGTTGTCGGCGGCGCGGGCTACCTCGTAATGCCGGGAATGACCAACGCCCACCACCACGGGCGCGGCGTCTCAACGTTCCAGTTCGGCACGGTCGACGGCTGCCTGGAGTCCTGGATCGTGGAGGGTTGGGGGCGGCGCCCCGTCGACTGGCGCCTGATCACCGCCTACACCGCCATCCAGATGCTCAAGTCCGGCACCACCAACGTCATGTACAACCACCCCCGCACGCCCACCAGCGGCATGGTCGAGGAATCCGAACAGGTTCTACGCGCATTCGGCGATGCCGGAATGCGCACCGCGTACTCGGTCTACTACCGCGGCCAGAACCGGGTTGTGTACCACGACGACGACTCCTTTCTCTCGAACTTGCCTGCCGATCTGGCCGCGGCCGTTCGCCAATACCTGGGGGTTACGGACATCTCGGAGGACGAATACTTTTCGTTCTATGAGTCTTTCCGCGACAGCCATGGGCCGGAGGAGTCCGGCGGAATGGTATCGGTGCTGCTCAGTCCCTCCAACGTCCAGTGGGTATCCGACGATTTCTTCTTCCGCACCAAGGAACTGGCCGCACGACACGGGGCAGCCGTCCACATGCACCTGGTGGAAAGCTGGTACCAGAAGGAATACGGCATCCGGCGGTGGGGCAAGACTCCCGTCGCGCACTTGGACGACCTGGGTTTCCTGGGCCCGGAGCTTTCCTGCGCCCACTCGGTGTGGCTGACGGAGGGAGACATCGAGCTGCTGGCTGACTCCGGCACGACCGTATGCCACAACCCCAGCTCCAATCTGCGGCTCAAGAATGGCATCGCCCCGGTCAACGCGATGCTGGCCGGCGGCGTGAACGTGGCTATGGGCACCGACAGCACCGCCCTGAACGACGACGACGACATGTTGCAGGAGATGCGGCTGGCATCCAAGCTCCACCGGCAGCCGGGCCTTGAGCGTCCGTTCCTCGACACGCACCAGGCCCTGCGGTTGACTACGGCCAATGCCGCGCGGCCCACGGGTTTTGACGGCCGCATCGGGGTGCTGGAGCCGGGCCGCTACGCCGACATGGTGCTGCTGGACTGGGAGGCCATGACCGCCCCTTACTTTGAGGGCACGGGCGACGCCGCTGCCGACGCGGTGAACGCCGTGGTGTACCGGGGCAAGTCGGCGCACGTGGACACCGTGCTGATCAACGGCGAGGTGGTGCTGCGCGGCGGACGGTCGGCCAAAGTAGACGAGGATGCACTGACTGACGAATTGCGGGAGCAGCTATCCCGCCCCATCGAGCCGGAAACGCTGGCGACCCGGAACATGGCGGAGCGGCTCCTGCCCTACATCCACCAGTTCTACGACGACTGGAGCATCCCGTCCGACGGGCCGCATTACCTCTACAACGGACGGGCCTAGAGTCCCCTCTCCTCTTGGGAGAGAGCAGGATGATTGCGAAGTAACGCCATCAACTGACATCCGCTCATCCTGAGCTTGTCGAAGGACACCCGTTCAAGCCGCTCGTGGTTCGACAGGCTCACCATGAGCGGCTTGGAGTGAACTTTGCGACGTCTAGGGGAGAGGGTTAAGGGGAGGACGTTTTCGGGGCGATTTTGAGGGGCACGGCTATGATAGTATGGTGGCTGGCGCATCGTCGCCTGAATGAAACGCAATAAGGCAATAAGGAGGAACTTGCTTTGGCTACTGTAGGGAGCGGCAAGTACACCTACGAGGTAATCGAGGACTGGGCGCGGCTGCCCGACCACATCACGTTCAGCAACGTTAGCGCCGTGGCCACCGACTCACAAGACCGGGTTTACGCTTTCCATCGCGCCGATCCTCCGGTGGTTGTTTTCGACCGGGACGGCAACTACCTGAGTTCTTGGGGCGCTGGCCGGTACGAGAACCCGCACGGCATATACATCGCGGACGACATCGTATACCTGACCGACCGCGAGGGCAGCATCGCGCAGAAGTGCAGCCTCGACGGAACGCCGCTGCTGACCATAGGCACCCCCGGCGTCTACTCCGACACGGGCTGCGAGGTGGCCGGCGAGGTATGTCCTCGTTCCGCCGGGCCGTTCAACTACCTGACCGAGTTGGTGCCGTCGCCCAGCGGCGACCTGTACGTATCCGACGGCTACCGCAACGCGCGGGTGCACCGCTTCAGCGCCGCAGGCGAACTGATCTCGTCGTGGGGCGAACCGGGCAAGGGCGGCCCCAACGAGTTCCACCTGCCCCACAGCCTGATCGTGGGACAGGACGGGCGCATCTACCTGTGCGACCGCGAGAACAGCCGGGTGCAGGTGTTTTCACCCGATGGCGAGTACATCACCATGTGGACCGACATGCAGCGCCCGCTGGACATCTCGCAGGACAGCGAGGGCATTTTCTACACCAGCGAGCGCCCGGAGGACGGCAAGCCCCCGCAGATCAGCGTGCTGGACGGCGAGGGCAACGTGCTGGAGCGGTTCCCCGGCCGCTCGGCCCACGGCTCCTGGGTAGACGCTCACGGCGACCTCTACCTGGCCCTAACGTCCGAAAAGAGCGTCGACAAGTACGTCCGCGTAGGCTAATCCCGTCGATTCCCTCCCGCTCGACCTTAATTCCCTCCCCCTTGAGGGGGAGGGTTAGGGTGGGGGTGAACTCCCAGCATGAAGTATCTCGGCTATGCCCAACTTTCCCCGCCGATCAAGTTTGCAAACACGCCCTAGGATACACCCCCACCCCTTCCCTCCCCTAAGGGAGAGGGAAGGGGTTGAGAGGAAGGGATATGAGCGACAGCGCCAACTCCCGGCAGCAGGAATACACGACGCTTTCGGGGCTGGAAGTAAAGCCGGTCTACGAGCCAGGAACATCGTCCGAGATCGACTACGACAGGGATCTCGGCCGGCCGGGAGAATTTCCCTTCACCCGCGGCCCGTATCCCGACATGTACCGGGGCCGCCTGTGGACCCGCCGACAGATCGCCGGGTTCGGCACCCCACAGGCCACCAATGAGCGATACCGGTTCCTGCTGGAGCACGGCCAGACCGGCATCAGCACCGACTTCGACCATCCGACACTCACCGGCTATGACTCCGACCACGAACTGGCCGAGGGCGAAGTAGGTCGGCTGGGCGTCGCCATCGACACCGTCCACGACATGAACGATCTGTTCCACGAAATTCCGCTGGACCAGGTCAGCGTGTCCCTGACTATCAACCACCCGGCCATCGTGCTGCTGAGCATGTTCGTCGCCGTGGCCCAGCAGCGCGGCGTGGACTGGTCGGCCCTGCGCGGAACGGTACAAAACGATTCCCTCAAGGAGTTCCACGGCCAAAAGACCTTTGCCCTGGGGCCTGAACCGTCCCTCAAGCTCACCACCGACATCGTGGAGTTCTGTACGGCCAGCGTGCCCAACTGGTATACCATCTCCATATCCGGCTACCATACCCGCGAGAGCGGCTCCGACGCGGTGCAGGAACTCGCTTTCACCATCGCCCAGGGCATGGCTTACGTGGAGTCAGCGCTGGCGCGGGGCATGCCCGTCGACAGCTTTGCCCCGCGGCTGTCGTTCTTTTTCGGCGTTCATAACGACCTTTTCGAGGAGATCGCCAAGTTCCGCGCCGCCCGCCGCATGTGGGCCCGGGTGATGAAAGAGCGCTATGGGGCCACCCGCTCCGAGTCCATGCGCATGCGATTCCACACGCAAACGCTGGGCTCCACGCTGATGCGTCAGGACGCCCAGAACAACATCGCGCGGGGCACGCTGCAAGCGCTGGCCGCCGTGCTGGGCGGCACGCAGTCGCTCCACGTCAGCGGCTACGACGAGGCTTACGACATACCCTCCGAGGAAGCCATGCGGATGTCGCTGGCAACGCAGCTCATCATCGCGCACGAGTCTGGCGCGGCCGCCACTGCCGATCCCCTGGGCGGTTCGCTGTTCGTGGAGACGCTGACCAACGACATGGAGAACGCTGCCCTGGAGTACATCGAGCGCATCGACGACCTGGGCGCTGGCTCAATGCGCGACGGCATGCTCCGGGCCATCACCAGCGGCTACATCGAGCGGGAGATTGCCCGTTCCGCCTACGAATACCAGCAGCGCATCGAGTCGGGCCAGCAGGTCATTGTTGGCCTGAACCAGTACCAGTCTGAATCGCAGCAAAAGCTGGAACTGTTCCAGTTCGACCCCGAGGAGGAGGAATGGCAGAAGGCCCGCCTGGCCGAGGTCCGGGGCAACCGCAGCCCCGCTGATGTGCGAGGCGCGCTGTCCACGTTGAAGCAGGCCGCCAATGACGACGCCAATCTGGTGCCCGCAACCCTGGCAGCCGTCCAGTCGATGGCCACCGAGGGCGAGATACTTGACACCCTGCGCGACGTCTACGGCGAGTACGTCGATCCGGGCGTGTTTTAGGCGCTTGCAGGCAGGATGAATCCAGTGGGAACGTTCACCGTTGAAATAGAGGTAGGCAACCCGTCCCGCGAGGAGTTCGTGGCGGTGGAGGCGCTGGTCGACACCGGGGCTATCTACAACATGCTTCCCGAGGACCTGCTGGACAGGCTGGGTGTCCCGCGGCTAGAAACCGACATTTTTGAGCTAGCTGACGATAGCCTAGTGGAATACTGGATCGGCGACGCAGTGGTCCGCTTGCAGGGACGAATGCGGACGGTACCGGTGGTCTTTGCCCGTCCGGACAACACGCCCCTGCTGGGGGCGACGACGCTGGAAATCTTCCGGCTGGTGGCCGACCCGGTGAACGAACGTCTTGCCCCGGCGCCACGAATACGCGCCCGCTTTTTCTAGCGTAAATTGACAAGTGCAGAGACAGACATGGAAATCGTCCCCCCAGCAGACTTCAAGGACGGCCGGGGCGTCAAGGCCCAATTTACAAGATACGACCCCAGGATACATTCCTTTCCCTCGCCTGATGTCGTTATCAACCTGAAAGAATGCACCAACATCCAGCCGCCAGCGATGCTTTGGTGTTTGGTCTATCTAAAGCTGTGGCAACAGCGCGGCTACAATTGTCTGCTGATTCTCCCGGCTTCCGAAAAGGCTACCGCCGCATTGATTGAGTGCGGTATGTTGGCCATCCTCAAGGAACAGGAAATCCAGGTATTCGGAAATTGCCGCGAACAGTCTGTGCCCGCCGATGTCATATCGCCTTTAACGCGGTTTGACGGCCTAAGAGAGGCTGCCGAGCTGACCAACACCGTCGAGTATTCTCTGTACACATCCGGATTCGGCGCAGCAAACATTCATCCCATTGTTTGCGAGTTGTTTTCTGAGTTGGTCAACAACGCAGCAGAACATTCGGAATCAGGCATCGGGGCCTATGGACTAATCCGTTTTTACTCATTCGGAGAGGCGCGGCGGTTTGTCTGCGGCGTCGCCGATGGCGGCGTCGGAATACAAGAGGCCATTGAGCGGAATGCCCGCCTAGAGCATTCCGGTTACGAATGGTCAGCTATTGAGTTGGCTACCAAAGAGCTTGTCAGCGGAACGTCGTCGCCCACCCGAGGCATCGGTCTTTTCAGCGTGTTGGAGGAAATGCGCCCTCCGGGAAGAGAATTGCTAATCCATTCCGGCAGGGGAGTCATTACCGTTAGCGAAGACTCCCAGATTCGGATGATCCGCGCCAACCTGTTCCCCGGAACTCTGGTTTACTTTTCGATTCCGACATAGCATATTAGTCATACAGCCATTGAGGGCGCCCACCCGCCTGAGAGAGGAGAGACCAATTGCACAGCGTCAAGGTTTTTGACATCGTAGGCCAACACGCCCTGGTCTCACGCGAATCCGCCAGGAGCATCAAGCCATTGCTGCCGGATGCTGACAGCGGAGACGGCCAGTTGCGCTTGGACTTTTCCGAAGCCAGAGGCGTCGCTCCATCCTTCCTGGACGAGGCGCTGCTGGTGGCCGAGGAATACATCCGCGATTGCGGGCGGCCCGACGTTACCGTGGTGTTCGTCCAGCCCCCTACAACTCTCGCCGCCAAGCACCACGCCATCGCACGGGCCCACGGCAGGACGCTGGTGGTCAACGAGGCGGGCGATTGGGAGTTCCGCAAGATATGACTGGCATCAGACGCTACTTGAATCGCATATAGGACTCCAAAATTGACGACTCAGGAACATCAAACGCCCCCCAAAGTCCTCCTGGCCAAGATGGGACTGGACGGCCATGATCGCGGCGTCAAGGTCATCGCCCGCGCCATGCGCGATGCTGGCCTTGAGGTGGTCTACATGGGCATGCGGGTAACCGCCGACCAGATTGCCCAGACCGCCCTGCAAGAGGACGCGGACGTGCTGGGTATCAGCGTCCTGTCGGGGGCGCACATGCGGCTGATGCCCCGGCTGAAAAAGGCGCTGGACGACCGGGGACTGACCGGGGACTTGCTGCTGCTAGTGGGCGGCACCATACCGGAGGATGACGTTGCGCCGCTACAGGAAATGGGGGTGCACGGCGTATTTCCCGTGGGCAGCTTCACCAGCGAAATGATCGACTTCATCCAGGCCAACGTGCGCCGGCACGTCCGCGCTGAGCGTTCCTGATGTCTGAAAAGCCCTGGCCACCGCAATATCCCTCCGGTTACGTTCCTCCCTCGGAACAGGAACACTGGTCTCCGGAACTGGAGACGATGCCGCCGGATCAGCGGGATGGAATTGTTCTTGACAAGCTCAGGGAGCAGGTGCGTTACGTGTACCGGCATTCGGGCTTCTACCGGGAGTTCTACGCAGATGTTCCTGTCAACCCCGAGAACCTGCGCAGCCTGGAGGAGTTTGCGCAACTCCCCATCCTGACCAAGGACGAAATCAGGCGGGAACAGGAGGAATACCCTCCCTATGGCCGTTTCCTCTGCATTCCGCCCTCCGACGTTTTCCGGGTGCATGGCACCTCCGGCACCACTGGCCGGCCCACTGTGTTCGGCATCGGACGGGACGACTGGGATCGCATCGCCGAGGCTCACTCCCGCATCCTGTGGGGCGCAGGTCTCCGGCCCGACGACATGGTGATGGTGGCCGCGGTGTTCAGCCTGTACGTGGGCAGTTGGGGCGCGCTTGTCGGGGCGGAACGGCTGGGCGCAACATGCTTTCCCTTTGGTAGCGGGGCGCCGGGACAGACGGAGCGGGCCGCCGAATGGTGCGCCATGGTCAAGCCGTCGGCCCTGTACGGCACGCCCTCCTATGCCCTCTACCTCGCCGAAACCGCCCGGCAGATGGGCCTTGATCCCCTGGAGGACTTTGGCTTCCGGTTCATGTTCTTTTCCGGCGAGCCGGGGGCCAGCGTCCCGGCAACCCGCCGGCTGATCGAGGATACCTTCGGCTGCTACGTGGTCGACCAGGGCAGCATGGCGGAAATGACCCCCTGGATGAGCAACTCCGGCTGTCGCCACCTCGCCACCGGGATGCACCTGTGGCAGGACATCGTGTACACCGAACTGGTCGACCCGGAATCCCGAAAGAACCTGCCCCTTGGCGCAGAGGGTGTCCCCGTATATTCCCACACCGAGCGCACGTCCCAGCCGATGATCCGCTACTGGTCCGGCGACATAGCGCAGTGGGATATGGTCGATTGCCCCTGCGGGCGCACCTACCCGACGCTGGTGCGGGGAATCTACGGGCGGGCCGACGACATGATTATCGTGCGCGGACAGAACGTGTTCCCGTCGCGCATCGAGGACATACTGCGCAGCATGGACACTTTCGGAGGGGAGTTCCGGCTGCTGCTGGAACGGGAGCGCGGCGAGCTTGACCGCCTGACTGTCCAGACCGAGGTGCTGGCAGACACCTACATACTCGGCGAATCTAACCCGGCGGCGCTGGAGCGGGTGCGGGAGGACATCACGGCCACATTGCGGAGGGCGCTCGGAGTGGGAGTTGCGGTTGAGCTGAAGCCGACCGGGGCCTTCGAACGTACACAATTCAAGGCCCGGCGGATAATCGACCAACGCACCATCTGAAAACAGTCCCCTCTCCCTTCAGGAGAGAGCTAGGGTGAGGGCGCAAACCCCATTTCGGAAAGCGAAAGGACCATCCATGACCTCCAGGCGACCATCTTGGGCCACTCTGAATCACGACCTGGGCGAGACCGTGGATATCGTGCGGGACACGGTGCGCCAGGCCACCGGCGCGGAAATCGCTCCCCGCGCCGATGAAATCGACCAGAGCAACGAATTCCCCCGCGACCTATGGCCGCTCCTGGGCGATATGGGCCTGCTGGGCATCACCGTTTCCGAGGAGTACGGCGGCGCTGGACTCGGTTATCTGGCCCACACGGTGGTCATGGAGGAGATTTCGCGCGGTTCGGCCAGCGTCGGGCTGTCTTACGGGGCGCACTCCAACCTGTGCGTGAATCAGATTTTCCGCAACGGGACTGATGAGCAGAAGAGGCGCTATCTGCCTCCCCTTATCAGCGGCGAGCACGTTGGCGCGCTGGCCATGAGCGAGCCCGACGCCGGGTCGGACGTCGTCAGCATGCGGCTGCGGGCGGACAAGCGCGGCGACCGTTACGTGCTGAACGGCAGCAAAATGTGGATCACCAACGGCCCGGATGCCGACTCTTTGGTGGTCTACGCGAAGACCGATCCCGATGCAGGCCCCCGCGGCATCACCGCTTTTCTGGTTGAACGGGGATTCTCCGGGTTCAATCCCGCGCCGAAACTGGACAAGCTGGGTATGCGCGGATCAAGCACCAGCGAGCTGATATTCGAGGATTGTGAAATCCCCGAGGAAAACGTGCTGGGCGAGGTCGGGCGCGGCGTTGCCGTGCTGATGAGCGGCCTGGACTTCGAGCGACTGGTGTTGACCGGCGGGCCGCTGGGCATTATGCAGTCCTGCCTGGATGCCGTGGTGCCTTACGTTCACCAGCGGGAGCAGTTCGGCCAGCCCATCGGCGAGTTCCAGCTTATCCAGGCAAAACTGGCCGACATGTACACCGCTTTGTCGGCGTGTCAGGCCTACACCTACGCAGTTGCCAGGGCCGCCGACCGCGGCCAGATTTCACGCAAGGACGCTGCCGGGTGCCTGCTGTTCTCGGCCGAGCGAGCCACGCAGATGGCCCTTCAGTCCATACAGGTGCTGGGCGGCAACGGTTACGTCAACGAATTTCCGGTCGGCCGTTTGCTCCGTGACGCCAAGCTGTACGAGATCGGAGCGGGAACCAGCGAAATCAGGCGAATGCTCATCGGCCGTGAGTTATTCCGGGAAACGATGTGAAACGCTTTCTTTCCACGGCTCATATACTCGCGGCAACATTCCTGTTGGTTGCAGTCCTGGCATGTTCCGGACAGCCAGCTGATTCGCCTCGAGATCTGACGATAGCCCCGCCGCCCACCGCAACGCCGTCGCCGGACGCAGCATCCGCGCCACGGGCGGCAGATACGGAAGCGCCAAAGGACACGGCTGGTCAATCGCCCGGAACCGAGACCGTCGCGCCGACAGATGAAGCGCCCGGATGGCCCTCCCCGGAAACGCCCCTGAACGCGGACGACCTGGGACGCCTGCCGGATGATCCCACCGAACTGATGTATGCGACCATCGATATATCGTTGCTCGATGTTGGCCGCAAAATGGCCTACTCCCACAACGATGCGTTTATCCCGGTAATCATGGAATTCATGCGGTTCCAGACCGACGAGGAATCGCTGCTCACCCTGGCGTCCTTTGTAGTCCGAATACGGGACAGGATCCCCGAGGGCGAGTTCGCCATCGTTCCCGATGGACAAGCGAACTGGGGCTGGTGGGTCAAGTGGTTGTCGCAGAACCCGGAGATCAAGGGGCCCGAGGGATATGATGGCTGGAAGGGCCGCTTGTTCGGTTTCATCGACCCGCCAATGGGCGAGTTCATATATGACGGGGTGCCCGCCAATATCAGGCTGGAGGAAATCGTCTGGGGCGGCGTGCGGCGCGACGGCATCCCCGACCTGCGGTTCCCTCCCGCGATAGCTCCGGAGGACGCCAGGTACCTGGACCCCGGCGACCGGGTGTTCGGCGTGTCCATTAACGGCGAGCATCGGGCCTATCCGCTGCGGGTGCTCAACCCGCACGAAATGGCCAACGACACGCTGGGAGGGGTGCAGTTCGCGCTGGCGTATTGAACCCTCTGCGGTTCCGGAATCGTGTATTCCACCGACATCAACGGCGAGACAACCGAGTTCGGCACCTCCGGCATGCTCTTTCGCAGCAACAAGCTGATGTACGACCGGGCTACCGAAACGCTGTGGCACCAGTTCCTGGGCGTTCCAGTGGTGGGGCCGCTGGCCAACAGCGGCAGCCGGCTCGAGGTAATTCCCAACGTGTTGACCACCTGGGGCCAGTGGCTGGCACAGCATCCCGATACCACGGTCATCAGCGACGATACCGGCTTCTACCCGGCCGAGACATATCTTCCAGAGGAAAACCCGCGGTCAATCTATTTTTCCTATAGAGCCTCAAGCGGGACCATGTTCCCGGTCGCAGGGGTTGACGAATCCCTGCCAATCAAGCAGCAGGTATTCGGCCTGTCGTTCGGGGAGGAGGCACGGGCCTACCCCCGAGAACTGCTGGCCCAAACTCCGCTGCTAAATGACAATTTGGGCGGTCAGGACGTGGTCATCGTCACCGTGACCGGTGGTGGCAGCCGGGCCTTTGATGGCCAGGGGCAGGATTTCGAGTTCTCGGATGACGGCGAGCTGCAAAGTACGGACGGGCGGGCTTGGCTGGTCCTGGAGGACGCACTGCAAAACGTTGACGACCCGTCGCAAATGCTGCCCAGGCTACCCTCCCGGGATGCCTACTGGTTCGGCTGGCAGGCCTTCTACCCCCACACTGACTTCTATTCGCCGTAGAAACCGTCTCAATACCATCTATTATCCTGTCGGTTTCTCTGCACTACCTTTTCACCCCCACCCTAACCCTCCCCCTGAGGGGGAGGGAATAATCGAAAGGCCCTGCATCCAAGTGCTTGCCCTTCCCCTGAGGGGAGGGAATAATCGAAAGGCCCTGCAACCAAGTGCTTGCCCTTCCCCATGAATTCGTTTCTGCCCTACAATACGGGCGGCTGATGACGGCCACACTTTCGGAGGTGAACTATGCCCAGAAACACGCCCACCCTGACTCTGGCGGAGGCGGAGGCCATCCTGGCGGGAGCCAAAGCCAAGGTGCTGGAATTGGGAGTAAACATGAGCATCTCGGTGGTGGATCCCCGGGGCGACCTCATCACCATGATGCGCAGCGACGGCGCTTCGTGGCGCACCCCGCCCATCTCCCGCGCCAAGGCCGTGGCGGCATCCTGCTTCGGCCGGGCCAGCGGCGAGCTGACTGAGAATGCTATGGCCCCGGTGTTCCGCGGCCTGATGGCCATGGAGGGCGGCCACATGATCCCCGGCCAGGGCGCCCTGCCAGTGTTCAAGGACGGCGTGCTCGTGGGAGCTGTCGGCGGCAGCGGCGGCACGGCGCAGGAAGATGAAGACTGCTCCCGCGCTGGCATCGAAGGGGCCGGTTTCTCCGCCACGGCATAGTAGACCAGCGCCTTTTGCATTGATGGACTAACCGGGAGTCCGTTCATGGTGATCATGGTGAGCTTGTCGAACCACGAACGGACAGCCCTCCGCTAGTCTCAGGGCCAACGGGGAAAGTAGCCATCAATCCCTTCGAACTGAACCAGCGGCTATTCTGTAACTTTCGGGAAAGAGTAGGGGCGCACAGCCGTGCGCCCCTACATTCTTCCGCCATGAGTTCAGGATTTTACCGCTTCTGGTACACCTGGAAGCGGTGCCGGTTCGCCTCCACCACGTACAGCCGCCCCTCATGGTCCAGGGACACTGCCACGGGACCCCAGAAGTACGGTTCGGTCTGAGACGAGACGTGGTAGGGCGTGTTCAAATGCGGCGGCAGCTGTGGGGTCAGATTGGATCGGTCGCGCTCCGCCTTCTCCTCCGGGTTGGCCGCAAAATAGTCCTGCGCCCACCGGGAGTCCGTGGCCTGCCCTCGCAGCAGCACCTGGAACCCTCCATCAGGGTCCAGCACCTGCACCCGCTCGTTGCCCCAGTCGGACACGTAAATGTAGCCCTCGCCGTCCACGGCGACGCTGGTGGGCCGCTGGAATTGCCCTTCGCCTTGACCTGACGAGCCGTAGGCGGCCAGGAATTCACCGTCGGCGGTGAACTTTTGTATCCGGTCGTTGCGCCAGTCGGCCACGTAGACGTAGCCTGACCTGTCGGTAGCCACACCCCAAGCCAGGTTGAACTGGCCGGGCCCGCTGCCGTGAGAACCCCACTTGCCGACAAAAGTCCCATCCGCCGTGAACCTTTGCACCCGCGCGTTGTGCTGCTCTACGACGTAGATGGTGCCGTCGGGGCTGGCGGCAATGCCGGCAGGGCCATTCAGCTCCCCGTCGCCGCTCCCCTTGCTGCCCCACTTGCGGAGGAACTGCCCATCACGGTCAAAGACAGTGACCCGCTGATTCACTTCGTCGGTGATGTACAGCTGTTCCTCATCGTCGAAGGCCATGCAGACCGGCCAGCGGAATTGCGTGTCTCCGGCGCCCGCCCCGTCGCCAAATTCGTACAGGTAGTCTTCGTCGAAATTGCAGACACCGACGCGGATGGCGGCGGCCCTGGCCGGGTCGCACCTGTTGAGCACGAAAATGCGCCCGTCGCGGCTGACGGCAAGATCGTAGGGGTTGGCATATCCCCGTCCGTTCAGGCCGTTGTTCACGATGCCTATGGTCTTTACGTATTCCAGCGTTATGCTGGGCGATTGCGTCTGAGTGGTCATTGCCTTCACCAAACTCCCTCCCGATGGAGGGAGGGAGCTATCTCACTGTCTTGCTGTTGGGTTATGCCAGTTGGTACTCGCGGGTAGCGGCGATCAGGCGCAGCATGTTGCCCACGCGACGCTCCGACTCGTCTCCCGGCTCGCGTTCCCGCAGGTCGAGTTCTCCCTGTCGAGAGGCGAATTCCACCAGCACCGAACGGGTGTCATCGGCAACGTCGATGGGCCCCAGCAGGTCAACACAACCATCGGCGAACTGCTCCGGAGAAAGGACGCCTTCGCCAGTGGCGGCCAGGCGGTCGATGATGGCGCGAATGCCCGGGCTGTTGACGTCGGACAGTTCTTTGGCCGCGAAGTTGACTCGCTCCACCAAGGAGCCGCTGTCGATCCACTCCGTCCCCTCGTGCCAGCCTTCCACCGTGGGCGGCTGGAGAAGGCCCTGGCCCATGTAGAGCATGTTGTTGGAAACCCGCTCGATGCCCAGTTCCGGCGTCTGGTGGCTGCCAGCCGTGCGGATGGCCCCGACCACCATTTCGACCGGCCCCTTGACCCGGGCGAACCTGGCCTCGTTGGACTTGAAGTACTCAGAGTTGAACAGCGTCCGCAGAACGCTATTGATCTGGTAGCCCGACTCGAAGTACGTCTCTTTCATCGCATCGATGCACCGCCGGCCCTGCTCGCTGACCTCATCGGCGGCGAAGAACTGGAACAGCCGCGCGCAGATGAAATCGGCGGTGGCATCCTGCTTGGCGATGATATTGACGATGTCCCCGCCGTTGAAGTTGCCCGTCTCGCCCAGGAAGGTCTTCTCGCCGTCGTCGTGGTCTTCCTCGCGGTAGTCGTAGTGCCAGGCGATCCGGCTGTACGGCCAGATGGAGTCCTTGTAGGCGCGGACGGACATATACTCCGCGTTCCCCAGTGTCCACCCCGTGAATGCCCGGGCGCACTCCTTGATGTCGTCCTCAGTGTAGTTGCCGATGCCCATTGAAAAGAGCTCCAGCAACTCCCGGCCATAGTTTTCGTTAATGGCGTCGCCGTGATTGTCCTGGTTGTCCAGCCACACCAGCATCGCCGGGTCCCTGGAAATCTCCAGCAGCAAGCCGTCGAAGGCGCCCAGCCCGTTGCGGCGGAACATCTCCACCTGGTTCAGTTGCGAGCGGGCTTGGTTCAGCTTGGTGTACCCGGTGGCGAACAGCCCGTGCCAGAAGAGGGCCATCTTCTCTTCCAGAGGGCTTTCGGTCGAGATCATCCGGTACATCCAGTAGGCGGCGGAGCCAGCGAGGTCGCGCAGTTCCGACTGCTCGGCATGATACCGCCGGATGATGTCGTCGGGCATGTTGTTGGGGTTGGAGGTGTCCAGCAACTCCTCCACGGTGGCCTCGTAGCCCTGCTCCACGCAGCGTTCCAGTTCGTCGCGGCTGGCGCCGAAACCGGCCCGTCGCATCAGGTGTGCCATCAGGGCGATATTGTCGTTGCTCATTTGTAACCTCGCGTTCAAGGATTTGGCGTCCGCTCAAAAACAGGGCGAAACGGTGTTCTAGGAGTCTGACGATTGGCCTCGTCCATTTCGTGTTAGGGATGGCGGTGGCTCATCAAACGGCTCCCCGGCGGCTTCGGCATCCAACCTCCGCTGGTTCCAGGCTTCCCATTTAGCCTGATGTCGGGCAACGGCCCTTTCTATCCGTTTCCTTCGATAATCTTCGTAAAGTAGGGTCAATATCATAAAAATAACAACCGTAACGGCGCTGCCAGCATGTTATTTCACGCCTCGGAGTTATGCCCGTTTTGCATTTCGGGAGGCGGCGGCTCGGTGAACAGCTCGCCTGCGGCTTCGGCATCCAACCTGCGCTGATTCCAAGCCAGCCATCGCTCCCGTTCACGGGCTACCGCTCGCGCGGTTCGTTTCTTCCGGTAATCCTCGTAGAGTAGCGTCAAAATCATAACGATATCCACCGTGACGATGCTGTCAGCCGCAATTACCCCAATTCCCGGCGCTGCGTCCCTTCCTATGGCGAAGATGGTTTCCGGCCAAGAGTCTCCGGTTACGACGAATACCTCGTACCAGACGGCCAAGCCAATCAGGCCCGCCGTCTGGAGGGAGAAGATGGCGAAAAATAACTTGCGCCACCTCTCCTGAACACTCCAGATTGAGACCCGCCGCTCCGGGTCAGGCGTTGACATCTCCTGGCTGATCGTAAATTTGCCGCGGGATTAGTTGCGGAACAGGTCGAACTGCTCGAACTGGCCGTTTACGATGGGATCGGGATCAAGGCCCAGCCACTTGTCCAGAATCGGCGCGTAGGTGGAGCGGAAGTCGTTGTTGGGCCGCAGGTCGCCGTTGATCTGCTCGGCTTCGTGCAGCGAGGGGTACTCGCCGTACAGCCCGCCGTTGACCGCGCCGCCTATCAGGAACGCCACGCCGCCGGAGCCGTGGTCGCTGCCGGTGCCGTTGTCCTTGATGCGGCGTCCGAACTCGGAGAAAATCAGCACCGCAGCGTCGTCCTCGCGCCCGTGCTCCTTGAGGTCATCCATCAGACTGCCGACGGAACCGGCAACATCATCCCATAGCTGGGCGTGGGTGGGCAGCTCGCCGGAATGGGTGTCGAAACTGCCGTGCTGGGTGTAGTAGACCTTCGTGCCCAGGCTGGCCAGGAACACCTGAGCGATGCTCTTCACGTTCTTGGACAGGGAATCGCTGCGGTACTCAACGCTGGAGGAATACCGCTCCGGCGCAGTGCGCAGGATGTCAGCGCCGACGTAGGCGTCCTGCCCGGTCTTGCTCAGCAGGGACATCACCGGATCGCGCCCGGCCACGTTGCCATACATCCGCGAGAATGCCTCGAGGGTGAACATCCGCAGTTCCTCGTCCTCGATGTCCGGGAACAGGCCGTAGGTCTCCAGGTCGCCCACCGAGGCTACGGAGACGCCGGGGCAGCCCAGCGCCCGGGGCAGGCCGCGGCCAAAGTTGACGGCGGTCAGCACGTTTTCGCCCTGCGGGTCCATTTCGCGGACGGCCCGGCCCAGCCAGCCTTCGGTGCCGATGGCATCGGGTTCGGCGGTGTGCCAGATGTCCATAGACCGGAAGTGGGAGCGGTTGGGGTTCTCGTAGCCGATGCCCTGGATTACGGCCACCTTGCCTTCATCCCACAACCGCTTCATGGGCGCCATGCTGGGGTTGAAGCCAATTTCGTCGTTCAGCGGCAGCACTCTGTCCTGCGGGATATGCACCGTGGAGCGGGAATCGTAGTATTCGCCCCTGCCGTAGGGTACGACCGTGTTCAGGCCGTCGTTCCCGCCGCTGAGCTGGATGACAATCAGTCCTTTTTCACGCTTGTTGCTAGTCATTTGCCAAATCCTTCCGATGGCTTTTGGTGTGCCCTAAATGTACTATGCGCGCCCGAATCGGGCAAGTTTTGAGGCTTCCCAATTCAGGGCAACCGCATAAGGCGACTTGATGCCCGTCATTCCGGCTTTCGCCGGAATCCAGTGGCCCAACTCGCTACTGGCGCTCAGAAAATCAAGCATTCCGCACATCCTGGACTCCGGCTTTCGCCGGAGTGACGGGGTGGTTTGACGACGCTCTCTAATGAGGACCCTACACGCTGACGTTGAACACGCGGGCTGCCTCGAGGCGCAATTCGGCGTGGAAGTCGGGGTGGGCGATGGCGATCAACTCCTGGGCGCGCTCCCGGAGCGACTTGCCGCGGAGATGGGCGATGCCGTGCTCAGTGACCACGTAGTCGACCAGTGTGCGGGGGATCGTGACGGCAGCTCCTCCGGGCAGAGTCGGGACGATCCGGGACACCCGCTCCCCGTCCACCAGGCTGGTGGAGGGCAGCACGGTGACGGAGCGCCCGCCCTGGGAGTAGTTGGCGGCGATGGCAAAGGCGGTCTGGCCGCCGACACCGCTCCAGATCATGCTGCCAATGGTCTCGGCGGCCACCTGCCCGGTGAGGTCGATCTGGAGGGCGTTGTTGATGGCGACAAGGTTATCCTGCTGGATGAGATAGCGCACGTCGTCGACGTAACCGAACTCGTACAGTTCAAATGCCGGGTTTTCGTCGATGAGGGTCAGTTCGTCCTCCGGCACCAGCGCTATGCTGCCCACGACCTTGCCCTGGTGTCGGGTCTTGTACTTGCCGGTTATCACGCCCTGCCGCACCAGTTCGGCGATGCCGCCGGTGATGATTTCCGTCTGGATTCCCAAGTCCTGTTTTTCGCCGAGGAACGCGCCCATGGCGGAGGCCACCGTTCCGATTCCAATCTGGACGGTGTCCCGGTCATTGACCAGTTCCGCCGCCACCAGAGTTCCAATCACTTCCGTAACCAGGTTCTCTTCGTCGGAGCGGGGAGCCACCGGCAGTGCGCCCGTGGGCGCGGCGGCCTCGCAGAGCCGGTCAAGCTGCGAGACATGGACGTAGTTTTCCCCGCCGGTGCGGATGAAGTTCTCATGTACTTCGCCGATTACCGTGGCGGCGTTCCTACAAAATGAGGGGGAGAAAAATACGCCCGGCCCGAAGCTGCAATACCCGTGACGGTCCGGAGGCGATACGGGTACCAGGTATACGTCCGGCCGGGCCACAAAGCCGTCCGGCGGGAGGTCAGCCCGCCAGCGGGCCACTGGGCGGTATTCCACTCGCCCGGCGTTAGCCATTTGCCGGTCAGCCGGGGTGGTGTACAGGTCGTTGAGTATGAACTGGCCCTCATCATCCGGCTGCACCCACGGGAACAGGGGAGCCGGGTGGTCGATCCGAACGTCGCTCAGCTCGGAGCGTCTTTCGTACAGGGCTTGGCACAGCGTAAACGGCGTGCAGTTGATGGCGGAGACGGCCACGACATCCCCGGACTTCACTGCCTGCACCGCCTCGGCCGGGCCCATCAGCTTGTCGGACACCATGCTTCGCCAAGTCATCGCCTGCGCCTCCTTTTGGCCGGTTCAGACGGCCAATTGGGTTGTTTTGGCCCTTGGACAAGACGACTGCTATGAGCAATCAGGGGCTTTTAATCGTTCCCTCTCCCTCAAGGGGGAGGAAGGACTGAAAAGCCCTGCTATGAGCAATTTCCGGTTTACAAGGGGAACATAATACGGATATGATAATAAATCAAATTCCCCAGACCTAGGGGAGGGTTGTTCTATGGTTACTGCGCCTGAGAATTCCCACGTTGTTCACTCCGAGTACGATGTCATTTTCCTGCACGACCAGGAGGTGCAGAAAGACGACCTGCGCCGGCTCTACGAAAACGCCAAGCGCGACCAGTGGAACGCCTCCACCTACATCGACTGGGCCAAGCCAGTGGACCTGGAACAGGGCTTCGTGGCCGACGAGCTAATCGACATCTACGACTCGCCCTACTGGCACAAGATGAACGCCAAGGAACGGCAGGAAATGAACCGCCTCTTTTCGGCCTGGCGGCTCAGCCAGCTTTTCCACGGCGAGCACGCGGCGGTGCTGGTCTGCTCACAGTTGGCCAACGTGCTGCCCGACTCCGACACCAAGTTCTTTATGTCCACCCAGGTCATGGACGAGGCGCGGCATACCGAGTTTTTCCAGCGCTATCTGCACGGGCGGGTCGGCCAGGTTTATGAGCAGTCCGACGTGGGCCGTGAGCTGTTCGACTACATCCTGAGCGACCCTCGCTGGTACATCAAGGTCATCGGCCTGCAACTGGTGGGCGAGACCTTCGCCGTGGCCCTGTTCAAGATGCTGGCGGAAACGGCCAAGGACGACCTGCTGCGCGAGGGCTGCAAGCTCATCCTGCGCGACGAGTCCCGCCACATGGGGTTCGGGATGCTCAGCCTGCCGGAACAGGTACAGCAACTGTCGCCGAAAGAGCGGGAGGAGATGGAGGATTTCACCATCCACTTCCTACGCAACACCCTGACCGGCGGGTTCCCGAGGGAAGCCTACCTCGATATGGGCTTCAACAACCAGGAGATCGACGACATACGCAAGATGCGCCGTGACCGCGCCCAGAGCAGCGACTTCATCCTGTTCCGGCAACTGTTCAAGCACGAGATGCACAACACGCTGGTGAACAACCTGTTCAAGTGCGGCGTGCTAAGCGAGAGCGTCCGGGAGCGCCTCGAGAACGAGCTGCGCGTCGACGTCGAGGGCAACCTGCCCGGCGATGACTAGTCGCAAGGAGTCGCTTTCAGTAGATACCCACGGGCGCAGCTTTTGAGGACGGTCAGCAATGCACGTAGGCATGTCCACGGTGTTCCAGAACCCCGGCAAGCGTTTGACCGACTACGAGGTCTACCGCAACGAGCTTCGGCTGGCTGACCTGGCCGAGCCGCTGGGGTACGAGTCCATCTGGGGCGTGGAGCACCACTTCACCGACTACACCATGTGCCCGGACGTGCTGCAATTCCTGTCGTACATGGCGGGCAGGACAGAGCGGGCCAAGCTGGGTTCGATGGTGGTGGTGCTGCCCTGGCACGACCCGGTGCGGGTGGCCGAAGAATTCGTGATGCTGGACAACCTCAGCGATGGCCGCGTGGTTGTTGGCGTCGGGCGCGGGCTGGCCAGGGTGGAGTACCAGGGTTTCCGGCTGGATATGAACCAGTCCCGGACCCGGTTCAACGAATCTGCCGAGATGCTGGTCAACGCGCTGGAGCAGGGCTTCGCGGAGTTCGATGGCGAGCTGGTGCAGCAGCCGAGGGTCGAGATCCGTCCCAACCCGTTCAAGAGCTTCGAGGGCCGCACCTACGCCGCCGCCATCTCCCCGGAGTCAAGCATCGTGCTGGCCCGGCTGGGCGTGGGCGTTCTGATCATCCCGCAAAAACCGTGGAGCGACGTCCAGAACGAACTGGCCTCCTACCGCGCCACCTACCAGGAGGTCAACGAGGGGGAACCGCCCGCCCCGGTGGTGGTCACTTTCGCCTACTGCGACAACGACGAGGAACGGGCCGCCGATATGGCCCGCAAGTACGTGGGCGGCTACTGGGAATCGGTGATGAATCACTACGAATTCCGCAGCGACCACCTGAAAACCACGCGGGGCTACGAATACTACGGCGGTTTCACCGACAAGATAAACACCTACGGCGACCGCGACGTGGTGGACTTTTTCGTGAACCTGCAGGTGACTGGCACGCCGGAGCAGTGCTACCAGAAGGTGATGGAGATCCACGGCTACACTGGCACGGACTCGCTGGTGGCCGCCTTCAGCTACGGCGGCATGCCATACGACGATGCCGAGGCCAGCATGCGCCTGTTCGCCTCCGAGGTGTTGCCGGAGCTCAAGAAGTTTGAGCCGGAACCCAGTTGGGGATAGAAGGAAGGTAGTACCAAGAGTTCCCTCTCCCTCCGGGGGAGGGTTAGGGTGGGGGCGTACCCTTTTAGTTTCAGAAATGGGAGACACTAGCTCAAGCTAAATTTGTGCGGTTCACACTATTGTCACACACACCTAGAAAACCGTCTCAAACCATGTGATTGCTTCTTTGATGGTCTCTCTGCACTACCTTTTCACCCCCACCCTAACCCTCCCCCTGAGGGGGAGGGGATTTTTGAGAAGGCTTCTTTAATCTCCGCGCTTTTTGCTTTCCGTTGGGATAGAGATGTGGACACTGAGTCCTAGTCGCCGTGGTAGCGCGTTGACTCCTTGGTGACCTCCCCGCGGGGCCGCCAGGCGAACCTGTCAGCGTAGCGGTTCGGCTTGCCCTCCACCACGTCGGCGGTTATGCCGCCCAGCGCGGGCGTGAACTTGAACGCATGCCCGCTGCCGCCGGTGGATATGACCAGCCCCTCGATCTCCGGGTGCCGGGTGATGTAAAAATCTCCATCCCAGGTGTCGTTGTAGAAGCAGGCCCGGCTGCCCGCTAGGGGAGCGTTGGCCAACTCGGGCACCGAATGGGCCAGGAATCGTCGGCTGGACTCGACGACGGCGGGATCGGCGTCCCTGGGCGCATCGGCATCGACCAGTCGGCCGGGGCCGTGGTTGGCCAGCTTGACCACACCCTCCGCGTTGACCGGAAAGCCGTACCAGCCCGTGCGGGGAATGTCGGCGCCCCAGGGCGGGAAATGCGGCGGGCTGAACCGTTCGGGCAGGGTGGGCCGCAAGTACACCAGAGTCTGGGCCACCGGGTTCATCATATCCGCCAGTTCCGGGATGAGCCGCGGGGTCCACACTCCGGCGGCCACCACCACGCAGTCAGCCCTGACTTCGTCGCCGTTCGTAGAGCGCAGACCGACGGCGCGTCCCGATTCAACGACCACGGACTCGACGCTGAACCCGGCTTGTATCTCGACTCCCGCGTTGGCCGTCTCCGAGGCCAGGAAAGAGACTGTTTCGCCCGCCTCACCCCAGCCACCGCGCGGGTTGAAGTAGCCGTCGGTGTAGTGCTCGCTGTTCCACAGGGGAAAGCGCTCGGCCACAGTCTCGGAGTTCAGGCGTTGCAACGGCCAGCCAGCGGCGGTGAGCAGGTCGTAGGACTGGCGCTCCACCGCCGGATGCTCCAGCGGATTGCTGGTGAGTACCAGGAACCCATCCTCGTGGTACAGGGGCCGTCCGCGCCAGTCGTTCCAGACGTGCCAGCCCTCGATGGCCTCTGCGCCGAGGTCGCTGTACAGCTTGTCGTCGCCGTAGTCCATCCGGATCATCCGCGACACGTCATTGGAGGCCGCCAGTGGGTGTGGCACCGGGCCGGGATCCACCACGGAGACCGCGTATCCCCGGCCCCGGAGTTCCAAGGCAGCGGACAACCCGAAGATTCCGGCGCCCGCAACTACGATGGATTGTTGAGTAGTCATTCGGAATTCACCCCACCCTGACCCTCCCCTGAGAGGGAGGGAATATAACGGCCTAGCGGCCCACCGCCTCGATAATCGTCTTGAGTTCGTCCACGCTTAGGTCGCCGAACTTGCGCCAGCCGCCGATGAGGTACGTGGGAGTGCCGCCGATGCCGCTGGCGCGGGCCGTTTCGTTGGATTCCAGCACCGCATCTCGGTAGTGTCCCGACTCCAGCCGTGACCCCAGTTCCGGCCAGTCCAGCCCGGCCTTTTCGGCCAGCGACTTGATGACGTCCAGGCTGCCGAGGTCGGCGCTCTCCTTCCAGTATGCAGCGGCGGCGACGTGATGAAACTGGTCGTCCAGGCCCTTTTCCTTGGCGTAAAGGGTGGCCTCGTGAACGTACAGCGTGTTGGGCGACCACTGGGGGCGGCGCATCACCAGACCAGCGCCACGGGCGCGCTCCTGCATGTGCGGCGCAAGTTCGGTTTCGGTCTCACCGTCGAACAGGCGGCGGGGCTGCCCCTCCGGGGGACAGTCGGGCCGCAGCAGGAACGGCCTGCGATCTATGGTGATGTTCAGGTCTTTGGCAACCATGTCGAGCCTGCCCAGGCCCACGTAGCAGAAGGGTCAAGTGTAGTCCTGCCAGACAGTAACCTCGACGGGATTGGCGGTGGTCATAGCGTTCTCTCTTCCTCAAAATCATTTTGACGCAAGGGGCGCGGAGGGCCGCAGCATTTCACCCCTGCCCTAGCCCTCCCCCTGAGGGGGAGGGAACTTTCTTTGCGCCATTGCGGCTTTGTGTCGAAAATTAGTCGTCGGCGGGGGCGGGAACGGCAGCGTCGGCGAAGGCGGCGCGCAGGGCGGCGGTGGCCTCCTCCATCACCTGTCCGCTCTTGTCCATAATGCCCACCATGCCGAAGAAGCCGTGAATCATTCCGTCATAGCGGCTGATGGTGGTCGGCACTCCGGCTTCCTGGAGACGGCGGCCATAGGCCTCACCCTCGTCGCGCAACGGGTCGAACTCGGCAGTGATGACCAGCGCGGACGGCTGTCCGGCCAGGTTCTCGGCCTTCATCGGCGCGGCATACGGGTTGGAGGCATCGGCCGCGTCTGCCAGGTAGGCGTCCCAGTACCAGATCATGGCGTCGCGGGCCAGCAGAAAGCCCTCGGCGTTCTGGGAGTAGGACGGCGTATCGTAGTTGCGTTCGGTCACCGGGTAGACCAGAAGCTGATGCGCGATCTCGGGCCCGCCCCGGTCGGCGGACATGAGCGAGATGGCGGCTGCCAGGTTGCCCCCGGCGCTGTCGCCTCCCACGGCCAGGCGCGAGGCGTCGGCGTTCAGGCTGGCCGCGTTGTTGGCGGCCCACACCGTGGCGGCGTAGCAGTCCTCGGCGGGGCCGGGGAACTTGGTCTCGGGGGCCAGCCGGTAGTCCACCGACACCACCACGGCTCCGGCCCCTTTACAGAGATGCCGAGCCGTGCCGTCGGCGGATTCCAGGTCACCGATGACCCAGCCGCCGCCGTGGTACCAAGCCAGGATGGGGAACGGGCCGGAACCCTCGGGAGTGTAGATGCGTACCGGAACGTCGCCGTTGGGGCCGGGGATGCTGCGGTTTTCGACCGCCGCCACCTCGGGTCCAGCGGGCCGTGGACGGGACGCGGCGTTGACGCGCGCCTCCTCCGGCGACACTTCCCAGACGGCGGGAAGGCCAAGGGCGTTCACTGCGTCGATGACTGCTTGCGCTTGCGGGTCCAGCGGCATAATGCACCTCCGATTATCGTTATCCCCTCTCCCTCGGGAGAGGGTCAGGGTGAGGGCGTTTCCTGCATTTCGGTGGCACTATCCTAGCGGCGGGCTCGCGTTATGGCAAATGGCTTACTCGTCCTCGTCCTGCCCGTAATTCTCGTCCATAAGTGCAAGTAGTCGAGCCTACGCTCTATCGCGAGCACTTCTTCAACTCTTTCTTGTGAATAAGCCATTGATTTTGTGTGCATCAGACATCGGGTAATTCGCTCACTCGAACTCCGTTATACATCCAGTACAAGGGCCCACTGACGCTAGCGAACCCGGTGAGGCGCTTGGTCAATGCTGTGAGGCTCAAATTATTTTTGTTGCCGTACCTAACTCGCAAAGGCCGCTGTCCTGTAACTATCGCGGTTTTGCTGGGATCATTCACGAATGTCAACTTCCCGCCAATAGGGATATCTGACCTCCTGAAGAAACCTTGCGGGCCGCCATCGTCATCGTCATCGTCATCATCCTCATCGTCGTCATCATCAAGATAATCCTCGGCATCGTAAGCCTCACGGCCATTGCGGACAAGAAGTAACTCGAGGGCTGACTTGGCCTCTTCGGGGTCCAAGTCAAAGAATTCCCTACCAACCCCACCCGTCAGGTCCTCCACATACACTCTTCGTGAATCAAACGCAAAGTGGAGTAAGCTTTCCGCTTTTCTGCCTAGATCGTCAGGCAACCGTACTGCATACCGAACTCCAAAGAACGCTCCCCATTTTCTAGAATAATTTCCGCGCGCGCGTTCAAGGTCTCCTAGGTGCCTAAACTTCCTCAAGTATCCTATTTTTACTATTTCCCTTTCAACTGCGTACCCCTCCAGCCCTTCCTTCCATTCCGGAATTACCATTACATACACACACTGTGCCATTTCCGAACCTCCAGATTACCTTCAATCCTACTTCGTTTCCCTTGCGCCATCCCAAACAGAGCAAAGCACCCGGCACTGAAACAGGCGTATACCACTCCGTTCATGCGACATAATACCACCAAACACCACGTTCAACTATGCCCGAAACGTAGCAAACCCCACGCTCGGCGGGAACATCCGCGGCTCCGCAAACCGAAAGCTGGCGGGGGTAATCCGCCAGCTCAAAAAATCCACCAGATCGCCCGCCCTTAATTCGGCGTCCAGGCCAGGCCGCGGATTTCGCTGAACTCGCGGGGGAGCTTTACCCACCAGTCGCCGCCGTCGGCGGTGGCGTAGATCTGGCCGTAGTGGCTGCAACACAGGATGAAGTCGGGGTCGGAAGCGTGGGTGGCGAAGGCCCACATCGGCGTGTTGGGATCCTGGGGCATTTTCAGCAATTCCCAGCTCCGGCCCCGGTCGGTGGAACGCTGGACGGCTCCGGTTACGCCAAAGGGCGAATCGCCGGTAGCCACCATGAGCGTGTTGGGGTCGTCGGCTTTGACCGTGATGCCCCGGCAGTAGCGCAGGGGGAAGGAATCGCGGACGCCCAGGCCCTGCCAGCTCTCGCCGGTGTCGGTGCTGGCGAACACCTCGCCGGGCGTGCTGGTGAAAACGGTAACGCCGGCGCCTGCGCTGACGGTCATCCCGTGGATGTCGGGGTCGTTCAGGCCGCCGTTGATGCGCGTCCAGGTATCCCCGCCGTCCAGGCTGCGGCGCACGCCGTCGACCTCCACACCGGCCCAGACCACGTTGGGGTTGCTGGGGTCTACTTCCAGCGCGGTGACCCGTGGCACGCGGACGTTGGGACACTGCTCCGCCATGTCCACCGTCAACTGCTCCCAGCTTGCGCCGCCGTCGGTGGAGCGGAACAGTGCCGACGGACTGGTGCCAGCGAATATGACCGCCGGATCCGACGGGCTGACGGCTATGTTCCAGACGTGCATGGAGTTCATTGGGGAATCCAGGCGCTCAAAGTCCTGGCCCCGGTCGGTGCTGCGGAATATGCCCTCGTCGGTGCCAGCGTATACCACCGCCGGGTCGGTGGGGTCGACCTTGAGGCCAAAGACCTTCATATCGCCCCAGATGCCGCCCGCCCGCCCGTAGTTGCGCCCGCCGTCGTGGCTGACCCACAGGCCCGCGCCGATGGTTCCTATCAGGATGGAGATATCTTTCGCCATAGCACACCTCGGCCTCGCTGTGGAGAATCATTTGCCGGTAGAGATGGCTAATAATAGCAGACGGAGGAGCCGCTCATAAGACCCGGCTGGCCGGGGTATTCTCAGTGTGTATTGGTATTCCCATGTAGGGGCGCACAGCCGTGCGCCCTGGCCCCCGGTTCCAGCACAATTCTCTCCTGCGCCGACACGGCCGCACGTCCCTCGACACGCTCGGCTGTGCGCCCCTACGCTGCGGGGCCAAGCAGACAAATCGCGTCCAATACCAACACACGTTGGGAATACACTGGCCGGCGACTTTCGTCTCAAAGAGTGTTAAACAAGCTCGGTTCACTGACAAAGAGCCGGTTTCAGGCGTACCCGTCGTTCCTGAGCAACCATGGGTACGCCCCCACGGGTACGCCCCCACGGGTACGCCCCCACGGGTACGCCCCCACCCTAACCCTCCCCCGGAGGGAGAGGGAACTTATTAAACACCCTCTCAGGCCATCGACAGGATAATCTTGCCGAAGTTGGCGTTGCTTTCCATGTAACGGTGCGCCCCCGCAGCATCCTCCAGCGGGTAGACGCTGTCCACCACGGGCTTGATTGCCCCGGACGCTATGAGGGGCAGGACATGGCGCTTAATCTGATTGGTGAGCGCGATTTTTTCCTCGATGGGCCGGGAGCGCAGCACAGTGCCGTTAACGCGCAGGCGCTTGAACATCACCGGGCCGAGGTTGACCTGCACTGCGCCGCCGCCCATGGTGCCGACCAGCACCAGCCGCCCGCGCAAGGCCAGCGACGCGAGGTTGCGGTCCCAGTAGTCGGCGCCGATGACGTCCAGCAGCACGTCGACGCCAGCGCCGCCGGTATGCTCGCGCACGACCTGGCTGAAATCCTGCTCGCGGTAGTTGATGCCAACGTCCATCCCAAGCTCAATCGCGCCTTGCAGTTTGTCGGCGCTGCCGGCGGTGCCGAACACGTAGGCGCCAGCGTTGTGGGCCAACTGCACCGCCGCCGTACCGACACCGCTGCCCGCCGCGTGGACCAGCACCGACTCGCCCATAGAAAGCTCGCAGTGGTTGAACAGCGCATCGTAGGCCGTAAAGAACACCTCGGGCACTGCCGCCGCCTGAACAAAGTCGAGGTTGTCAGGGATGCGCATGGCCATCCGCGAGTGGGTGACCACCCGGGACGCATACCCGCCGCCGCCCAGCAGGCCGAACACCCGGTCGCCGGGCGACAGGTCGGAGACGTTGACGCCAGCCTCCGCAACCACGCCGGAGAATTCCAGCCCCGGAATGTCGTCGGGGCTGCCCGGCGGAGCGGGATAGCCGCCCTGCCGTTGCAAAGTGTCGGCACGGTTCAGCGCCGATGCCTTGATGTCAACGAGAACGTCGTCCGGCCCCGGAACCGGGTCCGGCAGCTCCCGCACCTTGAGTACCTCGGGCCCGCCCGGCTCAGTGATCACAGCAGCGCGCATATGTGTCTTGACTCCCTCACAGAATTGCCCGCCGCCAGTTTAACACCCGCAAAAGAAAACGGCCCTGATCTGCACCGGGACCCCCAGGGCGACTTTGCAATCGTCCTGGGGCATAGGTTCAGGGCAATCACGTCTTATGCAAAAATCCCCTAACCCTCAAAGGGAGGGTTAGGGTGGAGGTGAAATCCTGCGCATCAGACATCGGTGGAACCGCTTCAAACCCGCCCTTTAGTGTTTGTTGCGGGGTAATGAGCCCGCTGAATGGTCTGGATTCCCGCTTTCGCGGGAATGACGGATGTAGGCAAGACTGATTCGGTTAAGACGCGATTGCCCTGTGGCATAGCTGGTATCTTGCACCTGTGTTCAAGTTCGGCATACAATCGACAGGGACTGAACGACAGTAATTGAACATTAGTAATTATTTTTTTTGTTATTGTCATTTTTGTCATTGTAATGAGGAAGGGTGCAATGCAATACATTAGCGCGGTTGCCGTTGCGCTGATACTGGTGGTGGCGGTGGGTTGCGCCGGACAGGTTACGCAGCCCACGCCTGAGACCCCCGGCGCCGCGCAACAGGAGGCCACTCCGGACATTCAGGCCACGGTGCAGGCGGCCGTAGCCGCTCTCGCCACGCCCGAACCCATACCGACGGCTACGCCACTGCCTCCCTCTCCAACGCCGGATCCCCCCTCGGCACCCGAACTGGAAAATGTAGTAATTGACCTGAACGCCACCTGGCAGCACGTCTTCGACGTTCTCACCACGCCGGAGCAGGACTGCATCCGCGGCGCCCTGGACGGTGAATCGCTGAATGCGGCGCTGTCAAAGACTGTGCTGGGTCAAGAGAGCGGCAACGAGGAGTGGGCCTCGATATCATCGTGCCTCGCCCCGGACACCGCCAGCGCCTTGTACCTCTACGTCATAATTGGGACATTAGAGGCGGAACTGGGTGGAGCGCTGCGCCAGGAGGAGGCGGCCTGCCTGGAGAATTGGGCCGCAGGCCTGGACGTGGCAGCCATGCTGGATTGGCCGGGGCAAACCGGCCTGATAGGCGCGGTCTACGGCCCGGATGCCAGCGACCCCGAGGCGGCGCGCGACCTGGTTGGCCTGTTCGCCTGCGCTCCCATTCTGCTCTTCCCCCAACGGATGGAGGCAGGGGAGTTCTTGAGCGAAGAGGAAGTCCTTTGTTTGGGCGAGTGGCTGGACGTTTCCGGCCTGGCAGCCTACTTAACCGCCAACGCGCCCGTAGAGGCCGTCGTCCCGGCCTTCCGGCGGTGCCTCCAATACGACGCGGACGACCACGCCAACACCATAAACGGCGCCACCGCCATCGGCGTAGGCCAGGCCGCCCAAGGCTCCATAGAATACGTTGATGACGACGACTTTTTCGCGTTCCAGTCCCAAGAGGGCGCCCTCTACCGGATTGAGGTAGAGCTGGGAACACTGGAGGACTCCGGCCTCGCGCTCTACAACGCAGCCTACTGGGAAATAGACTTTAACGACGACACCGAAGAGTCACTGGCGTCTCTACTCTATTGGGAAGCGCCAAGCTCCGGCGAGTATTACATCGCGGTCTGGGCCTACGGCACCGGCTCTTACACGTTGACCGTCTCCGCCGCAACCGACGAAGAGATGGCCGACTACGAGGCGTCCGCGTCAACGGCCGCACCAACGTCGGCTCCTGTACCAACGCCCACGCTCCCGGCGACCCCTTGCGCCAACGGCACGGCCGTGCCCAACCCGGCCGCTAACCGGGCCCTCGTTGCGGACTGCGACATCCTGCTTGGCGCACGGGACACGCTCCGGGGCAGCGCCTCCCTAAACTGGTCGGCCAACACCCCCATTGACCAGTGGGACGGCGTCGAGGTAGCCGCGGTAGGCGGCAGCCCATTCAGAGTAATCGGGCTGTTCCTGGAGTTCGCCGGACTGGACGGGCGGATACCTTCCGAATTGGGCAGCCTCGCCGGTCTTGAGGTGCTCTATCTCCCCGTAAATAGACTGACCGGCAGCATACCGTCCAGCCTGGGCAATCTGTCCAATCTCACCGAACTTGTCTTGTACGAGAACAACCTGAGCGGCAGCATACCGTCCAGCCTGGGCAATCTGTCCAATCTCATCACGCTCGTCTTGTACGACAACAACCTGAGCGGCAGCATACCGGCCGAGCTGGGCAACCTGTCCCGCCTGGAGGTCCTTGCTCTCGAGAATAATAGTCTGACCGGCAGCGTGCCGTCTCAGTTGGGCAGCCTGTCGTCTCTGTATGTCATCGCGCTGTCTGAAAACCGGCTGGAGGGCGAACTTCCCAGGAGCCTGACTGGCTTGACGGAATTTGTGTACCTATCCTTTGAAGACAACGCCGGACTGTGTGCGCCCGCCGACTCATCCTTCCAGGCGTGGTTACAGTCGGGCGCCGAAGCCGAAGGCGACAATTGCGGCTCCCAGATGCCCACGCCGACGCCCACGCCCACGCTCCCGGCCACTCCCTGCGCCAACGGCACGGCCGTGCCCAACCCGGCCGGCAATCGCGCGCTGGTGTCCGACTGCGACATCCTGCTTGGCGCGAGAGACACGCTGCGAGGCACCACCCCCCTCAACTGGTCGGCCAACACCCCCATCAGCAATTGGCGTGGCGTCACAATAGGCGGCAGCCCGCAGCGGGTAACCAGGGTGCAAATGGCGAATCTGAACGGGCGGATACCGCCCGAATTGGGCAGTCTCACCGGTCTGGAATGGCTCTTTCTCACCAGCAACAGCCTGACCGGGAGCATACCGTCCAGCCTGGGCAATCTGTCCAATCTCACCCATCTCGGCTTGGACGACAACAACCTGAGCGGCAGCATACCGTCCAGCCTGGGCAACCTGTCCCGCCTGCAAGTCCTGGCCCTGGGCTACAACGAGCTGACCGGCAGCATACCGCCCGAGCTGGGCAACCTGTCCCGCCTGACACGGCTCTCTCTGAAGAGGACCGTTCTCAGCGGCAACGTGCCATCCGAGTTGGGCAACCTGTCGTCTCTGGAAAGCATTGAATTGCACACAAACAGGTTGGAGGGCCCGCTACCGCAAAGCCTGACGAGTTTGACAGGATTGGAATCCATCACCTTCTACCGCAACGCCGGACTGTGCGCGCCCGGCGACGCCGCGTTCCAGACCTGGCTGCAGACGGTAGAACACGTTGACGGCGAGAATTGCAGCTCGCAGACGCCCACGCCGACACCTGCGCCCACGCTCCCGGCCACTCCCTGCGCCAACGGCAGAGCCGTGCCCAACCCGGCCGCCAACCGGGCCCTCGTTGCGGACTGCGACATCCTGCTCGGCGCGCGGGACACGCTCCGGGGCACCACCTCCCTCAACTGGTCGGCCAACACCCCCATCGGCAATTGGCGCGGCGTCGTCGTAGGCGGCAGCCCGCAGCGGGTAACCAGGGTGCAACTGGAGGAGGCGAATCTGAACGGGCGGATACCCTCTGAATTTACCAGTCTCACCGGTCTGGATTGGCTCATTCTCTCCAACAACAGACTGACCGGGAGCATACCGTCCGAATTTGGCAGTCTCGCCGGCCTTGAGCGGCTCTTTCTCTCCCAAAACAGACTGACCGGGAGCATACCGTCCAGCCTGGGCAATCTGTCCAATCTCACCCACCTCGGCTTGGAAAACACCAACCTGAGCGGCAGCATACCGCCCAGCCTGGGCAACCTGTCCCGTCTGCAAGGCCTGTTCCTGGGCTTCAACCAACTCAGCGGCAGCATACCGCCCGAGCTGGTTAACCTGTCCGGCTTGAAGAAAATTTCTCTCGAGGCAAATAGGCTGAGCGGAAGCGTGCCGTCTCAGTTGGGCAACCTGTCGTCTCTGGAAGTCATCGAGCTGCAAGTGAACCGGCTGGAGGGCGAACTTCCCGAAAGCCTGACGGGTTTGACGAAACTGTGGCACATCTCCTTCGACAACAACTACGGGCTATGCGCGCCCGACGACTCCGTGTTCCAGACGTGGCTACAGACGGTAGAAGCCGTTAGCGGCGAGAATTGCGGATCGCAGACGCCCACGCCCGATCCGACGCCCACGCCCGAGCCTGCGCCTCCGGCAACCCCTTGCGCCAACGGTACGGCCGTACCAAACCCGGACGCCAACGAGGCCCTTGTGGCGGACTGCGACATCCTGCTCGGCGCGCGAGACACGCTGCGGGGCAGCGCCTCCCTAAACTGGTCGGCCAACACCGCCATCAGCAATTGGCGCGGCGTGACCGTAAGCGGCAGCCCGCAGCGAGTAACCACGCTGGACTTGGGCAATATCGACCTGAACGGGCGAATACCGGGGGAACTCGGCAATCTCTACGGCTTGACGAAGCTGCTGCTGCAAGGCAACAACTTGACCGGTGGAATACCGTCCCAACTCGGCAATCTCGCCAGCCTGACGGAACTGCACTTCAGCGGCAACAACTTGACCGGCGGGATACCGTCCCAACTTGGCAATCTTACACGGCTGACGCATCTGGACTTGTCCAACAACAACTTGAGCGGTGGAATGCCGTCCCAGCTCGGCAATCTCGCCAGACTGACGTATTTGGTCCTGGACGGCAACGGGCTGGACGGCAGCATACCGTTCCGGCTCGGCAACCTCTCCAGCCTGACGTATCTGCACCTGGGCAACAATAACTTGAGCGGTGCGATTCCATCCCAACTCGGCCAACTTTCCCAGTTGACCATCCTTGCTCTCAACAGCAATAGCCTGAGCGGCTCGATACCATCCCAACTTGGCAACCTCTCAATGTTGAACAGCATCGCCCTTTCCGGCAATTCGTTCACCGGCTGCATACCCGCTGCGCTGGCGAACGTGTCCACCAACGACTTGAGCCAACTCAACCTGGATTATTGCCAGTAACGCCCGTGCAGACTCCACACCGTTACTCACGACGGCTACGGCGCCTTACGGCTGCCCCGAACGGCGCCGCCTTGCCCATTGACAGCTCGCAGTGGTTGAACAGGGCGTCATAGGCCATAAAGAACACCTCGGGCGCCGCCGCCCAGAGGCCGAACACCCGGTCTCCGGGAGACAGGTCGGGGACGTTGGCGCCAGCCTGCGCAACCACGCCGTAGAATTCCAGCCCCGGAATGTCGTCGGGGCTGCCCGGAGGCGCGGGATAGCCGCCCTGGCGCTGCAACGTGTCGGCGCGGTTCAGCGCCGACGCCTTGATGTCCACGAGAACGTCGTCCGGCCCCGGAACCGGGTCCGGCAGCTCCCGCACCTTGAGTACCTCAGGCCCGCCCGGCTCGGTAATTACAGCAGCGCGCATAAATGTCACAACTCCGTCAGAGGGTGTGGGGCAAGTCCCCTCTCCCTCCGGGAGAGGGTTAGGGTGAGGGCGTCCCCTGTTCTTCCAAGAATGACAGACGATGGCACAATTCTGCTTGCGTAGTGTATATGTATTATGCTGCACACTCTCTCAGAGGATGTTTAATAAGTTCGGTTCACTGTCAAAGAGCGGGTTTCATACGCATCCGCCGTTCCTGAGCAATCAGGGGTACGCGCCACCCTAACCCTCCCCCGGGGGAGAGGGAACTTATTAAACACCCTCTCACAGAATTGCCAGCGGCTAGTTTAACACTCGCAAAAGAAAACGGCCCCGGCATAGGCCGGGGCCATCGCTTTGGACTACCGTATGGACTACTTTCCGTTGCCGCCGTTGCCGTTGCTGCGCGTGGCGACGTATTCCTCGGCCAGGCGGCGGCCAGTCTCCCGCACCAGCTTTTCGTCCTCATCGGGCGTGGCGGCTGCGGGCGCGTAGACCACCGTGTCGTTGCAGTAGGTCGAGAAGTGGTCGCCCTCAAGCTGGGCGTGGGTGCCGCTGATGTCGTCGCCGTTCTGCACCGCGCGGATGCCGCGGCGCACCTGGCGGCGGAACATGGTGATGCCCCGGTCGGTTGCGCCGAGATGCTCCAGGCCATGCACCGCGATGGGGCGCTGCGTCACCTGCGCCTCGTAGTCGCCGGGCTGGAGCTGCTGCTCCCGGGGGTCGTCGGATACGGGGAGCTGCGCAGGCAGCATTTGGTTGCGGTCAATCCACCAGGCTGGCTCCTTTTCCTCCGCGTTGGAAATGTGGCGGAGTTCCAGCAGCATGGTGCTGTCGTTGTCCCTCGGCACAATCCAGCGGGTCATCATCGGGCCGTCGAACCCGTGAACGTCCCTGCCGTCCTCCCATATGGGGGCCACCTGTTGCAGGTTGGGCAACACGTTCTCCACGGAACGCACCCAGATGTTGTCGCCGACGCGCCGTGTAGCAATGTAGATGATTCCGGCGGGCGTCTCCATAAAGTCGAGGTTGGGCACGACGCCGAACTCGTCGGTGAACTGCGAGCCGCTGACGATGGTGTGCAGGAACGAGGTATGCACCGGGTCCATGGCGTTCTCGAGGATTTGCAGGTAGTTGCAGGGGTAGTCGTAGCGCTGCCCTGGGATCAGCCGGTAGCCGTCGCGGTCGAAGCTGTCCGGTATGGGGAAAGGCGGCATCCGGTCCGGGGGGCCCATATAGGCAAAGACCGTGCCGCAGTGTTCGTGGGTCGGGTACGCCCCGTGGCACAGCCGGTCTTTGAAAGTCGACCCGGCTGGCTCGCCCGGCGTCTCCAGGATGGTGCCGTCCACGTCGAACAGCCAGCCGTGGTAGCAGCAGCGGATACCCCGCTCGGATACCAGGCCGAACTCCAGCGACGTGCCGCGATGCGGGCAGTGGGCTTCGACCAGGCCGATGCGCCCGCTGAAGTCGCGGAAGGCCACAAGCTCCTCGCCCAGAATCTTCAGCCCGACGGGAGTATCGCCCAGCTCGTCGGCGTAGCAGACCGGCTGCCAGAAACGGCGCAGGTACTCGCCGGCCGGGGTGCCGGGGCCGACATGCGTCAGTTCCTCGTCTTCCTTGGGCACCTGCGAGTGGTAGTAGCCGCCGTATTTTTGGGAAAGAAACGGAGCGCGCGTGCTTGCCATGATCCTCCTCCAGTCACTGTTGCGTTGCGCTCAGACCACGAGGCCGAGCAATCCTCTATGCTTGCGCGGGATTATATGTATCGCCTTAGGCGTGGTCAACAAAGGAATTTCGGAGGTATCCCTTTTCGTTTCTTTAACGAAAGGGGCGGGGATGAGGAAATATCCCTTGTTGCAACTATCGCGATCTATGTGTTTGACGACATCGGCTCAGTCCGGCGATGTTAGGTATTCTCGGCGTGTGTTGGTATTGGACGCGATTTGTCTGCTTGGCCCCGCCGCGTAGGGGCGCACAGCCGTGCGCCCGTGTCTGCTCAGGAGAGAATTGTGCCGGAACCGGGGGCCAGGGCGCACGGCTGTGCGCCCCTACATGGGAATGCCAACACACGTTGAGAATACCCGATGTTAAGCGGCCTTGACAGGCAATCAAAGCACGAGACTAGCCCCCGGATCCTGGAGCAGAATCTCCGCCGATATTCCCCAATTTTTGTAAAGCGCCCTCGCCATCTTTATGGTTATGTCCCGCTTGCCCGACAGCACCTCTGACGCTTGCCGCTTGCCGCCAACCAGCGCAGCCAGGTCATCCAAGGTCAGCCCGCGTTGCTCCATGTAAAACTCGATGGCGCCGGCAACGCTAGGTAACCCAATGGCGTAGTGCTTGTCCTCATACGCCCGGACAAGGTCGGAAAGAGCATTCAGTTCATCATATTGCGGGCTGCCAGGCTCAGAATGCAGAAGCTCACCGATACGAGCCAGCGCAACGTCCAGCTCTGAATCGTTGCGGATTTGCTTTACCCCGGTCATCGCTATATCTCCCTGGCATTGATGCGGTCATATTCGGCGTGGGTTCCCACAAACCGCACGTAAACCTTCTTGGCTAGGTAGTCTATATGCACAATTAGGCGGTAGTGATTCCCCTTAATGTCGAAAATGGCGCGGTTTCCGCCTATCATCCTGGCGTTTGGGAAACTGTCAGTTACCTGCTGCGGCGTTGCCCATTCCTCTTTCTCCACTTGATTATGCCAAGAACGCAACGAATCTTCGGAGTCAGGGTACCGTTCCCAGAATGCCCGGAGCGTTCTCCGGGCAATAATGTGCATGACAGCCACCCACCCTGCCCGGCAGTAATCCAGTTACACCGCCGCCTGCGCCTCCTCTATGCGCCGCATGAGGTCGATGACCAGCGGCATGGCGGGGCCGTAGCGGTCGGCGTCGTCGATGGCGTAGCCCTTGTGGTAGCTGGCGCGGAAGGCCGACAGCGGACTGCCCGCGCCGGTCACTGCCGAGGATTTGCCGTCGTCCTCCGGCTCGTCCCAGTGGCCGCCGTGGATCAGGGACGGCATTGATTCCGTGTCACGGAACACGTTCATCGGGTCGCCGCCGTCCTCGACGATGCGCATCTGCTCCTCGAACTGGCGGCGCATGAACACGATGGGCAGGTCGGTGCGGCCCAGGTGCTCCTGCGTGCGGTCGGTGATTGGCCCCTGCGAAATCCAGGCGTGGGCGTCCTGCGCCAGCACGAAGTCCAGGATGGGGCGGCCATCGTCGTCGAACAGCGGAACGTCGTAGTACGGGATGGTCTCCTGCACCGGCGCCGGAACCTCCTCGGGGGCCATGTAACAGCCGTAGTTGATGTGATAGGTGTTGGTGTCGTCCACTGGCACGCGGATCTGGAACTCCTGCCGCACCATGCCCGGGCCGCCCGTCTGGGTGTAGAACGGGAAGACGACGGTGGCGTGGCGGGACTTGTGATCGCGGTCTGCGCCCAGTTCCTTGGAGTAGATGATGCCCTTCTCCATCCCGTAGCGGGTGGGGTTGACGTACAGGGACTCAATGCCGATGCCGGTCTGCATCCGGGCGTAGAGGGTGTGCATCTGCCCGTCGGCGGCGCGTTCCTCCAGCTTGCCCTGCTTGCGCAGCACGTACTCGAACAGGTTGCCGTGCAGGTAGACGCTGTGGGTGGGATCGCCGGTGTTTTCGTGGCACTGCAACCAGTTGCAATTCAGGTTCATAATGCCGATCTGGCGGAGGGAGTTGGGCATCACGAACAGGTCCCAAGGAGGCAGCAGCGGGGTTGGTTCAGGCCCCATATAGGCCCAGACCAGGCCCCCCATATCCTGCACCGGGTAGCCCTTGATGCGTATGCGGTCTTTGAACGGGTCGTGGGCCGCCTCCAGCGGCGTTTCGATACACTGCCCGGCCGGGTTGAACATCCAGCCGTGGTAGCAGCAGCGCAGGCCGCCCACGTCGGGGATGCCGTACCTCATCTCGGTCATCCGGTGCGGGCAGCGGTCGCCCACCAGCCCCATCTGGCCGTCGGCTGAACGGAACAGCACCAGGTCCTCGCCGAGGATGCGAACGGCCATCACCTCCTCTTCCAGCAGTTGCGCGGTGGGCCGCACGGGAATCCAGTACCGGCGCATCAGCTCGCCCATGGGCGTTCCGGGCCCCACGCGAGTCAGTCGTTCGTTGGCTTCCGCAGTCAGCATCTCAGGCAGTCCTCCGGTTACAATGTCTCTCTCGTCGCCAACGAGAGGGGGCTTCTCGCTGGCCCTAAGCCGGAAATGAAGGGCGCGTAACAGTTAGCCCCTATCTTGATGACCCAACTGGTCCTGCAACTCACGCAAGCGGCGTTGGGCTTCCAATCGAGCGGCGCGTTCCTCTCGCAGGTCGGCTTGTGTTTCCCGCAGTTCGGCCTGCGTTCCCCGCAGTTCGGTCTCTGCTTCCCTCAGTCCGTACAGCCACCCGCCTGCCGCCGGGTCGTAGAAATGCAGCCGTATGTCCCCCCAATAAAGGTCCAGGTTCAACAAAGGGCTGTGGCACCAGGCGATGCCCTGCGGGGAAGTGTGAATCTCGAACCGCCGGTATTCGCCGTCTTGCAGAAACTCGCCTACCAGCGGCTCGCCGTAATAGTCCCCACCGGAGGCGTCGAATCGCCAGTATTCGCCGATGCCTATGCTGGCATAAATGTCTCTCTTTATGGTGAGGTCAACCCTGGCGGTGGAGGGGGATGCGATCTCCAGCACCCAGTCCGGCGGCTTGCCAACCTCCCAGACCTTGTAGCCGTTTTCCAGGAGGATGGCGTCCCGGTCCACGCCGAAGGCGATGAAGCCGTCCGGGGAGCGATGCACCCTGGGATTGCCCTGCTCGTAGTAGATGGCGTTGTCGCCGCTGACCAGGACATCCGGGCGGTCATCGTACCGGGACACCAGAATATCCATGCCTTTAATTAGTTTGGGAAACTGGTACATGGCGTCAGGAAACTCGTCCGGATGCTCCGGGTAGAAAATCCCCGACCCGTCCGGCTTATATTTGATGTAGCTGTACTGCGTCTTGGCGGTCATTTCCGGCCCCGGTGAACGGCGGCTTTTAGGGACAGTATACCGCACGGATTGGCTGTTATTGGACTATACTTGCGGGAATACGCCCTCACCCTCACCCTCTGGGAGAGAGAAAACGTGGAGTCGAGCAAGCTATGACTGCCAACAGACCGCCACTGAACGACACTCTTGGCGCTTTCTGCACCGACACGGAAGCCTACCTTGAGGGAGCGCCCGGCGGGCCGCTGTCCGGGCTGACCTTCGCCGCCAAGGATATTTTCGACGTGGCGGGCCACGTCACCGGCGGCGGCAACCCCGACTGGAAAGCCACACACGCACCAGCGGACAGAAACGCATGGATCGTCCAGACGCTGGTGGATGCAGGCGCCACCATGGTTGGCAAGACGCACACCGACGAACTCACTCGCGGCATTCTGGGCGAAAACGCTCATTACGGAACGCCGGTCAACCCGCGCGCGCCGGAGCGGGTGCCCGGCGGCTCCTCCAGCGGCTCGGCGGCGGCAGTGGCCGGGAGCCTTGTGGATTTTGCCCTCGGCTCCGACACGGGCGGATCGGTGCGCATCCCGGCCAGCTTCTGCGGTCTCTACGGCCTGCGCCCCACCCACGGCCGGATTCCGCTGGACGGCATCCTGATGCAAGCGCCCAGCTACGACACTATCGGCTGGTTCGCCTGCGACACCGCCACTTTCGCCCGGGTTGCGGAGGCCGTATTCGGTTCCACCGTCTCGGCGGGAACGCCCTCGCGGATAGTCATCGCCGGGGACCTGTTCGGGGAGTGCGACTCCGCCGTAGCCGACGCCCTGCGCCCGGTGGCCGACCGTGCGGCTGGGATGGCGTCATCGGCAGAGACAGTACACTTGGCACCCGACGGAGTGGACGGCTGGGCCTGGCAGCAGAACACGCTGCAATCCGTTGAGGCGTGGAAATCCGTGGCCGACTGGATTGACGCCGTGAATCCTCGTTTCAGTTACATGGTCACGGAGCGGTACGCCTTGGGAACGTCGTTCACCCAGGCCCAGCTTGAGGCGGCGCGAGCTACCCGCGACCGGGTACGACGGCGGCTGGACGAGGTTGCTCCCCCTGGCACCTTCCTGTGCTTCCCCACGTCGCCGGTGGTAGCTCCGCTCCGGGACCAGCCGCTGTCGGGCAAAAGGGGATCGCAGGCCCGCATCATCCGTCTCACCTGCATGGGCGGCACCACCGGCCGTCCCCAGCTCTCGATGCCGCTGGGCGAGGTGGACGGACTGCCGGTTGGCCTGTCGATTATGGGCAATCGAGGCGACGACGAGGCGCTCATCGGATTCGCGTTGGAAATCGAGCGCTCACTGTTCGGGTAGCGGCACTTCCGTTGGCAGTGGACAAAGCGATTCGCTGAAATTACTATGCCAAAAGCCAGAGGTAATTGAGACTGCCGACTTGAAATGAAAAGGATGATGCGATGGCCCATCAAGTTCAGGGCGTAGTAGCCGAATCCCGGGGCGCGCCCGTCAAGCTCACCACCATCAACGTGCCGGATCCCGGCCCCGGCGAGGCGCTGGTGCGGGTGCAAGCCTGCGGCGTCTGCCACACCGACCTGCACTACCGCGAGGGGGCGATCAACGACGATTTCCCGTTCCTGCTGGGCCACGAGGCTGCGGGCGTGGTGGAAAGCATCGGCCCCGACGTGGACAACGTGGCCCCCGGCGACTTCGTCATCATCGCATGGCGCGCGCCCTGCGGCACCTGCCGCTCCTGCGTGCGGGGCCGTCCCTGGTACTGCTTCGCCAGCCGCAACGCCACCCAGCCGATGACGTTGCCCGACGGCAAGGCCCTGTCGCCCGCGCTGGGCATCGGCGCATTCACCGAGCTGACGCTGGTCGCCGCCGGGCAGGCGGTCAAGGTGCCAGCCGAGGCCAGCCCGGCGGCCGCCGGTCTCATAGGCTGCGGCATCATGGCCGGACTGGGCGCGGCTGTGAACACCGGCGGCGTAGGACGCGGCGACTCGGTGGCCGTGTTCGGCTGCGGCGGAGTGGGTGACGCCGCCATCGCAGGTGCCAAGCTGGCCGGAGCGCACACCATCATCGGCATCGACATCGACGACCGCAAGCTGGAATGGGCCAGAGAGTTCGGCGCAACGCACACCATCAATGCCCGCAACACCGACCCGGTGGAGGCCGTGCGCGACCTGACCGGCGGCAACGGGGTCAACGTCGCCATCGAGGCGGTGGGCAACCCGGTGACTTTCGAGCAGGCCTTCTACGCCCGCGACCACGCCGGTACGGTGGTGCTGGTGGGCGTGCCCAGCCCCGACATGAAAATCGAACTGCCCATGATCGAGATATTCGGCCGCGGCGGAGCCGTCAGGTCATCCTGGTACGGGGACTGTCTGCCCACCCGGGACTTCCCCATGTTCATCGAGCTGTATATGCAGGGCCGCCTCGACCTAGACCGCTTCGTCTCCGAGACCATCGCCATCGGCGACGTTGAGGAGGCCTTCCACAAGATGGAACAGGGCGAAGTGCTGCGCTCCGTCGTGGTATTTTAGGGCATGTTTGCGAACCATAGGCAGGGCGTAAGAATCCCGCAAAATCCCCTCTCCCTTGAGGGAGAGGGTTAGGGTGAGGGTGAAAACGTAAGTGGCCTACGACGAAAATTTGGCCGACCGCGTTCGGGCGTTGCTGGCGGGAAAATCCGGCGTGCGCGAGCAGAAGATGTTCGGCGGTCTTGCATTCATGCTCAACGGCAATATGGCGTGCGGAATCCTGCGCGGCGAACTGATCGTCCGCGTGGGAAAGGAGAATTTCGAGGACGCCCTTTCTCTGCCGCACGCCAGGGTGTTTGACATGACCGGCAGGCCCATGCGCAGCTTCGTTTACGTCGCAGCCGAGGGCATTGGCACTGACGACGGGCTCGCTGAGTGGACTGGCCGCGGCGTCGCTTATGCGGAGACACTGCCACCGAAATAATCAAGGGATTTCACCCTCACCCCAGCCCTCTCCCTCAAGGGAGAGGGAGAGTGGAAGGGAGGGAACTGACAGGAGATTGAAATGGACATTGGCGCAATGATGTTTGTTACCGACTACTCCATGCGGCCCGACGAACTGGCGCGGGCGCTGGAGGAGCGGGGGTTCGAGTCCATGTGGGTGCCGGAGCACACCCACATTCCCACCAGCCGCGTTTCACCCTGGCCCGGCGGCGACAACCTGCCCGAAATGTACTGGCACACTTACGACCCGTTCGTCGCTCTCACGGCAGCGGCGACAGTCACTACCAACCTCAAGCTGGGCACCGGCATCTGCCTGATGATCGAGCGCGACCCCATCACCACGGCCAAGGAGGTCGCCAGCCTGGACATGATATCCAACGGCCGTTTCATCTTCGGCATCGGCGGCGGCTGGAATGCCGAGGAAATGGAAGACCACGGCACCAACTTCCGGCGGCGCTGGCGCATCCTGCGCGAAAACATCCTGGCCATGAAAGCCATCTGGACGGAGGATGAACCGGAGTTCCACGGACGATACGTCAACTTCGACAAGTGCTGGGCTTGGCCCAAGCCCGTTCAGAAACCGCACCCGCCGATCCTGATGGGCGGCGACGGCCCCACCACCTTCGACCGCGTGCTTGATTACTGCGACGGCTGGATGCCCATCAGCGGCCGGGCCACCGAAGGCCCCAGCCTGCCGGAAAAAATACAGATACTGAAGAACCGCGCCGAGGACATCGGCCGCGACCCGGACTCCATCAACATCACCGTCTTTGGAGCCCGTCCCGATCCGGACAACCTGGCCCGGATGGAGGAGCACGGCGTCGACCGAGCCCTCTTCGCCCTGCCCTCGGAAACCGCCGACACCGTAACGCCCATCCTGGACGACTGCGCCAAGCTGCTCTAGGGAAGGGCCGGAAAATCTCTTCCCCACCCTAACCCTCCCCCTTGAGGGGGAGGGTTAGGGTGGGGGTGAAAAGGCAGCCTGGAGTACCCGCTAAGAAAGCAATCGCTGGTTTTGAGACAGTTTTTCAGTAGTTCGTCTCGATTCAAATAATGGGTAGACGTAGGGGCGCACAGCTGTGCGCCCCTACACGTTTCCTGAGATACGTGCGCCCCGAGGGACGCCCCTATCCGTCACTGTTTCTGCCCATGTGCGTCTCTATCCGGGCCAGGATGTCGCGGATTTCCACCAGCACCACGTCGGACGATTCCGAGGTAGCAACCGCCACTGGCGCGGCGGCGGCTGGCGTTGCCCGGCCCGACTCCGCGTCGATTACCCGCTGGCGCTGCTCCAGGACGGCGTTGCGGAAGACCTCCGCGTCAATCACGCCGATGAGATTGCCCTCGGATCCCGAGTCCTGGCCGGACGACCCCGCCGTCTCCACCTTCAGCCCGCGCAGCCCGTAGTGCCGCATCAGCGGGCCGTCGTGCAGCCTGACGTCGGTAATCCGGTTGAGCGGTATGGTTGATTCCTTGCGGAAAAACACGCCGATCTTGATTTCCACGGCGTTGGTCGTCAACTTGGCCGACACGCGCCGCAGGTACTCCGGCCCGTACCAGAAACTGATCGCCAGCCAGAACGGTATCAGCACTATCCCCACAACCGTTATGCACAGCACCCCAACGCCAAGCACCCGCACCCATCCCGTGATTTTGCTGTCGAATTGCGCCTCAGACAGCACATCTCCAGTCACTTGCGCCACGGAAATTCCTCCATTCGATAAAGCTTTCCGGTCAGTTGCCGATTCTCCGGGATAACGGCAGCACGGCGAATACCACCGCCGCGAGTCCGAACAACGCCGCGATATAGTACATCGTCTCCGTGAATCCCATAGTCTCGTAGATCGCCCCGGCCACCAGCGCAGAGGCCGCCGACATCAGGAACGCGATGCACGCAACCACGCCCAGCCCGGTCGAGGCGACTTCGCGCCCCACGACATCGAACACTGCCGCCGTGAGAATGGGCTGGTCGGGATACAGGAACAACCCCATCAGCGCCACCGCGATTGTCAGGGTGATCCCGTCATTGAACACGACCATCGAGAGCGCCACCAGGCAGGACCATAGCAGGCCCGGCACGAGAACCTGCTTGCGCCCGACCCTGTCGGAGAGATACCCGGCTACCGGCTTGGCTGCGATCCCGATGACAATTAGCAGCGCAATGTGTACTCCAAGCCAGGCGGGATTCATTTTCAACTCATTTCCGAGATAGAGGGGCAGTATGGTTACCAGCGATATCAAGCACATCCCCCGGAGTCCGCGAACGAATGTCAGCCCCCACAGCACCGGGTTCTTCAGCAGCCTGCGGGTCATCTCCATGCGCCGTTCCATGCTGGGAGAGTCAGCAACCTGGCCTGATTCCGACCTGACGTGCCCTATGTTTCGGAAGGCCCACACGGCCATGAACGCAAAGAAGAAGGGCGCTATTGCATAAATGCTCAGCAACCCTTGCCACCCCAAAAACGCAAGCAGCACGCCGGTTGCCAGCGGCCCGGCGACATCGCCGATACCGCCGCCCACGCCATGCATGGCCAGGGCAGTGCCGCGCCGCTCCGCGAAATGGTAAGAAAGAGACGCCGAAGCCGGCAGGTGCCAAACGGAGTGAGACAGGGCCACCACTGCAATCCCGATCAGGAGCAGCCAGTAAACCGGTGATACGCCCATAACGAGAGACCCCAATGCAGCCAGGCCCAGGCATCCCGCAAGAAGAAATCCCCAGTAGCGTCTCAGTACGTCCACAACCACGCCGCCTGGTAGCGCGATCAGTCCCGCCGCCAGGTCGCGGGCCGACATGACACCCGCTGCGCCCACTGCGTTCAGGCCAAAAGCCATCTGGATCTCGGGCAGGGCGACCGCAAAACTCTGAACAATCCAGTGAAACGTGGCGTGCCCTGAAGCCAGGCCAGGAATCATTATTCGTCGAGACAGGGAGTCTGAGTCTTGGCTCGCCGTACCTTCCCGGGCCATCTTTCTCACCCTTGCTTTTTGTTGCCGGTATCCAGGGTCCGCAGAGGGTCCCCTCTCAAGCCAGGTATTGTAGAAGGAACAATTCGCTCGTCATCGGAGTAGTTGGCGCGGCCGAATGGCGTCAGGTTCCTATCCGCACCGGGTCGAACACGTCGCGCACCGAGCGGATGATGGACAGGGCGGTCAGCCGCCCCGTCTTGGGATTCTCGGAAGGGATATTCTCGATGTGTACGTTCAGCAGCCCGAACTCCCCCTCGACCGTGATGTCGTGGCAGTTCCGCGACAGCGCCGGGTCGGCGACAATGCGCACCGAGGTTCGGTCGGGGCCGATGCCAGCCAGACTCACGGCGGCGGACACGTTCAGGTTGGACGGGAATCCGCGGCAGGCTTCCCGCGCGGAGCCGGAGAACACCTCTTGCGCCTCACGCAGCCAGGCAATGGGAATCTCGTTTTCCACCAGGAACGGTGCGCCCTCCAGCGCCGCGATGGGCTTGCGGGACACCATCTCAACCCGGTCGACATGGCCCTGGCAGGCGGATTTGATGCCGTCCAGCCCGGCGATTGCGCCGGACGGGGCGTACAGACGGCAGCCCGTTTCCCTCGATTTCTCGATGATTTCGGGGTGCTCCAGCAACGCGCCGATGCTGATTACCATCAGGTCCTTTCCTGCGCCGAAGGCAGCCTCGGCCAGGGTTGGCACGACATGGCCGCCAGCCGTCTCGATCAGCAGGGAGGACCGTTCCATCAGTTCCTCCCATTCCAGGTAGGGAGGCGGGGAATCCAGCGTGTCCAGGAATTCCCGCGCGGTCTCCGATGTGCGGCTGATTACACCAGCCACCGGCGCGCCCAACTGCCCGGACTGCCCGGCGCGGATAAGGGCGCGCCCGATTGAGCCGCAGCCAACGATTCCAATCCCGTAGGTCATCGATGCCTCCGGCGCAACTCTACCACAAAAGAAAAGAGCCGCTCAAAAACGGGCGGCTCTCATTACCGGTTCACCCTGCCGGTTTAGCGGCGGATAGCGCTGAAGCAGTCGCTGCAGTACACTGGCCGGTCGCCGCGGGGGACGAAGGGAACCATGGTGTCGACGCCGCACTGGTCGCAGACCACGGGGTGCATCTCCCGGGCCCCGCCACCGCCGCCCATGCCGCCGCCAACGCGCTGCTGGCTCTTGCGGGCGCTGCGGCAGGGGGAGCACCGCTTGGGGTCGTTGGTGTAGCCGCGGGACGCGAAGAACTCCTGTTCTCCCACCGTAAAGATGAACGGCGCCCCGCATTCCACGCAGGTGAGTTCCTTGTCTGCCAATGCCATCGGATAACCTCCATTATTTGGGTAAGGGGCTCAGTCCAGGTTATCCGAGGCAGCGGTAACGGAATCTGTAACCAACAGCAGGAAACCTTAACTTGCGCCAGACCTATTATACCATCAACCGTCTTTGTCAATACCAATCGTCTTTGTCAATAATGAACCCGCAGCCGATTTGCCGTTTCCGTACCGAAATGAGGGTTAATCCTCCGCTGGCAGAAAGGCGTTGGGAACTATGGCGCTGCCCGTGCCCACGGCGGTCGTATCGCCCCGCTGATTCTGGGCTTCGATTTTGACGTTCACTTTCTGGCCGTTGGCCTCTCTCGACGTGCCGGTAACCTCTCCGGTGAACGTTATGGTATCGCCGGGCCTCACCGGACGCAGGAAGCGCAAGTCCACCGTGCCAGTGTGGTTGAAAACGTCGCCGCCGAAGTGGCGGCGCATCATCTCCAGGGCGAAGCTGATGGACATGCGCCCGGACGCCACGGTGCCGGATGTTCCCAGCGTTTCCCGGGCCGCCTCCTCGTCCGTGAACTGCGAGGGTTCGGAGTGTCCCGCACTGCCCTCGAACAGGTTGATGGCCTCCTGCGTCATCTCCTTTACCAAGGGAGCGACGGGGTCGCCCTCGGAGTAGCTGCGCACTATCCCTCCCATTTCTTGCCCACCTCCCACGGCTGCTTTAGTTCGTGGGTGATGACCCGGTCGATGAGCCGCCCGTCCTCGTCCACGGAAGTCGCCTCCGTGACGATGTAGTTCTTGCCCCGGCGCAGGTACTTGTCGGCCACCCAAGCGGTGACCGTCAGTTTCTTGCCGGGAACGGGCGAGTTGTAGCAATGAAAGGCGCAGCGGGCATTGACCGACCCGTTGTCGGAGTACCTGGCGTTGAACTGGCGCACGTCCACCTTGTGCGAGATGGTGGGGAACGCCGCCTCTGAGTCCATCACGCCCCGGCGGTACTCGTCGATCATCTGCTGGGTGAGTACGTACTCGAATTTCTCGAATACCTCCCCTACCTCCAGCGCATCCCAGTCAAGCGGAACCCGATTGTCAACTTCTACCATCGTTCGCTCTCCATAAATGATAGTTCCCTCTCCCCAAACCCAAAGTTCCCTCTCTCTCCGGGAGAGGGTTAGGGTGAGGGCGTACTCCACGCGCCAGCAGTCATCTGCCCTTCCACACCGGCGGGCGCTTGTCGGCAAAGGCCCGCGGCCCCTCGGCAAAATCCTCGGTGCGGGTCAGCGTCGAGAACAGTATATTCTCGAACCGCAGGGCGTCCTCCAGGGCGCGGCCCAGGCTCCGGATCATCGACTCCTTGGCCGAACGCACTCCCAGAGGCCCGTTGGCGCATATCAGGTCGGCATAGCGCTCCGCGGCAGGCATCAGTTGTTGCTGGGGAACCACCTCGCTGACCAGCCCCATGCGCAACGCCTCGTCGGCGCCGATGTGCTCGCCGGTCAGTTGCATCCGCAAAGCGTTGCCCAGGCCAACGATAAGCGGCAGCCGGACGGTGCCGCCGTCGCAGTGATGGAAGCCGCGCTGCACCTCGGAGCACCCGAACACCGCATTCTCCGAGGCTACCCGTATGTCGCAGGCAAGGGCCAGCTCCAGCCCGCCCGCGAGGGCATAGCCGTTGACCGCCGCGATGATGGGTTTCCAGATGTTCAGGCCCCGGGTGATGCCGCCGAACCCCGGGCGGTCGGCATCCTGGCGCAGGTCGTAGATGTCCCGTTCGGCCAGCGCGGGCGTGTAGGTCTTCAGGTCTGCGCCAGCGCAGAAGGCGCGCTCCCCCTCTCCGGTAATGATCGCCACCCATGCCTCCGAGTCGTCCCGGAAGGACTCCCACACTGCGATGATCTCGGCCTGCTGTTCCGGGCCGAGAGCGTTCATTGCCTGGGGCCGCCGGATGGTGATATAGGCGGTGTGGCCGCGCAGTTCGTAGCTGATGTCGGGCATATCCGCATTCCTTGAGTCAACGGGAGTGGCTGCCGGTCGAGTTCCCCGCCTTCATCCCGCAAACGGCAGTCCTAAATTACCCGCTTGCGGCCCCCAGCGCAAGGCCGAAAGCGTCGCTTACAGGGCCTTTGCAAAGTCCATTCCAAGCTGCTCGTGGTTCGACAGGCTCACCACGAGCGGCTACATGCCGGCATCCTTCGACAAGCTCAGTATAAGTGTACGCCAATGGACGGCGTTACTTTGAAAAGCCCCTGCTGCGCTTGCCGACGTACCGCGCCCGTGTGAAACTGGCCTCCACAGCCAGACTGCAACAGGAGGCCAGGTTATGAAACTGGCGCTGTACAACGATTTCCGGCTGGGCGTTATCACAGGCGACCAGATTGCGGATGCCATGTCTGCGGTGGACGGAATGAACTTTCGCCGCCCGCAGGACATGATCGAGGAGGTCATCATCAACTGGGAGGAGATGCGGCCTCGGATCGAATCGGCCGTCAAGGGACAGGATGGCGTCCCTCTCGGCAGCGTGCGTCTGCGGGCGCCGGTGCCGCGTCCGCCCAAGCTCATCTGCGCCGCGGTGAACTACCTGGAGTTCGGGATGCGGGAGCCGGCGGTGCTGGACGGGTTCCTCAAGGCCTCGAACGCCGTCATCGGCAGCGGCGATACCTGCGAGTTGCCGCCCGCGCCCGCCTCCGTGTTCCACCACGAGCCGGAGCTGGCTTTCGTCATTGGCCGCACGGCTCGCAAGGTGGAGCAGGACGAGGCGCTGTCCCACGTTTTCGGTTACACCAACTTCCTCGACATGTCGGCCCGCGGGCTGACGGGAGCCGTGGGCAACAGCTTCTTCCTCGGCAAGTGCTGGGACACCTTCGCGCCCATGGGCCCGGCGCTGGTCACCGCCGACGAGATTGCAGACCCGCAGGACTTGCAGGTGCGGTTGTGGAACAATGACGAGCCGCGCCACGACTTCCCGACCAGCGACATGGCCCACCGTATACCGGAGCTGATTTCGGAAATGTCCAAGATCACCACGCTGGAGCCGGGCGACGTCATCGCCACCGGAGTCAACCACCAGCACATCGGGGCCGTGCAGAACGGCGACGTGCTGCGGATGGAAATCGAGGGCCTGGGCCCGCCCCTGATCATCAACATCTCCGACCCTTCGGGCCGGGAGTGGCCGCGCGGCATCGACAAGGCCTTCGCCGACATGATCGTGGCCGGGGCGCCAGCGCAACGGAGTTAAGGGCGCAACTACTCTCAAACGCAAAACGAGCGGGCATCTAACCCGCTCGTTGGCCCGAAATAAACGGCATGGGTCATTCGGAGCGCAGTTCGCGTTCCTCTATTTCGTGCCAGTAGATGTCGCCGGAGTCGATTTACCATTGCGCGGAATCGTGGTTCCTGACGCTGGCTATGGCGGCGCGGGCCGGCTGGCCGGTAAAGTCAGTCAGGAAACTTGCGTTGCGCGACGCCCTGAAAGCGTCGTGCGCCCCTCCTATGAACGAGGCCTCGACTGCAATATACTGCGTGGTCTCGCCATCCGTAGCTTCAATAATCAGGTCGGCCCGCCGGAAGCTTCTTAGGTTGTTGCTCAGGGGTTCTCCTTTGGCAGCATTCAGCGCCATCCGGTACAACTCTTCAGTCGTCACCGTCCGCACGTAGTCCAGCCCCATGTCAATAGCAATTACAGGAGCGTCCCGAATCGCCGCCTGCCGGGTAACGTAACCCTTTAGCCAACCGGAATCGTCAATCAACCTGCTCACGTTGTTGTCCAGCGAGTCCAGGCGCGCGGTAATGCGTTTGTTGATTTCCTTAAGCTCGGCGTTGGTCTCCTTTTGTTCGGCAACAAACGCGGCCATCTGCTCGACAAAGGCGTCGAACTTGGCTGGCAGTTGCTGGAGATCCTCGTCCAAGATCCGGGCGCGGACTGCGGCCCTCCACTCCGGGTTCTCCGAGAGCGCCCGTAGAAAGTCTTCCTGGCTGTTGATGGTGGTCATAGCTCTCACTCGCTGGACATCGCCATGCATATTATACATACAACATCGTTATGGCGTTCGCGAGCGCCAATTGCGCGCCTATCTTCAGCGGCGTATCATTCGGCTGACCGTACGCTCTCCGAACGGGAACGGAGGTGAGCCATGACCCAGACCGCGACACTCAATGACACCTTGGAGTTCGGGCTGTTCGACTGGATCGAGTGGGACCGGTCGGCGCCCCACGAGATCTTCGAGAACCGCCTGAAAATGCTGGAGTTCGCCGACCGCAGCGGGTTCCACTCCTACCACCTGGCCGAGCACCACCTGACGCCGCTCAGCGTCTCACCGTCGCCGTCGGTGTTCCTGGCCGCGGCGGCACAGCGCACGTCGAAACTACGCCTTGGGCCGCTGGTCTACCTGCTGCCCTTCTACAACCCCATCCGCCTGTACCACGAGATATGCATGCTGGACAATCTCAGCAACGGCCGGCTCGACCTGGGCGTGGGCCGCGGCGTATCGCCGATTGAGGCGGAAAAGTTCGACGTGGACCTGGGCATAAGCTGGGAAGTGTTCAACGAGCAAATGGACCTGTTCACCAAGGGTTTCGCCACCGGACAGTTCGACTATCAAGGAAAGCACTACAGCTACGACGAGCTTGAGGTCTGGATTCAGCCGTACCAGAAGCCCTATCCGCCGCTCTGGTACGCCAGCAACAATATCGAGACCGTGCCTTGGATGGCCCAGCACGGATTCAACACCTGCCACGTATTCGCCGACAACGCTGGCACCAGGGAGCACTACGACCTGTACAAGCGGGTCTGGAACGCCGAGCGCATGTCGGATGGGCTGAACAGCCACGTTCCTGTTCCCAAGCTGGGACTGGTGCGGCACATGTACGTCGCGCCGACGGACGAGCAGGCGTTGGCAGAGGCCAGGCCGGCCTACGGCACCTGGTTCCACAACATCAACTATCTGTGGGAAAAGAACGGGTACGACTTCCTGAACTTCGTCCGGGACTTCGACGATTTGCAATCGCGGGACATCGTCCTGGCTGGCTCCCCGGCCACCGTCAAGGAGAAGGCGCAGCGGGCCATCGACGAGACGGGCGTCAACTACTTCTGCCCCATATTCGCATGGGGCGACCTTACGCCCGATCAGGTCATGCGCTCCATTGGCTTGTTCGTCGACGAGGTCATGCCCAACCTGCGGCCTGGCGGCCAGGGTTAAGCTCAAACAAAGGAGAATCCTGATGTCCGATGGCAATGCGACCACCATCGCCGACACAACATCAATCCAGCGCACCATTGACGCGCTGGCAACGCGCAACGTCGAAGCCATCCTGGTCGGCAACGGCGAGGAGGCGCTGGCAAAGTTAAAGGAGCTAGTTCCAGAGGGGTCGGAGGTCTTTGTCAACACCTCGGAAACCCTGAGTACCATCGGCTACACGGCGCACATGCACGGCAACGACCGCTACGTGAACCTGCACGACCGGATGATGGCCCTGCTCGATCCGGCGGATCAGCGGGAGTTCCGGCGCAAGACCACCACCGCCGACTACTTCGTGGGCAGCGTGCAGGCCATCGCAGAGACCGGGGAAATCGTCGTCGCCAGCGGCTCCGGCAGCCAGATCGGGGCCTACTCCTACGGCGCAAAACGGCTGATACTGGTGGCGGGAACACAGAAAATCTGCCCCAGCCTGGCCGAGGCGGAGGCCCGCACTCGCGGCTACACGCTGGAGCGCCACGACCGTTGGCTGGAGGACATGGGCCGGGTGGCCGCGCCCATCGGCAAGTACCTGGTGATGGAGCACGAGCCGATGGCGGGCCGCATCACGCTGGTGCTGATTCCCGAGACCCTCGGCTGGTAGTGCCAGGCTTTTAGAAGCTTACTCAAAAGTCCCCTCCCCCTTGAGGGGGAGGGTTAGGGTGGGGGTGAAAAGGCAGTGCAGAGTCATCTCCGGTGCATACCAGAAATGCGCCTTTGGTTTCGAGATAGTTACTGAGTCCACACACGGTTGCCCGTACCGATGCGCATCGTAGACATCCACGCCCATATCAGCCCGAAAGGGCTGCTCAGCGCCATGGCCGAGGGCCACTACTGGCACGGCACTCCGGCTGATGAGTTGCTGCCGGTGCACAAATACACGCCGAGGACTATGTGGACGCCGGAGCAACGCCTGCGGGAAATGGATGCTTTGGGCGTGGATGTCCACGTGCTTTCCACCAACTCCTTCCTATATTTCTACGAACGCGACGCCGCGGCAACCACGGCCATGGCGCGGGAGTGCAACGACTACGTTGCCAAGCTGACGAAAGAGCACCCGGATAGGTTCGCCGGGTTCGCCACCCTGCCAATGCAGGACGTGACCGCCTCAATCGCAGAGCTGGAGCGAGCGGTGGGCGCCCTGGGGCTGAAGGGCGCCATGATCGGCGACCATGTGAATGGCGTCACCTACGACGACCCGTCCTTTCTGCCGTTGTGGAAAGTTGCGGAGGCGTCGGGCGCGGTCATCTTCGTACACCAGTCGGGCGATACCACGGTCAGCGCCCGCAGTGACCGGTACCATCTGCCCAACACCATCGGCAACCTCGTTGACCGGACGGTGACCTTTGCGTCGTTTGTGTACGGCGGCGTCATGGACGCTTGCCCGGACCTCAAGGTCTGCCTGGCCCACGGCGGCGGCTACGCCTGCTACGGCGCTGGCCGGATGGACCGGGGGTGGCAGGTTAGAACCGAGGCCAGACTCAACATCCAGCATCCGCCCAGCAAATACCTGGCTAGGTTCTGGTACGACTGCCTTACGCACAGCGAGGACGCCCTGCGCTACCTGATCGACACCGTAGGCGTTGAGCAGGTGGTGTTCGGCACCGACTGGCCTTTCGACATGGCTATCGACGATCCGGTGAACTGGGTGCGCGGGATGTCCAAGCTGGCGGACGACGAAAAGGACGCGATCCTCGGCGGCAACATTATCCGGCTATTGGACTTGTAAGGGGTGTATGACAAATCCCCTCTCCCGGAGGGAGAGGGTTAGGGTGAGGGCGTCCTATCGTTCCTCCAACAATGACCACGATACGACGATACTGTTCGCGTAGGGACATTGGACGTGTCACACACTCTCCGAAAGGGAATACAGAGATGGTTTCCTATTGACCCGACCATTCGCTGGCAGCAATTGTTGCTCGATTGTCCTCCGTCTTGGTCAACTCTCGCAGGAACGTGGTGGCGTAGGCGCCGTTGGGCAGGGTGAACTCCACGGTATAGCCATCCCGGCAAGGCCGCAGGGCAATGTGCTCGGGCCGCACGCGGCTGATGCGCCAGTCGCCGCGGGTGAGGGGCCGGAAATCGGTGCGTCTCAAGCCGAATCTCTGCAACACGTCGCTCTCCAGGGCAGCGGCCTCCTCCAATCCCCCGGCGACCTTGCGTCCATAGAGGGGCAGGGCGGCGCTGACCTCAAGACGGGCCGCCCGTTCCGACTCGGCAGCGGCATCGCCGACCAGGAACATGCCGCCGGTGTCGTGGCGGCGGGCGCGATCACCTGAGAGGACGCGACGATACAAACCCGTCTCGATTCGTCGCTTGAGGTTCCAGTTGAACAAGTGGGCCTGTAGAGCGGAAATAAAAAATTCGTTAAGCCTGCGTCCACCCGGCACCCGTTCGCCCCGCAGCATCCGGACCGCGTCGATGGCGTTGCTGTTGAACCGGCCGAACCGCTGTGGGCCGAAATAGTTTGGCAGACCGGCCTCTGCAATCCTGCCGACGACGGACTCCGCCAAACTCTCCCAACCGTCAACCGGACGACGAACTCGTACCTCGAACCGGTTGCCGCGCAGGTTGCCGCGCCGCAGCCTGGTCTCGTGCCGCGTCTGCTCGATCACTCGGACGCCCTCCATCCCGTCCAGCGACTCCAGGGCATGTTCGTGCTCGCCGGGGACGCTGAGCCACTGGCGGGTAACGGCGTGCTTGTCCTTGAGACCGGCGACCCCGACATCGTTGTATGCAACGCCCCGCTCCCGCAGTGCCGCCACAAGGTCGTGGGTGTTGAGGCCGCGCTTCTCGACATAGGCGTAGGCGAATTCACCTGAACCGCTCGGCAGAAACCGGGGAATCTCGGAGACTACGAAGTCCTCCAGGCAAACGCGAGTCTGGCCGCCGGTGCCGGGGATGTCCGACGTGATCGCCGGCAGAACGGTCCAGTCGAACCTGAACTCCTCAAGATCGACCATGCGCTCAACTGTATCCGTAACAGAACGATTCATGCGTGCAACTACAAAAGGGGCGGGTTGCGCTCCCGCCCCTTTTCCTCAACTATTGCGAGTACGGGATAGTGTTCAGCCCAAGCCACGCGCCCGGAAAATCTCATTGGCCGCGTCGATGGCGGCGCGGGTGAACGGAATGCCGCCGTAGAAGCAGGCGTGGACGAACACCTCCACGATCTCCTCCGGCGTCAGGCCAACGTGCAGCGCGCCGCTGATGTGGCTGCGCAGCGGGCCTTCGCGTCCCAGCACGCTCAGGCAAGCCAGCGTGCAGATGCTGCGGTCGGCCAGCTCCAGGCCGGGGCGGTTCCACACTGATCCCCAGTAGTATTCGGTGCTCAGGCGGTTGAAATCCCGCTCGGCCTGGGTCACGGGGCCGGGACGATTGGGATCGGCCGGGCCCATCAGTTCCTCGCGGCGGGCGGCGCCCCGGTTGTACAGGTCCTCGGGCGTCTCCTCCGGGTCGAATACCAGTTGCGGCTTGAATTCGATACCGAGACCGTCGAATACCTCCTTGGCAATGCCCATGGCGTTGAAGGCCGTTGGCACCCCGCCGTACCAGGAGGCGTGAATCATGACCTCAATCACCTGCTGCGGCGAAAGGCCCAGGTTCAGAGCATTCGCCACGTGGCGGGTCAACTGGTTCTCTCGCTGCAACACGGTAAGGGCGGATAGCGTGACCATCTCGCGGCGGTGAATGGGCAGCCCCGGCCGCTGCCATATGGTGCCGAACAGCGCCTCCATGGCGATGCGGTGCAAATCGGGGGCAACCTCCTGGGATGCAGGAACGGAGCCGCTGCCGATGGGGGCGCCGCCGGTGAATTTCGTCCTGGTTTCCACGCCTTTCTGGAAACGTTCGTTGAGGGTGGTCATTTCTTTCTCCGGGCTAGCAGGTAGTGGTGAGAAAACTTTGTCGGAATGGGTAATCCTGGTCATAGTGGTTTCGTTTGGTTGGGCGCCCACAAGGGGCGCCCCTACGAAACAATTCCTGACAGGTAGGGGCAACCCTTGTGGTTGCCCTGGTTGCACATCATATCAAAGTCGTTGAGCTGCTAGTTGAGGTGGGAGACCTTGGGCGCGACCTGCTCCATCAGGAGCTGCTGGGAGCGCTGCACCAGCGTGTGGTCGTCGGGGTCCTGGGTGATGCCCAGCAGGCAGCCGAAACCACCGGTCTCCTCGTAGGTCTGCTCGATCTTGTCCACCACCTCGAACGGGTCGCCGACAATCCAGATGTTCTCCATCATGTAGTCTACGGTAACGTCCTCGTCGGCCATGCCTGGATCGCTCTTGAGCTGGTTCAGGATGCCGCCGGCCCGGCGGTTCTTCCACTGGTGCTCCTCGAAAGGCTTGCCCAGTACGATTCGGGCCTCTTCCCTCGCCGCTTCCGGGGTCTCGCCGACGTAGATGTCGCGGCCCAGGCGCAGCTCGCTGCGATCCGCCACGCGGCCCGCGCTGATGGCCCCCTGCTCGCAGGAATGCCACAAGTCGGGGACGAATTTGTTGGGCAGGTTGGTCATGGGGATCCAGCCCCGCTCGCCAGCCATGCGGATGGTCTCGGTGTTGGGCGACGACGCGGCCACGCCGATGGGCGGGTGCGGCTTCTGGTATGGCTCGAAGTACAAGCGGCGGCCCAACTCGGCCATCTCCTCGGGCGCGTGCACCTGGAAATGCTTGCCCTCGTAGCCGAACTTGCCGCTTTCCGCGTTCTCCCACAGACCCAGGACAACCTCCAGCGCCTCCCGGCCCCGCTCGCGCACGTCGTCCATGCTGTCGTACTCAACGCCGTACAGTTGCAGGTCGGTGGGCAGGGAGCGCAGGCCGATGCCCCAGTAGAACCGTCCGCGGGCCATGTGGTCCAGCATGGCGATGCGGTGCGCCGTGTCCACCGGGTGGTGCAGCGGCATCATGGTCACGCCGGTGGCTAGGATGATGTTCTCGGTCAGGGCCAGCGCCTGGGCGATGATGAGCTCGGGCACCGGGGCGTTCTCCCAGGTCTCGGTGATGTGCTCGCCGATCCACGCCTCCCGCACCCCCAGCCTGTCAGCCTGAACGATCAGCTCGATGTCGCGGTCGTAGGATTCCGACGGCGACCGCCGGGGCGGATGCAGCGGCATCATGAAAAGTCCGAATTCCATCGGGGTTTACCTCCTGTTGGGTTTTGGTGACGCCTGCGTCAAAATTTCTTGCCGCAGGTGTAAAGAGTACTCCGGCAATTAGGGGTGTTGTTGTTTATGGGACTTGCCTTCCCGCAACGGATTCACTTTGCCGCCGGCGCTGAGCAAATCTTGAACCGACTCAGAAATGCCCTGCCATTTTTCCTGCCCTTCGTCCCGGCGGTTGGCGGGAACAATCACTAAAACGAAGGCCTCTGCGTTTACTTCACCGTTATCATCGGTTGAGACAAGGTGCTCGTACCAAGTTGCCGAATCCTTATCCGGGATTACTCCCTTGTCTTTCTCTCCCATTCTGTCGAGGACATGCGCCAGTCTGTGGGCCAAGGCGCTGTCGGCATCCACATTGACCTTAAAGGCGGTAGCCATTATGAAACTCCTTAGCGTCTTTCTATGTCAAATTCAATGGAGCGTTCTATTTCCAAGTTGAGCAACGTTTGCTCTACGGGGCCGTGAGTCAGCGAAACGGACTTTTCGGTTTCACCCTGAAACGAAGAGTTTAGTATCCTTCCTCCTCGGTTAATCACGATTATATCCAATCCGCCGATGTTGTATCTTAAAAGCAATTCGCCGGCACCTGAAGGCCCACGGCGAAACCACCGCCATGGGCTGAAAAGCAGTTTCAGCGATTGCAAGATGTCCAGTGAGAGAATATCCAAAACATCCCGTTCCTGTTTGTGAGGCGAGGCAGATACCTGCCTGCGCCTCGTGAATTGTACCAGTCCATGCAAAGCTAATCAGGGCGCGGGCGTCGGCACCGGGATGCCGGGGATGTTCACGCGCACCGACCACAGCTTGTCCCAACTGGTGAAGTACAGCGTCCTCCAGTCGCCGCCGCCGAAGCACATGTTGGTGTGCAGCGGCGCCCCCGTTTCGATGGAGCCCAGGTGCTTGCCCGACGGGTCGATGATCCAGACGCCGCCGGAGCCGCCGACGTAGACGTTGCCCTCGGTGTCCACCTTCATGCCGTCAGGGATGCCGGGCCGTTCGCCCAGGTTGTGGCTGAAAACGCGGCTGGTCGCCAGGGCCAGCGTGCCGTTGGGCTGCATGTCGAAAGCCCGCAGGTGGCCCACCCGGGAATCAATGACGTACAACACGCTCTCGTCGGGCGAGAAGGCCAGACCGTTAGGGCCGATATAGTCCCGAACCAGGAGGGTGATGCTCCCAAGGTCCGGCGACACGCGGTAAACGCCCGGAAAGTTCAGGTCGGTCTGTGTCTGCACCGGCATCCCGGCGTTGGGGTCGGTGAAATAGATCGCGCCGTCGGACTTGACCACCACGTCATTGGGGCGGTTCAGCGGGCGGCCCTGGAAACTGTTGGCGACCACGGTGATGCTGCCGTCCGGCTCTACGCGGGACACACGCCGGCCGTCGTGCTCGCAGGCGATGAGGCGTCCCTGCGGGTCGCGGGTCAGGCCGTTGGCGCGGTTGGTCGGTTCGGTGAATACCGACACCCCGTCGCTTTCCGTCCATTTCATACGCCGGTTGTTGTGGATGTCGCTGAACAGCAGGTAGTTTCCTTCCTGCCACCAGACCGGGCCTTCGGCCGGCCCCTGTTCGCCGCCGAAACCGCCCGCCAGTTCGTTGATGGGCTGGGAGGTGGAAATGATCCGTTCCAGCGCGGGATCGTGAGCCACTATGGGCATAGCTGCCTCTCATTCAATTCAGGATAGTTCGCAGTTGAAGAGTTCACCCCCACCATAACCCTCCTCCTGAGGGGGAGGGGACTGCTTCTTTATTCGGACAGGGGGATAGTGGCGGTGACGCGGGGCTTGTCGCCGACGGCGCGGGTAGTGTGCCCCTGGCCCGTCAAGTCCTCGGCCAGCGTCACGTGACCGGCGCCGAAGCGATGCAGGGTGCCGTCTCCCAGGCCGATTTCGACCTCGCCCTCCAGGGTGATGACGTACTGGCGCCGGGGCGCGGTGTGCCAGTCAACGAAATATCCTGATTCCACGGTGCGAAAGACGATTCCGGTGGCAGACCGCATGTCGGTCAGCTCAGGATGCGACTCGGTGCTCATAACCTCTATGTGGGACTGGCCGTCGTCGCCGGTATACAGCCTGGCAAAGCTCATATCTCTCCTCCGGGGCCCTTGCGGCCCGTGGGTGCCAGTGTAGCCTTGGCTGGGACGAGCGTCAAAACTGGCCGGGGGTACGCCCTCACCCTAACCCTCTCCCGGAGGGAGAGGGAACAACAGTCGGGACTATGACCATAGTTGCGTGAGCCGGGGAAGCAGCAGGCGGCCACAGTTAAGAAACTACCTCAAAAGTCCCCTCCCCCTTGACGGGGGAGGGTTAGGGTGGGGGTGAAAAGGCAGCCTGGAGAAGCCGCCAAGAAAGCAATCACCGGTTTTGAGATAGTTTTCAAGCAGGGAACCGTGGCCGCCTTGCCTAAAAGGCAGTTGGGTTACTGCGATGCCCGGAGCACTTCCTCGACGGTGCCCGACAGGCGAGCGTCGCCGCCGAAGGCCGCGCCAGTAACCCCGTTCTGGAACTTGGCCAGGGCCAGCCCGTAGATGCTGTCGGGGAACGGGATGTACCCGGTCTCGCTGATGAATGCCCGGTTGGCCGCGTCCAGGTAGTATTCAACGAAAGCGTTGACGTGTGGCTCATTGATCGCGTCCGCAGCGACGTAGATGAACAGCGGACGGGACAGCGGCGCGTAGGTGCCGTTGTTGATGGTCTCGTCGCTGGGCAGCACGCAGCCGTCGCCGCCGTCGATAGCCACCAGCTTCAGGCGGCCGGCGTTCTCGGAATAGTAGGCGTAGCCGAAATAGCCCAGCGCGCCGCGGTCGCCGGAGATGCCGGTCACCAGCACGTTGTCGTCCTCGCTGGGCAGAAAGTCGGCGCGGGATGCCTGCGATTCGCCGTTCACGGTCTCGGTGAAGTAGTCGAAGGTGCCGGAGTCAACGCCCGGCGCGTACAGGCCGATGTCCTGATCCGGCCATTCGGGGCGCACCTGGTTCCACTTGGTGACAACTTCTTCGGCCTCGGGACGCCAGATGGTATGCAGCTCGTCGACGGTCATGCACTCCACGAAATCGTTTGACGGGTTGATCATCACGCTCAAGCCGTCGATAGCCACGGGAATCTCGACGTACTCGACGCCGCTCTCCGCGCACATGTCGATCTCGGACTGCTTGATGGGCCTGGAGGCGTCGGTGATGTGGATCTCGCCAGCGCAGAACTTCTTGAACCCGCCGCCGGTGCCGGAGACGCCCACGGTGATGCGGACGTTGCCATCGGTGGCGTTGCCGAATTCCTCGGCCATCGCCTCGGTGATGGGGAACACGGTGCTGGAGCCGTCGATGTTGATGTCGCCTCGCAGCTCCGACATCCTTGCCGCAGCCGCGGCCGGGATGGGGGTGACCTGACTTGACGTGGCGCCGGTGGTCTCTGCGGGGGCTTCCTCGCCACCGCAGGCGACGACCGCGAAGGCAATCAGGGCGACAAGCAGCAGGATACTGACGGGGAAAAGTCTTCCGTGTACCTTATCCAGGTAGGGGCGCATTTATCCTCCTTGCTGACTGGAAAGTTGTGCCTGGAATCGGGCCTGGCCCATTGAGGCAATCGGCCAACCCTTGACCTGGGGCCTGAGACGGTCGGGGCGGTCGATATCCGCCGCTGACCTGCCCCAAGCCGGGACAAAAAGAAGCCCCGAAAAAATCGGGGCTGAAAATCTGAAGAGAATAATAAGGTTTCCCGAAAGAATAAGGAAGCCTCTAATCACTTGAGGCTTCCTTATTCTGAAAAGGCCACTCATCCGGCTATCGTCCTAGCCCAGATATCCACTGACCGCATTTGTCCATGTTGCTACGGAGTCCACCAATCCTTCCCCTGACTCGCCTTCGGAAAATCCGCCGCGCCAAGACCTTCGCGCCTGCCGCATCCCGGCCAGCAGACAGTCAAACACGGCCTTCCGGCATGTGTCAACCCTAAATTCCGGGGGACTTCGGGAGCCTGGGCGAAACCCGGGGATAACGCGGCGGGACGGCACGCAGGTTGCCGTGCGGGCTGGGCTTGAGATATCAGGAACGGGATTGCCACAGAGAGCACGGAGGAGTCAAGGGATTCAACGCGGAAGGCACAAAGGTGGCGCAGAGATCACGGACAACGATCTATTGGATGGATGCCCCACACTTGACAGCCAGTCAGTTGCACATATCCGGATCCAAATACACTGCGGAGATAACAGTGCGATTGCTAGGACCACCAAAGCCTATGTGCTCAGTTTCGAATATCTGGGGCCGTATTTTACGATCCTTGTTAGCCTTGTATTTGGCCAAAAGGCATTCGTAAGAGAACAAGAACCGTAGGGTTTGCCAGTTTTCCTTGACAACGCCGAACTCGTTCCGCTTCGCTATAGACCATACGGTAACTGGACTAATGGAGATTCCGGGAACCTTGTTACGCATCTGCCATTCGGGCTTGAGTTGTTGAACGTTGCTCTCAATCATCCGCCACCGAAACAGTTGGCACGGTTCCGGAAGCAATTCCCAGTACCGGATGGCTGTTGAAGTCAGGGACGTTCGGAACTGACTGGCCAACCTTGGTAGATGTCGGAAAGAATGTCCTAGATTAGTTACCTCCTCCACAAACAATTTTTCGGGCATGAGGAGTTCGGCCGCTATTTCATCGCACAACCGCTCCTCTGCTTTCCATCGCTCGTCTTCAGCGGCAGCCGATCGGAATCTAGGCACTCTCGGTAAATCTTCACCGGGAGAATCTGATTCCAACAGCATTATGTGAGCTAATTCGTGGGCTAATGAGTAACGTTGTCTGCTTTCAGAAGCCCTATCGTCGATTACAACAGAATATCCGCCCGCGAGAGGTACCAGCATTGCGTCAATGCCTGGATGATTATCGGCTCCATTTGGCATGGAGCGAGTTAGAATATTTTTGACCCCTAGGTCTTCTCCGAGCAACCGGAGGTGACCGGGGTCAGCTGTTGCAGCGAGCCTGGCTTCCTCTGGAACGAACGCGTTAATGATTCGTCTCACGCGGTTAGGTTCGCATTTTCTGGCGCTGCGAGGGCTATAGTCCATCAGCCCCCCGTATCACCTCGATAAGAATCAGTATTTCCTCTTCGTTTAAGGGGATGTTGACGTTGCTGCGCTTTTTCAGTGTTTCTGTAGCCACCTCTTCCACTGCCTTAAGCTCGGCACCACTACGAATTACACCCTTGTCCTTTAGACGTCGCAAGAGCCTCCTCGTTTCCTGCTCTGAACGAAGTTCTCCACTGGCAAGGGCCTCAACAGTAACCCCTAGCTCAGCGGCAATTTTTGGCAAATAGTCTGCAATCATCGGGGCCTGAATTATGCCCAGTTCAATCCGATTGATTGCCTGCGTTGTGAGACCCACTTCCCCTGCTAGCCTCTCCTGCGACATCCCATGCTCGATTCTCTTGGCACGAATGCGGCTTCCAAGTGTCTCGTGATTCAATGCAGGCCTCCTATGCCCGAATCCTTGGATGTTTTGCCAACTCTGTGATCCTTGATAACCAAGCAAATCATACATTATAATGTGTCTGAAAGTCAATATACCACAACATATTGCGGCTTGGCAATCGGCTACTGTCAGTGATTCGCGAGGCGGATCGCCAATTAGGATGCGGTTCCACTCCAACCCCCCGGATGACAACGCGCGGGGTGGGGCCATATAATGCGGGGAGTTGGCATCGGGTTTCGAGACGTGATTTTGGAGGAGGCCTGATATGGCTACCCAGACGCAGTTTGAGCGAGTTACCAAGCCGCTGGTGAAGATCACCGAGATGGACCACATCGTGCTGCGCACCCGCGACGTCGAGGAGTCGCTGCGGTTCTACGTCGAGGTGCTGGGGCTACAGGCGGAGCGCGTGGAGCAGTGGCGGGCCGGCGAGGTGCGCTTCCCCTCGGCGCGGCTGAACGCGGACACGATCATCGACTTCTTCGCATCGGAGGAGGTGCCCGATGACCGGGACGGGGTGAAGAACCAGGACCACTTCTGCATGGTCATCGACTACACGGACATGGAGGACCTGAAGGCCCATTTCGAGGCCATCGGCGTGGAGATACAGGCCGGGCCGGGCAAGCGCTGGGGTTCCCACGGCGACGGGATTTCGCTGTACATCTACGACCCGGACGACAACGTGGTGGAGCTGCGGCACTACTAGGCCGGGGCCTTTCGGGGAACCAGGGCAACCACAAGAGTTGCCCCTACAAGCCGAGAAATGTTCTGAGGGGCGCACGGCTGTGCGCCCCTACGTTTGTTGTGAGGGGGGATTCTCGTTGCGAACGTCTCTCCCCCACCCTAACCCTCCCCCGCTGGGGGAGGGGATTGGAGTGGCGGATAGGGAATTGAGGGGTTCGGGGAACTAGGCGGTCTGCTGGATTAGCCAGTCGGCTACGCGCTCGCCGATCATTATGGTGGTCAGGTTGGTGTTGGCGCGGATTACGTCGGGCATGACGGAGGCATCGGCAACGCGCAGGTTTTCGATGCCGTGGACGCGGCCGTACTGGTCGACGACGGCCATGGAGTCGCTGGCTGGCCCCATCTTGCAGGTGCCGGAGAGGTGCTGGCCGATGTCTACGGTCTCAAGCATCCAGGCGTCTAGGGAGTCGTCGGACTCGATTTCCTCGCGGGTGGGGGAAATGGCCTCTTCCACGATGTCGCTGAAGGACTCATGCTCCATGAACTCGAAGGACATGCGGATGGCCTCGCGCATGCGCTGGCGGTCGAACTCCTCCTCGAGGTGGCGGCAGTTGATGTCGGGGTTGTCGCCGGGCGTGGTGGAGCGGAGCCTGATCTCGCCGGCGCTCTTGGCCAGCTCAAGGATGCAAGTAAAGCGGATGCCCTCCTCGGCGAAGGGGTCGCCGCCCAGGGGCGTGGAGAAGGACGACGGAAGAATCTGCATGTCGTTGCGCAGATCGGAACCGGAGGCGGTGTAGCGCAGCACCGTCTGGATACGCGGCGCCTCGGCGTCGAGGGGGAAGTCGGGCCTGGTCTTGACGCGAACGGCGCACAGGGGATGGTCGCGGAGGTTCTGGCCGACGCCCGGCAGGTCGTGAACGACGGGCACGCCCATCTCCCTCAGGTGGGCCGCCGGGCCAACGCCGGATAGCATCAGGATCTGCGGGGAGGCCACGGCCCCGGCGCTAAGCACAACCTGGTCGGCGTCGACGGTGAAAGTCTCGCCGCCGCTCTCGACCTCGACGCCGCAGGCGCGGTTGCCGTCGAAGAGTATACGCTTGACCAGCACGTTGCCGCGGATGGTGAAATTGAGGCGGTGGCGGTTGTCGGCGATGTAGGTGAGGGCGGTGCTCATGCGCACGCCGTTGGGGTTGTTCATGGGCAGCGGGCCGACGCCGGTGGAATCGGGGTGGTTGTGGTCGTAGACCTCGGTGTAGCCGCCAGCGATGGCGGAGACGTGGAACGCCTCCTGCAAGGGCAGCCAGGCCTCGCGCTTGTGGCGGCGCACGGGCACCGGCCCGCTGTTGCCGTGAAAGTCATCAACGATGTCGGTGTCGGTCTCCAGCTTGCGGAAGTAGGGCAGGCACTTGACGAAAGACCACTCGTCGTTGCCCCACTCGGCCCAACTGTCGTAGTCCTCGGGGACGCCGCGGAGGAACACCTGGCCGTTGATGGCGCTGGTGCCGCCGACCACCCGTCCGCGCGGGACGACGACATCCTCGGAGCGGGAGGCGCTGCCCTTGCCAGTGAACGACCAGTTGTGGGGCGCGCCCATTTCCGAGGCGCGGGGAGCGTAGCCGAACTTGAGGTCATCGGGGGTCTGCTCTAGGCCCTGGTAGTCGGGGCCAGCCTCCAGCAGCAGCACCGAGCGGTTGGGGTCCTCGGCCAGGCGAGTGGCGATGGTGCCACCAGCCGAACCGGCACCAATGACGATGACGTCGTATTTCATTGAATCCTCCGGTTGTCCTGATTTCGTGTTAGGTTGCACTTGCTGGCGCTGGGGAATTTCACCCCCACCCTAGCCCTCCCCCTGAGGGGGAGGGGATTTTAAGGTAGAGGGGATTCTAGTCTGCGACGGGTTGGGCCTCGGCGAGGGAGCCAGCCATTGCGCTGTAATGCTCGGCGGCCTGGGCGACTATGGGCTCGATGTCCTCATCCAGCAGGTAGCCGTCGGCGGCGAGCTGGCTGGCGGCGGCCTCGATGCGGTCCAGGAAGGCTTGGCGAGACTCGTAGCGTTCCTCAATGGACGGGCGCGGGTCGCCGGTGGCCTCGCGCTCGGCGCGGGTGGCGGCGAAGGGGATGGAAGAGCCGCGCAGGGTGCCGCCGGACGCGCCGCCAGTGGAGAGTGTCTGGCCCTCGCCGCCGATGTCGGCGTGGCGTCGGTTCCAGCCCATGTGGGTCGCCAGCGGCACCGACACCAACGGCAACCGGATGCCAGCCACCTCGTTGCCGTCGGCATCGACCTGCGAGACGAGGCACGGGTAGTCACGGCCGACGGTGGCAGGGATGACGGCGGGCACGCCGGGATCGGGGCCAAAGTCCAGCCGGGTGAACTTGCGGACGGGCCGGGGCAGCCTCACGCCAGGAACGGACTCCAAGTTTGGCGCGGCGCTGGGCGGGAGGACGGCGGTGCCGTCGGCGACGCGCGGGTGCTGGCTGGGCGGGGGCGGCGTGCCGTCGGTGACCCAGCGGTCGAGGTTGACCAAGGCGGCGCGCAGCAGGGAGCGGTACTCCAGGCAGTTGAATGCGTGGGCGCCGCGATAGCCGTCGACGGCGTCAACGTCGCTGAGGGGCAGGCCGCCGAGGGCGTGTTGGGTGCCAGCGAAGGCGTAGACGCGGACGGCATCAGGCGGGTCAACATCGCGGGATCCCTCAAGATCTGTGTGAACCAGGGCACCGTGGCCAGCCCAATATTCGGAGGACGTGTAGGTGTACATCACCTTGGGCAGCTCACCCTTTGCCGACAGCCGGGCCAGCAGACCGTCTGTAAGGCCGGTGTCCGGGTCGGTCTGCGGCAGGTCGGCGAAGGGGAACAGGCTGTTGACGCTGCGGGTAGCCTGGCTGGAGGGCTGGGCGAAGCGCTGGTTGAACTCGCCGCGCTTGCCGCCAGCGACATGGGGGATGAAACCGTCGTAAACGGCGCGGCCCGCCTCGTCGTAGTTGACGCCGTGGTACAGGAAAGAGCGCAGGAAGCGGCCGCTCTGGGATACGCCAAAGGCGTAGGCCCGTTCCAGTTCCCTCTCCCCGCGGGGGAGGGTTGGGGTGGGGGCGTCCCCGTATTTCAGGTGCGAAGCGATGTCGCGGGTGGCGAGGAGGCCGAGACCGGCGACGGGCGCGCCGGTGGTGGTGTATATGACCTGATAGACCTTGCCCGGCTGGAATCCGCCCTCGACGTGGACGTAGCGGGGGTCGGGGATGAAACGCCCGTCTTCGTATCTTCCGAACCACCACTGCTTGCGGGGGATGACGTGCTCACGGGCGTCCTCATCGTCCTGCACCGTCATCACCGACTCCCAGTCCTCCAGCTTGTCGGCCGGGTAGGCGCGATGCCCCCGGTCGGACAAATATTGCGACTGGACGACGGCGTTGGGCTGGAAGGTCACGACTATCCTGCCGGACACGGGCTTGACGTCCTCAAGGGCCTCCGGTACGTGAATGCGCAGCAGGCCCGGGGCGTCGGGAACGTCGTGCTGCCAGCCGCACCAGGCGACGGTGTAGCCCTGGCGCATCAGGAACCCGTTGCCCGGGTCCAGGGGCGCGTCGGGGGCTACGTCGGGCGCGCTGTTGATGTTGCGCAGGGCGAGGGCCTTGCCGCGGTTCAGCACGTCCAGAAGCAGCCGGCCGTTGCCTTTCGACGGGTCGTCGGGACGGACTATGCGGAAGTCCGCCGAGAACTCGACCAGCCCATGCGCGTTGCGGGGCGCGAGCTTGATGTCGGCGATGGTCTCGTTGGCCTCGTGCAGCGGGTCAACGGCAAAATGGGCAATGCCGTCAATCTGCGTGTACGGCCCCACGTCGCCGAAGGACTGGCCATCAGCGAATGGTATCTCGGAAGTGATTTCAAGCCTGGTTACCGGCATGGTTCACTCCTTTGTTCTTTGTTCTTGGCTGCCATTTGAGCCAGGCGGCGGCTCATCGAAGGGCTCTCCCTTTTCCTCTGCGTCGAGCCGTCGCTGGTTCCACCCGGTCCATCTATGGCGTTCCTCCTCGCGTCCCTCCTGGCGGCCTTGCTCAATTCCCTGTTCGATTCCCTGTTCAATTCCCTGTTCGATTCCCTGTTCAATTCCCTGTTCAATTCCCTGTTCGATTCCTTGCTCGATTCCTTGCTCGAGGCCTTCCGATCTTATTTTCTCGTGAAGGGGTTTCAGAAACTTGTCGCTCAAATACCGGTACGTTACCACGGTGGCTCCTCCCCCTAAATCTAAACTCGAAATTATCAAGAGCGCGTAAATCGGTATCAGCGCCGCCGCCGGTGCAGTACCCCGCACGACGGCGTAGGCCAGTTCAGGTAAATTGCCGTGCCTTCCGCTGCTGGACTCGATCCAAGCGGCAAAGGCTGTCCAACCGACGACCAGCAGGAAGACAAGCAGCAAATACCAAGGCAGCCACTTTCGCCCGATGCTCCAGATTGATTCCCGTTCAGGTTGTTGTTGGTTCATTCAATCAGCGTTCGGACGAAAGCGGCTATCCGATACCAAGTATACATTGCCCGTTCGGGGCAGCTACCTGAACTGGCGGAAGAACTCGCGGACTTCGTTGGCGAGCAGTTCCGGCTCCTCGAAGGCGGCGAAGTGGCCGCCGCGCGGCATCTCCTGCCAGCGGCCCACGTTGTAGGAGCGCTCGGCCCACTCGCGGGGCGGCCGGGCGATCTCCTGGGGAAACATGGCCAGACCGGCCGGGGCCGGGACTTTTTCGTCCTTGGCCATGTCCCACACGTGGGTTTGGTTCTCGCGGTACATGCGCACCGAGGAGCCGATGGTCTGGGTGGCCCAGTAGATGGTGACGGTGGTCAGCAGTTCGTCCTTGGTGTAGACGCTCTCAACGTCGCCGTTGCAGTCGCTCCAGGTGCGCCACTTTTCGACGATCCATGCGCAGACGCCCGCCGGGGAGTCATTGAGGCCATAGGACAGGGTTTGCGGCTTGGTGCCCTGGAGGTGGTTATAGCCGCCCTCATCGGCGAACCACCGCTCGCGCTGGGCGCTGTGGGCCTTCTCCGCGTCGGTCAGCGGACGGGCGTCAGGGCCGAGGTAGGGATTGGGGCGCGTTACGGAGGTGAGGTGGACGCCGTGCAGCTTGTCGGCGTGGCTGTATGCCAGTCGAGAGGTAACGCCAGCGCCTATGTCACCGCCCACGGCGACGAATTTGCCGTAGCCCAGGTTCTCGGTCATCAGCTTGGCCCAGAGGTCGGCAACCCGGCCAATCTCCATGCCCTTCTCTTTGGATGCCTGCGAGAATCCGAAACCGGGCAGCGACGGCGCCACCACGTCGAAGGCGTCGACCGGGTCGCCGCCATGTGCCGCCGGGTCGGCCAGCAGCGGGATGATTTTGGACATTTCAAAGAAGGTGCTGGGCCAGCCGTGAGTGATCACCAGGGGAATGGGGTTTGGGCCGTTGCCTTTCTCGTGGATGAAGTGGATGTCGAGGCCATCGACCACCGACTTAAAGTTGTTGAACTGGTTGAGGTTCCTTTCCTGGGCGCGCCAGTCGAACTCGGTGCGCCAGTACTCGCACAGCTCCTTGATGTAGGCCAGGTTGCTGCCGTAATCCCACTCGGAACCAGGAATTTCGTCGGGCCAGCGGGTGTCGGCGATACGCTGGCGCAGGTCGTTCAGCACAGCATCGTCTACGGCGATTTCAAAGGGTCTGACATCAGGCATAGTTCTGCTCCTTTTCGATTGTTCGTCTGGTGAGGCTCACCCCCACCCTGGCCCTACCCTTGAGAGAGGCGGCTGTTGAGATCGTATCCTAGTCCAGGCGGTAGACGCGGGCGGCGGTGTCGTGGAACATGTCGGCCCGTTCCGATGGCGAGTAGCCCGCCGACACCCGCTTGAAAGCGTTGAACAGTACGTGATAAGAGAAGGAGACCTTGTCCACAGGGAAGTTGCTCTCGAACATGCAACGGGCCGGGCTGAACTGCTCGATGAGGTAGTGCATTATCGGCGCGATGGACTCGGCGATCTCCTCGGAGCCGACGGGCGTCTCCCGCTCATGCCAGTCGAAGCCGATGCGGGGCATGCCGATGCCGCCCAGCTTCATGACAATGTTGGGGCAAGCGGCGACAGCGGCGATGCCGCGGCGCCACTCGGCCATAACCTCGTCGTCGCGGTTGGCGTAGGGGCCAATGCGGCAAAACCCGCCCAGGTGGTTCAGTACGATGGTGACCTCGGGGACAGCATTGGCGAAGGAAGCCAGATCGTCAAGCTGGGGGAAGTAGAGCGAGTTCTCCAGCACGTGGCCCATATCGGCTAGCACCCGCGCGCCAGCGCGATAGTCGTCGCGCAGCAGGCAGCCCTCGACCTCGCGGTTGTCCAGTTCGGGACTGGGATCCCAGCCCACGGAGTGCCGGACGCCGCGGAAGCGGTTGGGGCTGGCCTCCTGCAACGCCTCCAGCACCGGGCGCACGGCGTCGCCCAGCTTGAGGTCGGCGCGGCCGATGATGCCGTGGGCCGCCTTGCCGGGCCCGTGCTGCCCGCTGGCGCTGGCATCGGCGATGGCCTGCACGAACTCCACCTCGCCCACCGAGCGCATTTCCTCGGGGCCGTCGGCGCGGTAGCTGGAGCGGGCCTCGACGAACACCGTGGAGCGGACGTTGTGGCCGCTGCTGATGTCGGCGGCCAGATGCTCCAGCAGGTACTGCTGGTAGTCCACCGGCTCGGGCCGCTGCACCCAGAAATGATGGTGCGGATCGCAGATTGGGATTTCCGGTTCCAGGATCTCCTCGGCGGTCAAAGCCAGCCAGTCGTTGCCCGTGGGCGCCATGTCTCGTCCCTCCCGTGGCAGAATCCGAATCGGCGGCGTTTCGGCGAATCATAGCACAGAGGAGTGTAGATTTCGGCGGTGATTCATCGCTGGCATCACAGTCCGATTGCGGTGTTGTAGAATCGGGTAAACTGTGGACGCCGCGGGGCAGGCCCCGATGCTGTCGGAGGACGGTTATTTGCAGGCCCAAGGCGTCCTGACGGAGTGTTGAGCTGGGACTCAAGCTGAGCATACTGGACCAGAGCCCGGTGCATGGGTCGGAGACGCCCGCCGACGCCCTTCGCCGCACCATCGAGCTGGCGCAGAAGGCGGAAGAGTGGGGTTACCACCGCTTCTGGGTGGCGGAGCACCACGGCTCGAACCGGGTGATGGGATCGTCGCCGGAAATACTGGTCTCGCACCTGCTGGCCCACACCTCGCGCATTCGCGTCGGCTCCGGCGGGGTGATGCTGCAACACTACAGCCCCTACAAGGTGGCTGAGAATTTCAACGTGCTGGCATCCCTGGCCCCGGGGCGCGTCGACCTCGGCATCGGGCGCGGGCCGGGCGGCCTGCCGCAATCGACGGCGGCGCTTCGCCGGGGCGATGGCGAACCGGCCATGACCATGGCGGAGAAGCTGGCCGAGTTACGCCGATTCCTGACCGATGAGCTGGAGCCGGAGCATCCGCTGTACGGCTTGCAGGCCAGTCCGCTTGCGCCCCTGCCGCCGGAACTGTTCCTGCTGGGCACCACCCGCTCCAGCGGCGACATGGCGGCGGAAATGGGGATGCCCTACGTTTTCGCGCTGTTCCTGAACAACGACGAGGACGAGATGGCCGAGGCAGTGCGCCGTTACCGGTCGGGGTTCAGTTGCCGGGAGACGCCCTCACCCCAACCCTCTCCCGGGGGGAGAGGGGGCAGCTCCGAACTTCCTTATACGATGCTGGCGCTGCCGATTATCGTGGCGGACACGGACGCAGAAGCGGCGGAACATGCCGCCAGGATCCAGGTGGTGCGCATCCGGCTGGACAGCGGCCGCACCCTGACCGTGGGCAGCGTCGAGGCAGGCGAGGAGTTCGGGCGGCAGTCCGGCGAGGGATATGAGATCATCGTCCGTCAAGCCGGGGTGGTGCACGGGGCGCCGGAATCGGTGAGGAGCCAATTGCTGGACGTACAGCGAAAGTACGGCGCGAGTGAGATAATCGCTGTGACCGCCATTGACAGCTTCGAGAAACGTCTACGGTCATTCGAGTTGCTGGCCGGGCTGATTGGCAGCTTGAGCGGAATTGGGGATTGACGGCGTAGGGGCGCACAGCCGTGCGCCCCTACTACAAGATTGGGTTATATCGCCGTTAGGGAGTGGAGAAACTTATGGCCAACCGTCGTAAGATGCGCCTGGGGTTTTTTCTGGCTGGCACAGGCTCCAACATGGCGTCGTGGCGGCATCCGGCCGCCGTGCTTGACGCAGCCATCAACCTCAATTACTACCGGGATCTGACCCGGCGGGCGGAAGAGGCCAAGCTGGACTTTGCCTTCTTTGGCGACGGGCTGTACATCAGCGAGAAGTCGCACCCCAACTTTCTCAACCGATTCGAGCCGCTGACCCTCCTGGCGGCGCTGGCCATGGAGACCACGCACATCGGCCTCGCCGCTACGCTGTCCACCACCTACAGCGACCCATTCACCGTGGCGCGGCAGTTCATGTCCATCGACCACATATCCGGCGGGCGGGCCGGATGGAACGTGGTGACGTCGCCGCTGGAGGGATCGGCGGCTAATTATGGGAAGCCGGAACATCCGGCCCACGACCTGCGCTACCGCATGGCGTCTGAATACATCGAGGTTGCCAAGGGCCTGTGGGACTCATGGGAGGACGGCGCGTTCATCCGCGACCAGGCCAGCGGGCAGTTCATCGACCCCGACAGGATGCACCAACTCAACCACGCGGGGGAGTTCTTCTCCGTCCAGGGGCCGCTCAACATTTCGCGCTCGCCGCAAGGCCGTCCGGTGCTGATCCAGGCTGGGTCGTCGGAGGCGGGCCGCGGATTCGCGGCATCAATCGCCGATGCGGTGTTCACCGGGCAAGCAAACCGCGCCGACGCCGAGGCGTTCAGCGCGGACGTCAAGGGCCGGGCGGCGGAGGCAGGACGCAACCCGGACGAGGTGCTGATCCTGCCGGGCTGCTCGCCCATCGTGGGGAGCACTGCCGAGGAAGCCGAGGAAAAGTACCTGGAGATTGCCAACCTGGTAGAGATCGAGCAGGCCCTGAATTACATGGGGCGTTTCTTTAACGATTTGGACTTCACGCAGTTCGATCTGGACGCTCCCTTCCCGGAGCTGGGAGACTACGGCCGCAACGGCTGGGAAAGCTCCACCGACAGCATCAAGAAAACCGCGCGGGAAAAGGAACTCACGTTGCGCGAAATGGCGCTCCAAGTGACCACGGGCCGCCATGCTTTCATTGGGACGCCGGAACACGTGGCCGACACCATGCAGGACTGGTTCGAGTCCGGGGCGTGCGACGGGTTCATGCTCAGCGGCGCCGTGCTGCCCCAAGGGTTCAACGACTTCGTGGATCAGGTGCTTCCTCTCCTTAAAGAGCGGGGCCTGTTCCGCACCGAGTACGAGGCGGACACCCTGCGCGGCAACCTGGGCCTGCCCAAGCCCGAGAACCGCTACACCGCCGCCCGCAAGTCTGCCGCGCCCCGCTAAATCCCACTCTCTCCGGGGATGGTCAGGGTGAGGACGAATCTCAAGAGTTCCCTCCCCCTTGATGGGGGAGGGTTAGGGTGGGGGTGAAAAGGCAGTGCTGAGAAATCCCCGGCACAACCAACGCCAGTTCTGAAATAGTTTCCGTGAGAGGTGCCATGCCCGAAACACTGCTGGCCATCCATGGCACCGTAACCCGGCCCGGTCGGCTTTACCAGGCAATCCAGGCCGCGCTGTCCGGGCTGGATGGAGGCCCTCACCCTAACCCTCTCCCAGAGGGAGAAGGAATAATGGCGGAGACACTGCACCTGGGCGATTACCGCATTTCTTTCGCCGACGGGCGCCCGCTCTCCGATTACGGCGACGACACGCAGGCGGTGGTGGAGCGTGTGGTGGCGGCCGATATGTGCCTGATTGCCACGCCGGTATTCCGCGCGTCGTTCACCGGGGCGCTGAAGAACCTGCTGGACCACGTGCCAGTGGAAGGGCTGCATGGCAAGGCCTGCGGCCTCATCGGCATGGGAGCCACCGACCACCACTACCTATCTATCGACGCGCAACTGCGCCCGGTGCTGGCCTGGTTCGGGGCGCACGTGGTACCGGGGATGGTGTACCTGCAATCCCGGCACTTCCAGGACGGCCAACTGGCGGATGCACAGGCCATCGCCGACCTGCAAACGCTGGCGCGCTCGGTAGTGGCGCTGCACCGGGCCGCACGGGAGGGCGGACTGTCGGGGCCGCCGCCTCTGGCCACGCGCTGACCTTTCGGCTAGCTCAAGGCAGACCTTTTCGCCCTCAGTCCTTCTTCTTTTTTTCCTTGATATCTTCTCTCTGAAGGGTGATGGGTTCGCGGCCTGCCAGAAATCGGTGGCGGTTCAGGGCCTCCTCCAGCCTTTCCGCAAAGGGCACGGTTTTGCGGGGCGAGATGCACTCCCATCCGAAATCGTAGTTCGGCCCTCTGCTGATTATGGTGAGCTGTTTCTTGCCCATATTGGACCAGATTTTCAGCTCGGTTATTTCGTCGAAGGGAATGACCTTGCGCCGCAGGTGCCACCACTCCACCACATATCTGTCCTGGTAAATGGAGTATTGCTTGGGGTGGAGCAGGAAGCACATGGCCAGAATCACCAGGCCCGAGGCCCACATCACTATGGGCAGCCAGCTTCCCATCCAGGAAACCAGGAACCCTCCTGACGCCTGTTCCCCGTAAAATACCCCGATCACCAGCGATGCGCCTCCCATGATGAGCAGGCGGCGAAAGGCTTCGTGGTTATCCCAGTAAAGCGGTTTTCCGGCTTGTTGCGACATGCCCATATCCTACCACTTCAGGCTTTCGGATAGAAACCGGTGAACGTCACATATTATTTTCGCAGCCGGGCCAGCGCGCTCCCATAGAAAAGCCGACGGACGCCCGGACTATGGCCTTCCCCCCAAAGTGCCCGCCTGCCCCTCGATGCGGGCAGGGCTTTTTCGTGTTGAACTATCGCAAATAGTACGGTCAGAATCCACCAACGGCTTTTACTATAATCGTAAAATTTTTGACGGCATTTGTCCCTATTTCGTTCTTCTACAGTTATTCTTTCAGTAATCAGGGTTGCATAGTGAAAAACCCCTCTGCTATATTCCCCGCCAATCGGCGGCAGAGGCGACGCTGACGCAGCTCTCAGGCGAGGGCGAGCCGGTTGGGAATCCAGTTGTTGAGGTGTGTTACCAATGAGAAATCTGGCATTGGCGCGATACCTGTTGATGGGAGGAATCCTGGCGCTGTTCGTGGTTGTGCTGGTAGCGTGCGGAGGCGCAGAGGAACCGGAGGCTGCCGAGGCGACCGAACCACCGCCGCCGACTGCAACCACCGCCGCCCCCACCGCGGCCCCAACCGAGGCGCCCACGGAGGCCGCGATGGAGGAAGAACCCACCGAGGCTGCGATGGAGGAGGGGGACTCGGATTTGCAGGCTGCCGCGGCCGCGCTGGCAGGCGGACCCGGTGCGTTCTTCGTAGGCGATCTGAACCATCTGGTGGGGCCGGTTCCATCTTACATAGAGGACGACATTGGAGACAACGACGGAGTTCCCTACGAGGGGCTGGAGGACTACCTGTACGTCTTTGACTCCGACTACTACCGGACACTGGTGGAGCGCGCCAACTACACCAACCCAACGCAGGTCACCACCACGGGAGAGAGCTTTGAGTTTCAACTGGCATGCATCAACAGGGCCCTCACTCACTGCAAGCTCGCCGAGTGGTGGTCCGACGTAGTGTACGAGCGCACCAACCAGCAATTGAAGATCGAGGTTGTGGGCTATCCTGAACTGGGCATTTCGGGCGAGGATGTGCTGGAGCTTACCGAGAACGGCACGCTGTCATTTGCCGAGCTGCCTTCCGCGTACACCGCCGGCGATTTGCCCGCAATGGACATGAAGTACCTGTGGGGCATCTACAAGGACAACCAGACCTTCTACGAGGCCACGGCCGCCGCGATTCCCGACCTGGACAAGCTGATCGAGGAGCGGACAGGCGGAGGCGTCACGGTATTCCAGATGTGGCGGGTGCCGGAGAACGAGATATTCTTCTTCTCCAAGGAACCGATTGTTGATCTCGAGGACTTCCATGGACTGAAGGTCAGGAGCTTCGGGGGAGCTCTCTCCGACATGATCGACGGAATGGGGTCGGAGGCGCAGTGGGTGGCGTTCGCTGAGGTGTATACGGCCCTGGAACGAGGCATCCTTGACGGCGGTGTGACCGGCGCCAACGCGGCGTACGGCCAGCGATGGTATGAGGTTGCCGACTACATGGCGGGGCCGCTTCCCCTGTTCACGGTAGAAAACGCTACCTTCAATCCCGATGTCTGGAACAGCCTGCCCGACGACTTCCAGGCGGTCCTGATGGAGGAGGGAGCAAAATACGAGCTTGAATTCTTCCGGATTACCCCCATCCTGTCGGCCCTGGGCATTCCCAAGCTGCTGGATGAGGGAATGATCTACACGCCATTCAGCGACGAGATACGCACTTTCCTGTTCGAGGAAGTTGCTCTCAAGCGGGTAGTTCCCCAGTGGGTGAATCGCGTGGGCGGACCGGACACGGACGCGGTGAAGCTGTTCAACAAGACCGTTGGACCAGTCGCGGGAATTCTGATCAACCCGGACGGAAGCGCCTCGCTCATCGAATAAAGAGACCGACAGGCGTCATCCGTTCTTCAGGCCCCGGGAACGCCCCGGGGCCTGAATTTTTGCCGGTCAGTCCGCAAGCCTTGTTGCGGATTTCGGCAACACGTTTTTGAAAAATCACTATGTAATTCGTCCGATTCTTTTCGTAAATCGAAACAACATTATCTGAATATGTAAACTAAGAATTGATTTTCGAAGAATATCTTGCATGGGGTAGTTCGATTTGGTATATTCCGCCGAACCATCGCGCCGGGCAAGTATCGGGACACGCCTCGCCGTTTTAGCAACGCAGGGCGCTCCGGCTCGTTCGGGACGGCAAATTGTTCTGGAGAGTGATTCTATGACAAAACCATTTCTGATTGGCCTGGCACTGATACTGATGTTGGCTTTCGTAGTGGCCTGCGGCAGCGCTGAGGAACCCACGGCCACGCAGGCGCCAGCTCCCCCGACGGCGACCACGGCTCCCCCGGCGGCGGCCCCCACTGAGGCCCCGGCTCCTACCGAGGCAATGGAGGAAGACCAAGAGGACACGTCGATGACCGGGGACATCGACCCGGCTCTGGTGGCAGTGGCCGATGAGCTGGCCGGTGGGCCCGGTTCCATCTACATCGGCGATGGCGATTTCAGCCGCCTCGTTGGCCCCGCCCCGGGCGTGAGTGAAAAAGAGAACAGCGAAGGGGAGATGGTACTCGACGACCCCCTGGGCGACGGCGAGGGCATGGTTCCGCTGAACTACGTGGAAAAGAACCGCCACATCTTTGAGACCGATTACTACGCTTCCCTGATTGAAAAGGCCAAGCTGACTGACCCGACGCCTCTGACCTCCAGCGGCGAGGAGTTCAATATTCAGTACGCATGCATCAACCGTGCCCTGCTGCCCTGCGTTCTGCAAACGGTCTACTTCGCCGAGAACGTCAAGGATCGGACCAACGGCCAGGTTGACTTCGAGGTATCCAGCTACCCGGAGCTGGGTCTGGCCGGTTCCGACATGATCGAACTGGTACAGCAGGGAACCATTGAGTTCGCCCAGATTCAGCCGGCCTACGTCGGCGGCACCTGGCCCCTGATCGACATCATCTACGTCTGGGGCCTGTGGAAGGACTTCAAGTCGGAACACGAGGCCAACACCGCTCTGCTGCCCGCACTGGATGCCGGAATTCAGGAGGAGACCCAGGGCGGGAAGCTGATTTATCACATCTGGTACGGCGGCAACGACCAGTACTTCTTCTCCAAGCGCGGGGCGGAGGCCGAGGACTTCGAGGGCCTTAAAACCAGGAGCCATGGCACCACCATGACCGACGCCATCAACGGCCTCGGCGGCGAGGGGCAGTTCATGGCCTTCGCCGAGGTGTACACGGCCCTGGAGCGCGGCATTCTCGACGCCGGAGTTACCGGCGCCCACGCCGGCCACGGTCAGCGCTGGTACGAGGTCACCGACAACCTCATCGGCCCCTTCATCTCCATGCCGATGGGGTTCGAGACGATGAACCAAGAGACCTGGGAACGTATCCCGGCAGACTTGCAGGCCATCATCATCGAGGAAGGCGCCAAGATGGAGCTGGAGAACCTCCGTCTCGCCGCCGTCTGGAACGAGACCGGCGTGCAAGTCAACGTCGACAAGGGGATGACCTTCATGCCCTGGTCCGACGAGATGAAGCAGTTCGTCTACGAGGAAGTAGCCCTCGGACGGGTGCTCCCCAACTGGATAGTGCGAGTCGGCCCGGACGAAATCGCCCTCTGGAACGAACACGTCAAGCCATGGGCCAACGTGGAAATCGAGTCCGACGGGTCGATAACCATCCTGGAATAGCTCGGGAACCGAAGCGGCCGCCATGCGGCCATCTCCCACAGAGGCCCCGGCATAAAGCGCCGGGGCCTCTTCAGTTGGCCGCGAACCGCATGCACGGATTACGGAGACCATACGTGGCCTATTGCATTATGTTCGCCAGACGCAATATGTATTACTCTATTCGTAATACCTAGACAAGTATCAACGATTTGTAGCATCAAAGTGAGCATATATTGATTGAACATGATTCATCTGCTATATTCTGCCGAACCGTCTGCGCGGTGGAGGTTCCCCGGAACGTTTTCTCTGAATCGCCAACCGCCGACGGGGCATGGAAAATTTTCTCAGGAGTGTGAGCCAACCGTGTTTAATTTAGCTTACGCAGGTAGAGCATTTCTATCGGGCCTGATGTTGATCCTGCTTCTGGCATTTGTGGCGGCGTGCGGCGGCGCGGAGGAGCCGGAGGCAACGGAACCGCCAGCTGCGGCGCCAACGGAAGCGCCAACCAGTACGCCCGCTCCTGAGCCAACTGATACCCCCGAGGCCGCGATGGAACAAGAAACGGAAACGCCAGCCACGGCAGCGACGTCGGATGTCGACCCGGCCCTGGCGGCCGCGGCAGCCGAGCGGGCTGGCGGGCCCGGGGCGTTCTACATCGGCGACCTGAACCAGCTCGTGGGCCCGGCGCCCGGCGAAGGCCTGGGCGACGCCGACGACATGGTGAACCTGGCGGGGCTGGAACGCGAGAAGTACATCTTCGAGCTCCAGTACTACGCGGACTTGGTGGAAAAGGCCAATTTCACCGACCCAACGGAAATGACCTACGACGGCGAACCCATAGAGATACAGTTCGCCTGCATCAACCGCACCGTGGCGCCGTGCGAGCTGTTTGACCACTTTTTCCGGAAAGAGGTTGAGGAACGCACCAACGGCAAGGTGCTGATTGAAATCACCTCGTTCCCCGAGCTTGGCATTGCCGGGCCGGACTCGCTGTCCCTGATAACCAACGGCAGCCTGTCCTTCGCCGAGATTTCCAGCAGCTACGTGTCCGGGGCAATGCCTGAGGCGGAGCTGCAAATCCTGTTCGGCGTATACGAAACCCACGAGCACTACATGGGGGTACAGCAAGCTATCGGGCCGCTGGTTGACGAATTGTTCGAGGAGAACAGCGACGGCGGGAAGGTAATCTCCCACATGTGGATTTCCGGCGCCGACCAGTTCTTCTTCTGCAAGGAGCCCATTGAGACGCTGGCGGACTTTGAAGGCCGCAAGGTGCGCAGCCACGGTTCGGCGCTGTCCGACTGGATCGAGGGATTCGGCGCAGCCGCCCAGTTCGTGGCCTTCGCCGAGGTCTACACGGCCCTGGAGCGCGGCGTGCTGGACTGCGGCGTGACCGTGGCCTTCGCGTCGGTGGCCCAGAGGTGGTACGAGGTGACCACCTATATGGTCGGCCCGCTGGCCACCCAGGCCGTGAACACCATCATAATGAGCCCGCACGTCTGGAACGAGCTGCCGTCCGACATCCAGCAGATACTGGTCGAGGAGGGCGCGCGGCATGAGCTTGAGGGTCTGCGCGTAACCCCGGCCTGGAACGAGGTGTGGATCCCCCGGAACGTTGAGGCTGGCATGACATTCCAGGAGTTCACGCCCGAACTGCTGGAGCACCAGGCCAGCGTGGTGGCCCCGGACTTCGTCATACCCGGCTTTGTCAGGCGCCAGGACGAGGCCAACAGGCCAGCCATGATCGATCTGTTCAACGAGAAGATCGCTCCGATTGTGGGCTTGAAGATTCGGCCCGACGGCACCGGAGAGCGAATCAACTAACCCGATAATCCGCCATCCGGTCGCCCATGGCGGCGAGGAATTGCACGGGCAATAGCTGGGCCCCGGCGCTGATGTGCCGGGGCCTTGCTCATGGGCGGCGGGACGGACAAGCGCTGTAGCTTGTTCGGCAACAAGTCTGCTTTCAACATAATCGTGTTTCGTATAATTTGTTTCGACATTCGACACGGCGGCAAGTTTCCTTGTATTGCGCGAGTCGATTCATTTTGCTATATTCCGCCGAACCATGCGGGGATTTCGACAGAGGGACTTGAAATCGGAGTACGGGAATTTCCCGGCGCCGGAATCGACGCAAGGAAGCGAAACTATCAGGAGAGTGCGTTAATGGTCAAACCTTTACTAATGGGCCTGGCATTGATTCTGGTGATGGCGTTTGTAGTCGCGTGCGGCAGCGCCGATGAACCCACGGCAACGTCTGCGCCAACCGCCGCGCCGACGGCCGTTCCGCCGACTGAGGCTGCGACGGAAGCGCCCGCGCCCACGGCGGCGGCAGCCGCGGAGGAGCCGGAAGAGGACACGGCCGCGTCTGACGTTGACCCGGCCCTGATGGCGGCCGCAGAGGCGCGCAGTGGCGGCCCCGGGGCCTTCTACCTGGGCGACGGCAATTTCAGTCCTCTGGTCGGGCCCGCTCCCGCCGAGGGCCTGGGCGATGCCGATGATATGGTCAACCTTGCCGGACTGGAGAGGGAGAGCTACCTTTTCGACTCCCAGTACTACAAGGATCTGGTGGAGGCCGCCAACTTCACCAACCCCACGGAGATGACCTACACCGGCGACCCCATCGAGATTCAGTTCGCCTGCATCAACCGGACCGTCGCGCCCTGCGAACTGTGGGCCAACTTCTTCAAGCCCCAGATCGAGGCGCGCACCAACGGCAAGGTGCTGGTGCCCATAACGTCGTTCCCGGAGCTGGGCATAGCCGGGCCCGACTCGCTGGAGCAGGTCACCAACGGCACGCTGTCCTGGGCCGAGATTACCAGCGGCTACGTTTCCGGCCACATGCCCGAGGCCGAGCTGGCCATCATGTACGGCGTGTACCCCGACCACGAGGTCGAGTTCAAGGTGACCCAGGCCATCGGCCCGACGCTGGACGCGCTGTTCGAGGAGAATACCGACGGCGGCAAGGTCATCTCCCACATGTGGGTCTCCGGCGGCGACCAGTTCTTCTTTTGCAAGGAGGGCATCGCCGAGCTGGCGGACTTCGAGGGGCGCAAGGTGCGCAGCCACGGCTCGGCCCTGTCCGACTGGATTGAGGGCTTCGGCGCCAACGCCCAGTTCGTGGCCTTCGCCGAGGTATACACCGCCCTGGAGCGCGGCATTCTGGACTGCGGCGTAACCGTGGCCTTCGCCGCTCACGCCCAGCGCTGGTACGAGGTAACCGACTACATGGTCGGCCCGCTCTCCAGCCAGTTGCTGAACACCGTGATTGTCAACCGGGACGTATGGGATGGCTTGCCTGCCGACATCCAGCAGATCGTTATCGAGGAAGGCGCCCGCCACGAGCTGGAATCCATCCGCGTCACCCCGGCGTGGAACGAGGTATGGATACAGCGGAACATCGACGCTGGCCTGGAATACCAGGAATTCTCGCCCGCGCTGATGGACCACATGCGCAACGTGGTGGCCACCGAACACGTGGTGCCCGGATTCATCGCCCGCCAGGACGAGGAAAGCAGGGATGACATCATCGCGCTGTTCAACGAAAAGATCGCTCCCATCGTGGGCCTCAAGGTGCTGCCCGACGGCTCCACCGAGCGGGTTGAGATAACCCAGTAGCCAATCTCCCGCCCACAAAAAAGCCCCGGCAGGTAATCCTGCCGGGGCTTTTCCTGTCTGGAGAGGAAGAGCCGGATGCGGGATTTGTGATCATCCCCTCTCCCTCCGTAGGGGCGCACAGCTGTGCGCCCCTACAGGGTGACGGCGTCCCTTTAGAGGGTGTTTCCAAAGTTCCCTCTCCCTCCGGGAGAGGGAATACGTCACACACCCGAAGTAAATGCCGGATGATGCCAGTCTAATCGTTGCCGCCAGCGGCCGGGGCCGGGCCGCCAAGGGGCTGGGGGCGCTTGCCGCCTATGGACAGCACCAGCAGCGCCGAGGCGATCAGCAGGGCGATGTTGGACCAGATGGCCCAGTCGTATGTGCCGCGGATGTCGAACAGTGTGCCGCCGAGGGTGGAACCCACGCCCGACCCAATGGGCATGACGGCGAACATGGTGCCGTATATCTTCCCCATGTGCCGGGTGCCGAACCCGTCGGCAGTGTAAGCGGCAGTGATTCCGACCACGGCGTTCCACGAAAGGCCCACCAGCAGGACTCCCGCCACCAGGGCCACCACGCCCATTGACGGCACTCCAAGGAAGGAGATACCCATGGACAGGAGCACTACGACGAATCCAAGGGCCCTGAGCTGGTAGGAGATGGCCAGCCAGACCCGGCGGCCGTACTTGTCGGAAAAATGCCCCAGCCACAGTGCGCCGATTATGGAGGTGGCGCCGATGATACTGAACATGAACGCGGCGGTCAGCGGGGAATAGCCGAGGTCCTGGGCGTAGGTGACGAAGTGAGCATTCACGAAGCTCATCGAGTACCCTCAAACGAAGTACCCGAACGTCAGCTTCTGGAACATGGAGGTGCGGATCGCCTCCATGAAAGAGGCGTTCACGTCGCCGCCGCGTCGCCTCCCTGCGCCCGCGGCAGCATTGCCCTCGTCGTAGGGCTCGAGTCCCTTGTCCTCGGGCCGGTCTCGAATGAGCAGAATCCCGATGGGCAGAATAATCAGCAGGAGCAGAACCGCGAGGAACAGGTATGCCTCCCGCCAAGACAACAGCACCAGGAAGGCGGAGGTGGCTGGCACCAGGATCATCGCGCCAAAGGAGCCTGCCCCGCTTACCAGCCCCAGCGTGAGACCGCGCCGGGTCAGGAACCACTGGCTCACTATCTTGGTCAGGATGGGGCCGGTTCCCAGGGTGACGCCAAAGCTCATAAAGGCGAACAGCACATACAGTTGCCACAGTTCTTGCACAGCGGAGATCAGGGCAAGCATCCAGCCCATGACCAGGACGCCAGCAAGAGCCACCCACTTGGGGCTGTAGCGGTCGGCCAGATAGCCAGCCAGAGGGCGCATCAGCCCCGAAATCACGTAGGTGACGCCGAATGCCGCCGACAGGGTGCCGCGGCTCCACTCGAATTCCTCGGTCATGGGCTTCAGGAATACGCCAAAGGAGAACTGCCCGCCAGCCACGCCGAACACGACCAGCGAGCAGCCGATGGTCACCCACCAGCCGTAGAAGATGGCATCGCCCCGTAGCCTCATAACCGTCTCCCGCCACGCCGGAACCGGGCTGTAGGGGCGCACGGCTGTGCGCCCCTACGCCTGTGCGGAATACGCGCATACTAATGCCGTGTTGGGGCTTTGTCCATGAGAGGGGGCGCGGGGCTATTGCACGTAAGCGCCTTAATGAACGTCATTCCTGCGAAAGCTGATGAATTCAAATGCCATTGTCTCTTCCCATCCTATGTTCCGATGCGCCGAGGCGTGGGGAAGTGTAGAATCCCTTCCATAGTAAGTGGAGGAAATCCGGATGTTCGACGAGGTCCGTGCCCGCGTGAGGGCAGAGTTGCAGCGCCTGGACATTGACGCCTGCCTCGTAACCACGCCCGGCAACATTTTCTACACCACCGGGTTTTACAGTCCGGTGGTCAACCTGTCCTTTCGCCTCATGGGAACGGACGCGGCGCTGATACCCGCCGACCCGGCCCAGCCAGCGGCGCTGATGACCAGCGACTTTGCGGCGCCAGCGGCACGGGCCGCCACTTCCGGAAAAGCGCCGCCTCCTGGGACTTCCGGGTTGAAAGGCGGGGGCGACGCAGGCGTAGACATCCATACCTACCGCATGTGGGTCGAGAACCGCGATCTGGACGTGATCGCGGGGCCTGCCGGAGGCGACGCCAAGATTTCGCGTCCGCCGCAGTGGAACCCGGACGAGATCGACGAAACGCTGACCTCGATGCTGGAGGAGCGGGGTCTGTCGGCGGCCACCATCGGCATCGACCTGCGCTACGTTTACGCCGACACCCTGTTCCGGCTGCAACAGAACAACCCGGAGTGCCAGTTCGTCGATGTGACGGGGATGCTATACGGGCTGCGGGCCATCAAGTATCCGCAGGAAATCGCGCTGCACCGGAGCGCGGCCCGGCTGTTCGAGGCCGGTCTGAACCGCGCTATCACCGACGCCCGCGAGGGCCAAAGCGCCCAGGCCATCAAGTACAACTACCAGGCCGGAGCGCTGGAGGCGGCTATGGCCGATCCGTCGCTCGGCGAGTTCCAGTCGGCCTACGGGTTCATCAGCGCCGGAACCGGCAGCAGTTTCGGCGACCGGTCGGGCCTGCATTCGGGCGACCTCATCAAGTTCGACTGCGGGGTGGCTGTCGGCGGTTTCTACAGCGACTGCGGGCGCACCTTCGCCTTCGGCAAAGCAACGGCAGACCAGCGACGCATTCACGACGCGCTGGCCGAGGCTCACGCCGCGGCCCGCGAGGTGATGCGGCCGGGGACGCCCATCTCAGCCGTCTACCGGGCTGCTGACGACGTGATGCTGGCCCACGGTTTCCCGGGGTATAGCCGGGGTCACTACGGCCACTCCATCGGCCTGGACACCTTCGTCGAGGAGCCGCCTTTCATCAGCGCCAACGAGCACAGCGAGCTGCAACCGGGAATGCTGCTGTGCCTGGAAGCGCCGTACTACTCGGCCAGCACCGGCTCCTACCAGATCGAGGATATGATCCTGATAACCGAGAACGGGCACGAGAATTTCAACACTCTGTCTTACGACCTGGTTGAGCTGTAGCCGTGTGACAGAGTTCCGGGCAGACCGCGATTGTTGATAGATACGAGTTCACCCCCACCCTGCCCCCCTTGTATTCCCCCCCAGAGGTGGGGAAAGGTGAATGGGGAGAGGGGACATCCGTGTTTAATTTCACTTACGCAAAGCCCACCCCCCCAAGGGAGATGGAATCAAGACCAGAGGGAGCGAGCATGAAGGCATCGTATCTGGGGGCCATGGGGTATGCGCTGCGGCGGGACTTTCCTCCCACCTGGCCGACGCCGCCAGCCTGCAACGACCCGGAACTGTCGGTGCAGAGCTACCAGGACGGCATCGAGGAGTGCGAGTTCGCGGAGGAGATGGGCTTCGAGTGGATCAGCTTCTCGGAGCACCACTATTCCGGTCGAATCGCCACCGGCACGCCGTCGGTGATAGCCGCGGCGGTGGCCGAGCGCTGCAAGAAAGCGCGCATGGCCATGCTGGGGCACCTGCTGCCACTGAACAACCCGGTGCGCATCGCCGAGGAACTGGCGCTGCTGGACAACCTGACCAACGGCCGACTGGTGATGGGGTTCCTGCGCGGCACGCCCAACGAGGACCAGGTCTACAACGTCAACCCCGCCGAGGGCCGGGGCCGCATGCTGGAGAGCATGGACCTGATCCTGCGGGCATTGACCGAGCCGCAGCCCTTCGCGTGGGAGGGCCGCTACTACCAGTACCGCACGGTGTCGGTGTGGCCGCGGCCGGTGCAGCAGCCGATGCCGCCCGCCATCGTCGCCACCCGCAGCGACGACGCGGTGCACTTCGCCGCGACGCACCGGCTGGGGCTGGGCGTCTCGTTCCTGCCAGTGGAGGACGTGGCCGCCATCACTGGCAAGTATTTCAAGTGGTGCGAGGAGGCCGGCTGGACGCCGGAGCCCGACGAGGTGGTGTTCCGGGGCAGCGTCTACCTGGCCGAGACCGACGAAAAGGCCTGGGAATGGTTCCACCGGCAGGAAGACCAGGGGCGGGCCAGGGGGATGGCCATGCGCTCGTCAGTGGCGCAGGTGATCCAGGCGCAGCGAACCGGGCAGGACATCGACTACGGCCACGTATTCGCTGGCAGCGCGTCAGGTGACATCGTTGGCGGAGCGCCTGGCCTGACCTTCGTGGGTGGGCCGGACCAGGTCACTGAGCAAATCAGGGCCTACCACGACCGTTGCGGCGTCGGGGTGATAGACCTGTTTTTCCAGCAGCCCAGCCTGATCCATGGCGACATCATGAATGAAATCGAACTGTTCGGGCGGGAAGTCCTGCCTCAGATCGAAGAGTTCTAGGCGATGGCAGCCGATAATATGAGCCTTCAGTACACCGAGTCAGGTGACGGCGACGCTGTCGTCCTGCTGGACTGGACGCCGTGGGAATCGCGGGTTCTGGCCGATTCCCTGGCCACCAGCTACCACGTCGTCAGCATTGATCCGCCGTGGTTCGACAAGCTCACCATGAGTGGGACGGAATCCGGGTTGAATTGGGCTTACCCCGGGCCGGACGACGTAGCGGCAGCTGTCGCCCGCGTTGCCGAGGCGGGCGGGTTGCCTGGTTTGATTTCGCTTACGCCAGGCCGCCCCTACGCCTTGGTTGGCGTGTCGCTGGGAGCGGATGCCGCCCTCCGTCTGGCCCTGCTGCGGCCCCAATCCGTATCGACGCTGGTGCTGGTATCTCCCACCTGCGTGGCGCCATCGGCAGCAGGGCCGTGGCATACCCCGGAACTGGCCGCGAACGCCATGCTGGCCCATCCTCACGGGTTTAATCTTGCTTATTCAGGTGCCGAATCGCCACGGCCAAGCCCGGAACGTACCGCGTTGCTATCGTCGTTGGCCGAGCGGTGGCGGGCCACTGAGGTTGACGTGTCCCAGCAGTTGCCGGAGCTGGCCTGTGCCACGCTGGTTGTGTTCGGCCAGGAGGACCGGCTGGTGTCGCGGGAGGCCGGGGGAATCTGGAAGGCAGAGGCGCCTAACTGTAGCTTGTCCTACGTTTATGATGCCGGGCACGCCATCGCGGTTGACCGGCCCGACGCCTTGACGAACGTCGTGCTGGACTTTGTGGAACGCCGGGAGACGTTCATCGTGGAGAACCGGCCAAGCGTCATCAATCCGTAGGTTTACGATCTCCATTATAGCAGGATGGGCGCCCACAAGGGGCGCCCCTACACAATAACCCTCGGCAGTAGGGGCAACCCTTGTGGTTACCCTTGCTGTCCACCTCTTCACAGTTATGTGTGGCTGGTATTTGCCTAGACTAGAGCCAACATTTGTATTCGCTCTGCCTGTGTGTTAGTTTCAAATCCACCTCAAAAGGGATTCACACCAAGTTTCGGAGGAGAGCATTCGATGGCAACCAAGAGGAATGGCGAGAAGTACCTGGGGAACGAGTTGCATATCCCACTGTCGCAGGACGGCCAGGTGATGGCCTACGTCTGGCCGGTCAGGGCGCTCAACGTGCGGGGCTCGTGGTGCGGCGGCCCGACCATCGGCATCGACGTGGGCAACGAGGAGGTCATCCGCTTCGACTGCCACGACAAGCCCGGGCACTGGCACGGCGGCGGCTACGACAAGTCCGGTATGCCGGGGAATTCCCACCGTGACTTCCCCAAGGGAATCGAGGCGGTGGCCGACCAGGTGGACTGGTCTTTGCAGGTAGTCAGTGAGCAAACGGCGGAGTTGCTGGCGGAGGCCGAATACACCGAGGCCGCAGAGCTGGTGGATACGGCAATGCTACAGTCGGCCATCGGCCAGATCCGCAGCCACCTGGAGCAGCAGGGCGACCTGCGCGGCGAGGCCATCAGCGCGGGGTTCATAGACGAGTAGGGGTATCGGGCGAATTTTACCGGGTAGATTGTTCACGACAATTGAACGTATCTACCCGGTGCTACTCTGATTTCAAAAGGGGAACCTGAACCTGATGGGAACCTTTTTCGTTGAAATGGAAATCGGCGATCAAGCGGGGCAACGCTGGATAAGTGTTGAGGCCCTAGTAGACACGGGCGCATCGACATGCTCGGTTCCATCCTCGCTATTGAGAGAACTGGGTGTGTCTCCAACGCGGCGAAAGCGGTTTCGGTTCGGCCAAGGTGAAACTCGCGCTATGGGAGTAGGCCAGACCTACATCAGGCTTACCGGGTCTAATTGTGCTTACGCAGGCGAGGAGTTCATTACGGATTTCATTTTCAATGAGGAGAATTCAATGCCTCTACTGGGCGCGTTGGCGCTGGAGAGCGCTCACCTGGGTGTTGACCCGCATGGTGAACGGCTAGTTCCCGAAGATGGTCTGCTGATGTAGACGGTCGTAAGGAGGAGCGGAGATCTGAGATGGGTGTATTCAGCGTCGAAATATCGATTGGGGACAGCTTGGGCGAGCAGTGGCAGGAATTGTCGGCCACTGTGGACACGGGGGCCTTTGTGTCCTCCGTCCCGGCCTCGATCCTGGATTACTTGGGAGTCACGCCAACCATGCGGGATACGGTCCGGTTGGCGGACGGTAGCAGGAAAACCGTTGACATCGGATATACATGGATACGGTTGAACGGCCGCCAGATCATGACTTACGTCGCATTCAACGAGGAAGGCAGCAGCCCCTTGCTTGGCGCGCTGGCCCTTGAGGAATTGTGGCTTGGCGTTGACCCCGTAGAGGGCCGCCTTGTCCCGCTTACGGATATGCCTTTGTAAGCGCCGACTCCTGGTGTCGGTACGGGCGGCGCAGCAGGTGTATCCCCTTCTGATCCCCTGCTATTCCTACGTCTCCACGCCCCCAAGCCGACGCTGTTCCTCTTGCAGCTCGTCGATGCTCTCCCTTGAGCGGCCGTAGATGTGCGGCACGTCCCAGCCCTCCAGCCCGGCGTAGGTGTCGATCTGGCTGCGGTGATGCACCTCGTGCTCGAACAGCATCATCATGAGCCGCCACCCGCTGAGCATCCCGTCGGTGTCGATCATCTTGATGCGGCGCTGTAGCCACTCCGGCGGGCTGTCGTCCAACCGTCGGTGGAACTCCTCGAACGAGGCCTCGATGGCCGGTATCCAGCCGGACTGCCGCTCGGTGCTGGGCACGGGCCAGTCGTACAGCCATCCCCGGCCGCAGTAGGCGCTGGCGAAGTACAGGCGCGACTCGGCGATGTGATGCACGATCTCCGCAATGCTCCACGCCTTTTCGCCCTCGCCCCGCGGCGGACGCCAGAACTCCGCAGCGGGCGGCAGGGCGGCGATGTCGCGCACCGTGCGCTGGTGGAAGCGGTCAAAGTAGCGGAGCAACACAGGCAGGTCTGTGATCATTTCAATTCCCCGTTACGTCAAGTTGTCTCGTAGCTGAACGTACTTCGCCAGTCGGATTCCTTTGCGGATTTCCGTGCCGTACTTATCACTCCCGGTAGCTTGTTCTGCTACGAAATTTATCGACACGCCTCTTAGCACATCCGCATACTTGATACCAAATAGGTGAATAAGAGTCGTTTTTTCGCCTGCTGGGGCGTTCTGATACATATCCCTTAAGATTCGTACAGCTTCTTCCTCTGTCATCAGCCACGCTTTCTTGCCCAAATTGCACCCTGTTCTATTGAGGGCAATGATAGTCAGCACAAGGGTGAGCGTCAACGGGGCTGTTGGTCGGGGCGGTTGGCCCCCGGCGATGGCACGGTGTAGAATCGGCGCGATATTTCAGATTCCGTGAGGGCTAAATTATGAAATACGACGTTATTGTTGTCGGCGGCGGTTCCGCCGGTTCCGTGGTTGCCAGCCGGCTGTCGGAGGACGCGAGCCGCTCGGTGCTGCTGCTGGAGGCGGGGCTGGACTATCCCGACCCGGAGCAGTTGCCCGAGCCGGTGCGGAACGGCCATTCGTCGGAGGGGGAGGCCATCGGCTCGCCCATCTCGTGGAACCTGCGCGGCGTCATCAACGACCAGCAGGGGGAGATCAACATCGCACAGGGCAAGGTGATCGGCGGCTCCGGCTCCATCAACGGCCAGGTGTACCTGCGCGGACTGCCGGAGGACTTCGAGCGGTGGGAGTCGCACTACGGCAACCCGGAATGGGGCTATCTCAAGGTGCTGCCCTACTACCGGATGGCCGAGACGGATATGGACATCCATGATGACTTTCACGGCAGCAACGGCCCCATCCCGGTGGTGCGCCGCGAGAATGAGGAGTGGCCAGTGGTGCAGAGGGCGTTTTACGACGCCTGCATGGAGCGGGGCTATCCGCCCAACCACGACCTGAACGGCCCCAACTCCAGCGGAATAGGCGCCATTCCGATGAACAATATGAGCACCTGGCGGATGAGCAGCAACGTAACCCACCTGACACCGGCGCGGCACCGGCTTAACCTGACGGTGCGAGGGGGCGTTTTCGTGCGCCGGGTCATTATCGAGGGTGGTAAGGTAACTGGCGTAGAGGCGGAGAGCGGCGGCGAGATATTTACCGTGGCCTGCGACCGCGTGGTGCTGAGCGCGGGGGCGCTCAAGTCGCCGCACATCCTGATGCTGTCGGGCGTCGGCCCCGGCGACCAACTGGCGGAGCACGGCATTCCGGTGCTGGTGGAATCGCCGGGCGTGGGCGGGAACCTGTTCAATCACCCCATGGGGTCGGTCACTTTCCAGGTCAGGGACGACGTCAAGCTGACCGCCAATGCCGAGGCGCTCCGGTTCGGCTTGCGGGTGACCTCTGAGGAACCCTCGTACCCCAACGACGTGATGCTGCATACGCTGGCCATCTGGAACGTGATGACGGGCGAGATGGTGCCGTCCGGGCAGGCCCGAATCGCCTGCGCGCTGGAGTTGCCGGAGGGAACCGGATGGGTGCGCCTCCAGTCCTCAGACCCCACGGTGCAGCCGTCGATCAACTATCGCTACCTGCACAATGAGAACGACATGCGCCGCATGCGCGACGCGGTAAAGCTGGCGTGCAGCCTGCTGGAGTCGGACGCCTACCGGGGCATTTCCGAGGGCCGAACCGCCCCCGACGACGAGACCCTCGGCAACGACGACAAGCTGGATGCTTGGATACGCCAGACGCTGGGCAGCTCGCGGCACGTCTCCGGCACCTGCCGCATCGGGCCGGACGGGGACGCGATGGCTGTGACGGACCAGCAGTGCCGGGTGCGCGGCGTCGAGGGACTGTGGGTGGCCGACTCGTCGATCATGCCGCAGGTCACTCGCGCCAACACCAACGCCACGGCCATCATGATCGGCGAGCGGGTAGCGAGCTGGGTGGCGGAAAGCTAACGGTGACGGGTCTGATTGCGCTTACGCGGGGACGCCATCCACGCCATCCGAAAGTTCCCTCCCCCTTGAGGGGGGGTTAGGGTGGGGGTGAAAAGGTAGTGTGGAGAAGCTGCTGAAAGCGCAATCACTCTTTTGATGTTTGTTTTTTGAGGGCGGGCAGATGGGCGTTTTCACTGTGGAAGTTTCGGTAAAGGCGGCGCCTCCTGGAGTAGGTTCGGGCGCCGCCGAGTCAATCTTGGAACGTGAGCAGTGGGTGGATCTGTCGGCGACGGTCGATACGGGCGCCTTTCTGTTTTCGCTGCCGGGTTCCCTGCTGCGATCCATGGAGGTAATTCCGAGTTTCACGGAAACCGTGCGAATGGCCGATGGTACCACGAGGGACATGGACGTGGGGCACGTTTGGCTGAAACTGAACGGGCGCGAGGTCATTACACTGGTGGCGTTCAATGAGGACACCCACAAGGAGCGTCACTACGCCCCGCCGGTTATTGGCAGGCTGGCCCTTGGGACGCTGCGCCTGGCTGTTGACCCAGTGGGCCAGAGGCTGTTCCCGATGGACAGCATTCCCTTGTAGGGGCGCACAGCAGTGCGCCCCTACGCCAACGTCGGCGCCCACAAGGGGAACGCCCCTACGCTCCGGGTGTTCCGTGTGCCGGGTCTGGTAGGGGCGGGTTGCCGGGTTTGATTTTGCTTACGCCTGGCCGCCCTTACGCCGGGATGGGCGCCGTCCTGGTTGAAATCCGGTTGTGCGCCCCTACCTCAAGGGCTGCACCAGCTCGATTAGCACGTCGTCGGGGCCTTCGATGTAGGCCAGGCGGGAGCCGGTTGGCGTCTCGGTCAGCGGCAGCACGACGCGGATTCCGTCGGTCTCCAGCCGCGCCAGTTCCGACTCCAGGTCTTCCACGTCAAATCCGAAATGCTCCAGCCCCAGGCGGTTCAGTTCGGCGACGCTGCGCTCATCGGACGTGCCAGCGGGCTTGGAAGAGATGTTGAGGCGCACGGGGCCGCCCACCTCCATGCTCACGGTGACAGTTCCCGGCATAATCTCGCGTGCCCACAGCTTTGTGGCGTTGAAGTATTTCTCGTACCAGGCTGCCGATGCGTGAGGGTCCTGGGCGCGAACGTGAACGTGATTGATGTGGTACTGCACTTTCTTTATCTCCTGCGTATCCGAGTGTTGGGAGTTCCCACTTTACAGCATCCGGTGCGGCCGGGGTACGCCCTCGCCCCCCTGGTATTCTCAGTGGGTGTTGGTATTCCCATGTAGGGGCCAAGCAGACAAATCGCGTCCAATTCCAACACACGTTGGGAATACCGCCCCCCTTGTATTCCCCAGGCTGGTGGTTAGTGGAGGAGCTCGGGAGGCGACGGGCGCCCGCAAGGGACACCCCACGGTTATCCACCGTAATTGCTGTACTTTGCTACCGGGTGACGGAATTCGGGGAGCGCAAGGCGTCTCTCTGGCAACGTATTGACGAATCACTACCATATCCTTGACGGCTTTTGTGTATTAGCATTCATATTACTTGATTCAGTGTAATAATACAGTTATCAATTCGACATTATGCGCCGTAATATTTTACAGGCAAGCATTTCCCATGCTATATTCAGCCACCGCCGGAGAGTGGCTGGTAGGCAACGGTTGGCGGCTGGGGCCGTTCGGCTTGCCCGGGGGGCGGGCGCGCTTACTGGCTGGCGGCGGGGGAAAACTATCCGCTGGCCACTATCCACTGATTGAAAGAGGAGGATGACCGACATGCGCAGACGGTTACGTGGTTCGACAAAGCTCACCATTGGGTTGGCGTTGATTCTGATGTTGGCAGTGTTTGTGGCGTGCGGAGAGGCGGCGACGCCGGAGGAGGCGGCGGAGGCAACGCAGGCGCCCACGGCGACAACTGCGCCACAGCCGACGGATACACCGGAGCCAACGGAGGCCGAGATGGAAGAGGAGGCCACGCCGGTCCCGGCGGCCTCTGACGTTGATCCGGCGCTGCTGGCCTACGCCAACGAATACGCCAACAAGCCAGGCGCGATTTACGTCGGCGACATCAACCAGCTTGTCGGGCCTGCCAAGTCGGTTGAACAGGGCGACTTTGACGGGAATGTCACCCTGGAGTCGCTGGAGCGGCATCTCTGGATTTACGAGAGTTCCTTCTACCAGGAAATTTTGGAAAAGGCGAAATTAACCGACCCGACGCCAATGACCTACGACGGCGAAACAATCACCATCCAGCACGCCTGCATCAACCGGGCCCTGTTGCCCTGCGTCGCGCTGGAAACTTTCTTCGCTCCCAACCTGCTGGAGCGCACCAACGGCAAGGTGGAGTTCATCACCAGTTCGTTCCCGGAGTTGGGGCTGGCCGGGCCCGACACGCTCAGCCTGGTGACCGACGGCACTCTGGATTCGGCAACCATCTACGGCGGCTACGTCGGCGGCGAAATGCCCCCCATCGAAATCCAGAATCTCTGGGGCATTTACGACAGCCGCGAGCAGGAGTTCGAGGCCACACAGGCAGTCATCAAGGACATTGAGGAACTGGTGCTGGCTGAGACCGGCGGCGTGATAATGAATCACAACTGGTACGCTGGCAACGACCAGTTCTTCTTCTGCCGGGAGAGGATTGAGACTCTGGACGACTTCGAGGGCAAGAAGACCCGCAGCCACAGCGCCGCCCTTTCCGACTGGATTAACGGCATGGGCGCTTCGGCCCAATTCCTCGCCTTCGCCGAGGTCTACACCGCCATCGAACGCGGCATCCTGGACTGCGGCGTAACCGGCGCCGACGCCGGATTCGGCCAGCGCTGGTACGAGGTTACGGACTACATCATCGGGCCACTGGTCAGCTTCCCCTCCAACAACAACGTGATCAACGCCGAAAAGTGGGCGTCGATACCCGAAGACTTGCAACAGATCATTCTCGAGGAAGCCGCCAAGTCGGAACTGGAAGCCCTGCGCATCTCCTCCATCCAGAACGAGATGGGCCTGCTCAAGAACACCTCCGATGATCCTCGCGGCGCTGGCATAGATGCGATGGAGTTCGTGCCCTTCTCTGAGGAAATGACCTTCCGCAGCCTGAACACCGCCGTAATGGAACACGTGGTGCCAGCCTGGGTCAACCGGGTGGGCGACACCAGCCACCCCATCATCGCCGACACGTTCAACAACAAGGTCGGGCCGATTGTCGGCCTGAAGATCGAGGACGACGGCACGGTAGTCAAACTGGAGTAATCAGCCACGGCCATTTCCGGCCCGAAAACGACAGGGGCGGGCGCTACCCGCCCCTTTTCCTGTCTCCCTGCCGTAACCTGCGGGGGGCAAACTACGGCGGTTCGGGCGCGGCGCGCCGTCCGGTGCGGATAGCGCGGATGGCGGATGTGGCGGCCGTCGCCAGGTAGATGACGGCGTTGGCCCCGATGGTTGCGCCGAATGCCGCGTAGATGAACGGCGTCGTCCGGGGTTCGGCGCAGCAGTCGACTTCCCTGTTGGCGCCGTACTGGTACCCCAGCAGTGCGCCAATCACGCCCCCGGCGAGGCAAACGAGGAACATGAGGACAAAAGCAGTCCGCTGCTGGCGGTCCAGCCTGATCCAGGCGATGTTGACGCCGATGGAGGCGCCGATTCCCGCGCCAACCATGTTCATCACCATAAACGCGGTCCTGTCGCTGGAGCTGGAGAAAACGAACAGTCCCCAGGCGATGGCCAGGCCGACCATGCTAAGCACGATGCCCATGCACAGCCCCAAGGCAACCCGCCCGCCGAATATGGCCAGTCGCTGGATTCCGTCTGATCTGCCGCTAATGTATTTGTTGATCATATTTTGCGTTACCGTGCATTAGGAAAGATCGATCGATATATCCCTTGCAGAACTGGCCAAGAGCGCGACCCTTAACCGTCAGACCGGCGGGGGATAGCGGCCGTCGAACTCGATGGTCTCGTCCACCGTGTTGACGTTCAGCCCCAAGCCCTGCATGGAAATGGCTCCCAACAAGGGTTCAAAGACGTCCATAGCAGCAACCAGGGTTCCTCCCTCCCGATCTCCAATTCGCAAATAGGCGAATCCTATTGGGGCATTGACCCGGGTACCGTTGGCCATCACGACCGTAGCTGATTCAGGCAACTGCAATTCCAACTCGGCGGCCAGTTCAGGGGTTACAAAAGTATAGAGCGACCCGGTGTCCACCATGAATCTGACAGTGGTCGTTCGCGCCCTGTCCGGGCCGATCTCTCCGTCAACTCGCACTATTCCCATTGGTCGTCCTCTCAAATCCTGATGCAGTCGCCCGTTATCTGCCTTGCAGGATGAAATCGGCGATGCGTTCGCCAATCATCATTGTAGTGCAGTTGGTGTTGGCGCGCACACAGTTGGGCATGATGGAGGCGTCGGCGACGCGGAGGCCCTCGAGGCCGTGAACGCGGCCGTACTGGTCGACCACCGCCATCCCGTCCGAGGCCGGGCCCATCCGGCAACTGCTGGTGATGTGCTGACCGCTGACGACCGTGCGACGGATGAATGCGTCCAGGCCCTCCTCCGATTCCAGCTCCTCGTCGGACGGGTAAATGCGCTCCTCGATTATGTCGCTGAACGCCGGATCTTTACCGAGGTCAACGACAAGGCGCACTACCTCCCGGCAACGCTGGAGGTCGAAATCGTTTTCAAAGAACTTGAAATCAATTTCCGGCGCAGTGTTAGGGTCGGGTGACTTGATTCTCAGTTCCCCCGATCCTTCCTCAAGGTTGATGAAGGTGTACATTCCCAACCCCTGAATCGGGCTGCCGTCGGGATTGGTCAAGTAGCGGGGATTGATTAGCGAATTCATCAGGATTTGCAGGTCGTTCCGGTGGGGCGAGTCCGTGGCCGTGAAACGCGCGACCACCTGCATACGCGGGGCGTGGGCGTCGAGCTGATGCCCGACCTTGGTCCTGAATGGAATGTAGACGATGGGATGGTCGCGCAGGCTCTGCCCGACGCCGGGGAGTTCGTGAACCTGCGTAATGCCAGCGTCGGCGAGCTGCTGCCCCGGCCCGACCCCTGACAGCATCAGGATGTGGGGCGAGCCGATGCTCCCGCTGCTCAGGACGATCTCATCGGCCTCGACGACGAAAGTCTCGCCGCCGGACTCCACCTGCACGCCGGTGGCCTTCCGGGTGCCATTCGGCAGACGGGAGCCGGTCGAACCACCGTCGAACAGGATACGGTGGACGGTGCAGTTCGGGCGTATGGTCAGGTTCAGGCGGTGCCGCGCCAGGTTGAGGTAGGCCAGGGCCGTGCTGAGGCGGATGCCGTTGGGGTTGTTGAGCGGCACCGGCCCCACGCCGCTGGCGTCCGGGTGGTTAAAGTCCGCCACGTCGGCCATGCCCGCGTTGCGGCAGGCCGCATGGAATGCCGCCTGGTCGGGACGCCATTCCTCGCGGCTGAACCGGCGGCAGACTATCGGCCCATCCGAGTTGTGGAAATCGTCGCCGCCGAACTCGGTGTCCGTTTCCATCCTGCGCAGGTAGTGCAGCAGGTTCTGGTAGCTCCACTGGTCGTTGCCAGCGGCTGCCCAGGAGTCGTAGTCCTCGGGCACGCCGCGCAGGAATACCTGGCCGTTGATGGCGCTGGAGCCGCCGGTGACCTTGCCCCGGGGTATTTGCAGCGGGGGCGTGGTGTCGGTGCCGCGGGCCCAGAATTCCCAGTTATGATGCGTGGTGACGGTATCAATGCCCGAGGCGTAACCGAACTTGATTTCCTCGGGCAGATGCTCAAAGTCGGGATAGTCCGGCCCCGCCTCCAGCAGGAGCACCGAGCGGTTCGGGTCTTCGCTCAGCCTGGTGGCCACAACGCCGCCGCCCGAGCCGGCGCCGATGACGATGGTGTCGTATTTCATTTCGCCTCCGCAGTTATTCCCTGCCGTCGTTGCTGAGGGCAACCACAAGGGTTGCCCCTACGTTGACCAATAACTATACGGGATTTGGCGGAAAGGCGGTATCTGCCGGAACCTGGTTTGATTGAGCTTACGCTTGGGGCGCAGGGCATTTCCAACGTCATTGTCTGTAGGGGCGCACAGCTGTGCGCCCCTACAATTTATTTGATTCCTGGATTTCGCTGATTCGTAGGGGCGCCCGTCCTGTCTTGAAATCCGGCGGGGTGTCCAGTGGGCGGGTTGCCGGGTGTAGGGGCGGGTTTGAAAGCCGCCCCTACCGCCAAGCCGCCCCTACCGTGATTCTTGACAGCCATACGGTTCGGGCTTACCTTTCGTGTAAGGGCGCACAGCCGTGCGCCCCTACGATTTGGGGGATTACCCTGATTGTCATTTGAGAGAGACAGCGTCCCGATGCAATCGGGGTGGTCATCAAGCCAATCACAAGAATCACAGTTCAGACATAGGAGGCTGTTCGTGACTACCGAACAAGCCCTTGCCACTGACCATAGCTTGGGAACCGCCGTTAGCGGGAACCGTCCCCTGCTGGAGGTACAGGACTTGCAGACCCACTTCTTCACCCGCCGGGGCGTGGTGCGGGCGGTGAACGGGGTGAGTTTCAACGTCATGCCCGGCGAGACTCTGGGGCTGGTGGGCGAATCCGGGTCCGGCAAGACCATCACCTGCCTTTCCCTGCTGCGCCTGCTGCCGCGGGGCGCGAGAATCGTGGGCGGCAGGATACTGTTCAACGGCCAGAACACCCTGGACCTGACGGAAAAGGAGATGGAGAAGCTGCGGGGCATCCGGATGGGGATGATCCTGCAAAACTCGATGGCGGCGCTGGACCCGGTCTTTTCCATCGGGACGCAGATCGCGGAGCCGCTGGCGGTGCATTCGGGGCTGAGCTGGAGGGCGGCGATGGAGCGCAGCATCGACCTGCTGCGGATGGTAAAGATTACGGCGCCGCACCTGCGGGTGCGCAACTATCCCCACGAGATGAGCGGCGGGATGCGGCAGCGGGCCTCCAGCGCGGCGTCCATCGGCCCGCATCCGGACCTGCTGATAGCGGACGAGCCGACGACGGCGCTGGACGTGACGACGCAGCGGCAGTACCTGGAGCTGCTAAAGGAGTTGCAGCAGGAGACGGGGATGGCGCTGATATTCATCACGCACGACATCAGCATCGTGGGGAACCTGTGCGACAATCTGGCGGTGTTTTACGGCGGGCTGGTGGTGGAGTATGGGCCCAAGAACGAGGTGCTGAACAACCCGACGCATCCCTACACGGAGGCGCTGCTGGAGGCGCTGCCCGTGCTTGGCGAGAAAAGGCCGCGCCTGCGCACGATCCAGGGAGACCCGCCCTACGCGGGGAACCTGCCGCCGGGGTGCCCGTTCCACCCCCGCTGCGACCGTATTGAAACCAGGGTGATGGACCGGTGCAAGGAGGGCGAGTTTCCGGCCATTTTCAATACGGGCAACGGCCAGAGGACGCGCTGCTGGCTGGTGGAGTGAGGCCAGGTTTGATTGCGCTCACGCTGGGGCGGATACAGGATGAGGCTTCCCAATGCGCACCAAGCAGTGGTTGAACGGCGGAAGATTACGGAGTACCTGCGTAGGGGCGCACAGCTGTGCGCCCCTACCCGCCAGACCCAAGTAAGCCGGATTTCTTTCTGAGGTTTGGCTTCAGCCCAGACAATTGGCAAACCTTTGCCGATGCTCTGCGGGTTCAAGGGGCAAACAACCCGTTCTTGAAACACGAGGTCGTCAAGATAGATGAAACCGTATACGGGCTGCGTTACCGGGTAGATGGTATTATCGAGACACCGGATGGGCGCAATCCTAGGATAAAGACCGTCTGGCAGATTGGGACGGGAACCGATTACCCCCGGTTGATTACAGCGCGGGCGCCCACAAGGGACGCCCCTACAACGTCATACAGGAGGCAAGGCGGGCGCCCACAAGGGACGCCCCTACGGACGTAACCAATTTGTGCTTACCTCAGATATTACCGGCGACTACGGCGAGGGGCTAAAGCCAGGCGACGTGGGTGTCATCATACATATCCATCCGGGGGGCGAGGCCGTCCGTGTTTGAATCCGGGGGAGAGTTCTTAACCCTGAATGGGAACTCATCGGCCATCGCCACAGTTTTAGCCTCCCAAGCCCGTCCGGTGCCGGACGACCGTGTTTGATTCACTTACGCAGGTTCGTTCACGCCCGCCCTATGGAGATCACCGCATAGTCTGGGCACGGCCATGTCAGTTCGGAGTTAGCATGCAAGAACAAGGTACCGCCGGCGACGTAATCATCGAGGCGCGAAATGCCGTCAAGCACTTTCCCATCAAGACCGGCTTGCTGAGCAACAGGACGGTGGGGACGGTGCGGGCGGTGGATGACGTGTCTTTTTCCATTCTGGAAAACCAGACCTTCGCCCTTGTCGGGGAATCGGGCTGCGGCAAGACCACCATGGCCAACCTGATCCTCAAGCTCCTCGATCTCTCGTCGGGGGATATCCTGTTCCGGGGAAACTCGCTGGAGGGCATGGTGCCGCAGGACGTCAAGGACTATCGCAGGCGTGTCCAGGCCGTGCTCCAGGATCCCTACGGGGCGCTGAATCCGCGCATGCGCATCGGGCACATAATCGGCGAACCCCTCGAGGTGCATGGCTTCGGCAAGGCGGAGCGGGCGGAGCTGGTGGCCGGGGCGCTCCAGTCGGTGGGCTTGCACGAGTCGGTGCAGTCGCAGTTTCCCCACGAGTTCAGCGGCGGGCAGCGGCAGCGCATCGGCGTGGCCCGGGCCCTGACGCTGAACCCCGACCTGATCGTCCTGGACGAGCCGGTGTCATCGCTTGACGTGTCCATACGCTCCCAGGTGCTCAACCTGCTCAAAGATATCCAGGACGAACGGGGAATCTCCTACATTCTGATTTCCCATGACCTGGCTTCCGTTGAACACATGAGCCACGTAATCGGCGTGATGTACCTTGGCAAGCTGGTGGAAATGGGAGACGCGGAACTCACCTGCTCCGAGCCGCTGCATCCGTACACCGCGTCCCTGGTGGCGGCGGCCACTCCGCCCGGGACGACGCCCGGCTGGCCGATTCCCATCGTGGGCGAGGTGCCGAGCGCGCTGGAAACGCCCAGCGGCTGCTCCTTCCACCCGCGGTGTCCCTACGCCATGCCAATTTGCAGCCAGGAACCGCCGCCGTTGTTGCCCACGGACGATGGCCGCATGGTGTCATGCCATCTCTATCCTGACCAGATCAAGAACATCGACAAGCAGGCTCCGGTAAGGGTGCCTGCCACCGATGCTACGATTTCGACCACCCAGCTCTAGAGAGTATCGCCAATCGAGTTGCCTGGTGTTGAAACGCCCCATTTCCGTCATTCCCGCTTTCGCGGGAATCCATAGATCCCGCTCCCACACGGCTAAAATTTCGGCCACGCAGCCTGGATTCCCGCGCCGGACTTGAAACACGAGGGCAATGACGATGCGCGGGGCTGTCTGAAATCAAAGTAGCTTGCCTTGTAGCTAATGGAGACTGTGATGCAACTGGAAAACAAGTCGGCCATTGTCACCGGTTCCGCTTCCGGAATTGGCCGCGAGATAGCGCTGACGCTGGCGGCGGAGGGGGCGCTGGTCACCGTGGCCGACCGCAACCTGGAGGGGGCGCAGTCCGTTGCCCGGCAGATCGCGGAGTCCGGGGGAACCGCTGTCGCGGTGCAGGCGGATGTCACCGACCGTGCCCAGGTTGGGGCGATGGTGGACGCCGCCGTTTCCGCCCATGGCTCGCTGGACATCCACGTGAACGTTGCCGGGTTCGGCTTTAACTCCCTCATTGTGGACATGGCCGAGGACGACTGGGATTTCGTGCTCAACGTGAACCTGAAGGGCCAATTCCTGTGCAGCCAGGCGGCGGCGCGGCGGATGATCGGGCAGGGCAGCTGCGGGCGCATCGTCAATATCGCCTCCACAGCGGCGAACAACGCGCGCTACGCCGGGGGAGCCTATTGCGCCGCCAAGGCCGGTGTGGTGCAACTCACCAAGGTCATGGCGCTGGAGCTGGGCGAGTTCGGCATCACTGTGAACGCGGTGGGCCCGGGATTCACCGAAACCCCGGCGACCGTGGAAACGTCCGACGAATACCGCAGCAACTTCCTCAGCCAGGTGGCGGCGGGGCGGTCAGGGCGTCCGTCGGACATCGCCAACGCCGTGCTGTTCCTGGCATCCCCGGCGGCAGAGTACGTCAACGGGCAGGTGATTTACGTGGACGGCGGATACTCTGCGGGCAAACTGACCGTTCGCGGGTAGCATTTTCGACTGAATCACGCCAGTGATTCCCGTGAGGCTACGGATTACGAAATCCTGTTGACACATTTTCTATGCCGTTGTAGCCTTACACATCCTAATTGGGAAAGGTACGAATCCGCAGCAAGCGGTCCGTGCCTTTTGATTATTCGCCAGTCTCAAAAGGAGTAACAACGTGAACCGATTGCTGGCCTACAAGTTCCATTTGCCCCTCCTGCTGGCCCTGCTGCTTACGGGAGTTATAGTCGCCTGCGGAGGAGCGGAGGAAGCGACCGAGGCGCCAACTGCAACATCGGCGCCCGCGGCTGCGCCTACTGCCGCGCCAACCGAGGCGCCTGCCGCCCAGGCGGAGCCAACGTCGCCTCCCGCCCCATCGGGCGCTTCCGAGTCGGTAGGCAAGCTGACCGTGGCCGCTGACGGATGGGGCAGCGACCTGGTGAACACATGGGAGGACACCCAGCCCAGCTTCATCCGGGACTACTTCGTGCCCCGGCTGCTGACCCGGGACGAGAACATGATGGTCCAGCCGCTCCTGGCAACGTCATGGGAGCAGGATGAGAACGGGATCCGCCTGACCCTCCACCCCAACGCGGCGTGCGAGAACGGGGAAGCCCTGAATGCCGCGGCAGTGGCAACGAATTTACAGGCATTCCTGGGCAACATCGAGGGATTCACTGGCAGCTTCCTGGCCAACACTCTGGACGGACTGGTTGACGACCAGGCCATCGAGGTGGTCAACGACACGGAACTGTACATCGGCACCGACAGCGCCAGTCCCGCCGGATGGTCGGTACTGCACGGCGCAAACTACCACCTGTTCTGGTTCCACCCCCCCGAATACCTGATGGAAGTCGGGCACGACGAATACGTCAGAAACCCGGTGGGGTGCGGCCCCTACTCTCTCACCGATTTCAAACCCGGCGACGCCGCCACCCTCACGCGCTGGGAGGATTTCTGGGGCGACTACGTTTACTACAGCCCGCCGCAGCACGAGGTTCTGGAACTGGTAAAGGTGCCGGAGGCCACCACCCGTTTCGCCCAGCTAACCGCCGGGAACGTGGATATGGCCCTCGGTCTGCCCTACCCCATCGCCAAGGACCTGGACCGGTCTGAGGACGGCGCGTCCGGCGCGGGCTTCAACCCCGGCAACGGCGGCCTGTGGACCCAGACGCTGGGTGCCAACGGCAAGATGCAGGTTGCCTTCGACCTGGAGTTTGCCCTCAAGGAGCTCAAGGACGACGGTACTCCCAAGGCCGATCCGGCCGAATGGGGCGATGATCCGACTTTGAACCGCAACGTCCGCGAGGCGCTGGCGATGGCCGTGGACAAGCAGGCGATTCTCGACACCGGCTTCGGGTTCCTGCTGCCCAACCAGTCGATATGCAGCAAGGGTTCTTTCGGCTGGCGCGAGTCCCAGGACTTCGTCAGTGAATACAATCCCGAACGGGCCATGGAGATACTGGAGGCCGAGGGATTCGGGGACGGCTTCTCCCTGCAAGCCCACTTCGGCGAGTTCACTGGCCGGCCCAACCAGCGGGAGGCGATGGACATCATTGCCAGCAACTGGAAGGACATCGGGATTGACCTGAACGTGAACGAACACGACCCGTTCACCTACTACTCCAGCGGCGACGCTGGCAACCGCGAGTACCAGTCGGTCAACGAATGGAGCTGGGGCCGCCAAGAGCACTGCTCCGTGCTGGTCAACCTGGCCTACTCGTCCAGCGGGTTCCGCAACGAGTACAACGACGAGTCCGACGCCCTCAACGAGGAACTGCAAAACACGGTGGACGAGGGCCGTCAGCTCGAAATCATGGCTCGCGTCGACGACATTGCCCTGGAAAATCACTGGATCATCCCGCTGTACGACGCCAGCGCGGTCTACGGCTACACCGACCGGGTGATCGAGCACAGGCAGCCGCCTTTCGGCGCACACTTCGCGGACCTGCACCGCATCCTGCTGAAGGATTAAGGGTTCGCTGCCGACAGGCGCCAATCTCAGATGGCAACTGCACGAGGGACTGCCGCACCGGGTAGTCCCTCGTCGCAGAATGGTCAATCACCACCCGATACAAGAATTCCGGCACACCCATTCCAGGCGGCAACTGCACTTTAGGGAGCGCCCGTGGGCAAGTACGTACTGACCAGGAGTCTCCAGGGGCTGCTCACACTATGGCTGGTGACCGTCGCCGTTTTCTTCCTGGTGCGCCTCACGGGCAACCCGATCAACTTCCTCGTTTCACCGGAGGCCAGCCCCGAAGACCGCCAGCGGCTCATCGAGGAATACGGCTTCGACAAGAGCTACTGGGAGCAGTACATCGTCTACAACAAGAACTTTTTGCAGGGCAAGTTCGGCGAATCCCTGCGCTGGGACTCCCGCGACGGCTTTGAGGTCTTCGTCGACCGCCTGCCCGCCACGATCCAATTGACCCTCGCGGCCATGATTTTCTCCATCGTGGTAGGCGTAACGCTGGGGGTGTTGTCGGCGACAAACCCGGACTCCCTGTTTGACCGGGTGGGCAAGGTGGTGGCCATCCTGGGGCAATCCATGCCCGTGTTCTGGGTCGGCATCCTGATGATCCTGGTGTTCGCCGTCTATTTCAAGGTGCTGCCCGCGGGCGGCAGCATCGAAAGGCTGGGCTACAAGGCCATCGTGCTCCCCGCCGTTACCTTGGGATGGCTGTTCGTGGCGGCCCACATGCGCATCGTCCGTTCCAGCATGCTTGAGGTACTGGACTCCGAGTACATCAAGATGATCCGGGCCAAGGGCCTGCCCAGACGGCTGGTCATCTGGAAGCACGCCCTCAAGAACGCCTCCATCCCCATTTTCACCCTGTTCATGGTGAATTTCGCCCAGTTGATTTCCGGTGCGGTGGTGACCGAGACCATCTTTGGCTGGCCCGGCATCGGCCGCCTGCTGGTGGACTCGATCTTTGTCCGGGACTTCGCCGTGGCCCAGACGGTGGTCTTCTTTGGCGCGGGATTCATCGTAGCCATCAACCTGACTGTGGACATTATTTACGGACTGCTGGATCCGCGGATCCGGGTGGCGCAATAGAGGACGCCCAGTGGCAGTAATCAGCGAACAACCCTTCGGGAGCGAACCGCCGCTGGCGCCGGCTACACCGCCGGAGCGGGTGCAGTCGGCGGCTAGCGCGGTGGGGAACGTGCGCAACGCGATGCGCGGCGTGCCCAAGTTCTCCTTTTTCTACCTGGCCGTAATCATCATCGTCACAATCTTCGCGCCCCTGGTGGCTCCGTTCGACCCCATCAAGACGGAGCCGACGAATATCTTGCAGGAACCCACCTGGGGAGCGCATCTCCTGGGCACCGACCACCTGGGCCGGGACATCCTCAGTCGGATTATCTACGGCGCCAGGATCTCCGTTGTAGTCGGCTTTATGGCCGTGTTTATTTCCGGGGCGCTGGGCACGATGATCGCCCTGCTAAGCGGCGTAGCGAGAGGATGGGTAGACACCGTCCTGATGCGCCTCACCGACGGGTTCCTGGCCTTGCCCTACCTGATGGTGGCGGTAACGGTGATTGCCATCCTGGGCGCCGGACTGTGGAAGGTCATTTTCGTCATCGCTCTACTGCGCTGGATGACCTACGCCAGGATAATCCGCGGCGAAGTCCTGACGCTCATGCAGATGGACTACATCCGCCTGGCCCGGGTGGCGGGCGCCAGCAACACCCGGATTATTTTCCGCCACGTCGCGCCCAACGTCTTCAACACGCTGCTGGTACTGGCGACGCTGGAGGTGGGGCTGGCAATCATCGCCGAGGCGTCGCTGAGCTACTTGGGCCTGGGCATTCCGCGCCCGCAGCCTTCGTGGGGCACCATGCTGGCGGAGTCGCAGGAGTGGGTGTTCGTGTCGTGGTGGCTGCCGATGGTGCCGGGGGTGGCGATCACGCTGCTGGTGATGAGCTTCAACCTGATGGGGGACTGGCTGCGGGACAGGACGGACCCGACGCGGCGGCAGTTGTGAGGGTGTTTCCAAAGTTCCCTCTCCCTCCGGGGGAGGGTTAGGGTGGGGGCGCGCCCTGATTTTGGCAGGGATGAATGGTGGTGGGCGGGCGCACGGCAGTGCGCCCCTACGGGTGGGAGGCGATTGACGCACACCTTCCAAAATAGTGTGCGCCACATGGTATGTGCGCAATAGGAACGGGGTATAGCCGCCGTCCGTCAATCGTAGCGAACCGGGGGACGCCCTCACCCTGCCCCCCTTGTATTCCCCCCCAGAGGTGGGGATGGAGAAAAGGGAGAGGGAACTTAATTAAACACCCTTCAAGAGCAGTCGCTTAGCGTTTCAAGAACTCGGTGATCAGGGGATTGATCTCCTCAGGTTTTTCCTGGTGCATGAAGTGGCCGGTGCCGGGGATGATTACTTTTTCGAGGCCGCCAGTAAAGAATGCGTCCATGGCCTCGCTTTCGAACGACTCCAGCCGCCTGGGGCGGTCTCGGGTGCCGTGGAGGGCCAGGGTGGGAACGGTGACGGGGCCGTCGTTGATTCGCCGCTCGTCCTCCAGTAGCCGCGGGTCTTGGGGGGCTGGCCCGAACCTGGCCCGGTAGTAGCCCAGGGCCGCCTCCACAACTCCCGGCTTGCGGAATGTCTCGCGGATGCTTTCGAGGGCGGACGCCGGGATGTCCCACTCCGGCGATGCGTCGCGCCACCACTGCTCCACGTAGGCATAGTCGTTGTGGGCCACGGCCCGTTCGGCAAAGGGCATCTGGAAAAAATAGAAATGCCAGGTGCCCCTCAGGTACCAGTAATCCATCGCCAGCTCCTCGTCCACGCGGCCCGATGCGATGATCACCAGCTTGCGCACCTTCTCCGGGGCGAGCACGGTTGCGCCGATGACTGCTCCGGCGCCCCAGTCGTTGCCGATGAGATACGCCTGCCCGCCGCCGAGGGCGTCCACCAGCGCAACGGCATCGTGGGCCATTGTAACGGAGCGGTAGTTTCCGTCGGCGGGGGTTTCCGTAGGGGCGTAGCCGCGCATGAACGGCGCGACGGCGCGGAATCCGGCGGCTGCCAGGTCGGGCAGCAGGTGGCGGAACGAGTAGGCGTGGTCGGGGAATCCGTGCAGACAGAGGGCCAGCGGCCCTTCTCCCATCTCAAGGTAGTGGAAGTTCAGCCCGTTGGCCTGGACTGAACCGGTCTTGAACTCGGTCATCTTTCCTCCGTTTGATAAGGCGGTAGTTCGGTGAGACTCGCAGCGATGGTAGGCAAGGCCCCTTTCGGTGTCAACGCCGGGTCGGAACGTGGCACGGCGAGGTTTGCGGTTGACAGGGAGATTGTTCGGGTACATATTTGCCTTATTGTCGGTTCTACTACGGTAATGCTTGAAGCATCAATCGCCCTGCCCTGCGGAGGTGACCAGGAATGCCAGCGCGAACGGGACAGGAATACATTACAGGACTCAAGGAACGGCCCCGCGAGGTGTGGCTGAACGGGGAGCGCGTCAAGGACGTAACGGAGCACCCGGCCTTGCGCAACGGGGTGCGGTCGATAGCGGCCCTCTATGACCTGCAACACGACCCTACGCTGCGGGAGGAAATGACGTTTGCGTCCCCTACCACCGGCGAGCCGGTGGGCCTGTCGTTCCTGATACCCAAGACCATCGACGACCTGGTGCGGCGGCGGGAGATGATGACCAGGTGGGCGTGGGCAAGCTGCGGGATGATGGGGCGTTCTCCCGACTTTATGAACGCCATCTTCTCGGCGTGGGCCGGGTCGGCGGGCTACTTCGCGCAAGACCGGCCCGAATTCAAGAAAAACATGCTCAACTACCACGAGTTCATCCGCGAGAACGACGTTACGCTGACGCACGCGCTGGTGAACCTGCAACGGCGGCGGCACCAGGGGCCGACGGACATCCTGCACGAGGACGTGGCGCTGACGACGGTCAAGGAGACGGGCGCGGGCATCGTGGTCAGGGGCAGCAGGACGCTGGCGACGCTGGGGCCGATCTCCGACGAGATAGCCATCTATCCGGTCGCTAGCCACCGGCTGGACGACGAGGCGAGGCGGCAGACGTTCTCATTCTCCATACCCTGCGACACGCCGGGAGTGAAATTCCTGTGCCGGGAGGGATTCGACTACGGCCGCTCCCATTTCAATCACCCGCTGGGCTCACGCTTTGACGAAATGGACTCGGTGGTGTTTTTCGACGACGTATTGGTGCCGTGGGAGCGGATATTCCTGCTGGGCAACGTGGAGCTGGGCAACGGCTATGCGGCAGGCACGCAGTCGGACGCTCACACCGGACACCAGATACTGAACCGCTGCCTAGTCAAGGCCGAGTTCATCCTGGGCCTTGCCGACCTCGTCGTCGACACCCTGGGGTCGGGCAGCATTCCCCACGTGCAGGAGCAGGTGGCGGAACTGATTACATACCGCGACGTGCTGCGTTCTTGTGTCCGGGCGGCGGAGGCCGATGCGACCATGAACGAGTACGGAATGATGTGCCCCGATGTCAACGCGATCCGGGCGGGCAGGACGGTATTCGGGCGGTCAATGTTCCCGCGAATGGTGGAGATTATCCAGATGCTGGGCACCGGCGGGCTGATGGCCCTGCCCGCCGAGGCCGATTTTGAATCCGAAATCGGGGCCGAGATCGAGCGGTATTTCGCCACCGATTCCGCCGACGCCCGCGACCGGGCCCGGCTGTTCCACCTGGCGTGGGACGCATCGTGCAGCGCTTTCAGCGGGCGGCAGGTGCTGTATGAGCGGATGTTCGGCGGGAACCCGGTGCGAAACTCCATAACGCTGTACCAGAACTACAACAAGGAGCCGTTCAAGGCAAAAGTCCGGCAGTTCCTCGAACAGGAGGACTGGCCTTAGAGAGTGTGTGACAAATTCCCTCTCCCTCCGGGAGAGGGTTAGGGTGAGGGCGTCCCTTGACTCCCGCAGGAACTAAGGATAAGGCTTTGGCGTCCACATCGTCCGCAAAAGGCGATTGTCACACACCCTCTTAGAGAGTGTTTAACAAGCACGGTTCACTGACAAAGAGCCGGTTTCAGGAGTGTCCGTCGTTCCTGAGCAACCAAGGATACGCCCCCACCCTAACCCTCCCCCGGAGGGAGAGGGAACTTATTAAACACCCTCTTAAAGAAACTGGTTTGCGGGAGACGCCCTCGCCCCGGCCGCACCCCCCTGTAGTCCCCCCTGAAGGGGGGACAGAGAAAGGAGGGAGAGGGAATGAATCAGACAAGCCAATAGCCAATAAAGGAGGAAAGGAAATGTCATACACACCCATGAGATTAGGGCACCTCGTCATGCGGGTCAGGGACATCGACCGCTCCGTCGACTTCTACACGAGGGTGATGGGGCTGACCGTCATGGAGAGGACAGCCAGCGGCACCGTGTTCATGTCCGCCGACACGTCCAAGTCCCACGAACTGGCCATCCGCGCCATCGGGATGGACGCCGACGGCCCCGACCACTCCACCATCGGGCAGGCGCACATGGCCTGGCAGATGGAGACTTTCGAGGACTTGCAGGAACTCTACGACCGCCTGCGCGAGAACGATGTCCGCATCGTCCGAATGGGCGACCACGGCATTTCGATGGGCGTCTACCTGCTGGACCCCGACGACAACGAGATCGAGGTCTACTACGAGCTGCCCAAAGACCAGTGGACGCGGCACCCTGAAAAGGGGCTGTTCGGCCACCAGTACCCGCGCCAGTTGGAAGACCGCGTTGCCGTAGCCGGGGACTAAGAACCTATCTCAAAAATCACCTCCCGCTTGATGGGAGGGTTAGGGTGGGGGTGAAAAGGTAGCCTTGAAAAGCCTCCAGAAAAGCAATCACTGGTTTTGAGACAGTTTCTAGCTCCCTCCCTGACCTTTTCCCAGAGGGAGAGGGAATCGGCAAGGTACAACCCATGACCACTCACACCGACACCGGGGCGGAGGCGCTTTCCGCCCCGGAACTGTTGGGCAGGGCTTCCGCCCTGTTGCCCGTCCTAAAGGAACGGGCCGCCCACACCGAGCAACTGCGCCGCGTTCCGCAGGAATCGGTAAACGAACTGCTGGCATCGCAACTCTGCCGAATCGGGGTACCCCGGCGGTTCGGTGGCTTGGATGTGCCCTACGGTCTTGCCATCGACGTGGCGGCGGAATTGGGGCGGGCCTGCCCGTCGACCTCCTGGTGCTACGGGCTGTGGGCCGCCCACGCATGGCTGGTCGGTTTCTGGCCCCTACAGGCGCAGGAGGAGGTTTACGGCGACGGGCCGGATGTCCTTTGCTCCAGTTCGCTCAATCCCGGCAAGTCATCCTGCGAGCCGATCAAGGGAGGCTACAAGCTGTCCGGCCGCTGGGAGTTCTCCAGCGGATGCGATTCGGCAAGCTGGGTAATGCTGGGCGCTCCCAATATCGGCGAGCGCAACTGGGTTCTGGTGCCACGCGGGGACTTCGAGATATTGGACACCTGGTACGTCTCGGGACTACGCGGCAGCGGCAGCAAGGACATCGCCATCCACGACACTTTTGTGCCCAAGCATCGCGTCCTGGAGGTGAACACGGCCGGCGTAAGCGACCTCAGCGCGTGGGAAACCCACGGGCAGGGCCGGTTTCGCGTGCCGGTTTCCGCTCTGCTCGGCTGGGATTTGGTCGGGCCTATGGTTGGCATCGCCCAGGGCATGCTTGACGAGTTCACGGCCCGGCTGGCCGGGACATCCGGGCCGGGCAGGACCGCCGACTCGCCAGCCATCCACGCTCGACTGTCCCAAGCCTCCGCAGGGATTGATGCCGCCCACGGCATGATGACGCGCGACATAGGCGAAATACTCCGCAAGGGCGAGGCGGGCGAGCCTTTCAGCATGCTGGAGCGGGCGCGTTTCCGGCGGGACAAAGCGTTCATCACGCAGCTGTGCCTGGGCGCCGTCAACTCCCTGTTCGACCTGAGCGGCGGCCATGGGCTGTTCGACTCGGCGCCACTCCAGCGCTTTCACCGCGATGCGCATGCCGTCGCCCACAGGGACGGCCTCATCATGGAGCTGGGCGGCCAGGATTACGGCAGGGTGCTGATGGGACTGCCGCCAAGCGGCCCGATTTAGCAGACAGGACGATTGCACAGTCCGTTCCGAGCCGCTCATGGTGAGCCTGTCGAACCACGAGCGGCTTGAACGGGCATCCTTCGACAAACTCAGGATGAGTAGAGAGCGGTCGGCAGATTGACTTTGCAATCATCCAGGAGTTACGCAGTTGAGGTTTCACCCTCACCCTAACCCTCTCCCTCAAGGGAGAGGGAATTTTTGCTCAACTGCGTAAGCCCTATCATCCTGATTTATCAGACTGGCGCAGGCGGATTTCCGGTTTCCAGACCCGGCCCTCTGCGGGTGACTGTGAGGTCATTGCCGTCGCCAATTCCGCCTTGACACCCCTATGGGGCGATGCTAGTATCGAGTCAATTCCAGTGCCGCTTTGCGGCAATTTTTGTGTCGCGCAATTCGCCGTTATCGGGAAGAGCAACAAGAGGCACAGGCGCCCCGCCATTCCCCGAAACGGCGCAAACCCTTAGGAGAAATGGCCATGCCCGAAATCGTTAAGGGACTCAAGGATGTCTACCTGGACACCACGGAAGCCAGCTTTATCGACGGCCAGGTAGGCAAGCTGCTGTATCGCGGCTACGATATCCACGATCTGGCTGAAAAGTCCACCTTTGAGGAAGTGGTGTACCTGCTGCTCTACGGGAACCTGCCCAGCAAGCAGCAGTTGGCCGAATTCGACGCTGAGCTGCGGGCCAGCAGGCGCATCCCCGATGGCATCATCACGGTGCTGGAGGTGATGAAAGACGCCCATCCGATGGACGCGCTGCGCACCGGCATCTCGGCGCTGGCTGGCTACGACGTGGACGAGGTGGCCGACAACTCGGTGGAGGCGACCATACGCAAGGGCATCCGTCTCACCGCCCAGGGGCCGACCATCGTGGCGGCCCACCACCGCCTGCGGCAAGGGCTGGAGCCGGTCGCTCCCAATCCCGACCTGAACCACGCTGGCAACTTCCTGTACATGATGTTCGGAGAGGAGCCCGACGAGGAGACCACCGGCCTGCTGGACGTGGATTTCATCCTCCACGCCGAGCACGGCGCCAACGCGTCGGCCTTCGCGGCGCGGGTCACCGCCTCCACAATCTCCGACCTGCACTCGGCGGTGGTGACGGGCGTGGGCACCCTCAAAGGCCCGGCCCACGGCGGGGCCGCCGAGGAAGTGATGAAAATGTCACTGGACATCGGCAACCCCGAAAACGCAGAGGATTACGCCCGCAGGCACCTGGAAGCTGGCGGCCGCATCATGGGCTTCGGCCACCGCGTCTACCGGGCCGAGGATCCGCGGGCCCGCCACCTGCGCGACCGCGCGCAGACCTTGGGTGAAAAGAAGGGAGAGCCGCGCTGGTTCCAGATCCTGTCCCACCTGGAGCAGAAAACCATGATGCCCTACCGGGACAGGGGAATCTGCGTCAACGTCGATTTCTTCGCCGGGGCCATCTACTACCTGCTGGACATTCCCGATGACCTGTTCATCTCCATCTTCGCGCTGGGCCGCATCCCCGGCTGGACGCTACAATGCGTGGAGCAGTACCAGGACAACATCCTGATCCGTCCGCTGCTGGAGTACACCGGCCCCATGGACCTGGAGTACGTCCCCATCGAGCAGCGGGCTTAGCGGACAGAACGGTTTTAACGCAACGATGCAAAGGGGCGGGTTTGGAACCCGCCCCTTGTTTTTCTGGACTCTTTCCAATATCAGGATTTTGCCGCCGCCTCATATGCCTCGGTAAGAGTGGTCAACAATTCGTCGCTGAACTCATAGACTGATTGCCTGATTGTTTGGGGGCAATCAGCATTTCTACTCTATCAAGATACTCCGCTGCTTTTCTCTTGAACACGGTCTCATTAAGGGTTAGAGAAGCGCGGTTGCTTTCGTTCCACACTGTCGCCAAGCCTGCCTTGTCCGATAGAATGCGCGGAACAAGGGTGTACCTTCCCGATTTACCTTTAGCAGTAGCTAGTTTCGCAAGGTTTCGACTTTCCAGGGTACAACACCAGTCCAACAGCCTTCTCAAATCGGTCTGATTTTCATCGGGAGCGTTGGCTATCGACACTCTGAATACTTCGGCTCCCTCGAATCTCTCGGCAGAATCAGTCGTTACCTTTTCCTTGACCATCACTTCATGCCGCTCTGGAGTCACGCGCTGCGGCAAAACGGCTTGCGTTCCGTTGATGTCGAAGGAATTTACGGCAACCAAGTCAATCACCAATTCGCTGGCGATGTTTTCCAGATAGGCGACCAGCGTGGAAAGTTCCGGCGGAACTTCGTCGAGTACGAATACCAGCCTGAACCGGCCATCGCTGAGACTCTTTTCCATTGCTGCCGTGAATTCTTGGCCGTTGCTGATGGCATTCTCCAAACCAGCCGCTTGAACTGCGTCCAGGATATTGCCATGCCCTTCTTTTTGCAGGCTTGTCTTGAGTGGACCTTCCTCGAGTGAATTAACGGTATAGCCGTGCAGATACGCGGCGTAAGCCAGTATCTGGGCCACCACAGCACGCCGCGCTTCATTATTCCGGGACAGTTTGACCTCTATGACGACGGGGCGGCCGTTCGATTCGACTCCGATGAGGTCGGTATATCCTGTCCCCAAATTTACTTCGCTGCCCAGAATGGCAATCTGGGGGTTCCCACCAACGGCAGCATACCCGGAGCGTCCTGAATCAGCTCGTGGAGTTTTTCCTCTTTAGGAAAACCGGTGGTCACTGTGAGTTTCCAGTCACTGCCATCGCCATCATTTGTCCAGATACCTGTCATTCTTTCCACCTTATTCAGAGAAATCCCATTTCATCAGTCCAATCATCATACTCAGCCGCAAGTAAACAGCGTGGTATGACGTCACTCCGGCGAGTAAGCCACCACCGCGTCCAGCTTCCCGGCGAGGCGGTCTTCCGCTACGTCCAGGTCATACTGCAGTTGCAGGCCGGCCCATAGCTCCGCGGAAGTGCCGAAGAAACGCGAAAACAGCAGGGCCGTCTCTGCTGAGACGGGCTCCTGCCCCTTGATAATGCTCTGAACCAGACTGGCATCAACCCCAATGGCCTTAGCCAGATGGTGCGGAGTGATATCCATCGGTATCAGAAATTCCTCGTTAAGAATTTCTCCCGGATGTATCGGCGGCATTACTTTGGGGCCGTATTCCTCTTCCATGCTCATTTCAGGCATTCCGGTTACTCCTTGTCTTGAAATTGGTGATTAGTGGTAATCCACTATCTCCACGTCTTGAGCGTCCACCCCATCCCAGATGAAACATATCCGCCACTGGTCGTTGATGCGTATGCTGTGCTGGCCGCGCCTCTCTCCTAAGAGGGTTTCTAAACGGTTCCCAGGAGGCACTCTCAGGTCATCTAGGTATCTTGCGCGGTTCAAGATACCTAGCTTTATCCGGGCGCGACGCTGTATGGAGTCAGGATACTTCCTGACCCTCCGGCGTTGGGCCACTGCCTCCGTGTCTCTGTCACGGAAACTCCTAATCACAGGTTACGACTCGCCCAGCCGTTCCCGCAGGCGCCGCAGTTCGGCCTCTGCCTGGGCGCGAGCGGCGGACTCGGCTTCGACGCGGACTTCCGCCTCAAGGGCGCGGGCGGTGGCTTCGGCGGCGCGGGCCTCTGCCTCGGCCCGGGCGGCGGATGTTTGCCGCCAGTTCTCCAGGTAGGCGCCCGTTGACGGGTCATAGAACCGGGGCCAGCCCTCGTCCCAAGCGAGGCTCAGTTCCAGTATCTCGCTGTGCCCTTTCAGGATGCCGTCGGGTTCGGTGGTCAGCTCGATGGTCTGGTACTCGCCGTTGACCAGCCGTCCGCCGTACAGCAGCTGGCCGTGATAGCGGCCTCCGGTGGGGTCGAACCGCCAGTATTCGGGCACGCCGATGCGGGCGTAAATTCCCGGTTTTCGTTGCACGTCAACGCGGCTGGTGCTTTCCGACGCCACTTCCAGCACCCAGTCCGGCGATTTGCCCACCTCCCAAGGCAGGTAAATCTTGCGGGGGCGGATGGCCCGGTCGTCAACCCCGAAAGTGATGTACACGTCCGGCGCGACGCGCACGTTCAGGTCGCTACGGTCGTAGCAGATGTTGGTATCCGTATCGAGGAACACGTCAGGCCGACTCCAGAAGTCGGTAAAGCGGGCCATCAGGAGGCTAATGACTTCGTTAATTTCGCGGCTCTGTTCCATGTGGTCGGGCGGCACATCCTTCTCATTGGGATCGAAATCCAAGGCGTCGTAGTCAATTTCGCCCTCCCGGCGGTAGGGCAGCATCTTGTATTTGGACGGTTTTGTGGTCATAGAAAGCCTCGGTTGGGGCTGTCGTCCGCTGTCTTTCGTGGGATTATAGCGAATGACGGCTGGCTGGGTGTAGAGTAACCACACCACATGAACGCCGACGGAGAAATACGCCAGCGCATCGCCGCCCGTGGGCGGGTCACGTTCGCCGAGTTCATGGAGGTTGCGCTGTACCATCCCGGCGGCGGCTACTACACCTCTGGCGAACGGGTGGGCGCATCGGGCGACTACTACACCAGCCCGTCGGTGCATCCCGCCTTCGGCGCATTGGTGTCCGTCCAGCTCTTCCAGATGTGGCAACTGCTGGGACAGCCAAGCCCGTTCACGGTAGTCGAGGCTGGCGCCGGAAACGGCATACTGTGCCGGGACATACTCGACGCGGCGACCGGCCTACCCGTTCCCTTTCGCCGGGCGCTGCGCTACGTCTGCATAGATCGCCGGACTTCCGCAGGGCTTGAAACGGGGCTGGACGGCGTGAGCCGCATCTGCTCTGACGGCGTGCCGCTGCGGGGCGTGGCGGGCTGTGTGTTTTCCAACGAGCTACTGGACGCTATGCCGGTCCACCAAGTGATCTGCGATAGCGGCGAGCTAAAGGAGCTTTACGTTGTCTCGCGGGATGGGGAACTGGCAATGCAAGCGGATACGCCATCCACTCCCCTGCTGGCACAACGGCTGAACTCGCTGGACGTGCGGCTGGAGGACGGGCAGGTAGCCGAGGTCAACCTGGCGCTGGACGGCTGGATCGAAGGAGTGGCTGAATCGCTTGAGCGCGGGTTTGTGCTAACCGTCGACTACGGACGCATGGCGGAAGACCTGTACTCGCCGACGGAACGTTTCCGGGGAACGCTCACCACCTACCGGAACCATGTGCAGACCGACCGGCCGCTGGAACACATAGGGCGGCAGGATATGTCGGCGCAGGTTGACTTCGCCTCCGTAGCCAGGGCGGCAAAGGGCGCGGGCCTGGACGTTCTGGGCCATGCCAGCCAGGCCGAGTTCCTGCACAATCTGGGAATCGGGCAACTGTCGGGCCGTCCAGCAGACGTGCGGGCAAGGCAATCCCAGTCCGGCCGCATGGCTATGCGGGAACTGGTCAAGCCGGAGGGCTTGGGCGCGTTCCGGGTGATGGCCCTCGGCAAGAACGCGGGCCATCCCGACCTGTGGGGTTTCCATTCGTCGGACGATCCCGCAGAGCTGGTAGGGCAAGTGCCGGTACCGCTGCCAACGGACGAACACATCGATCTGCTGGCCGGGCGCTACCCATGGCACCAAGCGGAATTCGATGTGCCATGGGATACTCTGTGGCCCGACGATTCACCCTCACCCTAGCCCTCTCCCTCAAGGGAGAGGGGATTTACGGGCCACGGAGGGGGGATTTGCTATGACGACGGCTCGGCCAGCCCGATGCGAACCGAAACGGGCTTCATGCTCTCGACGATAAACAGGATGTGTTCGTCCAGGTCGACGCCCAGCTCGTCAGTTCCTTTCTGGATGTCGCCGCGGTTCACGTCCTTGGCAAACGCCTTGTCCTTCATCTTGCGCCGCACCGACCGGGGAGTAACCTCCTCCAGGCTCTTGTTGGGCCGGACCAGGGCCACAGCGCGGATGAAACCCGACAGCTCGTCGACGGCGAACAGGGTATGCTCCATCAGCGATTCGCGGGGGATGCCGGTGTGCTCGCCGTGGGTGAGTACGGCGCGAATGATGTCCTCGGGGTACCCGGCGTCGCGGAGAATCCCGGCGCCGTAGGTGGGATGGCTTTCCGGCGTCGGGCAGATCTCCCAGTCGAAATCGTGCAGCAGGCCAGCAATGGCCCAGCGCTCTTCGTCCTCGCCGTACCTGCGGGCATAGCCGCGCATGGACGCCTCGACGGACAGCAGGTGCTTCATCAGCATGTCCGTCTTTACGTGCTGGCCCAGAAACTCCAGTGTGCTGTCCCTACTCATCATTTCCATCGGACTGTTCCTCCGGGTCGTCGGTGTTATCAGACTGCTGCTCCGCCTCCGCCGGGCGCCACCCCGGCCGGTGCAGGCAGCGAACGGCCGTGGTCAGAAAGCCGCTGTGCGCCACCATCCGATGCGAGGGGCGCACGCTGCGCTCGGTAACGTGCCAAGTCCGCAGCAGGGTTTCCAGCGATTCCACCAACTGGTAGCGGCCATCGTGTTCGAGAGCGCCGGCCAGGCGGTGAACTTGCAGGACGGTGGGCAAAAAGCTGAGCATCACCCCGCCCATCACCAGCGCGTCGCCGATGGTTCCCACGGCGTTCCAGGGTTCGGGAACGTCGAGAACCACGCGGTCTACCTCCCGCTCGTCGATGCCGTCGTAGATGTTGCCGATCTTGACCTCAAGATTGGAGGTGTCCGGCACCACGCGGCTGATGTTGCGCATGGCCTTGGGCAACACCGATTCGTCGATCTCGTAGGTGATGACCTTACCCTCGCTGCCTACGGCGCGCAGTAGCGCGGCGGTCAGCGCGCCGGAACCCAGCCCGCCCTCGATGACGGTTGCGCCGGGGAAAATGTCGGCAAAGCTGACGATGTTGCCCAGGTCTTTCTGGTAGATGATCTGCGGCCCGCGAGGCATCTGCCGGACGTAGTCGCCCAGCGTGGGACGGACTGCCAGCAGGGTGTGGCCGCGATCCGTCCGGTACCAGCCGCCGACGCTGCCGCCGATCAGCAGTTCGTGCCGCAGCCGCCCCAGGTGGCTGTGGAATGTCCCGTCGTCCTCCAGGGTAACCAGGTAGCGCCGGGACTTCCTGTCCAGCAGCATGGCGAGTTCCCCGGGGCGGAAGCAGTTGGGGTCGCTTTCGTCCCGGACTCCGTTATCAGCAGAGACGGCGGTTGGCTGGCTTTCGGTCACTGACTCTTCCAAGCTGGCCGCCTAGTCGCCAGCGGGAGCAGCGGTTTTGCTCTCGTCATAGGCGGCGGGTCGGCTGCCCTCAAGGTAGGTGGTGTTGTGATCGGCGTAGGGTTCCATATCGGGGAACACCACCAGCAACTCCGCGTTTTCCTCGCCGACAACCCTGAACCCGTGCTCGGCCCCCGGCGGGATGACCAAAGTGTGGTCCTTCTCCACGCGGTGCACCTCGCCGTTTATGCGGACTTCAAGAGCGCCCGACATTATGACGATCAGCTCGTCGATGGCATGGGTGTGCAGGGGGGCGCCGGTACCTGGTTCGGCGGTGTTCAGGCTGAGCGAGGTGGATACACCGTGCTCGTGGGTGGTGATGTCCCATTTCCGGTAACCGGGCCTCCACGGCACCTCGGGCACGTGACGGTGGTCAATGATGGGCATGGCAGTTCCTCCGTTAAGGCCAGCGCGGGGCGTATTCCCTCCGCTCGCTCGATGCTGGCGGGGAGAGGGAGCGTCGCCTTCTACGAATGTTGTCCGGGCACCCGGCGGGCCACCCCATTGTACGTCATCCGGGTCTAATCCGGCACTCCGTTGCTAGACTGGGTATTTCCCGGAAGTGCTGGCGATGATCCCTCCAGCCCCGTCATTCCGGCGAAAGCCGGAATCCAGGCGCCCTTGCCCATAGCCGATTTCAAGGGAGAGAAACCCTCTGGATTCCCGCTTTCGCGGCAATGACGGACAGATAGAAAGGCTGCGATTTCCAGACGCGATTGCGCGGAATCAGTATATTAGGCTACATTCACCGGACAGCAAGATTTCCAAGGCGGTTGTATGCAGCGACGCCTCTTTACGTACGAGGAAGCGAACTACCTGGTGCCCTGGTTGCAGCGCACCTTCGACCTGTTGAATTCCATCCAGTCGCGGCTGGAATCGGCAAGAGAGCACCTGGCCGGTGTCCAGCGGGAACAGCAGAGGCGAAACGGCACCTTCCAGCGGCACGACGAAATCCAGGAACTACACGACGAGCTGGAGCAGATGGGCCGCGAGGTCAGCGACGTGGTGGACGAAATTACCGGGATGGGAATCATCATACGGGACGTCTCCCAGGGCCTGGTGGATTTCCCTCACATGCGCGATGGCCGCGAGGTGTATCTCTGCTGGATCGGCGGCGAGGAGAGCATCGGGTTCTGGCACGAGACCGACCGCGGGTTCATCCACCGGCAGCCGCTTTAAGAGGGTGTGTGACAAATCCCCTCTCCCTCCGGGAGAGGGCTAGGGTGAGGGCGGCTCCTTACTCCCGCAGGAATGTAGGACGCCGCTTTAGCTCGCACTTTGTCCGCAAGAGGCGATTGTCACACTCCTTCTAAAGACGTTCTGATGGTGTTGCTGCCCAGTTGGTGTTTTGGAGTGAATCCATCGTTTGAGCGGGTGTTTAAGAAGGTCGGTTCACTGACAAAGAGCGGGTTTCAGGGGCATCCGTCATTCCCGATCTACCGGGGGTACGCCCCCACCCTAACCCTCCCCCGGAGGGAGAGGGAACTTGTTGAACACCCTAATCCTCTCCCGGAGGGAGAGGGAACTGTTCGAGGGCCAACACCATTGCTGCCGGATGGTGGAGTACATCCGCCTTTCGCGGTATTATGAGATAGCAAAACAATGCAACAGGAGCTGGATATGGCTGAATACATAGCGTCGCCCACCGATTGGGTTCGCGAACAGGTCGAGGTCTACGAGAGCAGCGGGGGAACGCAGGGCACGACGCTGCGCGACACCGGGCTGCCGGTCATCGTCGTTACCAACATGGGCAACAAGACCGGCGCAATCAGGAAGACCCCGCTGATGCGGGTCAAGGACGGCGACAACTACGTGCTGGTGGGGTCAAAGGGCGGCGCGCCCCAAAACCCGGTCTGGGTGTACAACCTCAGGTCCGACCAGAACGTCGAAATCCAGGACGAGACCGAGACCCACACCATGCGGGTTCGCGAGGTTCAGGACGACGCGGAGCGCGCCAGGCTGTGGGACATCTCGGTGGAGGCTTTTCCGCCCTACGCCGAATACCAGGAACGCACCACGCGCAAGATTCCGGTCTTCGTCGCCGAGCCTGTCTGATTTCACCGTGCGACGGTAGCCCGGCGATCTCCATCCCTGCACCGGCCATCAGACCGGTCCGTTTGCAACATCCGAACGGGCCGGTTTTCATTCGCACTCAAGCTAACCGGCGTACCAGCATCGGGAGGAACCAAGCGGTTTGCCTTAAAAACCATCTCAATACCCGTTATATGCTTGAAGCCGTCATTCCTGCGAAAGCCGGAATCCAGCCAGCCTTGCGACCAGAATGTCAGAACTTGCCAAAACACCCTAGACTCCGCCTTTCCCCGGAATGACGGGCGCCTGAAAAGTGAATGCAATTAGAATGCCTTTGCCTTGGGCGGACGCAGGCCATTGGGTGAAACGGGGTCTCTCTCCTTTATAATTAAAGCATGTTCTCTATCGCGTCCCGGTTGAAAAACAAGCTCCATTCGCCGTTCCATCGCCAGCGGGACCGTGTCGTCGACCAGGTTGGCCGGCAACGCGAACGCGCCGCGGGCGCCGCAGGCCAGGTGGTGCGGCAGCGCGAGCGCGTTGCCGGGGAGGTTGAACGCCGGCGGGAAAGGGTGGTCAAGCACCGCCGTTTCATGCGGGGGCGGGTGAGAGTCAGGCGGCTGGAACGGTGCTTGATGGCCAACTCGCTTATCGCCCTGGTCTATCGCACCGGGCGCGAGATGAGCGCCGACGACGCCACTCACATGGCCGCGGGCCTCGCCTACTATGCGGTGCTGTCGCTATTCCCGCTCACGGTGGGACTTATCAGCCTGCTTGGCCTGCTCCTGGAACCGGAAAACCTGCAAGGCGACGTCGTCCAGTTCTTCGAGGACTACCTGCCGGTTTCGGAGGAGTTGCTGCTTTCCAACATCGAGGCCGCCGGAAACATTCACGGCCTGCTGGGAGTGGTCAGCTTTTTCGGCCTGTTCTGGTCTGCCAGCCTGATGTTCGGCGCGATAACCCGCTCGGTCAACCGCGCCTGGGACATTCACCAGGACCGGCCCTTCTACATCGACAAGGTACGCAACTTGGCCATGGCCCTTAGCGTGGCCCCGCTCTTTCTGATGTCCGTCAGCACCACCGCAGCGCTACAAATGCTGGAGGGAGTGGACCTTCCCGCGGGACTGGCGGCGACTCTCGATTATGGCTTTGTCGACACGGCGGCGCGCATTCTGCCTTTCCTGTTTTCGCTGACGATATTCCTGCTGATCTACAAGTTCACGCCGAACACCCAGACGCACTGGCGCTACATCTGGCCCGGCGCGGTGCTGGCGGCGGCGCTGTTCGAAATCTCCAAGAGCGTGTTCGTCTTTTACGTCGATAACTTTGCCAACTACGAAGAAGTCTACGGCTCGCTGGCTTCGGTGATAGTGCTCCTGGCGTGGACTTACTTCTCCGGGCTGATACTCATCGCGGGCGCAGAATTCTCCTCCGAATACGAGCGGATGCGCCACGGCGTCGAGCGGGGGCAGTTGATAGTCAGGCCCGGGAAAAGCGCGGACGCTGGCTGATCACTCATCACGCAAGCAGTCGTCGCCGGAGCTTGTGCCCTCCGGGCCGTTCGCCTCGTCGTGCGATTCCGTCGGCGAATCGTGCTCCCCGGATGGTTCGACAGGCTCACCATGATAGGGGTGGTTCCATTCCCTGGCAAAGTAGACGGCCAAATCCCTGATCAAAGCTACGGCGGGCGGCCCCAGGATGACGCCCCAAAGCCCAAAGTAGTTGCTGGCGACCACGATCACCAATATCACCGCCGCCGGGTGCATGTTGAGGGCGTCGCCCTGGATGCGCGGCACCAACAGGACGTTTTCTACTATCTGCACGCCGAGATAGAGCAGGATTACCCAAGGGACCATGTCCGGTTTGGTGGCAAGGGTTACCAGCACTCCCACCGCGCCGCCAATCCAGGGGCCAATGACTGGCACCAGCTCCGTCAGGCCCGCCACGACGCCCAGCACGAAGGCAAAGGGAACCCCCATCAGCAACAGGCCGATGGTCACCACCGCTCCGACAACCAGACCCAGGATGACCTGCCCGCGTATGTAGGACCCAATCGTCCGGTCGGCGATGTCCAGCGCGTCTTGCAGGTAGGGGCGAATCGGCTTGGGGAAAGGTGATGACAGGGAGGAGCGGATGCTCGATGAGTCTTTAATCAGGTAAAAGACCAGAACCGGGGCCGTAACCAGCCCCATGACCAGGGAGAAAGAGCCGGATAGAACGCTCACAGTCTGCGTCACCACGCCCCAGGCGGCGTCGGTCAGGGTGCCGCCTGCGCCAGCCAGCCCCCCCTCAATCCGGGCTCTTATGTCGGGCGGTATCTGCTCGGTATACCGGGTCAGCCAGCCCTCCACCGTGGTGCGGGCGGAGGTAAAGAATTCGGGAAACTCCTCGGCGAAACGCTGGCCCTGTTCCACTGTGGGAGGGATCACCAGGGCCAGCACCCCGGCCATCAAACCCAGGATGCCGACGAATATGACCGAAACGGCAATGCCGCGGCTGAGACCTTCCCTCCGCTGCCGCCAGGGCATTGCCCGTTCCAGCAGGCGCGCCACCGGCAGCAGGACATAGGCCACCACAACGCTGATGCCCAGGGTCAGCAACACCGTGCCCAGCAGGTACAGAACCAGCAGGGTCACGACGACCACCGCACCCGCCGCGATCAGCCGCCGCCGCTTTTGTCTCAGCTCAGCGTCCATCCTTTCCAGTGATCAGTGGATAGTGGATAGTGGCCAAGTGTGGAACCGGCGTAGGGGCGCACATCCCTCGGCAAGCTCGGGAGTGCGCCCCTACTGACCACTATCTACTCTATCTTCTGCGCAGCTCGTAGCGGTAGCCGGTGTGAGTGCCGCGGTCAGGCACGGCGGTGGGGCTGGCCGCCGGGAAAGGATACGCGGAATCCGCCGCCTTTTCGCCCAGGGTGTTGCGCACCGCGCCAATGCCGTCTACCTCCATCTCCACCACGTCGCCGGGCTCGAGGAAACGGGCCGCCTCGTATCCCTTGCGAATGGCCTCGCGCACCGACCCGCCGCCGACCGTGCCGCTGCCGATAACGTCGCCCGGCGCGATACGGCTGTCCTTGGACGCCCGCTGCACTATCTCGCCCCAAGTGTAGTAGGCCATGGATGCGTCGCCGTCGGTCAGCCACGACTCGCCGTTGACCCGCACCTGGCACTTGACGGTCAGCCGGCCGTCGCGGATGTAAGGCGCCATCTCGTCGGTGGTGACCACCCACGGCCCCAAGGTGCTGGCCGTGTCCTTGCCCTTCGCCGGGCCAAGTCCGAACGCCATCTCGTCGAACTGGACGTCACGGGCGCTCCAGTCGTTGAAAATGCAGAATCCGGCGATGTGCGACAGGGCGTCGGCCTGCGACACGTCAGCGCCGTTCCTGCCGATTACCGCGCCTATCTCCATTTCGTAGTCGTACTGGTCGGAGGTTGAGGGGAAAGGCACCGTGTCGTCCGGCCCGTAGATGCAGAGGGTATTGGAAAAGTAGAACACTGGCATCCGGTACCAGACCTCGTTGGGTTCGCGGGTGCCCTGCGAGCTGGCGTGTTCCTCGTACACGATGAAGTCGCGCACGGTCGGCGGCTGCAAGATGGGAGACCGCAAGCGCACGGCGTCCAAGGCCACCGCCGGGGCCGCCGCGCCCCCGGCCAGCGCGTCGCCCACCCGGTCGACGGACGATTCGTCCAGCGCCAGCAGCGCCCCCACGTCCCGCACGGTGCGCGGTTCGCCCAGCAGCGCCGTAACGTCCACCACGCTGTCGTTCTGTAAAACGCCGCAGCGCGGCCCGGTACCGTTGTCATAGGTCAGCAGTTTCATAAGGGACACTCCTGTTTTCGCAATGAAAATGAATTTGACGAAAAGCGGAAGGGGCCTGATACGCAATTACTCCACTTCCATATCCCGTTCCTCAAGCTCGTGCCACCAGGCGTTGCCAGCGGCTATCTCCGCTTCGGCGTCATGGTCTTTTCGGACGCTGGAGATGACAGCGTAGGCCAGTCTGCCGGTGAAGCGAGTCAGAAGCGCGGCGTTCCGCTGGGCCCGGCTGGCGTCGCGCTGAGTTGCCGTGAATGACGCTTCCACGGCGATGTAGTGTGTGTCGCCTTCGGCGTCCCTAGCCTCGATTACCAGGTCGGCACGGCTGAAGTTGATGAGTTCTTTGGGGGGTATATCGGCAATCCTAGCGTTCTGGACCATTTCGACCAGGTCTTTACAGGGCACATTGCGTACATAGGTAAGCCCGATATTCAGTGTTTCGCTCAAGTCCCATACGATGCCGTAAGCGTCCTGAATGGCAAAGAAGCGGGCCCCGCAACGCAACGCGTCCATCAAGTAAGTCTGGTATTCCTCGTTGCTAATGTTGTTGATGGTGGTCATTGCTTCTCTCTTTTCAGGAATAAACGCTTGACTAAACCAATTCTAGTGCAAGCCGCTATCCATTGGAATGGGGCAAAGGGCGCAGAGATTGTTTCCCTGCGCCCTCTGCGCTCTCTGCGTCTCGGCGCTTATTTGGCGGCTAGTGCATGGGCGAGAAGCTGGCCGGGACCATGATTTTGTTTTCCTGCGAGACGCGACCGGGGGCGCCGCTGGGCCACTGGGGAATCTTGCTGGCGGCGGCGCGCACCTCGGCGCGGTGGCCCAAGCTCTTGTAGGGCCAGACGTGCATCCACTTGTTCAGCCCGCCAAAGTCCGTGTACATCCCGGCGGCCAGCGGCGAGAACTCCTCGCGGTAGGGCAGGGCCTCGGCCCAGCGGCGCAGCAGCTCAGGAATCGAGCCGGGCTGGTAGGTGTACACCCGCATCTCGTAGATGGCGCCCAGGGCCTGGTCGCCGCCCATGGGTTTCATGAACGGCGCGGGCTGCCAGACCTCGGCGTTCATGTGCAGGATGTTGCCGGGGGTGATCTTGGGCGGCCAGTTGGGGTCCTTGCTGGCGGCGGCGCGTACCTTTTCCCGCTCTTCCAGGCTGTCGTAGCCCCAGACGTGGATGATCTGGTTCAGCGGCCCGATGTCGGTATGCCAGAACGCGGCGATGGGTGAATACTTCTCGCGGTGCGGCAGGGCCTCAGCGAAGGCCTCCTCGGCCTGCTCCACTGCTCCCGGCTTCATGTCGTAGGTGCGGACTTCGTAAATCATGCGCTCTCCTTCAGTGTGCCGACTGGTTGCCAACTGCGCGAAGTGTAGCAACCACGTCACAGGGCGGCAAGCGCGGGTAACGGAAGGGGCCAAAGCCCCGCCTCGTCCGGGGCAGAGCCGACGGCCCTTCGGCAAGCTCAGGAGAGGTTGATTTCAGACCTCGACGGCGGGGGTGTTGCCCAGCACCTGCCGCCAGTAGGCCAGGGCCGAGAGGTTGCGCGCGCTGGGTCGCGCCTTGATGGTGCGTTTGCAGTAGTCAATGATGGATTCGTCTATAGTTGACAACACGTGGCGGGCCGGGCTGATGTCTCTTTCCTGCAAGATCAGCTCCTGCATCTGGAGTTCCCGCGCCTCGCACCGGTGCATGGTGAATATCAGGTTCTCCTTGTCTGCTTTGTCCCAATGCCAGGTTGACGGGTTGTGGAGCGTGACGCCGCAGATGCTGGCGGCAACGTCGAACCGCTCGATCCCTTCGATGATGTACTTGGTAAAGCGCTCGATATTGTCCTCGCGCTGGCTCCGGGGCGACACCGAATCGACTATCAGCGAGTAGCAGACGTGATGAACGAATTCCTTGCGCACTTGACCCAGGGAGGTCATGGACTCCCGGTAGGCCCCTTCCTGTTCCGGGGACATGGGTTCCTCAAATCTGAATACAGGGAAGGGAGGCCCGGTCTCCAGCAACGCCCCGGCAAGGTTTTCCATGGGCGGAACCATCCGCTCGGCGGCCTCGACGTACTCGCGGGGCGCGTTCAGACGGTCTGCGGTTCTGGTCACCTCGCTGGCCAGCGCGGGCCCGAAATTCACCTGGCTCATCAGCTTGTCCAGCCGCTTGATCCTCATCCCGGGAGGCGAGGCGGCGATACTGGCCACCACTGACGCGGCGACTTCGGTAATAAAGTCGCTCTCGATCATGGGCGCCGCTGCCTGCATAAAGTCGCGCAGCGCCTTGGGTGTCTGCCGCGGCTCGTCAAAGATGCGGCGGATTTCGGCGGGAGCGGGTAATCTGAGAGGACGGCCCGGAGTCATAAGCCCTCGGTTGCGGCAGGGTTGGAGAACGCCTCGGGACTGAATGTTAGCACGGTCTGCCGCCCCGGTCTAACTTGCTTCGGCCGGGGCCGGGCAATCGCATTTGACCGTTCAGCTCCCTCTCCCTTGAGGGAGAGGGTTGGGGTTAAACAAATGGCAGTAGCGATGGTATGAGAGCGGGCGACTCAAGGCAAAAGAAAAGACCGAAGCTCTGCCTCTTTCAAGATGCGGAACTCCGGTCCCTCGTGTACCCCAGCCCAGCAAGGAAAGAGCACTCTCTGCCAAGGGACATTGAGGTTAGCACGGGAATGGGTGCCTTTCAACCCATATTATGGAATGAATGATCTTCGCAACCGACTTCCGCCATACTAACCCGCTCCTATGTCTGTTGGTATTATTCCCAAGTCATCTTTCATCAAGACCCGGAGGTACACAAATGACCCAACCGGCAGGCGCAGGGCAGGCGCAGGAACTGGGCCGCATCAGCCGGCCCGGCGCAGACCAGTACCGCGGCCGGCGCAAGCTCATCCTGCTGCCCCTGCTGTACAGCCCGGCGAGCGATGAGCCCGAGGGAGCGGCGGCGCTCCAGAACTACTGGCAGCAGGCCCAGACCCAGGTGGCCGCGCTGGAAAACGCCCTCGGCGGACTGCACCGCGTCTACCACGAAAGCGTAACCGAGGGCGGGGCGGACGGCCTGGAGCAACTGAAAGCAGGCGACCTGCGCAGCCACGGCTTGATCTCCCTCAAGTGCGAGGCCGGGGCAGTCCTGGAGGCCACCGAGGACATCGAAATCCTGCTGGAAACCCTGGACTTGCAACGGTGCCTGATGATGCCCATGGCCAGCCCAACCGTGGCAATGCGGCTGCAAGAGTGGCACGCCGAGGCCAACCGCCGCCGCTACGAGCACATCGCCAACCGCATCGACTCGACCCTCGAGGAGGACGGCGTCGGCCTGCTGCTCATCAGCGAGCGCCACTCCGTCCAGTTTCCGCCGGACATTGAGGTCTTTTACGTCTCGCCGCCCGCCCTGGACGATTTCCGCCGCTGGCTCCAGAACTGGGCGGCCCGCCAGCAGCAGGCGGCAATGGCCGCGGCATCCGGCAGCTCCGCCGACGATTCTGACGGGGAGGATACGCCCCCACCCTAACCCTCCCCCGGAGGGAGAGGGAACTACACCGGAGGGAGGGGGAACTGCACCGGAGCGCCGGTTGTCACACCCTCTCAGGGAGAGGGAACCGCGATGGCGCGGCGATTGACACTCAACCGGCCTAATTCCATACTAGCCGCTAATCACCGTCCACTAGCTACCGAATGGGGGGCGCGTTATGAACCGTGAATTTTTCTTTTTCACCGAGATGGGATACACCGCCTATCCGCAGGACGAGGCCAAGCGCCTTGGCTACAACAACCTGATGTACCCCAACGAGCACTTCAGCCCCGAAACGGCGCAGGGGCTGTACGGTATGTACTTCGACGAGCTCCAGTACTGCACCGAGGCGGGGTTCGACGGCGTGATGATCAACGAGCATCACAACAACCCGCTGTGCATGATGCCCTCGGTCAACGTCATCGGCTCCGTGCTGGCCTCGCGCACCAAGCAGGGCAAGATCGTGTTCCTCGGCAACGTGCTGCCCATCCACGAAAATCCGCTGCGGATTGCCGAGGAAATCGCCATGATCGACATCCTCTCCGGCGGGCGCGTGGTCTGCGGGTTCGTGCGCGGCATCGGGCAGGAAAGCATGGCCACCAACACCAACCCGCTCTACAACCGCGAGCGGTTCGACGAGGCCCACAACGTTATCGTCGACGCCTGGACCAAGCCCGGCCCGTTCCGCTACGAAGGCAAGCACTACCACTACCGGGTGGTCAACCCGTGGGTGATGCCGTTGCAGAAGCCGCACCCGCCCATCTGGATTCCCGGCGTGGCCTCGCCGGAATCGGTAATCTGGGCCGCGCAGCACCAGTACCCCTACGTGGCCCTGGCACCGCCTCTGCAACTGCTGTCGGACATCTACCGGCTGTACCAGAACACCGCCGAGGCCGACGGATGGACGCCCACGCCGCAGCACCGGGGCTACGCGGTGCGGGTGTGCGTGGCCGATTCCGACGAAAAGGCATACGAGGAGGGCAAGAATTTCTACTGGCAGTTGGGAACGTCCTTCGGCGTTACGCCGCCGCACTGGCTTGCGCCGCCGGGCTACCTGACCCGCGCCGCTGCCACTGGCGCCCGCGAGCAGGCCCGCCGCGCCGTGCAGACCGTGGTGCCCGGCGGCCCGGTGCTGCCCTACGACGACGCCCAGGACACCTACCAGATAGTCACCGGCAACCCCGACACGGTCATCAAGAAGATGAAGCACCTGATCGACGTCATCGACCCCGGCTACGTCATCTTCTGGGGCCGCGAGGGCCCCATGACCCACGAGGTCGCCGTCCGCAACATCGACCTGCTGACCCAGGAGGTAATCCCGGCCCTCCGCGAGTACGAGGCCCAGCGGGAGGAGTAGGATAGAATCAATGACGCAGGAAAATCAGGCTGAACAAAACGGCGGCGCGGACCTGACGGAAGTGATCCGCACTGCCCTCCCTCCCAGAGCGGACCTCCGGTTAGCGCCCGGCGACGGGGCGGAATTGGCCGCCCGTTACCGGGCCACGCTCCGCAACTATCTCGGTCACAGCGTGGAATACCTGGAGTCTGGAGACTTCCAACAGGCGGCCGAGAAATCATGGGGAGCCTATGCTGAGTCAGTGAAATCCATCGCCGCCGATCACGGTTTTCGTCTCTCGCACCATGGCCATATTGTCCGGGTCGGAGGAGCTCTCTCGGAATTGGCAGACCAGGACAATACGGGGGAGGGCACTGTCCTGCGGGACGGACTGGGCCTGGCCCGCAGTCTGCACCAGCATTTCTATGAAAACGATCTCCCCGCGGGTGACGTGATTTTTTCATCCGAAAAGGTGGCCGCCGCCATCGACCTGATGCAGCAGCGGTTCTCCATCGACACCACCGAGCTTATACAGGAACGGTGAAACCGGGGACGCGGGACGCCTACTCGTCCACGCGGCAACTGATGATGTCGATGCCGTAGTATTTGCGGTGGTGCACCGACGAGGCGTAGTGTCGCAGGATGCGGACGGACAATTGCTGCTCGTCTTCCAGCGCCACCGCCTCGTCCAGATAGGCCATGCGGTTCTCGATGTTCCCCTGAATGGCGTCGTCCGACGCTACCACGATTTCCAGCTCGGCGGCCCCGCTCTCCGGGCGGATGGCGGCGACCAGCCTGCGTCTGTGCTCTTCACCTTCGTTACCCTCTTCGTCCAGCAGGCTCAACATCACCTCTTCCCCCACCAGCCGCAGCCGGTTCTTCCCCTCCTCCGTCCACGAATGCCCGTCCGCGAACCGGCTGAGAAAATCGTCAACGGCGGGCAGGGAAGACCGGGACAAGTCAACCCGCAGCCTCTTGATACGAAAGCCGGACAATTCGGTGAACAGGGTCATGCCGATGGCCGCGATACCGCCGACCACGATGGTGTTGCCCACCAGTTGGCTGTTGACCCCTTCCACAAGCCCGCTGAAAACTCCGGCGGACAGCCCCAACACCATGGAGACTCCGGTGATGGTGGCCTTTTTATGGTCAACCTGTCCGGTGAAGACCGTTTTCGCGCCCTCGATGAAAAGCATGCCGAAAATGATGACGTATACCGCGCTTACCACCGGGCTGGGAACGGCTACCAGTATGGCGAGAAACTTGGAAAAGGGCGCGATGACCATGGTCATCAGTCCCAGGCATACACCGACGCTCTTGGCGGCGACGCCGGTAAAGCCGATGTAGACCACGGTGACCGCCCACGGCGCGGCCACGGGGAGGGTTCCCAGCAGGCCGGATAGCAGGGTGCCCAGCCCGTACACGCTCAGCCCCCCCTGTACCGAGCGGAAGTCCAGGGCCAGCGGATTCCGGTAGGAAGCGCGGTAGATTACCGACAGGTCGCCCACCGACTTCATAAAGGCGGTCAGGTTCACGAACACGAATACCGGCAGCAGGGCCCAGAATTCCGTCCCAAAGGCCAGGTCCAGGCCCGGCCATCCGAAATCGGGCAGGCTCACCCACGGGGCGTCGGCTATTATGCCGGTGTCGTAGAAGCCCAAGGGCGCGGCCACAACCAGGCCGACGGCTACGGTGACCGGCAGAACCCACATGCGCCATACCGGCGGACCTTGCAGGGATATCAAGGCCCCCACGAACAGAGCGGCCATTCCCGGAGCCATGAAAAGCAGGAACGACACGCCTTCCGGCACGATAACCGTACTGCTGATGATGTAAGGCACAGCCGAAACCGCCACCAGCATGACCACCACGCCGCTCACCGTCGGCGTGAATATGCGGCGGAGGGAGGCCAGGCGCAGGGTCAAAACGAACTGCAACAGCGTGGACGCCACCAGCAGGCTCGCCAGCAGAGCCGGCCCGCCAGCCTGGAGCGCCAGGGCGCACACCGCCAGGAACGGAACGTTGAAGTTGGTGACGATGAGGCGGCCCGATCCCAGATACCGGAACCGGAGGGTGTGCAGTATCATGCCAGCCCCGGACACCGCCAGCGCCGTGAATATCACCCATCCCAAATAGGCGCCGGACTCGCCGGATGCCTGCACCACCAGGGCCGCCAGCATAATGAGGCCGATGGTGTTGGGTATGAATATCTGTAACGCCGAAGTCGCTGCTACCAGCGGCGGACACTTCTCATCCGGTTCGTAGCGAATTTTGGCTCACCTTGGCGCTGTTCTGAAGATGAAGAAGAATCGCCTGGCCGCTCCGGACCCGCAGGAAAAGACCGCTTCCGGCGGAGCGGCCCTTCCCAATCTGCCGGGCTTACAGTGCGGGATATTAACCCATTTCCGGCCCTCGCGCCATAATTCGATTTTCCCATCCCTCTCAGCGAGCATGGTGTGGGGGGTTAACCGTTCAACTGAGTGACTTTCTTCAATGAAATTTGGCCGTCTTATGGTAAGATTCTTGACGAAAACCGGAACGGAGTGAATTGCGATGCAAACCGAGCGGATAGACAGGACCGGTACGAAACGAACGAGGCTGACCCGCCGGACAATACCGGCCAGCATGGGCGCGCTGTTCCTGGTCCTGGTCCTGGCTTCCTTCGCCGTCTTCGCCGTTGCCTGCGGCGAAGACCCCACCGCAACGACGCCGCCCACGGCCACCGTGGCCCCGGAGCCGACCGCAACCACGCCGCCGGAACCCACCGCAACCGCAGTACCGGAACCCACCGCAACCACACCGCCGGAGCCCACGGCAACACGGCCCCCGGAACCGACGGCCACCACACCCCCGGAACCCACGGCAACCCGGGCCCCGGAACCGACGCCAACGGCGGCCCCGGAACCCGAACCCGCCGACGACGATCTCACGATGGCCTTCGTGCAGCAGGCCCTGGACTTCTACGAAGAGAACGGCCTGGACGCTACCTCTGAGCATTACAACGACGCGGCGAGCATGGAGAGAGGGCGGGCGCTCTTCCTCGTAGCGCATGACGGCCTGGACGTGCTGGCCGCCCCGCTGGAAGGGTCGTTGCTGGGGCCGGCCGTCGGCACTCTCTACGAGCCGCTGATTCGCCAAGCCTCGGAATTGGCGTCGGAAGAGGGCGACTGGTACGAACTCCAGGGCATCAACGCCGTTACCGGGCTGGCTGAGCTGCAACGGGCTTTCATCATCGAGCGCGACGGCCTGGTGTTCTGGGCCGCCCATTCCATCCTGCTGGAAAACGTTGAGAACACCACCAAGGAGTACGTAAGCAAGGCCATCGCAAGGTACGACGCGGAGGGTCTCGAGGCCACCATCGCCTACCACAACAGCTCCGAGAGCGTGGATGGGCAGTTCTACCTCTTCCTTATCGGCGCAGACGACATCTACCTGGCCCATCCGCTGTTCGCCCACCTGATAGGGACGGACATCAAGGACGTGGTGGGCTCCGACGGCTACGAGCTGGGCAAGGACATAGCCAAGGCCACCGAGGAAGGCATCTGGGTGGAATACCTCTGGCCCCACCCGGTGACCCGCCGCGAGCAGCAGAAGGTCACCTGGGCCGTCCGCCACGACGGGCTGATTTTCGCCTCCGGCTATTACGCCGGCGAGTCGGAAGTCGGCTCCCGGGAGTGGCTGGAAGCCGACCCCCGCGAATACACCATGGGCTTCGTCCGCCGCGCCATCGAGCGCTACGACAACGACGGCCTCGACTCGATGCTCAACTACTACAACAGCGTCGCCAGCTTCGAGGGCCAGTGGTATCTCTTCGCTACCGACGAGAACGACATTTACAACGTCCATCCCCTGCTGCCCCACCTGAGGGGGACGGACATCAAGGACGTGGTGGGTTCCGACGGTTACGAGCTGGGCAAGGCGCTGGCCGCGGCCACCGAGGAAGGCATCTGGGTGGAATACCTGTGGCCCCACCCGGTGACGCTGGAGGAAACGCCGAAAATCTCCTACGCCGTGCGCCACGGCGGGATACTGTTCGCTTCCGGCTACTACGAAGGCCCGGCCAACGCCGCCGCCCGCACCCAGGAGTACGTGCGGAAGGCCATAGACTACTACAAGGAAAACGGCCTGGAGGACACGGTAGCCCGCTACGGCAGCGAGGAGAGCTTCGAGGGACAATGGAGCCTGGCGATTGCCGACGAGAACGGCATATTGGCCGTCATACCCTTCCTGCCGCAGTTCACGGACACCCCGCTGTCCGAGCTCACGGCCCTCGACGGCCAGGAAATCGGCAAGGAGATAGCGGCGGCCACCGAGGGGGGTCTCTGGGCAACCTACGTCGTGCCCGCCCCCGGCGCCTCCGAGACGGTGTACGGCCACGTGTGGGCCGTGCGCTACGGCGGGCTGCTCTTCATGTCGCAATACTACGACGAGCGCCCCGAGGTGCCCGCGGAAGCCATGACCGGCGACCAGCTTACGGCGGCCTACGTGCAGCAGGCCATCGCCTACTACGACCGGAACGGCCGGGACGCCACTGTCGCGCGCTACAAGACCGAGGCCAGCGCCGAAAACGGGCGGTCGCTGATCCTCCTGGACGCCGAAGAAAGCGTGCTGCTGGTGTATCGCGTCATCCCCGCTCTGGAGGGCCAGTACGTCGGTCCCGGCTCGACCTTCTCCGGCCTCGGGGATCTGATAGGCGCCGCCACGGAGGAAGGCTTCTGGACTACGGGCCGGGGCATCAACCCGGTCACCAAACAGGAAGAACCCCGGCGATTCCTTGCCGTCCTTCACGACGGCCTGGTGTTCGTCGCCGGCCATTCCGCCCTGGCGGAAAACGTGGAGGATTCCACCAAGGACTACGTAAACAAGGCCATCGCCAAATACGAAAAGGAAGGCCTCGAGGCCACCATTGACTACTACAACAGCCAGGACAGCCTGGACGGGCAGTTCTACCTGTTCTTCATCGGCGCGGATGACAACTACCTGGCCCATCCCATCTTCCCGCACCTCATCGGCACAGACATCAAGGACGTGGTGGGTTCGGACGGGCAGGAACTGGGCCGGGAGATAGCCCAGGCCACCGAAGAAGGAATCTGGGTGGAATACCTCTGGCCCCATCCGGTATCCCGGAAGGAACAGCAGAAGGTCACCTGGGCCGTCCGGCATGACGGGCTGATTTTCGCCTCCGGCTATTACGCTGGCGGGCCCGAGTCCGGCGCGCCGCCCTGGCAGGACGCCGACCCCGAGGAATACACCGTGCAGTACGTGGAGCGGGCCATCGAGCGCTACCAGCGCGACGGTCTGGAATCCATGCTCCACTACTACAACAGCGTCGCCAGCTTCGAGGGCGAATGGTATCTCTTCGCCACCGACGCAAACGACCTCTACCACGTCCATCCCCTGCTGTCCCGCCTGATAGGGACGGACATCAAGGACGTGGTGGGTTCCGACGGCTACGAACTGGGCAAGGAACTGGCCGCGGCCGAGGATGGCGGCGAAGGCGTCTGGGTGGAATACCTGTGGCCCCACCCGGTGACGCTGAAGGAAGTCCCCAAGGCGGGCTACGCCGTGCGCCAGGACGGGATGCTCTTCGCCTCCGGCTACTACCCGAAGCCGGACAACCCGGCGGCCGAGACCAAAGCATACGTGCAAAAGGCTATTGAGTATTACCGGGCAAACGGGTTGGAAGCCACCATCGCCCAGTACAACAGCCGGGAAAGCGTTGACGGCCAGTGGAGCCTGACCCTGGCCGACGGGCAGGATATTGTGCTTACCGCCATCCTGGCTCCAAATCTCATAGGCACCGACTTGAAAGACGTCGGCGCGGGCGGCACCCGGCAGGTTGGCGCAGAGATGGCCGCGGCGACGGAGGAGGGCCGCTGGGTCAGCCACATCTTCCCCAACACCAGGTCGTCGGAGACGCTGTACGCCCACACCTGGGCCATCCGCTACGACGGGCTGCTTTTCACGTCGCGCTACTACGACGACCAGCCCGGCGACCCCGCCGAACCCGCCGCGCCGGACGGCGGCGCCCTGACCCGCGCCTACGTGCAGCAGGCCATAGACTTCTACGAAGCCAACGGCCTGGACGCTACTGTCGCCCTCTACAACGATATAAAGAGCGTCGAAGGGGAGCGGTCATTGATCATCCTGACCGGGGACGATCAGACCGTCCTCGCCTCCGCCATCTATGACCAACTGGTGGGGAGCAACTCGTTTACCGGCCCCGGCACACCCCTGGGAACGTCCATCTCAAAAGCAACTGCGGAAGGATACTGGATTAGCGACATCATCCTGGCCAATCCTGTTACGGGGCAGCAGGGACGCACCAGGTTCCTGGTTGTGCGGCACGATAACCTGATTTTCGGCGCCCCGCACTTCATCGTCCGCGAGGAGTACGCGAAAGACTACGTGCGGCGGGCCATCGCTCTCTACGAGCGTGAGGGCCTCGATGCGGCCATCGCCTTCTACGACAGCCCGGCCAGCCTGGATGGGGAGTTCTACCTGTTCCTGATTGGCGCGGATGACATCTACCTCGCCCATCCGATTCTCCCGCACCTCAAAGGCACCGACATCAAGGCCGTGACGGATTCCAGCGGCTACGCCCTAGGCGTGGAAATTGCCAAAGCAACTGCGGAAGGCCACTGGGTGGAATACCTCTGGCCAAACCCCGTCACCAGGATTGAGGAGCCAAAGAGCGCGTGGGTTGTGCGGCATGATGGCCTGATTTTTGCCTCGGGCTACTACACGCCCGACCCGGATGCCGCGCCGGCCTGGAAAGACGCCGACCCCAAGGAATACACAGTCAAGTACGTCGAAAAGGCCATTGCTCGCTACGACGCGGAGGGTCTGGAAGCGTTGCAGAGTTACTACAACAGCGTCGGCAGCTTTGAGGGGCAATGGTATCTTTTCGCCACGAACGCCGACGACGTTTACGTACTGCATCCGCTGTTCTCCCGCCTGATTGGGACGGACATCAAAAACCTTGCTACCAAGGACTCTGAAGGCAATCCCCTTGGCGAGTCGCTGGCCGCGGCCCGGGATGGCGAAGAAGGAATCTGGGTGGAATACCCGTGGCCGCATCCCTTCACCCTGCAAGAGGTGCCCAAGGTCGCCTATGCCGTGCGGCACAAAGGGCTGCTCTTCGCCTCCGGGTACTACCCGGAGGTCGAAGACCCGCGGGCCTACACCGAGCAATTCGTCTCCGACGCCGTGGCCCGCTACAAGCGCGACGGACGGGAAGCGACCATCGCCTACTACAACAGCCCGGAGAGCGTCGATGGGCAGTGGTTGCTGATGATGGTGAATGAGCAGGACGGTACGATCCTTGCCAATGCCGTCTTTCCAAAGAGCGTGGGTACGGTGATTCCCGGTGTCGGGCAACTGGGCATTACCGAGGAAGGGACTTGGTTCCCGCCCTATGCAGCGGACAACCCGCTGGCGCCTGAGAAGAACCGTAAGCAAGATTGGTACGTTCTTCATGACGGGGTAATCTTCGCATCAGGCTACCACTTCAGCGATGCAGGGGCACCGTAACCCGCCGGGCCGCCGTGCAGACCGCGGTGCCCGGCGGCCCGGTTCTGCCCTACGACGACGCCCAGGACACCTACCAGATAGTCACCGGCAACCCCGACACGGTCATCAAGAAGATGAAACACCTGATCGACGTCATCGACCCCGGCTACGTCATCTTCTGGGGCCGCGAGGGACCCATGACCCACAGGTCGCCGTCCGCAACATAGACCTGCGACCCAATAGGTAATCCCAGCCCTCCGCGAGTACGAGGCCCAGCGGGAAGGGTAGGGCACCGGAACCTGTAAATTTGCGATGCCAGACTTCTACAGTGTGAAGCGATTTGCGCTCGCTGTTCCAAAGGAACAACGTATTTATGCTGCCAAACTGGCAATTCAAGCCATACTCCCCGGGGGACACGTATCGCAACTCGACTGCTGACGCCTTTTTTGACAGCGATACCGTAAGTGACCCGGGCAAAGCCCTGGTCCGCGAGGGCATTCAGAACTCTCTGGATGCCAACAAGATTCACCCTGACAAGCCTGCCTTTGTACGCGTATCTCTGATCAACCAGGATACTGCCCCCAGATGGGCAGACGTGGAAAAATACTTCGGAACTGCCTGGCCTCATTTCAATACGGAGCGAAGCGGGCTGCATCCCGGCGAAATCCCGGACCACCAGGAGAAATGCACGGCCTTGGTGTTCGAGGACATGGACACCACAGGTCTGATAGGGGATACCGAAGCGTGGCGGGAACCGGAAGAAGGAGACAGGAACGACTTCTTCAATTTCTTCCGAGCGGAGGCCCTCACTCACAAGTCCCCCGGCGACCGGGGCAGCAGGGGTGTCGGGAAGGCGACCTTCATCCAAGCCAGCAGAGTGAATACGCTGTTCGGTCTCACGATCCGCCACAACGACCCTCGCCGACTCCTGATGGGGAGGTCGGTGCTCAGGTCACACCGGCTGGAAGACAAAGACCACCACGGGGATGGTTACTTCGGCATTCCATCCACCGAAAATGAGGGTCTGATCTCACCGATTGAGGACAACAATTTTATTGACGACTTCATCCGATCTTTCCGGCTGGAACGCCGCGAGGAGAGCGGGCTGTCGTTGGTGGTTCCCTGGCCGGACAAAGACATTGAGGAACGAACCATCGTCCGCGCCGTATGTGAGAACTACTTCTACACAATTCTCAACGAGGGTCTGGAAGTCTCGGTGGAACTGCCCGACAACGCGCTCATTCTGGACCGGGGCAGCCTTTCACAGGAGATTCAGAACGACGAAGACTTGATTCGACTGCTGCCAGTAGTCAACTTGGCGGAGTGGGCCACCCGGGGGGACGCTGGAGACGAAAGGTATGTTCTCAACTCGCACCCCGGCACAGGAACCTACACATGGAACAGAAGCCTGTTTCCGAACGGACTGCTGGAGTTGCTGCGGGATAAATTGCAGCAGCAGCAACGGTTCACAATAAGAGTGCCAGTACCGGTGCGAAAACGTGGGACAGCCGCTCAGGAATCATACTTCGATGTGTATATAACCAGCGACGATTCTAATTACGGAACCACACCGGCCTTCATCAGGGAGGACATTCTGATTGCAGATGTTCGTCCCAGGGCGGTGAGGGATGGCATACGCGCTTTGGTTGTCATAGACCACGAACCGCTTGCGTCGTTTCTGCGGCAGGCCGAAAACCCCAGCCACACCCAGTGGCAGCAAAACAGGGTTAAGAAGGACTATATTCAGGCGCCCTCTCTGGTCAGCTTCGTCGTGAACAGCGTGAGAGAGATCTGCAGCCTCGCATCGGCAGAAAACAGGGAAGTGGACAAGCGGCTTCTGGCAGATATATTCCCTCTCCCCGATAGTGATGAGGGTTCCAACGACAGTGATAACGGCGGGCCAAACGGAAACGGCGGCAACGGTCATTCAAGCGACCTACGAATCAACAGAATCAGCGGAGGTTTCTCAGTTACCCCCACTGGCCAGTCTTTTCGGGCGGGCGACCAAGTCGAGATCGAAGTGGCTTATGCGCGCAGCCGAGGCAACGCCTTCGCCCGGTACAGGCCCACCGATTTTCAAATCAACCAAGAGCTGATAGCGCTGGAAAGCCTTGGGGTGGAATTGACAGATGTGGCGAACAACCGGATAGTTGCCAGAGTTACCAGCCCGCAGTTCCGCGTTGCCGTAACCGGCTTTGACGAAAACCGGGACATCCGTGTAAGGGCCGACAGGATAGGAGGTGCCAATGCCGGTAACCCAGATTAACCATACCGGCAGGAAGCGGCTTACGTCGGAAGACGTGGCCATCGCCCTGCATAACGAGTCCACTCCTCTGGCATTCGAAGTCACTCGGCTTTCCTTGGAGAGGCACAAACTGCCGGGCGATGCGCTTGTCCGCTTGGAAGCGTACCACAGGACAATTTACGCCAGATTTGGGCTCGGAACAGTCAGCGAACCCGTTCTTCCAGATAAACAATCCATACCCCAGTTCAACATTCCGGACGGGATCAGATTCCGAGTCAAGGTGACATCGGTTACCGAACCGGAAAAGGGACAACTGCTGGCCGCAGGCACCAGCATTGCGCCCACGTGGCTCGATGGGGGTCAGGAATCTCTTCTCCCGGTGAAACCTGACGACACGCTGGGACAGGAAGTTTACCGGCTGAGTTTCGATGACGGCATTGTCCTTCTGATCAACGACAAAATCGAACAATGGCGGGAAGTTTCACGGGATCCTGTATTCATGGCGCTGATTTACCCATCAGTCCTGAAAATGATCCTGTCCCGGATTCTGTTGAACCGGGAACAGTCTGAAGACGACAACGAGGAGGACTGGCCGGAACAGTGGCTGAAATTTGCGAGAAGTGATCTTGGTATGGAGCAACCGCCTCAGATGGAAAACGAAGGTATTGAGCCCGTAAGTCAATGGATTGACCGAGCTGTGGCCTCCTTTTGCAGCAGGAATCGCAGCTATGACGGTTTCGCCAGACGGTGGAATGGTGGTGGCGCGGAATGAAACTGCGCAGCTTTAACGCGGGCGGAATTAACCGCTTCGGGCAATTCCTTTCATCAGCAGCAAGGGATACCGAAGACCTGCACGCGTTCTTGGGTGCCCCCAGCCTTTCCACACCGGTGACTCCTGAAATCGGGTTTGAGCCACGATCGTTCGTCAACAGATTCGCCGCCGGAGAGTACCTGTATTCCCTTCTTGGGGATTCCAACATCTTTAACTTGGACGAAGACCGGGGTATATGGGCTTGGCTGTCCGCATTCTATTTCGACCAACTCTGCCCTGATGGAACGAATCCGGGCAAGGACTACCGTTGGGTCCCCGCCGTGAACAGTTTCCGCAATTACTATCGCCATCTACTTGCCGGGCCTTACTTCATTTACCGTGCTCACAAGGACAACCCGCAACACGCTATGGCCGTGCTGGCGACTCCGTTACACCGGCCCGGAGATATTGTGGAACAGCTGGCCTCACGCCAAGAGTTGGTAACCAATCACTCGGTCATGGAAGCAGCTACCCGGCTCTACATAGGAGGCGATGGCGTACCCAAGCCACGAGCGGCAGGAAGGGGTGCTGGCAGCGCCCGTCGCCTTGCCGACGTACTCACCCAGCTGGACCTGACTTGGGACCTCTACGACCTCAGCACGGAAAAATTGCTGGAGCTTCTTCCGGCAGAGTTCGACGAGTTCAAAGCATGATCGGTGTCGTCGATGTTTTTGCCGGATGCGGGGGCCTCAGCGAAGGTTTCAGTCATCTGAACCGGAACGGGGCATTCCCCTTCGACGTTCGTCTGCATATCGAAAAAGAAAAGGCGCCCATTCAGACTCTGCGTCTGAGAACCTTCTACCACCAGTTCCGCGATACTGAGACCCCGGAAAGCTACTATAGCTATGTGCGTGGACAGATAACCCTTGCTGACCTGTTCAGCAATCATTCTGCCGAGGCATCTGAGGCGGAACGACGCTGCCTCCAGGTCGAGTTGGGCAACCCTGAAACGGACGCGGAAATGGTCAATCAAAAAATCCGGGAAGCTGTCAGCGAAACAGATGACTGGGTTCTTATCGGGGGCCCACCTTGCCAGGCGTATTCAGTCATCGGACGGTCCAGGAACCAGAGCAAGGCCGACTACGACTTCAGCACTGACCACCGCGCATTGCTGTACAGGGAATATCTGAACATAATTTCTCAGCACAGACCAGCAGTGTTCGTCATGGAAAATGTGCGCGGTCTGCTCAGTGCTTCGCATCAGAACAAATCCATATTCCAGCAGATGGTCCAGGACCTCAAAGCCCCTGGCTATCGGCTCTATTATCTGTCGAATGGAAAACAATATCTCGACGACGAATACAATCCCTGCAACCCAACAGATTTCGTCGTCAAGACCGAGGAATACGAGATCCCACAGGCCAGGCATCGGGTTATCGTTCTTGGTGTTCGGAATGACATTTCCGCAAGACCGGAACCCCTGACACCGGGCCGGAAGATTACATCCGCCGAAGTCTTGGATGACCTGCCTAGGGTCAGGAGCGGACTGTCATCCGGTGACGGACCGGCTGAATGGATGGATTCGGTTAGGGAAATCACCCTACAGGACTGGTGGCCGGAAGTGGAGGCAACCATTCAGCGCAGGATTTGCGACACTCTGGAAAACCTCGAATTGCCGGATAGCGGCAGGGGTGGATCATTCGTCGATATGCCACCAACCGGTGGATGGTATCCTGACTGGTTCCTGGATGAAAAGCTGTTGGGAACATTGAACCACCAGGCCCGGACCCACCGCAAAGATGACCTGTGGCGTTACCTTTATGCTTCCTGTGTTGTGAAGGAAATCACAAGACGGTTCCATATCAGAGATTTTCCCCAAGGCCTCCGGCCGGGCCACAAGAATATCAAAAGCTCCTTGGAGAACGGTACTTTCACTGACAGATTCTGTGTGGTACGTGAGAATGAACCCTCCAAAACGGTAGTGAGCCACATATCCAAGGATGGCCATTACTTCATCCATTATTCACCGACGCAGTGCCGCAGCCTGACGGTCAGAGAGGCCGCAAGGCTGCAAACCTTTCCTGACAATTACTTCTTCGAGGGCAACCGCACCGAGCAGTACAGGCAGGTCGGCAACGCCGTGCCACCTCTGTTATCCCGACAGATCGCTGACAGAGTGGAGCGCCTGCTTAGGAAAGAACGGGATGGACACTCTCACCCCTGAACGTAGAAGCTGGAATATGTCCCGTATCCGGAGCAGAGACACGACGCCAGAGCGTCTGGTGCGCTCCCTGCTGCACCGGATGGGCTATCGGTTCCGTCTCCATCGGAAAGACCTGCCGGGCCGACCAGACATCGTCCTGCCCAAATATAAAGCAGTGGTGCTGGTACATGGCTGCTATTGGCACAGGCATGAGGACTGTCGTTTGGCATACGTTCCAAAAAGCAACCAAGAATTCTGGCAGGCCAAGTTCGCTGAAACGGTTCGACGGGACACCATCCAGCACGCTAAACTAGCTGCTTTGGGCTGGAAGATCATCATAGTCTGGGAGTGCAAGGCGAAGAACCAAGATGCTCTGGCAAAATACCTGCACCGAGAACTATGCGGTGTAAGACAGGGCAAAGCCCAAGAAAGCGTCGTAAGGTAGCCAAAATCATCCCAAGTCGGACGGAGGAAAATTATGGGAGAAATGCTGCAACAGGGGGCGCGGTTTCCCAGGGTGGAGTTCAACCTGGTGGGCGGCGGCACGCTGACCCTGCCCGACGATTCGCCTACCCGCTACAGCGCCGTGCTGTTCTACCGGGGCCACTGGTGACCCTACTGTCAGCGGCAGTTGGCCGCGTATGAGGCAGCCAAGGACGAGCTGACGGCGATGGACGTCAGCGTGTATGCCGTCAGCGTCGACGACGAGGAACACGCCACGGAGGTCAAGGGCAAGGGCCTGTCGTTCCCGGTGGCCTACGGCGCGACCAAGGCCGACGCCGACACCGTCGGGGCCTGGTGGTCCGATGACCGGGGCGGCTACGTGCAGCCAGCCGAGTTCCTGCTAAGCCGCGGCGGCGTGGTCGTGGGATCGATGTACGCCTCCGGCCCCGTCGGGCGCATGGGCGCGGACGAGGCCATCCGCTTCATCCAGTTCCGCGAGAACCGCCGACGCCAGGAAGAAGGCCAATAATATCCCCTCCCCCTGAGGGGGAGGATTAGGGTGGGGGTGAACCCTGACAATGAACGAGCAGAATCAGCAACTGGTCGACATGATGGAGCATGTCTGGAACTCCATCAGCCAACTCTGCGGCGGCCTGACCGAGGCCGAGTGGAAGACGCCAACGGACTGCCCCGCCTGGTCGGTGCAGGACCAGGTGTCCCACATGTCCGGGTCGGAAAACGGCATCCTGGGCAACCCTGACCCGGAGCACACGCCCGCCGACGTGTCCCACACCCGCAGCGACCAGGGCCGCCACAACGAGATGATCGTGGACTACCGCCGGTCGTGGAGCGGCCGGCAGGTGCTTGACGAATTCCGCCGCAACGCCGTCCAGCGGATGGAGTTCCTGCGCAGCCGCACCGACGACGATTTCGCCGCCGAGATGCAGACGCCCGTCGGCCCGGCGCCCATGGCCGAGTTCATCAGCATCCGCATCATGGACGCCTGGGTGCACGAGCAGGACATCCGCCGCGCTGTCAACCGCCCCGGCCACTATGACAGCCCGGCGGCGGCCCAATCCCTGAACCGCATCATCCGGGCCATGCCCTTCGTGGCGGCGCGCCGCGCCCAAGCGCCCGACGGCACGACCGTCGTCCTGAACGTGTCCGGCCCGGCCGGGCGCACCGCCTGGATCGGCGTGGACGGCGGCCGCGGGCGCGAGCTGGACGCAGCCCCCGAAAGCCCTGCGGTCAGCATCACCCTGGACGCCGAGACGTTCAACTGCCTGGGCTGCGGACGCTGGGACCCGGACGAGGCGCTGCGGTCGGGCAAGGTCTCCATCGAGGGCGACACCGCCCTGGGCGAGTCCATCGTCCGGCAAATGAACATAATGCCGTAGCAGGGTGTGTTACAAATCCCCTCTCCCTCCGGGAGAGGGTCAGGGTGAGGGCGTCCTTGAGAACCTGCCGACCGCGCCCCTGGTGGCTGTCCCTCCCCCTGAGGGGGAGGGTTAGGGTGGGGGTGAACTCCTCAACTGCATAACTCCTATCATGTATCTTCGTAGCGCGTTCGGTGATATTATTGCGTAGCTAACATCAGTCGCGCCCATAATCACCACAAGCCGAGTAGAGAATTTGCAGAGGCGGACCGGCCCCGAACACCCCGATACCACGGCAGTCGAACTGCAACCGAAAGGCTTGGCGGCGCGCCTCCCCTTCCACTACAGCTGGATTATCATCGTCATCCTGGCCACCGTCCAGATTTTCGCCAGCTCCATCAGCATGGCCGCGGGCATCATGCTGCCCCCGCTGACCGACGAAAGCGGCCCGTTCGGGTGGAACGAAAGCCTGGTCACCCTCGGCATCGCCTGCTACTACGGATTCGGCGCGATCTACGCTCCCATCACCGGCTGGCTGGGCGACCGCTTCGGCTCCCGGATCATGCTGTTCGCCGCCGCGTGTCTCTACCTCGTCAGTATGATTCTCCTGAGCCGGATCAGCGAAATCTGGCACTTCTTCCTGTTCTTCGGCGTCCTGCTGTCCCTGACCCAGTCCCTCGGCATGGTTCCGCTGATGGCCTCCGTGAGCGGCTGGTTCCGCCGCCGCCTGGGCCTGGGCATCGGCATCCTCTGGGCCGCAGGAGGAATCGGCACGGCGGCATTCGCCCCGGTCGCGGGCTGGCTTATCGAGACCTACGGATGGCAGGGCAACTTCCTGGTTATCGGCATAATCGGCGGCGCCGCAATGCTGGCCCTGGTTCCCCTGATGAAGAACCGCCCCTCCGACCTGGGCATAGAGCCCTACGGGACAAGGCCGGGCGACTCGGTTCAGCTCAAGCTGGCCAAGAACATGGAGAACCTGCGGATCAAGGCTTTCAACACCCACATCCGCAAGACCAGGCCGTTCTGGAACCTGCCCCTGATCCACGGCCTCGGCTGCGCCGGCCACGGCATCATCCTGATTTACGTCGCCAAGTACGCCCTCGACAGCGGCGTCTTCGATTCGCTGGCCACCGCCGGGATTATTCTCGCGATTATTTCGCTGGTGAGCATCATCAGCCGGTTCGGGACGCCCGTCCTGGCCGAAATCTACGGCACCAGACGAATGATGGCGGTAAGCCTGGCCATCCAGGGCCTAACCGTGCCCATCATCATGTTCGGCCCCGCCGAGCCCTGGCTGTTCTACCTGTTCGCCGTGGTCTTCGGCATCGGGTTCGGCGGCGAGTGGACCGGCTACCTCATCATCAACCGCCAGTACTTCGGCGACGGCCCCATGGGCACGGTCTACGGCTGGCAGACCACCGGCGCGTTGATGGGCCACTTCGTCGCCACTGCGCTGGCGGGCCTGATAATGTTCACCACCGGCTCCTACCTGGCCGTCCTGGGCCTGTCAATGGCCTACAGCCTCGGCGGGGTGGTGGTAATCGCGCTGCTGGACAACAACTCCCAGGTGCTGATACCCGACTGGGAAAGCGAGCTGCCCGACGAGGCCCGCCTCCGTCCGCCCCAACCGCAACCCACGCCCGCGCCAACCGCCCTCCCCGCCCCAGCCGGCGGCGACGGCAACGACTGACGCCCCCTCCGTCCCCGGCGGCAACTCCGCGCCCTCTGCGTTAAAGAGACTATGAAACGCAGGGGGCTTTCTCAGTGCGCGAGAATCCAAATCCAGCCACTATCCACCCGCCACTATCCACCATCCAGGAACTCCCGCACGAACTCCGTCGCCGGCCCCTTGTCGTACAGCGTGTTCAGCAGCACCACGTTCCGGTACACGTCCCCCTGGAAGAACCGCTCGTACAGGATCTGCCGCTGGCTGAAGGCGCTGCAACAGGCGTCCCACGCCAGCCGGAACAGCCGCACCCGCTCCTCCGCGCTGGCCGTGTCCGTGTCCAGGTACGCCGCCAGCTCGTCCGCCAGCGGCCCCCTGAGGTCCGCCTCCGTCGGCAGCGCCATCAGGCTGCTCGACCCCATCAGTTGCAGTATCTCCCCCATCCGCGGGTAGACTTGCAGGAACAGGTACCGCGCCACCATCAGCGGCATCTCCGCCGGGCGCATCACCCCCCACCTCCCCGGCGCCGCGTCGGCCTCCGCCGCCCGCAGCAGCGCCTTCTGCGTCTCCAGGCTCTCGATGATCTCGGCGGTCATCTGCATCATCTGCGCCTGCTGCACCGACCCCAGCGTGTGCTGCATTAGGTTGGCCAGCCCCAGCACGAACTCCAGCTTGACCACGTTCTTGGTCACCACCTGGTGCCCTGAGTGCAGGTACTGGTCCGTCTCCCGCGCCATGCTGTTGCAGCGCTCCGGGTCGCCCAGCAGGAACACCCGCTCCCACGGCACCAGCACGTTGTCGAAGAAGGCCAGCGCGTCCATTTCCTCGAACCGCGACCCCAGCGGATGGTCGAAGCGCGAGCGCGACAGGTCAAAGCTCTCGCGGCACAGGAACTTGAGCCCCGGCGTGTTGCACGGTATGGCGAAGGCAAAGGCCGTCGTCCCTCCCGCGCCTCCCGGCAGCAAATGCGACCGCGCCGGATAGACCGCGATCTCGTCGGCGATGGGCAAGGTAGCCAGCACCCTGGCCCCGTTGACCACGATGCCCGCGTCGGTCTCCCTGACCACCCGCAACGCAATCTCCGTAGAGTCCGAAAGCACTCTCGCCGGAGTTCCCTCTCCCCCCGTCTCTCCCCCTCTTCCTCCGGGAGAGGGTTGGGGTGAGGGCGCACCCCTGCTACGTTGCAAATTGATGAGCGTATGCGTCAGAACCAGGTCCTCCTCCCGCACCATCTCATAGTAGTTCTGAATGTTCCGCTTGAACTCAGGACGGTCCTCGCCGAAGAAGTCCCCGGCGGCGGCCATAGCCATCAGCGACACGTTGAGAAAGTCCGGCGACCGCCCCATCATCCCGCACGACACCTGCGCCCACCGCCGCATCATGTTCCGCCGCGCCGCCAGATCCTCCGCCGACTGCGGAGCGATGAACGACAGCCCCACCGGCTCCCCGGTGGTGGGCGAGGCATAGGTCATCTCCGCCGCCGTACCGGGATCGTGCTGCATATCCAGCAGCCGCGCGACGGTCCGGATCCCGCCCGCCAGCCCCGGATGCGCCGTAGCATCCTTGACCAGCCCGCCCCCCAAATACAGCGAAGGCGGCTGCTCCCTGAGCCTCCGGACATACTGCTCCCCGTTCCTAGCCGGCATATTCCACCTCCAACCTGTGTCTGCGCTTCCCGTGCCCCATCCGGCGCAGCTGCTCCAGCACGGTTGCGCAGGCACATGGCACAGGTCAGCAGTGAATAGCCGCGAGGGGCCGGACCACCCGCCGCTATCCACCATCCACGACAACGCCGCAACGGGAACACTTCGCGTCTTTGCGTCAAGAACAGCCCGCAGGCACAGGCCGAATACCCTTGACACCCCACACGGGTTGTGATAATTTTCACCCGATTTCCGGCACATAGCAAGGAGTAGTCAGTTTTCAGTTGCCAGCCGCAAGTCCCTCTTGCTTAAAACCGGCCGCTGAAAACTAAACGCTAACCGCTAACGACGATGGACCCCAAAGCGCTAACCAGCACCGACTGGCACAACATCCACCTTTTCCTACAGTGGTTCTGGATTTATCTCCCACTGATAGCCGCCTTCGCCATCACGATGCTGACCGCCTACGCATTCATCCCGTCCGCCGTAGCCACCGGCCACCTCCCGGCCAGCGCATCCCGGCTGAAGCTGCCGCTGACGTTTTTCGCGCTACTGGTACTGGCTGGCGCCATCGTAGTGCTGATCCTGGGCATCAACCAGACTCTCGACGTGAGGAATTTCTGGAACCGGATGCTGATGTAACGGCTAGTGGACAGCTTCGGGTCGCCAGCCGCCCCACGGCGGGTGGCTAGTCTCCCCCCTCGGCTCGCTCGGGGGCGGCGGCTTAATCCCGGCAACATCCACCATCCACTATTCACCATCCCGCCAACCACTATCTGATATGAACGGTTCCACTCTACAATGAGACTCACTGGCAAAATGCTGCCGCTTATGGTTGCGGGCGGAATTTTCACCGTCATCATAGGCTTCGTGATTGTCGTTTTGTTCATTTCCTGGTTTTCCAACCCGCCCTTCGGGCTGGGGAACGCCTCCGCGCAACCCGTGGAGTTCCCCCACACGGTGCATGTGGAAGAGCACGGCATCCAGTGCGAATTCTGCCACCGCAACGTGACCAAGGGCGACGCCGCCACCGTGCCCGCCGTGGAACAGTGCCTTTTCTGCCACAAGGACATCTCCGGCCGCGACGGCGGCGCGCAGGAGGAGATCGCCAAGGTACAGCAGTATTTCGAAGACGGCGAACCCATCAACTGGGAGCGGGTTCACCGCGTCCCCGACCACGTGAGGTTCGTCCACGAGGCCCACATCCGCTTTTTCACCAGCGATCTGGACGACGAGGGCGTCTCCGGACAGCGGTTCGACATCAACGGGAACGAGGTCAACAGGCCCTACACCATCACCGAGACCTGCTCCATCTGCCACGGCGACGTGGGGAACATGGAGGAAGTCCAGCCCAAGGACGGCCAATCCCTCAAGATGGGCACCTGCCTGGACTGCCACCGCGTGAACAACGTGCCCACCGACTGCACGGTATGCCACAAATAAACCAGAATCCCCTCTCCCTGGAGGGAGAGGGCTAGGGTGAGGGTGAAAACCCCGCCAACAGCAAATACAGGAGTGAATAGCGATTAGTGAACTGTGGATAAAAACCATCTCTGCATGATTTCTTTCCATAAGCTGTCCACTAACCTCTGACCACTATGAAACTGACTAGGCGACATTTTCTGGCTTGGGCCGGCTTGGGCGCGCTAGGCGCCGTGGCCTGCGAGGGCTTTGGCATCCGCGAAGGCGAGCTGGACATCCAGAGCCCGGTAAGCCTCCCGGAAGACCTGGTGCGCGGCAAGGACAACTGGTACGCCAGCCTGTGCCGCACCTGCCCGTCCTGCGAGGGCATACTGGTGCGCGTAATGGAGGGCCGGGCCAAGAAGGTGCAGGGCAACCCGCACTACCCCACCAACCAGGGAAAGAGCCACGCCCGCTGCGAAGCCGGAGTGCAGGCCCTGTACCACCCCGACCGGATTCCCGGCGCGATGAAACGGGGCGGCATTCGCGGTTCGGGACGGTTCGACCCCATCGACTGGGAACCGGAGGCGATGAACACCCTGGTGCGGCAGCTCAACGACCGCGGCTCCCGCTCTGTCCTAATCACCAAGCCCAGCCGCGGACACCTGGGACTCCTCACTTCCCGTTTCGCCGACGCGGTAGGAGCGGAGCACCTCAACTACGAGCCGGTCGACAACAACGTGTACCGAACCGCGGTAAAGGACGTGTTCCAGCAGAACGTCCTGCCCGATTTCGACATCGAGCATGCCAACGTCATCCTGTCCTTCGGCGCTGATTTCCTGTCAACCTGGATTTCGCCCACCCGCTGGAATCGCGGCTACGGCGAATTCCGCCAGGGCGATGGACGAGACCACCGGGGCACCCTCTACCACGTGGATTCCCGGTTCTCGATGACGGCGGCCAATGCGGACAAGTGGATTCCGATCAACCCCGGCTGGGAAGGCCACCTCGCCATGAGCATCGCCCAGGTCATAGTCGATGAGGGGCTACAGGCGCCGACCGTCGACGTGGACGCCCTGCTGGGCGACGGCGGCCGGGCCATGCTCGACCGCTTCCGGCCGCAGGATGTCGCCGCCAGGGCGGGACTCACCTCCGAAATCACCGGCGGCGACCCGGTGGAATTCATCCGCGGCCTCGCCCGCAAGTTCGCCACCGAGGGCCCCAGCGTCGCCATAGCGGGCGGTTCCGCTGGCGCACAGAGCAACGGCCTGTTCAACGTGGAAGCCGCAATGGTGCTCAACTGGCTGGTCAACAACGTCGGCTCCACCGGCGGCGTGATGCCGAACCCGCTGGGGCCCTGGGGCAGCGTGCCGTCCACGGCCCAGTCGTCCAGCCTCGACGATTTCGCGCGCCTGGCGGAGCAGATCAGGAGCGGCGAGACCCGGATGCTGTTGCTCCACAACGTCGATCCCGTCTACGGACTGCCCGGCTCCCTCAAGCTGCGCGACGCCATCGTCAGCGCCCAGGACTTGTTCGTAGTCAGCTTTTCGCCATTCGTGGACGACACCACGGCCCTGGCCGACCTGTTGCTCCCCGACCGGGTGTACCTGGAGGACTGGGGGGATGACATTCCCGACCCGGGCCCCGGATACCAGGTTGCCGGATTCCAGCAGCCGGTGGTCAACCCGTTGTGGGACTTGGACCCAAGGAGTTTCCCGGACGTTCTGCTGTCGGCGGCTGACGGTATGGAAGCCGCGGCCGAGGAGCTGCCCTGGCGCAGTTACCAGGCTATGCTCCGGGAAAGTTCCGACCAACTGTTTGAGCTGAATCGCGGCTCCATCGAGGCCGCTACCGCCGGTGAGTTCTGGACGGCCCTGCTAGGGCGCGGCGGCTGGTGGGATGAGTCCACCCGCGGCCCCGGAGGAGTGAGTCCCCGGCAGGGACTGTTGCGGGAGATACTGGAGCGCGCCTCGGAACCCGCCTTTGCCGGGTTCGACGGTGGGAGCACCCTGTACCTGGTGCCTTTCTCCCATAATACCTTGCAGGACGGCGACAACGCCCACCTGCCCTGGTTGCAGGCGGCCCCCGACCCGGTAACGTCCGTTACCTGGCAGACCTGGATCGAGCTGAACGACACTACCGCGGGCCGCTACGGCATCCGCGAGGGCGACGTGGTGCGCATCGACTCCTCGCAGGGATCGATCCGCGCCATTGCCTACCCCAATCCCGCCACGCCTCCAGGCATCGTCTCGGTGCCCTTCGGCGGCGGCCGGCGCTATGGCTCGTCCTGGGCCACCGACCGCCCGGCCACCGAAAGCTCCAACGTGGCGGAGATACTGGAACCCACCCGGGTCGCAGGCCCCGAGACCCTGGCCTGGGCCGGCACCAAGGTGACCATCGCCCGCACCGACGAAAGCGTCAACCTCTCCAAGCTGGAGGGCAACGCCCGCGCCGTGGAAGTCGGCCTCAGCGCCGCCGAGGAAATCATCAAAACGGTAGCTCCCGGCGTCCACTAAGAATTCATTGCGTCTTTGCGTCATTGCGTAAAAAAGCAGGGAAAGAATGGTAACTAACCGCATAGACCACAAGTGGGGAATGGTCGTTGACCTGGACCGGTGCACCGGCTGCCAGGCCTGCGTCGTCGCCTGCCAGGCGGAGAACAACCTACCCATCAACACCAAGGAATATTTCCAGCAGCGCCGCGCCTACGAATGGATCCGAATTGAGCGCTACTGGGAGGGCGAGTTCCCCGACGTCAAGGCGCGTTTCATTCCTATTATGTGCCAGCACTGTGAGAACGCGCCCTGCGAGCCGGTCTGCCCGGTCTATGCCACCTACCACAACGACGAGGGCATGAACGTCCAGGTCTACAACCGTTGCGTCGGCACCCGCTATTGCGCCAACAACTGCCCCTACCAGGTGCGCTTTTTCAACTGGTGGGAGCCCCAGTGGCCGGAGCGCCTGCGCAACCAGCTCAACCCCGACGTTACTGTTCGCAGCCGCGGCATTATGGAGCGTTGCTCATTCTGCGTGCAGCGGATCCGGCGCGGCGAGATTACCGTGGAGCGGCGCGGCGTCGAACCCTTGACCGGCGAGCGCATCCCGGCTGGCCCGGCCTCGCCGACCCAGGGCCGCTACCTGAACCACCAGCGCATGAAGGACGGCAATTTCCTGCCCGCCTGCGCCCAGGCCTGCCCCACCAACGCCCTGATGTTCGGCGAGCAGTCCGACCCGACGGGGCCAGTCTACGAATATTTCGAGCGGGCCAACGAGCAGTACGACCGGGTGCACCATCGCGACTACTTCGACGAATCGCAGACCCGGGTCTACCGGCTACTGGAGGAAATGGGCACTAAGCCCAACGTAATCTACCTGAAAAAGGTCGACCAGTACCCCATAGGCGGCGGAGAGGCCCACTAAACTGTCTGAATCAGGATTATCAAGATGAAAGGATTAACAGGATGGACGAATAATCATCCTGAAAATCCTATAATCCTGTAAATCCTGATTCAGACAAAAAGAGCGAACATGGCAGCCACTGAATCAGAACATATCCACCACGGCCAGGCCCACGCCGAAGAACACGGGGGGCATTCGGGCGGCCATTACCCCGGGATGTGGGTGTTCCCCAACCCGAGGCAGATGACCCGCGATATGGCCGCGCGTCTGTCCTCCATGCCCGGCATGATGACCCTGGGCCTGTTGCTGACCTTCGGCCTGCTGGTGCTGGGCATCGTCGGGTTCGTGGCCCGGGCCGCCGCCGACGGTTTCGACGACCGCGCCCCCTGGGGCTACTACATGGCCACGTTCTCATTCGTGTTCATGATAACCAGCGGCGCGCCCGTGGCCGCCGTGGCCTTCCGGTTCACCAAGAGCCACTGGCGCCGCCCCCTCTCCCGCGTCTCGGAACTGTTCGCCGTGGTGGGCATTTTTAACATCATCACTTTCATACCGATGATGCTGATACTGCCGCCCATTCTGAATCCCGACACCTCCCATATCGGCGCCCACGAGCTGGAGATACGCCGCACGATATGGTTCGAGGGGCCTATCGGCGCGCCCCACGCCTGGGACCTGGCTGGCATCGTCGGCCTGGCTGTCACTTCGCTGTTCATCCTCTGGCTCTCCGCCGTCCCTGATATGGCCGAGGCCCGCAACACCGCTGGCGGTTTCCGGGGCTGGCTCTACCGCCTCCTCGCAGGCCACTGGTACGGCACCAAGCGCCAGTGGAACGCGCAGAAGGCCGGTCTGGCCCTGCTCGGCGCTTTCTACTTTATGCTGCTGGTATTCGTTCAGTTCATTATCAGCTCCGATTACGCCCAGAGCATGATACCGGGCTACAAGGACGCCATTTTCCCGGTGTTCTACACCCTCACCGGGTTCCAGTGCGCCCTGGGCATGTGCCTGATCATCCTCTACGTGATGCGGCGCTGGGGCGGCTACGGCGAGTATTACGGCAAGTCGGTGTTCTGGGCCGCCAGCAAGGTGCTGCTGGGCCTGACCCTGCTGTGGGCCTATCACCTGTTCTCCTTCTTCATCACGTATTGGTACGGGCGGCTATTCCTGGAGCAGAACGTCATCAAGTACCTTATGGGCGACTCCTACGGCGGCGTGTTCACTGCCAACGTGGCCCTCAGTTTTGTCATCCCGTTCCTGCTGCTGCTCTGGAACCCGGTGCGGCGCAGCGCCTGGGGCCCGCCCTTGGCCGGTCTCTCCGCCATTCTGGGCGCACTGATGTTCAGCGTCCGCATGTTCGTGGGCGGGGCCAACTCGGGCAACGTATACGCCGCGTTCCTGGACTACGTGCCTGCGCCGGTCTACCCCGACATCTGGGACATCTTTATGGTCATAGGCGGCATCGGCGGCGCAGCCTTCGTCTACCTGGTTGCCACCCGCATCCTGCCCGTGCTCTCCGTCTGGGAGGTCAAGGAAGGCGCTCTCTACCAGCGCATGTCCCGCTTCATCAAGGGCGACTACCTGGTCCTGGCCAAACCCGAATAGTGAGGAGTGAATAGTGAATAGCGGCGTAGGGGCAACCCCTTGTGGTTGCCTTGGGCGTCCACTATCCACTAACAACTAACGAAAGATGCAGGAAGGCAGGACACCCATACCCTACCGGCAGATCAACAGCGAGCTCTTGGTCTCGATCCTCCGCTCGCCCAAGTGGTTTGCCATCGCGACGATCATCCTCGGCCTGATAGTGCTGGGGGGGTTCAGCGCGGCCGGCTACCTGGTGAACAAGGGGTTCGGCGTAACGGGCCTCAACCGGCCGGTAATGTGGGGCTTCTTCATCACCAATTTCGTGTTCTGGATCGGAATCAGCCACGCTGGCGTGATGCTTTCCGCCATCCTGCGCTTGTCCAAGGCCGAATGGCGCCGCCCGGCCACCCGCGCCGCCGAGATTCTCACCGTCTTCTCGCTGATGACGGCCATGATGATGCCCCTGATTCACACGGGCCGGCCCTGGCGCACCATCTACTGGATTTACACCATCCCGTTCATGCCCTACGACTACGCGCGGGGCATCTGGCCCAACGTGCGCTCGCCGCTGGTGTGGGACCCCAGCGCGGTCTACACCTACCTGACCTCCAGCATCCTGTTCGTGCTGGTGGCCCTGATCCCCGATTTCGCCGTGCTGCGCGACCGCACCACGGGAATGAGCCACCGCATCTACACCATCCTGGCAATGGGCTGGCGAGGGAATCCGCGACAGTGGAAGCTCCAGATAATAGCTGGCGTGCTCCTGTCGGCGTTGATCCTGCCGGTATTCGTCTCGGTGCACTCGATAGTGTCCTGGGACTTCGGTATGGCGGTGTCGGTCAAGACCTGGCACTCCACCATTTTCGCCCCCTATTTCGTGGTTGGCGCGGTCCACTCCGGCGTCTCCGCCGTGGCCTTTGTGATGATTATCCTGCGCTACATCTACGGATGGCAGAATTACATCCGGCCTGAGCATATCGACGCCCTGGGGCGGCTGTTGATAGTGGTGGCGACGGGCTGGTTCTACTTCTTCGTGATGGAGATCCTGTTCGGGTTCTACGGGCGGGAGGCCGACGAACTGGCCGTGCGCGATCTGCAATTTATGCAGAATCCGTGGAACATCTGGATGATGGTGTTCGTGTTCACCACCTATTTCCTGCCGGTGGCGCTCTGGCTGCCAAGGGCGTTCCGGCGCAACCTGTGGATTATGTCCACCGCGTGTATCTCGGTGAACATCGGGATGTGGCTGGAAAGGTTCATCATTATCGTGCCGGGCTTGCAGAACAAACAGGTGTTCACCTTTAGCTGGTACACGGTTTACACGCCCAGCGCGGTGGAGTGGGCCATCATCGGCGCAACTTTCGCCCTGGTCTCCCTGCTGATGATCGTGATTGCGAGGGTGCTGCCGCTGATACCGCTCTACGACATCAAGGAATACGAGGTGCTGCGCACCGAGGTCAAGATAGGCCGGGTCTCCGTCCCCGCAGTGTACCGCGAGGATTGATAAATCCCCTCTCCCTTGAGGGAGAGGGTTAGGGTGAGGGTGAAATCCCCAATCCCAAGAACTGGACAAAGGAAACGGAAGATGGCTAAACGACCAATACTGGGGCTGTTTGAGGACGCGAACTACGCGGCCGAGGCTGGCGATGCCCTGCAAAACGCAGGCGTGTCGCGCAACGACTACGACTTCCTGACCGACACGCCCTACCCCGAGGGGGCGTTCGGGGAGCGCCACGAGGGGCACCGGCTGTACATTTTCCCGCTGTGCGGGGCGGTGGTCGGCCTGACCATCGGCGTGCTGCTGACCTCCATGACCCAGATGGCCTACCCCCTGGTGCAGGCTGGCAAGCCCATCCTGTCCCTCCCGCCAATGGCCGTAGTAACCTACGAAAGCACCATGCTAACAGCGATAATTTTCACCATCATCGGGATTATCTTCGAGTCCAGGCTGCCCAGTTTCAAGCAGGGCCTGTACGACACGCGAATCACCGAGGGATACATCGGCGTGCTTGCCAACGTGGAGGAGGAGCAGTTGACCCAGGTATCCACCCTTTTCACCCAGGCCGGCGCCGTCGACGTGGTACGAGAGAGTTAGAGGCCGGCATAATGACCAACCTGTTCCATACAAACCGGACGGCTGTGAAATCCGGAATGCGTAATCGGAAGTTTCCGATTCGCCTGCTGATTGCGGGCATGGCCCTTTTGTCGGCCCTGGCCGTAGCGGGATGTACCTCCGGCACTTACCCGGTGGACATCTTCTACGAGCAGCACTACCAGCAGTCTTACAAGTCCCACGAGCCGCCGCGGTTGGAAGGCGTTGCCGGGGCCGTCGCGTTCTACCCGGCGCCGCCCAACACGACCGACGGCTCCGGCGCGCACCTCTACGAGGTGAACTGCCAGATGTGCCACGGCACCGACGGCAGGGAAAGCGGCGAGGTACTGCGGCGGTTGACCATGAGCCCGGCGGAGGGCGGGTACGGATACGAGTATAACGTCCTTGACCCGGAGACACTGGAACCCAGGCCGCCGGACTTGACGGTACTGACGGCAGCCGAAATATCCGGCTACCTGGCCAATCCGGGCCCGGCCCGGCCCTTCGGCCCGCAGTCGGTGATGCCTCCCTTTGGCAAGCTGCTCAGCGAGAGCGAACGCGACGCCATCATCGAGTACATCGGCACGCTGCCTTAGCGCGTCGATAGTTGATAGCGGCTAGCGGCATGGCGAAAGCGTTTGGAAATTGCCAACTAGCCGCTGTCAACTGCCTGTTTATCCTCGGTGTTCTCTGCGTTCTAATATTCCTGGCCCCGGCCGCCTCTGCTCAGGAAACGGACGACGCGCTGGAACGGGAGGCGCAAGCCATCGACAAGATGCTCATGTGCCCCGTCTGCCCGGCCGAGACCATCGACCAGGCCCAGGTGGAGATTTCTTTCCAGATGCGGGCCGTGGTGCGGGAGCTGCTGGCCGAGGGCAGGACGCGCCAGGAAGTCCTGGACTACTTCGTGGACCGCTATGGCGCGGACATCCTTGCGGCCCCTCCAAAGTCAGGAACAAACCTGGTGGCGTGGATTCTTCCCATCGTGGGCGTTGCCGCCGGACTGGTGGGGGTGTTCTTTGTGATTCGCGCCATGACGGGATCGCAGCGCAGGAACGCGGCGACAGTTGCAGGTGGGGGCGGGTTTGAAACCCGCTCCGACGGCGCAACCACAAGGGTTGCCTCTACAGGCGAGGCGCCACATGCGCCTACCGCTGCCGACGACCCTGATCTAGCCCCATACCTGGAAATTGCCGACCGGCTCATTGCATCCAGGAGCGCCTCGCTGCCCATTCGACAAGCTCATGGTGAGTCTATCGAACCACGCCCCCACCCTAACCCTCCCCCGGAGGGAGAGGGAACCACGAGTTCCCCGGCAGGGGGCACTCCTGAGTTAATCGAAGGGTGTGCGCCCGTACACAAAGTAGAGGAAACAGGCAATGGGTGACCTGGGCGCCATAAGCCTCTGGATCGCCCTGGCTCTCGCCGCCTACTCCGCCATCGGGTCGGTGTCGGGCAAGCTGCGCGGATCGGTGGCGCTGGTGGACAGCGCCCAGGCGGCCATGTATGCCACCGTCGTGGCCCTGACCGTCTCCACGCTCAGCCTCGTGGTGTCATTCATCAGCCGCGACTTCGAAATCTCTTACGTGGCCCGCCACAGCGACCTGGCCATGCCCGACCGCTTCACCTGGGTTGCTTTCTACGCCGGCAACGAGGGATCGCTGCTGTACATCGCCATGGTGCTGTCCGTCATGGCGGCCATTGCCGTCTGGCGAGCGCCGGAGCGGGTGCGCGACGCCCTGCCGTACACCACCGGCGTCCTGATGCTGGTGCTGACGTTCTTCGTGGCCGTCATGGCCTTCATGGCCAACCCCTTCGACAAGCTGCCCTTCACTCCGGCGGACGGCGAGGGCATAAACCCGCTGCTGACACACTTTGGGATGTTCTTCCATCCCCCGGCGTTGATGGCCGGACTGGTGGGCATCACCGTCCCGCTGTCCTTCGCGCTGGGCTCCCTGCTGGCCCGCAAGACCGGCGACGAATGGGTGGACCCAGGCCGCGTCTGGGGCATCATCACCTGGGCGCTGCTCGCCGCCGGGCTGCTGCTCGGCTCGTGGTGGGCCTACACCATTCTTGGCTGGGGCGGCTACTGGTTCTGGGACCCGGTGGAAAACGCCGCGTTCATGCCCTGGCTGGCGCTGACGGCATTCATCCACTCCATCATGGTCCAGAAACGGCGGGGAATGTTCCGCATGTGGAACATCGCCCTGGTCAACGTCGCTTTCGGCCTGGCCCTCTACGGCATGTTCATGAACCGTGGCGGCTCGGTGCCGTCGGTGCATTCCTTTGGCGAGTCCAACTTGGGCTGGATATTCCTGATGTTCCTCGCCGTTGGCGTGATAGTGCCTTTCGTCATATTTTTCTGGCGCTATCACTCGCTGAAAAGCGCACAGAACCTGGATTCTATGCTCTCGCGGGAGGCGGCCTTCCTGGTCAACAACCTGCTGCTGCTGGGCATCGCATTCGTAACCCTGTGGGGAACGGTGTACCCGCTCATCTCACGCCTAACCAGCGGAGAGGAAATCACGGTGGCCCGGCCATTCTACGACCAGGTCAACGGCCCGCTGATGCTGGCGCTGATTTTCCTGATGGGCATCGGGCCAATGCTGCCGTGGCGACGGGCCAACTGGGCCAGCATCCGCCGCGCCCTGGCTGTCCCGGCGGGCGTGGCAGTCATCACGGTCGTGGTGTTGCTGGCGGTGGGGCTGCGCAAGGAATATGCCCTGGTAGGGTTCGGCCTGGCCGCCTTCGTCGCCACGGGAATCCTGATGGAATGGTTCCGGGGCGCGCGCGCCCGGGTGCGGGCTTTGACATTCGGCAATCGGGGAGTGTTCACCTGGATTCAGGACTACCCCTCCGCCTTCGTGCAACTAATCTGGGCGAACCGCCCCCGTTACGGCGGGTACATCGTGCATCTTTCCGTGCTCATGGTGTTGCTGGGGATCGTGGGCACGTCGTTTTTCAATTCCCAAAAGGACGTGGTGCTGTCGCCCGGCGAGACGGCCGCCATTGAGAACTACGAAATCAAATACCTGGGAACCGCCGTGCTGCCCTTCGGCAACCGCACCGAGTTCATCTCGTCCGTCGAGGTGTACCGCGATGGGGAATTCCTGGACACCATCAGCCCCAACCGCGCTTTCTACCCCAACCACAACATGGCCTCCACTCGCGCCGCCATTCGCTCCACGCCGGTCGAGGACTTTTACGTGGTGCCCAGCGAGAACCTGCCCGACGGCGACGTGGGATTCCGCCTGCTGGTCAACCCGCTGATCTGGTGGATGTGGGTGGCCGGGCCGGTAATGATCCTGGGCACGCTCATCGCCCTCTGGCCGGAACCGTCGCGGGTGGCCGCTCCCGTCGCGGCCCGCAACCGCGCCGCCGTTCCGCTGGGCCGGTAGGGGCGCCCATCCCCGTTTCAACCCGGACGGGCGCGCACAAGAGGCGCGCCTACTGCTAGACTAATTGCATGGAAGCGCAGACTGTATTCGCCATCCTGGTAGGCGCCGCCCTGGCCTGCTTCAGCCTGGTAATGGTGGGATATTCCTTTTTCCGTGGCAACGAGGCGCGCGATATAGAACCGGCCAGCCCGCCCCCGGAGGACGGCGCGGTCGGCGTTGACGCCATCCTCGATTCCATAAACACGCTGGAACTGGAATACCAGCTTGGCAACGTGACGGAAGACCAGTACCGGGAGCAGATGGCCGCTTACCGGCTACAAGTGGCCCTGGCGGTCAAAGCCGAGTTGGAACGTGGGGATGCTTCCCCGGAACTGTTGCTGGAGCAGGAGATTCTCGCGGCGCGCGCCAATGGCGCGAACGAGTGGCGTTCCTGCCCCCGGTGCGACGCCCCGCTGCCAGCGACCACTGATGGGGATGCTCCGCTCGCCTTATGCCCCCACTGCAATGCGTCCCTGGCAAACGGCGAATCCTCTAGTACCGGGGATGCTGCAAGCGTCTCACCCCAGGCCACGGAACAGTGATGCGTCTCACGGGCCTGCATACTGGAACACTCCGGCCGGTCCTGCCTTTGACCGCGGCTTTGCTGTTCCTTGGCGTAGCCGGTGCGCTCATGCTGGCGTTGCCGTCAGCCCTCACGGCGCAGGAGACCGTGACCGTTCGCGGCAAGGTAATCAACGGCACTGCCGGCGCCGAAACCCCAGGTGGTCTGCCAGTGCTGTTGCTCATCACCGGCCAGGACGGAACGCTGGCTGGCACCGGGCAGGCGCAGGCCAACGCTGACGGCAGTTTCATGCTTGAGGACGTCGCTCTGATAGAGGGCGCAGGGTACAACATCAGCGTGGACTATGGCGGAGTTTTCTACGGTCAGTCCGTGTTTCCCGACCAACTTGCGGAAGAGGTAATCATCACCGTCCATGAGGCGACGGAGGACGCCGGAATCATGCGCGTCGACCGCCAGGTTATGGTGATCTCGGACTTTGACGTGGCCGAGCGCACCGCCACCGCCACCGAGTTCGTGCGGTTCGCCAACCCGACCGACCGGACACTCCGCGCCAACCTCGAAACGGCCCGGCCGGGAATGTTCAGCTTTATGCGCTTTGCCCTACCACCGGACGCCACCGACATTACCGTTCAGTCGAACCTCAGGGGCGGAGACGTTATCTCCGTGGGATCGGGGTTCGCGCTGACGGCGGCGGTGCCTCCAGGCGAACACAGCGTTGACTTCGCGTACAATTTCCCTTACCAGGGCGGGAGTCTCGAATTCCGCAACAGCCTGCCGCAGGGCGCGACGATTTTCCAGATTCTCGTTCCCGAACGTTTCGCTGGCCTTGAAATCGGCGGTTTGACGCCCCGACCTCCCGTGGGCATTGGAGACGAAATATACCGCGCCTGGGAGGGCCGTGACATCCCGCCCGGGGCCGGTGTCCAACTGCGCTTTGACGGGCTGCCCCAGCCGGGAGTGCTTGCCCGCGTCGGGAGTACACTGGCCGGAGGAAATTTCTGGATCACGGCCATCCCCTCCGCAACGGGCGCCGTGTTGCTGGCGTTCCTGCTGCTCGGCGTGCTCCGCCGCCACCGGCCGTCAACTGCCGTCGCGGGTGTGGCGCCGGAATTCGCCGACGACCAGCAGGACGGGGCGCAGAGGGCGGAACTGGTCGCCGCTCTGGCAACCCTTGACGAGCGCTACCACGCGGGGGGCCTTGAGGAGGAAGACTATCAGCGGAGACGCGCGGCGCTGGTCGACCGGGCACTCGGTATCACGCCGGACATCGTGGACTGATGGACAAGCCACTGGACAATCACGCGGGCAGCGCGGTTGAGGACGGACAGCGGACGCCCGGCAAGTGGCCGTTCGGGCGCCGGTCGCTGGTGATCGCAGCCGTCGCCGTGCCAGTGCTGGCCTTCCTGGCGATACTGGCATGGGCGTCGTTTACCTCCGGCCCGGCGAGAGGAGGCTTGGCGGTCAACGACAACATCGTCGAACTCGATGCCGACGGCGAGGCGGCCCCGGATTTTTCCCTCAACCTGATGGGCGGCGGGAGCATCGACAGCCAGGAGCTGCGCGGCCGCGTGGTGATGCTGGATTTCTGGGCCTCCTGGTGCCCGCCATGCCGGGAGGAGGCGCCGGTGCTGGCCCAGGTGTACGCGGAGTACCATGAACGCGGCGTCGAGTTCGTCGGCGTGAACCTGTGGGACAACGCTGGCGACGCCGATCTTTTCGTGCAACAGCAGGGCCACGAATACCCCAACGGGGTCGACGATGGGGGTAAAATTGCCATCAGCTACGGCGTGAGAGGCATCCCGGAAAAGTTTTTCATCGACCGGGAGGGCAGCATTGTCCGCAAGTTCTCCGGGCCTATGACCGCCGACCGGCTCCGCATGATTCTGGAATCAATGCTGGCGAACTGAGCGGGTTGCGTCTCTGTCCTGAATCGTCTGAACTGTGATTCGTGTGATTATTGGATTTCCCTGATTAACAGGTGCGGACGGGCGGGGAATCCTGTACATCAACCCAATCACACGAATCACAGTTCAGACATCCACACCGCTGAAAGGGCGATTGGGAAATGACCGAGCAGCAAATGACAAAAGCGATGCTGGCCGTGGACTGGGGTGGCACCTGGTGCCGCGCCGCCCTGGTTAACCGGAACGGGGAAATCCTTTGGGGTGATCGCCGGACGAATCCTCGCGGCGGAGACACGTCTCAATACCTTGCCCTTGCCGATGCCCTGCTTTCCGATGCCTTGTCTGTGGGCGATGTCCAGGCCGACGGCATAGGCGTGGCAGTGGCCGGGCCTGTTGACCCCGACAGCGGCATACTCTACCAGCCGCCGAACCTGATGGCGCTGGACGGCGTCTCCCTCAAGCAGGTATGGGGCGAACGTTTCGGCTTGCCGGTGGTGCTGGGAAACGACGCCAACCTGGCGGCCATGGGTGAGTACCACTACGGCGCCGGACGGGACGCGGCGCAGGCCGGACACTCCCCGAAAAGCCTTTTCTACGTCACCATCAGCACCGGCATCGGCGGCGGCGCGGTCGAAGGCGGGACGCTGCTGCTGGGCGCAAACGGTCTCACCGCCGAGGTGGGCCACACGACCGTCGATACATCCGCCAATGCCCCGCTCTGCCAGTGCGGAAAGACGGGTTGCCTGGAGGCCGTCTCCTCGGGCACGGCCATCTCCATCTACGCGCGGTCTGCGCTGGCTGAGGGCGGGTATCCCGGTTCCCCCCTGGCCGCCATCCCGCCGGAGGAACTGACTGCCCGGTCGGTTGTCGAGGCGGCGAAGAGTGGAGATACCCTGGCCGCGTCGGCGATGGCCCGTTGCGTAGAGGGACTGGGCATCGGGCTGGCTAACGCCGTTCACCTGTTCAACCCGGATCTCATCATCCTGGGCGGCGGGGTGTCGGCGGGTCTCCGCGACCTCAACCTGTTTCCCCGCATCCGGGAGGCAATCCAGGGGCGACTGATGAGCGAACTGCACAAGGCTTTCGAGCTTGTCCCCTCAGTCCTGGGCGACAACTCCGGCATCCTGGGAGCCGCCGCCGCTGCCTGGGAAGGGTCTGGGTAGCCTTGGATGGTATGCAGCCTCTCCATTACAGGCCCGAATTTCAGTGGTTAGCGGAACATTCATCATTCCATGAAACCCGGGGGACGCCCTCACCCTAACCCTCTCCCAGAGGGAGAGGGGAGGAGACGCTCTCACCCTGACCCTCTCCCGGAGGGAGAGGGGATTGGTACACCTCCCTCAGATGATGTATCGCCCGCCCATGACGTTCACGCTGTCGCCGGTGATGTAGGCCGACTCGTCGCTGGCAAAGAACAGGCAGGCGTTGGCCACATCCTGAACGGTGGCCTGCCTGCCCATAGGCAGGTCGCTCAGGTGTCCCGCCGAGCCGCGCGTCATCCCGCCCTGGAACTCGGGGTACCACTCCGGGTGCTCCCTCGACGTGTCGGTGGACCCGGGGTTAACCATGTTGGCGCGCACATTGTCGGGAGCGCATTCGGCGGCGATGGCCCGGATCAGGCCCAGCAGGCCGGTCTTGGCCGCCGTCACCGCAGTCGTGTTGGGGCGGCCAGTGATGGAGGACTGCCCGCCAAGGGCGATGATGCTCCCGCTGCGACGCTCGATCATTCCCGGCAGCACGGCCTTGCACAGGTAGAAGGCCGAGTTCAGGTTGGTGTTCATCACGTTCTGCCACTCGTCGTCGGACACGTCGGTAATGGGCTTGTGGGGACGGATGGCAACGTTGGATACCAGCACGTCGATCTTGCCCAAGTCGGATATTCCGCTCTCGACCATCTGGCGCACGGCGTCGGGGTCGCCCACGTCACAGACCGCCGTAACCGTGCGCGCGCCCAGCTCGCGGCACTGGGCGGCCACCTCGTCCAGTTCCTTCGCGCTCTGCCGCGTGTTGAGCGCCAGGTCCGCGCCCTCGCGGGCAAAGGTCAGCGCGATCTCCCGGCCGATGTTGCGGCTGGCGCCGGTAATCAGCGCCGTCTTTCCTTCCAATCGCATATTGCCATCCCTTGAATTAGAATATGTTGCAGAGGTAACCCTCGTAGTTGCCTTGCGCGCCCACAAGGGGCGCCCCTACCAGCTACCATGCACTATCCATTATCCACCAATGGGAGGCAATTGTGACATATCAGCCAACGAAAGTGAGCTTTGTGCAATTCACGTACCGGGACGCCCAAGAGGCGGTTGATTATTTAGGCATCCTGACCGTCGAATACGGAGAGGAGGAAGGGCAATGGGTAGGCATTTGCCGGGAACTCGGCACCGCGACGCAAGCCGATACGCTGGCCGAAGCCGAGGAGTACTTGCGGGAAGCGATAGAATTGCAACTGAACGGGATGGCTGAGATCTCTGATGTTCTAGAATATCTCATCGACAATGAGGTGAACTTCGCGCCGGTTTCAATGCCCCGTGACACCGGCTTTGCCTTGGCGGGGAGCGCGTTGACTGCATGAGCATTTCCGGGCGTGAACTTATGGCCCTGCTTGAGAAAGACGGATGGGTTCGAGGTGGAATGCGCACTCACGGAGTGTTCTATTCCAAGAGGTTTCCGGGCGAGGCTCGTCCCCGGTCAACGGTGGTACCGGACATATCGACACCACTACAGACCTCTACCCTAGGGGCGATCCTGAGTGTAAAACAGACTGGGATCGGACGAGTCGGCCTGCAAACCCTGATTGATTCCAACTAGAACTCGAACGCCCTGAATAGGTCGCACGGTTAGTGCGAAACAGCATCTGCTAATAATATAGGAGGCGCATCCATGAAGTGGTGCAGGTACACGGCCAACGGGTCCACATCCCTCGGCATCATCGAGGGCGAGACGGTCCACGAAGTTTCCGGCGACCCATTCGGCGAACACTCAAAGACCGGCGCAACCCACGCCCTGAGCGCGGTGCAGTTGGAAGTGCCGGTAATTCCCACGACCTTCTACGCCGCTGGCATCAACTACCCGGAGCACGTCACCTGGGCGGCCCACATGCGCGGCGAGGAGCCCGACCTGCCGAAAAAGGCCGATGTCGGCTACCGGGCCAACAACGCACTGGTGCGCCACGGCCACGACATCATCGTGCCCGCCGACGCCACCGAACAGCTCCAGTACGAGGGCGAGCTGGTGGTGGTCATCGGCAAGACCTGCGGCCCCACCACCACGGGCCCGGTCAGCGAGACCGACGCGCTGGACTACGTGTTCGGCTACACCATTGGCAACGACGTAAGCGAGCGCACCTGGCAGCGCGGCGACCGCACCATGTGGCGGGCCAAGAACACCGACACGTTCAAGCCCATGGGGCCGTGGATCGTGACCGGCCTCAACCCCGACGACCTCCACGTGACCATCAGGGTCAACGACGAAGTCGTCGGTGAGTACGACGTAGCCACCGCGCTTTTCGGCGTCCGCACCTACATCAGCGAGATGAGCAAGTACCTGACCCTGGCGCCGGGCGACGTTCTGTGGATGGGCACCGAGGGCGCAACGGAGAACATGAAGGACGGCGATGTCTGCGACATCGAAATCAGCGAGATCGGCACCCTCAGCAACCGCGTGAACTGGCTGAAATAACCGGAGGCTATTCCATGGGATTCATTCATGTAAACGTGGGACTGGCAAAGCCATTTGACGCGGAACCGGCTGAGATGGTTCGCGTCATGGTGGACACGGGCGCCATCATCAGCGTCTTTCCTGCCGGACTCCTGGAACGGCTGGGAATTCAGCGCGTAGGACAACAGCGGTTCCGGGGATTCGGCGGCTCCGTAGTCCGGTCGGTGGGCGGTGTCGCAATGACCTATGGCGACGTAACCAGCGTCGTCCCCGTAGCGTTCGGCGACGAAGACGACACAGCCATTATGGGAGTCACGGCCCTGGAAACGCTGGGCTACGAAGTTGACCCGGTGCGCGGCGAATTGCACCGCGTGGAAATGCTCTTATAACGGCATTGGAGCGGGTGCCGCGCGTTCCGTACCATCCTGAGAGAGCGTGTGACATATACCATACGCAAACAGTATCGTGCCATCGTCTGCCATTCTTGGAGGGACGAGGGAACGCCCTCACCCTAACCCTCTCCCTCCGGGATAGGGAATTTGTCACACATCCTCAGAGAAATCCCCGGCCCTAGCCTGCCTGAAAGCCCGTCTCGGCGGCCCAGGCCTGGAGGCCGCGGCGAAAGGCCAGGCCGCCCATGGGCATGGCGACACACTGCAACGCCTCCAGCACCTCGGTGGGCGTTGCGCCCTCCCGCAGGGCCACGCGGATGTGGGCGGCGATCTGGTCCACGTCGGCCCGCAGCGCGGCCTCGACGGCCACCTGCAACAGCTCCTTGGTCTTGCGGTCAAGGGTGCGCTCGCCGGTATAGGTGGCCTCGATGAAGGCGTTGTATTTCTCCACCCAAGCAGGGTCGGCCGCCGCCATTATGCCGTGCATCTCCAGGGTGTAACCCCTGCTCTCGGCGATGCCAGCCAGCACATCCTTTTGTTCGTCGGTTGCCATGTCTTCCTCCTCTCTCTCTTTTTGTCTGAACTGTGATTTATGCGATTGGCCTGATTGCCATGATGTGATACGGCTCAATCATGGCAATCATTGAATCAGACGAATCACAGTTCAGACAAATCACAGCTCGTAGTGTCGCCGCGCCGCCGCCTGCCTGGGGTTGTTCTGCTGGAACAGGTCGGGGTGCGCGCCCCGGGCCACCGCCAGGTAGTAGGTGAACAGTTGCAGCGGCAGCACGTACACCAGCGGACTCCAGAACTCCGGCACCACCGGCAGCGTGAACCGCTCGGTGCAGAGGTCAGACAGCAGGGTATCGCCCTCCTGCACCAGCGCCCACACCGGCGCGCCCACTGCGTTGGCCGCCCGCGCCACGTTCATGGCCCGCTCGTAGCCCGGCCCGGGCGGGGCTACCAGTGTCACCAGGCAGTTCTGGTCTACGGCGCAGAACGGCCCGTGCAGGAGCTGCTCGATTTGCAGGCCCTCGCTGTCGCAGGTGCTGGTCTCCTTGATTTTGAGGGCGACCTCGTAGGCCGAGGCGGTGTTGGGTCCCCACCCGACGCTGATGAACCGCTCCCGGCTCTGGAAGCGCCGGGCCGCCCGTTGCAACTCCGTCAGCCGGGCGGTGACCTGTCCAATGGCGGCGGGCATTTCGTCCAGGCGGGCGCGCAGTTGGGCCACGTCGCCGCCTTGGTCGGTCCAACTGCCCAGGGCCGACGCCAGCATCCCCAGCACCATCAGCCCCGAGGTGTAGCTGATGGTGAAGGCCGCCGAGCGTTCCGGGGCCACGGTCTGGAGCTGCACGTCGGCAGCCGTGATACGCGGGCCCGGTTCGGTGGAGGTGATGGCTATGGTGTACGCCCCGCTGCTCTTGGCCATCTCCAGCGCCAGGAACGAGTACGTCTTGGTGCCCCGGTGGCTGATGACGATGACGGCGTCGCCGTCGCTGAGCGCCGGAGGATAGGCGCAGAACTCAAAGGAATGCAGCACCTCGACCACCGGGCCGGAACCGGCGAATTTCTTGAACCAGTGTCCAGCGACCAGCGCGGCGTGCCAGGATGTGCCGATGCCCACGATGAATATCCGCCGCTTTCTCGCCAGTTCGGCGGCCACCGGCTGCACCGAGTTGGAGTGCTTGGACAGCATTTCCTCCGTCGCTTCCGGCTGGCGCATGATGGCGTCATACATCAGGTACGGATGGCCCTGCCGCACTTCCTGTTGCGTCATTTCTCCACCCCCGTGGATTCCCTCTCTCCGCGAATGAGGGCTAGGGTGAGCGCTTTTGCTCTCTGTTCTTGATTCAGAGATTTTAGCCTAAATTTCGGCCTTGCCTAGCCCCGTACCGCTCAACCAGTGGATCAGGACGATTGCAAAGTAACGCCTTGCATCGGAATCTACTCATCCTGAGCTTGTCGAAGGATGCCGGTTTAAGCCGCTCGTGGTTCGACAAGCTCACCATGAGCGGCTTGAAATGGACTTTGAAAAGGCTCTGTGTCTCCCCAGCGGATTCCCATGTAGGAGGGCGTGTTAAAATCCGGCACAAGCCCGGAGGAGGTTGCGGCGATGACCGAATTCTCTGCCCAGTACTTTCAGCGCATGGACGAGGACGACGATAGCCTCTTTTATCAGCAGGCCCGGAAGGTGGTGCATATCGACGACGGGGCCATCGCTGCCGTAAGTCGCCTGTTCCAGGAAATGGTGCCTGCGGATTCGGTCATCCTCGACCTGATGAGCAGTTGGCGCTCCCACTGGCCGGAGGGACATCCCAAGGCGCGGATGGTGGGGCTGGGCATGAACCGCGAGGAGATGGAGGACAACCCCGACCTCGACGAGGTGGTGGTCTATGACCTTAACCGCAACGTGGAACTCCCCTTTGAGGACGACACCTTTGACGCGGTGCTAATCACCGTTTCAGCGCAGTACCTTGTACACCCGGTGGAGACGTTCCGGGAAGTGAACCGCATCCTCAAGCCATCCGGGCAATTCATCGTCAGTTTCTCCAACCGCATGTTCGCCACCAAGGCCGTCTACATCTGGCGCGCCTCCACCGACCGGGGCCGGGTGGACTTGGTCGGCACCTACATGGAAGAGGCGGGCAACTTTGAGGACATCCAGGGCCTCTTCCTGAATCCCCAGGACAGCCCGCCCGGCGACCCCATGTTCGCCGTAGTCAGCCGCAAGGCCGCGGCTGCCCCATGAGAGGATGTTCGCAAAATCCCCTCTCCCTTGAGGGGGAGGGCTAGGGTGGGGGTGAAATGGTGTTCGCAAAGTCCCCTCTCCCTTGAGGGGGAGGGCTAGGGTGGGGATGAAAGAGTGTTCCCAAAATCCCCTCTCCCTTGAGGGGGAGGGTTAGGGTGGGGGTGAAATGGTAATGTGGAGAACCCGCCTAGTGAGTGTCGTCAAATTCCTCCGTCATTCCTGCGAAAGCAGGAATCCAGAATCGCTCTATGCCGGAGAATGATTTGCCGGGGGGAACCCCTGGATTCCTGCTTTCGCAGGAATGACGGAAATAGGTCTGCCGACTGTCTGGCAACGCAATTTGACGACACTCCCTAGAAGGCAATCACCGTATACGAGTTAGTTGTTGATTTCCAATCGTCTACGAAGCTGATGGCAACCGCCTCGGCGGTGGAATTGCCGCCAGGACAAGCAATGCCGACACCCCCACCGCCGCGCCGAAGATGACGAACGGCAGCAGGTATCCGCCGCTGGCATCGAACATGAACCCCGACACCACCGGCCCGATGGCCTGCCCGCCGATCTGCGCTGGCAGGGTCAGGCCCCGGATTGCGCCCAGGTGCAGGCGACCGTAGTAGTCGGCCCACGCCAGCCGCAGCAGCGTGTGCAGTCCGCCGACTCCCGCGCCGAAGAGGAAGCCGAAAAGGATCCCCCATACCAGTTGTTCCGTAAATCCGATGCCGAACACGCCGCCCGCGACCCACAAGGCCGACACGGACAGCATCACCCGGACCGGCATCCGTCGCCCGATGACTGACCACCCCATACCGCCCGGTATCTGCCCTAGCGCAAAGGACGTTGCCACCAGCGCGGCCTGCCCGTGGGACACTCCGGCATCGACGTAGTGGGCCGTCTGGTGCAGGCTCACCCCGGCCTGCGCCATGAACCCGACCATGGAAAAGAACGCCAGTATCCAGAATGCGGGCGTCCGCAACGCCTCCCGCACCGTGTAGTCCACGTCGCGCCAAGCCGATGTTTCCCTCTCACTCCGGGGGAGCGTTGGGGCGGGGGCATTCCCTCTGTCCCCGGTCTCTCTCACCGGGTCGGCTGCCAGCCCCATGTCCTCGGGCCGGCGGGCCATCAGCAGCAGCGGCGGCAGAATTCCCGTGGCCAGGGTGAACACTCCCAGAGCCACCCATGCCGAGCGCCACTCGAAGGCGTCGATAAGCATCGCCGCGGCCAACGGCAGCAGCCCCAGGCCCACGCCCTGCACCGCGCCGAACCACGCCAGGGCCATGGGCCGCCGACGGATGAACCAGTTGCTGATGGCCGTGGTGGTGCCCAGCTCCAGCGGACTGGAAAAGACCGCCCGGCCCGGCACGTAAATCGCGTAGAACGACCACGCCTGCGTCACCATGGCCAGCAGCACGGCGCACACGCCGACGACCGCGGAGCAACCCGCGAGAATCATCCCCGAACCGTAGCGGTCGATCAGCCGTCCGGCGAAGGGCGACATCACCAGCCCGAACACCGCGCCCAGACTCACCGCGCCGGAAAACAGCCCCCTGGACCAGCCGAACTCCTCCGTCATGGGGATGACGAACACCGACAGCACCGCCACCGACGCCACTGGCCTGGCCCCAAAGCTGGGCAGGTTGGCGATGGCGAAGACCACCCACCCGTAGTAGACGGGCAGCCGCCCCGCCAGGCGGGCCCTGATACCGGCGCTGGAGGTCATATTCTTTGTACGGGAGCGTTCATTTTAAACCCGGCGTAGTTTAACACCGGCCCGATTTTTCAACGCAGAGGGCGCAGAGAGAGCGCCTTTCGGATGTATACTTACGCCAAAAGGATTCCCGCTTTCACGGGAGCGACAGGACGACATGGCCCGCACAATCCGTCTGGCGCTGGCCCAGATCAACCTAACGGTCGGAGACCTCCCCGGCAACACCGCTCGGATGCTGGACTACCTGCAACAGGCTAGGGAGTCCGGCGCCGATCTAGTCGCCTTTCCGGAGCTTGCCACCACCGGGTATCCCCCGGAGGACCTGCTTTTCAAGAGGTCATTCGTCGGCGCCAACGTCGAGGCCATGGAGGAGGTGGTGGCCGCCTCCGATGGCATTGTCGTAGTGCTGGGTTATGTCCGGCCACGCCCTCACCCTAACCCTCTCCCGGAGGGAGAGGGAACTAAAATCGCAAACTCGGCAGCGGTGGGGTTTGATGGCAAGTTAATTGACACCTACGACAAGATTTTTCTGCCCAACTACGGCGTCTTCGACGAGGAACGCTATTTCGTCAAGGGCAACGTCTGTCCCGTTTACGAGATGGGCGATGTCCGCATCGGCGTGAACGTCTGCGAGGACATCTGGTACGAAACCGGCCCGACATCGGTGCAGCGGCAGGCCGGGGCCGAGCTCATCATCAACATCAACGCCTCCCCGTACCACGCGGGCAAAAGCAAATATCGGCGGGACAACATCGTCGCCAGCCGCGCCACGGAAAACGGCCTTTTCGTCGCCTACCTCAACACCGTCGGCGGGCAGGACGAGCTGGTATTCGACGGAAACAGCATGGTCTGCGATCCGCGGGGGCAGGTTCTAGCGCGCGGCCCTGCTTTCCAGGAGGCGCTGATACTCGCTGACATAGAAATCGACTCCGTCCCTCAGCATCAGCCGCATACCCCGAACGCCGAATGCGAGGCAACCCTCGCCGCCGTCGGCTCACCGAAGACAATAAAAATCCCCTCCCACACCGTAGGGGCGCACAGCCGTGCGCCCCTACCCGAGCGCGAACATCCCGTAGAGACCGAGGAAATCGAGGAAATATACCGCGCCCTGGTTCTCGGAACCCGCGATTACCTCCACAAGACCGGGTTCCGCAAGGCCATCGTCGGGCTGTCCGGCGGCATCGACTCGGCCCTGACCGCCGTGGTCGCCGCCGACGCCCTCGGCCCCGAGAACGTGCTGGGCATCACCATGCCCTCGCGGTACTCGTCCGGGGGCAGCGTCGATGACTCGGCGGAATTAGCGCGCAACCTCGGCATCGAGTTCTGGGAGATACCCGTCGAACCGGCCCACACCGCGTTCACGGACATGCTGGCGGAGCGGTTCGCCGGAACCGATCCCAACGTGGCCGAGGAGAACGTGCAGGCCCGCATACGGGGCAACGTGCTGATGACCGTTTCCAACAAGTTCGGCTGGATCGTGCTCACCACCGGCAACAAGTCCGAGATGGCCATGGGCTACGCCACGCTATACGGCGACATGGCTGGCGGGTTCGCCGTGCTGAAAGACGTGGAGAAGATGACGGTCTACGCGCTCTCCCGCTGGCGCAACGCCAACGCTCATAAATTCCCTCTCCCCGCAACTTCCGGGGAGTCGGACGTAATTACCTCCCCTTCCCTTTCCATCTCACCTCCTGTGGAGGGGAATATAGGGGGGGAGTGGGAGCGCCCTCAGGGTGTAATCCCGCAGGCCATCATCGACAAGCCGCCCAGCGCCGAGCTGCGCGAGGGCCAGCTTGACGAGGACAGCCTGCCGCCCTACGAGATTCTTGACCCGGTGATCCAGGCCTACGTCGAGGACGACCGCAGCTACGCCGAGATGGTGGACATGGGCCACGACCCCGCCGTAGTCCGCCAGGTCATCGCCGCCGTCGACCGCAACGAATACAAGCGCCGCCAAGCCCCGCCCGGCGTCAAAATCACGCCCCGCGCCTTCGGCCGCGACCGCCGCCTCCCCATCGTCAACCGCTACCGCCAGACGTGAGCGGATGGGCTGGCAAATTGATGACAGATGCCAGTTGAAAGCAAGTTCGTTCCCCGCTAGTCTATGAGCCAGGCCCCGGCGCGCGGGGGGAACCCGGCTGTTGGATTTATCGTCCCGATTCACCCAAGTGCCCCGGGCCAAGGAATTTTAAGGATGCCACTGAATTTATGGGCCGGATTGGCCGGTATCCGACGGATAGGCGTATGCTCTACGAAAATCTGACAGGGCCGGAGCAACCCCGTAATGCGAGGGGGTTCTGATGGTTGCAGAATCCGACGTGGTGTCCCAGTCCGGGCGCACCCAAGCATCCCTGGTGTGCGAGGATAACCTGGAGTTCATGGCGAAAATACCGGACGGAGCGATAAAGCTCGTGGTCACGTCGCCACCTTATAACCTGGGCAAAAACTACGAAGTCAGAACCTCACTGGACGATTACATGGAAGGACAGGAACGTGTGATCGGGGAGTGCGTCCGAATTCTCCACCGGCAAGGCTCGATCTGCTGGCAAGTCGGGAACTACGTCAACAACGGTGAGATCGTCCCTCTCGATGTTATTCTCTACCCTCTGTTCATCAAACACGGCCTGAAACTCCGCAACCGAATTGTCTGGCATTTCGGCCACGGAATGCACGCATCCAATCGGCTCTCAGGCCGGTACGAAACCATCAACTGGTGGACCAAGAGCGACGATTACACCTGGAACCTAGACCCTATCAGAATCCCTTCCAAATACCCGGACAAACGCCATTTCAAGGGGCCGAACGTCGGCAAATTGTCAGGGAACCCGAAGGGCAAGAACCCTACTGATGTATGGGAATTCCCGAATGTGAAGAACAACCACCCAGAAAAGACGGTACACCCTTGCCAGTTTCCGGTAGAACTTGTTGAGCGCCTAGTGCTTTCGATGACGAATGAGGGCGATGCCATATTTGATCCTTACTTGGGCGTCGGGTCTTCAGCGCTTGCCGCGCTGATGCATGGCCGGGACGCATACGGCTGCGATATTGTGCCGGAGTACGTGGCAATAGCCCAGGAGCGGGTTCAGCAGCTCCACGAGGGCACCCTCCGCACTCGGCCAATGGGTAAGCCTATCTATAATCCATCGATGCCCAACGGAGGTCATTGATGCGGATCAAGGCGCGATATTCACATCTGAACGGTGAAGAGTACCTGCTTGTTCACCGAAAAAGCTGTGGCGTGAAGTACAGGATGTCATAAAGAAGGTCGATGCTTTGGCCTGCAAGACCAAGGAGTCCAGGGAAAAAACCATGCCTGGCAGGATGCTGTTCTCTCCCACCGACATGAATAATGCTTTCAAGGCTGAATTCAGACGACTGGGCTGGGGCGAACGCCGGAGCACCTTCTGGGTTACGGATGACGAGAAGGTGCTACGCGGCGTTTATGCTTTACCTGAGAATGAGCAGAAGCGCATCATTGAGGACTCTGGACTGACGCCCATCATGTCCTACAATCAAACGGACTTCGTCAAGGACCGTGTCGCAGTAGAGGTCCAGTTCGGTAAATACGCTTTCGTGGCTCACGACTTGTTCGTGAAACACCTGAGTTTTTACGTGTCGGACATCATCGACGTCGGGATCGAGATACTGCCCGTAAAGGAACTTGAGCGAGAAATGTCATCCGGCGTCCCATACTACGAACGGGACTTGCTGAACGTGATACGGCAAGGGCGGGGCGTGCCAGCGGTTCCACTGGTGTTGCTGGGTATAGCACCTTGATATAGGCAGGCGCGTCAGGACGGGAAAGGCAACGAGAGCGCTCGCCGACAACCCCATCGCCGTCCAAGGAAACGCGACACCGGAATGCATGCGCCTGCGTTCTTCCAGGGCAAGCCCGGCGATGGACTGGACTCCCTAAAGGCATATTGCAAAGGCACATTGCCGCGCCGGGTATCGTTCCACTCAGTCCCCGGTGGCCGCCGATCCACCTCAGTTGCCACACTAACTACGAGTACCAAAAATGGTTCGCACTATTCGAGCGATGACGACAAACAATGCCCCAACCCAACCGATATAGAACGTGGTGATGAGAATCAGGGCAAAGAGCAGAGGATTCTCTCCCATCAGAACTGTCGCGGTTCCGGCGTACCCGAAGACCGCAGTCAGGCTGGTGGCGGCGTGGACTGGAGTCCCCCAATTGAATTGAGCCAACGACTCAAAGACCACGACAAACAAGAAACTGGCCGCTATCAGCAGCAGAGCGGTGCCTGAACCGTTTCTTGTCCAATCACTATCATCCGGAAGAAACAGCAGGCTTAACGACAGGCCCGTTCCCAAGCAGGCCACCCCGATTATCCAAACCCACTCAAAAACAACCCTGTCGGAAATATTCACCAGAATTCCTTATCTGTCCCCGTCACCGCCACCATCGGTTGCCCGCCACAGGACTACTATTCCCCACGCCGTGGTGATCGCGGCCAGAATTCCAGACGGCACAATCACTGCCAACACGAAAACGACTCCGCCCTCGTCCAGCGCCAGTTTCACGGCATCATTAACGGCCGGTATGAACAAGAACACTATTGCGGTGAGTACGGCCGCCAAAGAAAGAGACAGCACGACGGATATCACGCGCCAAGCCGTGCGGTATTTCCCGTTAATCCCAAGCTCGGATGTCGGTAGGGTAATAGCCATGGCCCGGCCTCCTTGCTCAGGCTAAATGATGCGACTCAAGAACCAATATTAGTAGGCCCAGCTAATCCTATCAAAGTCGGCTTATTGGCGACAAGCAGATCTGTCCTTGCCGTCCAGTGACCCTCAGTCCCCGGTGGCTGCCGACTCGCCCGGTTGCGGGGCTGGCTGCTCCTGGCGGGATGCGGCTTTGGCGTTGCCCTGAATGAACGAGACAGCCATGGACGCGATGACCATGGCCACCAGCACGTAGAAGGCGTTGCGCATCCCGACGGTGAATGCGCCGCGCACTCCCTCCACCGAACTGGTGCGCACCGCCTCCAGGCTCGGCTCGAATCCCAGCGACCCCATGGTGACGGTCACAATCGTAGTGGCGATGGCCAGGCTGATGACGTTGGCCGAGTTGCGCACCAGGTTCAGGAACCCGGACACCACGCCGTAGCTTTCGCGCCCCACGGCGCTCAGCACCGAGCTGGAGTTGGCCGAATAGAATGTTCCCATTCCGCCGTTGACCAGTATCAGGCCGGGGATTACCGCGTACAGAGGAGACGTGTCCGTAACGCGGCTCAGCATTATCAGCCCCGCCGTGGAGGACACCATGCCGCCCACGGTGAACCAGCGCCAGCCGAACTTGTCCGACAGCGTGCCGCTCACCGAACCCATGATCGCCATCAACAGCGCGCCGGGCATCACCACCAGCCCCGCCACCTTGGGGCTGTAGCCCAGCACGTTCTGCACGTAGAAAGGCATCAGGAACAGCACCGACGACTGCCCCAGGAAGGTCAGGAACGCCGCCGATATGCCACAGGAAAAGACGCGGCCGCGGAAGAACCGCAGGTTGAACATGGGCGCGTCGGTCCGCAGTTCCCACCAGATGAAGGCCGCGAACATGCCAGCCGACAGCACGAACGCAGCCAGAATCGGGGCCGACATCCATCCCCAGTTCACCGCCAGGGTGAGGCCCAGCAGCAACGCCACCAGCACGCCGGTGGATAGGAACGCGCCCGTCCAGTCGAACCTGGTGCCGCGCGACGCCCGCTCCGATTCCCAGCCGCGGAGCACCCACAAGGTAGCCAGGACTCCCACCAAACCCAGCGGTATGTTGAGGAAAAACACCGCCCGCCAGTGGATGAAGTCGACCACCGCGCCGCCGATGGCCGGGCCGGCCACTGCGCCAACGCCGACGGTGGTCATCAGCAGGCCAATGGCGCGGCCACGTTCGTGAGGCGGAAACACCGAGGTCATGATGGCCATGCCCGTCCCCTGGGTCATGGCCGAGCCCACGCCCTGCACAAGCCGCGCCCCCAGCAGCGAGCCCAGCTCCGGGGCCAGCCCCGCGCCCGCCGCGCCCACCATCAGGACGATGCTGCCCAGGATGTACACCCGTTTCTGGCCCATCATGTCGGCCAGGCGCCCCATGGGCAGCAGCAGGGCGCTGATGGTCAGGGCATAGCCGATGACCACCCACTGCACGCTGGGGAGCTCGATCACCATGTGCTCGGCGACGGAAGGCAGCGCCACTATGACGCTGCCGTGATCGACCACCGAGGCGAACAGCCCGATGGCCAGCGCGCCGAACACCACGTACTTGTTGCTGCCGCCCTGGTTCACGGACTGCTGGGTATCAAGTCACCCACTCCCCGGCAGGATAGGACGCTGCGAAGGCTGGCACCGCATAATCACGAATGCACATCAAGGTATTATACTCTTATCAGGCGAATGAACGACGCCCGGAGCAGTATCATCAATCGCGATACTCTCCCGGCAGTCAGGAGGAGAGAAAATGGCGAGAATTCCCACAGCCGACCGCAACAGCGTCCCGCAGGACCAGCTTGCCGCATTTGACGAGTACGTGGCAGGGCGGGGCAGCCTTCCCGACACGGGGCCCTTGTCGGTGATGATCCACGTCCCTGAGCTGATCAAGCGGGGCGAGCACCTGCGGGCCTACCTGCGCGGCGACGAGTCCAGCCTGCCGCTGAACATCCGCGAACTAGGCATGCTGGTGACAGCCAGGGAGATGGACTGCCAGTTCATCTGGAACGCCCACGCCGCCTTTGGCCGCCAGTCGGGGTTGAGCGACGAACTGGTGGACAGCCTGCGGGACAAGAAAGACCTGTCGGCCTTGTCGGAGGCAGAGTCCGTGGTCGTCGACTATGGCCGCGAGCTCTTCCGCACCCGCCGCGTCAGCGAGGCGACGTTCCAGCGGGCGATGGCCCAGTTCGGCAACCGCGGCCTGGTGGAGCTGACCACGCTGATGGGCTACTACTCCTGCCTGGCGTTCAACATCAACGCCTTCGAAGTCGGCCTGCCCGACAGCATCACCGAGGCGCCCCTGCCGGTGTAGCGGGGGCGGACCAGAAACGTGGGGCGAGTTCAATTCCAAGCGTCGGGGCAGGGCCGTCTGCCCCGGCGCCCCTGTGGTCGTTTCCCATAACTGGTGGCTATTTCTTGCCGTTTGTCAGGTCCCGCGACACCGGCAACCGAGCGATTTGCTGTATCCCGTATAATTGGCGCAAGCTATTTACGGGCTTAATTTAGGGATACTGCCGTTGCAAAACGCTGAGCTTGAAAGGTTATACTCAGAGTATGGCCATGTTGGTGCCTTGGACTTCGACGAAGCCCTGGAACTGCATCTGGAGGAGCGGGGTATCACCGAGAAACACATCGTGAGCTTTTCGGAGATTCGGGAGGTTTTCAACGGTTCTCCAAGGTATTTTAAGAATTTGCCAGGCCGCCGGGCTCCCTTGGTAATGGTAGGGCCTACTCTAGAAAATCGATTCTTATGCGTTCCGATAGAACCGACAACTCAGCGCGGAATTTGGCGGCCCGTTACAGCTTTTACAGCCAACACCCATCATGTGGAGCGATATAGAGGAGAAGTCGAGAATGGATGACAGATATGAAGAATGCGAACTCGGCGCGGATGTCACTCACTTGTTCAAGAGCGACAGCGGGAAGGTGACCGTCTTAGTATCGGTCAGCTTGGATGCCGAGGATTTAGCCCGACTGGAGAAACTGGGGCGGGACAGCGGAACAACGGTGGCTCAGGTGATCCGCGACGCCATCGCCGCCTACCAGCCGGAAACGGAAGCCGTTTCAGGGCAGCGATGACTTTCGGTTGCCGGCACCGGCTTTCGGCACAGAAAGTCCGGCAGCGTGTCTCACCTAGCTGCCCCGGACAATCCGCCGCCAAAGCTCGTCGGCAGGAATTTTGTCTGAATCAGGATTTTCTGGATTTTAGGATTTCCAGGATGTTACCCAATCCTGCTAATCCTTTAATCCGGTGAATCCTGATTCAGACAATTACCGTGCAATCGTCCCCCAACAGTCTCAAGGACAATGGTATTTTGGCAACGAAGCAAGTAAAATCACGGCAATCGTCCACGGGCGGCCAGTCTCCGCAGGGCGGGGCTGGCGGAGTCGCGGACATCGCCGGGCCGTCCGCCAGTGAGCCCGCGCGGCGCACTGACGGCTGGTCCGGTCTAGGCACGAATTCGGCGCTAGGGGGTAGCGGCTTTGGGGTAACTGCCATTGAAGGAATGGACAGACTCCTGGAGCGAGTCACGGACTACCTTCCGGCAAAGGCGGCCGGTCTCATCAGGGACGCCTACGAATTCGCCGACCTGTCCCACGAGGGGCAGCGGCGCAAGTCGGGCGAACCCTACATCGCCCACCCCCTGGAAATCGCGCTCTTTCTCACCGAACTCCGCCTGGACGAACAGACCATCGCCGCCTCGCTGCTGCACGACGTGGTGGAGGACTGCGACGTTTCTCTCGATGAACTGTCGTCCAGGTTCGGCCCGGAAATCGCCAAGCTGGTCGACGGCGTCACCAAGCTGACCCAACTGGACAGCCGCATCCACAGCCCCCCCTTGTATTCCCCCCCAGAGGGAGGGAGGAACGGGAGTCTGCCCGTCGGCGGCGACGACCCCGACAGCCTATACGCCGAGAGCCTGCGCAAGATGCTGGTGGCCATGGCCGAGGACATTCGCGTCGTCCTAATCAAGCTGGCCGACCGCCTCCACAACATGCGCACCCTGGGCGCCCTACCGCCGGAAAAGCAGCGCCGCATCGCCCAGGAAACGCTGGACATCTACTCGCCGCTGGCCCACCGGCTGGGCATCTGGGAAATCAAGTGGCAGCTTGAGGACCTGGCCTTCCGCTATCTGAACGAGGAAAAATACCGCGAAATCTCCCGCATGCTGACCGCCCGCCGCGCCGTCCGCGAAGCCTACGTGGCCCAGGTCTCCGACCTGCTGCGCGACCAGTTGGAGTCCGAGGGCATCACCGCCGACGTGTCGGGGCGGCCCAAGAACATCTACAGCACCTACTGCAAGATCCAGAAGTACGAGGCGCAGGGCAAGCAGCTCAGCGAAATCTACGACCTGTTCGCGCTGCGCGTGCTGGTCGAAAAAGAGGCCGAGTGCTACCGGGTGCTCGGCGTGGTGCACCAGCTCTGGCATCCGCTGCCCGGCCAGATCGACGACTACATCGCCAACCCCAAGGAAAACATGTACCAGGCGCTGCACACCACGGTCGTCTGCGAGGGCGGCACCCACCTCGAGGTGCAGATTAAGACATTCGACCACCACGAGACCGCCGAGTATGGCGTGGCCGCTCACTGGCGCTACAAGGAGGGCAATTCCAAGGACATCCGGTTCGAGGAAAAAATGAGCGGGCTGCGCCAGTTGCTGGAGTGGCAGCGCGACGTTACCAGCACCGCCGAGTTCATCGAGTCGGTCAAGGAGGACATCTTCCGCGACCAGGTCTTTGTCTACACGCCCAAGGGCCGCATCGTGGAGTTGAGCGCGGGCTCGACGCCCGTCGACTTCGCCTACAAGATTCACACCGAGCTGGGCCACCGCTGCGTCGGCGCAAAGGTCAACGGCAAGCTGGTGTCGCTGGACACGGCGCTGGACAACGGCGATACCGTGGAAATCATGAGCACGAAGTCCGACCGCGGCCCCAGCCTCGACTGGCTCAACCCCAATCGCGGCTACGTCCGTTCGGCCCACGCCCGCCAGAGCATCCGCCTGTGGTTCCGCCGCCAGGAACGCGGCGCAAACATCCAGCGCGGCCGCGAAATCCTCCGCCGCGAGACGCGCCGCCTCAACCTGAAATTCGACGACAGCGAAATCCTGGGGCTGTTCAAGTTCGACAGCATCGACGACCTGCTGGCGAACCTGGGTTCCGGCGGCGTCACCGAGAGCCAGCTCGGGCAGAAACTGGCCGAGGCCCGCCAGGAGCCGGAACACCCCCTGGCCCGCAAGCGCACCGACCTGCCCCTTTCCAGCCCCACCTCCGGCATCAAAGTCCTCGGCGTGGGCGACCTGCTCACCCGCATGGGCCGCTGCTGCGGCCCCATCCCCGGCGACGAGATCGTAGGGTTTGTGACCCGCTCCCGCGGCGTCACCGTCCACAAGCGAGTCTGCCCCAGCGTCCTGCACGAGGACGAGCCGGAGCGTTTCGTCCAAGTGGAATGGGGGCAGGCCAAGGAGCTGTTCCCGGTGCGCGTCACCATGCTCGCCTACGACCGCGTGGGCCTGCTGCGGGACCTGACCCAGAACGTGTCGGAGGAGGGCGTCAACATCTCCAACGTCGTCACGGCCCAGCAGCCCAACGGCACCGTCAATCTCACCTTCAACGTGCATACCACGGGGTTGCAACAGCTCAGCAAGCTGTTCTCCAAGCTGGAGGGCGTCCGTGGCTGCATCTCGGTACACCGCGAACGCTCCGGCGCGACCGCCGCCGCGTCAGGGTAGCGTCCGTCATTGCCCGGCAGCCGCGGGAATCCATAAATAGGGCAGAATTTGCCTGCAAGATCCCCTCTCCCTTAAGGGAGAGGGCTAGGGTGAAATCCCGCCAAAAACAGAATTTGACTGCAATATCCCCTCTCCCTCGAGGGAGAGGGTTAGGGTGAGGGTGAAATCCCGCCAAAAGCAGAATTTGCCTGCAAGACCCCCTCTACCTTGAGGGAGAGGGTTAGGGTGAGGGTGAAATCCCGCCAAAAAAGGGCGCCGGAATGACGGGTTGTTCCGCGTCCTCTGCGTTTAATCCAAAACAATAAGGAGACCATCATGCCAGAACGACAGCCAATCATCCCGCCCGGCGTGGCCCCCAATCCCAACCTCTCCCCCGGCATCCGCCTCGGCGACATGCTGTACGTGTCGGGCCACGTGGGAACCGACGCCAACGGCAACATCCCCGAGGGCTGCGAGGCCCAGTCCCGCCAGGTCATGGCCAACATCCGCGCCGTGGTCGAGGCCGCTGGCGGCAGGATGGAAGACGTCTGCAAGATTACCTGCTTCCTGACCAACATGGACGACTACGCCGACTACGCCAAGGTGCGCCTGGAGACCTGGCCCGCCAACCCGCCCGCCAGCTCCACCGTCGGCGTCTCCGCCCTGGTGCGCCCCGAACTGGTGGTAGAGGTAGAGGCCATCGTCAAGCTCGGCTAACCACGAGTCCAACGCCGAGGGCCCAGAGGACGCCGCCTCCAAGTCCCCTCCCCTCAGGGGGAGGGCCCAGAGGACGCCGCCTCCAAGTCCCCTCCCCTCAGGGGGAGGGCGCATAGTACGCCGCCCCAAAGTCCCCTCCCCCTCAGGGGGAGGGTTAGGGTGGGGGTGAACTCCCGCGCATCAGACACCCTATCCAACTGAGCCAGCCGATAATTCCCCTGCGCCCGCCGTTTCCGTAGGGGCGCTCCTTGTGGGCGCCCTGGCCCCATGGGCAGCCCAATCGTGAGTGAGTACCGGCGGCGCGGGCGCCCACAAGGGGCGCCCCTGCACCAACTGCGTAATTCCTGTCTTACAATCCCGAAAATCCTGATTCAGACAGAAAGGGAGGGCAGCCATGTCCGTCGAATACAAGCTGCGCGAAATGGGCCTGTCGCTGAGCGAACCCAACGCGCCCGTCGCCAATTTCGTGCCGTCGGTGCGCACCGGCAACCTGCTGTACGTGGCCGGCCACATCGGGTTCCTGCCCGACGGCTCCATCCTGCACCCCGGCAAGGTGGGCCGCGACGTTACCGAGGAGCAGGGCTACGAGTCGGCGCGGCAGGCCATGCTCAACTGCCTGGCCGCCATCAAGGACGCCGCTGGCAGCCTGGACAACGTGACGCGCGTGGTCAAGCTGCTGGTGATGGTCAACGCCGACCCCGACTACGAGCGGCACTTCGCCGTGGGCAACGGCGCGTCCGACCTGCTGGTCGCGCTCTACGGCGACCAGGGCCGCCACGCCCGCTCCGCCGTCGGCATGGCCGGCCTCCCCCTACGCGCCCCCGTCGAGGTAGAGATGATCGTCGAGCTGGCCGGATAGCCTCCGAAAATTGATGACAGTTGGTGGTAGCGTGAGCGCGGAGCTTAGATTACCATAGCGCTGACGGCAACCAAACAGGGGGCGGATATGGACTGGACACCGCTGCTGGTGGCTGCGGCAGGCGCTGCGATAACCGGAGTATTCGCGTTGCTGATAGCCTTGCTGGTATGGGTTCTTAACCGGCTGTGGAAAGTGAACGACGGCATAGCGTCGCTCCGGGAAGGGCAGGCGCGCCTGGAATCGGGCCAGCAGGAAATAATCCGCCGCCTGGAAAGGCTGGAGTCCCCGCCTCCGCTGGCCGCCGACTGACGCCGCGCCGCCGCTCGCCCGGCGCCGGAACTGTCGCGTAATTTGATGACAGTTGGTGGTAGCGAGGGCGGTAAGAGGTCCGCTATTCTGACCTTCGACAGAAATCTTATCTGTACAGGAGGTAGCAATGGCACTGAGCGTTGGCGTGGTCAGCATTGAGTACTTGGACGAACCCCAATCGCCGGTATCAGACTTCCTCAAGCATTTGTCCATGAATTTGTTCTTGGGCTTAGAAAATGGGGAATGTTGGGGCGGAAGCTGGGAGGGGAACGCGTTTCTGGAGTTTGGACGAGATGCCCTTGTGGAGAGTGCCGAGCTTTGGTGTGACGATGGAGGCATTGATGACTCTGATCGGGCCGCACTGTTGGCATGGATAACAGCTCTGCCTTGGCGAAATGGATACATCATGTTACACTTGGGTTGATTTCCGCAACGATTTCCAAAAGTTCGTTATAGGATCCAGGCCCGCCTATGTAATCCCATAACTCGGAGCCTATAAGGACTTCGTTCTCCATGTCCATGATTCTGCTGGTAAAGCTATGCCTATAGTTTACCCTCGTTACATAAGGATTGTACGTAAGCCCAAGGAAGGCTTTGGCTCCAGTTATTTTTTGCTGATCCATAATGGTAAGAAAATACAACATTTTCTTCTTGGATTCAGCAGCTATGTCCAGATTTGGTAATGGGGTTTTCAATTCTATAAATAGCGGGCCGCCTTGAAAATCACCAATATACAAATCGGCGATTACTGTCCGCTCAACTAATTCGTCTCCCATTAGAGACAAGATGGCATCTAGCTCTGCTTTCTGATTGGGCAGGCGCACGTTTTCTCTACGTTTCCTATGTCCATTGATAGTTTCGGTTAGAGGCTCCCTGAGTTCGGTGATAATTTGCTCTATCATGTTGGAGGCTGAGCTACTGATTGCACCAGAAATGGAATGTTCCAGAGCAACGTCCTTGTACCTATCTCTAGCTACTTCTTGTGCTATATGTGGGTACAACTCTGCACCCATAGAGGTTACTATGCTTCGTTCCGCGCGAGCTGCTAGAAGAGCATCAGTTGAGAAAATCAACTGATGGAAAGGATAGCCTTGTCGTATGTCGTCAGCATTTAATTCTCTCAACTTAGGGCTTTGACTTTTTACCCATTCCTGCATTACCGCTTTTACACGGCGACGTGTTTGTGCTTTCACGATTTTATGACCTCCAAACAAAGACGCTTTCAAAGAACTCCCCGGCCCGTCGCCCTGTTCGGCGGTTGACGTGTCGGCGCAGCTCGGTTTCCACCACAAAGCCCAACCTGCGGGCTATATCTTGATACAAGTCCCGGCGGTCGTGAACTATCACGACTAAGCGAGAATCTTTTTCAAGAGACTGTTTAACGTTGCGGAATACCTGCTCAATATTATCCACGTAGGATAGCTGAGCAGCCTGGGAAGCTCCGCGCTTAGCCCTTCCGATTTCCGCTTCCTCGTTCCAGGAAAGTCCCAGCAGTTCGTAAGCATAGCGGTGCTGTTCGTGGTAGTCGATTAACCCCACATACGGCGGAGAAGTTACTACCAAGTCACACGGCGGGAACTCGACGTTGCGTGAGTCGCCGCAGACCACCTTTGCGGCGGCCTCGCTCTGAATTGTGGAAAACTCTTTGATTCGCTTAATAGTATCCAAGCTGTAGCGCTTCAGGAATTGCCCAGCGCTTTCGGTTGGGCGACAAATACGGCTGTGTTTATAGCACTCATAAGGTTCGACTTGGGGTTTCTGCGGAAAGTCCAAGTCAAAATGAGTGGTCATTCGGGCGGAGCGGGCAGAACGCGACAGGATGATTTTCAGAACGTCCTGATAGCGGTAATTCAGAATTACCGCCTGATAGCTTTGTAATTCAGCCAACGCTTTAGGCGCGAACCACTCCCGCAAGTATCGGCTAGGCGTAATTGTTGAAGTATATGCCGCTATATTCTTGAACAGCGGCGCTTTGTCTCCCATCTGGCTTTGTTGCAGGGCGTCGACTATCTCCCATTCGACTTGCTTAACGTCATAGATGTCCGTCTTGACCTTGCTGAGCAAGCAATTGAATTCGGATATATCAGCGCCAAAGCTGTCTATACCGAGAGCTTGGGCTTCAACCAAAGTGGTGCCGGAGCCGCAAAAGGGGTCAACCACCATTGAAGGGCGATATTTCCTGAGAAAAATCTCCACCAGTTGCGGGATGAATTTCCCCAAGTAAGGATGAAGCCGGTGGACGTGCTTTGTCCGCACCCTTTCCGGCAGATCGCGTTCCCGCCAGTTCAGGTTCAAGTCATCCAGGCAGGTAGCCGGATTGATGGACTCAAAGTCGGTGAAGGGAAACAGTCCGGGCTGGGTTATAGTTACCATCAGTGATCGATTCCTATGCAAGGAGCTTTCTTACGGTGCTATCATAGCAGATAAGGCCCCAGAGATGAAGTGAACCATGAATCTGGAAATCTCATATTACCCGACTGACGACATACTGCTACTGAACAATGGCAGTCCCTGGGCTTGGGGCGCTAATGTGGCTGAAAATGTCATCGTGTATGCTGACGCCGAACTTAACCCTGTGGCCATAGAGGTGTCCGGGGCCTATGCCCTATTGCGCCCGGCGCTCTTTGCGGCCCAACTGAAGGCCGCGCCGCCAAGTTGCGTGGAATTCGACGGCAGGCCGGACGAGTACGATATAGACCGGGTAACCCTGCCGCTGGCCATCAGCTACGACTGGGAAACGGACACCCTGACACTGGCCAGCGGTCTGCCCGTGCCATTCAATATCGTCATTGCCGACGGCCTGACCGCCTTCTACGACGGCGAGGACGAATACGGCAAGTTCATCAACGCCGTCAGGCTGGAGAACGCTGCCAAGCTGCTGAAACCCCACCTGTCGCCCTAGTCCCCCACCAGCGTGCGGGTGGCGTCAGAAAGTCTTTCGGCGTCTGGCAGCAATCCCGGAGACGTTTGGGCCAGCCGCTACTATTTCTTCCGCAGTGGCAATCCAACTGTTGAGGAGTTTGGCATACTCCAACCTGCTCAGGTTGCCTGTGGCATGGGCAATGCCGCCGTTGACAATTTCTGCGGACATCTCGCATAACATGGCTACGGGCAGCGCAGAGAAAAGTTCGCATACGTCATCGAGCGACGGCAGCCTCTCAAGCCGGATTGCCAATTCTTCGTCTGGGTCCTGCTGGTGATTTGCTAGAGCCAAGACCTGTCTCCCTACCCTAACCACCATAGCCAGACTTTGAGGGCGACAGCGAGCAGTATCACGCCAAGGCAGACGGCAATGGAACGATTGATGCCGCCGGAAGCGCCTTCAGGTATCTCGCGTGCCTTTGTATCAGATTCACCGGACAAAGGGTATCTGGCGACCAATTTACCCGTCGTGACATCGACATACGACGCAGACATGGGGTGCAAGACGGATTCCTTGACGATGATGACAGCCCAGCGTATTTCGACGAAATACACGAACAGAATCCTCGCCATCATCCATACAGCCGCGCCGCACCCTCGTGCCAGTGCATTTATCATGCTGCCCCCTAATCATCCACCAGCGTGCGCGACACATCGACGGTGGCGTAGGACCAGGCTATGCGGAACGGGGCGCCGCCGGTGTTGATGAGGCGGTGGCGCGTGCCGGGGGTGATGAAGGCAGCGTCGCCCACGCCCACGCGGTGCTCCACGCCGTTAATCATCAGGATGCCCTCGCCCTCGATGATGATTACCGACTCCTCGGCGTTGTGGTAGTGGGTAGTGTTGGAGCGGCCCGGCTCGAAGCTGGTGATGCCGCTGGAAATCTCGGTGGCGCCGAATTCCTTGTTGATGTGGCTGGCGACGGTCACGCCCTCGGCCCGTTGCAGCGTATCGACCTCGCTGGCCCTGATAACTCGCGGCTCCGGCATGGCTTACTCTCCTTGCGGTTTTTGACGCAATGACGCGAAGGTTTGATTACTCCTGTTCGAGGAACCGTCGCACCCAGTCGGCGTCGGGCTGGCGGTCTTTCATGTTGTAGAGGATGACGGCGTTGCGCACCGAATCGGCCTGGAAGAACCGCTCGTAGAGTATCTGCCGCGCCCCGAAGGAGCTGCACGACATGTCCCACGCCAGCCGGAACAGCCGCACGCGGTCGCGGGCCGTGGCGGCGTCGGTCTCCAGGTAGCGGTTGATTTCCTCGGCCAGCGGCCCCTCCAGGTCGGCCTCGGTGGGCAGGGCCATCAGGCTGCTGGAGCCCAACAGGTGGATGATTTCGCCCATCCGCGGGTACATGCGGATGAACAGGTTGCGGGCGGCTTGCAGGGGCAGCTCCGCCGGGGCCATGATGCCCCACTGGTCCAGCTCGGCGTCGGCCTCGGCGGCCCGCAGGCAGGCCTTGGTGACCTCCAGATTCTCGACAATCTCGGCGATCATCTGCTGCGCCTGCTGTTGCGACGACGAGCCCAGCGTTTCGGTCATCAGCGTTGCCAGGCCCAGCACGAACTCGCACTTGGCGACGTTCTTGGTCACCACCTGGTGCCCCGAGTGGACGTGGCGGTTGGTGGCCAGTTGCAGGTTGTTGCACAGCTCCACGTCGCCCAGCAGGAACACGTTTTCCCACGGCACGAAGACGTGATCGAAGAAAGCCACGGCGTCCAATTCCTCGAAGCGCGAACCCAGCGGGTGGTCGAAGTGGGAACGTTCATAGTCAAAGCTCTCGCGGCACTGGTAGCGCAGCCCCGGCGCGTTGTTGGCGACGGCAAACGCGAATGCGTAAGGCTCCGGCGCCTGCCCCGGAAGCTGGTGCGACGTGGTGGGATACAGCGCGATCTCCTCGGACAGCGGCGCAAGCGTGGCCAGCACCCGCGCCCCATGGACGATGATGCCAGCGTCGGTCTCCTTCTCCACCCGCAGCGCGATGTCGGTGCGGTCTTCCAGCGGCGTGGAGCCGGGCGTGCGGCTGCGTTGCAGGTTCAGCAGCGTGTGGGTCAGCACCAGGTCGTTCTCCCGCACGTGCTCGTAGTAGCTGTTGATGTTGTCCTTGAACTCCGGGCGGTTCCGGGCAAAGTAGTCCCCGGCGGCGGCCATGGCCATGATGTTGACGTTCATGAAGTCGGGGCTGCGGCCCATCATCCCGAAAGTGGCCCGCGCCCAGTGGCGCATCATCACCCGCCGGGCGTCCAGGTCCTCACTCGTGCGGGGCATGATGAACGACGTACCCACGCGGTCGCCGGTGGTCGGCGACACGTAGGTCATCTCGTCGCGGATGGCCGGATCGTGCTGCATGTCGTACATCCGCGCCAGCGTTTCCACGCCGCCCCGCAGCGCCGGGTGCGTGGTCACGTCCTTGACCCGCTCGCCGTGCAGGTAGACCTCCGGCCCGTTCTCCCTCAGGTTGGCGATGTACTCCGCCCCGGTTCTGGCTGGCATGTCGCTGCCCCCTAAATCGGCAATCGATTCTCTCCGGGAATGGTATCACGCCCCGCCAGAGGCGTCATTCCGCGTAGGCTCTCTCCCTCTCCCTTGAGGGAGAGGGTCGGGGTGAGGGTGAAAATCTGAACTGTGATTCGTTTGATTCACTGATGAACATGATTTTCACCCCCCGGAATCAAGGCAATCATCCAAATCACATAAATCACATTTCAGACTGTGGTAGGATTCCGCTAGGAAGTAAGGGGACGCCCCCAACCCTGACCCTTCCCCGGAGGGAGAGGGAATAAGAGGAGATTGACCGATGTACGTGATCATCGCGCCCATCCAGATTAAGCCGGGCTGCAAGGAACAGTTCATGGAGGCCATCATCCCCGACGCCATAGGCTCGGTGAACGACGAGCCCGGCTGTCACCGTTTCGACGTGATCCAGGACGCGGGCGACGAAAACCGCGTCTGGCTCTACGAGGTGTACGACGACGAAGCGGCGTTCCAGGCCCACACCCAAGCACCGCACTTCATCAAGTTCCGCGACGCCGTGGCCGACATCCGCGTGGACGGCATCCAAGGCGCGGCCCGCGGCAGCTACAACGTATGGCCCACCGACGCCGAGTGGAAGTAGCCCGCTTATCCCCTCTCCCTCCGGGAGAGGGTTAGGGTGAGGGCGTACCCCGTCATTCCCTCCCCCTCTGGGAGAGGGTCAGGGTGAGGGCGTACCCCCGCTTATCCCCTCTCCCTGAGGGTGAGGGCGTACCCCGTCATTCCCTCCCCCTGAGGGGGAGGGTTAGGGTGGGGGTGAAAACCGGAAACCCAAGAACCCAGGAGAGAATCATGTATGTGATTATCGCGCCGATACAGATTAAAGAGGGCTGCAAAGAGGAATTCGTAAAGGCCCTGCTGCCCAACGCCCAGGCCGCCGCCAACACCGAGCCGGGCTGCCTGCGTTTCGACGTAATCCAGGACGCGGGCGATCCCAACCGGCTATGGGTCTACGAAATCTACGTGGACGAGGCAGCGTTCCACGCCCACCAGTCATCGGAACACTACCTGAAGGCAATAGAGGCCATGGGGCCGCTGCGGGCAGACCCGGTCTTGCAAGGAGCGGCCCGCGGCAGCACCAACATCTGGCCGCCCGATTCCGAGTGGAAGTAAGGGAACGCCCCCACCCTGACCCTCCCCCGGAGGGAGAGGGAACTTTGCCGAAAGAGAGGCGCGCTATGGCCAAGACCATATTGCAGAGCAGCGAGGTGGCAACGCCCGGCGGCATCATGTCGCAGGGCGTCGCGGTTCCCACGGGCCGCATGGTGTTCGTATCGGGCCAGGTGGCGAGAGGCGTCGACGGGCAGCTAGTGGGCCGCGGCGACATCCGCGCCCAGACCCGTAAGGTGCTGGAGAACACGCGGGCGGTACTGGCCGAGGCCGGCGCCACCCTGGACGACGTAGTAAAGGTAACGGTGTTCGTCACCAACCTGGCCGAACATTTCTCGGCCATCCACGAAGTGCGAGCCGAGTTCTTCTCAGGCGGCTACCCGGCCAGCACTTTGGTCGAGATCAGCCGACTGGTGGACCCCGACATGCTGATTGAGATCGAGGCGGTGGCAGTCGTTCAGTAGCCTCCGTCACTCCGGCGAAAGCCGGAGTCCAGAAAATCCCTGCCACATAGCAACTCGCCTACTGCGAGGCCATGCTGGATTCCGGCTTTCGCCGGAATGACGGGTTACAGTCCGGCATCTTCAAAAGAGTAGGGGCGCACGGCCGTGCGCCCCCCATGTGTTTCCTGCGATTTCCCGGTCTTATTCTCCACCGGATTCCCGCTTTCGCGGGAATGACGGGAATGGGACTTGCCTAGCTGCGGCTGGCAGCGGCGGCAACGCCGTCCGGCGTCAGGTCGGCCTCCCACGGGCCGGGGAAGTTGCCCTGCGGGCGGTCGCCGCTCATGAACAGGCTGTCCTGGCGGTGCCAGTCCTCGCGCGGCGTCTCGTAGTAGACCTCGATGCCGTTACCGTCAGGGTCCTTGATGTAGATGCCCAGCGACAGGCCGTGGTCGGAGACCCGCTGGATGGGAACGTCCTTTTCCTTGAGATTGTTGTAGAAGTCAGCCAGGTCATCCAGACTGCCCATGCGCCAGGCCATGTGATTCAGGCCCACCTGCCCGGCCCGCGGTCCCTCGGCGTTCTCGCCCACTTCCATCAGGGCAATCTCATGCGACTGGTTCAGGTCGGCGGACATGAAGGCGGCGCGGCCTTCCTTAAAGTCGTAGGTGTGCAAGCCCAGGACGGACTCATACCACTCGCGGGCGTCGGCGGCGTTGCGGACGTAGATGTTGACATGACCGAGATAACTGGGTGTGAATCCCATAGCATTCCTCCTCATTGCTCAACGCATTGCGATTCTTAAACTATCACAACGCTCCCGAACCGCGCAAGAAACCGCGTACCATCGACGTTTGCGAGTTAACCGGCCATTCTGCGAGAGAGGAACGGCAATGCTACAATGGAATGGCTGGCATCGAGGCGCCAGTGGCGTAACGGGCCGTTAGCTCAGTCGGCAGAGCACCGGACTTTTAATCCGGGTGTCGTGGGTTCGACCCCCACACGGCCCACCAAGAACGACCGGATTCCCGGCCCTTCCGGCGGCGGTATCGCGGATTGCGGAGTAGAGAGAACGCCAATGGCCGGAAAGTCGCCCCGCAGATCGAGAAAGTCCACAAGTGAGTCCGCCTCGGAGCGGGCCAGCGGAGCGGTGGCGCTGCTGTCGGGCGGCAACCCGCAGATCGCCAAGGCGGACGGCGACGCCCCTGTGCAGGCTTACATCGCGGCCATGCCGGAATGGAAAGGCGATGTCGGACGCCAGCTTGACGACCTCATCGTGCGCACCGTGCCGAATGTTCGCAAGGCCGTGCGCTGGAACTCGCCCTTCTACGGCGTCCAGGGACAGGGCTGGTTCCTGAGCTACCACGTATTCGCCCGCTACGTGAAGGTGACCTTCCTCAATGGCTCGTCGCTCGACCCTCTGCCCCCGGTAGAGTCCAAGGACAAGGATACGCGCTACTACCACATTTACGAGGACGGCATTGTCGACGAGTTCCTCGTCGAGAACTGGATCCGGCAAGCGGCCGCCATCCCAGGCTGGGCCGGATTCTGAGAGGATAAGTAACTTATCCCCTCTCCCTCCGGGAGAGGGTTAGGGTGAGGGCGTTCCCTCTCTCGGCGCCAAGCCGCCGAAGGGCAGGATTTCACTCTCCAAAGGGAGCGGGAAAATCAGAAAGCTCTGGGCAGCGCCCCGTCAATCGGCCGGTTCCGGCTCCCCGGTGTAGAACGCCGTGGTGCGCCGCGCTGCCGCGCCCGCAACCTCGTCATCTGTCCCCGCCGCCACTGCTGCCTGCGCCCAGCCGTCGCTGCTGCCCGCGATGAACGCCCGGCCATCCCGCGAGGTCGCGAAAGCTTCTATGTCGGGTCTCAGGGCGTCCGGGTCGGCGATGTGAAACGCCAGGCCCAGCGAACCCATTTCCCAGCCAACGCCGACCGCGCCCGGCCCGTAGGTGTCCCAGTGTGGCGACAGGTGGGCGGTGTGAGTCAGGGATATCCGGGCGCCTGTCGGCACATCAGTGACACGCACTTCAACCCAACTGACGTCCCCGGCAAATTCCCACGTCAGGGCAAAGTGCGACAAGCGTTCGCAGGCAGTGATCCGGCCGCCCGCGTTGCCCTCCACCTGGTAGTGGCCGCCCGGTTCCAGCTCCCCGCTGACCGAAGCGAACCACCTGGGGATTCGCTCGGCGATCGTCACCGCGTCCCACAGGTCATCAACGGTCGTCGCGTAAGTCCGGGAGAGCGTCACGGCGCTCGCCTGTTGCCCGTCCCGCTCCAGAAACGCTACCGAGCGTTCCACCTCAGCAAGGTTGCTTTCAGCATCAAATTCCATCGCGTCCTGCTTTGCCCACCCGACGGGCAGTCATCGGAATGCGGCGCTTCCGCCGACGGAGTACATTGGATTACAGGCTGCGAAAGTCTGTCAACCCATTTGTCTATGCACTTGCCGGAGAACTCCACGGCTTCTTTCCAATAAAGCGAAAAAGGGGACACGGAAAATTGTCCGCCAACCGGCAGTATCAATGGCGATAACCGGCCCCGGCCCCGAGTGGCTGGGGCGAATTCGTAATTGAGATTGACCAGGCCGATTGCCTTTCCTACAATTGCGCCACTCTGAACACGAAATTGGCAAGGAGGGTCTATGTCCGACTTCACCCTGAAGGTTGGTGGCGTTGAGATCGTCGCCCTCTCCGATATGAACCTGCCGTTCCCGATGCCGCTCACCCAGTTGTTCCCGGATGCTCCGGCGGCGGCCTGGGAGCCGTACAAGCAGCGCTACCCCGACGCCTTTGAGCAGGACCACATGCTCATCGAGATCGGCTGTTACCTGGTGCGGACGGCTGACCGGACGATTCTGATCGACACCGGCTATGGCGAGGGGCCAATCGAGGCTATCGGCGGGCGCAGGGGCGAACTGATGGACGACCTGACGTCCAAGGGCATCACCGCAGGGGAAATCGACACCGTATTTATCTCGCACCTGCATTCCGACCACGTGGGCTGGAACGTGGTCGGCCCGGACGACAATCCTGTTCCGGCATTCCCCAACGCCCGCTACGTGTGCCACCAAGCCGACCTGGACCACTTCCGCAGGCCGGACATCGAGGCGAGAGCCACTTTCCCGTTCATGGAGCGGTGCGTGGAGACCATAGCCCGCGCCGGGCTGCTGGACACACTTACGGAGGACTCCGACCTGACTGCGGGCGTGCGCGCCCTGCACACACCGGGGCACACGCCGGGCCACATGAGCATCCTGGTGTCCTCCCAGGGCGAGGAGGCCTTGATCCAGGGCGACGTACTGGTACACCCGGCGCAGGTGACCGAGGACGACTGGAACTGTCATTTCGATTTCGACTGGCCGGTGGCTACGGATACCCGCCGCAAGATGCTGGCGGACGCCGAGGCCCAAGGAACCAGAGTCGTATCCTGCCACTTCCCGGCGCCCGGTTTCGGCAAGGTAGTCAGGAGCGACGGGAAACGCTACTGGCAGGTGGGGTTCGCCGGGTAGCGGCGCTATTGCAGGGATTTCACCCCCACCCTAACCCTCCCCCTCAAGGGAGAGGGAACCGTTATCACCCGTATTTTTATGGCAATGACGGGCTGTTTTGAGGTGAAACATGAACTCGGAAGCGATCAGGCAGTTGCAGGACAGCGTTGACCGCGACGCGATGCTGAACCTGGCGCAAGACCTCATCAGGATTCCCAGCTTCAAGACCGAGGAGAGCGACGTGGCCCGCTTCCTCGGCGGGTATCTGGAGCAGCGCGGCTACGAGGTGCAGTTGCAGGAGGTGGAGCCGGGGCGGTTCCAGACCGTCGCCACGCTCCGGGGAACCGGCGGCGGCAAGTCGCTGATGCTCAACGGCCACATCGACATTGACCCGCTGGCCATGGGCTGGAATCGCGACCCGTGGACGCCCAGCATCGAGGGGGACTACATCTTCGGCGCGGGCATCCGCAACATGAAAAGCGGCGTTTCGTCGCTGATAACGGCCGCCGAGGCCGTGCGGAAATCGGGCGTCCAGCTCAAGGGAGACCTGGTGCTGGCCTGCGTGGTCGGCGAGTTGCAGGGCGGCGTGGGCACCACCTATCTTACCCGCAACGGCCCGCTGACCGATATGGCGGTGGTGCCCGAACCTTTCGGCGCCAACAACATACTGACCGTACACGCCGGCGTGCTGGAGATGGCGGTACACGTGCTGGGCAATTCCCGTCACATCAGCCGCAAGGAAGAGGCGGTGGACGCCATCGCCAAGATGTGCAAGGCGGTGCCAGCCATCGACGGCGTGGAGTTCACCTACACGCCCCGCGAGGACCTGCCAGGGCTGCCGCGCATCAACGTCGGGGCCATCATCGGCGGGCGCGGGCGGGACTACGACATGCGGGGGCCCAACTTCGTCTCAGACTTCTGCACCGTGCTGGTCGACGTGCGATACCTGCCGGGGATGACCTCGGCGTCGGTCAAAGCGGACATCGAGCGAGCGCTGGATGCGGTCAAGGCCAATGACCCGGATTTCCAGTACGAAATCGAGATGCCGCCCGACCCGAAACACCGCGTTTTCACCGTCGTGATGGAGCCTTTCGACCTGCCGAAGGACGAGTACATCCTCGACTGCGTGCTGCGGCAGTACCGCACGGTTACCGGCAGAGAACCGGACGGCGTGGGAACGGTGCTGCCCGGCTCCTACACCGGCGACGACACCTGCCACCTGTGGGCCGCCGGGGTGCCCTGCCTGCTGTACGGGCCGGGAGGCGGTTCCGAGTCGGCGGACATCCCCGACGAATTCAGCCGCATCAGCGACATGGAACAGGTGGCGAAAGTCCTGGCCCTCACCGCCCTGGACGTGTGCAACCTGCCCCAATAGCCCTACACGCAAGAAATTCCCTCTCCCTCCGGGAGAGGGTTAGGGTGAGGGCGTCCCCTACTCCGGCGGGAAAGGCGAATGCCGAGTGATTGTCTGACTCAGGATAGGAGTTACGCAGTGAGATGCGGTATCTGATGCAAGGATTTCACCCTCACCCTAACCCTCTCCCTCAAGGGAGAGGGAATTTTTGTCCAACTGCGTAAGTCCTGTCAGGATTAAGGGATGTCCAGGACGGGGCCGTATATCCTGCTAATCCTTCCATCCTGAAAATCCTGATTCAGACAACCTCCTCTGTGTTGAAAAACCCCTGCCCCTGGATTCCGGCTTTCGCCGGAATGACGAATCGAGACCTCCTTAAGGTGGTGTGTGACGTTTCGCATATACCTTGCGCAAACAGCGTCTTTCCATCGGCCGCAATTCTTGGAGGAACTAGGGGACGCCCTCACCCTAACCCTCTCCCGGAGGGAGAGGGGATTTGTCAGAGACCCCCTAAAGCGGGTTGATGCGGCGGGTTGGGGTGTCGGCGATGTAGCCGGAGAGGTTTAGCGCGGTGTGAATCAGGCCGATGTGCGAGTAGGCTTGGGGGAAGTTGCCCAGTTGTCGGCCAGTAGGCTTGTCATACATCTCGGCAAAGAGGCCGAGGTGGTTAGTGCAATTGGTTATCACGTCGTGAAAGAGGTCGAGCGCCTTGTCGTTCTGGCCCGTGTAGATCAGGTTGCCGCACAGCCAGAAACTCAGCAGGGTGAACGCTCCCTCCTCCTGTCCCTCCAGGCCGTCGTCCGTCTCGTGGGGCAGGTAGCGCCAGACCAGGGGGCCGTCGCACAGTTCCCGCTGTATCGCGTCCAGGTTCTGGCGCACCCGCGGGTCGTCCCGTTCGAGCAGGCCCATGAACGGGATGGCCAGGTTCGAGGCGTCCAGGGCGTCGCTGCCGTAGCGCTGCCTGAATGCCATTTTCCTGCCGCTCCAGCCCTGGTCAAGTATCTCTTCCTTTATCACGTCGGCGGCCAGCGACCAGCGGCGGTAGAGCCGGCGACGGCCCCGCGCCGCGGCGATGTAGGCGGCGTAGTCGAGGGCGGCCCAGCACATCACCTTGGAATAGACAAAGTGCTGTTGCTCGCCCCGCACTTCCCACACGCCGCGATCCCGGCGATGCCAGTTTTCCATCACCGTTTCGGCAAAGGAGTGCACCAGTTCCCACGCCTCGTCGGGTATCTTGTCGTGCAGCACCAGCAGGGAGTGGATGGCGAGAATCACCTCGCCGAACACGTCCAGTTGCAGGTGCGACGCTGCGCCGTTGCCGATGCGGACGGGCCGCGAGTCCTCGTAGCCCCGCAGGTGTTCGAGCACCTCCTCGCGCAGCGACGAGTCGGGGCTGATGCCGTAGACGATTCGCGTGCTCTTGTCGCGGAGCTGGCATTGCTCCAGCAGCCAGTGGATGTAGCGGTCTCCGCCGTAAACGTCTCCGAGACGATACAGTATGTCCACGGTGAAACTGGTATCGCGCAGCCACGAAAAGCGGTAATCCCAGTTGCGCGAGCCGCCCAGGGTCTCCGGCAGGCTGGTGGTGGGCGCGGCGACAATTGCGCCGGTGCGCCGGTACATCATCAGGTGCAGCACTAGGAAGGAGCGGACAACCTGCTCCCGCCAGAGGCCGTCGTAGTCCATCCCGGCGACCAGCGCCTGCCAGTAGCGCCTGGTCTGCTCCAGCTTTGCCTCCGTGCGGTAACGCTCGAGGTGCGCGGGGCGTCCCTGGCCGTAGGCCAGGACAAAGGTGGCCGACTCGCCCTGGGACAGGGTGAACGCGGACGCCACGGTTCCGTTGCTGTATGAGAGGGAGGTTTCGGCCACCAGGGTCAGGGTTTGTCCGCCGCCGACGGCCTCGGCTGCGCCGCCGGTCCCGTTTCTCAGGGCGCGTATGTCGGGGCCGACGCGGGCGTAGTCGTGGCGGGGCCGGAAATCGCACTGCATGTCTACGTACCCCGACTTGCAGGTAACGATGCGGTGGATTTCGGGCGGGTTGTTCGGCTCGATGTCGGGGCTGCCGTCCTCGTCGTCATCGGGAATCGGCATGAAATCCATCACGGAAACAACGCCGGTGCCAGTCCGAAAGGTGGTTTCCAGGATGTTGGTGTCCTGAACGTATTCCTGCGACGGCTCGCCGCACGGGTCGGCGGGGCTGATCCTGAACCGCCCGCCGATGTCTTGGTCGAGAATCGCGCCGAAAACGCTGGGGGAGTCGAATCGGGGCAGGCAGCACCAGTCTATGGAGCCGTCGGTTCCGACCAGCGCCGCAGAGGACATGTCGCCGATTAGCCCGTAATGATACACAAAAGCCCCGAATTCGTAGGGGGAATGACGGGGGTAACTGTATCACCGTGCCGAAACGGATTGCAACGAAAGAAACGCGGGTTTGCCGGGGTTATTGCAGAGTCATTGCCTGAATCGGGATTCGCAGGATTCAAGGATAAGCAAGATTGTGGTTCCGACGGGGCCGGGCATGGTCAGCGGCGGACGGACATTCTTGGCGCAGAGGGCGCGGAGGGTGATTGTCTGAATCAGGCAGGACTTACGCAGTTGGCTATGAATTCCCTCCTCTTTGAGGGGAATGCCTTTGTTCAGCTTGACTGTTTGGGCGGGCGGTAATCGTTCCAGTCACGGCAGGCGTCGTATGTAGTCCGGTCAATGTGGACCCATGTGGTTCCGGGGACACCTCTTGGTCGCTTCTTCGGAACGCTCTGAGCAACCGGGAAAGCAGACTCGAAGACGAGCTGCCGGCCCTGGTGTTGAGCAATTTGCTTGGACAGAAAAACCGCAGGGCCGAAGTCCGAGTCTCGGCTCACAATGACGGCTGCGTCATACCGCTGTTCATGCGTGGCTTGGACCAGGTCAATGGCCAGACTGACGTCGACACCTTTTTCCTACTTCGGGTCATCTGCCCCACCGCGCACCCTGCCGCGGTAGACGTATATCCCTTGCTTCTCCAGGTGTTCCAGTTTGTTGGCCCAGAACCAGTGCTTGTCCCAGTTTTGATCCTTTCGATATACGCCCGTATAGAACCTGATTTCGCGTAGCGTCCGGCCAGGTACGCGGGCAACGAGGCTTTGGGCCAGCTTTTCGACGTCGTAGCTTGGCCAGCCGTAAGGGGCAGCGGGGCCCCATGCGTCTTTGGCTGAACGGAAGAGGTTTTGGCCGTCAAATAGGACTATGGTGTTCATGGTAAAAAAACACCCGCCCGGGGAGAGCCTCAAGGCACTCCGCGAACGGGGATCAATTCCTAATTAGTTTGACATACTTGGTACTAACTGTCAACATCTAGCGCACATTTCAGTTAGATTGCATCACTTTCCGATATCACGTAGCTTCCCTGCCTTTCCCTCTCCGCCCACGATTCCCCGGCCCTGCCTTTTGCGCCTTTGCGTCAAACCCACGCTGTCATTCTTGCTATACTGGCCCTCAAACCAATAAGGCGGGCCACAACCATGACCACCACCGACTGGAAGAACCGGCTCTACTACGGCGACAACCTGGCGGTGCTGCGGGAACACGTGCCAGACGAATCGGTGGACTTGGTGTACCTTGATCCGCCGTTCAACTCCAACGCGTCGTACAACGTGCTGTTCCGCGAGAAGACCGGCGAGGAGTCGCCGGCGCAGATACAGGCGTTCTTGGATTCTTGGGAATGGACGAGTGAAACCGAGTATACCTACGAGTACGAAATAATCGGCAATCCCGCTGTGCCATCCGCCGTCAAGGACATGATCGGCGCCATCCGGCAGTTCGTCGGGCGCAACGACATGATGGCCTACCTGGTGATGATGGCGCCGCGGCTGGTGGAGCTGCGGCGGGCCCTCAAGCCCACTGGCAGCATCTACCTCCACTGCGACCCCACGGCAGGCCATTATTTGAAGCTGCTGATGGACTCGGTCTTTGGAATGCGAAGCTTCCGAACCGAAATCACCTGGAAGCGGACCAGCGCCCATAGCGACACGAGGCAGGGCCGCCGACAGCACGGGAGGGTGCACGACATTCTCTTGTTCTATACCAAGACCGGCAACTGGAATTGGAATCCGATCTATACCCCTTACGATCAAGAATACATCGAAGACTTCTATCGACATATAGAACCTGAGACCGGACGGCGGTATACGCTTGGGGACCTAACGGGGCCGGGAGGAGCGGCAAAGGGAAATCCCAGCTATGAGGTAATGGGAGTTACTCGATACTGGCGCTATTCCAGAGAGGCGATGCAGGAATTGATCGACGAGGGTCGGGTAGTCCAAAGCTCTCCTGGAGCAGTTCCAAGGTATAAACGCTACTTGGACGAAATGCCTGGCGTCCCCTTGCAGGATGTTTGGACGGACATCGGGCCTATCGGCTCAAGGGCAAGGGAACGCCTCGGCTACCAGACGCAGAAACCGGAGGCGCTGCTGGAGCGCATCATCCGGGCGTCGTCCAACGAGGGCGACGTGGTGCTGGACCCGTTCTGCGGCTGCGGCACAGCGGTGGCGGCGGCCCACAAGCTGGGGCGTCGCTGGCTGGGCATCGACATCACGCACCTGGCCGTGGCCCTGATGAAAAACCGCCTCAAGACGGCCTTCGACCTGGACGCGGGCGCGGACTACGCCGTGGTGGGCGAGCCGCAGGACGCGGGCAGCGCCCGGGCGCTGTGGGAGCAGGACCCGTACCAGTTCCAGTTCTGGGCCGTGTCGCTGCTGGAGGCGCAGCCGCAGTCGGAGCAGCGGCGCGGGGCCGACCGGGGCATCGACGGCGTGCTGTATTTCGTTGACGGCCAGCGCCGGACGCCGCAGAAAGTGGTCATCCAGGTCAAGGGCGGACGGGTATCGTCGCCGCAGGTGCGCGACCTGGCGGGCGTGGTGGAGCGGGAAAAGGCGGCCATGGGGCTGTTCATCTCGCTGGAGCCGCCGACGCGGGACATGCGCCAGGAGGCGGCCGCGGCCGGTTTCTACCGCTCCGACCTGTGGCAGCGGGACTACGCGAAGATACAGTTGCGGACGGTGGGCGAGATGCTGTCGGGCCAGGGGTTCGAGCTGCCGCCGCGCCCGGCTGACTACCAGCCGGCGCAGCGGGTGCGGCGGCCCCAGGGCCGGCAGGCGGCGCTGGGGGAGGAGGGGCAGGGCAGCGCGCCTTGATTGGATTCCCTGCTGCTACTGTGCGTCGTTCCGGCGGGGGACGCCCTCACCCTAACCCTCTCCCTCCGGGAGAGGGGATTTTGGGAGATTCCCTCTTAAAATCCTGTAAATCCTGATAGGAGTTGCGCAGTTAAGGAGTTTACCCCCACCCTAACCCTCCCCCTCAGGGGGAGGGGATTGCTTTCGGCAGTTGGAGGGTACGCCCTCACCCTGCCCTCTCCCTCCGGGAGAGGGGATTTGTTGGACGCTTTCTTGACGGGGCGCTGGCTGCATCCCAGACGTATCACGGATAGCATCCAGGGCCAAGTCGATTTCCATAAAGGCTCTTGAAAATTGGAAGCCCCCGGCCAACACAGCCGAGGGCCTACTGATTAGAGTGGGTTAGCGTAGTGGAGAGGCTAGCTTGATTCGGAATTGGCGGGGTTGCCGTTGTGGTTCTGCGCCACCAGTTCTTCCAGCTTCCTGATGTACAAGTCTTTTGCCTCATCCGCTTGCCGCCTGGCCTCGTCCGCTTCTCGCCTGGCCTCGTCTACTCGTTGGCGTTCTATCTCTATTTGTTGTTCAGCCCTCTCTCTGGCTTGTTGTTCAGCCCTCTCTCTGGCTTGGCGCTCCTCCTCCCAGGCCTGGCGTTCCTCCTCCCTGGCCTGGCGTTCCGTCTCTCTGGCTTGGCGCTCCTCTAATGCCCGCTGTTCAGCCGCATCAGCCCGATGCCGTTCTCTCGTAATCATCACGTAACTCCCTATGCCTCCGAATCCGCCAGCTACGCCGCCGTCCACCACCATCTTGTTAAACAGGTCGAGGTTGATGTACTTGCCCAAACTCGATAAGCTGCACCCAGTGGTTTTTGCCAGTTCGGGCGTACAAGGTTCTACTGTGAGAAACCAGACCACCCAAGTCAAACCGGCGACAACACCGCCAAGCGCGAGAGGGAGAAACGCCAGTTCCAAATAATCGAGTACAAAACTCGTTCTCTTAGCTGGTAGCGCGCTCCGCGCGTCGTCCCTCTTGGAGCATTCAGGGTCTGACAGACTTGTTGCCACTCGGTAAGTATAACAGCCGCCGCCCATAGCCAAAACCCGGCAGGGGCTTTGGCATCGCTCCGAATTAGGCGGTCAAGTCCTGCATTCGCCAGGAGGCAAGGGGGCTCCGGATTTTGGCTTCTGCCGGAATGTCGGTGTGAGGGCTGACCGTAACGTAAGACGCGATTGCCCTGGGGAGTCAGTCTCAAGGCTGTTTATTCTCCCTCTCCTTTGAGGGAGAGGGAACTATTGGAGGCCCTGCTCCCTCGCTGCCGGGCCGTTGTGCCGGATGCCGCGCCGGGGTATCATGGATCGGGACGCCTCCGGCCTTGCGCCGGAGTTTTTGCGGAGGGCGGAAATTTCCTGCTTTCAACAGGATTCCGCAACACCCTTACGGGCCAGGAGCGGATGGCATGGCTTACCGCAGGTGCGCGCTGGTTACCGGGGGAGCGGGGTTCATCGGCTCGCACCTGGTCGACCGGCTGGTTCAAGAGGGCTACCGGGCCGTCATCGTTGACGATCTAAGCTCGGGCAAGCTCAAGAACCTCAATCACGAGGCCAACTTCCACCACATGAGCATCACCAGTCCCTCGCTGCTGGACGTGTTCAGGAAGGAACAGCCGGACCTGGTCTTTCACCTGGCGGCCCAGTCCAGCGTTCCGAAATCGTTGCAGGACCCCATCCTGGACAATGAGGTAAACGTGCTGGGCACCCTGCGACTGCTGGACGTGTCCCGGCGAACCGGCGTCGAAAAGGTCATCTACTCCTCGACCGGCGGCGCGCTCTACGGCGACCCCGAGGAGATTCCCTGCCCCGACGACGCTCCCGTCGCGCCCATTTCCCCCTACGGCATGTCCAAGTACATGGCCGAGCAGTACCTCGAATTTTACGGCAGGCAGTACCGCCTGAATCACACCACGCTGCGCTACGGCAACGTCTACGGCCCGCGCCAGGACCCCCACGGCGAGGCGGGCGTGGTTGCGATTTTCATAATGGCGATGCTGACCGGCAACCGCCCGCGCATTTTCGGCGACGGCGAGCAGGCCCGCGATTTCGTGTGCGTCGACGACGTAGTCGAGGCCAACATCGCCGCCATTCACCGCGGCCACCGCCAGGCCATGAACATCGCCAGCGGCCAGCTCACCAGCGTGAACCAACTGTTCGAAAAGCTGAAAGAGATCATAGGCTACCGCTGGAGGGCGGACCACGGCCCCGCCCGTACCGGCGACGTCTACCGCATCAGCCTCGACTGCTCGCGCGCCAGGCAGGAACTGGACTGGGTAGCTGGCACCTCCCTGGTCGATGGCCTGACGCGCACGGTGCAGTACGTCAGGGAGACCGCCGACGCCGAGGGGGTGCTGCAAGGGTAGCCCGCTTGCCGCGGTGCGAGAGACTGCTTGAATCAGGATAAGAGTTACGCAGTTCGAGGAATTCACCCCCACCCTAACCCTCCCCCTGAGGGGGAGGGAATAGCTTTCAACTGCGTAAGTCCCATCAGGACGGACATAATCCTGTTCATCCTTTAATCCTGTAAATCCTGATTCAGACAATGGCGATGCACACAACGAACCGAAGCGGTAACATATAGGCACCAAAAACCAAAATCACAGGAAGGGCAGATACATGACGACAGCCGCGACAGACTACGACGTAATCATCCTCGGAGCCGGGGCCGCAGGGCTCTCCGCCGGTCTCTACACCACCCGCGCCATGCTCAAGACGCTCATCATCGAGCAGTTGGGCCCGGGCGGGCAGCTCCTGATCACCGACGAGATCGAGAACTACCCCGGCTTCCCCGAGGGAGTCAAGGGCCAGGAACTGGCCATGTGGATGGAGCAGCAGACCAGCCGGTTCGGCGCCGAGATCGACTACGCCGAGGTGCAGGGCGTTGAGAAAGCCGACGAGCCAGTCAAGACCGTCCACACCGACGACCGCACCCTCACCGCCAAGAGCCTGATCATCGCCACCGGCGGCTCCCACAACAAGCTGGGCACGCCGGGCGAGGACGAGTTCTCCGGCCGCGGCGTCTCCTACTGCGCGGTCTGCGACGGCAACTTTTTCCGCGGCCAGGACGTGGTGGTGGTCGGCGGCGGCGACGCGGCCATGGACGAGGGCCACTACCTCACTGGCATCGTCAACTCCGTCACCTACATCCACCGCCGCGACGAGCTGCGGGCCACCAAGATTCTCCAGGACCGCGCTTTCGCCAACGATAAGGTCAAGTTCCTTTGGAGCCACGTGGTCGAGGAGTTCGTCGGCAACGAGGCCCTGGAGGCCGCCCGCGTCAAGAACCTCAAGACCGAGGAGGTGTACGACTACAACACCGCCGCGGCCTTTATCTACATCGGCTTCCACCCCAACACCGAGTACCTCAAGGGCCTGCTGGAGATGGACGCGCTGGGCCACGTCTACACGGACATCCACATGCGCACCGGCGTCCCCGGCATCTACGCCTGCGGCGACGCCCGCGCCGACTCCACGCGGCAGCTCGGCGCAGCCGTCGGCGACGGCATCACCGCCGCCCTAGCCGCCTACCACGACCTGCAAGAGTAGTCGTCGTGGCTGTATGACAAGTCCCCTCTCCCTCCGGGAGAGGGTTAGGGTGAGGGCGTCCCCCCGCTTCGCGGGAATGACGGAATCCAGGCAAGGGCGGGAGTCAATCCTGCCCTTTCGCTTGTCCCCACTCCACGACTGCCCGTCGCTAATCGAGTTGCCGGACAGTGTCAGCAGACATATTTACGTCATTCCTGCGAAAGCAGGGATCCGGAATCGCTCTATGCCGGAGAATGATTTGCCTGCGGGAACCCCTGGATTCCTGCTTTCGCAGGAATGACGGAGGAATTTGACGACACTCCCTAAATACTACCCGGACAAATCGGCGGAGGGGATTGTCCAACGTAGAATGTCCTCTATCTCGTCGGGGGACTTGTCGCCGGACACCAGGGCGTCGGCCAGCCAGAAAGCGTCGTAGGCGTTCTCGATTCCGTCGCTTTGCCAATCATTTTCATGGGTTTCCTGGTCGTAAAGGGCAATTAACCATCGGCTGCGGAACGGGTCATCTTTGATGACTCTGACCAGTTGGCCGTCGCCGTTGGCCCGCAGGTAGATAAGCGTGCTGGAGCTGCCGCCGTCGAAATCCCGGTCCCACCCCAGCCGGGCCGGCAGGGTGGAGATTTCATCCTCGTATATTACCGGGCCCAGGACGTGGCGGGGCCGGTAGTCCGGCGGCGCGAACAGGATGGCGGAATAATCCGCGCTTGTGAAAGAAATCGGCTGTGTTTCCGGTTCGTGCTCGTAGCTGTCGCCGGTCATGGGTTGCTCGCTCCTGGTTCAAGCATGAGGCGGGCGCCCACAAGGGGCGCCCCTACGGAGTCGCCCTCGGGCAGGTAGGGGCAACCCTTGTGGTTGCCCCCGTTGCTCATCATTTCAAAGCGGTTGGTCTACTGGCTGCCACTGTATTCGTCCAGCGCGGCTAGGATGGGTTTCTGGCGGCCGTTTACGTTGGGTTCGCGGGCGAACAGCGCGCGGTAGTGGACCAGCATTGCCTGTATCGCCGGGGCTTGGGGGTCGAGGCCGAGCATCTCGGCTGCCACCGAGTCAATCCGGTGGCGGTTGGCGTCGCGGAAGCAGTAGGCAAAGGGCTCCAGCGGCAGGCGGGCCAGCTCGTCGAAATGCTGCGCGGCGATGTCGCGGGCGCGTCGGGCCTCCGGCGTGTCGGCGTGGAACGCCGGGCAGGGCAGGCCGGGGATGGCCCCGACCTGTATGGCGGCCCGCGGCCCGCGCTGTCCCTTTTGCCCATACGCCCGCCAGACAATCACTCCCATAATACTGTTATAGAACAGGGCGAGGCATTTGGCGTTTTCGTCGGTAACTTCCTGAAGGGCATTCCAAGCCCTTCCGCCGTGGTTTAGCCTTTGAGTCATGGCGATGGTGATTCCTTGAGAAGATAACGCCAAGTTCCTGTTGAAGAACCAGTGGCTCCGACTTTGCACCATCCGTCTGACAAGTTCCAAGTCTATATCCCTTCCGCCGTGGGTGGGCTGTGTGACGATGCTGGTCTGCGTTTTCGAGTCCGCCGCCCACATTGATTGTTGCGACGGTTCATTCGGCAGTTGGCTCAGAGGAAGCCACTCAAATGCGCCGATAGGCTCGCTGCCCCTTGGGTGCCCAATAAGATGGTGAGTTGGCCCCGTGCTTGCCATGTCGCCCAACGGCACCGTCGGTAGAGCTAGTTGATGAGTAGTCCTAGTGAGAGGATCGTATGCCTCGCTGTTGAGTAACGCCGTTGTCACTTGGCTTAGTTCGTAGTCGCTGTTGCCAACGGCAGACCAGGGAAAACCGGGGCCATCGTGCTGGAATCTGATGTAACTGCCACAGGACAGGGTGCCTTCCGAGCTGGTTCCAGGGATAGCGGCGATTTCCTTGGCCATGGCGTAGCCCTCGGCCAGCGTCGCCGGGGCTGCGGCCAGGTTGACACACAGGATTTGCGTCGGCTGCCATTTCTTGGGGCGCTTATCGCGCTTGGTGGCTATCACCAGCATCTCACTCATGCCAGTGTCGGCGCTCATGCTCTGCAACTCAGCGGCGGATACGTTGGCGATGGCGACGATGTTCTCGAAATCCTTTTCCAGTTCGGCCCGCCACTGCCGCCAACTGCCGGAATGGGCGGCGGTCAGGGGCAGAACGTGAGCGAAGACGCCCCCCGACGCCATGCGCATGTTGCTCATATTGCCGAAGTCGCTGGCCAGCCCGGCTTGGCCGTGGGACATTTTCCAGCCGCTCTTGGCGGCCAGCGGGCGCAGCCGGTCCAGGCCAGTAGTGGGCTGTATCCGCCCCTTGCGCGGGCGGCTGTAAGGCGGATTCATCAAGGCCCAGTGGATGCTGCCGTGGGCGATGTGGAACAGGCCCAGTTCATTGTTGACGCCCGGCGTGGCGGCCACCCCGCCGTATCCGAGGTAGTCGGTGATGCCGGTAATTTCAGGGTTTAGCAGGGACAGGCTGCCAGCCTCGTGAGTAACGACGGCGATTTTGCTCTTGGCGTAGTCCTGGGTGACTTCCATATCGGTCAGCCGCTTGGCGGTGAGGGTTCCGGCGATGCCGTTGACGTCCAGGGCGATGACGTGTTCCTCCATCCGCTTGCGGTGCAGTTCCGGGTCGCGCCCGCCTTTCATGGAGTAGAGGCGGCGCAGGGCCCGCTCGCCAGCCCCGACGAGGGTTCCGGTGCCGCAGGCGGCGTCCATCAGGTTCAACGTAGCTACTTCCTCGGCGTTGCGGTTCAGGAAGCGCTGGGCCGACAACGTAGCGAGCAGTTCGGCGATTTCCGGCTTGGTGTAGTGGGCGGCGCGCTCCTCGCGGTCGCCCACCAGCCGCTGCCACAGCTCGCCGGGGAAGTTGTAGATGTGCTTGGCGTTCAGTTCATTTAGCCTGCCGCTGATCTCCTCCAGATGGAGCAGCAAATCGGACAGACCGGGGCCCATACTGCCGGCTCGCAGACAGTTAATCGCTAGGTCCATAACTGGCAAATAGTTGATCTCTTGGATGGTGTGCCAAGAATCGAGCAAGTCGCCCAGCAATATACCGCGTCCGAATACCTTCTCCTTTAGCTCCTGTGTGGTTTTCAGGTTGGCGTTCTGGAGAGCCATGCTGTTGTTTGCCAAGTCGTTCTGCAAGTCAATGGCAATAAGCCAGATGGCGCAGGCGGTACGGGTAGCCTCGGCGTCGTCCTCGCAACCGACGATTTCGCGGAGCTTCGCCAGAGTACCGTATTGCCGATTAACTGTCAGCCGGATGGAGTTATGAAGCGCCATTCCAGCGGAGTAGACATGCTCGGCTATGCTTTCGCTCTCCCGGTCAATGACGGATTGCGGTACCTGAGAGTATTCGCAGTAGGCAACCAGGTCGGCGGGAGTGGCAGGTAAGGGGTTGGCGGGCCACACGCTGTTTTTGTCGGTGGCCAGTGGGTCGGTCAGCAGTTGGATGGTGAAAATCCCTTCGTTTCTATCAAGCCGTTGTTGGAACCCGGCGCGGTTGTCGCCCCGGCAAAGGTTGTCAATGCCCACAGCGATGACTTCGGTAAAGGGGCGGACTTCGCTTTGCAGCCTGTGGCCTAAGCGCTTGGACGCATCCCGGACGGCGGGACGGCCCCATTCGCATTCGATGATGACGGGCATTCGGAAACCGTCATGGATAATGATGTCGGGCCGGTCGTTGCTGCCGACCAGGACGCCGGTGCGCTCGGCGTCGGCCTGCCAGCCGCGCCCGGCGTTATTCAGCCATTCGGCGATGACCGAGTTGGCTTCCTGTTCGTGGAGGTTGCCGATGGGGGTTTGCGTCACAATTACTTCCCTTTCCATTTTGGCGTCATCGCAAGCGCCTATCTCCGTATGCCGCAGGTTTGGCGGGGTTGGTCGGGGAGTCAAATGACTTTTCGTTTTCCTGCCATTTCCTCTTATTTACTCTCATTCCGCCTATTGTGGAGTGGCCGCCGGGGTGGAGGAGGGACTGGTAAAGCAGCATCGTCGAAATGACGGGCAACAGGGCAACCACAAGGGTTGCCCCTACATCATCTTCCGTAGGGGCGCCCCTTGTGGGCGCCCTCATCCCACCAATCAGTGGAAAGAATTGGGCATAGCCGCGTTGTCTGATGCCAGGAGTTCACCCTCACCCTAACCCTCTCCCTCAAGGGAGAGGGGATTTTGCAGGCCATCATGGTAGAGGAGCGCTATCGAACCAAGCAAGGGGCAAGTGTCATAGAATGACTGAGAGGGTGTTTCATAAGTTCCCTCTCCCTCCGGGGGAGGGTTAGGGTGGGGGCGTACCCCTGGTTGCTCAGGAACGACGGACGCTCCGGAAATCCGCTCTTTGACAGTGAACAGAACTTACTAGGTTCTGTTGACATTTGGAATTTTAACCGTCATTCCGGCGAAAGCCGGAATCCAGTACCGGAACCCGCAATTGTAGTCGAGAATTTGGACACTCGACGGTCTCTGGATTCCGGCTTTCGCCGGAATGACGGTTAAATGTCAACACGCCCTAAACACTCTCTAAAGCTAATTCCCCGTTTCCCACGTAATCAACAGCTCGCGCATGGGCTGGCGCCAGATGGCGCGGTAGGCGTCGGCGTCGGGGGCGAACAGGTCGTCGAACTGCTGGTCGAATATGCGGCGGGCGGTGTCGCGGATGCCCTCGCGGGACCAGCGGCCGAAGATTACCGAGTCCAGCGCCTCTTCTCGCGTTGGATAGCGCCAGGTTTCCCACCACGTCGGGGCGGGCAGTACGCGCACGTCGGGCAGGACGCCCATGTCCCACAGCACGGGCAGCAGCTCGCGGTGGCCGGGCATGGGCGCCAGAGGCTCGCCGTAGACCCGGCGGAACAGGTCAGCGCCCCGGTTGGGCGGCGGCTCGCTCCACACCAGTATCATCACTCGCCGCCGGGCTGACGCCTGCATCTTTTCCAGAAACGGCACGATGTCGCGGACGAAGTAGGTGACGTCGCAGGTCAGCGCTACGTCGCCCTCGACGTCAGTTGCATCCATCCAGCCCGACGGAACGCGCCGGGCGTTGGCGATGCCCGCCTCCTGCCGCGATGCCTCGTACTCGGCGGCCATCCCCTCGGACGGCTCCACGGTCAGCACCTCGCGGCAGCGCAGGGCCAACGGCAGTGAGACCCGGCCCGCGCCGCCGCCGACATCGACCACCACGTCACCGGGCTGCACGTACGATGCCAGCACCGCCAGGTTGGGGTCTAGCTCCCGGTGGGGGTCGAAGCGGAACTGCGCCGCCGACTGTCCGGTCCAGATGTCGGCTGGCCGTGGCCCGAACAGGCGCAACTGCTGCTCGTCCACGGCGTCCAGCATTGCGGCGTAACGGTTGGCGGCGCTGGGCATCTTTCACCTGTCTGTCTGAATCAGGATTAAAGGATGGACAGGATAAGCAGTTCCTATCCTGATAAGACTCGCGGCTGAGGAGTTCACCCCCACCCTAACCCTCCCCCTGAGGGGAGGGGACTTTTGAGACGGTTTCTAAATGCTGGGGCGGGTCTTGTACCAGCCAGCGTGCTGCTGGTAGGTGTAGGCGGCCTGGATGCAGCCCGGCTCGTCGAAAGGCTTGCCAGCGATCTGCATCCCCACGGGCAGCCCGGCCTCGGTAAAGCCGCAGGGCACGGAGATGGCGGGCAGGCCGGTCACGTTGAACGGGGCGGTGAAGCTGCGGCCCCGGACGGTAGTAGTCGGGTCGTAACCCTCGAAGGCCGGAGCCGGTGTGGTCATGGTCGGCGTTACCAAAAAGTCCACTGTTCGCATCACCTCGGCGAACTCGCGCCGGGCCCAGGTGCGCACGCGCTGTGCTTGCAGGTAGTCGGCGGCGGTGAGCAGTGCGCCGGTCCGGAACCGGCTGCGCGTGATGTCGCCGAACTTTTCGGGTATCTTTTTCAGGTTCGGCTCGTGGTAGGCATAGGCCTCGCTTACCATGATGACCGAGTTAGCGGCCCGCACGTAGTCGAGGCTGGGAAGCGAGACCTCGCGTACCCTGGCTCCCAGGCTTTCCAGTTCGGCGACGGCCTTCTCCACGACGGCCACGGACTCGGGGCTGACGCTGGGGTCAGGATCGAAAAAGTAGTGCCGTGGCATGCCGAAAGTCATGCCCCTGATGTCCTCCATCAGCGAGGCCGAGTAGTCGGGAACGGGCGTGGTGCTGGAGGTGGGGTCGCGGGGGTCGTGGCCCGCGATGGCCTGCATCATGTACGCGGTGTCCTCCACCGTCCAGGTCATGGGGCCTGCATGGTCCTGCGACCAGCTCAGGGTCACGACTCCGGCCCGGCTGACGCGCCCGTAGGTGGGCTTGAGGCCGACTATGCCACAGTAGGAGGCCGGGCCGCGGATGGAGCCGCCGGTGCAGGAGCCGAGGCCGCCCATGACCTGGCCTGACGCAACCGCCGAGCCGGTGCCGCTGCTGGAGCCGCCAGTGATGTGGTCCAGATTCCACGGGTTGCGGGCTGGTTCGAAGGGCGTTGACCAGTCAGGGCCGCCCAGGGCGAACTCGTGCATGGCCAGCTTGCCCACCAGCACGCCGCCAGCGTTCTTTAGGCCCGCGGTGGTGTAAGCGTCCACCGTCGGCACGCGCTCCAGATCGACGTAGGAGCCGGAGGTGGTGCGGGTGCCCGCGGTGTCGTACAGGTCTTTCAAGGCGAAGGGAATGCCGTGCATGGGGCCGCGGTAGTTTCCGCGCAGCATCTCCGATTCGGCCGTCCGGGCCTGCTGCATGGCCTCGTCGGCCATCAGCGTGACGAACGAGTGCAGCCGGTCGTCCGTGGCCTCGATGCGGTCGAGGCAGGCGCGCAGCAGCTCCACCGGGGAAAGCTGGCCGGAGCGCATCAGTTGCCCGGCTTCCCGCATGGTCAGAAAATACAGCCTGTCCCTGTCTACCATCTTGTTTCACCCCGTCTTGGATTTCGGAACGCCGTGATTTTGCCCTAGCCCCCTCTAGGAGAAGGAATTACAGGAGAAGGAATTACGGGGAAATTTCTACGCCCCCGGCCAGTCGGGGTGAAACTCGACCACCATTTCCTCAGCGCCGAAGTTGATTTCGTGGAGCTGCGCGGCGTAGGCGGCATACAGTTCGTAGATCGGCTTGAGTTCCTCTGCCTCGCCTTCCTTCAGCCCCAGCCCGGCCCGTTCGGCCATCTGCCGGAATTCGTCCATTGAAACTTCGCCGTGTTCTGGCATGACACATCCTCCAATCGCAAGATCATTCCGCTGGGATGGTGTACCTAAATTCGGTAAGTGTCTTCGCTGCGGCGGTCTACTTTCAAGACAATCACCAGAATCGTGTCCTCATGCACTTCGTAGACCACTCGAAAGGCGCCAACACGTATCCGCCAAGTACGACTAACTCCCTTCAGCTTAAGACTGGCCCGCGGATAAGGATTATCCGTAAGGTCCTCTATCGCGCTTTCAATCCGATTCCTGACTCTGGAATCCAGTCTTCTCATGTTCCGGCGGGCAATAGGCGAAAATCGGAGACGAAATTTCATCTTCCGGCAGTCCTTTCCTCTTCTTCACGGAGACTGTCGAAAAATTCCTTGGCATCCATTCCGCCATTTTCCTGCCACTCCCTGCGGGCCTCTTCGAGTTCCCGCATTTCCTCCTCGTCCAGTTCCTTCTCCGATTTCCAAAAGAACAGTGCCCGAAGGATTACCTCTTCCTGCGCCCAGCCCATGGATTCTGCTTCCTCATCAATCAGGTCGCACAGGTCCTCGTCCTCAATCAAGATAGTTATACTTTTCATCCCGCTCACCATCCAAGCATTTGTTGGCTACTGTTGGTGCTATTATACGCACAATCGAGCCTAAAATAGACGACGGGATAGACCGGGAGGAGTCTGAAGTGCCTACCTACGTTTACATCTCTTTGCAGCGGGAAGACCGGATTTCCCTGTACGTGATGGACCCCGACACCGGCGGGCTGACGCGGCGGACGGAGTTTCCGCTGTCGGGAATGCCGGCGCCCCTGGCCGTGGACCCGCAGCGCCGCTACGTTTTCGCCGGGCGAAGGCAGCCCGGGGATTTCGGGCTGACCAGCTACGCCATCGACCACGCCACCGGGCGCCTTCGGGAGATCGGCGGCGTTCCGCTGGAGGGCGATCCGGTGCATATTTCCGTTGACCGCACCGGCAAGTACCTGCTGTCGGCCCACTACTACCAGGCAAGAGTGGGCGTGCATGCGTTCGGCGAGGACGGCGTGCTGGACGCAAACCCCATCGAGTGGCGCGAGACCGGCATCGGCGCCCACTACGTCCAGACCGACCCGTCCAATCGCTACGCCTACGTGCCGCATATCGCCGAGGGCGCGCACACCGGCGAGAACGCCATTTTCCAGTTCAGGTTCGACCAGTTGTCGGGCAAGCTGGCTCCCTGCGATCCCGACAGGGCCATCCCCAACGCGCCGGAGGGGCCGCGCCACGTCTGCTTCCACCCCAACCTGGACGTGGTGTATTCGTCCAACGAGCAGGGATGCAGCGTTACCGCCTACGGGTTCGACCGCGCCGACGGGACACTCAGCCCCTTCCAGACCGTGCCCACGCTGCCGGAGGGATACGGCGAGCGGAATTCCTGCTCGCAGATACAGATAACTCCGTCGGGCAGGTTCCTGTACGCGCCCAACCGGGGCCATAACAGCATCGCCGGGTTCGCCGTGGACGTCGGCGACGGAACGCTGACGCCGCTGGGCCAGACGCCGACTGAGGACATTCCCCGGGCGTTCAGCCTGGACCCGACCGGCAGCTACGTCTATGCCGCTGGCCTGGAGTCGGCGCGGCTGGCGTCCTACCGCGTCAACGCCGACACCGGCGCGCTGGAGCCGCTGGAGGTCTACCCCATCGGCCAGGGGCCAATGTGGGTGCTGATGGTGGACGTCTAGCGGCAACGGCCAGTCTAAGAACCTATCTCAAAAGTCCCCTCCCCCTTGACGGGGGAGGGTTAGGGTGGGGGTGAAAAGGCAGCCTGGAGAAGCCGCAGGGAAAGCCATCACTGGTTTTGAGATAGTTTCTAACGGTGTTGGGACGGGTCTCCTATCACCAATTGCGCGGGAACGACATGACGTCCTATTTCACCTCAATGTCCTGAACCGCCAGCAACACGTCGGCGCCGGACTGGTCGTAGCCGTATACGCGCAACTCCAGGTCGCCGGGGCCAACATCCATGAAAAGGGGAGAGTAGGCGCGTATCTTGAAAGACGCGCCCTCAATCTCCATTTCGGTGGGCGCGACTGTCTCGAACGTGTCCCAGACGTACGTCGGCCCCAGGTCGGGCAGCAGCTCAACCATGGATTCCTCATGTCCCTTGTAGAACACTGAGAAACCGGAGCCTTCACCGTCCACCATCGGGTTGAAAATTGTCAGCCCCTGCTCCAGCGTACCCTCGGCCACCAGTTCGCCCATCCCTGCCGTCGGCCCCACCGTCCAGGTGACGGCGTTCAGCGGCTCTGCGCCGAAGAGCGCGACGTTGCGGCTGTTGTCGAAGGCCATACCTTCGCCATTGGGGTTTACGTTGCTGACCGTGCTATCGGCGCCGGATCCGTCAGCATCCGTACTGCCCTCGCCGCCGGTCTTGTCCTCCGACGATGACGCGGAGCTTTGCCCGCTGCTGTCGCCGTCGCTGTCGGAATCGCCGTTAGCCGGGGCTTCCACTTTGTCCCCATCGGAGTCGCTATCATGATCCTCGCCGGCATCGCTGTCGCCGTCGTCATGCTCGGTTGAATCGCTGTCCGAGCCGGTCTGCGGTTCGGCGGTCGGCGCGGGCGGCTCAGGCGTGGCCGTGGGAGGCGCGGGTGTTGGTTCGGGCGTAGCGGTCGGGTCGCTCCCGCATGCAGCCGCCAGCACCAAGGCAAGGCAGAGCAGGGCGGCAAGCCCAACACCCAAAAGTTGACGGTATGGAGTCATAGCGGCGGCGATGGAATCTTTCATGCCCGTATCCTCTTTCTTGGTGGCCAGGTCATCCCCCGGTCATCCACTGTAGTGTAGCTGTTACGGGCTGCGCCAAATATCAGATTCCAACGCAGTATTGGGACAATCGCTTGCGCCCCAAGCTTTGCAATCGTGCTACCAGCCAGTATCACATACCCGCAAGTGCTTCCGCGTCCTCAACGTACTGAGCGGTTTCACGGATAAGCCTTTCGGTATCCTCCAGCGGCTCGCAGTGGCCGTTGTAGAAGCAATCGTGATGCAGGTATCGAGCGTTGAATCCAAAGCGCTCTTGCAGTGACCTCGCCGTATCACTCTCTCTACCCAATCCGCGAAGCCCGCCGGAAACGCCGACGGTTGTGGGTGGTATCTCGCCATTAACGGCCAGCAGCAGGGCCTCGGTGGCCCGCTTGGTGGCGCACCACGCCTTTTCCGCGGCGTCGCGAATGTCGCCTGCCGCCAAACGCTCTAGGGCGCTGGCGTGCATCGCTCTGGCGTCGGCGAATATCTCTCGCGAGGTTTGAACTAAGGTCATTTTCTATCTCTCAATGTACTCTGGATTCCTGCTTTCGCAGGAATGACGGAACAATTAGACGGCACTCCCTATGAGTGCTGGGCCGCATAACCTGTCAATCAGTGTGGCACGCTGCCTTGCTGAATTTAGCAACAGTCTCAAAACCCGTGGTTGCTCCCTTGATGTCCTCCCGGCATTACCCTTTCACCCCCACTCTAACCCTCCCCCTGAGGGGGAGGGAAATTTGAGGTCAGCCCACCATCCACCAGGGGTCTTCCAGCAGGCGCTTGACCGTTTGCAGGAACTCGGCGGCGGGAGCGCCGTCGATAACCCGGTGGTCGAACGTCAAGCTGAGGTACATCGTCTCGCCCTTGACGATCTCGCCGTCGGCGATGACGGGCTTCTCCGCCACGCGGCCCACGCCGAGGATACCGACCTGCGGTGGGTTGATGATGGGAGTGAACCCGTCGATTTCGTTGGCGCCCAGATTGGTGATGGTGAACGTGCCGCCGCTGATCTCCTCGGGCCGGGTGCGGCCCTCGCGGGTGCGGGCGGCGAGGTCGCGGTTTTCGGCGGCCAGTTGCGCCAAGGGCTTGCCGTCGGCGCCGCGGATTACCGGCGTGACCAGCCCCTCATCCAGCGCCACGGCCAAGCCGATGTTTATCTCGGACAGCATCTGTACCTGTTGAGCGCCATCGTCCCCGGCGGTTTCGATAGCGTTCATTCGCGGGTGACGCCTGAGCGCCTCGGCAGTGGCCTTTACTACCACCGGCAACGGGCCGATGTTCCCCCCGGCATCTTCGGCGTGGTGCCGCGACAGCCCACGACGCAGTTGCATCGCCTCGGTGACGACGGCCTCGGTAGTGAGGGTGACCTGCGCCGTAGTCTGGATGCTTTGTAGCATCCTCGTAGCTACGGCCCCGCGGATGCCGGTCAGAGGCACCACGCCGTCCGCCGTCGGCGTGGGCGCAACCGCGGGAGCAGCCCCGTCCAACCGTTCACCCTGGGCCTCAGCCTGTTCATCCTGAGCTTGTCGAAGGATGGCCGCTTCCACGTCCTCGATGAGAATGCGGCCCTGCGGCCCGCTGCCGGTTACTATCGCCAGGTCGATGCCGTTCTCGCGGGCCAGCCTGCGGGCAGCGGGAACGACTGGCACCCTCCCTGCTCCGTCGGCGGACGGGGCAGGAACCGCAGGCGCCCGTAGCGTGGCCTCCACGTCGGCCAGCAGGATACGGCCGTTGGGGCCGCTGCCCTGTACCGAGGCGAGATCGACGCTCCGCTCGCGGGCCAGGCGGCGCGCGGCGGGAACTACCTGGACGCTCACCCTGCCGGTTCCCGCGCCATCGGCGGCGGCTACGGCCTGGGCGGCGGGCGCGGTAGTCGCAGCACTGGCAGCCGCGGCGGGCGTTGCCGCCACTTCCTCGCCGGGCTCGGCGATGACGCACAGCACGCCGCGGATGGGCACGATCTCGCCCTCCTGGGCCACAATGCGGCTGAGGACTCCCGAGGCGGTGGACTCCAGCTCCGTTTGCAGCTTGGCCGTCTCTACCTCGACGATTGGCTCGCCCTCGGCCACCGCGTCGCCCTCCTGTTTCAGCCAGCGGACGATGGTGCCGTCCTGCATCTCCATGCCCCACTGCGGCAGCACAATCTCCGACGCCATAACTACAACTCCTAGTCGTTGAAACTGGGACTACAACCAGATGGTCATATATGTCGTAGGGGCGCACAGCCGTGCGCCCGTCCATGGAAAAGGAATGTCGTCGATTCACCCTGCGGGGGCGCACGGCTGTGCGCCCCTACGGAATAACTCCAACCCTACTGCATGGTCAGCCGCACGGCCTCGGCGATGGACTCGTCGGTGGGGTAGCAGAGCGGCTCCAGGGCCGGGCTGAACGGGATGTGCACGTTGATGGTTCCCAGCCGCTGTATGGGCGCCTGCAAGTCCCAAAAGCCCTCCATGGCCACGATGGCGGCAATCTCGCTGGCCGCGCTGCAAGTCTTGTGGGCCATGTCCACCACCACCAGCCGGCCCGTCTTGGCCACCGAGCCGAGGATGGCCTCCTTGTCCAGCGGCACCAGCGTGCGCGGGTCGATGACCTCGACGGAGATGCCCTCACCGGCCAGTGCGTCGGCGGCGGCCAAGGCCCTCGGCACCATGCCGCCGATGGCGACGATGGTGGCATCAGTGCCCTCTCGCTTAACGTCGGCCACGCCTAAGGGGATGCTGTATTCCTCTTCCGGCACCTCGGCCCGCGCCCCTAGGATAGTGCGGTCTTCCCAGAAAATCACCGGGTCGTCGGTGCGGATGGCCGACTTGAGCAGCCCCTTGCCGTCGTAAGCATTGCTGGCGAAGACAACCTTGAATCCCGGGATATTCATGAACAGCGGATGCGAGCGGTCGGAGTGGTGGGCGGCCATGCTGCCGCCGTAGTACATGGCGGCGCGGTAGACGATGGGCAGGTTGACCTGGCCGCCGAACATGTAGCGCATCTTGGATGCCTGGCTCACCAACTGGTCCATGCCAACCCACATGAAACTGGACAGGCTTTCGACAATGGGGCGCATGCCCACAGCCGCAGCGCCAACCGCCGCGCCGAAAAAGGCGTTTTCGGACAGCGGGCAGTCGCGCACCCGCTCGCCGCCGAACTCCTGGAACAGCCCGCCGGACGCGCCGTAGACTCCCTTCTGGATGTCCTCGCCCATGATGAAGACGCGCTGGTCGATGCGCATCTCTTCGCGCATCGCCTCGTTGATGGCCTGGGTGTAGGTGATGTTGCGGGTCTGCGTTTCAGTGACCATTACCTGCCTCCTCCTTACCGTTCCCTCTCCCTACGGGGGAGGGCTAGGGTGGGGCGTACCAATCGTCCATCTTTTGACAATCTCAGGAAAGACGGTTGCGATGTCTGAAAGGGTGTTTAATAAGTTCGGTTCACTGTCAATGAGCGGGTTTCAGGCGCATCCGCCGTTCCTGAGCAACCAGTGGTACGCCCCCACCCTAACCCTCCCCCGGAGGGAGAGGGAACCTATTAAACACCCTCTGAGAAATATGAGTAGTTGGAATTGTTTTGTGGGGGGACATTCCGGCGCTACTCATCCCTGTTTCCGCAAAAGCGGGAATCCGTGCCGACCAGGGAACGTCCCCACCCTAACCCTCCCCCGGAGGGAGAGGGAACTGCCGTTACTCCAGCGGTATGGGGTCGGCGTACATGTCCTCCCAGACCTCCGACGGGTCGGGGTAGGGACTCTCGCGGGCGAAGGTGACAGCGTCCCCGATTTCGGCCTTGACCTGCTCTTCCAGGGCGTCGAGTTCCTCAGCGGTGGCGATGCCCTGCTGGATGAGCAGGGCGCGGTGGATGTCCAGCGGGTCGCGCTGCTTCCACTGCTCCACCTCGTCGTCATCGCGGTAGGGGTTGCGGACGATGCGCCCAAGGCCCAGCGAGTGGTCGTAATAGCGGTAGGTGCGGCCCTCCACCAGCGTCGGCCCCTGGCCGGAGCGGGCGCGGTCCACCGCCGCCGATACCGCCTCGTGCATCGCCAGCGCGTCCTGCCCGTCCACCAGCACGCCGGGGATGGCGTAGGCGGCGGCGCGGTCGGAGATGTTTTCCACGGCCACCATCTCCTTGAAACTGCTGGTGACTGCGTACTGGTTGTTCTCGCACAGGAAAATCACTGGCAGTTTCCAGACGGCGGCTAGGTTGATGGACTCGTGGAACGCGCCCTCGTTGCTGGCCCCGTCGCCGAAGAAGCAGACGGCCACCCGGTCGTTGCCCTGCAACCGGCTGCCCAGCGCAGCGCCGACGGCCACGGGGATGGAGGAGCCGAGGATGCCCGACTCGCCCAGGATGCCGATGCTGAAGTCGGCCAGGTGCATGGAGCCGCCCTTGCCCTTGCAGATGCCGGTCTTCTTGCCCAGCAGCTCGGCCATGGCGGTCTTGACGTTGCCGCCCTTGGCGATGGGGTGGCCGTGGGAGCGGTGGTTGCCGGTCATCCAGTCGTCGTCGCGCAGGGCCATGCAGGCGCCGACGGCCACGGCCTCCTCGCCGATGTAGGAGTGGGCCGCGCCAACGATCTCGCCGCGCTCCACCAGGTTGATGACCGCCTCCTCGAAATGCCGGATGCGAAGCATGCGCCGCATCATTTCCATAAGCGCCGTTTTGTCCAGCATCACCGCGCCTCCTTGTGCCTTATCGGAAGAATTGCCGGAATAATAACAGAGATTCGCAATGTACGGGGAAAGGGCGCGGAAGGCGGTCAGTCTATGATTCCCAGCTTGCGGGCCCGGTTCAGGACGCGCCGCTGCATCGCGTCCTGCGGCTCGCCGTCGGCCGGTTCCGGCATGGCCCCGCGCCGCCGCATATATTCCTCCACTTCCTTTCTGCGAGCCAGGTAATAGCCGATGACTAAACTGACCTCTCCTGACAGCAGCGGACGGTGCTTCTGGCATATTTCCATGGCATCCTCGCCTCTAATGAACTCGCTGATTACCGTTTCCAGCGGCACGTCGGTATTGCCCACCAGCGCGACGCCGCAGTCGCCTATTCTGAGGGGTACCCGCACTTCGTCGCAGGTGATGTCCATATCCATTCGCTCAATCCGAATCGCCATAGCTTTGCTAACTCTCTCAGTTGGATTTTGGCAAATTTCCAAACGACGGCCTGACCAAGACGCTATTGCGGACATCTATTGAGATTAAGTAGGAAGGAACTTCACCTGATTCTCCCACTCCCCCTCAATACTGCTGACCGCCAGCAACGCTATGTCTTGAGCTGCCTGCTCCAGGGGCCGCCCCTTCACCACCAGAAAAAGCCCCGGCATTGGCAATCCGGCAATCACGCGGTCATAGGCGTCACCCTGCATAGTGTTTACGTCGTGGCTCAATACTATGCGGCCTTGTTGCGCCGCCCATTCCAGAATATCGGGGTCTTGCGTCTCATCCATCCCGGCGTGGCGGACGTGCAGGATGTCAATAGACGGGTCAGTATTGGTCACATATTTGACAATGGCCTCGTTAAAGTTCTGGTCTGCGAGAAACTTCAGTTGCGCGCCAATGCGCCTGGCCCCGGTCATCGGGTATAACCCATTTCACGCCACCGTTTCAGAACTCGCTCGGTATGCTCTTTGTAGCCCGGCTGAGCCTCTATCTCCGCCCTTATCCGTTCCTCCGACTCTTTCTGCTTGCGCAGGTACTCCCGCGCCTCCTTCCGGCGAGTCCAGTAGTAGCCTTCGAGCAGGTATAGATGTCCCAAATTGGTAGTGGGAAACATCTCCACGATGCGCTCCGGGGGATTGGCCTCGCTGATGGCGTGCAGCACCGTCTCCAGCGTCAGCCGAGTCCCGTCGGCGCTTACCTTGCCGTTCTCCCAGACGGCCACCGGCAGCCGCACCTCGTCGTAAGTCAGCTCCATTCCCAGTTCCGGTATCCAGACTGCCATCCTGCTGCCCTCCCCGGACGAATCCGTTGGCGTTTGTTCCATTCTAGCCTATAATCCGCGCACAGTTACCGGAAAGAGAGACGGAGGAGGGCGCTGTCATGCCGATATTGAGACGGGCGGACGCCGAGACCAGCGAGGGCTACCCCGGCATCCCGCGGGCGACGCTGGTGGGGCCGCAGCACGGCTCGCAGTCGCTGTGGGTGGGCCACCTGGAGATCGCCCCGGGCGCCACCATCACCACGCACATCCATCCGGACACCGAGGAGGCCATGGTCATCGTCGAGGGCGAACTGGAGGCCATCCTGGGCGACGAGGTGGTCATCCTCGGCCCCGGCGATACCGTGCTGGCCCCGGCTGGCATCAAGCACGGGTTCGTCAACCGCTCCGGCGGGAAGGCGGCCCTGCTGGCCGTATTCCCCAAGACGGAGTTCCAGCGCATTCCCGTGGAATAGAACCGCAATTCGTAATCGAGTCATCGGATACTGTCTATTGTCAACTCCGTGGGGAATTTGATAGACTCACAAAACTGCCCCAAAGGTTCCAAAGCTGGTTTCCCATTCTGAACCGGAGCATCCCGACCGGAGGTGAGGCATGGTCTCCAACGTAATCTCTGACGACATCTTTACCCCGTCAGTGATCAATGACCCCTATTCCTACTACGGACGGCTGCGGGAAGAAGACCCCGTCCACTGGAACGAACTCTACGAGCTGTGGATCGTCACCCGCCACGACGACCTGGTGTGGCTGACCCGCAACCACGAGAAGTTCTCCAGCGCGACCTTCCTGAACGACCCGCGCCCGGCCTACCCGGCCATCTACGAGTCGGACGAGGAAATCTACCGGATGGCGTGCGAGTACCAGGGGATGATGTTCATCCAGCACGACCGCCCGGCCCACCTGGACATGCGCAAGGTCGTCCACCGCTTCTTCACCCCCAAGTCCATGGAGGAGTGGCGCCCGCTGGTCATCTCCGCCACCAACCACCTGCTGGACGAGGCGGAGCAGAAGGGCAGCGTGGACCTCATGCGCGACCTGGCGGTGCCCCTGCCCCTGCTGGTCATCGCCGAGATGATGGGCGTGCCGGAATCCGACCGCCCCTACATCCGCACCCTGGCCGAAAAGCTGCTGTACAACAACCGCGGCGAGCCGGACCGCTACCGCACGCTGATGGAAGGCGTGAACGGCATGTTCGAATACTGCGACCCGCTGCTGGACGAGCGCAAGGAAAACCCCGGCGACGATTTCATCTCCGTCCTCGCCAGCGGCGAGAAAGAGGGCGTGTTCAGCCGGGCGCACACCCTGTCCAACACCGCGCTGCTGCTCATCGCCGGCCACGAGACCACCATCAACCTGATCTGCAACGGCACCAAGTCGTTCATGAACAACCGCGACCAGTGGGAGCTGCTCAAGACCGACACCGAGGGCATGATGGTGCGGGCCTGCGAGGAAGCCCTGCGCTACGACTCGCCGGTCATGACCCTGCCCCGCCTGGCCAGCGAGGACGTGGAGCTGCGCGGCAAGCAGATCAAGGAAAAGGACCGCGTCCGCTGGGTCATCCCGTCGGCCAACCGCGACCCCAACAAGTTCGAGAACGCCGACAAGATGGACATCACCCGCTGGCCCAACCCCCACGTGGCCTTCGGCGCTGGCGTCCACCACTGCCTCGGCGCAACCATCGCCCGCGTGGAGGGGCAGGAAGTGTTCCGCGCCCTGGCCGACCGCTACCCCAACCTGGAGATGGCGCCCCACGAGGCCGAGTACCGCCCGACCATGGCCCTCCGCTCCATGCTCGAGCTCCCCATGAACCTGAACGCCTAGCCAGGGCCAGCTCACTGGACACCAACGCCAAACGAAAGGGGCGCACGACAGCCGTGCGCCCCTTCGAGCGTCTGTGACAAATCAAATCCCCTCTCCCGGAGGGAGCGGGTTAAGGAGTCCCCAAAGTCCCCTCCCCCTCAGGGGGAGGGTTAGGGTGGGGGTGAACTCCTCAGCCGCGAAGTCTTATCAGGATAGGAATTGCTTATCCTGTCCATCCTTTAATCCGGTTAATCCTGATTCAGACAGACAGGTGGAAGATGCCCAGCGCCGCCGACCGTTACGCTGCCATGCTGGACGCCGTGGACGAGCAGCAGTTGCGCCTGTTCGGGCCTAGGCCAGCCGACATCTGGACCGGACAGTCGGCGGCGCAGTTCCGGTTCGACCCCCACCGGGAGTTGAACTCCAACCTGGCGGCGCTGGCATCATACGTGCAGCCCGGCGACGTGGTGGTCGAAGTCGGCGGAGGCGCGGGCCGGGTCTCACTTCCCCTGGCCCTGCGCTGCCGCGAGGTGCTGACCGTAGAGCCGTCCGAGGGGATGGCCGCCGAGTACGAGGCATCGCGACAGGAGGCGGGCATCAGCAACGCCCGCCGCATTCCGTCAGGCTGGATGGATGCAACTGACGTTGAGGGCGACGTAGCGCTGACCTGCGACGTCACCTATTTCGTGCGGGACATCGTGCCGTTTCTGGAAAAGATGCAGGCGTCAGCCCTGCGGCGGGTGATGATACTGGTCTGGAGCGAGCCGCCGCCCAACCGGGGCGCTGACCTGTTCCGCCGCGTCTACGGCGAGCATCTGGCGCCCATGCCCGGCCACCGCGAGCTGCTCCCCGTGCTCTGGGACATGGGCATCCTGCCCGACGTGCGCGTACTGCCCGCCCCGACATGGTGGGAGGACTGGCTATACGCCACGCGGGAGGAGGCGTTGGACTCGGCAATCTTCGGCCGCTGGTCCCGCGAGGACACCCGCGACACCGCCCGCCGCATCTTCGCCGAGCAGTTCGACGACCTGTTCGCCCCCGACGGCAACGGCTACCGCGCCATCTGGCGCAAGCCCATGCGCGAGCTGCTGATTACGTGGGAGACGGGTTATAATTCAGATTAGCAGTATCGGAGGATTAGCAAATGGCAAACAGACCTGCTTACGTTCAGGAAATTGAAAGGGCGATTACGGATGCTCATAGTCGCTTGAATAAACATCGCGATTTGGAGTGGAACGAGTACAAGACCAGATACTACTTGATTGATCCAATCCTAAGGTCACTCGGGTGGGACTTGAGCGAACCTGCTCAAGTACTGGTCGAGGATTCGGTCGTCAATCGAGACCGCCCTGACTACAAATTCCTTGGTGCCAAAGCCGATGATGCTCCATTGATGGTGGTCGAGGCCAAACGAATCTTTCGTTCCGACATTGAGTACATCTTCAGCAGCCAGGAACCGGACGAGGAAGTCTATGACGCCTGGGTTGAGTACAGCGAGGAGGACATTTCGCAACTACAAAAGTACGTAAGTGACCTCCGGGTCGGTTATGCCGTCCTCACCGATGGGAATGCGTGGTGCATTTGGGACTTGCGCGAAGGAAACGACTTGGCGCAAGGCTCATGGTCAGCCTATGTATGGACGTTTTGTGAGGACTTGCCCTACGTGTCCGACACCTTGAAAATTCTACACCGCCGCAACGTGCGCAAGCTGGGGTAGGGCAAAAACGGAAAAGGGCGGGAGGAATCCCGCCCGTCCGGGTGGCTGCCGTCCCTACTCTGCCGCTCCGGCAGCGGCGAGCTCTGCCAGTATCGCTGGTTCGATGTGCTTGACGGCATCGTAGACCATTACGCCCGTCGGTCTCTTGATGCCTTTCTTGGAATACTTTTTGCTGTCTGCGTCGAAGTACAAGACCACGGCATATTCGACTATGGGGATGCTGGTGTCGGCCGGTTCGCCGTTGCCCATCCAGAGGGTATCGTTGGCTGCGTCATAACGAATTGTCAATTCCAGCTTATCCAGGTACGACACCGGCTCGGCGTTGGCTATGGACTCAATGGGCAGGTGCGGCGCCAACAAGCCAGCAGCAGGAGACAACATCAGGCCGATGGGAATTCTGCTATTTGGGTCTACACCGTCGGTGTCGAAGAAAGGAATAAGTATCCCATAGGTGATGTCGAACCCGATAGATCCCGGTCTGCCATTGCCGATCCACAAAGTGTCGCTTTCACCTTCGTATTCTATCTCCAAGTTTGCATTCCCAGACTCATCACTCATCGCCTTCTCCTCCTTCGTCTCCCTCTGCCTGATGTATCGTCATCCCAGAAAGCAGTATACAACGCGCCATCTGGGTCCAGAACGACGCGGAACCAAGCATCGTCTAACGCTCGATAGTGAAAATACGCCGTGTTACCATTCTCCTGCGGCTCTGGTGGAAGCGTTGGGTACCACAGCGCCTCCATGACCCTGGCTGGAGTAGCCTCACCATGGGAACGGTGAGAGCTACGCCGCCAGTATTTGCTCTTCGGCAGCGCATTGAATGCGCGTTGCATATCCCTCACGTGACTTAGCAGCCACCGCTACTTGTGGAACTGGGGCAGCAGCTCCTCGCCCAGAATTTCCAGTTGCTCCATGCTCTCCTCGGCACGGCACAGTGGGCGGACTACGAACTTGGACGCCCCGGACTCGATGTAGCGGTTGACGTACTCGGCGACCCGGTCGACCGGGCCGACGGCGGTGAACTCGGTGAAGTGCGCGTCAGGGCGCTGGCGGGTGACGAACTGGTTGGCCTTGATGGTGGCCTCCTCAACGTCGTCGCTGACGTAGTAGCCCATCAGCACGCCAACGTGGTCGTCCTCGATCACCCGGTCGAACTCCCCGGCCGTCTCAAACAGGATGTCGTGGCCCTCCCTGACCTCGGCGGGCGTTGCGCTGGACACCAGCCAGCCGTCGCCCACGCGGCCCACCCGGCGGGCGGCGGCGGCGGTGCGTCCGCCGATCCACACCGGCGTCGACGGTTGCAGGAATGGCTTGGGAGTGACCGACACGTTGTGGCAGGTGTAGAACTCGCCCTCATGCGTCACCACTTCCTCTTCCCACAGGCGGCGCATCAACTGGATCGCCTCGTCGGTGCGCGGGCCGCGGCGCTCCTTGCTGACGCCGCACGCCTCGTACTCCTCGGGCTCCTCCTGTCCAAGACCGACGGCGGGGAAGAAGCGGCCCTGCGACAGGAAGTCCAGCGTCGCGATCTGCTTGGCCAACACCACCGGGTTGCGCAGGGGCATGGCGATGACGCTGGTGCCGAACTTGAGCCGGTCGGAATAGGCGGCGACCATGGCGCAGGCAGTCATGGCCTCCAGGCTGAATTTCTCGCTGACGATGCGGTCGCTGAGCCAGATGGAGTCGTAGCCGTGCTTGTCGCCCACCTCGACCAGCTCCCGCAGGTAGCTGGGGTTGTCGCCGCCCTCACCGAAAGCTCCCGGCATGTATCCGATGGCGATACTCATTGCGTTCCTCCCCGATTTTCTGGCGCTGCGCTGCTCTGGTGCCGCACCAAAAGGCGGCGCAGGTCTGTTTCCTAGTCTTTGGATTATACACTCAGGCCCATAAGCCTGTGCGTGACCGTCATTCCGGCGAAAGCCGGAATCCAGGGAATGTTTAGCAGTAATGCACGCATCAGTAGTTCTACCTCTTGGCCCCGCTGCGTAGGGGCGCACAGCCGTGCGCCCGTGTCTGCGCAGGAGAGAATTGTGCTGGAACCGGGGCTAGGGCGCACAGCTGTGCGCCCCTACATAGGATTACCAACACACGTTGAGAATACCCTTGGGCGTGGGTGAAAGGGCCATGGCACGTCAGGAGGAGCAGCCGGATTACCCGCCTACGAATGCGTCGACGAAAGCCGCAACTTGCGCCTCGTCTCCCTCAACCGTCAGCCTGCCGTTGGCGATCACGTCGGGCAGTTTCCACCGCCCGAAAATCACCATGGCGTAGGTGGCCGAGGCGCACCGGAACACCACGTCCGGTTCTGCGGTAGCCTCGATCTCAAAGCCGACGTCCTCCGGGGCAAGCGCCACGTCAACCGATGATGCTGTCGGCCCGGTTAGCTCGAAACGGTAGCGCACGGCGTTAGTCCGCGACGGGTCGGCCCGGAAGGCGCGCCGCACCGCCCGGCCCGAGGCGTTGACCAACCCCGGCAGGCTGTCCTCGGCCAGCGTGGCGTCCGGGTCGAGGGCCCAGCGCATGTCCCACTCGTGCATCGCCAGCTCGGCGATGCGGATGTCCGCCTTGGATCGCACCGTTTCGGGACGCAGGCGGTGGAAGCATGGCTTGTCCCAGTCGTCCGGCTGCACCAGGGCCAGCACCCGGTTGAACTCGCCGTTGACCCGCGCGAACTCCGCCAGCAGGCCCGCGCCCAGTTCCTGCCGCAGCTCCACGGCCCGGCGGTCAAGGTCGAGGCGGAACTGGTCTTCGCTGACCGGAGGATCGTCCGTAAACCCCGGCGTGGGAGACAGGTCTCCTGCCAGTCCCCGCTCGATCTGGTCGGGGAGCGGTTCGCCCCTCTCAATCAGGTGCCCCACCACGTCGCCCACCGTCCAGCCCTCGCAGGCGCTCTGCCGGGCCAGGTCGTTGGGACTCAGGGACTCCAGAAACCGCTCGATTCGCTCCCCCGCCCTGGCTATCTCCTCCCTGCGCGCGTCGTCTGCGTTCATTCAATCTCCGTTCCTTCCATCATATCATCGCCGATTTTCCGGATTGTCAGGTCGCAACCGGGCGGTGTCAACCGGGGCAATCGGCAAAAGGGGACACCACAACTTGGTAAAAGATTTCTTGGAAAAGTTGCCCGGCGTTACTGTCCATTGCCTGGAGAGACAGCCGCGGTGGACGCCCCAATGTCATTCTTGCCGGGTATTCTCAACGTGTGTTGGTATTGGACGCGATTTGTCTGCTTGGCCTCGCCGCGTAGGGGCGCACTCCCGAGCACGTCGAGGGACGGGCGCCCTTGTCTGCGCAGGAGAGAATTGTGCCGGAACCGAGGGCCAGGGCGCACAGCCGTGCGCCCCTACATGGGAATACCAACACACGTTGAGAATACCTCTTGCCCTACATACTTGACCCGTTGCCACAACTATGGGGGCGGCATGGCGGGAACAACGGGAAAGGCGTGGATATTTTGATAGCCACCGATTGACCTTACTCCCCTAAAAGGGTGTTTAATAAGTCCCCTCTCCCTCCGGGGGAGGGTTAGGGTGGGGGCGTACCTCTGGTTGCTCAGGAATGACGGATGCGCCCGAAACCCGCTCTTTGACAGTGAACAGAACTTATTAAACACTCTCTAAAACATGAGATTCTGCGGACTTAGCATTCGCTCCTTACTCGCCAAAGCATTCCCGCAGCTTGGCCTGGTACTCGGCCAGCGCGTAGCTGTAGGTCTGGGTGCCCTCGACCTGGACTACGTAGTAGCCGCAGACGGTGCCCATCTGGACGGCCCGCTTGATGCCGGCACCCTGCGTCAAGCCCTTGATCAGCCCGCCGCGGAAAGCGTCGCCCGCGCCGGTGGGATCGACCGCGTTGGCCGGGATTACGGGAACGCGCTCCGACTCGCCGCCGGAAATCACGTCGGCGCCCTGGTCGCCGAGGGTCACCACCAGGTGCTCCACCATCACCGCCAAATCCTGCTGCGAAAGCCCGGCGCTGTTGGAGATCAGGCCCAGCTCGTACTCGTTGCAGATGAGTATGTTGGACTGCTCGATGCAGCGGGCCAGGGGCGACGGCTCCCAGGCGGGCAGCGACTGGCCGGGGTCGAATATGGTGTAGATACCCAGCTCGCGGTTCCGGGCGGTGAACTCCACCATGTCCGCGATGTTGCCGGGGCCAACGATGGCCATCGTGTTCGCCGGGTCGACGCCCTCGTAGCTGAAACCGGCCTGGTATTTCATCGCTCCCGGGTTGAAGGCGGTGAACTGGTTGGAGTCCACGTCGGTGGTGATGTACGCCCCGGCGGTCAATTCGTCCTCGACGACGCGGATGTCCCCGGTTCCGATGCCCCAGGTATCGAGCCACTCAAAGTAGCGGTGGTAGTCGCGGCCCAGGGACGCCACGATGCGGGGTTTTTCGCCCAGCAGCGACAGGGAATAGGCAATGTTGCCCGCCGTGCCGCCGATGTGTTCCGTCAAGCTGTCCAAGGCCAGGCTGATGTTGATGTTGTCGAGCTGGTCGGTCAGGATGTGGTCGCTGAATCGTCCGTCGAATCTCATGATCCGGTCGTAGGCCATGGACCCGGATACCAGAATGTCCATTTGGTTCACTATCCTCTGTTTGTATTTATAATTGTGAGCTTGGCTCAGCATCCGTGCTGGCCCGCTATCGCTCCCCTGAATTCAACCGCGTCTCCCGGTTGCAGCCCGTTGCGCGCCGCCTCGCCCGCGTTGACCTCCAGCACGTAGCGGGCCGGAGACGGCGACTGCACCCGCGGAATCTCGTCGTTGGCGGCGTCCGGCGGTGGCGTGGGCACATCCGCCGCCACTGCCAGCAAACGGCATTGCGCGTCAATCCAGATGATGTCCAGCGGAAAGCGCATCTCTTTCATCCAGAAGTGGCGCACCTGCTCATCCTCGAACACGAACAGCATGCCCGCGTCCTGGGGCATGAACTCGCGTCCCGACAGCCCTTGCTGGCGCTCCTCAGGCGAAATCGCAAGGTCTACGCTGTACGTTGCGTCGCCGATGGCAACCGTCGCGGATTCCGGCGGCGCGGCAGGCGCGCTTGCCGCCGGGCCGTCCTGGGCGGTCGCACACCCCAGGACGGTCAGAAGCCCGAACATGAGAATCAAAAGGCCTTGCATCGAATCCAACCGCAGCGGGCCGACAGCGAGGCCCTTTTTCAGCAAACCGGAACGGCACGGCGCGAAATCGCCCGGCTACGCGAGAGTCCATTCAAGGATCCCGCTGTAGTCACACCGCCTGCCAGCAGGCATGTTATCCCACCGCCCGCTTTCCGCTCAACCCGGCGCGGAAGTGACGCTAAGCAAGTGCGATACAGTTCCCCAGGGCCGTGGCTGAAAGATCCCCGCACCGACCCAAGGGAATCGCTATACTGGAGCGTGGCCGCCGGGCATGACAGGAGTGGGCGCAGACCCATTGGCGAGCCTTGAGGAGGAACATATCAATGCACTGTGGAGTGATGGTCACCGGCTACAACCAGGGAGACTGGCCCCGATTGATGGCGGAGGACTATGACCGGCCGCCGGAAATCCCGGACGCCAGTAATCTGGACGACACCCTCTATATGGGAGAGCTGGTTGAGCCGCTGGGCTTCGATTCCATCTGGGCAACCGAACACTACGGATCAGCCTATTCGATGCAGCCGAACCCGCTGCAATACCTGGCGTACTGGGCAGGGCGCACCAGCCGGGTCGACGTGGGAACGGCGGTCATCGTCGCGCCGTGGTGGAATCCGGTGAGGCTGGCATCCGAACTTTCCATGCTGGACATCCTCCTGAGGGGCAGGCGCCTCCACCTGGGCATCGGACGCGGCATCGCGCCCCACGAGTACGCCTCCCTGGGCTACCCCATCGACGAGTCTCACAAGTATTTTTACGACGTGATCAATGCGATAAAGGCGGCTGACGGAACGGAGCGTTTCGAGTTCAAGGGCGACGTCTACGACATTCCGCCCACCACCATCCGTCCGCAGGCCCGCCACAAGGGTGAGCTGACCAGGGACATCAAGGTGGCGTTCACGACGGAAGCCTCCGCGAGGATGGCCGCCGAGAACGGCCTCGGGCAGATGTTCGTTGCCGGCGACGACGTGGAGGCGATGACCGACAAGGTGAAGAGGTTCAACGCGATTCGCCGGGAACTCGGCCTTCCCCCCGACCAGCCAACCACCCTGCTGTGGATGTACTGCGCCGAGACCGAGGAGGAGGCCGAGGAGGGCTGGACTTACTTCCACAACCAACTCATGGCGGCCCAGCACCATTACTTTGAATGGAACAATCCGGGCTATGAGGGCATCAAGGGCTACGAGGAGTACCTGGTGCGCCAGACTGCGGACGTGGGCACGGCGGACGCCAGCTTCGCCGCCCGGCGCGCAACCCAGCCTATCGGCACGCCGGACGAGATCATAGAGAAAATCAGGACGTTACAATGGACCATCAGCCTGGAAAAGGTGGTGATCCACATGTTCTACGGCGGGATGCCGAGAGACAAGGCCGAAAAAAGCCTGAGACTGTTCGCCGAAAAAGTGCTCCCGGAAGTACAGGCCATGCCCACTCCCGTCAATCCGGAGTCCCTGGGCTAAACCAAGGTCAAAGTGGTCAAAGCGAAACCCGCAATTCCCTCTCCCTCCGGGAGAGGGTTAGGGTGAGGGCGTTCCCTAGGGCTTGTTGACATTTGATTATAATGGCCGTATGAGCAACATCAAACTATCATCAGAGGAATGGGGTCAAATTCTCGGTTTCCTGCGCGGTTGCGCCGGTCTCTACGTTGGCCAGGAAGCTGAGTGCCGGCGTTTCATCGAGGCGGTGTTGTGGATTACCCGTTCCGGCGCCCAGTGGCGGCTGTTGCCGCCCGAGTACGGGAATTGGAACAGCGTCTACAAGAGGTTTTCCCGCTGGGCGGATCAAGGCGTCTGGGAACGGATGCATCACCATTTTGCGGAAGACCCGGATATGGAGTATCTCATCATTGACAGCACGGTGGTGCGGGCCCACCCTTGCGCCGCCGGAGCGCCCCGGAGCAAGGGGGGCAGCAAGCCCAGGCTTTGGGCCGCAGCCGCGGCGGTTTCAGCACCAAGGTCCACGTGAGCGTGGACGCGCTGGGCAATCCCCTGCGGTTCATTCTGACTGGGGGACAAGAGAACGGCATCACCCAGGCCGGGGGGCTGATAGAGGGTTATGCGGGCGAGTACGTGATTGCTGACAAGGGGTATGACTCCCGGGGATTTCGCCAGCAGATAGCGGGGCGGGGTATGACGCCGGTGATTCCGTCCCGCTCCAACCGGAAGGAGCCGCACGAATATGACGCTCATTTATACCGGGAGCGTCATCTGGTGGAGTGTTTCATCAACAAGATGAAGCAGTACCGCCGGGTCTTCTCCCGCTTTGAGAAACTGGACGCCAGATACCTTGGCTTCCTTCATTTCGCCGCCGCTCTCATCTGGCTCCGGTGAAATGTCAACAGGCCCTAGGGAGTGTCGTCAAATTCCTCCGTCATTCCTGCGAAAGCAGGAATCCGGAATCGCTCTATGCCGGAGAATGATTTGCCTGCGGGAACCCCTGGATTCCTGCTTTCGCAGGAATGACGGAAACAGGTCTGCTGACTGTCCGGCAACTCAATTTGACGACACTCCCTAGCAGTTACAGAAACAAAGAAACCTCTGGAACCCCGCAAATCAGAAAGCGAAAAGGAGATGTAGCATTCTCTCTGAGAAAGCCAGTGCTTGAGAGGGGTTGGTGGAGACGGGGGAGAGTCGAACTCCCCGTCCAGAAGAGCCTATAATCCGAATATGCTACAAGCTTGTCCGCCGGTTTGCTCTTGGCCTCTCCCGGCACCGCCGGCGCAACCTGGAGAGACCCAGCCGGTTCATCTTTGGCCGCCCTTACCGGCGTCGGGTAGGCCGCATCCCGGATTTATGGCGCCTGACATCCCCGCATCCGGGCGTTGCAGAGAGCAGACGTAGCGGCTCTAGGCCGCTAGAGCGAATTCACGTTCGCCAGTTACTTTTTTGCCACCTGATTAACGAGGTTGATGGCGCCTCGGCTTGCAATCCGTTACAGAACGCCCCTGTCGAACCCGCGCGTCCCCATTTCGTGCCTTGGCTGCGCCGCCACCTCCGGCCATTGCCCCCGTACCGTTGACGGAGCAATCGCCTGCGGGAGGAGATGGCGACCCGGATGGGATTCGAACCCACGATCTCTGGCGTGACAGGCCAGTATGTTAACCGCTACACCACCGGGCCATAAGTAACTGGGCCAATCCGGCCCAGCCATTCGAGTGTATGACGGCGGGGTTTAGTTGTCAATACGGTACCTGCTACCGTGCTCACCCTCCGGCCTGCTCCTGACGGGAGTTCCGTAGTTGGATACGGTGTCTGATGGTGGAATTTCACCCCCACCCTAACCCTCCCCCTGAGGGGGAGGGGATTATTGCCCAACTGCTTAACTGCCACTATGGATAGTTCGCCAGACGCGCTCGGGCTTGAGCGGGATGTCGAGCGGTTGTGATGCGCCGGTCCGGGAGAGCGCGTCGGCCACGGCGTTGACGATGGCCGGGACGGCGGCGATGGTGGGCGTCTCGCCCATGCCCTTGACCCCCAGCGGGTTGTAGGGGCTGGGCGTCTCCATGAACTCGACGGTAAAATCGGGCAGGTGCTTGGCCAGCGGCATGGCGTAGTCCATAAAACTGCCGGTCAGCAGCGGCCCGCTGGCGTCCCAAACCGCCTCCTCCATCAGGGCCGCGCCGATGCCCTGGGCCAGCCCGCCGTGCACCTGTCCATGAACGACCATGGGGTTCACTATGACGCCGAAATCGTTGACGGAGTAAAAGCCGTCAAGCTGCACTGCGCCGTTGTCGGGATCCACCCGCACCACCGCCACGTTGGCGGTGAATGGGAAGGTGTAGCTGTCCGGCTCCCAGAAAACGCTGGCCTCCAAGCCGCGGTCAACGCCCTCCGGCACCGGCTGCGGGCCGAAGGAGTAGGCGGCAACGTCCCGCCAGGAGACGTAGCGGTCGGGGATGTCCTCGGCGAAGAATCCGCCCCGCCGCAGCTCCACGAACTCCGGCTCGGTACGCAGCAGCGCGGCGGCCAGTTGCAGCGCGTTATCCTTGACCTTCCGGCTGGCGGTGACCACCGCCGAGCCGCCCACGACGATGGAGCGGCTGGCCCTGGTGCCAGTGCCCGAGGCGATCAGGTGGGTGTCGCCGTAGATTACGGTTACGTCCTCCAGCGGCACCGACAGCTCGTCGGCGGCGATCTGGGCGAAAGTGGTCTCGTGGCCCTGGCCGTGGGGCGACGCGCCGGTGTACACGGTCACCGCGCCCGACTGATCGACGCGGACGATGGACGTTTCGTAGCCGGGTCGGACGCTGAAAGTGCCAGCCGGGCCGAACCCCGAGGCGTCGACGGTGGTGGCGATCCCGATGCCCAACAGCGGCCCCTGTCCTGACTCCCTCTCCTGTTCCTCACGCAATCCCTGGTAGCCAGCCAGTTCCAGCACCCGGTTCAGGGCCAGCACGTAATCGCCGCTGTCGTGCAGGCGTCCAGTGGGCGCGCGGTACGGGAAAGCCTCGGCGGGGATGAGGTTGCGCCGCCGCACCTCGGCGGGGTCCATGTCAAGAGCGCTGGCGATGGCGTCCATGACGCGCTCGGCGGCGTAGGCGGTGGCGTGCTGCCCGTAGCCACGATAGGGGCCGACGGTCATCTTGTTGGTGTAGACGCCGAAGACCTCCCAGTGCACGTGCTCAACCGTGTAGGCGCCGGTAGCCCCGGAGGGGGTGAGAGTCTCGGCGACGCCGTGGGTGCCGCCGAAGGAGTAGGCCCCCAGGTCGGTGTAGTACTGCGTCCGCAGGGCCAGCAGCCGGCCGTCGTTGCGGTAGGCCGCCTCGACGTACTGCACCTCGCCGCGACCGTGGATGGTGGATGTGAATTCCTCTTCGCGCAGGCCGTCCCAGCGGATGGGACGGTTCAACTGCATGGCCAATCCGGCAGCGATGACGGTCTCCGGGTAGGTGTCGATCTTGGCCCCAAAGCCGCCGCCTACGTCGCGGGAAAGCACGCGGATCTTGTTCTCGGCGATGCCCAGCACCCCAGCGACGGCCTTGCGCTCAAGGTGCGGCCCCTGGGTGGAAATCCACAGGGTAATCTCGCCCAGGCCCCGCTCATAGCTGGCGGTCACGGCCCTCGGCTCCATGGCGTTGGGCACCAGGCGCGGCTCGACGACGCGCAGGTTCAGGATGCCGTCGGCCACGGCAAACGCCGCATCCGGGTCGCCGACGGTGCGGGAGCTGTTGACGCAGAGGTTAGCGCCCATGTCCTCGTGCACCAGCGGCGACCCGGCATCCAGCGCCCGCTCCAGGTCGACGACGGCGGGCAGAGGCTCGTAGTCCACCTCGATCAGTTCCAGGGCGTCGCGGGCGACGTAGGCGTTCTCGGCCACGACCACGGCCACCGGCTCCCCCTCGTACTTGGGGACTTCGGCGGCCATGGGGAAGCGGCTGACGGCCTTCATGTGCTCCAGAACGCCAGCCAGCGGCAGTTGTGCGGCGCACATGGCGTTGAACTCCGCGCCGGTCACCACGGCGACCACGCCCGGCAGGGCCCGGGCCGCGGCCACGTCGATGCTGCGGATGCGGGCATGGGCGTGGGGACTGCGGAGCACCAGCATCACCGCCGCGTTTGCGGGCATGATGTCGCCGGTGTAGCGGCCCTCGCCCTGGATCAGCCGATAGTCCTCCTTGCGCCTTACCGACGCTCCAACCAGCCTTTCGTTGTCTCCATTTTCTGAAGGCTCCACGTCAGGCCTCCTCGGAAAAGTTTACCGCTCTCGATTATGGGGCATAATAACTTATATCCATTACATCGGACACCGGAATCCTGACCAACCTATACTGCTGCTAAACTCGCCGGAAAGGCTACCGGGCTGGGAAATACGGCGGGCCGGAGGGAGAATTATGGCAACCTTTGGCGACCTGGAAAGAGCGCTGGCAGACCTGTATCCCTATCGTTGGGCCGTCGGCGCAGTCGTCATCGCGCTCATCGCCGCGTTCCTGGCGTTCGGATGGTGGCGCGGCTGGCACCTGTGGGCCTGGAGCTACCGCAAGCCGCTGGGCATCATAGCGGTGCCGGTGCTGGCAATCACGCTGTGGCTGGGCTGGTCGCTGGGCTCGCCGCTGTTCACCAACGTGACGGTGGACGAGGAATTCCCGTTCGCGGTAAACGCCACGGTGCCGGAGGGCATGGAGCGCGAGGAGGTGGAGGAGGTGCTGTCGGGGTTCTCCAAGGTGGATACGGAGGTAATGGAGACCATGCCCGCCCCCGCTGCCATCGACGTGTCGGTGGCCTTGATGTCTGACGACGATGGCGCGATGGACGAGATGGTAGTGCTTACACCGGCGCGCCGGGCCACCCTGGACGAGGGCATGGGAATGGCGATGAAAGCGGCCGAATCCGACAGCATGGATGAGGCCGCGGCCATGACCAGCGAGGGAGTGGCCATGATGGAGCAGGCCATCGAGCAGTCGGAGATGATGGCGCAGCCCCCGGCCGGGCAAGAGGGGGCCAACCAGGTCGAGGCGGTGGCCATGGGCAGCTTCAAGGACGCCGACGCCTTTCACCGGGGCAGCGGCACCGCCACCATTTACCGCACTCCCGACGGTTCCGAAATCCTGCGCCTTGAAAACCTGGACGTGACCAACGGCCCGGCGCTGCACGTCGTGCTGTCTACGCACCCCGACCCGGAGCGCTCGCAGCAGGTCAAGCAGGAGGGCTACGTCGACCTGGGCGACCTCAAGGGCAACCGCGGCAACCAGAACTACCCGATACCGGCCGGGGTGGACACCTCGATACACAAGAGCGTTGTCATCTACTGCTACCCCTTCGCTGTGGTGTTCAGCGTAGCGACGCTGGAGGGTTAGAGCTGGCAATTCCCTCCCCCGGAGGGGAAGGGTTAGGGTGGGGGTGAAATCCTCTCAACGAAAACTCTCCCTTGCCCCATCAGGCGCGTTGCCGGATAATGCGTAGCAAATCGCTCCATCGGTACAGGAGGCGCAAGATCATGTCGAAAGTCAACATGATTCACCACGTGAACATCCAGATTACTAACCGCGAGCAGACCCGCGAGTGGTACGAAAAGGTGCTGGGATGCGAGTTCCTGGACCGCGGCCCGGCCCTGAACCGCCGCATGCTGCAACTCCGCATCGGCAACGGCGAGATTCACACCACCGAGGTGGACGAGGTCGTCTTCATCCCCCGGGTGCATTTCGCCGTCGAGGTGGATGACTGGGACGCCACGCTGGACAACCTGGACCGGCTGGGAGTCCACTACTCCCGCACCGGCGGCGGCGCGTTCATGGGTACCGGCGGCGACGATGAGAGGCAGGGGCGCCGCGAGGACACCAACGAGCACTACACCTACGTCTCCGATCCCGACGGCAACCTGATCGAGCTGGTCTACCACCCGCTGGGCCTGCGCAGCACCGAGGGCGACGCCGTCCCGCTGCACCGTGATACCGCCAACCCCAAGTGGACGCAGCTTCCGGGATTCGTCGAAGAGGCCTACAAGGAAGCGGAAGTCACCGTCTAGCCGCCTACGGCAACACCGGGACCTCTGAGCGCAACTCGGAACCCGCTTATGGTGAAGTCGTCGAACCGTGAGCGGGTTCTCTTATCATTGACTCCGAGGAGAATTTCCGGTAGTGTTGACTGTGTTCCGCAAGGAGAGACAGTAATGGTAAACAAGACGGGTGACGCTCGTATTGATCACCTGATTGACGAAAATGCTCAAGAGATTCGGCAGTTAGAGAAACTGGCGGAAGAGAAGGCTGCCGAGAACGACAAGCTGATTAAGCGGATTCACGAGAGTCGCGCTAAAAGGCTTGGCAAAGAAAATGCCTAGTTGAGCGTATGACGCCCAGCCGGTACGAAGCTGAGCAGGACTGGCTCGCAGAAAAGGCAATGCTATTGGATGTTCACGACAACGTTGTGGACATCCTTTCGTTGTATTGCCTGAGGCTGCTGGAAATGCTGGGGCATTTTGAGAAAGCTGCCGTCTTGCGGCAGGGAGTGCTTCAGGCAATGGAGCACGGGGAATACGCTGATGCGCTGAACAACTTGCGGGACTTTGTGCTGAATGACCCATCAATGTTCAAGTTGTTTCCTCAACTTGTGGACGGCGCTGAACCCGGCCTGCACATATTGAACGAGTTGGCCGATGAGTACGAGTTGAACTGACTGAGATTCAGAATATTATTTGTAGTAAAGGCCCGCGTTTGGACGTGGGCTTTCAGTTTAGAAGCCATCTCAAGAAGGGAGATTGGCTCATTGGGGAGAGTGACTCACTACCCTCTCACCCCCACCCTAACCCTCCCCCATCAAGGGGAGGGGACTTTTGGGGTAGCCACTCAGCCCCCTACGCCGCGCCCGCGTCGTGGAGGGCCTGCCAGACCTTCTGCGGCGTGAGCGGGGTGTCGATGTGCTTGACGCCAGCGGATGACAGCGCGTCCATCACGGCGTTGGCGATGGCCACCGGCGCGGCCAGGGTGGGCAGCTCGCCGATGCCCTTGACGCCCAGGGCCGTGATGGGCGAGGGCGTCTCAAAGCTGCTGTCCAGCTCGAAATCGGGCAGGTCGATGGACTTGGGCATCACGTAGTCCATCAGGCTGCCGCTGAGCGGCTGGCCGGTGGAGTCGTAGACCATACCCTCCCACAGAGCCTGTCCGATGCCTTGGGCGATTGCGCCGTGGATCTGGCCCTCGTATAGCATCGGGTTGACCACCTTGCCCGAGTCGTGGACGCCGGTGTATTGCAGTATCTTGATGGCCCCGTTCTCCCGTGAGACCTCGACCACCACCACGTGGGAGCCAAAGGCGTAGGGGCTCTTGCTCAAGACGTTGGAGCGGGAGAAGTCCAGACCCGGCTCCTCGCCCGGCGGCAGCAACTCCTCGTTGTGGGCCGCGGAGGCCAGTTGCGCGAATGGCACGCTGCGGGACGGGTTGTTGCGGTCAACGGCCCGGCCCTCGGCGAGATCGACGTTTTCCGGCGGGCATTCCAGCAGGTGACCGGCGACGGTCAGCAGCTTCTCCCTGGCGTCCTGCACGGCCATGTACAAGACAGTGCCGCCCGCGATCATGCCCCGGCTGGCCGACGTGCCGCCGCCGTGTGGGAATATGGCCGAGTCGCTGTGTCTCACCCACACGTCGCCGGGGGCAATGCCCAACTCGTCGGCGACAATCTGGGCAAAGGTGGTCTCGGTGCCCTGGCCATGGGGCGAGATGCCCGTGTGGGCTTCCACCTCGCCGTCCGGGCTGATGTGCACCCGCGAGTGCTCCTCCAGGAACGTGACCTTTGCGCCCGAGCCCTTGACCACCGTCGCAATGCCGACGCCGATGAGCGCGCCGCTATCCGCGGCCTGCTGCCGGGCGCGCTCCCGCCACTGGTGGTAGCCGGACATTTCCAGCGACCGGTCGAAAGCAGCCTCATATTCCCCCGAATCGTAGGTGATTCCCGTGGGCGTGTCGTAGGGGAAAGCGTCGGGCGGGATGAAATTGCGGCGGCGCACATCGGCCGGGTCGAGGCCCAGTTCCTGCGCCACCAGGTCGACGGCCCGCTCCATGCAGAATGCGGCCTCCGGGCCGCCCGCGCCGCGGTAGGCCCCGGTCACCGGCTTGTTGGTGGCAACGCCGATCACCTCGACGGACATAGCCGGAGTGCGGTAGGGGCCGGTCAGCCGGTGGCTGGTCAGGATGGGAACGGTGGGCGTGGACATGAAAAAGTACGCGCCCAGGTCTGCGATGACCTGTACGCGGATGCCCAGCAGCGTGCCGTCGCTTGTCGCCGCGGCCTCGAGGTCGATGCTATGGCCGCGACCATGGAAGCAGAGCATGTTTTCCTGGCGGCTCTCCACCCACTTTATGGGGCGGCCCAGTTTCATGGCGAGGTAGGGGATAGCCAGCTCCTCGGGGAAAAAGCAGCCCTTTTCTCCGTAGCCGCCGCCCACGTCGGGGCAAACCACCCGAACTGAGTCCAGCGGCCGCTCCAGCAGGTGCGCGATGTGTTCGCGGATTTCATGGGGGTGCTGCGTCGAGTCCCAGACCGTCAACAGGTCGGCGCTCGCATCGTACTCCGCCAGCAGGCCCCGGCCCTCCATGGGCGCGGGGGCCAGCCGCTGCACGCCGAACTGCTGGCGGATGACGCAGTCCGCCGAGGCGAAAGCCGCGTCAAGGTCGCCGCCAGCGTTGACCGTGCGCAAAACCTGGTTGGTGCCCAGGTGCTCGTGAATGACCGGGGTGCCGTCGTCGGTCGCCGTCAGCGGGTCGATGACGGCGGGCAGGATTTCGTAGTCGATGTCCACCAGGTCAACGGCGTCCTGGGCGGTGTAAATGTTGTCGGCCAGCACGATGGCAACCGGCTGCCCGGCGTAGCAAGCCTTGCCCACGGCCAGCGCCGGGTGCCGCGGCGGGTGCATCTCGTCGGCGTCGCTGGACTCGCGGGTGGGCAACTGGGCGATGTCCGGCATGTCCTGGGCGGTGATGACGGCGGCCACTCCCGGCAGGGCCAGGGCCGCCGACGCGTCGATGCTGCGGATCCGAGCATGGCCGTGGGGACTGCGGATAATCAGCGCGTTCAGCATCCCGGGCCGGGTCATATCGTCCACAAAAGAGGACTGGCCGGTAAGCAGGCGGTGGTCCTCAAAGCGCTTGATAGACTGGCCAGTGTAGGTAGTCATAGCAGCCCTCCTCTCTATGTGCTCCAGCAGCCCGGAAACAAACGAAATAATACCACCACTTCGGTTGTATGGTTCCGGCCTACTGGCGATAATTCTGAACTGGCAACTCAAACCGAGGAAAGAATGATGCTGGATACCGGCGTTGGCATTGCGGCTATGGTGCTGGTTTGCCTGGCGTTCCTTTACTTGGGGATGAGCTACGCGAGCCGCAGCCGGCAAACCGTGGAACAGTATACGGTGTCGCGGAACCATGCTCCGGTTAACGTGGGCGTCGCTACGCTGGTGGCGTCGCTGTTCGGAACGTGGGTGCTGCTCAGTCCGGGGGAAACGGGCGCGAACTTTGGCATCGTCTCGCTGGCCGGTTATGCCGTGGGCATGGCCTGCATCACGGTGATGTTCATGTTCGTCGGCCCGCGCATGCGGCTGCTCATGCCCAACGGGCATTCTCTCACGGAATACGTCAAGCACCGTTTCGGGACGGTGACCTTTGTCGCCATTTCCCTGGTGATCGTCTTTGTCATCGGAATTTTCATCACCGCCGAGATGACGGGCATCAGCACCGCCATTCACATCCTCACTGGGATACCGCGTTGGGCAACGTCGCTGGCCGTGGGTATCGTGGTGGTGGCCTACACCGCCTATGGTGGACTGCGCGTATCCATATACACCGACCGCATCCAGTTCTGGGTGCTGCTGCCCGCCATGCTGCTCATGGTGGTCGTGGCGGCGGCGCTGGTGGGCGACACCGGCGCGTGGCGGGCCGCGGGCGAGGCGGGGTTGCTGTCCGCCAATTCGTCGGGCAGCTACTTTTTCGCCGTCGTGCTGATTATCGGCATCGTGGCATCCAACGCCTTTCATCCGGGACTGTGGCAGCGCGTCTACACCGTGGAGAGCCAGAAAGTCCTGAACCGGAGCCTGTGGGGAGCTACGGCGATAGCCATACCGTTTACCTTCCTGCTGGGGATGGCCGGGATCGCGGCAGTGGGCAACGGCTCGGTGGAGCCTTTTGGATATCCAGAGGTTTCCGCCGCCCTTTTTGCCCTGGCCTCCGATCTTTTCCCCCTGTGGATGCACTTCCTGATGCTGGTCTGCGCCCTGATGCTGGCAATGAGTACCCTGGACACGCTGATGAACGGACTGGCCAGCGGGCTTGCCGCCGACATGGCGGGGCTGGGAATCTCGCGAAAGACGCTGATGTTGCAGGCGCGGGCAGTGACGGCGGTGCTGGCGATTCCCGCCATCATAGTCGCCGCCCAGGGTTTCAGCGTGCTTTACGTGTTCCTGGTGGCCGACCTGCTGGGCGCGGCCATCGCGGTGCCGATGCTGGTGGGGCTGTATTCCACCCGTATGCCGGGCTGGGCGGTGCTGCTGGCGGGCGGCGCCGGGATCGTCGTCGGGGCGCTGTTCTATCCCAAGTCGGACCTGGTATCGCCCATGATCCTGACGGCGCCCAACGGTGAGCAGATGTTCTGGTCTTTCGTGCTGGCCCTCGCAGTGTCGTCGGCCATCACCGCCGGGGTGGTCCTGCTCAGGAGAATCACGGCGACGGGCGAGGAGTACGACTTTGCGCGGCTGGAGTCCGAGGTGCGGCTGATCGAGGAACCGGCCAGCGCGGATGATTAGGGTGTGTTGACATTTCACCGTCATTCCGGCGAAAGCCGGAATCCAGTACCGGAACCCGCAATTGTAGTCGAGAATTTGGACACTCGACGGTCTCTGGATTCCGGCTTTCGCCGGAATGACGGTTAAAATTCCAAATGTCAACAGAGCCTAGTAGCTACGCAGTTGGACAAAAATTCCCTCCCCCTTGAGGGGGAGGGTTAGGGTGGGGGTGAAATCCTCGCATCAGACACCGTATCCAACTGCGATCTCCTATCCCATTGAGAGAGAATCACCTGTTTCGGAAACTCCGCCGCCTGTTAGTTCGAATCCTGTTGGCTTCGGCCAGGCCGTTGCCAGAGGACCGCAACGCCATCTGGAGCATCCCCAGGGTGTTCCAGGTACTCTATTTCCTGATTTTCATCGGAATCTGCATTCCGATTATCATAAGCATCGTGCAGGAGGAAATCGCCGCCAACCCCCACGCCGGGTGGATTCATCTGGCAAGGGAATCGGCGTCCGAATTCGCTCCCGTGGGCGTTGGCGCAGCGATAGGCTCCCTGATCGCCGTCCAAGGAGTAGCGTTAATCGTGTCTCTGTATCACATCATAACCAACTGGTTCACTTTGCCAGCCATTGAAAGACACCGGGAGGAAGGCCGGGAGGAAGGGCGAGCGGAAGGCCGGACGGAAGGCCGGGAGGAAGGCCGGGAGGAAGGGCGAGCGGAAGGCCGGGAGGAAGGCCGGGAGGAAGGCCGGGAGGAAGGGCGAGCGGAAGGTGTAGAAGAATCCAACCAAGCGTGGCGTGTTTGGCTCAGGGATCGCGAGGAGGCCGAAGCAGAGGGCCGACCGTTCGACGAGCCACCACCTGACCAGCGGGCAAGCTAGCTGGCAGCGCTAATCGTGTCTCTGTATCACATCATAACCAACTGGTTCACTTTGCCAGCCATTGAAAGACACCGGGAGGAAGGCCGGGAGCAAGGTCTGGAACAGGGCCGGATGGAAGGCCGGGAGCAAGGGCGGACGGAAGGCCGAGAGGAAGGCCGGGAGGAAGGGCGAGCGGAAGGTGTAGAAGAATCCAACCAAGCGTGGCGTGTTTGGCTCAGGGATCGCGAGGAGGCCGAAGCAGAGGGCCGGTCGTTCAACGAGCCGCCACCTGACCAGCGGGGAGGCTAGGGCGTGTTGACATTTTACCGGAGCCAGATGAGAGCGCTGGCGAAGCTGAGGAAGGCCAAGTATCTGGCGTCCAGTTTCTCAAACCGGGAGAAGACCCGGCGAAACTGCTTCATCTTGTTGATGAAACACTCCACCAGGTGCCGTTCCCGGTATAGATGGGCGTCATATTCGTGAGGCTCCCTCCGGTTGGAGCGGGGCGGAATCACCGGGGTCATGCCGCGCTCCGCAATGGACTGGCGGAACTGCCCGGAATCGTACCCTTTGTCGGCGATCACGTACTCGCCCTCATAACCGGCGATCAGACCTTCCGCCTGGGTAATGTCATGCGCTTGACCTCCGGTCAGGATGAACCTCAGGGGGTTGCCCAGGGCGTCCACGCTCACGTGGACCTTGGTGCTGAAACCGCCGCGGCTGCGGCCCAGGGCCTGGGATTCCTGCCCCCCTTGCCCCGGGGCGCTCCGGCGGCGCAGGGATGAGCCCGAACCACCGTGCTGTCGATGATGAGATACTCCAGGTCCGGGTCTCCCGCGAAGTGATGGTGCATCCGTTCCCAGATGCCTTTATCCGCCCAGCGGGAAAACCTCTTGTAGACGCTGTTCCAGTTCCCGTACTCAGCCGGCAGCAGACGCCACTGGGCGCCGGACCGGGTAATCCAGAGGACCGCCTCGATGAAACGCCGGCATTCCGCCTCCTGGCCCACGTAGAGACCGGTGCAGCCGCGCAGGAAATCAAGAATTTGGCCCCATTGCTCCGGTGATAATTTGATATTGCTCATCCGGCCATTATAATTAAATGTCAACAGAACCTAGTGAGCATTTGGCGGGGTGGTTGCCCAAGTTGGATAATCGAAAGGCTGTGCCACGGTATTCTCAACATGTGTTGGTATTCCCATGTAGGGGCGCACAGCCGTGCGCCCTGGCCCCCGGTTCCGGCGCAATTCTCTCCTGCGCAGACACGGGCGCACGGCTGTGCGCCCCTACGCGGCGGGGCCAAGCAGACAAATCGCGTCCAATACCAACACACGTTGAGAATGCCTCTGCCACACGCCACTGACTATTAGCCACCGGAAGCTGTAAACTGGCGCCTATGGACACCGCATTCGCAGTCCTGCCATGGATTTTGCCGCCGCTGCTTGGCGCAATCATCGGTTACGTCACCAACCGGATTGCGATCAAGATGCTTTTCCGTCCGCTCAACCCCAAGCGGCTGTTCGGCGTCCGCGTTCCGCTCACCCCCGGCGTGATTCCCCGCAACCGCTACGACCTCGCCCGCACCATCGCCCGGATGGTCTCGGAGCAACTGCTGTCGCCGCAGGCGCTCAGGGAGCAACTGGACACGCCGGAGTTCCGCCGGAACCTGACCGCCTGGATCCGCGACCGGCGGCACGCGCTCATGCAGACGCCCATAGGACGCCCCCACCCCAACCTTCCCCCGGAGGGAGAGGGAACTTTGAGGAAGGCCGAAGGCCGGAATGGAGCCGGGCCGCAGCAGCTTGACGGCATCCTGGAGGAGCTGCTGGCGGCGTTTCTCGCCTCGCCGCAGTGCGCCCGGATGGTGCAATCGCTGGCCGAGCAGGTCACCAAAGACGTGGGCGGAAAGCGGGTGTCGGACATCACCAGCCCCGAGCAACTCACGGACTTGGTGCATGACCACGTGCTGCCCGCGTTGAGGAACCCGGAGCTGAGCAACACCGCATCGGAGCTGGTCAGCAACTGGATCCGCGACCAGCTCAACCAGAACAAGCGGATGCGGGAATACCTGACGCCGGAAAACCTGGCGGCGGTGCAGGGGCTGATCCGCAACAACCTGCCCACCGCCACCTGGCTGGTGTTCAACTGGATGCGCCAGCCCGACATGTCGCAAAAGCTGGTGCAGATCGGCCAGGATTGGGTGGAGGACACGGTCAGGCAGCAGGGAATCCTGACCCGCGCCATCCTGAGCATCAGCGGCAAGAAGGAAGAGGCCATCCGCGACATGCCCCACATCATCGGGCACCTGATCGACGAGGCGGAGAGGTCTCTGAGCGCCCCGGAGATGCAGGACTTGATAACCGAGGCAGTGATTGTAACCCTGGAGCGCATATCAGCCAGGCGGATCAAGTGGCTGATAGGCAGCAACGAACAGACCATCTACTGGATGGCCGACCGGGCCACCCGGGGCGCGTTCACCGCCCTCTCGGAAACGTCGCGGGCCAGCGTGAGGGAGGCGGCCAGCCGGTTCTACGAAAAGAACTCGACCGCCACGCTGGGAGAAATGGCGGAGCGGACTCTCGGCGTCAACACGGCGGCGGTCTCGGAAATGACCGCGTCGATGATGCTGGACTACCTGACCGCCCCCGAAACGCCCGGCAGAATTACCGGACTGGCCCGCAGCATCGGCGGCAACGGGGGTGGAGAGGACAGCGCGGTCACCCTTGGCGATCTCATACCGCTGTCCGACGAGGCCGGGGAACGCCTGGACGAATACCTGTCCGACCAGGTAGCCGGATTCCTTGGCGACCAGTTGCCGGAACTGAGCAGGATCATCGACGTGGAGACGCTGGTCACCAACCGCATCGACTCATTCGCAGTCCGCGATGTCGAGCAGCTCGTGATGTCCATTTCGGGCAAGCACCTGCGGTGGATCAACTGGTTCGGCGCGGGCCTTGGGGCAATGATCGGACTGATACAACTGGGCCTCAACCCGCCGCTGTAGCCGACCGGAATCTCTATCAAAGCAATTGTCTGAATCAGGATGGGACTTACGCAGTTGAAGGGGGCAGTTACCAACAGCTAGGCCCTTGCCCTTCCCGTAGGGGCGCCCCTTGTGGGTGCCCACGCCGCCGGGAACCATCCACGATGGGGCTGTCCGTGAGGGTAGGGCGCCCACAAGGGGCGCCCCTACACCAACTGTGTAAGTCCTATCAGGGTTCAGACAACCAGCGAGGGAGACGACTTTGAAAAACTCCCTCCCATTATCATCATCGCATTGACATCAATGCGTGTAATAAATAGGATTGGGGCATAGATTTCCCCTCGTTACGTCGCGTGATTTGCCTTTGACACCCAGACCCATACTTGAGGAGGGTCCCGAATGCCTGACAAAGAACAAATCGCCCTTATGGGACACCTGATGCGCCGCGCCGGGTTCGGCGCGTCCTACGACGAGCTTGTTGCCAGAGCGGCCACGGGATACGAGGCAACCGTGGAGGAATTGCTCAATCCGGAGCAGTTCGAGCCGGTGGACAACGACCTGCTCTATCGCTTCCTGCCCGGCTACGAGGGCGCACTTGGCCCGCCCCTGAACCAGGCCGAGTGGGTGTACCGGATGATCAACACCCAGCGCCCGCTGGAAGAGAAGATGGCGCTGTTCTGGCACCAGCTCTTCGCCACGGGCAATTCGAAAGTGGACAACCCGCCGGAACTGACGCAGCAGATCGTCATGTTCCGGGAACACGGAATGGGCAGCTTCCGCGACCTGCTGGTAGAGCTGGCCAAGAATCCCGCCATGATTTTCTGGCTGGACAACAACGGCAACCACATGGGGGCAATCAACGAGAACTGGGGCCGCGAGCTGCTGGAGTTGTTCTCAATGGGGGTGGGCAACTACTCAGAGGACGACATCAAGGAGGCCTCCCGCGCGTTTACAGGCTGGACTATCGGCCCGAAGATTCCACGGAACCCGCTGGGCCGCTTTTACTGGAATTTCGAGTACCGGCCCGAGGACCACGACGATGGCGAGAAGACGTTCCTGGGGCAGACCGGCGCTTTCGATGGCGACGACATCATTGACATCGTGGTGAAACAGCCAGCGACGGCCCGGTTCCTGGCTCGCCATCTGTACAACTACTTTGTGGCCGACGAGCCGCAGGTGCCAAGCTGGAACATCACGCCACCCAACGACCCGGCGGCCATAGACGCGCTGATCGACACCTACAACCGCACGGACGGCAACATCCGCGAGATGCTGCGCACCCTGTTCAACTCCGACTTTTTCAAGTCGGCGCGCTTCTCGAGGGTCAAGAGCCCGGCGGAGCTGGTGATCGGCACGGCGCGGCTGGCTGGCAATTACCAGGGCCCGCGGCCCGGATTCAACCAGCTAGCCTTCGAGTGCGCCTACCAGGGCCAGGAATTGCTGAACCCGCCCAGCGTGGAAAGCTGGCACACCGGCGCAGAGTGGATCGACGGCGGAGCGCTGGTACGCCGCGTCAACTTCGCTGCCAGCCTCATGGGCGACACGTCGCTGCCCGGCGTGCAGGCCATCGTAAGCAACCTGCGCGAGCGCGGCAGCATGACCCCGGCGCAGTTGGTGGAGGCATGCCTGGAACTGTCCGGCCCGGTGGAGGTCGGCGAGGCCACCTATTCGGAACTGCTGGAACAGGCCCAGCAGGGCGGCGACCTCTCCTGGGACAGCGACGATGCCGAGAGGCGAGTCGGGCTGACCCTGGCCTTGATCGCCGCATCCCGCGATTTCCAGTTCGCGTAGAGCAATACAAGCTCCCTCCCCCTGAGGGGAAGGGTTGGGGTGGGGGTGAAAACCCCGACTCACGCCAATCAATGAGCAAACAGCCAAGCACGGAGGAGCGCAATGGCTACTACCAAGAAAGACCCGGTGGTCGTGGTATTGCAGATGACCGGAGCCAACGACTACCTGAACACCATCATCCCCTACACCAACGGGCACTACCGGGACGCGCGGCCCAAGGTCGGCATCCCCGAAGACCAGGTGCTGCCCATCAACGGCGAGCTGGGATTCAACCCCCAGATGGCCCCTATCAAGAAGCTGTACGACGAGGGCAAGGTCGCCATCATCCACGGCATTGGATACGAGGACTCGCCCCGCTCGCACTTCCGCTCCATGGACATCTGGCACACCTGTGAGCCGGACATCGTCGGCACCGAGGGCTGGGTTGGACGGGTCATCCGTGACCTGGATCCGAACCACGAGAACGTGCTGAAAGGCGTGAACTTCGGCCAGGGGCTGCCCCGCGCCCTGTCGCTGCGCGGCGTGCCAGTGACCTCGGTATCCAGCCTGGAGTCCTACGGCGTGCTGTCCAGCGTGCCGGGAGTTTCGGCGCAGACCGAACGGGACCAGATATTGGAACGGTTCGCCCGGATGTACGCCCCGGCCGTCGGCGCCGGGCCAGTGATGGACTACCTGGGCCAGACCGGGCGCGACGCCCTTGAGGGCGCAGACATCATTCGCTCTGCGCCGGAACGCTACTCGTCGACCGTTGAGTATGCCGAGACGCCCATCGCCAAGTTCCTGCGGGACATCGCGCAGGTGTACCTGGCCGACCTGGGGACGCAGGTGTTCTACACCCAGCACGGCAGCTTCGACACCCATTTCAACCAGCCGCCGATGCACACCAAGCTGTGGATCGACATGTCCCGCGCCATTGGCGACTTCTTCGACGATCTGAAAGAGCACGACGCAGGCGACAACCTGATCATGGTGCTGTTCACCGAGTTCGGCCGCAGGGTTAAGGACAACGGCACCGGCACCGACCACGGGGCCGGCGGCGCGGCGTTCGTCATCGGCAACCAGGTCAAGGGCGGAATGTACAGCGAGTACCCGTCGCTGCGGCCCGAGGACCTGACCCAGGGCGACCTGGCGCCCAACTACGATTTCCGCGGCTTTTACTCCACCATCATCGACCGCTGGCTGGGCCTCGACCCGGTGCCCATCGTCAACGGCAAGTTCGAGCAGATGGATTTCGTGTAATCGGAGAAATTCGTAGGGGCGGCCCTTGTGGCCGCCCTGAGACACCACGAACGGTCAGGCCGATTTAGGCAAGCAAGGGCAACCACAAGGGTTGCCCCTACGCATCCGGGATTAAAGCATCCGGGGAGGTGCAACAATGCTAACGACAGTTGCCGCGGGCAGGGTGTTCGACTACAGCTACTGCCTCGGAATGTACGGTATGTCGGGGCAGGGTTTCTGGACGCCGCAGGACATGGCCCTGGCCAACGGCTCCAATGGCGATGCGGGAACCGTCTACGTCATCAATCGCGGCGCGGAGGAACTGGGGCAGCGCATCAGTCGCGTGACCCTAGACCACCAGTTTCTCGGGCAGTTCGGCGCCTACGGCCGCGGCGATGGGCAGTTCGTCTGGCCCCGCGCCATCGCCATGGACGAGGACAACAACGTTTTCGCCACCGACGACTTTCTGAACCGGGTGTCGATATTCGACGCCGAGGGCGCTTTTGTCTCAAGCTGGGGTGAGGCGGGATGCGACAGGGGGCAGTTGAACGGCGCGGCGGGGATCGCATTCGACGCCGACGGCACCGTGGTCGTCGTGGACAGTCTGAACCACCGCGTCCAGCGTTTCACCCGCGACGGCGAGTACCTGGGCGGCTTCGGCAGCCACGGCAGCGGCGACGGCGAGTTGGACATGCCCTGGGGCGTGTGCATCGACGCCGAGGGCGCGGTCTACGTGGCCGACTGGGGCAATCACCGGGTGCAGAAGTTCGACAGCGAGGGCAATCTGCTGGTCAAGTTCGAGGCGTCCAGCTCCGGCGTTGGCGCCCTCGAACGCCCGACAAGCGTGGCGGTGGACTCCGAGGGAGACGTGTACGTCACCGACTGGGGCGCACACCTGCTACAGGTCTACGCGCCGGATGGACGATTCATCACGTCGCTGGTGGGCGACGCGCAGCAGCCATCGCCGTGGACGCAGACTTACATCGACGCCAACCCGGACATCATCAAGGCCCGCCGCCGTGTGGACCTGGAGCCGGAATGGCGCTTCCGCCGCCCCGTGGCGGTCAAGGTGGACGAACACGACCGCATCTTCGTGCTGGAGGCGGCCCGCCACCGCATGCAAATCTACGAAAAGGTGCAAGACTACGAGGAACACCCGCTGAACCTGTGACCAACCGATAATTTCTCCGGCAATAGAATTGGCGGCGTCAGTGATGCCGCCATTTTTGTTGAGCTGGCGGGGGCGCCCCTTGTGGGCGCCCTTATCCCATCAAACAACCGCCATTCCAACTTCCCTTCATTGCAAGGATTTCGTTCTGCCAGGACGTGTCGCCGGAATCATCCCGTCATTCCTGTGAAAGCAGGGATACATGCTTTTCCGCAGCCGGATGGTTCCGTGGTAACAGAGGTTCCAGATTCCCGGCTTTCGCGGGAATGACGGTGGCTAAAGCGCCCAAATGCGATTGTCCCGATGTCGCTTTAGGCATGAAACGCCGCGGCCCGGTTGTTGTAGAATAGCGCGATGACATTGAATCGGATGGCGCTATGAACGAGCGACGCGAACGGATCACCCACGTTTTTGCCGGGAACCCCCTGGACCGCGGCGAGGTGGAGCGGCGGGACGAGGAATGGCTGACGGCCCAGGCCAGCGACCCCGCCAGCCTGCTGCTTCCCATGTGGCAACTCAACGTCCCGGTCTCGAGCGACCACGCCCTGACTTGGATGTCGCCTGCGGAGGCGCAGAGTCTTAACGTAGAAGCGGAACCGATGTTCCTCGGCCTCCTAGACGGCGTGTCTCATTTTGTAATCGACGTGTCGTCCGCAGAGCGGGGCGACATCGAAAAGGACGGCCTCACTTTCGAGGACGCCCGTACCACTGCCGAGTATATGAGCAGCGCCGACTCGGGCATCGTAGCCCAGGCCCGGGCGCAACTGAGCTGGCACAACCGCCACGGGTTCTGCGCCGTCTGCGGCCACCCCACGCACATCGCGCGCGGCGGCCAGGTGCGCCGCTGCGCCGAGTGCGGCACCGAGCACTATCCCCGCACCGACCCGGTGGTCATCACCGTGGTGCACGACGGCGAGCGCTGCCTGCTGGGGCAGTCGCGGGGGCGGCTGGTCGCCATGCGCCGCTACTCGGCCTTGGCGGGATTTATGGATCAGGGGGAGTCCATCGAGGAGGCCGTGGCCCGCGAAGTGATGGAGGAGGCGGGCATACAGGTGGGCGCAGTGCGCTACCATTCGTCGCAGCCGTGGCCCTTCCCGTCGTCGCTGATGATCGGCTGCCACGCCGACGCCGCCACCACGGACATCCACTTCGATGCCGAGGAGATGGCCGACGTGCAGTGGTTCTCGCGCGACGAGGTGCGGCTGGCGCTGGAGGAACGGAGCGAGTTGCTGGCCATTCCCGGCCCCACCGCCATCGCGCACCATCTCATCCGGGCTTGGGCCAGCGGCGAGGTGGAGTAGTCCTTGTCTTTCCCCTCCCCCTGAGGGGGAGGGTCAGAGTGTGGGTGTGCCCTGAAACACGAAGCTTCCTGGGGGGTTGGAGGTAAGTAATGACTCAAACATCCTTGAAAATCGACGCGGCCACGTCCGCAGTCCTGATTATGGACTTTCAGCAGCGCATCGTGAACAACGTGGCGTCCGAGCCGGAGGCCGTGGTGCGAAACGCAGCCCGCGCGCTGGAGGGCGCCCGCGCCGCTGGCATTCCGGTCATCTACGCCGTCCACCGCGGTGGGCCGTTCGCGGAGTACGCGCCAGACGTGGAACTGCACGAGGGCGTGGCCCCGGCGGAGGGCGAGCGCATCATCACCAAGACCAAGCCCGGGCCGTTCTCGACCACTGCCCTGGACGTAAACCTGCGGGAGATGGGCCGCGACAACCTGATCGTCATGGGCGTGGCCACCAGCGGCTGCGTACTGTCCTGCGTGCGCTGGGCCGTGGACGTCAATTACAGCTTCATCGTCGTCGCCGATGCCTGCTCGGACGCAGACCCCGAGGTGCACCGGGTGCTAACGGAGAAGGTGTACCCGCGCCAAGGCACGGTAATCAGCACCGACGAGTTCCTGGCGGCGCTGTAGAATTGATCCAGTCCATACCACGGGCAACTCAACCAGGAAATTGCCAATGGGAAAATATCTCGACGACGCCAAGGCCATGTACAACTACGCCCGCATTGAACTCCAGCAGTGGCAGGATTCCAACGACGAAATCCTGCTGCGGGACGCCGCCGAAAAGACCTGGAGAGCGGTGACCCTAGCGACCAATGAGTTGCTGGAATTCTACGGAGGTAGCGCGCCTTCAGGGACGGGAGCGCGCTTAAGCGAGCTGCACGCCGTCGAGAAGCAGGACCCGCGTGTTCGTCAGCTTTGGATGCTCGCTCGTTTTGCCTCCATGGACGCGACACTGTATAAGGATTGTGTCTATGACGGCGATTGCAGACAGCCTCTCTTCCGGACGTGATTGAAGACGCCAGAGAATACATCGACGACGTGGAATCGCTGACTAACACAGGTTGGGCCAGCTCGCGGTGAGGGCCGCCCGCTCATCAGTCCATTCGAGGGACAACTATGGGGAAATATCTCGACGACGCCAAGGCCATGTACAACTATGCCCGCATCGAACTCCAGCAGTGGCAGGATTCCAACGATGAAATCCTGCTGCGGGACGCCGCCGAAAAGACCTGGGGCGCAGTGACGTTGGCTACCAACGACCTGCTGGAGTCCTACGGCCGCCGTGCGCCCTCGGGCACCGGGGCACGGCGCAGCGAACTCCTTGCCATCGAGCGCCGCCACCGTAGGCCACGTTCTCTTCGCATGTTGGAGCGGTTCGCCGGGCTGGAGCTCGTTCTGCACAAAGACTGCTTCTACGATGGCGACTGTCCGTTGCCGCTCGTTCCTGAATTCATCGCCAACGCCAGGGAGTATCTTGACGATGTTGAGTCGCTGGCAGGCGCAGTGGGCAGATAGCGCAAGCAAGTTTTGATCCCACGTAACGACTGTCCTACGATGCGCGATGAAAGCTAACTACGATCCGGAAGCCGACGTTTTGAGCTTAACCACCGGTATGCGCCCAGCGACTTCCGCGTCGCTGTTGGATGACCCCGATATAATTGTTGACCTTGCGGAAGCGGACGGGCATGACATCGTGGGGCTTGCTATCATGTGGGCGTCGGCGTATCTCCCCCTGAAAAAGGGATATGATCCAAAGGCAGATACGCTGCTTCTGGGCACAAAGAACGCCCCGCATCACGTGATTACGGAGCACGACGACTTTATCGGATACTGGCAGGTGGATGACGACGAACCGGATAGCTTTATGGATCCGGTGGGCGTGTTGATACGGAACGCCTCAAAGCATCTTGCCCAAGTAACTGCCAATTGCACCCCAAAAAATCAGGAGGCCAAATGAAATACGACGCAATTGTTGTTGGCGGCGGGTCCGCCGGTTCCGTGGTGGCGGCACGGCTGTCGGAGAATCCCAACCTGTCGGTGTTGCTCCTGGAGGCGGGGCCGGACTATCCTGACCCCGAGAACCTGCCCGACGACATCCGCCAGGGCCACACCCGCACCGCTGAAGCGCCGGAATCGAAACACAACTGGGCCCTGCGCGGCACACTGTCGGAGGAACAGGGGCCATCCCACGTGGCCCAGGGCAAGGTCATCGGCGGCGGCGGCTCCATCAACGGCCAAGTGTTCCTGCGTGGCCTGCCCGAGGACTTTGAGCTGTGGGTCGAGAAAGGCGCCCACGAATGGTCGTACCTGGACGTGTTGCCCTACTACCGCAAGATGGAGACGGACCTGGACATCCAGGACGACTTTCACGGCACGGACGGCCCGCTGCCCATCACCCGCCGCGACAACGGCGGCAAGTGGCCAGCCATCCAGTCGGTGTTCCACCGGGCTTGCGTGGAGGCAGGACATCGGGTGACCGAGGACATGAACGGCCCCGACCACCTCGGCCTCGCCCTGGTTCCCATGAACAACATGAACGGCGTGCGCATGAGCACCGCGCTGACGCATCTCAGCCCGGCGCGCCACCGCCTGAACCTGACCGTCCGCGGCGACGTTTTCGTGCGCCGCCTCGTGTTTGATGGCAACAAAGCAGTGGGCGTCGAGGCGGAGAGCGGCGGCGAGACTTTCATCGTCGAGGCCGACAAGATCATCCTGTCGGCGGGCGCGCTCAAGTCGCCCCACATCCTGATGCTGTCGGGCGTCGGCCCGCAGGACCAGTTGGAACAGTTCGGCATTCCGGTGGTTCACGAGGCGCCGGGCGTGGGGCAGAACCTGTGGAACCACGCCATCACCACCGTCTCATACAAGGTCAAGGAGGGGACTGCGCTGGCCGCTGACAACCTGGGCACCCGCATAGCCCTGCGTTACACCGCCGATGGCTCGCGGCACGTCAGCGACATGATGATGACCACCAGCTCGGTGTTCAACGCTCTGACCGGTGAGGTGATGGACGACGGTACGGCGCGTGTGTCGTGCGTGCTGGAGCTGCCGGAGGGTTCCGGCTGGGTGCGGCTGGCCTCCGCCGACCCGGCGGTGCAACCCGAGTTCAACTACCGCTATTTCGAGCACCCCGAGGACACCCGCCGCCTGCGCGACGGCGTTCGCATGGCAGCCACCATGCTGGAAACCGCGGCCTACGGCGGCGTCTGCGAGGGCCGCATCGCGCCGACCGATGAGGTGCTGAACGACGACGACAGCCTGGACTTGTGGATGAAGCGCACCGTCGGCTCGGCCCGGCACGTCTCAGGAACCTGCAAGATAGGAACCGACGACGATCCCATGGCGGTGGTGGACCAGCGCTGCAAGGTGCGGGGCATCGACGGCGTGTGGGTGGCCGACTCGTCGGTGATGCCCGTCGTGCCTCGGGCCAACACCAACGCCTCGGCGATCATGATCGGCGAAAGGGTGGCCGAGTGGCTGTCGTAAGCCTGCTCTGAGCTTGTCGAAGAGTGGTAGTCGCGGTAATCCTCGCCTTTGTATCGGCCTTTGGCTTTGCCACTGGCAGCGTCCTGATGCGCGTTGGCACGCAGCACGTAGCGCCGCCGGTGGCTACCTTCTATACCGTGCTGGTCGGGGCGGTGCTGATTACCAGCATCGCATTCGCGGTCGATTTCGAGGAAATCAAGAGCCTGCCGCTGGAGGTCTACGGCTGGATCACGGTGATGGGCATCCTGGCCTACTGCGTGGCCCGGGTGCTGCACAACACCGCCATCCGCATGGTGGGAGCCGCGCGCTCCGTGCCGATGATCTCAATCCAGCCGCTGCTGGCCTTTGCCATCGGATTCCTGATCCTCGGCGAGCGGCCCAACCTACTGGTCACGGCTGGCACGCCGATCATCGTAGTCGGCATCCTGATGGTGATGCTGCCGCGGCGGCAGGACTCCGGGAACATCGAGATTCGCAAGCTGGGCTACCTGCTGGCTTTCGGCGGGTCGCTGGCTTTCGTCACCCGTGACGCAATTAGCCGGCACGTGCTAGGCACGCTGGCCCTGGCTCCGCCGTTCGTGGTGTCGGGGTTCGCCCTGGTCATCGGCGGGTCGATCCTGTTCGCATTCATCCACCGGGGCGTCATCAACAGCATCCGGGAAGCGCCCATGCGCTACGTGGGAATCTGCTGCCTGGCCGGCCTGTTGCAGGGCATCGCGGTGGCCTCGCTGTTCCACGCGCTGAGCCGCGCGCCAGTGACCATCGTCACGCCAATCTACGCCAGCCAGCCGATTATCGCGCTGTCCCTGGCGGCGTTGTTCCTGCGGCAAATGGAGTCGCTCAACTGGGTGCTGGCCGTAGGCACGGTGATGAGCGTCGCCGGGGTGATCATGGTAATCTTGGGAGCGACGACGTAGGGGCGACGCCCCAGCCGGGGTGCGCCCTCACCCTAACCCTCTCCCGGAGGGAGAGGGGATCTGTACGACCTTTAGCCAAGAGTTGCAAGCAACCATCTGGAGGAATGACATGTCTGTTGGCGTTATCGTGCCGCTGCCGGCCTACACCCTTGACCCGGCCTTCATCGCCAAGAAGGCGGAAGACCTTGGATTTGAGTCCCTCTGGTATCACGAGCACCCCATCCTGCCGGTCAATAGCGCGTCGCCGTTTCCGGCCACCGGCGGCGAGATACCTTGGACTTACGCCCACTTTTCCGAGCCCTACATCTCCCTGGCAATGGCCGCGGCGGTCACCGAGAAGATCAAGCTCTGCACCGGCATCACGTTAGTCCCGGAGCGCAACCCGCTGATCCTGGCCAAGGAAATCTCGGTGCTGGACCGGCACAGCAACGGCCGTTTCGTCTTTGGCATCGGCGCGGGCTGGAACCGCGAGGAAACCGAGATGATGGGCGGCGACTTCGACCACCGCTGGACGCAGACCCAGGAGGCCGTGGCCGCGCTCAAGGAACTGTGGACTAAAGACGAGGCGGAATATCACGGACGTTACTACGATTTCCCGCCGGTCTACATGTACCCCAAGCCGGTGCAGCAGCCGCACCCGCCCATCCTGCTGGGCGGCATGGCCCGTAACGTGTTGCAGCGGGTGGCCCGCTATGGCGACGGCTGGCTGCCCAACCGCGTCACGCCGGAGCAGGTCGAGGATGGCCGCAAGGTGTTGGACACACTGGCCGACGAGCGTGGCCGCGACCCGGGGTCGCTGACCATCTCCGTTTTCGGGCGCGCGCCGGAAACCACGCGGCAAGAGGTTGACGATTTCCTGAACGCCGGGGCGCTGCGGGTGTGCGTATGGCCTACCCACTGCGACACCGACCAGGAGATGGGCGACCAACTGGAGAGGATGGCCGATACGCTCGTGCGCTAGGAACATTTCAACGCGGAGGGCGCAGAGACCAATCGGTTCCTCTGCGTTCTCCGCGGAAATCTCGGCGTCCTTCGCGTTAAAACTACTCCGACTCCAGCACTCCGCAGAAAAGGTTTTCGCCGCAGCCGTCACCGTCGCCCGGTAGTGGTATGCGGTCAGTGCGGAACCCGGACTCCTCCATCAGCGCGAGCCATGTCGCGATGGGGAACAGGCCGGTTACGTGAACGTCGCGTTCGACGCGCCTGCTCCCTCTCTCCTCTATGGTATAGGTGAAATACGACTCCACCATCGTATCGGAGGGATCCGCGTCGTGGACGATTTCCTCGGTGTCAATCTTGACGCCTTCCTTATCGGTTGACCAGTTCAGCCTCATGCCGGGCTTGAAAGTGTCGCGCACCAGGTCGGGCGCCACCAGTAGCAGGCCGCCGGGCCGCAGGTGGGCGCGGGCGGTGGTAAATGCCGCGCGCAGGTCGTCCTCCGTGAGCATGTAGCAGATGGCGTCGTGGATCAGCACGGCGTCGAAAACGCGGCCCGGCAGCCGGAACGTCCGCATATCTCCAAGGTGATGCTCGACCGTCGGATTGAGTTGCTGCGAAAGCTCCAGCATGTTGGGAGAAATGTCCACCGCCACCGCGTCGAATTCGTCCGTCAGGTGCGACAGATTGTGCCCGCCGCCAACCCCGAGCTCCAGTAGACGATGGCGGCCGGGGCCTAGATGCCGGCGGATAGCGTCCCGCCAGTAGGGGGCCTCATCAGCGTAATCCTCAGGCGGACTTATCGTCGGCCAGAGGTAGGCCAGTTGGTTGTACAGCAGGGTGTCTTGCATTGTCCGTCTTTTTGTCTGAACTGTGATTCCTTTGATTATGGGATTACCATGATTTTTCCATCCATGGGTTCTGCGCCCTGTAAGATTCCACGATGCTCGGGATAAGGCAAATCAGGGAAATCATGTAATCAAATAAATCACAGTTCAGACAATTACCCTCCGTCCACCTCGATCACGCAGTCGCAGATGACGGCGATGTTGCCTGGCAGCGCCGCCATCCCCGGCGCGGAGCGGGCGTGCCTGCCCCGCTCGCCGTAGAGGGCCACGAACAGGTCGGATGCGCCGTCCACCACCGCCGCCTGCCCGGTGAATGACGGATCGCTGTTGACCATCCCGACAACCTTGAGGATGCGGCTGACGCGATCAAGGTCGCCCAGTTCGGCCTTCATCCGCGACAGCAGGTTGAGGGCGGCCCACCTCGCTGCCTCGTAGCCCTGCTCCACTGTCAGGTCAGCGCCCAGCTTGCCGGTGATGCTGCTGCCGTCGGTCATGCGGGAGCCGACCCCGGCCAGCCACATCACGTTGCCGCTGCGTGTGATGGGCAGGTAGTTGCCGACGGGATCCGGCGCCGCTGGCATTTCGTAGCCGAGCTCGGCCAGTTTCGCTTCTATTTCTGACATATCATCCTTCCACCACGCGCACAATGGTGAGCGCCTAACTAGCCATCTCCAAGCCGGAGGCGCATATCTGTGTTGCACCCGGAGGTGACTCTGCACTACCTTTTCACCCCCACCCTAACCCTCCCCCTGAGGGGGAGGGAACTCTTGAGAGAGTGTTTAATAAGCTCGGTTCACTGACAAAGAGACGGTTTCAGTAGTATCCGTCGTTCCCGAGCAACCAAGGGTACGCCCCCACCCTAACCCTCCCCCGGAGGGAGAGGGAACTTATTAAACACCCTCTTGAGATAATCTCTAACTGCGGGATTCGCGGATGCACTCCGCTAGCAGGTCGAAAGCCCGCTGGGCGAACACCCACATGTTGGCCTCGCGGTCCGGGTCGCCGGTCTCGATGGTGATGACCTTTTCCACCGGGCCAGCGACGGCAATGCAGGCATGGCCGTAGTTGTCGCCGTAGCGGTTGCCCGTGGGGCCGCTGGCGCCGGTTTCGGCCAGCCCCCAGTCGGTGCCCAGGGAGCGCATGGTGGTGCGGGCGTTGAGCTGCGCGTAGGGCTCGGAGCTGGCGCGCTTGCCCTCCATGGCGATGTCCGGCACCAGCAGCAGGCCCCGCTGCGCTACGCGGGTGTAGATGACACTGCCACCGACGTAGTAGTCGGATGCGCCGGGGATGGCGACGAGGGCGGCGGAAATCAGCCCGCCGCAGGACGATTCGGCCACGCTGATGCTCTGCCCGGTCTCTCTCAGCAGCGCCGCCACCGGAGCTGCGATTTCGCTCAACTGCGACATATTCCATACCTCTTGTAAATTGCAAGTTGCAACCGCCATTATCCACGAAAAGCGCCGCAGTAGGAAATGTCTATCGGTTGACACAGGGCAATCCCGCGGCATAGCCCCTTTTGTTTGCGTGCATCGGCAGGCTATTTGGGGGAGCGTCAAGTCAATCGTGGCGGGGCACTGTCTTGGACGCATCTTAACGTTGCCGCCCGCATTTCCTTTCGATACAATCTGCGGGGCGCCCCGGCTTGAACGCTGGGAGGGCGCCCGCTCATTCCGATAGTCGGGAACGCTTGATTGACCACTGACGCCACATTCCCCGATCCCCTGCCGCACGGGCCGCTGGACGGCGTGAAAGTCCTGGACCTGAGCGAGGACATCGCCGGGTCGTTCTGCGCGCGCCTGCTGGCGGACTACGGCGCCGAGGTGCTCAAGCTGGAGCCGCCCGCCGGGGCCGCGCTGCGCCGGATGCCGCCGTTCTTTGGCGACGACCCGCACCCGGAGAAGAGCCTGTTCTTCCTGGCGATGAACCTGAACAAGAAATCCGCCACCGTCAACCTCAAGACCGAGGCGGGCCGCGCGCTGTTCCGCGAACTGATACCCCACGTTGACGTGGTGGTGGAGAGCTACAAGCCGGGCTACCTGGCGGATCTCGGGTTGGGCTACGAGGCGCTGGAGGCCATCAACCCGGGGCTGGTGCTGACGTCGATCACTCCCTTCGGGCAGACGGGGCCTTACAGCCAGTACGCTGGCGAGGAGATCGTCAACTACGCCATGGGCCTGATCATGAGCATCAGCGGGCAGCAGGGCCGCGAGCCGCTCAAGCACGGCGGGTTCCAGGCGCAGTACGAAGGCGGGCTGAACGGCGCGGCGGCCACGGCCATGGCGCTGTTCATGCAGGGCAACACCGGCGAGGGCCAGCACATCGACGTGTCGATCACCGAGTGCGTGGCCTCGACCATGATGGCGACGCAGACCATGTACCCGTTCATCGGGGCGACGCAGCCCAGGCGCAGGCCGTCGGGCAGCAATTTCGGGCACCCGATGGCTTGCGAGGACGGCTGGATTATCGTGCAGACGGGCGGCGGCGCGACGTGGGAGACCATAGCCAACTTCTTCCGCGACGAGAGACTGCACGAGGAGCGGTTTACCGACACGGCCCAGCGCAACCGCAACGGCGAGGAACTGGACCGCATCGTGCTGGAGTCCATCAGCCAGCGGGGCAAGTGGGACCTGTTCACCGAGGCGGCCAACGCCAGGATGCTGTTCGGGCTGGTGCAAACGCCGTCGGAGCTGGCGGAGTGCCCGCAACTGGAGTCGCGGGACTTCTACCGCGAGGTGGACCACCCGGTCATCGGCAAGATTCGGGTGCCCGCGGTGCTGTTCAACCTGTCGCTGACCCCCTACCAGTACCTGATGCCCGCGCCGACCCTGGGCCAGCACAACCGGGAGATATACGCCGACGGGCTGGGCTACTCGATGAAGGAGCTGTCGGTGCTGCGGCAGACGGACGCTATTTGATGGGTGTATCTGATTCACGTTCTCACCCCCACCCTAACCCTCCCCCTGAGGGGGAGGGAACTGGACGCCCTCACCCTAACCCTCTCCCGGGGGGAGAGGGGACTGAACGGCTGCCGCTCCAAGGCATCCGGGTTCTGGATTCTACTTACGTGTTCGCGCTGCCGTATGCGGGCGGGCTGCTGGCGGACATGGGCGCGGAGGTCATCAAGGTCGAGGGGCCGGGGCGTCCTGATGTCACGCGCACTGGCGGGTACTCCGGGGTGTTCGCCGAGAACGACATGGGCGAGGACTGGTGGAACCGTCCCTCGACCTACAACCTGATCCACCGGGGCAAGCAGTCCATCACGCTGGACATGACCGACGAGCGGGGCCGCGAGCTGTTCAAGGAACTGGTGACGGTCTCCGACGTGGTGATGGAGAATTTCACGCCGCGGGTGATGCGGAGCTGGGGGCTGGACTACCCCAACCTGCGCAAGCTGCGTCCCGACGTGGTGCTGGTGTCAAACACGGGCTACGGGCACGGCGGCGGGCCGTACTCCGGCTACCCGGCGCAGGCCACCACGCAGGAGGCGACCCACGGCCACTGCTGGATTACCGGCTACCCCGGCGAGGGGCCAGCCAAGGCCGGGGCATCGTTCGTAGACTTCCTGTCGACCTGGACGGCGCTGTTCGCCATCGGGGCGGCGCTGCGCTACCGCGCCCGCACCGGGCTGGGCCAGTGGGTGGACATGGGCATGTACCAGGCGGGCGTGATGTTCCTGTCGGAGTACATTCTCGACGCCACGGCCAACGGGCGCGAGGGCGGGCGCATCGGCAACCGGCACCCATGGCGCGCGCCGCAGGGCTGCTACCCGGCGGCGGGCGACGACCAGTGGATTACGCTGTCGGTGGGCGACGACTCGCAGTGGCGGTCGCTGTGCCAGGTGATGGGGCAGCCGGAGCTGGCCTCTGACCCGCGCTTCGCCTCGCTGCTGGGCCGCCGCGAGAACCACGACGCGCTGGACGAAATCATCGCGGCGTGGACGTCGGGGCGCGACCGGTACGACACCATGCACGCGCTGCAAGCGGTGGGCATCCCGTCGGGGCCGGTGCTGACGGGCCGGGACATCCACTACGACCCGCACTTCAAGAGCCGCAACTTCCTGGAGCGGGTGCAGTACCCGCCGGAGCGCAAGCTGGGCCAGCGGATGTTCCTGAGCCGCCCGTACAAGTTCTCCAAGAGCCCGCTGCACATCCAGGGCCCGTCGCCAGCCTTCGGGCAGCACAACGGGCCAGCGCTCAAGGAGCTGCTGGGCGTCTCCGACGCGGAATACGGGCAACTGGTGGAGGACGTGGTCATCGCCACGGTGCCGACCACCGGGGAGCCGTCGCCGGTTACGCCGCAGCCGGAGGCGCTGGAGCGAGGCGTCATCGCGGCCTACGACCCGGACTACCGCCAGCGGCTGGGGCTGGCGGAGTAGGGGCGTGGGCCTGTTTCGATTGTAGTTCTTTGCGATTTCACCCCCACCCTAGCCCTCCCCCTGAGGGGGAGGGGATAGTAGGAGCATAGCAATGATAGTCAGCAACACCGAGAGCGTGCCTGGCCGCGAGGTCGCGGAGATTCTGGGCCTGGTGAACGGCAACATCGTGCAGGCGCGGAACATCGGCCGCGACATCCAGGCCGGGCTGCGCAACGTGGTCGGCGGCAGGGTGGGAGTCTACTCCGAGATGCTGTCGGAGGCCCGCGCCGAGGCGACGCGGCTGATGGTCACCGAGGCCGAGGCCCTGAACGCCGACGCCGTGGTCAACGTGCGCTACACCACCAGCGCCATCAGCCAGGGCATGTCGGAAATCCTGGCCTACGGCACCGCCGTCAAGCTGCGCTAGGCGCGGGCGGCCCGGCGCCCGAATCCTTGACACCGCGAAAGAGCGGGCATAAGCTGGATACGAGGGCCCGTAGCTCAGTGGTAGAGCAGCCGGCTCATAACCGGCTGGTCGTTGGTTCGATCCCAGCCGGGCCCACTTCCTGGGTATCACAACAATCCCAAAACGTTACGCGATGTGCTCATGCCGTCCGTCCAGATCAGATTGTGCAAGGGCCGTTCCCGGGCACCGCTTAACATTAGCTCCTATGCGGTTGAACTGGGACAAACCTAGTTTCGGCAGTTATTCGATCCTCAAGACTCTTCAAGAGGTCTGTAAGTGCTATGTTTGCCTCAGCTTGGAGACCCAGACAGGCAGCAACGCCCGCGGCGTCCGTACTAAGCTGCCTACTGAGGTTCAATTCAAATCCTACTTCGGATCGGTCTGCTTGGTAAGCATGGAATTGCATGGAATCTCCCGAAACGTGAGGATCGCTTACATGGTCGAAAGCAAACTCCCGCTTCATATAGTCAAGTAATCTGTCCTGAATGACAAGTACGAGTTTTCGGTTCACAGATTCGAAAGTCTTTATCTTGTGGTGCATCTGCACCAAGATAGTCTTTGCCGTCATTTTCCAATTAATGCCACGCTGTTTCTGTAAATCTTGCGGGTCCAATTGAACTGGCACCCCAAGGACACTTAATTCCCGTTGTCTCAATGGCCACCAATCTCCAGTGGTGTCCAATGTCTGTAATTCTACCCCCACGAAATCGACGGCTTTTCCTCGACGCACCGACACAATGAAGTAATCGACGCTTCCGCCAGGGAGACTAAATTCCGGAACCAGGTGCAGTTCGTTACCAGGTTGATGGTTTGCCAACAAGTGAAGGCAGTCTACAAATATTTGCTTGCGTTCAAGCAAGCGAGCTGGGCAAATCACCAAAAGGTCACTCGCTTTACTGTAGTCGACCGCACAGGTGCCCATCGATACGTTCGGTTCGGACTTTCGAACCTTGAAGCATCGGGCTCCGATGTAAGGACAAGACTGCTCTTGGACTATATCATTCCAATTCTTGTCGCTGTGCCCAATTGGATTACCAAAGATTTCGACTACAGCATTCATCGCATTCCTCCGCATCGAGAATTTGCAAACTCTAGGTATAGCTTTGAACAGTCAATACCTACAGACTTTCGGAAAAATCTTTGTGCAACCAACAAAGTAGTGCCTGTGCCGCAGAATGGGTCTAGAACGATTCCGTCTTCGGGACAAGTGGCCAATATTGGAATGCGGCATAATTCAGGAGGATACGGAGCGAAGTGTAGTTTCCGGTTCTGACTATCTTCTGGTACTATGTTCCAAACATCAGTAGGTTTGCTTCCTTTCGGATGGCAGCGAATTATGTAAAACCCTTTCTCTCTAACTTCTTTAGCTCGACCTGATATTCGCTCACTTTCGGAATGAGTAGTTCTCTGAGTGCCTCGAATTATCATCCTGAAATCCGATAGTATCCCGTTAGCCATATCTGCGATGGCGTTGTCCAACGCATTCACAGCAGCAGCTTTTTCAGTATCCGAAAGATCTGTTGAAGTCTCAATTTGTGTTCGGTACCGGACACCAGATACTCCTGTTGAAGAGATCACGGAACCATTTTCTACACGAGCTTGGCGAGGCAACGACCTAATTGCATCTGCATCATAGTAGTAACCCCTAGGATGTTTAACAAAATGAAACACGTTCTCATGTATGTTCCCCAAGCGGTCAGAGGAATTATCCATACCGCTTTTCATTTTGTTCCAGACTACACTGTTCCGCAACACCCATCCACCATGATCGGTGAGCGTGATTGCCACGCGCCAAGGAACCCCCATTAGTCCCTTATCGTTGTAGGTATCTCCAATGTTCAACCAGAAGGATCCTGTATCTTTAAGAATTCTCTTTACTTGAGCAAAAATTATGTTAAGGTTGGTTATGTATTCCTCAACATCAGACTCCAGTCCGATTCCCCCGTTTTCATATTCCCTCTTGCCCCAGTATGGTGGCGAAGTCATGACACAATCAATCGAATTTTCCGGAATGTCTTTTAACACATCTTTCGAATCACCCAGAAAGAGAAGGGGAGTCACTGAGGCGACAGAATTGCGATACGCAGCAAATTCGTCATAATATGCCGTTGTGACTATAGGAACTGCATTTCCAACTTTCTTAAAATCCATTGTTGATTGATGCCCCGTAGCGGATGAAAAGCCCGTTATTCGATTCACAGCACTATCCTCACTTTAACAGAATGGACATTGGATGTTAAGCAGATTCACGTCTGTTCGTTAAGCAGATGGATGATAAGGAGTTTGCGGTCCCTCGTCAAGTGCCAACTAAACCATATAATAACCGGCTACCGAGGTAATGGCGTACACAGAGGCGGTCGCTGACTTTCAACCGTCTGAAAATCAAGGCTCTCTACGTGAGGGCTTTGTTGAGACCCTACCCCGCCTCCAGCGCCGCCAGGCGCGCCTCCAGCTCCTCCGGCGTTACGTCTTCGATGTGGGTGGAGATGGACCAGTGGTTGCCGTTGGGGTCGGTGATGCGGGCTAGGCGGTCGCCGTAGAACTGGTCGGCGGGCTCGGCAACGGAGGCGGCGCCGGCGGCTAGGGCCTGGGCGTAGACTGCGTCACAGTCGGCGACGTAGAGGTGGATCAGGGTGCTGGTGGGCGGCCAATCGGGCGGCAGAGCGTCGGATAGCATCAGGGCCGCGCCGCCTATCTCGACCTCGGCGTGGCCGATGCCGCCCTGGGGCATGGGGACGCGGAACCGCTCGACGGCCCCGAAGGCGTTGACCAGAAAGTCGATAAACCCGGCGGCGTTCTCGACGATCAGGTAAGGCGTGACGGCGGTGTAGCCGTCGGGGATGGGCTTGACGTCGGGCATATCGGCTCCTGTCGGCTGCTGGTTGGTGCGGGGATGGTATAGCAGGCGGGGCGGATGCTCAAGGTTTTTCAACGCAGAGTGCGCGGAGTGGCCGAGAGGACTGGATTCCCGCGAAAGCGGGAATGACGAGCGCGAAGGAGGGGATGCCCTCACCCTCACCCTCACCCTCTCCCTCCGGGAGAGGGGATTCTACGCAGAGGGGATGTTTGGCGGGCTGCCGGGCGGGCTGCCCCTTTGGTTTTTCGAGGCGGCTACTGGCCTTGGGGCGCGGAGAGGGCGGCGGTTACGGTGTGCTGCACCCGCATCACTTCCTCCTCGGTCATGCAGTCGTACTGGTCGTTGCCGACTTCGGTGAGACTCACGAATTCGTCGGCTGGCATGGCGTAGATGCCCTCCAGACCAGCGGTAAAGAGTTCGACGTAGGACGGGTTGGCCTGAGCGAACCCGTTGAGGCACTGGCGGGTGTCGTCGGTGATGCCGCCCAGTCCCCAGTCGATGCTGAAAACGAAGATGGCGACGTTGGTCTCGTGACTGATGCAGCCGGAGGCGGGGCTGCCGATGGTGATGGCCTGCAAGGGGGTTGCGACGGCCATGGCAGCGAGCTGCTCGGCCTGGAGTAAATCCTCGGCGCAGGCCACCTCGTCCTCGGACAGCAGGGCAAAAATGTCTGCGCCGGTGGCCTCGGAGCCGCTGTCGAGGCCCAGCCAGACACCGAGGGTATAATCCTTCTTGTCCTGGTCGGACAGGCATTCGTGGATGGCGATGTTGTATTCCATGGTCAGTTCGGGATCGACGGTGCCGCCGCCCAGGTCCAGGCCAAGCCGGACGTAGACGGCGTGGGGGTGCGTCAGGGCGATGTCGGTGATGCAACTGCGGCTTTCGTCGTCCCATCCGCCGGCCTGGAGATCGAGAAAGGCAACGGAAAGATAGATGACGTTTTCTTCGGCGAGGCAGTTGAACAGGGGCGCCGCCTGGGAGATGTCTCCGCCGCCAGCCAACATCGCGAAGGGAGTGCTCTGCAAAATCTGATAGAAGGCGTCGCCGACTGACCCCTTGATGCAGGCGGCTTCCTGCTCGGAGATGAGGGCCAGCATGTCGCCGCCGGTGGTGGCCGCGGTGATGACGAAATTCTCCAGCGTCGCCATGGCTGGGGGCGGCGCGGGCTCGTCCGTCGGTTCGGGCGCCTGCGTGGGGGTCGGCGCGGGTGTGGCCGTGGGTTCCGGCGCCTGAGTCGGCGTTGGTGGGATGGGGGTGGCCGTCGGCTCTGGCGCCTGCGTGGGCGGCGGGACCGGGGTGGCCGTAGGTTCGGGCATGGTTGCCGGGGCAGTGGTCGCAGTGGGGCTGGGAGCGGTTGCGAGCGTCGCGGTTGGCTCCGGGTCGGAGCCGCAGGCGGCCAGGAGCAGTATCAGTAGCGACGCGGCGGCGAGCAACACCGCCAAACGTCCGGCAATCATAGGGCTTGGCATTGGCGATTCCTCCTTGCTTGGTGGACGCACAGGGTCTTTGTCTGAATCAGGATTAGCGGGATTTCACCCCCACCGAGTGCTGCGACAGCATTGAAATGATGGGCGACGGGGGCAACCACAAGGGTTGCCCCTACATCATCCTCCTGTAGGGCGCCCCTTGTGGGCGCCCTTATCCCGTCAAGCAACCGCCATCGGGGCTACCCTCATTACAAAGATTTCACTCTACTAACCCTCCCCCTCAGGGGGAGGGGATTGCTTGCAACTCCCCAATTGCCATTTGTATTACAACCTTACCATGTGGCGGGCGCAATTGGACTTAAACAAAGAGCGGTTAGTGACGAAAATCCGGCGGCGCCGCACCTTCGCCGGGCGTAGTAGAATGGCGGCGGTGGCGGCTTGGGAACTGAATGGCTGCGATCCCTGCTCCCGGGCTGCTGCCCGGGAGTTTTTCTTTTGCGGGGGTGAGCCGTGGCAGCGGCTGATGTCAATCACAACGTAAGGTACGAGCCGGAGGACGTGCCGCCGCGTCCGATATACGTCGGGCTGGGCGCGCAGGCGGCGGTCATCACACTGCCAGCCATCGTCATCGGCGTGGTCATCGTGGTGCGGGCCGGCGGCGGGTCGGACAGCTACCTGGCGTGGGCGGCGTTCGCCGTGCTGCTGGTCAGCGGGTTCACCACTCTGGTGCAGGCGGTGCGGTTCGGGCGCATCGGGTCGGGGCACATCCTCATCATGGGAACGTCGGGAGCGTTCTTCGCCGTGTGCATCGCGGCGCTCCAAGCGGCCGGCCCAGCGACCATGGCCAGCCTGGTGGTGGTGTCGTCGCTGTTCCAGTTCCTGCTGGCGGCCAAGCTGTCGCTGCTGCGGCGGATATTCACGCCAGTGGTGGCGGGCACGGTCATCATGCTCATCACGGCGACGGTGATGCCAGCCATTTTCCCGATGCTGGATGCCGTGCCGGAGGACACGCCCGGGTACGCCGCGCCGCTGGTGGCGGTGGTGACGCTGGCGGCGCTGGCCCTGGTGATACTGAAAGGGTCGCCGGCGCTGCGGCTGTGGGCCCCGATAGGCGCCATCATCGTGGGGTGCGTGCTGTGCGTGCCTTTCGGCATCTACGACATCCAGCCAGTGCTTGACGCGCCGTGGATCGGACTGCCGGGGGCGTCGTGGCCGGGGCTGGACGTTACGCCGGGCGTGGAGTTCTGGGCGCTGCTGCCAGCCTTCGTGGCGGTGACCATCGTGGGGGCCATCGAGACGGTGGGCGACGGCGTGGCGATTCAGCAGGTGTCGCGGCGCAGGCCGCAGGCGACGGACTTCCGCGTGGTGCAGGGCAGCCTGAACGCCGACGGACTGGGCAACCTGCTGTCGGGCATCGCCGGGACACTGCCCAACACGACCTACTCCAGCAGCATCTCCATCACCGAGGTGACGGGCGTGGCGGCGCGGCGGGTCGGCGTGGTCATCGGCGTGACGCTGATGGTGCTGGCGTTCTTCCCCAAGGTGGCGGCGCTGCTCATCGCCATCCCCGGGCCGGTTATCGCGGCCCACGCGACGGTGTTCCTGGGCATCCTGTTCGTGCAGGGCATGCGCATCGTCATCGGCGACGGGATGGACCACCGCAAGGCGACCATCTGCGGGCTGACGTTCTGGGTGGGCGTGGGCTTCCAGAACGGTTGGATTTTCGCCGACCAGTTGGGGAGCGGGTTCCTCGCGGTGCTGCTGGGCAACGGCATGACGGCGGGGGCGATCACGGCGGTGCTGCTGACGCTGTTCATGAACCTGGCCGGGAGCAGGCAACGGCGGCTGCGGGTGCCGCTGGTGAATGAGTCGCTGGGCGAGGTCGACGGGTTCCTGCGTCAGTTCGCTCGGCGGGCCGGGTGGAACGAGGCGTCGACGGAGCGGCTGGCGTCGGCGGGGGAGGAAACGCTGGCGGTGCTGATGCAGGAGCACAGCGACGCGGAGACGCCGCTGCGGCTCACGCTGTCGGCGCGCCACGAGGACCACGCGGCGGAGCTGGAGTTCGTGACGTCGCTGGAGGGCGAGAACGTGGAGGACCACCTGGCGAACCTGAGCGATCTGCCGCCGGTGCCGGACGAGCGGGAGGTGTCGTTCCGGCTGCTGCTGTACTACGCCTCGTCGGTGAGCCACCAGAAGTACCACGGGGTGGACATCGTGACGGTGCGGGTGGAGAGCAGGCGCTAGGGGTGATAGGACTTACGCAGTTGGGCAAGAATTCCCTCCCCCTTTTAGGGGGAGGGTTAGGTGGGGGTGAAATCCATTGCATCAGACACCGTATCCAAATGCGTAACTCCTGCTGTGATTCTTGTGATAGCGGAATGGACAGGATTGGGGGTTCAATCCCCCCGTGCAGGTTTCCGGCGGCTGATCGGATGGTAGAATGACGGAAATGGAAGAGGAACTTGGGCCGGGCGAGCGCCAAGGCCCCACGTGGGGATTCATTGACGGCTCGGTCTCCGTCAGCGCCAGTATGCTGCTGGCGGTGCTGATTCACAACTGCCATTCCTGCAATGGCGTCTGGCTCATTGGATTCCTCAAGGAGATGTCCGATAAGAGCGCGGGGCTGGTGGTAGTAGCCACCCTGCTGCTGTTCCCCACGGCATCCTTTATCTTTGGAGGTGTGAGAGTGTTTTTCGCCGCAAAAGCAGCGCATGAGCGAAGCGAAAGGAGACGCAGGGCGGCCGAACGCGCAGCCCGGGAGGCCGAGCGGGTCGCGGTCGCTCAAGAAGCTCGGTCGGCAGAACGCGAGCGCATAGGGCAGGCTGTTGAGGCGTTGACGGAGCGCGGGGTGCCTATTACGCAGGAGGAAATCGCCCGCATTCTGGAAGGCGAGTCTGAGCAGCGTTCATAATACCGCCCATGTTTGCCGGAGGATGAAAATGTTCTTCGCTGCCAAGGAAGCCGGATGACCACCGAAGGGGCTAATGCCTTTCGTAGCCAGGCTTGGGAATTCCTTGCCAAGAGCAGGCAATACCTGGCTGAGGGTGACCTGCACCAGGCCTCGGAAAAGGGATGGGGCGCAGCGGCTCACATGATGAAAGCCGTTGCCCAGACGCGCGGATGGGAATACGAAACGCACGACCAGTTCCGGAGTGCGGTACGGAATGCGCGCCAATGGTCAAGAGACCAGCGGCTTCGGAACCTGGGATACTCCGCAGAAGCCCTGCACAAAAACTATTATCAACGGAAGATTTTTCTGGATTCCGACGAAATCAGGGCAGACCTGGACGACGTGGAGTTGATGCTGAACATTCTTCAGCCTCTCACCGACTAGCCAATGAAAACGCCGGAGGTGGAACTATGGTACTGGCAGGTCAGCAGCTTGAGACGGGAATGATCCAGTATGCCAGCCGCGACGGGACGATGATCGACGCGCTGTACAGCCGTCCGGCGGAGCCGGGCAACTATCCCTCCGTGATCGTGACCATGGAGGGGATGGGACTGATGGACCACCACAAGGACATCGCGGTGCGGTTCGCGGGCCGCGGGTTCCTGGCCATCGCGCCGGACTTGTACACCCGGGAGGGCACGCCGGAGCCTGAGAACGTGCTGGCCACGCTGTTCGCCAGCCCCGACTCGCGGGCCATGGACGACCTGGAGGGCGCGGCGCTGTTCCTCAAGTCGCAGGCGCACAGCAACGGCAAGGTGGGCATCATCGGGTTCTGCTCGGGCGGGCGGTACACGCTGATGATGGCCTGCCACAGCAGCAACATCGACGCGGCGGTGGACTCGGCGGGCGGACACATCGCCGACCAGGAAATCACCGACCTGCGCCCGGTGAACCCCATCGACATGGTGGCTGGCCTGTCGTGCCCGCTGCTGGCGCTGTTCGGCATCGAGGACCAGAACCCGACGGCGGAGCAGGCGGAGCGGCTGAAGGCGGAGCTGGACAGGCACGGCAAGACCTACGAGTGGGTGATGTACGACAACGCGGGGCATGCGTTCTTTGCGGACTACCGCCCCAGCTACCGCGCCGCCCCGGCCCAGGACATGTGGCACCGGGTGCTGGAGTTCTACGGCAAGCATCTTTCCTGAATTTAGACGCTGGCCGTTAAGGGAGAGTCCGTTCATGGTGAGCTTGTCGAACCACGAACGGACGCACCGGGCAGGGGCGTGCTGGTGTGCGCCCCTTTTTGTTCCCGACGTCGCTGGAATACCAGAGCAACCGGGAGCCGGATCAGTCCTTTGCATCTGCCGGAGAATATTGATGCACATTCACAAGTGAGGGTGGGAAAAACGGTGTAAAATGGGAACCAGGGAGAAAATATGACCACCCCGATAAACAGCTTTCAGGACATACTGGACGCCTTGGAGCGGGACCCGGCCCTCAGGGATGCGCTCAGGCGACACATCTTGACCGAGGACATCCTCGCGCTCCCAGCGCAGGTAAAGGCGCTCACGGACGCGGTGGAAGCACTTGTAATCGAATTCAAGTGGCTCAGGGCGGATCATGAGGAACTCAAGGCCGAAGTAGGCGAACTTAGGGCTGGGCAAGAAGAACTCAGGGCAGGACAGCAGGAACTCAAGGCCGAAGTAGGCGAACTTAGGGCTGGGCAAGAAGAACTCAGGGCGGGACAGCAGGAACTCAAGGCCGAAGTAGGCGAACTCAGGGCAGGACAGCAGGAACTTAAGGCCGAAGTAGGCGAACTCAGGGCAGGACAGCAGGAACTCAAGGCCGAGGTGGGCGAACTTCGCACCGGTCAAGATCAACTCAGGACAGACGTCGCAGATCTAAGAGCAGGGCAACAGGAACTGAGAACCACCGTAGGACGAATGGGAGGCGATGTAAGCCGTTTGCTAGGCATAAATTACGAAGGCAAAGCAACCACATTCGCGCCCCGGATGGCTAGGAGAATCCTGGGCCTCACAAACCCGACAGTTGTGGCGATGGGCTGGGCCAACAACATGGCCCTTCCTCTGCCGGAAGCAGACCAAGCCGCTGAAAGGGGAGACATCACATGGGACGAAGCCGACGATATAGTCAGGGCCGATGTGATCGTAAGCGCCACCAGCCAGGAGGGGACACCTGTCTACGTGCTGGCCGAAATCTCGATAACGGTGCAGGAAAAAGACCGGGACAGGGCACGCCGGAGGGCCGCGCTGCTGGAAAAAGCCACAGGGGTTACGACGATACCGGCAGTCATCGGAATCAGTGAAGAAGCTCCTGAAAGCGATTCCGGCATCGTGTTTTTCCAGTTCGACCCGGATGCATGAACAGTTCAAAAGCGTGACGGTTGTGATATTCTCGCAGTAGTTAATTCGGAACACTGGGAGCGCATCGGGTGTGCGCCTCTACAAACTTAAGAGGCAGTTTATTGACAAACTGCTTTATGTAATTCTGCGAAGTGGCTTTGTTTCCAAGAGGACGGCCAATTGGCAATGACTACCATCTTTTTCACCTTACTATCAACCCGAATCGACGTGCATTTGAATAATCCAAAATCAATGAACGACCGGAGTAATAATGACAACAGACAGATGAGTTGGCAGGATGCCATTCTGAAAGTCCTGAGCCAAGCTATTGAACCACTGGACTACCATGAAATCACCCGGCAAATCGGTGAACAGGGATTGCGACCACTGTCTGGGGCAACCCCGGCGACCACGGTGAACCGGAACTTAGGAATTTTAATCGCAGAGTGTAAAGTTGTCCGTATGGGGCGTGGGAAGTACGCACTCCCAGAAACCGCTGAACGATCAGAACAAGAGGAGGCCGCTGAAGAGGCAGCAGCCGCCCCTGGCAGACTAACGGTCAAAGCTTACGGGTTGTACTGGGGCCGCAACGTTGTAGATTGGAACCCTGTGGCAGGGAAATTGTGGGGGCAGCAGGAAGAGAACGCCACCCCGGTAAACTTCGCAGATCAGGACGGCATATACTTGCTCCACTGCTGGAGCGAAATCGTCTATGTCGGGCAGACATTCACGCGAACACACGAAGAGGAGAAGCGGGACTGTACGGCCGACTCAGAAATCACCACACGGACCATGATAAGAGAAAAAGTGATCGTTGGGACACTTTCTCATGGTTCGGATTCAAACCGGTAGACGAGAGCGGAAACCTGTTGGAGTCTCCAGGAAATGGTGACTTGGCCGCGGTGATTGACGTCTTGGAGGCGACGTTTATTGAAGCGTTAATGCCACGCTTGAATATGCAAGCAGGCCGTGGGTCGAAACTGTTGCGCGAAACGGGCTTGTATTTTCAGTCCTCCTTTCAGAGGGCTAGTAGGGGATTCAGGTAGCTCAGACCTGAATTCACACTGTCCCATATACAGGGGACATAATTTGGCTTTTGCTATCAAGAAGCATCCCTCTCTGATTGAACATCAGTTAGTATGGTATACGAAATTACCGTCCCGCCGCGAGGCGGTGGATGCCGTTGCTTTGCGACAGGAGGTACAGCTCGCCAGCGGTGTCTTCGGCGAATGACATGATGCGCATACCCGTGTCGGCTAGTTCCTTGTGTTCGGTAACCTGGCCGTCCTGGTAGCGGAGGCCGTAGACTTTGCCGGAGCAGAAGTCGCCGTAGACGTATGCGCCGCGCAGCCAGGGGATGGCGTCGCCGCGGTAGACGTAGCCGCCGATGACGGAGCAGGGCGCGCCGTCGAGGGAGTATTCCCAGACGGGCGGGATTGCCCCCTCCCGGCCGCAGTTGTCGCGTGGACGGTAGCAGTGGTCGCCCTCGAGGATGTTCCAGCCGTAGTTCCCGCCGCGCCGGATGACGTCAATCTCCTCCCATTCGTTCTGGCCAACGTCGCCAGCCCACAGCTCGCCGGTCTCGCGGTCAAAGGAAAAGCGCCAGGGGTTGCGCAGGCCGTAAGCCCAGATTTCGGGGCGGCCGCCGCCGTCGGCAAAGGGGTTGTCCGGCGGGATGGCGTAGGGCTGCGCGAGCGTTGCGTTGGATACGTCGATCCGCAGGATGGAGCCGAGGAGCGTCGAGGTGTCCTGTCCGCTGCCCAGGGGATCGCCAGCGGAGCCGCCGTCGCCGAGGCCGATGTACAGGTATCCGTCGGGGCCAAAGGCGATCTGCCCTCCGTTGTGGTTGGGGTAAGGCTGTTCGACCTCGAGGATGACCAGCTCGCTGTCGGGATCGGCAGGTTTGCCCTCGGCTGGCGTCCCCTCCAAACCGTAGCTGAAACGGGAAACGACGGAGCGGCGCGGGTTGGCTGCGGAATAGTAGACGTAGAACTGGCCGTCCTCACGGGGGTCGAGGGCCAGCCCAAGCAGTCCTTCCTCTGATCCCCGATTGCTTACGCGGTCGCGAATATCGAGGAACTCCAGGACGGAAACGGCATCGCTGCCATCCAGGGCGGTCTTTTCAAACCACAGCATGCGGCCAGCCTGATCGGTGGCGAATATGTCGCCGTTTTCGGCCTGGACCATGTTGGTGGGCGCGGTCATGCCCTGGACAGGCAATTGCTCGCCCCAAGGCACCATGTAGAGCAGGCTCAGCGATTCCAGCCGGGGCGCATCCGGCGCGCTCGGGGATGCCACCGCCGGGGCCTGAGTTGGCTGGGCGGTGGAGCACCCCGCGATGAGGGCGGTCAGCAGGAGCATCAAGACAGCAATTGCGGCCATGCTGACAGTATGTCATATCTGCCATCCGTCCGGACGGTCATCGCTCGTTAAGGGATATAATGGGGACGGTTCGCCGCCACGCCGGGAGTTTCGGGGAGCATCGCAGTGTTGAACGTAAGACTGGCCACGGTTGACGACCGCGACGAGGTGCTGCGGCTGGCGCGGGGGCTGCTGATCGAACTGGGCGGCAGTCCGGCCCCGGCGGAGGAACTGCACGGCGTTTACAACTCCCTGGTCTCGGATGGCGCGGGGTTTGCCGTCATCGCTGAGGCGGATGGCCGGGCCGTCGCCGCATGCACGGCGTCGTATGCCACGGCCCTGCGGACGGCGGGGCGGTACTGCATCCTGCAAGAGATGTTCGTGGAACCGGAGTCGCGCAGCTCCGGCGTGGGCCGGGCGGTCATCGAGTTCGCCTTGGAGCACGCCGCGGCCAACGGCTGCGAGGTGGTGGAGCTGGGTACGCCGCGGCACGGAGACCGGCAGATCGAGTTCTACCGGCGGGCGGGGTTTGAGAACGTCGGGGCGCGGTTGCGGTGGCGGTCGGCGGGCAACAGGTATCGTTAGGCCGGGGAGTTCACCCCCACCCTAACCCTCCCCCTGAGGGGGAGGGAATTTGTCTGGGTAAATTTGGGTACGCCCTCACCCTAACCCTCTCCCTCCGGGAGAGGGGATCTTTTGAGATGGTTTCTTAATTCAAGGGGTTGATATGAGCGCTGTTGACCACTGGCGGCAGATGATTCTCCGTGAGCATGCGCAGACGGACCGGATTCGCGGGCCGCGGCCCACGGATCACTGGACGCAGCTTGCCAGGAATTTCAAGGACGACCCGCACCGCACCGGCGACGAGATGCTGGACGAGCTGCGGGCGCGGGTATTGCCGGGCGAGACGCTGATTGACGTTGGCGCTGGCGGCGGACGGCTGGCGCTGCCGCTGGCGCTGACCTGTAGCCGGGTCTATGCCGTCGAGCCATCGCCCAGCATGTGCGACGTGCTGCGGGAGACCGCCGAGGAGTCCGGCATCGGGAACGTGTCGGTGACCCAGGCAAGCTGGGAGGACGCCGCAGTGGAGACCGCCGACGTGGTGCTGAGCAGCCACGTGGTCTACGTCATCCAGGAAATCGAGCCGTTCGTGCGGAAAAAGGAGCGCCACGCCCGGCGGCTGGTGCTGGCCGTGGTGTTCCAGTCGCCGCCGCAAACTGCCGTGGGCGGGCTGTGGCAGCAAGTTCACGGCGAGGAGCGCCTGCGCCTGCCATCGCTGCCGGAGTTCCTGCCCGTGCTGGAGGAGCTGGGCATCCGGGTGCAGGTAGCCGAGCTGGAGCCGCGGCCGGTGCAGACGTTCGAGAGTTTCGAGGACGCGCGGGTGTCGTTGACGCAGCGGCTGTACGTCAGGCCAGACACGGCTGAGGAGGCCCGCCTGGAGCGGGCGCTCGAGGACTGGCTGGAGGATGCGGACGGCACCTGGCGGATCAGGGGATCGCAGCCCATCCGGCCCTGCATAGTGGAGTGGGAGCCGGGGCGGGGGTAAGGAACTTTCTTAAAATCCCCTCTCCCTTGAGGGGGAGGGTTAGGGTGGGGGTGAAATCCTCGCATCGGACGCCGTATCCGACTGCGTAAGTCCTATCCTGATAGAAGTTACGCACTTGAAATTGCGAATCCGTCATTCCTGTGTTCCTGCCTCCGCAGGAATGACGGCAGGAATCCAGAAGCGTAATTCGGCGAAATCAGAGACGAGAGACGAATGTGACGATTATGTTCACTGGATTCCTGCTTCCGCAGGAATGACGGAGTGGTGTCGGGCAATTGCTGGCAACGTACAAGCTATGGCGGCATTTCTCGTTTCCGAGGTAGTTAAGGGGACGCCCTCACCCTAACCCTCTCCCGGAGGGAGAGGGGATTTGTTGCGGTTCGGACTTGCGGCCCTAGAAACTGAACGGGGTCCAGGGTTGGAGGGGGACGGCGAACATGCGGGCGGCGCGGCGCAGGGCGCCGGGGGTGTGCTCGTCGGCTAGCCCGGCGGCGGCCAGGGTGGTGAAAGTTACGGTGCCGAGGTAGGCGGAGGCGAGGCCTGATGCGTCAATCGTGAGGTCCGGCGACTCGCCGGTGGCGCGGGCGGTGGCGCCGTCGGGCGTGCCGTCCAGCGCGAAGGTGTTTTCGTTCCACGGGCAATGCCTGTCCCTGACCCGGAGCGCCAGCCGGCCCGGCTCGGCGTAGCGGCGCTGCTCCAGGGCGGCGGCGGCGTCCACGATGCGAATCCAGACGCCGTCGCGGACGGTGCGTTGCAGGCGGCGGGGGTCGGCGAGCATCCAGGGCAGAGGGTCGTCGAGGGGGCGCTTGATTGCCTCGGTCTCGCCCATCAGGTCGATGTCGAAGCAGAAGCGCCACAGGGCGGTGGCCGCGTCCCGCGTCACGGCCATCAGCTCGTTGACGGTAATGGCGGGCCGGTTGGAGCGGTATGAGACGTAGCCGTCCAGCCTGCCGTCCTGCTCGTAAGCGGCGTAGAACAGGCCGCCGCGCCCCCGGCCTCTGACGCGGGGCTGAGGGTCGTGAGCCTCGGGCGCTCGGGCCTCCTCTTCCCACTTGTGCGCTGGCTTGGGAAACACGCCGGGGCGGTCAGCGGTGGCGCGGTCATAGACGCCGGGGAGCTTATGGGCGATTTCGTCCGGCTCGACGAAACGAATTCGTCCCGGCGTTTCGTACTTGCGGGCGTAGGCGTTATGGTGGCGGTCAAGCTTCCAGAATTCGTGCTGAGTGCCGACGCCGTAGCCGAACCTGCCGTAGATGGCGCTCTCGGAGGCGAACAGCGCGGCCAAAGGCTCGCCCCACTCGCGCATGTCATTGAACTGGCGCAGCATCATGCGGGACATGATGCCCTGGCGGGTGTGGGTGGGTTGGACGGCGACGTTGGAAACGCCGCCAACGGCCGATGCGCCGCCGGGGATGGACATCTGGAGCTGGTGGCACTGGCAGCCGCCGACGATGTTGCTGCCCTCGATTACGGCAAGGGAACGCGAGAGGTCGAAATGCGGACGCAGCTCCTCCGGCTCGTGGTCCAGGCGGTTGCTGTGGGCGCGGGATTCGGCCCTCAACCACTGGAGAAACTCATCGTCTGTTACGGGCCTGAGTTCCTGTTCCGGCATGTGCAGCGCGCTCCGGTCTCAGTTTGCTGGGCCGAAGTATAGCGGATTGCGCGGCGTCGTATAGCGTCTGTTTCGCCCCTGGGAAGATTGCATAGCCGTCCCGTTATTCCCGCGAAAGCGGGAATCTAAACGGTTGACCCCAAAACGCAGCGCCGAAAATGCTGGATTCCCAGGAAAGCGGGAATGACGTTTTCGTGTCGGGGGTATCCGGGTGATTTATTGGAATTGCCTTGTTTCGCAGCTGAAAATCATCACGAATTCCGGCGCAGAGTGACATAATCGCATTGAATCAATGCCACCGCTGGTTTATTATCGTTCTATGCTTTGGCGACTATCTCGCCAGATTCTGGGGGTGAACCGTGCAAGGGACATCGTGGCGACTAATATTACTGACATGCATTCTGGTAGTTCCGTTGCTGCTGCTGGCGGCGGCCTGCGGAGGCGATGACGCGACCGAGGCGCCGGCGCCGGTCCCGACACCCACGCCTGTGGACGTAGCGGCCATAACCTCGGACCTGCGCCAGTCAATCACCGACGCCGTGGCCGGGATAGAAATCCCGGAAGGAATGACCCAAGCCGACGTCGAGCAAATCGTCGAGAGCGCGGTGTCCGCAGCGGTGGCGGACTCGCCGGAGCAGCTTTCGGAGCCGGAGATACGACGTCTGGTCGCCGAGGCCGTAGCCCAGGCGATTGCCGATTCGCCCGATCCTCTGACTGAAGAGCAGATCGCGCAGATTGTCAGGGCCGCCATACCCACCCCGGTTCCGGCAGCCCCGGAAAATCCCTTCGTCATCGGCGCCATGGGCGCTCTTTCCGGCGGCGCGGAATCCTACGGCATTCCCATCCAGCAGGCCATGATACTGGCGGAGGAGGAAATCAACGCCGCCGGGGGCATCAACGGGCGGATGCTGGAGATAGTATACGAGGATTCCAAGTGCGCGGCGGCGGACGCCATCACGGCCTACAACAAGCTGACCGACGTGGACGGGGTGAAGATTATCCTCGGCACCACTTGCAGCGGCGCGATGCTGGGCGCGGCCCCGCTGGCCGAGGAAGAGGGCGTTATCATGCTGTCGGCCTCAGCCACCAGCCCGGACATCGCCCAGGCCGGCGATTACATCTTCCGCACGGCCATCAACGACCTGAAACTGGGCATAGACATCGGCAACACCATGTGGGTTGACGGCGTGCGCAACCTGGCGACCATCACCCAGACCACCGACTACGCCGAGGGCGTCCGGCGGACTACGGTAGCGCGGTTCGAGGAACTCGGCGGCACGGTAGTAGCCGCGGAAGCCTACTCACAGGACGTCATTGACTTCCGCAGTCAGCTTACCAAGCTGATTAACGCCAATCCCGACGCCATCCTGCTGGTGGCTCAGTTTGAGGCTTCGGGCGGCACCATCGTTAAACAGGCGCGGGAGTTGGGATTCGACGGACAGATTTACTCCGACGTGGTGCCGACGCAGCCGGACTCCTTGGAAATCGCCGGCGACGCCGCGACGGGGCTGAAAGCGTTGGTTCCCGACGAACAACTGGACACCACCAAAGGTAAGGATTTCCTCGCCGACTTCGAGGCCCGGTTCGGCAATGTCGCGCCGCTGCCCTGGTTCCAGGGTTCGGCCTATGACGACGTATACATCGCCGCCGAGTGCCTGCGGCAGACGGGCGACGACCAGGATTCCGACGGGTTCATGGAATGCCTGTACGGGCTGACCTTCAGCGGCGCTATTGGCGACAACTACACCTTTGACAGCAACGGCGACGTGGTGGGCCTGTCCAACGCGGTCGTCCAAGTGCTCCCTCTAGCGGAGCGCACCGAGAAGAACCTGGGCAAGAAGCGCCTCGGCCCCGCGCCGTCGGTGTCGGACGAGCCCTTTGTCATTGGCGCCATGGGCGCCCTCTCCGGCGGCGCGGAGTCCTATGGCATTCCCATCCAGCAGGCCATGATACTGGCGGAAGAGGAAATCAACGCCACCGGCGGCATCAACGGGCGGATGCTGAAGATAATATACGAGGATTCCAAGTGCGCGGCGGCGGACGCCATCACGGCCTACAACAAGCTGACCGACGTGGACGGCGTGAAAATCATCCTCGGCACCACTTGCAGCGGCGCGATGCTGGGCGCGGCCCCGCTGGCCGAGGAAGAGGGCGTTATCATGCTGTCGGCCTCAGCCACCAGCCCGGACATCGCCCAGGCCGGCGATTACATCTTCCGCACGGCCATCAACGACCTGAAACTGGGTAATGACATCGGCAACACCATGTGGGTTGACGGCGTGCGCAACCTGGCGACCATCACCCAGACCACCGACTACGCCGAGGGCGTCCGGCGGACTACGGTAGCGCGGTTCGAGGAACTCGGCGGCACGGTAGTAGCCGCGGAAGCCTACTCACAGGACGTCATTGACTTCCGCAGTCAGCTTACCAAGCTGATTAACGCCAATCCCGACGCCATCCTGCTGGTGGCTCAGTTTGAGGCTTCGGGCGGCACCATCGTTAAACAGGCGCGGGAGTTGGGATTCGACGGACAGATTTACTCCGACGTGGTGCCGACGCAGCCGGACTCCTTGGAAATCGCCGGCGACGCCGCGACGGGGCTGAAAGCGTTGGTTCCCGACGAACAACTGGACACCACCAAAGGTAAGGATTTCCTCGCCGACTTCGAGGCCCGGTTCGGCAATGTCGCGCCGCTGCCCTGGTTCCAGGGTTCGGCCTACGACGACGTTTACATCGCCGCCGAGTGCCTGCGGCAGACGGGCGACGACCAGGATTCCGACGGGTTCATGGAGTGCCTGTACGGGCTGACCTTCAGCGGCGCCATTGGCGACAACTACACCTTTGACAGCAACGGCGACGTGGTGGGCCTGTCCAACGCGGTCGTCCAAGTGCTGCCCTTAGCGGAGCGCACCGAGAAGAACCTGGGCAAAAAGCGGCTCGGCCCTGCGCCAACGCCGTAGGCCGGTCGCTCCGGCAGGAAACCATCCCGAAATTCCCTCCCCCTTGAGGGGGAGGGTTAGGGTGGGGGTGAAAAGGTAGTATGCAAACGCTTCCAAATGGGCTACTGTTGCTTTTGAGATAGCTTATAGGTGGGTGTCGTCAAATCCCGTCATTCCGGCGGAAAAACGCATTTGACGACACTCCATAGCTCTCTTTTCTGCCGGGATAAGGTCAGGGTGAGGGCGTCCTTCCTCAATTGGCAAGGCTGCTCCTGCGTAGAATTTCACCCCCACCCTAACCCTTCCCCTGAGGGGGAGGGAATTTCGTAGCCGACCTGATTTCGTTCCGCGGGTGACGTTTTGCTGGGCCAATCCGCCGGCGAAAACCGCCTCACGACACACCTCAACATCACTCCCGCGCGGCTCCTCGCCATTGTCCTAACCCTGGCCGCAGTCGCATATTTGGGCTGGAAGATCAGCGAGTCGCCGACGCAGGCGGTGCAGTTCGCCTTCAACGGGCTGTCCGTTGGCGCGGTCTATGCGCTGCTGGCCATGGGATTCACGCTGGTGTACAGCACCGTCTGGTTCTTCGACCTGTATTACGGCGCTGCGGCGGCCATCGGAGCGTACAGCGTCTTCTACCTGAGGTCGTCGGAGACGCTGGGCGGGCGCTACGAGGTCAACGAGCACGCGGTCAACGTCGGCTTTGCGGTGGTGACGGCCGGCGTGGTGGCGTGGGCGCTGCACACGGGCTTTTACTCGCGCATGAGAGCGCGTTTCGGGCGGGTGGTCCCGCTGGCCGGAATTGGTCTGGTGGCCGGAGGGGCCGGGGCCTACATGGGTTTCGTGCTCACGTTTCCGGGCAACCTGAACGTGCTGTTCGCTCCGGCAGTTGGCGTCGCGGTCGCGGCGGCGGTGTTCCTGATTCTGCGGCAGGGATACCGGAAGGTGGCGCCCAATGCCGGTTCCTCGGCCTTCCTGCCCTTTGCCCTGCTGGTTGCCGCCGCCCTGGGCGCGTGGAGTGCGGTACTGGTCTCCGGCGAGCCGGGATCCAAGCTGTACCTGAGCTGGGCGGTGTCGTGCCTGCTGGCCGGGATCGTGGGTCTTGCGCTGTACCGGGGGTTGTACGTTTACATGCGGCAGCGCTCGCGGTCGCCGCTGATAATGCTGGTGGCCTCGCTGGGGATACTGCTGGCGATCACGGCGGCAACGACCATCGTGTTCCAGAGCGCGCCGCGGCCGCTGCCCGACGTGTTCGGTAGCGCGCCGTGGACGGTTGGCGGAGCATACATCAAGGGATTCAACGTGTTCACCATCGGCGTAGCAGTGGCCGGATTCGTGGGGCTGCTGCTGTTGCTGCGGATGACGACCTTCGGCAAGGCCGTGCGGGCCATCGGCGACGATGAGGAAGTCTCCAAAGTGGTGGGAATCAACACCACCGTCATCATCGCGGCGGTGTTCTTCATCGGCGCGATGTACGCGGCCATGGCGGGAATACTGAGCGGGCACGATACGGCGATACAGCCGCGCATGGGGCTGTTGCTGCTGCTGAAAGGCTGGATCGCATCGGTGGTCGGCGGGCTGGGGAACATCTACGGGGCCATCGTCGGCGGATTCGCGCTGGGCATGATCGAGCAGTTCGGCATCTGGGACCTGGCGGGCGAATGGAAAGACGTCATCTCCTTCGTGCTGCTGATACTGTTCCTGTCGTTCTGGCCGAGGGGATTGATTCCGAGGCGATAATCCCAGAATGTGGCGTGAAATTGCCCACGATGCTGTAGGAGAGCGAAATCTTTGTAATTAGGGGTGGCGCGACGGCGGTTGATTGATGGTATGAGGGCGCCCACAAGGGGCGCCCCTACGGGGTATGATGTAGGGGCAACCCTCGTGGTTGCCCCCGTCGCCCATCATTTCAGTGTTGTCGCAACACTAGGGCGCGTCGCCAAATTCACCGTCATTCCGGCGGAAGCCGGAATCCAGAGAGTATTCGTTCCGGGGCACTGAGCGATTCTGGATTCCGGCTTTCGCCGGAATGACGGACGGGCAGGAATGACGGGGGGACGCCCTCACCCTAACCCTCTCCCGGAGGGAGAGGGGATTTTGGGGACACCCTCCAAGGGAGCATCCAAGACGGTATGCGGTTAGGCGGCGGCAACATAGTGGGAAAAATCCGGGGCCTCCGCGATGGCGGCGGGGCGCTGCGGCTGGCGCGTAGCAACATTGAGCTGTGGGCCAACCTGCTCATCCTGTCGTGGGCCATCGGGTTCATGCTGTGGCAGGGCCCGGGGTTCGCCATCACCATCGCCACGGTGTTCGGCATCTGGGCGATATTGGCCATCAGCCTGAACCTGGTGGTGGGATTCACCGGGCTGCTCTCGGTGGGGCACATCGGGTTTTTCGGCATCGGTGCCTACACCGTAGCTATCCTGACGTCCAACGCGCCGTATGAACAGTTACGCACCGAGGCCATCCCGACGTTCGGCTGGGCGTTCTTTGCCGCGCTGCCGGTGGGCGTTGTGCTGGCCGGGCTGGTGGCGCTGGTGGTCGGTGTGGTGTTCAACCGATTCCGCGACGACATTTTCGTGCTGGTGTCCTTCGGTTTCACCATCATCTCGTTCAACGTGTTCCTCAACTGGCGGAGCGTCACGCGGGGGGCATTCGGCATCCATGAGATCGCCCGGCCAACGGTGGGGTCGAACGCGCTGACCGGCGAGCTGGAATTCCTTGGGCTGGTGATGGGTTTCCTGGTGATCGTGCTGGGAATCTCTTGGTTCATCGTGACGTCGTCGTTCGGCAGGGTGCTGACGGCGATCCGCGAGGACGAGCAGGCCATCGAGGTGTTCGGCTATCAGGCGACGCACTACAAGCTGGCGGTGTGGACCATATCGGCCATGATGGCCGGGCTGGCCGGGGGGCTGTTTGCGAGCTGGACGACATTCGTAGACCCCAATTCGTTCATCCTGCTTGAGTCCATGCTGCTGGTGGCCATCGTCATCCTGGGCGGGCTGGCGACCATCTGGGGGTCGTTGCTGGGGGCGATGGCGTTCGTGCTGCTGGAGGAGGGCATGCGGTTCATACCGTTCCTGCCAACGGAGTACGTGGGGCAGTCGCGGCTGGTGGTGCTGGGTGTGATGCTGGTGCTGCTGATGCTGTTCCGCCCGCAGGGGCTGGTGGGGAGGTTCAGGCTGTGAGCGCGAAAATGGAATGCCCTAATCTAACCGTCTCCCAGTTAATTCTCCCTCTCCCTTGAGGGAGAGGGTTGGGGTGAGGGTGAAATCCTGTATGAAAGCAGATTTGCCGACAGAAGAGACGGCCATCGAAACGGTCGAAATTTCCAAGCTGTTCGCGGGCGTTCGCGCGGTCGACGAGCTATCCCTGTCGATTCCGAAAGAGGGCATGACCAGCATCGTCGGGCCGAACGGGTCAGGCAAGTCGACGCTGGTGAACCTGCTCAGCGGCGTGCTACCGCTGGACGGCGGGATGGTGATCATCGACGGCGTGGGCATGCGCGTGGTGAAAGCTCACGAAAACCCCGACCACAACCTTACCAGGACGTTCCAGGAAGTGCGGCTGTTCGAGCAGATTACGGTCTGGGACAACATCATGGTGGTGCTCACGGCGCGGGGGATGCTGTCGGCGCTGCTGGAGCGGGTGCGTCCAGCGCACCGGCAGAGGGCGCAGGGCATCCTGGAGACCGTGGGCCTCTGGGACAAGCGCGGCGAGCTGGCGATGAACCTGTCCTACGGCCAGCGCAAGCTGCTGGAGATCGGGCGGGCCATGGCGCTGGATGTGCAGACCTACTTGTTCGATGAGCCGTTCGCGGGGCTGTTCCCGCGGATGCTGGAGCGGGTGCTCTCGATCCTAAAGCAGATGCGTGAGGACGGCTACAAGATCATTTTCGTGTCGCACAACATGGACATCGTGCGGGAGATGTCAGACCACCTGATCGTGCTGGACAGCGGCAGGCTGCTGGGCGAGGGCGAGGCAGACGAGGTGCTGGGCCGGCAAGAGGTGATAGAGGCGTACCTGGGAGCGTAGAGGACAGGGCTTGCGGCGGCTATCTCAACGATTTCCGTGCATTACCTTTTCACCCCCACCCTAACCCTCCTCCTGAGGGGGAGGGGATTCCTGATAAAGCTGCCATTCGGCCTGACGATTGCGGGATGCAGGATATGGATACGACAGAGAGCACGCACTACATCCCCGATGATAGCTTGCTGGAACTGACCGACGTGTCGGTGCGCTACGGCGTGGTCGCGGCGCTGACCGAGGTGTCGCTGGGCATTGCGGCGGGCGAGCTGGTGGCGGTGATGGGGCCCAACGGCGCAGGCAAGTCGACGGTGCTGAAAGCGATTATGGGCCTTGCGACGGTGGTGGAGGGCACCGTGTGGTGGCAGCAGAAACCTCTGGATGCCCCCACGCATGAGATCGTGCGGGAGGGCATATCCTTTGTGCCGCAGGGCCGCCGGGTGTTCACGCACCTGAGCATCACCGAAAACCTGGAGATGGGGTGTCTGCACCTCAACGACCGGGCGGAAAAACAGCGTCGGCTGGACTCGGTGATGGAGCTGTTCCCGGTGCTGTACGAAAAGCGCCGCGACCTGGGCAGCCAGATGTCCGGCGGGCAGCAGCAGATGCTGGCGCTGGGGCGGGGGCTGATGGCCAACCCCGACGTGCTGCTGCTGGACGAGCCCACGCTGGGGCTGGCGCCAATCATCGTGAAAGAGGTGTTCGAAAAGGTGTCGGAGATCAGCGACACGCTGGGCACCACGATCATGGTGGTGGAGCACAACATCCGCGGCGTGCTGGGCATCGCAGACCGGGGCTACGTGCTGGACAAGGGCCGCGTGGTCTACGAGGGAACGCCGGACAACATACGCGACTCCGACATACTGACCCGCGTGTTCCTGGGCGAGGTCGGGGATGAGGAGGAGGACGATGTCTGAATCCTGATAGGAGTTACGCAGTTGACGAGTTCACCCCCACCCTAACCCTCCCCCTCAGGGGGAGGGAATTTAGGATTGGCGGCAATGTTTGGGACGCTTGACACGCTTGTTGGGGCGTGTTTTTCTGTGATTGTGACCTGAGAGTTGGGCGTACCAGGGCAACCACAAGGGTTGCCCCTACGATTTGAACATCCACTTTCATAGCAATGACGGTTGGCAGGAATTTATAAGCTGAGGAGGGCAGCCATGGCTGACAAGCTGGTTGGAGTTGCGGTCAGCGGGCCAACAATCCGGGAGATACAGGCGATGATCCTGCGGGCGGAGGAACTGGGGATACACGCGGCGTGGATGACAACCGGCGGGGCGCGCCCGGACAGCATCACGTCGTTCGCGGCGACGGCGGGGCTGACCGAGCGCATAAAGCTGGGCACGTCGATAGTGCCGACCTACCCGCGGCACCCGCTGGTGATGGTGCAGCAGGCGCAGATCGTGGCAACACTGGCCCCCGGCCGTTTCCGGCTGGGCGTCGGGCCGAGCCACCGCCCGACCATCGAGGCCATGGGCATCGAGTTCAACGCGCCGCTGGGCCACCTGCGCGAGTACCTGCAAATCCTCAAGGCCATCCTGCAACAGGGACGGGTGGACTTCGACGGCGAGCACTACACGGCGCACGACGGCATCCCGGAGCCGCTGGACATCGAGGTCATGGGGTCGGCGTTGCGCACGGGGGCGTTCGAGCTGTGCGGCGCGGAGTCGGACGGCGCGATAAGCTGGATCTGTCCGTTCGACTACCTGCGGGACGTGGCGTTGCCAGCCTTGCAGGCCGGGGCGCAGCGGGCCGGACGGGAGACGCCGCCGCTCATCGCCCACGCGCCGGTATGCGTCCACGACAACGCCGACGAGGTGCGGGCGGCAGTGCGGGCGCAGGTGATGAACCCGCGGCTGCCCTTCTACCAGCGGATGCTGGTGGACGCGGGCTACCCGGAGGCGACGGAGGGCGGCTGGAGCGACGGGATGATCGACGGCGCAGTCATCTGGGGCGACGAAGAAAAGTGCGCCGAGGGCGTGCAGCGCCTGTTCGACCTGGGCGCGACCGAGGTGCTGGCGTCACCCATCAGCGCCGGGCCGGACGCGGCAGCGTCGGTGGACCGCACGATGCGGATGCTGGGGCAGGCGGCCGCGGCCCAGGGGTAGGGTAGCCGGGGGCTTTCAACAGCGCATGAGGTAGGTAGGGGCGCACAGCCGTGCGCCCCTACGTTGCTCGAGGGTTCAGCACGCGGAAGACGGGCGGCGCATGATGCAGTGGACGAATCCATAAATTCCGCCCGAGAGACTGGCGGGAGTTGGATGAGTTACTGTCTCAAGGTGGCCAATTTTGCTGCTCCAAAGGCCACTTTCGAGTTGGCGAGCGACGTGGGTAAACTGGCCTACGAAAGCGTAAATGGCGATTTTCTCGAAACCGGGCTCCAGTAAATCGTCCCCGCAAAGCGAGAAACCCTGCTCGGCGAACAACCGAATCAACGTGTCGATCCTGTTATTTCTGGGGAGCGAGGGCGGCCAGTAACTTGCAGGACCTTCGCAGTCCCATCTTTCAGAGGTAATTCCGAGAGCCCAAGCGATGCAGTTGTATTCTGCGGAGGGTTGGCTTGCAATTTCGTATCCTGCACCTGCCAGGTTAGGAAACCACTTTTCAATCTTGTTGGGCATCATCTACCACTTGTATCCCTGTTCCTTTCCCCATTGCAGCCAGGCGGCGTTTACCGCTTGCACGTCGATGGCGTGCCATCCCTCGGTTTTCAGTTTGGTAATACCGGCAGGAGTCGGGATGCCAGCGATAGTTTCCAGGGCGTGATACCAGAGACCGCCCCGCCGCTCGATCCGGCGCAGGATAAGCGGGATAGCCTCTTCGCCCATATTCAAAATCAGCTGGTATGAGTAGTGTTGAACCATCTGCCCCATAAGTGAGTAATAGGCAGTTTCCTCTTCCCACTTGTCGGCCAGAGCATTGAAGGATGATTCAAGTTCTTTTGCTTTTGCCTCTTGTGCCTTCGGTTGCATTGCCATTCACTCCCTCGCGCCCAAATAGGGGGCTTGCTGAACATTATCACACATTGCCAGGGGAATGTTGGCCTCTTTGATTTTCGAGTCGGCGGATGCGCCGGGTTTGCCATTCCCGGCGTCCGCTCATAACATGAGCGCAGAAAATAGGGGCAGGGCTAGTCGCGTGATCTTTGGCCTGGAGAGCAGAGGATGAAATACGACGTGATTATCGTGGGCGGCGGGTCGGCGGGGTGCGCGCTGGCGGCGCGGCTGTCGGAGAACCCCAGCCGCTCGGTGCTGCTGCTGGAGGCGGGGCCGGACTACCCGGAGTTCGAGCATCTGCCCGACGAGCTAAAGTTCGGTTCCAACAACGGCGGTTCGGAAATCGACTCGCCGTTCAACTGGTCGTACACAGCCCGGGGCAGCGCACGGCAATCGCGGCCCATGGACATCGCGCGGGGCAAGGTCATCGGCGGGTCGGGGTCGGTGAACGGCCAGGTATTCCTGCGCGGACTGCCCGAGGACTACGACTCTTGGGCGGAACAAGGCAACACCGAGTGGAGCTACGTGAACGTGTTGCCGTTCTTCCGCAAGCTGGAAACCGACATGGACGTTCGGGACGACTTCCACGGCACGGACGGCCCCATTCCGGTGCGGCGGATGCCGCGTCAGGAGTGGTTGCCGGTCTACGAGGCGTTCCACCGGTCGACGCTGGACGAGGGGTTTCCCTACGACCCGGACATGAACAACCCGGAGACCACGGGCACCGGGGCAGTGCCCATGAACAACCCCGGCAACATACGCATGAGCGCGGCGCTGTCGTACCTGAACCCGGCGCGGCACCGTCTGAACCTGACGGTGCGCGGCGGCGTGCAGGCGCGGCGGGTGCTGTTCGAGAGCGGTTCGACAGGCTCACCGCGGGCCGTCGCCGTCGAGGTGGAAAGCGGCGGCGAGGTGTTCACCGTGGGGGGCGATGAGATCGTCCTGTGCGCTGGCGGGCTGGCGTCGCCGCAACTGCTGTTGCTGTCGGGCGTTGGGCCAGCGGCGCACCTGCGCGAGATGGGCATCCCGGTGGCGCTGAACTCGCCGGGCGTGGGCCGGAACCTGCGAGACCACCCCATGGTGCTGGTTGACCTGGAACCCCGGGAGGGAGTGGCGCTGTCCGAGGACGTGCCCAGGATACAAACTGGGGTGCGCTACACGGCCGATGGTTCCGACCTGCGCAACGACATGCAGATCACGCTTACGTCATACGGCGGAACGGGCGGCGGCGATCCCATCGCCGGGGCCAGCCGCAGCCGCAACGGCAAGACGCTGCATTTCACCGTGATTCTCGAGCTGGCCGAGAGCGCCGGAGAGCTTACGCTGGCGTCGACGGATCCGACGGCGGGGCCGAACATCGACTACCGCTACCTGGAGGACGAATTCGACCGGCGCCGCCTGCGGGACGCCATCCGGCTCTGCGCCCGGCTGGCGGAGCACGAGTCGTTCCGGCCCCTGATCAACGGCCTGGCCGCCATCACTGAATCCGACCTGGAGACGGACGAGGCGCTGGACGCCTGGCTGCACGAGAACATAGGCACGACGTTCCACACCTGCGGCTCGGCGCGGATGGGGCCGGACGGAGACCCCATGGCGGTGGTTGACCAGTACTGCCGGGTGCGCGGCGTCGAGGGCCTGCGGGTGGTAGACCTGTCGGTGGCGCCCAACGTGGTGCGGGCCAACACCAACGCCACCGCCATCATGATCGCGGAGCGCGCGGCAGTGTGGTTCTGAGCCGGGACGGTATCCTAAACCCATCCAACTAGGATAAGCTCACACAATCAGCGAAATCCCGTAATCACATAAATCACAGTTCAGACAAGAGGCTTGGGAATGGCATACGACACGTTGGAAGCGGCGCGGCTTGTCTCGTGGTCCAACAAGCAGGCGGGCATAGGGCCGCTCACCGAGGCGGAACTGACGCAGTGGATTGACGACGGCGTCGGGCTGCTGAAATGGGCTTTCACTTATCAGGACAACAGGGAGGAAATCAAGTACGTAGATTTTCCTACCATGATTTCGCTGCGGCTGATTTGCCGACTACACCTCGAGTACCCTGAATCCAAAGGAATGCCACTAAAGGAAATTACCGCAGCCACTCCGCGGCTACGGAGGGAATTGGGGGTCAACTGGCCTTTCGCCAGTAAAGAAATGTGGAATCCATTCAAGACCACCCCGATGGTTTCCGGCAAGATACGAGGAACTGGAAATATCAAAGCCGCATGGATAGACACATACAATTTCCTGGATCTTTACCGGCAAGGCCGACTTGACGTCGAGATCGACTTGGAATTTGGTGAAGACGGGATAGCTTGCGCCTGGCTACCGGTTGAGGACATCAAAATTGACCCCCGCTTCGTGTCTGGCAGTCCATGTCTGGCTGGAACTCGCATCCCAACGGGAGTAATCGTCGGGATGGCAAAAGCGGGCGACAGCATAGCCGAATTAGCCGAGGATTATGGACTGCCTGAAGAGAGAATCAGCAATGCCGTAAAGTGGGAGAACCAGCTTGCAGACGTCGGCGTCTGAACCCTTCTTGCTGCTGGACCAATGCTTGAGCTACCGCATCAGCCGGGAGGTGACCCGAGCTACCGGGGTTCCCGTTACGCCAGTCAGAGACGAATGGCCGGGCAGAGACTTGAATGTCAATCCGCCCGGGGACTGGGAGATAATCCCACATCTTGGCGCTAAAGCAGGTCCTCGGGGCCTCTGGATTACCTTGGACTGGGGTGCACTCAGCCAACATTCGCACATAATCCACAATAGCCGGATTTCGGTGTTATGGTTGAGAGGCGCGGAAAGCAGGAATTTTCCAACATTGTCCAAGCTACAACAAACTCGAATTCTTGTCGCAGTGATTGCAACGGTGCATCGTCTAATAGCTGAAAGCGACGCGCCTGTATTTCTGCTGGCCTCGCTTGACCCGGCATCGGGGTTGCCGCCGGTTCTTGAACGTTTGCAGGGCGACTTGTTGGACAAGCAGCCAATATGGGAGCGTGTCCTATTGGACTGAACGCCAACGTTTGACACAACAAATCCGAAAGAGAGGACACAGGCATGAGCATACTCACTGACGACATGAAACGGGTGGTGCGGCAGCAGCGGTTCGGGTTTATTGCCACCGTGTGCCCGGACGGGACGCCGAACCTGTCGCCCAAGGGCACGACGGCGGTGTGGGACGACGACCGCTTGGTGTTCGCCGACCTGGCGTCGCCGACGACCATGGCCAACCTGCGCGCCAACCCGGCGCTGGAGCTGAACGTGGTGGACGTGTACTCGCGCAAGGGGTACAGGTTCAAGGGGACGGTCAGCATCATCGAGAAGGGCGAGCCGCTGTTCGACGAGATCTGGACCGCCTTCGACACGGGCACCCGGGGCGTACACAAGGTGCAGTTGCCAGCCCGGTCATACGTGCTGCTGAACGTGGAGCGGGCGCTGCCGCTGGTGTCGCCGGCCTACGTGCCGGGCAAGACGGAGCAGGCCACCCGCGAGGAGTGGGCGGATTACTGGGCCGGGGTACACGCCGACCGGATGGCGGAGCTGGAGGCGTAGCGGGAGCGCCGCCTCGTAATTTTGCTTTCCCGTGGCTGATGTATTATAGTAAGTATTGTGTTCGGCGCTGCGGGCGGGCGTAACTCAGTGGTAGAGTGCTTGCTTCCCAAGCAAGACGTCGTGGGTTCGAATCCCATCGCCCGCTCCATCCGTTGCTGACATCTTATCCTCACGCGATCAGGGGCCGGAATTGGCCCCTTCGCCTTTGAGTTTTCGTTGCCGGTTAATTGGCCCTGTGGTAAATTACCGGCAATAATCGGCGCGACTAAAGCGGACAGGGAGTTTTGCATGGCATACGTTACGCCCCGCGAGGGCGAATCGCCGGAGAGCCTGGTCAACCGTTTCCGGGCATCGGTACAGCATTCCGGGATTCTGCGCGAACTGAAGGATCGCCGTTTTTTCCGGTCCAAGGCGCAGAAGGAGCGGCTGGCCGCCCAGCGGGCCGCCCGCCGCCGCCGTCGGCAGAACCGGCGCAACCGCTAGGGATTGTTCCCGACAATCAACGGATGCGAGTGGCGGGCCTATGGCGTGCCGTTTGCGTCTGTCGTTTAAGAACTGCCGCTCCCGCGCCGTCGTCTTGCCGGGAGCCTGTTCATTTGCTACCATGGATGCACGCGGAGGGATCGCATAGTGGCCTAGTGCGGGCGCCTGCTAAGCGCTTAACCTGCTAAAAACGGGTTCATGGGTTCGAATCCCATTCCCTCCGCCACCGCTACAAGCCCGCCCTTTGCTTTGGTTGTTTCCCGCCATGCTTTTGGAGCCCAGGTCTTACCGGCCTGGGCTTTTCCTCTGCCGGGAACGGGGTATACTGCGGGTAGCGTGTCCAGGCGGCGCGGATGCGGGCTTGCTGCAAAGTCCAGGGAGAAAGATACGGATGCCCGGCTACCCCCACATAGAGCGCTACTACCAAGACAAGCAGCGGCTGATTGACTACGGCGGCTCCAGCAATGAGCAGAGCATCCGCGCCGCCTTTCAGAACTGCCTGGCGACCTACTGCCGCGCCCACCGTGAAAACTTTGAGCTCGTGCCGGAGTTGCGAACTCCGGACAACGTCATTCCCGACGGCACGGTGGTGGATTCCCTGCGCCAGCCCAGAGGGCATTGGGAAGCCAAAGACCTGCGCGACAATCTGGACCTGGAAATTCAGCGCAAGTTTAACGGCGGCTACCCTCGCTACAACATCGTGTTCGAGGACTCCCAAACCGCCGTCCTGTTCCAGAACCGCGAAGAGACCATGCGGGCCGATATGTCCCGCCCTGCCGACCTGCATCGACTAATCGGCCGCTTTCTCGACTACGAAAGGCCCGAAATCCAGGAGTTCCGGCGGGCACAGCAACAGTTTAAGGACGAACTGCCCGGCGTAATCGGCGGCCTGCGGGAATCCGTGGAAGCCGCCGAGGCTGGCAATCCCGATTACCGCGCCGCCGCCGCCGATTTCCTGACGGTTTGCCGGTTAAGCATCAGCCCGGCGGTGACCGGCGACGACGTGCGCGAGATGCTCCTGCAACACATCCTCACCCAGGACATTTTCAAGCGCGTGGTCGACGAACCCCAATACCGGCTCCACAGCGCCAACAACGTCGCCCGCCGCTTGAGCGACCTTGAGCGGACTTTCTTTACCGACGAGGCCCACCTGCAAGCCCTGGCCCGCCTGCAATCCTACTATGGCGCCATCGGACGGGCCGCCGACGAAATCGCTGACTACCCCGAAAAGCAGCAGTTCCTCAAGGCAATCTATGAGGACTTCTACAAGGCGTACAACCCGGCTGCCGCCGACCGCCTCGGCGTGGTCTACACCCCCAACGAGGTGGTGGATTTCATCATTCGCGGAGCCGATTACCTGCTGCAAAAGCACTTTGACCGCACCCTGGCCGATGACAACGTGCAGATTCTCGACCCGGCCACCGGCACCGGCACCTTTGTCACCGCCCTCATCGACTACCTGCCCGCCGACCGTCTGGAATACAAGTATCTGAACGAAATCCACGCCAACGAGGTCGCCATCCTCCCCTACCACATCGCCAATCTGAACATCGAGTACACCTATCGCGAAAAGACCGGCAACTACCGGGAGTTTCCCAACCTCTGTTTCGTAGACACCCTGGACAATATCGACGGGTTGCAGTCCGGCGCCACCAGCGGGGCGGTGCAGCGCCAGGCCGCCTTCAACCTCGGCGCATTGTCCGAAGAGAACTGGATTCGCGTCCAGGAACAGAACGAAAAGCCCATCAGCGTCATCATCGGCAACCCGCCATACAACGCCAATCAGCAGAATTGGAACGACTTCAACGCCAACCGGGAATACCCGGACATTGACCGTCGTATTCGCGAGACATACGTCAAGGCCAGCACCGCCCAGAAAACCAAGCAGTACGATATGTACAAGCGGTTCCTTCGGTGGGCCTCTGACCGCCTCGCCGACGATGGGATAGTCGCTTTTGTTACCAATCGAGCCTATCTGGAAGCGTTGCAGGATGACGGCTTTCGCAAGGTTGCGCCACAAGAGTTTAGCGACTTGTACATAGTTGATTTGGGAGGAAATTTTCAAAAAAGTGGCCGTTCTGGTAACGTCTTTGGAATCAGAATTGGCGTGGCCATAAGCTTTTTCGTAAGGAGTTCAGAAAATCGAAATGCTGGTAACATTTTCTACCATGCCATCGCTGACAACCAATCAGGGCGGGAGAAGCTAGTTGAACTGACTAATCTCAGCCTTGAGAGAATCTCGTTTGAAAATATCGAACCCGACAGAAAAGGAAACTGGCTAAACAAATCCAGCACGGATTTTGGTAAATTACTATCGTTGGTCAATCGGGAAGCCAAGTCTGATAAGTCTGTTGGCGATGAGCAATCGCTTTTTCAATTCCATACATTAGGTGCTTCCACTAACCGCGATGAATGGGTGTACGACTTTGATGTCCGCAATCTTCGGGAGAAGGTGCTTTTCTTTTCCGACACCTATTGCAGTTTGATTGACCAAGGTGATGAATCCTATCCTTTGGTAATCAAGTGGAGCAGCACCTTGCGTGACCGGCTCAAGAGAGGAGAACGAATCGTTTATAACGACGGGAATCGCATTGAATCGCTTTACCGTCCATTCACCGTAAAGCAATATTTTGCCGACCCTGTCATGAGTGACAGGCTTACAAGAAATCACTATGAAATGTTCGGCGCAAACTTGAAACAGCCGAACAAGGTTATCTGTGTTAATGGGCCGGGGTCAAACAATTTTGCGGTTCTTGCTGCCGATAGGCTGGTTGAGAAGAAATACTGCGATACAAACAACGCAGCGACGTTCTGCCTGTCCCTGTACCGCTACACGGCGGAGGGCGAGCGGGTGAGCAATATCACGGATTGGGCTATTGAGCGAATCAACGAACACTACCGCAAGGAGTGGGGCCGGGATTTCGACCGGCTTACCGAGGGAAAGGGCATCACCGCCGACGACATATTCGCCTATACCTATGCCGTGCTGCACGACCCGGTGTACCGCGAGGAATACGCCGTAGACCTGCGGCAGGAATTCCCGCGGCTGCCGCTGTACCGCGATTTCGACCTCTGGGCCAAGATGGGCCGGACGCTGCTGGACTTGCATCTGGGGTTCGAGTCGGTGGAGCCGTATCCACTCAGGCGGTCCGACGCTGCCGGTCTCGCCGGACGGCCCGTTCTACGGGCCGACAAGGAGCGGGGTATTATCGCGCTGGACGGCAAGACCACGCTATCCGGCATTCCCGAATCCGCCTGGCGCTACCGCCTCGGCAGCCGCTCCGCCCTGGAGTGGGTGCTGGACCAGTACAAGGAAAAGAAGCCCCGCGACCCCACCATCCGTGACCACTTCGACAACTACAGGTTCGCCAACCACAAGGAGCGGGTGATAGACCTGCTACGCCGAGTCTGCGCGGTCAGCGTGGCAACGATGGACGTCGTGGACGGCATGGCGTATTGGGACGAAGACGGCTATCTGGTGGTTTATGGTGACCGTGACAAGGACGAGTGGGCCATGCTGGGGCTGTCGCAGTGGTTTGACCGCGAGGAAGACCCTGAATGGGAGGCCGCGTGGTCGGAGACATAGTTGAGGTGTGGTTCCCATTCACCAATCTGAGGGGCAGGAAGAAGCGCCCGGCCGTGGTTCTCGCCGATGTAGGAATGGATGACTGGATTCTTTGCGAACTAACCAGTCGCGTCCAGAGCCGTCCGGGCGATGTGCCAGTAACGTCCAGTGATATGCAGTCGGGTACTCTAAGGTACGATAGCTGGGCGCGGGTAGGGCGGGTGCATACCCTGAACGACGAGCTGTTCATCCGCTTCTTTGGCCGCCTGACCGACGCCAAGCTGTCGGAAATCCACGCGGCGGTGCGCAACCTGTTCTGACGTCGCGGGATTTCACCCCCACCCCCGCCCGACCCGATTTGCTGACATCCCCCCGTTGTCAGGCCCCGTGCCGCCCCTCTAGCATGAGGCCGTGAGTGCATCGAGTTCCAAATCAGGTGGCAAGAACCCCGTAGGGGCGGGTTTCAAACCCGCCACGGACAACACGCCCGCCCGTCCCCCGGTATTCGTCCCGCATTCGTTCCGGGCACTCCCCCCCACCCCGTCATTCCCGTGGTGGCACGGACATTCCTGTCTGTGCGCCCCTGAACCTGCAAAGGACGGCACAGACAGGAATGTCCGTGCCACCAACTGCGTAAGTCCTATGAGAGCAAATAAGAGGAAATGAGAGGAGAATCAATTTTTCAGCCCCTCCAAAACCGGCATAACCCGCCCCGGACAACAGCCCCGCCCGTCCCCCGGTATTCGTTCCGTATTCGTTCCGGGCACTCCCCCACCCCGTCATTCCCGTGGTGGCACGGACATTCTTGTCTGTGCCGTCCTTTGCTGGTTCAGGGGCGCACAGCCGTGCGCCCGTGTCTGCGCAGGAGAGAATTGTGATGTAACCGGGTCTGGGGCGCACGGCTGTGCGCCCCTACGCGGCGGGGCCAAGCAGACAAATCGTGTGCAACACCAACACACGTTGGGAATACCCGGCGTGGTAGAGTGTTGACCTGGCGGGGAACCGACACCACCGGACGTTGCACATGGCCTCAAGCGCCGCTCCCTCATTTCCGCGTTACGAAGCTGACGAAACTCCCGCGCCCCTGACTGCCCTGGGGCTGGGCGTCCAGTCCGCTCTGCTGACGGTGACGCCCGTGGTGCTGTTTCCCGTCATCCTGGCCCAGTCGGTTGGCGCGCCGGACGCATTCGCCGACTGGGCGGTTTTCGCCATGCTGGTGGTCTGCGGGGCGGCGATTGTCGTCCTGTCCTTCCGCCTCGGCCCCATCGGTTCCGGCATGATCGTCGTGCCGTACCCTCTCCCGGCTACCCTTCCCTTTTGCATCCTTGCCATCCAGCAGGGAGGGACGGACACCCTGGCCGGGCTGCTGGTCGCGTATGGCGCGTTTCAGATTGTGGTGTCGATGCGCCTGGCCCTGCTGCGCCGGCTGGTCACCCCAGCAATCAGCGGAGCGATACTGATTCTGCTGATGCTGTCCTTAGTGCCGGTCGTGTTTCGCGGCCTGGGCGACGCGCCAGCCAGCGCGCCGCCTTACGCCGGGCCGCTCTGCATACTGGCGACCGCCGCGGTCACCCTGGGACTGCTGATTAGAGGCTCGTACAACTGGCGCGTGTGGGCCTCCGTCATCGGCATCGTCGCGGGTTCGGCGGTTGCCGCGGCGACGGGCATCTACGACTTCGGCCCGGCAACGGCGTCCCCGGCGGTGGGGCTGCCGCTGGACGGCTGGCCCGGATTGAGCCTGTCGAAGAATGAACGGTCGGGCTTTGGAAATACCCTGTAAAGGAGAAACCCAATCCCACGGTCTGATGTATAATGATATTAGCTGAAAATGAAATGAATCATTGGGCGTGGAGAGACTGAATGGCTAGCCCATCGGAAATTGAAGCGCAGGTCCGTTTTGCTCTTTCCCAGTTGCCAGTTCAGAATGCTCACCACGAGTTCGAGCACATATGTAGGCACCTGACTCAGCAGTTTATATGCTCGAACGTATTGCCGGCCACTGGACCGGTGTCCGCGGGGGGTGATCAAGGTCGCGACTTTGAGACTTTCCGATCTTATCTTCGGGAAGAACTCGGGCCGCACGGAGCATTTCTGGGATTGGTTAGTGAGGGAACCATTGCCTTCGTTTGTACAACCCAAACCGACGACTTGCTCGGCAAGATTAGGCAGGACATCCGAAAAGTCTGTGCCTCCGGACACCCCATCCATGAGATTCGGGCATTCACCCTGAATTCGGTTCCGGTCGCAAGTCGGCACAGGTTAGAGACGGAGACCCAAGAAACGTTCGGAGTCTGTCTCGAACTTCACGATGCTGAATCTATAGCCAATCTTCTCGGTCAACCCGAAGGGTTCTGGATAGCAGAAAGATTCTTGTCTATTCCCGCCGAAATTCGCCCGGAACCACCTGCGACCGAAGGAGACCTCTCGGACGAGTATATGGAGCGAAGAACCGCATGGCGGGACAAAGGTACTCCTAATCCCACTCTGGGCGATTTGATCGACTTGAAAGCCGGTCTTCGATACGCAATTTCCCAACCGGAAGCGCGCGGGGATCTGCCATTTTGGTTCGGGCTTTTAAGGAATCTCTTGGCAAACCCCGAATGTCCCGAAAATGTACAGCAACGAGCACGTTACGAACTGGTGGTGACCACGTTTCTTGGTACGAGCAACTTACGTCAAGTTGACGATGTGGTACGTGCATATCTCGACGAGTCGCTGAAAGAGAGTGTGCCGACCCGAATGCAAGATGCAAGTGCCCTCCTCTTGTACGCGAATACCGCGGTTCAATGGGGAGTTACTTCACTAACTCCGGCTGAGTTGGGAGACTGGAACAAAAATCTGACCAAACGAGTTCGAGACCTCGTTGTTGATGTGCAGCCCGATGAGCCGTATCGTCGAGCAGGTCTTCTATATGCAATCGGTCTTCTTGGCCTGCATCCTCCGCTATGGGAAGCCGGCACTCCAGCAATAAATGGCGAAGCGGATGGTGAAGAACACCAAGACCGAGCGATTGAGCTAACTGATGTGGATAGCATTTCATTCCCGGACGATTTCATGCTTGCAGAGAAGTCACAAACACTGTCAACTTGGACAGAATTGATGGAAGGCATGGAGGAAACACCACTTTTCCCTGTCCAGGACCTTGCAGATATTCTTCAGTTACTGGTTCCCTTTTGGAGCAAACACGCTGAGTGGCGGAAGTTGCTTGACTTGGCTGATGAAGCCGTTGGTATACGTTCGGGAAAGCACGTTCTCGCAGCCCGTGCCAGGGATCGAGCCGTTAAGTTGCTGAGCGACGAACGCTACCTTGATGCGATAGAGGAGTTGCACAGGGCGAAGATCGAATGGTGGTCCGGAGAAACGGTCCGTGGTTCGCTACTGGCGATGATAACCATTGCTCAGCTCTACCTCGAACTGAGACTCCCCCAAGCCTCGAAGTCGTATGCCCTAGCAGTTTCGTACGTCGCGGCACTAAGACGCGAAGAAGCGGTTGCGGACCTAATCCCCGCTGGCCTGTTAATGGCGGCCAACGCCGACTTCATTGCAGGTGCATGGTGTAGCGCAGCGGAACTGTATGAGCTTGGTCTGGGTGCGCAGCACGAATTCATCGAGGACGGAGGCGATTGGGAAGAGCACACTGTTATACAGAACGCCCTCTTACACATCACCTACATCAACGCGTGTGCCAGAACCGTCAATCCCGACTTGGCCGCTCTGATAGGCGCAAAGACAACTCGGACTGGTGCGCAAGACCTGATCGAGGAAACTATCAATACAGTGAGTTTGAAAGACACAGACCATTGGGAGTCCTTTGGCGCCAATGAGCTCGTTGGCCGACCGTTTTCCGACCTCGGCCAGGTACGGCATATCCGCTTCTCCGCTCTGGGTACAGACTGGACCTTGACCGTGGCCAATGATGTCGAGTCAGTACGTTTGGCAGAACGATTGGCAGCCTCGGCCCAAGTGGTTCTTGCAGCACTCGCCCGAGAGGACCTTTGTTTGGTTCCAACTCAAATCAACGTGCGGGTCGAAAACAGGCAAGGAATCTGGACGCCCTCTGTCGAGCCTATTGAGTCGCTTCCAAGCAATGACGGTCGAGAGTGGGTAGTTCGACTGGAACCGGCTAGTAGCAAGCTTCATACGGATCCCGAAGAACACGTCACTGAACTAATAACTATCCTCACTATGATTCTCCGTGAAGCGTCACTTCTCCCAGAAACTGACTTTATGGCGACTCTGGAACGGGCCTTTGCGAGAGGATTGGGACACAAGCTCTCGCCCGGGCGGCCATACGATGAGCTTGCTGCGGCATTTGCGGAGGACATGCATACTGAGATTCAAGAGTCTCAGTACAGCACTCCTTGGGACTCCGTAGGTGGCACAATTGGAGCACACAGCGAACTGCGCTGGAATGATGGAAGAGGGCCTACATATTCCCATGACACGGCGAATGAATTGCTACAGACGCGCTACCAGAATCTTGCCAGTGGCCTCCGCATCACCGTGGAGGCGCTCGCTTCGTCCGAGAAATTTCAGGGCACCGTGGAAACACTCCGCGGGCGCGGATGGCTCGACTGGCATATCTTAACTGCTATCTTCAACGTCGTGATGAACCACCGCTTTCCGAGAAGTCGATTCAGTATGCTCTCAGAAGAGGGTAACAAAGAGATGATGGAGGCGGCGTTCCATCCGGAAAGCGGAACTGAGGCTCCTGTTCCAATTGGGTTATTCAATCTGGATTCAATGGACACCAATAGGCAATTGTCCATGTTGTCTCTTGTGAATCACTGGGGATTAGAATGCCACCAGGCTACTCCAGACATACCTGCGATTGAACAACTGTTGGCAAGTCGGTACGGGTACTGGGATGAGGACGTTCCGCACGACGACCCGTTCCTGGGCTCAAGTGTGACGGAAGGTAAGGACGGACTTGTGGTAGTAAAAGATATGCCGCAGTAGCACCAAGCTTAGATTTGGATGCGCTAGTCAACTCCCTGACAACCGCAGTCCGCTTGCGGGGGAGAATGCCGTTATCAAGGGGCCGCCCGGCTCGGTCATCGGGCGCGATACCAAGCTCAAGCACAACATCGGCGTGAGCGCCGAGGCCCTCCGCTACGGCGCGTATATCCGGGACATAGACCAGTTTGACGCCGAATTTTTCCGCATATCCCCGGTCGAGGCGCAACTGCTCGACCCGCAGCAACGCCTGATGCTGGAAACGAGCTGGCTGGCCCTGGAGGAGGCGGGGATAGCCCCGGAGAGCCTGCGGGACAACTTGGACATCCGCACCGGCGTCTACGCGGGCATCAGCCTCATGGACTACCGCGAAGCCACTATCGAGTTTGCCGATACCCCCGAGGCGGCCGCCGGACTGTTCGCCGTCACCGGCTCGACCTCGAACACCGCCATCGGGCGGGTTTCCTACGCCCTCGGACTGGAAGGCCCGGCGATGGCGATAGACACGGCCTGCTCGGGCGCCCTGGTCGCCATCCAGCAGGCGGTAGGGGGATTGCAGCGCCGCGAGGCGGACCTGGTCATTGCTGGCGGCGTCAACGTGCACCTTTCCGGCCGCCACCTCGAGCCGCGCGCCCGAGCGGGAATGCTGTCGCCCACCGGCCAGTGCCGGACATTCGACGCATCGGCCGACGGTTTCGTATCCGGCGAGGGCTGCGGCCTGGTGGTTCTGAAACTGCTCAGCCAGGCGGAAGCCGACGGCGACCGCATCTGGGCCGTCATCCGCGGCACGTCGGTCAATCAGGACGGCGCCAGCCAGGGGCTGACGGTGCCCAGCGGCCCGGCCCAGGAACGGGCAATCTCCGAAGCCCTGGCCCGCGCCGGGGTCGCTCCGTCCGAAATCGACTACCTGGAAGCTCACGGCACCGGCACCGTCGTCGGCGACCCCATTGAGGTGAATGCCGCCGCCCAAGTCTTCCGCCAAGGACGCGACCCCGAGCGTCCCGTGCTGATGGGTTCGGTCAAGACCAACATCGGCCATCTGGGGCCAGCGGCCGGCGTCGCCGGGCTGATTAAGACCGTCCTGGCGATGCGGCATGGCGTTATCCCCAAACATCTGAACTTCAAGAATCCCAACCCGCGCATTGACTGGGACAATCAGCCGGTTCGGGTAACAGACGTTATGACGGAATGGCCCGCGCATCCGGGCAGGCCCCCGCTGGCCGCCGTCAACGCATTCGGGTGGTCCGGCACCAATGCCCACGTGGTGGTGGTGGGCTACGGCGGGCCGGACGCCCCTCATTCCCGCGAAAGCGGGAACCGCAACGGCGCAATATCCTTCCCTGCTGGCCCGGCCCGGCCAGTGTCCGAAACTCACCCTGAGCTTGTCGAAGGGCCCGGCGAGGAATTGTCCGCGAGGGAGACCCGCTTTCTGCCTCTGTCGGGCAAGACTCCCGGGGCGCTCAGGGATTTGGCCGCCAGCTATCTGTCGTGGCTTGACGAGCATAAGGACGAGCTTGACCGCGATTCCGCGGCCTCCGGCCTCGCTCTCTCGGACATGGCGTGGACGGCGTCCACGGGCAGGAGCCATTTCTCCCATCGCGTTGGCATAGCGTTCAGCAACGCCGCGGAGTTGCGGGAAAAGCTGCTGGCCGTGTTGGAAAGCGAAGACCGGCAGGACACGCCGCCGCGGCAAGCTGCGAAAGTCGCCTTTGTCTATACCGGACTGGGCAGCCATTGGGTTGGCATGGGCCGGGAACTATACGAGCGTGAGCCGGTGTTCCGGGCTGTTCTTGACCGCTGTGACCAACTGCTGCTCCAACAGCGGGGAGTTTCGTTGCTGGACGTGATGTTCGGACGGAACGGAACCGATGGCCTGCTGGACGAACAGGCTTGGTGTCAGCCCGCCATCTACTCCTTGGAATGCGCCCTCGTCGCGCTGTGGGAGAGCGTTGGCGTCCGGCCCGGCGTGGTGGTGGGCCACAGCCTGGGGGAAATAGCCGCAGCGCAAACCGCTGGCGCGTTGACCCTGGAGCAGGGGCTGCGGTATGCCGCCGTCCGGGGCGAGCTGATGGGCACAACCCGCAGCGACGGAGCAATGGCCGCCGTGTTCGCGCCAGCTTCCCGCGTGGCCGCGGTGGTGGCGGAACGCAACGCCGAGTCGGAAGACGCGGCCCTGAGCCTTGCCGTGGACAACGGCCCGCAACAGGTAATCAGCGGCCCGTCCGCGGACGTGGAAGCGGCGCAGGCCGTTCTGGAAGCCGAGGGCGTCAAAGTGGTTCGCTTGAGGCGCGGCCCCGCCTCCCACAGCGCCCTGGTGGAGCCGGTTCTCGACGCTCTGGAGGCTGCGGCCGGGGAAATCATGCCTTCCCCGCCGCCCCTTTCGCTGCCTTTGGTGAGCAATATAACCGGGCTGCCGCTGGAAGAGGACGACAGGATGGATGCCGTCTACTGGCGGCGGCACGTCCGGTCGCCGGTGGCCTTCCGGCAAAGCGTGGAAACGCTGGCGGAAATGGGAGTGGACGCCGTGGTGGAAATCGGCCCCCACGCCATCCTGGGGCCGGTGGTCTCCATGAACTGGCTCGGCGCTGCGCCGAAAGCGGTGCTGGCCAGCCTGCGCCGCCCGCCGCGGCCCCTTCGACAAGCTCAGGATGAGGGGCCGATGGCCGATACCAGCGGGGGCTTTGTGGATGCCGCCGCCGGTGCGTACCAGGCCGGGTTGAACCTCGATTTCGCGGGGCTGTTCGCTGGCGAAAGCCGCAGCCGCGTCTCCGTCCCCGGCTATCCCTTCCAGCGCCGCCGCCACTGGGTTCAGGAATCCAGGCGGCCGCGCCAAGCCACGTTGGATAACGGCGGCCACCCGTTGCTGGGCGTCCGGCACGAATCCCCGCGCGGGGAAGTGATGTACGAGACCGAGATATTCCCTTCCGACCCGGCGTGGCTGGCGGAGCACGTGGTTTTCGGCCGGGTCGTCGCTCCGGCGGCAATGTACGGCTCCATGGCCGTTGCCGCGTTCTACGCCGACCGGCCCGAACCTGTACAAATGCGGGCGGCGGTAATGGAGCAGGTGCAGGTTCACAGCCCGCTAATCTTGCATCAGGACGATTCGGAGGATGGCGCAGAAACGGGCCGCAGGTTGCAGCTCGTTCTGGACGCCCCGATGAGCCTGCCGAACGGGGACGCGCCCTCGCGCCGTTTCGAGATTTACAGCAAGTCGGATTCGGAAGACGGCTGGACCCTCCACGCCGAGGGAACTCTGTCGCCGGGAACCGGCGCAAGCGAGAGCGCCCGGCCCGTTGACCTGGAAGAACTGAAGGCCGGATTGGAGCCTGTTGACGCGGAGGACATCTACGGCAACAGGTTTTCCGGCGACATTTATCTGGGGCCGTCATTCCACACCCTCAGGACCTTCTGGGCGGGGGAAGGCCAGGGCATCGGCGAACTTGCGCTGCGGGAGTCGGTTGACACCGGCGGCGCAGAGTTTCACGCCCTGCTCGTGGACGGCTGTTTCCACGTCTTCGGCGCGTCCCGCTTCCTGAGCGGCATCGAGCAGGGCGACCTTTACATACCTTTCGGGTGGGAACGGCTTTGGGTCGCCGGGCCGATGCCGGATAGGATGGTATGTCACGCCGTTATGCGGAATCCGTCCTCCGGCGGCGGTACAGCCGGGGAGTCCTCCGGGCCGCCCGAGGTGATGACTGGCGACGTAGCGTTTTATTCCACGGACGGCGTTCCCATCGGCGGCTTGACCGGCTTCACCGTCAAGCGGGCAACCCGCGCCGCGCTGCTCTCCGCCAACGAGAACCTGAAAGAACTGCTATACGAGGTTGCTTGGCGGGAGAAACCCCTGGAAAGCGGCATGGCGTCCGCCGGTTTCCTGACCGGCCCGGCGGATGTCGCCGCCGGTTCCCGCCTGCTGACTGATTACCTGTCGGATGAGGGCGTGAGCGCCCATGACCGGGCGGCGCTGCTGATGGACCTGGAGCGGCTGTCCCAAGTCTACGCGCTCTCGGCTTTCGGGGAGCTGGGCTGGGAACGCCGGGCGGGAGCAACCGTTTCGCCGGAGGAACTTCGCGCCCGGCTGGGAGTAGTTGACGAGCACCGCCGACTGTTTGGCCGGCTTCTTGGCATTCTCTCCGAGGCGGGTATTCTGAGTCCTGCCGGTGAGGGATATGCAATCTCCACCGGCGCGGGCGACCCTCTCCCCGAACCGCATCTTGGCAACCCTGAGTCCTTTGCCGAACAACTGGCCGACAAGCATCCTTACAATGCCAACGAGCTGGCTATGCTGCGCCGCTGCGGGCCGGCCCTGGCCGAGGTCTTGCAGGGCCGCGCCGACCCGCTCTCCCTGCTGTTCAGCGGCGACGGTTCCGACGCCGCGGATTTCTATCTCAAAGCGCCGGCTTACGTGGCGGCCAACAGGATGCTGGGCGACGCGGTTGCGGCGGCGGTGTCGCACCTTCCCGAAGACCGGCGGCTGCGGGTGCTGGAGGTCGGGGCAGGCACGGGCGCATCCGCGGATGCGATGATTGCGAACCTCCCGCCGGGCCGGTTCGACTACACCTATACCGACATCTCGGCGGGCTTCTTTGCCCAAGCCGAGCAGCGCTTGACGGCTACCGGGGCCAGCATCGACTACAAGCGCCTGAACATCGAATCGGAACCCGTGGCCCAGGGGTTCGACTCCCACGGCTACGATCTGGTGATTGCCGGAAACGTGCTGCATGCCACCAGGGACTTGGGCGAAACCCTGGCCCACTGCCGCGAACTGCTGGCCCCGTCGGGCCAGTTGATCGCCGTGGAGTTGCTGCGGCCTTACTCCTGGCATGACCTGACCTTCGGACTGCTGGATGGCTGGTGGCGTTTCAACGACGACTACCGTCCTGACCATGCCCTGGCGTCCCCGGCCGTCTGGCGGCGGGCTATGTCCGACGCCGGTTTTTCCGAAGTCCAGTTCCTCGGCACGGCCAACCCCGACACCGACGAGCCGCTGGGGTCGAGCGTAATCATCGCCCAAGGCCCGGCGGACGTGGCCCTTTCCCCCGGCGTCTGGGTTCTCGCCGCCGACGGCCTTTCGACGAGCTCAGGACGGGCAGCGGCGGAACTGGCGGCCACCCTCGCATCGCGGAACCAGACGGTGATTATCGCAGGAGAGACGGCGGACGCCACGGGCGAATCTCAGCGCGTCACCAGCGTTTCCATTGACACTGAGGACAGAGAGGAATGGAAAAACCTGCTGGCCGGATTGCCCGGGGATGCGCCGCTCAAAGGCGTGGTGCATCTCGCGGGGCTGGACGGGCATGGAACCACTGCCAGCGTTGCGGAAATGGCCCGCGACGTTAAGAAGGCCACCGCCAGCGCCCTGGCGATGGTTCAGGGCATGCTCGACGCCGACGCAACGCCCGCCGGTGGAGTCTGGTTCGTCACTAGCGGCGGGCAGGCGCTGGATTCCCACGAAAGCGGGAACGACGATTCGGTGTCCGGCGAGCTTGCGGGCGCGGCCCTGTGGGGGCTTGGCAAGGTGACCGCCTTGGAGGCCGGCCATCTGCCAACGCGAATGATTGACTTGGATCCCGGGCCCTTCGACAAGCTCAGGGCTGAAAGAATAACCGGCGACCTCGCCAACGAGATTCTCTTCCCTGACCGGGAAACTCACGTGGCCTACAGGGGAGGCTTGCGCCACGCCGCCCGCCTGGTTCGCTTGGACTTCGACAACCGGCGATTGCCAGCAGCGGACGAGGCGGGATCGCCTCCGTCCGCGGGAATGCCGCCCCTCAGCGATGAAGGGTTGCGCCCCGACCGTACCTATCTTGTAACCGGAGGAATGGGCGGAATCGGTTGCGCCGTCGCCCGCTGGCTGGCGGAGAACGGCGCCGGGGCCATCGTCCTGAATGGCCGCCGGGAACCCGGCCCCGAGGCCGAAGCGGTAATCCGCGAGTTGCGGGAGAGCGGCGCAAACGTCCATGTGGAGCTGGCCGACGTTACGGACGCCGCCGCCGTGGACGATATGCTGGCCCGCATGGAAAAGGCCCTGCCGCCCCTGGCCGGCGTCATACACAGCGTCGGCGTCCTGTCCGACGGCGCAATCGGAAACCAGACCTGGCAGCGGTTCGAGCAAGTGCTGTGGCCCAAGATTCTGGGCGCCTGGCATCTGCACCGGGCCACCCTGCACCGGGAACCGGATATGTTCGTGCTGTTCTCCAGCTTTGTCGGGGTGGTGGGTAACCGGGGGCAGGCCAACCACGCCGCAGCCAACGCCTTTCTGGACCAACTCGCCGCCCATCGGCGTTCCCTGGGCCTCCCCGGTCAGGCCATCGCTTGGGGTGCGTGGTCGGATATTGGCGAAGCAGCCGAGCAGAGAGAAAGGATAGAAGGAAGGCAGGGATACGCGGCCCGGGGATGGTTTACGCCACAACAAGGCATCCAGGCCCTCGACTGGCTGGTCAGGCGGGACGTGACCGCCGCAACGGTCACCGCGACCGACTGGAACGCCGTGGCCGCAAGGCCGGAGTTGCAGACGCCGTTGCTTGAGGAACTCCTTGCCCTTCGACAGACTCAAAGGAAAACCGCCCCGGTCGGGAAGAGCGAGGAACCTGTTGCTTCCAGCAATCTGTTGACTCAACTGAGGGAGACACCGGCGGAGCAGCATGAGAGTCTGCTGACTTCGTTCATCCAGCAGGAACTCAGAGCGGTGCTCAGGATGGACTCCCTTCCTTCGCCGTCGGTCAGTGTCTTCGACCTCGGCATGGACTCCCTGATGACCGTGGAGTTGCGGAACCGCATAAACCGGGCTTTGACCGGCGAGTACACGGCTTCCAACACCGTGGTATTCGACTTTCCCACCGCCGCCGGTCTCGCCGCCTTCCTGGCGACGGAACTAAGCGGCCTTTCCGTTGGCCCTTCGACAAGCTCAAAGCCAACGGACGCGCCTGCGCCCCTGCCTATGCCCCGGCCCGCCCCCACGCGCCGGGAAAAGCGCGCAAGCCCTTCGACAGGCTCAGGGCCAACGGACGAGCCGGTCGCCATCGTGGGAATGGCTGGCCGGTTCCCGGGCGCCCCGGACATCGGCGCTTTCTGGCGGCAACTGGCGGAAGGCGGAAACGCAGTCACGGAAGGACGGCCCGGCCCAGGGGACTGGAAGGGCCTCCTCGGAGACCCGGGCGCGAAAGAACCCGCTTACCGCACGGGAGCATTCCTGGAAGGCATAGACCGTTTCGACTCCGGTTTCTTCCGGATACCGCCCATCGAAGCGCGGCTGATGGACCCTCATCACCGGATGCTGCTGGAAACCACCTGGCAAGCGCTGGAGGACGCTGGCATCGACCCTGACTGTCTGCGGGGCAGCCGCACCGGCATATTCGCCGGGGTCGGCAGCGGCAACGGATACCGCGACCTCATCGCATCCCGAGGTCAAGGCTACAGCTACTCCGGCACCAGCGAGGCCGTAGCCGTGGCGCGGGTTGCCTTTGCCCTGGGGCTGGAGGGCCCGGCCATGCCCGTGGACCTGGCGTGCGCGTCGTCGCTGGCCGCCGTGCACCAGGCGTTTGTCAGCTTGCAGCGGGGCGAAGTGGACATGGCTTTGGCGGGCGGCGTCAACGTCATCCTGTCCCCGGTTACATCCCAGTTCCTTGCCGAAATGGGAATGCTGTCCGGCAGCGGCCTGTGCCGCGCCTTTGACGCCGCTGCCGACGGATTCGTGCGCGGCGAGGGCTGTGGCATGGTGGCCCTCAAGCGGCTGAGCGACGCCGAGGCCGACGGCGACCGCATCTGGGGTGTCGTGCTGGGCACGGCAATGAACCAGAACGGGATGAGCGCCAAGCTCATGGCCCCCAACGGCCCGGCCCAGGAGCGGGCGATGGAGGAGGCCCTGGCCCGCGCTGGCGTCTCGCCCGCCGACGTTGATTACCTGGAAGCGCAGGGCGTGGGCAGCGAGTTCGGCGACCCCATAGAAATGAACGCCGCGGCAAACGTCTACGGGCGCGGGCGCGATGCGGAACGGCCCCTGCTAGTCGGCTCGGTCAAGACCAACATCGGCCACCTGGAATGGGCCGCCGGGATAGCCAGCCTCATCAAGACCGTGCTGGCCATGCGCCGGAAAACGATTCCCAAGCACCTGCATTTCGACAACCCCAGCCCGCTGATTGACTGGGAGCGTCTGCCGGTGCAGATCACATCCGACGCCGCCAAGTGGCCAGCAAACGGCGGACAGCCTCCCCTGGCCGCGGTCAACGCCTACGGAATCTCGGGAACCAACGCCCACGTCGTAGTGAGCGGATACCAGGACACGCACAACGGCCACGACCCGGCATGGCCCGCAGGGGCAGCCCAGCCCGTTTCAGCCGCAGGGCCGGATTCATCCGCAGACGGAGGTGATTTCAGGGAACGCGCGTCCCGGTTCCTCCCGCTGTCGGGCAAGTCGCCAGCCGCCCTCCGGGAGTTGGTTGACCTCTACTTGCGTCATCTGGACGAGTCGCTGCCGTCCGCCGAATCGTCCCACGCCGGTCTCGCCGACATGGCCTGGACGGCGGGGGCCGGTAGGAGCCACTTCGCCTGCCGCGCCGGGGTGCCTTTCAGAGACGCCGCGCAACTGCGCCGGGGGCTGCAAGAGCTGGCCGCCGGATTAGCGGAAAGCGCCAACGGGCAATCCGGCCCGCACTCGCCGGAGCCGCCAAAGGTAGCGTTCGCATACACCGGGCAGGTAGGCCCGTGGCTCCGCGTGGGGCAGCGCCTGTACGAGACGGAGCCGGTCTTCCGCGAAATCCTGGATCGCTGCAACGGCAAGCTCACCGGGGAGCGGGGCGCGGGATTGCTGGACGTGATTTCCGGCGAGGACGCCGGAGGAACGGAAACCAGCGACCCGTCCACGCGCCGCGCCGCGGTCTACGCGATGGAGTGCGCCCTGACCGCTCTCTGGAAGAGCGTGGCTGTGAACCCAGTCGCGGTGGTGGGCCACGGCCCCGGCAGGATAGCCGCGGCCCAGGCCGCCGGGGTCATCAGCCTGGAGGACGGGCTGATGCTGGCGGCGGCTCCCGAAGGCGCATCCGCCCTCCCCGGCTTGTCGCCGCCCTCGGTGGCATTGGTCAACGGAGCGGACGGGCGCGTTTTCCAGCCCGGCAGAGTCCCGGACGATTCCTACTGGAATGCCCGGCAACAGGAATCCCCCGCCGGTTGCGCCGAAACGCTGTCCGGCATGGGAGTCGGCGCGGTCATCGAAATGGGGGCGGCCTCCGCGCTTGGCGCAGGCATCCGCAACTCTTGGCCGGAGACGGGGATCGACGGGGATCTCCGGCGGACGCCGCTGCTGTTGCCCGGGCTGGCGCAGCCGCCGGACGCCGCGGCCCCGGACGGCGGGGCGGCCTTTGTCGAGGCCGTCGCCAGGACTTACGAATCCGGTATCGGCATTGACTTCGCCGGGCTGTTCGCCGGGGAATCGCGTCGGCGTGTGCCGCTGCCGGGCTACCCGTTCCAGCGCCGCCGCTACTGGGTGGACGCGCCCAAGGCTGAGCCCGCGACGGCGTAACGCCGCGGGCCGTCCATGGGCGCAAACGTAATTGCCGGGGGCGGCGCCGGGGCGCAATGGCAAGACATCCCCGCATCGCGTCCCCTTGCCGTCCGGGTAGCTCCTGATGGCCTCGCGGCGCATGGGGGCTGCCATCAAGCGCGGGGCGCAGCATGCGCCGTTGCCGTGCTGCTCGTTGACAGTCTCCCCGAACAGTTTGCCCGGCATCTCATACGCGCGCTGACGGCGGTCGTTCCTGTTAGGTATGCGGAAATATCCGAGGCCCGTCCGTTGGCTATTTCGGGTTTGAGGGAGTGGCGGCGCGCTTGGCGAGGATGTCCTGGACGTCGGCAGGATTGACGGAAACGTCGGCGGCCCAGCGCCCGAAGCCGCCATACCGGTTGACGGCCCGCACCCACTCGTCCAGCGCGCGGCGCTTGGCGGCGCTCTGGGCGTCCTGCCGGCCTTTGGTCTCCAGGGCCAGCATCCTGCCGGACTTGAGGCGTATGATGAAATCGGGACGGTACTTGCGGACGATACCGCGATAGATGTAGAGCACCTCGAAGCCCAGATGGTCGTTCTTGACCCAGGACTCCACATCAGGATTGCGGTCAAGCTCGAAGGCTTCCGACGCCTCCCACGTGCTGTCGTACACGCACATATTGACGTGGCTGCGGTTGGCGGCATGGCAGGGTTTGGCTGTGTACCAGGTGGGCATATTCGCCGTTGAGCGTATGGGGCGCTCCGGGTCGAACACCGGCTCCAGCCGCTCGGTGTTCTCGAAGCGCACGGCTTGCCAGACGTGCTGCACCACCCTGGTCATGTTCAGCGTGATGACCAGACGCCGGGCGACCTCATTATCGTTGAACAGTTCGGGGGTTATCTGGAGCCGGCCGGAACCGATGAATCGTTCGACCAGTTTCACCAGTTGGGCGATGAGAGACCCGCGGTTACCGGGCCAGGAGGGCTGCATCTGGTCATATATGTCGCGGGCCGTTCTGAAAACAACGGTTTGAGTGCGGCTCCCCCTGGCCAATTCCTCCAGGTCGATGCTGCTGACTTGCGAATAGTCGGGCTTGCCGTCCACTATCGGGGCCAGCTCGGCCAAGCTGGGCGTGTTGCTGGCATTGAGTTCCAGAGATTGCAAGTTCTCCCAGTCCAGCGACAGGTTGGGGCGGTAGACGTGCTCGATGCGCAGGATATTGGGCCAGGTGATTTCAAAGCTAGCCTTCTCCGGCACAGGCCCGATGAGTGTCCTGGAGGCCGGCGGCTTGGGCGTCTCGCCTTCATCGGATTCATGGGGCAGAAAGGTGAAAGGAATGCCGAATATGTTGACGTATTCCGGGTCAAACATCCCGTCCCGGTTGACCTCGTAGGAAGTGCGCCGCAGACCGCGCCCGACGACCTGCTCGCACAAAAGCTGGCTGCTGAAGGCCCGCAGCCCCATGATGTGAGTGACCGTCTTGGCGTCCCAGCCCTCGGACAGCATCCCTACGGAAATGACGTTTCGCACCCGTTCCCCGGGTTGACCGGGCTTCCCGACGGTATCCACTTTCCGGCGTAAATGCTCGGCTCTTTGCTGCGCCGTCGGCGGACGCCTTGGGCCGTCATCGTCGCCGTCCCCCCCAGGGCCGGACTCCGCCTGGGCCACTGGCTCGTCCGATTCCTCGGCGCGTTTCAGTACGTTGGAGTCAATGTGCAATATCCCATCCGGGGCGCACAGTTCGGAGATGGCAACCTGCTTGCGGGTGAAAAAATGATTGATTCGCGCCGCCGTTTCCGTCCGGTTGGCTACGGTAATCATCACCGGCGGCGTCGGATGCCCCTCTTTCTGCCAGTTTTGGGCCGCGTCCTGCCAGTCGTAGCCCAGCAGGTAGTAGGCGTTGGCGACCAGATCGGGCAGCGGCGCATGGGCCGGGACGCGCTGGTTCAGGTCGTCCCTGACCTCCGGGTCGTTGTAGATATGGTAAAGGCGCGACTTGTAGGTGGCGGGATCAGGCCCCGCGTCGTCCCGCACCACCACCCTGGGCGTCTTGACCAACCCGGACTCGATGGCGTCGTTCAGCCCGAAGTCGCTCACCACCCAGGAGAACAGGTTTTCCTCGGCGGCGTTTCTTCCTGACGGCACGAACGGGGTGGCCGAAAAATCGTAGCAGGACAGGATGCCGCGGGCCCGGTGAATGCGGTCCAGGCCGCCGACCCACTTGGTGGCTTGGTCAAGCTCAGTCTTGTCGATGCCCCGGGTTGTGGCGCCCGCCGGCATTCGCCAGGCGTGGTGCGCTTCGTCGTTGATGACCAGCAGGTTGCGGACGTTGGCCAATTCGCCCAGCACGTCCCTGGCGTAAGCGGCGTCGCTCTTGACGCCCCGCTTGTCCACGCTGCGCTTGCGGGCAATCTGCTCCTCGCTTTCCCAGTTGAGGGCGTGCCAGTTGCGAACCTGCACCTTCCCCTGGCGTAGCTTGTCCATCAAGCCCGGCGGCACGATTCCGAACCCTTCGTAAAAGTTGCCGTCGGCGGAAGGATGCAGTACCGACAGCCGGTTCCTGACGGTCAGGCCCGGAGCCACCACCAGAACGTTCCTGGAGAACCGGGCGTCCTGGGGAAAGGTGGCCTTGTTCAGGATGTGCCAGGCGATGACCATGGCCATCACCACGGTCTTGCCCGTGCCGGTGGCCATCTTGGCGCACAGACGCGGAAAATCGCCGCCGTCGCCGGGAATCTCCAGGCCCACCTTCTCGCTGTCGTGCGCCTCGGTCAGCCAGATAAGCGTCCTGGCAGCCTCAAGCTGGCAGAAGAAGAACTCCCGGTTGCCGGATTCCTCGGGGTCGGTCCAATACTCCAGCAGGCGCCTGGTGATGCTGGTCACGCCGGGGTAACCGGCCTCCTGCCATGCCTTCACCCGCTGCCGGATCCGGTTGACCAGGGGGAGCTCCACGAAAATCCCGGGGTCGTCAAAGCCCTTGTAATTGGGCGTGGCCTTGAGGTATCCGGCCGGGCGGCGTCCCGGTGCATAGCAAAACTCGCGCGTCTCACGGTCATATAGCCAATGGCGCTCCGGCTCCTCATAGGGCTTGCAGATTACCAATCGGTCAATGGTTTTCTGTCCCATAATCGGCACCTATGCGTTCAGCTTCATCAGGATGGTAAACCCTTCCTGCTCAAAGTTGTGGTCGCTGGTCAGAACTTGGGTGATGCCCTCGGCGTCCATGACGTTCATGGCGATGCAGTCTTGCAGGCTGTAAGCCTTGTCCAGCCGTCGTTCGTAGCGCGCCAAGCCTGCCAGGAAAGACTGACGTGATTGCTCTATTACCCGCACTCGCGGGTCTTGCAAAATCGCGCGCACCGCTAGCGCTGCGCGACGGCGCGACACATCGCCCAAGCGCGAGAGATTGGTCAGAAATTCAATCAACATCTCATCAGTGGTCACCATTTCCTTGTCACCGATAGCTTCTGTGGCGCGTATCGCTGTCGTGTGCCACTGGTCCGTAGGGTTGGTCATCGCAATCCAGTAGGCGGCGTCCGCAAATACGCGATTCATCGCTTATCCGTTCCATACAGATAATGGTCCAGATTCTCAATCATGTCGTCGGGCCAGTTGGCCCACTCCTCTTGCGGAACGTCCGAAAACAAATCCCTGATGTGCGCGAAGAGCCGGCCGGCCGGCGTATCCGGCAGTTCAGGAGGCGGTTCTTGCTGTACATCCTCCCCTGAGACGTGGAAGTCCGGCTGTTTAATATCCTTAGCGGCCTCGTATCGATTGCGGCCCAAACTCTCAATCATGTCATCCGGCCACTTGTCCCACTCCTCTTGCGGAACGTCGGCAAACAGATCCCGGATGCGCCCGAAAAGCTGCCCTGCCGGCGTATCCGGCAATTCCGGCGGGATGTCCGCCCCCGCGGTGTAGTAGTCAAGCCGGTCAATGAGATCGGCAGGGACACGGTCCCACTCTTCCTGCGGAACTCTTCTACCGCGTTCGATTATCTTTTCCTCAATGGACATAGGCCGGGTGGCGGCGGGCGGGGGGGGCGGCGGTTCGCCGTCGAGCGCGACGACTTTCAGGCTTTCTATGCCGCGGTCGTCTACGATTTTTACCGCTATGCGGCGGTGGTCGCCAGCCTCGAAGGGCAGCGACACCGCGCCGCGGTAGGCTTCTATCAGGTCTTCGTCGATCTCGGCTTTCAGGTTGCGGGCCAGCCTTGCCCAGCCGTCGTTGGGGCTGGCCATGGGGAAGAACACCTGGCGGGGGTACAGGCTGCGCCCGTCGTAATCCGTGTCCAGCGACCAGAAGGCGATTTTGTCCTCGCTGCCCGACTCCACGTCGCCCGTCTTGGTGTTGTAATAGTCGAAGCCGCGCACCTCCACCTGCCACTTGCCCGTGTCTTGGCCCCGGCTGATGTGGTGCAGGTAGACGTCCGGCTGGCCTATCAGCCAGAAGCTCTCGTTGCTGGCCCGCTGGCGTTTCAGGTCCTCCGTCAGCAGGTCGGCGTTCATCTGCGCCTTCAGCAGCGTCAGACCCGGCCAGTTGGTTTCGTCGATGTCCTTCGACGCCTCCGGGTCGAACTGGAACGCCGCGAACACCACCGCCCGCGGCCGCGGCACCAGCGTCCGCGCCTCCTGGATGGCCGACTCCACCTGCGCCGGCGCCAGCGGCGCGTGTTCCGGCCCGAACGACACCACCACGCGCTGCGCCTCCCGCGCCGGGCCCTCCTCGCGGATATGGTCTGCGCCGTCATCGTTGGGCCGCGACTCCCCGTCGGCGTGCAGCCAGCGGCAGCCCGGCAGCGCCTCCAGCCGCGCAAAGCGGATGAACTGCCCGCCCTTGCCCCGGATGCCCGTTTTCAGCAGCTCGTCCCGCCATTCCGACTGCCGCAGCGTCTCCCCCGTCCGGGAGATAGTGGATAGCGCATAGCCGCCAGTGGATTGAGCGGAATCCTCATCGCCATCCGCTATCCACTCATCACTGTCCCCTACCGGCAACACCGACGGGGCTGGCACCGCCTCCACGCTGAACGGCCCGGTCACCCGCCGCTTGCCGTTGTCCGTCTGCGGCTGGTCGTACAGCGTCTCCTGCGGCGCGTGGCGCGCGATGGCCGCGTCAATCTCCGCCTGGCCCATCCCCTCGTGGATGCTGGGGTTGTTGGCGATGGAGCCCAGCGTGACGTGCGGCACCGTCCTGTAATTGAACCCGCTGCCCACGCCCTCCTCGGGATGGGCCAGTTCGTAGTAGTCGAACACCGCGGTCATCAGCCGCTGCTTGGCCAGGGTGACCGCCACGCGGGACGTGTCGCAGGTTATCCAGCGCCGCCCCCACTGCTCGGCCACGTAGGCCGTGGTGCCAGCGCCGCAGGTCGGGTCGAACACCAGGTCGCCGGGGTCGGTGGTCATCAGCATGCAACGCTCGATTACCTCGGTGGAACTTTGGACTGCGTACACCTTGGGGTCAGACCTGCTTTGCACTGAACCACTAATATCAGTCCAGAGATTCCCGATAGCAGCTATTGGAAAATCCGACTTGAACCTACGATAATTCAGGGTGGCGCCGGACGTAGTATGCAACCGCCCTGCGTTCGCTAATCGAATTAAGCCATCGTGATTTGTCTTGAATGTGCCCCGCCCAGGCGTGAACTTGTCGCCTTGGAATTCAAACTCCTTAACGTCACCCTCTCCAGCAGGACGGGAGCTGGTTAAATTATCAACGCGAAAGACTTGAGCACTGACTTGTTGGGATTCCAGCAGTTCCCTTGCCGGTATTACAGAGCCATCAGGTAGCAGTGCTTGGTCATATCTTTCGTCGGCAGCATCGCTACGCTGAATAAAAATTTGTCTGTATTTTGTTGCACTCCGGGTCCGTGCATACCAGACAATGAAATCAGTAGTCGTTCCAAGTAGAACTGCTGTCCCCTGGCTCGTTGTCTTCCGTATAGAAATTATTGAAACGAAATTCTCGACTCCGAACACCTCATCCATCAACTCGCGGACGTGATGCAGGTTTTCGTCCGAAATCTGCACAAAGCACGAACCGCTATCCGCCAGCAACTCCCACGCCAGCAACAGGCGGTCGCGCAGGTAGGACAGGTAGGAGTGGATGCCCAGCTCCCAAGTGTCGCGGAACGCCTTGATGGTCTCCGGCTCCTGGGTCAGGTCGTCGTCGCGCCCGTCCCGCACGTCGCGGCGGTTGACGAAGGGCTGGAAGTTGGAGCCGTAGCGGATGCCGTAGGGCGGGTCGATGTAGACCATCTGCGCCTTGCCGCCCATGCCCTCCTTTTCGAGCAGGCTGTTCATCACCAGCAGGCTGTCGCCAGCCACCAGGCGGTTGCTCCAGTTGTGGCGGTGGCGGTAGAACTCGATGGCGCTGCGCAGGGGCGGGTTTTCCTCGGGCCGGTCGAACAGGCTGCCCTGAATCCGGGCGCCCGCGCCGTTGCGCTTGCGGGCCGCCTCGATGATGGTGCGCGGGTCGATGCGCTCGTGGACGTGCAGCGACACGGTAGGCACGTCGAACGACGTATGCTCCGCCTTGCCGGCCCACTGCAACTGCGGGTCCAGGTGCGGGTCGTATTCGTAGGTCTTGCGCCCCTCGCCGCCGTCGGTGTCCGGCGACACCAGGCCGACGGGCGGGTTGTTCAGCCGCTCCTGCCCCAGGTGGTCGTAAGCCTCGATGGGCCGCTGCGATAGGCTGCGTCGTGGCCGCGGCATAGCATACCCCCAAACGTCTGCAAACTATCCGGCAGCCCAACCCCAAAGCGCCGCCGCACAATCATTTTAGCAAAGTGTAGTCTGAATCCGGATTCAGACAAATCCCTCTCCCTCCGGATTCAGACAAATCCCTCTCCCTCCGGATTCAGACAAATCCCCTCTCCCTCCGGATACGGACAAATCCCCTCTCCCTCCGGGGGAGGGTTAGGGTGGGGGCGTACCCTTAGGGAGTGTCGTCAAATTGAGTTGCCGGACAGTCAGCAGACCTTTTGCCGTCATTCCTGCGAAAGCAGGAATCCAGAATCGCTCTATGCCGGAGAATGATTTGCCCGCAAGAACCCCTGGACTCCCGCTTTCGCAGGAATGACGGAAATAAAGCCGTCGCACGTCAGGGAATTCAATTTGACGACACGCCCAAGGAGTTACGCAGTCAAAACCTATTCCCTCTCCCTCCGGGAGAGGGTTAGGGTGAGGGCGTCCCTTCTAACTGCGCAACTTTCGCCGGAATGACAAGTGCATATATCGGAATGCGCCGGCCTTGCTATTGCGGCGTACCTGTGACTACTTTCGCTATGTCGATTGCCACTTGTGAGATTCCGTAGCTGGCCGCGATGGGCGCCGCCAGCCACGCGAACCTGCGGACGGACTCCCTGAAGACCGCGGCGTTCTCCCGCCCGTCGGATCGGGGGTGTACAGCCTTGTGGGCGAATGTCGCCACCAATGAAGCGATAATGACCGTGCCTGCGGTGATGAGGAGGACGGCGACGAGGGTGAGTTCTTTGGGCCTGTTCTGGGCCGACAAAGCCAGCCATACTATCCCGGCGGCGATGACTATTGCTGCGGCTGTGATGCCAACTGCAAAGAATCTGACGATGATTGCGAATGCCCTCTCCCGGTTCATCACTCTTCGTTGTTGTCCTTGTCATCAAAGATATGGAAGTGCCGGTTGAGGAAGGCGGGGAAACCCGCGATGAAAGGCATCACGGCAGCCATGATTAGCAGGAAAGTCCAGTTATCGACCTCACCGCCTTTGAGGAACACAATGACGGATGCCACTCCGAACATAGCCATGGCTACCCAGAACACCACGTACATCTTTAGCTGGAAGCTCATAGCCAGCGCCCCCTTTGGCCGGAATGACGGAATACTGGCTTGAGTATACACCCTGCCCACACCGTCGTTCCGGCGAAAGCCGGAGAAGAAGCCACTGCTTGGCCGCCGATAGGCTGGATTGTGGTCCCCATCAGAGAAATCCCGGAATCACAGTTCAGAGGGTGTTTCCAAAGCTCATTTCACCCGCAATGAGCAGGCTGTGGTGGTATATGTCATTCCTGATAACGCGAAGAGGACACCCCCACCCTAACCCTCCCCCGGAGGGAGAGGGAACTTTGGAAACACCCTCTTTAGGGGAAGGCAATAATCGAGGGGGCCTGCGGTGACGGGCCGCTGTCCGTTTACCGCGGGAATGGCCTGGCCTATAATCGGACTGAGCTAGAGGAAGGGCTGGAGTCTGGCGGCAATGGACATCAAGGATTTTCGCAGTTGCTACATCACGTACAAGGAAGGCATATTCCACGCCTATTCGTTCGACTACGACAAACGCTACTATACCCCGCGGGAGTCCGACCCCAAGCTGGAGGAGCTGCTGGTCAAGTGCAGGAAAGCCGGTTTCAACCACCTGGACGGTCTGAGGCCGGAGGCGATACACGCCGCAGGCGGCATTGACGATTCCGAAGGCGACTCCGTTGAGCTGTCGAAAAAGGAAAGGGCAGTGCTGGAATACGTCGAGGACTTATGGCAGGGCGGCGACTACGCCGTCCGTTATCTGGGACACCGGCAAGAAGGGCCGGAGGAAAAGGACGCTAAGGCAACCAAAGTGAATCTGGAGCGCTACGGCATCAAACCTGCCCCGCCCCGCGGCGGCGTGGTCACGCCCGAGTTGGTAAATAAGCTGAAAGACGAACTGGGACTCTGAATTTTGGCAGATCTGTATGACGTAAGCGCCCTGCTGGCCCTGTTGGATGAAGAGCATTGGAAACACCATTCAGTGAGCGCATGGTTTGAGGGCAACCTGGAGCAGGGATGGGCCTCCTGCCCGTTGACGCAGAACGGTTTCCTGCGCATTATTTCACGTCCCGGCTACTCGAGCCCGCTGAGTCTCACAGAGGCTCACCAGCGGTTGCTGGGCGTGACCTCTTCCCGGCATCACCAGTTCATCGCCGACGACATCAGCCTGCTTGACGATACGCTGGTGCGGTTTCGGGACTTGACCGGTCCCGGGCAGCTAACCGACGTTTACCTGGCGGCCTTGGCGGTGGCCCATGACATGCGGCTGGTGACGCTGGACGCCCGCATACTCATTGATGCCGTCCGGGGAGCCGACCACAGCCACCTGGTCGTGATCTAGGCCACGCGCCGCCGACCGCCGCGCTGCGGAAAGCACCTTGGCCGTAACAGAATTCCGGCGTTGCGCCAACCCAGCGACAACCAGACAAGATACCGGAGGACGACAGATGCCAGACCTGAACGATCTGCTGGACCAGGTTGACGAGATGCGCGACGAGATCGTGCAGCTTGAGCAGGACATGGTCCGCATCCCCACGGTCAACACCGGCTTTATGCCCACCGGCAACGAGACCGAGCTGTGCCAGTACATCGAGCGCTGGCTGGCCGCGGACGGCATCGCCAGCGAGACCATCGAGTCGGCGCCGGGCCGGGGCAACCTGATTGCGCGGCTGGAAGGCACGTCGGGCAGCGCCGGGCTGATGTTCATGTCCCACCTGGACGTGGTGCCGGTGGAGGAGGAGGAAAAGTGGCGCTTCCCGCCGTTCAGCGCCACGGTGGCCGACGGCCGCGTCTTTGGCCGCGGCGCCACCGACTGCAAGGCGCTGCTCACCTGCCAACTCGTCGCCATGCGTATTCTCAAGCGCAACGGCGTGCCGCTCCGGGACAGCTTGATCCTCGCCTCCTGCGCGGATGAGGAACACGGCGGCCGCTACGGGTTCGGCTGGATGGCCGACAACCACCCCGGCAAGCTGGCGGCCCCGCTGGCGGTGAACGAGGGCGGCGGCTACCCCATCGAGGCGGCGGGCAACCTCACCTACCTGCTGGGCGTGGGGGAGAAGGGCCGCCTGCAACTGGAGATCGACGTGCGCGGCTCCAGCGCCCACGCCTCGACGCCGTGGCAGGGCACCAACGCCCTGTACGCGCTGTCGGAGGTGGTCAAACGCATCGAAGCCTACGAGCCGGAGCGGGACACGTCCACCAGCCTGTTTCAACACCTGTCGGTATTCGCCATCGAGGACCGGCCCGAACCGGCCAACATCGACCAGATAATCGCCGATACTGAGGACAGGAATCCCCGGTTCGCCTCGATCATGCGGGCGCTCTCGCGCATGACCATCACGCCGACCATGATCCGCGGCGGCATCAAGTCCAACAGCGTCCCGGAGTCCATCCGCCTGACCTGCGACGTGCGAACCCTGCCGCACCAGGACGAGGCCTACGTGCGGCAAGAGCTGGAAAAGATTCTCGACGGCATTCCCGGCGTGGAGATCGACATCGACTATATGTCGATTCCCAACTCCTCGCCATTCGAGACCGAGTTCGCGGAAAAGATACGCATCAGCACCGCCCGTGCCTTCGAGCGGGACGACATCCAGTGGGTGCCGTCGCTGAGCACCGGGTTCACTGACTCGCGTTTCACCCGCAACCTCGGCACCACCACCTACGGCATGGTCGGCTCCCACCCCGACGACGACCCGATGCTGGCCAACATCCACGGCACCAACGAATCGGTGGGCATCCAGAGCCTCATCAGCGGCACCCGCATCATGGTGGCGCTGGCCTACGACATCCTGGCCGAAAAGTAGGCGCTACTGGGAGAGTCCGGAGATCGCAGTCCGTCATTCCCGCGCCCTCCCGTCATTCCCGCGAAAGCGGGAATCCATCGTGTCTGCGGGAAAGAACGGTATGGGCAAGTGACCTCTCTGGATTCCCGCTTTCGCGGGAATGACGATGCTGTAACATCATGAGCTATAGCCCCGAACGAAAATCCCCTCCCCCTTGATGGGGGAGGGTTAGGGTGGGGGTGAATTCCCAATCCGCCCCAGCCAACCAAAAGGAGACCGACGACGCCATGAAATTTGCCCTGTTTTTGCTGGGTTCCTGGACTGAGCCGGACGCCAGCGCCCAGAGCCGCATATTCGGCGAGATGCTGGAGCAGGCCGAGTACGCCGAGGAGCTGGGTTTCGATTCCATCTGGGTTGCGGAGCATCACTCCAGCCGCTACGGTATCTGCCCGTCGCTGATGCCGTTCCTGAGCCACATCGCGGCGCGCACCAAGAAGATTCGCATCGGGGCCGGCGTCAGCGTCCTGCCCCTGCGCGAACCCATCTCCCTGGCCGAGGAGAGCGCCATGCTGGACGTGCTGAGCAACGGCCGGCTGGATTTCGGCGTGGGGCGCGGCTCGGCGGACTACGAGTACGGCAACTTCAACGTAGGCTTTGAGACCCGCGACGTGCGGACGCAGGAGGCGCTGGACGTCATCCTGGGGTTGTGGACGCAGACGGATTTCAGCTTCCACGGCGAGTTCTACCAGGTCAAAGACCTTACGATAGCTCCCTGGCCGATGCAGCAGCCCCATCCGCCGGTGTACATGGCCGTGTCCCGCACTCCGGCCAGCGTGGACGTTGCCGTGGAACGCGACCTGCCCATCCTGACCAGCTTTTCAACTCCCGAGGCGGACAACCTGGGGCTGTTTTCCCTGTACGCGGAACGCCGGGCCGCCGCTGGCAAAGACCCGTCGGTGGCGGAGATGCCCTACTTCCGTTTCGTGCACCTGGAGGAGGAAGAGCAGTCGGCCAGGGAATACCCGCGGCAGTCGTTGACCTGGGTGAGGGATCTGGCGGGCTACCGGCGCACCCTGACCCACGGCGACGAGATCAACGTTGACCTGGACCGCTGGCGGCGCATCCGCACCGCCGAGCCAGCCAGCTACGAGTCGGAGCTGGAGACCACCGCCTACTTCGGCACCCCGGAGCAATGCGTGGAGCGGATCACCAGGCTGCGGGACGACCACGGCATCGGGTATTTCGGCGCCAGCATGTCCTTCGGCAGCATGGAGCACTCGCGGGTGATGCGCTCCATGGAGCTGTTCGGCAAGGAAGTGATGCCGAGGTTCCGGGAATAGAGCTGCGACGCCAGACCTTGAGGGAAGAGGTGCGAAATGGCCGGTGACTCACAGTGGACTCCTGAACTGAGCCGCCGCTGGGACGAGGGCGTTGTCCGCTATCCCGACCCGGCAGTGGAGGTACTGGGCCCCCGCTTCGCGTCCTACCGGCTGGGGAATGCGGCCATAGAGCGTCTCTATACCGGAGCGCGTTGGCTGGAGGGCCCGGTCTGGTTCGGCGATTCCAGGTCGCTGGTGTTCAGCGACATACCCAACAACCGCATGCTGCGCTACTGCGAGCTCACCAACGAGGTCATGCCCTTTCGCGCGCCATCCAACAACAGCAACGGCAACACCAGGGACCGGCAGGGACGCCTGGTCACCTGCGAGCACCTTACCCGCCGGGTGACACGCACCGAGCACGACGGCAGCATCACGGTGTTGATCGACCAGTTTGAGGGCAAACCCCTGAACGCCCCCAACGACGTGGTGGTTCATTCCGACGGGGCGGTGTGGTTTACCGACCCCGGCTACGGAATCCTGATGAATTATGAGGGCCAGAAGGCCGAGGCCGAACTGCCCACGCGAGTCTACCGGCTGGACACAGCGACCGGCGCCGCCACGGTGGTTGCCGACGACCTGGTCAAGCCCAACGGTCTCTGCTTTTCGCCGGACGAGTCGCGCCTGTACGTCTCCGACAGCGCGATCAGCCACGACCCGGAGGCCCCTGGGCATATCCGCGTCTTCGACGTGGTGGATGGCCGACAGTTGCGGGGAGGCCGGGTGTTTGCCGACATGTCTCCCGGATTCGCCGATGGCATGCGCACGGATCGCGACGGCAACCTGTGGTCCAGCCGGGGCTGGGCCGGCGCGGGTACGGACGGAGTGCACTGTCTGACGCCCGACGGCGAACTGATTGGCCGTATCATCCTGCCGGAACCCTGCTCAAACCTGTGTTTCGGCGGCGTCCGGAAGAACCGTCTGTTCATGACCAGCAGCCAATCCCTGTACTCCCTGTATGTGGAGGCCGTCGGCAGCCAGACACCTTGACTATTCCCTACTGTTGCGCCGCCAAAGGCGCGTCACGTAGATGAGATAATTCAGGGACACAGGCCCGGGTGGCTGTTGCGAAATTGACGGTGGTCATTGCGAGGCTCCCGTAGCCCTGTCACAATCTGGAGGACGTAATGAGAATTCCAATCACCATGTGCCACGGCATCCGCCCTGTCGCCGCTGGCGCCCTCAGCCAGCCCCTGACCGAGGAGCGCTTCGACCAGCTTATGGGGATCGCTGCGGAGATGGGGTTCCAGTCCATCAACTACGACCAACTGGCGGCTTGGCGGGCGGGAACCGGCTCGTTGCCGGAACGGCCCATCATGATCGACTTTGACCATCCGGTGGTTTCCATGCGACGCGAGGTTTTCCGGATACTGGAGCGGTACGGTTACAAGGGGAACCTGTTCATTTATACCTCGCCCTACGACCCGGGGTATCCCCGCCCCCTGGCGCTGGCCCAGATCCCCGATCACATGCCGTGGTCCGAGCTCCGGGAGCTCCGGGAGATGGGCTGGCATATCGGCGCACACACCGTGAGCCACCCCAACCTGTCCAACCTGGCAGCCGAAGACATGGATGGAGAGGTGATACGCGAGGAACTGGACCGCTGCAACCGGGTGATCGAGGAGAACATGGGATTCGTGCCGGAGGACTTTGCGTTCACCGGCACAAGCTGGAGCAGCGCCGCCGAGGTTGAGGTGAAAAAGCGGTACCGGTTTGGACGCCTGTGGGTGATAGGCTCGGAGTACGAGGCCGACGGAAAACCAATACGCTACGCGGAACTGGCCGGTTCGGACGAACCGGATGAGGCCGACGGCGGCCCGCCCAACAGCACCCGGTACATCACCGAGCACACCGACCCCTATCGCCTGCCTGCCATGGAACTACAGGCCCTGATCAACGACCCTGCCGCCTTCCGCGCCTACCTGGATGGCGCGTTCGAAGGATAAGTTGCCCTCCAGCCTTCCCAGGGCGATTGCAAAGTCCGCACCCAACCGCTCATGGTGAGCCTGTCGAACCACGAGCGGTTTGAACGGGCATCCTTCGACAAGCTCAGGATGAACGGACGCCAATGGATGGCGTTACTTTGCAATCGTCCTGCCAGCATTCCATCAGGCACTTGACTTTCACCCCCACCCTAACCCTCTCCCGTCAAGGGGGAGGGAATTCATCACGACCCCTTATGGTGGCGCCAAGCCCGGGATGATCGTGTCCCGAAAGGCGTCAACCTCCGCCTGCGGCATGTCGTAGCCGCCGTCCTGCGTGTGTGTGGGGAAGATAAAGACGTGGTCGATGCCCGATTCGCTCCGGGCGCGTTTCAGCCGGGCCAGGCATTCCTCCGGCGTGCCGAACAGGCCGAAGGCGTCGCATATCTCGGCGGCCTGGCCGTCCCTGATGCTCTCGGGGACGAAATCGTCGGGCAGGTCGATGCCGGCCTCCCGCAACCAGACCAGGTTAGAGTCGCTGGGGTATTTCAGGTACGGCTGGTCGGGCCGGAACCACTGTTGCGGAAAACGCCGGGCGGCCGGGCCGTCTGCGGACACCGTGGTGGGAGTGATGAAGATGGTCTGGAAACCGTCGAGGCTGCGCCCGGAACGGGCCGCCCCGATTTCCAGCCTGCGCCAAGCGGCGTCCACTGCCTTGGGGTGCAGCCCGACCAACAGCATTGCGCCGTCGGCGACCTCCCCGGCCAGCTCCACCATACGCGGGCCGGCCGCGGTCATGAACACCGGCGTTGGCCGGTCGCTGACGTTGCGCAACCGGGACTCCACGCCGTTGAACTGCAACCTTTCGCCGCGCAGCAGCCCTCGAATGGTCAGGATTGCCTGGCGCATGGCATCCACAGTAGCCCGGGGCCGTCCGATGTTGCCCACGGCGAGGTAACCGGGGCCTACGGTGAGACGCACCCGTGCCGGCGCGATCTCCTCCAGCGAGTGGGCCAGCGACGCCAGCACCATGGGATGGCGGGTGACCGGGTTGGTGGTAGCCGGATACAGTGAGATGTGAGAGGTGCGCTCGGCTGCCAGGGCCAGGGTGAGGAACACGTCGCGCCCGCTGTGCTGGTGGTCGTGCGTTCCAACGCCGGAAAAGCCCGCGGCCTCGCATCCGGCGATGAAATCGGCAGTCTCTCGCACCGGCAGTCCCATGGGCACCCTGATATCCACTTTCATTGGCTGTACCTGCTACTCGGAAGGTTTGTGGCAAATCCCCTCTCCCTCCGGGAGAGGGCTAGGGTGAAGGCGTTCCCTCAGTTGTCTGAATCAGGATAGGAGTTACCCAGTTGAAAGCTATCCCCTCCCCCTCAGGGGGAGGGCTAGGGTGGGGGTGAACTCCCCAACTGCGTAATTCCTATCAGGATTTACGGTATGAAAGGGTGCACAAGATAAGTGCGCCGATCCTGCCTACCCACGAATCCCGATTCAGGCAATCCAGAGATTGGCGAACCGGCTGGCCACCACCTGCTCGTAGGCCACCTCATCGGAAAGCCGCCCCAGATCCCTACAAAACTGGTTGAGGCTGTCTACTGATTCAGGGGATATACCGGCAGAGTAGTACGGAGCATCACGCCGCACCAGGTCCTCGATCAGTGCCGCCTCCTCGGACGGAAAGAGCCGTTGGCCGACATGGACAGCCAGCGACGGGTCGGTGCGCAGCGCACGTTGCGCCCGCACAATGGCGCGCACCGCTGCCTCCGCCGTGTCCGGGGCCTCGTTGATCAGCCTGTCGATGGTGACAAGCGCGGCGAAGGTGTAGTCCCTGGCCGCAGCCGGGCCGATGCCTCGCCGGGGGTCAAGCGCCACTGCGCCGACGCCGCTGCGCACGGCCACCTCTGCTCCCATGGCGTTGGCCCAGAAACCGTCGATTACCCCGTCCTCCAGGGCTTTCGCGGCATGCACTCCAAAGGACACGCCCGGCTCGCCGCTGCCGGGAACCGGAGCTACCGACACGTCCCGCTCCGGGTCAACACCCCCCTCGGCCAGCAAACGGCGCAGCGCGGCGTCGGGGCCGGGCGCCGCGCCGATGGTCAGTCCCTTGAGGGCCACCACGTCCCCCGGCGCGACACCGAGACCGGAGCGCAGCACCAGCACCCAGAACGTATGCTGCGACAGGGCTGCCAGCAGGCTGGCCCCTTGCCATTGCGGGAATGCCGACAGGGTGGCGTGGGCCGGCCCGGCAACAAAGTCGATTTGGCCGTCGCACAGCGACTCCATGGCCTTGCCTATGGGAAAGACCATTTCCAGCTCGACATCCAATCCCTGGTCTCGAAAGAATCCCAGTTCCACGGCAGCAACCGCCGGAAAATAGGAGTTGGAAACCAGGTCAGGCACTGCCAGGCGCATTTGAGACGCCTCCTCGCCAGAGTTCTCCCTCCACCAAAGGGAGAGGGAATAATTGTAAGACCCCGTGACTGGGTTGGCCAAAGTTTACCACCGTTGCCACATACGGTATTCTCTGTGGAAAGCCGCCGTATCTTTCCGAGGGAGTGAAATGATGCCTGATACGCCCTTGCATTATCAGACAATCGCGGAGGTGGGCGCGCGCCTCCGGTCGGGGGAGCTGTCGCCGGTGGAGCTGACCACGGCCATCCTGGAGCGCATCGAGGCCCTCGACGGCGAGCTGAAAAGCTACGCCACGGTGATGGCCGACTCGGCGCTGGCCTCTGCGCGGGCCGCCGAGCAGGAAATCGCCGCCGGGAACTACCGCGGCGGACTCCACGGGGTGCCCATCGCCGTCAAAGACCTCTGCTTTACCACGGGCGTCGCCACCATGGGCGGCGCAAGGGTGCTGCGTGATTTCGTGCCTGAGTTCGACGGCACGGTGGTGCGGAAGCTCAACGCCGCCGGAGCGGTGATTCTCGGCAAGCTGAACCTCACCGAGGGCGCCATGGCCGGCTACAACCCGGAGTTCCAGATACCGGTCAACCCGTGGGGCGCTGACCGCTGGTCCGGCGCGTCCTCCAGCGGATCGGGCGTAGCCACCGCCGCAGGGCTGTGCTACGGCTCGCTGGGCAGCGACACGGGCGGCTCCATCAGGTTCCCGTCGGCGGCCTGTGGCACCGTGGGCATCAAGCCCACCTGGGGCCGGGTGAGCCGTTACGGCGTGCTGGCCTTGGCCGAGTCGCTGGACCACGTTGGCCCCATGACCCGCAGCGCCTCCGACGCAGGCGTCGTGTTGCAGGCCCTTGCGGGGCACGACCCCAACGACCCCACGTCGCTGACCGCCCCGGTGCCCAACATGCTCGGCGGGTTGGCCCAGGGAGTCCGCGGCGTCCGCATCGGCGTCGACGAGCGCTACATCGGCGAGGACGTTGACTCGGAGCTGGCGGCGGCGGTCATGGAGGGCGCGCGGCTGCTGGAGAGCCAGGGCGCGCGGCTGATGCCCGTGCGAATGCCGGACACCGAGCCGCTGTCGAGGGCCTGGGGCGTGCTGTGCTCGGCGGAGGCGGCCGCGGCCCACCGCGAGTTCTTCCCCTCCCGCGCCGACGAGTACGGCCCGTGGTTCCGGGGCTGGCTGGAGCTGGGCTTGCGCCACAGCGCCGCCGACTACGCCGTCGCCAGCTACACCCGACTGGCCAGCAACGGCACCTTGGCCGGGATATTCGACGGTATCGACGTGCTGGTCTGCCCGTCCATGACCACGCCGCCGGAACGAGTCACGCAAGAGGCGCTGTACGGCCCGATGGACGAGGAGGAATGGACTTGGGGACGGTTCACCATCCCCTACGACTTTAGCGGGTCGCCGACCATATCGCTGCCCGCCGGGCTGAACAGCGAGGGCCTGCCGCTCAGTATCCAGTTCGTCGGCAGGCACCTGACGGAGCCGCTGCTGGTGCAGGTGGGCCACGCCTACGAGGCCGCCACGCAGCACCGGATGCTGCCGCCGGTTTAGACGGGTATCGCCACGGCGTTTGAATCAGCAGAAAATCCCCTCCCCCTTGAGGGGGAGGGCTAGGGTGGGGGTGAACCGTATTGTAGAGAATCCAAATGTCACTGAGAGGAGGCACGCGGCATGACTACGTCCTACCGTCCCACCGGGCTGACCCGCTACCACTCCGCCAGCGCCTACCGGGGGTACACGCTCTTCTCTCCCAACGGCGGCGACGAAGCCTACCTCATCGACATGGAGGGCAATTTCGTCCACCGCTGGCACTACCCCGGCGGCATCAACTACGGCTACCTGCTGGACAACGGCAACCTGCTATTCCGCGATCAGGGATCCAACCCTCCCGGCGCCGACCACATCCGCGAAATCGACTGGGACAGCCGGCTGGTCTGGGAGCATTACGACCCCACGCTGCGGCGGCACGCCCGGCTGCCCAACGGCAACAACCTGTTCCTGTTGCAGCGTGATAGGATTTCCGCTGAGCTGTCCCGCAGGGTCCGCGGCGGATTTATGCGGCCCAACGACCCGGAGGAGATGTTCAGCGACCAGGTTGTCGAGGTCACGCCCGACGGGACCGAGGTGAGCGTCTGGCGCTCCGCCGACCACCTGGACCCGGAAACGGACGTCATCTGCCCCCTGGAAACCCGCGATGCATGGGGCGGCGCAAACGATCTGACCGCGTCGGGCGACGGCAGCACGTTCCTCATCAGCTTCCGCATCCTCAACACCGTGGCGCTGGTGGATCGGTCGACGGGCGAGATGACCTGGAAGTGGGGGGCAGGCATAATTTGCCACCAGCACCATCCCACCTACCTGGACAACGGCAACGTGCTGCTGCTGGACAATGGCTGCCACCGCCGGGGCCTCAGCTACTCCCGCGTAGTCGAGGTTGTCCCATCCACCAGCGAAATAGTCTGGCAGTACGAGGGTCTGCCGAGGGTTTCGTTCTTTACCCATTTCACTGGCGGGGCGCAACGGCTGCCCAACGGCAACACCCTGATCACCGAGGGCATGACTGGCCGGCTGTTCGAGGTCACCCCCGCCAGCGAAATCGTATGGGAATTCGTCAGCCCGTTCGTCGTGCCGTCGCTGTTCGGGATGGCCAACAGCGTGTTCCGCGCCCACCGCTACGGCCCCAACCACCCGGCCCTGCGGGGCAAGGCACTGGACCCTGACGCGCTAGGCAACCTGAACCGTCTGTACGGAGGACGATAACCGTCAGCTGCGCGCCCAAATATTCCCTCCCCCTGAGGGGGAGGGTTAGGGTGGGGGTGAAATCCATCGCATCAGCACTCCAGTTCCCCAAAGACAGCCAAGAGGAGGCAACGAAATGTGGAACAAGGCAATGATCAGCCTGGAACAGGCCCAGAACGCCATCGACGCCATGATCGCCGATTACAATCGTGACACTGACCGCCGCAAGGTGGACATGGCGGTGGTGGACGATGCCGGAAACCTGCTGGCCTACGCCCGCATGGACCGCTGCCCGCGGCCCACAATGGCCATCCGCAAGGCCTACACATCGGCAGTCCGCGGCATGGACACTGCCGCTTTCGCCGAGCAGATCAGGAACTCCGGCAGGTCGCTGGAGTCATTCAACGATCCCCAGTTGACCAACCTGCCGGGCGGCGTGGCGGTCGTTCACGACGGCGCGGTGATCGGCGCAATCGGCGTAGGCGGTCTGCCCAGCGGCCTGGACGACGAGGCCATCGCCAAGGCCGGAGTGGCCGCCCTGGGCATCTGAGCGGTCACCCAAGACGCGATTGTCCGGCGGCGCACGGCCCCCTGCTACGGGCTTTGAGGCAAGGGGCCGTACCATTTGACCAGAACCTCTTTCGCTTTGGCGGCGACGTCGTCAGGAAAGCCGGACGTGAATGCCTCCAAGACGTGGTGGACGCTCAGTTCAGTGCACTCAAAACAGTCGTCGTCGGGATTGTCGACGAGGCGCATGTAGTATAGGGCTCGGAAGCCCCGGAGAAAGGCGTCTTGCCCGAAGGTTTGGTACAAGTCCAAGAAGAATCTTTCTCCAAGGTTGCGGGCGCATCCTGATTCCTCTTCGAGTTCCGAAGCGGGAAGGGTTTTGACGTTGCCATCGCAGGGGCGTTTCTTCAGGTGTGTTTCCAGCGGATAGCCGGTCCGCTCGTATTCTGAGACGATGTGAATGATATTGGCTGTTCCCTCGTTGATCCATGTGGTGCTGGAATCTCTGAAATAGTAGTGACCTACTTCGTGGGCGAAAGTTCGTGCATCTTTTTCGGACCCGTCGATACGTTGGGCCATAGCCATGTGGGTCCACCAGTTGTGCGCCCCGTAGGTTTGACCGGTAGCGTCGCCGAAATACAGGGCGACGTAGTTGGTGGGCAGTGGCGCGGCCATGAATTTCTCGGCGAAGCGAACGGCGTGTTCCAGGTAGCCCATGCTGGCCGTGGTCCGGTATTGAGTACGAACGATGGTCAGCAGGGTTTCGCCGGTCAGCGGCAGTTGTATGATGCGCTCTTCGAGGTAAACGCTGCCTGTCCCGTCCAGTCCATCCAGCAAATGAGGGATTATTTCCGGGCTGTAATGCGCCGCACTTCTGATTACGCTGCTGACTTTGGCTTCCTGGTCGGTGATGCCGTCCTGCACCTTTGGGTGAGACATGATGGCTTGGAAGCTGTCTCGGTACCTGCTTCCAGCCATCATGTGGAGTGACATTACCGCCCGGGCTTCTGCGAAGGTTACGTCGTCAAGGAAGGGCATATCAATGACGCTGGTTGCAATTTCCTGATGTACGGTTTCGTCTGTTCTTTGCAACAGCCAGTAGAGCCTGCGGATGATTATTCCTTCGTCGCGGGTGATGCCGTCCTGAATCCATGGTTTTTGCAACATCTTCTCCGCCAATTCGGGGTTCAGCCGCGCGGCCCCGCCGATACTGGATATCGTGTGGCTTTCGGCGGTGGTGATATTGTCCTGCACCCATGACCATTCGAGCATCCGCTTGGCCAAGTCGGGCGCATCCTTGATAATCCATGCCAAACCCCACATGGCGTCAGCTTCGGCGGTTGTGATACCGTCTTGAACCCACGGCTTTTGCGACATTTGCTTGGACAACGCAGCGCCGTAATGCGCCGACCAGCGTATCTGCAAGATAGCCTTGGCTTCGGCCTCGGTAACAACGCTTTCCTGTATCCAGGGCATTTCCATCAGGACATCGAACACGTCGGGATACCGCTGCGCGATGGTAATCAGGTCTTCGGCAGCCTCCCGCTCCGCATCGGCAACGCCATCGGCAACCCAGGGCAATTGCCGGAGTCGTGCTGCCTGCGTCGGCTGGTTGCGTTCCAGCCAAGCGCCGTTCTCCAACTTCGTAATCGGACTGGGCGGCGCCGGTGTTGCAGTGGGTGCTGGCGTTGCCGCCGGTAGTGTGGCAGTCGGCTTGGGCTGCGGCGTCGGCGTGGCCGTTGGCGCGGGTTCGGGCGTAGGCGTGCGCTGCCGCGCTATGGGTGTAGACGACGGCATTGTGGTCGGCATCGGGATAGGCGTGGTCGTTGGCGCCATGGCGGGGGCCTGTGTCGGCATCGGAGTTGGAGCAAACACAGGCGACGGAGTGGCGGCCGAGGTGGGCTGCGGTGTGGCAGTCGGACCGGGCTGCGGTACCGGAGGGTCTGTTGGCGCGGGTTCGGGCGTCGAAATCGCCGTTGGTTCCGGCACTGGTGTTGCCCGGACGGCGGTCGCCGCTGGTGTAAGCGTTGGTTCGAGAATGGGCACAGGGGACATGGCCGTTGGCGCGGTTGTTGCCGAAGGGGCTGCTGTCGGTACTGGCTCAACGGTGCTGACCGGAGGCGTCTCGGGCGAGGTGCATCCCGCCGTCAATGCGGCAATTACCGCAATCACCCAAACGGCGAGCACTGCCTTGATACTCATAATTGTCCCTGCGGCGTAACAACCCTCCCCCGGAACGATGGGGAACCTGCCAAACGCCCAGTGAAACCGATAGCGGCCGAGGCGCCTAACTGTCCTCGAACACGGTTTCCAGTTGGGCCGAGCTGTCGAAGAAATGTTGCAGGCTCTGGTTGATGCGGAAGAAAATGTCGGCCCGGAGCTGGTCGCCGGTGGCGTTGTCGGAGATGCCGCCGTCGATCATCAGGTCCAGGGTGTTGAGGGTGTGGCTGCGGTCTGCGCCCCCGTTCTCCTTGGTGTTGACGATAAGTTCCTGCCACTGGTCGACGCTCATGTTCAGGAAGAAATCGGCGTCAATCAGGTCGAACTTGGTCCCCTCCTTGACCCCGACGCACTGGAAGGCTTCGAAGGTAATCAGGAAGACTCGCTCGCCGACCGTCACGCCCATCACGGCGTCCACACTGCCGAGGCGCCTGAACTCGGGGTCGTTGTTGACCAGCTCTTGCAGGCCCTGGAACCATTCTACCGACGGGAACACCAACGATTTCGCACCCTGGGCGGCCATCCGTTTCCTCCTGTCATCCCCAAATCCCCTCTCCCTACGGGGGGTTAGGGTGGGGGCGTCGCGGCCCCATCCGGGGCGCTACTCCTTGAAGTAAGGCTCCCCTTTTTCCTTGGCCTGGCTGAAGGGAACCATCCTGTTCATGTGGTAGTCCGGGTCCGAGTTGGCGGGCGCGTTGCCCAGGGCCTGGTCAACCATCCTGGTGTACTTGGGGTCGAGCTGGGCGAACTTGTCAGCCTCGGAGCGGACGTAGGTGACCTTTGAAATTATGCGTTGCAACTGCTCCCCGGCGCAGAACTGGCAACCCGTCGGAGCGGGCGAGCTGAACGAGCGCAGGAATACGCTGTTCACCGACTGGCAGTCCTGGCAACGGTACTCGTAGATTGGCATGGCAACTTCCTATGCCGGGGTGGGTTCTTCCCGCCGCAGGTACTGTTTCAGCGCCGGCGACAGGTTTGCCTCAGTCCTGGGGATGCCCGCCCACGCCATGCGGGCGAGATACTCCTCGACGTACCGCTGTTGCAGGTCCCTGACCACTTGCATGCCGGCGGATATGTTGGCCAACCCGCCGCCGTAGATGATGGCCAGCGCCTCCCAAAGCACCGGGTCTTTCATTTCCTGGGCCATGTCGAATTCGACGCCCTGCATCAGGTTGCTCAGGCCCCTGCCGAAACCCTCGCCCTGGTGTTCCACGGCGTACTTGACGTGGGCCATGCCGTAGGCCATGTGGCGGGCTTTGTCCTCAATGCAGTGGCCGAACAGGTATTTGTCCGCCGGGTTGGTGGCGTATGCCTCGCCGTAGCGGTAGAGCAGCAGGGTGAGCGGGCTGCGGATGACGTACAGGTAGAGCGCGGCCTCAGTCCACCCGGCACGCACCTCGACCAGTCGGCGGTTGATGTGCCCGGCGCTTTCCACTCCGAGAACGCCGTCGTTCACCAGGGCCCGCTCCCGGAACGCCGAGTAGTGCCGTGCGGAATCGAAGATTTCCGTGGCGAGGAAGGTTTTGACCTCGTGATAGGCGTAGTTCATCTTGTGGAGCCAGTTGCCTATCGTGTCGGTCTCGATGGATGCCTGCTGGGCCAGCTCGGTGCAAAGCTGGCGCATGGCCAGGTCCACCTCTGGAGCTTCTGCTGTCAACTGGTCCCAAGGCACGTCCTCGTGGTACATCCAGCGCCGCTGTATCGCCTCCTCATAGAGGTCGACGGCATTGTCGGACCAGATGTCCACCTTGGAACTGAGGGCGTAGAAGTCCGTGCGCGGCACGCCCGGCACGGGGGACGCGCCCCGAGGCCGACGGCTCATGTCTGTGCTGAATTCCGGCACCTCGGCGTAGCTGCCGACGTTGATGCCGCGCATGGTCATGCCGTGCTTGCCCGGTTCAACCCGGTGGCCCCATTCGAGGGTATCGCTCATCCAGGCCAGGGGCGCGCCGCGGGAGGCGGCCAGCCCGGTTGCCTCACCGGAAGACTCCGGTGATTCCTGTCCTTCTGTTCCGTCCAGTTTTTCTTCTTCGTCAGACGGCATCGCAGTCCTCGCGGGATTCCGTGTGATGATTTTCGATCATAGGATGTTTCCAAAGCCCAATCGTTCATCCTGAGCTCGTCGAAGGACGGACGATTGGGCGGGTAGCAAGTGGTCAAAACTCATCCCATCCTTCGACAAGCCCAGGATGATGGAATCCGGCAGGCACTTTGGAATCACCCTCTTAGGCCCATATACAACGAGACCTCCCTCGACAGTTCGGGGGAGATCTCGAAAGTCGATGACAATTCGCCTAGGCGGCCAGTTTATAGGCGTCGAGCAGCCCCGGATTGACCCGGCCGTTGTGGATCCGGTCGTCGAAGCCAGCGGACTTGAGGCGCTGGAAGTATTCCTTTACCTGCCGCTGCCGGATGGCCATCAGTATCTTCTGGCCCTCGTCGATCTTGTCCTTGCCGCCGCCCAGCAGAATGGCCAGGGCCTCGCTGGTCAACTGGTTCTGGCCTGCGGGGTTTTCGCCGCCTGCGCCGGTGGCCTGGCGGGATTCACCCTCGTCCAGGTAGCAGTGGATCTCCTCGCGGCGTTCGGGTGAGAACTCGTTCATGTAGCGCAGGTGCAGGACGCCGATGGCCACATGGCGGGCCTCGTCCTGCGCACAGCGCCGGTAAATGGCCTTTTCCGCCTCGTTGTAGGCCATCATCTCACCGAGACGGAACAGCGTCAAAACGTTTCCTTCCCCGGTGATATGCAGCCGCGACGAGAATTCGGTGAATTCGCGGGCGTTGTCAGTGCTGCCGCCGACCACGTCGCTGACCGAGTCGATCATGCGCATCAGGCCGCCGCCGTTGGCGAAGGCCCGCTTGCGGAACACGTCCAAGTGGCGGGACTCGTCCATGACCTGGGCCATCAGGGCCAGCCTAACCTCATGGTAGTCCGGCGACATGGCTGCAATAAAGCGGCCCGGCACGTCGGAGGCGACGAATTCCACCTGGGCGAAGAACGTGGACAACTGGCACTGCGCCGCCTCCACGTCATCGGGCAGTTCCTCGATGGTCTCCCACGGGATGTCGGTTGCGGAGCTCCACTGGCGGGTGATGAACTCCTGGTACAGCTTGGTCAGGTTGTGCGCCCAGACCTCGCTCTTGGTGTTGAAGGTGTAGGCTCCAAAACGGGCTACGTCGTTGCGGGGTATGGAACCCTCGACGCGCCCGGTGTAGTTTGCGGAAAGCTCATCAACTTCCCTGCTGGTGACGCTTTCCTCCAGCTGGGTCAACCAGGAAAGGTCGAACCCCTGCTCTTTTGCCTGTTCCCAATATGAGGTGCGGTTCTGTACCGTGGCCATGGATTTCACCTCTCAAGTTTTCGCCTAGACCCGAAACGGTCACAGGTCCAATTGCCTAGCACGGTAAGTGTTGCCGTTCGTTTTGTCAACCTGAAGAAGCGCCAAAAGCAGGGGCTTTCCCCTGTTCCCTCTCCTTCCGGGAGAGGGCTAGGGTGGCTCATTCGCACCGAATCAAGGATTTGCTCCGTAGACCATGGGGCGGGCACACAAATCACACCCTCGGCCAGACCCTGTCGGCCAGTTGCTCCATGTCGCGGATCATTTCCTCTTTCGTGCTGGCTAACTGGGCCACCGGCACGAAGGAGGCGATCAGGTGGCTCACGCCCATGTCCTCGTAGCGGCGAATGTCCGAAGCTATCTGCGCGGGACTGCCGGAGAAGGTTGGCCTGTCCTGAGAGTCGTGGCCGCCGCCGTCCGCCTGGAGGTTGTAACCGTGCATCCTGCAGATGACCTCCACCGCCCCCTGGGGTCTGCCGGCCCGTTCCACGTACCGGTCCAGCCTCCTGATGGCGGCGGACATTTCCTCCGGATCCGCCAGGGGGAACCGGGTGTTGGTGCCGATGGGCTGCCAGCCGTCCCCGAGTTCGGCGGCCCGGCGCATGGCTCGTCGGCTCTCGCCGCCCACCCAGATCGGCGGGTGGGGTTTCTGCACCGGCTTGGGCACGAATGACAGGCCGGAGAAGCTGTGGTACTTACCCTTGAAGTGAGGAGAGTCGCTGGTCCAGAGCTCCTTGAATATCTGGATGTATTCGTCGGTCACAGCTCCCCTTTCCTCGAAGGGCGGCGTCTGCAAAGCCTCGAATTCCTTTCGCAGCCAGCCCACCCCGACGCCGACGGTCACGCGGCCGTTGGACAGCACGTCGATGGTGGAGAGCACTTTGGCGGTGAGTACCGGGGGACGATGGGGCACGATCATCACGCTGGTCACCAGCCTGATTGACTCGGTCTGACCGGCCAGGTAGGCGAGCATCGTCAGTTGTTCGACGGTCTCGTTGGTGTCCGTGCCGGGGAAGACGCCGGACTCGGTGTAAGAGCCTGTCTACGATCTCTTGAGGATTAGCACCGCGAAGGCGAGAACCGCCATTTGCAGGCTGGTATTGAGCTTTCTCTCGCAGTTCTTCCAGAGGCGGCGGCACTTCTCCAGCCAGGCGAAAGACCTTTCCACCACCCACCGTTTCGGCAAGACCGCGAAGGTGTGCAACCCGTTGCGCTTGACCACCTCCACCGAGGCTCCCAGCAGGTTCTCCACCTCCGCAGCAAAGGGCTTCCCGCTGTAACCCCCGTCCGCCATCACGTTCTTCACCCGGTTCAGGTCTCCCCGGCGCTGGGCAAACATCGCCAAGGCCCCGGCCCGGTCAGTAACGTCTGCGGTGGTCACGTGAATCGCATGGGGCAATCCCTGCGTGTCCACCGCGACGTGACGCTTGATCCCGGACACCTTCTTGCCCGCGTCATAGCCCTTGCACCCGGCGCTGTCAGTGTTCTTCACGCTCTGAGAGTCCACGATGCAGAAGCTGGTCCGCTCTGTCCGTCCATTGCTCTTTCGGGCCTCTCCAACCAATTTTTTTTAAGACCCGCTCCAGAATGGACTCCTCCTCCGGGCCGGGCCGCTCGCTCCATTGCCGGAAGTACTTGTAGCAGGTGCGCCAGTCAGGGAAGTCGGCAGGGAGCATCCGCCATTGACACCCGCTTTTCAGAAGGTAGAGCACCCCGCAGAAAACGTCGTACAAGTCCACGGTGCGGGGCTTGGTGCGCCGCCGTGCTGACTCAAGCAAGGGACGAATCCGGGCGAATTGCTCCCGGGTGATGTCGCTGGGATAGGAATGAGACATGATTACCCCGCCTTGGAAATAATCTCAACATAATATATCCCAGAGATCGTAGACAGGCTCTAAGGGTAAGGCGAATCGACATCGTTCGGCAGGATGATATGGTCGGGAAACATCATCACCGCGAAGCCAAGCTCCTCCGCCTTGCGGGCAATGGGCGCAATGTTTTCAGGACGCGCCATCTCGCCCCGAGAGGGAAGCATAATTCCATACTTCATTGCTGTACCTCCTCGACATACCCAAGACGGGGCAACATGGCTGCCAGGCTCAGGCTGTAAGGCAAACGCATTCCAGACGCCACACCCGTCATTCCGGCGAAAGCCGGAATCCACAAAACATTATTAGCAGAGGTCAATTTGTATGAGGCAAGGAATCCCTGGATTCCGGCTTTCGCCGGAATGTCGGGCATTAACCCGCTCATATGCGATTGCCCGAGCAAGGGGCAGCCGCCTGTTGACCGTTGGAGCCGTTCTGGGGTAGGTTCCACGCTATGACGAGCGATCCAAACACATTCTCGCATAACTGGTTTGTATCAGTCATTGCGATGTAAGTGCCACGATGGGCCGAAGACCAAGCTCAATGACGATTTCAGTGACGGAGGAACAACGCAATGCCGTTCTACGAAAGAGGCGACACCCGCATATTCTACGAGGAGGCAGGTTCGGGATTCCCGCTGCTGATCATTCCGGGAGGAGGGCTGAATTCCACCATTGCCGGGCTGGACACGTCGTGCCCGTTCAACCCGATGAAGACCTACGCCAACGACTTTCGCTGCATCGCCGCCGACCTGCGCAACGCCAACGGAGGGCAGTCTACGGGGCCGCTGGAAATCGACCGTCCCTGGGACGCCTACGCCGATGACCAGTTGGGGCTGATGGACCATCTGGGCATCGAAAAGTTCGGCGTCATCGGCTTCTGCATCGGCGGGCCGATGATCCACAACCTGCTGCGCCTGGCCCCGAACCGCATCGTGGCGGCGGCCCTGATGCAGCCCAGCGGGTTCCGGCCGGAGATGCCGGACCTGTTCTACCAAAACAACATCACCGGCTGGGGGCCGCCCCTCTGCGACAGGCGCCCGGATGTGACCATGGAAATGGTGCACGATTTCCTGACAAGTATGTACACCAGCCGCGCCGACTTTGTTTTCACCGTCACCCGCGATTTCGTGCGCAACCTGGAGACGCCGATCCTGATCGCGCCCGAGGATGTGCCAGCCCACCCCTACGCGGTAGCGATGGAGGTTGCCAACCTGGCCCCCAACTCCGAGGTCACCATCTATCCGTGGAAAGACACGCAGGAACACGTCGACGAGGCCGTGGATCACGCCCGGCGGTTCCTCAAGTCCCACGTTCCGGCAGCGACAACAGCCTGACGGCTGCGGGTCTCAGAGGGGTGTTCCCAAAGTTCCCTCTCCCTCCGGGGGAGGGTTAGGGTGGGGGCGTACCCCTGGTTGCTCAGGAATGAAATACACCACCGCAGCCTGTTCATGCGGGTGAAATGGACTTTGGAAACACCCTCTCAGAAACAGAACTCAGAAACAGGACAAGGTTGCTGCCTTTGGTATGGCGTAGGGGCGGGATCAAGTCCGCCCCTACGGATACGTAGCAAACTTGCCGTTCATTTAGGCGGCAACTGGCCGTCATTGCCGCGAAAGCGGGAATTTGGGGCTAGCCTCATCTGAACCGTGATTCCTGTGATTAGATGATGGGCGGGATTGTTTCCCTGTCAGCGAAATCGCGGAATCAGACCAATCGCAGTTCAGACAATGACCGGGATTTCACCCCCACCCTAACCCTCCCCCTTAGGGGGAGGGGATAGCTGTCGACTGCGTAAGTCCTCTCCTGATTCAGACAATTGCACGATGGCCGCCCGCTACCGGATGTGGGGCAGCAGTTCCTCGGAGATTAGTTGCAGGTACTCCAGCCTCGCCGAGAATTCGCTGGGCAGGTTCAGGCTGGCCAGGCCGATGTAGTCCAGGCCCTCTTCTTCCTTGCAGCGGTTGATGATCTCGGCGCAGTCTTGCGGGCTGCCAGCCACGGCCCAGTCGGCCAGTTCCCGCTGCCCGCCGAGGCCGAAATCGACGGTGGTGCTTTCCTGCATGTTAAAGGCGCTGTACATTCCGGCCTTCTTGGCCGCCATGGCCCGGGCCTCGGTGACGGCGGTCTCCCGGTCTTTCGCTATGGCGATGGAGCGGTGCGCGCCGATTCGCCCGGCAGAGTCCTTGCCCAGCTCGTCAAGGGCATCCTTGTACTGGCGGGTCAGCAGGCTGACGTCCTGCCACCCCGGCTGCGGGCCGAGCACAACCCGGTCGGCGAGGGCAGCGGCCCGGCGCACGGCGCCGCGGCTCTGCGCCGCGATCCAGACGGGAGGGTGCGGCTTTTGCACCGGCGTCAGCCCCAGCCTTGCGCCCTGTACCTGCCAGTGCTTACCCTCGTAGCTGACCTCCTCACCGCTCCAGAGGAGTTTCATCAACTCCAGCGACTCCTCGAACCGGTTGACCCGGTCGCGCCGGTTGGTGCCGAAGGCGGCCAGCTCCGCCACGCGGTAGCCGATGCCCACGCCGAGAACGAACCGGCCGTTGCTGATGTTGTCCAGCGTGACGACTTGCTCGGCCAAGTCCACCGGGTTGTGGTAGGGCAGCAGCAGGACGCCGGTCACCAACTGCAAACCCTCGGCGTCCGGGGCCAGCCGGGCCAGCGTCTGCATAGGCTGCATCCAGACAGTGGGGTGGGATATGTAGTGCTGGGGGGCATAAATGGCCGAGAACCCCAGCGACTTGGCGCGGCGGCAGACCTCGGCGGCCTCCTCCACCTGCTGGTGCATGAGCCGGTCGGGGTCTTCCATGTAATCGCGAATGTACAATCCTACTTCCATGGGGCACCGCCTAATCGTCAGGATGATTGCTATTTCCCTAATTCGCCAAACGCAAGGGGCGAGCTGTTACTCCCCTAAGCAATCGCATGTCAAATTCCAGATCGTCACTCCGGCGGAAGCCGGAGTCCAGGGCTTACGAAATACAGGAATCCCTCAAATAATCTGCTGGCTACGTTCTCTGGATTCCGGCTTCCGCCGGAATGACGGTGGCTAAACTGCCCAAATGGGGCAGCCCTGCGTTATTCCCGCGAAAGCGGGAATCCAGGATGCCTTTCGCGTACTACAAGGGAGGAGGGACGCCCTCACCCTAACCCTCTCCCGGGGGGAGAGGGAACTTATCTCACATTCTCTAGTCGGTGATGTAGGTGTGGGTGATTACCTCCCAGACATGGCCGTTCTCGCACTCGAAGTAGAACCCGCGGCCCTGGTGCAGGTGGTTGATCTCCCCGTCAGTACGGGAACGCGGGCCGCTGCCGAAGACCACTCCTTCGTCCTTGATTCGCTCCAGAATGGCGTCGAACTCGTCGTCGGAGGCCAGGAATGCGTAGTGGTTGGAGCGGGGGTTGTCGGAGTCATCAAAGTCCAGCGTCAGAATGTCGTTGACCTTGACCGGCGCGAAGTGTCCCCACGGCCCCTCGTACTTGAGAGCGAACATCCGGGCGATGAATTCAGCGGACTTGACCTTGTCGTAGGCCGGAACAATCGTGTGGTCCAACTGCAATGGCATGGCCGTCCTCCATTCGATGGCTTTCAAACGCTCGATCCGGGTTTTTCCGGCTGGTATGCTCGGATTGTCGCCATGGGCGGCACGGGTGTCAATCGCGGTGTGCTGCCTCACGATACGACGATACGATTGCAGAGCGGCTGCCTGAACTGTGATTCATTTGATTTTGGGATTTCGCTGATGTATCTCAATCCTGCTCATTCTTTATAAGAGCTAGGCAGTTGAGGATTTCACCCCCACCCTAACCCTCCCCCTCAGGGGGAGGGAAATAGGGGTGGCCGCAGGCGCGCGCGCGCCGTAGAATGAGCGTGCTTAAGTCCCGGAGGAGATTTTATGACCAGCGTTGCATACAATCCGTCGGCCCGGTTCGAGGTCGAAACTACCGACGTGGTCTACCTGGAGCACGCCACGGGCGGGCTGCTGGCCACCGTATACCAGCCGCAGGGCGAGGGGCCGTTCCCGGGCCTGGTGGACGTTCACGGCGGCCGGTGGTTCCTGAACGACCGGCACAGCGACCATCACATGAACGCGGCCCTGGCGGCCAGCGGCATCGTGGTAGTGGCCGTGGATTTCCGGCTGGCCCCGAACTACCCCTACCCGGCCCAGGTCATCGACACCAACTACGCCATACGCTGGACGAAGGCCAACGCCCAGCGGTTCAACATTGATCCGGCGTCGGTCGGCGCAATGGGCTGCTCCAGCGGCGGTCATACCATGGCGCTTAACGGCATGCGACCCAGGGATTCCCGGTACGCCTCGGCGCCGCTACCCGGAGGCGAGGACGTGGACGCTTCGCTGCGGTTCATGCTGGGCTGCTGGCCCGTGCTTGACCCTCACGCCCGCTACATGTGGGCTAAGGAAATCGGCGAGGAACGCTTTATCGGCCCCACCGAGGACTACTTTACGGAACACGCCAGTCTCCACGAGGGGAATCCGCAAGAAATCCTCGACCGGGGAGAGCCAGCGGAATTGCCCCCGATGATCATCATCCAGGGCACTAACGACAACAACATACCGCTATTCATTCCTCACAAGTTCGAGGAATCGTACCGCGCCGCCGGTGGACACGTGGAGCTGGAGCTGTTCCCGGGTATGCCCCACCTGTTCGGAAACACGCCAGGCCCCGAATCCGACCGGGCCATCGAGCTGATGAAAGGCTTTGTGGCGCGGCAACTGTCCCGCCCGGCAGTGGGAGCGGCCTAGGAAATTCCCCGGAAGTCCCCCCTCCCTCCGGGAGAGGGCGTCCCCTTGTTCGTACCAGAATGACGGACTTTGGCACGATACCGTCTTACCAGAGTGGATTCGAAACATCTCCCACTCTCTCAGAACCAGTAATTGCATTATCTGGGGATGATACAGGCCACCTTTTCACCCCCACCCTAACCCTCCCCCTCAAGGGAGAGGGGATTTTTGAGATAGTTTCCCGGCGTCACTCGCCGCCGTCTGCCGCGTAGTAGTCATACTTGCGGCCCGCTAACTCCACCACCTCCGGAATGTCCTCTTCCAGCAGGTAGCCCTCTGCAACCAGGTCATTCGCGGCCTTGGTCACCTGCTCCAGATAGTCATCGCGGCTGGCGTAGCGTTCCTCGATGGACGCCCGCGGGTCGCCGGTGGACTCCCGGTCGGCTTGGGTGGCAGGCAGGGGATGGGTCCACCCGGCCAGCCCGCCGGTGATGCCGATGAACAGGCCGGGGTTGCCGATGCTCTCGTCCCGCAGGTTCCAGCCGGTGTAGGTGGCTACGGGAACCGACAGGTCGGGCAGGCGGATGCCGCCCCGCTCGTTGAAAGACTCGTCCAGATCGGCCACCAGCGCCGGGAACTCCTCTCCCTCGTCGGCGGGCAGCTTGGTGGCCCGCCCCAGGTGCGTCTCCGGCCCGTAGTCCAGCCGTATCGCCCGCGTCGTCTGGGCCGGGACTTTCACGCCGGGGAGTTGGGCAAAGCGCTCAAGGAGCGTGTGGGATTCCACCGCCGTCCCGTCGTCCAAGCTGGGGTGACGGCTGGCCGGAGGTTCCTCGCCGCTGGTGACCCAGCGGTCCAGGTTGTCCAGCGCCGCCCGCAGCAGGGGCGCGTAGTCCACGCTGTTCAGCGGCAACTGTCCCCGTATCCCGTCGCTGGCGCGGAACTCCAGGGGAGGAAAATCGCCGGAGCCGTGCTGGCAGCCAGCGAAATGGTAGCGGCGCACCGAGGTCGACTCGGGGGCGTCGGCCAAAGTCTCCAGGTCGGTGTGTATCAGCGCGGCATCTCCCCGCCAGTACTCGGCGGAGGTGTTGGTGAACATGATCTTGGGGACGTTTCCCCGCCGCTCCATGGTCTCGAGCAGGGAACCCTGGGCGCCGGTCACCGGGTCGGTCTGCGGCGTGTCGGTGAACGGGAACATTTCCGGGATGATATAGCAAACGTCCTTGGAGGGCTGGCCGAATCGCATGTTGAACTCGCCGCGCATCCCGCCAGCCACGTGGGGAATGATGCCGTCGAGGGCCGGGCGGCCCTCCTCATCGTCGTTGACGGCGGTGTGAATGTACTGCCGCAGGAACCGTCCGCTCTGGGAACGGCCGATGGCGTAGGCGTATTCGATGGCGCCCGCGACCGGGTTGCCCGCCGAGGCCGAGGCGTGTTTCAGGAAGGAGACCGCGTCGCGCATGGCGACGAATCCCAGTCCCACGATGCGGCTGCCGGTGGTGGTGTATACCAGTTGGTAGATACGGCCCGGCTCAAAACCCGACGGCATGTAGATGTGGCTGTGCTGCGGCTCCACGTCCTCGTCCTCCACCCGGACGAAAGACCACTGGCTGCGGTCTATGGCCGTGGCCGGGCTGTTGGGCAGATCGCGGACGGTCAGGGTGGCCTCCGCCTCCTCCGGGTCGGCGGCAGGATTGGCGAGGTGCTGCCGGTCGGCCAGCAGGAACACGTTTGTCGGCTCGTTGGACTGGAACTGACACATTGTCCGGCCGGTCAGCGGCCCTTGGGGGCCGACGGCCTCCGGCCCCTGTAGGCCGATGAGCCCGGGAGTGGGAGGAACGTCGGCCTGCCAGCCGCCCCAAACGACGGTGTAGCCCCGGCGCATCAGGTAGCCGTTGCCCGCTTGCAGGGGGGCGGTGTGGTCGGTCGGTATGGGGGCGCCGTTGAACGTGAGGGCCGTTTTGCGCCCCCGGTTCACCACGTCGAACAGGATGCGGCGGTTGCCGCGGTCAACGTTCACGGGTTGCAGCATGGCAAAATCCGACGAGAACTCCACCAGTCCGGCGGAATTGCGCGGCGCAAGTTCCAGGTCAATGATCGCCTGGTTCCGGGCGTGGGACGGGTCAACGGCGTAGTGGGCCGTGCCCTCCAGCAGTTCATACGCGCCCACGTCGCCGAACGGGACACCGGACGCAAAGCTGGTGCGGTTGGTAATTTCCAGTTCTGTAATAGCCAAAGCTCCTCCGGTCGGCCGCCCCGCAATCGCCGGCGGCCGATATTCAATTCCAGATTGCCCGCTTGAGAGGGAATTGTAGCACCTGGGATCATTAGCGGACGCGGCTTTCGCCGAAAGGGCGGATCTTTAATTCGCCCTCTCCCTTGAGGGAGAGGGTTGGGGTGAGGGTGAAACCATGACAATCAGCAACTTTGCGTGCATCAAGTGGACGCCCCCACCTTAACCCTCCCCCTGGGGGGAGGGAATTTTTAATAAACCCTGAGCACTGCAAGGCGGAAGTTTGCCCGCTTTCGTGGGTGATAGTACTATGGCCTTCGCCGAGCGTTATGGGTTGGTGTCCGGCCCTGTCTGCTGACCATCGGAAATCACATAGAAAGGCCGTGTACGAGGAGGAGAAGCCCATGCTTACACACAACTACACCTACCAGGAGTGCCTGGACATCTCGAAGCGGGTGTCCTGGCTGGAGGACGATGTCCTGGCCGACAAGAATTTCGATTTCTCGAAGCGTTTCTTGCCCAACCGATTGAGCGGCGTGGACGGGATCGGATGTCTGAACGACAACGAGAAGCTGCAACTGAACCAGATAATGGGCAATGCCTATTGCCACATCTTCGCGTTCGTGGAGGAGTTCATCATCCCCACAGTAACGGAAGAGGCCATGAGGGACGTCTACGGGGATGAGGTCAGGGCCCGCTCGTTGCTGCGGTTCGCCGAGGAGGAGTTCAAGCACCAGGAACTGTTCCGCAGATCGGTTGAACTCTTTGGCCAGGGTTTCGGTACGGACTGCGACCTGATCCCTGGCCGGGAAGAGGTGGCGGAAGTAGTCCGTAGCAAGTCCAAGCTGGCCGTCATGGTCTTGACTGCAATCATCGAGTGGTTCACACAGCTCCACTACATTGAGCACGTGCGGGACGACGCCGACTTGGACGCACTGTTCCGGGATCTGTTGAGGTACCACTGGCTGGAGGAGGCGCAACACGCCAAGCTGGACACGTTGCTGATCGGCGAGGTAGCCGAGCACATGACCCTGGAGGAGCGGGAGGCGGCCATCGACGAGGTACTGGAGCTGGGCGGAGCCATCGACGGACTGCTGGCGCAGCAGATTGGGATGAACATCGATGCTTTGGAAAGGGCAACGGGCCGGACATTTACTGCTGAAGAGAAAGAGGAAATCACAACCAGCACCCAGCGGGCATGCCGGTGGACGTTCCTCGTATCCGGATTGCAGCACCCCAACATCGTCAAGGCGGTCGGCGAGCTGACCGAGTCGGGGCCTGCGAAGATCGAGGGCGTGGCCGCGGCCCTTTCGGCGTAGAGGGTATGCGTCATATCCCCTCCCCCTCAGGGGGAGGGTTAGTGTGGGGGTGGAAAGGTGCTGCGGGGAGGCCAACAGGTCAGTAGCCGATGCTCTTGAGTCAGTTTCCAAGTCTGCCAGGGGATCAGGCGGTTGTCACTGAAATCCGGGTCAAAGCCTTGTTCTTATCAGGGAGGAGTATGAGGTACGACTACATCATCGTTGGCGCCGGGTCGGCGGGCAGCATCCTGGCGGCCCGGCTGTCGGAGGACCCGGGGGTATCGGTGCTGCTCCTCGAGGCTGGCCCGGACTACCCTGAGTTCCAGTACCTCCCCGACGATCTCAAGTTCGGGTACAACACCGGCGGCAACGCGCATCCCCTGCGCGCGTTCGCCAGTCATCCCATATCCCTGCTGGAAAGCCGCCACAGCTGGCAGTACGTTGCCCGCGCCACCGATGCCTACCCGGACATATCGGTGCCTCGAGGCAAGGTCACTGGCGGCTCCAGCGCCATCAACTCGTCGGCCTTCTACCGTGGAGACCCCGAGGACTACGACCACTGGGCCGCGCTGGGCAACGACCGCTGGAGCTTCCGCGAGGCGCTGCCGTATTTCAGAAAGCTTGAGACCGACGTGGACCACCGCGACGACTTTCACGGCACCGACGGCCCGATATTCGTTCACCACTCCCACCGGGAGGACTGGCATCCGGCGCAACAGGCTTTTTACGACGCCTGCCGGGCCGCCGGATTCCCCGACTGCCCCGACCACAACAGCCCCGACGCCACCGGGGTAGGCCCCGGCATTTCCAACAACCACAACCGCGTCCGGTTCAGCAGCGCCCTGGGTTACCTGGACCCGTCCCGGCACCGTCTGAACCTTACCATCCGCCCAAACTGCACGGTACACCGGCTGCTGTTACAGGGCGGACGGGCTACGGGCGCACTGGTAGAGAGCGGCGGCGAGACGTTCACCGTCGAGGGAGGCGAGATCATCCCGAACAGGGCCTTGGAAATGTGTCGCTTTGGCATAGTTGACCTCCTCAGAATTGGCATTCCCTCAAGGGGTGCGTGATTCTAAAGCCAGTCAGATCCATGCTGTCAACATAGTGAATACAATCACGTGATTGTGTTCAGACTATCCGGGTCTTGCGCGAATCAGCAGGGCCGTTATTGCCGTTTTCGGAGTTTCGTAACACTCAGCTCGTTTCTTGTTTGGCGCAGAATGCGCGTATGTCGTCTGGTTCGGGGTATGCGTTCCACATGGCTCTGAGGGCGAGGGTGTGGTCTTTTTCGTCGTCCTCGTTGTTTTGGTATTTCTCGTGTACCAGGTCGGTCGTGGTGTCTGCGACGGCGTCGTAGTCGGGGTGGTCGGTGAGGGTCTCGCCGGGGAAGCCCAATTGTTTTTGAAGGTCGCAGTGTGCCGCTTCCATGTCCCTGACGGAGCGGCTGGTGGAGTCGATGTTCCATTCCTCGAGTATTGCCGCATAGTCCAAGTCGTTTGGGCTGGGAGTTGGTGCGGTTACCGGGGCGTTGGCGCATGCCAGGGAGAGGATGGCTGCGAAGAGGGTTAGTATGACCAGGTGTCGCATGTTAGTCCTCGTCAATAAACGGGCGTCTCTTTCGTATAGGGTCTTGTGCGAATCAACTACAGTTGCTGTGTCACGTTCGGTCTGCGGTCTATCGAGGCTGGAACTGCAATGGGTCTATCCCTGTGTGGGTCGAGGTGAGGCGGTGCGCGAGTATCTGCGGACGCCTGGAGCCATCCGACCGGGACCTGGCCTCTGACGAGGCGCTGGATGCCTGGATGATGCGGGATGTGGTCACCTTTTCCCACATATCCGGCACGTGCAGGATGGGGCCGTCATCGGACCCAATGGCCGTGGTGGACCAGCACGGGCGAGTGCGTGGGCTGGACGGACTGCGGGTGGCGGACGCATCCATAATGCCGGACCTGGTGACCGCGCCCATCAACCCGGCCGTGCTGATGATCGGAGAAAGGATGGCAGACCTGGTGCGGCAGGGTCATTAGCAAGTGTGTGCCAAATTCCCTTTCCCTTCGCCAAGGCGATTGCAATATAATAGCCTGAATTCTGATTCAGAAAAAACCGGCGCCGCGCCATTGGGCGACATCCGGTAGCTCAGCCGGTGTTCACCCTCAGATGCCTGGTGAACACGGCCGCCACCAGCGCACCAGCGACGGCGAATGCCACGCACAGGTAGCCGATGCCCTGGTAGCCCATGGTTGCCAGCAACACGCCGGAGAGACCGGCCCCGAACACGCCGCCGCTCTGGTTGCTGAACCCGATCAGGCTGGCGCCCGTGGCCTTTGATTCTCCCGAGTACTCGGTGCTGGCGGCCAGCATAATCGGAGTTGTAACGCTCAACAGTCCCGACGCCACCGTGCCCACCGCGACCGCGGGCCACAGCCCCAGATCGACGACGAAAAACAGGAACGCGCAGACGCCTCCTGCGGCGCAGGTCGCCGCCACCAGAGCGACGCGGTAACTCTTCGTCGCCAGCAGTCCGGCCGTGTAGCTGCCCACCACCTGGCCCAGCGCCGAAATCACCAGCGGTAGGGCCACGAAACCCACGCTCAGGTCGTATGCCTGTATCAGGTAAGCGGCGAAAAAGCTGAGCAGGCTCCAGTAGGCCATTCGCTGGGCGGTATTCACCGTAACGGCCAGGCGGAAGAAATTCAGGGACAGCAGCGACCAGTACCGGCTGAAGAATACCAGCCCGCGAACGCGCTCCCGGTTGTCCCTTGGATACCAGACCAGGTTCAACAGCAGCGCCACTCCCAGCAGCAGTCCCGCCAGGACAAAGGTGAACCGCCAGCCCCACAAGTCCGCGAACAACGCCATCATCGGGACGCTGATGGCCGAGGTCAACACGATGGTGCTGGCAAGACCGCCGATGGCCTGGGCCCGCCTGGCCGGGGAGATGACGTCGGAGATCACCCCGATGGAGGTGGGCGCGATGGCTCCGCCCCCCAGTCCGGCCAGCACTCTCAGGGCCATGAGCGTTTCGATATTGGGCGCAAAGGCGGAGCAGACAAGGGAGACCACCACCATGGACACGCCAGCCAGAGCGAGGGGGCGGCGCCCGATGGAGTCGGCCAGCGGCCCCACGGCGACTATGGAGACAGCCCAGGCCGCAAAGGTGGCGGTGGCCAGTTGCCCGGCCACCGCCACGGAAACGTCCATGTCCCTGGCGATCTCCACCAGGAGCGCCGGAACCATCATGACCCCGGTCATGGTGCCGAAAACGGCGAAACAGAGCAGGAAATAAAACCAAGCCTTGTTCAGTTCCTTGCCCGGCGCTCGCGCCGCTTGGGTGGTCATTCAGGAACTATCTCAACAGTACCTTCCCTTTGACGGGGAAGGCGCGATAAATTCCCTCCCCCTCAAGGGGAGGGTTAGCGTGGGGGTGAAATTGCGGAAATCAGGAACTTTGCACATTGAATTATATCCAACCCTACACTCGCTTATCCCGGCATTCTTGCCCTTGGCATTCTCAACGTGTGTTGGTATTGGACGCGATTTGTCTGCTTGGCCCCGCCGCGCAGGGGCGCACGGCTGTGCGCCCCTACATGACATGGGAATACCAGCACACGTTGAGAATACCTTGCCCTTGCCGTCATTCCGGCGAAGCGGCCAGCCGCTGGGCTACAGGCACCGCTCGGCCTCGGAACGGATGTAGTCGCGTAGTTCGCTGGGCAGCGCGGCGGCCTTGGCGGCCTGCGCGTTTTCCGCGATGCGCTCGGGGCGGGAGGTTGTGGGTATGGTCGAAGTCACGCGGCGGTCGGAGATAACCCACGCCAGCAGCGCCTGCGCCCAAGTGCCGATGCCGTAATCGCGCAGCGGCGCAAGATCGGGCTGCTGTTTCAGCTCCAGCACGTAGCGGCCCTTTTGCAACGGCTCCATGACCAGTATTCCGGTGCCAAGCTCCTCGGCCAGCGGCAGCAGTTCGTCCTCGACCGTCCGGTTCAGCACGTTGTAGGGAATCTGGACGGCATCCACCCGGCCCTGCCGCATCAGGTCCATGACGGTGGGATAGGCCTCGGGTACCATCGCCGATACGCCGACCATGCCGATTCTTTCCTCGTCCTTGAGCCGCTCCAGCGTGGGCAGGTGAGTCTGCCAGTCGATCATGTTGTGAACCTGGAACAGGTCGATGTAGTCGGTTTTCAGCAGCTCGAAGGAGCGGGCAATCTGGGCCTCGCCCGCCTCCCGGCCCTCGACGCGCACCTTGGTGGCGAGGTAAAACTCGTCCCGGATGTGCCAGGCGATTTCGCCCAGCACCTGCTCGGCGTTGCCGTACCAGGCAGCCGTGTCGATCAGGTTGATGTCGTTATCCAGGCAGTTTTCGACGATCTGCCCTCGGACGGCTATCTCATCCCCGCCGGTCACGTCGAAAGTCCTCAAAGTCCCCAGGCCAATCACCGAAACGTCCAGGTTGCCCAGCTTGCGGTACTCCATAGTCGGCTGCCCCCGCCCAAGTATCGGATCAAAACGCGGACATACAGCATAAACAGAATGAACAGTTTTGGTAAGACGGCAAGGCAGTCCCGTCACGGCAATCGCGTCTCAACCTTGAGTCCCGCTTTCCCGGAGATGACGGGCCGGGACTAATCCGAATGCGATTGCCTTGGGGTTAGGGCCGCACCCAGGAGAGTGGCAGCGTTTATGTGGTTGGGGTGTCCAGGAATTGCTTTATTCGCGCACAGAGGGCCTCGGGATTTTTGAGTTCGCATTCCCACACAATCAGATAGTGCCACCCTCTATCGGCGAGTTTCTGCTGGTTCTGAGAGTCGCGTTCCAAATTGCGGTCGAGCTTGGTGTTCCAAAAATCCTGGTTAGATGCTGGCCTTCGGCTAGCCGGGCAACAACTGTGCTGGTGCCAGAAACAGCCGTGTATGAAAATTGCCTTTTTCCTGCGCGATAAGACTACATCCGGGGTGCCCGGAAGACTGCGGTCGTGAAGCCGGTAACGGTAGCCCATTGAATGTATCAGCCTGCGGGTTCTATGCTCGGGCTCGGAGTTTGCGCCCTTCACCGGCTACCCTAAAAATACATTCTCCCTGTGCCACGCGATCAAATCGGGTCTTGGCATGAAACGGGAAGGTAGAATGATTTTTCTCCCGTTGTACCGAAGAATCCATTCGTGCACGGTGGCACTAGCGGAATCTGTAATTTGCCTACTAACCAGTAATGAAAAGTCATCCGACATAGAAATAATTCCTCTGTCGAAGGCCCGATCATGCAGTGCGTTCAAGCATAGTCCGTTTTGCGGATTTAACCTCTCGGTTTTGTCGGACTTTGCCCAAGGCTTGATGTGACTCGCTACGAGCAAAGGTTCTACGTTTAGCCCTGTAATACAGCACTGAGACTCATAAGCAGAGAGGACCGCTGCCCTGAAAAAGTCTTGGTCTTGTCTGACCTTGCGGACAGCCATCTTGTCTCTACCACCTTCCTTCTGATCCGCGTCAGGGCCAGTTGTTGGCATCACCGCGCTTTCTCTTTCCTCTATCAATCGCTCGCTCTCTCCAATGAGCGATTGCCAGTCGTCGTGAAACTCAGCCCAGACTGATTGGTCAAGACGAGACGCATTGCTAAGGCCCTTAATCCCTTGCTTTCTTAACTCGGGATCAAGGCTCCCGAGATTTCCGATTCTCATGTTGACTGAATCTGGGGTACGACCAATCAGCCCGGCTATGTAGCGGACGTCTGGATGAAATTTGTTGGAACTCTTGAAGGGGATGCGCAAGTAAAGATTAAATACGATTACCGTCTCTTCGCGAGTCCACCTGCGAGATTTTGAACGAGATAGCATGGCTACATCATGACCCCGAATACACCTGTTGCCGTTCAAGCTGTTTTTCTGTCAGCCATTCTAGAACCTTGAGTTGGCTACCTTCATCCTCCTGCTGCAGCAAGTGAAGGAGCGAAGATAGCCGTTCGTTCTCAGGGCTCAGTTGCCGCACTCCTCGGTAACACATGCTGCATAAAACACGCAGGTTATCAGGACTGGCAGACCACCCTTTCCTACGGGCCAAGAGACTTGAGACGTGCAGACGCACCTTCCGGTCAGGATGATATTCGTCCATGTCTCCATCACATGCGCCGCACATTTCGCAGGAATGGCCACTACGTTTCAGGACATACTCGCGAACACTCTTTGACAAACCCATTATCGGTTCCCCTGAACTAAGAAATTTCAATCGGGGTATGTTCTTGGGAAGAATCGCTCACTTTGAGGACACAACTCAACGCAGTATGGCCTCGTCATCCGTCCCTCCTTTCCGTCCGGAAGCTATCACAGGTCATCGCAGAGTTCAACGGGCAAATGTCACCCGGCCCGTTCATCGGCGCCTTCCCGTTGCCAGCGGGCGAGGGACGCGCTGAATCGCAGGCCGCTTCCCTGGTCGTGCCCCGGAACTCGTTCAAGGCGGCAGGCAGCGGGCCGGATATGCCGTCCGGCCATAGAAAAAGCCGCCCGAACCGGCGACTTTCCGCACCCCTGAGCAGCCTTTTGTAGCTGAACCGGGCTATTTCGTAGCCAATCGTGGCGTCCCAGGCAGGATTCGAACCCGCGACCCGCTGCTTAGAAGGCAGCCGCTCTGTCCCCTGAGCTACTGGGACATCACCAACCTCGTGCCGCCAACGCGGGGCGGCACGCATTCATCTTACTAGAATTCCGGCATGGGCTGTCAAGGCGGAGCGAGTCGCCGTTGGCCGTGAATCTGCGGCTGCCGCCGAGGGTCTCTCGATAGTTCCCTCTCCCTCCGGGGGAGGGTTAGGGTGGGGGCGTCTCCCGGTGGTATGCAAAGTTGCCGATGCCCTGGATTTTACCCTCTCCCTCAAGGGAGGGGGAATTAAAGGCCCGTGGGCGGCTGCTGCGGAGGGAAATTTGCGCGGCGGGGCGGTCTCTGGCAGAATGATTTAACTATCGGCTGCGAATTGGCGAAAGGAGTGTTGACCGATGGCAGACGAGCTGATTGACCTTCAGTCAACCCCCGACGCCCGCTACCTCCTCGCTGGCTGGCGCCGACAGTGGTCGGACGGCGGGGAAATATCCAGCGGCCTGCCCCGCTACATCATCGAAAAGATGCAGGCCCGCCGCATCGGCTCCATGGGGCCGGAGGTGGCCCGGCTGTGCTATCCGTTCCAGGTGCCGGGCACCCACGACACCTACCGCCCGCGAGTGGCCTACCGCGACGGGCTGCCCGACACCGACATGCGCCGCGAGAACAACTTTTTCGACGCTGGCAACGGGCTGATTATTTTCCTTGGCGAGGAGCCTTGGTTCCGGCTGGACATCTACGCCGACGCCTTTTTCCAGGCCGTCAAGAAGCTGGGCGTTTCGCGGACGGTGGCCGTGGAGGGATACAACGGGGCCGCGCCGCCGGACATGGAGCGCAGCGTCAGTTGCATCTACAGCCAGGCCAGCATGCGCCCGGAAATGGAAAAGCTCGGCGTGCGGTTCTCCAACTACGGCACCCAGAGCCGCAACGGGCCTACTATCGGGATGGCCCTGATTACCGTGGCCCACTTCCAGCACCCGGAACTGGAGATGTTCCGCCTGGGGGCGATGGCGCCCATGTACCCGTTCCTCACCTCCAACAACGACCCGGTGGGCATCAGCCGCGATCATCGCTCTTTCTACGACATCATGCGCCGCATCAACTCGATATTCAGCCTGGACTTCGACCTGTCGGAGTTGCGGTCGCTGGGCGAGGCGGAGTCGCAGGAACTGCTGGACACGCTGGACAAGATCGGAGGCACCAACCCGACGGCCAAGGAACTGATAGAACGCGCCCGAACCGACTTTAACTACACCCCGTTCGAGCCAGTCGTGGAGCTGGACCCGGCCCTGGACAATTTCCTCGAGGACATCCTGCGCAACGCGCCGGGGGGCGACGACCGGGTGTAGGCCCGTTGGCTAGAGCGTGTTTACAAAGCCCAATCGTTCATCTTGAGCTTGTCGAAAGACGGATGGTTGGGCGGGCAGTAGGTGGTCAAGGTCAGCCGTCCTTCGACAAGCTCAGGATGACAGAGTCCTATAACCACTTTAGAAACACCCTCTTATAGAGTGTTTAATGAGTTCGGTTCACTGTCAAAGAGCGGGTTTCAGACGCATCCGCCGTTCCTGAGCAAGCAGGGGTACGCCCCCACCCTAACCCTCCCCCGGAGGGAGAGGGAACCTATTAAACACCCTCTCATATTAGCCCCTCGGCGACCGCCGCCTCCTCGATCAGTTCCCAGCCGTGGTCGATGCCCGGCACGAAACTGCTGCATGCCTCGCCCCGGAGCACCGCCTCCTCCACCTCATCGGATCCCGTGACCGACAGGAACGCCGCCTCGATTTCGCCCGCCAGCGACGCCTCCATGCCGCGCTGCGCCGTAAAGCAGCAGTGGCTGAACGGCGGGCTGGAGTAAAAGATGCGCACCTGGTCGCGGGGCAGGCTGCCGTCCTCGGCCATGGTCTCCATAGTCCGCTGGCTGACCGAACCGGCGTCGAATTCCCCCGAAACCACGCGCTCCACCACGTCCCGCTCGTCCGAACGGGTGGCGGACGCCCGCTGCTCAAAAAAGCTGGCCGCGGAAAGGTCTTTGCCCGGATTGATCCCGGCCTGTTTCAGCAGGTAGTGAGGCACCAGCCCGGCCTGCTCCGAGCCTCGCCTGCCGAAAGCGAACCGCTTGCCCTTGAGGTCCTCCACCGTCTCGATGCCGGAATCGGCCCGCGCGATAAAGTGAGTGGTAAACCCGATGTCCACGTCCCGCATGGCGATGACGTTGCACGGCTCGTCCAGCAGCCGCCTGATTTTGACGTAGCCCAGGGGGCCATTCCACGCCAGGTCGATGTAGCCGGTGGCGAAGGCGTCCGCCATCGTGTCGTAGTCGGAATACAGCACCCACTCCAGGTCAATGCCGCGCCGCCGGAAGAGCGTTTCCAGACCTTGGAACACCTCAAGGTGGGAAATCGTAGCCGTGCCGCCCAACCTGACCATGTCGCCACCTCCAGTTTGATTCGTAGTCTTTTCCAATCATAGCAGGGATTTTCCGGTATGGGTTTCGAAAATCGACCAGATGCGGATAAAGGGGGAGAAGCAGGCTTTCTAGTTCTCCCTCTCCCTTGAGGGAGAGGGTTGGGGTGAGGGTGAAATCGTGGGTAGCGGCAACCTTGGAATACATCCGGAATACATCCGGGAGACGCCCTCACCCTAACCCTCCCCCGGAGGGAGAGGGAACTATTCGAAGACCCCGACAGAGCAGGCATTCGTCCTTTATCGGACAACGGTTTGTTGATAATATGGCAACACCCGAGACAACAATTCGGTATAGGAGGAAATGATGGGCTACAAGCCGAGAGAACTGGGCCACATCAACATTTACGTCCGCAATGCGGAACGCTCGCGCCAGTGGTACGAGGACCTCCTGGGCCTGCACACCTACGGCGTGAGGGCGGGGCGCGCCGCCTTCATGACCGCCGACATGAACAACTCCCACGAGATAGCGCTGGTGGAGGTCGGCGAGGACGCCCCCGGCCAGCAGAAGGGGCAGGTCGGCCTGAATCACATGGCCTGGTACATGGAGAGCCTGGACGACCTCAAGGAGCTGTACTACCGCATCAAGGAGCGGGACATCGCCATCGAGTCGGTGTCGGACCACGGCCACGCCGTCGGCATTTACATCCGCGACCCGGACGGCAACGGCATAGAGGTCTCCTACGAGATGCCCCGCGAGGAGTGGGGCCACGAGGAGGGCCAGTACATGATCGGCGCCACCGAAAAAGGCCGCCTCCCCGGCCCCTGGGACGAGGAGCCAGCCAGGGCCCGCTAGACAAAGCTATCGCAACCGCGCCCTCCCCAAGCCGGGGAGGGCAACGAATTTCCGGGCTTGCTACAATAGCGGAGCAAATCGGTTAGGAGACCCGCATGACGACGGCCAAGCAAGGCCTGCTCACCGCCGAAGACCTCCTGAGGCTGGACAGCAAGGGCGTGAAGGGCGAATTGATAAGAGGGGTGCTGCACGAACGCATGCCAGCAGGGGGACGACACGGGGAAATCGCAGCGGCTTTAGCCACGGAGTTCAGGATTTTCGCGCGGCCCCGCCGGCTTGGCCGGGTGGGTGGATCAGACACCGGCATATTACTGGAGCGCGATCCCGACACGGTGCGTGAACCTGATGTCTATTTCATTTCTGCCGAAAGGCTGCCTCTCGACGTGGAGGTGACGGGTTACTACGAGGCGGTGCCGGACTTGGTGGTTGAAATCAGGTCGCCCAGCGATTCGCTCCGGGAATTCAACGAAAAGATTGCCATGTGGCTGGAGGAAGGGGCCCGGCTGGTGCTGGCGATATTTCCTGACACCAGGACGGCGAGGGTTCACCGCCCCGACGGCACAACCCTAGACCTGGCCTACGACGACGCCTTCAACGGCGAGGACGTGCTGCCGGGGTTCACGTGCCAGCTAAGGGATATATTCGACCTTTAGCCACTCACGGCCCCAATAGCAACATCCAGTATCTCAAGCCAATATCCTGTTAGAGGGTGTCTGACAAATCCTCTCTCCCTCCGGGGGAGGGTTAGGGTGGGGGCGTACCCCTGGTTGCTCAGGAATGACGGATGCTCCTGAAACCTGCTCTTTGTCAATGAACCGAGCTTATTAAACACCCTCTGAGGAAACAGGGGGAGGGGACTTTTTAACATCCTCCAAGGGTACAGATCGAGATGAACGACCCAAACCTCTATCCTCCCGGATGGGACAGGCAGCGAGTCCAATGCGTCATCGAATACTATGAGCATCAGACCGACGATGAAGCAGCCGCAGAGCATGAAATGGCTGCCGATGTCAGCAAGGTCACCATGATGGCTATCCCCAATGAGTTGCTCCCGGCAGTGAGGGCGCTCATCGCTGCGTCGCGTTAGCCGCCCACGCCACCGATAGCCGCGTCCAGGATTTCCGCGGCCTCGTCCATTTGCGCCTCGGTGGTGGTGAACGGCGGGACGAAGCGGAAGACCGATCCGCTGCGGCGCACGCTCATTATCAGCCCGCTTTCCAGGCACCTGCGGCCGATCTCGCGGCCCTGCGCGTAGGCCGGCTCCCGCTTCGCCCGGTCGGTGACCAGCTCGATGCCCTGTAGCAGGCCCCGGCCCCGGATGTCGCCGATGATTTCATGGCGCGACGCCAGCCGCTCCAGGTGCTCCCGCCAGTAGGCCCCGATGCGCTGGGCCACGTCGGTCAGCATCTCCTCCAGGATAATGTCTATGCTGGCGATGGCGGCGTGGCAGGGCAAGGGGTCGTTGGAATGGGAATGGCCGACTACCAGGCCGGTCTCCGATGCCTTTTCCTCGATCTCGTCGGTGGTGATGGCGGCGCTGATGGCCACGCCGCCGCCGAAGTGCTTGGATATGGTGAAAATGTCGGGAACGACGCCCTCCTGCTCGAAGGCCCACATGCTGCCCAGCTTGGCTAGACCGGTCTGCGCCTCGTCCACAATCAGCAGCGCGCCCCGCGCCTCGCAGCGGCGCTTGAGTTCCGCCAGCCAGCCATCGGGCAGGTCGATGACCCCGCCGGCGCTGAACAGCGGCTCGGTAATCACGGCGGCCAACGGCCCGTCCGCCTGCGCGTCCAGCAGTTCGAAACTGGTGTCGAGGCAGGAGTAGTCGCACGCCGGGCGTTCCTGGCAGAAGCGGCAGCGATAGCGGTACGGGGCGATGATGGGGTAGTGGCCCGGCGCGTATGGGCCGTAGCCTTCGTGCCAGCCCGAAAATGTCACAGCGCGGGTGGAGTCGTTCATCCCGTGAAAGCTGACCGCCGGGCTGGCGATTTCGTAGCCGCCGGTGTAGCGCTTGGCGATGGCCATGGCGGCCTCGTTGGAGTCGCTGCCCGACGTGAGGAACATAGAGCGGTGCATGCCCTCGGGGGAAATCTCCGCCAGCCGCGCCGCCAGGATAATCTCCCGGTCGTTGAACATGCTCATGTGGCTGTGGATAAGCGTTTCGCCGCTTTCGTGCAGCGCCTGAACGATGCGCGGGTGGTTGTGGCCGAGAGCGGCGCACATCTGGCCAGAGTTGAAATCGAGGTACTCCTTGCCGTTGACGTCGCGCACCACCGACCCGCGCCCCCAGACCATGATAGGGCCGGTAACGATGTTCTTGTCGATGCGGCTGCGGAAGCTGAACTTTCTCGCCAGTTCCAGCAGTTCGGCCTCAGTTAGCTGTTGCGTCATGGCGGCAACCTCGGGCTAAAGAGTTTGCGAAAGGACAAACCGGCGGCAGACGATTGGCCGCCGGTGGGTCTTTCAGGGATTGACGGGTTCAGGAAGCCTGCGCCTTGAACTTGGGCATGACGTCCTTGCCGAAGGCCTCAAGCTGTTCGAGGATGACGCTCTGCGGCGTGCCGATGACCGAGCCGACGTTGATCTGGTCAAGGCCGGGATAGGCGTCCTGGACGGCCTCCAGCTTTTCGGTAATCAGCTCCGGCGGCCCGCAGAGCCAGGAACCGGCTTTCACGCCGTCCTCCAGCGTGGGCAGTCCGGCGCCCCGCGCCCGGCGCGGGTCCTCCATCGCGCGTATCTGGTCATCGGAAAGGCCGCGGACGAAGCCCAGCGGGGCGAACATTTTCATGTTCTCCTCGAAGAATATCCGCGCTTCCTTGATGGCCTTTTCCTCAGTCTCGGCGATGTGTATGGTGAATCCGACGGCCAGGTCCGCGCCCAGTTCGACGTCGCGCCCCTTGGCCTGGAGCGTGTCGCGCCACAGGCGCATCACGCCCTCGACCGCGCCGCCAGCCGCTGCGCCTCCGCCGATGATGCCTTTCATGTTGTACTTGGCCATGAAATCGAAAGCCCGCTGGCTGGCGCTCACCACCGGCTGCCAGGTCTCGACGGGCAGATTCACGGGCCGTGGAACCAATGTCAGTTCCTTGAGCGTATAGCCGCGATAGGGAACCTCGGGCGGAATCTGGTAGAACTTGCCCTGGTGGGAGAATGACTCCTCGTGGAAGGCTTTCATGATGACTTCCACCTGTTCCTCGAACATCTCCCGGTTGGCCTCGTTGTCGCTCAGGGTGCTGGGCACGCCGAACGTGTCTACCTCGCGGGAGTGGTAGCCGCGCCCGACGCCGAACACCACGCGGCCGCCGGTAAGGATGTCGGCCATGGCGTAGTCCTCGGCCAGCCGGAGGGGGTGCCACATGGGGTTGATGTTGAACCCGCAGCCGAACTTGAGGTTCTTGGTCAGGTGGGCCAGGTGGACGTAAAGCAGCAGCAGGTTGGGCAGGCATTCGTAGCCTTCCCGCTGGAAGTGGTGCTCCGCCGTCCAGAAGGTGTCGTAGCCCATCTCCTCCATCTTGAGCACGATGGCCTCGGTCTTGTCGAACACGCCGGCCAGCTCGTCGTCGGGCAGCCAGCGTTCGTTGACCGGTGTCCCGTCAAGGCCGATGTTCTCCAGGTCTACGTGGCCGGCGAAGAGGCTCCCAAACTTGGTGATCATCTCGATCCTCCTCCGGATATTGGCTGAAATTCGTCAAGGAGAGACGCCAAAAGCGCCTGCAACGAAACGCGAATCAAATAGAATGTATAGCCCGGCCAATTGTAAAGGGGCGCTGCACCTTGTCAACAGCAGGCGGATGCGGCCCGCTGCTTCCTGATGCTGTTCGGAACCTTTTCGCAGCCATTGTCTGAATCAGGATAGGAGTTACGCAGTTGGGCAAAAATTCCCTCCCCCTTGAGGGGGAGGGTTAGGGTGGGGGTGAAATCCTCGCATCAGACACCGTTTCCAGCTGCGTAAGCCCTATCGGGATTATCAGGACTCAGGATTTAGAGAATACACGTCCCAATCCTGGACATCCTTGAATCCTGATAATCCTGATTCAGACAATCAGCAGGGAAACGACTTTGAAAAGCCCCCGAATGACGTTCAGTTTGTCCGGTTGCCGTCTCGCGGTGTTTGGTAGAATGTTACAGTTTACATATTGTGCGGAATAGCGGTGAGCGCATTGAACCGTGCCGGGCAGAAAATAATGATCGTGGACGACGAGGCCGACTCGTCGATCCTGCGCACCGTGCGCCGGAGGCTGGAGGACGAAGGGTGGCTTACGGCGATAGTCGAGCCCGACTTTGGCGGCTCGCTGGGTGAAGAGTTCGAGGCCGCCGCCCTCTGGGAGATAGAGGAGGAACGCCCCGACGCAGTGCTGCTCGACGTTCGCTTTGGCGATCATCGGGACGACCGTTTCAAGGGGCTGGAAATCCTGGGCGAGATCGTCAACCGCTGGCCCAGGATGCCGGTGCTTATTTTCACGCAGTACGCCCAGGGGCCCGAGCGGGAGACCGCCGTGAGGGGGACGCTCAAGTGGGACGCGCCGGTGGATTTCATCGACAAGCTGGCTGGCACCGACGAGGTGGTGCTGCGGCTGCGGCGCCTCATGGGAGCATCGGCGGAACGCATCGCAATCGGGGCAGGCATCGTCCTGGACCTGACCACCCGCTCGGTTCACGTTGAAGGCGAGCAGGGCAGCCGCGCGGTCAACGACATCCAGGGCATGAAATTCGAGATTCTCCGCGAGCTGGCCGCGGCCTGGCATCGCAGCCCCGGCGAACTGGTACCGTTTTCCCACCTGGAACGATTCTCCGAGGGGGAAGACCCTAGGGCGTCCCTGCGAGTTCGCATCCGCGAAATCAAGGACTCGCTCGGCAAAGCCCTCGGGGTCAGGTTCGGCTCCGGGGAACTCATAATCAACGTTCGCGACAAGGGGTATCGCCTGACCCCGCCGCTGTCGTGACCCCGGCTTTGAAAAAGCAGGCGCAGGAACATACCCGATGGCTCAGATTCTACTGAACCGGCCGTCCTCGCTCCGCATTCCCAGGCCCCGGGCTTTGACGGGGTTGCAGGCGGCGGCGCTGGCGGCGGCGGGCACCATTGCGGGCGCGGGCGTCGTTTGCCTTGTGCTGTCCCCCTTTGTGGGCGCGGCGGTTTTCGACGACCTCTGGGGAGTTGAGCCGCTGGGATACATCGGCGCAATACTGCTCATTGTTGGACTCGGCGCAACCGCCATCGGGCTGGCCGTGGCCGCCGCAGGCCAGGCGGCCCGCGCGGCTGCCCAGGGCGACGCCGCTCAAGCGTCCGGGGAGGAGCAGAGCAGCCATTGGCGGGAAATGACACTGGGGTTTTTCAACGAATTCGACCATGACCTGGGCCGTCCGCTGAGGCGCATCACGGGCAGGCAGCGGGAGTTGCGGGCCGCGCTGAAGGCAACCTCCGAGGCCCCCGACCCGGAAGTGATGGAGCTGCTCGACGAGATAGAGCGCCAAGCCGTCAACTACCGCCTGATGCTATCCAACATCCAGGTGCTGGTGCAATCGGAGGCCCCCGGCACGCCGCTGGAACTCGCGCCGGTGGAACCCGCCGAGGTGGTGCGGCGCATCGTTGACCGCTACACGCCGGTCGCCCTTGAGTCGGGCAAAGACATCAGTTGGTGGGCGGAACCGCAGCAGTTCGGCATGGTGGTCTCGAATTCCCACGCCATCGAGCACATTGTCGCCAATCTCATCGACAACGCAGTCACGCACGCCGGGAGCCATGTAGAGGTTTCCCTGACCAGGGACGACACCACTTTCTACGTTCAGGTGTGGGATGACGGGCCCGGTATCCCCCGGCATTACCTGGAGTTCCTATTCGAGCGGGGCTGGACTCCCGAAGTTGGCCGGAGAGAGGAAAAAACCAGCTCCGGATTGGGGCTTTTCATCGCCAGGACTTTGGCGCGGCACAGCGGGGGAGAGTTGACGGTGGACTCATTGATAGCGCCCGAGGAGGGACATCACACGTCCTTCCTGCTGGCCTTGCCGCTCAACGGTCGGTGATACTACCCGCAGTGATGTCCCCACCGGCGCGCCCCGGCGTCAGGACGGAACGGCCCGGCCCGTGCAGGGTTGCCGTGGCCGCTCTGCTCACGGCCATTGTGCTGCTGGCGGCCCTCGGCTGCGTCACACCCATCCCACGGCCCGACAGCGCCACGGCGACGCCCCCCGTGGCGGCCACTCCGACGCCTGCCGTAACTGCCACGGTCGTTCCCACCCCGACGGCCCGCCAGGTTCCCACGCTGGCCCCGTCGGCGACTCCCGTTCCAACGGCGCAGAACACGCAGGCGCCCACAAGGACGCCGGGCGCCATTGACCCCACTGACACACCGATTCCTACGCCCACTCCCGTGCCGACCGAGGACTCCGGCGGGCTGATGCTACAGGTATATGCCCCGGAGGATGGCGCAGTCGTTCCCGGCAGCGTCGTTGCCGTCTACGGGCAGACCTTGCCGGGCGCTCGCGTGTTCATCGACGGCGAGGAGACCGGGGTGGATGCCCAGGGAGGATTCCGGGCCGAGGTGTCGCTGGCGCCCAACGAAAACGACGTGACCATCGTTGCCCGGGATGAGACGGGCCGCAGGCGGAGCGTTTCCCGTACCGTCACGTCGCTGGCCCTTCCGTTCCTGCTGCTTATCACCGAGCCGGAAAACGAAAGCATCGTGTCTGCGCCGATACTGAGACTCGCAGGCCGTACCGGGCCCAATGCCATTGTCAGCATCAACGGCAGGTCGGTTCCCGTGGACCGTTTCGGGTATTTCTCCGGCACCGTGGCGCTGGACGAAGGCCCCAATGTCATCGACGTGGTGGCAACCAATGACGACGGACGCACTTTGAGCCGGGTGCTGGCCGTGATTTACCGCGCTCCCAACTGATGACGTGACGAAAAGTGTGTAACACAGCAGTAACGTTCAAATCATATATTCAAAGGCAGGGCCGCTCCTCCGGGCCTGCCCGTCAAGAGGGAAATGCTGACACCCTGCCGTAAAGCAAAACGGGGTGGGCTGTTGGGTCGCGCCGCGCTGCCAACGCTGTTCGCAGCGGCGTTGCTCTGTGTGCTGGCCGTCGCCGGGTTCGGCGTTGCGTTGGCGCAGCCGGTGTCGGAGTGGAGCGCCACCCTGGGCGGCGACGAGGACGACTTTGCCCATGCCGTGGCCCTCGCCCGCGATGGCGGATTCGTTATCGCTGGCGAGACCCGTTCTTACGGCTCCGGCTCCCAGGACGGGTGGCTGGTCAAGCTGAACTCGGATGGCGAGGAGCAATGGTCCCGCACGTTCGGCGGGGCGGAGAGCGACATCATTTACTCCGTTCAGGCCACCTCTGACGGCGGCTACGTCCTCGCCGGTGAGACTCACTCCGCCCAGGGGGCGTCCGCCAGCAGCAGCCATTTCTGGCTTATCAAGACGGATTCTCTGGGCCTGGAGCAATGGCAGTCCAGTTACGGCAGCGCGACGGGGTCGGGGTCTGTGGCAACCGGCAATTCCGACGTTGCCCTTGCCGTCCGGCAGACCGGCGATGGGGGTTTCATCCTAGTCGGCAGCTCCATCGGAACCGGCGGCACATTCGTCAGACTGGTGCGGACGGACTCGCAGGGAACGCAGCTCTGGAGCCAAAGCCTGGAGGACATTTCCGGCGGGGTGGGCTACGACGTTGCGGAAATTTCCGGCGGGTACATGGTCGCAGGAACCGCCAACTCGGAGGACGAAGGCAGCCAGGCTTTCCTGGTGGCGACGGATGCCTCCGGCCATGACCGCTGGACCAGGTACTTTGGCGGGAGCTACAACGACGAAGTCCGCTCGCTGGCCGTGGCCGGTGACGGCGGGTATGCCCTGGGCGGTTTCACCTGGTCGCAAGGGGCCGGGCAGTCCGATTTCTGGCTGCTGAAAGTGGACGCGGAGGGGCAGCAGGAATGGGAGCGCACCTTTGGCGGGGTGCTCCGTGACGCCGCGCATTCCATCATAAAGACATCCGATAACGGCTTTGCGATGGCGGGATGGTCTGAGTCGTTCCGGGGGGGCGACCGGCTCTGGGTGGTCAAGACCGACTCCGACGGCAGACTCCAGTGGAGCAGCTCCCAGCAATCCGCGCCCGACTCGGCAGACGAGGTTTCGGCAGGAGGGCGCGCCATCCGCCAGACGGCGGAGGGAGGTTTTGCCGTAGCCGGGTGGTCGGGAACGATACGGGGCGCACGGGACGTCATGGCGGTGCTGCTGGGGCCCGTGTCGCCAGGACGGGCGACGCCGGACGGCGCGGTCGTTTCGCTCAAGAACGGCGGCACATCGAACATCACCACCGCGGCCGTGGGATTCGACACCGTTTCCGGCGGAAACCCCGTAAGGTTCTGGTACAAGGGCAGGCTCGTTGACCGGGATAATCCGCTGCCCGCCGGTGAGACCGCCTGCACCCAGCCCTCTCCAAATCTTTCCTCGGACTCGGAGTTGTCTCTCGACCAGATTGGCTCGTTTGAGACGGCCTACCTTGATGCCCTCTCCTCCGGCGGCGAGACGAATCAAATGCAGGTTGACGGGGATGAAATTGAATTCGATTTCACTGGCGACGGCAGCGGCATAGCAGGCAGTCTTGGCGTGGTATCCACATCGCCCTGCGAGGGAAGCAGCCAACTGCTGCCCGAAGGCCCGCGGTACCCGGAGGGACTGAGCGGCGAGGCGTCGGATTCCCACCCCGGCACTATCACGCTGGACTGGGACGATAACGCGGAGTCGGACATTTTCGGATATGCCGTGTACGTCAGCCGGAACAGTACCGGCCCCTTTGTGCGCCGGGCCTGGCTGCTCTCCGATTCCGCTTACGCCGACGACCTCACCACGGACGGGGCCAGCTACTACTACACCGTGGCGGCGATAAATTCCTGGGGGCTGGAATCCCCCAAGTCCTCCGTGCTCAGGGTGCCGTCCCAGGATTTCACTCCGCCGGAGCCGCCGTCCGGTCTCGCCGTCCAAGTCGCCGACCGTTCCTCGGGAATCGCGCAACTGTCGTGGAATGCCAGCCCGTCGGCCGACCTGAGCGGCTACCGTGTCTACCGGCAGGGCGAGGAGGGGCCGCGCTCCCCGGTAACGGCCCTGCTGTTCGCGCCCGAGTTTGAGGATCGCACGCTCCCGCAGGAGGGAGAATTCAGTTATTCGGTGACCGCCATAGACCTGTCCGGCAACGAGTCCGATTGGTCCAATATCTCGCCGGAGCCGCTGGACTTTTTCGGTTCGGTGCTGGAGGTGCGGCGCAATTTCACCGGCGGCGGTGGAATTTCGGTAAGCGCCAGCCGCGGCCGGGTGGACATTCAGGTCACCGGCGACACCGAGATCAAGGTTCCCAACCGCACAAACGCGGGCCTAGCCGACCTCGACATCGGAGACCACGTTGCAGTCTCCCTGAAAGAGGACGCGCCGCGGGCCGTCGCGCGCCAGGTGCATCTTGTGCCCAGCAAGACCAGGAACCGCCACCTGGCCGGACGGGTCACCGCCCTCCGCGAATCGGAAATCGTCGTTCAGCCCCCCGGCGATGGCACTGAGGCAGTCACGTTCCAGCTATCCGAAACGGTGCGCATCAACCTGCACCAGGGCGTGTCATCGCTGTCGCAGGGAAGGTTCGTAGTCGCGTCCTTCATAGCCACCGAGGGACAGGATGCCGGGGCGCTTACCGAGATTAACGTCATACCGGGGCTTGAGTTGGAGGAGTCGGGCGAGCCGCTGGAGGAACCCGCAAACGTGGCCGTTATCCGCGGCACGTTCCAGGGCATAAACGCCGACAACGCCAACCTCATACTGTCTTCCACCGAGGTGGCTATCGACGTCGACACCCTGATGACTGCGGGCATATCGGCAGGCGACGCGGTGCTCGTGGAGGCGGTGCTGCGGGACGACGCCTCCCTGCTGGCCCGGCGCGTGGAGCACGACGAGGGAGTGGGCCCCACCGCCGCAAGGACGGTGCTGAGAGGCGTGTTCCAGGGCCGGGACGCCGCAACCGGAGAGTGGCGGGTCAGCGGGGCCGGAATCGCCGTGGACTCCCGCACCTACGCCGACGCGCTGCCAGCCAGGGGCCAGCGGGTGAAAGTCACGGGCATATACCGGGACGATGGCAGCCTGTACGCCCGCGAAATCGAGAACTTCCCGGAAACCGTTGACCCGGAGGGCGAGCATTCCGTTTCGCTGGAGGGGATATTCCTGGAAATCGCTGGCGGAGGCGCCTGGAATGTTGGCGGCGTTCCCGTCCAGGTTGGCGCGGATACGGTCCTTTCCGGCCGCCCTTCCGTAGGGCGCAGGGTGGAGGTGACGGCGACTGCCAGGGCGTCCGGGCTGCTGGCCACCAGGGTCTCAGCCGCCGCGACTGACCAGGGCAGCCCCGTTCGCAGCGTAAGCATTCGCGGCACCGTAGATCGCCTGGTCGAGGGCGAGGCCGTGGTCGTCGATGGTATCAGGGTCCTGCTGAGCGATCTGACCAAGACCGTGGGCAGCGCCGCAGCGGGATCCGAGGTCAGGATCAAGGCCGAGTTGCAGCTTGACGGAAAGCTGCTTGCCCGCGAGATTGTCCAGTATGCCTACTATGACGAAACCGGAGAGACCAGTTCCAGCCCCGTGGACATAGAGGGCCGCATCGAGCGGATAGGAGCGAACGGCGGCCTTACGGTCAACGGCATACCGGTCGCCGTGAGCGCGCTGACCACCATCGACGCCCCGCTCCAGGTGGGCACGCCGGTTCAGGTGCGCGGCCTGTTGCAGCTCGACGGCTCCGTGCTGGCCCGCGAGATCGTGGGCTATGGGCCGGGAGTGACCGGCGGCACCGAGGCCAGCGTTGCTGGCGTGGTGGAGCGGGTTGAGACCGGCGCAGACGGCGAGACGGCCGGTTTCGTAATCGACGGCATCGCCATTGCCACCGACCGGCTGACCAGGCTGGAGGTGGAGCTCACCATCGGCGTTGCCGTGGTGGTGCAGGCCATCGTCATCAACGGCGAGATTCTGGCGGTTACCGTCGAACCGCGTCCCACGGGCAGCATAGGCTCGCTCCCGCTGGTGCAGATGCAGGGCACCGTGGAAAGGCCCATAACGATTTCCCCGGCCCGCCCGCTGGACCTCACCGTCAACGGAATCACTGTCCGAATATCCGGCAGCACCACCATTACGGGGGAACTGCGGGGCGGCGCGGTGGTCAAGGTGACCGGCTCCATTTCCGGCAACGTCTTCCTGGCCCGCGAGATCGAGACCGTCGCCTCCTACCCGGCGCAGGCGGGACAGAGCCAGGTGCGGTTCAACCTGTCGGGCGAAATCGAGGAGATTCGCGCCGACAGCGAGGGAGAGCCGGAATCATTGACGCTGTCCGGCAACACCATCACCATAGTCTCGCTAACAGTGTTCCAGGACGAGGTGGCGGTCGGAGATCATGTAGTGGTGGAGGGAATAATCCGCGACAGCTCCCTGCTGGCGGCCCTAGTCAAACTCGACGAAACCCCGGCAGATTCAGAGGAGGGGCCAACGGCAGAGCTCCAATAGCATCTGTGAGAGGGGATATGTAACACACCCTCCAAAGGCGGTGAAATGCTGGAACCGGAAATACTGAAAAGGGGGGACGATTCGGGCAACCGCATGGTTGTCAGGTTTGAATCGTCCTCCGGCGCGACCATCTGGGCGCTGGGGATTCCCCAGGCCTGGGAAACCCCCTTGGGGCCGACCTGGTGCTACGTGGTCGAGGGAGAACACCTCACCGTAATCGACCCCGGCTGCCACGGCTCGGAGCATCACCTGGAGGAGGGCCTGGCGCTTGTCGGCCACTCCCTTTCAGCCGTGGAGCGCGTCGTGGTTACCCACGGGCACATGGACCACGACGGCGGCTGCCTGACCGCCATCAGGGCCAGCGGCGCGGAGCTGTGGGCCCACGAGGTGTACGGCAGCCTACTGCTGGAAGACCGCTGGGAACGCGAGATGCACTGGCGCCGCCAGGTCAACGGGTTTGATGCCTTTGAAAGCAGCGAGACCGTTGAGCGGGTCAAGGAACATCACCGGCGCGTCCTGCAACTGAACCTGGACATGCCGGTCACGGACGGACTCCGCTCCGACGGCCTGACGTATTTCTACACGCCGGGGCATTCCCCCGACGAGCTGTGCATCCTGTTTGACGGCGTGATGTTCACCGGCGATCACGTTCTCCCCCAGATAACTCCCCACCCGTCGGTGCAGCGCAGCCACGGGAGCTATATGTCGGCGTTGCCGGAACAGTACCGGAACGGGAACAGCATCTACGGCCTGAAGGCCCTGTTGCGCTCTCTCTTGCGCGTGGCGAATATGGGCGGCGACGTTGCCGTGCTGCCCGCCCACAGGACGTTTCACCGGGGGCAGTTCAACCTGGTGGGGCTGGACCGCGCCGCCGAGATAGTGGAGCATCACGTCCAGCGCTGCCACGACCTGATCGAGATCCTCAGCCAGGAGCCCCGCGACCTCATGTCGCTGACCCGCGATCATTTCTCCCACCGTGACTTGAACGACAGCAATTTCTTCCTGGCGGTCACGGAAGTAATGAGCCACATAGAGTTGCTGGAGGAGGTGGGCGACGTTTCGGTAATCGGCGACCTGGGCACCGGCGAATCGGGCGGCCTACTGTGGTGGAACGGAACGGAGAAATTCCCGGAATTCATCCGCCAACTGGGCAACGAGTTCGCCCCGCTACCCGGCTAAGCCCGCGCCGCTCGAACTGTTGCGGCGAGGCATCCCCCTTGGGCTATTCCCTCTCCCTCCGGGAGAGGGCTAGGGTGAGGGCGTCCCCTTAAAATTCCCTCCCCCTCAGGGGGAGGGTTAGGGTGGGGGTGAAATCTCACACATCAGACATCGTATCCAACTCCGTAAGCCCTTATCCTGATTCAGACAATGACCTCGCAATCATCCCGCCGAATTGACAGCAAGTCACTTGACCCTATAATAAGCCAACCGGCAAGAGCCGCCGCATCCCAAAGTCCATCCGGAGGCTAGGGGCCATGCCCAGAAAGGAAATCATTTCGACGGACAAAGTAACCGCTGGCGCCGCGCCCCTCTCGCAGGCCGTGCGCTACGGCAACCTGGTGTTCGTGGCTGGCTGCACCGGCCGCCACCCCACCGACAACAGCGTGGGCGCTGACATCAGGGAGCAGACCCGCTACGCGCTGGAGCGCATTTCGGCGATTCTGGAGGCGTCCGGTTCCTCCATTGACCAGGTTCTCACCAACACCTGTTACGTGAGCAACCGGGACGACCTGCCGGGATTCAACGAGGTCTACGCCGAGTTCTTCCCCACCGACAGGCCCGCCCGCACCACGGTCGTCGTAAACTTTGGCGCGCCCGACAACCTGGTCGAAGTCACCAGCACGGCAGGCATCCCGGAATAATCTACCCTGGCTGCCGGACCTGTTCCGGTGATACAGGATAGGAATTTGGGCAGTTGCAGTGGCGGCCCGAGCATACATACTCATCGAAACCGAGGTGGGACGCGCCAGACACGTCCTGGCTGACTTGCGCGCCATGGCCAACGTCCTGGAAGCCGACATCATCACCGGCAGTTACGACCTCATAGCGCTGGCAGAGGCCGACGACATGGTGGCGCTGGTTGACCTGGTAACGGCGCAGGTACAAAACATTGGCGGCGTCCAGCGCACGATCACCTGTGTTGCAGCCTAGAGCCGACCGCACGGAACCCGACAAGAAACATTGAGGAGGACAGCATGCTTTACCAGCTACGGACTTACACCATCAATCGCGGGATGATGGACGCCTGGGTTGACCTGTTCAACGACCAACTGGTGGGAATCCAGAAAAAGTATGGCATCACCGTAGAGGGAATGTGGGTCAACGCCGACAGCAACCAGTTCATCTGGATCCGGTCGTTCCCCAGCGCCGATGAGGTGGCCTCGCTGGAGGAGGGATTCTACTCGTCGCCGGAGTGGCAGGCAGTGATGGACCACGCCCGCAGCCACATAGCCCGCCTCGAGGTCCAGGCAATGACCTCGGTAATGAAGGTGCCCGCCGCCGCGTAAAGGAAGCCACATCGCAGTAATCGGCGACTAAGCGCCTGTCTACGATCTCCGGGATATGTTATGTTGAGACTATTACCAGTTGGAGGTAATCATGTCTCATTCCTATCCCAGCGACATCACCCGGGAGCAATTCGACCGGATTCGTCCCCTTCTGGAATCGGCCCGGCGGCGTACCAAGCCCCGCACCGTGGACTTGTACGACGTTTTCTGCGGGGTGCTTTACCTTCTGAAAAGCGGGTGTCTCCTGAGCTTGCCGAAGGGGGCGGATGCTCCCGGCGGAATTCCCTGACTGGCGCACCTGCTACAAGTACTTCCGGCAGTGGAGCGAACGGCCCGGACCAGAGGAATATTCCATTCTGGAGCGGGTCTTAAAAAAAATTGGTTGGCGCGGCCCGAAAGAGCAATGGGCGGACAGAGCGGACCAGCTTCTGCATCGTGGATTCCCAGAGCGTCAAGAACACTGACAGCGCCGGGAGCAAGGGCTATGACCCGGGCAAGAAGGTGTCCGGGATCAAGCGTCACGTCGCGGTGGACACGCAGGGATTGCCCCACGCCATTCACGTAACCACCGCCGGCGTTACTGACCGGGCCGGGGCTTTGGCGATGTTCGGCCAGCGCCGGGCAGAATTGAGCGAGGTACGGAACGTGATGGCGGACGGAGGCTACAGCGGGAAACCCTTTGCCCGGGAGGTGGGGAACCTGCTGGGAGCCTCGGTAGAGGTGGTCAAACGCAACGAGTTGCACACTTTCGCGGTCTTGCCGAAACGGTGGGTGGTGGAGCGGTCTTTCGCCTGGCTGGAGAAGTGCCGCCGTCTCTGGAAGAATTGCGAGGGAAAGCTCAATACCAGCCTGCAAATGGTGGTTCTCGCCTTCGCGGTGCTAATCCTCAAGAGATCGTAGACAGGCTCTAAGCGCCTTGGAGGGCGCGAATGTTGCCGCCGTGACAAGAACTGGCGCTCAGTTCAGAGGCCCCTCTCGATTCAGAGGGGCCTCTCTCTTGAACCGGTGGGTATTTCAAAGATTCCCTATAATTCCCTCTAGGGCGTGTTCACGCTATCTCAGGGCATCGGCGATCAGGGCGAAGTGGATAAAGCCCAGAAAGAGGGTATCCAGCTTGTCATACCGGGTGAAGACCCGCCTAAAGGCTTTCAGCCGCCGGAACAGCCGCTCCACCTCGTTGCGCTTGCGGTACAACTCCCGGCCGTACTCCCAGGGTTCAACCCGGTTCCTCTTGGGCGGCACCACCGGATCATACCCCATCTCCACCGCCACCCGCCGGGTTTCGTTGCCCTCGTAGGCCCGGTCCATCAGGAGCGGCAGACCCTCCCTCTCCGGCGCCAGGCCCCGGATCAACCGCCGCCCCTGCGGGGCGTCGTGGGCCTGCCCCCCGGAGAGGGATAATGTCAGGGCCGTCCGGTCATTCGCGGCAACCAGATGAATCTTGGTGGTCCACCCTCCCCGGGATTTCCCGATGCACTGGAGGCCGTTTTTTTCAGCGCCCCGGCCCCGTCGGGATGAACCTTCACCGTGGTGCTGTCCAGGGAGACCGCCTCAATCCTGACGCGGAGTATCCGCTCCCGTTGCAGGAACTCGAAGACCCGCTCCAGGACTCCGTTCTTGGCCCAGCGGTTCATGCGGACGTAGACCGTGTGCCAGTTGCCGAACCGGGAAGGCAATCCCCGCCACTTGCAGCCGTGTTCAGCAACGTAGAGAATGGCGTTCAGCACCTGCAAGTTGGAAAGGACCACGTTGCCCCGCTGCACCGGCAGGCAGTGTGCGATGCGCTGGTACTGTTCCTCTGTAATCTCCATACATCAAGTATAGCTTGTAACCACGTAGTGTGAACACACCCTAGAAAGGCGATGCCTACCGACGCGCTGGAGACATTGCCGACTTGGGCCACTAAATTGTCCAGCCGCCAGGCGTCCCAATACAGCCATAGAGACAGCGCGCAGGCGGTTAGGGAAATCAGGTAGACCGCACAGTAGAACTTGCCTAGCGCGCGGATAGCCTCATTGGTTGAATTCTCCAAATCTGGCCCTCGACTATTCGTATGCTATGGAAGATAAGGGCAGGTTGTCAATTAGCCCTGTTCCTTGTCGCAGTCGATCCGCCAGCCGTCTGCCTCGTCACTCCAGGCGGCGGATGCGCGGCAGGGCGATGGCGGCGATGACGCTGATGGCTGCCAGCGCCGCGCCGTTGATCAGCAGCGCCCGCGGCGCGCCGACGGCCCCGGCCAGCGCGCCGATACCCACGTGGCCCACGGGCGCGAACCCGATGCTCAGCACCCACGAGCCCATGGCACGGCCTCGTTCCTCGTCGGACACGATTTCCTGCATCAGCGTCTTGTACAGGGTGTCCACGGCCATGGCGCAGGCGTTGGCGAAAAGCAGCACGCCCAGGAATGAGAAAATATTCCCGGTCAGGGAGAACGCCATCAGTCCGGCGCCGAATCCGAGGGCCGTGGCAAACATCATCAGTCCTTTCTTTTTGACCGAGGACAGCGCGGCCAGCAGCCACAGCCCCAGCAGGCCGCCCGCCTGCCGTCCCGCCGTCATCACTCCCAGGCCGGTTGGACCGACGTTGAGCACCTCCTTGGCGAACACCGGGAACAGGGTCATGTGGGTGAACCCCAGCACCTCGGTGGCCGCCGTGAGGCCCATCAGGATGAGCAGCAGCCTGTAGTTGCGGAGCAGCCTGACGTAGCCCGTCAGGTTCCGCAGCACCGACACCGCGGCGGGCCGCAACGAACGTCCGGGGTTGGCGATGGCCAGCGTCGCTACGCCTGACGCCAGGTAGCAGACGGCGGCGGCCACGAACTGCCAGCCGGGGCCGACGGCCTCGATGACCGCGCCGGAGGCCAGCGACCCGGCGATGCCGCCGCCCTGCATGGCCATGGCGCCCAGGGCGAGGCCGTTCAAGGCATGTTCCGGCCCCACGATGTCGTAGGTGTACGTCTGCCGCACTGTGAGGATGAACGCAAAGGTGCTGCCCAGCAGCGCGACCAACGCTATGACAACCCAAACGTCGTCCAGACCGCGAAGCAGCAGCAGGGCCATAGCCAGCGCCACCGCCGACGCGCCCACGGAGCCGATGCGGAGCAGAGTCCGGCGCTCCCAGCGGTCGGCGATGGCCCCGGACAGGATGCCGAAAAAGAAAAAGGGCAGCATCCGGGCCGCAGCGCCCACTCCCACCATCAGCTCCGAGCCGGTCAGCTCGAAAATCAGCCAGCCGACCGATACCTGCTCCATTCCGGTGGCCAGCGAGTAGAGCACGGTGGACAGCCAAAGCAGGCGAAAGTCAGCAAAGCGCAGTGAAGCGGCCCAGTTCCACATACCATTCACGGTGAATGATGATACACCCGCGCCGGAATGGATTCCTGTGCGGCGGCCATGCATGGTTCGCCGTGAATTCAGGAACTATCTCAATCCCCTCCCTCTTGAGGGGGAGGGTTAGGGTGGGGGTGAAAACGCAGGGTAAAGAGGCCGTCGAGAAAGTCACTGCGGCGTTGAACCGTCATTCCCGCGAAAGCGGGAGTCCGGTGGCCGCAAATTCCAGTGCTTGCCGTTCCCGTAGGGGCGCCCCTTGTGGGCGCCCTGCCCCCATGGGCAGCACAATTGCGTATGATTCCCAGCGGCGCGGGCGCCCACAAGGGACGCCCCTACACCAACTGCGTAAGTCCTACCTGATTCAGACAGTTGGTTTGCTATCGCCCGGCCGCCCAAATGGTATTATTGCGCCGGCCCATCCCGAACTTGGGAGGTAACAGCATGCCTTTCGGAAATAACGACTGGCTGGCCCTGACGCAGGAAGATACCATTGAACCCGAAATCCCCCTCTGCGACCCGCATCACCACTTCTGGGACCGGCGGATGATCAGCATCCCCTACCAGCGGTACCTGCTGCACGAGCTGATGGCCGATCTTGACTCCGGCCACAACGTGCGCTCGACGGTGTTCCTGGAGGCCCGCTCCATGTACCGCGCCGACGGCCCCGATGAACTGAAGCCCGTTGGCGAGGTGGAATTCGTGCAGGGCCTGGCCGCCGCCAGCGCCAGCGGCGTCTACGGCGAGGCGCGGGCCGCTGCGACCATCATCGGGGCCGCCGACCTCAAGCTGGGCGACGGCGTGGCCCGCGTGCTTGACGCCCTGCAAGCGGCCAGCCCCAACCGTTTCCGGGGCATACGCCACAACGTCACCTGGAGTCCCGACCCGGAGATTGACAACCGCGAGTCGCCCGGCATTCTGGCAAATGACTCATTCCGTACCGGCGCCCGGGTGCTGGCCAGCAGGGGGCTGTCGCTGGACATTATGCTGTCGTTTCCGCAGATGAATGAGGTGGCCGAATTCGCCCGCGCCGTGCCCGAGGTGTCCATCATCCTCAACCACCTGGGCGGCGTGAGCCGGACTGGCATCTACGCTGGCAAGGACGACGAAATCATCCCGGCGTGGCGCGAGGGCATCGCCGCCGTCGCCCAGTGCCCCAACGTCACCTGCAAGCTGGGCGGCATGGGCATGCCCCGCTGGGGATTCGACTGGCCGTACCGGACCATCCCCATCGGGTCGGAGGAGCTGGCCGAGGGCATGGCGCCGTGGATGAACTACGCCATCGAGCAGTTCGGCCCCGACCGCTGCATGTTCGAGAGCAACTTCCCGCCCGACAAGGTCTCTTTCTCATACAACGTAATGTACAACGCATTCAAGCGCCTGTCCTCCGGTTACAGCCCCAGCGAGCGGGCGGCCATGCTCCACGACACCGCCGTCCGGGTGTACCGCATAGAGATCTGAATGGAGACCTGAGTGGCTGTTTCGAAAATCCCCTCTCCCTTGAGGGGGAGGGTTAGGGTGGGGGTGAAAGGGTAGCGCGGAGTCACGGTGGGGTGCATCAGAGAGACTGGCCGCGCCGGTTGAGATAATCACCAAACGTTGAAAGCAATTAAAGGTGCGGGGTTCTACCGCATAACTCGATTCACGAACTCACCCCCACCCCAACCCTCCCCCTGAGGGGGAGGGGGAATTGAGAGACCGGGAGTGTAGGCCGGAATGAAATACGACGTGATAATCGTGGGCGCAGGTTCGGCGGGCTGCGTCCTTGCCAACCGGCTCTCGGAGGACACGGGGCGATCCGTGCTGCTGCTGGAGGCCGGGCCGGACTACCCGCTGGAGCAACTGCCGGAGCAGCTCAAGCACGACATGCTCCAGGCCGCGTCCGAGGAGGGCGCGCCCTACAACTGGTCGCTTGTCGGCCAGTCGACGCCGCAGCAGACCCGCCCCGCCCACGTCGCCCGCGGCAAGGTCACTGGCGGCAGCAGCGCCATCAACCACCAGATAATGCTGCGCGGCACGCCGGAGGACTTCGACGGCTGGGTGGCCGCGGGCAACGACGAGTGGGGCTACCAGTCAACTCTACCTTACTTTCGCAGGCTGGAGTCGGACGCAGACATCCGCGATGACTTTCATGGTTCCGACGGCCCCATTCCCATCTGGCGGCATGCCCGCGAGGACTGGCTGCCCTTGCAGGCGGCGTTTCACCAAGCCTGCCGCGACGCCGGATTCCCCGATGATCCCGACATGAACCACCCGGATGCCACCGGCGTCGGCCAGATGCCTCTCAACAATCCCGGCGGCGTGCGGATGAGCACGGCCATCACCTACCTTGACGCCTGCCGCCATCGCCTGAACCTTATAATCCGCGCCAACGTGCTGGCCCGCCGTATCCTGTTCGACGGCGCCAAGGCAACGGGAGTCGAGGTGGAAAGCGGCGGCGAGACTTTTGTCGTCGAGGGCAACGAGATCATCCTGAGCGCCGGGGCTATCCACTCGCCGCACCTGCTGCTGCTGTCCGGCGTAGGCCCCGCCGACGAGCTGAGACCTCACGGCATCGCCCCGATTCACGACCTGCCCGGCGTGGGCCGGAATATGAAAAACCATCCCTCGGTCAACATCGTGTTCCGCTCCCACCCCGGCCACCACCTGACGCCCGACATGCCGCGGAACCAGGTCGGTCTGCGGTTTAGCGCCGACGGCACGGAGCGCAACGACGTACAGGTGCAGCCCACCACCTCCTACCCGTCCAGCCCTACGCCGCCGAACATCCGGTTTGGCTGTCGGCTGGAATACCCGTACAGCGAGGGCGCTCTGACGCTGGCATCCGCCGACGTGTCGGTGCAGCCGAACCTGGATTTCCGTTTTCTGACCAACCCCAAGGACTTGTCCCGATTCCGGGACGCCGTGCGCCGAACCGTCGCCATTTTCGACCATCCGGCATTCCATGGCCTGCTGGCGGAACGGCTCGCGCCAACCGACGCCGACTTGGCCAGCGACGACGCGCTGGACGCCTGGCTGCAACGGAACGCGGGCATCGCCGGCCACACGTCGGTCACCTGCAAGATGGGGCCGGAGTCGGACCCGCTGGCCGTGGTGGACCAGCACTGCAAGGTTCACGGACTTGACGGCCTGCGAGTCATCGACGCATCCGTAATGCCCGACATCGTAAGGGCCAACACCAACGCCACCATCATCATGATGGCCGAGCGGGCCGCCGATTTCATCCGGGAGGACAGGTAGGCGCCGAGATTACGGCAGGGTTTTGCATTAATTCCCTCTCCCTCCGGGGGAGGGTTAGGGTGGGGGCATCTCCCTGTGGTAGGCAAAGTTCCCTTTTTGATGCCGACGATTTCACCCTCACCCCAACCCTCTCCCTCAAGGGAGAGGGAGAATTAAAGGACGCTGGAGACTACATAGGCCAGTCGCATGGAGGGGGACGGGTTGCCACATCTCGCGAACCGATTACAATTGGCGGCGTTGCAGAACGGCAAATGTGGCTGAAAGAGCAACGATACAAGGAGGAAACATCCTATGTCGGAAATCGAGAACAAGCTGAAGGAATTGGGCTACGAACTGCCGCCGCCCCGGCCGCCGGGCGCTGGTAACATCATCCCCTTCGTCCGCACCGGGAACCTGGTGTTCCTGTCGGGCACCGGCCCCGGACTGCCCGGCGGCGGGCTGCTGCACACCGGCAAGCTGGGCGGCGAGGTCTCCATCGAGCAGGGCTACGACTGCGCCCGCCAGACCATGCTGAACCTGCTGACCAACCTGAAGGGTGCTATCGGCGACCTGGACAAGGTGAGCCGGATCGTCAAGCTGCTGGCCATGGTCAATTCCACGCCGGACTTTGGCGACACGCCCCGCGTGGCCAACGGCGCGTCGGACTTGCTGATCAACCTGTACGGCGAACGGGGCCGCCACGCCAGGTCTGCCGTGGGCATGGCCACGCTGCCCGGCGGCATGCCTATCGAGATCGAGATGATCGTCGAGGTTGAGGACTAGGGGAACTATTTCAAGAATCCCCTCCCCCTTGACGGGGGAGGGTTAGGGTGGGGGTGAAAAGGTAGCCCAGAGAAGCCGCCAAGAAAGTGGTCACTGGTTTTGAGATAGTTTCTAATGGGGAAGTTCCCCCTCCCCTGAACGGATGTGACGTTTCAAGTAACCCCGAGAAAAGCCGTCTTTGGCACTCGCCATTATTTCGGGCAGAGTGGAGGACGCCCTAACCCTAACCCTCTCCCGGATGGAGAGGGGATTACTGCGCTTGGAGAGGTGGACGCAATGGCGCTTGGAGACAGATTCGGAGTCCTGCTGCCCACGAGGGGCGTGCTGGTGTACGCCGGGAGCAACGGCCCAAGGGTGGAGCAGGTCTGGCAGATGGCGGAGACCGCCGAGCGGGCGGGGTATGACTCCGTATGGGTGGGCGACAGCATCACCTCCAAGCCGCGCATGGAGCCGCTCACGGCCATGGCCGCCGTCGCCGCCCGCACCAGCCGGGTCAAAATCGGCACCGCCGTGCTGCTCAACGCCCTGCGCCATCCCGTCCACCTCGCCCACGCGGCGGCCACCATCGACAACATATCCGGCGGGCGCACCATCCTGGGCCTTGGGGCTGGCCGCGGAAACAACCAGATGTTCGTCGCCGAGCATGCCGCCGTGGGCGTCCCGATAGCGGAGCGGGCCTCGCGAATGGAAGAGAGCATCCGGGTCATGCGCGAGCTATGGAGCGGATCTCCTGTCAGCAACGACGGCGAATTCTATCCCCTGGAGGACGTTGAGCTGGAGCCGCGGCCAGTGCAGCCGTCCATACCCCTGTGGATTTCCAGCAATTGGGTACGCCGCGGTCTGTCGCGGGTCGCCGAGCACGGCGACGCCTGGATTACCAATGTGCCGACGGTGGAGCTTTTCGACCAGTGCTGGGACAGGATCGCGCAGAACGCCGGGGAATTTGGCCGAGACCCGGCCAGCATCAGGCGCTGCCTGTACGTTTCGGTGAACTTGAACGACGATGACGTCGCTCTCACCGAGGGCGACCAGTACATGCGGTCGTACTACAGCATTCCCTACGAGGTCATCAGCAAGAACCTGCTGTGCGTCTTTGGCCCAGTCCAGAAGTGCATCGACACGATTCAGGCATACAAGGAGAGCGGCGCAGACTATTTCATCGTGCGTTTCGCCTCCCCGGACCAAGCGCGGCAATTCGCCCGTTTCACCGAGGAGGTGCTGCCAGCGGTGGGGTGATGAGCATCCTTAAATCCCCCTCTCCCTTGAGGGAGAGGGTTGGGGTGAGGGTGAAATCCTGCTTGCCGACATCGTTGCAAACCTTGGAGGGTGATTGACAAATGGCCCCACCTGCCAAGGCTACGGCAAGGTAGCAGCGGCCGTTCCTGCGAGGGCAAGGGAAACGCCCTCACCCTCACCCTAACCCTCTCCCGGAGGGAGAGGGAATGTTCCAAGGTTGACGGTCAGGCGCGGCGCTCCGCGTATTCCGCTTTGGCCGCCTCAACTAGCGACGAATCCCGCAGGAGGTCGCTGGCGGTCAGGCTTAGCGCCTTGGCTACCAGTAGCGCGTTGTTGAGGGCCAGGTCGGTGACCGCCGTCTCCTGCATCTGCCGGGTGTGTGACGGCACCGGCGTCTCGCTGACGGCGTATCGCAGTTCGTAGCCCGGCATGGCCTGGCTGACGTTGCCGAAATCGGTGGATGCGCCACTGCCCGGGCGGCCGGGAATCGGCTCGTCCAGCTTGAGACCCAGCGCCTGTGCATTGGCCGCCATCGCCTGCGCCAGCGTCACGTTGGGTTGGACGTTTTCGTAGAAGGGGTAGAATTCCTCGACCTCCAGGCGGGAGCCGGTCATGGCCGCAGCTCCCTCGGCCACCGATCTCACCTTGCCCACCACCTCGTCGGCCAGGTATCGCCCGTCCCTGGAGCGCAGCATGAAATTGGCTGCGGCAAACTCCGGCACCACGTTGGGCGCAGTGCCGCCGTCGGTGATGACGCCGTGCATGCGAACGTCGTCACGCAGGTGCTGGCGCAGGGCGTCGATGCCGGTGAACAGGTGGATGACGGCGTTCAATGCGTTGATGCCTGCCTCGGGATAGGCCGCGGCGTGGGCCGCCTTGCCGTGGTACATGTAGCGGTAGCCGACCATGGCCAGGCTCCAGCTCTCTCCCCTGGGCGCAGCTGCGGGTATGATGGTGCGGTTGGAAAAGGGATGGGACGACAGGGTGGCGTCGACGCCCTCGAACACTCCGGCCTCCAGCAGCCGTATCTTGCCGCCGCCGCCCTCCTCGGCGGGCGTGCCGATGACCATCACAGTACCCGGCAAGTCCTGGGAGTTGGCCTTCAGTCCCAGGGCAGCGCCCATGGCGGCCATGGCGATGAGATTGTGGCCGCAGCCGTGGCCGATCTCGGGCAGTGCGTCGTATTCGGCCAGCACCGCGATGGTTGGGCCGTTGCCAGCGCCGCCGGGGATGACCGCCCGGAACGCCGTCTCGATGCCGCCGACTCCACGCTCAACCGCGAGGTCGTGGCCCTCCAGGAACCCGGCCAATGCGTCGGAGGAGTAAAATTCCTCGTAGTTCAGCTCCGGGTGGGCATGCACGTCTTTCGAGAGATCAAACAGACCCTGCCTTGAGGACTCGATGGCGGAGTTGGAGCGGCTAGCCAGTTGTTCCTTAGTTGCGTCAGTCGGGGTAGGCATGGCGTTTACTCTCCTCCCGGGCGGGACGTTGGGCTGATCGAAAATGCTAAGTTGACCAATTTTACATGCTCATCACTGAATGGCGCTATGTGCAGCCACAATACCGTCATTCCGGCGAAAGCCGGAATCCAGGGACTTCCGGAGGAAAAACAATTGCAGGACCATTAGCCGATGCTGGATTCCGGCTTTCGCCGGAATGACGGTGGGGTTTCACGCTCTTATACAAATCAGCAAGTTGGAGGCTGAAATGACTGCGAAATCACTGACAACCATCCCCGCCCGTCGGGGCAAGGCGGCATTCGTGTCCAGAGGCCAGACTATCAGGGTCATCAACACCCACGGACAGCAGGTGGTGGACACCTGGGCCTTCCGGCGGGACGACCTCACAGAGTTCATGTCGATGGAGCACTGCCGAACGTCGTTGGGACGCATCATGCCGGTCATCGGTGAGTCCATGGTGACCAACCATAGACGGCCGATATTGACCGTTGTTGAGGACACATCGGGCGGAATACACGACACGCTGATGGCGGCCTGCGACCGGTATCGCTACGAGCTGCTGGGCTGCGATGGCTATCACGACAACTGCACCGACAACCTGGCCGCGGCGCTGGCGGAGCTGGGCCTGACGCCGCCGGAAACGCCCAGCCCGTGGAACCTGTTCATGAACATCCCCGTGGGAGCGGATGGTTCCGTCAGTTTCGAGCCGCCGGTGTGCGGGCCGGGAGACCGCATCACGCTGCTGGCCGAGGTGGACTGCGTGGTCGCCTTCTCCGCCTGCCCGCAGGACGTGGTGCCCATCAACGGCGTAGACTGCGTTCCCACCGACGCCCACTTCCAAGTGTTATAGGAAGAGCTATTGATTCCCCCTCTCCCTTGAGGGAGAGGGTTGGGGTGAGGGTGAAATCGTGGGTATCAACTATCGTGCATACAACGGAGGGACGCCCCCACCCTAACCCTCCCCCGGAGGGAGAGGGAACTATTGGATGAACATCGGAGCGAGAAGGACAAGAGGCCGTGCGTGTGCGGCATAGCGTATACTGGGGCGCGAATTTGTCCCAAAAACTGGAGGAATCAATGAGCAGTCGAGAGGAATTGAGGCGCAAGGGCAACGAGATACGCGAGCGCATGCAGCACGGATCGTATCCAAGCCGGAGGCCGCGGGCGACGGCAAGTGTACCGGGGCTGCGGAACTTTACGGGCGAGTCGATATTCGGTTCGGTATGGGCCCGGCCGGGCCTGGACATTCGCTACCGGATGCTGGCAACCCTGGCCGTGCTGTCGTCGCTCCAGCGCCTTTCACAACTGGAGACCTACGTCCACAGCGCGCTGACCCTGGGCCTGAGCGCGGAGGAGATACAGGAGGCGCTGATCCACTGCAACCTCTACGCCGGGTTCCCGTCGACGGTCAACTCCCTGGAGGTTGCGCACGAGGCATTCCGTGAGCGGGGCATCGAGCCGCCACAGCCCGACATCCCGGAAGTCAGCCTTGAGGAGATGGAAGCGCGAGGCCGGGAACTGCGGGAGAAACTTATGGGAACGCAAGACCGGGGCGGCTACACCGGCGCGTTGATGGACCTGGCGCCGGACATGCGGGCGCTCACCCTCCAGTTCGGGTTCGGGGAGATATTCCACCGCCCTGGCCTGGACTTGAAATCAAGAGTAGTCTGCACCACCGCTGCGCTGACCGCCCTGCGCGCTGACAACCAGCTCCGCAACTTCCTCCAGGCCGGGCTGAACGTGGGGTTCAGCAAGGAGGAAATGACGGAGGTACTCATCCAGACCGGCGGCTACGCGGGCTATCCGGCGGCGCTGAACGCCATCTCCATCGCCGCCCAGGTCTGGGAGTAAGGCCGCCGCGGGAGTCGTAACACTGTCTGGGTCAGCGTCATTCCCGCGAAAGCGGGAATCCATAATCGAGTGCATCGGAAACGTCTGGCGGCCCTTTACCCCTGGATTCCCGCTTTCGCGGGAATGACGTTTTCGGAACCGCGAGTAGCATTTCACCCCCGCCCTAACCCTCCCCCATTAAGGGGGAGGGGACTTTCCCCAGTCGCATTTGGCAGGTTGAAGCTGCTTGTCCATTCGATGTCACGCCGGCCAGAGTTCGGCGGGGTCGCCGACGCGCCTGCCCCACCACTCAGGGCCCTCGCTGATGTAGCCCCACTCCGGGTTTTGCTCCGTGTCGCGCAGCGCCCCCATAACTGCCGAGAACGTCGCGGCGTCCGACTCGGCGAACTCGAAATAGCCCACAAAGTCGTAGCTGCCGTCCTGCCCGTAGCCGTCGGGCGCATGCACCAGCCGACGGGTGATGCAGGAAATCCCCGCATCGGCGGCCAGGGCGTGGCCTTTGATTACCATATTTTCGTTGGCGTCATACCGGGGCAGGAAAAAGCTTTCCCGGTGCATCCAGTCCAGGCCCCACCACTGGGCGTTCTTGTTCATGGGCGTGACCACGCCTAGGGGATGCACCGCTCCCGGCCCCGGCTGCTGGGCGCGGGCGTAGGCGTACTGGGTCATGGCGTGGCTGGTGTAGCTGCGGGGCCGCTGCACTCCCGAAAGCGTCTCGACGCTGCCGCCGACATCCTCCAGCAGTGCCCTCAGGCCGTCCTCGTACTCTAGCAGCGGCTCCGACGACTCCCCCTCCAGCCGGATCAAGGCGTCCGCATCCATCACCGCCGGGTGAGGAATGCCCTGCTCGCTGCTCATCGACGGCTCCGCCCTCAACATCTGGTACCGGCCACGACTGAACGCCTCGGCGGATGGCGGCCCGTCCACGTAGTGCATGTTCTCCATGCCGCCGCCCAAGCCTGATATGGCCTTCGCAAAGCTGGCTCGGTTTGCGTCCTGCGGCAGCTTGATGAACAGAAATCTCTGGTGTCCGGTTACGTTGGTGGTCAGGTTGAGATCAGCGGACTGCATAGGTAAACCTCCTGAACGGGTGGGAACGAACCGGACTTCTAGCTGAACCGCAGCTCGTCGCAGCGCTCCTGGTCGGCCTCGGCCAGTTCGGGCTGGTCATTGAAATGGTAGACCAGGGCGCGCTGTCCGTAGTAGATGCCGTTGGCCGGAGCCAGTTCGATGGCGCGTGTCAGGTCGGCGATGGACTTGTCGTAGTCGCCCACCTCGTACCACGAGCAACCGCGGTTGTACCAGGCTTCGGCCAGCTCCGGGTCCAGTTCGATGGCCGTGGTGTAGTCCTGGATGGCGCGGTGGTACACGCCGTTGCGCCCATAGCGGTTGCCCCGGTCGAGATAGCCCGCCGCGTCCGTCGGCTCCTCCGCATGCCTGCGCTGAAATGCCATGCCCTACCGCCAGTGTAACTTGTGATAACTCCGCAACCGGAGACTGCTTAATATGCCGGGATAGGTTATTATGACTGTATGACACATTCAACCCGTTATCGAATGTACGTTGACGAATCCGGCGACGACGTGATGGATTCGTCCAAGTGGCGCAACCCCGACGCCCGCTATCTCGGATTAACTGGCGTTGTCTTTGCCAGCGAGGCCTACCGCACGCGGACGCACCCGGAGTTTGAGGCACTCAAGCAGGAATTTTTTCCCTACGACCCAGACGAGCCGTTGGTCTTGGTGCGGAATCAAATTATTGGCAAGCGTGTCTTATTTCAGGTACTGCGCGACCCAGAGGTAGCGGCCCATTGGGAAGACAGAATCCTACGGTTCTTTCATGACCACGTCAGTCAGGTCATCACAGTGGTTCTTGACAAGGAAGAGTACCTTAAAGCTGGGGCTGTTCCAACTCAAAGGGTGTACAGCTATGGCATGAACGCGCTGACTGGCATATACGGCGAATGGCTTTGCATGGTTGGTGGAACAGGGGATGTGATGGCTGAGTCCCGTGGGAGGAGAGAGGATAGGGAATTGAAAAGAGACTTCCAGAGGTTTATGACCGAGGGCGACAATCCGCCGGAAATGCAGGAAGCATTGCGGTCAGTAACCAGCAGCCAGATTAAGCTGAGTCTGAAGACAGATAACATCACCGGCCTCCAATTGGCCGACCTGCTCGCATATCCATCCAAGAGAGGAATTTTGCTGGATAGCGGACGTATTTTAGAGACCTCTCTCAGCCCCGCAACCCGCCGGGTCATTGAGGTGCTCCTAGCCAAGTCCCACAACCGCAATGCGCTGTTGCCGTAAAAGAGTACAAACAAAAAAGGAGGCCTTCGCCTCCTCTCTTGCGCCCGCCCTACCGGCGAGCCCCCTCCAGCGATCTGGATTGCCTCTAGTTTAGCCGGGGCGTATACCCCTGTCAAGTCGCCATCCAGGAAAATTAAAGAGTTTACATCACCGAGCGGACCAGGCCGCCGTCGACCAGGATGGTGGTGCCGGTGATGTACGTGGAGCGCTCCGAGGACAGGAAGGCCACCAGGTTGGCCAGCTCCACCGGCTCACCTACGCGGCCAACGGCGGTGTCGGCGGCCCGCATGGCCAGGGCCTCGTCCACCGTGATGCCCAGCTCGTTGGCCCGTGAGGTCACGTTGGACAGCATGCGTTCGCTGAGTATGGAGCCGGGGCACACGTTGTTGACCAGAATGCCGTCGCGCCCCACCTCGTCGGCCAGGCTCTTGGCGTAGGCCACCACGCCCATCCGCGTCGCGCCCGACAGCGCCAGGTTGGGGATGGGGTTGTACACCGTGCTGGCGAGGATGTTTATGATACGTCCGCCGCCTCGCTGTTTCAGGTGCGGTATACCCTCGCGGCACATCCGGCCAAAGAATATGAGCGAGCGCTGTACCGCCGTCTCCCACTGCTCCTCGGTGGCCGTGGCCGAACGAGCCAGGGGCGGACCGCCGGAGTTGTTGACCAGGATGTCGATGGCGCCGAATTGCTCCAGCGCCGCCGCGATCAACCCGTTGATGCTCTCCAGCCGGTCCAGGTCGGCCGGATAGGCTAGCACCTCAGCGCCGGTGGATTCCCGGATTTCGTCGGCTGCCTGCTCCAAATCGGCGGCGGTGCGGCTGCAGATGGCGACTTTGGCGCCCTCCTCCGCCAGCACCTGGGCGCACGCCCGGCCTAGGCCCTTGCTGGCCCCGCCTATAATCGCAACTTTGTCTTTCAGACCCAAATCCATCGTAAATCCTTGTTCCGTTCCAATGCAGAACGTTCGATTATTTCAACTCGCCGGATTATACCAGCCGGTCACGACCGCCAACACCCGTCGGCGAACGGAACGCAGGGCCTTTGCAAAGTAACCTCGTCCACTAGCCTCCACTCATCCTGAGCTTGTCGAAGGATGCCGGTTCAAGCCGCTCGTGGTTCGACAAACTCACCATGAGCGGCTTGAAATGGACTTTGAAAAACTCTGGGACGGGTGGGAAGAGGGTTGACAAGTTGACCGTCCGGCGGGGCTGCACTACCCTTGCGCCAAGACGGTTCGACACTCAACGATATGGGCGGCAAGGTTGGTGGAGTGATGGTCCAACTCTTGGACGACGCGCAGATTCTCGAGATCGAGCGCCACGCGGTGGACATCGCCCGCGGCGCTGGCAACATCCTGGCCGGGCATTTCGGACGGCGGATCGAGGTAGAGTTCAAGGACGACAAGCAGCGCGACCCGGTCACCACCGCCGACAAGCAGACCCAGGCGTACCTGGCCGCCGAGATCACGCGCCGCTTTCCCGATCACGGCATCCTGGGCGAGGAGGGCACCGAGGCGGAAAAGCAATCCGAGGAACCGGCCAGGGATACGCTGTGGGTGCTGGACCCCCTCGACGGCACCACCAATTTCCTGAACGGCCTGCCGGTTTTCGCCTCGTCCATCGGCGTGATCCACCGCGGGCGCCCCGTGGCGGCGGCGCTCTACATCCCGTGGCCCGCCGACGGCGGCGGTTTCGTGCTGCACTGCCGCCGGGGCGGCGGCACCAGGATTTCCCCACTGACAGCAGAAACGGAGGAGCCGGGTGAACCTGTCAAGGTGCTGGAAACGGAGCGGCCCATCCCCAACCGGCTCATCGGCCTGCCGGGGTATTTTGCCGTCGCCAACCGCTTTACCGGCGGGCTGGCCGGCAAGGAGGGCGAACTCCGCACCACCGGCAGTATCGCCTACGAGCTGGCGATGGTTGGCAGGGGCGTGATGCAGTACGGCATTTTCGGCGCACCGCGGATGTGGGACATGGCCGCAGGCACGCTGGCCGTGCAAGAGGCCGGCGGCACGGTGATGACGCGGTTCAAGGGCGAACGCCAGTGGCATCCCATCGACAGCTTCGTGCCAACCTGGGACGAGAAAACGCCGACGATGAAAGAGTTGCGGGCATGGGTGGCCCCGCTGGTGGCTGGCAACCGGCACCTCGCGCCGCTGATCGCCAACAACGTGCGCCGCCGCTTCAGCCTGCGCGCCAAGCTGCGCCCCGTCGCGCGTGCGCTGCAGGGCAAAGGAAAAACGTAGGGGCGCCCCTTGTGGGCGCCCTTTCCGTTAGCAGTTTAGCCTAATCCGGCACCAGCGGCCGAAAGTCCGGCCCTGACATCGGTTCGTGATCGCCCAGGTTGCCGGACATCTCAATCAGGACCCGCTGCTCCGATGGCACGGGCATTGGATTTACCTGGACCACCCGCGCTTTGCAGGAGCCTTGCGGCCCGGCCAGCGCTACGGACAAATCGTGCGCCAGGTAGCGGGGCGACCAGCCAATCATGTGGTAATCGGTGGTCTGAATCTGAACCGCCCTTTCGCCCATCGGGTTCGTTAGCTCCAGCGCGAGGTAAAGCTCCTCATCCGCCGTCAAACTGCCCAGCCGCTCCTGCGCCGCCGTGCTGACGTGCTTGCCGCCGTGCAGGAAAAAGCGGCAGGCAAAGCTCCCGTCGGGCTTCTTCACGATGTTCGGGAACACCTCATAGGAGTCGGTAACGCGCCTCCCACCGCTTACCGCCATCATATCTATGGGGTCATCATCCTCTGTCAACGCTAGGGACTCCAGATAGTCTTTGAAGTCCGGGCGGCTGGGCCACATGACCCGATTGCTGAACATCGCGAACAGCTTTGACGACTTATAGTCTCCTTCCAGATTCGGGAAGGATACCAGAGGAGGGAATCCGGCCTTTTTCGTTGCTTTCCTGGCCCCACCAATGTAGCGGAAGCGGTACATCGAGTTTCCGGCATCAGAATCCAGGCGTCCAACGGGGAACCATTGGCTGCTTTTCTTCGTATCCGGCTTGTCTTTGTTATCTTGCCAAGCCAAGAACAATGTTTTTTCACTCATTCAGATAACCTCTCGTAACTGACCGCAACTATAACTCATCAGCTCAAACGCAAAGGATTTGGCCGCCGATGACATCCAATCATCCGGCACAGAATCCACGATCTGACTCAGGGATGATTCCTCCAGACTGTCCAGTTTCGCCAGCGCTCCCCGAAATAAGTCAGGATATTCGGGGGCTTCGAGCCTGATTAACTGCAACGGGCTGGGCCGCCGTCTGCGGGAGCCGTGACGGAAAATTTGACCGCGGCCCCTCTCCATATACCTTCCTGCTCCGTTTTCGGCCAATAACTGCTCTCTTCGCTCGTCCGAAAGCTCGCGCCCCAAGGATGAACCGTGATCGTATGAGGGCGCTATAGACTCTACGCTGTCAGGAACAGTCAGGCGTTTCAACACTCCCCAGTTTTCGGAATGCCTGTCGGTATTTCCGATTACCGCATCCAATATAAGGTATTCGGCGAATTGACATTTGGCTTCCTGCCGCTGGGATTCCGATTCAAATGTCTTGTCCAATGCCAACCAGATGTTGACCAGGTTATGATCGGCCAGATGGAAATTGTACTCGGCGGTGTCCTGATATGGAAACGCATTCTCCAAGATTTCGTTGCCATGAACCAAAGCGTAATTGCCGGAGGCAATGTCTTTGGATACTGCACCGCGCATTCCCTGGCACACGGCCAGCTCAACCCGTGCGCAAGGGATTTCCAGGAGACCGGCCACTTCCGCCGCGATTTTCTCGGCCCAGTGCTCTCCGCGCTCGGGTCTCGGGTACTTGAACAGCCAGTACGATTCAATGTCTCCCGGCTGGAGATACCAGAACTTTAACTTGCTGCCCATGTTTTCCGTTTCCGGCGCCCACTCCGGCAGCACCTCGACGACGGGGTAGTAAGCGGACATGGATTCGTCTGCCTGCGGCAATTATTCCCCGCTTCCTACTTCCGAAACGCCGTCACTGGCACGAGCTTTTCCGCTACCGGGTCGATGCCCAATCGCATGATCTCCAGCGTGACTGCGCCGACTAGAGGCGTGGCATTATCGGGCGCGAAGATAACCGGCACGTAGTGCTCCCGGCCCTCTAGACGCAGGCGGATGTCTCCCAAGTCATACTCGACCAGGCGGTTGTCCGCCAACTCGAATACGTCGGTTCCTTCCCGCTCGATCCCCAGCTCTTCCAGCAAGGTCTCCGGCAACGACGTATAAGTCGAGCCTGTGTCAACCATGGCGTCCACGTTTACGTAACGCTCCCGGAAACGGTCGGCCACCTGAATCGTTACGTAGAACGTTCCCATCTCTCTTGTCCATCTACGCAGCATCGGGCGCCCAGCCCCACGGCCTCGGGCCCCAGGCGGCCTCGAACACCTGGCCCTTCTTGACCGCCATTACTGGCGTCACTGCCTTGTCGGACTTGCGGGAGTCGCCGAGGACGTCGTAGACCACCCAATCGCCGTCCTGGATGTCGAGGACCGACAGGTCGGCCTGCTTGCCCGGGTGCAGGGTGCCGATGCGGTCGTCCACGCCCACGGCTTTGGCCGGGTTCTCGGTGCACATGGTAACTACCTGGTCGAAGGTGAACCCTATGGACAGGAAGCGGGTCATCATCTCGGTCATGCTGTGCACCGTGCGGGCGCGCCCCGGCACGGTAAGGTCGGTGCTGATGCAGTGGGGCAGCACGCCCTGGTCGATCACCCGCTCGCCCACGTTAAAGCTGAAATTCATCCGCCCGTGGGCCGTGTCCAGCCAGACGCCGCGCTCGTGAGCCTCCTTGGCCTCGGGCACCAGCTTGCCGTCCTCGTCCAGCACCCCGCCGGGGTTGGCCGTGAAATAGTGGGTGACAATGTCGCCCTCCTCCAGTATCGGCAGCAACTCGCGTATCACGTTTGCGTCGTAGCGCTTCTCGGTGTCGCCGATATGCACCATCAGGCGGACGCCGGCCTCTTTGGCGGCCCGCTTTGCCATCCGGGGCATTTCCATGCCCATGATTTCCAGGGCCGGCGACACCATGCGGGCCTTGACGCCGGAGATGATATGGCGGTTTGCGTTGATAGTCTCGACGGTATTGTCGAGGTCGATGCTGGTCGGGCTGAAAATATCGGGCGTGGTGGCCAAGCCGGTGCGGCAGATGTGGAGCAGGCAGATGATTTCGGTGTCGCTGTTGGGCAGGATGTGGCGCGGAAAGCCGCCGAAGGTGTCGCAGCCGGAGCTGCCGGCGTCGACCATGGTGGTAACGCCCGCGCGCACGCCGCCGATATCGGGCTCCACGCCGTTGGCGTTGACCCCGGCGAAGACGTGGGTGTGCAGGTCGATCAGGCCGGGCGTAACCACCTTGCCCTTGACCTCCACCACCTGCGCCGCCTCGGCGGCGTCAATGTCCGGCGCGACACGGGCAATCTTGCCGTCCTCGATAGCCACGTCATTGACGCCGTGGATGTTCTGCGACGGGTCAACCACCGTTCCGCCCTTAATCAGCAGGTCGTACATCGTCATCACTCCTATTCCCAGGTGGAGTTTCTCCTCAACTGGTAGGGGCGCACTGCTGTGCGCCCCTACGTGCAGCTACTGAACCGTTCCTAATTGTTGAACATTTCGCCGACGGACTGGCCTTTGTGGATGCGCAGGATGGCCTCGCCCAGCAGGGGGGCTACCGACAGCACTGTGAACTTGCCGTTGCGCTTTTCGGGACCGAGGGGGATGGTGTCGGTGACCACGACCTCGGTGAACGCGCTCTTGGCCATGGTCTCCGGCGCGTTGCGGGACAGCACGGGATGGGAGGCGCAGCAGTAGACCTCCTTGACGCCGTGGTCCAGCAGGGCTTTGGCCGCGTTGACCACCGTGCCGCCCGTGTCGATTTCGTCGTCGAAGGTCAGGGCCACCTTGCCCTCCACCTCGCCGATGACGTTCATCAGCTCGCTCCCTCCGCTGTTGTCGGTGCGGCGCTTTTCGATGATGGCCAGCGGCGCAGACAGTCTTTCCGCCACGTCGCGTGCCCGCTTGCTGATGCCGATGTCCACGGCCACCACCACCAGGTCGTCGATGCCCTTGTCGGCGAAGTACTGGGTCAGTATGGGCACGGCGGTAAGCTCGTCCACTGGCATGTTAAAAAAGCCCTGCACCTGCGCGGCATGCAGGTCGACGGTCAGCACCCGGTCGGCTCCGGCGGCGGTGAGCAGGTCGGCCACCAGCCGTGCGGTGATGGGCACCCGCGGCTGGTCCTTTTTGTCGGTGCGGCCATAGCCGTAGTAAGGCATGACGGCGGTGATGCGCCCGGCCGACGCGCGCTTGCAGGCGTCGATCATGATGAGCAGTTCCATGAGGTGGTCGTTGACCGGGGCGCAGGTGGGCTGGACGATGAACACGTCGCGCTGGCGGATGTTCTCCAGGATGCGGACGAAGGTGTTGTCGTTGGCGAACTTGAACACCTCGGCCTGTCCCACCGGTATCCCCAGGTAGTCGCAAACCGACTGGGTCAGCTCCGGATGGGCATTGCCGGAAAACACAACCATCTCGTCGTGAATGCTGACCATGCGGAGCCTCCTGGAATGCGGGGATTGTTGTATCGTGTGGGCGGCTGCCTGCCGGATTTCCCCCACGCAAGGCAGCCGGAGGAGGTATCAAATGCCGACGAATTATAGCACAGCACGGCCTTGAACGGCCTGCCCGTCGCGCCGTTTCCACCGAGCCGGTGTCCGGCTCATGCGGAGAATAGCACCCTTAATCACCGCATGATTTGCGTAGAATAACGCATATAATCGACGCAAAGGCTGCGCTGAAAAGCCGGATGGGTAAGTGGCGCCACCTACCGGCCCGCGCCCGACACTTGTAAGGTGCGGTGAATAAACCCCATAATCACCGCATAATCTGCGTAGAATACAGCCCTTCATGTAAACCTGATGGCAATGATGCAGCCTTTGTATATCCACCAACAACCCGGTTGGCCCAACCTGGAGTGGCGAGCCGATGAACTGACCGGCAGGCTGGCGAAAGTGCGCCACGCCCAGGGGCATATCCTGGGCCGCATGGAATCCCTTGGCTTTGGTCTCCGCCAGGAGGCGATGCTGGACACTCTCACGTCAGACGTGGTGAAAAGCAGCGAGATCGAGGGTGAATTCCTCGATGTAAATGACGTGCGGTCGTCTATCGCCTGGCGTCTGGGTCTGGACATCGGCGGCCTTCCTTCCGCAGACCGCAACGTGGAGGGCATCGTCGAGCTGATGCTGGACGCCACGCAGAACTATGACCTGCCCCTCACCGATGAGCGTCTGTTCGGCTGGCAGGCCGCTCTATTCCCTACCGGACGGAGCGGAACCTACGGGATAACCGTCGGCGACTACCGCCCCGGAATAGTGCGAGTCGTCTCCGGCCCGATGGGACGGCAGAAGGTTCATTTCGAGGGCCCACCGGCATCCCGGGTACCGGACGACATGCGCGCGTTCATAGACTGGTTCAACAGTCCCTCCGATACTGATGGAGTACTCAGGGCCGGATTAGCTCACCTGTGGTTCGTCACAATTCACCCTTTCGACGACGGAAACGGACGAATCGCGCGGGCCATCGCGGACATGGCCCTGGCGCGTTCCGACGACAGCTCCCAGCGCTTTTACAGCATGTCGGCGCAGATTCGCAAGGAGCGCAAGACCTACTACCGCATTCTGGAGCGAACTCAAGGGGAGACGATGGACATCACAGCCTGGATGTCCTGGTTCGTGGACTGCTTGGGCCGCGCCATTGAGAGCGCCGACTCTACCCTCGACGCGACATTAGCCAAGGGACGGTTTTGGGCTCGAATCGCCGGAATCGCCATCAACGAGCGTCAGAACAAGGTGCTCAACCTGTTGCTGGGAGATTTCAAGGGCAATCTCACGACCGCCAAGTGGGCAAAGCTGACCAAGTGCTCTCACGACACGGCGCTGCGGGACATCACTGCCCTGATCGATCACGGCATACTGGCGCGTGGGCCGGAGGGGGGCCGCAGCACCAACTACGTTCTCGTTAAAGACCGGTGATTCCTTGTGCTATCATATTCTGGCAATCTGGCCGCTCCGCTTTCTCGCGGGCGTTGTCCGGCCACAGGAGGGACGGTTTGGAGGTCTTGCTCAGCTCGCCCCGGGGGTTCTGCGCTGGCGTGGTTCGCGCCATCGACGTGGTGGACGTATGCCTGCGCCGCTACGGGCCGCCCGTCTACGTCAAGCATCAGATCGTCCACAACCCCTACGTGGTCAATGATCTGGAGTCCCGCGGCGCCATCACGGTCGAGGAGGTCGACGAGGTGCCGGAGGGGTCGCTGGTGGTGTTCTCGGCGCACGGATCGCCCCCTGAGGATTTCGAAAAGGCCAAGGCCCGCAACCTGCGGGTCATCGACGCCGTCTGCCCGCTGGTCACGCGGGTGCACAACGAGGCCAAGAAATACAGCCGCGAGGGGCGGCGCGTCCTGCTGGTGGGCCACCGGGGACACCAGGAGGTGCGGGGCACCATGGGCCAGGTCGAGATGACCCTGGTCGACGACAATGCGCCCGCCGAGCTGCCTAGCTGGGGCGACGACGAGGGGATCGCCGTCTTGACCCAGACCACGCTCTCGGTGCGGGATACCGCCCACGCCATTGACGCCATCAAGGAGCGTTTCCCGCAGGCCCTGGTACGGAACGACATCTGCTACGCCACCACCAACCGCCAGGAGGCCGTCACCCAGATGGCCCACAGCGTTGACCTTGTGCTGGTTATCGGGGCGCAGAACAGCTCCAACTGCAACCGCCTGCGCGAGGTTGCCGCAGCCCAGGGAGTGCCCGCCTACCTGATCAACGGCCCCGAGGAAATCGACCCGGAATGGCTGGAGTGCAAGGACAAGGTCGGCGTTACCTCCGGCGCGTCAACGCCCGAGGTGCTGGTTGAGAGCGTGATCGAGGCCCTGGCGCCGGAACGCGTGACCATGCTCAGCGGCGTTGAGGAAGACGTGTCCTTTACCATGCCCCGGGAATTGCGTTAGCCATGGCCCGGCCCCACCGGGCGGAACCGCCGGTAACCGGCGGCGCAGGGTTCCGGCGCTGATGGCCGCGGGAGAAGAGGGCAGCGCCGAACCGGAAACCGCCGGGCATCTCAGATTCGAGTCTCTGCGGCGGAGAGTCTTTTCTATACCTGCCCTGGTCTCTTTTCTCGTGGCCGGGGGGTTCCTCCTATTCCTTGTTACGCGATTCGACATAGACCTCGATGTGACCTGGCAGCAGGTCCGTTCCGCCAACCTCTGGCTTCTCGTGGCCGCGTTTGCGGTTCACTACACGACTTTTCTCTTTCGCGGGGCGCGGTGGCGCCTGCTATTGCGGAATTCCGCCGAAATCTCCGGCGAACGCGAGCCCGTTCCCGGCATACTGTTTTGCAGCCGGGCCGTGTTGCTCGGCTGGTTCGTCAACTCCATCGGCTGGCTGCGCCTCGGCGACGCCTATCGCGCCTACCTGTACCGCGAGGAATACGACGCGGCGTTTTCCGGAGCCATCGGGACGCTGCTGGCGGAGCGGCTGCTGGACGTGGCGCTGGTGGCGCTGCTGCTGGTCATCGCGGCCCCGTTCCTTGTCGGCGAGGCTGGCGGCGGGTCGGCCTGGGCGCTGGTCACGGGCATCGCGGGCCTGCTGGTCGTCATACTCGCCGTTCTGCTGGTGGCCATGCTGCGGCTGAGGGCGTTGCTGCTCAGGTGGCTGCCCGACTGGCTGGCCTCCCGGTTCGAGCGATTCCTGGCAGGCGCGGCTACCGTCCGGCACCAGCCGGTGCACACCACGGGCCTCGGTCTGCTGGGATGGGCCGCCGAAATGGGCCGGATGTACCTGGTGGCAATGGCGCTGGGGTTCGACCTGAGCGTGGCCCTGGTGGTGTTCCTGACCCTGGCCAACTCGCTGCTGTCGCTGGTGCCCACTCCGGGCGGCGTCGGCGCAGTGGAGTCGGGCGTTGCCGGGCTTGCCGTCCGGCTCGCGTCTCTGGCCAAGGAATCCGCCACCGCCCTGGTGCTGGTCGACCGGTTCATCACTTATATCAGCGTGATTATCGTCGGCGCGGCCATCTTCGCAATCCGTCCGCTGCTCAGGAGACGACGGAATTCCAGACTCGACCCCGCCGGGACGCCCTCGGGCTGACGTGGGGCGAGAGTAAACGGGGAAAATGCTCTACACCGCCAGTTTCTACCAGCCGCGCCACTGGGTGGGAGTCCGCTACCGTATCTCGCGAGCTCATCCCAGGGGCCGTCGCACCGAGTGGGAGGTACTGCCGACGCTGTACCCGTCGCGCGGCCTGCTGACCGAGTACCGCAGCGGCGAACTGGATTTTCCCGCCCTGGACGTGCGCTACCGCGAGGAGCTGGACGGCACATGGGAGCGTGACGCGGAATTCAGGGCGTTCCTGGAGGGCCTGCCGGAGACCGGCGACTTTACGCTGCTGTGCTTTGAGCCGGAGGGCGCGCCGTGCCATCGCCGATCAGCGGCCGCCTGGCTGCTGGAGCGCGTCCCCGGGCTGGAGTTGGGGCGGCTGCGATAGCCCTGCTACCACTCGCTGCCCACGGGTCGCTGCATCAGCTCAATGGCGGCCTCGCGCGGCGACAGGCCCTCGTGCAGCACGCGGTAGGTGGTCTCGGCGATGGGCATTTCCACGCCTAGCCGTCGGGCCAGCGTGAGGGCCGCGCCAGTGGCATTGACACCCTCGGCCACGTTGTCCATGGAGTCGCGGATTTCCGGCCAGGAGCGGCCCAGGGCCAACTGCTCCCCCACGTAGCGGTTGCGGCTGAGGCGGCTGGCGCAGGTGGCTATCACGTCGCCGACACCGGCCAGTCCGGCAAAGGTAAGCGGCTGCGCACCGGCGGCCACGCCCAGACGGGCGATCTCGGCCAGCCCCCGGGTGATGAGCGCGGCTTTGGCGTTCTCTCCGAACTCCAGACCGTCGCAGATGCCAGCGCCCAGCGCCACGATGTTTTTCAGCGCGCCGCCCAGTTCCACGCCCACCACGTCGTCGCTGGTGTAGACGCGGAAACGGGACGACAGCAGGGCGGCCTGCGCCCGCTCCGCCGCCTCTTGGGACTCCGAGGCGACGACGGTGGTAGACGGCTTGCCCTGTAGAATCTCCTTGGCCAGGTTCGGCCCCGACAGAGAGCAGATGCGGGGGAGCGCCGACGTTGGCAGCTCCTCGGCAAGCACCTGGCTCATGCGCAGGGCCGACGGCAGCTCCAGCCCCTTGGCGGCGTTGACGACCACTGCGCCGGGCGCAACGTGGTCCGCAATGCGCCGGGCGTTCTCCCGCAGCCGGTCCGAGGGTACGGCCACGACCACCATCGCAGCGCCTGGCAGGGCCTCTGCCGGGTCTGAGGAAACCGACAGCAGTTCCGGGAACTTGACGCCCGGCAGGAAACGGGAGTTTTCCCGGGCAAGCGCGAGCTTGTCCCGCTCGTCAGGGTTCCTGGCAAGCAGCGTGACCTCGCGCCCCTCTCCGGACATTATCACGGACAGGGTTGTGCCCCAGGTTGTCGCGCCGACTACGGCCACTTTCGCAGACAAGGGAAATCCCCGCATCAAACAATTGCGAAAAGGATAACACGCGGAGTGCGCGGCTTTCAGGTGTGGACACCGCGTAGGCGGAGCATTCCCGGGGACGCCCATCCGTACAAAGGAGGGCATTACATCCATGCTGGCATGCAAAGCCTCCCTAGACAAGCGCGGGCCGCAACCACAGGGGCAAGACAAAGCCCCCGCCATTGGACGGCGGGGGCTGTTTATGGTTGGGGAGCGTAGCAGGTTGGGCTAATCCGGCCGCCAGTTTTCCGCGATTAGTCTCTGCAAGATTTCCTCGTAAGGTTCTCCCGTTTCCTCGTTTTGGCGTTGTGCCTCTAGCGACAGCGCCGCGCCCTTTTCGAGCTGTTCTCGCTGCCGCTGCTTTTTTCGTTTCTCATAGCTCCTGAATGCTTGCATTGCCAATACCATAAAGAGCCATACTCCCACTTCCAAGATGGCAAACGCCCCTGTGTAGAAAAGGATTCCAACAGAGGCAAATTTGGCGGCGACCTCAAATTCTGATTGCGAATTCCAGAACCAGCCTACGTTTTCGCCTTGTGATAGCCAGAGAGCAATCAACCCCGAGCCTATTGGAGTCATTACCGCATGGAAACGAAGCCAGTTCTTTTCCCACCATTCCCCTGTCGACCTGCTCCAACGAGTTATCAACCTTGCACCACTAGTTTACTTCCCTGTCCCGTCCGTTACAGAGTATAGCAGCATGATAGACCTCCTGGCAGTGGGTGTCAAAAGAGAAGACTGCTGCACTGAAAGAACGTGCGACGATTTCCTTTTGCCCCTGAGATAAATGACAGGCTAGGAGTGCGGGCGCCTGACAGCGGCGCTACTCCACTGGCGCGGCGGGCGCTCCGATGCGCCGCTCGCTGCCGTTGATGAGCCGCTGTATGTTGTCGCGGTGCTGCCAGATGATCATGGCGGCGGCGCCAGCGGCGAAGTACATGTAGGTGTTGGAGTACCACCCGGCCAGGGCCAGCCCCACTAGGGACGCAGCGCCCGCCAGCACGCCCACGATGGAACCCAGGGATATGTAACGGCTGCCTAGCGCGGTGACCAGGAACGTCACGGTCGCCACCCCCGCTGGCACCGGCGTCATCATGGACAGCCCGCCCAGTGCCGTGAGGATACCGCGCCCGCCGCGGAAACCCAGAAAGACCGGCCAGTTGTGGCCCACCAGCGCCACCAGCGCCGCAGCAACCTCCGCCAAGTGCGTGTCGGCCACCTGCCGCGCCACTATCACCACCACCAGCCCCTTGGCGACATCCAGGGCAAACACGACGGCCGCGGCCTTACCGCCCCCGGTGCGGAGGACATTGGACATCCCGGTGCGGCCGCTGCCGAACTGCCGCACGTCCACCCCAGTCCGCCAACGCAGCAGCATGTAGCCCCACGAGAGCGATCCCACGAGGTAGGAGAAAACCACAACGGCGGCGTACTGGAAAGCTGGCGACTGATCGGGAAGGTATACGACACCCAGCACAGCGGCCACGGCCAGCGTGGGAATGGCGGCGACCTGGATCAGCAAAGTAGGGGGGAGTTCTTTCATTATCGCTGTCGGCGGAAGACCAGCCTGAGATGGGTGCGACTGAACCCGAATGCGTCACGAATACGGTTCTCCAGAAACCGCTTGTAAGTGTAGTGTATCAGCCGCGGGTCGTTGACCGTGAACAGGAATGTGGGCGGGTTTATGCCAACCTGACGTATCCGATTGATGCGCGCCCGCACGCCACGATTGCGCTTGACCAGCGGCGGGCTGTGCTCGGACATGGCATCGGCGAGCATGAACTGCAAGTCGCGGCTGGCGACGATGCGGCGGCGCTCGTCCCAGAGGTCCAGGGCCGTGTCCATCAGGCCGCCGATGCCGCGGCCCAGCAGGGCCGAGGTAAAGCAGACGGGCACGTAGGACATGAAGTGCAATCTTTCCCGCACTATCGCCTCCGCCTCGGCGCGGGCGTAGCGGTCCTGGTCCTCCCGCAAGTCCCACTTGTTGATCACCACGATGACGCCCCGCCCCATCTCCCACGCCAGCCCGGCGATGTGGGTATCCTGGGCCGTGGCCATCTCCATGGCGTCAACGACGATCAGGGTGATGTCGCTGCGGTCAACGGCGCCCACGGCGCGGATGACGCTGTACTTCTCGATGCCGCGCTCCACCTGTCCGCGTCGGCGCATGCCTGCCGTGTCAATGGCGACCACCTCGTGGCCCCGGTAGCTGAACTGCGTGTCGATGGCGTCCCGTGTCGTACCCGCCACGGGGCTGACTATGGATCGCTCCTCCCCCAGGACGGCGTTGATCAGGGCCGACTTGCCGACGTTGGTGCGCCCCACGATGGCCAGGTTCAGCTCGGCCTGCGGCGGCACGTCATCCAGTTCGTCCAGGGTGGGCGGATCGGCATCCTCATCCGATTCGTCCCATTCATCCGCCCTCTTATCGTCCTCTTCCGTATCGAGGCCGGGGACATGGGACAGCACGCGCTCCATCAAATCGTAAATGCCGTAGTTGTGGTAGGCGCTTATGGGAATGGGGTCTCCCATGCCCAACTGGTAGAACTCGGGCGTATTGAGCTCGCGGTTGTCGTTGTCCACCTTGTTGACCGCCAGCACCACCGGCTTGCGCGTGGTGCGCAGGCGGTTGGCGGCGATGGCGTCGGAGGGCGTGACGCCCTCGGCCACGTCGGCCAGCAGGATAATCACGTCGGCGTCGGACATGGCCATCTCGGCCTGCTCTTGTACCTTGGAGCGGATGCTGCCCTCGGGATTCGTCTCCAGCCCGCCGGTGTCCAGCAGGATGAACCGGCGGCCCTCCCAGTCGGTGTCGGCCATCAAGCGGTCCCGGGTGGTGCCCGCAACGTCGGACACGATGGCATGCCGCCAGCCGACAATGCGGTTGAACAGCGACGACTTGCCCACGTTGGGGCGCCCGACGATGGCAATTATGGGGAGCGGCATGCGGCTGAAACCTTATTCCACGCGGTGAGATTGCCAGAAAACTATCTCAAAGCCAGTGATTTCTCTGTTGCGCCGTCTGGGGACTACCTTTCCACCCCCACCGTAACCCTCCCCTGGCAGGGAGGGGACTTTGCGCTGAAAATCGACATATTGACCGTAACAGGGCAAAAATGCGATTTCAAGCAGCAGAGTCAAGGAAAAACCCCTGACTCACTAATCAGGGGCTTTGCTGTTAGAGAGACAAGTGTTAGTGGCTAGGAACGCTGCGATTGCCGCAGGCGTTCCATAGCCTGCGCGAGCGATTCCCCTAGCCGTCTCTGCTCATCGGCTTCAATGGCTTCTTGCCGCCCTTCTTGTAGACCTTCCAGCCGACCCTCCTCTTTTTCTTTCCTCTTAAAAATTCGGGGCATTACCATAGCTACTCTCCCCAGACTGAGAATGACGATAGCGATTGCGAAAGATGCGCCCTAGAGGGGTTACCCTCTAGGAACGCTGTGACTGCCGCAGTCGTTCCATAGCCTGTTCGAGCGATTCCCCTGGCAGTCTCTGCTCATCGGCTTCAATGGCTTCTTGCCGCCCTTCCTGCCGCCCCTCCTCTTTTTCTTTCCTCTTAAAAATTCGGGTCATTACCATAGCTACTCTCCCCACACTGAGAATGACGATAGCGATTGCGAAAGATGCGCCCGAAATGTCAGCAACTATTCCAACCGGCCTCTGCGAGTCCCAACCGTCCCCGTACCAGAACGCAACCGCGAAGCAGACCAGCAACGAGGAAACGAATAGACCGCAGAATGCACCCCCTATCGTCCTGACGTTTTCATTGATGGCACCGCCAATAGACTTGGCAACATTAGTGAGCCAACCGAGAATTCTTTTCCCTCTCTATCTGTGTCTATACCATCAAAGCATTGACTTGACACTTGGATGGTATGTTTTAGCCCACGACGTGTCAAGCACAAGCGGTGGCACGAAAGCCACGCGCGCCAATTGGGTTGTATTGATTTGTGGCAGCAGTTGGAGGGTTAGGGTGGGGATGAAGACGCCCTTTCATCCGCTGGCCAGCAGGAATTCCAGCACCGCTTTCTGGGCGTGCAGCCGGTTGTGGGCCTGCGGGTAGGCCACCGACTGCGGGTGCTCCAGCATCCCCGGCGGCACCTCCTCGCCGTAGTGGGCGGGCATGTCGTGCATGAACAGCGCGCCCGGCCGGGCCTGCGCCATCAGCGCGGGATCGACGGTGTAGCCGGCAAACTCCTTGCGTCGCTCCTCCGCCTCGGACTCCTGGCCCATGCTGGCCCAGACATCGGTGTAGACCACGTCGGCCTGGGCCACGGCATCCGCGGGCGACCGCATGGTTCGCACGGCGCCCTCGCCCCGCTGCCCGGCCGCCGCAACCGATTCGCCGTCCAGCTCATAGCCCGCGGGCGCGGCGATGGCGAAATTCATGCCCACCGCCGGCAGCGCCAGGCACAGGCTGCGGGCCACGTTGTTGCCGTCCCCGATGTAGGCCAGGGTCAGGCCGTCGAGACTGCCCTTGTGTTCGTGGATGGTCAGGAGGTCGGCCATGGTCTGGCAGGGGTGCTCCCAGTCGGACAGCGCGTTGATCACCGGCACCGAGGAGTACCTGGCCAGTTCCTGCAAGTCCTCGTGGCGAAACACCCGGGCAACGATGCAGTCCACGTATCCCGACAGCACGCGGGCCACGTCGGAGACCGGCTCCCGCACTCCCAAGCCAACCTCCTCGCCGCCCATGTACAGGGAATAGCCGCCGAGTTGCTCCACGGCAACCTGGAAGCTGACCTTGGTGCGGAGGGAGGGTTTTTCGAACAGCAACGCCACCGATTTTCCCGCCAGCGGCCCGTGACCCCGCCGTGACTTGCCCAGAGCAGCACGCCGGATCAGCGACCGGGTCTCTTCGGGAGACAGATCGGTGACGGATATAAAGTCCCTTTTTTCGCTCATCATTCACCCTTTTGTGACCGGATGTTACTTGAATCCACCTACCTGTTCAAGCTGGACGGCAGGGCGCTACCGGGCTCCCGTAGTAGTTCCCTCTCCCTCCGGGGGAGGGTTAGGGTGGGGGCGTGGTTCGACAGGTTCACCATGAGCTTGTCGAATGGTGCTGATGCCCGCGATTTCACCCTCACCCTAACTCTCTCCCTCAAGGGAGAGGGAATGATCTAAAGCCCCTGTACACTACCAGCTTCAAGTTGACTTACCATTAGGCGATATTTACCATTGTTGCCGGTTGCACGAATTTAAGGGAATCAACACGAATCGATTTGCGGTTTCGGACGATGCAGGCGACAGTTGACTCTCAGCCGTTGATTGATCCCGTAATTCACGACGTGGCGGAGTTTCGCGACCTCGCGTACCCCGCTTATCGGGCCGAGTTGCGCGCCCTTCGCCTGCACCTGCTGTCCCTCCAGGAACGGGTGGCGCAGACCGGAGAGCGGCTTGCCATCGTCCTTGAGGGACGGGATGCGGCCGGGAAAGGCAAGACCTCCGCCGGTATCACGCACTACCTCAACCCCAAGTCGGCGTGGGTGGTGGCCCAGGGCACGCCCACGTCCCAGACCATGCGCAACTGGCTGGGCCGGCACTACAAGATGATGCCCGAGGAAGGCAGCATCGTCGTTTTCGACCGGTCATGGTATTCCAGGGCCATGATTCAGCCCGCCATGGGTTACTGCACCATGCGGCAGTATCACTATTTCATGGGGCGGGTCAACGACTGGGAAAAGATGCTGGTGGACGAGGGCATCACCCTCATCAAAATCTATCTGTCGGTGTCCCAGGAGGCCCAGGACTTGCGGTTCAGGCTGCGCAGCACCAGCGACCTTACCTACTGGAAATACTCCGTCAACGACCGGATGGCCGCGGAACGCTGGCAACTGCTCACGTATTTCAAGGAGAGAATGTTCTCTTTAACCTCCACGGAGTACGCTCCATGGGTTATCATAGATTCAGACAATAAGAATCAAGCCCTGCTCAACGCCATCCACTACGTGCTGGTACAGTTCGGATACGAGGACCGGGGGCTGATACACTCGTCTCTCCAGGCTGAATCGGAGGACGAGCAGGAATTCCTGGACTTGCTGGTGGACGGAGTGCTGTTCACCGGGCTGAACCGGGAACAGGTGGCGATATTGGAGCGCATTCGCATACATGAATAGAGATGAGCTGCCGCTGATGAGGGCCGCCGGAGGCTTGGTGCTGTCCGGCGGCCATGCTTTGTTAATCAGAAAGCATCATCTTTGGGACCTCCCCAAGGGCAAGCTGGACGGCGACGAGCGGCCTGAGTGCTGCGCCTTGAGGGAAATTTCCGAGGAAACGGGACTAGGCGCGGGGCTGCTTTCCATTCGCGCTCCACTTTGCCGTTCCAGCTACATTTCCTATTACTCATACGGCCCGGTCAACAAGACGGTTGACTGGTTCCTGCTGGACTACGCGGGAAACATCAGCGATCCCCTGGTGCCTGAGCTGTCCGAGGACATCGACCTATGCCGCTGGGTCGCCTTTAGGGACCTCATGCAGACCGCGCAGGGCTCGAGATCGTACCTGGCGCCCGTGTGGCGTGCCATCAACATGGCGCTGTACCCCGCCGCCGCCAGCGAGCCCGTACGTTAGCCGGTGTGAGACAAATCCCCTCTCCCTCCGGGAGAGGGTTAGGGTGAGGGCGTTCCTCTGTAGTTCACAGAGACAGCGATTGCCCCTGTTAGTTCATTGGATACTGTCACGCACCTGAATGGATTGCCCGCCGCAGGGATTTCACCCTCCCCCTGGGGGGATGGAAAAATAAAAAGGCCCCGATGCGTCAGGGCTGTCGGGAAGGCTGGCAGCGAAATTTCCCCCTTTTGCGGCTGCGGTCTGCTATCATAGTACATCGCTATGCGATGGACTTTTCCAAATTCCTGAGTAGAGGCAAGAGATCATGCCAGGCCCAGGTTTGAAGGCCGGACTACAGGGCCGCATGGAAACCGTGGTCAGCGAGGCCAACGTGGCTCCTCACGTCCCCAAGTTCAGCACGCCCTCCATGATTCAGTTGATGGAGCAGGCGTCCATGGAAAGCGTGGTGGCGCACCTGCTGCCCGGAGAGACGACCGTGGGTTTCGAGGTCAACGTGCGCCACCTGGCGCCCGCGGACATCGGGGACGTTGTCTTTGCCAGCGCCGAATTGACCGAGGTGGACCGCAACCGCCTGACCTTTCGGGTGGAGGCGTTCCACGGGGAGCGCAAGCTCGGCGAGGGCACACACCGCCGCGCAATCATCCAGAACCCGTCCTGATCGCCGGCCCCTTAAAATTTCCCTCTCCCTTGCTGGACAGGGTCCGGGTGAGGGTGAAATTCTGTGCAGCAGCAACCTTGACTGCATCGGGGAGACGCCCCCACCCTAACCCTCCCCCGGAGGGAGAGGGAACTACTGGAAAACCATGCCGACGGCGCGGCAAGCCGTTAGCCCCGCTGGTGTGCTAAAATCCGGTTCGCGCCGCGGGTCGTCGGTCATTCTTGAATTCCTGCCCGTGGGCCGAATTTTCACGTCTTGACGATCTTCGTTGTTGACCGGGAGCAGCGACTATGGCCAACATGGAGCATGTTCAACTGGTACGGCGTGGCAGGGACCACGTCGCCCGCTGGAAAGAGGCTAACCCCAACGAGCAGCTTGATCTTAACGCGGCTTACATGAGCTACGTCCGCGCCCCGCAGGTGAACATCAGCGGGGCCGATCTCCGCAACTCCGACCTCATGGGCGCAGTGATGCGGCGGGCCAACCTGTCCGGCTGCTACCTGAACCCCAGCCACCTTTACCACGCCGATCTCAGGGAGGCCAATCTCACCGGCGCGCTATTCAATGGATCGAATATGCGGGGCGCGGATCTTCGCGGGGCCGACCTTAGCGGCGCCGACCTTGACCGCACCGTGCTGTCGGATGCCAACCTGTCGGGCGCAAACCTGTCGGGCGCAAATCTGCAACGCAGTAGCCTGATAGGCGCGAAACTCGCCGGAACCAACCTCACCGGCGCCAATTTATCGGGAGCGGACCTGGTCCGCTCGGACCTCACCGACGCCGTGCTGACGGATGCCGACATGTTCCAGACCAGGATCTGGGGCTGCACCGTGGACGGGGCCGATTTCGGTGACTCCGCGCTGGGTTACACCGTCTTCCAGGACTGCGACCTGCGGAGCGCAATCGGCCTTGAAAGGGTGCGCCACGACGCCCCCAGCAGCATCGGGGTGGACACCATCTACCGCTCCGGCGGTCAGATTCTTGGGGCGTTCCTGTCCGGGGCCGGGGTACCCGGTTCCATCGCCGCCCTCCAGGAGACCATTGCGGCAGCGGGCCGGACCCGCGGCGAGTTCTACATTTCCTGCCGCGACGAGGATGAGGAGTTTGCCCGCAAGCTGAGCGCCGATCTCGAGGGGCTTGGCATCACCACCTGGGTTTTCTCGGAGCGGGTGCGGGGCAATGCCCTGGTCTCCCGCCTCAGCTCCTCCGACCAGGAGGAGATTGAGCGCTGGCTGAGAAACTACGATAGGCTGATCGTGGTGGCCTCCTCCCGCGCCATCGAGTACGAGACCATTCTTAACGACATCACCGCCGCCCGGGACAAGCAGCAGTCTGCTGATAGGTGGCTGCTGTATTTCGTCGCGCCGGACGACGGGCTGATGCGCCCCGGCGGCCGCGCTGCCCGCAACATGGCCGCTGAGAACGTAATCTTCGACCTACGGGCCGGGGACGAGGCCACGTACCAGGCCGAGTTGGCCAAGCTGGCGGAGGCGCTGCAACAGGACCAGCCCGCCAGCGCCGGTGCGCCCGTGGTGGACTTCCAGTTGTAAGAACGTCCGCAAGGCCAACATTCCGGCCAATCGTCATCAAACCGGCTGGTAAAGAGACAGGGGAGGGACCATTCCCTCCCCTTGTTGTTTGCCAACGATCCCGCCCTGTGGCTCAAACGGTATTCTCGGCGTGTGTTGGTATTGGACGCGATTTGTCTGCTTGGCGCCGCCCCGTAGGGGCGCACAGCCGTGCGCCCATGTCTGCGCAGGAGAGAATTGTGCCGGAACCGGGGGCCAGGGCGCACAGCTGTGCGCCCCTACATGGGAATATCAACACACGTTGAGAATACCGCTCAAACTCGTTTATTGACTTTGCAGTAGGCGGTCAATTCTTCCGGTGGCGCGGGTAGAAACTGGAAGGTGCCCAGCGCGTCCTGCGTTTCGGTTTTGGGTTTCCTGGACAGGGCAGGCCCCGCCGGGCGAGGGTGTAGGTTCCGCAGGCACACCATCATTGCGCGGAATGTCACAACGAGAAAGGGGCCGACGATTGTCGGCCCCTGGGGTTCCATTGGTAGCGGATGCGGGGGTGAGGTCTAGATGTAGTCCTCTTCCTGCATCATGCCGATGTTATCGCGGGACTGCTGCAGACCGCGGGCAACCTCTTCGCGGAGCTTCTCGATCATATCGTCGGTGATCACTCCGCCGTTGTCCATGGCCTGGTCCTTGAAGTTGTCGAATGCGAACTGCTCGGTGTCGCCGTGAGGCATCGAGCTGAAGAACTCGCGCTCGAACACGGGGAGCTCGCCGGGGCCGAAGTAGCCCTTGCCCTCGATCTCGTAGCCCTCGAGGTCGTGGGTGCCCTTGCCCAGCACCTGACCGGTGGCGGCATAGTGCTCCATGACGGTGGACATGCCGTACTTCTGGATGGGGCAGACCTTCATGCAGATGCCGCAGCCCAGGTAGCGGGCCATTACGGGGCGGCAGCGCTTGAAGTAGAGCTTGTTCTTCTCGATACCGCGCCACCAGATCTTGTCGCGCATCAGAGCGCGGCCCGGGCAGCGGTTCACGCAGACCTGGCAGACCTGGCAGAAAGCGTGGATGCCGTAGTCCACCGGCGAGTCGTGCTGGACGTTCGCGTCGGTGGTGATGATCATCAGGCGGCAGCGGGAGCCGACGTGCGGGGTGAGCAGGTAGCCGCAAGCGCCCAGGGAGCCGAGACCGGCAGCGACGAACATCGGGATGTAGGGGCCGGTGTTGTCGTTGGGGCTGTGGACCTGCGCCCGGTAGCCGAGACCCTGGATGAACTTGGCCATTTCCAGACCGGCCGCGCCCTCGGTGCGGTAGGTGCTGGAGTGGACGATCTCAGCGTCGATGCTGGGGATGGTCTGGGTGGGCTCGAAGTCCTGCTCGTAGGCCAAACAGATGGCGTGGGGGAACTTCACCCAGTCCTTCTTGCTCTGGTAGGTGTACCGGTGGTCGTAGGCGGTGATGCCGACTTCGATGTAACCGAGCTCGCGAGCCTTGGCCTTGATGGCCTCGGTTACGTCTTCGCCCGTGGGCTCAGCGGCGGGTTCCTGGTCGCCAGTCAGGCGGGCAGCCAGAATCAGCGGCTGGTTCAGGCGGTCGTGCTCCTTGCGGATCTCACGCATCTCAACGTGCTGGTCGCGGATGGCGTTGGCCCAGTCGCGAGAAGCCCGCTCCGTGATGTTCATGGTTTCCAGAGGATATTCCCTGGCGTACCAGTCAACTTCGCGGCTGGTGAGAGGAATCCCGGGCACGGTTTCCAGCTCTTCGGGGACCTGGATGGTGACGGGATCATCACCGAGGTACTTGCCAGGCCGGACGACCTCATGGCCTATCTTTAGCATACCTTCCCTCCAAAATATTTTACGCCGGGCAACGCGGGGTTTGCCTTGTTCGCAACCTTACCTTCGCTTCAATTGGATTGTCAAGCCTTATGACAGATGGATTTTGATATTCGATTACGCCATACAGAATAGTATCGGTTCGGATATGTGGCGTTGCCGAAAAATCGCGGCGAATCCTGTCCGTCCAATGGTCAATTAGTTCCGATATCCGGCAATGGCAAGACGCTCAGCCGCCGGTCCTGCGCGCGATCATCGCCTGGGCCAGCGGGCTGGCGCCGGAACGGACTGATACATCGACCAGCGATGGCCGCCCCGAAGCCAGGGCCCGGCCAACGGCCCCGCCCACCTCTGCGGGATCCTCAACGTGCTCGGTGTAGCCGCCGATGGCCTCCACCACCTTGTCGTAGCGGATGTGCCGCAGGTCGGTGCCCACGGCGCGTCCGAAGTAGGCAACCTGGAAGGTCTTGTCGATGCCCCAGGTGGCGTCGTTGCCCAGCACGGTCGTGATGTTCAGATTGTGCCGGATGCAGGTGTCGAACTCCATGGTGTAGAAGCCGAATGCGCCGTCGCCGATGAACACCAGCACCTTGGAGTCCGGGTTGGCCAGCTTGGCGGCCATGCCGTAGGGGATGCCAGCGCCCAGGTGCGAGAGCGGGCCCAAACGCATGAAATGGCCGGGCTTCCTCGCCTTGACGTAGGCGCGGCCCCACTGCACGTAGTCTCCCCCGTCGAAAATGACAACGGTGTCGTCGTCCAGGTGCTGTTCAAGGCCGGTGTACACGTCCAGGGGATGCATGGGCGCATCGCCGGTGGCCTTGCCGCGCAGTTCCTCGTCCCAGGCGTTGCGATCCTGGCGCAGTTGATCCACCCAAGCGGTCTTTGACTCGCCTGACCCGGCAGAGGATGACAACGCTGCGGTGAGCTGCTCCACCACAGCGCCGAGATCGCCCTGGATTCCCACGGCCACGCCGCGGTTCCGGCCAATTTCCGCCGGTGACGGGTCTGCCTGGATCAGCTTGACGTCGTCGGAGAACACGCTGCCGTAGCGGTAGCGATGGTCCAGCCGCTTGCCCAGCAGCAGGACCACGTCGGCCTCACGGAACCGCCGCGCCGTCGGGTTCATCGCGCCGTCGGCATAGCCGAAGCAGAGGGGATGCTCGTCGTCCAGCAGCCCCCGGGCCTGCTCCACGGTGAACACGGGGATGCCGGAAGTCTCGGCCAGCTTTTCAAGCTGCTCCGGCGCGACCGAGTAGCGGGCCGGGTTGCCAGCGATGATGACCGGACGCCGTGCGCCGCGCAGCAACGCCGCGGCTTCCTCGATCAGCGACGGGTCGCCCTGGGGACGGCCCATGGCGCGGTATTCCTGGGGCAGGTACTGCGGCAGTTCGTCCTCGCTGATCTCGGCGTCCTGCAAGTCGATGGGCAAGGTAAGGTGCACAGGCCCGGGACGGCCCGACATGGCGGTGCGGAAAGCCGTCGCCACGTACTCCGGAATGCGCGTCTTGTCGTGGATCAGCCAGGACCCCTTGGTCACCGGCGCGGCCATGCTCACCTGGTCGATCTCCTGGAATGCGGCCATCCCTTTCTCTGGTAGCTCGGCGCAGCCCGCAACGAAGATCACGGGGCTTTCCGACGTGTAGATGGCCGGCAGGGCGGAGATGGCGTTGGAGAACCCGGGCCCGCCGGTGAATATGCCGCACGCGGGACGCCCGGTGATGCGGGCATAGCCATCGGCCATGTGCAGCGCCGCTCCCTCGTGGCGCGCGTCGATGAACTCGATGCCTTCGTCCGCCGCCGCGTCCACCAGCGGCAGGATGGTGTCGCCGACGATGGTGAACACCTTTTCGATGCCCTCCTGTTTCAGGCATCGAATGAACAGGTGGCCTCCGGTAAGTCTCGGCATGTTTCCTCCTAGGTGAATTGCAGGCTAAGTGAGTCGACAACCAAGTTGACTAGCGAGGACGGCGGGGCTTGCGCGGAGTAAGGGGCCTCAGTTCATTCTTCAATGGGGTAAAGAACTCGCCCCGGTGGAGCCTGCGCAACGACTCCCGCATGGAAGCCGGCGTCAGCTTCAAGTGGGGGTACTTTGTGGAACTTTTTTCCTTAGCCATCTCTCTCACTTCCTTCCGCCGATTCAGTTTTCTGAAACGATTGGTTGATTTCTTGCTCTACTACACTGATTGCTTGGGCCATTGCCTCGGATACTTCCGCCAGCCGATCAGAGTATCCGATGTATAGGTTTTCAAGTGCTGTGGTATCCAGGAAACCTGTATCACGGTCATTCCCTTGAATCACCAAAATGTCAGTAAAAATGCTACCCACGCCCGGAGCCCGTTCGCTTCGACGTTTCGCGACATAAGCCAGCCAAATTCCCTGCAAAAGGGAAATTTGAGACGAATAGTCGGCCTCGGTCAGAAATCCTTCAGCGTGAGGCAGTCCGCTGCCGATAGCAGCGTATCCGATGGAGTCGAAACATTCTGCAATTCCGGGGTCGGAAATCTGGTATAGATGAGCCCCTGAAGTGTCCACTCCAGCAATCAGGAGCTGCACCCCAAGTTCAACCGATTGGTATGTCGTCCAGAGCCCTGCCACAAGTTCCGGCAACAGGTTTTGTTGCTGCTCAATAAAGGTGGCGTAGTCCAATCCAACCCGCCGCAGAATCAATTTTTCGGCAAGTGCGTCGCGATGCTGGATAAAGCACTTCTCAACTGCCGCAGCAACATCCCTGACAGTGGGATTATCCAGCTTCGAGACTTCCTCTCCGGCGTCCCTGAGCAGGTCGGTCTGGGCCAGCGCGTCCCCGGCAGTGAGGGCGGCGAAGCTGGTGCCAAGCCGCTCGATTTTGCGAGTCCCCTGTTCAAATTGCAGAGACAGAGACTCTACGCTAACCATGCGGTCGGCGACGGCTACGATGCTTTCCCCCTCATCGCACACCAAGGCGAGGCAAATAGTCATTGTCTTTCTCAAGCCAGTGAATTATTTCCTCATGATATACGATAGGAACCGCGATGCAAAACGAGATTCCTGACCATAAGGTCGCAACTCATTGAACCAGAAGGCAGAAAACTCAGGAAACACCCTCTACGTCGTTGGCACGCCCATCGGCAACCTGGAGGACTTGTCGCCCCGGGCCGCCCGCGTGCTGCGGTCGGTGGCGCTGGTGGCGGCTGAGGACACCCGCGTGACCCGGCGGCTGCTGGCGCATCTGGAGGCCCGCCCCAGGCTGCTCAGTTTCAACGAGCACAACTGGCGTGAGCGGCTGGGGCCGGTATTGCAGGCGCTACAAGATGGCGACGCCGCCCTGGTATCCGACGCGGGGATGCCTGCCATCAGCGACCCGGGCCGTGAGTTGGTTGCAGCGGCGGCTGAGCGGGGAATCAGGATCGAGTCGGTGCCCGGCCCGTCGGCGGTCACCACGGCGCTGGCGGTATCGGGCCAGCCAGCCGACTCTTTCCTGTTCCTGGGTTTCCTGCCGCGCCGCGCCCGCGAGCGGAGGGAGAAACTGGAGGAGGCCGCGTCCAGTCGGCACACCATCGTTCTGTTCGAAGCGCCCCACCGGGTCAGGGCAACGCTGGAGGACATTCGGAGCGTCTTCGGCGAGCGGCCCATGTCGGTATGTCGCGAACTTACCAAGCTGCACGAGGAGATGTTCCGGGGCACCGCGGCCAGTGCGCTGGCGCATTTCGACGCCCCTCGCGGCGAGTTCGTGCTGGTGCTGGCCGGTGCCGAGGAGTCCGGTTATCCCGGCGACCGCCCGGAGGTCAGCGAGGGCGAGATCAAGGCCCACATCCAAGAACTGCGCGACGGAGGCGCCCGCGTCCGCGAGGCAACGGACTCCGTTGCGGCAAGATTCGGCATTTCGCGAAACCGCGCCTACCAGCTTTGGCTGGAGACGCGGGCTACTCACACGGATACCGGCGATTGAGGGTAGCCACCAACCCAACCGTCGTTTCTCCATTCGGAAACCGCCTCAAGACTGGCCCTTGGCTCCCGGCCACTGGTTACCGCTTTGGCGGGAATGACGGGCTCTCGTCCCTTTCGCACCGGCCTTGCGGCCCAACGAGATTGCCCCAGTACCTCCACACATTCCGGCTACATTATCGCGTTAATTGATGTTATACTCTTGTTTTGATTGCAAATTCTGATTTAAGAGAGACGGCAGCATTTTCGGACTCCTGAACACGGCGCTATCCCGTGGCCCCGGAGGACGGGGCGGTCGGGGCGTCTTCTACGGCTGGTGGCTGGTGGTCATCACCGGGCTGGTGATGGTCATAGCCACCGTTCCCCTGTTTCACGCCATGGCCGTCTGGGCCGTGGCCCTGGAGGTGCATTTCGGCTGGAGTCGCGCCCAGCTCGGCCTGGCCCTCACCCTCACCCGCGTCGAAAGCGGGCTGATCGGCCCCTTGGAGGGCTACCTGGTCGACAAGGTGGGCACCCGCAGGATGGTGCTGGTCGGCCTGCTGATCCTGGGCGGCGCCTGGGTCTTTTTCTCCCGCGTCGAGAACCTCTGGATGTTCTACGTGGCCTACGTGCTGATGGCCATGGGCCAGGGCCTGGGCAGTTGGATTCCCCTGATGACCATGCTGAACAAGTGGTTCACCCGGCGCCGCTCCTCGGCCATCGGGTGGGCCAACGTCATCAGCCGGTTCGGGGCGCTGGTGCTGATTCCCGGCATCGCCTGGGCGGTCGCCGACGCCACAGGACGGCCAGGATGGCAGACCACGGCGCTGATTGTCGGTATCGCAATTCTTGTCCTTGCGTTCCCACTGGCCAGCCTCATCCGCAACGATCCAAGGGAATACGGACAGTTGCCCGATGGCGAGCCGCAGCGACCGGCCAGTGGGGAATCGGGGGCCGGACAAGGCCAGTTGCGGCAGCAGGAGCTAACCGCCGCCGAGGCGCTGCGCACTCCGGCCTTCTGGCTGATCGCTTTCGGGCACGGGTTCACCTCCATGGTCATCCTGGCCATCATGACCCACCTGGGCCTGCTGATGGTGGACAAGGGCTACACCGGCCAGGACTCAGGATGGGTGATTACCGTTTACCTCGCGCTGGCCATGGGCTTTCAGCTTGTGGGCGGCTACGCTGGCGACCGGATGTCAAAGCGGGTGGCCTTGGCCTTTTTCACCGCGCTACAGGCCGGGGGCGTGCTGGTGCTCGTGGTTGCGGACACGCTGCCCATGTTCTACCTGTTCGCAGTGCTGTTCGGGATGGGATTCGGCGGGCGCAATCCGCTGACCGTGGCCATCAGGGCCGACTATTTCGGGACAGGGTCTTTCGGCAAGATACTTGGGTTCTCCACCGTGCCGATGAACCTGCTGCTGCTCATCGCCTCGCCCTTTGCTGGCCAGATGTATGACTGGTACGGCAACTACGATATGGCATTCCTGATACTGGCCGGGCTGAACCTGGTCGGCGCAGCGTGCTTCCTCGCGGCCAGCCGCCCGCGCCCGGGCCAGCCCCAGCCCGCACAGGCGGTGGCGGCAGTAGAGTGAGCGCTGTTCCGGTATTTGCTGGAGCGCGGGAGCCGCGATAAAATTGGCTTGTCTTTAAATGCTTGACAAGCCTGAAATCTGGGCGCCGGTTCTCGCCACGATCCTTGCTGTATTCTTGGCATGGCTGTTGGGCCACATCAACCTGTGGCTGCTTTGGGAATTTGGACACGGCGTTAGACCCATAGCTAGGCTAAAATCAAGATGGCGGCTCCGGAGGGCCAGAGGCATCCCGGTACGGTTGTATCCGGCGTCAGGGGAGAGTCGTGGTATGCGTACTTTCAAGATAAATAAGATTCGTGCTTTAGACGGAAAGGGTAAAACTATTTCCGGCACTATTGAGCTGGTGACATCCGATTATTTTCTGGATTCCGGGGAAGGCCCAGGCAAAGGGTATCTGTTTGCTCTGGCCCGTAGGGGCCAGCCGCTGGAACGGGCGAAGCGCCTCCTTCTGGATGTACAAGGCGAATCGGATTGTACAGAAACTGGTGAGGTACAAGTCAAAGTGTTGTATACGGACACCTTTGGGCTTGACCACATTGTCGACGGCGACTATTGGGACGAAGTGCCGGAAATGCAGCGATTTCGCATCCAGGATAAGTTGGCCGACGAAATAATGGAGCGAGCGAAACCGCTTCTTCCGTTTCAGAGGGAGGCTCACCCTTACCACGGCGTAGCCTTCGCGGTGTCCGGGTTGGACGAGTTGGAGGCGCTGTTTCCCTCAGAGTAGCCGTACCCGGCCAATCAACGCACACCTGCAAGAACTGCCGCCAAGATAAACGGGGAGACGATTTCGGTATCGTCTCCCCGTTCTCCGTTCTATCCCGCTGAACTCGACTACGACTCTTCGATGGTGATGTTGTTGATTGCCAGCCGATCGGTGGGCTGCGACGGCTCGCCGCCCCGGCTGCGGGTCACCGGCGAGTTGGCGAGGGTGTCCAACACGTCATCGCCGCCGGTGAGCATACCGAAGATGGTGTAGTTGGGCGGCAGTCCCACGTCGGCGCCGTGCACGATGAAGAACTGGCTGCCGTTGGTGTTGGGGCCGGCGTTGGCCATGGCCAGCGTGCCCCGCACGTACTTGCGGCTGACCGGCTCGTCCTGGAACCGGTAGCCCGGGCCGCCAGTGCCGGTGCCCAACGGGCAGCCGCCCTGGATCATGAAATCCTTGATCACCCGGTGGAACTGGCCGTCTTCGTAAAAGCCGTCCTTGGCCAGGTTCACAAAATTGTTGACGGTCAGCGGCGCCTCGGTTGCAAACAACTCCGCGGTCATGGCGCCCGCACTGGTGTCGATGGTGGCGGTGTACGTCTTGGACGGGTCTATGTTGGTGGGAAAGGGGCTGGAATACTGTTTAGGTGGCATCAGAAACCTCCGCTAAATTGCGCGGCAATTGTAACACCCCCGCCAAACGGTCTCTTCGCACCACCGTGCGGGCATTCTCAACGTGTGTTGGTATTCCCATGTAGGGGCGCACAGCCGTGCGCCCTGGCCCCCGGTTCCGGCCCAATTCTTTCCTGCGCAGACACGGGCGCACGGCTGTGCGCCCCTACGCAGCAGGGACAAGACAGACAAATCGCGTCCCATACCAACACACGTTGAGAATACCACCGTGTGATGCCCGTGGGGAGGGTATTGCAGCGGTTAGGTTCCGAAGTGCCGAGAAAGGCCCCGCCGGGTCTGGCGGGGCCTGCAATTGCCGGGTTTCCGGGAGTCAGCCTACAACAGCCCGCCCTGGTAGATGGAGGACTGCTTTTGGAATACCTGGAGGCGCGCGCGGGCGACCTCGACGACGAAGATGCGGCCCTCGTCGTCCACCTCCACCGCAATAGGCCCCTGGAACGCGGCCTCGCGCTCCGGGAGGCTGTTGGAGGCTTGCCGCCCCTTGACGGTGATGGGGTCGATGAGCACCCGCTCCAGGCCCCACTTGGACAGGGATGCCTCGCCCAGCAGCTTGGTGACAAAGTTGCCGTCGGCGTCAAACACTTGCAGCCGGTCGTTCCTGTAGTCGGTGACATAGATGACGCCATCCTTGTCGACCGCAATACCGGTGGGCCGGTTGAACTCGCCGTCCCCGTCGCCGTGGGAACCGAACTGCATCAGGAACGTGCCGTCGGGCGCGAACTTCTGGATGCGGTCATTGCGCCAGTCAGCGACGTAGACGTCACCGTGCCGGTCGATCTCGATGCCCCAGGGATAGCGGAACTGTCCCGGGCCGCTGCCCTCTGAACCCCAGGCGAACTGGAACTTGCCGTCCCGGGTGAACACCTGGACGCGGTGGTTGTAGCTATCGACAAGATAGAGGTTGTCGTCCTTGTCGAATGCCAGGCCGGAGGGCTTGTTGAACTCCCCCTCGGCGGAGCCTACGGTGCCCCACATATCGGTCCAGCCCTGGCCGGGCTTGTAGACGGAGACCCGCTGCAACCACTCGTCGGTCACGTAGGTGTTGCCCTCGCTGTCCAACGCGACGGAGGACGGCCACATGAAGCTGCCATTGGGCGCAGTGGCGGGGTCAGCCTCCTCCGGATGGACCTTCTGGCCGTAGTCCTCGATGAACTCCTCATCCACAGTGAATACGGTGACTCGCTTGCAGGGGAAGAAGGCCGGAGTCTCGGAACCGCGGCTCAGCACGTAGAGCCGGTTCTCCGGGTCGCGGGTGATGGCCACCGGCATGAAAAAGCCGTTCCCGCTGCGAACTTCCTGCCGGCCTATGGTGTGACTGTATTGAAAGGTTATCGGAGCAATGGCCGTAACCATTAGTCCCTCCTTTGAGAAAGTGGATTCCCGCTTTCGCGGGAATGACGGAGAAGAATCAACAAGAGTCGATGGCACAGTAGGGGCGGGTTTGAAACCCGCCCCTACATCCGGCTTCCCTATCGAATGAATCCGAACTGTTCGTAGTTGCCCCCGAGGATGGCCCGGTCGTCGAGCCCCATCCACTTGTCCAGCAACTCCGCGTAGGTGCTGCGGAAATCGTTGTTCCAGTGCAGGTCGCCCTCGTCCAGCTTGGACGGTTCCAGAGACGGATACGTGCCATAGGTACCGCCCTTGACGCCGTCGCCCATGACGAAGGCCACGCTGCCGGAACCGTGGTCGGTGCCGGAGCCGTTGTCCTGCACGCGGCGGCCGAACTCGGTGAACATCAGGATGACCACTTCCTCGGCGGCGTTGTGTTCCTTCAGGTCATCGTACAGGTCGGCGGTGGCGGTGGTGACATCCTCCCACAGCTTGTACAAGGAGGCGTTCTGGTTGGCGTGGGTGTCAAAGGTTCCCGGGTTCACGCCGGTATACAGGATGCGGGTGCCGAACTCGGCCAGGTGCACCTGGGCGATGCTCTTGCACCACTGCGCGAACATGCTGCCGCCGTATTCCACCGTAGAGGTGTAGTTGTCGGGAGCGGTGTTCAGGATGTCTGCGCCCTTGAGCGCGTCCAAGCCGGTCTGGGACAGGTAGTCATTGGCCGGGCCGGTGCCGATGAGGGGCGAGTACATCTTGGAGAAGATGTCCAAAGCCTCCATCCGCTGGTCTTCGCCGTCGATGCCGGTCAGCACGCCGTAGGACGAGAGGTCGCCGACAGAGGCGACGGAGACGCCGGGGGCCGACAGGGCGCGGGGAAGGCCGCGACCAAAGTTCACGCCGGTCAGCACGTTCTCGCGGTTGGGGTCCAATTCCCGGAGGGCCTTGCCCAGCCAGCCCTCGGTGATTATCTTGGCCGGCTCAGCGGTGTGCCAGATGTCCAGGGAGCGGAAGTGGGAGCGGTTCGGTGTCGGGTATCCGATTCCCTGGATTACCGCAACCTTGCCCTGGTCGTAAAGGTTCTTGACCGGATACATCGCCGGGTGGAAGCCAACCTCGTCATTGATGTGCAGCACATCGGCGGGGTCAACGCTCACCGCCTGGCGATAGTCGGTGTAATGCGGGGCGTTGTAGGGAATGACAGTGTTCAGGGCGTCGTAGGCTCCCGTCATCTGGAGGACTACCAGCACCCGGTCTTTCTTGTTGGTCGTCATCGTGTCTGACTTCTCCTTAGTTAGTGTTCGTTAGCGTTGGCATGGGTATGGCAGCACAGCAGGGTGCGCCGCCCAGCAAGTTTTTCACCTGAGGATTCGCTCCGAGCAAAATGGTATTCGCCCGGCCGCTGCGCTTGCCCATCCAGTAGCACAGCGGCCAGACAATCGAACCCACAACAAAGAATCCGATGACCATTGCCGGTATTGCTGTGTTGAACGTCTCTGCGTCCACTTTCACCCCCACCCTAACCCTCCCCCTGAGGGGGAGGGAATGGTGGTTGCTTTAGGCGTACAGGTATTCCTTGGTTGAGGCGATGAGTTGCAGCATCTCGCCGACCTCCTGCGGGAACTCGGCGGTGTCGGTGCGCACAACCTCGTCCTTGGCGGCCCGCTGCATCAGCATGCGGCGGCTCTCGTCCGACAGCTCGTAGTGGCCGAGGTACTGCAAGCAGCCGTCCACCATCTCCGCGGGGGTGATGGCCGGGCCAACGTCCGCCAGCCTGCCCACGATGTCCTGGATGCCCGGGAACTTGGTGTCGCCCAGGAAATCGGCGGTGAAGTTGATGCGGTGCACCAGGGTGCCGCCGTCGATCCACTCACGGCCAGTGTGCCAGCCTTCCACGGAGGGAGGATTCAGCAGCTCCTGGCCCATGTACTTCATCTCGTCGAATATGAACTCGAAGCCGGGCTTGGGCTCGGTCCAGTCGCCCACCATCCGCAGCGTTCCGATGACCGTTTCCACCGGGCTCTTGATGCGGCGGAAGCGGGCGTTCTTGAAAGCGTCGGAGTTGAGCAGCACCCGCAGCATGGACTTGATGTTGTAGCCGGAGCGGTAGTACTCCTCCTCCAGCATCTGGATGGTCTCCATGTCCTGGGGCGGGGTCTCCATCCACGACGGCACGCCGGGCTCGTCGGCGACGAAGTAGCTGTACAGGTGGCGGGAGATGAACCGGGCGGCGGCGGGCTGCTTGCAGATGATCTCGATGATGTCCTCGCCGTTGAAGCGGCCGGTCTCGCCCAGGAACGTCTTCTCGCCGTCGTCATGGTCTTCGGGAACGTAGAGGAACTTGGCCGCGTAGCGCCCGTATGGCTGGCCGGGGACGGGGTTGGAGATGGTCCAGCCGGTGAAAGCGCGGGCGCATTCCTTTACGTCGTCCTCGGTGTAGTTGTACTCGCCGTCCTTGCCCACGCCCAGCGAGAACAGCTCCAGCAACTCGCGTCCGTAGTTCTCGTTGATGGACTCCTTGTGGCTGAGGCAGTTGTCAAGGAAGAAAATCATGGCGGGGTCTTTGGAAATCTCTATCAGCAGGTCGCGGAAGCTGCCCATTCCGTACTTGCGGAACATTTCCAACTGGTCGTAATGGGTCGGGTAACTCTGCACCTTGCTGTCGGCGGTGCAGAAAATGCTGTGCCAGAACAGCACCATCTTCTCCTCGAGCTGCGCCCGGGAGTTGATCAGCCGCCAGGCGAAATACTCCGGCACTGCGCGGGTAAAGTGGCACCACTCGACGAAGCACCGCTCCGCCAGGTCCAGATCGAGGCCGTTGGGATGGTCGTCGGGATTGAGCAACTCCTCCACCATTGCCTCATATCCCTTTTCCGCCCGCTCAACAAGGTCGTCGTACCGGGCGCCGAAACCGGCCCTCCTCATGAGGTGGGCCATAAGGGCAATATCCTGCGTGGCTACCTGGTCTCCCATAGGAATTTGCACCTCCATATTTGAGCAGCACTAATCCGCCATAGCCTATCATTTCGCCGCTACAGATTCAAGCCGCGTTCCGGTTCCCGCAGGAAACGCCACGATGCTGACTCCGGTAGCGTACAGTGGGGCGGCTGGCCTATAATACCCGCCGAAGAATTTTACTGAGGAGATGCGAAACCCATGGCCGATGACGGCTTTGTGAAAGTGGCCCAAGTTAGCGAAATCAGCCCTGGCGAGATGATTTCCGTGGACTTCAGCGGCGACGCGGTGCTGGTCGCCAATGTCGGCGGCGTCATCCGCGCCTGCGACGACATTTGTTCCCACGCCTACGCCTCGCTGTCGGAGGGCGACCTGAACGGCGAGGAGGTGGAATGCCCCCTCCACGGCGCGCTCTTCAACGTCACCACGGGCGAGGCCCTGACGCCGCCCGCCGACGCCCCCGTAAAGGTCTACCAGGTGCAGGTTGAGGGCGACGACATCTACGTTGCCTCGCCCGAGGGGTAGGCACGGAGCACCGGCCACGGTCCAGGTACGGTCTGGAACAGCTAAAGACAACGGGGGCGGCAGCGTCCCCGTTGTACTGTTCAGGCGCCTGCCTGATTGATGGCAGGCCGCCGGGGCTTGGCGCGAGGCGCAAGCCCGCTCAATGCGAGCCCACGATATGCACGTCCGCCCAGGGCCAGTAGACCAGCCACACCTTGCCGACGATATTCTCCTCGGGCACGATGCCCCAGGCCCGGGAGTCGTTGCTGTTCCGGCGGTTATCGCCGATGACGTAGTATTCCTTTTCGCCCAGCGTCAACTCTCCGGCGCTTGACCGGTCCGTCCGCCGGAGGTACGGCTCCCGCAGCTCCGCGCCGTTGACGTACACAATCCCCGAACGCACCTCGACAGTCTCGCCCGGCAACCCCACCACTCTTTTCACGAAGTCCTTGGTCGTGTCCTCCGGGTAGTGGAACACGATAATCTCGCCCCGTGTCGGAGGGTCGAACGCGAATTGGGGGGAGGCATCCGACTCGGCCCAGAACGGAATGACCCTAGACAGCCTCTCCAAGTCCAGCTTGAAGTAGGACACCTGGTCGACAACGAGATATTGCCCACCTTCCAGGGTGGGCGACATGCTTGACCCCTCGACCTTAAAGTTGCGGACGGTGCCCTGCAGCACCACCAGCACCACCAGGGCCAGCAGCACGGCCTCCAGTATTTCGCGCGCCAAACGGGGCATACGCCTATCGTCTCCGTAAAGATGCCTGCAACTACCTTACCAGAGGAAATATTATAGGGAATATTTGACAGATCAGCCTGATTGCTATGCCGCCATACCGGTTGAGAGGCAGGTGAACGGCAATGGCAGGCAAGAGCTTTCGCAAGGGAATCGGCATCATCGAACTGCCGGAAATGTTTCCCGATTACGATGCAGCCAAGTGTGGGTTGAGTTAATCCGCTGGCCCAATGGCCGGACTTGCGCCAAGTGCGGCAGCGAGCGCACGCGGGAAGCCCCCAACGCCAAGCCGATGCCCTACCGGTGTTCCGACTGCCGCCGCCAGTATTTCAGCGTCAAGCCAGGCACGGTCATGGAATCGTCAATTGCGCCCCCGATAACGATGGTTTCCGACTCCCCCGTACAGCCTCCACCTCGCGGCAGTCACTATACGGCGGCAGGGTACCGCCTTCAACACGCAACCGCCGGGCAACCTGCCGGTCTAACCGCAGACCGTAACCTCAAACACTCACGGAATCCCATACGGCACGATTGCAGAGTCCCTCAAGCCGTCATCCTGAACGAAGCGAACGTCCGCCCTTGCACATATCATGCCACTCCGTACCCAAGACCCGCGCCTACCGCCCAACCCAGGCCATCGCACACCTACATCATGGTCAAGCCTCCCGACGTTGCAGCCGTCCTGTGCCTGTTATAATAGTTTATAATGGTATTGGACGCATTCATCGGCTACGCCGCAGCGACTTTCAAGCGCCGCCACTGCCTTGAGCGAAGAATCCCGCGCCCTGGCCGCCCAGCGGGATGCGCGGCTGATGTCGCGGCTAGTGCCGGGGGAGTTGGGGATACCCAGTCTGATTGAACGGAGAAAGAATAGTGGTCGGTCTTGAACTGCCGCAATCCGTCGCGGATATACTTATCGCCATGGCAAAAAACCGGGCCGATGATAAGGAGTGGCGTTACCCCGCCGTAGGTGGGAAAGTAAGCATACCACTGACCTCGTCCGACAAACGGGAAAACTTCTTTCTAGATTTGTACCGGGGGCGCATTAATCTGTCCAAGAACACTTTCCAGAGCCGTGCGCGTGGTATCGTAATTCTGGCCCGGCTGGATGTTGGGGGCCCGCCGCATCGCAACCCGGACGGTGAAGAAGTTCCGGCGCCACATTTGCATGTCTACCGTGAAGGATATGGTGACAAATGGGCCGTGCAAGCACCCCTACACCGGTTTCCCAATTTGGGCAATTCTTGGGAAACGCTGAGGGATTTTATGGCATACATAAATGTGACTGACCCGCCCAACATCAGACGGGAGTTGCTTATATGAACGACGACCTACAGCCGCTGCTCGATCAGTACTGGGATTGGCTAAAGGATAAAACAACGATTCGACAAATCAACGACTGGAGCGAAATCACAACGCCACACCTGGACCGGCATAACGACTACATCCAGATATACGCCAGGAAATCCGGCGATAGTTTCCTGCTGACCGACGACGGATATACTATTGATGATTTGGAGATGTCGGGTTGTGCGATTGACAGTCCTCGGCGCCAGGAAATTCTCCTGACCACTCTGCGGGGTTTCGGCGTGGAACTGGTGGAAAAACGCCGTCTGGAAGTAAGGGCCGGGCCGGACAATTTCGCTGTACGCAAGCACAACCTGCTCCAGTCGATGCTGGCCGTCAACGACCTGTTTTACTTGTCGCAATCCAACGTCGCGAGCCTGTTCAATGAGGATGTGGCTGGCTGGCTGGACGTCAACGATATTCGTTATACTCCGGAAGTGACACTAAAAGGTCAAAGCGGTTACGACCACCGCTTTAACTTTATCATACCAAAGTCGCGCACACACCCGGAGCGACTGTTGCGCACCATAAACCGACCTATTCGCGACAACGCCCAAGCCGCAGTATTCGCTTGCCTTGATACGCAAAATTCTCGCCCGTCGGATTCCGTAGCCTATTACGCATTTCTGAACAATAGCGACCATACCGTCACCAGCAACGTGCAGGACGCCCTCAGGAGCTACAACGTGCATCCGGTACTTTGGACAGAGAGGGAAGAGGTACGGGAGGAGTTGGCCGCATGAGATGTCCTTCCGATAATGTGAAGTCGCCCTGGCCTAGCGGTCGGTGTCTGTCATCGTGAACTCTGTGCCCGGGGTAAAGCCGGTGGATTGGCGCGACTACATATCATCCGACCCGATGGTGTGCCACGGCAGGGTGTGCATTACTGGCACGCGGGTCATGGTGACGGTCATCCTGGACAGTTTGGTGGACGGCCTGAACGCCCAAGAAATCGCCGCGCACTACCCTTCGGTTTCTGAAGAAGCGGTGCAGGCGTCCCTGTTATACGCCACCGAGTTGGCCCGGGAGCGGATAGTGCCATTAGGGGGATAGGCAACTGAAAGGCTCGCGCATCCGCATCCGGGAGTAACCGACGACCACACTGGCCGCCGCCGCCCTGTTCCAGGATGGCTGGTTTGGCGTCTCCCGGTCAACTATTCCCGACGTGGCATATCTGATAAAATCCCTTCGCTATCGGCCTGGGAAACAGCGGCGGCACTCCCGCCGGACCTCGGCCCCCGCCCTTGCGTCCGGCACGAGGGATTTCCCCATCGCCGCAGTCAGCAGGCCCCGATCTACGGACAGCGAACAGGAGGAGTTCAATGCCATCATTCTGGGAGAACATCAGATTCGCCGGCGAGCGGGAGATGGATGCCCTGAGCGGAGCTCAAGGCCAGGATATGGCCACCTACGTCAGCCATCCCGCCCCGTCGGAAGGCAACAACTTCCCGGCCGTCATCGTCGTGATGGAGGCCTTCGGCGTCACCCGCCACATCGAGCAGGTGTGCGACCAGTACGCCCGCCACGGCTACGTGGCCGTTGCCCCGTCGCTCTACCACCGCCAGCACCCCAACGCCAAGCTGGGCTACGACCAGATGCCCCAGGTGCAGCAGTACATGGGCGCGCTGGACGACGAGGAACTGGTCGAGGACATCAACGTAACCATCGACTACCTGCAACACCGCTACCAGCGCACACGGGGCCGCAAGATCGGCATCGTGGGCTACTGCGTCGGCGGGCGCATCACCTACCTGGCCGCCACCAGTTGCCCCGGCCTCAGCGCCGCCTCCGTGTACTACGGCGGCCGCATCCTGGTGCCGTTCGGCGACGGCCCCTCCCCCATCGAGCGCACCTCGGGCCTTTCCATCCCGGTGATGGGCAATTTCGGGGAGGACGACGCCAACCCCACGCCAGCCGACGTGGCCCAGATCGAGGAAGCCCTGAAAGCCGCTGGCGCGACCTACGATTTCAAGATGTACTCCGGCGCCGGCCACGGGTTCAACTGCAACGAGCGCCCCGACTACCGTGAGGACGCGGCCAACGACGCATTCCAGCGCACCCTCGGCTGGTTCGACCAGTACGTCAAAGCCTAGGCGAATCTCACCCTGCATGGCAGGCCCAGAGCGTACAAAAGCCCGGCCGCTGCTGGAGCGGCCGGGCTTTTGTACTGACTATTCGATTTTTCGCATTGGATGCCCAAGCACGCGCTCGAACACCCCCGGTTTCGTCGGCTTGCCCGCGCCTGCGGGTCTGTTAGGTTCCCGATTCCAGTTCCCGCAACCTTTCGCGCAGGGCGAGATTCTCGGCCTCTACCGCCTGGCGAGCTGCCTCTGCCGCCTGGCGGGCCGCCGCCTCCTCTTGGTGGTTGAGGAGCCACTGGCCGCTCACCGGGTCGTAGAGGCGCAGTTCCAGCTCAGGGAAGGCACAGAAGTCCAGCCCCAGGACCGGGCTGTGGCCCCGCAGTGTCCCGTCTTCCCCTGTCTCCAGCTCGATGGGCTGATACTCGCCATCAACCAGACGCTCCCCGATTAAGGGCGGAGTGAAGCACTCGCCGGTAGGGTCGAAATGCCAGTACTCAGGTACACCCATCTCAGCGTAGATGCGGCGCTTTCTGGCGGCATCGCGGCGCCAGGTGCCGGGCGAGGCGATTTCCATCACAAAGTCCGGGGCCTTGCCCTCTCTCCACACGAACCAGGAATGACGACGGTGGTTGCCTGACACACCGAAGACGGCATAAACATCCGGCGCGACCCTGGCCTGGTTGTTGTTCACCTCGTAGTACACCAGCATATCGCCAGCGACGTAGACATCGGGGCGGTCCTGAAAATGGACGCGAAGGGTCGACACAGTGTCGGTCAATGCAGTGTACTGCCAATCGTTTTCGGCCATCGGTTCGCCGTCTGATGAAGGATACTCGATGCTGGGGTCTTCAACTATTTCCCCGTCGTGGTTCGGAGAGGCTTTGCCCGTATGGGTCGCTGGTCGAGTGGTCATGACGCGCTCCGGCGGGTTCGAGTAGCGGACAAGCAGTAGTTTAGCACGGGGCTGCGACAGGCAGCTTGCCCCGGGTTCCGGTGGCCGACTCGAAACCCAGGGCCACTTAAATAGATGACTTACCGTGGAGTTGCGAAATCCCTAGTGCGGCGGCTGGGGCTGCTGGCCCTGAACGAATGTGTTGCGGAAGCGGTACAGGGTGAACTCCGGTTCCACGGGCGCGACGGGCAGGTAGCCCGCCTCCTCGATCTTGGCCACGATGAAATGCGGGCCGTCGGTCTCCATCGCGTTGGTCATCGCCCCCTCCAGCTCCTCCAGGTCGCTCACCGTGGTGGTGCTGCTGATGCCGCATGCCAGGGCCGCCGCCTCCAGGCTGGTGCCCGTGCCGGTGTGGCTCATCTGGTGGCCCGTCTGGCCCCACTCCTCATTGTCGTAGACCAGGACGATCAGGTTCCTGGGCCGCTCCCGTCCGATGGATGCCAGGGAGCCGAGATTCATAAGCAATGAGCCGTCGCCGTCCATGCAGATGATCTGCTCGTCCGTAGCCAGCGCCATGCCGAGGCCGATGGACGATACCAGCCCCATGTTGCCGTAGGTGTAGAAATTCCGGTCCCGGTGCCCCGCGTGCCAGAGCTCGTCGGAGGTGGGGCCGAGGTTGCCCACGATGGGCCGGTCTCCGGCCAGCCGGAGCACCAGTTCAATGGCGTCGAACCTATGCAAACTTACCTCCGTGCAGCCTCTGGGTGAGGCATACCGCCACTGGCTGGCGATTGGCGTGGCACAGTTTCATTGCGCCGTCCAGCAGGTTGTCCATGCGGTATTCGTCGTCAACGGTGTAGCTCACGATGCCGAACAGGTCGAGGATGGGCACCGTCGTCCTGCCCATGGGCACCTGCGAGATGTTGAACTCCCCGGTGCCGCCCCGCATGTTGATGAAAAACGGTATGGGCGCCCGGGCCGGAATGCACAGGCTGGCCAGAGCGTTGATGCTGTTGCCGAAACCGCTGGTCTGCATGAACACGGCGGCGTTGCGCCCGGCAGCGTAGGAGCCGACGGCGATTCCGACGGCCTCCTCCTCGCGCGTGGCCGATACCAGGTGGAAGAACGGGTCCTGGTCGATGATCCGGGTGACGCGGTGTATCGAGGAGTCCGGCACGTAGGCAATCAGCGACGTGTCGTAGTCCTTTAGCGCCTGCACTATCAGGTGGGCCCAGTTGTCCGGGCGAGCTGCGTCTGCGTTCACGGTACTGTCCTGTCGCAATTCTGAGCGGGCGTCTGCCGGTCAAGATCGGAGGGTGCCTGTCGGCAGATCTCCAGCGTAACCGGCATTCCGCGCGCCGCGTTGAAACATATCAGCGGCGCAGGGGAATGTCAAAAGCGGACGACGCAGGGGCTAGTCAGGGGTTGACGATGACGCGCTGGCCGTGGTCGAGGATGACCTCGTAGCGCCGGAGGATGCCCGTGCCGATGACGAAGTTATTGCCGATAGCGACTATTTCCGCCGCGACAGGCTCCAAATCGCCCAACTGAACGTGTCCCAACTGCGACCGGACGCGAATGCCGGAGCCGTCGGCCAGAATCAATTCCGTAGTCCTGCCTGATGAGTCGAGTTCCACATGGAAAGGAACCGCAACGTCTCCGTTAAAGCCGGTGTCCAGCAGAGCATCTTCCTCATAATCGCGGTCGCCCAGCGTCACCTTGATCCGCAGAGATGGGAAAAGGGAACTAATCACGATGCCGCAGGATTAACTCCATAGGTTTCACTGCCATACCGTCGTTCTTTCCGCCCACCTTGAATATCATGCTGCCCTGGCCTAATTCGGCGCGGGCGCGGCCAACGAGGACGTCGTAGTCGTCGTCAACAATGATTTTGCCGCCAGGTTGTATAGCGACGTGTTTCCCCCAGTGCTTCGCCTCCAGAGGCTTGCCGTACTGCCGGTAAAGGCTGGCCCGCCGTTCCGCCATCTCGCCGAAGGTTTCCGGGAAGGCCGATTCCTCTTTGGGGTGGACGGGGGTTCCAGACAATTCGGGAACCCCGCGAAGCCAACGAAATCCCGGGGAAATCAACCGTCCAATCTTGAATACTGCGATGCCCTCGCCGAGATGGGCGGCTGCCCGCTTGCTCAAGTCCTGTGGGTCATTCCCTATCAGAAACCGGCCGCAAGGATGAATAGCAGCATATTTCCCTCGATGCTCCGTTTCCAGAGGCTCGATATACCGCTTGTAAAGCTCAATGCCGCTGATGTTTTCCTGTCCGCTCAAAGCCGCCTCGTGTAGCGCCGATTCAAGTCCAGCTTGTGTTTTATTGTAGCAGACTGCCGGTTGGGGACTGGCGCATCGTGATTTCGCGTGTGCTAAAATACCGCCATGGCACAGCAGCAGGAAACTCCGATCTACTGGGACCAGCACGCCACCAAGTGGAATCTGACGCTCATCTTTTCCCTGGTGGTGCTTGTCTTGGGATTTTTTGCGGGCTATTTGCTCGTGGTTCTGGGTCTCGTCATGGCCGCCTACAGTTGGCTGACCACCCCCCGCCAGTTCCTTCTGTACCGCGACTCAATGGTCATCGTGTACGGAATGCCCCGCACCCGTCACATTTCCTACGCGGAAATCTCCCACGTGGAGCTGCTTGCCCTGCCCTTTGGGGAGCGGCTGCGCATTCGGATGATGTCCGGCAGCCGCATGATGCTGATGATGCGCGATCCCGGCGCATTTCGCGCTCACCTGGAGGACGCGCTGGCCCAGTACCACGGCGAGCAGAGCGGGGCCTCCTACGTGGCAGGCACCCTGGTCGACCGGCAGCCCGATACGGAGTTCGACTCTCCTGACGCCGATGATGGCGCAGTTGACAAGGTCGAAAGTGAAATAGAGGCGGAGGCCGGGGTAATCGCCGACGACGATTTCGGCGCAGAACCAGAGCCGTCAACCGATAGTCCCGGCAGCTACGCCGAGGAACCGGCGGAGCAGGCTCCCGACGAATCGGAGGTCTACACCGGCCGGGTGGAGCAGGCCGCCAGCGTTTCCGGCAGCTACACCGAAACGCCGGAGCCTGACTTTTCGGGCGAGGGACGCCCCGCGTATGGGGCGGACGTGGAGTTGGAAACCACCAGCAGCGAGGAGGACGATCCCAAGCGCCCGCCCAGCCCGTATTAGCCCCGCGTTTCTGCTATATCCGGTCGAGCCAGTAGCCCGGACGTTGTCTATCGTGTGCTACTGCGATAACCATAATCCCGTCCGCGGTTTCCCGGTAGACGATGGAATAGGGAAATCTGCCTATACGGGCTTGGCGAAAATCCGGCTCGCGGGTTACCCGGTACATTCACGGCGATTCGAGTATGCGCTCGATGAAAAGTTCAAATTCGGCCTCGAACTCTAACGACAATTCAGGCCGTTGGATTCCGTAGTAAACCAGGGCTTTCAGGTAATCCCCTTCCGCTTCAGGACGGATATCGTAATTCATTGAGAAGTTTTCGTCCTTTCTTCTTCACTTCCTCCCATGGGATCGACTTTGACTTCCCTTCCCTAGCCCTCTGCGCCCGCCGCTCTATCTCGATGCCCCAGGCTTCCTCCCATTCCCTGCCGCCTACTTTTTCTCCGGGAAATCCATCGTCCAAGGTGTCTCGCAACTTGTCCATCAGAACATCCCGTTCCTTGACAGGGAGGGAAAGAGCAGCTTGCACCAATGCAGGATCAGTTTCGGGCAGCAACTCGCCCGATACTTTCAGCGCTTCTTTCCTCTGGGCGGCCGGCGTCTCTTCACCGCGTTCAACTTGTTCGTCGGAAAGCCCCTTCACGGTATCCAGCAGAAGGAAGGCCAACTCGGCCCGTTCATCGAAATCTAAAGCCAAGCACGATTTTTCTATTACGCCGTAATCCATTGTTCCCTCCGCACTGTATGGATTCATATAGCGCGAGGGGCGCACATCGCACCCCTCGCAAAGTTGGTGTTCCTGATCCTCAACTAGCCGCTGACTGCCGCGGTGGTAGTCTCCGGGTCGTAGACCGGGCGCACCAGCTCGAAGGTGTCGGCGGTGTGGCAGTACATGCTGCCAGCCAGACGCCCCGTCGGCTTCATCAGGTGGTGGTTGATGCGGTGTCCGTTGATGAGGTCTTCCCGGATGTGCATCAGCACGATGGTGCCGATGACCAGGCCGTGGCTTCCGGACTCCCCCTCCAGTTCGATAACCTGGTTCAGACGGCATTCCATGTTCACTGGCGACTCGGCCACCCTCGGCGGCTTTACCAGGTCCGACGGCACGGCAGTCAGCCCTGCAATGTCGAACTCATCCACGTCCTCGGGATACTCTGCGGCAGTGCTGTTCATCGCCTCGGCGATGTCGTCCACTACCATGTTGACCACAAATTCACCCGTCTCTTCCACGTTGCGTAGCGTATCCTTGCTCTTGTGGGGCACCCGTCGCGATGACGAGAAGACCACCGTGGGAGGGTCGTAGGCAAAGGCGTTGAAGAACGAATAGGGCGCCAGGTTGTTGACGCCGTCCGTTGACTGGGTGGACACGAACGCGATGGGCCGGGGCACCACCACGCCGGTCAGGACGCGGTAGAAATTCTCAAAGGTGTTTGGGTCGATTTTCAAAGCAATACCTCGACTGGAAATTTCTTGAACTGGGCCGCGTCGATTATAGACGCCCATTACCGGAATTGCGAAATTCGCACCGGACGGCAATCCCGCGCAAAGGTTTGTCTACACAGTCACTCCGGCCAGTCTCCTCTCCCTGGTTGCACGGGCCGCGGCACCCATCCGCCCAACTCGGGGCGCAGCGGGTCCACGCCGTAGCGGTTGGGGCCTACCGTGCCGGGCCTCATGAGAACCCGCGTGTAGTGCGGGCCGCCCGCCATCGGCAGAAACCCGATGACGGCCCAGCGCCCGGATCTGCCTATGTCGTGCATTCGCCGGACGCTCACCGACCAGAGGGGCGGGGCCATGACCACCAGGTATGCCACCCAGACGGCCAGCAGCGCCGGGTTCCAGACCAGGCTGGCGACGAAGATGGCTACCAGCATCACCACGAAAAACAGGTAGAACCACCAGTATTCGGAGCGGCTAGCGCGGCCATCCAGGTTGCCGTAGTTGCGAAAGGCGGAAATGATCGCCTGCATCGGGTTCATGCCGCAATCCCTGCCCGCAGAGTGCGATTGAGACGGCCAGTCCGGTTCGGCGTGTGCGGGTCAGACGCTGGCGCCGCAGTAGGTGCAGAACCGGGCATCTGCTTGTAGTTGCGTCCCGCATTGAGTGCAGTACCGGCGCTGTTCTCCTGACGGCGGGGGCGCTAACGGTGCAGGCGGCGGTCCACCAGGCGCTGTGTATCCGCCCGTCGGCGGCGGGACGTAAGGAGGGACAGACCCCGTAAACGCGGGGCCGGGTGTCTGGGTTCCGAGGTCAGGCCGCAAGGGATCCGGGCCGTAGCGGTTTGGGCCAACCGTGCCAGGCATTATCTGGAAAACCAGCAGTACTATCCAAGCCGCAATGCTGCCGAGGAACCAGATAAGGAAAATGATGCCCAGAATTCCCCATTCAACGTCGTTGGTCTCCCAAGGCTCAAGAACATCCATGCCAAGCACGACCAAGAACAATGTAACCAGCACTGTGAATCCCAGAATCGGGATCAGGTAAAGCAGCATCCACCACGCCGTTCTGTTAGTGTCGTGCAGCCGCCGGGCCGTGACAGCCAGCGATGGCAGGAGCACTACCAAAAAGAAGATGAATTCCAGGACTTCCAGCGGTCTGGCTACCGAAGCCAGCATGGATAGAATCGCCGACACTACAATGGAAAACAGGACGAACCACCAGAATTCCGACCGCTGCGCCCGTCCGCGAAAGTTGACGTAGTTCCGAAAAACGGAGGTTACTGATTGTATGGGATTCAAGATGGTGTACTCCTGCTCTGCTTTTTCTCTCGCAGATCGCGTAGTTCAATGAGGGACAATGGCAACCAAGGGCCTTAATCCGTTTGCGCCCTTATGCCCTTATGATAGTATCACGGCAAACGGAGAACCGAGACATATAGAGGAATGGAGGCATCGAAATGAAAGTCGGCGTGAGTACGGTATTCAACAGCAGCCCGGCGAACGTGCCGGAGATTGCCAGGAAAGCGGAGGAGGCGGGATTCGACTCCTTCTGGCTGCCGGAGCATCCCGTCATCCCGGTAGAGACAACCTCGCGGTACGGCGGCACACCCGACGGATCGATACCGCCGTTCATGGCGGACATGGCCGACCCGTTCATCTGCCTGGCCATGGCCTCTGCCGCGACCACCCGGATCAAGCTCGGCACCTCCATCTGCCTGGTGCCGGAGCACAGCCCGCTGGTGCAGGCCAAGCAGATCGCCGCCCTTGACCACCACTCCGGCGGACGGTTCATATTCGGTATCGGCGCGGGCTGGCTGCGTGAGGAAACTGAAATCATGGGCGGCGACTTCGACCACCGCTGGACGCAGACCCGCGAGGCCATCGAGGTGATGAAGGCCCTGTGGACTGAGGACGAGGCGGAGTACCACGGCCGCTACTACGACTTTCCGGCCCTCAAGGTGTTCCCCAAGCCGGCGCAGAAACCGCACCCGCCGGTGTTCCTGGGCGGCAACGCCCGCAACGTATTCCGCCGCGTCGTGGCCTACGGCGACGGCTGGTTCCCCGTTCGCGTTTCGCCGGAGGAAGTGCGAGCCGCCCGCGCCACGCTGGACGAGCTGGCCGAGTCAGCCGGCCGCGACCCCAAGGGCATCCAGATCTGCGTCTACGGAGTCAGCGACCGGGATACGATTGACCGGATGGAAGAGGCTGGCGCCGACATGGCCGTCGTAGGAATCGGCAGCGTCCCCGGCGATGACGCCCTTGCCGCCATCGAAAAGCTGGCAGGGAACGTGCTGGGGTAGCAGTAACGCTGCGGTTATACATCGCGGGTTAGAGTGCTTGAGTGTACGAAGTCTTTGCTTACGGAACACCGAACGGCTCCACTCCATACCGGGAGTTTCTGGAAACGGTTCGCAGGAGCGGAGACCGTAACGCGCTGCGCCGGTTTCAGGATGCAACACGTAAATTGGAGCAACAAGGCCTCGCTCTTCTGAATACCTCAATGATGGACAACATCGTTGATGACATCTACGAACTGAGAGTGGGGCCATATCGAATATTTTGTTTCTTTGACCGACGGTCAGCGATGTTCGTGCTGCTAAACGGATTTCGTAAGCAAACCCAGAGAACCCCGGAAGGCCAAATATCCAGGGCGCGGGCGTTAGTGAATCAATATCTGGACATGGGGGGCGATAAAAGTGCTAATTGACGCCATCGCGGAAATTGCTGAAGAAATAGAGGACCTCGAAGCCCGGATGGAGTTCGGCGAGGCCGCAGCACAGCAGGGCTTCGCCATCGCCCTCACCTTCGCGCGCCAGGAACGGGGGCTGTCGCAACAGGAATTGGCCGACCTGCTGGGCGTCAGTAAGAAATACGTGGTGCGGCTGGAGAGCGGCGACGCCAACCCCTCCATCGCCAAGGCCGGACGCATCTTCGCCGCCCTGTGGCTGACGCCCATCGACAAGCCTTTCCCCCTACTCAAGGGCTACGGCCCCTACGAACCGCCGCGGGATTCCGCCAAGCCTAAACCGGAGCCACAGGCGAAGGTCATGCAGGAAGGAAGCTGACGGCCTGCATCAGATATAATACGCCCAACCTTATTGCAGAGATTGAGAGTATGCTGATTGCGGAAGTTCGTAAAAGCCAGGGGCTTCCAGTAGGCCCCGACCGCCAGCCTTGGGGCCGGAAACGCCACCCGCTCATAGCCCGCCCCAAGGCGATGCTGGGGATTATGTGGCACGCGGTCAGGCATCCCTTGACCGGCTGCATAATCAATGTTGACACCGGCGAAGTACGTCCCCATCGTGAATGAAACGGAAGCGAGGAATGGCTCCCGTCGATTCGTTGCCGTTATTATATTCCTGATGTTCATAACGATAGCGACAATGGCCTCAGCCATCACTTTGTCGGTGTTCGCGGACACAACTCTGCTGATAAGGGCGGCGGACAGCTCTACCGTCGAACAGCCCACTCAGGTCGGTAACTCCATTGAAAAGCTGTGGCAAGGGTTTTTCAGTTCGTTGTCCGCTCTCATCGGATTGCTCGGCGGAAAGGTCTTGTAGAGGTAAACGCTTATGCGCATCGACGTTCACACTCACATCTGGCCCGACCGCATCGCTCCGGCGGTGCTGGAGAATATGACCAACACCTTCGGCTACCCGGCGGTGGGCATCAACACCGTCGACGGCATCAAGGAACACATGCGCGCGTCGGGCGTCGACAAGTCGGTGGTGCTGGGTGTCGTGGAGCGGCTGGAGCACCTGCCTGGCGCCAACGACTGGCTCATCAGCATCCAGGACGACATGCTGGTGCCTTTCGGGGCCATGCATCCCGACCTGGAGGACAAGCCCGCCGAGGTGCGGCGGATGCGCGACGCGGGCATCAAGGGGTTCAAGCTGCACCCCATGGTCAACAGCTACTACCCCGACGACCCGCGCATGTTCCCGTTCTACGAGGAAATGGGCGACGACATGGTCGTCGAGATCCACTCAGGCCGCTGGGCGCACACCCAGCCCGGCGACACCGTGTGGGCCGAGCCAGCGCGCATCATGAACGTGGTGCGCCAGTTCCCCAAGCTCAAGCTGATCGCGCTGCACCTGGGCGGGTTCTACATGCTGGACGAGGCGGAGCGGGAGTTGATCGGGCGGGAAAACGTGCTCATCGACACCACTTGGCCGCCTGCGCTCAAGGTATTGGGCAGCGAGACGCTGGCGGGCATCGTCAGCCGCCACGGGGCGGAGAAGGTCTGCTTCGGCACCGACTTTCCACTGGCCGACATGGCCGAGGACGCCAAGTTCATCGAGTCACTGCCGTTGCCCGACGCCGCCAAGGAGCAGATGCTTGGCGGGAACGCCCGCGAACTGATCGGATTGTGACTCCACGCAGAGGACGCGAAGTCTTCATTTCCTGGTAGATCTATCGACCGCGCCGGACTCCCATTGGCAAAACGGCCCATTTTTTACCTGTGTTCAGATGGGAACCTCCCTCAATTCTCCCGGCTGGATACCTTCGAGGGCGGCGCGGATGTCTCCTACGCGCAATTGCGCGGCAGACCACCTGTTGGATAGCAGGACTACGATAGCGATTCGTCTGCGGGCGAGGTTCTGCTGGTAACGCATACTCTGGTCGGCGGTTATCATAACCTCGTAGCCTTCCCTTTCCGCGTTGTCCAGCAGGTTTCCGTTTCTGATTTCGGCCCAGCCCCTCTCGTTGGCGGTGTCTACGGTGTGTTCCATGAGGTAGCGGCGCAGTGGTCTTGGGGTGTCGTGGTCAAACAGGATTCTCATACTTTACCTTCGCGCCGAGGTAATCTACCTTGGCGTCAAGGTTTTCGACTACGTGCTCCAGCACGGCGTTTACCTGCCACTTCTCTACCCCATGGAACCAGTCCAGGAACTCCTCGATGGTGGCTCCGGCGGCCAGGTTCCCGAACAAGGCAGAGACCGGCACCCGGGTATTGGTGAAGAGCCATTCTCCGCCATGCTTGCCGGGTAGGCTTTCGACTGCCGGACACTTCTCCCAGTCCATTTTGCGCCTTCCTCCTTATCCGTATCTGTATATCTGTATTTCACCCCCACCCTAACCCTCCCCCTGAGGGGGAGGGAACTTTTGTGCGCTGTGGGTTGAATTGCTTAGCGGCCGTCTTTGATGAACTGGGCGACGCGCTCGCCGATGGTCATGGTGGTGACGTTGGTGTTGGCGCGGATGCAGTTGGGCATTATGGAGGCGTCGACCACGCGCAGGTTCTCCATGCCGTGCACGCGGCCGTACTGGTCGACCACGGCCATCGGGTCGCTGGCGGGGCCCATCTTGCAGGTGCAGGAGATGTGCTGGCCGGTAGTGGCCTCGCGCATCATGTAAACGTCCAGGGCCTCGTCGGTGGCCAGCTCCTCGTCGGTGGGCTCGATGCGCTCCTCGACGATGTCGGCAAAGGACTCGTGGGCGCCCAGGCGGGCGCAGAGCCGGACGGCATCGCGCAGGCGTCGGCGGTCTTCCGGGTCCTCCATGTAGTTGTAGTCCAGGAATGGCTGCTCGTCGGGATCGGTGGACTGGAGGCGCAGCTCGCCGGCGCTGAGTTCCAGGTCAAGCACCGTGAGCATGCGGATGCCCAGGGCGTCCATGCGTTCGCCGCCGCGGTCAACGCGCTCGGTGGCGTAGGACTGCATGAAAACCATCATGTCGTTGTGCAGGTCGGAGCCCTCGGCCGTCCAGCGCAGGGTCATCTGCACGCGGGGGGCGAAGCCGTCCAGCGGATAGTCGGGCCGGGTGCGGAATGTGGTGTAAACCGACGGATGGTCGCGCAGGTTCTGGCCCACGCCGGGCAGGTCGTGCACGACGGGAATGCCATATTCATTCAAGTGACCGGCCGGGCCGACGCCGGACAGCAGCAGGATGTGGGGCGAGCCGATGGCCCCTGATGACAGGACGATCTGCTCTCCCTCAACGGTGAACCGCTCGCCGCCGCTTTCCACCTCAACACCCACGGCCTTCTTGCCCTCGAATACGACGCGGCGGGTGACGCAGTTGGGACGGATGGTCAGGTTGAGCCGGTGGCGGGCCGGGTCGAGGTAGCCCAGCGCCGTGCTCCAGCGGATGCCGTTGGGGTTGTTGAACGGCACCGGGCCGACGCCGGTGGCCTCCGGGTGGTTGTGGTCGGCGACCTCCGCAAAGCCCTCGTCGCGGCAGGCCCGGAGGAAGGCAGCCTGGTCGGGCAGCAGCTCCTCCCGCTTGAACCGCCGGGCGATGATGGGGCCGTCGGAGTTGTGGAAGTCATCGCCGGGGAAGTCGGTGTCGGTCTCGATGCGCCGCAGGAATGGCAGCAGCTTGACGTAGCTCCATTCGTCGTTGCCCATCTCGGCCCAGGAATCGTAGTCCTGAGGAACGCCGCGCAGGAACACCTGGCCGTTGATGGCGCTGGAGCCGCCGGTGACCTTGCCGCGCGGCACCATCATCGGCGGCGCGGTCTCGGTGGGCTTGCCCCAGAACTGCCAGTTGTGGTCGCTGGTCATCACGTCGGTGGCGGTGGCGTAGCCGAACTTGACCTCATCGGGCAGTTGCTCGAAATCGGGATAGTCGCCGCCAGCCTCCAGCAGCAGCACCGACACGGACGGGTCCTCGCTGAGACGGGATGCCATGATAGAGCCGGCCGACCCGGCGCCCACCACGATATAGTCGTATTTCATAGCCCTTCTCCTTGGTTCCGCCAGATTTGGGGCGATGATACGGCGGGGCTTGTGGGGCGTCAACCGGGGGCGCTAGCAGGCTAGGCAAGAGCGTCGATGGTTACGGTGCCGCCCTCTAGGACATCTAGGGTGACACGGGTGCCGCGGAGGAGTTCCATGCCCAAGATAGGGTCGGCATCAGCTTCGATTACGGTGACGAAGCGGGGTTGGCCGTCCCATAGAACGGTAGAATCGTAGCTCATAAACTGGACTGTGGCGCCATCGGCGAGTTCCCCATAGCGGTATCCTGATCGGGGCAGTTCCAATTCCTGAATAGTGGCAGCAGTCAATTTCAGGTGGCCGTTAAATCCGGTATCCAGCACAACCTCTACCGTGCGGGGCCGATTGCTTTGGTCCAGGATTTCGACAGTAACCCAGGCTTGCAGGCTGCGAACTGTTCCGGTCAACATTCGTCTTCCAGCGTCCGGCGGGGGCTGAAGTGATAGGCAGCTTTGTAGCCTATCCTTATGCCGAAGGTGAGGCAGCCCGGCCGGCGCTGCCATAGCCGGTGGGTAGCGACTGCGTCATGGTCGTCAATTTCGTAGTCGTGGCTTTCGAGGTCGATGACCAGCATACGGCCTTTTTGCTGCGGGTAGGCCCAAGGGCGGATTTCTTTGCGGTAGAAAGCCTGAGCCCTGTCAATCAGGCTGTCTACTTCCTGTTCGGTGAGTTGGTCAAAGTCCATGCCTTTCCTCAATCTTGATGATATAGCGGGATTATATGTCCTCATCAGGTCGCCGTGGGCTATGCCAGTCGGCATTTTTCTTCCGGCACCCAGCCCCAAGGCCCGGAATTGGGTTAGTGGCTTTATACCCGACTTTAACGACGAAACAGGCAACCAAAGAGCGCCGTTCCATCAGCCGCTCGGTGGCGATTGACTCACGGTCAGCAATCTCATAGTCGAGGCTTTCCACGTCTATGACCGGCATCTGGCCCTTGTGCTTTGAGTAGACCAGAGGGCGGATTTCCTCGTGGTAGTGGGCTTGGGCTTTGCTAACCAGCTCGTCTATTTCTGGCTGGGTGAGTTGGTTAATATCCATGTCTGTCGTCCTCTCGGATGGGGTGATGGGATTATTCGGCTCTGAACAGAGCGGCGTTGATTGTGCCGGTCAGCATTCTTCCTCCGGCAACCTGCGGCCGCCGACGCTGATGGATGCTTTATAGCCTATCTTTATGCCAAAGAAGAGGGTGTCAGGCCGTCGCTCCCGCAGCCGCTCCGCAGCGACCGCGGCCCGGTCGTCAATCTCGTAGTCGCCGCTTTCCGGGTCGATGACCAGCATCCGGCCCTCCTGCGCCGGGTAGACCAGGGGGCGGATTTTCTCGCGGTAGACGGCCATACTCTTGGCTTCATACTCGTCCAGATCGATGTTGGCGAATTTGTCGCTGGTCATAGCCGAGCTCCAGAGGTGCGGGTGTCGCAATTATACGCTCCCTGTGTGGGTGGGGATTGTGGGGCGTTGACCGCCATCAGTGGGCGCTTGAGACATCAGGCGGTTCCGCGCCGCCCGGTTGGACACGCTGGTTTATAATCTTGGTGGTCACCCCCAGTTACGACACTCGCGAGGATAAGATGCGTTTCGGTTCCTTTGTATTCCCGGTCAGCCACCACGCGGAGAACGACTCGGCCGTAATCGACAGCACGCTGGACGAGATCCTGCTGGCCGAGCAGATGGGCATGCACTCGGTGTGGCTGACCGAGCACCACTTTGACGGCGCGGCGGCCCACGCCGACCCGCTGGTGCTGGGCGCGGCGGTCGCCGCCCGTACCACCAGCCTGAAAATCGGGTTCGCCGTAGTCGAGCTGGCCTTCCACCACCCGGTGCGGCTGGCCGTGCAGACGGCCCTGCTGGACAACCTCAGCCACGGGCGGCTGATCGTGGGGACGGGTCGCGGCTCGGCTTACAACCACTACGAGTACATCGGGTTCGGCATCACCATGGAGGACGGCCTGGCCCGCCTGGACGAGGCGGAGGAGCTGATGGTGAAGGCTTGGACCGGCGAAAACCTGAAACATCACGGAGAGCACTGGAACGTTGAGTTCCCCGAACTGCGGCCCAGACCGTACCAGCAGCCGCACCCGCCGTTGATACGCGCCTGCATCAGCGAGGATTCGACCATCAGGATGGCCGAAATCGGACGCCCGGTGATGATCGGCATCCAGGCCGTACCGACGTTGCAGTCTCGACTGGAGCGGTACCAGGCGACCATGCTGGACTCAGGGTTCACTGAGGAGCAGATGGAGGCGGCCTTCGACCAGTGCTGGGCGTCGCGCGACCTGTTCGTAGCCGAGAGCCGCGACGAGGCGGTGGAGATCGCCGAGGCCGGATTCCGCCGGGAACGCGCCCATTTCAATCACGCCCGCGAGCTGTACAACCCCGGCGGCCTGCCCCCGCGCGACCCCAACGCCCCTGTCCCGGCAGGCGAGAGTTTCGATCACTCGTTCATCGTAGGCACGCCGTCGCAGGTGGCCGACCAGGTCGCCGAGCTGCGCGACATCGGCGTCCGCAACCTGATGCTCAAGCTGAACACCGGCGAGATGGACACCCGCAAGGTACAGAAGTCCCTGCGCATGTTCGGCGAGAAGGTGATGCCACTGTTCAAGTAGAGAGGTTACGCCCTCACCCCGGCCCTCTCCCGGAGGGAGAGGGAATATTGCGTCACAAATAGCGGGTTTGGTTGAGTTTCGATACAAATCGAACCCGCCCCATCGAATCTAGATGTGGGAATTGCCGAAAACTGTCGCCTTTGCGCTTGACACGTCGTGGCTAAACCCGTAGCATCAAGATGCGTGGTCTGTGCCATCGAGGGGATGGATGCCGAACAGTATGCTAAGGAAACGAGGAATTGCAAGGGGATTACGCCCGTCTGCCAAAGAACCGAGTCTGTGGTCTGATGTTTGGGAGGTGATTTGGCTTCCCGCGCTACTTGCAGTCTTGGCGATGGGAGCAACTTGGGCAGTTTGGTATCACACGACGGAACCAGGGGACTCCAAATCAGTAAGACCCACTCAATGCGACTGGAACAGCTTTGAAAAGTGTTTCAGCCCTAATTTAGTAAACAGAATGTTTACCCACGGAGCGATTGCCGGTGGGGCTGGAGGTCTCTCCTTTTACATTATGCTACGCAGAGAACGACTAGCCAGAGAAGCAGCTGAAAGGCGAGCAGAACGGGCTGAAAGGCGGGCGGAACGAATCGAACGACAAGCTGCTACGGAAAGGCAACAGCTGATTAATCGTATCTTGGAACTTACTGTGCCTTCCAATGCCGGTCAAGAACAAGCTAACTCAGAGTAAGGCCAGTCCTTGCTTCTACCATAAAGCCCCTGTCGCCTTACAGGGGCTTTTGTTTGTTTATGGGCAACTTCAAATCCTGCTATCGTTCTAGCCGAAAAGCCCTCCCCTGTCGAAGGGGAGGGGACTTACGGGACGGTGGTCTGCGGCGTTCTACCCGGTAAAGTGGCTGGTTACGGGCTGGTGGCCGGCGTTTTCGGCGTAGGGTTCCTCGCGGTACAGGGCCAGGTCGCGCATTACCGGGATGTCCTGGATGGAGAACAGCACGGCCTCCCTGCCGGAGTCGTTGGCGTGTTCGTGCCAGGCCCACGGCGGCACGACGAAAAAGTCGCCCTCGGTCCAGTCGAACCGCTGGCCGTCAATCACGCTGTAGCCCTCGCCCTTGTACACCTGGTACACGGCGCAACTGGTCTGGCGGTGCGCCTGGGTGCGGATGCCGGGGCGGATTAGCTGCGCCCAACAGGTCATAGAACGCAACACCGGGCCGCCGGTCACCGGGTCGCTGAACTCCATGGCTACGTCGTCAAAGGGGCTGGCGTCCACCTCGGCCAGGTGTTGCAGCGCCTCCCAAGTCCTGTCCCACTTGTAGTGCCACAGCGGAGAGTACGGCGCGTTGGGCGTCTCCCACGCCGGGCGCAGCGCCCCCGATGCGAACTTGCGCTCCGATTCGGCCACGCCGACTATCGGCTGCTGATCCTCGGGGTAAGGCTCGTAGAAATTGGCCCGCAGGTAGCGCACCAGCGGCACATCAAGGCCGTCCAGCCAGATCATCGGCTCGCTGCCCTCATTGTTGTGGTCGTGCCACGTCCACGACGGCGTGAGCACCAGGTCGCCGGGTTCCATGTAGCACTTGTCGCCCTCGACCGTGGTGTAGGCGCCCTGGCCCTTGAGCACCCAGCGGATGGCCGTCGGAGTGTGCCGGTGGGCCGGCGCGTTCTCGCCGGGCAGCAGCAGTTGCAGCGCGGCGGTGATGGTGTGGGTAGTGCCCCGGTCGATGCCCGGCGTCGCCAGCCGCAGCGTGCGCCGCTCCACGTCGCGGTCGGGGGTGACCAGCTCGCCGCTCTTCATCACCAGCGGCTCCACCTGCGACCAGCGCCACAGGTAGGGCTCGATCTCGGGCATGGGCTGTCCTTCGCCCTGCATCCAGCCCGGCTTGATGCGGATGCGGTCGGCGGTGTCGTAATATTCCTGGGCCTCCTGCACGCCCACGCTTTCCGGTACTGCCATGGCCCTGCCTCCTGCCGATAATCGGTCAATCCGTTTGCGTGATTGTAGCCCCTTTTGGGGCCGATGGCACACCCGTCGGACGGGCGTAGGCTCTCTCGATTCTTTGTCTGAACTGTGATTCGCCTGATTCATTTGATTGCCATGATTCCCAAATCAAAAATCACGGCAATCATAAAAATCAAATAAATCACAGTTCAGACAAAATTGAGCGGATGGTAAAATCGCGGCACTAAACTGCACGCAGAGGTAAATCATGGCCAGAGTACCCATCGTCACCCGCGACATGGTGCCCGAGGAACTCCGCGGTACTTTCGACGAGCTGACCAAGGACACCGGCGGAACCATCGCAGGCGGCCCCATATCCATTATCGTCAACAGCCCCGAGCTGGCCAAGCGCCGCGCCGGACTCACGTCATACCTGCGCTACGAGAGCACCTTCTCCAACCGCATCAGGGAACTGGCGATCCTGGCGACGGCCCGAAATTTTGACTGCCCGTACATCTGGAACGCCCACGCCAGCGACGCGCGCGAGGCGGGCGTCAGCGACGCCATCATCGACGCCATCCGCGAGCGCAAGCCGCTGCCGCCCATGGCCGACGACGAGCGGGCCATCGTCAACTACTGCAACGAGTTCTACGCCAGCCACCGGGTCTCGGCGTCCACTTTCCAGATCGCGCTGGAGCAGTTCGGGACGCAGCACTTGGTCGAGCTGACGGCGCTCATGAGCCACTATTCCCAGACCGCCTTCTTCCTCAACGCATTCGAGGTGGAACTCCCCGCCAACCGCACGGAGCCGGTGCTGCCCGTCTCGTAGAGGGCCTGCAACAAATCCCCTCTCCCTCCACGAGCCAGTGCCGCCGGTGGGGTAGACGACCTGCGGCAAATCCCCTCTCCCTCCGGGAGAGGGTTAGGGTGAGGGCGTTCCCCTTTTCGTCCGGGAATGACAACCATGCGCCGGGCATCTCTCAGAGGATGTGTGACAAATGCCCCATGCCCACAAAAGGCGGCCACTAAACGGCATCTGCCATTCCTGCGAAAGCAGCGAGACGCCCTCACCCTAACCCTCTCCCGGAGGGAGAGGGGATTTGTCACACACCCTCTCAGCGACGGTACTCGTCGCCACAGTCGCCGATGATGCGGTAGAGATCGCGGGACTCGGCCAGCACGGCCTCGATGGCCTGCAAGTCATCGGCGTCCAGGGTGATGTCGAACACGCGGGCGTTGTCGGCAATGTGCTCGGCCACGCCCAGCCGAGCGCCGACGATAACCCCGGCAACTGCCGGGCGGTCCAGCACGTAGCGAACGGCGACGTTGGCGATGCTGGCATTGTGTTTGTCGGCGATGGTTCGCAGCGCAGAAAGCAATTGCTGAAACAGACCCCAGCCACCCCAGGCGTCGATCATCTGCTTGTACTTACCTAGACTGGCCGTGTTCAGCTCGGCGCGAGTGGGCTCGGGACGCCCAAGGTAGCGGTCGGACAACAGGCCGCCGCAGACGGTTCCGTAGGCCAGCAGCGAGCTGCCCTGCTCGCCGCAGAACCCGGCCATGGCCACCTCCGGGCGGCGGTCAATGAGGGAGTATTGCACCTGGTTGGAGACCACCCGGATACCGTGGTCGGCGATGTCCCGCATTCGTTGTGTGTCGAAATTGGTCAGGGCCACCTCGCGGATTCGGCCCTCGTCCCGCATATCGGCCAGGTGGGAGAGCGCGTCAAGGTAACGCAGGTCGCGATAGTCCCACCAGTGGAATTGCAACAGGTCGAGGCAGTCCATTCCCATGCGCTGGCGGGATATATCGACGTTGCCCTCGACGACCTGGCGCGTCATCGGCCCCGGACGCGGCACCCACTTGGTGAACGCATGAATGCCCGACAGCGCCTCCGGGCCGCGATCCGCGGCAAACTGCCGATGGAACTCACCGATGAAATCCTCGGCAGGGCCGTAGTGGTCGGCCAGGTCCCAGGTGGTGAACCCGGCATCGACGTAGTCGAACATGCTCCGGATGGCGGCGCGTGGTTCGATGGCCCCATGCGCGCCGGACACCTGCCACATGCCGTTCAGGACGCGGCAGATAGCCAAGTCGTCGGTCAGGTTGTAGCGGCTGGATTCGGGCAGAGTCATCGTCACCTCAAAGGAATTATAGCCTAGGGCGTAGAGGTCTATGGCTACAAGGCCGGTTCGCTCTTAATTTTGTCTGAATCGGGATAGGAGTTACGCAGTTGGTGGCGGTAGTCGCTAATTCCCGGTGACCGCCGTCCCCGTAGGGGCGCCCCTTGTGGGCGCCCTGTACTTCGGGGCGGCCCTGTACTTCGGGGCGGCCCTGTTGTGGATGACCCCCGGCGGCATGGGCGCCTACAAGGGGCGCCCCTACACCAACTACGTAAGTCCTATCAGGATTCGCAGTATTAGAGGACTAGCCCGATCGGATCCCCATCAGCGAAATCCCAAAATCAAGTGAATCACAGTTCATACAACACAGGGGAACGCCCTCACCCTGGCCCTCTCCCGTGGGGAGAGGGGATTGCCGGGGCTGCACCGCGGCGCGTTCAGATTGACAAGGTGGGGGGGCTTTGTTACCATCGGCTGAACCTGAGGCGCTTGGCGTCAGGCATTCTTTTTGCCTTTTGCACCCCGCTTGACAGCCCCGTTTCCGGCTTGATACCAGCTTGAAACCGGGGGCTGAAACCGGGCCTGCGCCGCAGAGGAGGAACCGAGGTCAGTGGCTTTCGTTAACGGTTTGCAATGCCGCGAGTGCGGGCGGGAACAGCCCGCCGATCCTCTGAACGTCTGTGATTTCTGCTTCGGCCCGCTGGAAGTGGTCTACGACTACGCCACCATCTCCGAGGTGGTGAGCCGCGACCGCATCGAGTCCGGCCCCCTGAGCATCTGGCGCTACGCCGACCTGCTGCCCGCCGACGGCGACAACCCGGTGGACATAATGGCGGGGTACACGCCGCTGCTCAAGGCCGACAACCTGGGCAAGCGGCTGGGCCTGAACAACCTGTACATCAAGAACGACAGCGTGAACCCGTCGTTCTCTTTCAAAGACCGCGTGGTGTCGGTGGCCGCCACCAAGGCCCGCGAGTTCGGGTTCGAGACCATCTCCTGCGCCTCCACCGGCAACCTGGCTTGCAGCGTCGCGGCCCACGCCGCCCGCGCCGGTATGCGCGCCGTGGTGTTCATCCCCTCCGACCTGGAGCGGGGCAAGGTTGTCGGGGCCGCCATCTACGGCCCGACCCTGGTGGCGGTTGACGGCACATACGACCAGGTCAACCGGCTGTGCAGTGAGCTGGCCGACAACGACGACTACAAGTGGGCGTTCGTCAACATCAACATGCGTCCCTACTACGCCGAGGGCAGCAAGACGCTGGGATACGAGGTGGCCGAGCAGCTCGGCTGGCGCTTGCCCGACCACGTGGTTGTCCCGTCGGCCTCCGGCGCGATGTTCACCAAGATCTGGAAAGGATTCAACGAGCTGGCCTGCCTGGGCCTGCTGGACGGCGTGGAGGCCAGTTCTTTCGGCCCGGACCAGAACACCGTGCATCACCCGGCGGTAACGACGCAGATGCACATGGCGCAGGCCGAGGGCTGCTCGCCGATAGTCAGCGCGTGGAGCGGCGACGAGGCCCGCATCACGCCGGTGCGCCCCGACAGCCTGGCCAAGTCGCTGGCCATCGGCAACCCCGCCGACGGCATCTACTCGCTGCGGGTCATCAACAACTCGGGCGGGTCGGCCTACGCCGTGCCCGAGGACAAGATCGTGAGCGGCATCCGCTTGCTGGCCGAAACCGAGGGCATCTTTACCGAAACCGCTGGTGGCGTCACTGTGTCAGCCCTGGCCCACCTGGCGGAGACCGGGGCCATCGGCGCCGACGAACTGGCCGTGGTCTACATCACCGGCAACGGCCTAAAGACCCAGGAGGCGGTGGAGGACGAGGTGGTAAATCCCCTGACCATCAAGCCCACCATCACGTCGTTCGAGGCGGCGCTACAGGGTTAGGCTCCAGGAAAGGATGAATCATGACAACCAGTTCAAATCCTACCCCAACAACTCCGGAATCCGAGGATTCCTCTTCCGAGCTGTCCCGGATGTGGCGCGCCATCGGGGTGTTGCAGGGTACTGTCGCGACGCTAGTTGAAGGCCAGAGGCAACTGATGGAAGGCCAGCGGCAACTGATGGAAGGCCAGCGGCAGTTGATGGAAAAACAAGAACGATCGATACAGGAACTGCGGAACGAATTCAAAGCCGACCAGCGAGAATCGAACCGGCGTATGGACCGGATGTTTTATGCCATCTTGGGCATAGGTGGCGCATTGTTGGTGTCGGTATATGCCACCCAGTTTATCGGCGGCTAAGATTCTTCTTGAAACAGGCTATTCCCTGGGCCATCAAGCGAGACTGATAGATTCCTACATCTCGCACTCTCATTTCACTGGCAGGAGTTTCCCTGATGAGCGTCGTGGTTCGAATACCCACCCCGCTGCGGCGGATGACCGGCGGAAAAGACAAGGTAGAGGTCGAATCGGGCAACCTGTCCGCCATGGTCGATGAGCTGGAGGGCAGCTACCCCGGCATGAAAGACCGGCTGATCGACGAGGAGGGCGAACTGCGCTACTTCGTCAACATCTACCTGAACGGCGAGGACGTCAGGTTCCTGGACGGCCTGGAGACCGCCACCAGCTCTGGCGACGAGGTCAGCATCGTTCCGGCGGTAGCGGGCGGAATCCGGTAATCAGCAATTTCTGGCGTAATGTGCACAAATATCGCGGAGAGCCTTGTTTGAGTCTCTGCGATATTTTCGCGTTATAGATATAAGCGATGATTTGTAGTAGCAAATACCGGCCAATATACGATTTTCTTGCCGCTTTGTATGGACAAGAGCGCCTTATGTCGTTCGAGGAAATCGAGCAAGTTATGGGCTCCCGATTGCCGCCATCAGCTCGCAAATACCCAGCTTGGTGGGCTAACGACGCAAGTCCCTCCAGGCAGTCGAGGACTTGGCTGAACGCGGGATGGGAAACCCGCGATGTAGAGCTTGCTGGTGAATCAGTGCGGTTTGTCCGGGTTTAGTTTACCCCCGCTCCTGTAGCCAGCGCAACTTGTGTTCCTGGCGGGCCGCCTCGTTGGTGGGCCGGTAGCGGGACAGGAAATCTCGCCGGAAACTTGCGAACCTGTCCTCCAGAATTGCCTCCCGTATCCGCTCCATCAGACGCAGCACGAACCGCAGGTTGTGCATGGACGCCAGCCGCAGCCCCAAAATCTCCCTGGCCCGGAACAGGTGGTGGACGTAGGCCGCGGAGTAATTCGAGCAGCCGTAACAGTCGCACCCCTCGTCTACCGGGCCCTGCTGCTCCGCGAATCGCCGCTTGCTAACGTCGATGCGGCCGTCGGGAGTGAACATTGCGCCGTTGCGGGCCACGCGGGTCGGCAGGGCGCAGTCGAACATGTCGATGCCCCGCCAAACACCCTCCACCAAGTCCTCCGGGGAGCCGACGCCCATCAGGTAGCGGGGTTTGTCCTGGGGCAGCCCGGCGGCCACCTGCCCGGTGAAACCGTACAACTGCTCCTTGTCCTCCCCCACGGCAAGCCCGCCGACGGCGTACCCGTCGAACGGTATCGCTGTAATGGCCTCGGTTGACTCGTCCCGCATGCCGGAGAACGTGCCGCCCTGCACGATGCCGAACAACGCCTGCCCCGGCCAGGCGCCGGAGTCGCGATGCACCCGGTGGCACTCGGCGGCCCAGCGGTGGGTGCGCTCCATGGCCCGGCGCACCTCTTTCTCCGTCGCGCCGTAGGCGATGCACTGGTCGAAACACATGATGATGTCCGCGCCCAGGCCGACCTGGTTCAAGGTTGCCAGCTCCGGCGTGAAATGGTGCTCGCTGCCGTCGAGGTGGGAGCGGAAGCGGATGCCCTCGTCGCTGGCCTTGCGCAGCGAACCCATGCTGAATGCCTGAAAGCCGCCGCTGTCGGTCAGGATGGGGCCGGGCCAGCGCATGAACCCGTGCAGGCCGCCCAGCGAATTTACTGTCTCGACGCCGGGACGCAGGTAAAGGTGATAGGCGTTGCTCAGCACCACTTGGCCGCCGACCTCCGCCACCTCCTCGGGCGTCAGTCCCTTGACCGTGGCCTGAGTGGCGACCGGCATGAACAGCGGAGTGGCCGCTGGCCCGTGGGGCGTCTGGATGCGGCCGGCGCGGGCCGGCCCGTCGGCGTGCTGCAACTGGAATGCGAACGTGGAGGCGGTCATGTCTGCTATCCCGTGGCCCGGTTTTGCTTTATCATCCTTTAATCCTACCGCAGTATAGCCCAACGATAGTATGAACGAATTCTTGACTGGTCTCAGTTCCGGGCAGCCCGTGGTCTGGGCGGCGTTCGTGCTCGGAGTGATGGCGGTTACCGCGCTGACCCTGAGCTTTTTCTGGGATGGAACGCTGAGGGCCGTCAGGGCTTTCACCAGGGAGAGGACGGAGGAGCGGGTGCGCGAGGTGCTGGCCCGGTTCCCGCGGGCGGCTTGGCAACGCCGGGCCTGGCAGCGCAGGATGTGGTGGAGACGGCGGCGGATGATGCGGAGGCGGGCAGGCAGGGACGATGTACTTCCCTAACGCGGATGTGGTGATACATCCGGCCCTGCCGGTGCTCCTGGGCGTGATCGTTGGAATGTTGGGCGGTTTCTTTGGCGTGGGCGGCGGGTTCCTCATCACCGGCGGGCTGCTGGTGTTCGGGGTGCCGCCGGTGTATGCCGTGGGGACGGGGCTGACGCTGGTGATGGGCACCGCCATCATCAACACCCTCAAGCACCGCAGCCTGGGCAACGTCGATTTCAAGCTGGGCGGGCTGATGGTAACCGGCACCATTCCGGCCATATTCCTGGCCGAATGGGTGAACGCGACGCTGGAGGCCGCCGGAATCGCCGGGCCGGTCATCCGGTACGTCTACGTGGGATTCCTGGCCTCGCTGGGGTTGTTCCTGCTCTTTGACTACTGGCGCACGCACATCCGCACCCACCAGGGCGAAGAGGATGTGACCACCGTGGGCCTGACGCAGCGAATCCGTACCCTGCGCATACCGCCGCACTGGGTCGGCATCCCAAGGGTGGGCGGCGTATCCACCTACGTGTCCCTGCCGGTCTCGGGCATCGAGCGAATATCGGTGTTCGTGCCAGTGGGCATCGGGTTTGGCATAGGGTTCATCGCGGGACTGCTGGGGGCCGGCGGCGGGTTCATTTTAATGCCGGTGCTCATCTACGTGCTGGGCATCCCCACGACAATCGCCATCGGCACCGACCTGTTCCAGATTATCATCACCGGGTCGGTGGGGTCATTCGCCTATGCGTTGTCCGACCGGGTTGACCCGCTCCTGGCCGTGCTGATGCTGTCGGCGGCGTCCATCGGCTCCCAGTTAGGCGCCAGAGCGACGCAACGGGTTGACCCGTCGCGCATCCGGTTCATGTACGGCCTGCTGATAATCACGGGAGCGGTGGCGGTGGCGCTGGAGGAAATGTCGCAGGCAGTGCCGGGGGCGGATGCGCTGTCAACCGTCGCGTCGGTGGTGCTGCTGGGCAGCGGCGGGGGCATGTGCATCGTGCTGCTGGTGATGATGGCGCGGTCACGGGAGCGCCGTAGAGGCGGCGGGCACTAGCCGCGACTGTTGACTCTTCCTATGCGCCCTCCGTCAGCGGTTGGAGGATGTCCAGCAGAATTTCCACATCACTGATATTCGACTCGATTATTTCCGGTCGTAGGAACCGTTTACGGGTGTAGAAAAAACCATGCATCGTATTCGCTACGGCAGTGAGGCCGCGCAATCGATCATCTCCAATGGCATCCTGGGCCTGATACATGACAGTGAAGAATTCATCGTGCTTGGTGTATTCCCAACCCCGGGCTTCTGCGACCGCTTTGGCCATCCATGCTGCGGCCCCCCATCCCTTTTCGGCGGCCTGATGCAGGTCACCAGAGGCTAAATACTCCCGGCTTTTGACCAGGAATTCCCGAGATTGATCGCGGTAGTCGGCTACAATTGGATTCTCGTTTTCGTAAGGCTCCATTGGAGATTGCTGTTGCATAAGTTTCAGACTCCCTGATCGGCGAGGCGTGAAGAATATTTTACCCCGTCAAATCCCGCACGGTGCGCTCGACCAGTTCCCACGGCACGTCCTGGCGCACTACGGAGCGGCCCACGTCCTCCAGCATGACCCAGCGGTTGGTTCCCGACTGCACTTTCTTGTCCAGCGACATCGCCGTCAGCACGTCCTCTGCTGGGACGCCGGGGGCGCTGATGGGTAGACTGAATCGTTCCAGCAGCCGTTGCTGCCGGTCAACGATGGCGAGAGACATCAGGCCCATCTCGGCGGCCATCCGGGCCGCGCCCATCATGCCCACCGACACGCCCTCGCCGTGCAGGAAGCGGCCGTACTCGGTCGACGCCTCCAGCGCGTGGCCGATGGTGTGGCCGTAGTTGAGCAGGATGCGGATGCCCAGGGTCTCGCGCTCGTCCTGGCTGACCACGTCGGCCTTGATGGCCATGCTGCGCCGGATGATGTCGGCGGAGATTTCAGGGTCCACGTCCATCAGCGCCTCGGCGTGCTCCTCGAACACGTCGACCAGCTCCGCGTCGAGGATGAACCCGTGCTTGATGGCCTCGGCCCAGCCCTCGGCCAGCTCCCGCTTGCCCAGAGTGGACAGCGCGGATGCGTCGGCGAACACGCCGCGAGGCTGGTAGAACGCGCCGACCAGGTTCTTGGCGGCGGGCAGGTTGATGGCCACCTTGCCGCCGATGGAGGCGTCTACCATGGCGGCCATGCTGGTGGGCACCTGCACGAATGGCATGCCGCGCAGGTAGGTGGCGGCGACGAACCCGCCCAGGTCGCCGGGCACGCCCCCGCCGACGCTGACGATGGTATGGCCCCGTTCGGCCCGGCGCTCGGCCAGCCACTCGTAGATGGCCTGGGCCAGCTCAAAGCTTTTGCTGGTTTCGCCGGATGGGATGACGAAACAATGCGTCGGTACGCCCGCCGCCTCCAGCGACCGCTGCACCCGGCGCCCGTAAGGGTTCATAACGTTGTCGTCGGTGATGACGTAGGCGGCGCCGCGGACGCCAACGTCCACAAGCCGCTCGCCCAGGCCATCCAGGATGTCCCACCCCGCCACGACAGGGTAAGAGCCGCCGGAGTGGTGCACCGTAGCGGCCAAGTTGGGGTCGGTCATGGTTCTTGCCTCCTAAAATGGGAGCGGGCCGCAACCCGTTAAATTGACGAGCTGATTATGAAATGAACTCGCTCCAGTAGCGCAGCGCTATGCTCAATCGCTCTTCAACCCAATCAGCGAATCTTGATCCTATTGCATCGGCATTATCCTGCCAAGTGAAAGTGAATGGGTCAACGGTGCAGTTCCTGAAGTATAGCCCTGGGGATTCTTGTGATTCCCCTGAATCAGGCTCGCGGGAATCCCTAATTTCGGCGAATGCAGTTGCCGCCATAATTCCGGTAAGCTGTTGCCCGACGTGATGCAGGGATATGACGAAAACCAAGCGTGGCGCCCTCGATTGGTCTTCCGGGTTCAGCAACAGCTTGATGAAAAACCTCGATTCATTCAGATTAACCCAGTGCTGCGCTTCTTGGGCGGTCTGGATCACTCCGGTCTGATACCAGTATTCCCTATCCCCTGGGCCACCTCGGTCTATTACGCGAGTTATGAGCAAACCCGCATCATTGAGGGGTTGGCAAATCTGGTCAGCTCGAACGACCAAGTTGGATATGGCGTTATTGCGAAGTGCGTGAGCAACTTCGCTTACGGAACGCATTTGCGCCTGGCGTTCTTGATTCTGTCGTTTGATTTGCTCGACGATGTGGTCTACGACTTGGTCGACAAGACCAGAGTCTGCCACTGGTTCAGGTTCTCCCAATGCCTCTAGTATTGTCCGCCTTTCCAATTGAACAAGGAGAAGGACAAATGCACTCAAATCACCGTCGTCAGCAGACTCCAAGGATTCGATGTACCGGGTACGGTCATCCCGCGAGATGACGATTGGCAGGTATTTTGCTTTGGCCAAGTGCCAAGTGAGCAATGCTCGCGCCACTCGTCCGTTCCCGTCTTGGAAGGGATGTATTTGGGTGAACCGATGATGTAACCATGCCGCTACTAGGAGCGGATGATAGGTTGTGCTTGCTTGCTGAAATTCGTTGTACCAGTTGATGAGGTTGTCCAGTTCACTTTCGACCTGAATGGGTGGGCAGTACTCGTGAATCAGTCCGTCTTCTCGTCTGGTGGGATTGTTAGGCTGGGTCTTGAAGCCACCCCGGTCGAGGGCAGTTTCAAACACCCTGCCGAACTGATCAACGGCAGTGTAAGTTTCCTGATGGCGAGTCAGGATTTGGTGCAGTTCCCTAATGTAGAGCTTGGAAAGGTTAGTTCCTCTCCTTATAGACTCAGTTACGAATGTCGCAGCGTATTGGTGGTCTTTTAGCACTGTGACCAGTTCTTGCGGATTGCGATCAGTAGAACCGCGGTCTATCAAATCCGCAACAAGCCCATTTTCGACCAGCGTTTGAGTCACGCCGCGGTCTATGCTGTAAATGCCTTCGATTATCCCGGTTTCAATGGCCCAACGGCGTTCAAGACGTTCCAAGAACGACTTATAGGCGTTGGGGTTTGACTCCTCACGTTGCCCACGGAAATTTACCCACTGGTGATGCAGGGAGTCAATTTCTTGGAAATCCACGTGTGAAGATTGAGAATCCAACCCCTTTATCGGTTGCCATCCGTATGCAACCATATAATACCCCCCCTAACCAAGTTGATTCTGTTGTAAGTCTACCAACGCCCCAATCCGCGCCACCACCCCCTCCGGCGTCAGCCCGTCCGTCTCGACCATGTGGTGCGCCTGCGTATATGCCGGCATCCGCTGGGCCAGCAGATCGGCGATGCGCGCCTCCGGGTCGTCCACCGCCAGCAGCGGGCGGATGGGGCCGCCGGCGTCCTCCTCTTGCACTCTCCGCAGGATGGTGGCGGGGCTTGCCGACAGGAAAAATACACGCCCACCGGCCAGCATCACGCCTCGATTCCGCTCGCTGACGAATGCGCCGCCGCCCGATGCTATCACCTGACGCTCCCCGCCGCACAAGTCGGCGATGACCTGGCTCTCCAGTTCGCGGAAGACAGGCTCGCCATCCTCGGCGAAGATGCGGTGTATCGGCTTGCCAGCGCGCTCCACGATCACGTCGTCGGCGTCCACCGGCGTCCAGCCGGGTTCGTTGCGTGTTGCGGCCACGCGGGATAGCGACTCCGCCAGCGCCCGGCCCACGCTGGTCTTGCCCGAGGCCATGAAACCCACCAGTATGATGTTGCGGGGATAAGTCATATCACAAGTTCCCTCTCCCGGAGGGAGAGGGTGAGGGCATGGTTCGACAAGCTCAACATGGGGCGTCCGCCGTCAGTCCGGCAGGCGGGTCAGGTGCATGCGGGAGCCGAGACTGGTGTCGGTGTCGAAGTAGAGCACCTGCTGGCCGATGGAGTTGGTGGCGGGAGCGTCGGCGATGAACTGTAGCCCCCGGTGCTGGCACTCTGGCATGCAGGTGGGGATGTCGCCCACTGCGTAGCCTACGTGGTCCATTTCGTGGATGCCATCGGGCATGGGCGATGGATCGAGGGGTTCAATCAGCTCCACCTGTACCTGGCCGAAGTTGACGAAAGCGTTGCGCCCGCCCCGCCGCGACGCGCCGCCCCCTACGTGCGTCCCCGAGAACCGTTGCACGTACCAGTCTATGGCTGCGTCCAGGTTCTTGACCAGGTAGCCCGCGTGTACGATGCGCTCCACCTCACGCCCCCACCCCGACCCTCCCCCGGAGGGAGCGGGAGTTTCCGGAGCTACTGGCGCCAGTTGCGTCAGGTGCACGTATGCGCCGTTGGTGGTATCCGTGTCCAGGTAGAACACCTGGTGGCCGAATACGTTGACGAATGGCTCATCGCTGCCGAAGGCGAAACCCCGGGCCCGCAACTCCTCCGCCGCCTGCTCCATGTTCTCCACCACGTAGCCGACGTGGTGCATGTCGAGGACTTTGCTGCCGACGCCGGACTTGTCATCGGGCTCGATGATCTCGGCCTCGGCCTGCCCGAAGCGCACGTAGGCGTTGCGCCCGCCGCTGGGGACGGCGTAGCTGGGCGAAAGCGGCCCGCCGCCCGCGTTGACCGCGCCGAAGGAGCGCTCAAACCAGGAGACGGCGGCATCCAGGTCGGAGGTCAGGTACCCGATGTGCTGAATCTTGTCGAACATGGCGATCTCCGAAAGATCAACTCCCTCTGCCTTGAGGGAGAGGGTGAAATCTTGATCTGCCGTCATTCTTCGCTAGCTGGGATTTCTCCCCCACCCTGACCCTCCCCCGCTGGGGGAGGGAAACCGGGGGAACGCTATCCCTAGCAACTCGTCGGGCGCGGGGGGGCGGGGGCGTAGCCGCTGGCGGTGCAGAACTCGACGCGGTTGCCGTCGGGGTCGTGGATGAACAGGAACGCCTGGCCGTCGTAGCGCACGCCCTCGCGCTCGATCTCGAAACCGTTCTGCTCCAGCGTGGCGCGGGTGCCCTCGAAATCCTCCACTTCGAAGGCGTGGTGAATGCGGTCGGGCTTGGCCGGGGCCTCCTGGGTCTCGATCAGGTGCACCATGATGCCGCTTTCCAGTTGCAGCCAAGTGATTTCGGGGTTGTCGACCTGGCTCTGTATCTGCTTGATCCCCAGCAGGTTGTTGTAGAACTCCATGGCTACGGCGGTGTCCTTGACCATGGTGGTGACGTGGTTGATCCGGTTGGTGGTAATCAGTCCGGGCATGGCCCCTCCTTTAGTCCGGGTTTGGTGTCTCAAATTGTGCTTTCCGATTATGCCACAGGCGTGGATATCGGACAAAATTCCGGCACCGCCAGCCCTGCGGACACCCACTATCCGGCCAGGACGATTCTCGGCGGAACCGGACGATGTGTTGTAATATGACTGCACTTGGACATCAGGCCAACCCTCCCGCTTGTCCAGTGGCGTTGCGAGGTGTGGATCTGCGGAAGCGGACAAAAAGCCCGCCTGATTGAATCTCCATGGTTCAACCACGCCGTAATTCTTATAGCAAGAGCCTGGGAGTAGGCTTGCCGCTAACTATCCTGCTACTGCCGGATTCCGGTAGAGACACGGGCTGCCATAGCTGTGTCCCCTATGGCCGCGGCTGCCTACGCAGGCATCTTTGCTGGAGCAGCTCGAGAAACATCCACCTACTGGTAACGATACCAGGTATTCTCGGCGTGTGTTGGTATTGGACGCGATTTGTCTGCTTGGCCCCGCCGCGTAGGGGCGCACGGCTGTGCGCCCCTACATAGGACATAGGAATACCAGCACACGTTGAGAATACCCTGCTCCGGGGATAGTTTGACGCTGCTAATGCCACGATTATAATCAAACGTTGACAGACACTAGCAGGGCGAGGGGACTTGCTAAATGTCCGCACGCCCTCCGCAACCGCCCTTGAATGCTACCATGCCCCTCCTGATCCAATCATTTCCGGGGTTCGTGACTTAGGGGCAGAGATCGCTAGAAGGAGAATAAATCACCATGCCCGACCTGATACTCAACGAAGAGGAGCAGATGCTCCAGACCACCCTGCGCGATTTCGTTGACCGCGAGATTGCGCCCAAGGCCAAGGAGTCCGACGAACGCGGCGAGTTCCAGTGGGATGCCTGGCGCGGCTTTGCCGAGCTTGGGCTGACCGGCCTGGGCGTCGACGTCAAGTACGGCGGCAGCGGCCCGGCTGGCTACCGGCAGGTGTCCATCGCTGCCGAGGAGGTGGCCCGCGGCGACGCATCGGCCTCCGTGAGCTGGCTGGCCCACTTGGCCCTCGGCGTCGCGTCCATCGACCGTTTCGGCACCGAGGAACAAAAGCAGCGCATCCTCCCGCCCCTGGTGGACGGCCGGGGCGTCGCCGCTTTCGGCCTTACCGAGCCCGGCGGCGGCTCCGACGCCGCCGCGCTCCAGACCACCGCCGTCGAACGCGACGGGACGTATTTCCTGAACGGCAGCAAGATGTTCATCACCAACGCCTCCGTGGCCGATGACATTGTGGTGTTCGCCACTCAGGACCGCAATCTTGGCTACAAGGGCGTCAGCGCCTTCATCGTCGAGAAAGGCTCGCCTGGACTGACCATCAACCCCATGCACGGCAAGCTGGGGATGCGCAGCTCGACGACCGACGAGATCGTTTTCCAGGACACGCCCGTGGCCTCGATGAATCTCCTCGGCGAAGAAGGACGCGGGTTCAACCAGGCCATGGAAATACTGACGTCCAGCCGCATCATCATCGCCGCCCAGAGCACCGGCATCGGCCAGTCGGCGCTTGAGGCCGCCCTGCGTTACGCCCAGCAACGCCAGTCTTTCGGCCAGCCCATCGCGCAGCACCAGGCCATCCAGTTCATGCTGGCCGACATGGCCGCCGAGGTACACGCCGCCCGGGTGGTCACCATGAACGCCGCCACCCTCAAGGATGCGGGGGAGCCGTTCCTGCAAGAAGCCTCGATTGCCAAGCTGCTGGCGTCGGAGATGTGCATCCGCGTCGCCGACAAGGCGCTGCAAATCCACGGCGGTTCCGGCTACTTCCAGGAGGCGGGCGTCGAGCGCATCCTGAGAGACGCGAGGGTCACCACCATTTACGAGGGCACGTCGGAAGTGCAGCGTCTGCTCATTGCGCGACAGCTAATCAAGGATTACGCTATCTAGCGCAAGATTAGCGTCGGGAGAATCTGCGAGGATGCGGTACAGACCCGAATCTTTGGGCCTGTGTCCTCACACCGGATACTATTTTCGGCGGGGGCAAACTAAATGGCTTCCAACTCAACACCCGACCCCGTGCCGGAATCCGACGCTGCCCTTTGGCTGGCCGTGGGCCGGTTGCAGTCGGATGTTGCCTGGCTGACGGAGAGCCAAGCCGCATTTCAAAGAGAATATCGTGCTGGCGAAGTTGAGACGAACCGCCTGTTCGACGAAACGAATCGCCTGCTCGACAGCCTGAACCACAAGATCGACCGTGCGTTCTACGCCATCATCGGCGTCGGCGCCGGGGTCATCGGCACGCTGGCCGCCGACCTGCTGCAAAGCGGATAGCCCTGCCGGGCTTGCTCCGGCGGAGTCAAGAGAAACAACGCAGAACAAGTTGAAATGCAGAATAACGAACGCCCGATAAGGGTACTGGTAGCCAAGCCCGGCCTCGACGGCCACGACCGCGGCGCAAAAGTCATTGCGCGGGCTCTAAGGGACGCTGGCATGGAGGTCATCTACACCGGCATCCGGCAGAGCCCCCAGATGATCGTGCAGGCCGCCGCCCAGGAGGACGTGGACGTCTTGGGGCTGAGCATTCTTTCCGGCGCCCACCTGGAAATACTGCCCGAGGTCATGAGTCTGCTGCACGACCAGGGCATGGATGACGTCGTGGTCGTGGTTGGCGGCATAATCCCCGCCGTAGACCGTCAGCCCCTCAAGGACCTGGGGATCGTGGAGGTTTTCGGCCCCGGCACCTCGACGGGTGACATCGTGGATTTCATCACCGGCAACATGGCTGGACGGCTATGATGGGACTAACGCAGTTGAAAGCTATCCCCTCCCCCTCAGGGGGAGGGTTAGGGTGGGGGTGAATCGTGAGGCGCGGCGGCCCTTTATCCCCCGGAAGACGGAAAATCACGCCAATCCCTTAATCATAAAAATCACAGTTCAGACAATAATCGAAAGGCCCTGACCGACGGGTAGCCTTGTTGACAGGGCAGGGCATCGGAATCCTATAATTTCAGATGACGATTTTCGGATTAGCCGGTCCAGATGCTCTATAATGTGTCGCAACTCCTGATGGAACCAACAGGCTCCACCAGGCGATTCGAACTGGACGACCTGGTACCCGGCGAGGGGGAAGAACGCCGGGCCACGGGGCGAGTGCTTCTGCTTCGCACTCATCAGGGGCTTCTGCTGAGCGCCACCATACGGGTTCAGACCGAGACCGAATGCGGGCGTTGCCTCGCAGACATCGCGCACCAGTCCGTCATAGCGCTGGAGGAGGAATGCTTTCCCACGGTTGACCCGTCCACGGGCCGGAGGACGTTCCCGCCCGATGTTGCGGAGGGAGTGCTGCACATCGACTACAGCCAAATGCTGGACTTGAGCGACGTGTTGCGTCAGTACCTTCTCACCAGCGAACCGCTGAAAGTCCTGTGCCGTGAGGACTGCAAGGGGATTTGCCCCGAGTGCGGAGCGGACCTCAACGTCGATGCCTGCCAATGCGGTCAAGGCCAGGTGGATCCGCGCTGGGGCGCACTGGCCGACCTGCTCACTCGTGAAAGCGGATAGGATACCCGTATCGCTTTTCACGCAGCAAACCGGGTGCCATCAATCCAAGAGTTTCATACGTCATACGGTCAATATGCGATGCCGGGCGCGTAGCCTGGCTGAGGAGGACACCATCCAATGGGCGCATTACCCAAGAAGAAGTTGACGCGGGCACGGCGGGGACGCCGACTGACCGCCTACAGGCTGAGGCCGCTGAACGCAGCCATCTGCCCGCGATGTCGCGCTGCCAAGCTGCCCCACGCGGCATGCCCGCAGTGCGGGTATTACCGCGGCAGACAGGTGGTGGAAAGCGTCGTATAGCCCGGTAATCCGCTTAGAGGGTGTTTAACAAGTTCCCTCTCCCTCCGGGGGAGGGTTAGGGTGGGGGCGTACCCCTGGTTGCTCAGGCACGGCGGATACTCCTGAAACCGGCTCTTTGTCAGTGAACCGAGCTTATCAAACACTCTCTGAGAGGGTGTTTAACAAGTTCCCTCTCCCTCCGGGGGAGGGTTAGGGTGGGGGCGTACCCTTGGTTCATCAGGAACGGCGGATACTCCTGAAACCGGCTCTTTGTCAGTGAACCGAGCTTATCAAACACTCTCTGAGAGGGTGTTTAACAAGTTCCCTCTCCCTCCGGGGGAGGGTTAGGGTGGGGGCGTACCCTTGGTTGCTAGGGAACGGCGGATACTCCTGAAACCGGCTCTTTGTCAGTGAACCGAGCTTATCAAACACTCTCTGAGAGGGTGTTTAACAAGTTCCCTCTCCCTCCGGGGGAGGGTTAGGGTGGGGGCGTACCCCTGGTTGCTCAGGAACGGTGGACACTCCTGAAACCGGCTCTTTGTCAGTGAACCGACCTTATCAAACACTCTCTGAGAGGGTGTTTAACAAGTTCCCTCTCCCTCCGGGGGAGGGTTAGGGTGGGGGCGTACCCCTGGTTGCTCAGGAACGGTGGACACTCCTGAAACCGGCTCTTTGTCAGTGAACCGAGCTTATCAAACACTCTCTGAGGGACAGGGTTGGCGCGGCGGTCAGCGGCCCGTTGCCCCGGCAGGAAGGTCAGGGCCGCCAGCAATGGGCCGCTAAGCGCCTCGTACCGCACTGGGGGAAATATTTGGCATAGTGCTCAAAAGGCGGCGATGAATCGCGTTGCACACACGATGCACTATGTCTTAGAATTTCAGCATTCAATTTTTCGCTGTTCCATTCTCCCTGGAGGCATCTACGATTAACTCAGAAAATAAATGGGCCTTCGTGTTCCCCGGACAGGGTTCGCAGAAAGTGGGAATGGGGCTTGGCCTGTTTGAGGAGTCCCGGGCCGCCCGCGAGACCTACGAAGAAGCGGACGACAGCTTGGGTTTCCCCCTGTCAAGGATGATATTTGAAGGCCCCGCCGGGGAGTTGCAAAACACGGTCAACTCTCAACCGGCCATCATGACGGTCAGCATCGCCGCCTGGCGCTCCTGGTCGGAATACGCTGGCCCCGGGGCCACGGTGGCCAAGGCCGTCGCCGGGCACAGCCTGGGCGAGTACACTGCGCTGGTGGCGGCGGGCGTGCTGGATTTCTCCGACGCCGTGCGGCTGGTTCGCCTGCGCGGCGAGCTGATGAACCAGGCATCCCTGAACCGTCCCGGCTCCATGGCCGCGATTCTTGGCTTGGACGAAATCGCCCTGGCCCAGATCTGCGCCGAGACCGGCGTCGAGCTTGCGAACATAAACACGGATAACCAGATAGTCATCAGCGGCGACCGCATGGCGGTGGCTCAAGCGGTTGACCTCTCCACCGCCCGCGGCGCAAGGAAGGCAGTGCCCTTGCCCGTCAGCGGCGCGTTCCATTCCTCACTGATGGTCGAGGCGGAAGCCGGACTTGCGGCCGAATTGGGAAGGCTGCCCCTCCGGGAGCCGAATATCCCGATTGTCGCCAATTGCGACTGCCGTTCACTGACCAGCAGCGACGAGATACGGGAGGAATTGGTTCGCGGGCTCTGCCGTTGCGTCCAGTGGAAAGACTCCGTCGTGGCCATGGTTGACTCCGGGGTTGACCGGTTTGTCGAGTTTGGCGCGGGCGGCGTTCTTGCCGGACTGATCAAGCGAATCGACCGCGATGTAGAGGTATCCGCGGTGGCCGACCCGGAATCCATCCGGAAGCTGGCCGCAGCCGCGGGCTAGCCTCCTGAATTTGCCAAGAACTGGTCTGTATGGTCAATTCGGGCGACCCCAGGCGTTTCGCACGATCAGTCGCGTTGCAGTCTCTGTTCGCGGCGGACGTAAGAGGCCGGGCGTGGGACGGTTCCCGCTCCCGCGGGGTTGCCGCCGACTATGACTGGTTAGATGAAGACATAGACCGCTCCGTCATTGAGTTTGCCGACCGGCTGCGCCTTGGCGTGAGCGATCACAGGCAGCGGCTTGACGGCCTTATCGGCCGTTTTGCACCCGCCTGGCCGGTGACCCAGTTGCCAATCGTTGATCGTAACATTCTCCGGATCGCACTATTTGAACTTTTGCATAATCCGGCCACTCCACCCAAGGCGGCCATCGACGAGGCGGTGGAGCTGGCCAAGGTGTTCGGGAGCGACAGCTCGGCCAGGTTCGTAAACGGAGTTCTCGGCTCCGTAATGGCAAGCCTGGATTCCGGGGAACTCGCCGCCGCCGAACCCTCGCCGGATGGGAGATGAGTCTTGCCCACAGTATATGAGCGCGTGAAGGTCATCGTCGTAGACAAGCTGGGAGCCGACGAGGGCGACGTCGAGGAAACGTCATCCTTCGTCGACGACCTGAATGCCGATTCCCTGGACTTGGTCGAACTGATTATGGCCTTTGAGGAGGAATTCTCCACCGAGGATACGCCTCTGGAGATTCCCGACGAGGACGCGGGCAACATTGCTACCGTAGCTGACGCCGTGGCCTACCTGAAAGGCCGCGGCATTGACGACGACTGATTTCCGCGTCTCTGGCAGCCCTTGAGATGCCGTTCTTTCCGGACGCACGTTCCGGCGAGGACTTTTGCGGCCTGCCGATTGCCGCGGGCGCGGATTTTCTCCTTGACTTGATGCAGCCAGCGGGTCTCAGTCATCTCCGGGCGGGGCGCGATGGATAACCTTGATGACGTGGCCCGGGCCGTCCGAAGTTGCACCGACTGCCCCCTGCATCGCGGGCGCACAAATGCCGTTCCGGGCGAGGGGAGTCCAACGGCGGAGCTGATGTTCATCGGCGAAGGCCCCGGGTTTCACGAGGACCGGCAGGGCCGCCCGTTTGTCGGGCCGGCGGGTCAGCTCCTCGAAGGTCTGCTGGCGTCCATCGGCGCCAACCGGGAGCAGGTGTTCATCGCCAACATGGTCAAGTGCCGCCCCCCGGATAACCGCGACCCTCAACCGGCCGAAATATCCGCCTGCTCCAAGTACCTCGACCGGCAGATTGAGCTGGTCAACCCCAAGATCATCGTTACCCTCGGGCGGTTCTCCCTGGGGCGGTTCTTTCCCGGAGAGAGCATTACCCGGGCCCGGGGCCGCCTGCGCCGGAAGGACGGGCGGCTGATATTCCCGGTCATGCACCCGGCTGCGGTTTTGCGGCGCCCGGAGCTCAGATCGACCATGGTGCAGGATTTCCGGGCCATCGCTGATGCGCTCGCGCAACCGCCGGAGCCCGAGACGGAACCGCCCGGCGCCATCCCCGAGGCATCGCTTGGCGCGGATCAAATCGACCTCTTTGGCGCTGCTGCCAGCTCCCCGCCCCCGGCTGACGTGCCGACGGCAGGCGACGATACCCGTGACGAGAACACGGGCCGTGACAGCGCGGATGAGACTGGCGGCCCGCAACAACTTTCAATGTTTTAGAGGGTGTTTGGAAATTAGCTGGGTTAGGCCAGGCGTCTGATGAGGGTCTGGATGGATGCGATGTGAACCATGCTTTCGCTGCTTTCCACCAGACGCTCATAGTCCTTGCTGAGGCGGCGGTATCGGTTCAACCAGCCCAGGGTGCGCTCCACTACCCACCTCCGGGGCAACACCTCGAACCCCTTGCCCCGGGCAGGACGCGGCACTATCTCCAGCAGGGCGTCCAGGTTTTCCCGCACCCAATCCACCAACCGTCCCCTATAGGCTCCATCGGCCCAGATCAGCTTTATGCCGGACTTGACCTCTGCTCTCAACCGCTCCAGCAACAACCGGGCTCCGTCCCGGTCCTGGATGTCGGCAGCGTGAACCACCACGGCCAGCAGATTGCCCAGGGTATCCACCGCTATGTGCCGCTTGCGGCCCTTGACTTTCTTGCCAGCGTCATAGCCCCGCACGCCGCCCGCCTCGGCAGTCTTGACACTTTGGCTGTCGATGATGACAGCGCTGGGTTCAGCCGCTCGCCCTTGCCGCTCTCTTTCCCGTTGGCCCAAAGCCTCGTTGACCCGCCGCCAGGTGCCGTCGTCCCGCCATTTGCCATAGTAATAATAGACACTGTTGTGGTTGGGGTAGTCCTTTGGGAGATTCTTCCACTGGCAGCCGGTGCGGTCCAGGTAGAAAATAGCGTTGACCACCTGGCGCAGGTCCAGCTCCGGAGGACGTCCGGGACCTTCCCTCTCCGGGGCCAGCAGAGGCCGGATGATTTCCCATTGCTGGCCGGTCATGTCGCTGGTGTAGCGTTCCTCTCTATGCAACAATAGCAGCATCCTGTCTTGGTATATGGAGTTGGTTCAGCACTTCCCCATACTACCAGACAGGAATTTTCAAATAGGCTCTTAGGCTTTATGGTCTGGATGAACGCTCAAAAATCAGAAAAACTGCGAGTCATTCCCCTGGGAGGGCTGGGGGAAATCGGCAAGAACATGCTGGCCCTCGAATACGGCGACGATATCATCATTATCGACTGCGGCGTCCAGTTCCCCGAGGAGGGGATGCCGGGGGTAGACCTGATAATCCCCGACGTTTCATACCTGGTGGAGCGGGCCGACCGGATACGCGGCATTCTCATCACCCACGGCCACGAGGACCACATCGGGGCGCTCCCGTTCATTCTGCCGCAGATACCCACGCAGGTATTTGCGCCCCGGCTGGCTCACGGACTGATCTCGGCCAAGCTCAAAGAACGGCGCGCCACCCGTGAATTCACGTCAACGCCCATTGATCCCGGCATTCCCTACCAGTTCGGGCAGCATTTCGCAGCGCGGTGGTTCCGGGTCTGCCACAGCATCCCCGATGCTATGGGCATTGCCGTGCATACTCCGCTGGGCACGGTGATTCATACCGGCGATTTCAAGATCGACCACACGCCCGTCGACGGGCGAACCATCGACCTGACGGCGCTGGCAAGCTACGGCGACGAGGGCGTGCTGCTGCTCCTCTCGGACTCCACTTACGCCGAAGTGCCCGGCTATACCCCCTCGGAGCGGCTGGTCGGAGAGGCCCTGGATCGCGCCATCAAAGATGCGCCCGGTCGCGTCCTCGTTGCGACTTTCGCCTCCCTCGTCTCGCGGGTGCAGCAGGTGGTCGACGCTGCGGTGAGGTACGAGCGGAAAGTGAGCATCGTCGGGCGCAGCATGGTCGAGACCGTGAAAGTGGCCACGGAGTTGGGCTACCTGCGGCTGCCTCCGGGCGTCCTGCTGCCCCTGAACGCGACGCGCAACCTGCCCCCGGAACAGGTGGTGTTGATGACCACCGGCAGCCAGGGGGAACCCACCTCGGCGCTGGTGCGCATCGCCAAGGAGGAACACCGCGACGTTAGCATCATGGCGGGCGACACCGTGGTCATCAGCGCGACGCCGATCCCGGGCAACGAACTGCCCGTGAGCCGCACCATCGACAATCTGCTCCGCCAGGGAGCCAGGGTGCTCTACGACCGCATCGCCACCGTTCACGTCCACGGCCACGCCAGCCAGGAAGAACTGAAACTGGTGCTCAGCCTGGTCAAGCCGCGCTATTTCGTTCCGGTGCACGGCGAATACCGCCATCTGAACGCCCACGCCCAACTGGCCTGGGACATGGGAACCGGCAAGGACGGCATTTTTGTGCTGGAAGACGGGGACGTGCTGGAAATCGGGGCCGAGGGCGCTGCCACCGGAGAGCGGATTAAGGCCGGCCCGATATTTGTCGATGGCATCTCCCGGCGCGACACCGGGAGCAAGGTGCTGACGCAGCGCCGCAGTCTCTCCAAGGACGGCGTGGTGGTCGTGGTGGTTCCGCTGGACCGCGCCAGCCGGTCGCCCGCCGGAGACCCGTTGACCGTTGCCAGCGGTTTCATGGAGGAGGGGGAGACCGAGACGCTATTCCAGGATTTGGGCGCACGCCTGGTATCCGAGTTGTCCGTCAATGGCGGCCCCCCGCCCACGGAGGATGAAATCAAGGCCAAAGTGCGCGAAACTGCCCGCAGCTTTATAGGTAACGTAACGCGCAGATCGCCTATGATAATCCCTGTGGTAACCGAGGTCTGAACAGCCCCGGTTCCCCTGCCAAAGGCAGAGGGTGTCGATGTGAGTGTGGGTGTTGCCCGGCTCCTGCTGCGGTTGCCACCTGAAAGCCCTTTTCGCTGACGAAAAGGGTGGCGGACTGCAACCGGACAGGAGGCGCCCATGGTCAGCACCTCTCATACCGACCAATCACGCCATGCTCGTTCAGAGACGGGGCCGCCCACATTCGGAGAAATGTTTCGCGCCAGCCCCTGGCTGTTCCTCGACGGGATGGTGCTGGTTTCGGCCATAGTGGTCGTTGGAGCGTTCCTCTACTTCTACGACAATCCAAGAGAATGGCTATGGCAGGCCCTTGGCTACGGCTGGGCGCCAGCGGGATTGTGGGCCGCTTCCGTGCTGTTCACCCTGCGGTACCGGGCGCGCCTGCTGGCTCACCACTGGCGGCTCTGGGCAGTTGCCGCAGCCGCGGTTGCCCTGTCCCTTTGCGGTCTGTCCTATTTCAGCCCGGCCCGCGGCCTGCTGGAAGACGTCTCCTACGCTGGCCGCTGGGGTCTGGCCCTGGGCGGGCCGTCGCTGTTGCCCCTTGGCCTGGTCAAGATGGCGGCCATTGCCGCCCTGACGCCGCTGGTGTTTTACCCCCGGTCTACCGGCCCCATATACAGCCGGGGACTGTCGCGTTTCTGGCGCTGGCTCCAACTGGCCGCCGGGTATGCCTACCTGGGGCTGCGCAAGGCGGCCATCGCAACAAGGGACGGGATTACACGGCTGAACGACAAGGCAGCTCGCGGCCGCGCGTCCATGGCGGCCAAGCGGGCCGGGCAGGCAGGCAATGCCGCAGAGGACGGCCCGGGCGATGATGGCCCGTCGCTCCGCGAAACAGCGTCTCCAGCCGTAGCGACCGGATACCTGAGGCGGGCCGAGGTCGAGAAAGAACCGGAGGCCGAACCGGACGACGATCTCCCGCCCTGGATGCCAGCCCCCGCCACAGCCGGGCACGGCGAGGGAGCCGGTTCCGGCTGGCGTCTGCCTCCCGTGGACACGCTCGCCCCTCCCGAGCCGGTAGGAGCATCCGAGGACGAATTCAAGGGCATGGCCAAGGAGGTCGAGCAAGCCCTGGCCGATCACGGCGTGCGGGTTGAGGTGACCGGAATTACGGCCGGCCCCCGCGTAGTGCAGTTCGGCCTGTCGCCGGGATGGGTCGCCAAGAAGTCCGCAAACACGGAGGGTGGCGAGCGGAGCAGGGTCAAGGTGCAGAGCATCCTCACGCGGGAAAAGGACCTGGCGCTGGCCCTCAAGACTCCTTTCCTGCGGATCGAGGCGCCGGTGCCGGGCGCGGCATTGGTGGGGCTGGAAGTCCCGGTGCCGACTCCCACCAAGGTGCACCTCCGGGCCGTTATGGAGACGCCGAAATTCCAGAAGCTAATGAGCAAGGGCGGGCTGCCCATCGCAATGGGACAGGACACCGGCGGGGAGCCGGTGGCGCTGGACCTGGTGACATTGCCCCACATGCTCATCGCCGGAGCCACGGGCAGCGGCAAGAGCGTCCAGATAAACTCCATCATCGCCTCTTTCCTGATGACCAAGACACCGGAGCAGTTGCGCCTGCTGATGGTGGATCCCAAGAGGGTGGAGCTGACGCCTTTCAACGGCATTCCCCACCTGATCCAGCCAGTGATCGTGGAAGCCGAGGAGGTCACCGAATCCCTCCGCGGCCTGAACCGGGAAATGATCCGCCGCTACAAGCAGATGGAGGAACTGGGCGTCCGCAACATTGCGACCTACAACGAGCGCGCCGGGGAAAAGATGCCTTTCCTGGTACTCATAGTGGACGAGCTGGCCGACCTGATGATGGTCGCCGGGTTCGAGGTGGAGCAGAACCTGGTGCGCCTGGCCCAGTTGGGCCGCGCCGCGGGCATCCACCTGCTGCTGGCGACGCAGCGCCCGTCGGTGAACGTCGTAACTGGCCTGCTCAAGGCCAACATACCGGCCCGCTGCGCCTTTGCCGTTTCCGGGCAGGTAGACTCGCGGGTCATCCTCGACTCGGTGGGCGCGGAAAAGCTGATGGGCAAGGGCGACGCCCTGATACTGCACAAGGAGTCTCCCAAGCCGGAGCGAATGCAGGGCGCTCTCGTTTACGACGAGGAAGTGGAGCAACTGGTCCAATTCTGGACCGAGCAGGAAGGCCCGCCGGTGCCGCTCATCAACCTGGAGTCCAGCGAGGCCGAGGACGGCGAGAGCAACGTCGATGTTCAGCAGATGGACACGGCCCGCGATCTGGCCGTTCGCAACCCCAACCTCAGCGCCTCCGTATTGGAAAGGCGTCTCAAGGTTGGAGAAAAGCGTGCAGAGGAAATCCTCGAAACGCTGGAGGAAGAGGGGTATCTGATTCCCGCCTAGCATGTGATTGCCAACCACAACCATGGCCCGAAATCGCCTGCAAAATCCCCTCCCCCTCAGGGGGAGGGTTAGGGTGGGGGTGAAAATCTCCAACTGCGTAACTCATATCCTGATATGACTTACGCACTTGAAATTGCGAACCCGTCATTCCTGCGAAAGCAGGAATCCAGGGGGCGAAAATCAGCGAAAACAGAAACTCAACTGACGATTGTGTTCACTGGATTCCTGCTTTCGCAGGAATGACGGTAAATGTTTTCTCCAACTGCGTAACTCCTATCGTGATTCAGACAACCCCCCACTCCGACTGACACCCGCCCCTTGCCAAGCCCCATGACACCCTCCTACCCTGAACATACGCTCGCCAGCCAACGCTCCCGGTTAGGGGGTGTGTGACAAATCCCCTCTCCCTCCGGGAGAGGGTTAGGGTGAGGGCGTCTCCCCAGACCAACCGGCGCCCCCACTCGCAAATGCAAGGGAATGCGAGGAAATGCAAGGGTTTCCGAAAAATACACTCCGCGATCATCCCCTCTCCCTTGAGGGAGAGGGTGAATCGTGAGGCTCGGCGGCCCTTTATCCCTCGGAAGATGGAAAATCAGGCCAATCCCTTAATCACAAAAATCATAGTTCAGACAATAATCAAAAAGCCCTGCGTAACTGCCGCGCCTAATTCCGCATTTCGGACTGCCGTGCTATCATTGTGCATCCCTTTTCCGTTCCCCGGTTGCCGCTTTGCTTATTGACCTGCACACCCACAGCTACCCCAAGTCCGACGACAGCTTTTTGAGCGTCGATGAACTCATTGAGGGTTCCAAGGCCGCGGGACTGGACGGCATCTGCCTGACTGACCATGACGCTTTCTGGTCTGATGAACAGGTGCGTGAGCTGTCCCGCAGGCACGAGTTCCTGGTGCTCCCCGGCAGCGAGATCAATACCGACGCCGGCCACGTGCTGGTCTTTGGACTCCACGACTATAGATTCGGGATGCACAAGCCGGAATTCCTGCGGGCCTCCGCCGACCGGGCCAACGGCATCCTGATAGCGGCGCATCCCTACCGCCGCCGGTTCCTGGAGGACCCGGGCCGGGACCCGGAGGCGCGGGCCGGGATGCTCCGGCGCGCGGCTGCCGACCCGTTCTTTGGCCTGTGCCAGGCGGTCGAGGCCCTGAACGGCCGGGGGTCTCCGGTGCAGAACCTGTATTCCGCAGACCTGTGCGCTTGCCTGGAGATGCCGTCGGTGGCGGGCAGCGACGCCCACCGCACCGGGCAGATCGGGACTGCGGCCACCGAGTTCCGCGGACGGGTGGAGTGCCTGGACGACCTCCTGAATCTCTTGCGTTCCGGCGAGTATCGCCCCGTGGATTTGCGCAGCGCGCCGGAACAAGCGATCTCCCATTCCGCTACGGGCGTCAGCGCGAAAACCCCCTGAGACCCCTCGTTACTTCTGAACGAAACCCGGCAAACACTTGCAGCCGCCAGCCCCAACGGAGCGTCCCGATGGCCGAAGCGCTCAGAATCGAAGATCTGTCAGTGGAGTTCCACAGCCCGACCGGAACGGTACGGGCCTTGAACTCGGTGAGCCTGACGCAGCAGGAGGGAGAGACCTATTGCGTCGTTGGCGAAAGCGGCGCGGGCAAGAGCACCCTGGCCCTCGCCATAATGGGACTGTTGCCGCACAACACCTCAGTCCTCGGAGGGCGGATTTACTTCCAGGGCGTTGACCTGATGCGGGCCGGCCAGGACTACATACGCAGCCTGCGCGGCCACCAGTTGTCCATGGTGTTCCAGGATGCCCAGGCCGCCCTGAACCCGGTAGAACCAGTGGGTTCGCAGTTGGAGGAGGTAATCCTGCAACACAGCGACATATCGCTGCGCAACGCCAACCGCATGGCCCAGGAAATGCTCCACGAAATGGGCCTGCCCGATCCCAAGCGGGTGATGGGCCAGTACCCCTTTGCGCTCAGTGGAGGAATGTGCCAGCGCGTGATGATGGCCATCGCGCTGGTGCTACGGCCCAAGCTGCTGATCGCCGACGAGCCGACCTCGGGGCTGGACGTCACCTTGCAAGCTGAGATACTGGAACGCCTGCGCCGGCTGGTCAAGGATCAGGGATCGTCGGTGCTGCTGATAACCCACGACATGGGGGTGGTGGCCTCCATGGCGAAAAAGGTGGCCGTTATCTACGGCGGAAGCATTGTGGAGCACGCCGACGTGATACCCCTGTTCCGCCGTTCCCAGCACCCGTACACCTGGTCGTTGCTGCAATCGCTGCCCCGGCTCGACGACGCGGGCCGGGCCATTCAGCCAGTGCCCGGCAACCCGCCCGACCTGGTAAACATGGGCGAGCAGTGCCCCTTCCTGCCAAGATGTTTCAAGGCAACCAACCAGTGCCGAAACGACAGCCACCCCCCGCTAGCAGAAACAGAGGAGGGCCACTACGTAGCCTGCTACAACCCCATGGTGCCACCGCAGGTGTAGCAGACATAGATCCGAACCGGATGTGAGCGACCCTGGGAATTACTGGGCTTGTCGCCGTATCTAATCGGGCAAGGAGTAACTGCGCGGAATGCTGCGGCTTTGCGCCGGTCTCTGCTAGGATGCTACCGCCGCGGGGCTGAATCGCCTACCAGCAGTTCCAGGGCCAGGTCTGCATCGACGCGGCCCTGCTTGATGGACAGGTCGGCCTCCAGCAGCCGGTCGTAACGCCAGGCTATGTCCCGCTTGGAGTGCCTCCGGGCCTGGTCCATTGTCTTGCGCACCACAAAGTCCGACGACGTGCCCAACGCCCGCTTGAGTTCGTTCTGGGGCAGGCGCCGCTCGATGGAGTCTTGGGCCAGCGCTAGCAGCCGCAGTTGCCGCTCCACCATGGCGATGATGTACTGCGGCTCGCGGCCATCGTCGCGCAACTGCGCCAGCAAGCGGAGCGCCACCTGCGACCGCCCATCGATCATCGCGTCCACCGCCTCGAATATGCTGGCCTCCCGGACTTGGGAGACCATCAGCCGCACGTCCTGCTCGCCTATCTCTCTCCCGGCGGCGTACAACGACAACTTTTCCAGTTCCTGGTCAAGGGTCCAGAGGTCGCCGCCTACCAGGTCGGCCATTGACCGGATGGCGGCGGGGGCGATGGCGGCCCCCTTGGTCTCGGCGGTTTCCTTGATCCAGCGGGCCAGTTGCTCGCCGCGGGGCGCTGCCAGCTCCTCAACGTTGCAGACCGGACGGATGGCTCGCAGCAGGGGGTTGTTGGCGTTCAACGCGCCGTCGGAGAGCAGCAGGAGCGTCGTCCCGGGCATGCCCGGTATGGCCTCGCCCAGCGCCTGCCATGCGTCCGCAGCATTGCTGGAGCCGCGCCGTCCCCTGCCGCCGCCTGAGCGCGATTCCGCAATGGACAGAAGGCCGTCCACCGCCACCAGGCGCAGCGGGTCGAGGAATGGTATGGCCTGGCAGGCGCCCAGCAACTCCTGGGGCGAGACCTGGTTGCCCTGGAACCGGTGCCTGTTGGCTTCCATCACGGCATCGGCACCGTGCTCCGCCTCCAGCGCGGCAATGCGCTGTCGCACCAGGAAACTGTCGCCGTATACTACGAATGCAGGCACTTGCCTCTCATACCATAAGGAACAAACATAGGGGATATGAACAGTTTAGTTCTCAGCCTGATCATTGTCCCTACCGTCCAGTTGGCGGGTCAGTCGATCTATCTCGGCGAGCAGACGGTCTATTTCCGCAAGGAGGCGGCCCCGCTCTGCGTCAGCCCTTTGACGTTCTTTGTCGGCCCTCTGGCGTTCCAGTTCGGCCCTGAGTCGTTCTATCTCCGCGAGGAGTCTGTACCGTTCCGCTTCATTCCTGAGACGTTCTATTTCAATCCGGCGGTCTTTTACCGAGGGTTCCTGGCCTTTTTGACGTATCTCTGCCAAGGCCTTTTCCGCCTCATCCCGAGCCTTTTCTGCGGCCTCTCTGGCTCGTCTTTCCCTAGGCAGAATCGACAATTGTTAGCCCCAGATCACTGCCGAGACCAAGTAGAGCGCCGATAGAAAATAGATGCTCCTCCGGTCATACCTGGTGGCAATCCGGCGCCAGTGCTTCAGCTTGTTGAATGCCCTTTCGATGAGATTTCGCTGCCGGTACAGTTCCCGGTCGTATTCCCAAGGCTCTTTCCGGTTGCGCTTGGGCGGTATGACTGCCGTGGCGCCCCCGGACCGGATGAATCCCAGTATCCTGTTGCTCTCATATCCCTTGTCCGCCAGCACCGCTCCGGCCTCGATTCCATTCAGCAGGGGTACCGCCTGAGGACCGTCCGCTGCCTGCCCGCCGGTGAGAGCGAATCGCATCGGCTGCCCCCGGGCGTCGCACACCATGTGTATCTTGGTGGTCAGTCCGCCGCGGGAGCGGCCCAGAGCCTCACTTTGGCCCCCCCTTTGCCACAGGCCGACTGCTGATGCGCCCGGACTATGGTGGAGTCGATCATCACGTGGCGGTTGTCCGGGTCATCCAGCAGCGCCTGGAATATCCTCTGCCAGATTCCGGACCTGGCCCAGCGGGTGAAACGCTTGTGAACGCTCTTCCAGTTGCCGAATTGTGCCGGCAGGTCCTTCCACTGGGCGCCGCTGCGCAGGACCCAGAGCACGCCGTTAACGAAGTTGCGGTTGTCTTTGGCCGTAACGCCTACCCAGCCCTGACGGCCCGGCAAAAATCCCTCTATCCGGTCCCACTGGGTGTTGCTCAATTCATAATTCTCCACAGCACAACCTCCACCGCACCAATCTGACAGGGTTACACTCTACCTCCTTGGAGCAGATTCCGGCCTGCCTGTGACGATCCCAGTTTCATCAATTGTCGATTTTGCCTAGTAATCATTTCGCCTGCCCGTTAGGGTCAGCCTGCTGGCTGTCAAGTCGTCGGGTGAGACGTTCTAACTCTGCAAGGAAACGGGCTCGGTCCTCGTCAGCCCTGCGACGTTCCTCCTCAGTTCGCTGGCGTTCCTCCTCAGTTCGCTGGCGTTCCTCCTCGGTTCGCTGGCGTTCCTCCTCGGCACGCTGGCGCTCCCCCTCAGCACGCCGGTGCTCCTCCTCAGCACGCCGGTGCTCCTCCTCAGCCTTTGCCAGCGCTTCCTCTTTCTGCTGGCGTTCCTCGACCAAGGCCTTTTCCGCCGCCTCTCTGGCTCTTCTTTCCCTGGTTATCATTACGTAGCTCCATACACCGCCACCAGTGGCCGCGATGGCTGAATTGGTCAACAGGTCCTTGAGTAGCGCTGGCGTGATGAAATTGGCGATAGATGACGTGTTGCATCCCGTTGCGGTGGCCAGTTCCTCGGTGCATCGGTTCCCTGTAAAGTACCATACCAGCCATGTAAGCGCCAACGCTGCCAGCGCGGCAACAACCGGAAGCGTTGCGATTTCCCGTAAGTCCTGTAGCGCCGATATGTTCTCGTTCATCGACCGGCTCCCTGGCACGAGCTCCGGCCGTTTGAGAGTGGCACGGGCAGTGGAGGCATGGAATAATGGCGTAGGCATTCTACGCGAATCAACCTCAATCCGGGTGTAATTGCTGATGAAATTTGGCCTGTTTTCCCACGTGCCATGGCCCGAGGATACCGATCCCGGGCAGGTGGTCGACAACATCACTGAGGAATTCTGCGTTGGCGAGCAGCTGGGGTTCGACAGCGGCTGGGTGGCGGAGCACCACTTCTCGCGCTACGGCATCGGGTCGGCGTCGCTGATGCTGCTGGCCAACATCGCCGCGCGCACCACGACGCTCAGGCTGGGGACGGCGGTGATAATACCGCCGCTGCACCATCCGGTCAGGCTGGCGGAAGACACGGCCACCCTGGACCTGCTCAGCGGCGGGCGGCTGGATGCCGGATTCGGACGCGGGCAGGGCGGCTATGAGTACACCGGATACAACGTGAAACACGACGAAAGCCAGGCACGGTTCCAGGAGTCGGTACGCATCATCGAGGGGCTGTGGACGACCCGGAATTTCACCTACGAGGGCGAGTATTTCCATGTCGAAGAGACCAATCTGGTGCCGCCCCCGGTGCAAAAGCCGCATCCGCCCATGTACATCGCCGCCACCCGCAGCCGGGAGACGCAGGATTTCGCGGCGGCCAGCGGGCACTCCGGCATTATGGGCGTTGTGCTGGACACCACCGACTCCCTCGACCTGTGCAACCAGTTGGTAAGGGACTCGCGAAAGGCTGGCAAGGAAATGGATATCGGGGGCATACCGTTCTTCCGGTACTTCTACGTGGCCGAGACGGAGGAACAGGCACGGAGAGACAGCGAGGCGGCCCTGAACTGGACCATGGACGTCAACCAGTGGCGCAGCACCTACAAGCGCGGGAGCGAGGTCTACGACAGCCTTGACACCTTCCGGCAGAGCCGCACCGAGTATCCTCCATCCTTTGAATACCTGTACCAGCACCGGGCGTTCATTGGAAACCCAGACCAGATTATTGCCAAGATCAGCGCGCTACAGGACGCCGGAATCGGCTATTTCGGCTGCAACTTCTCGTTCGGCGGCATGCCCCAGGACAAGGTCCTAAAGTCGATGGAATTGTTCGCCGAAAAGGTGATGCCGGAGTTCGCCTAGCCGGTGCAGCGCAGGGAGCGGAGATGGTAGCGGCGGGCAGAGCAGCCTCGGCCTGACATCCTTTGCTAACAGCATGACTGAGATGGGGCCAGTCACAGCGACTCGCTCCGCCTGGCGCCGCCTCAATTGACCCGTTCCGGCGATATGTGAATCTATTGGGATACTGGGGGAACTGCATCCAGGGCGTCGAGAAGCTCATCGAGCCTCGGATCGTCGTCTGCGATCCTTCTTGCCCCCTCTAATAGAGCTACTAATTCAGGATTTAATTCCGGTTCTTCCGGGTTATAAAACACCCGGCCTACAGATTCCCCCGTGTGATCATTGACGGAAAGATAGATTGTCCCGCTTATTCCCCGCCTGCCTCCCATTATGAGGACGGTTAAGCTGCCAACGGAAACATTGTAAGTGTCCGATAGATTTCCTTTGCTCCATGGCACACGGTTTTGTTTAGTTCGCTCAACTAATTTCCTCAGAACCTGCTTCATGTCAGCCATTCGATTCTCCCTCCTGTCTGATAGGAGGCATCAAGCTGCTTACCAGTGATTCAAGAATAGCCTCGATTGAATTGAGTGTTTCCCCGAGGGCCTGAAATTCCGCTGGGTCTCGGCCTGCCGCTAAGGCTTCTTGTGCCAGTGCTTGAATTATCCTAAGCTGTCCTATGCCGCTGTCTAATTCTGACCGGTGTTGACGAAAATCTCCAGGAATCATCCCTCTAACGTCGTTTAACAGCGTGCGAAGCTCCCGGTACAGTTCAACAGCCGCCTCCCATCTTTGGTCCCGGTGAAGCACCCTGAGGCGTGAAATTATGGACAGCGATCTCTGCGCACTGACCAAGCACAATGTCTGGCTAATGGAATTCCTAGCCTCATTGGCGGCGGTCTCCGCAGACTTGGCTGCCCGCCGTGCAAGGAGCGCATAAACCACACCTATGATGCTTGCAGTCAACCCTCCAACGCCAACCAAAAGGCTCGCCAATTCCATCCGATTCCCTCTGACACCATTCTACCACTGATCGGCTTGCCAATGGCCAGTTGCAGGACCTTATACTCAGGTCAATCTACTATCAGGACTCGGAGGGACACCATGGCCAACGCGCACGGCAAGATTATCGCCAACGTTGAGCGGCTGCAACGGCTGATGGACGAGGAGGGCGTCTCCGCGGTCGTCGCCCGCTCCGGCAAAAACTTTACCTACCTGGCCGGGTTTGCCTACCCGGGAACCCTGGCGCGCCACCTGGAGTTCCCGGACTCGCCGCGGGAGGTGCTGCTGGTGTGGCCCCGCCACGGCGAGCCGGTCATGGTGCTGAACACTTACGCCGCCCCGCTGGCCCGGCGCGATTCGTGGCTGGAACGCATCGAGGTCTACGACGACTACGCCGAATCTCCCTACCAGCGTGCCGCCGACGTGCTGACGGGGCTGGGCCTGGACGGCGAGACCGTCGGGTTCGAGAAAAGCTACGTCAGCGCCAACCGATGGGAGGAAATTGCAGGAGTGCTGCCCAAGGCGCGCATCGTTGACTGCACCGAACTGATGGACCGTGTGCGCTGGATCAAGACGCCCGAGGAGGTGGCGGCGCTGGAGGCAGGGGCGAGGCTGCTGGACGAGGCTTACCTGGAGGTGCTGCCCACCGTGCGCCCGGGAGACACCGAGCGGCTGGTGCATAGCCGCATCATCGAGAGCTGCCTCCGCCGCGGCGCGAACTGGGCCCACGGCATCCTGAACTCCAGCCGCAACACCGTCGCATACGGCGGCGAGAGCGACATGGCTTTCGAGCCGGGCGACATAATCCGCAACGACTACGTGTCCTACCTCGACGGATACCCGGGACACCAGTCCCGCAGCGTGTGCGTGGGGAAACCGTCCGACGAACAGCGGCGCGTCTACCAGGTCACCCTGGACATCTACCGGGCGACCATCGAGAAGTGCCTGCCCGGAGCCAGAACATCGGACATTTACCACTTCGCCAACGACGGATTCCATGACGCCGGTTTTCAGGGAAACGTGTCGCTGGCCGGGCACGGCGTGGGCGCCTGGTGGCATCAGCAGGAACCGTACATGGTGCCCTCCAGCGACCGCGTGCTGGAGGAGGGGATGGTCGTTGCGCTGGAGCCGCACATCGGCTACTGGCACTTGCAGGACATGGTGCTGGTAACCCCTGACGGGCCGCGGCTACTGTCGCCGCTGATCAGCACCGATGAGATGATGGTAGCCGGTTAACTGGCTTGTCAGACCTGCGACAGTTTTATAACCGTCATTCCGGCGAAAGGCGGAATCCAGAACTATTCGACGGCCTTACATTGCGTCCCTATCGGTGAATCCTGGATTCCGGCTTTCGCCGGAATGACGGTTGTAGTCGTAACGGCGGTATCGAGGGTAGGTCGCGGTTGAGACGGCTGCTTACTGCCGGTTTCGCAGTTCCTCCAGCGCTATGCCAGCCTGGCGGCGCAGCTTGCGGGCGTTCGCCCGCTCGTCGTCCACGGCCTTGAACACGTCGACGGCAAAAGGCGTCCAGGAGTTTGACAGGGTTCTGAAAGCGCCCGCCTCCCGTTCGGCCGCCTCGGCTGCCAGGCTGTACACGGAAACCAGCGGGCCGGACTGCGGCAGGTCTCTGACTGTCGCCGCCAGTTCACTGGCCTGACGGCTGAACTCGGCCAGATCGTCCGAGACCGCTACCCGGTCGCAGCCGCCCTCACTGAAACGCCAGTCAGCGAATCCCTCATAAAATTCGTTCCAGGTGTCTACGAATCCGGCCAGCTCATCGTCGAAGGCTTGGAGGTCTTCCAGTTGCCGGGCTGAATCGTCCTCGATGAATTCGGTGATGGACTGCTCCAGTTCCTCCAACATCGCCTTGGTTCCCTCGATGGTGGCGGCCAACTCCTCGCGGGGCGAGATACCGGCCTCTTGTGCCGCGCCTCCTCCTCCGGCGGTCTCTGCGCCGGGACTGCTGGCGGGCGGCGGAGTTGGCTGCTCCGGTTGCCCGGCAGGCTGGGCGGTCTCGCCATCGTAATCACCGTCGCCCTGGGGCGCTTCCGGCGTCGGCGGGGTCTGCTGATCGGGTTCCTGGGCGGACGGAGAGTCCGCGGCACCACCATCGCCGTCGCCCTGGGGCGCTTCCGGTGTCGGCGGAGTCTGCTGCGTCGGGGCGGACGGGGACGGGGCCGCGGGCTCGGGAGTTGCTGCCTGTTCCGGGTCATCTCCGTTGGCCCCGTTGAATTCCGGCGGGAATTCCGCCAGAAACTCCAGCAGCGTCAATTCGTCCTCGGCTGCGTCTTGCAGCCTTTCAATCATGTCCTCATTGATGTCCGATACAGCAAGCCCTTCGATGACGGCCAGAATTTCCCCCAGCTCCGCCAGCAGCCTTTGGTATCCGGCAGCTACCTCCGCCTCGTCAATCCTGCTTTCCCGCCTGGCAAACGCGGCGTAACCGTCGTGGAAGTCGTCCCAAGCATCCGCCAGGGTATCGAACGATTCGGAAAAAGCCTCCATCTCGCCGATCTCATCCAGAGTGGGGCCGTCCCGCAATTCCTCCTGCATCGCCAGCGACATGTCTACAACGGTGTTATGCGTTAATCCTGATTCCGCCCTTTTTTGCTCGACCGCCTCGAAAAAGGCGATATTTCCGCTTTGCCAGCGGTCGCGCAGGTTCCGGAGAGCGGTGTCTTCCGCGTCGGTGGCGGCGATTACCAGGTCGGCCAACTCGCCGGTCACTGACGTCCTGGGCAAATTTCCGGCGGCATCGGAAACGTAGGCGAACGACGCTGCGAACTCCCTCAGCGCCTCGCGGGCCGAGCTGGGGTGGCAGGACGTTAGCCCCGACCGCCAACCGTCGAATTCCTGGTAGAAACTGTCCCAGTTCGCCTCGATGTCCTGCATCGCATCCTCGAACTGCTGGACTGCCGCCAGTTCCTCCGCGCTCAGCGGCGTTGCTGGCTCCACTGGCTGGATTGTGGGCTGCAACCCTGCGGGCGGCGGTGTCTGGCTGTTGTCGTCGCCACAGGCAAGCAGGGCCGTCGCCGCCAACAAAAGGACGGGCAAGAGTAACCTGAACCCAAATCTAAGTTTCATTGTCTCTATTGGCCCATTTCCTCAAACCTGCGCAATGCGATGGAATCGCTCACCAGGTCGCTTCTGAAATCTCCTGAAATCAACCGGCCAACGGCCTCCTCCAGTATGGCCGGGCTGTCCGCCAAGACCAGCAGCATGTCCCGGCCCTGGGCTTGGTCCAGGATCGTTACCGTCAAGTTTTCCATGGCCAGGTCCCCGGCAAAGTCCGTTCCCAGGTCGTCGTCCACCCGCACCCCCGCAACCTCGAGATATTGACTCACCTGCGATGCGTCCTCATAGAGGCCGAGAAATACGGTGTCCCTGCTTACGTCGTCCACCGCGGTGATCTGGGACTGAATTCCATATTGGGCCAGTGCGGTCTTGACCAGCAGGCCGGTGTTCAACAGTTCGGCGCTGCCTAGCAGTATGTCCACCCCGTCCTGGGAACCGCTGCCGTAGAAATAGGGAAAGTCGGAAAGGTGAAACTCTCTGACGGTTTCGGTGAGGAAGTCCGCAACGTTCGACGCCAGCCTCCCGTTGTCCAGCAGCGAGTCGTTGGTGGGCACCAGGAACGTGAAGTCGGCAATCGCCAGCACGTTGCGGCTGTCGCCCCAGGCTATAGGAGAGAGTTTTTCCACCGTGCTCAGTAGCGATGACTCGGTACTGGGGCTGGCAAAGGCCAGCCCGCCGCCTGACGATTGCACGGAACCGGCGTAGTCCAGCGTGATAGTGTCCAGTCCGGCCGTTAGCTGGTCCGGCAGGAAATCCCTGATAAAGATGCGCTTGAAATTGGCGTCGTTTTCCGACGTGTTGTAAAGATAGTCGGTCTGGAAATCCACTCCGAATTGCTTGGCCAGGCTATTGGTGTTGTGCCGCCGCCCCGGGTCGGAGACCAGCAGCAGCTTGCCGCCCTTTTCCACGAACCGCTCCACCAGGGCCGCCTCGCTTTCGCTGTAGGCGATCCGGGGCAGAATTACGGCGAAACTGTCGGCTCGGCGCAGCTTTTCCGCCATTTCCAGGTAGCGGGCCTGTGCCTGCGTGGGGTCAAATGAGCGGGAGAAGTTCCCCAGGTATTCCACATCAAACCCGCGGTCGGCCACCCCGGAGACGAAGTTGACCAGCTCTCTTTCGGTGAAGGAGTTGGCATGCTGGGCGTCCACTACCAGCAGGCCCTGGCGCGTCCCTCCTTGCGGAAGGCTGCTGGAAACTCGCGGCGCAAGGGATGTTGTGTCAATCTGCTCAAATGAAAGGTTTGCAGGCGGAGGCGCGTCGTATCCGCCGCCCTGGTAGAAAACGAAATATGCCACCAGAAAGGCTATAACGCCAAAGATGGGCAGCAGGAGAATGAGTGCAAGTCTAAGGAGCATTGCCGACGTACAGGTAGTAAAAGTTGGGATGGTTCAATTCGAGGGGGAAATTGGGCAGAGGGTCTTCCTCTTGAACCCCCACCCGGCCGTATAGCATGAGTCCGCGCAAAGCCTCCATTCGTTCCTGGCTGGCGTTTAAGGCGGACGGAGAACCGCTCGGAGCTAGGCCGTCCGCGTTCTGGCCGGGGTTTATGAGCGTCTGAGTGGCGGCCCAGTTGTCCTGCTCAGTGCCCACCGGGAAAATGTCATCCAGTTTCTTGACGTATTGCTTTAGAACCTCGTAATTGACGTCAACGTAACCGTAACCGGAAATTCCCGCCAGCTCGGCAGCCTTTTCGATGGCGTCCCTGTCGCCTCCGAGTTCGTCGGCCAGTCCCAACCTGACAGCCTCGACTCCTGAGTAGAGCCTTGCATCCGTAAGCTCCTCCTTGGTAATCCGCAACTTGTCGCCGCGTTCCGCGATTACCACCTGGGCGAAGGCATCCTTGAGGTCCTCCAGGCTCTCAAGCCATTGCTCCCGAGAAAATCCGGAACCCTTGTAGGGGCCGGTGGTCAACAGGGATTCCGCGCTGAGCGGCGGAACCAGGGGATCGGAAGAGGAAACTACGCCCACGCTGCCCACCAGCGACGACGTCTGGGCGAAGGTGTGATTGGCGCCCATGGCCATGAAATAGCCGCCACTGGCAACCAGCCAGTTCATGACCAAGACAACCGGCTTTTCCTGGGCCAGACGCGCTGTCTCAAGGTAAAGCCGTTCGCTGGAGGAGGCGCCCCCGCCGGGGCTGGTTATCTTGATGACTACGGCCTTGATGGAGTCTTCGTCGCGAGCATAGTTCAGGTACTCGGTGATGACGTAGGCGGAGTCGTCGGTGATGACGGTGTAGGGAATGTCGATTACGCCTATCTTGGGCTGCCCCGGAAATACGTAAACGAAAATTAGCAGCCCCGCGGCAATGCCAAGGGCAACCATGGTTCCTGCAATGGTAAACCCGTTGAACAGGAACCCTGCCAGGTCGGAAAGAATGCCCCTCTGTTCCCGCATCATTCCAAAAGCCGCACTCGGCAAACTCGGTTTCAGCGCCTCTGGCCCGCCCCGCTACGGCAAACGGATTGCCTGCCCGCGAGACCAGCCATAGCTTAACACGCCAACAATACGCCCGGTAACACCGCGCCGGATGTGTGCATCACGACCATTAGCCGTGCCAGCCCGGCCTGCGCCGAGGTATTCTCAACGTGTGTTGGAATTCCCATGTAGGGGCGCACAGACGTGCGCCCTGGTCCCCGGTCCCGGCACAATTCTCTCCTGCGCAGACAAGGGCGCACAGCTGTGCGCCCCTACGCGGCGGGGCCAAGCAGACAAATCGCGTCCAATACCAACATACGTTGAGAATGCCTACGCCGACACCCCCTTGCGGCGCGGCGCAGCGCGGGTGGAAGCCCGGGCGTCTCTAGAATGCACCGGACCCTTATTCTTCCCCGGCCATCTTGTCCATTGCATTCATCAATTCCTCCAGCCGCCGGTCAACCCCCAGAGCACTCCGTTTGGCAACGTTGAATATGGACGCCAGATCTCTGTTTCGCTGGTCGGCGCCAAGAGTACTGTGACTGGCAGAGTCTATTTCGTTACCCTGATCATCCAAGACCGCCAATTTGTAGGTAGAGTCCCCCAACGCATGACCTCGCGAAGAAACCAACACGGACACGCCTCCGAAGGTCGCCGCAAAAGCCGAGTGGTCAGCGGTCGATTTCCAGGGAACTTGTCCCTTGTTGGTCAGTTGGGCCAGTTTGGTGACGACTTGAGACATATCAACCATGTCAACGACTCCCGCTCTTGTCTGAGTACAGCATATTACCCAGCAGTATTTCCAGACTTTGTTGAATTTGGCTCAGAGCTTCATCAATCTCTGGAATGTTTTCAGGTTCGCCAGAATCGCTTTTATATCTCGACCGATCCACCATATTTTCGATGGCGGAGACTTGAGGGATAGACTGTTCGATTTTCTTGTGAGACTCTGGCCAATCGTTGGCGACGCTGGCGCTGATTTCGCCCAATGTTCTTCTGAGTTCTTGGTACAACCCCATGGCGTAGTCCCAATTTCCCCGGTAGTGAACTTCCTTGATTCGAGTAATCAGGTTGATGGCGTTGCTAACGTCTATTGCACTGACAGAACGAACCAGTGCCATTCTAGCCTCGGTGGCGGCCTATGCTGCGAATTTGGCCGCGCGGCGGGCCAGTACAGCGAATATTAACCCGCCAATACTGGCAAGCAATCCCAAGAGGCCAATTAGACCGGCCCAGTTTTCGAAGAGAAAGTCCACTACGTTACGATCATACGCGAGGAATGGAATTACGCCACTTTCTCGCCTACGCCGACACCTCTTGGTGGCGCGGGTGGAAGCCCGAGCGGTCCTCAAAGGCGCCGGTCTCGGGGAAAATCTGGCGGTACAGGCCGCGGGTGCGCGCCTTGATGGTCTTGTTGACCCGCTGGTACAGGGCCGTGGGGTCGGCCTGCTGCTCCTGGTACATCTGGCTCTGCAAGGGACTGCCGTCCTCCAACTCCCAGATGCACAGATAGGTCAGCGCGCCCTCGCCCTCCTCCAGCTTGAACCGGCGGGCGCTGACGTAGCCGGGGATTTCCATCCGCTCCGGCAGGTGCTGCTCGTTGTACCACTTGTTGAATTCCGCCTCGTCCTCGGGATCCACCTCCATGGTCACCACCAGTACCGTGCTGCCGATGTGCTGGGTTGGCGCATTGCCGTTCCGGTCTTGCATGACACTCACTCCTGTCTCTACGGCTTTCCCTGGGCCGCCGTTTGACCCTCAAAGGCCAGTATAGCAACAGCCGCTATCTCCCGGTTGACGCTCTGCCGACATAAAAGGTATCGTGTGCGGATGGTAAAGCTGAATGTGAACGGCGTCGAACGGGAGGCGGAAGCCCCCAACAGCCGCCTGCTGCTGGACTTCCTGCGCTACGACCTGGGGCTGACCGGCTCCAAGGAGGGTTGCGGCGTGGGCGTTTGCGGCGCTTGCACCGTGCTGGTTGACGGCGAACTGCATGCGTCCTGCATCACACTGGCCGCGGCAGTCCAGGGCTGTGAGATCACCACCATCGAGGGCATCGCCACGCACGGCGAACTGCACCCGGTACAGCAGGCTTTCATCGACCACGGCGGGTTCCAGTGCGGCATCTGCACGCCCGGACAGGTGGTCGCGGCCAAGGCGCTGCTGGACGCGAACCCGCAGCCCACCGAGTCGGAAATCAGGGACTGGATGATGGGGAATCTCTGCCGCTGCACCGGCTACTATGGCATCCTCAACTCGGTGGTTGCCGCCGCCCGTTCGACCGCTCAGGGCCAGTGATCCGTCGCCAGTGATTGATTTCGAATTCCATAGCCCCTCCTCGCTGGAAGCCGCGCTGGACTTGCTGGAGCGCCACGGCGACGACGCGCGCCTGATCGCTGGCGGTACCGCCCTGGTGTTGCAGATGAAGCAGCGATTCGCCCAGCCGGGCCACGTCATCGGCCTGCGGCAACTGTCCGGTGCCGACGGGCTGGGTACGATGAGGGAGGACGACGGCGCACTGCGCATCGGGTCTCTTTGCACCCTCAAGCGGTTGGAGGACGAGGCCCTGCTGCGCCAGCGTATTCCCATGCTCGCGGAGACGGTGAGCCGCGTGGCCACCCGCCGCATACGCAGCATGGCCACCGTCGGAGGGGCGCTGGTCAACGGCGACCCCAACCAGGACCCGCCGCCAACCCTCATTGCGCTTGGGGCGTCGGTAGAACTGACCTCCGGCAGCGGCAAGCGCGTCTGCCCCGTCGAGGAACTGTTTATCGACTACTATGAGACCGACGTGCGGCCCGGGGAGGTGCTGACGTCGCTGACCGTTCCGGTACCGGCATCCAACGTCTGCGGGGCGTATCTGAAATTCCTGCCGCGAACCGCCGACGACTACGCCACCGTCTCGGTGGCCGCCGTTTTGCATTTGGGCGACGACGGCATTTGTGAGGACGCCAGCATCGTACTGGGCGCAGCCGGAACTACGCCCGTCCGCGCTCTCGCCGCCGAGAACCTGATGAGGGGACAGGAACCGACCGACGAGGCCATCCGAACGGCCGCGGCGACCGTTCCCGACGCCGTGGACCCGCTCGACGATTTTCGGGGATCGGCCGACTACAAGCGGGAGATGGCGGGGGTGTTCACCCGCCGGGCGCTGGCGCAAGCCCTGGCGTCCGGGCCGATGCGGGGGGCAGACCGGACGTGAGGCTGGAGAACAGTTGCGTTGTCCCCGCCAGCCGGGAGGAGACCTGGAACTTCCTCACTGACGTTGCCACCGCCGCTGCGTGTGTTCCCGGCGTCGTCGACGTTGCAGCCGACGGAGATGGCTGTTACCGCGGAACGCTGCGTGCCCGGGTCGGCCCGATGGGCATCACGCTGTCCGGCACCGTCCGGGTGGAAGAGCAGAACGAGGGCGAGGGCCGCGCCCGCTACCTGGTGGAGGCCAGCGACCGGCGCATCGGCGGCGGCGTCAAGACCGAGATGACCGTCCGGCTGAAATCGTCATCCCCGGCCGAAACGGAGCTGGTTATCGAGACCGACACCACGTTTATGGGCCGTCTCGGCGAGTTGGGCCAGCCAGTGATACGCCGCAAGGCCCAGTCCACCATCGAGGAGTTTGCGCGGAACCTGAGCCGCGAACTGTCGGCGCGGGGCTAGGGCCGGAGAATTGGAGCAACAGGAAAGACAAGGGGTCGTGGCAAATGGCCGGTTCTACCAGTTCACCGGCCACCTACTGGACAACAGGGCCAAAGGCGCACATCTGGAGGCGACGGATGAGCGCATCATCACAGCATTAAGCGAGCCTGACCATGTCCAGCTCCCCGAGGGGAACCGCACAGTCTACTGGAAGAGTATATTAGAATCGGATCAAGACAATTGGTGGCTGGTGGTGGTAATAGCGGACGAAGCCAGCGGGTTGCAGATATTGACCGCATATAGAGATATGACCGGTAGAGGAGAAAGACTGTGGGGGATGTAGCGGAGCTGCGCATCGACTTCTCGGCGCTGGGCGACCTCTTGTCTATCTGGAAACGAACTGGCCCTGCCAAAAGCGGCGCTCATCTTGTAACGTTTGAGCCGAATATCTCCAGCTTCTATACGACGGCGGACGAGGGATTGATCGGCATTTACTGGTTTGACGCCTGCCGGATACTGATGCCCGTGCTGGAGCGAGGCGATATGTCCGAGGTCGAGAAATATCCCGAGCTGCTGGTTGACTACCGCCGCGAGTCCGACACCCTGACTTTCGGCAACCGCGAGCCGGTCATCCGCAGCCACGAGATGGCCCCGGGACTCACCGCCCACATCGACCACCGGGGACTGGTTGGCAGCTTTACAATGGAAAACGCATCGGCCATCCTGCTGCACCATTTCAGGAATCCGATAGACAAGGACGGCTACATCCCGGCCAAGGCGGTATCCCACGACCTTTCGGCGCGTGTTGCGGAGTGAAATACCTCATTCCCAATTCTTAACTAAAATCAGGTGATGCGCATTTGAGGAGTTCACCCCCACCCTAACCCTCCCCCTCAGGGGGAGGGGATAGCTTTCAACTGCTTAACTCTTACCGATAGAGGATCGCCGTGTGCGGCATTGTTGCTTACGTTGGCCAGGATGAAGCCTGGCCCATCATCTACGAGGGCCTGAAACGGCTGGAGTACCGGGGTTACGACAGCGCCGGTATCGCCGTGGTTGACGACACGGGCGCACTCCACCTGCGCAAGACCGTGGGCAAGGTCAGCGGGCTGGCGGCGACGATCAACGGCGCAGCGCCTCGCGGCTCCTTGGGCTTGGGGCATACCCGCTGGGCCACCCACGGCGCTCCCTCCCACGACAACGCCCATCCCCATACCGATTGCAGCCACCGGGTGGCGCTGGTGCACAACGGCATCGTCGAGAACTACCTGGAACTGAAACGCCGTCTCACCGCCTCGGGGCATGTGTTCCGGTCGGAAACGGACACCGAGGCCCTTTCCCACCTGGTGGAAGAGGGAATGTCGCTGGGCCTGAGTTTCGAGGAGGCGTTCCTGCGCATGGGCCGCATGATCCAGGGGTCGTCGGCCATCACGGCGACTTTACAGGGAGAGGACGGCCCGATCTGCGCCCTGCGGCTGGGTTATGCGGGCGGCATTGTGGTAGCGCATCATGTGGACGAACAAGGGCAAGGGCAGGGCATCGTGGCCAGCGACCTGCCGGCGTTGCTGCCCGTGCTGGAACGCAGCCAGGGATCTCAGAAGGTCGGGTTCCTGGAGGGCGGCGAGATGGCCGTGGTCAGCCGCGACGGGGTTCGCTACTGCGACCTGTCGGGCCGCCCGATAGTCAAGCAGTCCCGCAACGTATCCCGCGACGACGTGCTGGTGGACAAGGGCGGGCACCGTCATTTCATGCTCAAGGAGATAATGGACCAACCCCAGGCGATGACGGCGGCCCTGCGCGACCGGGCCGACTTTGCCGCCGGGCAGATACAGTTGCCTGACTTCCCGCTGCCCCCGGCGGCCATCAGGCATCTGGACCGGGTGGTGCTCATCGGCTGCGGCACCAGCCTGCACGCGGCGCAGGTGGGGCGCCACTACATGGAGCGGCTGGCAGGCATACCCGCCGAGGCCGAGAGCGCCTCGGAGTTCCGCTACCGCGATCCCATCGTGGGCCCGCGCACCCTTGTTGTATCCATCGGCCAGTCCGGCGAGACGGCCGACACCGTTGCCGCCATGCACCTGGCCCGCGACAAGGGCGCGACGCTGGTCACCATCTGCAACGCCGAGGAAAGCCAGGCCGCCAGGGTCGCTCACGGGGCGCTCTACATGCGCGCTGGCCTCGAGGTGGGCGTCGCCAGCACCAAGACTTTCGTCTCCTCTCTAACCATCCTGCAACTGCTGGCGGCATATCTCGGCCAGGTGCGTGGCCGCCTGGATGCCGCTGCCGCCCGGAACTTGGTGGACCAACTGGCCCGCGGGCCAGGACTCATCGGCGAGGTGCTGGCCAACTCGGACACGTACCGCGAACTGGCGATGAAAGTAGGGCGCTACGACAACTTCCTGTTCCTCGGTCGCGGCGCAAACGCGGCCATCGCCTCCGAGGGCGCGCTCAAGCTGAAGGAGATCAGCTACATCCATGCCGAGGGTTACCCGGCTGGCGAAATGAAACACGGCCCCATCGCCCTGATCGACCCCGGCATGTGCACCGTGGCCCTGGCCCCGCGGGACGGGCTGCGGGACAAGACCCTGAGCAACATCAAGGAGGTCAAGGCCCGGGGCGGCGTGGTGGTTGCCGTGCTGACCGAGGGAGATCAAGACGGCGCATCGGAGGTCGATTACCCGCTTTTCATCCCGGAAACGCCGGAGATGCTGCTGCCGCTGGTCACCACCGTGCCTCTGCAACTGCTGTCCTACCACATCGCCCTGCTCCGGGGCTGTGACGTAGACCAGCCGCGCAACCTGGCAAAATCCGTGACCGTGGAGTAGAGGCCATTCCTCTCTCCGCAAATAGTTCCCTCTCCCTCCGGGGGAGGGCTAGGGTGGGGCGTCTAGTTACTGAATGTCTCCCTTTCAGCGCCGGTATTCGTCATTCCCGCGAAAGCGGGAATCCAGACGTTTCCACAACCAGATGATTTTGCGACGGCAATAAGCTCTGGATTCCCGCTTTCGCGGGAATGACGGGTTAATTTGACGACACCCGCGATTTCACCCTCGCCCCCAAGGGAAAAGCAAAACAATTTGCAAAAGAAGGCGGCAACTACTTGCAGTAAACACCCATTGGGTGAAATGATATTGGTGAGCCGGGCGACTACGCCCCAGACGGACTGGCGAACATTGAGAGCCAGCCATCGGGGCGTTTAATTTGGAATAGGGACTGATTTGATGTACCTCAAACTTGACCACCCGCCGGTTTCCCTCGACGACTACCTGCCATACATGTACCCCGCACAGGCCGATGAACTGCTGGAATTGGCCTCCGAGATGCGGCACCTGCGTATGGCCCATCTCAACAGCACTGCCACCGGCGGCGGAGTGGCCGAGGTGCTCCAGTCCATGGTTCCGCTGTTCAACGCCCTGGGCATTGAAACGGAGCGGATCGTCATCAACCCCACCGACGCCGAGTTCTTCCTCGTGACAAAGAAGATTCACAACCTGCTGCAAGGCGCGGACGGGACGCTGTCCGAGGAGGAACTGGAGGTATATCACGAGAACATCCGCCGGGTAGCCAAGGCCATGAGCAAAGACTCGGTGGCGGCAGACGTGTGGTTTCTGCACGACCCGCAACTGCTGCCCCTGGGCGGCCTGTTGCGGAACAACGGCTCGGCCGACGCGCTGGCATGGTTCTGGATTTGCCACATCGACCTCACCCGCCCCAACGAAAATGCCCTGGGATCGCTGTTGCCCCTGCACTCCGACTACGACGACCTGATCTTTTCCATGGAGGAGTACGTGCCGCGTTCGATGCTGAACGGCACGCCGGTGCACATCGCTCCCCCGGCCATTGACCCTCTCACAGGCAAGAACCGGCCGCTGACCGACACCGAGGCTTGGGACATCGTCTCGTCCATGGGCATAGACCGCACCCGCCCGTTGATCACCCAGGTCTCCCGATTTGACCTCTGGAAAGACCCGTGGGGAGTGATCGACGCCTATCGGATGGCCCGGCAGTCGGTGCCGGGGCTGCAACTGGCCCTGCTGGGGCTGTCGCAGGCCACCGACGACCCGGAGGCGGCGGAGGTGCTGGCCAGCGTGGTCGATCACGCCGCTGGCGACCCGGACATTCACCTCTACCACGACCCCAGCGGCCTGCCAGTCAGCATCGACATGCTGGTGAACGCCTTCCAGGTGGCCTCCTCCGTGCTGATGCAGAAGTCCACCCGCGAGGGTTTCGGGCTGACCGTGACCGAGGGCATGTGGAAGGGCAAGCCCATGATCGGCGGCGACGCCGGGGGAATACGGCTGCAAATCGAGGACGGCGTAAGCGGGTTCCTGGTCTCGTCGCCCGAGGAATGCGCCGAGCGCATCGTGGCGTTGTTCCGGGACGCCGAGCTTGCCGTCCACATCGGTGCGGCAGCCCACGAGAGCGTGTTGCAGAAATTCCTGCTCCCGCGCCTGGCCCTTGATTACCTGAAAGTTGCCAAGGAGCATCTGGACTGAACCCGCGCGGCGGTCTGCTAGAATAACCTGGAAACTGTCTCGGAAGTTCCCTCCCCCTTGAGGGGGAGGGTTAGGGTGGGGGTGAAAAGGGTAGCGCGACGAGGCCGACGATATAGCAGTAGTTCCCTCCCCCTTGAGAGGGAGGGTTAGGGTGGGGGTGAAAGGGTAGTGCAGACAGGCTGTCGAGACAGCAGTCTATGGCTTTGAGATAGTTTTCTACCGCCAAAATTTCCCCTGGAGTCGCTTTAGATGCTGGCAACCGAGCGAGGCCGCTACGTCATGGCCGATGCGTGGGTTCTGTACGAGGATGCCATCGAGATGCTCGAGGAGGGCCGACTGCGCAATGCTGCCGACAAGGCTTGGGGCGCAACCAAGCGGGCTACCGACGCCCTCATACTGGAGCGGACAGGCGAGGAGCCGTCAAGAACTACGCAGACATCCAGCGGCATACGCGCTTTGGGCCGCCAAAACGACGAGTTGCGGTCGCTGCACACACGCTACCTGGCGCGAGTAACCGAATTGCACGGCGACTGTTTCTACGACGGGCACTGCGAGCCGGAGGACTATTTCGAGGCTCTGATCAGGGATACCGCGGACTACATTCGAGATGCAGAAGCCCTTGCGGGCGAAGGCGCCTGACCGGAAAGACGACATGAACACACCCACCATCTTAGTGCTGATCGACGGGCTGGACCCGGAATACCTGGCGGCCAACCAGGCGCCCAACCTGTCGGCCATGGCCCGGCAGGGATTCCACGTTGACGGCCGCGGCATGACGCCCAGCGTCACCAACGTCAACAATGTCTCGCTGGTCACCGGCAGCTACCCGCAGCAGCACGGGATCACCTCCAACTACCTGCTGGACAAGGAGCTGGGCGAAGAATTTTACATGGAGTCCGGCGAGTTCCTGCGGGCCGAGACCATGTTCCAGCGCGCCTCCGCCTGCGGCCTGCGCTCGCTGCTGGTAACCGCCAAGGACAAGCTGCGGCGTCTGCTGAGCGACGGAGCGACCGTCAGCATATCCTCGGAGCAGCCGCCCGGCTGGGTGGTCAGCGGCGTGGGCGAGCCGCCGCCCATCTACTCGCTGGAGGTCAACCGCTGGGTGCTTGACGCGGGCCGCTACGCCATGTCCCGCGAGCATTTCGACCTGGTGTACCTCACCACCACCGACTACGCCATGCACACCTACGGCCCCGAACGATCCGAGTCGGCGCGGCACGTTACCCTGTTGGACGAGGGACTGGGCGCCGTCAGGGAACAGGCCCCGGACGCCCGGATGCTGATAACCGCCGACCACGGCATGTCCGACAAGACCCGCATGTTGCACCTGCCCGCCGAGCTGGGCCGCTACGGTATCGCCGCCCGCGCAGTGCCGGTCATCAAAGACCGTTACGTCGTGCATCACAGCAACCTGGGCGGCAGCATCTACGTCCACCTGGAGAACCGCTCCGACCTGAACGCCGCCGTGGACGCACTGCGTCACCTGGACGGCGTGGAGAACGCGCTCCCCGGCGAGGAGGCGGCGTTGCGGTTTCACCTGATGCCGGAGCGGGTCGGCGACATTTTCGTGCTGGCCGATCCAGCCACCGTATTCGGCGATCCGTCCGAGGTAACCATGCCGCCAGGGTTGCGTTCCCACGGTTCGGCCCACGAGACCACGGTGCCTATCATCGGCTGCGGCCCCGGACTGGATGGGGCAATAGCAGCGGACAGATTCCGCGAGAATATGGACGTTGGCCGCTACGTTTTCCAGGACGTGCTGCCGCCCCGTCCTAGCGGAACCGCCGCATGAGTCAGACGACCGGCACACCTGATGCCATCCGCGTCGTTGCCCCGGCCACGACCGCCAACCTCGGCCCCGGCTACGACTGCCTGGGCATGGCGCTGGACATCTGGAACACCATCGACGTGGAGCCGCTGCCGGACGGATCAGCGTCATCGGTCGCCGTTTCCGGGGAGGGCGAGGGAGAGCTGGAGGCCGGGCCGGAAAACCTGGTCTACCGCTCCATGGAGTTTCTGTACCGGGAGTTGGGGCGGGAATTCCCGCCGGTGAGCGTGAGCTGCGCCAACGAAATCCCCCTGGCCCGCGGGCTGGGCAGCAGCGCCGCCGCCATAGCCGGGGGGCTTGCCGCCGCCAACGCGCTGGCCGGGGGCGTGTTCAACCACCGCGAACTGCTGGAGATGGCCGCAACCATCGAGGGCCACCCCGACAACGTGGCCGCCGCCGTGATGGGCGGGCTGCAACTGGTGGTGACCGAGGACAGCACGCTCTACACCGTTCCGGTCAGCGTTCCCCCTGCCATCCACGCCGTCCTGTTCATACCCGAACGGCGCATTGCCACCGCAGACGCGCGTTCCGTCTTGCCGGAGCAGTTGCCGGTAGCCGACGCGGTACACAACATGTCGCGCGTCGCCCTGCTGGTGGCGGGCATGGCCACCAATCACCCCGAGTACCTGGACGTGGCGACGCAGGACAGGTTGCACCAGCCATACCGCCAGCCCCTGTTCCCGGCCATGAAACTGCTGATGAAAGCCGCCCGCGACGCTGGGGCCTTGGGCGCGTTCCTGTCCGGTAGCGGCTCCACGGTGCTCGCCCTGGCCCAGGGCCGCGAGATGACCGTGGCCTACGAGATGGCCGAGGCCGCCCGCCAGGCGTCGGTTGAGGGCACGGTGAAAGTGACCCAGCCAACCGCCCTCGGCGCGCATCTGGTATCGTAGCTCAAACAGGATTTGTTCATGACCACCTTTAGCGTAACAGTTCAGGTTGGGCATCCCACAGGCGGCGATTTGGCAGAGGTTACCGCGTTGGTGGACACAGGCGCCCATCACTCTATGCTGCCAAAGTCGCTTCTGGAGCAACTCCATATATCGCCCATTGTGGAGAGACACTTCACCTTTGCGGACGGGGCCGTAGAGGTACTAGGCATTGGTCAAGCCCGGGTGTCCATGCGGGACGAGGAATGGATATGTCCCGTTATTTTTGGGCCTGAAGAAAAATACCTGTTGGGTGCAACCACTCTTGAAGCTTTTGACTTAGCCGTGGATCCTGGCCGTCAAAGATTGGTTCCGGTCATTCACCCTGAAAGACCCTACTTGACAAGTGTCTAATTCATCTTGAGTTGCGCCCAATGTCCCTCATCGTCCAGAAATACGGCGGCTCATCGGTGGCCGACGCCGGTAAGATTATCAGCGTCGCCAAGCGTATCGGCGCGGTTCGCCGTTCCGGTGCGGACGTGGTGGTGGTCGTGTCCGCTATGGGTGACACGACCGACGAACTGATTGAGCTGGCCCACACCATATCACCGGAACCGCATGCCCGCGAGATGGACTTGCTGCTGTCTACGGGGGAGCTGGTCTCGTCAACCCTGCTGACCATGGCGCTACGGGAGCAGGGCCACGAGGCCATCAGCCTCAGCGGGCCGCAGGCGGGCATCCGCACCGACACCAGCTTTGGCCGCGCACGCATCAGCCGCATCGAGCCGGAGCGGGTGCGGCGCGAGCTGGACGCCGGGCGCATCGTGGTGGTTGCCGGTTTCCAGGGCATCACACCGGAGGACGACGTCACCACCCTCGGGCGCGGCGGTTCGGACACCACCGCCGTAGCCATCGCCGCCGCCCTAAGGGCCGACCGCTGCGAAATCTACACCGACGTGGAAGGCATATACACCGCCGACCCCCGCATCGCGCCCGACGCCCGCAAGCTGGACGAGGTGGGCTACGAGGAAATGCTGGAGCTGGCCAGCCTGGGCGCAAAGATGCACCCGCGCTCCATCGAGCTGGGCGGCGTCTACCGGGTGCCCATCTACGTGGCGTCCAGTTTCAGCGACGCGCCGGGAACCCTGATACACGCCGTCGGCAACGGCCCCGGCGACGCATTTGCCGCAGACCCTACCGTCTTGGCCCAACCTGAGACGTCTCCCGATGCAAAATTTGACCAATCTGTGCAGAATCCGGGCGGAAATCAGATGGAAGACAGGATTAAAGTAACCGGCATCGCCTACAACGCCAACGTCGCCAAGATCACGGTGCAGAGCGTGCCCGACCGTCCGGGGCTGGCCGCCGCCCTGTTCGAGCCGCTGGCCGAGGCCAGCATCAGCGTGGACACCATCGTCCAGAACACCGGCGGAGACCGGTCAACGGACATCAGTTTCACCGTCAGCCGCACCGACCTGCCCGCCGCCGTGCGCCTCGTCGAGTCGATGGCCCCGCAGATGGGGGCCGCTGGCGTGGTCAGCGCCAACGGCCTCGCCGCCGTCAGCATCGTCGGCTCCGGCATGCAGAACACGCCGGGCTACGCCTCACGGATGTTCCGGCTGCTGGCAAACGGCGGTATCAATATCGACATGATTACGACCTCAGAAATCCGCATATCCTGTATAATCGACGAGGCACAGGGCCGCGATGCCGTGCGCCTGCTCCACGAGGGATTCCAGTTGGATCGCGCCTGACCGGGCCTCAGCACAGAGACCAATCGGGCGTGTCCGGGCTGGCCGGTATAGTTAGGACGTGACAAATCGTTGACACAGCACTTCGTTCAAGACAGCCATTCCAGTGCCTGACGTCCAGTTCCAGCCTCCAGGAGTCAGGGGCAATCGTTTATCCGTTGCGACGGTTGCGAAACAGGGCAACCACAAGGGTTGCCCCTACATGGCGGCGGGGCGACAGTTGTAGGGGCGCCCCTTGTGGGCGCCCTGGGTCAAAGGAAGACACTATCAGCACGTCAGGGCATTTCAGCGACAATAGAATGGCCCTGCCCCAGGAGTGATTGCCGTATTTCGCACTCCGACCGCCATTCCCACGAAAGCGGGAACCCCTCCCCTCCCATTCGACTCTCCGTTGTCATCCCGGCGTACAACGAGGAATTGCGCATTTCCCAGACAATCAGGGATGTTATCGCCTACCTCGACTCGCAGGAATATGGCTGGGAGATCGTAGTCGCCGACGACGGCAGCACCGACGCGACCGCCTGCCTGGTGCTTGAGGTCGCAGGGGAAGAAGAGAGGGTGCGTGTGCTTCCCCTCTCCCACGGCGGCAAGGGATGGGCGGTGCGCAACGGAATGCTGGCCGCCGCTGGCGAATTCCGTCTACTTTGCGACGCAGACCTGTCGGTTCCCATCGCGCAGGTTGAGCGGCTGCTGCCGCCCCGGAGCGGGGGGGTTGACGTGGCCGTGGGATCCAGGGAGGCGCCCGGGGCTGTGCGATACCGGGAGCCGGGCCGCAGACACGCCATGGGGCGGGTGTTCAACGCCTTGACGCGCCTGCTGGCCGCCCCCGGAATCGCCGACACCCAGTGCGGATTCAAGTGTTTCAGCGCCCGGGCAGCCGGGGAACTGTTTGGCCGTTCCACCATGAACGGCTTTTCCTACGACGTTGAGGTGCTCCATCTCGCGAACCGTCTCGGGATGACGATAGCCGAAATTGCGGTTGACTGGCATTACCGCGAACACAGCAAGGTAAGGCCCTTGCGTGACGCCTTTTCGATGTCTCTTGATTTATTGCGTATCAGGTGGCGGCACCGGGGCGCCCTCCGCCGATAAATTCCGAAATCCGTACGTCTCGCCAATGAGCGCAAATTGCTCACAAAATCCGCGTTTGCAGGTCGATATTTCACTTGACCATATCTCATTGGCGGGTGTATCAGTAGAAGGGCAGAATTTGTGATTCGAGCGGCCATGAGGGGCCGGGGGAATACCCGCCTGGAGGGGATGGCAAAGGGTCCCGGTTTACCGCATCGGGCGATGCGCGAATGGAAGGAGAAGATGAGCTCGCAATCGACTGTCTCCATCGGGGGGACAAAGTTCAGGAAAGACTTGGATCGAGAGGCCGTGGGACTGGCCTTGAATGGGGAATGGGAACGGGCTGCCGAAGTCAACCGGGCCATTCTGGAGTCATTCGCCGATGACGTGGAGGTCATGAACCGGCTGACCAAGGCGCTGATGGAGCTCGGCAGTTACGACGAGGCCAACACCGTTTTGGACCGCGTCGGCCAGATAGCGCCCTACAACAACATCGCGCGCAAGAACCGTGCCCGACTGGACCAGATGCGCACCGCCAGCGCCTCGGCCACCACCAGGCACGCCCGGCGGGCCGCGGGCGCGCCACAGTTGTTCATCGGCGACAGCGGCAAGTCCGCCTCAGCTACGCTGCGTCACGCGCCCCGCAACCTGTCGCCGGCGCTGGTCTCACCCGGCGCTCCGGTGCAACTGGTCATTGAACACCACGGGATCGGCGTATACACGGACGACGGCGAGTACCTGGGCCAGGTGGAGCCGCGTCTCGGGCACCGGCTCACCAGGTTGATCGAGGGCGGCAACACCTACGAGGCCGCCATAATCGGCGCGGGCAGCGAGGGGATCAGCATCATGATCCACGAGACCTCGCGGCACCGGAGCTTGCAACACATCGCCTCCTTCCCCAACCACGCCGCGCACCTGCCGACAAGGTCGCGCAACGACATGGAGGAAGATTCAGAGGATGCCGACGCGGCCAGCGACGACCCCGACGGGGATGATGAGGCCGTAATCGACGAGGATGAACTACAAGCAGCCTGGAGCGAGAACGAGTAACCAGGCCATTTATCCGGGAGATTGGTTCCCTCAGTCAACCTTTGCGGCGACAAGTTTTGAACCCGGTCGTGTCCGGTTATCCGCCACGACCGGGTTCTGCCTTGTTGGCATCAGCCGTCCCGTTCTCCGAACGTCTGCTTTGCGTGATTGCCAAGCTGGGGTGAGTCAGGCTACAAAAGGCAACAACACGTTGATCATTCGCTCGACGTCCTCGATGTCCTCCCTGATGAGGTCAGGATTCAACAGTTCCTTGCGCTTGTAATAGTTCACGTGGAGCGCTTCGGCTGCGCGCGACATTTCCCGCAGGCTTGGTTGCCGGTATCGCTGGCGGGCGTTCATCACCACGCTGGAGAAATCGTCGTGATGTTCGTATTCCCAGCCATTGGCGGCGGCCACCGCTTTGACGATGTGAGCGGCTGCTCCCCACCCCTTTTCAGACGCCTGGTGCAGGTCGCCCTCCGCCAGGTAGCCCTTACTGCGCTCCAGGAAATCCCTGGCCAGTTGCGCATGCTCTGAGACCGCGTTTGTCGTCATTGCATCTTTCCTGTGGGTTTCCACGGATCAGTTATTCGGTCCAGTCCACCAGCGACTGCCACCACCCCACGATACGGGACTGGCGGGCATTACATCGAAAGAAACCGTGGGCGATAGGAGTGAGTAGCTGGCAACTACTGCGCGGCCACTCGGCCAGCTGACCCCTAGACCATGAACACCGGCTGGTCGTCGCGGTTGATGCGGGTCTCTCCCTCGATGCCCTCGCGGAGATACTTGGGCAGGGCGAACATGCCCCGGTGCGTTTCCCCGTCGTAGTGGCGCAACGGCTTGGCGATTCGCTGGGCGATGGCGGCGTCGATGTCGGAGTCCGGCCGCTGCGGCAGGGGGGAGTCGGAGGCGATGGTGAACCCCCACAAGGTCTGGAAGGCTGGCACGTGCACCTGGGTTGCCGCCGCGTGGGAGAACACGTGACTCAGCGTGTGGAAAATGGTGGTGAAGCATTCCTGGTGGTTGGGCAGCCCCGCCGGTCCCGACTGGGTTACCAGTACGCCGCCGGGATTGAGCCGGGATTTGGCGATGCTGTAAAACTCGTCGGTGTACAGCAGGTAGGCAGGCCCCTCTTCCAGGGGGTCGACGAGGTCCAGAATCATCACGTCGTAGCCGTCCCCGCCTGATTGCAGGAAAGCGCGGGCGTCCTCGTGCCGCAGCGTTACCCTGGAATCATCGAAGCTGCCCTGGTGATGGTTAGGCAGGTGAGCGCGGCACAACTCTACGACCTCGCTGTCCAAGTCAATCATCGTGGCGCGTTCCACGGAGCGGTGTGCCAGCACCTCGCGCAGAGTGCCGCCCTCGCCGCCGCCGCCGATGAACACCGACCTGGGATCGGGATGGAACAGCATCGCGGGATGCACCAGCGACTCGTGGTAGATGAACTCGTCCGCCTCGGTGGACTGCGTTTTGCCGTCAAGAACCAGCGTCCGGCCAAAAACGTCCGAATCCAGAACCTCCACCTTTTGATAGGCGGTTGATCCGGAAAAAAGCACGGATTTAAGCCGCAGCATCACGGCCAAATCCGGGGAAACGCTTTCGGCGAACCAGTTACCGGTAAGTTCCATGAGCAGGGGTATTTCAGCCCGATACAGGCTGAGCTACCAGCCCCCTTTCAATCTCCTTGAACTCCGGATCCCGGCATTCCAGTTGCTCGGCGAGCCGGCTGGCCGCGTCCATGGGCGAAAAAGTGGCTCCGCAGGTGAAAATATCCGCCGCGGCATAGCCATATTCCGGCCACGTGTGAATGGATATATGGGACTCGGCGATAGCCAGGATGCCGGTAACGCCCTGAGGGCTGAAGCGGTGAAACGATTCTCCGACGACTGTGGCGCCTACGTCCTCGGCGGCCGTCAGCATCGCCTGACGTATGTAATCGAGGTCATTGAGCAGGATGGGATTGCACTCCCTGAGCTCCAGCAAGACATGACAACCTAGAACGGTCAATCCACAGGCCCTCCCTTTCAGTCATTGAGTGGACGCCGCTTCTGCGGGTCCGGTGTTTGGCGACAGCTTGTAATTCTAAATGCCCGCCAAGCTGTATTCAACCACTTTATGTTAATTGGTCTCGAAAAATGCCTGCCGGGACGGCAATCATCCCGTCCCGGCAGGCCATCAAAGACCCATTACCCTTGTATCTATTTTAACCCAACCCGCGCCAACTTTGAAGTCCGGCTTTGGCGGCCAGGGTAATCGCGTCTTACGCAAAAATCCCCTCCCCCTCAGGGGGAGGGTTAGGGTGGGGGTGAAAACCTGGGCATCAGACGCCGGTGGAGTCGCCTCAAACCTGTTCCCGCGTATTGAGCCTGTAAAGGGCCTGGATTCCGGCTTTCGCCGGAATGACTGGCGCAGGCAAGGATGATTCGGTTAAGACGCGGTTGCCCTGCTCTGGAGTCTGGGTCTCTTTATTCTCCCTCTCCCTTGAGGGAGAGGGAACTTTTGAGAAACCCTCTACGACGGCTGGATGAGCACGCGCACCGCCCCGTCGGGGTCTTTGCGCTGCGTCAGCAGCCTGTGGCCCGCCTGCTCGGCCCAGAGGGTCACGTCGTAGATGTTCAGCGCGTCGGCCAGGATCGCCTCCACGAACGACTCCCGGTCCTGCTCCATCTGGCGGGTGAGCGCCGCGATGACCCCGGCGCAGCTCTTGCCGCGCCCGTCGATGACCACCCAGCCGTTGGCGGCGGTAACCGTTGGCGCATCCTCGTGGACGGCGATCTCTCCGCTCTTGCGCAGGTCGAGCTGCCGCTTGAACTCGGCGACGGCCTCCCACGCCACGGCGCGGCCCCGGTCGCCCGACGCGCAAACGGCCCCGCGCACGCCAACGATGTCGGGGTTGATGCGGGCCAGTTCGTCCAGGTCGCTGATTTTCAGGTGGCCGGACAGGGCGGTACTCAGGCCAAGCTGCTTGCCCTCCAGCACGATCTGGCGCAGCACCGGCTCGGGCATGAAATCGAACAGGTTGCGCCCGTCCTTGGTCAGCGTGTCGATCAAGAACCCGTCGCACTCGCCGTCCCTGGCCAGCGGCACCATCAGGTGCGGGTCAAGGCCGCCATCGTACATCTCGTTATCCGCGAACAGAGAGCCGACCAGCTTGGTGTTGAACCCGTCCAGCGCGCGCCGCGACTCCCGCAGCACCTCGACGGCGGTGTCGTAGTCGGCCACGCGAAAGCCCACCTTGACCGACGTGGCGTCCATCATGCCCGCGGCGTAAACGGCCATTGCCACCGTGCCGGCCTGGTTGGGCACGACGCCCAAGGTGACGCTGACGTGCTTCTCCACCGGAATGATGCCCCGCACCTGCCGAACGGTGCTGGGATGCCCCGATCCGACCATGGCCTCCTGCAAGTTCTTGACGTCCACCACATCTGCGCCGCCCTGCTCGGCCTCCAGCGCCTCGTCCACGTCCTGAACGCTGACCATCAGCAGCATGCCGGACGCAAAGTTGTCGTTGCCGGTAAGCCACGCGGTGCGCGACTGCGGGTCGGTGGGCCTGGCGTACACCGGGCGCGGGGTGTAGGCGGTAGCCGGGGAACGCCCCCGCCCTGGCCCTCCCCAGGAGGGAGCGGGAACCTCCGGGACACGAGGCTTGAGCGGCTCCAATTCCTGCCGCAACTGCGCCTTTTCCTCCGCCGTCAAGTCCAGGAGTGGCAGACGCGGCTTGCCAGCGGCCATGCCCATCAGCTCGCCCCAGTGCTTGACCAGCGACACGGGCAGCGCGCCGTTGTACTTGTCCACCGTCCGGGTCCACCAGGCGTCGGACAGCTCGTTCAGTCGGCGCAGGTGCTGGTCGTAAAACGCCTCGTCCAGGTCGCCCTGGCAGGCCCGCTCGATCCAGCGCACGTAGTTGTTGGCGCCGGGAACGTCAAAGCGCCAGTCGGAGGTGTTGGCGAACATCACCTGCTGGTTGATGCCCAGTTCCTGGCCCTTGAAATAGATCCACTCGTCCGGCGTGCTGATGACGGAGTCGCGCCCCAGCGTCAAGTGCGCCTCGATGGAAAGCTGCTGGTTGAAACTGGCCTCCTTGACACCCACCACGTTGGGCAGGCTGCACAGCCGCTCCAGCCCGTTCACGCTCATGGTGATGCCGAACTGGGGCGAGTTGTAGAACATGATGGCAAGATTGGTGTGCTCAGCCAGCAGCCGCACGTACTCCACCACCTGTTCCTCGACCTTAGTGACCATGTACGGCGGGGCCACGATGAGCAGGTCGTAGCCCAGGCGCTCGGCGTGGGCGGCCAGAGACAGCATCTCCGGCGCCGAACTGTGCGTAACGTGGGCGCCGATGGGCCAGGAACGCCCCCACCCTAACCCTCCCCCAGAGGGAGAGGGAACTTCCGGGGACTGGGCTTCCTCGGCCACGGTCTCCATCACGTCCACGCGCTCCTCGTGGGTCAGACTCCAGAACTCGCCCATGCCCCATGTGCAGCCAGCGCCCACGGTGCCCAGGCTGCGGACGTGGCGGATGTTGCGCCGCATCCCCTCGCGGTCAAAGCGGTTGTCCGGAGTGAAGGGCGTAATCAGCGTCGTCCACTGCCCTTTAAGTGTCTCCCAAGCCCATTCCTGGGCCTCATGCTTGCGGTAGGTGGCCATAAGTCGCACACTCCGTCACGAGCGTTTTAGTCCTGGTTCCTGCCATATTTGTCGCGCCAGTCCTCAATATACTTGATGATTGGCTCCTGGTAGCTCCGTGGCCTTCCTTCAGCCTCATAAATTGCAAGCAATTCCACCATGTCTCTGATGTTATGGTCGTAGCAGGTGCGACTCCAGCATTCGCCGCACCCGTAGTCCGGGTTATCGGGACAGCCGCCGCAACAGGCGTGATGGTCGCAATCCGCCCACCCGCTGCACACGCAGATACCATCCGCTACTGTCGGTTCGGGTAAATACATCATAACTTATTCACTACCCACTCCGTTGCGAGCTTCGTCGGGCAAAAGAGCCAGCACTTGATTGATGGCCGTCTGAATGCCCGGTAGCAAGTCTTCGATTTCCTCTGTGGTATCCACAGGCACGTAAAAATTGTGATGCAAACTTCTGGCTGACCGCAAGACAAAGCGATAAGACGCATCCCCTACTTCCCGTTCAAGATCCCTGGCGAAGTTCATCAGGCGGCGATGGTCGTCAATCACTGGCCCGCGCCAGGCATCCACGGCGTGAACGGCTTGGGCAAAGCTGCCCCATAGCAATTCACCGGCCTTGCCCGGTTCGTTCTTTTCCAAAGCCTCCAGCGCGTTGTCCATGTACTGGCGGGAATGGAAAACGTGATTCCTGGTGGCATCTATATCTTGGGCCGATGTTGTCATTGATTATTCCCTCAATTGGAGCCAATTTGGCCAAGGAATTGACAAGGGCGCACATCCCTTGATGCACTCAGGAGTGCGCCCCACCATTGTACCCGTAAACTGACCGTTAAGCCGACTACTCCTCATCCCCGTACTGCGCTTTCAGCGAGTCTACCACGGCGGGGTCGGCCAGCGTGGTGGTGTCGCCCAGGGCGCGGCCCTCGGCCACGTCGCGCAGCAGGCGGCGCATGATCTTGCCGCTGCGGGTCTTGGGCAACTCTGCGGCGAAGTGGATGTCGTCGGGGCGGGCCATTGCGCCGATCTTGCCAGCGACGTGGGCCTTCAGTTCGGTAATTACGTCGTCGGATATATCCACTCCGTCTTTGAGCGTGACAAAGGCGACCACCGCCTGGCCCTTGACCTCGTGATCCTTGCCGATGCAGGCGGCCTCTGCGACCTTCTGGTTGTCCACCAGCGCGCTCTCCACCTCCATGGTTCCGATGCGGTGGCCGGAGACGTTGATGACGTCGTCCACCCGGCCGAGCAGCCAGAAGTAGCCGTCCTCGTCCAGCCTTGCGCCGTCGGCAGTGAAATAAATGCCGTCGTAGCGTGACCAGTACGTGTCGATGAACCGTTCCGGATCGCCGTAAACGCCGCGCAGCATGGACGGCCAGGGCTGCTTGACCACCAGGTAGCCGCCGCCACCGAGTCCGACGGGGTTGCCGTCGGCGTCCAGTATTTCGGCCTGGATGCCAGGGAAGGGCCTGGTCGCCGAGCCGGGCTTGAGAGTTGTCAGGCCGGGGAGCGGCGCAATCATCATTGCCCCGGTCTCGGTCTGCCACCAGGTGTCCACCACCGGGCAGCGGCCCCCGCCGATGTGCTGCCAGTACCAGACCCACGCCTCGGGATTGATGGGTTCGCCCACCGTGCCCATCAGCCGCAGCGTCGACATGTCGTGCCGGTTCGGGTAGCTCTCGCCCCAGCGCATGAACGTGCGGATGGCCGTGGGCGCGGTGTACAGGATGGAGACGCCGTATTTGGCGACCACGGCCCAGAACCGGTCGCGGTCGGGGTAGTCCGGCGAGCCCTCGTACATCACGGTGGTGGCGCCGTTGGCCAGCGGGCCGTAGACGATGTAGCTGTGCCCGGTAACCCAGCCGATGTCGGCGGTGCACCAGTATACGTCGTCCTCCTTGAGGTCGAAGACCCACTTGGTCGTAGCCTGCACGCCGAGCAGGTACCCGCCGGAGGTGTGGACGATGCCCTTGGGCTTGCCGGTGGTGCCGCTGGTGTAGAGCAGGAACAGCATGTCCTCGCTGTCCATGGGTTCCGGCTCGCAGGTCATGGGCTGACCCTCCATCAGGTCGTGCCACCAGATGTCGCGGCCATCCACCATCTTGTCGTCGGCGCTGCCGGTGCGGCGAAGCACCACAACGTTCTCAACGGTGGGCGCGCCGTCCAGCGAGTCGTCGGCGTTCTGCTTGAGAGGCACAATGCCGCCGCGCCGGTATCCGCCGTCCGCGGTAATCAGCAGCTTGGACTCCGAGTCGTTGATGCGGTCACGCAGCGATTCGGCGCTAAACCCGCCGAACACGACGCTATGGGGCGCGCCGATGCGGGCGCAGGCCAGCATGGCGATGGGCAGTTCGGGCGTCATTGGCAGGTAGATAGTTACGCGGTCGCCCTTCTTGATGCCGAGGCTCTTGAGGCCGTTGGCGAACTGGCAGACCTCACGCAGCAGGTCGCCGTAGGTGTATACCTTCCAGTCGCCCGGCTCGCCCTCCCAGACGATGGCGGCCTTGTTGCGCCGCCCGTTCTGGACGTGCCGGTCGATGCAGTTGTAGGAGACGTTGAGCTTGCCGCCGATGAACCACTTGGCAAAGGGTGCGCCGCTCCAATCGAGCACGGTATCCCATTTCTGAAACCAGTCCAGCTCCTCAGCCAGCCCGGCCCAGAATGCCTCCGGGTCGGCGGCGGCTTTCGCGTATATGTCGGGGTCGGTCATGTTGGCGTTGGCCGCGAAGTCGGCAGGAGGCGGAAAGCTCCGCTCCTCCTGAAGCAGTGCGTCGATGCCTCCCGTGCTCTCAACCATCGTTATCCTCCTGGCGTATTCGATGAAGCGCTCCAGTCTTGCGCTATCCGGTCGAGTTCAATCGCATAGTATTGTGCGCCCCTAGTATAAACGCTATCGAACCGGTCCAGCAGTCGCGTCATCGCCAGCATCGCAGGGCTGATCCACCCGATGGTCTCGAGTATCAGCTGGTGCTGCTCCGGCAGGTCCCGTATATGCCAAATCGGTTCGTGGTGGAATATCCGGTTGCGGAGGACACGGATACGGTTGAGGCGGGCGTATAGTAGGCTCCGGTTGCGGAATCTTCTCGACGCCTGAGGGAAGACCACCGGAAGTAATCGAGTCCAGAGTGTTTGTTCGTAATCACCTCTGAATAATCCTACCCAAAACCCGAATGAGCATTCCGATATGTACCGCCCCGGTTTCGTTTGGTCGATTGTTGACGCAAATGCAGTATCGAGATTCTGGATGGTTTCCCGTTCCCGTCCTGTCAGGCGGGAGCGAAACCAGAATTCATCCTCAAAGGCGGTAGAAACTGCTTGGTGGATACTGTTGCGAAGCGAAATTTCCAGACAATTCAAGGCCGGATAAAGACTCTCGCATAGAGCTAAATTCCAGGCATAGATACCGTAGGCTTCGGAATCGCCCTGGCCGCTGGCTGAGTAGTACGGGGCAAACCTGTCCTTTGAGATAGACAAGGTCAGGCGGGAAAAGAATTCAGCTTGGGACATTTGACAGTAGCACCTAACTCGTGATAAATTTTCCTTGTAAGCCCCGGTGCATCCTATCCCGTACTTTCTGCAGGAAGGCGGTGAAGATCCCGGGGTATGGCTTTTCATGGGCTTGGCATCGTTGCCCATTCTATCACCCACGCTCCTTTGCCCTCGGTAGTCAACCCCACGCCTCCGCCCCTTGCCCGGTAGCGTAGAATCCCCTTGCGATGGATTTACGCAATCACATTCCCCCCGGCGTCGGCGCATGCCGCATCCTGCCCGCGAGCTCCCCCCTTGGCCGCCGCTGACGCCGCCGGGCCGATGGTCTACGGCGGGCGCTGGCATGGCGCGCTGACCGGCGCTACCTCCGCGCTGGCCATGTTCCTGGCCGCCCTGGACTTTTCCGTCAACGTCGCCCTGCCGGAGCTGGCCTCCGGCCTCGACGCCGACTTGCAGAGCGTCCAGTGGGCGCTGGTGGTGTTCATGGGCGTCCGGGCCAGCCTGGTGCTGGGGGCGGGCAGTTTCGCCGACCGTTTCGGCCTCCGCCGGGTCTACCTCTGGGGCGGGGTGGCCTACCTAGTCTCCATGTTCTGCATCGCCCTGTCCCCCGACCTCGCCTCCGTGGTCGGGTTCCGGGTGTTGCACGGCGTCGGCACCGCCTGCATGTACGCCGTGGCCCCGGCCATCGCCGCCAACCTGTTCCCCGCGCACCGCCGCGGGCTGGGCATGGGTTTCACCACCGCCAACCAGGCCCTCGGCATGGTGGGAGGCACCATCGGCGCGGGGTTGCTGGTGGGCGCTGGCTGGTTCGGGCAAGACTGGCAGTGGGTGTTCTGGGGGCGGGTGCCGTTCATGCTGGCGGCCCTGGCCCTGGCCTGGCTGTTCCTCGACCGCGACCCTCCGTTCTCCCGACAAGGCCCGGCTTTCGATCTGACCGGGACGCTGACCCTCGCCGTCGGATTGTTCTGCTTGATCGTCGGAACGCGGTTGGGGCGCGAAATCGGCTGGACTGCCTGGCAGGTCCTGGCCATGCTGGTACTCACGCCAACGGCCCTTTTCCTGTTCTGGCGCATCGAGCGCAGCGCCGCCTGGCCGGTGCTGCCGCTGGAGCTGTTCCGCAATCGCGGATTCGTCGTCGCTGGCGCATGCTCGGCTTTCGTGTACCTGTCCGCCTTTGTCATCTGGTTCGTCTTCCCGTTCTACGTCGCCAACACCCTCGGGCGCGGCCCGGAGGTGCTGGGCGCAATGCTGGCCGTAGCGTCGTTGTGCGGCGTGGGCATGTCCCTGCTCGGCGGCTGGCTCAGCGACCGCATCGGCCCCCGTCTGGTGGGCGCTGCGGGCATGCTGGCTATCGCCGCGGGTCTGGCGGCCATGGCCTTCCTAAACGGCGAATCGCCGGTGGCCGAAGTGACCCTGTGGGTGTCGCTGGCAGGCTCCGGAAACGGGCTGGTGCAGGCCGCCTGCTACTCGCTGGTGATGAAGAGCGTCCAGCCCGATCGATTCGGCACCGCCGGCGCAATGCTCGCGCTGACCCAGGCCCTCGGCTCCATATTCGCCATCGTCGTCATCGGCGGAATATTCGCCCTCCGTGAGGATCATCACCTGGCGCAACTAGCCATGACCGCCGGAGCGGACGCCGCGGCCTTCCTCCAAGCCTACCGAGACGTGTTCCTGATAGGCGCGATCCTAGCGATGGTTGGCACCTGCGTAGCCCTGCTGGGCAGGCCGCCGAGGACAGTTTCGCAGTAAAGGCGGGATGGCGCGAGTTGCTGGAGAGGCCGGTTTACGGTATATTCATGAGCACATTTTGAACTTGACTGGCGGGTGTCCCGGTACCCGCCCCGGCGGCCCCGGCGTTGGTCCTCCCCTTCGGGGAGAGGCGCGAGGGCTGCCCCGGAGCAACGTATGTTGACACAACAGGAGCTGGTCGAACGGATGCGGGAATGGGCCGTCCGGGTTACCCCGCAGCGGCTGGCCATAGCCGAGGTGGTGCTGAATTCCCAGGACCACCCTACCGTCCAGCAGATTTACGAGCGGGTGCGCGACCATTTCCCGTCGATGACCCTGGCAACCATTTACTCCACCTTGGGCGTGCTGCAAAAGAGCGGGCTGATCCAGGAGTTGCCGTTCCAGCGCATGTCCCGCTACGAACCCAACATGGAACCCCACGTCAACCTGGTCTGCATCGAATGCGAGAACGTCATCGACGCCGATGAGTCCAGCGACGTTCACGACATGGTGGTGAGCCTGCGCAACAGCATCACCGCGAACTCGGATTTCGAGGTGGGCTGGCAGCGGGTGGACTTCTACGGCCTCTGTCCCCGGTGCTCCGCCGCCAAGCGCCGCGGCGAACTCGCCGAGGTATAGCAACAGGCCACCAGCGGTTTCAGAGACGGCGTTCCAAAAGTTCCCTCTCCCTCCGGGGGAGGGTTAGGGTGGGGGGCGTACCCCGCTTTTTCAGGAATGAAAGATGCCGCTTTGGCGTCCATTTTGTCCGCAAAAGGCGATTGTCACACACCCTCTTAGAGGGTGTTTAATAAGTTCGGTTAATTGACAAAGAGCGGGTTTCAGGGGCATCCGCCGTTGCTGAGCAAGCAGGGGTACGCCCCCACCCTAGCCCTCCCCCGGAGGGAGAGGGAACTTATTAAACACACTCAAAGGGAGCGGTTTCAGCGAGCGATTTTTGGCCCGGCCAGTGGGACGTACCGGCCGGGTTTCCTTTTGGGAGGAGACGGCAATGATCACCGGCGTTGTCGGCGTCACTTTCTGGACGGACGATCTGGACAGGATGTTCCGGTTTTACCACGACGTGCTGCAACTGCCCCTGCATTCCCGCCATCCCGATTTCATCGCATTCGAGCTTGGCGATGTGCGGTTCAACATTGGCCTCCACGACCGGGTGTCCGGCAACTCCAATGACCCGTTCCGGTTCATGCCACACCTGGGCGTCGCCGACATCCACGCGGTAGCCGCCCGGCTGTCCGACGCAGGCGTCGAGTTCATACGCCAGCCAGAGCAGGAAAGCTGGGGCGGCTGGGTTGCCACCTTCCGCGACCCGGACGGCAATGTCCTGCAATTGCTACAGCTTGTATAATTCTGGCTGTCGTAGTAGGCGACAGGGTGTTTCCGGCAGGCCCGCAACGCGATGAAACGGCAGACCTGTTGCCCCTTGGGAGGATTCGATTATGACCCAGCTCAGCAAAGCGGACAGAGCGGCGCAATTCCTGCTGGAGGCCCACCGCGAGCGCCGGAAGTATGAGGCGCTGCCCGATGACATCTCGCCAGCCACCATCGACGAGGCCTACGACATGCAGGAGGCGTTCCAAGCGCTGCTTGCGCCGCAGCGCGGGGCCATCGTCGGCTACAAGATCGCACTGACCACCCCGGTCATGCAGCGCATGGTCGGGTTCGACGCGCCCGCCGCCGGGGCCGTGTTCGAGAGCGGCGTGCATCACTCCCCGGCGGCGGTCAAGGCGGCGGACTTTGTACGCATCGGCGCGGAGTGCGAGGTGGCGGTGCGGCTGACCGCCGACATCCCCGCCAGCGGCGCCCCCTACGGCCGCGACGGAGTGGCGGCCGCGGTCGGCGCGTTGATGCCAGCCTTTGAACTGGTGGACGACCGCGGGGCCGATTACGGCAACCTGAATTTCCTGGGAGTGGCCGCCGACAACGCCTGGAACGCGGGCGTGGTGCTGGGCACGGAGCGGGCCGACTGGCAGGGTCTCGACCTGGAGAACTCGCGCGGCGCAATGACCATCAACGGCGAGCCAGCGGGGGAAGGCTACGGCCGCGACGTGCTGGGCCACCCGCTGGACGCGCTGGCATGGCTGGCGAACACGCTGGCCGGGCGCGGCAGGGAACTCAAGGCCGGGATGCTGGTGATGACGGGCAGCATAGTCAGCACCAAGTTCCTGAACCCCGGCGACGAGGCCGCATTCACCTTCGAGGGCCTGGGAGACATACGCCTGAGCGTTGGCTGACAGCGGACGTCAGGCGGCGGCAATCTCCAACGGGTCGTAGCGGCGCAGGCCGGGGATGCGGTCAAAATCCTGGTCTGCGCTTACGATTCCTTCCAGGCCGTGAGTGATGACCACTGCCGCATGTATGGCGTCGCGGGCGGTGAGGTTGCGAGTTTCAGCCATCAACCGCATCGCCACCTGGATTTCAGCGGCGGTGATGGGGATGATTTCAGAGAAAAGATTTAGCAGTCTTTCAGTAACAGCCAGCCCTTTCTCAAGTTCCCCGCGACTGGAATAAACGTAAAGTGTTTCTTGCAACGCCTCAGCGTCTATAGCATACTCCTCAGGCCAAACATCCACAGAATCCACGATTTTCTTGCAGGCATCTCGGTAAGTGTGTTCTCTACCTTCAGAATAGATGACAATGTTTGCGTCAAGCAGTCTCATTGCGATGTCTCTATGTCCTGCCCCATGGATTTGAGGGTTTGCCAAGCCCGCTCTTTCTCCATCCACTTCTTTAGTTCCGCCCAATCTGCGCCCCAATCAATGGGTTCCTGAGAGCGAAGCCATCGCGCCGCCTCGTGCCGTTTCTTGGCCTCCTCGGTAAAGTGGAGGCGGAACACGCTTTCGTACACGAGCTTTTCGACGCTCGATTTGATCCCAGTTGACAGTTCTTGGAGGATTGCGTATTCCTCCTCATCAAAGAAAACCTCAACGCGATGTTTCTTTTCCGATATATCCGTCATGTCCGTACCTCAAAAATCAGCCGTCTAATAGTTCACTGTAACAGAGCCGGGGCGCATGCGGCTACAAGATCAGCATCGCGTCGCCAAAGCTGTAGAAGCGGTAGCGCAGCCGCACCGCCTCGGCGTATGCCGCCAGCATCATCTCGCGGCCGGACGCTCCATCCTCCGCGCCATGCTGGGCGAAGGCGGAGACCAGCATCAGCAGCGTCGAGCGGGGCAGGTGAAAGTTGGTGATCATTGCGTCTACGGCGCGGAACCGGCGCCCGGGCAGGATGTAGATGCTGGCGTCGCCCTCCACTGGCTGGAAACCGCGTCCGGCGCGCTCGGCATCGGCGGCGGCCTGCTCCAGCACCCTGACGCTGGTGGTGCCGACGGCGATGACGCGCCGCCCATCGGCGCGGGCACGGTTCAGCGCGTCGGCTGTCGGCGCATCCAGGGAGTAGCGTTCGGTATGGATGTGGTGCTCGGTGGGATCCTCACCCTGCACCGGGCGAAAGGTGTCCAGCCCTACGTGCAGGGTGACAAAGACCGTCTCAACCCCGGCGTTCCGTATGCCCGACAGCAGCTCCGGGGTGAAATGCAGCCCCGCCGTCGGCGCTGCCGCGCTGCCGGGTTCCGTGGCGTACACCGTCTGGTACCGTTCGGGGTCCTCCAGTTTCCGGCGGATGTAGGGAGGCAGCGGCGCATGCCCCATCCGGTCGATTGATTCCTCCGACGACAGCCGCACGGCTTTCAGTCCGTTGGGGCGCGATTCAAGGATTTCGACAGTTAGCGGCTCACCCCCACCCCGGCCCTCCCCCTCAGGGGGAGGGAGTAGGCGTTCCTCGTTCGGCGGAATGATAGTGACGGTGGCGCCGGGGCGCAGTCGCCGTCCCGGACGGGCCAGGGCCTCCCACACTCTGTCGGCCTCGCGCCGCAGCAGTAGCAGTTCCACCTTGCCGCCGTTATCGCCGCGAACCCCGAACAGCCGGGCCGGTATGACGCGGCTTTGGTTGAATACCATCAGGTCGCCGGGGCGCAGGTAATCGAGGATGTCGGTGAACCGGCGGTGTTCCGTTCTGGATCTGGCACGGTCCAGCACCATTAGGCGTGAGGAGTCGCGGGGCTCGACCGGGGCCTGCGCGATGAGGTCGGGGGGTAGCTCGTAGTCGAAATCACTGGTGCGCATTTGCTCTGCCCGACTAAGAAACTATCTCAAAACCAGTTATTGCTTTCTTGGCTACTTCTCCATACCACCTTTTCACCCCCACCCTAACCCTCCCCCGTCAAGGGGGAGGGGACTCTTGAGATAGTTTCTAAATGCTTGATGCCAAGATTTCACCCTCACCCTGTCCATTGAGTGGAGAGGGAACCAGCCTAGTGGCCGTGGACGCTGATGCGGGCGGCGGTGAGCGTGTTCACCAGCAGCATGGCGATGGTCATCGGCCCCACGCCGCCGGGCACCGGCGTGATGGCCGAGGCTTTCCGGGACACGGGATCAAAGTCCACGTCGCCCTTGAGCCGGTAGCCCCGCCTGGCGGAAGGGTCGTCCACGCGGTTGATTCCCACGTCAATCACCACGGCCCCGTCATTGACCATGTCGGCAGTAATGGCCTCGGCGCGTCCGATGGCGGCCACCAGTATGTCGGCTTGCCGGGTTACCTCGGCCAGGTCGCGGGTGCGGGTGTGGCACACGGTTACAGTGGCGTTGCCGCCGCGCCCCCGCTGCATGAGCAACGCGGCCAGGGGCTTACCGACAATTTCGCTGCGCCCGCAGATTACCACGTTGGCGCCCTCGGGGTCGTGGCCGTTGCGCAGCAGCAACTCGACGATGCCAGCGGGAGTGCAGGGAGGGAAATCGGGCCGGCCCTGCAACAGCTTGCCCAGGTTGTAGGGGTGAATGCCGTCGACGTCCTTGTCCGGGTCGATGGCCTCGATAATGCGATGCCGGTCAATGCCGTCGGGCAATGGCAACTGCACCAGGATGCCGTGTATCCGGGGATCGTCGTTGAAACCGTGGACCGCAGCCAGGATTTCGTCCTCGCTGGCCGTGCCGGGGAGACGGGCCGATTCGCTGACCAGGCCTGCCCGCTCACAGGCGCGCTGCTTGTTGTTGACGTAGACCGCCGAGGCCGGATCATCGCCGACCAGGACGACGGCCAGTCCGGGCGTGACGCCGTGCTTTTCCTGGCTTTCGATGACGCCCGCGGCAACCTCGGCGCGCATCTCCGCCGCCAGATCGGTGCCGGACAGAATCTTGGCCGCCACTGCCAACCCCCAGGGTTCTGCTCCCCGGAAATTGTATCACGGGGATTCGTGAGTATCTGAACCTCCCAGGGCAATCGCAAAGTAAAGCCATTCACTAGCGTACGCTCATCCTGAGCTTGTCGAAGGATGCCGCATCAAGTCCCTCGTGGTTCGACAAGCTCACCATGAACGGCTTGGAATGGGCTTTGTGATTACCTGACAAAACTCCTTGCAGGCTGTATTTCGTACCATCACAGTCTTATACTGGCTGAACTCTCTGATTCGGGTGCGAGCTTATGCGTATCTGTTCACTGCTGCCCAGCGCTACGGAAATGGTCTATGCCCTTGGTCTTGGGGATGACCTGGTGGGCGTGTCTTACGCCTGCGATTACCCAGAGGAGGCGGCATCGCTGCCCGTGGTCAGCCACAGCCTGCGCAACGTCAAGCACCTGGACAGCGGCCAGATCGACGCGCTGGTGCAGCAGGCGCGCGCCAACAACAACCCGATGTACTGGATCGACGAGGAGCTGCTGGCAAACCTGCGGCCCGACCTGATCATCACTCAAGAGCTGTGCGAGGTGTGCGCCATCGCCAGCGGGTCGGTGTTCGAGACGGCGGCCAAGGTGCTGGACTACCAGCCGGGGATACTGACCATCAGGCCCAGCGGCGTCGACGACATTCTCCAGAACGTCACCAACCTGGCGAATGCCGCCGGGGTGCCGGAGCGTGGCACGGCGCTGCGTGGTTCGCTGGAGGCGAGGATCAGGCACGTTACCGATGGCGTCCCTCGACAAGCGCAGGATGACGGTACGGACGGCAGACGCCCGCGCGTCGTGTGCCTGGACTGGCTGGACCCGTTGCGGAACACCGGGCAGTGGTTGCCGGAAATCTCCGAGATGGCTGGCGGCGAGGAGGGCCTCGCCATTCCCCGCGGCCAGTCCCGTGTGCTGTCGTGGGATGAGGTGCGGGAGTACGCGCCGGAGTACCTGATGATTATGCCCTGCGCCTTCGGCCCGGAACGGTCGCGGCAGGAGGCGCGGGACAAGCTGACCATCTTGCCGGGCTGGGAGGACTTGCCGGCGGTGCGCGACGAGCGGGCCTTCGTATTCGACGGGCGCGTGCCCAGCCGCCACGGCCCGCGGGTGGTGGACGTGCTGGAGGGGCTGGCCGAGGCGCTCCATCCCGACAGGTTCGCGGGCCTGGCCCCGGAGGGCATATACGACCCGCAGCCCTTTGTCTGAATCGGGATTTACCGGATTTCAGGATAAGACTTACGCAGTTGAGCAAAAATCCCCTCCCCCTTGAGGGGGAGGGTTAGGGTGGGGGTGAAATCCCACGCATCAGACACCGTACCCAACCGCGTAATTCCTATCGGGATTTGCCGGATTTGAGGATTCCCAGGATATGTATTCACATATCTTGGGAGTTTATCGATCCTGAAAAGATAGGGGGACGCCCTCACCCTAACCCTCTCCCGGAGGGAGAGGGGACTTTACGAATATCCCGTTTGAGAATCCAAGCGTTGGAACGCGGCGTATAGAAAGCCATGGATGCAGCGATTTCATCACTGAGAGAAAGCCAGGCGCGTACGTGGCTGATTACCGCAGGCGTGGCCGCGGTTGCGCTGGCGATTGCCATCGGCGGCGCGTTCGCTGTCGGCAGTGGCGGCGGGATCGACCCCATCAACCTGTTCGTTGAGGGCAAGCTGTCCGGGAACTCGCAGGAGTTCCTGGGCGGGCTGATCGGCGGCACGGCCCTGTTCGCGTTCGCGGCGGGGATGGCGTCGGCGGTGAATCCCTGCGGGTTCGCCATGCTCCCGGCCTACCTGGGCCTGTACCTCGGCTCCAACCTGAACGAAGAGGAGCGGCCCGGCCCGGTGGCGTCGATACTGCGCGGCCTGGTCGTGGGTGGCGCGGTTTCCGCCGGATTCATCATCCTGTTCGGCATCGTTGGCGGCGCAGTGGGGCTGTCGGCCTCGTTCATCAGCGACCTGCTGCCCTGGCTGGGCCTGATCATCGGCGCGGTCCTGGTGGGCGCTGGCGCCTGGATGGTGGCCGGGGGCAAGCTGTACACGGGCATCGCCGCTCGCGCCGCTGACCGGCTGGGCAATCCGAACACCGTCAGCATTCGCAGCTTTTTCACCTTTGGCGTTTCGTACGGCACCGCGTCGCTGAGCTGCACGCTGCCCATATTCATCGCGGTGGTGGGCATCGGCAGCGCCACCAGCTCGCTGCTCCAGGTGGTGGGCAACTTTTTCCTGTACGCCATCGGAATGGGGCTGGTGATAATGGTGATGACCATCGGAATGGCCATATTCAAGGGGGCGATGGTGCGCCTGATGCGCCGGGCGTTGCCGTACATCCAACCCATCGCCTCCGCGTTCATGGTCATCGCGGGCGCATACATTGTCTTTTATTGGCTGACCGTTGGCCGCGGCAACCTGCTCTAGCCGGAAACGCCGGCCTCTCGCCATTTTCGCAGCATCGCTGGCCTTGACCGGCCTGCTGCTTGTTGCCTGTGGCGGAGAGGACACTGCTCCCGCGAGTTCTCCCCAAGCCACACGCGCGGCGGCGACGGCCACATCCGAGCCGACGGCAACCGTACCCGGAGAGACCACCGAGCCCTCTACCGAGTCTCCTGCATCCACGGAAGGGTCTGCCACCGCGTCACCGGCAATTTCGGTACCGTCTCCGCAGCCCGAGAGCGAAAGCCTGACCGCCGCTGTGAGCAGCGATGGCGGCCCGGCGCCCATGGTGGAGCCGGACCCCGACTATCAGAACGCTCTGGACGCGGCGAGGTTCCGCACCGGCAACTGGCTGACCGATTTCAGCTTGCACACCGTCCCGTACGACGAGTTCCTGTCCGGCGGGGTACCACGCGACGGCATACCGCCGCTGGACGATCCGCAGTTCGAGAGCATCGCCGACGCCGACAAGTGGCTGGAGGACGTGCAGCCGGTGGTGGCGCTGGAGGTCAACGGCGAGGCCCGCGCGTACCCGCTAGCCATTCTGACGTGGCACGAGATCGCCAACGACACCGTGGGCGGCGTGCCGGTATCGGTCACCTTCTGCCCGTTGTGCAACTCGGCGGTTGTTTTCGACCGGCGCGTAGGCGAGGCGACGCTGGATTTCGGCGTTTCCGGCAACCTGCGCAACAGCGACCTGGTGATGTGGGACCGGCAAACGGAGAGCTGGTGGCAGCAGTTGACCGGCGAGGGAATCGTCGGGGCCTATGCTGGCTACCGGCTGGATTTCGTGCCGGCGCAAATCGTGTCGTGGGGCGATTTCAAGTCGGCTTATCCTGACGCCGACGTGCTTTCCCGCGATACGGGGTATCAGCGCAGCTATGGGCGCAACCCCTACGCCGGTTATGACCGGGCCGACCAGTCGCCGTTCCTGTTCAAGGGGCGACCGGACGACCGTTTGCTCCCAATGGAGCGCGTGGTGGCCCTTGAGCTGGACGGGCAGCGGCTTGCCTTTCCCTACCTGGCGCTGGAGCAGGAACCTGCCGTCAACTACTCGGTGAACGGACGGGACATCGTGGTGCTGTTCCAGCCGGGCACGGCATCGGCGCTGGACCAGTCCAGCATCGCCGACTCGCGGGACGTTGGGGCGACGGGAGTGTTCGACGCCGTGCTGGACGGGCAAGCGCTCACGTTCCGCGCCACGGACGACGGGTTTACGGACGACCAGACCGGCTCGGCCTGGAACGTGCTGGGGCAGGCGGTCGCTGGGCCGCTGGCCGGGCGGTCGCTGACGCCCATCGTGCACGGCAACCACTTCTGGTTCGCCTGGGCCGCCTTCGCGCCCGACGTGGAGGTGTATGGCAGGACCAACGAGTAGGGCGCATGAATATTTTCATTGCGCTACGGCGGCATTTAGCCTGATAATGCCTTGGCCAGTCTCTCCCACCAGCCAAACGCGAACCCGAGGAACCCAACGGCCGCAGGTAAACCGTAGGCAAAGAAGTACAGTGCAATAACTCGCTTCTGAAGCTTACTCTTACTGGAATGTCTTTCTACCACAATGCTCCTTGCTATTAAAATATATCGCTAAACCTTTGATACAGATTCACCCACCACTCTATTACGCGCGCCAAAGCCAATATCGGGGCCAAAACTATCATAACTACACCAATGTAAAAATAAATTCCCTGCGAATCTGAGAGTGTCTGCGGAACATTGAGGACAGCTATTACGATAACACCTCCAATCATTGTAGTTAATACTATTGCCAGTAGGATAAACAGGACAAGTTCCTTAAGAATCCATAGTGATTTAGCGGCATATCTAGACCATATAATAAATTACCCTTGTATAATTTAGCCTAATTTACTTGGCATTTCCTTTGTAGCTACCCTAGTCGCTGCTATCATACCAGCGCCATTAAATCCGCACAAGTGCGGCCTGTCTTGCCAGCCATTGTAGGGCGTGTATAGAATTGCCCCAACCCTAGCCACAGGAGGCTGTCGTGGGCAATCGCCGCGCAGAGTTCGCGGCGATGTCCCACCGCCCGGCGCTCGGGCCGTTCGACTGCGCCCTAGTTGCGGGGTGGCAGGTTTGGGGTCGGGGAGTGCGCCTGCCGGTTGACTCGATTAAGCGTATGCGGTGCGACGATATGGAGTTAAGTTTCCTGTGAACCGGATAGTGAGATGGTCGGATGATTCTGGCGGGCTTTCCGTTGAGGATTGTGCTCGCCTGGGTATCGAGGCTGTCGCGGGCCTGGTGATTGCGGTGGATATTTTCGGGACGAACAATTTCCCGGACGCGCACTTCTGCGCCTGTGCGGAGATGTATCACGCGGTGTCCGGCGCCGGTGGGAATTTTGACGACCATATCAGCGTCAGTTTCCGCGCGGTTGAAATCAGGGACGGTATCTATCCGATGGTGGGGCCGGAATCGGTGAGCATGATCATGCAGCCATTGGCCGACGGCAACGTCAGCGCCCGCTGGGACCCGGCCGGAGGCGGCCAGTCGCTCGACGATCTTGGCCTGTTGGCGGCCGACCTCGATAGCCGTTCCGCAGTATGCCGTCCGATGGCGCTGGGGGAGCTGCCGGAGCAAGAGACGGGAGACATGGCCAATCCGTCCTTCCTGCTGTTGAAAGACCCGGGGGCCGGCTGGCAAATCTGGCGGCGTTTCGTGTCGGCGGAAAGCGATGGCGAGTTGTTTGCCGGGGATGGCTGCCGAAAAGAGACGTACACGATGGTGTACCCGGTCCGCAGCCCGCACATGAACTGGCGGTTCCGGGTATACGACCTGCCCGGCGGTGGGATACGCTGGGAGGTGGATTCCGGCAAGCGCCCCTAGTTCCGTTCACTTGACGTTTCTGGAGGGTGTGTGCCATATATCACCAGCCCAGTAGAACCTACTTTTGCTGAGGGCCGCCACTCTCACCCGGACGGGGGTACGCCCTCACCCTAGCCCTCTCACGGAGGGAGAGGGGACTTGTTGCACACCATTTGAGTCCGGCCGCAGGCCCGAGCGGCCTGAGCGCACACATAGGAGGCAGTCATGTCCAATCCCCGCGCAGAGTTCTCGCCCATCTTCCAGCGCCCGCCGCTCAAGCTGCCCAACAACGCCCGCGTCGCCGTGTGGCCGGTCATCAACGTTGAGGAGTGGGACATCAACGAGCCCATGGCCCGCACCGTGCTGCCCACTCCGCAGGGCGTCAGCACCATCCCCGACATCCCCAACTTCGGCTGGTTCGACTACGGCCTGCGCGTCGGATTCTGGCGTTTCAAGCAGGTGCTGGACAAGTACGGCATCCGGGCCACGGTCAGCCTGAATGCCTCCGTCTGTCTCAGCTACCCGACGCTGGTGGACGAGTGCATGAAGGCCGATTGGGAGATGCTGGCCCACGGGTTCATCCAGCGAGTGATCAACCGCGAGCCGGACGAGCGGGCCGTCATCCGCCGCACCATCGACACCATCGCCGAGGCCACCGGCAGGGCGCCCCGGGGCTGGATGGGGCCGGGTCTGGCCGAGACATTCGACACGCCCGACGTGCTGGCCGAGGAGGGCATCGAGTACATCGCCGACTGGTGCAACGACGACCAGCCCTACGAGATGATCGTCAAGTCGGGCCGCATGGTGGCCCTGCCCTACACCGTGGAGCTGAACGACATCCCCATCTACCTCATCCAGAACCACCGCTCGCCGGAGCTGTTCGAGCGGGCCAAGGACCAGTTCGACACGCTGTACCGCGAGGGGGCGGACAGCGCGCGGGTGATGTGCATCTCGACGCACCCGTACATAACTGGCGCGGCGCACCGCATCAAGTACTACGACGCCATCTTCGACTACATCAGCCGCTTCGAGGGCGTGGTGTTCATGACCGGCAGCGAAATCCTCGACTGGTACAATGGCGAAGTGGGGAACGGTGGGTAGCGGACCTAATCAGGTTTTATTGGAGAGCCAAACGCATGGTGTCCAACATCGGGGAGTCCAACAAGTACGCCGAACTTAGCCGGTGGTGCCTAGGCGAGGCCGAAAACTACCTGCGCGCCGGGAACAACATCCAGGCATCTGAGAAGGGTTGGGGCGCGGCGGCCCAGGCCCTGAAAGCCATCGCCGACGAGCGCGGCTGGAATCATAGAGGGCACACGCTGATCGTCGATGTGGCCCAGCAGCTGGCAGATGAGCTAGGCCAACCGGACATAGTTGCCCTTTTTGGATTCGGTCAGTTGCTGCACGTCAACTTTTATGAAGATTCGCTGGCCGCAAGCACGATAAGCATCTACTTGGACAATGTGAAAAAACTGCTGCCTGAGCTTGAGCGCATCCGCACCCAGCCGCCGCCGGAATTCACGCCGGAAACGCGGGAACAGCACAACCGGTTGCGGCGGCTGACCAAGTCCCCTCTCCCTACGGGAGAGGGTTAGGGTGAGGGCGTCCCCCTACCCCTCGTCGGCGATGCCGACCTGTACTATGCGGTTCCGCACTATCCCCGACACGCCGACGTACTGGAATATCGCGCCGTCCAGTTCCCTCGGCTGCGGCTCCTGCACCACCACGGTTGCCGTGCCCTCCGAGGCGGTGCCCTCCAGCAGCCGGGCGAAGGGGGCGGCCTGCGTGCCTGCCTTCGGGTCGGTGGGGAACGTGAAATTCAGCGTCGGATGGCTCCCGAACTCGATGTTGCCGTCGGCGTCGGTGACGTAGATTTCGCTGACCCTGGTGCTTTCGGTAATGTCGAGTAGCGCCGAGTTGATGTCCCCGGCCGGCGTTCCGGCCTGGACTGCCGCCGCCACGTAATGCGCAATCATCTTGGCCGTGGCGACCAGCAGGCTGGCGCGGGTTTCCAGCAGTTCGCTGACCCTGTTGTCGTCGGGCATTTCGCGTTGCTCCAAACGTTCTTGCTTGACCGGCCCGGTCCCGGTGCGGAATTGTCATCGCCATATTAGCGCAACATCTGGTCTGCTCCAAGGGCGGCGATTCCTGAAACCCGCTACCAGCGTAACCGTTGGCGGCGGTAAGTGGTCGGTCGAATGACAACTTCCTGTTGACGCCGTTGTTAAACGGGTGCTAGCATTTCATCAATGAGTACAGGACGTAAAATGACGCCCAAACAAACGGTGTGGCAGCTAGCTATCTGGGCAGCGGTTGCAGTGCTGGGCATCTATTACCTCATCGGCGCGACGGAAATAGTTACCCACACCTTTACCGTTGCATTTACAGATACCCTGCCAGTTGGCTATGCCGTCAGCCCTGTTGAGGAAACGTTAGCCGGACTCGCTGAATCCGGCGTATGGGTGTTTTTCGCTTTACTGACCGCCATCACGATTGCCTGCGTCGGACGTTTGTGCTTGTCCGACACGACAAACCGCCTTGGCGAGTCTGGCCTTCCGCTATTGGTGCGCCGCCTTATCTTGCGTGCATCAGTCCTCTTGAACCTCCCTAAATCCGCCATCCGGCTCTCCCTTGCCGGAATATACCGTCCTCTGCTCCTTTTCGCTCCCCGCCGGATAGGCGCGCCCACCCCGGCCGCTTTAGCCGGTGCTGTCCCTCTCCTGATATAGCCCTCCCTTCAGGCGTTATCCATTGCCTATTTCTGCGCTTCGCGCATTGATGGGCTGATTTTGCTTGGAGGTGCAAAATGCTTCCGCAGCATCCCATTGCCGTAGGCATCTACGTGCTTGCCGCGATCTTGGCACTCTACGGACTCTTTTGGTTGCTGAACGCAGTCATTGCCGCCCTCACCTTGCCTGGATTCTCCATTGCCGTTCTTGTCGGACTGGCCGGTTTCCTGTGGTTTCGCTTCCGGCGCTAACTCGACGGGTGTGGTGAGAATTTGGAGAGAGGCATCCTTGAGGACTGCCTTTCTCGAATAGGGAGGGCAAACCGTGACCAATCAGAAGTACAACTATTTCCACCCAAGCTACCGGGCGGCGAGGGCACAAGCCTTCGCCCGCTCCGGCAGCGTCTGCCAATTCTGCGGCCAGCGTCCCGCTGTCGAAGCCCACCATTGGGCGTTTCGGTATCCGGCAGAGGCTGACACTACCGCCGATGACCTTACCGCCCTCTGTAGCGTTTGCCACGAAATCGCAACTACCATCCGCCGGTTTCAAGGCGACATCTGGCAACTACTCAAGTCGTTTAAGGAGGAAGTAATCCAATGCTACACGAAGCCGCTATCCGGGGTATCCGCCCCATCATCATGCACAGCGGAGACGGACTCGACCCCCGTTCCGCTGCCAATCTCGAAAAGGCGGAAATCACTCGTAAGAAGGGAAGCAACCGAACCGCCAGCGACGACGCCCGGCTCATCGAACTCGACTGCGCCACCAGCCTCTGGCTCAACCACAACAACGCGCCTACCATCCCGGCGGCCGCGCTCCGTAGCTGCATCGAAACGGCGGCGCGAAAGCTAAAGCAGGGGCCACAAGTCCGGGAGGGTCTGGTTGTAGCCGAAGTCAACGAATTCACCTACGACACCGACCGCTACGGGAACACCATGGACGAGCTAGTAAAGACGACGGCATTCACTACCGGGGTAGTGGTCCAGCGCAGCCGTGTTCTGCGCACTAGGGCCAAGTTTGATATGCCCTGGTCGTGCCGATTTACTATGGACTGCGATGACGAGCTGGTGGACATCGGGCAATTGGAGACATGGCTGGACATCGCTGGCCGCCGCATCGGCTTGGGCGACTGGCGGCCCGAAAAATCCGGCGATTACGGACGATTCGAGACCAAAAGCTTGAAGGCCGTGGAATAATCAAGGCATGGTAAGGCGGGGCAGCGCATGGCGCGGCAAGCTATGGCACGGTACGGCGGGGCATGGCAGGGCGAGGATTTCAAGGCGTGGTTTGGCATGGTATGGCATGGCCCGGTATGGCACGGCGCGGCACGGCAGTGCGCGGCAAGGCGAGGAAACATCCAGGCTAGGCACGGCGGGGTAAGGCAGCGCACGGCAGGCCCCTGCAAGGCAGTGCCCGGCATGGCACGGCAAGGTTTGGCAAGGAAAATCAAGGCATGGTGTGACGCGGCATGGTAGCGCTTGGCAATGCATGGCAGTGCTAGGTGTGGCATGGCTGGGCTTGGCAAGGAAAGGCGGGAGATGACCTCTCCCGCCTTGTGAACTTTCAGACGGATGAACTCGGAGCTTTGCGGTACAATGCCCGCAAACTCTTAATTCTGGTGTATATTAGGTGAAATCCGGGATATATATCTTCCCAAAGGACAGAGAAATGTCTGATGCAACCCTGGACCCGAGCGACATAATTGTCAGTCTCGTCAAGGGAATTCTAAAAGATCGCTTCCCTGACGGGTTCGTTTTCGACCCCATCATAGTGGAATCCCGCACGGACTTCGATGGGGAAGACTACCTGCACACATACATAGTGTTTGAAGGAGACATCAAAAATCTGGACCCAGCCAAGACCCTCGGGATTTCCACAATGCTCTGGCCTCACGCCAGAAAACTAGGCTATCCCAGTATTCCCATTCAGTCTTTTGTCGAGAAGTCCGAGTGGATGGCAGTAAACAGGTGAAGACGTCTTGAATCCTCAACAAATGATAAGAATCGCCAAAGCCTTGGCCGACGGACGGGTGGGCGCCAGGAAAGGACGACCCAACCAAGACGAACTGCGTAGAGCCGTAAGCACGGCATATTACGCTTTGTTCGTTGCCCTAGCAAGCGCCGCAGCCGATCTCTTCGTCGGAACTTCGGCTGCCGTCAGAAGAAGCCCCGTTTGGATACAAACATATCGGTCTCTGGAGCATGGGTTTGCCAAGCAACAGTGCAATAGAATTGGGGCGACTCAGAGCTTTGATGCAGGAATAGTGAGGTTCGCCGAAGCCTTTGTGATCATGCAGGAAAAGCGCCACGACGCCGACTACAATCCAGCCGAAACGTTTTACCGCTCCACTGTACACACGTGGGTCGGTCAAGTAGAGCAGGCGTTGAGCGGCTTCAGGAAAGCGCCGCGAGCTGACCGGCGCGCTTTTTTAGCCTTTGTGATACACAGAACCAGGAGAAACTGACCGAATTCCCGCCTCGCAGTGTTCTATCGCAAGGATAGCGATTTGCAAAACTGGTCGATTAGTTCATTATTAGACAAGTTGAGGACAAACTGGTTTTTTGTCATAGAGGAGTAGCCACAATGACTTACCAACCTGGCATCATCACCAGCGTTGCGGGGACGGGCGCGCGGGGGTACGCGGGCGACGGCGGGGCGGCGGCGGCGGCGCTGATGAGCGAGCCGTTCATGTGCGCCTTCGACGCCGCGGGCAATCTGTACGTCGCCGAGGCCATGAACCACTGCATCCGCCGCGTCGATTCTACGACTGGCGCTATCACCACCATCGCAGGCACGGGCGCTGAGGGCTACTCCGGCGACGGCGGCCCGGCGACCGGGGCCACTTTCAACCAGCCCTATTCGTTGCAGGTGGACGGCAACGGCGACGTGTACGTCGTTGACCGGCTGAACTACGTCATACGCAAGATCGACGCGGCCACCGGCGTCATCAGCACCGTTGCGGGCACCGGCGAGCCAGCCTACGGCGGCGACGGCAGGGCGGCGACCAAGGCCAAGTTCCGCGAACCCAACGACTGTTTCCTCGACGGACGGGGCGGACTGCTGATTGCCGACGTGCAGGACCAGCGCATCCGCCGCCTCGACCTGGCATCGGGCATCATCACCACCTTCGCGGGCAACGGCGCAAAGGAGCGCCGCGGCGACGGCCTGCCCGCTACGGAGGCCAGCATCTTGGGCGCGCGGGCCGTCTGCATGGACGGCGCGGGCAACACCTACATCGCCGAGCGCGAGGGCAACGGCATCCGCAAGGTGGATGCCAACGGCATAATGTCCACGCTGGCCGGAACGGGCGAGTTCGGCTACTCCGGCGACGGCGGCCCTGCAATCGCGGCAACGTGGGGCGGGCCGAAGGCCATCCGCTGCGACCACGCGGGCAACCTGCTGGTGGTGGACACCGAGAACCACGCCATCCGCCGCATCGACGCGGCCACGGGCGTCGTCACTACCATCGCGGGCGGTCGCCTGGGTGGAGGCGGCGATGGCGGGCCTGCCGGGGATGCGGCGATGGACCGGCCCCACGGCTGCGACGTGGACGCCGCGGGCAACATCTACATCGCCGACAGCAACAACCACCGGGTGCGGGTGGTGGGGGTGTAGAGGACAACCTTGTAGGGGCAACCCTTGTGGTTGCCCTGCGGGAGGTTCTCACTCACCCAACGCGAGAAACATTCAATGAAAAAACAGGGCGCCCACAAGGGGCGCCCCTACATTATGCCGGGAATCCAGACGTGCCGGGCGGGGCGGAATGTTGGCTGTCGCGTCGTCGAGAACGGCTAGTCGTCGGCGAGGACGGCCTCCAGCGGGTCGGGCTGGACGTCACGGACGAAGACCGGCTGGCCGTTGCGTACCTCGATGGAACGCTCAAACCGTTCCTGGAACGTGATGTCGTCCAGCGTGCCTATGTCGCGGGTCAGGCAGCAGTATTCCAGCGAGATGCCGTTGGGGTCCTCAAAGTAGATGGACAGGGCCCACTCGTGGTCAACGATGTCGGTGACCCTGACGCCCTTGCCCATCAGTTCCTCGCGCTTGGCGTTGAGTTCGTGCAGGTTGCCAGCCTCAAAGGCAAAGTGGTAAAAGACGCCGGGGATGCCCAGTCCCCTGTTGATGCCGGTGTCGAAATCATCGGGCAGTCCCGGGACGTTGTTGGGCTCCATGAACGCCACAAGCTGGTCGCGGCCAACGTCGATAAAGGCGTGGCGGATGTTGCCGCCCTGCCTGATCTTGATGGTATCGCAGCGCACGACCTGGAATCCGAGGATGTTTTCGTAAAAGTCCATGGTGGCGTCGAGATCGTGGGTGGAGAGGCCGATGTGCGAGAATCCCTTGTTTGACATCTGATTACCTCCTTTCCTCTTAAAAGTGTTGCGCGGTTGGAGATTTCACCCCCACCCTTACCCTCCCCCTGAGGGGGAGGGGATTCTTATCAGGGCCTTTTAATTCTTCCTGCCTTCTGAAAGGGCAAACGCCCTCACCCTAACCCTCTCCCTCCGGGAGAGGGGACAATTGAAAGGTTCTGGGATTCTTAAGGCCCAGTCTAACACCTCGCGGGCATGTGCTGCTGGTACCAGGCCATTGTGTGGTGCATTACTTGGGAGAAGGCGGGTTCTTCGTAGACCTCGTAGTGGCCTACGCCCTGGAGCGTGACCAGCTTTTTTGGCTCCCCGGCGTGGGTGTAGAGCTGCTCCGATTCCTCGGGCGGCACTAGGCGGTCCTGGTCGCTGGTGATGAACAGCACGGGGCGCGGCGCGATCTTGTCCACCACCCACTCCGGGTTGAAGCCCAGGGTGTCGTCGATGTACTCGACGGGGATGGTCATGACGGCGTTGGGGTTGTTGGCGCGCTGCGCCGCGGCCAGGGCGGCCGACTGGCGGTCGGGCAGCAGTATCTCGCCGCGCTCCACCATGTCCGACTTGCCGGTCATCGCTCGCCGGATTCGGTCGGCCTTGGAGCGGTCTAGCAGGTCGAACCACTCGTCCATGCGGCGGACGCGGCTCATCCAGCGTTTGCCGTTGCCGATGCCCACCACGCTGACCACGCACTTGGCGCGCTGGTCGATGGCGGCGGTCCAGACGACGGTTGCGCCGCCGTAGCTGGTGCCGTAGATGCCGATGCGCTCCTCGTCCACCTCCGGCTGCTCGCCGAGGAAGGTCATGGCCGCCTGCACGTCGGACACGCGGCTGTGGGGCGCAAGGCGCAGCGGCGACACGCCCTCGCTCTGGCCCCAGCCCTTGTAGTCGAAGGCCATTGCCACGTAGCCGGCCTCGTTCAGCACACGGGCGTTGTCGGGCAAGTACAGGTCTTTGACGCCGGTGTAGCCGTGGCACAGCAGCACCGCCGCCCGCTGTTCGCCGGGGGCCAGGCCGTCGGGCGTGTAAACGTCGCCTTGCAACTTGAATCCCTCGCTGTAAAACTCAACCGCTCGTTTCATTGGACACGCTCCATTTCGTCTTAATCAGGATTTTCAGGATAGGACTTACGCAGTTGGAGATTTTCACCCTCTCCCTCAAGGGAGAGGGAATAGCTGAACTGCGTAAGTCCTATCAGGATTAAAGGGTTGGCGGGATAGGAGTTGGACAACCGGATCAGGTATCTGATGCACGGGATTTCACCCCCACCCTAACCCTCCCCCTGAGGGGGAGGGGATTTGTCAATTGGCGCTTTGGATTTCGTCAGCCGCTCGCTCAGTTCCCACAGGCCCGCGGCCAGGTTGGGGTCGTAGCTCAGCTTGGACGAGGGGACGGGGCGGCAGTCCATGTAGTACTTTCCCGTTACTTCCTCGACCTCGTTCGATGCGGCCAGGTAGACCAGCGTCTTTGCTCCCTGCGCCGCGTCAGTGCCGCGCGCGCCGATGAAAAAGTTGACCAACTGGCCCAGAAAGCCGTTGTTCCTGGCGATGTTGGTGCGCACCAGCCCGGGGTGCAGGGCGTTGACCGTGATGCCGGTTCCCGCCAGCCGCCGCGACAGCTCATAGGTGAACAGGAGGTTGCAGAGCTTGGAGCGGCCGTAGGCGCGATAGTTGCGGTTTCTGCCGGGCTTGGGCAGGTCTTCCAGCCGGAACCTGCCCGGCGAGCCGTGAGCGCTGGACGAGACGTTGATGATGCGGGCCGGCGCCGATTCCCTGAGCAGGTCAAGCAGTTGATTGGTCAACAGGAAATAGCCCATGTGATTCAGGGCAAAGGTCATCTCCAGCCCGTCGATGCTGGTCTGCCGGGAAAGAAAAATCGCCCCGGCATTGTTCAGCAGGACGTCCAGCCGGGATGTCCTCTCCCTGACCTGCCCGGCCAGCCTGCGGACGTCACTCTGCGACGAAAGGTCGGCGATGAAATAGCTGACGTCGTCGTTCCTGGTTTCGTCGATGATGCGCATAACTGCGCCGTGGGTCTTGGGCGCGTTGCGTCCCACGGCGATCACGCTCGCGCCCATGAGCGCCAGTTCGCGGGCCGCGACGTAGCCGATGCCGTCGCTTGCGCCGGTCACCAGACAGGTCTTGCCTTCCATCGCCTTTAACATGATTCTAGATTTTATCGCAGCCGCCGTTGCGGTGGTAGAATTGGGACGCTGATTGGTCTGACGAAATGTAAGGAGAACCGGCATGAGCGGCGGCAAGATAACTTTCGGTTGCAGCCTGAGCGTGGAAGACTACTGGGACGTGCCCGCCTTTGCCCGCCGCGCCGAGGAGCTGGGGTTCCAGCGGATTACCATGGGCGAGCACGTCATGGACGGCAACCCGCCGCGGCCCACGGTGCTGAACCTGCCAGCCATGGCGGCCGCCGCCGGAGCGACGGAATACATCCGCATCATGACCGGCATCGTAATCGTGCCGCTGTACCATCCGGTGATGCTGGCCAAGATGGTGGCCAGCGTCGACCAGGTGTCGGGCGGGCGGCTGGACTTTGGCATCGGCATCAGCGGCCAGCGCGGGACGCACGTCGAGTTCGACGCGCTGGGCATCTCCACCCGCACCAGGGGGCGGCGCACCGACGAGATGCTGGACGTGATGAAACGCCTCTGGACGGAGGAGCATGTCTCCCACAGGGGGCAGTTCTTTGAGTTCGACGACGTGACTCTGCTGCCGCAGCCGTTGCAGAAGCCGTATCCGCCCATCTGGGTCTCCGGGCGCAGCGAGGCGGCCATGCGCCGCGCCGCACTGAAAGGCGAGGGCTGGTATCCCTACCTGTTCACCAACCGGCGCATCAAGTGGAGCAACGACATGGTGCGGCAGTTCGCGGCTGAGGCGGGCCGCGAGCTGGACGGGTTCCACTGGGGGCTGAACCAGCCCACGGCCATCTCGGTCAACGGCGGCGAGGCCATGGAGCTGGCGGTGCGCAACGTGGGCGAGCGCTACGTCACGCCGGAACGCAGCGCCGAGGACATCGCCAGGGCCCTGTGCGTCGCTGGCACGCCGGATGACTGCGCCCGCGAGATGGAGGCCAAGATCGAGGCGGGAGTGGAGCACGTCAACCTCGGCTTCCTGTCCCCCGACGCCGACGGCCTCTACCGCCAGATGGACCTGTTCGCCGAGACGGTGATGCCTAAGTTCAGCTAGAGGTGGGGCCGCAGCTTTTGGAGGCCAGATCGCGGCGTTGGCTGTGGGTTAATATATCGACCATGACGAAATTGAAGAGTCCGAAAGAACGGTTTTGGGAAAAGGTTGACTGGACAGGAGGCCCTGATGCCTGCTGGCCTTGGCTGGCGGGTAAGAGTGAGTATGGGCCCGGTATGTTCAAACTCGACGGGAAAACTGCGCACCCTCGCCGTTTGGCCTACGAGTGGGAATTTGGGCCGATACAGGCAGGGTTGGAGATATGGGCTGGTCGAGACTGTGAGTTCGCTTGCGTGAACCCAGCCCACCTTGTCGCATTGCCTAAATCGGAAAGAAACCGTCGAAACAAGACATCGAAATCCCCTGAGGAGAGGTTTTGGGAAAAGGTCGACCGAACGGGAGGCCCGGATGCCTGCTGGACTTGGCTGGCAGAAAATCGTAAATCGGGGCCCGGGACGTTCAGTCTCAACGGGGAATATGTTTACGCTCACCGCTTGGCCTACGAATGGGAGTACGGACCGATACAGGCGGGGTATGATATAAGGGCCGGTCGGGACTGCAAGTCTGCTTGCGTGAATCCGGCCCATCTTGTCTCGCTATCTAAGTCCGAAAGCAGCCGCTTTCGCAAGACATATAAGGCTATAGAAGAGAGGTTTTGGGGAAAAGTTGACCAGACGGGAGGTTCGGATGCCTGCTGGCCCTGGCTGGCTGCCAAGAACGGATATGGGACAGGAATCTTCAATTTCAATGGGAGGTCTCCGTCGGCTCGCCGCGTAGCGTACCAGTGGGAATATGGTGATATACCGGCGGAGGCAGAAATAAGGACTGGCAGAGATTGCAACCCCGCTTGCGTGAATCCCGCTCATCTGGTTGCCTTGTCCAAACCGGAAAGTAGCAGTCGAAGTAGGAAACACCACCAGTTAACACATTGCAAGAATGGCCATCCCTTCACTGAAGAGAACAGCCATTATTCGGGCGGGAAGAGGAACTGCGTAACCTGCCGGATAGAAAATTATGAGCGTTGGGTAGCCCGACAACTGGACGAACAGGATAGCCCTATTCCTGAACCCGAAGTTACTTTGCCAGACCGGGAGCCGGTATATCCAGAACTCTGGGGAGACCGCCCCCGGGTGATTGGCGGCCGGGTGGTGGACGGAAAGTTTGAGCGCCGGTTTTGGCGGAAGGCAGACCGGACGGGAGGGCCGGAAGCCTGCTGGATATGGACGGGCATGAGTGACCATGGCGGATATGGGTTATTCGACATATTCAATAATAAGATTAGCAAGAAAAGGACACAGGCGCACAGGGTTGCCTACGAACTGGAGATTGGCCCGATACCGGAAGGGTACGTGATTGACCATTTCCGTTGTGGAGACAAGGCTTGCTGCAACCCTGCCCACTTGGAAGCGGTAACTGCCGTGGAGAACACGCGGCGGGCGCGGCGGCAGAAACACTATTGCCAGCGGGGTCATCCGCTCAGCGAGAAGAACAGCTATTTCACGCCCAACGGGTTAAGGTCTTGCAAGATTTGCCGCACTCTGCGCTATATTATGATACTGAGGCGAGGCAAGGAAGGAAAACCGTCGCGCGACAAGAAATTTTGGGCCAAGGTTGATCAATCCGGCGGGCCAAACTCTTGCTGGCCTTGGCGAGGCCGGACAATAGACGTTGCGGGCTACGGGATGTACAGCACGAAACGGGTACACCGTTTGGCGTGGGAATTAGCTAATGGGCGGCCCGTACCAGACGGTCACACGATAGACCACAAATGCCGAGAAAAGTCGTGTTGCAACCCTGACCACCTGGAACCAGTGTCGGTGGAGGAAAACTCGCGGCGGGCGGCTCCGTTCAGGCCGTCGCGCCAGCGCCCTACCGCAGTCAGATTTTGGGAGAAAGTTGATACATCGGGCGGCCCGGATGCTTGCTGGATCTGGCCGGGTGAAAGCATGACGTTAAGGGATTCCGAGCAAGGAAAAACAGTCAACCCTCGCCATTTCATATACCAGCTTAAAGTCGGCCCCGTTCCTCGAAACAAGCAATTGCACAGCCGTTGCGGGAACGATGCTTGTGTCAATTACCGGCATCTGACTCGCGTACAACGAACCTATCGACGGTTACGAAGGAAACCTGCCCCTATCACTGGAAGCAAACAACTAGCCTTTGACTTTGTGTGACCCAATGGGATTTCCAACCCCCGACGCCAACGGACTGTATCGCCAGATATACCTATTCGCCGAAAGAACGATACCCAATTTCAGACAAATTAGGTTAACTCCAAAAGGAGGGTGAGACATGCCAGACTCGGTTTCGCTGAAGGTGGAGACCAACCTGCCCGCCGTGATGCGCGACGGCACCACGCTCTACGCCGACGTTTACCGGCCCGACGGCCCCGGCCCGTTCCCGACCATCCTGCAACGGACGCCCTACGACAAGACCGCGGCGCTGGCGTCCCAGATGATGGACCCGATGAAAGCGGCCAAGGCCGGGTTCGCGCTGGTCATCCAGGACACTCGCGGGCGCTACACCTCGGGCGGCGAATTCTACTGCTTTGCCGACGACATCAACGACGGCTACGACACCGTGGAGTGGGCCGCCTCGCAGCCCTGGTCCAGCGGCAAGATCGGCATGGTCGGCGCGTCTTACGTGGGCGCGACGCAGTGGCTGGCGGCCACCAGCGTACCGCCGCACCTGGCCGCCATCGCGCCCAACGTCACCGCGTCCAACTACCACGACGGCTGGACCTACCAGGGCGGGGCATTTGAGCTGGGGTTCAACATGTCCTGGACAATGTTGCAGCTTACCCTGGCCAATTTCAAGACCCATTCCGGCGCCCGGAGCATTCCCCAGGCCCGGCAGGGAGAGCTGCTCAAGGCCGTCGACGGGATGACCGAGTCGTTCAAGCATCTGCCGCTCAAGGAATTCCCGCATCTGGACGGCGGACTAGCCGACTACTATTTCGACTGGCTGGAACATCCCACGTTCGACGACTACTGGAAAAAGCTGTGCATCGAGGAGCAGCACTCCAACATCAACGTGCCAGCCCTGAACATCGGCGGCTGGTACGACATTTTCCTCGGCGGCACCATCCGCAACTTTCTGGGCATGCAGAAGCACGGCGCAACCGAGGACTCGCGCCGCGGGCAGAAGCTGGTCATCGGCCCGTGGCAGCACGGCTCGCGCGGCGGGAGCATGGCGGGCAGCCACTACTTCGGCGTGGCCGCCGACGCCATGGCCCTGGGCCTGGACGAGATACACCTGCGCTGGTTCAGCCAGTGGCTCAAGGGCGAGGATACCGGGCTGCTGGACGAGCCGCCGGTCAAGATATTCGTGATGGGCGATGACGTGTGGCGCGACGAGAACGAGTGGCCGCTGGCCCGGGCGCAGAACACCAACTACTACCTGCACAGCGGCGGCAACGCCAACACGCTGCACGGCGACGGCGAGCTCAGCCCGGAGGCGCCGTCGGACGAATCGCCCGACGTGTTCCTGTACAACCCGGCGAACCCGGTGCCGACGCGGGGCGGACAACTGTGCTGCAACCCATACTTCGCGGCCAACGGGGCTTTCGACCAGAACGAGATCGAGGCGCGCCCCGACGTGCTGGTGTACTCCACGCCGGTGCTGGAGCGCGACATGGAGGTCACCGGGCCGATAACGGTGACGCTGTGGGCGGCGACCTCGGCCAGCGACACCGACTTTACGGCCAAGCTGGTGGACGTGTGCGAGGACGGCTGCGCCCGCAACCTGACCGACGGCGTCATCCGCGCCCGCTACCGCGAGTCCATGTCCAGCCCGTCGCTGGTGGAGCCGGGCCGCGCCTACTGCTACACCATCGACCTGTGGGCCACCAGCAACGTGTTCAAGGCGGGGCACCAGATTAGGCTGGAGATTTCCAGCAGCAACTTCCCGCGCTTTGACCGCAACACCAACACCGGCGGCGTGATCGCAGCCGACACCGAACTCAAGCCCGCCATCCAGACCATCCTGCACGACGCGGCCCACCCGTCCCATGTGACGCTGCCCATCATTCCGCGCTAGCAGATTTATTAAACGCAGGGAGTAATGTAGGGGCGCCCCTTGTGGGCGCCCGCCTGGTGGTATCGGTTTAATCGACTGGGACGCCCACAAGGGGCGCCCCTACACAAGACAAGTCAGCCCGGAGGTCGCATGCCCCACGAATCCGTACCCGACCCGGATGCGCCGCCGGACCCGTTGCGGGACTGGTACGTCAACGAAATCTGGGGCCGCCGGGCCACGGACGATGACGCGCTGTTCGAGGTGATGAGTCTCCAGGTGTTCCAAGCCGGGTTGACCTGGAGGATGATACTGGACAAGCGTGACGCCTTCCGCAACGCATTCGCGGGCTGGCAGATCGACGCCGTGGCGGCCATGGGGCCGGACGACGTGGAGCGGCTGCGGCAGGACGGCGGTATCGTCCGCAACCGGCTGAAAATCGAGGGCGTCATTGAGAATGCCCGCCGGGTCCAGGCCATCCGGGACGAGCATGGCGGGTTCTGCCGCTGGTTCTACGACACGCTGGAGGGCCACGACTACCCGCCGCTGGCCCAGGAACTCAAGCGCCGTTTCAAGTTCATGGGGCCGGAGATCGCCCGCATGTGGCTGATGGCCTCGGGCCGCATCAGCCGGGAGGAGGGCGACAAGTACCGCCCCGTCCCGCGGACTGCCGGACGGGGGGGCCGGTGATGTGCCGCAGCATCAAGGTTCTGCGAAACCCGGAGACGCCCGCCACCGACGCCGAGATCGAGGCGGCGGCGCTGCAATTCGTCCGCAAGATAAGCGGCTACCGCCAGCCGTCGCGCGCCAACGCCGAGGCGTTCGATGCGGCAGTGGCGGAGGTTGCCGAGTCGTCGCGCCGGCTGTTGTCGCAGCTTACGGTGCGCGACTCAAGCTGAAAGCACCTAACTCTCCCTCCCCCTCAGGGGGAGGGTTGGGGTGGGGGTGAATTCGCGCGAATCAGCACCCTTTATTGGCGAAACCCGTTCATCCTTCGACAAGCTCAGGATGAACGGGTTTCGCTTGCTTTCGGCAATCTGTCGCACAACCCAACCGTCCGTCCTTCGACAAGCTCAGGATGAACGGTTGGGCTTTGGAAACACCCTTTTAGACAGCGGGGGTACGCCCTCACCCTAACCCTCTCCCGGAGGGAGAGGGGATATTTCTGGGGAGAGGGGATTTTGCGTGGGTTTCTGAGCTAGGCGGCCTCGTAGGGTTGGAGTTGGATTTCTTTCAGCGCGGGGATTACCTCTTTGCCTAGCAGGTCGATGGAGCGCATGCAGTCCTCGTGGGGCATGGGGCCTTCGTTGCCGTAGATGAGCAGGTAGCCGGGGTTGAGCTTTTCCACCACCCAGGTCAGTTGCTCGATCACCGTGTCGGGGGTGCCTACGATGATGGTGCGGTGGTGTTTCTGGAGGTCGTAGGACTGGGGGTCTCCGGCGTTGCCTGCGAATGCGCCGGATGGCCGGCTGCGCTTGATTTGCAGGGCCTGGCGGGACTGGTAGCCGGGCGGGTCAACGTGCTCGCGGGGGCCGCGCTGGCGGTGTCCCTCAGTCCACACGAAATTGCGGCCAATCTCATCGGCCTTCTCGTCGGAATCGGCGACGAATACCTTGAGCAGGTAGCCGAAATGCTCCGGCCCGGGCTGGAATCCGGCCTCCAGGGCGGTGTCGATGTAGATGTTCTTGAGCCACTCGGTGGTCTCCATCACCGCGCCCAGGTTCATGTACGGGTGGCCGTGCTTGGCCGCCCAGACCACGCTCTCCGGGCTGCCGGTGCCGGGGAACCAGATGTCGGGCCGCGGCTTCTGCATGGGCAGCACCCAGGGATTGACCGCGCGGTACTGGTAGTGCTTGCCCTCGTAGCGGAACGGGCCCGGCTCCGTCCAGCACTTGACGATCAGGTCGTGGGCCTCCTCGAACCGCTCCCGGTTCTGCGTGGGGTCGATGCCCGCCTGGAGCGTCTCCACTGCGCCGCCGCGCACGAAGCCGGAGATGATCCTGCCGCCGGAGTAGCAGTCCAGCATGGCGATCTCTTCGGCCATGCGGATGGGATCGTTGACGGCGATGACGTTGCCCAGGATGGCAATCTTGGCCTGCCTGGTCACCTTGGCGATAACGGCGGCGTCAAGGTTGACGGCGGGCTTGCCGCACCAGTAAGCGGCGTGGTGCTCGTTGGTCATGATGCCGTCGAACCCCACCTCGTCGGCCAGCGCGTACTGGTCGTGATACTCGTTGTACAGGACGTGGGCCTTGTCCGGGTCGAAGAACGTGTTGGGGAATCCCAGGCGTCCCGAGTCGAACTGCTCAAGCTGGGCCTCGTTGACGTAGCCCTGGGGTTGCTCGGAGAACCAGTAGACCTCTACCTGGTCCTTGGGGCGGGCCAGTTGTTCAACCATTTCTTCCTCCGGGGGAGTTTATTTCCACTACCGCTCATTATAGTACAGTGGCCCGTCCCAATCAGAGCCGCGTGACCTGTTGGGGATTGGGGCGCCCACAAGGGGCGCCCCTACGGAGATACGGGACGGTTTGCGGTAGGGGCAACCCTTGTGGTTGCCCTTGTAAGACGGCGGCGATACAACTGCGATTGAGATGACTGCCGCGGCGATTTCACCCCCACCCTAACCCTCCCCCTGAGGGGGAGGGAACTAATCCGGGATTTCGCCCTCACCCTAACCCTCTCCCGGCGGGGGAGGGAACTAATCCGGGGTTTCGCCCTCACCCTAACCCTCTCCCGGAGGGAGAGGGGATTTGTGGTTTCTAGCGGACTTTCACGTACCTGGTTGCCAGGCCCTTGGCGGCGTCCGTTCCGGTGCCGCTGACCAGGTAGATGTCGCCGTGGGCGTCGGGCCAGACCTGGTGGCTGCGCGGCGTCCTCCAGCTCGCCAGCACTGCGCCGTGTACATCGCGGACGGTCAGCAGGTTCTCGACGGCGTCGCCGCTCTCCCGCTCAGCCAGGTAGAAAAGGCCGTCGCGCCCGATGTGAATGTCAGTGGGGAGCTGCACGTTGCTCCACTGGGCGACGAACTCACCCTCGGGATCGAACACCTGGATGCGGTTGTTGTTGCGGTCGCAGACGTAGACCAGCCCGTCGCCGCTCACCCACAGGCAGTGGGGCGAGTAGAACGCGCCCGGGCCGTCGCCGCCGGGCCGTCCCCACGACGCGATGAGTTGCCCGTCGGCGTCAAAGCGATGCACGCGGCAGTTGCGGTAGCCGTCGGAGGCGTACAGGTCGCCGGACGGCGATGGCGACAGCCGGGTGGGACGGTTGAACGGCCCGCCCGCCCGCAGCACGATGCCCTCGTCCTCGAAACATCCCGTGTCCGAGGGCTGCCCCCGGTTGCCGACTTCCAGCAACACCTCGCCGCTCACCGACAGTTTCATGGCAACGTGGGCGCCCCGGTCGGCCAGGTAAATCACGTCGTCGGGCGAGATGTACATGGTGTGCGGCTCCACCACGTAGCCGGTTCCCCAGGAGTCCAGGTAATTGCCGTCCCGGTCGAACACCAGCACGGGCGGGTCCTGTTGCTGCTGGCAGAGATAGACCCGGTCCTGGGAGTCCACCACGACGCCGGTCACGACGCCGGCGCTCATGCCGTCGGGCAGACGGCCCCAGCCAGGGTCAACCTCAAACCTGAAATCGCCTGCTTCTATTAGGGTCATGTTCTCTCACTCCAGGAGACTGCCGGAGACGGTCTCAAAACAGGTAGGGCGCACATTAACGGATTCTCGTAGCAACCTATTCACCCTCACCCTAACCCTCTCCCTCAAGGGAGAGGGGACTTCGGGGGTAGTCACCGAACGGGGCGTCACCCCCGCCCTGGCCCTCTCCCTCAAGGGAGAGGGGACTTTGGGGGTAGTCACCGAACGGGGTCACCCCCGGCCTATGTAGGGCATCTTGGTGGCCATGATGGTCATGAACTGCACGTTGGTGTCGAGGGGCAGGTTGGCGATGTAGAGCACCTGCTCGGCCACGTGCTGCACGTTGAACCGCGGCTCGGGCGTGACCTCGCCGGTGGGCTGGAGGATGCCGCGCTCCATGGGGGCGGTCATGTCGGTGGCCGCGTTGCCGATGTCGATCTGGCTGCACGCGATGTTGTACTTGCGCCCGTCCAGCGACGTGGCCTTGGTCAGCCCCATCACGCCGTGCTTGGTGGCGGTGTAGGGCGCGCTGTTGGGGCGGGGCACGTAGGCGGAAATGGAGCCGTTGTTGATGATGCGCCCGCCCATGGGGTCCTGGCCTTTCATAATCCTGATGGCCTCCTGCGTGCAAAGGAACGTGCCGGTCAGGTTGGCGTTGACCACGGTCATCCACTGCTCGAAGGTCAGTTCCTCCATGTTCACTGGCGGCGACGAGCTGCCAGCGTTGTTGAACAGCACGTCCAGCCGCCCGCCAAAGGCGTTGCGGGTGCGGGCGAACAGCTCGGTCACCGACTCCGGCCTGCCGACGTCGGTAGCCACCGCGATGGCGCGATTGCGGTGTTCCTCGGACTCGGCCCCGGCCGCCTCCAGGCTTGCCTCCAGCGTCGCGATCCTGCGCCCGGCCAGCGCCACCGAGTAGCCGTCGCGCAGCAGGGCCAGCGCCGACGCCCGGCCCACGCCCGAACCCGCGCCAGTGACTATGGCGACCCGTCCCAGTGATTTCATCAGTGACCTCCTCGGTTCACAACCACGGCTTTGCCTGCCAGTTTAACCGCAGAAGGCCGAATGCGAAATGCCGCCGCCCGAATCAGGCCAGGAGACACGCAGCCGAAAGCGGCGACAACAAAATCCCCTCCCCCTAAGGGGGAGGGTGAAATCTCCACATGAGCTACGCAACCGAGAACCATCCCCTCCCCCTTAGGGGGAGGGTTAGGGTGGGGGTGAAATCTCCAACCGCCGGGCTGCGTTGGCGGATGAGACATTTCGTGGGGCTAGGAGCTACAAAGAATCGGACTCCTTCAGCAACCCGAGGTATCTTGTCTTAACGGCACTTCTATCCCCCCGAGACAGTCGGCGGCGTCATCTGATAGCGCAGGGTCCGCAACTACGCGCTCCAACCTCAAAAGGGGTTCATAATCTTGATCCAACACTACTATGGAGTTGATGACTCCTTCCATTTGTGCGGATACTACCGACGTAGTAGGAGGAACACCGAACACCAGCCATTCACGAACTCCAGGCGCAAGCGAAAACAATCCCTCTGCTACTTCGCAGCCGAAAAATTCCTGTTCCGTACCGTCGCTGAATTCGATTCGAATATGGGCATCTACCATCCACTTCACCCACCTAATCCTGCCGTCGCTATCGGTAAATTCCCGCTCAGTTATCTCGACCATTGATGTCTCCATTCATCCCGCCGCCGCAGCCGATGGGGTCGCCATCGCGGCATTAGACCACGGGCGAGCGCCATCCGCATTCACAGCCCGGACTTGAATTTCATAGGTTATCCCGTTTTCCACGCCCTCGATAACTGCGCTCGTTCCCTCAATTCCCTCGATTGTGACCCACTCTCCTGCCGGCGCTATAAGCTCGCCGTTGGCCGAGTACCTGGCGACGGTACGAAAGCGGATGTCATAGTGGGTAATTTTTTTCTTACTCATTCTTCCCTCTACATCCCAAGCTCCGCCAGCCTTGCCATCAGGTATTCCTGGGGGCGGTCGCCTTTGATGCGGTTGTAGGTTATCGAGATGATCCGCGGCCCGGCAACGTGCTCAAAATCCCCGCAACGATGACGACGACGCCTCCGATTCCGATACCCCAACCAAAAACCTGAATCGCAATTTCCGTGATTCCCATGATTCCTCCTCAACCGAAAGTTATGATGTTCATCCTATCGGGCAATCAACTCGGTCTGGCTACTCACCATGCCGCCCTTTGGATTATACCCGTACAGCGGCAGGTCGGGCCGTTTGTTGGCCAGCAGGTCTTCAACACTCAAACCCTGAATCACGGGGTAGGCGCCGCTGTCATCACTGAACGTGTCCCGCGCCCGCTGATTCTCCACAGTCCGCATATACCTGTTGAAGCAGACCATAACACCAGCCGTGGCACCGAAACGGTCAACTGTGGCCTTGAGCGCCCTCACGGAGTCGGCGGTCACGCCGCCGCCCTTGACTTGCACGATAGCGAATTCAGGCTTTGGCCTCTTGCCCATCCTGAACGGGAAGAACTTTAGCACCCCGTCCACACCGCCGTCGGCCCCAGGAGTGCCAGGATCGTGGAACATTCCTTCGGCCCCGATTGCACCGCATACCCACTTTTCGAACTCAAACTTGTCCCGAGCGGCCAACGCCTCGGCTTCGCTCACACTTACAGGCACACCCCGCACCAGCACGTCATCGGTGGTCAAGGACGGGAAGTTGCGTAGCATCCTGCCCCGCATCAATCCGACGGAGAAGGCGGAAACATCAATCCCTATCCACCGTCGCCCAAGTGTTTCTGCAGCATGCACTGCCGTCCCGCAGCCACAAAACGGGTCGAGGACCAACCCGCCGGGTGGGCAACTGGCTTTAATGATGCGCTCCAGCAGGGCCAACGGCTTCTGCGTGGGATAGCCGAGCCGTTCCCTAGCTTGCGACGGGATAGGCCCTATGTCCGTCCAGATGTCCTGCAATGGAACACCGGGCATTTCGTCCAGATAGCGTTTGTAGGCGGGCACTGCGCCAGGCTTGGTCTGCACCACCCGCCCCGCGTCGATTAACGCCTGCATATTCTCTTGGCTGTACCGCCAGTAACGGGTCACTCCCATGACTTCATACCGAGGGTTGCCCTTCGCCGCTCCATAGGGGCCGGTCAGATCGCCCAGCCTGTACCGCCGGTTTGTCCCCGGCTCGACGTGCTTGTAGAAGTTCTCCACGTACTCCTTGTCGTAGGGCATATAGACGGGTTGCCACGTCCATTCGTCGCCCTTGGTATAGAAGAGCAGAACATCGTGAATCCGCCCGTGCTGTTTCCGTCCCTGCTTGGTGTCGCTGTGGGCGCTGGTGCGCTTCCAGATAATCTCCGTGCGGTAATTCTCTTGCCCGAAAATGGCGTCCATCACCAGCTTGAGATAATGGCTGGCCGTGTCGTCGCAGTGCAGGTAGATGGAACCTGTTGGCGAGAGAACCCGGCGCATAGCCATTAGACGAACTGCCATGTTTATCAGGTACGGGGCGACTCCAATCCCTGTTCGACTTTGAGCGTCCACACGCTGGGCGAGGCTGACTATGTCCGCTAGAATTTTCGTCTGCGGGCCAGACGACAATTCCTCGAGCAACACATCTTCTCGCGTGCCCCAAGACCATGTGTCGTTGAAAGCCTCGACCGGGCGGGCGTCTTTGTCCTTTCCCGCGAACGGCAAATTGTAGATGCTCTTAGAATTGAAAGGCGGGTCAAGGTAGATGAGATCGGCGCAACCAGTCGGCAGGGCCAGTTCGTCATTAAGGACGTTGAGGCAGTCGTCGCTGTACAGAATTCTGTTGGCGTCGCTGGCGGCTGTGCTTGATGGCGGGGGAGTGGCCTTCTGACGGGTTGAAGGCGCCATGTTGGGACCTCCCGCTCGGTAATGTCGTCAAACTGCCGCCAATCGCGGGATTTTCAGGCTGGCCCGGATACGGGACAAAGAAATGGAGCGGAAGACGAGATTTGAACTCGCGACCCCCTCCTTGGCAAGGAGGTGCTCTACCACTGAGCCACTTCCGCTCGCTGCGCCGCCGGGGCGTTGCCCGCCGCTGGGCGCAGTCACCATTATAGCAAACATCGGGCGGGCTGTGGCAATACCCCAGCCGACGCAATTTGCGGCGCGGGCCGGGGCAACCGCAATGCTGGCCGGCCCCCGATTTTGTCTGAATCATCCAGGACTTGCGCAGTTGGTGTAGGGGCGCCCCTTGTGGGCGCCCGCGCCGCCGGAATTCATCCACAATTGGGCTGCCCCTGGAGACAGGGCGCCCACAAGGGGCGCCCCTACGGGAACGGCGGAAACCGTGAATGGCTGTTGACTCAGTTGCATACGGTGTCTGATGCGCGGGATTTCACCCCCACCCTAACCCTCCCCCTGAGGGGGAGGGGATTTTGGAGACGATTGCGAAATTAAAAATTCCGGCCCGAAACGGCTGCGTAACCCTCTCCAGCACCCCCTGAGAGGCCCGGATCCGCGCGATCACGAAAATCCGAAATCCGTAATTTGCCAAAGCTGCCGCACAGGGGCCATCCACTCCGCCGCTGACGACACGCGAGCCGCGCTCCGCGCCGGAACCACCAGGCGCCCCGTCGGCACTCCGGAACCCCCCGCTACGGAAGGTAGCCAACCACCCAGAACCGTGGTAGAGTAGAGTTCTACCGGCGTAGGCAGCCCGCTTAGTTGGACGAAGCAGGTCACAATCAACTCCCGGCCGCTTAACAGAATGCTTTCGTCAGTCCGTCCAACTAGATAGCAGCTCAGCAAGTCCGTAAACGGTCCAACCGCATGGTAAGACTTTACGGACGGTGCTGGGCTTTTCATTTATAGAAATAAACACGCCACTCAACTACCACTTTACGAACCCAATAACAAGTCCCTCGACGAACCCAGATTCAGTCTACGAAACACGGCAGGATTCGAAATTGATGACACTTTACAGTGTCAATTCAAGTACCAGAATGGTATAATAGTCCTGCTGAATAAAGAGCCGCCAGAGTTGGCACCTCCAGCGGCTCCAGACACCACAAGGGACCGGTACTCCCTCGTGGATACGCGGAATAATAATACAACAGAATACTTCTGTTCAATCCCCAAGAGCGGCTACGAGTTCCATGAACTCGTCCTCAAGCTGTTCATGCGGCACTCGGACGAGCTCGTCTACGAGCTGGAGAAAAGCCACGAGCGTCACGGACGCAAGGGCTATACGGCAGTGGACCAGCTCCGCGTCTTCCTGCTCCAGTTCCTCCTGAACGAGCGTTGCAACAACCACCTGCTGAACCGCCTGAACGCCAGCCCGAAAATCTTGGCGTTGTGCGAGATCAACGAAGTCCCCACCGAATACGCATATTCCCGGTTCAAGAAAAAGCTCGCTGCGTATCTCCACCTGCTGGCCGAGATCTACGACCTCTCGCTGCGGGACCTCGCCCGCGAAATCAGGCGCCTGAAAAAGGCCGGGATCACCCCGAAGAGGACCCCGCGACTGGGCGAATACCTAGCTATCGACGCCACCGACATAAAGGCGTGGGTCAAGCACCGCCCGCAACACTGCAACGCCCCGGACAAGGAAGACTGCACCGAGAAGCACAAGAGGCATTGTGATAACCCGGACCGGGATAAGTGCAGCAGGCACAGCAACAAGCCCTGCGCCGACCCCCATGCCATGATGGGCTACCGCACGCCCAAGGGAAGGGCGGGGACCGCTACGGCTGACGACGGGGAGGACGCCAAGGAACTGTTCTTTCGGATGTAAAGCCCACGTGGTGTCCGACGCCGTCTACGGGATACCCCTGCACATCGTCCTCCGGCCGGCCAACGAGAACGAGACCACTTATTTCGCCGAAGACTTGGACGCCACGCTGAAGCGCCATCCCTGGCTCAAGCCCAGGTTCCTGCTGGCGGACAAGGGCTATGACTCCCTGCCGAACTTCGAGCACACGAAAGGGCGGGGCATCATCCCCATCATCGCGGTGCGTCGGCCTCGAAAGGACCCGAAAACCGGCAAGCGGCTGTTCGACGGCACGTACACCAAGGACGGACGGCCGTTGTGCTTGGGCGGGAAACCGATGAGCTGGCTGGGCATGGACCCGGACGGCGCTCACCACTTCCGTTGCCCGCCAAAAGGCTGCCGACTGAAGAAAAAGGTGAACTGGTCGCGCCACTGCGATTCGGAATACTCGGAGAAGCCCGAGGGCAGGTTGCTGCGGATCATAGGCATAGTGCCGCGGTTCAGCAAGCTGTGGCGGAAGATCTACAACAAGCGCGGCTCCATTGAGCGCTGGTTCAGCAGTGCCAAGCGGTCCCGGCTGCTTGACAGTCATCAGCTTCTGCGCATGGGCAAGATCAGTCTGCACGTCAACATGTCCATGCTGGCGTGGCTGCTGACGGCGCTTGCGCGCCTCAAGGCCGACGACTACCAGCGCATGAGGCACATGTACATTCGGCTGCCGAGGGCGGAGCCCGCTGGAGGGCGAGAGTGCTGTTTCTGCCCACAGCACGGCAGGCTGGCGGCACAGGGCAGGACGAAAGGTTAGCAGCAACTGTGAGGGCCTTCCTCGATTCCCCGGAAGGTATAGCGGCCTTGTGGCGGTTGGCATATAATCCGCCCGTCCAACGAATTCGCGACAAAGCCCAGAACCTACGCCTCTAGTAGGAGCAGAGCCAACTACGCTTGCGCGACCCGGCGACGGGCTGCCATATTCTGACTTGCGACGACCAGCGCACCCGCGCGCGACTCCGAGCGGAACCAAGCCAATAGCGCGGAGGTTCGCGCCCGCCAAGAGGGAGAGGCCCGTGTCCAAGCCGAAGTTTGCGCCGACAGCGTGGAGGCCCGTATCCGCGAGCTAGAAGCGGGGAACCAGCGGTTGCGCGGCGGATGAACGCTCCGCGAACCGTGATGGAGCTGACTGCGAAACCGCCCTTTCCGTTCTGAACATTTCCCCTATAAGGCTGACCGCTAACCCTCAAAACCGAGGCACCGATTGACCTCGGTAAACCTGTTGCCTATAATCGGCCCGCCCTGATAAGGCACGTAGGACACGAAGACAGTGCTTGGGCACGTGCCCCGGCATTCCAGTTCACGGCCAAGGAGAAACGATCCTTCGTACTCACCGCCATAGGCTAAAATACCCTCAGGGTCCGAGGGTACCAGCAGAATTCATCACTGAGTCGGAGCCGAGATGAACCCTGACCAACCGTCGCACGACGAGCGAAATCCATGCTGGCATTTCCCGCCCACTGGGGGCGGCGTAGAGACCATCCAAGATTCAGCGACCACCAACTTCCGTGAGTCGCCCCTCGACAAGTTCGTCAGGGAAATCTTGCAGAACTCCACCGACGCTCATGACCATAACGCTGGATCAGTGGAGGTGACCTTTGCCGAAGCCGAATACCCTTCGACGTTATTCGGCGCCGAACAACTGCGGGCCCACACCGAAGCCGCGTGGTTCGCAGCTACCGAGGAAAATCAACCTAAGCTAGCTGACCAGTATCAGAAAGCCTACGAGCTATTGGGCCAGCCCACCATCCGATGCCTTAACATTACCGACCGCAATACTACAGGGCTATCCGGGGACAAATGGGATGCACTGTTAATTAAGGCTGGAGCGATCAGGAAAGACGGGCCCGCGCCAGGCGGTGGCAACGGGGTGGGCAAAAACGCCGTTTTCAACGTTAGCGCTGCCAAAACCGCGTTCTACTACACCTGCTATCAGAACGGGGCTGGACGCAAACGCCACCGAGTGGAGAAATGGATGGGCAAAAGTATGCTGACAGCCCACACCATAGGCGGCGAGATGCGCCAGCATATCGGCTTCTACCGGCATGAAGACCGCAGCCCCATAGAGGGCTCAGCGGTTCCAGAAATCTTTCGTATGAAGACTGAACCCGGCTTGCCCAATACGCCGCCCAACGGAACAACGATTACAGTGGTGGGATTCGAGCCCCGAAACGATGACTGGCCTCAAGAGATTGCCAAATCCACCGCCGCAAACTTCTTCTACGCCATCCATCATGGCAAGCTCGTCGTCACCGTCATCGACGCAGGGGGTAACGAAACAAGGGTCGACCGCAACACGCTGAAAAACATCTTCGCGCAACACGACCATGGAACAGATTACGAAGACACGTTCTCTCGCGCCCACTGCTACTACAAGGTCATACGGGGCAAAGATGTTCTGGAGACCATAACCCTGCCTGACCCTATCGAGGGTGAAATCGCCACCCGGATAGACTTGGGCGGTGGGCCATCCCGCACCGCCTATGTGAACCGGAACGGTATGTTCATCACGGACTCCCGTGAAGTCTCCAAGAACCCATTTCACATACGGACGCCACGGTATTGCCCGCCGTATGCCGTCGTCGTAAGCCCCCACGATGACAAGACCCACAACTTCATCTACCGCTTGGAACCGCCGGCTCACGACGAGATTCAACCTAACTCCATAGACGACTTCGGACAACAGCGGAGGGTCAAACTCTCGTTCCTGAAAGGCCGACAGCAGCTGATCGCGCTCGTCAACGCCAGAATCGAGCGCGACATAGCTGATACGAACCTCAACCTACATGATTTGGCCGACATTCTAGGCGATGACAGCGAGGAGGACACCGAGTACCAACATCAGTTGGCTACCCGAACTAAGAAGCAAAATTTCCAAACTGCCACTACACGAACCGCTGTGGCGGATCCACCGCCTGACCCGCCGCCGGCACCACCTCCGCCAGGGCCACCGGGACCACCGGAGCCACCAAGTCCTCCTCCAGGTCCCAAGCCTCCTGGCCCTCCTCCGCGGCCGCGGCCATCCGCCATAGGCAACGTCCGCCTGATTAGTGCGGGCATGAACGGGACCGCCATAATGTTCACTACTGCGAAACCCGGGCAGACCGTCAAGCTCCAGATTGCCCCATCGGGCGAGATGGAATCACATGAGGCTGCCCTGCGGATAACTGATGCTGTTGAAGACCAGTCTGCCCGCGTGGTGGTAGACCACGACACCGTTGAGATCCAAGCACTGCAAACCCGCCGCTACTGCGTTCGCATCAATACCGACGCAGACATCGCCAGAACGGCTTTGAGCGTCAGGAACATAACATGAGAATTTCGTTTCGCAACCGGAACCTTGGCTATCCGCTGCTCACACCGGAACCACGAGATTATATCTCTGGAGGCTTCGACATCGCGCCTCCGGACGCGCGCCGTAGCGCAGGTGGCATTAGCTTGAATATCGCCTACCAACTGGAATCGGAGTACCTCAACCAACTGGTATATCAAGGAGACGCTGCATTCCATACGCTCATCGTAGGCGACAGATCATTCCTACGTGAGGCGACGCCCAAAACAGGCAAGGCAAGTCAGCAGCATTTGCTGGACTTAATCCGATGGACAGGTACCATCGAGATGATGCCGTATCTCGCTGCGACAAAAAGAATCGTGGGCTTCACCAGCAACGAACATGATCCGGAGTTCGCAATCGTGGAACCCAACGGGTTCACCATAGAGCCGGCCATGATTTTGGCCATCGGCAACATCCACGAGGTGGACATCGACGAAACTACCAACGCGTCGTCAGTGGTAGACATCCAGCCCGATCCCAAAGTAGCACGCGGCGAGTTCAAACTAGACATGGCCCAGCCCCACATCATCGTCTATGTGTCGCCTACTGATTTTGAGAGCGTCCAACGCGCCATCAACGACCCCAGGGATTCCCGGCGGCAAACTATGTGGCCCAGCATCTACTTGACCGTCATCGCTGAAGGAGTCAGGAAGCTACCAGACTACCAGGACTATGCTTGGGTAGCAGCCTTCGAGCGCGCACTACAAAAAAGCGGCCACGACCCCGATGATCATACTGCGCTACGCAACGACGCCCTACAGTACGCCCAGAACATCATCAGCAACGAGAAGCAGCGCTACCCTCTCGGCATGATGCTGGACGCATTCGCCGAAGAAGATAACGACCAGCAGGACAACGAAAGCTATGAGTGAACTCATCTATCGGCTTACCAGCAACGGACGCAACGCCCTGCTGCAGCTGGCCGAGAACCGCCCGGGACTCTGGCAGGAGCCAAGCACAGACTTCGACGCCGAACTGCGAAATCTCGGCGTAACCGACTATGCCGAGGAAATAGGATTGACCTCCCAAGGTCTCATCAGTCTCCCTACGGACAACGGCTACAATCGGCAGGAAAGGCCCAAGATGGACCGCAACGCGCCAACGCTCTGCGACATCCTGTCGGACCTTACACCTCAACAGGCTGATGACGGGCGGATGTGGGAATGGCTCTGCCACTTCCGCCTCCATCAGTACTCCTGCGAGCGGTGGCCTAGTGTAAGAAACGACAACCAGCTAGAGCATATAATGCTGCACTGGTTCATCAGAAACCGGCGCGGGAACCTATACCAAGACAACACCGCGTCGCGTACTTACTGGGTCGGGGTCACCGCAGACCGAATAGCCCAAGCGTCTGGCGGCACCCTGAACCGGCAAAGGATAGCAGAACATCTCAGTGAGAACCCCATCACTTACCACAGCATCATGCGCTCGTCTATGACGCATAACCCCCGCATTGCTGCTCTCGTTCTGGAAGCGTTGATGACAGAAAGAAGAGGTGAAGGCATATCCAGCGGAGGGGCCATCGCGCTCTGGAAACAATTGAACTTGTCGGCCGGCAAAATACTGCCCGAAGCCCTGAGCGACCAAGAATGGAACGACATCATCGACCAGCACTTGGACGCCATAATGGCTATGCCAGAGAACGTAAAAAGCCGCTGGCACCTGCGCAGAGCCGAACCCTACCGCGTCCTATCACTTGGAGCCGGTGTCCAATCAACCGTCCTAGCCCTGATGGCCGAGAAAGGTGAGCACGACCTTCCCAAGCCGGACATCGCTATATTCGCCGACACTGGCTGGGAACCACCAGCCGTCTACGAGCACTTGAACTGGCTGAAGGCCCAGTTGTCCTACCCCGTCATCCAAGTCGACAATGGTAACATCAAAGACAATTTGATGAACGGAGTAATGCCGAACGGGTCCAAATTCGTAGGCATACCAGCTTACCTAGTCAAAGAAGGCGGGGGGGACGGCATAATGCGCCGCCAATGCACCATGGAGTACAAGCTCAAGCCCATTCATCGCAAGCTCCGTGAAGTCTTAGGCCTGAAGTCACGTCAACCAGTGCCCAGACACATCAAGGTTGAGATGTGGGTGGGCATCAGCGTCGAAGAAATCAGCCGCGATAAACCTTCCAGGGAGGAATGGATAGAGAAGAGGTTCCCACTGATCGAACTGGGATTTCACCGAGCCCAGCTACACAAGTGGTTCCAAATGAACTACCCTGATCGGACGCTGCCCAAAAGTGCCTGCATCGGTTGCCCATACCACTCGGACGGCGTGTGGAAAGATATGAAGGAAAACGACCCCGACTCCTTCATGCAAGCCATACAAGTTGACATCGCACTCAGGGAGAACCCTAACATCACCGCCTTGGTACAGGACGCGAAGGCGTACCTGCACCGTTCTCGCAAGCCACTGGCCCTAGTGGAATTCGAGGCTACTACGGGCTACCAAGACCAGATGAATGAGGAGTGCGAGGGTCTTTGTGGAATCTGACGGAGAAGCTCAGGCCATGGCAGCTCTAGCCATACAAGTACGTGTACACCCTGCCAACCCATTGGTCCATCCCCGATCATTGGTGTCACGGGCATCTAACTGGCGCAAGGTCAAAGGCTTATGCCCTTGGTGCAATGAACCTGGCGGCATTCACGAGCAAGGTTGGCATTATGAGTGTCAGCGGTACTACTACGCTGCACGCGGCGCTACGCATTTCAAAAAGGGCAAGAAGCTCACACCGCTAGTCCCACAAACGCGCTGTGCGAAGTGCGAACGCGTCGCGCAGCAGATAGACCACATCGTATCTTTGTCCACAGCTCGACGAATTGGTGGAGTCCAGATGCTCAGAGCTTGGACACCGCGAAACCTACAGTGGCTTTGCAACCCCTGCCATGCGAGGAAAACAGCAAGGGAAGCCAAGATGAGCAGAACGCGCCAGTTAGACCTTTTCTAATCTCGGTAAACAATGGAAGCCACTGCAAAATTCGCGGACGGACAACCCATCGTTTCAGCCCTTGGAAAGATGCTGGACAAGTTACCGAAAGCGAACGAGGAGGGCATCTTTGAGCCGCAGGTGGACAGCTTCACGAGAATTGTCTGCTCAATGGGAATTGCGGCAGTTTTTAAGGAAGCAGGCAAATTATAGCAACAGGCGGCTCGAAACGCGATATGTGGAAATCCAGGGTGAGAGGGAAACCCGGAATTTTCGCAGGCACAGCTTTGCGGGTAAAACCCTCTGTACCCCCAGACAGAACACAGATACCTACCTAATTTCCCGTCTGAAGGCCTACGGAGGATGGTTCCTTGACCAACTGGGACGAAGTCGACAACTTTAATGACCAAGTCAATCAGGAAATCGCCAGTTATGCGGTAACGAATCTGATTTTGAATCCAGACAATCTGTTGGCAGATGATTTCGCCGTTCCAACCCTCGATTGGCAGGCAATCAGGTTCGGTCCCGACGAGATAGATCAAGTCCCCGACAATCGCCGGGGCGTCTATGCGTTTGCTGTTCGCGTCAACAGCACTGCTTTGCCCCCGCATGGGTACATCCTGTATATTGGCATAGCAGGCCGCAATTCTGATCGTTCTTTGAGAGAGCGCTACCAGGACTACCTCTCCCCAAGGAAGGTGATCAAACGTGGCGGAATAGCGAGAGTCATCGGCAATTGGCGGCAGGTGCTCCAATTCATTTTCGCACCCATCGACGATAGCGTTTCCACGAAAGACTTGGAGCGTCTCGAACGCCAGTTAAACACGGCTTTAATACCACCTTATTCGGAACGGGATATGGACGCCGATCTACGTGCAAAGAGGGCAGCATGGTGATGAGAGAAGCAAAATTGAAGCCAGTTATCCTCCCTGCCCTTCGAGGGGTGATGGGCGACTGGGTGTACTACTCGTGCCTCATGCAGATTACCGACATAAGCTCAAGAGTCAGCTTTGCGGATGACGTCCACGAACACCAGGGGCTCTCTGACATGATCCAAAGGGCCCTTAACCGGACTCGTCGGCGGCAGATCGCAAACTACCTAAAAACCGAGCGCCAGCGTTTCTTCAATTCCCTCGTTGTCGCGGTTTACGGCGGCGAGCCTAATTGGCACGCATTAACCAACGTGCGAAACGCACGAGAGGATGACCTCCTGAAGGACATAAGTCCGGAGACAGTGGAATCCGTGGGTTTTCTGACCCTGCGGGGCGATGAAAAGCTATTCGCATTGGATGGCCAACACCGTCTGGCGGGCATTAAGACAGTGGTAGATGAAGGCTACGAACCTGCTCTGGATGATGAAGTGAACGTGATTTTCGTAGCCCACCAACGAACTCAAGAAGGTCTAGAGCGAACGCGAAGGCTATTCACGACCTTAAACAAGACCGCACGAGCTGTGACGAAGGGTGACATCATTGCCTTGGACGAAGATGATGTCATGGCCATCTGTGTGCGACGACTCATAGAAGAGACGGACTTGTTTCCTGAAAGACGAATACTATTCGTCCAATCCAACAACATACCAGCGGGAAATTACGAGTGCCTAACCACCATAGGTAACCTTTATGACGTCCTGACAATCCTGTTCACTCAAGCAAGATCCGAACTGCGCAAGGCGAAATCGGCCTTAACAAGAAGCAGACCGGATGATGAAACGCTAGATCTATATTTCGAGTACGCGACAGAATTTGTCGCACTACTCCGCACTTATTTTCCTGAACTAGACGAATTCTTCACATCGTACGATGTCGAGCACACCGTCCGGATGTATCGGGGGGACGACGAAGGAAACGCATTGTATCGCCCTATCGGGTTAGACGTCTTCGCACAGATCATCGCTCGCGTCACACAGGAGACATCCCTAAGTGAAGCGATAGCAATTGCTTCCAGCTTGCCTCGCAAGCTAAATGATCCCCCATATACAGGACTTATATGGCAACCACCAAGCGGCACAAACGCCGGCAGGATAATTACCCGCAACAAAGTTGCGGCGAGAGAAATACTAAGTTACATGATCGGGCGAAATGGTTCAAGCTACTCACCAGCGAGGTTGCTGGAGCTATATCGAAGGGAAACAGGCAACCCAGAGGCCACATTACCAAGCCAATTAACGTGAAAGGAAGCAACCTGAAATCGGCTACTCAATTATCACCGAATGAGAAAACAGCCAAATCGAAGCACCCCAGCTAGCGAAACGGCCAGAATCCTTCACCGAGTAGGCTCTTCAGCATTGACGCCTCTCGCTAGCGCAACGGCGATCCGGACCGGGCTGGCGCCGGAACCAAGTAGCGGGATTTTCTCCCAGATGTCTGACAGGCGCGCCCCAATACAAAAGGCACGCCTCTCAGACATGGCCCAGCCACCACCCGGCCCCAAAGTGCTCTCCATCCTTCTGCCAAGAGCCTCGGCAGCCCGCTTCTGGACGCCGCAAATCCTGATCCCGATTCCGCTACTGAAAGCCTTGTCGCCGCCGTAATCTGTGTACACACGTGCAGCTCGCGTCGGACTGCGCAACACGCTACTAAGCAGATGGAATCAGTCATCGGCGGATGCCGCAGGACGGATTTTTAATTTCGCAATCGTCTCGATTTTGGGGCGGCGGTTTCGCCCGGCGCCGGGAGGGGCTACAATGGATGCCAGGGCCGCACCCTGCGGAGGGATGGCCGAGTGGACGATGGCGGCGGTCTTGAAAACCGTTATGCAGGCGACTGTATCGTGGGTTCGAATCCCACTCCCTCCGCCACCTCAGTTCCCCGCACTGTCCCGCCGAGTCTCAGAGAGTGTTTAATAAGCCCGGTTCACTGTCAAAGAGCGGGTTTCGGGAGCATCCGTCGTTCCTGAGCAACCAAGGGCAGGTATTCTCAGTGTGTGCTGGTATTCCCATGTAGGGGCAGGGCCAAGCAGACAAATCGCGTCCAATACCAACACACGTTGGGAATACCAAAGGGTACGCCCCTACCCTAACCCTCCCTCGGAGGGAGAGGGAACTTATTAAACACCCTCTCATTGGAAAGCAGGAAGTGGGGCAGACATCCGGCCTGGCCCGTCGCGGCGCTATTGCAGCCTGGCGTAGGGAGGCTTTTTCAATATGCGGGCGATGATGGCGTCTCTTTCCTGCCTGCTTTCGGTGTCCTTGGGAGCCGCCGGTTCGTAGAGGTACAGAGGGTCGGGGATGTGCCTGGGGCTTGAGGCCATTTCGACGATGGGAACCATGAAAGCCCAATCGGTAGCCGTGTCAATCCATTGGCCGTCCAGTTTCAGGTCTTCGGCGGCGATGGCGTCAAAGAGACGCTTCCTGAAAGTCCGCAAGTGCTGCCATACGTTGCTGTCCCACCGCCGGGGATTGGCGAGATTCGCCGGGTAGAACGATTCCTTGTCCAGCCGCAGCATCGAGCCCACCGTCGCGTCGGCCCCGGCGTCGTACTCCGCCCGCAGCCGCTCCAGCACGCCATCGCCAATCAGCGCGTCGTCCGCGTCCAGGGTGATTATCACCGTTTCGGGGTCAGCGCAGAATCCGGTTACGGCGTTCCAGGTGTTGTAAAGACCGCCCCGGCGAGTCTCGTTGCGTATCAGCGTCACATGGTCGGCGTAACCGGCGGTCAACATTCCGGCGTAGTCGCCGAATCCGTTGGTGGAGGCGTCGTCCACAATCACCGCGCCCCAGTCATCGCCCCGCTGGGCGGCCAGGGACTCGAAGCAGCGCTTGAACCGGCCGGGGGCCACGTTGCGGCCGCATATCACGAATACGAAAGGCTCGCGCCGCTTGGGCCCGGCCCAATCGTCCGGGGAGCCGGTCAGCTCGACACGCCCCGACTGCGCCGCCGGAACGTGGCCCCGCTCCACGGCGCCCACCACGTCCAGCCACCCGTCAACATCGCCCTTGCGGTCGTTAGGGACATGGATAAAGGCCGTCCTGGGATCGCCTCCGCGATAGCAGCGGTAATCGCTCGATGCGATGAAACGGTCAAAGGCGCGGTGCCAGGCCAGCGCGAACCGGCCGTCCTCCAGCGGGTTCGGGATGGGCAACACCGACAGGAGCCTTCGCCGGTCGAAAAGACAGCCGCGCACCTCGACGCGCCAATCCCCGTCAGGGCCTTCGGCGGTGTATGGCTCTGGCCCGGGGCGGCAGATGCTCAGAGGCACGAACAGGGCCTTGTCATCCCGGCGCAGCACGTCCGACATCCCGGCCAGGCAGTCGTGCGTCTCGCCGGTTCTGGCAATCAGCAGGTCGCTGTCCAGTTGTAGCACGTAGTCGCCGTTGCACGAATCGAAACCGAACAGGGTGGCGAAAAGCTGCTGCCCGTTGGCCGAGTGGGTTTCCTCGGACGCCGCGCCGAACCACTTGCGATATGTTTGTCGGATGGCAACCGCTTCTTGGGGTGCGTAGACCACCCGGTCAACCACGCCGTCCTCCAGTAAACGCTCCATCGCCTCCCGGTGGGCCTCCGGGCTGGGCTGGCAGTATTGGCGCGGGAAGGGGCCTTCGGTGGTATCCACCACTACCACTTTCTCAACGAACCGGGCGGGGCCTTCCAGTTGCCCGACCTGATGACGCACCAGACGCTCGATGACGCGCCACTCCATGTAGCAGGTCTTTATCAGCAAAGACACCCGCGGCCCGTCGCCCTCCGGCTGGACCAGAGGCAGTGGCCGGAGACGGAATGCCAGATGGTCGGAGGCTGGCAACAACGACTGCGTGTCGGTTCCGTCAAGTTCCCGCGCTTCCTCGATGCGGAACCCCGCCTTCAGGAAAGCCCGGCGGTAGGCGGCGTAACTGCGGTGTACTTCGGCGCGGCGGTTGCCGTTGGCCGCCAGGGTCTTGGCGTACACAAAGGCGCTCTCGTAATGGGCATCGGCGGGCAGGCGCTTCTCCGCCAGTTCCGTCGAAAGGGTTTGCAGGTGGAACGGGTTGCATACCGCTACGAAAGCATCCCCGGAATCGGATACCAGGCGGCGCAAGTTCCTCAAGACAGCCTCTAACTCGGTTTCGCTTTCGATGGCGCACAGCACCCGGCTGCATACCACGGCGTCGAAACGGGCGGCGTCATCCAGCAGCGAGTTCAGCAGCTCAGGGCCGCCGTAAGCCGCTTGGCCGCCGCGTGCCAGGCATCTTTCGATGCTGGCCGGGGCGGGGTCGTATCCGGTCACCTTTATCCCTCGCAGGGAAAGAGCCTCGGCTAGCCGCCCGTCGCCGCAGCCGTAATCCAGCGCCGATTCGGGCTGCCTGACAAATATCATGTCCTCCATAGGCCGGTAGAATAGGGTATCCAGTCCACGGGGCGCGACGGCGTTCCGGAACTGCTCCAGCCCGGCCAACTCGGGCAGGTTGCCGTCGTGCAGGGCGCGGGTCATCAGGCGCTTGAGGTCGGAACGGAAAGGGAAACGGTATGTGAGGAACGCCCGGCGGCACATCTGCTCGAACTCCGCATCGTTGAGCGGAACGATGTCGGCGCCCAGGTCTATCAGCATCAGCCCCTCATCCGTTGCCAGCAGGTTGTCCGGGTGAATGTTGCGGCAGGCTATCCCGGCATTGCGGCACTCACGGAGCAAGGTCAACAGCCCGTCCAGTTTGCCGCCTTCGTATTTTACGCCCGCCTCCAGCGGGTAGACGGCAACTACGCAGTCGCCGTTTCGCCGCACTTCCTGGAGGTCGGGCAGCGTCCGGTATCCCGGCAGCTTTCCGGCCAGGGATTGGAGAAAGGCGATTCGACGCTCCCGATTTTGCGGGTTCCAATAGTGAAAGTATTTGTAAACCAGGCGCCCGTCGGTAAGAACGACGCCTTCCTCGCCTATGCCCAGACAGGTAAGGGCGCCGGTTCCGAATTCCGCACGGACATAGGCATCAGCGGCACGACACAGCGCATCGGCGGGCAGGGGCGTACCGGCCCGGTGGCGGGCCACGATTCCGGGCAGATTTCCGAGGAACCGCTCAACGGCCCCGGCATCGGTATTCGCCATGCGCTGCCTGAAACCGTCCAGCGTCGTGTTTGTGTAGATGGCCTCAAGTCTCTCTATAAAATCCCGCAGTCCGGCGGCGGGAGCGGCGAATTCCGGCGAGTCCAGCCACCACGGCACCGGGCCGTGCCAACAAAGCCAGCGAATAGCCGACAGCAGCCCCATGATTCTCACGAAGCTCAGCTCGAAGGCAAGACACCTTTCCCGGAGGTACTGCCGATACAGGACGGACGCCGTTTCGACTTCGGCATCGCCGAACTCGAGGAATTCCCGGCCATAGGGGGATTGGCCGTTGCTCCGGCGGGCTTGCGCCTTCGCGTCAAGTACATCGCGCAGGGATGAGTAGAGGGCGTATCCCCGTATGTCCTGGGCCAGAGTATCGAAATCCGGGACGGGATTGCAGCCCGCTTCCCGTACCTGGCGCACCGGCAACGGCGACTGCCCTATCCCGCGTCCCGCGGCGAAACGGTTGAGCAGACTCCATACCATGTCGCTGCGCCGGGTGTCGGAACCGGCCACGGCGGGAACGGCGTTGGGGAACTCCCGCAGCGCCTGCACGTCGAACACCAAGGTCGCCGGCCCGCGGTTTACCGACGGCGGCATCGTGGAAATGGAATCCCCCTGGTTAGGCGCAGGGGACTCGGCTTGCACCAGAGGGCGGAAAACCTGGACTCCGCTCAGAATGCCGGGCAGCCGCGCCGTCATTTCCTCAAAGACCTGCCCAACGTTCAGGCCGCCGCTCCCTTCGGCGGGATCAGTGTCATACCAGAACGGCATTTCCAGGTGCCCGGTATCCGCGCCGGATAGGTCGTAATAGTAGTCGCGCCGGCCCATGCGGGAAAGCCTGTTTTCATCCCCGAGATTTTGATAGGGATCGTCGGGATGCAGCCGGGCCAGACGGTGGAGATTGTGGTAGAGGTCAACCAGTTGAGTGCGAACGCAGCTCAGGAACGGCAGCGGCGGGTCGCCCGCCACCTGGCAGAGGACTACGGATGCGCCGGTTTGCTTCAGCCGCTTTATGGCCGAAACATAGTCCACCTCCCGTACCTGGAGCGAACCGTCCGGCCCGTAGCCCAAGCCTTCCAATACCACGTCGTCATCGAGAATCCACGCCACCGCCCCGGGGCGGGGCTTGGCCTCCAGGAACAGGTAGCGTTGCAGCATGGTCCGGCTCAGGGCGATGCTCTTCCGCCCGGCCAACTGCGCTCCGGCTGACGGGAAAGCTCCGGCGTCCGCGTCAGCCGCCTGCCGTTCCAGGGTGATGAGGTCAACGTCGAGTCCCTGCCGGACGGCTTGGGCAACGGCGTCGCGCAGGGTAGCCCTGGAAACTGCATCGCTTCCACCATTCTCCAGCAGGACCACTTTCAGTGTTGCGTCGCTGCGGCGGCCAATCCTGTCGGCCAGGGAACGCATCAGCCGCGACACCCTGGTTGTGTCGGGCGAGGTGACGACGCCCACCACCAGGGTCAGGCCACCATCGTCTGCGTCATAGTCATAGTCAGAATCAAGGGCGGACGCCCCGTCAACAAGATCAGGACTACTTTCAGGAAGGGGATGGGGCAGGTCATCCACCACCGGGTCGTATCCGAACAGCCGCCGGCTCCGTTCAGCGAAAGCATCCTTTTGGCCGCCGGACATCCGGTGCCGGTGCTTCCGGTAGAAATACTTCAGCCCGGCGGCCTTCGCGCTCCCGCCGGGCGTTGACAGGCGGGGGCGGCCGTTGTCCGCGTAGTGATGCGCCAGGCAGTCGGGCAGCGGGCCGTACTTCACCGTCCCCAGGTCGGCGAGCCGGATGCAGATGTCGCGGTCGGTGGTGCTGACCAGCGCCTCGTCGAAGCCGCCGGCCTCCAGCAGCTTGCGGAGGCTGACGAACAGATTGGAACCTTGAATGTGGGGGTTCCGCACCAGCAGTTCGTTCACGTCCAGCCGTTGCGGAGGGGCCAGCGGCCTGCCGCTGTCGTCGCCCGCCTCGTGATAGACGATGCCAGCGGCGACCATGTCCAGGTTGTGCGCCAACGCGGCCCTTTCGCACTGCTCCAGATACGACGGTTCCCAAGCATCATCGTCGTCGAGGACGGCTACGAATACCTCCGGGGCGGCGGCCTGCAAGCGGGCCATTGCCGTGTTCCACGCGCCGGATGCGCCCGGCGTGCGGCGGTTCTCCATATAGAAGGTTTTGACGCCGGTGGACTCGAACCCGGCGACTATGGCCGCATTGGCGCTGCGGGCGTCAACAGCCGAGTCGTCCACCACGACCAGCAGGTCCGGGCGGCGGGTCTGCTCGGTTATGGACAGCAAGGCCCGGCCAGCGAGCAGTTCCGGGCGGTTGTGCGTGGCTACTACGGCGGCTATCAATGGCATACGGCAGTCAAGGGCCGGAAATACGCTATTGGCAGGGGAAGTTTGCTGATGCCTTTGCCCAAAGGACGGGGACAACTGCCATTGTTGCACAACTGGCAGGCGACATCCAGGTTTGAATCAGGTTTGAATGAGGTAGGGCTTCCCTGACTGGGTTGAGGGATTCAAGGTATTGAACCGCTTAGCCGAGTGGTATAAACCGCCAGCATAGCCGGGCACTGAGTCGGGGTTGCGCCAATGCAGGCCCGGTTATTTTGCTTAAAGCATCCTCGGTTTTCCGTTGCATTGAAACGCCCGCAAATGCCTGCTTTCCACTTGCGACAGTGGCTACGAATTTGTGTATATGTATTTCAATTCTATGTGTATGACCGGCTGGGAGAGTGTTTAATAAGCTCGGTTCACTGTCAAAGAGCGGGTTTAGGGCGCATCCGCCGTTCCTGAGCAACCAAGGGCGGGAGAGGGAACTTACTAAACACTCCCTAGGGACAAAGGCAAGGATTCCGGGGAATTGTAAAGCGTGAATAGGCGTGCAGGTTTGCCAATATGGGTACTCCTGGTGATAATGGGGCGTGTTGAGGGGAATTCCCCCCGGACGGGCTGGCATGCAGAAGGTGGAAACTGCGGCCCGTCCGGAGGGGCCTCTCCGGGGCGTCCGACCCCACGAGGCGCCGTCCCACTGGAGGAGGTAGTGCGAGGCGACCCGCTTGAGAGCTTTGAGTCCCCGGACCGCTGCCGGACTATCCGGCCTTGAAGGGGCGACCGGAGGGTGAGGCCCGACGATTGGCGGTCCGGGGGATGCCCTTGAGCGTCCTTTGGGGGGTGGGCCAGGCGCGCAGCAGGGATGCTGCTCCCATCCCGCATTCGGACACTCAGTGAAAGGGCGAGTATTTCATTCCTTGCAGGCTTAGGCTGTCTCCACCTCCGCACCGAACCAGCGCACGAACCCCGAGGCCGGGGAGCGGCGCGATACCGGGCGCTCGCCCGGATGTCCCACCAGCAGCATGGCCGTCATCTGCCACGACTCCTCAGCGCCCAGCAGTTCCGCCAGCCCCGGGTGCCGCATAGCCCCGCCGGTCTCCCAGGTCACCGCCAGGCCCTCGGCGGCGCCCGCCAGGGAGATGTTGTGGGCCGCGATGCAGACCGAGGCGTAGTTCTCCCTGGTTGTCTCGTCGTCGGGGCCCGGCACGGTGTACACGTAGATGACTACGGGCGGCTCAAGCACTTTCTGGCGGGTTCCATCGGCGCGGCGCTGGTCGCCGGTGCGCTGCAATTGAAACTCCGCGGCCAGTTCGGCCGCCCTGATCCTCTCCGCGCTCCCCTGTTCCAGCACGAAGAACCGCCACGGTTCCGTCAGCCGGTGGTTCGGGGCCCAGATGGCTGCGTCCATCATTCTCTCGATGGCCATGCGGTCTACTGGCCGGTCTGTAAATTTCCAGGCGCTCCTCCGGCCATAGATGGCGTGGTAAACGCTTAAAGATGTGATATCAGTCATGGGAATCCGTCTCCTGGGGGATGACTAGCGTTCTTCGTCCGGGCCGGGCCGCCCGTCGGGACGGTCTCCGCCCTCCGGTATTCCGAGGCCATCAATCAGATCCTGAAAGACACGGGGGATTGGAGTCGTGACGCCGGGCTCGATTTCTGCGTTGTTGTCCGCCGTCTCCGGGCCTGCCTTGCCTGCGGATTCATGGTCGTGAACCTCATGGACGTGGTCCATGCTACCTGATTCCGCGGGTGAAAACTCGCCGTCCATGAATATGGGTATGCCCACGTGGATGGCCATGGCCAGCGCGGCAGCCGCGTCCACCTGGATGCTTTGCATCCCGCTCGCAGTGACCAGACGAAGCACTCCAATGACATCATCGCCTTCGCCGATTCGCCGAATCACTATGTGGCTGATCTTTGCATTCAGGCCCTCAGCCACCCGCACCGCGAGATGGTGCAGGGGGCAGTGGTCGGTGGCAAGCCCCCGCATTTCCACCGCCAGGATGCGGGCCTGCTCCAGGGACAGATGGACGACGTAGGCCGATTTCCCGTTGCGCAGCCGCAACAGCAACTCGCCCCGCCATCCGTCCTCGCTGCGGCGAATCAGATATGGAAATACTGGAGTCATTTTCATTCACCCTTGCTTGGATTCTCACTTCACGGCGATGCCGGTCCGTCCATTGGAATTTCGCTTCCTATTCCTGAACAATTCCCCGCTTCGGCCAGTGCTTGAGCAGAATGGCCGCTTGCTCTCTGGTTTTTCTGGCCCGCTCCTCCTCTCTCTTTTCTTTCTCCTGATTTCCCTGAGACGGCGCATCCGTGATGAGGATGAGTTTTTCCTTTTGGCGCCTTTCTTCTCGTGAGCCATGAGACGCACCTCTTTGGAGAAATTCGGTCACGGCCCAGGTTTAATTTTGCTTACGCAGTGGGGCGGCATTGCCCCGGCCAACCCCGGCGTACTCAAATCCAAGCCCGGCCATGCGCGGGGCATCCAGGGCGTTCCGTCCGTCGAAAAGGAACTTGGGCGGGCGCATTCCGCGGTCTCCTCAGCAACGCCCGCTTTCGGGTCGAACGCCTTGACCATCGCGCCCTTAATGTCCAGCCCCGTGACCTCGTGGCCTGCCGCCGCCAGCCCGCTGGCGACCACCGTGCCCAGACGGTCCCAGTCCGATTACCGTGATCTCCATTGGATTCTCCCTTAACCAGCGCGGGTTATTCCCCACTCGTTGGAGGTCAATGTCCGTGGAACCTGTATGCGTTCGGTTGGGTGTTAGTCCAGTCTGTCTGCCAAATTCAGGTTCGCAACACTTAGGTTGACATGCATATTGGCCTGTGTTATATGTCTGCACGAAAACTTGGTGAAATAATACACACACTATTTGAAAAGTGCAAGCACTTATTTATGAATTCTACGCCAACACAGGAACACAGCGCCTCCCGGCAGACGAGCCGCTTGCCTAAGTCCCTTACGACTCAGGGATGGGCTTCCATTTCGGCCCTCCGGGTCGTGTTTTCCTTTACGCTGCTGGCCTTGGCCCTGCTGACGATTGGGTTCCTGGCGGACTGGGAGCTGCTGAGGTTAGCCGTTCAACAGCTACGCGGACAGCCTTGGCTGTTGGTCGTCCTGGTTGCCGCCTGTACCGGGGCGCTCATGTTGCGCGCCATCGCATGTCGGGCGTTGTCTTCAGGTTGTATAGGCATATACCAGCTTTTTGTTTCTGTTCAGTGCAGGTTGATGGTTAATCATCTGACTCCCGTAAATATGGGCGAAATCGCTCGTCCTGTCCTGGCTACCCGGTACGGGATGCCGGTCGTGGAGGCCCTCATCACAACCACTGTGGCGCGGTATCTCGACTTCGCGGCGCTTCTGGGAATCGCTGCGGTGGTTGGGGCAGCCGTCTCTCTCTCAACCGGATCGCCGCTTTGGCGGGAAAGGCTAGCTACAGGCCTGTCCCTCGTGAACGAAGTACTTGACTGACGCCGAATCTGAAGGGTAGGAGGTTCTTCCATCAAATGTAACCGACATTTGCCAGCGACGTACCGCTCCGTGAGGCCATGTACCGGGCGCGGCAGGCCGCCGCCGACGGCGACGCTGAGGCACTGGCGACCGCAACCCAGGAGGTCTACTCGCGCCGCAACGCCATCTTCTACCTCGCAACCGTCAGGTACATCGGCATCACCCAGCAGGACGTGGCGGACGGCAAAGACCCTGGCACCCACCAAGTCGAAGCACTGGCCTTCTACCAGTCCGTCCAGCCCGAGGTCGCCCAAGCCGACTCATCGGCGGACGAGACAATCATGGCCTACCTCACTGCCGGGCCGGGCGACATTACGGCTGCGTCGCGGGATGCAGCCCTGGCGGCCCCGAACGGGGTTGAGTCTGCGCTCCTGTTGACGCAGGATGACTTGGTAACGAGCTACTAGAGACCGACTTAAGGACAATTCATGCGAACAACAATTGCAACGTTAATTTCCCCCTCCCTGCGGGGGAGGGCCAGGGCGGGGGCATACTTTCTGCGGGCCGTGCTGGCGCTGGCGGCACTATCAGTGGCGCTGCCCGTGGCGATCATCGGCTGTGGAGGGAGCGAGCAATCGCCTCCTCCCGCGGCTACTTCGGCGGCGGAACCGACGCGAACAGCCGCCGCCACTGCCGCAGCGCCGACATCGGCTCCTCCCACCCAGGCTCCGGCACGGGCGCAACCCACTGAGCAGGGGGACCGCACTCTCACCGTGTACTCAGGGCGCTCCCAATCGCTGGTGCATCCGCTGCTGGAAACATTCGGCGAGTCAACCGGAATCGACATCCGCGTCAAGTACGGCGGCAGCGCGTCCACGGCAGCCACGCTGCTGGAGGAGGGCGACAACACCCCGGCCGACGTGGTGTTTCTGCAAGACCCCGGTTCCCTGGGCAGCCTGGGGGCGGCGGGGATGCTGGCAAGCCTGCCCCAAGAGACCCTGGACAAGGTTGATTCAAGGCTGCGGGACCCCAACGGCAAGTGGATTGGCACGTCCGGGCGGGCCAGAACCATCATCTACAACACGGATGCCATCAACCCGGACATCGACTTGCCGCGCTCCATACTGGACTTCACCAAAGAGGAGTGGCGCGGCCGCGTAGGCTGGGCGCCGCGCAACGGCTCCTTCCAGTCCTTCGTGACCGCCTTGCGGCTGCAACTCGGCGAGGACGCAGCCCGCGAGTGGCTGGAGGGCATGAAGGACAACGACGCCCAGGAATACCCCAACAACACCTCAATCGTGCAGGCCGCCGCCAACGGCGAGGTGGATGTCGGCTTCGTCAACCACTATTACCTCGAGCGGTTCCTGGCGGAATATGGCGAGGAATTCGGAGCCCGCAACTACTACATCGGCAACGGCGACCCCGGGGCCCTAGTTCTCGTGGCAGGCGCCGGAATCCTTGAGTCGTCGGACAACAGGGCAACGGCCCGTGAGTTCGTCGACTTCCTGCTTTCGGAACCGGCGCAACGGTATTTCACGTCGGAGGCCAGGGAATACCCCGTAGCTGCCGGAGTGGAGCCGGAAGGCGACCTGCCGCCCATTGAATCCCTCGACCCGCCGGATGTTGACTTGGGCAGCCTGGGCGACCTGCAAGGCACGATTGACCTGCTCCGCGAGGTGGGCGTTATACCGTGACCCGGACACGGGCATTGCAGTCTGCGCGGAACTGGACCAAGGGAAAGGGGTTGCCGCTTTCTGCGGCGGCTCTTTTCCTTTTGCTATGCGTGGCCTACGCATTTTCTCTGGATATACGGGCCACCCGCGGGGCGTCAATCTCAGGCGACGAGCCTTTCTACCTGCTTACCACCCAGAGGGTGTTTAAGTAAGTTCCCTCTCCCTACGGGGGAGGGCTAGGGTGGGGGCGTACCCCTGTTGCTGGTAACGCAGGATAAACGTTTGGGCCTGTCCGACGGGCTGCTGCTGGCCCTCCTCTTGACGGCAATGTGCCGGCTGGGAGTCAGTACGCCGTACTGGCTGCCCTCGTCGCGGGCTACTTCCTGCTGAGGGCTGATTCGGCGGGGCGGGCGGCCCTTTTGACATCCGGCGTGGCGTCTGCCGCGTTCTTCGCCTGGTTCCACCTGGACCTGTGGCCCGATATTGCCCGCCTGCCCGGCAAGATGCGCCTGTCGTATTCCGTTCAGCAGTTCCCTGCATTCGCTCGAAACAGGGTGATGGCCCCGGCTATGGGGTTATTCAAGGGAAGGGGCTGAAACTCCATGTCGGCGCGGATCGTTGTTTCAAGTCAGTAACCTGGTCCATTCCCGGTTGTCCATGTACCATTCGACCGTGCGGCGAATCCCTTCTTCGATGCCAATCGCCGGTGTCCAGTCAAGCACGTCCCGGGCCCGGCTGATGTCCGCCCAAGTCGTCAACGGGTCGGCGGCGTGGCGTTCCTGGTACTCGATGACCGCTGTTTTGCCGACTGCTTTCTCCACCAGGCCGATAACGTCGTTCAGCACGACGGGGCTGCCGTAGCCCAGGTTGATGGTCTCGTAACCGGCTACGCCGAGGGCCGCCACCGTGCCGCGGGCAATGTCGTCGATGTAGGTAAAGTCCCGCCGCTGCGTACCGTCGCCGTACACCGTTATCGGCTCGCCCTCGGCAACGGCGCGGATGAACCTGAACACGCTCATGTCGGGGCGGCCCGCCGGGCCGTATACCGTAAAGTAGCGCAGCGCCACGGCGTCCAGGCCGTATAGATGATGGTAAGAATAAAGCAATGTCTCGGCGGCCTTTTTGGACGCGGCGTAAGGCGAGAGCGGACGGCTGGAATCGGCGTCCTCGGCCACCGGGCCGTCAACCTCCGCCCCGTACACGCTGGACGTGGACGCCAGGACGAACTTGCCCACGCCGAACTCCCGGCACAGTTCCAGCAGATTGAGTGTGCCGACCACGTTGACCTGGTAGTAGGCTTCCGGTTCCGCCACGCTGCCCCTGACCCCGGCCAGAGCGCCCAGGTGCAAGACCGCCGACACCGGCAAGCTCGCGGCCCCGGCGTGGAAGACCGGCTCGATGGCCTGCCGGTCACGGATGTCAAGGCGATGAAAGGCGAACCCCGGATGCTGGCGAAGCCTCCCAAGCCGCCATTCCCCGAGACGTCCGCCGGACGGAGCGCCCAGATTGTCCACGCCCGCGACCGAATGTCCCGATTCCAGCAGCAGCGCCGCAACCCTGGCCCCGATAAATCCGGCGCACCCGGTAAGCAATATTCTCAATTGCGCCCCATACCCCGCGTCGAATCTTGAGTAACATATTTCCGTCCTGCGCCCGCGCCCGATAGCGTGACTAGTACCGGGCGCGGCGGCGTCTCTGGCGTGGGCGCCTCTGGAAACGCTGGTAGATTTCCGGGTCGAAAAGGCGGGTAGACACTATTTCTGACTTGGGTATTACGACGCGAAAATCCGTGTAATCCAGCTCGGAATCTTCGATTACCGGAGCATAGTTAGTCGTTATTTCCAGTTCTAATGTCTCTTCGTTTCGATAACCGCTTGCCATAGGGATCATGGAAATATCCGAATCTCCGCTTTTCGCAATCCCACTTTCCAGCGCGAAACCGATATAGGACTTACCGCTCCTTAGCGATAGTTCAATGAGCGTGGGCGCTTGCATTGATTCCCTAATCAGCAATTCAATAAGGTCGCCGTCTCTGATTGCTGTATCTTTGGCAGCTTTATCTTTGCTGTATATCAAGTTGCCTGCAATCAGAATGACAAATTCCAACAAGACACCCAACGTGACTGTACTGGAAAATGGATAATCAATGTAAGATTCCCATTGCGAAAGAACTTCAGGGGATTGTTTGTCTATGATAAGAATAATCCCGTGAGCCAATGCGAACAGAACCGCTCCCACGACAGCAGACTTCAACAGGACGTGGTAGCCTGAGTCACGAGCAATCCCGTAGCGGGTGTAATTCAAGAAACGCAGGAGGAAGTAACCACCGAGCGCAGGAATAAAAATCAGACCAAGCGGCATAACGCACCCTAGTCAGGACGTCGGACACCATTATTTCGATGACTGGTTTCCCGGAGTCTTCTGTTTTTGCTTACACGAATCCGGGCCATTTGCTTGATCAAGTCGCGCACCTTTTTGTTGCGAAGCAATTCTCTAGGTTCGACGCGATGCCCGCCAAGGTGAGTTATGTGTATTTTGGGATTATCTTTGGTCTCTTCCGCTTCCAAGGAATTTTCCGCCCTCTTGTTCACTCTGGCCCTCCTCAGGTGTGGCTTGATGCTCTCAGAATCTGGAACAGCAGTATCGTATAGCCGTGCGCAGGTTGTCAACGGACAAATGTCATAAGCAGGGCCTTTTCAATGTCTATCTTCTGGCCTGTCGCCTGAGAGGAGCGAAGGGCCTCCGCCCCGGTACTGGGATTCTTCGCTTCGCTCAGAATGACAGGCTACGACCAGAATGATGGTGCGCAGGGGTGGGCTTGAAACTCGCCCCTACGCACCATCTGTCAGCGCCAGCAGCGCCGCAATCCTCCGCGCCGTGTCGGTGAAGTGCTGCGCCTCCTCGGGGGTTAGGGGGCGGTTCAGGACTTTGCTTTCGCGGTAGGATAGCCACTTTTTCAGGACTTGGTAGCCGCCTAGTTTGTAGTTCCAGACTGCCGTTGGGACGTTGCGCCAGTGGGCGTTGTTGTTCAGGTGGATGTCGTAGGTGGTGTTGCCGAGGGCGGCGATGGCGGCGTCGCCCATCGCCTCGCGCTCGGCGGCAGTGTACTCGCGCTCGGTGGCGCGGCCTTGGCCGGGCATTACGGCGTCGGCGCTGCCGTGGTGGCCCCAGCCGGCGGTTAGGGCGAAGTCGTTGCCGGTCATGTTGCGGCCGTCGGCGGTGGTGGGGACGGCTATGGCTGCCAGCTCCGGGCGCAGGGTTCCGGCGGTCACGCCCGCCACCGGCGTCTCCGCGTCCAGCAGCGCCGCCAGCTCGCAGCCCCGTTGCGCCGACGCACGCAGCTCGTCCGCCGCGTTGGGCGCATCGCCACAAGGCCAGCCGGGCAGCGGGATTCGCGGCCACTCCATCCGCAGCGCCCCGGCGTTGGCCGCTCGGTAGGCCGGGTCGTGCAGCGTCGCCAGCGCGTGGTGGAACAGCTCCTCCACGCCCAGCCCCAGCCGGTCGAGGTACGCCTGCGCCGCCGCCGACAGGTTGGGCCGCCGCTGCGCCCCGCCGCCGTCCAGCGCCAACCCCTCGTCGCGCAACCACATGGGAAAGAAATGCGACCTTCCGTTACCGAAATCACCAGCTATGTGGCGTGTTAGAGTTCCACGGGAAAATTCCTCTCTGGACTCTCTATGCCGAGCCTCTAACCAAACATTACCGTCAAATACCGCAGCGTGATAGTCCGGGCGAGGACGGTCAAGTAACTTGCTATCAGACTCCCAATAGAGCCATCGTGTATCGAAGGGCCTATATGTATATCTTATGAATCCTGAATTCAATGGCCCTCCGCGGTCTAGTAACCTAGTACGCACATCTCGAGCATTGAAATGTGCAGCACTTGCCATTGCTGATGGGTAAAGTCTTCCGATTTCTTCGTGACTAATTTCCTTGTTGAAATAATTATCTACTCGAACCTTAAGCCTATCCAAATCTATATCTACCAGGAAAGAGTCTCTGCTAGTCGTCACTCCCGGAAACGAATTTGGGAACAAGTCATGCAACGACGGCCATTCGCTCCATGTAGAGCTGACCGCCACATCCGCAAAGGGCAGTCCCAAAGGCAGCGACGGATTGATAGTATCGTACAACGCGGCAGGTTCCGTTTCCGCCGATTCGCTCAGTTCGGACAGCTTGGCTTGCCCCCACAGATGGCGGAATTCCACCGATCCGGCGGGCGCGTGTTCCGCCTTCCTTATTAAAGTAGTGACAGCGGTGCCAACCTGGATGCCCACCGAATCGCCGGGCGTGGAAAAAATGCTGGGGTCGGGTTTGCCGTCCGGCGTGGTCTTGCCGGTCTTGTACTTGTCGCCGTTGAGACAGTCGATGCGGATGGCGTCGAAAGCGTCCAGGTAGCGCTCGCGCATTCCGGTGAACGACAACCCGTCCAGCCACGAGTAGTTGGAGATGAAACAGACCACGCCGCGCCCGGTTTTCTCCGCAATTCGACGCTCCGCCATGCGGAAAAAGCGCACGTACAGATCGTTGAGTCCCTGCCCTTCGGGTTTGCGGACATCGCGGACGGCGCGGTAGGCTTGGGACAGCTCGCGCTCCTCGTCCACGGCCATGCCCGCGAACCCGTTGTAGGGCGGGTTGCCGATGATGACCAGCACCGGCGTGTCCCGCTTGACGCGCTCGGCGCGGTCGCGCTCGTCCTCCAGTTCGGGGAAGGGCAGCGGCTTTTGCGGCGCTGGCTCCCAGCCCGTCAAGGCGTTGGTAAGGAACACCCCGGCGCGCTCGCCGCCGTCGTCGGACAGCGCGGCGTCCAGCGCCTGCATGGTCAGGCCGACCTGCAAGTGGGCCACGACGAAGGGGGCGGGCATAATCTCGAAACCGAAAACCCGCTGCGTGGCGGCCTGCTTGACCCGCGCCCCGGCCAGGGAGCCGAGGCCCTTGCCCTCGAGGTTGGCGGCGATGCGTTTCAGGGTTTCGGCCAGGTACGCGCCGGTGCCGCAGCAGGGATCGAGCACGTAGACGTTGTCGGCGGCCAGGCCGTCGGCGATGCCCAGGTCGTCCTTGAGGGCGCGGTCGACGCGGGCCACCATGTACCGCACGACCTCGGCGGGGGTGTACCAGACGCCGAGCTGCTTGCGCAGGGCCGGGTCGAACTCCTCCAGAAACGGCTCGTAGAAATACTGAACCGCCTCACCCTCGTCGAATTTGTCAAAGAAAGCGTCACGGTCAACGCGGCCAAGGGCCGCCGCGGTCCAGTCCAGCACCTCCACTAAACCGAGGGGCTGCAAGCGTCCGGGGCTGGTCACTTGCTGAAACAATGCCTGCATTATGGGCGCCCGCAGGTGCCAGACCGAGGTGCGCCAGTCGAAAGTCCCTGACGGGGCCGGGGATTGCCGCGCCCACAGCACCCACGCCGAAAAGACGCCGTAGAACAGGGTTTGCACCAGCGTCGAGCGGAAAAACGCCGCGCCGCGCTCGCCCTCGAACCGGACGCCCAACGCCTCCTCCAGCGCGGCCCGCACGGCATTGAGCGACGAGGCGTCGCCGGACGATTCCACCCGCGCCAGGCCGTCGCGGGCGTAGGATGCCAGCAATCCCGCCAAATCCCGCGGTTCGGCCAGCTTGGCCGGGTTAGTCATTACGCGGGTCAGGTACTCGGCCAGCGCCGGGCCTACGGCGTTGGCGAAAGCGCGGGGGTGTTGCAGCCGCTCCTCGAATTCGGCGGCGCTGTCGGCCAGCCGGAAGGTCTCCAGCCGGGCCGGGTTGCCCTGCGAGTCCTCGCCCAGCAGCACGAAGTCGCGGGTGTTGGTGACCAGCACCTGCCGGTAGCGTTGCCAGTAGCGGCTGACCTGCGGGCCGTCGGCGGTCAGCCAGGCGTCGTCGCTGGCGGGCTTGACCTCGACCACGCCGCTGGCCGGCAGTTGCCCTCCTGAGCTTGTCGAAGGACGGGGCTGGCCTTTCGAAACCTGATTGGCGGCGAACAGGCCCAAGTCGGGATGCCCCGCGCCCTGCTGCCCCAGCTCGATGACGCTGAACACCCTGGGCCGCAGCGCCCCGCCCACGGCGTCCAGCAAATCGCGCAACGCCGGGTAGTAGGAGCGTTCCTCCGTAGCCGCGCCCGTCCCCCGGACGCGGCGCAGCTCGGCCAGGTATTCCCCAACGGCGGCGGTCAGCTTGCTTGGGTTTGTTGCCATGCCGCAGAGTCTATCACGCATCCGGGGTTGTCTGAATCAGGGTGGACTGTGCGGCGGGTGTAGGGGCGCCCCTTGTGGGCGCCCTGCCCTAACGGGTGGCCCCATTATGGACGGTTACCGGGACGGGGGCGCCCACAAGGGGCGCCCCTACATGGGAATACCAACACACACTGAGAATACCCCCTACGCCCTCACCCTAACCCTCTCCCGGGGGGAGAGGGGATCAGAGGGGGAGGGGATTTGTCTGGGTATATTGGGTACGCCCTCACCCTAACCCTCTCCCGGTGGGAGAGGGGATTTTTGCTCAACTGCTCCCGGTGGGAGAGAAGATTTGTCAACCCGCGTCCGGCTGTATTGCTTCGCGCCCGTTGCTGTGGCATGATGCGTTACAGTTGCGTTACTTTTCCTGGTTGTTGACTTTAATAGCGAGATTGTTAGAGATGACAAAACATGTGGCGTCCATCATCGGCCCCCAGGCAATGAAGCCCCTGATTCTGCTGCTGCTGGTCCTGCTGGTCGCCGGGGCGGCGGCGGGCGCGACTTTGAGCCTGACCCGGGCCCAGGCGGCCAACGGCGTCTACGACACCGACGGCGACAAGCTCATCGAAATCAGCTACCTGGAGCAGTTGGACGCCCTGCGCTACGACCTCAACGGCGACGGCGCGGCCGACGTGACCGGCGACGCCACGGCCTACGCCGCCGCCTTTCCCGTAACCGACGGCAACGTGGTCTGCGTCAGCGGCTGCACCGGCTACGAACTCGACACTTCCCTTGACTTCACCCAAACCGGCAGCTACCGCTCCGGGGCGATTAACGCCCTTTGGCTGTCCAGCACATCCGGCAGCGGCTGGACGCCCATCTTGCGCACCGACGCCGACGGCGCGACAAAGCCCTACAACGCCACCTTCGAGGGCAACGGCTACACCATCTCCAACCTGTACAGCGTAAACGAAGACACGAACCGCATGACCGGCCTCTTCGCCAGCCTCGGCTCCGGCGCGTCCGTGAACGACCTCGGCCTGCTGAGCGTCTACGTAGTGGGCGGCTACAACAATACCGGCGCACTGGCGGGCAACAACGCCGGAAGCATCAACGCCAGCTACGCCGAGGGCTCCGTAACCGGCCAGGGCGATACCGGCGGCCTCGTCGGCAATAACACTAGCCCCGGCTCCCTTACCAAGAGCCACTCCTCCGGCTTTGTATCCGGTCAGGAAAACAACGTCGGCGGGCTGGTCGGCGACAATTTCAGCAGCATATCCCGCAGCTACTCCTCCAGCAAGGTAGAGGGCAAGAAAAACTACATCGGCGGGCTGGTGGGATACAACACGGGCTCCGTCGCGTACAGCCACGCCTCCGGCAACGTCTCCGGCGAAACCACGAATTCGGAAGGCAACGCCGTCGGCGGATTGGTGGGGAAGAACCTGGCCTCAGTCCAGACCAGCTACGCCACCGGCGACGTCTCGGGCCGGAACGACGTCGGCGGGCTGGCCGGGGCCAACGCCGGCATCATCAAGGTCAGCTTCGCCGCCGGGAACATATCCGGCACAGGCGGCGCGGCGGGCGGGCTGGTTGGAGTCAACACCGGCCAGATTCAATCCGCCTACGCCACCGGCGGCGTTTCCGGCGTTGACTATGTCGGCGGCTTGGCGGGCCGGAATTCACTCAGCGTGGAAAACAGCTACGCCATAGGCGCACCCACCGGAACTTCCGACGTTGGCGGCCTGATTGGGCTGAGTATCGATGTCGGCGCCGGCGAGGAGTTATCCGCTTCCGCAAGCTACTGGGACACCACGACCTCCGGCATATCCACCGGAGGCGAACAAAGTCAGTACGGGCAAGGCAAGACCACCAGCGAGTTGCATACACCGACCGGCCCTACCGGCATCTACGCGGAATGGTCATCAACCAAGTGGGACTTCGGAACCGCCAGCCAGTACCCGGCCCTCAAGGCCGACGTGAACGGCGACGGCACGGCCACCGTCGGCGAGTTCGGCAGCCAGCGCAGCGCCACTACGACGCCGACGGCTACCCCAACGCCCACGCCGACTCCCACCCCGACGCCCACCCCGGTACCGGGGAGCTCGAACACGCAGTGGGGGACGCCCACCCCGCTACCGGGGCCACCGATCCTGCCGACGAAGAGCCCGACCCATACGCCGACGCCGACGCCGTATCCTACTCCGACGCCCGAACCGACTGCTACGCCCACGCCTACGCCTGAACCGACGGGAACACCCACGCCGGGGCCGACGCCGACACCGGAACCGACGGCAACGCCCACGCCGACGCCGGTGCCGGCGACGCTCACGGCCAGCGGCGTCTCCGGCAGCGGGGCCACGCTGACCATCGCCAACCACACGGGCGACTGGTACTACATGGCGGACGCCGCGCCCCACGATTCCTGCCAGGGCCCGGTGAGCAGCACAACCGAGTCGCTCTCCGGCCTCTCGGCCAGCACGGCCTACGTCTACACGGCCTACAACGACTCCGGCTGCTCGGAATCGGTGGCGACGGCGGCCAGCTTCACCACCAGCGACGTGCTCGCCTTCAGCGACGTCACCGCTTTCGCGGCGACACTGACCTTCTCCGGTTCCACTCCCTGGTATCTCAAGCAGACCAACCCCAGCGGCGACGATGCCTGCATATCGGTGTCCACCAGCGAGATCGTTCTCTCTGTGAACCCCAACACTGACTACACCTTCGAGACGCACGGCAACTCGACCTGCACCGACAAGCGGGCCCAAGCCAGCTTCCTAACGGAACCGCTTCCGCCGCCCGACCCCAACCCCGGCGGCGGTGGTGGCGGCGGCAGACGCTAGCGACGGGACAGCCAGGCAACCGGCAACGCCACGCCCCCGGCGGCGGCTTGACGACACTACGGGGCGGCTCTTGAAGAGCCGCCCCGCTTTGCGTCTGTGCCCGTTTCCCGGCACATCCTGTAAGAGGGTGTATGACAAATCCCCTCTCCCTCCGGGAGAGGGTTAGGGTGAGGGCGTCCCCTCGTTGCTCAGGAACGATGGATGCTCCGGAAATCCGCTCCTCTTTGACAGTGACCCGAACTTATTAAACACTCTCTGTGAGGGTATGTGACAAATCCCCTCTCCCGGAGGGAGAGGGTTAGGGTGAGGGCGTCCCCTTACTCTGTCCTCCAGCCCCAAGTCCGGGTGCCCCGCGCCCTGCTACCCAAGCTCGATGACGCTGAACACCTTGGGCGGCGACGTACCGCCCACGGCATTCAGCAGATCGCGCAACGCCGGGTAGTAGGAGCGTTCCTCCGTAGCCGCGCCCGCATCCCGGACGCGGCGCAGCTCGCCCAGGTACTCCCCAACGGCGGCGGTCAGCCTGCTCGCGTTGGCTGCCATGCCTTTGAGTCTATCACGCATCCGGGGTTGTCTGAATCAGGATTTACGCGGCTGGTGTAGGGGCGCCCCTCGTGGGCGCCCAGCCCTCATGGGTGGCCCCATTGTGGACGGTTCCCGGGACGCGGGCGCCCACAAGGGGCGCCCCTACTCACCCCAACCCTCTCCCAGGGGGAGAGGGAACTTATTAAACGCCCTCTAAAGTAATTGTCTGAATCAGGATAGGAGTTAGGCAGTTGAGGATTTCACCCCCACCCTAACCCTCCCTCTGAGGGGGAGGGGATTTTTGCTCGACTGCGTAAGCCCTATCAGGATTTTCAGGATGAAGGGATTGGCGGGATTGGGAATCTCCATCATCTTGAAAATCCTCAGATCGTGTAAATCCTGATTCAGACAACGGCCCAGAGGGGACGCCCGCACCCCAACCCTCTCGTGGCGAGCCTTCGGCAGACTCAGGTTGAGTATTCAGAGACTAACGGTGGCATTTTAGGACGATATTAAGGTATTTGCGTCTATGTTGCTTACAATATTGTTGCTATGGCACAATCAGTTATAATTTAGTCATGTTATTCGGAGTTCAGAAATGACAAGGCAAATCGCGTCCATCGTCGGCCCTCAAGCTATGAAACTGTCTATTCTCCTGTTGCTGGCCCTGCTGGTTGCGGGGGCGGCGGTGGGCGCCACTTTGAGCCTGACGCAAGCCCAACCGGCCAACGGCGTCTACGACACCGACGGCGACAAGCTCATCGAAATCAGCTACCTGGAGCAGTTGGACGCCATCCGCTACGACCCCAACGGCGACGGCGCAGCCGACAATACCGGCGACGCCGCGGCCTACGCCAACGCCTTTCCCGTAACCGCGGGCCAATCGGTATGTACCAGCGGCTGCAACGGCTACGAACTCACCAACTCCCTGGACTTCACCAGTGCCGGCAGCTACCGCTCCGGCGTAGTTAACGGCCTCTGGATCTCCACCGGCGGCGGCAACGGCTGGACGCCCATCGTGCACGTCAACGCCGCCGACAAGGATGAGGCATACAACGCCACCTTCGAGGGCAACGGCTACAACATCTCCAACCTGTACAGCCGCGGCGATACCGAAGACCGCAACACCGGCCTTTTCGCCATCCTCGGCTCCGGCGCAAACGTGAACCACCTCGGCCTGGTCAAAGTCAGCATAACCGGCGGCTACAACGACACCGGCGCACTGGCCGCCCGCAACGACGGGGCCATAAACAACACCTTCTCCGACGGCGCAGTGACGGGCAAGGGCGATGTCGGCGGCCTGGTGGGAAACAACGGCGCCAACGGCGAGCTGACCAACAGCCACACCTCCGGCAGCGTATACAGTCTTGAGGATAACGTGGGCGGGCTGGTGGGAGACAATTTCGGCTCCATAGTCCGCTGCTACTCGGACAGCAACGTACAGGGCAAGAAAAACTTTGTCGGCGGACTGGCCGGTTACAGCGTCGGCTCTATCAGCCATAGCTACGCCTCCGGCAGAGTCGAAGGCGGCGGCAACAATCTGGCCAGCGGCAACGCCGTCGGCGGATTGCTGGGCAAGAATCTTGGCGGTATCACCGCCAGCTACGCCACCGGCAACGTCTCCGGGAAAGCGGAGGTCGGCGGACTGGCCGGAGCCAATATCGGCCCCATCACCGGCAGCTACGCCTCCGGCAGCGTATCCGCCTCCGGCGACATGGCTGGCGGGCTGGTCGGGAAAAACAATGAAAACCAGCAAGGCACCAGCGGAGTCTTTTCCTCCTATGCCACAGGCAGCGTCTCCGGCGGTTCATACGTCGGCGGGCTGGTTGGCGACAACAACGCCAAATTGGAAAACAGCTACTCCAAAGGCGCCGTCACCGGAAAGAACAACGCCGGCGGACTGCTCGGCTTCAGCTCCACGGGCATGGGCTCCCTTTCCGCCAGCTACTGGGACACCGAAACCTCCGGCATATCCGCCACGGAGGGAGAAGAGCACAAGTACGGCTACGGCAAGACCACCAGCGAGTTGCAGACGCCCACCTCCGCCACCGGCATCTACGCGAATTGGGCCGCGAGCAAGTGGGATTTCGGAACCGCCAGCGACTACCCGGCCCTCAAGGCCGACATGAACAACGACGGCACGGCCACCGCCGACGAGTTCGGCAGCCAGCACAGCGGCGTCTCCACCCCGGCGGCTACCGCCACGCCCACGCCGACGCCCACCCTGAGACCGGCAAACCCGACCCCGACACCGACACCGACACCAACACCAACACCTACCCCGACGCCAACGCCGACTCCCACGCCAACACCGACTCCCACGCCGGAGCCGACTGCCACGCCAACACCTACGCCAACACCCACGCCGGTGCCGGCGACGCTCACCGCCTCGGACGCATCCGCTACCACGGTGAAGCTCACCATCGACAACCATACCGGCGAGTGGTATTACAAGTACACCAGCCCCGCCGGCGGAAACTGCTCATCCGCCGTCAGCGCCGGCACGGATACGGCCAGGGCCACCGGACTCGTCTACAATACGTCCTACACTTTCGCGGCCTACAGCGACAACGGCTGCTCCGCCGAGCTGGCGACGGCCTCGTCCGTCACCACCCTCAACCCGTCTTTGGTCGTATCCGACATCAGCCACAACTCGGCCACCGTTTCCATCACCGGCTGGGACCCAATCAGTGACGGCAGTTGGTATTACCTAGCAGGCATGACTTGCACCCAAGCAAGCGGGGCAGTCAACGTCGGCCCCCTCGCGCCAAGTCAATCCTACACATTCAGGGCATACAGCGACAGCTCCTGCACCGCACAGATAACCTCAGTCGGCTTCGCAACGGCGCAAGACCCCGAACATAACCCGTAACCGGCGGGTTCTGCCCGGCGGGGCGTGGCGGCTTGACAACGCAACAGGGCGCCCACAAGGGGCGCCCCTACGGGAGATGTGTAGGGGCAACCCTTGTGGTTGCCCTCGCTAGGCAGGGAGCGTCGTCAAATGCGCTTTTCCGTCATTCCGGCGAAAGCCGGAATCCAGAGCCGATAATCGCCAGTTCCGTTACAGGTTCCTTTACCCTGCCGCCAATTGATTCCGGCTTTCGCCGGAATGACGGCGGTGATGCCCTCGCAACACTGGGACAACATAGAAACCAAATCCATCGCGCCCCTGACGCGCCGACCGAGTTGCTGAAATGCTGAAGCAGATAGCCGCCTTTGCCAGCCCCCAGGCCATGAAACTGTCTCTGCTCCTGCTGCTGGCCCTGCTGTTCGCCGGGGCGGTTGCGGGCGCGACTTTGAGCCTGACACGGGCCCAGGTGGCCAACGGGGTATACGACGCCGACGGCGACAGGCTCATTGAAATCAGCAACCTGGACCAGTTGAACGCCCTCCGCTACGACCGCGACGGCGACGGCGCGGCCGACCGGGACATCGACGCCGGGGAATACGCCCTCGTCTTTCCCGTGCATTCCAACGAATCCGTCTGCGACAGCGGCTGCAACGGCTACGAACTCGCCAAGTCGCTGGACTTCAACCAGTCCGGCAGCTACCGCACCGGCTCGGTCAACACCGCCTGGACCTCCACCGGCGGCGGCGAAGGCTGGACGCCCATCGTCCACCGGGACAACACCGAAACGCCCAAGCCCTACAACGCCAAGTTCGAGGGCAACGGCTACACCATCTCCAACCTGTACAGCAATGCCACCGGCATAGACCGCGAAACCGGCCTTTTCGCCCGCCTGGGCGCGGATGCAGAAGTCAACGGGGTCGGGCTGCTGAGCGTCAGCATCACCGGCGGCTACTACGACGCCGGGGGGCTGGCCGGCCGCAACCTGGGCGACATCAGCAACAGCTACGCCAGCGGCACGCTGAAGGGCAAAGGCGACATCGGCGGGCTGGTGGGCAACAACGCCCCCGGCGCAACCATCACCGGCAGCCACTCCTCCGGCAGCGTAACCGGCGATGAGAACAATGTCGGCGGGCTGGCCGGGGACAATTTCGGCTCCATTTCCCGCAGCTACTCCTCCAGTACCGTAGCGGGCAAGAAGAACTACGTCGGCGGGCTGACCGGCTACAACGCCGGCTCGGTAAACCACAGCTACGCTTCCGGCGCAGTCTCCGGCAAAGGCGAATGCGTAGGCGGACTGGTGGGCAAGAACGTAAGCGCGGTCACCGCCGCCTATGCCTATGGCGCAGTCTCCGGCAGCGATGACTACGTGGGCGGGCTGGTCGGCAACAACATCGGAACGGTCACCGTCAGCTACGCCTATGGCGCAGTCTCCGGCACTGGCGACTACGTGGGCGGGCTGGCCGGCAAGAACGGCGGCACAGTCAGGAACGCCTACGCCATAAACGACGTTTCCGGCAATTCCTCCGTCGGCGGCTTGGTCGGCGACAATACCGGCACGGTCAAATACGCCTTTGCCGTCGGCAGCGTCACGGGCCAGGCCTCCATAGGCGGTCTGATTGGCACTATGGCCGACAGCGGAACCACCGTAACAGGCAGCTATTGGGACACCACCGTCGGCCTGCCCGCCTCCGCCATCGGAACGGGCAAGACCACCACCGAGTTGCAGACGCCCACGGGCTACACCGGCATATACGCCAATTGGCAAAGCGGCGACGAGGGCGACGTTTGGGACTTCGGAACCGCCAGCCGGTACCCGGCCCTCAAGGCGGACATGGACGGCGACGGCACGGCCACCGCCGACGAGTTCGGCAGCCAGTACAGCATCGCCCCGACGCCTACGCCCACGCCCACGCCCACGGCTACACCCACTCCGACGCCTACGCCTACACTGGAGCCTACGGCTACGCCAGAACCTACGGCCACGCCTACCCCCACGCCGACGCCCGAATCGTCCGGGGCCAGCCAGCAGTCCGGCGCCGGCGCCAGCTCGTCCAACCCCACCCCCACGCCCACACCCACACCCGCCATAGTGTTGTCGGCAACCTCCATGACCATCCTGGAGGGCACCACGGCAACCTTCACCGTCAAGCTGAACAGCCAGCCCAGCGCCAACGTCAACGTCAGGTACTCCTCAACCGGCAACAGCCTAGGGAACATTGCCGCTGCCCCGATCCGGCTCACATTCACCCCGTCCAACTACTCCACCGCTCAAACCGTCACCTTGTCTTCCTCCCAGGACGACGACAGATACGACGGTTCCTTGACCATCACTCAAACCGCGTCCAACGGCGGCTACAACGGCGTCACCGCCACACTGGCCGTCACCGAGGACGACGACGACAACAATGGGACGCTGACCGCCAGCCACGCCACCGCAAGAACCGTCTATCTGGCGTTGAGCGGCTACAGCGGCAACTACTGGCACCAGAGAGCGGGATGGAACGAGTGCTGGGGGCCGGTGAGCGCCCCGTCCTTCACGCTGACCGGGCTGCAACCAAACTCCAGCTCGTATGTCAATGTCTACCACACCAGCGTGTGCGCCGCAAAAGACATTATTACCAAGAGCAACCGGTTCCAAACTCTCAACCCGGCGCTGACGGCGTCCAACATAACCGACACTTCGGTGAGGCTTACCCTCTCGGATTGGAACCTGGACAACGACGGAATCTGGTACTACGGCAAGACAGACGTATGGTGCTCCGGCCCGGTATCCCAATTGTACTCCGACAGGAGCGACCTGACCGGGAACACGCAATACAGCTATGCCGTGTACGGCGACTCCTCCTGTAGCGCCGAACTCGTGCCGTCCATAACCTTCACCACGCCACAGACTCCGGTCAGCGTCAGCAACTTGACCATTGGGTCAGACGGAGATGTCAGTTATGTTGGCCGCCGGCACGGCAATACATACTGGTGGGCGACCAGCTTCACCACGGGGTCGTCAACCAACGGCTACACTCTGAAGAGCGTCACCGCCAGATTCGACGGTACGTGGCCCGGAGGCCAAAACTTCACCGCGAAAATCTACAGTGACAACGGAAGCGCACTTCCGGCAAGTAGTCGCGCAACCCTCTCCGGGAATGCCCCGACTAGTTCCGGCGACCATACGTACACCTGTACGGCTTCCAATAGCAACAATTGCGACCTGTCGAAAGATACGACCTATCACGTGGTCTTTTACATGGGAAACACGTCGGGATGCACAATCAACTGCTACCACAAGTGGAAGACGACCACGTCGGGCAACCAGACCAACACGCCCTCCGGCGCCGGCTGGACGATAGGAGACACCTCCAGCAGTTCCAGTAATGGCACGAGCTGGACAAAGGTCAGCGGGAAATCCGGCAGGATAACAGTGAATGCCGGGATAAAGTAAAAGCCGACGGCCGCGGCCCGGTTCCGCTGAGGCTATGCGATTCCGAGGAGGATAACAGGAGACCTAAGAGGGCGTTTCCAAAGTTCCATCTCCCTCCGGTAGGGGCGCACTGCTGTGCGCCCGTACGGGGTGGGGGCGTCCTCCTCGCGTTATCAGGAATGACAGATACCACCACAGCCTGCTCATTGCGAGTGAAACGGGCTTTGAAAACACCTTCTTAGGGGGTGTCTAATAAGTTCGGTTCACTGTCAAAGAGCGGGTTTCAGGCGCATCCGTCGTTCCCGAGCAACTAGGGGTACGCCTCCACCCTAACCCTCCCCCGGAGGGAGAGGGAACCTATTAGACACCCTCTGAGACATAAAGCGTCCATCACCGGCCCTCAAGCCATGTAGCTCTCCGTGCTCCTGCTGAGGGGCCCTTACGCCCTCACCCTAACCCTCTCCCGGAGGGAGAGGGAACAATTGAAAGGCCCTGAATATAACGCGGTCTCAATTGCGGCGCGGCTTTATGTATGGTACGTTGATACTGGCTTTTTTCGATTTCGGGGCCTTGTCCGGGCGCGTCCGGGGGAATGCCAGCGCGGGGAGACGGGGAGCAATCCGGCGCTGCGGGCGGGTCCGGCGGGGCTTGCGGCAATTCAGCGGCGGGGTTTGAGCATCAAGCGCCAGCAGACAACCGGCAACGCGAGATGGGAGCGGGAGGGAACGGCCAGCAGCCCGCATGCTCCGGTTGGCGGGGGGCAATCCGGCCTCCTCAAAGTGTCCGGATACTGCGTAACCGTCCTGGCCTTGGCCCTGCTTTTCCTGATGGCTGCCTGCGGCGGCATGCCCAGCGGCGAGGAGACGGCGGGGACGTTCCCGGCGCCCATGGCCACCGGCGAGCCGGAGAATCCCACGGCCACCAGGCAGGCCAGGCCCTTTCAGACTCCCGACGTAAACGTGCCCGCCACCGTCGCCGCCGTGCTGACCAGGGTGGCGACGACGCCGGAACCCACGCCGGACGTGCCCTCCACGGTCATGGCCGAGTTGACCCGCGTGGCCCCCTCCACCCAAGCGTCCCGCCGTCCCATGCCAGCCGAGGGCCAGGGCCCCTCCATTTCCGACTTGGTGGAAGCCATCGAAGACGGCCTGTTCCAGATACTCACCCCGGAATCCAGCGGTTCCGGCTTTGCCATCTCGGACGACGGCCTCATCATCACCAACGCCCACCTGGTGAAAGACCACGCCTTTGTGTCCGTCCGCTCCGTGGGCGGCTATTCCTACGCCGGGCTGGTCCGGGGCAAGGACGACGACCTGGACCTGGCGGTGATCAAGATCCACTCCATGGGGAACGTCAAGGCCATGCCCCTGGGGGACGTGTCGGAACTGAGGCCCGGCGACCCGGTGTTTGCCATGGGCTTCCCGTTGAGCGAGCAGTTGGGCGACGACTACACCATCACCACCGGCATCGTTTCGTCGCTGCGCACCTCCGGGCCGGTGGCCCGCATCCAGACCGACGCGGCCATCAACGCCGGCAATAGCGGCGGGCCGCTGCTCAACAGCGCCGGCGAGGTCATCGGGGTGAACACCGCCACCTTCCGCGAACACATCGGCATTTCCCTGGCCATCTCCATCCAGGAAGTTAAGGACAACCTGGACGCACTGACTGCCGGGCAGAGCGCCCCGGCCCAGGCCATGATGGAGATGCAGGATCATTACAATGAGGATTGCCGCTACTCGGTGCAGGCGCCCGTGGGGTGGGAGGACGACACCGGCGAGGAGGCCGGATGCGGGATTTACTTAGCGAAATACGAGGGCGACGTGCAGGTGGGGGCCATCCAGGTCTGGGACTACGGCCTGCGGGCCCGTGAGACGCTCGACGGCTTTTCGGCCTGGTGGGAGGCCGAAATGGCGCAGCGGGCCGCCGACTGGCACAATTTCACCCACGTTTCGTCGGGGAAATCCACGGTGCTGCGCGACGGCAACCCGCAGGAACAGTACGTCATCCAGTACAGTTGGCAGGAGACGGAGAACCACTGCCTTTCTTTCGCCACCGACACCATAACGCTCAACCGCGAGCTGGGCCTGGCCCTGGTGTTCAGCGTCAACGTGTGCGAATTCGTGTCCGCGCCGATGTTCCACGCCGCCGCCAGCAGCACCATCACGGTGCAGGCGCGCTAGGGCCGGGGCCGGGCATCCCTGACAGTTCCCACTCCCTCCAGGCGCGCTAAGGCTGGGGCCGTGCATCCCTGACAGTCCCCACTCCCTCCAGGCGCGCTAAGGCTGGGGCCGTGCGTCCCTGACAGTCCCCTCTCCCTCCAGGCGCGCTAGGGCCGGGGCCGTGCATCCCTGACAGTCCCCTCTCCCTCCGGGAGAGGGTTAGGGTGAGGGCGTCTACCCCTTTCGTCTGAACTTTGATTCGTTTGATTGGGGTGATGATTATGATTATTGGGTTCCCGGCAGGCGAGGGCCGTCGAACTGCCAGCGCCATAATCATCGGAATCAGAAAAATCACGCGAATCACAGTTCAGGCAAACGGGGCAACCACAAGGGTTGCCCCTACATGCCTGGCATCGTCCCGTAGGGGCGCCCCTTGTGGGCGCCCAAATCCTAAGAACCACAATGTAGGGGCGCACAGCTGTGCGCCCCTACGCTACGTACCATCGGAGGGTTAGGGGAGGGCTTGCGCGGCGTCAGTAGCGCCGCCACGCCTCCCGCTGCTTGCGCCGGCGGCGGGCCAGCAGGAACAGGGGCAGCGGCAGCAGCGCCAGCAGCAGGAACCACCACCACAGGTCCAGCGACGACAGGGGCAGGCCGAGTACGCCGTTTCCTGAGCCGGACTCCGGGGGCGAACCCGGCGACGGATGGTCGGCGTCCGCCTGGAACAGGCCGCTGTCCTCGCCGTCCCCATCGCGGCGGACCGGCAGGTTCTGGGCGGCGTCGCCCACCTCCTGCACCTCAGGCGTCTCGCGCCTCGGATTGGCGATCAGGGACAGGCCCGCCGCTGGCGTCGGTGTTGGCGTGGCCGTGGGTGTCGGCGTCGGCGCGGGGGTGGCCGTGGCCGCTGGCGCCGGCGTCGGCGCGGGCGCTATCCGCGTGGGAGTCGGCACAAGCGGGGTTGGCGTCGGCGTTGCCTCGGGCGCAGGCGTGGCCGTCGGCGCGGTCGTCGCCGTCGGCGCTATCCGCGTGGGAGTCGGCGCAACCGGGGTTGGCGTCGGCGCAGGTGCGGACGCTGCCGCGACTGGCACGGGTGTCGGCGCTCTCCGCGTCGGCACGGGCGTAGCCGTGGGCGCCGGGGCTGGCGTTGCCGTTGGCACAGGCGTTGCCGTCGGTTTTGGCGTCGGGGCTGGCGTCGCAGTGGGCACGGGCGTAGGCGTAGGCGCGGGGCTATTCGGCACCACTTGCGGGGGCGGCGAGTACACTGGCGCGGGTGTCGGGTTGGGCGTCGGCGTTACCGGCGTTGGCGTCGGCGTCACCGGCGTGGGCGTCGGCGCTACCGGCGTCGGTGTAGATGTCGGCGCGTCCACCGGCGACGGCGTGGGCGTAGGTGTCGGCGTCGGGCCAGGCACAGGCGTCGGGTTAGGAGCCGTCGGCGGATTTATCGGGATTATCGGGTTGCCGCCGCCCGGCGGATTGCCACCCGTCGGCGGCTGCGTCGGCGCGGGGGTAGGCGTGGGCGCCGGATTGCTGTAATTCGACTTGGTTGACAGCTTCGCCGTGTCCGACTTCGGGCTGTATCCCTCGTCGTTCCCGGCCTGCACCTGGATGTAGTAAGTCGTGCCAGGCGTCAGCGGCAAGCCCGGGTATGCGCCGCCCGTGTGAATCTCGTCTATCAGCACCTCGCTGGTGTAGCTGTTGGTCACGCTGCGGTCATCCCAGGTCGATCCCCAGGGCCAGTAGAAAATCCAGTACGTCTCGATGGCGGGCTTGCCGGTCATGTCCGGCGCTTCCCACTTCACTTTCAGCGACGTGGTGGCGGCGGTGACCAGCGTGGGCTTGCCCGGCTTGCCCGGCGGCTCGTTCACGTCGGTTACTTTGATGCTCACCGTTACGGTGTCGTCAATCTCGGTGTCGGCGTTGCCCTCCGAGTCCTTCTTGTCGCTGACGGACACCGTTACGCTGTACTTGTTTTTGGCCTCGTAGTCCAAGATGATTGTATTATCGTCATCGTCCTTTATGCCTGCCCATGTTATCTGGCCGGTGTCGCTGTCTATGTCGAAATACTTGGCGTCGTCTCCGCCTGACGTGTCGCCAAGCGTGTACTCCAGCGTAGTGTCGTCCGGGTCGGTGGCGGCAACCGGCGTACCCACGTTGGTATCCGCCGTGGAGTTCTCGGCGATGTTGCGGGTGGGGCTGGTTGGCAGCTTGGGGTCGGCGTTGCCCAGGTCGCCGCTGGGCGCCCAGCGCCCGTTGCCCTCGCGGTTGACGGCCCGCACCTGCACGTTGTAGTTGACGCCGCCGACCGCGCCGGTGATGGTGGTCGTGGTGCCCGTTCCGGTGAAGGCGTGGGATGTCCAGTCCGTAGCGCCCTGCTTCTGGTACTGCACGTCGTAGTCGGTGATGGCCTCTTCCTTCGTGTAGCTGCTCATGTCCGGGGCGGTCCAGGACACCTTGAGCGTGGTGTCGGACGAGTCGCCCGACGCCGTCACCGTCGGCGCGGCGGGGGCGGGCGGCACGTTCTCGTTGGCGACGTTGATGATTACCGGGACGATGTAATCGCCCGGCGCGTTGGGGTCGAGAGACTGCGCGGTCTTTCCGGCGCCTGCCTCGGCCGTGACCGTCACGATGACGCTGTACGATGTCTTGGTTTCGTAGTCCAGGCTGGTTCCCGACTTGACGGTAATCTGCCCGGTGCTGCTGCCAATCTCGAACTTCCCGGCATCCGTTCCGCTGAGCGAGTGCGTCAGCGTGTAGCTGTTGGGGTTGCCGGTGGCCGTTACCGCCGCTCCGACGTTGGTTCCGGCTACGGAGTTCTCCGGCACGGAGCGGATTACGGCGTCTTTGTCGCCGGGGGCGCTGGGAGCAACCTGGGTTATCGCGCTGCCGCTGTCGGACCAGGCGCCGGTGCCTTCGGCATTAGTGGCCCGTACCTGCACTTCGTAGCTCTTGCCCATGGTGAGGCCGGTCAGGGTTGTGCTGGTTTCCGTTCCGCTGAAGGATGCGTCCGTCCAGGACGAATCGCCCGACAGCCGGTACTGCACGTCGTAGTCGCTGATGGCGGGCTTGCCGGTCATGTCCGGGGCCGTCCACGACACGTCCAGCTCGGTCGTTGGCGTAGTGCTGTTCTTGGTCACCGTTGGCGCGGCGGGCGCGGCCGGCGGCTCGTCAACGTCGGTTACGTTGATGGTGACCGTGATGGTGTCGTCAATCTTCGTGTCGGCGTTATCGTTGGTGTCCTTGCGGTCGCTGACCTCGACGGTGAGGCTGTACGATGTCTTGGCCTCGTAGTCGGGGACTTTGCCCGTCTTGACCGTTATCTGGCCGGTGTTCAGGCCGATGTCGAATTCGTCCTTGTCCGTCCCGTTCAGCGAGTAGTACAGGGTGTGGTTCTCGGTGTCGGTGGCGGTGACCGCCGCGCCCACGTTGCCGCCAACCGCCGTGTTCTCGGCGACGCTGCGGGTGGCCGAGGTGTTCGGGAACTCGGCGTGTACGTTCTTGTCCTGGGTGTTGGCCTCGCCGCTGTCCGACCAGGGGCCGTTGCCCTCGTCGTTGACGGCGCGCACCTGCACTTCGTAGTCGGTGCCTTCGGTGAGGCCGGTCAGCGTCGTGCTGAGTCCCGTTCCGGTAAAGGATGCGTCCGTCCAGCCGGTTGCGCCCTTTTGTCGATACTGCACGTCGTAGTCGCTGACCGCGGGCTTGCCCGCCATCTGCGTGGTGGTCAGCGCCGTCCAGGACACGTCGAGCTTGGTCTTGGGCGTCGCGGTGTTCTGCGTTACCGACGGCGCGGCCATCTTGACCGGCGGCTCGTTCACGTCGGTCACGTTGATGGTGACCGGCACGACGTAATCGCCCGGCGCGTTGGGGTCGAGGGTGAGGCTCTGCGAGCTGGCCCCGGCCGCCGCGGCCTTGACCGTCACGACGACGCTGTACGATGTCGTGCCGGATTCGTAGTCCAGGCCGGTTCCCGACTTGACGGTAATCTGCCCGGTCGTGTTGCCAATCTCGAACTTGCCCGCGTCCGTTCCGCTCAGCTCGTGCGTGAGCGTGTAGCTGTTGGTGTTGGCCGTGGCCGTCACCGCCGCGCCGACGTTGCTTCCCGCCGCCGAGTTCTCGGCCACGCTGCGGGTTACGGCGCCCGGGGCGTTGGGGTTGCTGGGAGCGGCCTGGGTGATGGCGCTGGCGGTGGCAGACCAGGCGCCGGTGCCTTCGTCGTTGCGGGCGCGGGCCTGCACGTCGTAGCTCTTGCCGGCCGTCAGGCTGCCGATGCTCGCGCTGGTGCTGTTGAATGTCGGCGTTCCCCTGACGGTCGTGTCGTTATGGTTGGCCGCCATTTGGACGTAGAGCTTCTGGTTGGTGTTATCGTCGAACCAGATTTGCAGGATGACGCCGTAGCCCGTGGCCGCGGTCAGGCCAGTGACCGCCTGCGTGGTCGTGCTGCTGGTGTTAATGGCGCTGCCCGTGAAAGCCGCGCTGCTGCACGTCGGGCCGGTGGTACTGAAGTTGTCGGCGGCGCAGACGATGACGCGGTAGTAGTCGAAATCGCTGCCGTCGTACTCCGTCCAGGACACCGACGCGGTGGTTCCGCCGCTGCCGCGGGTGGCGGTTACGACGCCGCTGAACTTGTGCATCGTCCAAGTGGAATCGTCGCTCAGCTTGTAGCGCACGTCGTAGCCGTCTATGGCCGGCTTGCCGGTCATGCCCGGCGGCGTCCAGGAGGCATCAATCTTGCTGGTGGGCGTCGTGGAGTTGGCGGACGCCGTAACCGTCGGCGCGGCGGGCGGCTCCAGCACGTCGGTTACGTTGATGGTCACCGCGATGGTGTCGTCAACGCTGGTATCCGCCGTTCCGTCGGCCTTCTTGCCGTCGGTTACGTTGACGGTGACGCTGTACGAGTCCTTGGCCTCGTAGTTCAGGGCCGACTTGACCTTGATCTGGCCGGTGGACGAGTCGATGGTGAAATCGCTGGCATTGGTTCCCGTCAGCGAGTAGGTAAGCGTGTTGAAGTTGGTGTTGCTGGTGTCCGGGTCGGTAGCCGTTACTACCGCGCCGATGGCAGTGTCCGTAGCCGAGTTTTCGGCGATGCTGCGGGTCGCCGTGTCGTCAGAGAACGTCGGCGTTTCGTTCACGTCCGTAACGTTGATGGTGACCGGGACGGTGTAGTTGCCGGGCGCGTTGGGGTTGAGGGACTGGGTGTTGGCCCCTTGCGTCTTGGCAGCGGCCGTTACCGTCACGATTACGCTGTAGGAATTCTTGGTTTCGTAGTCCAGGCTGGTTCCCGTACCGACGGTTATCTGCCCGGTCGTGCTGCCAATCTCAAAGGAGCTGGCGTCCGTTCCGCTCAGGCTATGAGTGTAGTTGAATTGGGTAACAAGTTTTTCAGCTTCGCCCGTCACCGCCGCGCCGACGTTGGTTCCGGCGTCGGAGTTTTCGGCGACGGAGCGGGTTACGCCGTCGGCCGTGGTTATCGCGGTGCCGCTGTCCGACCAAGCGCCGTTGCCTTCGGCATTCACCGCCCGCACCTGTACTTCATAAGTCTTGCCGGAAGTCAGCCCGGTCAAGGCGGTGGTGGTGGTGGTTCCGGTAAAGCTGGCGTCCGTCCAGTCGGTTACGCCGGAAAGACGGTATTGCACGTCGTAGTCGCTGACCGCCGGCTTGCCCGACATCTGCGTGTTGGTCAACGCCGTCCAGCTCACATCCAGCTCGCTGGTCGGATTGGTCGAATCGGGCGTAACCGTGGGCGCGGCCAGCTTGGGCGGCGGCTCGTTAACGTCGGTCACGTTAATCGTCACCGGCACCACGTAGTCGCCGGGCGCGTTGGGGTCCACGGACTGCGCGTTGGCGCCCTGCGTCTTGGCGGCCGCCGTGACCGTCACCGTTACGCTGTACGAAGTCTTGGTTTCGTAGTCCAGGCTGGTTCCCGATTTTACGGTAATCTGCCCGGTCGCGCTGGCAATCTCAAACGAGCTGGTGTCCGTCCCGCTCAGGGCGTGGGTGTAGTCGTAGGTAGTATTGGTGGATTTGGCGGTCACCGCCGCGCCGACGTTGCTGGCCGCCGCCGTGTTCTCAGCGACGCTGCGGGTTACGGCGGCGGATTGGGTGATGGCGTTGGCGGTGTCCGACCAGGGGCTGTCGTCGGTCGTGGGCGTGTTGCTGTTGTCGGTCTCGGCGTTGTTGGCCCGCACCTGCACGTCGTATTTCTTGCCCGCGGTCAGTCCGGTCAAGGTGGTGCTGGTTCCCGTTCCGGTGAAGCTATGGGATGTCCAAGTATCCGTCCCGGTCGTGCCAGTCAGACGGTACTGCACGTTGTAATCGCTGATGGCCGGCTTGCCCGTCATCGTCGGGGCCGTCCACGACACGTCCAGCTTGGTTGTCGGCGTGGTGGTGTTATTCGCCACCGTAACCGTCGGCTTGCCCGGCGGCTCGTTCACGTCGGTTACGAAGATGAACAGGCTGTAGGTGTAGTCCTGAAGGTTCCTGCTGAGGTTATTCTCGATAATGCGGAGGGTTGCGCTGTACGACGACTTGCTTTCGTAGTCCAGGCTGGTTCCGCTCTTAACCTGTATCTGGCCCGACTGGGCCGCCTTGTAGCCGGTGTCCGTGTGCATCTTGAACTTGGAGCCGTCGGTTCCGCCCAGGGTGAAGCTCATGGGCCAGAAGTCGGTGGCTGTGACGTTGAACACCCCGCCCACATTGCCGTTTTCCGCGGTGTTCTCGGCCACGAAGAGGCTCATGCTGGTCCCGGACCAGGGGCCGTCGCCCTCGCTGTCGGTGGCCCGCACCTGCACTTCGTATTCGGTGCCCTTGGTGAGGCCGGTGATGGTGGCGCTGGTGGTCGTGCTGGTGTCGCTGGCGTTCCACTCCGTCCAGTTACTGGCGCCCCGGGCGCGGTACTGCACGTCGTAGTCGGTTATCGTGCTGGTGGAAGTGGGGGCAGTCCACGAAACATCAAGGGAAGTGTCCGGGTTGGTGGAGTTGCGGGCCAGCGTGGGCCGGTCCGGCGTGGGCGCCTGGATGTTGTTCACGTTGATGGTGAGGTTCAGTTCGGCGTCGTCGCTGCCCACCTTGTAGGCCAGCTTGCCGCTGTAGGACGTGGTGGTCTCGTAGTCCAGGGTAGTCCCGGACTTGACCGTAATCGCGCCGGTGGTGGAGTTGATGTCGAAGTAGGTGGCGGCAGTTTCGCCGGTGCCATTGGTGAGCGTGAAACTGCTGCCGCCGCTGTTGGAGGCTGCGTTGCCCACCGCCGCGCCGGCCGCCGAGTTCTCGTTGATGGACAGGGTCCTGGTGCAGGACTGCGCATTGAGCCGCCAGCGGATGGTGTCGCTGAGCGCGGTCTTGTTCGCCCCCGGGCTGTCGGTTCCCGTGATAGTGAGGTCAACGTGGCTCTTGTTGGGATGCTTGACGTAAGCCCAAGGAAGTAATTTGCCCTGCGTTGTTTTCATGCTGGCGGCAACCATGTCGGAATTGGGAGAGGTCACCGTCACCGTCACGGTGTCGCCGTCGCCGTCAGTGAAGAACCCGCTGTGTGCACCCCCCCATGTCATTGCTTCACTGGCGTAATCCCCCGAAGCGTTGCAATTCATAGTGACAGGGAATAAACCCCCAACGGTCTGCTCGTAGCCAATCTGGATATAGTTGTTTGCGATGGAGCGTTCGGGCGGATGGTTGCCGTCGGTGTTCTTCACCCGGATGATGATTTTTTGGCCAACTGATTTATTCCCGCTATCTTCGTCGGCGTAGTAATCATATACCGAGCCGCTGAAGTATCCCGTGGGCGTGCCGCTGATGGTGCGGGTGCCAGCGTTCCAGGACAGCCCGGCGGGCAGGGACAGCTGTATGCCCGTCGCGCCGGGGCCTCCCGCAAGTTTGTAGGTGATGTTGTTGCTGGTGCCGGTGGCTGCCGGCATCGTCACGTTGACGGCGGTATTCTTGGTGTAGCTCTGGTTGGCGGGCGTGGTGACCCAGGAGAGGCCGGCCTGGGCCGACGGCCCATCTTGCGCCTGCGCCTGCGCCGCTCCCTCCAGCACCTCAATCTTGAAGGACAGCGCGGCGGTGGTTGTGCCGTCGCTGGCGGAGTAGGTGTAGGTGGCTTGGGCGCTGGCCGCCGTGGGCGTGCCGCTAACCGCAAAGGTCTTGTCGTCGAAGGACAGGCCCTTGGGCAGGGCGGGCGAGATGTAGTAAGAGATGAGTCCCTGGCCGCCGGTGGCCTGGGGCAGGGTGAGGGCGGTGATGGCCTCGCCCGCCGTCCAGGACTGGTTGGCGATGGTCTGGTTGCCGAAGGACAGGTCGGCGCTCTGGCCTTGCGCGCCGCCTGCGTCCCCGCCTTGTCCGCCGTCATCGGGCGCGGGGGTGGGGGTAGGCGTCGCGGTGGGCGTGGCCGTCGGCGTAGGTTCGGGTGTAGGCGTAGGCGTGGGTTCCGGCGTGGCCGTCGGCGTGGGATCAGGTGTAGGCGTAGGCGTGGGTTCGGGCGTGGCCGTCGGCTCCGGCGTCTTGGTAGGTTCGGGGGTAGACGTCGGTTCGGGCGTCGGCGTTTCCGTCGGTTCGGGCGTTGGTTCCGGGGTAGCCGTAGGTTCGGGCGTGGCCGTAGGCGCCTGGGTAGGTTCCGGCGTCGGCTCTTTCGTCGGCTCCGCCGTCGGTTCCGGCGTAGACGTAGGTTCGCGGGTAGGTTCCGGTGTCGAAGTCGGGGCCTCGGTAGGCTCCGGAGTCGGCTCTTTCGTCGGTTCAGGCGTCTTTCGAGGCGCGGGGGTCTCGGTCGGCTGGACCGGAATCGAGACCTCATCGTCGCACTCCGGGGGCCGAGGGCGGCCGTCGTCCGGGTCGCAGGGGTTGCTAAACTGGGCGAGGAGCTGGCTGCCGCCGTCGCTGGGGCCGTCGGCGAGGGCGGGCGGCTGGGTGACGGCGGCGCTGGCGGGGGCGAGGGCCGCTCTTTCGACGGCGGCCTGGAGGTGTCCGGTGGGGAAGAGGATGGCGAAGACCATCAGCAGCAGGGCGCCGACGGTCAGGGCGCGGCGGATGCTGGCGGCGGGCAACGGCACGCGGGGGCGGTTGCTGGAACGTGTCAGGCCGGGAATACAGTATGGTTCAGAGGCGCTCATCGTTGGCATCCTGCCTCTATGAAAATTTTCCCAAATCTTGTGGCGGGGCCGTCGTTTCCGCGCTCTGCGTCATTCCGGCGGAGGCCGGGGTGCAGGGCTATTCGACGGATTTACATTCCTGTCTACGGCGGCGGCGGCGGGACTCCGGTCAGCGCCGCAATGACGGGGACGCGGCGATCTGGCTGGCTGGCGGCAATATCGACATATCCGGCGTCGATTTCGTCACTTGGCAGGTCATTTCTTAACGAATTGTACGTTTTATGAGCAATAGTTAGTGCCATAACGTTGTTTATCAACTCTATTTCTACTGATTCCAGCTATATTTGTCAATTTTGTGATGCCAATCACAAGATTGTGGGCTTGCGTTCGGGCGCGCGGATGCCCGGGAGGGGGCGCGGAGACCGGGGATTGGCGGGCGGGCGCTGAGCGGGAGACGAAGAAGAAGGCACGGATGCCGGAGCGGCTTCGCGTGCCTTCGTGGTTGCCCTGTTGCGGCGCAGGTACACGGCGGGGTATTGCGGGAACCGCCCTGGTCCGGGCGCCCGGCGCTGGCTATGCGTTCGTCTGTGCTGCGTCGCGCGATCATCGTGCCGTTGCCTTGCGTCCTTGCCTCGAGTTGCTCCCGGCTGCGGCCCGCAGCGATGGCGGGGCGGCAAATTCAGCAGCGTCTAAAGGGCGTTACCGGATATAATCACAAATCCTTACTGTTGTCAAGCGAAAGCATTGCAGTTCCCAAAATCGTTTCAGCCAAGATTTTCAGAGGGAGAGGATAGGCGAGGGGGCGCAATCACCCGAACCGCGGTTCCGCCAAGCCGCGGGGCATTGCAGCGCAAGCCGGAATCCAGGGCCGGGGTTTCAACACGGAGGACGCGGAGTTTCAATGCCCGGAACCCCGCGAACCACAGTTCAGACAAACAGGGCGCCCACAAGGGGCGCCCCTACGGGACAGCGACAGACGTGTAGGGGCAACCCTTATGGTTGCCCCATCCTGTTAATCCTGATAGGAGTTACGCAGTTGGAGATTTTCACCCTAACCCTCTCCCTCAAGGGGGAGGGGATAATTGAACTGCGTAAGTCCTATCCTGATTCCGATAGGTCGAGGGGACGCCCTCACCCTAACCCTCTCCCGGAGGGAGAGGGGATTTGTTGCACACCCTCTTTAATAGGAAGAACCCCTGGGCGGCCCGCAACTCGCCGTCCTGTGGCGGATGCCATATAATCCGTGGCATCCGCCCGTTGACCGCCAAGAGCAGCCAATTCCCGGAGGCCGCGCATGACCACCGCCAGAACGCTGAGGTTCCGCAGCGCCTACCGCCTGCCCTACCCGCCGGAGAAAGATCCCGACGATATGACCAGCGCCAAGCACCTGGCCGAGACCGGCAATATGCACTATCTCAAGCTGCACCTGGGCCGGACGGAGACCACCATCGTCAAGGCGGAGCTGTTCCTGGCCAACGACCGCCGAGGGCCGGACGCGGACTTTCGCATTCCCGACCTGCTCATCGCCTTTGACGCCGACCCGGAGCTTTACGAGCGGAACAACGGCTACGTGGTGTCGGAGCAGGGAAAGCCGCCGGACTTCGTGCTGGAGATAGCGTCGCTCAGCACCAGGGCGGCGGACAACGACGTCAAGCGCGGCTTTTACGCGCGGCACGGCGTCCTGGAATACTGGCGCTTCGACGAACTGGACGAGCCCGGTTCGGTGAAACTGGCGGGCGACCGGCTGGTGGAGGGCCGCTACGAACCGATAGCCATCGAGGAGCTGGCGGGCGGCGTGTTGCAGGGATACAGCGCGGCGCTGGACCTGCATCTGCGCTGGGAGCGGGGCGAACTGCGCTGGCACGACCCGGCAACGGGCCGCCACATCCTGACCTACGACGACCAGCGGGCAGCCCGCGTCGAGGCAGTAGCCCGCGCCGACCAGGAGCGCGCCCGGGCCGACAGCGAACGCGCCCGCGCCGAACGGCTCGAAGCGGAACTGCGGCGGCTGCGCGAAGGCTGATCCTGACAGTAGCCAGCGCCGGAAGCGCGATGAGAAAAGAAAAGCCCATCGAAATTTTCGAGGGCTTCGTGGTATCCAGTCAAATGAGGTTCAGTCTTTTTGCGTCCGCTTCAGTCCACCGTGCGCTTTCGATGATGTTACCCAACGTACCGCGAGGGATGGGGTCATTGGGCTTGTGGTAATGAATGAACACCTTTCTGCCGTCTGAATGCGTATACGCCCTTCTGGAACTCCTGCTTCTCCGGGACAGCACAAACCCGTCTCTAATCAATGCCCCCACTATTTCGTTCGTCGTCTTGTTTCGCAGCTGATAGACAGAAACGAAGCCAAAGCTCATACGGGCATTGGGACTCTGATAGTCTGGCCGCCAACCGATGCCATGCCGCCAAAGCCCGCCACCTCTGCGGCTACCTTGTTAAAGGTGTTGCCAGTCTCCACGCTGTCGGGGTAGACTCGCTCGCCGGAGTCCTGCATAACCTCCAGGAACACCAGGGTCATTTCCGCCAACGCTTCGGCAGCCTCGTCCCTGGTGTCACCCCAAGTTCCGCAACCGGGATAGGAAGTCAACCATGCGCTCCAGCGGCCGTCTACGTCTTGGTCAAAGCTGATGTTAAAGTTGTATACCGCCTCCACTAGCCGCTCCTCCAAATGGTGCATACCCGACTATAGCGTATGAATTGCGGTTCCACTTGTCAACAACTGTAAAAGGAACCGCAGCGTTCCGAATAGGTAGCGAATCCCAATTCTGACAGTCACCCTCGGCGTGCCCCCAGTAGTGACGAAATGCGGCCAAATGTTGACATTCCGTTAAGTGTTGGCGTAGCATAAACAAGTTTGCCCCAACTGGCCGTAGCGTGGTGGTCAAGCGACATGACTGAATCTTCATCGCCAAGTTCCGATTATACGCTGGGCTTCAGCGAGGAACTCGTGAATGCGCTGATGCAGCGCACGGCGGAGAACAGCGCCGCCTACCTGCTGCCACATCTCGAGGCCGGGATGCGGGTTCTGGACGTGGGCTGCGGCACCGGGAGCATCGCCGTCGGGCTGGCCGAGGCAGTTGCTCCCGGAGAAGTCTACGGTATCGACATTGAAGACTCGCAGGTCAGCCTGGCCATGGGCATCGCAGCGTACTACCAGCAGGCGAACGTTGTCTTCCAGGCGGCCGACGGGACCAGTCTGCCCTTTGCCGACGGCTTCTTCGACGTGGTGCACTGCCACGACATCCTGATGCACATTCCCGACACCCAGGCCGTGCTATCCGAGGCGATGCGCGTGCTCAAGCCCGGCGGCATCCTAGCATGCCGGGAAATGATCTCCGAATCCTGCTTCTCCTACCCGGATTTCGGAGTTCTCAGAAGAGCCTGGGATATGTTCGAGGACGTGGTGTCTACCGGAGACGGTCATCCGCAGATGGGGAAGGAGTTGAAGAGCCGGCTGGGTGAGGCCGGCTTCACCGACGCCCGGATTACGGCGACTTTTGATCTGTTTGCCACTCCAGAGGAAGTCCAGTTCATCCACGCAGTCGCCGACCAGTGGTTCCTTTCGCCCGAAATGCGGGAAATGGCCATAAGCTTCGGGGCCAGTACGGACGATCTGGCCGGCGACATTGAGGAAGCGTATGGCCGCTGGAAGGAACATCCCGGCGCGCTGTGCGGCCTGGCCTTCGGGGAAGCGCTGGCGATCAAGCCCTGACGTCACCGGCCCGCTGACGCCTCGTAGTTGGCGATTATTTTCAGCACTGCGCCGCTAAAGGCGGCCACTTCCTGCTCGCTCATGCCATCGGTCAGCCTGGCGTAAAGCTCTCCGAGCCGCTGGGTAATTTCGGGGGTCAAGGCCTCCCCTGCCTCCGACAGGCGCAGCATGACCACCCGCCGGTCGTTGCGCAACCGCCGCCGGCGCATCAAGCCTTTCTCCACCAGCGTGTTCACCAGACGGCTGACCCGGGCGGCGTCCACCGGCAACAGCTGCACCAGCTGGGTGGCGCTGCATTCCCCCATCTCCCGGCAAATCATCAGCAGGTGAACTTCCATGGGGAGCAGGCCGTGGGGGGCCATCTCCTGGGCAATCCCCCGGTCTATGTCATACGCCAAGTTGGAAACGAGCCGCCCGATGTCAGACTGCGAACCCGCGCTGGGATCGTTCGGGAATTGTTCTTGAGGAATTGACAATTCTCCGGCTCTCCTGACGGTATGGCTACTTGACAAAAAAGTAGATTTAGGGGATTTTCACACAGCCGGGATTGATTGTCAATGACAATCATCAAGTTGCGGCCAGCAAATTCGCGGATATCCTGCAACTCGTGCCAGTGATGGGTCGTTCAGCCCCTTCCCCCGATTCGAGCCGGGGCCATACCCCGCCGCTTCGAATGCCGCATTTTCGTTCAATCCCAAATCGGCTACTGCCGATGTCTGATTATAAAGGACGCATGAGAGGCTTTAAACCGTCACCGGAACAGAGAAAATTAGTAAACCGGGAGATGGAAACCGTCAAGGCCGGGTTACAGGCAGCCCAGCAGCGACCAGGGCGCCGCTGGCATCGAATGCTCAAGCCCCGCCGTGGTTGCTCCGGGCGGCGGGGTTCGCAGCGCCGGACACGTTGAGAATACCGCGCGGTCGGCGCTCCCGCGTTGTGAGGGGCGGCTATCCTCCGCGCAGGCGACGCAGTTCCGCTTCGAGCCGTTCGGCGCGGGCTCGCTGGTCGTCGTAGGTCAGGATGTGGCGGCCCGTTGCCGGGTCGTGCCAGCGCAGCTCGCCCCGCTCCCAGCGCAGATGCAGGTCCAGCGCCGCGCTGTATCCCTGCAACACGCCGCCCTCCAGCTCCTCGATGGCTATCGGTTCGTAGCGGCCCTCCACCAGCCGGTCGCCCGCCAGTTTCACCGAGTCGGGGGAGTCCTCCTCGTCGAAACGCCAGTATTCCAGGACGCCGTGGCGCGCGTAAAAGCTGCGCTTGGCGTCGTTGTCCGCCGCCCTGGTGCTGAGCGACGCTATCTCCAGCACGAAGTCCGGCGGCTTTCCCTGCTCCGACACCACGTAGCCGTTGTTCCGCTCGTAAAGCTCCGGGTCGGCGTCGAAGGCGATGAGCAGGTCGGGAATGCGAAAGTCGGTGTCCGGCCCGCGGCGGTCATTGGCCAGGAACAGCTCCGCCTTGACGATGGTGGTCTCCGTCCGGCCCAGGTGCAGCTTGAGATAGTGCATGTTGCCGGTTTCGGCCAGGTGCTTGGCGCTGGTCATGTCGTCGGGGTCTTTCTCCGGCGGGTAGGGCAGGCGGTAGACGCTGCGGAACCTCGGCGTTCTGGCGGTGGTCATGGCGGCCTCCGGGGGTTGCGTCCCTCGACTTGTTAGGGACTTGGCGGTGGGCGGCTGGATAGGACGATTATATGGCATCGGCCAAGGGAACGGCGAGATTGGGCGGTGTTTCAGTTTGACTACAAGCATCCTATTATAAAGAGAGACGGTACTCCCGCAGCGCTGCGTCATGCGGTTGAGAACCGCGCCGGGTCCGACTCGGACAGCACCTGCGGCCGGTGTCCGGTGTGGACGTAGTCGGCGATGAGCTTGCCAGCCATCGGCCCTCGCCCGAAACCGGACGAGGCTAGGCCGCTGACCACGTACAGGTTCTCCATCCCCGGCAGTCGCCCGATGATGGGCCGCCCGTCCAGCGAAAAGGGCATCAGGCCCGCCCAGGTACGGCTGATGGACAGACCGCCGAGGAACGGCAGCACCTCCCGGGCGTGACCGAAGTTCGACTCTACCCCGGCGGCATCCACCGATTTGTCGTAACCGGCCATCTCCCGGTCGCCGCCGAATATCACCTCGCCGTCCCGCGTCTGCCGCCCGTAGAGGTGGCGGGTGACTCTCCGGCCCCTCAAGTGCGTCAGCTCGGGCGGCGTTCCGGAGTCGTTGCCGGGCGCGGCGCTCCAGTGGGCGGGGGATTCGGCCCCTGAAATCGAGTGAAACACCCTGGGGGGCAGAGGTTCGGTAGCCCACATCTGCCCGCGCACCGGAATGACCGGAATCCGCACGCCCAGCATCCGTCCCAGCGGGCCGCACCACGCGCCCGCCGCCAGCACCAGTTGCCGGGCCGTGTGCCACTCGCCGGGGCAGTCGACCCGGTAGCCGCCGCCGGGCATGGGCGTGATGGCGGTGACTTCCCGTCCGGTCAGCACCTCCGCGCCCTCGCGCCGGGCGGCGTCGGCGAAGGCCCGAGTGGCCTTGACCGGATCGGCCTGCGCCCGCAGGGGGAAATGCACGGCCCCGGCCAGTTCCGGGTTCAGCTCCGGTTCAATGGCGCGGGCGTCGGCGGCCGGGAGCAGGTCAACGGTGTAGCCGCGCGACTTGAGGGACAGAACGTTGTCGCGGGAGTATTCGTACTGCCCGGCGGTCTGTATCGCCTGGAGTGCACCGGAGGCCCTGAACTCGATGTCGTAGCCCATGTCCAGTTGCAGCGCCCGGAAAATCCGGAGGCTGCCCATGGTGAGGTGGGAATCGAGGTTGGGCGCGTGCCCCCAACCATAAGCGCCGATGCCGCCCGCGTTCACCCCCGACGCCTCGGACGCTATCCCGCCCCGCTCCAGCAGGGTGACCCTCCGGCCGTAGCTGGCCAGGAAATACGCGGCCGAAGTCCCGGCAATACCGCCGCCGATAACGATGATTTCCGACTCTGCCATACAGCATTCACCTCGCGGCAGTCACTATATGGCGGCAAGGCGCCGCCGTTCAACACACAACCGCCGGGCAAATCGCCGGTCTAACCACAGGCCATAACCTCAAGCACTCACGGAATCCCAGCGGTGCAGGCATCCATGCTCTACGCCGCGGAGCTGGCCGGGGACCGCATAGTGCCATTAGGGCGATAGGCGGTAGTCCAAAGGTCCGCTCCGGGCCGGGTTCGTTCCCTCTCACCGCCTCTCTGCCGCTCATCCCAAAGGATGCATGCCCGCTATATTGCGGGGCAATCAATGCCTTCAACCACTCAACTGCGTTACAGAATGTCGTCAAATTGAGTTGCCCGACAGTCAGCAGACCTGTTTCCGTCATTCCTGCGAAAGCGGGAATCCAGAATCGCTCTATGCCGGAGAATGATTTGCCTGCGGGAACCCCTGGATTCCTGCTTTCGCAGGAATGACGGAGGAATTTGACAACACCCCCTAGTCCTTTCAGGACTAACCGGTTATAAGGATTAGGCTCTGTTGACATTTACCCGTCATTCCCGCGAAAGCGGGAATCCAGGACCAGCTTAGCCAATAGCGAATTTCGTCCCGGCATATACCTCTGGATTCCCGCTTTCGCGGGAATGACGGTTTGGAGTTACACGGCAGCCTGTATCACAAATGTCAACACGCCCTAGCAGGATTGGGGAATATCCTGAGAATCCAAAATACGGTGAGTCAGGATTCAGACAATATTTATACCGGCTTGCCGCTGCGAGCTGTTGCCGCCCGCCGCTTTGTCCGCGTTCCTGCCCTCTGCTACAATCGGGGCGCATTCAGGCAGTGGCTCCCCACGGGGGGAGCGCCGCGAAATCACGCATTGAGGAACTCGAATGAGCTGGAAGTTTCAACTCCTGACCAAGCCCATGGGCGGCGTCACCGAGGGGCCCGTCTGGGACGGCGAGCAGTTGCTGTTCACCCACATCCCGGCCAGCAAGATAATGCGCATCGACCCCAAGACCGACGAGATCACCGTCTGGCGCGAGGGCACCAACCGCACCAACGGCCTGGCCCACGACATCGACGGCAGGCTGTTCGGCTGCTGCTCCGGCGGCCGGGCCATCGTGCGCTTTGACGACGACGGGAGCACGGCGGTCGTAGCCGACGCTATCGAAGGCAATCCTCTAAACACCCCCAACGACCTGGCCGTCGACGCGCAGGGGCGCATCTGGTTCACCAACCCCTGGAACGCGGGCAACATCGACGCCACCGAGGTTGAGGTTCCCGGCTGGCGCTGCGTGCTGCGCGCCGACCCGCAGCCCGACGGCTCCTACAACGTTACTCGCGTCGAAAGCGACAGCACCATGCCCAACGGCATCCTGGTTTCCATCGACGGCAAGACACTGTACGTGGCGGAGAGCAACAGCGACGACTCGTCCATCGACCGGGAGCTGCGGGCCTATCCCATCAACGACGACGGCTCGCTGGGCCCCTACGCCATGCTGCACGCTTTCGGCACCGATGGCCGGACGGCGCAGCGGGGCATCGACGGCATGTGCTTCGACCGCGAGGGGAACATCGTCGCCACCGCTGGCTGGCCCACATCCGGGCCCGGGCCGCTGATCTACGTGTTCGACCCCAAAGGCAGGGTCATCGAGACGCACCCGGTGCCCTGCATCCGTCCCACCAACTGCTGCTTCGGCGGCCCCGACCGCTCTGTGCTGTATGTCACCTCCGCCGAGGGGCACGTATTCAAGGCGCAGACGGACATGGAGGGCTGGGCGCTCTTCCCGTAGCCATCGCTTGCATCCCTTACCCTGCTGGTCGAATCCCCTCCCCCTCAGGGGGAGGGTTAGGGTGGGGGTGATCCCCACAGCCCTGACCATCGGCATTATGCGAAAGGCTGGATTGAAAATATGAGCTTGCGCAACTTGGACGGATTCGGGCGCGACCAACTGCGCCAGGGCGGCGGCCGGGGCAACGGCAACGATCACCTGGATGAGCTGATCGGGGCCACCGAGCTGTTCATCTACCAGACGCCTAACCGCAAGACCAAGGGCTTCGACCAGCTAAAGCTGTTCCTCGAGGCCAACGAGTGCGAGCTCATATTCACCACCGACGTCCCGCCCGAACTGCGCAACTACGAGGCGTTCCGCATCACTCACCGGCGGGGCGAGGCCATCCCGGTGCCGGTGCTGCGCCGCTCCCACTCCTGGGCCCACAACCGCAACTTCCTGCACAGCTTTTTCAAGCCCATGTACCGGTAGACCGCAGGCGGCGGATTGGGTGGTATGCTGTGATTGAAACGGATCATTTGGGGAAAGATGATGAAAGACGAGACGGTAATTCTCACGGTGAACCCGGACACCTTGGCCGATGACCAAGTGCGAATCGTTGCATTTGGTAAGGACGCGAATGGCGAACTCCAAGTGCTTCACTTAAACTTGGACAATCTGGCCTGGATGCTTGCGAAGCACCAGGAAGGCAAGGCAGTGGCCATTAGCGAGACTGGAATGCATGCATTCCTCAAGGAAACTAACAGTGGAACGTAATCACGAAGTACGTATCCGCGACCTTGAGGACCAACAACTTGTTGACAAGACCGAGAAAAGGTATCAGCGTGAAATCAACGAGCAGAACCGTCAGAGGCGCACTGAGTGGGTTGCCTGGCTGGCGCTCCTCATTGGCGGGGCCAGCCTGATTATGAACATCGTCGATAAGGTAACATGAACTGGACAGCCCGACCTTGATGTAAGAGCAGACAGCACAGTGCAGGGGCGCCCACAAGGGGTGCCCCTGTCGCTTGCGCACATTCTAACCTCGGCTTTCGATGGAATTGAGTTGGAGTTATGCAGTTGGATACGGTGTCTGACGCGAGGATTCCACCCCCACCCTAACCCTCCCCCTCAAGGGGGAGGGAATTTTTGCCCAACTGCACAACTCCTATTGAGTTCCCGAACCGCCCAGCAACGGCACACCCGCGGTCAACTCGCATGCAATGCTCGCCTACACACCCGACGGCTTGCGGTAGGGCTCCAGCAGCAGGCGCACGTCGGTGTCAACGTCGGCGTCCACGTAGAACGGCTCGAAATCGGCGGCGCGGGTCCAGATGCGCGCCGCCTGGATTAGAGCCGCCCGCTCCACCGATGGCGGCCACCGCAGAATCCCCACGCCGCCGCCAAGGGCGTGGGTTGACGCGGTAGTGCCGTTCAATCCCCTCGAAACCGAGAGCGTATTACCGTCGATGCCGGTTATCAGCGCCTGCTCCGCCGTAGCCGGGGCGCCATCGACGTCCAGCATCACGGTCTGGCCGATGCGCAACCGTGTGCCGTCGCTGACCGTGGCAGTTGCCCCATCCGCGGACAGCTCCGCCGCCAGGGTCGCGCCGGATGGCTCGACGAAACAGCGGTAGCCCCACAGTCCCGCGACGCGAAAGTTGGCCGTCCCTGCGGTGAACCCGTCGCCGCTCCCGTTGGCCCTGATTGCGCCGTGGGGATGCCCCCAGTGTTTCAGCGGAGAGGCGTTGTGCGGCAGCAGCCGGTAGTCGCCGGAGTCCCACACCTTGCCGAATGAACGGCCATCCGCGTCGGCCTGGGCCAGTTCGGTAACGGCGATCAGGTCGGGCGTCAGCAGGCGGTCGCCGCCGGGCCCGTCGAACAGCAGCGCACCGGCGCGGGGGTAGAAGTGGCGGTTGCAGTAGTGGTCAACCCAGTCCGACACCGCCAGCAGCAGCTCGAACAGCTCATCGTCATCGTCCGTGCCAGCGGCGGGGTCTTTCAGCACGCTGTCATCCTTCAGCTTGGTCAGGTCTCCGTATAGAGAACGATACGCTTCGCGGGCCATGTTCCTCCTGAAAGAAATCCCCTCCCCCTCGATGGGGGAGGGTTAGGGTGGGGGTGAAAAGGTAGGTATCCGAAAGTTTCAGTAGGATTCGATGGCGTCAACTTTCCTCGGTGTACTCGATGATGACCTTGTGGTCGTTGGAGGGCGGCTTGCCCCGCCAGCGAAAGCTCAGCGGCTCGCCGCGCAACCCCCTCGGCCCCTGTTCTCTGAGATAGGTGCGGGAGGACACGGCTCCCTGGTCCGGCACGCCGAGAATGTCGACGGCGCGTGACGGGTCGGTGGCCAGGCTGCCCGCCGTGCCGAAAAACAGCTCGAACGTGTGACGGTCGTCCGGTTCCGGCTGCACCACTTTCACGCGGATGAGGCGGATGCGGTAGCCCTTGGACGGGGTCAGGATCGTCTGGCGGCGTCGGCTGCGGCTGGCGGTCACCTCCGCCGTCCGCAGCACGTATGGACGGCGGCGCAGCGGCGCACGGTGGGGCGTGCGCGTGGTCATGGGTTTTCCTCGCGATTCTGCTGTAGGGGCGCCCCTTGTGGGCGCCCGCCGTTTGGCGCGTTTCCGGTACACAGGGCAACCACAAGGGTTGCCCCTACGGGCGGCGCGACAGTTTGCATGCTCAGCTCTCCTCGGTGTACTCGATGATTATCTTGTGGGAGGTCACTGGCGGCGTGTTGCCCCACCGGCCGCTCAGCGGCTCGTCGCGCAGGCCGCGCGGCCCCTCGTCCCGGGGGAATATGCGCGTCGAGTCCTCGCCCAGCTCGGGGATGTCCAGCGTGTCCACCGCCTTGGCGGGATCCGACGCGATGTTCTCGCCCTCCCCAAAGTAGACCTCGTACAGCCGGCGGCCATCGGCTACCTCCTGGATTGCCCTGACCCGCAGGATGCGCAGCCGCTTGCCCTTGCTGGGAATGACCAGCGGCTCCCGCTCGGTGGAGGTGTTGGTGTCGTGTGCGCGGAGCTTTGGCTCGTAGACCCGGGGCCGCGGCTGCACCCGGCGGTTGCGCCGGGTGGTCATTTCAGCATCCGCCCCAGGCCCGCGCCGCCCAGCCCGGCGATGGCCGCCAGCGACACGGTGAGCGCCGTGCCGTCGATGCCCTGCGACAGCGCGTAGGTCTCGATGCCCGAGACGGCCACGATGCCCAGCCCCGCCACCAGCGCCCACGATTTCGAGGACCGTCCCTCCCGCCCGTCCTTTGGATGAATCATGCTGTCCTCCCTTTTTGACGCAATGACGCCAAGCCGCGATGGGGAAATATCCTTGCGTCATTGCGCCATTGCGTTTTACTAAACGCCGGTGATGTTGTACTGGAGCGCCGTGTGGGTGGCGTTGGCGCGGCTGCCGCTACGCTCCTGTAGCGCGATACGGAAGCTGACGACCATGATGTTCTGCCGCTTCTGGGCGTCGCGCACCGTCTCGATGGTCAACTCGCGCTTGAATCCCACCCGCCACTGGGAGCGGTTGACGATAAGCAGCCGGCCCTTGGTGTTGGCGTTGCCGCCGCTGGTCACCTTGCCGTCGGCGTCGGCCAGCCGCATCTGCTCCGACACGATGACCGGGATGCCCTCCACCGCGCCCAACTGCCCGGTCAGGATGGTTGCGTTGGGGCCGAACTTGTCCAGCGTGCGGAAGCTGTCGATGCTCAGCGACTTGATGAACGTATTGACGTCGGTGATGTAGGCCAGCTCCGACGGGCGCACGCCGTACTTGCCCAGCTTGCCGCGAATCTCGTTGAACATGTCGGCGCTGACCGCCGCGTTGTGGTCGTTGGCCATGGCCGCGTTGTCCACCAGCGGCAGGTGCAGCAGGCCGTCGAACCCGACCAGGAAATGCCCGGCGCCCGCCGTGTTGGCCGTGATGTTCGCGCCGTCGGCGTTGATGTTGTTCTGCGTCGTGGCGTCGCCGTTCAGGATCACGTCGTCGATCACCTCGTGGGCGTTGCGCAACAGGCTGCGGCGCAGTTCGTCCATCATGGCGATCACCGCGTCCTCGTCCAGGTCATACGACCAGGGCACCTCGGCCACCAGCTCGTGGGCCGTCAGCGTTTGCCGCGCCGTGGCCGGGGCGCTGCCGGTGACCGCCGTGTTCTCCGTGCCGGGGTACCAGTTGACCGCGCCCAGTTGCAACGGAATCTGGAACGGGTTGGACGGCATCTGCACCGTGTTGAACAGCGGCGCGATGGCCGTTTCCAGGTTCACGTCGTCCCACAGAGCGCGGGCCTCCTGGGTGTCCACCAGCTCGTCGCCCGACCCGGCGGTGGTGGAGTCCATGGCGGCCTTGAGGTTCGACTGCCAGTCCTCCAGCATCCGGGGGCTGGCCCCCGACGGCTCGCGCAACTGCGCCGAAAGCAGGCTGCGGGCGCAAGCCAGGTCGAGGTGGTCCATGCCAGCGTACTTGCCGAAAGGCACCCGCGCCCGCTCGCCGCCCTGCTGCCCGCCGCCGTACTGCTGGAGCAGGGCCAGCTTTTCGCCCTGCCGCCGGGCGTCCTGCATCTTTGCCAACTGCGAGCCGATGCGCTCCACCTCCTCGCGCAGCGGCGGGATTTCCGAGTTCATCCGCGACTCGTAGAACTCGCGGATGCCGCCCAGCTCCCGCTTGACCAGCTCCAGGCTGGCCGTAGAAAAAGCCCCGTTATCAGTGGTCATGCGTCCTCCTATCTCTTTCATTCCCTCCCCTGAGGGGGAGGGCTAGGGCGGGGGTGAATCCTTCTCCCTTTCATTCCCTCCCCTTGAGAGGGAGGGCTAGGGTGGGGGTGAATCCTTCTCCCTTTCATTCCCTCCCCTTGAGAGGGAGGGCTAGGGTGGAGGTGAATCCTTCTCCCTTTCATTTCCCTCCCCCTCAGGGGGAGGGTTAGGGTGGGGGTGAATCCTTCGCATGAACGACCGTTCAGTCAGACTTGGAAAACGTGAGTGTGAAACTGCAACGCATCATCGGCCTCTGCCTGCAACGGATCACCCCCACCCTGACCCTCCCCCTGAGGGGGAGGGAACTTTTGGTGAGTGCTCAGGCCCGCGCCGCCTCCAGCTCCGCCAGCAGCGCCCCTACGGCGACCGTGTACGCCGCGATGCCCGTCTCCCCTGGAGAAAGCTCCCTCTCCCCCCGGGAGAGGGTTGGGGTGAGGGCGTCCTCCTCCGTCCTCCGCCGCAGCGCCTCCCGGTTGGCCGGCACCGGCACAGCGCTCACCTCCAGCAATTCCTGCTCCAGGTAGCGCAGGCCCAGGAACGCGCCGGTGCGTACATCCCGCCGCTCCTCCCAGCGGATGGGGCGGAACCCGACGGACACGCCCCACTGGAACCCGTCGGCGTAGAGCGCGGCGACCTCCTGCGCAAATGCGCCGGGCGCGAACTCCATCTTTGCCAGCAGCCGGTGCGGCTCGGTCCAGACGCTGACGGCCCGCCCGATGGCCGGGTGGCGGTAGTCGTGGGCCCACAGCAGCACCGGGTTCCGCAGGTACGCCTCCAGCCGCCACCCGTCCGCCGACACCACGTCGCCGTGCCGGTCAACGTCGTCGGTGGACAGCACGAAAGTCACTGGCGCGGCGGCAATTCCTGCCCCCGCCAAGGTAAGCTCCCTCTCCCCCCGGGAGAGGGTTGGGGTGAGGGCGTCCCCCACTGCCGTCACGCGCCACTTGACGACGGCGGCGTCGCTGCCCGGGTAATGCTCCATGCGCTCCTCCAAGACCTGGCGCGCCGCAAAGAAAAAGGGACGCGCCCGGCGGGGTGCGTCCCCAAAATTCATGCCGCTAGATTGTGTGCGCCGACAGCTCCTCCTTCGACAAGCTCAGGATGATCGGCGGGTGCTGTGTCAACGTGAATCCAAGCCTACGCAGGCGTCATGGGGCCTGTCAAGGCGCGGCTGTCAGTGGAGCGGGATACCGCAAAGCGAAAAATTGACTGGCATAAACTCCCGCGATGTGTTAGCTTTAACGGGTTAGCCCAAATCGCTGGCCGCAGACGGAGCGGTTGAATCTGCCCCGCAAACCTGATCTCCGGTTGAAATGAAAAGGAGCGCACAGGAAATTATGGAAGTAACGACGCTCGCCATCGAAAAGCTCAAGGAAGTCATGGAGGAACAGGGTGAGCAGGAGGGCGCCCTCCGCGTCATCGCCATCCCGGCGGAGACCGGCGGCCTGCAATACATGCTGACCCTCGAGAACGAGACGCAGAACGACGACACCGAACTCAAACTGGAGGGTGTCAAGTTCCTGATGGACTCCGACAGCGCCCCGTTCCTGGAAGAGGCCACCATCGACTACGTCGAGAACTTCGGCGGGCAGGTGGGCTTCGTCATCAACAACCCGATGTTCGCCCAGGCTGGCGGCGGTTGCGGCGCGGGCTGCGGCTGCGGAGCCGGCGGCGGGGGATGCGGCTGTGGTGGTGGCGGCTGCGGCGGCCACTAGACCACTGCGCCCAACCGGCGCGTTCCCACAACTGACACGACGAGACCCCGGCAGGGCTACCGGCACGGAATCAGCCGTTCCCGCAGGGGTCTTTGCTTTGCATAAGAGAGCGAACAGCCAATTCCCTCTCCCCCCGGGAGAGGGTTAGGGTGAGGGCGTACCCCGTCGTCTGAGAGTGTGTTTAATAGTTCCCTCTCCCTCCGGGGGAGGGTTAGGGTGGGGGCGTACCCTTAGTTGCTCAGCAATGACGGAAGCGCCTGAAACCCGCTCTTTGACAGTGAACCGAGCTTATTAAACACTCTCTGAGGACCGAAAGATACACTGCATACCGCTGCAACCAGGCGTAGACCGAGGTGATGTCACGGAGCATGACCGTTCGGAGATTGTTTCCCCATGGGCGGCACACAAAAAAACCGCCGCGGCCAAATGCCGCTGGCGGTTGCTTGCGGGAGACTGGAATCTGGTCGGGGCGGCCAGATTTGAACTGGCGACCCCCTACACCCCATGCAGGTGCCCTACCTGGCTGGGCCACGCCCCGACTCTGCCAGTATTATAACACGCCAACAGGACGCGCGGGCAAGAACAGCATCGGACATTTCTGAACTCCGGCGGAACATAGACCGTTGCGTGGTGAATACCGGAGTCAGGGCCGGTCAGGCCGATGGAGAAACGGGGTCTCTGAACGGTCTCCAATGTTGGCGACCATCAACTCCCCGTTGCCTTGAATATAGTAGATGATCCAGTGAGTATCGTCCTGGAAGATTCGCAGTACTGCCGGCGGCGCGTGAAAAGGGCGTTTCCGCGGGTCGTCCGGCGCGAGCCGGGGATTGTGGTCCAACCACAGCAAGTCGTCAATCAGCTTTTCGCGGATGGCAACTGTCTGGGCATCCAGAAACCTGCGCGCAGAGGGGCCTATCCGCATTTGTTTAGCCCATAGCTCTCAGCGAGCTCTTGCAGGGAAACCGCGCCCTGCTCCTCCACTTCCGCGAGGTGTGAACCCCAGTCAGCTTTCTCAGACCGCATTGCAGGAATACTCTGCTCCATCGGCAGCAGGTCACACTGGTTTGCGTTCTTAAAAGGCGCAGTTTCTCTTGAGACCTTTGTGATGGCCTCGACGGAAAGCATCCCGTACTGGGCCACGATGTCGCCGATGACCATTTCCCCTGCATCGGAAAGCCGCGGCGGAGATACCGTATCCGCGAGCCGGTAGAGGTGCATTTGCCCCCCTGGACTGTTGGGGCGGCTTTTCCTCTCCAGCAGATTCTCGCTTGTCAATCTGTCGGCATAGCTGGCTATCGCGTCGCCAAGGGCCTTTGGCCCGCAATGATCCCGTTGGTACTCCAAGCCGCTCAGGGTTTCTCCATAATGCTGAAAGTAGGTGTAGTCCACCAGATAAACCAACTTGACGACCTTGGCCGACGGCGTAAACCCGCCGACGTGTTCCAAAATCCTCAGAACCACTTGACTAGCCTGATCGACATCAGGAATATTGTTTTGCGCAGCCATGCCTTAGTCTCCTTGCAGTTTCCGAAATGTCTTCCGGCGTATTGTGATACGAGACTGCGATAATGCTTATTGTTGCCACCAATTTTATCTCTCCACTTACTTTATCAGAATAGCAGGCCCCCGCAAGACCGCCTCGCGCCAGCGCTTTCAAGGCCGGAGGACAGGGCCTCGGCGGGCCAACTATCCTTGAAAACACTCGCTGCTAGGGCATGTCGTCAAAATGAATCCCCAGGCTTGCGACAGCTCTACTTGCGTCATTCCTGCGAAAGCAGGAATCCAGAATGCTGCGACCTTTCGGAACTATCCGGTGGCGGAAACGCCTAGATTCCTGCTTTCGCAGGAATGACGGGGCAATTTGACGGCACTCCCTAAAGGAGTCCCTGCGCTCAGCCGGTATTCTCAACGTGTGTTGGTATTCCCATGTAGGGGCGAGGCCAAGCAGACAAATCGCGTCTAATACCAATACACGTTGAGAATGCCGCCCCGCCAGCCCCATTGCCAGCGGGCGCAGTCCGTGATAAAATTCACGATGAAGTTAGGTTAAGAAGAGGCATGAGCCAAGGCGTCAGATGCTAGACGGCGAAACGAAAGCAAACATCATCCGCGAGTACCGCATCAACGACAGGGACACCGGCTCCGCCGAGGTCCAGGTGGCGATACTCACCGAAGACATCAAGCGGCTTACTGATCACCTGCGCACACACCGCAAAGACGTGCATTCGCGTCGCGGCCTGCAGATGATGGTTTCCAGGCGGCGGCGGTTACTCAACTACCTGAGCAACGAAGACGTTAGCCGCTATCAGACACTCATCTCCAGGCTGGGCCTACGCAGGTAAAAGTCGCCGACAACCCCGACTATATCGGGGTTGTTTTACGTCTAGCCCGCCGCACCCCCCTGCTGTCTTCCCGACTAACTCACATTTGAGTAAGGTCGTGCGTTTCATTATGGCAACTGAACTGGCTACACCCACTGTCGTCCACCGCGACATCGGCGGCGAAACCCTCGTTCTGGAGACTGGCCGCCTCGCTTTCCAGGCCCACGGCGCCGTCACCGTCCGCTACGGCGAGTCCATCGTCCTGGCCACGGCGGTGATGTCGGACCGGCCCCGCCCCGAGGACATCGACTTCCTGCCCCTGACCGTGGATTACGAAGAGCGGCTCTACGCCGCTGGCCGCATCCCCGGCAGCTTTTTCCGGCGCGAGGGCCGGCCCGGACAGGAGGGCATCCTGGCCTCGCGGCTCACCGACCGCTCCATCCGCCCGCTGTTCCCCAAAGGCCTGCACAACGACGTGCAGATTACCCTGACCGTGCTTTCCGCCGACCAGGAGAACCCGCCGGAAATGCTGGCAATGGTTGGCGCATCGGCCGCCCTGGCCATCTCGCAGATACCGTTCGACGGGCCTATCGGCGCTTGCCGCATCGCCTACCGCAACGGCCAGTACACCATCAACCCCACCTACGAAGAGAGCGACAACAGCACCCTCAGCATGGTCATCGGCGGCACCCGCGATGCCATCATCATGGTGGAAGCGGGCTCCGATGAGGTATCCGAGGAGGTTATCCTCGAGGCCATCCGCCGCGCTCAGGAGGCCAACGCCGAGATTATCAGCCTCATCGAGGAACTGGTCGCCCAGGTGGGCCAGCCCAAGGTCGAGGTCAAGACCGACAAGGAGGCCGCCGCCAAGCTGGACGACAGCATACGCGGCGTGGTTGGCACGCGCCTGGCCGATGCCCTGGCCGAGAACCCGGACAAGGTGGCGCTGGAGGCCCGCGAAAACGCCCTCCGCGATGAGGTAGACGAAAAGCTGGCCGAGGAGTTCGGCTCGAAAGTCCTGTCCGAGGGATTCAAGAGCGTGATGCGGGACGAGGTGCGCCGCCGCATCCTGGAGCAGCACATCCGCCCCGACGGCCGCGCGCTGGAGGAAATCCGCCCCATCTCGTGCGAGGTGGGCGTCCTGCCCCGCACCCACGGCTCCGGCCTGTTCACCCGCGGCATGACCCAGGTGCTATCTACCGTTACCGTCGGTTCGCTGGCCATGAAACAGACCCTCGACACCGTGGGGCCGGACAACACCAAGCGGTTCATGCACCACTACAACTTCCCGTCTTTCTCCACCGGCGAGGCGCGCCGTGTTGGCTCGCCGGGGCGGCGGGAGATCGGGCACGGCGCGCTGGCCGAGCGGGCCATCCTGCCCGCGTTGCCATCGGAGGACGAGTTCCCATACGCCATCCGCGTGGTCTCCGAGGTGCTCTCGTCCAACGGCAGCACCTCCATGGGCAGCGTCTGCGGCGCCTCCCTGGGGCTGATGGACGCTGGCATACCCCTCAAGGCGCCCGTGGCCGGCATCGCCATGGGCCTGGTGACCGGCGAGGACGGGCAGTACGCCATCCTGAGCGACATCCAGGGCATCGAGGACTTCCTCGGCGACATGGATTTCAAGGTCGCCGGTACTGCCGCGGGCGTAAATGCTTTGCAGATGGACATCAAGTGGACCGGGCTAACCCAGGAAATACTGGCCGAGGCCCTGGAGCAGGCGCGTGTGGGGCGTTTGTACATCATGGACAAGATGGCCCAGGCCATCGACACCCCCAAGCGGCAGATGAGCCCCCACGCCCCCAAGATGATCCGGATGAAGATCAATCACGACAAGATCGGCGCTCTCATCGGCCCCGGCGGCCGCGTCATCCGTGGCATCCAGGAAGAGACGGGCACCAACATCGACGTGCAGGACGACGGCACAGTCACCATCGGCGGCGTTGACCAGATGATGCTGGAAATGGCGCAGTCTAAGGTAGACAGCCTGACCCGCGACCTCGCCATCGGCGACATTTTCACTGGCAAAGTGGTGCGCCTGACCAACTTCGGCGCTTTCGTCGAGCTGGTGCCGGGCCGCGACGGTCTTATCCGCAACGGCGACTTGGGCGACCTGGAGGAAGACCTGGTCGAGGGCCAGGAAATCACCGTGATGATCCACGAGATCGACTCTCAAGGCCGGGTCAACCTGTCCCGCCGCGCCCTGTTCGGCGACGACAGCCCGCCCGCGCCGCGCCCCGAGGGCGCACGTACCGGCGGCTTTGGCGGCGGCGGTGGACGCCCCGGCGGTTTCAACGGCGGTGGCCGTGGCGGCAACGGCGGCCCACGCAGGAACGGCGGCGGCGGCGGCCGTCCCGCGGGTGGCGGCGGGCGTGGCCCCGACCGCCGTTTCGACGGCGGCAACCGCGGCGGCCCGCGCAGCTAGAGTTTACCCCCAAACCCGGACGGCCAAGAGCGCGGGGAACTTGCCAACCCCGCGCTCTTCCCTTTTAATCAAGGCTGGTTCCCCGCACGTAAACACAAATGCCCGGCACGGAGGGAGAGATGGCAGCGATTCGAGTTGTGATCCACGGCGCAACCGGCAAGATGGGCGTCGAGACCGTCGCCGCCGTCTGCCGCGAGAACGACATGGAACTGGTGGGCGCTGTGTGCGGCACCGACCGCGGCGGCGTCTTGGCCACGCCGTCGGGCGACGTGCCGCTGTCCACGGACTTGGCGCAGATGCTGGACGACACCCGCCCCGACATGATGGTGGATTTCACCAACTCCGCCGCCTGCATGGATGCGGCCCACGCCGCCGCAGCCCGCAAGGTCAACATGGTGCTGGGCGCAAGCGGCCTGAACGCCGACCATCACGCGCAGTTGGACGCGCTAGCCAACGACAACGGCGTGGGTATCATCGTCGCGCCCAACTTCGCCCTGGGCGCAATCGTGCTGAAAAAGCTGGCGGAACAGGCCGCCCCGTTCTTCGACTACGTTGACATCGTCGAGTCCCACCACGAGATGAAAATCGACGCGCCCTCCGGTTTCTCGCTGGCCCTCGCCAGCAGTCTCGCCGAACAAAAGCAGTTCTCGCGCAACGTCACCGAGAAAGAGAATCTGCCCGAAACCCGCGGCGGCAACGTCAACGGCGTCACCGTGCACAGCGTCCGACTGCCCGGCCGCAGCGCCCACCACGAGGTGGTGTTCGGCGCAGCCGGACAGACCGTCACCCTGCGCCACGACACCTTGGGCCGCGACTGCTACATGCCCGGCGTCGTCCGCTGCATCCGAGAGGCCAATGCCCGCCCCGGCCTGGTCGTCGGCCTGGAGAACGTGCTGGGCCTGTAAGGAACCGGTAATGTCCTGGGAGGTAATCTTTCACCCGGCTTTCGAGGCGGAACTTCCGTCGTTGCCGCAATTCGTGCTAGATGCTCTTGAGCCGCGGATAGATTCACTGCGTCAGTACGGCCCGTCTTTGGGTCGGCCTTACGCGGATACACTGCGAGAGTCGCGCCACTCCAATATGAAGGAACTGCGTCTGTCAACCCTCAGAGGCGTTTGGCGAGTTGCATTCGCTTTCGATGTCCGCAGACGGGCAGTTGTGCTTGTGGCGGGAGATAAACAGGGAGAAAAAAGTCGATTATTCTACCGGCAACTTATCAGAGACGCGGACAACAGGTTTGATGACCACCTTGCCGGATTGAGAGGGTAGGAGATGGGTGAATACAGGCCCATGTCATTCGATGAATACTTGGCCGGGTTGCCCAAGGAGCGGCGCAGGGAGATAGAGGAACGCTCAAAAGTCTTGTCAGCTGAGATTGAATTCTGGAACGGCCTACCGGAAGTGGAGAGAAACAAAGTAGCCGAAAGACCGAAAGTCAGTTACGACCTCATCACCGATACCCTATGGCTGAAAAACGGCAGACCCGCGCCCCGGCACTGCGACATCGTAAAGGGTCGGGTAACCGCTTATTTCGAGGCGGAAATTTGGTATCCGTCAGCACTCAGAATTTCGGGAGCATACGAACTGCTGGCCGGATTCTTTCGCCCCGGCGACAGCCGGGTGTCGCGTTGGCCGGTCGTGCAATACGGAGAGAAAGGCGTCCTTGAAAAAGTGCTCCACATCGGCAACCTGGAAATAAATTACACCATGGTCAGTGACTACTTACGGATTAGCAACGACGTACTAGCTTGGGACGGCAGGGAATTCGCCGACGAAGTGTCGGTGTCTTACGGTGAAGACGACAAAACCCCGGTCGGGGCGCTTATCTACCCAGCCTCAAAGATACTCGCGCCCATGTTCTCCCAAGCCTGCGCGGCAATGCCCGCTCCTCTGGTATAGTGGTCTGGTGGATTTCGTAATCCTGTATCCGTAGTTTTGTATTGGGGAGGGAATGTCCCAGTGGAAGACTTGACCATTGCCGTTGTCGGCGCTACCGGAGCCGTGGGCGCAGAGTTCCTGCGCATCGTTGAGCAGCGTTATGCCAAGGCGCCGCATCTGCGGCTGATGGCGTCCAAGCGCTCCGCCGGCAAGCGCATCGCCGTCTGCGGCGAGGAGCTGGTGGTCGAGGAAGCTGCGGCGGACTCATTCGAGGGCGTGGACGTTGCCTTTATCTCCGCCAGCTCCGCCGTCAGCCGCGAGCTGGCGCCCCACGCCGTGGCCGCTGGCGCCGTGGTCATCGACGACGGCTCGGCGTTCAGGATGGAGCCCACCGTCCCGCTGGTGGTTCCCGAGGTCAACGGCGATGACGTGGAATGGCACGAGGGCATTATCTCCATTCCCAATTGCTCCACCACGCCGCTGGTCATGGCGGCCCACCCGTTGCGGGAGATCAGCCCCATCCGCCGTATCATCGCCGACACCTACCAATCGGTCTCAGGCGCGGGGGCATCGCTGGTTGCCGACCTGCGCGAGCAGTCCGGCCGCCTCATCGACGCCGACCACGCCGCCACCGCCAGCGAGCCGGGGCAGATCGCCTACAACCTGATACCGCAAATCGACCGTTTCATGGACACCGGCTACACCTACGAAGAGCAGAAAATGCGGCAGGAATCGCAGAAGATTCTCCACGACCCGGAGCTGCACATCTCTGCCACCTGCGTCCGCGTACCCGTCTTCGTCTCCCACAGTGCCGCAGTGCATATCGAGTTCTACCGCCCGGTGTCCGTCGGCGAGGCCCGCGAGGCGCTGGAAGGCATGCCGGGCCTCACCGTGCTGGACGATCCCGCCAACAACGCCTATCCCATGCCCTGGGACGTGTCCGGCGAGGACGACGTGTTCGTGGGCCGCATACGGCAGGACCTCTCCAACCCCAACGGCCTGGCCATGTGGATCGTCTCCGACAACCTGCGCAAGGGCGCGGCGCTCAACAGCCTGCAAATCGCCGAGGAACTGGTCGCCCGCGGCCGCCTAAAGCCGCGCGCCGCCAAGGCCACCGCCTAACTGGAAACCGCTTTGTCCCCTCTCCCACTGGGAGAGGGTTAGGGTGAGGGCGTTCTACCCCTGCCATCGCATTCCAGTAACGGCACTCAGCTCCATCCACCTGCTTTCCCTGAATGGGAAAAATGGCAGTGCCATATCCCTCACAGGGTTGCCACTGGCACGGCTGCGCGTATAATGGGCGCAAAAGAGAGAATCAGACTTCCCGCATTCGCTATTTTTGGAGGGCTACCATGGTTGAGATAGGCAGGCTGATTACCGCGATGGTCACACCGTTCGACGCCGAAGGGAACGTTGACTACGAACAGGCCAAGCGGCTCGCCAACGCCCTTCTGGACTCAGGCAGCGACGCCGTTATCGTTTCAGGCACTACCGGCGAGTCGCCCACCCTCAGCACCGACGAAAAGCTGCGCCTGTACGGCGAGGTCAAGGACGCCGTCGGCGACCGGGGCGCGGTCATCGCGGGCACCGGCAGCTACAACACCGCCGAGAGCATCGAACTCAGCCAGGAAGCCGAGAAGATGGGCGTCGACGGTATGCTGCTGGTGGTGCCTTACTACAACAAACCGCCGCAGGAGGGCCTGTACCAGCATTTCAAGGCCATCTCCGAAAGCACCAACCTGCCCGCCATCCTGTACAACGTCACCAGCCGCACCAGCCTGAACATGTCGCACGAGACGACCATCCGGCTCAGCGAGCTGGAAAAGATCATCGGCATCAAGGAAGCCGGCAGCGACATGGACCAGATAACCCGCATCATCGACGGGGCCAAGCCCGGGTTCCTGGTCTGGAGCGGCAACGACAACGAGACCTACTACATCATGGCCATCGGCGGGTTCGGTGTGGTCAGCGTCGCCTCGCACCTCATAGGCAACCAGATCAAGCACATGATGGGCCTGCTGCTGGAGGGCGACGTGGAGGCAGCCGCCGCTGAGCACCGCCGCATGCTGCCCATGTTCAAGGTGCTGTTCGTCGAGTCCAACCCCATCCCGGTCAAGTACGGCGTGAACAAGGCCGGATTCAACGTCGGCAACCCGCGTCTGCCGCTGGTGCCAGCCTCCGACAAGGCCGCCGCCGAGATCGACAAGGTAATGTCGCAGTACACCATAGACCTGCCGGTCTAACCGCCGGATGGACACATATCTGGAAGAAAGCGGCCCCGCTAGAGATGCGGGGCCGTTTGCCGTTTCCGTTCCGGCAGTCCAGGAGCGCCGATGCCGGATTACTCCACTATCGTCCTGAAGGCGACCCCTTCAGCCTCGGCCCTTGCCCTCTGCGGGTCGGGTATGGTGTCCCCAATAACCATAGGCCGGACTTCGGAGCCGGTGGCCCTGCTGAGGATGGCGGCGCGGGCAATCGCGCGGTCTATGTCGGTGTGGTTGACGGTGACGGAGAATTCACCCACAAAGTAGACATCGGTGCCTCCGTCCTGCCCGCGCATCACGGCGTCGGACTGTTCCAGTTCCGCCCTTTCGGTGTTGGAAATCGAACCGTTGTCAACAGCATCGGCTATTTGTTCCTCGAACCCGCTGTCTCTGCCGAGGATGCCGCAGTAAAGCAGTCTGTTGCGGCGCAATGCGCGGTCATGGCGCTGCTCGAAAGCCATGGCCGCATAGCTGGCAAAACTACGCCCTACCCGCCGCTCGTACTCCGCGCCTCTCAACCTGCTGATGTCGCTGGTGTTTCTGGAAACGTCGGCTCGTAATGCGGCTAACTGCTGTTCGACGTATGCCTCGAACCGGGCGAAGCGCTCCGGGAGCTCTATGAGCTCCTGTGTCAGCAGCAGGCTGCGGACCTGGTCGCGAAAGTCGGCGTCTTCCCGCAGCAGGCGCAGCAGATCGGTGGTTGTGGGTATGGCGGTCATAACGCCCTCACTTGGCTAAAAGACCGGGCTGACCTGTATTGTCTCCGCGCGGCTGGGGCCGGTGGATACGATCTGCACCTGGCAGCCCACCAGCTCCTCGATGCGGCGGATATAGGCCACGGCGTTGGCTGGCAGTTGGCGCAGCTTGGTGGCGCTGGCCGTCGGCTCGTTCCAGCCGGGCAACTCCTCGTACACCGGCTCGCAGCGGGCCAGCAGCGACGTGTTGGCCGGGAACCGCTCGACGTGCTCGCCGTCCACCTTGTAGCCGACGCAGATTTTGACCGACTCGAATCCGTCGAGAATGTCGAGACGGGTCAGCACCAGGCCGGTAAAGCCGTTGACCAGTTGGCTGTACTTGGCTGCCACGCCGTCGAACCAGCCGATGCGCCGCGCCCGCCCGGTGGTCGTGCCGTACTCCTGGGCAATCTCGCGTATCCGCTCGGCAAATTCGTCCGTAATCTCGGAAGGCATAGGCCCGCCGCCGACGCGGGTTGAGTAAGCCTTGAACACGCCAAGCACGCCAGCGATGGACTGCGGGCTAAGCCCCAGCCCGGTGCATGCGCCGCCGATGGACGGCGAGGACGAGGTGACGTAGGGATACGAGCCGTGATCCAGGTCCAGCAGCGTTCCCTGCGCGCCCTCCAGCAGCACCCGCTTGCCGGAAGCCAGCCGGTCCTGCACGATCTGCTCGGTGGGGTGGGCATAGGGCCGGAGTTGCTCGGCCCACTGGCGGCACTTGGCCTTTACGTCCTCGTAGGACAGCGGCTCCGCGCCGTGAATCTTGGTGATGATTGCGTTCTTCTGCTCCAGCACGGTTTTCAGCTTGGGGGCCAGGGTGTCCCAGTCCAGCAGGTCGCCGACGCGGATGCCGGCGCGGCCGGTCTTGTCCACGTAGGCGGGGCCGATGCCTCGCCCGGTGGTGCCGATGGCGCTGTCGCCGCGGGCCTGCTCCTCCAGGGCGTCCAGCATCACGTGGTAGGGCATGATGACGTGCGCCCGCTCGCTTACGTGCAGCTTGCCAGTGTCGATGCCCCGCGTTCGCAGCATCTCCATCTCGTCGGTCAGCACGTCGGGGTCAACGACCACGCCGTTGCCGATGATGCCGTCCACGGCGGGCCAGCAGATGCCGGACGGGACCAGGTGGAGCTGGAACACGCCCTCGTCGTTGACCACCGTATGGCCCGCGTTGTTGCCGCCGGCAAAACGCACGACGCTATCCACCTCCCCGGCAAGGTAGTCGATGACCTTCCCCTTGCCCTCGTCGCCCCACTGTCCTCCGATTACGGCGTATGCCGGCATCCTAAAACCGCCTTTCCACTAAAACAAATTGTCCAGCTATACAGTAGCCAGCGCAAAGCGCAAAACGAAGCCGTCCCCTGGACGGGGCGCGGCTTGCCGATTATATCAAATTTTACCCTGCTTGGAAAAAGGCGGGCAATCATGCCCAGGGCCTTTGGATCATTTGTCTGAATCAGGATTTACGGGATTAAAGGATTCACAGGATTTGCCGCCGTCCGATGCGCGCCAGTTTGTTGATGCGGGAATTTCACCCCACCGTAAGGGCAGGTTTGAAATCCACCCCTACCGGCAGTGGATTCAGTTAATTTTTGAAATCCCTTGCATTTCCTCTCATTTCCTTGCATTTGCGAGGGGGGCGCCCTCACCCTAACCCTCTCCCTCCGGGAGAGGTGATTTGTCACGCGCGCCCTAACCGGGATGGCGGGCTGGCGGCGCATGTTCACGTTAGGGATGTGTCATGGGGCTTGGCAAGGGGTGGGTGTCAGTCTGAACCGGGGTTGTCTGAACTGTGATTTTTGTGATTAGGGGATTGCCCTGATTTGGGGTGTCTGGGGCTCTTTCGAGGAAATTGTCAGAATCAGGATTTTCAGGATTCAAGGATTAAGATATACGTCCCAATCCTGAGCATTCTTGAATCCTGATGGGAGTTACGGGTTGGAGCTTTTCACCCCCACCCTAACCCTCCCCCTGAGGGGGAGGGGATTATTGAGATAAGTTTCTATGCAATCGTCTTGTCCATTGCAAGCCGCTGATTCGCGCCGCGGCCCGGCAAGGGTTAGAATGGATAGACGATACCCGTACACTCCATCCTGCCCAGGGCGGGGGAATATCATGACGCTGAGAGACAGGCTCGAGGATGACATCAAGGACTCCATGCGCCAGCGCGCCCAGCAGCGCGTTGACGCCCTGCGTTTCCTCAAGTTCGCGGTGCAGGCCGTGGAAAAGGAAAAGCGCGAGACGCTGGACGACGAGGCGATGGCCCAGGTCGTCTCCAAGCAGGTCAACGACCGCCGCGAGAGCGTCAAGGCATTCCGCGACGGCGGACGCACCGAACTGGCCGACAAGGAGGCCTACGAGCTAACGGTGCTGGAGGAATACCTGCCGCCGCAGCTAAGCGAGGCCGAGATCGTGGCCCTCATACGCGAAATCGTCGCCGAGGTGGGTGCCACCGGCCCCCGCGACCGCGGCAAGGTCATGGGTCGGCTGATGCCCCAGGTGCGCGGCAAGGCCGACGGCGCAGAGGTCAACCGCCTAACCGGCGAGATTCTGGACTCGCTGGGATAGACGGAGAGAATTCCCTCTCTCTTGAGGGAATACGCACCTGTGTCGCGCTATGGTTGTTTGGGAATGGATCTGGACACACACCGGACAGCTATCACAACTGTCGATAATTTTCTTGGCTGCAACCGGAGGTATAGCTTTGATTTTCGACCAGCTTGACCTGTTCGGCATCAAGGCCAGACAACGGCGGGCGGAACGGGCAGAGGACCGGGCCGAAAGAGAAAAGGAACGGGAAAGGGAACGGGAGGAACGGCGGGAGGAACGCGCCGATAACCTGGAAGCCGCGGAAAGGGCGGAACGGGCCGCGGAGCGCCGCCACCAGGAATTTCTTGCCGCTCACCGGGAATTGCTGGCCGCACTGACCGGACGGGATGTCACAGGCAACGGCGGGCCGGACGACGCCGCGCCCGGCCCGGAAGCGGAACGGAATCACTGAAGGAAAGCCCCGCGTCGGCTTTCCTTCGGGCGCGGGGTTGGGGTGAAATTCCCGCATCGAAATTTCCCCCGTCCTTTCCTTTTCTTCTCGCGGGAAAGGGACAGTTTATGCCACAGAGAGCACAAAGAAATGCGTTTCGGAATCCTGCAATTCCCCGGCACTTGGAGCGACACCGACTGCCACCACGCCGTCAGCGCCGTCCTGGGGCAGGAGGCGGAGTACGTCTGGCACAAGGACACGTTGCCGGACGGGATCGACTGCGTCATCCTGCCCGGCGGCTTCTCCTACGGCGACTACCTGCGCCCCGGGGCGATGGCGCGGTTCTCGCCGGTGATGGACTCGGTACAGGCTTTTGCTGAGGCGGGCGGTACGGTCATCGGCATCTGCAACGGTTTCCAGGTGCTGTGCGAGTCGGGGCTGCTGCCCGGCGCGCTGCGGGCCAACCGGCAACTGGAGTTCCGCTGCCAGTGGACCAACCTGCGGGTCGAGCGCACCGACACCCGTTTCACGTCAACCTGCGACGCCGGACAGATATTGCAGGTGCCCATCTCCCACGGCGAGGGCAACTACTACGCCGACGCCGGGACGCTGGACATGCTGGAGCGCGAGGGCCGGGTGCTGTTCCGCTACTGCGAAGATTCGGGCCAGGCAACGGACGAGGCCAACCCCAACGGCTCCGCCAGCAACATCGCAGGCATCGTCAACGAGGCGGGCAACGTGCTGGGCATGATGCCCCACCCGGAGCGCTGCTGCGAGGCAATGCTCGGCGGCACCGACGGGGCGCTCATATTCCAGTCGATTGTTGACAGCATGGTTCGGGCCTAGACCATCGGATGCTCACAATAGTCCTTTCCCTCCTTTCCGCCGCCAGCCTGGGCAACGGCGCGGTAGTCGGGCGCGCCAGCCTGCAGGGAGTCCATCCCATAATGCTGATTGGCGTGGCCCAGTTTGTCGGCACCGTCGCCATTGCCATCGCCGCTCTCGCGATTTCTCCCGCCGACCTGTTCGGTGTAACCCGGACCGCATTGCTCTGGATGGTCATTTTCGGCCTCGTGCAGTTCGTTATCGGCCGCTCCTCCGCCTATACCAGCCTGAGCATCATCGGCGCTTCGAGAGTCGCTCTTTTCATATCTACCCAAGTCCCGTTTGCCGCTTTCTTTGCCATCGCATTCACTGGCGAGAGCCTTGGCCCCTTGGTTGCCGTTGGCACGCTGGGGGTGATGATCGGCCTGCTGCTGGCCAGCGGCGACTCATTCACCAAAGGGTGGAGCGCCGACCGCCGCAACCTTCTCGGATACCTGATGGGACTGACGGCCGGGGCGGCCACCGGCGCAAGCACGGTACTGGCCAAGCAGGCGGTCAGCGTCTACGACTCGCCGTTGGCTATTACTACGGTTGGCATGCTGGCGGCGACGCTCATTGTGGCCCCCGCCGTGGGTATCATCGCGGCCCGGAACTCCGCCATCCGCGAGTTCCAGTGGAAATACATGGGCCTCGTTGCATTGTCGGGGCTGAGCACCACGGTATCCATCGTCGCCCAGATTTTCGCGGTGCAACGCGCCGACGTCCTGATCGTCGCGCCCATCCTGGCAACCTTTCCGTTGTGGACGCTGTTGCTTTCCCACATATTCATCGCCCGGCTGGAGCAGATAACGTTGCGCCTGACCATCGGCACGTTCATCACCGTTGCGGGGGTGATTGCCGTGGTACTGGGCGGCCAGCTATGACACGGCCCATTGGACCGGCTGCCGCTCTCCACGGCAGGGCGGGAGCGTCTCCCGTGTCGGGCACTCCGTCACATGCGGGGGCAGGCCGATGATCGCCGTCGTTCTTTCTCTCGCCGGGGCCATCGGACTGGGTGCAACGGCAGTGTCCGGCCGGGCTGGCATGACCGCGATCCACCCCTACCCCACCATTGCGATTTCCCTGGTGGTGGGATTCCTCGCCACCCTGGTCGTGATTCTGCTGGCCGCATCTAACGACCTCTGGAACGTGCCGCTGTCGGTGCTGCCCTGGATTGCCGCGGTGGGACTGGTGCATTTCGCCCTGGGCCGCTCTTTCGGATACCTGTCCATCAACATCATTGGCCCCTCCCGCACTGCCCTGTTCATCTCCACGCAGGCCCCCTTCGCCGCCTTCATCGCTATAGTTTTCACTGGAGAGCCCTTGCGCCCTACGATTGCCATCGGCACGGCTGCCGTGGTGGTCGGGCTGATGCTGGCCAGCGGCGACTCCCTGACGCAGGGGTGGAGAGCTGACCGGCGGTATCTGCTGGGCTGCCTGACTGCGCTGGCCTCGGGCGCAGGGATGGGCCTGGGTTTCGTCCTGGCGAGGAAGACCGTCGGCCTCTACGACTCCCCCATGGTGATCAGCGGCCTGAGCATGCTGGCGGCAATAATGGTGGTGGTTCCCGCCGTGGCCGTGGCCGCCGCTCGCAACCCGGCAGCCAGGTCATACGACCGGAAGGCCATGGGCTTTGTCGTCCTTTCGGGACTCACCAGCGTGGTTGCGTCCCTCGGCCAGTTCTTCGCGTTGCAGCGCGGCGACGTGGTGGTTGTAGCGCCCATAATGGCAACATTCCCCCTCTGGACTTTACTCCTGTCCCACGTATTCATCGCACGGCTGGAGGTCATCACCCTGCGGCTGGTGGCTGGCGCGCTGTTCGCGGTGGCGGGCGTGATTGCCGTGGCGCTGGGGGGACAGCTATGATTGTCTTTTCCGTCGTCTCTGCCGCCCCACCAACGGAGAGGCGGGACCCTCACGTTGCAAGGCGGGATGACCATGACGGCAATTGCCCTCTCCCTAGTGGCGGCCATCGGGTTCGGAAGCGCGCCGATTTTCACCCGCAACGCATTGCAGTCATTCTCCTTTCTTCCCGCCGTCTGGATGTCCTTGGTGGTCAGCTTTGTTCTTGCCGCAACGCTGGCGCTGGTCTTTGCCCGGCAGGACATCAGCAACCTGTCCCTGGTGGCCTTGCTGTGGATTCTGGCCGTGGCGCTGACCCATCACGTCTGCGGCCGGCCCCAGAACTACCTGTCGGTGAGCATCATTGGCGCGTCGCGGGCCAGCCTGTTCTTTTCCAGCCAGGCGCCCGTCGCCGCTTTCGTGGCCGTTGTCTTCCTTGGAGAGTCCCTCTCCGTTCTCATCGTCATCGGCACCGCGGCGGTGGTGGGCGGGCTGATAGCGGGCAGCGGGGACTCCCTGCTGGAAGGCTGGCGGGCCGACCGGCGGTATCTGTTCGGTTACCTGGTGGCGCTGTCTGCCGGTACTGCCTACGGCATGGTCAACATATTCGTCAAGAAAGCCAACGAGACGGTGGAATCGCCCTTGCTGGTAACGTCCATAAGCCTGCTGGTGGGCCTGTCTCTCCTGGCCCCGCTGGTAGCGCCCCGAACCATCAGGGAAACGAAAGCCGTGGACGACCGCTGGGGGAGTTTCAGGGCCGTGGCGCTGGCCGGGCTGGCCGCCGGAGTAGGGGTCAACTCCCTGTACTTCGCCCTGCGCGACGGCGACGTGGTAATCGTCACTCCCATTGTATCCATCGCGCCCCTGGTGACCGTGCTGATGGCCCACCTGTTCTACTCCCGGCAGGAGCAGGTGACCCTGCGGCTGGTGGCTGGCACGGTGCTGGCCGTAGCCGGCGTAGTCCTGGTGTCCCTGGCTGGGCGGATATGAGTGCGAGTCTGGCAAGTTCCCTCTCCCTCTGGGAGAGGGTTAGGGTGAGGGCGTCTTTTCGATTCAATCGGGAGTGGGCGGTGTCAATTCAGTCTGTCAGAGCTGGGCGCGAGCCGCTGGCCGCACACTCTCAGAATTTTATGGTACCCACGCCATGACCGCCATCGGACTTTCATTCCTGGCCATCATGGGCTTCGGCAGCGCCACGATTTTCGCCCGTCTCGGGATGGGCACGGTCGGGGCCATGCCGGTCGTGTTCGTGTCCCTGGTTTTCAGCTTTGCCGCGTCGGGGATACTGGCCGTTATATTCGCCCTCTCCGATTTCGCCGCCATGCCCCTGATCGTGCTGGCCTGGTGCGTGATGCTGGGGGCATTCAACTTCCTAGGCGGCCGCAACCTGTCATACCTGGCCGTGGGCCGAATAGGCGCGTCCCGGGCCGGGGCCATCGTGGGGACATCGGCGGTGTTCGCGTCCATACTGGCCATCACCATCACCGGCGAGCGGCCCCACTGGGTGGTGCCCATCGGATCGGTCGTGGTCGTCCTGGGGCTGGCTACCGCGCTGGGCCGGAACATCATTGACACCGCCGGAGGGGGCGGCGCAACCAGCCGCACCGCCCTCGTTGGCTACCTCTTGGCCTTCGGCGCCGCCTGCTGCTACGGCACGACCAACGTGGTGGTGAGGGCGCTGACCCTGGACTACACGTCGCCGCTGGTAGTCTCCACCATCAGCCTGTTGTTCGGGATGCTGCTGGTTGCGCCAGTGGCGGCAAAGCAAGCTGTGGCCGCCATCCCCGTGGCGCGCCAGTCGCCGGGATTCCTCGTGTATGCCGGGCTGTCGGGCCTGGCAGCGGCAACGGGGGTGAACTGCACCTACTTTGCGCTGCAACAGGCCGAGGTGGTGGTGGTAGCGCCCATCGTGTCGGCCAACCCGCTGTTCACGCTGATACTGGCGTCGCTGTTCCTGTCGGTGCAGGAGAACGTCAACCGCTGGCTGGTGCTGGGCACCGCCATCACCGTAGGCGGCGTAGCCCTGGTGGTACTGGGCAGCCAGCTTTGAGGGGTGAGGGATTACTTTACCCCGGAAATGCGTCCACGTAGTGTAGCGCGGAATAGAAAAGTATCGTTACCTCCCATTCAGGACATCGCTCCGTATAGGAGGCCATAGCGTTCGCCAACCTTTCGTTCTTTTGCGCTTGCGCCAAATGGCGTTGCAACGATGGCGCCCGCTACCGTTTCCAGACCAGTTCGCCGAAACTGTGGATGTGCTCTTCCAGCCCATCCTGGGGGAGTCCCTGGCAGTTTACCAAGTGAAAGAGAAAGGGCTGATGCTTTACGGCGCGCATTACTGCCAACTCCACGTCAATGACTTGACTTAGAATGTCATCGTCATCGCGGGGGCCGGAAATTATAGTGTGCAACTCGTCATGCTCGGCCAGGCGCACCTCCACCACCTACGGGATTTCCCGCACCAGCTCCAGGTACATTTGCAGGGCCTTAAAGTGGGCCAGTTTGGGAATCTTGTACTGCTTTGCCTCCATCGCCGTCTCTCCTGTCAGCTTGGCAGCAGGGCGAGGATTTCCTCTTTGACGCGGCGGAAGGGGCCGTTCTTGATTTCGTCTACCCGTTGCGGCGTGTATGATACTCCGCGATAGCGGGCATCCCGGCTGAAGCTATAGAGATTTCTATAATCTTCGCCGATGTTGGTCAATCTTCTGACCAGGTCGTTCCTGTGCCCATGATTTTCAGGCTCATGGCCTTGCGTTGTCAGGAAGGCGCTGGCGTAATGGAGCGCGGCATAAAATAGCGCCGTAACCTCCCATTCAGGGAACCTTCGAGGCAGAGCGGACAGCGCCTCCGCGAATTGCTCATTCCTTTCGGCCAATGCCAGATGGTCTTGCGCAGTCAGCATCGGTTATCGCTTCCATACAAGGTCGCCGAGGGAGGAAAGGCGCTCCGAAGCCCCTTCCGGCAATTCCCGGCGGTTTACCAAATCAAAGAGAAACGGCTGCTGCTCCATGCTTCGCACCACCACCCCCTCGGCCTTGAACACCCGGTAACGAGGGCCGTCGTCATGGGGCGTTGCCGAGATAATCGTACATAAGGTGTCGTCCGCAGACAGCCGCACCTCAACTACCTCCGGGATTTCCTTGACCAGCTCCAGGTACTTGCTCAGGGCTTGGTAGTACACCAGGCCCGGGTTGTTGAATTTGTGCAGTGGCATGGTTCTCTCCTTTGCTGCCTTTCACCCCCACCCTAACCCTCCCCCTGAGGGGGAGGGAATTTTGGGTATCTTGGAGGTATCAAGGTTATTAGCCGCTCAGAACGCCGCCATTTCCTCCTGCTCGCCGAAGACGGTTCGCAGGACTCCGGAAATCTCGCCGAGGGTGCAGTTGGCCTCTACGCATTCCAGGATGGCGGGCACGGTGTTGGCCTCGGAACGGGCCACGCCCTCCAGCCTTGACAGCGCCGCCTGGGCCGCTCCGCCGTCCCGCTGGCGGCGCAGGCGCTCCAGGCGGGCCAACTGCTGCCGGGCGGCCTCCTCGTCGACGCGCATCAGGCCCTCCACCGGCGGCTCCTCGGTGTTGTAGCGGTTTACGCCCACGATCACCCGGTCGCCGGACTCAACCTCCTGCCGGTGGCGGTAGGCCGCGTCCCCGATTTCGCGCATCTGGAAACCGTCCTCGATGGCCGCCACCGCGCCGCCCAAGTCGTCGATGCGGCGGATGTACTCCAGCGCCTGCGCCTCCAGGTCGTCGGTCAGGCTCTCCACGTACCACGAGCCGCCCAGGGGGTCTACCACATCCGCCGTTCCGCTCTCGTAGGCCAGGATTTGCTGGGTGCGCAGCGAGAGTTGCGCCGATTCCTCCGTGGGCAGGGCCAGCGCCTCGTCACGGGAATTGACGTGGAGCGACTGGGTGCCGCCCAGGATGGCGGCCATGGCCTGCACGGTGCAGCGAATGACGTTGTTGTCGGGCTGCTGGGCCGTGAGAGAGACGCCGGCCGTCTGGGTGTGGAATCGCAGCATCATGGAACGCGGATCCTGTGCGCCGAACCGGTCGCGCATTATCCGGGCCCACATGCGCCGGGCCGCCCGGAACTTGGCGACCTCCTCGAACAGGTTGTTCTGCGACACGAAAAAGAACGAGAGCCGCGGCGCGAAATCGTCAACTTTCAGCCCCGCGTCCAGGGCGGACTGCACGTAGGCGATGGCGTTGGCGAAGGTGAAAGCCAACTCCTGCACCGCCGTGGCCCCCGCCTCGCGCATGTGGTAGCCGGAAATGCTGATGGTGTTCCAGCGCGGCACGTTCTCGGCGCAGTACTTGAACACGTCCACCACCAGGCGCATGGACGGGCGGGGCGGGTAGGCGTAGGTGCCGCGGGCGATGTACTCCTTGAGGATGTCGTTCTGGATGGTGCCGCTGACCTGTTCGGGGGACACGCCCTGCCGTCCCGCGGCTGCGATGTAGAAGCACAGCAGCAGCGAGGCGGTGGCGTTGATGGTCATGGACGTGCTGACCTTGTCCAGCGGAATGCCAGCGAACAGCGTCTCCATGTCCTCGATGCTGCATATCGGCACGCCGACCTTGCCGACCTCGCCTTTGGCCAGCGGGTGGTCGGAGTCGTAGCCGATCTGCGTCGGCAGGTCAAAGGCAACCGACAGGCCGGTCTGTCCCTGTTCCAGCAGGTAGCGGAATCTGCGGTTGGTGTCCTCAGCCGTGGCGTAGCCGGAATACTGGCGCATGGTCCAGACGCGCCCGCGGTAGGCGCTGGCCTGCACGCCCCGGGTGTAGGGGAACTCGCCTGGAAAGCCGACGTCCTCGCCGTAATCGTATCCTCTCGACGCCAGATCCTCGGGAGAGTAGAGAGGATCAATAGCCAGTCCGCTGTCGGTTTCAAAGGCGTCCCTGCGCTCCGGGTATCGGGTTACCGCCGGTTGCAGGGTTTCCTTTAGCCACTGCTGTTTGTCCTTGCTGGGCATCTCGCCCTCCTTAACCAATCCCAACCGTGAATGCCAGTGTAACCCCAACCCCATAGCGTCTCAAGAAGCGCACTGCCCACGGGCGTATCGTATAATACAAAACGACCCGTTAACGCCAATCGGGCGCAGTGGTTCAGAAATTTCAGAGGGTCAACAGGCCCATTGAATTCGCGGGAGGATGAAATCGTGGTATTGGGAAATATTGGCCGAACTATCAGGGATTCCATAACCGGCACCATCAGCGGGGCCGGCGACGTGCTTGAGGGCACCGTCAACGCGGCTCGCCTTGCGACCGTAACCACGTTGCAGGGTTCGAGGGACGTTGTCGAGGGGGTGCAAGGGCTGACGGTAGACGTCATAAAAGGCACCATCCAGGCAACCGGGGGCGTGGGCGCGGAACTCGGCTCCACCACCAAGGGCGCAATCATCGGCGTAATTCGCGGCGTGGGCGAGGTCGCCACGGTGACCGTCGGAACTTGCAGCGACACCGTGCGGGCCGCCATTCAAGGCACCAGCGAGGTGGGCGGTGACGTGGCTACCGTGGCCCGCAGCGCCGTGGAGGGAACGCTGGAAACCACCAAGAGCGTCGGTCTCAGGGCCGAGGACGCCGCGTTCAGCGTCGCGCGGGGCGCAATCCAGGGCACCAGCGATGTCGGCGGCGATGTCGGGGCTGCCGCCAGAGATGCGGCCAAGGGCGTGGTCACTGGCACCGCCGAGGTGGGCGGCAACGTGCTTGAAGCGGTGGAGGACGGCACCCGCGGCCTGATTCAAGGGGCCGCTGACGTTGGCGGCGACGTGGCCTCGGTCACCCGCAACGCCGTTGAGGGCGCCATCGAGGCCACCGGCGGCGTGACCGTGCGCATGCAGGACGCGGCTTTCAGCGCGGCCCGCGGCGCGATACACGGAACGCGCGACATCGGCGGCGACCTTGGCGCAACGGCCCGCGATTCCATCGACGGCGCGGTGGACGGCGCGAACCAGATCGGCGGCAACGTGCTGCAAGCCATCGAGGATACCGCGCGGGGCCTGGTCAAAGGCACCGCCGAGGTGGGCGGCGACACGGCAGTGGTGGCCCGCAACGCAGTCGAGGAATCCATCGAGGCGGCCAAGCGCATCGGTATCCGGGCCGAGGACGCGGCGTCGGCCGCGGCCAACGGCGCAGTCAGCGCGGCCGGCTCTTTTGGCGAGGCCACGACCACGGCAGTCACTGACAACGTGAGCGGTGTCGTCGGCGGTGTGACCGTCGCCCTGCGGGCGCCGTTCCGCAGGGAACAGTCATAGGATAGCGAAAGGCGACAGGTCTCGTAAGAGGCAGCCTTTCCCACTGAACTAGCTTTGCACAAAGGCGGGGACGGGTTTCAAGCCTGCTCCCGCTTTTGCAATTATTGAGGGAGGCAGCAAGCATTTCGCCATGGGACCGCCGTCGGATGAGCAACGCCAAGTAATTTCCCGGGACCGGGCGGGGGAGATAGCCAAGGAAGTCCAGCAATTGATTGGAGAAGGTCGGGAGCGTCACGCCTGGGAACTGGTCAGGTATCTGCATCCGGCCGACATAGGAACGATTGTTGCGGCGCTTCCCCGCAACAGCCGGAATGCCCTGGTGCGGGCGATGCCTCCCGAAACCTTGACCTGGATATTGCGGCAGATGAATCCCCTGGAGGCCGGAAGGTTGTCGGCCCGGCTGGGTACGCGCGCGCTGTCCTTTGTCCTCAATGAGGTCCGTCCGCAGGATGCGATGGAGGCGCTGCGGCGGTTGCCCAGGCGCCAGGCTCAGGAGGTTGCGGAACATCTGGAGCAGCCGCTGCCAGCCCCGGAACTGCTTGACCACCGCCCTGATACGGCCGGAGCCTTGATGGTAGGTCAATATCCCACGGTCTATCTCCACGGACGGGCAGAGTTGGCGGTAGACAGCCTGCGGGCGCTGGAAGGGATGCGCTATCAGTTCACCCACGTTTTCGTTCTGGACGGCGATGGCGGGCTGGCCGGGCAGGTGAACATGGTGGACTTGGCCCTGGCGCAACACGATACTCCGGTGCAGAGCATCGTTTCTCCGGTCGAGGCTGCCGTCTCCGTTGACACATCATCAGAGGAATGCGCCCGTCTACAGCGGCACTATAATCTGATGCAACTGCCAGTGGTTGACGACGATAAGCTGATTGGGGTGATACCAGCCGAGTTCCTGTTGAGCGCGACGGTGGAAAACGACACGCGCCAGATGCTCCAGGTCGCCAGCGTGGCCGGGGAGGCCGCTGACGGGCCGTTGCTGGATTCCATTCGCACCCGCCTGCCCTGGCTTACGGTGAACTTGGGGACGACGTTTCTCGCGGCGGGAATGATTGCTCTCTTCGAGTCCACCCTCGCCGAGTTGGTGGTGCTGGCCGCCTTCCTGCCGGTAGTGGCCGGGCAGGGCGGAATCGGCGGCACCCAGACGCTGACGCTGATAGTCCGGGCCATGGCCTTGGGGCAACTGGTGGGAATCGACGCCCGGCGGCTGCTGACGCGGGAGGCGTTGCTGGGTGTGCTGCATGGTATCTGGTTGGGCGTGCTGGTGGCCCTAATCGCTGTCGTATGGCAGAAAAACATGGGCCTGGCGCTGGTGCTGGGCGTGGCGATGCTGGGCAACATGATAATCGCGGGAACCGTCGGGGCCGGCGTACCGTTGTTGCTGCGCCGGATGGGCGTTGACCCGGCCGTAGCGTCGGCGATAGTGGTCACTACCTTTACCGACATTTTCGGCTTCCTGCTGTACTTGGGGATAGCCAGCGCGATGATCAATCTCATAATTTAGGCAAGATTATGCTGGGATTCCTGAAACCCAATCCCACGCTGAGCGAAAGGGACATACAGCGCAGCCTTACTCTGATGCGCTGGGACAGCGTGGCCGCGACCGCACTGTTCAGCCTGGGCAGCGGCGGATTCATGGCGGCATACGCCCTGGCCTTGGGGGCCAACAACCTCCAGGTGGGGATCCTGGCGGCACTGCCGCCCCTGTCCCAGGTTGTTCAGGTGCCGGCCATTCTGGCCATCGAGCGGTTCAGGGTTCGCAAGGCCATCGGCCTGCCCGCCTGGTTTCTGTCTCAGCTTATGTGGCTACCCATCGGGGCTGTGCCCTTCCTGCTGGAGACTCCCGGCGCTCCGGCGGTAGCGGCGGTAATAGCTCTTCTCGCCTTGCGCGGCCTCTTCAACCCGGTATGGGTTACTGTGTCCGTCAATTGGATGAGGGACCTGGTTCCTCAAGAGTTGCTGGGCAGATACTACAGCCGCCGTTTTGCCCTTATGACCGTAGCGGCTGCCGCCGTCGGGCTGGGCGGCAGTTTTTTCGTTCACTGGTGGCAGAGTTGGGCGGCGCCGGAGGATGCGATCCTCGCCTATTCGTTCCTGCTGATTGGCGGCTGGGCAGTTCTGGGAGTGACAGGCCCTCTGCTGGTGAGCGGAGCCAAGGAGCCGCTGATGCCTCCGGCCCCGGCAACGGGGCGCTCGGCGGTGTCCATACTCTTGGAGCCACTGAGAGATTCCAATTTTTCACGCCTTGTCCGGTTCCTGATTATCTGGAATTTCGCTCTGAACATGGCCGTCCCTTTCTTTGCCGTGTACATGCTGACCCGGCTGGGGCTGTCCCTTCCGGTGGTTATTGGGTTCACCATCTTGAGCCAGATGACCAACGTTCTGTTCGTCCGGGTGTGGGGCGCGATGGCTGACCGGGTGGGCAGCAAGACCGTGCTATCCCTGTCGGCGTCGCTGTATCTGCTGGTCATCATCGGCTGGGTGTTCACCACTAACCCGGACCGGTACTTCCTTACGCTGCCCCTGCTGGCGGCCCTGCACGTTTTTGCCGGGGTTGCGGCGGCCGGCGTGTTGCTGACAATCCAGACATTGACCATGAAATCGGCCCCATCGGGCAAGGCGACGCCGTACCTGGGCATTGCCGGCATGGCGGCGGGGTTGGGAGCCGGAACAGGCCCGCTGGTCGGCGGAGCGCTGGCGGACTTTTTCTCCGTGCGGGTGTTCAGGATAGAGTTTAGCTGGTCGTCTCCCAACGGACTGTTCGAGCTTCCGGCGGTGACGCTGAACGGGTTTGATTTCCTGTTCGGCATCGCATTCGTCCTGGGGCTGTTTTCCCTGAACCTGCTAACAGCCCTGCGGGAGGAGGGCGAAACCGGAAGGGAGTCGGCATTGAATGAGTTGATGCTGGGCGCAGCCCCCATAGTGCGCCCGGTGAGCAGCGTGCCCGGGGTGGGAGCCATATCGGCGGCTTCCTACGGCTACCTCCGGCGCGTGCCGGGAGCAGATGTGGCCCTAGGTGTTATGGCCTACCAGTTGGCCTCTTCAACACGCACTGCCGTCGCCTCCGCTGGCCGGGGGCGAAGCTTGGCCCGTGAGGTGCAGACCAGCGTGGGGAACGCACTGGAACAGACCACAGACCGCATGGAAAACGTGGGGGAGCATGGCCTTGAATTGGCGCGGCACGCCACCCGGGGCGCGCTGCACGCCGGAACCGAACTGGGAGAAAATGCGGAACAGGCAGCGCGCGCCGCAGCCGTAGGAACGCTCCGAGCGCTGGGCAGACTGCCGGTGTCCCTGCGGGAGATTGTCCAGGGGGCTGGTTACGGTACAGTGCAGGGCGCACTGGAATCCGGACAGGACCCGGCGCAAATGGCCGCTGCGGCCATGGATGCTGCCAGAGAGATAGCGCCTGAGCTTGGGATAACGGACGACGAGGCGACCTCGGCGGCCGCCATTGGTGTTCTCGCCGCCGCCGCTGCGGCTGGCGACGAAACGCTGGCAGCCGTGCGCGCGGCCTTGCCGCAGGAGCTGGCCGGGCCCGGGGAATATGAGAGCGTGTGACAATCAGGTGTTCCTATGTTCCAATTGGGCCATTTCCCCTTCGAGGATGCTTCCAAAGTTCCCTCTCCCAGAGGGAGAGAGTTAGGGTGAGGGCGTCTCCCTCGCTCTACGGGAATGATAAATGCTACTACACCCCACATCTTTAATGGGTAAAATGGACTTTAGAAACACCCTCATAAGGGAGAGAGAATCAGCCTGTCCGCATGTACCGTCCGGGCTGGGCGCGGACAGCATTTCGACGGGAACCACTCCCCGGTAGACGCACTAGAGGTGTATCCCTCTTATAATGGCCTTATGCTGCCCTCTCTGTCGCGAATAGCGCACATAAAACGAAAGCTGTTCCCGCCGTTCAACGGCCCCCCGCAGAGGAATTCTTTTGTGCAGCGGTCGGGCCGGCTGCGGTTGCGGGGCCGTCTCCGCGGGCTGCGGCGCAGCCTGGCCCCCGTACCCGGCATGAAAGCTGCGATGGAGCTTTCCCGGCGAACCTGGAGGGAATTGGGCGACGACCATTCCATCGACCTGGCCGCGTCCATCGCCTACTACGCCATTCTTTCCCTGTTTCCCCTTGCAATCGGGCTTGTGACCCTGTTCAGCATGGTGCTGGAGGCCGACGTGGTGGAACAGGAAGTCCACCAGTTCTTCCACAGCTACCTGCCGGGGTCTCACGGCATTCTGCAAGCCAACGTCGAGGCGGTGAACAACATCCGCGGCGTTCTGGGAATAGCGAGCATAGTGGGCCTGCTCTGGTCGGCCAGCCTGCTTTTCGGCGCAATCACACGCGCCGTAAACCGGGCGTGGGACATAGAGGAGGACAGGCCCTTTTACATCGACAAGCCGCGACAAATCGCCATGGCCTTGAGCGTGGCCCCGTTCTTCCTCGCGTCCCTAGCCCTGTCGTCGGGACTGCAATTCCTGGGAAACGAGGAGATACCCGTCCTGGGCAAGCTGGCATTCGTGGAACACAATGGAATCAACGCCCTGGCCCGGCCAGTGCCGTTCCTGTTCAGCTTTGTAATATTCCTTTTCATATACAAGTTCACTCCCATCACCAAGACCTATTGGCGTTATATCTGGCCGGGCGCCCTGCTCGCGGCGCTGCTGTTCGAGGCGGCCAAGAGCATTTTCATTTTCTACCTCGACCACTACGCCGCCTACGAACGGATTTACGGAACCCTGGCCTCGGTAATCGTCCTTCTCGCTTGGGCCTACGTGTCGGGGTTCATTGTCGTCGTCGGCGCTGAGGTATCCTCCGAGTACTACCGCATGCGCATGGGCGTCGTGAGGGGCCGCCTGGTAATCCCGAACCGCCGGAGGCGCACCTTCCGCCGCAAAAAGGGCAAGTAGATAGCGGGCGGGCGCCATGACGTTTCGGTTATTCGTCTGAATCAGGATTCACAGGATTGTGGGGATTGTCTTGAATATCCTGATAGGACTTACGCAGTTGGACAAAAATTCCCTCCCCCTCAGGGGGAGGGTTAGGGTGGGGGTGAAATCCTCAAGTGCGTAACTCCTATCCTGATTCAGACAATGCCTTTGGAAAGACTCTGATCCAGTATCCAAGCCAATCGCGTTTTAATCGAATCATTCTTGCCTGCTCCCGTCATTCCGGCGAAAGCCGGAATCCAGACCATTCAGCAGGTTCATTACGATGGAACAAGTGCTAAAGGACATGCTTGAAGCGATTCCACTGGCCTTTCATGCGGAGGATTTCACCCCCACCCTAACCCTCCCCCTGAGGGGGAGGGGATTTTGCGTAAGACGCGATTGCCCTGCCCGGGCATCTCCGTCAATTGCGGCTTTATCCCGGCACTGGATATACTCACGTTTCCGTGAGGCCGCGCCGGTCTGCCGACACCGGCGGCTTTTCCAATTCCACGTTCCGGCCAAGTTTCCAAGTCTCCAATGAATGGATGGACTGAAAATGACCAGCCAACCCGCTACACAGCCATACGTCGGGCAGCCGATTCGACGCCGCGAGGACGTTCGGTTCGTCACCGGAACCGGGCAGTACCTGGATGACATCCGCCTGCCCGGAATGTTGCACGCGGCAATTCTGCGCAGCCCGCACTCCCATACCCACATACGCGGCGTAGAGACATCGGCTGCGCTGGCCCTCGAGGGCGTCGTGGCCGTGTTCACCCACGCGGACATGGCGGAACTGCTCAAGCCCATCCCCATGCGCGTCTTTCCCCTGCCGGGGCTGGAGGACTACCTGCAACGGCCTCTATCCGCCGACACTGTGCGCCACGCTGGCGAGGCCGTGGCCATAGTGGTGGCCGAGAGCCGGTACATAGCGGAGGACGCCCTGGACCTGATCGAGGTGGATTACGAGCCGCTGCCCGCGGTCACCACCATTGACGATGCTCTGGAGGATTCGACGCTGGTTCACCCGGCTAACGGCACCAACCTGGCGGGATCGGCGGAAATCAACGTGGGCGACGTGGAGGCGGCCTTCCGCGACGCTGAGTACGTGCGCAGCGAGGAGTTTCGCACCAATCGCCACACCGCCAACCCCATGGAGACCCGCGGGCTGGTAGCCAGCTACGATGCGTCAGACGGCCACATGCGGGTCTGGGGGCCGACCAAGGTGTCCCACACCAACCGCGCCATCCTCGCCCGCCACCTCGAAATCGACGAGGAACGCATCCACTTCATCGAGCCCGACGTGGGCGGAGGATTCGGAGTGCGCGGCGAGTTCTACGCCGAAGATTTCCTGGTGCCGTTCGCCTCGTTCAAGCTGGGGCGAGCTGTCAAGTGGGTGGAAGACCGGGTGGAACATCTGTCGGCGGCCAACCACTCCCGCGAGGTCAAGTGCCAGGTGGAGATCGCGGCCCGCAACGACGGGACGCTGCTCGGACTGCGCACCACCGTTTACGGCGATATGGGCGCCTACGTTCGCACTCACGGCAGCGTCGTCCCGGCACTGACCGCCGTGATGATGACCGGGCCGTACCGCATCCCCAATTTCCACGCCTCGGTCAACTGCGTGATGACCAACAAGATGGGCGCTGGCACCTACCGGGCGCCGGGGTTCTTCGAGGGAACGTTCATTCGCGAGCGGCTACTGGACATGGTAGCCGACGACCTGGGGCTTGACCCGGCGGAATTGCGGCGGCGCAACCTCATTTCAGCCAGCGAAATGCCCTACGACGCTGGCCCGACCCGGCTGGACGGGCGCAACACGGTCTACGACAGCGGCGACTACCCCAGCGCGTTCAACCTTGCCCTGGAGCAAATCGGCTACGACGAACTGGCTGCCCGCAAAGGCCCCGACGAGCAGGGGCGCTACCACGGCGTGGGCATCGCATCGTATGTCGAGCCCACCGGCTTCGGCCCTTTCGAGGGCGCACGGGTGCTGGTCACGCCGGAGGGCAACGTTGAGGTCTACCTCGGCACCACCACCATGGGCCAGGGCCACGAGACGGTGATGGCCCAGATTTGCGCCGACTCCCTCAGCGTGCCCATGGAGGACGTGCGCATTTTCCACGGCAGCACGGACTACATCCCGGCTAGCATCGGCACTTTCGGCAGCCGTGCCTCGGTGATGGCTGGCAGCGCCATCCACCTGTCATGCCAGACGTTGAGGGCGCGGATACTGTCGCTGGCCGCCAGCTATATGGACACGCAGCCCGAGGCGCTGGACCTGCGGCACGGCGTGGTGGCGGCACGGGACGGCGGCGCGGATGGCCGGACGCTCACGCTGCAACAGGTGGCGGCGCTGGCCGAATCCCAGCAGCGTTTCGACAGCCCTCACCCTGGCCCTCTCCCAGAGGGAGAGGGAACCCCACTGGAGGCGACCGAGTATTTCCGCATAGAGGAGTGGACCTACTCCTACGGCAGCCACGCCGCCCACGTCGCCGTTGACCCGGAGACCGGCAAGCTGGAGGTACTGCGCTACGTGGTGGTGGAGGACGTGGGCCGCTGCATTAACCCGCTGACAATGCACGGCCAGTCGGTCGGCGGCGCGGCCCAGGGCATCGGCGGCGCGCTGCTGGAGGAACTGGTCTACGACGACGGCGGGCAGTTGCTATCGGGGACGCTGATGGACTACCTGCTCCCCACCAGCACCGACATACCCAACATCGACACCATCATCACCGAGGAGGCCCCGTCGCCGCTGAACCCGCTGGGCGTCAAGGGGGCTGGCGAGGGCGCGATCCTGGCCACCGGCGCCGCACTGGGCAACGCCGTGGCCCACGCCCTTGCGCCCTTCGGCGTGCACGTCAACAGCATGCCCCTCAGCCCCGGCAACATCCGCCGCTGGATAGCGGAGGGACAGCAGCGCGGCAGGTAGCCCTGGCAGCCGCGTCCTGGCGATGAGGTACGCCAAAGTCCAGTTGTTTATTCACATATCAGTAATAATTCCCTCTCCCTCCGGGGGAGGGTTAGGGTGGGGGCGTCTCCTCGTGGCACGTAAAGTCTGCCGGTGCCATTGATTCCACCCTCACCCCAACCCTCTCCCTCAAGGGAGAGGGAGAGTTAAAAGGCCCTGGGCGGCAATCCCCAACCACCGCCGGAGGGAGAGGGAATTTGCGGCGAATTAGGGCGTGTTTGCAAACTCCATCAAGTGCAGGAAATTGGACATAGGAACGTTGTTTTTGCCAGGATTTCACCCTCACCCTAACCCTCTCCCTCAAGGGAGAGGGGATTTTGCGGGTTACTTCCACCCTGTCTATGGTTTGCAAACACGCACTGACACCGCCACGGGTTAGCCCAGCACGGCGATGGCCTCGATCTCCACGTCCAGGCCCGGCTCGGCCAGCTCGGTCGTTCCGATGAGCGAGTTGGCTGGATACTTGCCCTCAAAGTGCTTCTCGAACAGTTCCGCCTGCTTTTCCGGCTGGCTGGTCCAGTCGGATATGCTGGTTACGAAACAGGTGATCTTGGCGATGTCGCCCGGGCTGCCTCCCTCCGCCTTGACAACCCCGACGACCCGCTTGAGAGTCTCATCCAGTTGTTCCATCAACGGTTTGCCTTGCGCGTCGGAACCGCGGGCGGTGCATCCTGACACAAACAGCAGGTTTCCGGCCCGCGTGCCGCGGCTGTACGTGGGGCCAGCCGGTGCGATGTCCGGGTAGTTTCGATGTTCAACGGCCATTACGTCTCTCCATTTTCCGATTCCGGATTGCGCCGGGTCTCTATTTGCCCACCGAACGGTGTATCCTAAAGTGCGTTTGCCACCGGACGAAAGAGGGCATAAGTCGTCCGGGCGCAAATGGCGCGCCTGACGCCCGGCAACCTATAATACCGCAATATCGTCAATTTCATCGCTCCTGCCTGCCGACGGCAGGCGAAGCGTTAAGCGCAACATGGGCGAAACTCACTTCGAAAGCCATCTATTCGTCGATCTGGTGACCGTGGTGGTTGCGGCCTTCCTCGGCGGTGTGGCGGCGCGGGTACTCCGTGCGCCGCCGGTGCTGGGCTATTTGGCCATGGGCATGATCATAGGGCCATACGTCGCCGGGCGGACCGGCGACGAATGGCTGCATTTTGCCACGGTAGCCGACGTTGACACGGTGCACCGGCTGGCCGAGATCGGCGTTGTGCTGCTGGTTTTCGCCATCGGCATCGAGATTTCATTCCGCGAGCTGGTCAGCCTGGGGAAAGTAATCGTTGTTGGCGGAATTTTGCAGATCGGGGTTACCGCCGCGCTGCTCACCCCCATCGGCGTCTTCCTCGGACTCGACATGTCCACCGCCATCATCCTGGGGATGGTGGGCGCGCTCAGCAGCACGATGGTGGTGCTGAAAACCCTGACCGACCGGGGCGAAATCCACAGCCTGCATGGTCGGCTCCTCACCGGGTTCCTGCTGATGCAGGATCTCGTGTTCATCCTGATGATCGCCATGCTGCCGGCGCTGGACGGCAGCGGCGGCGCAGTCAGCGTTCTCAGGGAGGCTGGCTGGGGCGTCCTGAAAACGGTAGTCGTAATCGGCGGCGTGGCCCTGCTGGGCATAAAGGTGATGCCCCTGGTGATGAGCCGCATCACCCTCCTGGGATCGCGGGAAGTGTTCGTCCTGATGGTGGTCGCCCTGGTGTTCGCCATTTCCGGCCTGACCAATTTCGTGGGACTGTCGGCGGCCTTGGGCGCGTTCGTCGCCGGGCTGCTGCTGAGCGAGTCCGACATCGGCCACTGGGCGCTGGCCGAGGTGGCGCCGTTGCGGGACGTGTTCGCCGCGCTGTTTTTCGCGTCGCTGGGCATGCTTACCGACCCTGTTTTTATAGTGGACAACTATGCCAGCGTACTCGCGGTTATCGGGGCCGCGGTGGCGATCAAGTTCGTAGTAACCGCGCTGATCGTGCGAATATCCGGCTACCTGCCCAGCACCGCCCTGCTGACGGGCGTGGGCTTGGGACAGATCGGCGAGTTCAGTTTCATCCTGGTGGCCGGGGCGCTGGCCCTCGGCGTGGTTGACCAGGACTTCCACTCGCTGATCGTGGTTTCGGCGGTGCTGACCATGGCCGCCGGGCCGCCGGTAATATCCGGCGGGACGCAACTGGTGAACCTACTGAGCCGACGATTCCGCGTGCTCAGCCCCTACCGCATCGGCGACCCGCATTCGGAGGAGCGCCCTCGCCAGACTTTCGGGCACGTCGTCATCTGCGGCTTGGGGCGCGTCGGTTCCCTGGTGGCTCAAGAGTTGCGCCAGCACGACGTGCCGTTTACCGTCGTCGATCTGGACCCCCGCACCCTGGACGAATGGCGGAGCAACGGATACCACACGGTGCTCGGCTCGTCGGATCGCGAGGAGGTTCTGCGCGCGGCCCGGGTGCCCCAGGCCGGGCTGCTGGTGGTGACCACCGGCGATCCGGTTTCGGTGGAGATGACCGCGCACCGGGCGCTGCAACTCCAGCCGGAGCTGGACATCGTGGCGAGGGTGCGGGCCCGTTCCGAGGGCGAGGACTTGCAGCGCATGGGGGTGCAGGAGGTGGTTTGGCCGGAAATGGAGGCGGGCCTGGAAATCGTGCGCCATTCCCTGTCCCGCTACCGGACGCCGGACTACGAGGTCGACCGGGTCATCTACCAGTTGCGGGAACGGCTTAGCTTTGTGGTGCCGGACGATACGCCCGTCGAACCCCGCCCCGGCGCCGACGGCAATGCACCGGGAGCGGACGGAGCCGGAGACCAGGGCGACCGTCCCTCTACGAACGGCCCCGAATCCCGTTCCCCTGGAAACACCCCAAGGTCCACCAGGCCGGGGGCCCGCCGCCTCCGGGACTGACTAAAGCAGGCAAGGTCTTTCAGAGTCCCCTCTCCTTCCGGGGGAGGGTTAGGGCGGGGCGTCTCTCCGATGTCAGCAAGGTTGCGGATACCCACGATTTCACCCTCACCCCGACCCTCTCCCTCAAGGGAGAGGGAGGACTAAAAGACCCTGACGAAATCAGGGGCATTCTCAACGTGTGTTGGTATTGGACGCGATTTGTCTGCTTGGCCCCGCCGCGTAGGGGCGCACAGCCGTGCGCCCGTGCCTGCGCAGGAGAGAATTGTGCCGGAACCGGGGGCCAGGGCGCACGGCTGTGCGCCCCTACATGGGAATACCAACACACGTTGAGAATACGAAATCAGGCAGGATGTGGCGCCCTGACTCGTGTGCGGATATAATTACAGGTGCGGGCCCTTTGCGGGCTGCCGTTCGCGGGTGTAGCTCAATGGTAGAGCTCTAGCCTTCCAAGCTAGCCACGTGGGTTCGATTCCCATCACCCGCTCCATTCCGGGAAATCCGCACCGCCAAAGACAGCGGAGATGCAGGTAGGGGCGCACGGCTGTGCGCCCCTACTCGTCGAACGCGGCGAACGACCTGCCCTTCGGCTAGCTCAGGGCGTAGCCAGCAATTCGCGGGCCGCCTGCCGCACGGCTGGCGCGTCCAGCACCGCCTCCAGCAACCCCTCGTCGTTGGGCTGGAACACCTCCGGCTGGTGGAACGTTAGCGCCAACTGGGCGAGCGTTTCGTCTCGCAGGCCGTCGGGAATCGCCACCGGGTCGCCCTCGTCGTCCAAAGCCAGCCCGATTTCGGCGGTGATGATCTCCCGTTCCACGTGATTGCGCTGAATCTCCGATATCCGGCCCAGGTGCCTGCCCAGATAACAGCCGCCGAACTGCATGATTTCGCTGTTGCTGCCCTCGAAATCGCCGGTGTACTGGTACTTGGGTTCCAGCTCCCACTCGGTCATATAGTCGCGCACCTCCTGGTCCTCCGCGTTGACGTTCTCCAGGTCGAAGACCATGATGACGCGATACATAAAGAACTCGGCCGGTTCCACCTTGATGAACATAGTCGTCCTCCCTGTTGGGTAGAATGTAGTGTCGCGGATGCGAAAAAGCAAGCCGCATTGACTCTAGTCAATAGGTATGCTACGATAGCTACATTACTTCCCCCTTGTAGCTTCGGCGAACGGGGCGCGAGGCCGCCGGTTAAGGCGGCCTTAGCTTTTTGTGAGCTTGCTCGGTGAACGTCAACCTATATGTCGACGGGTTCAATCTTTACTACGGTAGTCTGAAGGATACAAGGTATCGGTGGCTGGATCTGGCCAAGCTCCTTAGCATTTTGTTCCCATCTTACCGCATTAACCGGATTAGATATTTCACCGCTCAGCTACTGCCGAGCACCCAAAATCCGGGACAGCATCAAAGGCAACAGACTTACCTTAGGGCACTGCGCACTATCCCAGATCTCTCGATCCACTACGGATTTTTCGTGCGGCGAAATATCACTATGCCGCTGGCATTCCCGGAATCTGAGGGCCGCGAGACAGCATTTGTCACTCGGATTGAAGAAAAGGGCACCGACGTAAATCTGGCAAGCTACCTTCTGCTGGACGCCTTTGACGAGGACTTTGAAGTGGCGGCAATTGTTTCCAATGACTCAGACCTCGTTACGTCAATAGAACTGGTGCGCCAACGATTTGGCCTCACAGTGGGCGTACTGAATCCACACCGGAGCCGAAACCAGACTCTGGCTAACGCAGCTAGCTTTTACCGTCCCATTCGTCGTGGCCCTCTGAGTGCCAGCCAGTTTCCCGACCGGATGCAGGACGCTGCTGGCACCTTCACTAAACCAAATGGCTGGTAGGAATACCTATCGCCCGGCGGCGCGGAGCACGCGGTCGACGTGTTCCTCACCCTGCGGCAGGGCGCCGGAATCTACGGCGCGCATGGCCTCGATCACCGAGTCGTTGAACGGCGTGGGTATGCCCACCTCGCGGCCCTTTTCCGCCACCAGCCCGTTCATGAAATCAATCTCCGACCGGCGTCCCTTGTGCACGTCCTGGGCCATGGACGCCAGCCAGTTGACGCGCCCGCCGCGGGCCGCCAGAAACCCGTCCAGTTCCTCGAACACGTCGCCCTTATCGGCGTCGGCCCACGTCTGGGCGGACAGGCCGTTGATGTCCACCACGTCCAGGCCCATGGCCAAGCCCACCTGCGCCCCCTCCTTGCACAACTGGATGCGGATGAGGCGGCAACGCGGGTCTTCGGCCATCTGTTGCGATCCCAAACCGGAGGCCGCCGAGATGCCGTTGCCCATGGAGTTCTGGCAGAGCTTGGCCCAACGCTCGCCGAAAAGATTGGTGGAGGAGTACGCGCCGTCGATGTTGTCCAGCAGGCCCGCCACCATCTCCGACCGCCGCGACGGGACTCCGGTCAGCTCCGCCACGCGGAACACGTGGTGGCCGTGGTCGCGGCCCACTGCGCCGCCCCGCGTGACGTGGCCCGGTTCCCAGAGGGCGACCTCGATGTGGGACGCGATGCAGCCCACGGTGCGCTCTTCGCCGACGATTCCGGCGATTATCACGTCGTTCCAGCAGTTCTGGAGCGAAACGAAAAAACCGTCGTCCTTGACGTACCGCTTGATGAAGTGGGTGGCCCACTCGGTGTCGTAGGACTTGACGGATACGAACACGAAATCGAACGGCTCGGTGATGCCCTGCGCGTCGGTCAGGTGCATCGCTTTCACCGGCACGGTGAAAGGCCCCTGGCTGCCAGTGACGTGCAGCCCGTCGGCGCGCATCTTCTCCACGTGCTCCGGCCACATATCGACGAAAGTGACGTCCTCGCCCTCCCGGGACAGAAAAGCGCCCACGTAGCTGCCCAGCGCCCCCGCGCCCATGATTCCGATTCTGTCGCCCATGGCGTTCCTCCCTTTAGGTCTGGTTAGGGGCGCACAGCCGCGCGCCTCGGCGTGCCGGGTTCAGCGCAACATTGCCAGGTCAGCGTCGACGGGCCAGCGCTTTCGATGTGGTACAACATCCCAATATGCCGTTCATCGCCTAGTTCGACCAATCTACGGCCTGTTTTGAGAAATTATTCCCATATTTTCCAGAATCATCCAAGCGAATCCGTGGATGGCGGGCAAGGCCCCGTCGCTGTTCTCAATGGTCTGGCTGATGCGCCTTGAGAAATCCGCCAGTTGCTCATCGCTGAGGGAATCAGGGTGGGGGAACCATATACTCTGGCTGTCTTGATGGTCCTCGTGGAGGGCTTCCATCCACTGGCGCAAGTGAGCCTCAGTGTATGCCCAGATGATTTTCGGCTGCTCTGACATTGACGGAATATCCTTGTGTGGCGCTCTCGCCTCAATCACCCCGCCAGGGTGGCTAGGCGGGCACTGCTGATGTGGGAGAGGGCGCGGATTTCGTTCATGACGTGGGGCGGGACCGGATCGTCGAGGCCGATTACCATCATGGCCTGGCCCCGTAGCCGGATGCGGCCCACGCCCATAAAGCTGATGTTGATGTTGTGGCGTCCGGCGATGGTGCCCACGGCCCCGATGGAGCCGGGCTGGTCGCGGTTGTCCACGAACAGCAGGTACGGCGTGTTGGGGACGATGTCCATCCAGTAGTCGTTGAACTTGACGATGTGGGTCTCGTTGCGCATGGAGGTGGCCGCCAGGGTCAGGCTTCCGTTGGCGGCCCCGACCCCCCTGGTGTGGAGGGTCGCCGAAATCAGGCTGGCGTACTCCCGCGACATCCGGTTGCTCTGCTCGGTGACGTTCCAGCCGCGCTCCCGCGCCAGCACCGGCGCGTTGATCAGGTTGACGTTCACGGTGCTGACCGGAGCCAGCAGACCGGCGAGTACCGCGGCCTGGAGCATCCGGCAGTCGTGGTGCGCTATCTCGCCCTCGTAGCTGACGGTGATGCCGGTAATCTGGCCGTCGGACAGCACGCCCAGCAGCTTGCCCACGGTGGAGGCCGCCGGAACGAAGGGCGCAAGCACCTCATGCACCTCGGGAGCGACGAATGGCGCGTTGACCGTGTTGCGGGCTGGCTCGCCCTTGAGCACCGCCAGCACCTGCTCGGCCGCCTCGATAGCCACCTCGCGCTGCGCCTCCCGCGTGGACGCGCCCAGGTGCGGCGTGAGGATGACCTTGGGGTGCTCAAGCAAGGGGCTTGGGTCCGGCGGCTCCTTGGCGAACACGTCCAGGGCCACGCCGCCCAGCCGACCCGACTCTAGCCCGGCCAGCAGCGCCGCATCGTCCACCAGCTCGCCGCGGGCCACGTTGATGATGCGGGCGCCGGGCTTGATGTTATCGACCTGTCGCGTGCCCAGCATGCCGCGGGTGCCCTCGGTCAGCGGGGTATGCAAAGTGACAAAATCGGACTCGGCCAGCAGGTCGTCCAGCGACAGCAACTCGACGCCGATGCGGCGAGCGTAGTCCGGGGCGACGAACGGGTCGTAGCCCACCAGCCGCATGCCGAATGCCTGGGCCCGGCGGGCGACCTCGGTGCCCACGCGGCCCAGGCCGCAGATGCCGAGGGTCTTTTCGCGCACCTCAACGCCCATGAACGCGCTGCGGCGCCACTCGCCGGATTTCAGGGACGCATGCGCGCCGGGCACGTTGCGCGCCATGGCCAGCATCAGCGCCAGCGTGTGCTCGGCGGCTGCCACGGTGTTGCCCGTGGGGGCGTTGACCACGGCGATGCCTGCGCCCGTGGCCGCGTCCAGGTCGATGTTGTCCACGCCGATGCCAGCGCGGGCGATGACTTGCAGGTCGGTTCCGGCCTCGATAACCTCGCGGTTGACCTTGGTCTCGCTGCGCACCACCAGGGCCTGGTAGCCCCCGACAGTCTCCAGCAGTTCGGCGGGTTTCATGCCGGTCTTTACGTCTACGTCGGCCCCGGTCTCCAGCAGGGAGACACCCTCAGGGCCAATGGGATCGGATACCAGAACTTTGGGCATAAAAGGGAACCTCAACAGTGCTCGCGGGTTGATACGGCCCGGCCATCTTGCCCGGCCCTCCGCTGCGGATTGGCGCTTTCAATATAGCATACGATAGCCCAAGGCCCGGCGCAGGCGTGGCCCCGACGCTTGCCGCAGGCCGCGTTCCTTGACCCTCACAAGGCGCGCAGGTAGGATAGGTTGCGGTGAGTCACAGAGGCAGTCGCATTGCCCAAGTAGTTCAGCAGCCTTGATTGCGGGAGAGTTTGTGACCACAAAGAGCGCGCGTCTAGCCTTGGACATAGACGACAAGCTGCATAAGAGGCTCCACAAAGCCGCTCAGCGTCACGGTCTGAGTGTTGAGGACTTTTGTCTGCAAGCCTTGGAAAAGGAGTTAGCGCTGGAAGAGGAGGCATCTGATACAGCAGACGTTTACGTTCAGCTTCTTGCGCTGACACGCCGCCGCAGACAACTGGAAGGCAAGACAATTCGCAGGAAACCGGATTCCACAGATTTCATCAGTGAAGGGCGGGGACACCTGGATGCCATTGATTTGGTTTCCGGGGACGAATTGGAAGCCTATCGCGAGCGCGAATACGCCCGACTGGCGGGAGAGATTCGCGCGCCGACAGAACAGGAAAAGGAAGATTCTCTAAAGGCGTTGGAGCGACTGGCAAGAACCAGGGAAAAGCTGTTTCAGGGTCGCACGTTGCCAGGAAATTCAGCAGACTTGATTCGAGAGGCCAGAGAGGAGTACTCGGAATATCTTGACCAGACCAGTGGCAGTAATAGTTGACGCCAGCCTTGCGGTTAAGTGGCTGGTGCCCGAAGAGGACAGTGATTTAGCGCTCCGCCTTGCTAATTCCTGGGCTGCGGCGGGAATCCGGAGAGTAGCCCACCGGTGGTTTCCCGTGGAGGTCGCCAGTGCCCTCCACAAGCGGGTACTCCGTGGCGAACTCTCGCCCAGCGGAGCGGCGGCCCTGATAGATGATTTGTCAGACTACGAAGTCATCCTGTACGACCGGACACCCGTACATTACCACGCCTTTCGGATAGCAGCCGAGCTTCGGCAACGCTGGATATACGATTCCTTTTACCTGGCTCTCGCCATTGAACTCGACTGTCCGCTTTGGACGGCGGACCGAAATTTCTTTCAAGCTGCGATTCAAAATTATCCTCAAATCCATTACATCACCGAGGCTGAAACCACCCCCAACACATAGGAGACGAATGCGATGTTCCTGATGCGGTTTACCGAGCGGGCCTACACCAACTACACGGAGGCGGATGTCCGCGACAGCCCCAACGCGGCCGTGCGGCTTACCTTCTCCAACAGCAATTTCGACCCGGCCGTGGGCGCACGGCAGTACAACGAGTACCTGGACGAGTACGAATACTGCGAGGAGGTCGGGTTCGACGGGCTGATGCTCAACGAGCACCACAACACGCCGACCTGCCTCGGCGCAACCATGAACCTCGAGGCCGCCATCCTGGCCCGCAACACCAAGACGCCCAAGATCGTGCTGCTGGGCAACCCGCTGCCGGTGTTCGACAACCCCCAGCGCCTGGCCGAGGAGCTGGCCGAGATCGACATGATTTCCGGCGGGCGGCTGGTCTCCGGATTCGTTCGCGGCACCGGCGTCGAGAGCCTGGCCGCCAACGTCAACCCGCTGTTCAACCGCGAGCGGTTCGAGGAGGCCCACGACCTCCTGATGAAAATCTGGACAACCCCCGGCCCGTTCCGCTGGGAGGGCAAGCACTACCATTTCCGGGTGGTCAACCCATTCGAGCGGCCGCTGCAACAACCGCACCCGCCCGTCTGGATCCCCGGATTGGGCAGCCCAGAGACGCTGGTCTGGGCCGCCGAACGGCACTACCCATACATCTACCTGGAGACCGACCCGCAGGGCACCCAGGACATGATGTCCATCTACACCGAGACCGCCCGCGAGAACGGCTACGAGCCCGGCCCGGAGCATTTCGGCTACCTGTGCCGCATCCACGTCCAGGATACCGACGAAAAGGCTTACGAGGCGGCCAAAGGTTTCCTGACCGGCAACGTGGGCGTTGGCCGCGTCCCCATGCCCCGCGACTACATGATGCCCATCGGGTACAGCGGCAGCGTCAAGGATCCCCGCGTCGCCCGCTACCAGGGCCGCGTCCGCAAGGACCCGTTCCTCGGGCTGGGCCTGGAGACGGCCACCTACGACGAAATCCTCGCCTCCAACCGCTGGGTCGTGGGCAGCCCTGAGACCGTGGTGAGCAAGCTGCGCGACGTGCTGGGCCAGTTGCGCCCCGGCATCCTCGGCGTCTGGACCAACGACGGCGACACCACCCACGCCGACACCATGAACTGCCTCAAGCTGATGGGCGAGGAAGTCCTCCCCGCCCTGCGCGAGATCGGCGAGGAACTGGAGCTCACCGACCCGTTCCAGAGAACCCCGTAATCCTGTACGCAAATCCAGGATAATCGTAGGGGCGCACAGCCGTGCGCCCCTACATCCGCAGGCAACCTGGCGATGAAATAGTGAAATAGAAGGAGAGCAATCATGCCCGCGTTTACCGAGGAAACCATTGATGTAGGCGGAGTCGGAGTCCACACCCTCAAGGGCGGCAGCGGCGATCCCCTGTTGCTGCTGCACGGCGCTGGCGGCAACAGCGGCTGGCTCAAGTTCGTGGACGCCCTTGCCGAACACTACACGGTCTACTACCCGTCGCATCCCGGCTACGGCAAGTCGCCCCGGCCCGAGTGGCTGGAAAGCATCCCCGACATGGCCGCGTTCTATACCTGGTATCTGGAAACCCTGGGCCTGGAACGTGTGCGCACCATCGGCTTTTCCATGGGCGGCTGGATCGCCGCCGAGCTGGTAGCCACCTGCAACAACGCCGTGGGCAAGCTGATGCTGGTAGGCGCGGCTGGCGTCAAGCCGCAGGAGAGCGAAATCACCGACATTTTCATCATCAGCCCGGCCCAGGTCACCGAGCTGATGTTCCACGACCCCAGCCAGGCCCCGGAATACCAGCAAATCTATGGCCGCGAGTTCACCCCCGAGGAGCAGTTGACCGCCGACCTGAACCGAGAGATGGCCGTGCGCCTGACCTGGAAACCTTACATGCACGACCCGCGCCTGGCCGGTGGCCTGCTCAAGCGGGTGAAGGTTCCCACTCGCATGGTCTGGGGGCGGCAGGACGGCATCGTTCCCGTGGAGTGCGGCAGCATCTACCAGGACGCCATCCCCGGCTCGGAACTGGTGGTCATCGAGAACTGCGGGCACTCCCCCCAGGTGGAAAAGCCCGACGAGTTCGTCAAGACCGCGCTGGAGTTCCTGGCCTAGCCGATGACTCTCCCTGGTCTCGCCGGAATGTCCCCGTCTTTCGCCATGATAGCGGCCTGCGTATTGCTGGCCGCTTTCCTGTTGGCGTGCGGAGAAAACGGTAGTGCCCCGGCCACCAATGAGAAACTGCTGCTCCTGGAGGCCAAGGCACATTCCTTGGAGGAGTCGCTGGAAGCCCAACAAGATGAAAACATGGTTTTGAGCACAGAGATTGCGGCGGTTCGGGATGACAACGCAGCACTGCGGAGTGAGGTTGAGGCGCTGCGGCAAGCCCAAGCCGAATACGTCCAGCAGCAGGAGGCGGCAGAGGCCGCCAGAGAACACGAGGACGAGGTTGCCGATTTCGAGGAGGGCCAGGGTCAACGGTTGGCCGGTCTTGAGGACGGACAAGCCCGCGCGGGCCAGCGGCTGGACGAACTGGACGCCAGGCTGCAACGCTTGGAGGAATTCGTCTCGAAGGCGAACCTGGACCTGCCTGAAAAGGAGGAATGGAACAAACCCACCAACAAGTCCTTGCAGCCGGAAGGCAATGTCCTTGACAGGACTGCCCTGTTGGCGGAAGAGGCGGGTGGTCAGGTCTATTACATCGACTCAGGCCAGCCCGAGGAGCGCGCCATCCTGGTTCTGCCTACGGAACCCATTGATGGCAATCCGCTGATTGTCTCGCTGCACGGTTACGGCGGCAACACCGCCGACCACAGTAGTTACTTCCCATTGCATCGGCAGGTGGTCTCGCGCGGCTTTGGCCTTCTGCTCCCCAACGGCACACCCGACGGCCAAGGGAATCAGTCATGGAACCCCACCGACCGGGCCACCGGCACAGGCAAGGCCAGCGCCGACGACTACGCCTACCTCTCCGGCCTGGTGGCAAGGGCCAAAGAGCTAAAGGATTTCGGGCCGGTTTACGTCTTCGGTTACTCCAACGGCGGGTTCATGGCCTACCACCTGGCCTGCAAAGGGCTGCCAGGGCTGCGCGCCGTGGCCAGCCTCGCCGGCGCCAGCTACTACGATGATTCCCAGTGCGACGGCACCCCGCCGGTGTCGGTGCTGCACATCCACGGCACCAGCGACGAGGTGATTCTCTATGAGGGAGACAGCGCGGAGCCGAGCGCGAAGGGCGACGGCGAACCGGCATTCTATGTCGGCGCGCCGGAGATGGCGCATCGCTGGGGCAACCGCGCCGGGTGCGACTGGCCCAAACACCGGGAGCCATACGCCTCCGTGGACTTTGACGAACACGTGCCGGGCGCTGAAACTCACCTTTTCCGCTTGGCGTCGGGCTGCGCTGAGGGCATCAGCATCGAGCTATGGATGGGCGAGGGCAGCGGCCACGCCCCCGGCTACGGCGACGCCTTCGCCGACGCTCTGCTGGACTGGCTGCTGTCGCAGAGGTGAGCGGGCCGGTACGCTGTACCCTCTCCCGCGGTTGGTTTATCATGGAACCAGCAAAAGCGGGGAGCGGCAATGAGACGCAAGAAATTCATCCGCAAAGTCGAAAAGTTCGCCACCGAAGAAATCAGCAAGGAATTACGCCAGTATTGCGGCGAGGACTTCAGCCTCGGCCCGATACTGGTCAACCCCGACTACAAAGCCTGCCAAGAGCGCTCATCCGTCGAACCTTGGGAGATCCTCATCACTGTCGTGTACGAGGCCGACTTGAGCGAGGCACCCCGGAATTGGAAATTTCCTGTGTTCGACCGCGTTTGGCGCAGAATGAACGAGGAATGGCTGGAAAAGTTCTATCCCTATTTTGACTACATTCCAAAATCCGAATGGGAGAACGGAGAGCAACAGGAACAAAAGGGTTGGGGATGGTAAGCCAGCGAGATTTGCTTGAAACAGCCCGGGACTTGGCTGGAGTCCCCGGCGGCCCGCCGCCCAGCCAAGCCAGCCTCCGCCGGGCTGTCAGTACCACCTACTACGCCCTGTTCCACTGCATGGCGGAAAACTGCGCCGATATGCTGGTGGGGGAGGCCGGTTCCGGTCGCAGCCAACCGGCGTGGATTCAAGCCTACCGGGCATTGGAACACGGTCGCGCCAAGCAGCGAGCCGGCCAAGACTCCATTTACCAGTTTCCCAGGGAAATCCAGGAATTTGCCAAGCGGTTCGCCGAGATGCAGAAAAAACGCGAAACTGCCGACTATGACCCGTCCGCAAGTTTCACGCAATCGTCAGTCATTGGCGACATAGACGACGCAGCAGATGTCATCGCTCAATTCCGCCAAGCCCCGGAGCGCGACCGCCGCGCCTTCGCCGCCTACGTCCTGATGCCCCTGAGAAATCCGTAGCCCCTGCCCTAACCTCCAGAGAGGAATAACCAAGAAACGGAGTAAGTGCCATGTCATTCGAGGTCTTTTACTTTACCGAGCTGCCCTACGCGGCTTTCCCCGAATCGGAGGCCGACAAGTACCCGTCCATGCGGCTGACCTTTCCCAACACCTATTTCGACCCGCAGACGGCCCACGACCTGTTCAAGCGCTACCTGGACGAGTACCAGTATGCCGAGGAAGTGGGATTCGACGGGTTGATGATCAACGAGCACCACAACACGCCGTCGTGCATGGACGTGGAGGTCAACATCACTGGCGGCATCCTGGCCCGCGTCACCAGCCGCGCCAAGATACTGATGCTGGGCAACATGCTCCCCACGTCGGACAACCCGGTGCGGCTGGCCGAGGAAATCGCAATGCTGGACGTCATCTCCGGCGGGCGCATCATCTCCGGTTTCGTGCGCGGCATCGGCATCGAGAGCTGGGCCAATAACACCAACCCGGTCTACAACCGGGAGCGGTTCGAGGAATGCCACGACCTGATCAAGAAGACCTGGACCACGCCCGGCCCGTTCCGCTGGGAGGGCAAGCACTACCACTACCGCGCCGTCAACCCGTGGATGCTGCCCATCCAGCAGCCCCACCCGCCCTGCTGGGTGCCCGGCACCGGCAGCCCGGAGACCGTCCGGTGGGCAGCGGAAAATCATTACACCTACGCCGCGTTCCTCACCCGGATGGACCAGGCCCGCAACCTGTTCGCCTACTACCGGAAACACGCCAACGAGGACGGCTGGGAGCCGGGCCCCGACAAGTTCGCGTTCATGATCTGCGCCCACGTCAACGACACTGACGAAAAGGCGCAGGAGTCCGGCAAGGCGTTCATGTGGCGCATGGGCCACCCGCTCAAAGGCCCGCGCGAATACTGGGCGCCCCCCGGCTACTTTTCCGCCGCTGGCGCAGCCGCCAACACCCTGCGCCGCAACCGTCCGCTGAACGAGATGTCCTACCAGGAACTCCAAGACGAATACCACCTGGTAGTAGGCAGCCCCGACACGGTCATCAAGAAGCTGCGCTACATCAAGGAGGAGCTGGGCATAGGCGCCCTGCTGCTGGAAGCCCAGGGCGGCCCGCTGTCCCACCAGGACACCATGCGCTCCCTGGAGCTGTTCGGCAAAGAAGTCATCCCCGCCCTGAAAGACTAGCGAGCGTTGCCAGCCTGCCATGAAATCCCCTCCCCCTCAGGGGGAGGGTTAGGGTGGGGGTGAAAATCTCCAGCTGCGTAACATTTATGAGGAGAGATAGACTATGCAGAAGGCGCTACACGTGAGGACGACGGTACTGCCGGGAGGCAGGGTGGAGATTGCCAGCCCGGAGTTGGAGGCAGGTCAGACGGTAGACGTGGTGGTGGTGCATGAGTCCAGTGTTAGGGGACGCTCCATCATGGAAATTCTCAACAGCGGCCCGGATGAGCGTCTGTTCCAGACAGCCGAAGAGGTAAGGGAGTACCTGGCAGAAGAAAAGGCGTCATGGGAACGCTAACCCTTCCCCCTGCTGGGCTGGTCTACATTGATGCCAACGGACTCATCTACAGTGTGGAACGGATAGAGCCGTACCGCACGCTTCTCGAACCAATGTGGCAGCAAGCACAGGATGGAAACATCTCAATAGTGAGCAGCCCGGTCTTGGTAAGCGAAGTTCTTGTGAAACCACTTCAAGTTGGTAACACTGAAATTGAAATGCAGTACCGTGAGCTATTCGCATCTAATGCGGTGAGGCTTCTTGATGCTTCCCACGAGGTGTTTGAAGACACTGCCCGCCTGCGGGCTGAAACCAGCTTGAAAATTCCCGACGCTCTTCACGCGGCAACAGCTCTTCGGGCAGGTTGCGCTCTCTTCATCACCAACGACACCGATTTCCGCCGTGTCAGGGAGTTGCCTGTCGTCGTCCTGGATGATCTCCTCTGAGAAGAGGGCGAAGAATAACACTGTAAATCAGGTATGTATCGACACACAGCGGCTGACAAGAGCAGTATCCACAGGAGCGGACAATGGAAAAGCAGGACATCCCCTTCCTCTCCACGGCGGAGCTTGGCGAGCTTATCCGGCGGCGCGAGGTTTCGCCGGTGGAGGCGACCGCCGCCTACCTTGACCGCATCGACGCCCTGAATTTCAAGTTCAACTCCTACCTGACCGTCTCTCGCAAAGAGGCGATGGCCGCCGCTGCGGAAGCTGAGCGGGCCATCGCCGCGGGCAACTACCTCGGCCCCATGCACGGCATCCCGGTCGCGGTCAAGGACCAGATATGGACGCAGGGTATCAGGACGACCATCGGCTCCCGGCTGATGGCGGATTTCGTCCCGGACGAGGACGCCACGGTAATTGCCCGGCTTAAGCAGGCCGGGGCCGTCATCCTGGGCAAGACCAACCTCAACGAGTTCGCCCTCGGCGGGTCACAGCGTTACGGCCTGAACCGCAACCCGTGGAACCTGGACCGGTTCGCCGGAGGCTCCAGCGGCGGGTCCGGTTCGGCAACGTCCGCGTTCCTGTGCGCCACGTCCCTGGGCGAGGACACTGGCGGCTCCATCCGTCGCCCGGCGGCCTGGTGCGGCATCGTGGGCCTGCGCCCCAGCTGGGGGCGGGTCAGCCGCCACGGGGTACAGCCGGGCTCGTGGTCCATGGACCAGGTCGGCCCTATTTCCCGCACCGTCGAGGACGCCGCCATCACCCTCGGCGCCATCGCAGGATACGACTCTAAAGACCCGTACACCTGGAACGCGCCAGTGCCGGATTACCGCGCCGCGCTGGGCGGCGATCTGTCCGGCATTCGCGTCGGCGCAGTCACCGAGCTGATCGAGAGCGACATCGTAGACACGGCGGTCAGGGATGGCGTCAGGGCCGCCGGTGCCGTACTGGGCGAGCTGGGCGCAACCGTCGAGGACGTGTCCCTGCCCCTGACCGTCCACGGCGGGACACTGGCGGCGGCGCTGATCAACGGCGAGGCCTCGTTCACTTACCGCGACTGGATTCGCGAGCGGCTGCACGAGTTCGGCCACGCCAACCAGATCGGCCTGCTCACGGCCAGCATCCTGCCCGCCCAAGCCTACCAGAAAGCCCAGAAGTTGCGGGAGCTAACCCGCCGCGAGGTGCTGGGCGCACTGGCAGACTACGACGTGCTGATTCTGCCCACGTCCAAGAGCTGCGCGCCCATAGTGGGACAGGACACAGTGCTAACGTCCAAGGAGGACGCCCGCAACCAGCCGCCGGTCATGACCCGCCCATTCAACCTCGCGGGAGCGCCCGCCATCTCCGTCAACTGCGGTTTCAACTCGGAAGGGCTGCCCATAGGACTGCAAATCGGCGGCCGCCCATTCGACGAGGCAACGATTCTCAAAGTGGCCCACGCCTACGAGCAGGCCACCCCCTGGCACACCATGCGCCCGCCGAATGCGTGAGGGTTACGGTTGGGCTAAAGAGCGTTTGCGAACTCAATCAACTGCGGGGAATTGGGCACAGTAGCGTTGCCATTTGCCAGGATTTCACCCTCACCCTAACCCTCTCCCTCAAGGGAGAGGGAACTTTGCAGGTTACTTCCACACTGACCAGAGTTTGCAAACACGCCCTAGAAGTTGCACGGCACGCCCAGCTCGGCGCAGATGTCTCGGATGGACTGGGACACCTCGGGGTGGAGCGGGATGCCCTCGTCGCGGCGCTCGGCTTCCATCTCGGCCTCCGGCTGGCCCGCCACGATCACCCGGTCGTGGCCCGGCGCGGGCTTGGTGGCGTTCATCATGCGCACCCACTCGTCCATTTCCTGCTTGAAATGGGCCACGTCGGTGAAAGCGTCCACGCTGTAGGCGGCCACGTAGTGCCCGAAATTGGGGCGGCCCGGCACCGCGCCGTAGCCGAATCCGGTCAGCACGCCGGCCAGGATGTCCACCACGCACGAAAGCCCGTAGCCCTTGTGAGAGCCGCCCTCGCGGCTGCCGCCCACGGGCAGCAGCCAGTAGTCGTCCGGGGCGGGCTTGTCCTCCATTATCGGCGTGCCGTCCCTGTCGGCCAGCCAGCCCGCCGGAATGTCGGCCCCCAGCCGCTGGGCGATGCGTATCTTGTTGACCGCCACGGAACTGGTGGCGGCATCGAACACGAAGGGCGCCTCCTCACCCGTCGGCACGGCGATGGCGATGGGGTTGGTGCCCAGGCGCGGCTCAGCGCCGAACGTGGGCAGCACCTGCGGCGGGCAACTGGTCATGCACACGCCGATCATATCGTGCTCCAAGGCCAGCATGGAGTGGTAGGATGCCATGCCCAGGTGCCTGGCGTTGCCGACGGCGACCATCCCGACGCCGACGTTGCGGGCCTTTTCAATGGCGATGCCCATGGCCTTGGGCGTGATGATCGTTCCCAGCCCACGGTCGGAATCGACGGTAGCCGTCGACGGCGTCTCACGGATGACGCGCCAGTCGGGGCGCGGGTTGATGGAGCCGTCCTGGTAGCCGCTGACGTAGCTGCGCAGCATGTTGGAAACGCCGTGGGAGTCCACGCCCCGCAGGTCGGCCAGCACCAGCACGTCGGCGCCCAGCTCGGCGTCGCCGTCCGGCACGCCCAGGTGCCGGAATATGCCCGCCACGGTGGATTTCAGGTCGTCGCCCTGAACGAATTCCGCCTCGTCGTGTCCTACCTTGAACTGCTCCAGCACGGCTAATCTCCCGCTCTTGCGCTTGCTATTGACTGTGTAACATTATAGCAGTCTGATTGAACGCAATGACGCAACGGCGCAATTATGCAAGGCTTTTGAGGCGAGATTATGAACGACAGGGAAGAGGCGCTGGATTTCCTGGCCAGGCTGGGGGGCCAGCCCGCGGTGGCCTACCACGAATCCGGCGTGGCATCGGTAGTGCGGGAAATTCTTGACGGTATCGGAGTCGAATACCGCATCGACCCGCCCGGCAACATCCTGGCCCGACTGCCGGGCAGCAGCCCAGACGTACCGCCCCTGGCCATCGTGGCCCACATGGACCATCCGGGCTTTGAGCTGGTGGAGCGGCACGGCGACGGAGGCGAGTTCGTGGCCGACGCGTTGGGCGGGATACCGGCGTCCAGTTTCAGTGCCGGAGTGCCGTTGCAGGTGATACTGCCTAGCGGCGCGCGGGCCGCTGCCGAGACGGCCGGGCCATACGGCGAGGAATCGGAGCGCAAGGCCCTAGTACGCTTGGCCGATGCTGACATCGCCGCCGAAATGCCGTTGCCCGCCGCCGCGGTGTTCGACCTGGTGGACTTTGAGCTTGACGGCGAGTACATCCGCATGCGGGCGGTGGACGACCTGGCCGGATGCGCCTCGGCCCTGTCGGCGATGGCCCGCCTCGTCCGCAGCGGCCAGCAGCCGGAGGGCGACGTGTACGCGCTGTTCACCCGCGCCGAGGAAATCGGGCTGGTGGGGGCCAGGCTTGCCGCGGAAAACGGCCTGCTGCCCGCCGCCACGCTCATCATCTCCGCCGAGTCCAGCCGCACCCTGCCGGGCGCTGAGCAGGGCCGGGGGCCAGTGATCCGGGTCGGCGACGCCGGTTCCACTTTCGACGGCGACGCCGAGTCGGTGCTCATCCGGGCCCGCGAGGCCCTGAACGAGCGCGAGGGCGGATTCGCGGCGCAACGGCAACTGATGAGCGGCGGCGTCTGCGAGGCCAGCGCGTTCTCGGCCTATGGGTACCGCACCACGGGCATCGCGTTCCCGCTGGGCAACTACCACAACGGCGCGCCGGAGGGCCGCATCGAGGCGGAGTACATCCACGTCGACGACTACCTGGGCGGCGTGGCCCTGATGGAGGAGGCGGCCCGCCGGGTGTCCGACCGGGCCAACACCGCTTTCCGTCGCCGCTTGCAGTCCGTTCCAGACGACATGCGCCGCAGGCTGATGGGGGGCAGCCGCTAAATATCGTTGGACGGTGCCCGCCGTTCCCGTAGGGGCGCCTGCCCGTATCGCCGGGAGCAATCCACCATGGGGCCGCCATGAGGGAGGGCGCCCACAAGGGGCGCCCCTACACCAACTGCGTAACTCCCATTGTGAAAATCCCGGCAATCCTTGAATCCTGATTCAGACAATAAAGGCGGAGGTTGATGCAATGAGGTTGGAAGGAAAGGTTGTCCTGATAAGCGGCGGCGCAAGGGGCATGGGGGCTGTCGAGGCCCACATGTTCACCCGCGAGGGGGCAAAGGTGGTCATTGGCGACGTGCTTGAGGAGGAGGGCCGCCGGACCGAGGCGGCAGTGAACGAGGCAGGCGGCGAGTGCGTGTTCGTGCGGCTGGACGTGACCCGCGAGGAAGACTGGACGCAGGCCATCGCCACCGGTGTGTCCCGGTTCGGCAAGCTGGACGTGCTGGTCAACAACGCTGGCATCTCGATCACCGGCGGCATTGAGGAATTCACGGTCGAGGACTGGGACCGCACTTTCGACATCAACGCCAAGGGCGTGTTCCTGGGCACCAAGGCCGCCATACCGGAGATGCAAAAAGCGGGAGGAGGCAGCATCGTCAACATCTCGTCGGGAGCCGGCATCGCGCCCGCGCCCGGAACGTCGGGCGCCTACGCGGCCAGCAAGGGCGCGGTGCGCTTGCTCACCAAGTCCACTGCCATCCAGTATGCCAGCGAGAACATCCGCTGCAACTCGGTGCATCCCGGCCCCATCGAGACGCCCATGCTGCGTTCCGCCCGGGGCGCCGGTTCCCAGCTTGACACCACCATCGAGCGGGTGCCGCTGGGCCGCATCGGGACGCCGGAAGAGATCGCCTACGGGGTGCTATACCTGGCATCCGACGAATCGTCATTCGTCACAGGGTCGGAGCTGGTAATCGACGGAGGCCGCACCGCACAGTAACCCCGGCGAGCGGCAAGGCGTTGAGGGCATGCCGCTCCACTGGTGGTCTAGCCCAACGTGGAACGTGGCGCAACCACCGGGGAGCGGGATATAGGCATTTGAGCCAATGCCTTGTAGACGCAGCTGCGAAAGGGGGAGGTGGTGCCGAGGGACAGACTCGAACTGTCGACACCGGCATTTTCAGTGCCGTGCTCTACCACCTGAGCTACCTCGGCGCGCACTTATATTATCGAATCAGCCGCGGCCAGTGTCAAGACGCCAGCCAAAGCCTCCCAGGGTCTTTCGATTATTTGTCTGAATCAGGATTTACAGAATTAAAGGATTCAAAGGATTTGCCGCTGTCCGCTGCATGCCAGTTTGTTGATGCGAGAAATTCACCCCCACCCTAACCCTCCCCCTGAGGGGGAGGGAATAATCGAAAGGCCCTGCAAAGCCTCCACCGCCGACCGGGGCCACCCATTCGCCCGGCCCACCTCACGACGCCGACAAGCGCCTGACCGCCAGTTCCGGGAAATTCCGGTTCCACGTTGCTATGTTGAACACTCCGCAGCCAGCTACTACAGGGCGAATCCACGACGTTGGCGCTTGTACCGGCAGAATCCGTCTCAAGCTGTCTGTACGCCTCTGTAATTCAGATGCCGATAGTCTTGTCAGCCCTATCAAGACCCAGTAGTAGATTGGCTTGTCTGCGCGTCCCGACGCCCATTCGTTCAGAAAAGAGTCCCTGCATTTGTACTTGAGGTCTTCATCCAGGCCACCGGACTCAATGCTATCGATAAATTCCCTCCTGGCCTGCGCAGTAGCCAGGGGATGCTCCGGGTCTTTGAATTCAATAAAGTAATAGCTATCCTGCCACTCGATAATGAAGTCCACCGTTTTCATGCAATGCTGCAACTCACGGTTTGGGGCATCGACCTTCCGCACGTTCAATGCGTTGTCGACGCTGATTTCCAGGTCCCTCTCCCGGAGAACATCGGTCATACCAGACCCGCCAAACTCCGCCTTATTTCCCGGTCATAGACGCTGTCGAACGCCTCCATTATGGCGTTCGGGTGCATTTCGAGAAACATGCCCGTGGTGTGGCACGCAATCTCATCCGTTTCCTCCGACCGGTACAGCGAGTGGAAGGCCACCTTGTCGCCCTCCTTGGCCTGGAGGTCAAGCTCCTTGAGTATCACGTAGTCGTGCGTCGCCAGGAACACCTGCACCCCAAGACGCTGCAACTCCAGCAGCACGTCGACCACCACGCCGTACAGCTTGGGGTTCAGGTTGGTTTCAGGTTCGTCCCAGAACAGTACTGCCCCGGGCCTGAGACTCCCGTTCCGTATCAACAGCCACAACAAGCCCAGCTTCCGCAACCCCTCCGCCAGCAACGTGAACTCGATCTCCCCTTGCTCATCGGTCAGGAAAAATTCTTCGTTGCGAACCGTTACCTTCCCGCCAATCGCCTCCTCCAAGCTGTCCAGCAAGCGCTTGCGATGGCCAAGCATCGAGCCGCGCAAAGGCGGCAGATAAGCCCTGTCCAAAATATCCGCGTAAACTTCCTCGAAATGAATTTCCCGCGCCGCATAGAGCGACCGGAACCCGGGCGCGTTGGAAAGCATCTCTTTGACCGGAATATAAGTGCTTTCTATAGGTGAATTCGACCAGAACATCTGCCCACCCTCAAACTGAACTGGTGGCTCCTCAACATTTGAGGGCAAGGTCACCCCTATTAACGAATCGCCGCGACATATCTCTACCGATGCGTCTTTATTTATTGCCCTACGGTTAGTCAGCCGTTCAGGTCTATTAACTGACGGCAGAAATACTTTTACCAATTTCCTGTAGAAAGATTCGTCGGTCTTGGAAACACCACAAGCCGCATAGCACACTTTCATCAGGTGCGTCTTGCCCGTCCCGTTGGCGCCCACCAGCACGTTGATGCCCGGCGACGGCTCCAGGTCCAGGCTCTTGAACACCGTGAAATTCTCCAGCTTTACCCGCGTGATAGACATACGCGCCCGTCCCTTAACTTATGGCGGGCCAGCGTTAAGGCACTGGCCCGCCGTTCCTTTCCGGCATTGTAGCAGGGGTTCCGAACCCGTTCCCGGCTCGCTAGGCCAGCGGCTTTTCCTCCGTGTCGAAGTGCGGCATGACCTCCTCGCCGAAGCGTTGCAGTTGCTCCAGCATGACCTCCAGCGGCGCGCCCATGCGATTGCAGCCGACGTGCATGTGCTCCAGGCCGGGGTACCGCTCCTGAATGGCCATTATCTTTTCCGTGACCTGCTCGGCGGTGCCAACCAGCCAGGCCTGCTGCTCCACTATGTCCTCCAGCGTGGGCAGCCCCGCGCCCCGGGCCCGACGCGGGTCGCCCAGCGCCTCGATCTGGGAATCCGACAACGCGCGGAAGAACCCCAAGGGAGCGAACATTTTCATGTCCTCTTCCAGGTACTTGCGGCCCTGCTCGATAGCGTCCTTCTCCGAGTCGGCGATGAAAGTCGGCAGGCCGATGACCAGCCGGCCGCCCGGCTCCACGTTGTGGCCGTGGCGGTTAACCGTCTCGGTCCAGCGCATGACTACATCATCGTTGGCGCCTCCGGTAACCGCGCCGCCGCCCATGATGCCCTGAATGTCGTGCTTGGCCATGAAATCCATGGCCCGCTGGCTGCTGGACACCATGGGCTGCCAGCACTCCACCGGCTGGTACTTGGGCCGGGGCACCAGCGTCAGCTCTTGCAGCGTGTAGCCGCGGTACGGCACCTCGGGCGGGAGCTGGTAATGCTTGCCCTGGTAGGAGAAGGAGTCCTCGTGGAACGCCTTCATGATGACCTCGACCTGCTCCTCGAAAATCTCGCGGTTCATGTCGTTGTCCGAGTTGGTGCTGGGAACGCCGAAGGTGTCCACCTCCCGCGAATGGTAGCCGCGGCCCACGCCGAATATGACCCGTCCGTCGGTCAGGATGTCGGCGGTGGCGTAGTCCTCGGCCAGCCGCAGCGGGTGCCACATGGGATTGATGTTGAAACCGCAGCCGAACTTGAGCTGCTTGGTCATCCGGGCCAAGTGAACGAAAAGCATCAGCAGGTTGGGGATGACCTCGTTGCCCTCGTGCTGAAAGTGGTGTTCCGCCCCCCAAAAGCTGTGATACCCCAGCCGGTCCATCAGCTTTGCCATCTGCTCGCACCGGTCGAATATGGTTATCAGATGGTCGTTGTCGAACCGCCGGTCGTTGACCGCGGTGGCCTCAAGGCCCAGATCGCCAAGGTCAACGTGGCCCGCGTACAGGCTGCCAAAGTGCTTGATCATGATTCCCTCGCTGAATTCAAAGTGGGTGTCTGAAATTGTATCCGTGTAGCTGGTGGGATTGTCAAACCTCGCGCGGAACACCCCAGGGAGTCGATAGTCACCTCTCCCTCCGGGGGAGGGTTAGGGTGGGGGCGTCACCCCTATGCACGCAAAGTTGGCGATTCGAGTGAGTTCACCCTCACCCTTAAAAGGGAGAGAAAACAGTATACGGTGATGCAGGAGAGGCCAGGTCAGAGCAGTAGCGATACCTGCCGAAACCGAGGGCAACTACGCCAGCCAGCGGTCCAGGGCATCGTTGCCCGCATGCCGCTCCAGCAGCGCGGCGTAGTGGCGGGCCTTGGCCAGGCTGTGGGCCGTGGAGGAGTCGATGAGCCGGTCAAGGGCGTCGGCGGTCTCGATGGTGGAAGTGGAGACCTGGAGGAGCGGAATGTCGCGCTCCAGCGCCTCGGCCCGGACGTAGTTGGTGGGCTCGCCCGGCCCGGTGAGGACGAGGCAACGGGTCTCGGCGAGCATGCTTGCCAACTGTATGTCGGGCCGCTGGGCGCGGGTGATGACGGCCTGGTTGGCGTAACGCCCGTAGTAGGTGGGGCCGTTGTCCATGATGTTGCCGCCAATCAGGAAACGCTCGATGTGGGCGTCTGCGTTGACCGGCTCCTGCGCCCAAGACGCGCCGAGATGCCCCGCGATCTGGGCCACCGTTGGAGCGATCATCACGCGGCTTTCCGGGATTACCAAGGCGTCTACGTCCGCCGACGACTGGGCGGCGGATTCGGCCACGGCATCCTGGCGGTACGGCGGCGCGGCGTTGACTACCAGGGCCAGCAGGCGATTGCCCCAGCGGACGGCGGCGGCGTCCGCAACCTGCGCCCAGTCCTCGTCAGGGGAGTAGCCGCGAATCTCCAGCACGGAGGCGTTCAAGGCAACGGCGAGCTCTGCGGCGCGGGAGCCGTCGGCGACCTCGACGACGACCGTGTCCGCCTCAGCGCCCAGCAGCGCGACGGCCTGGACTGCGTTGTCAACACCGCCGGTCAGCGGGGCGGGAGCCGGGCCGACGGCGATGTCGAGGGCGTCCGCAAGCACGCCGGACGCAAAGGCATGGTCGGCATCAACCGCGCCGTCCGCCGAGAACGGCTTGCAGTACGCAGCGGAGCGGCCCGCGCCGTGCAGGGGGGCTAGGAGGCCAGCGGCGAGACCTGTCTTGCCGGCCCGCTCTGGGCCCGTTACAAGGATGGCAGGCATTCCAGACTACTCAACAACACTTCCCCGGCTAGACGCCCACGTCGAGGAACTCGATATTGTAGGGGTCGAACCCCTTGGGGAATGTGGTGGTGTTGTCCCACTTGGCGAGGGTGAAATCGGCACGGTGGAGGCTGGCCTGGTCGAAGTTTGCGCCGGTCATGTTGGCGGCGATCCACATCGAGTCCCGGATCATGGCCCGCGTGAAATCGGCTCCCGCCATGGTGCAGCGGGAGAGGTCTGCGCCGTTCATGTTGGTGGAAACGAACTTGGCATCGGTCAGGTCGGCGTTGCGCAGGTCGGCCTCGATCATGTTGGACTGGCTGAAATCGGCGCGATTCAGGTTGGCCCCGATGAGGGAGACGCGGTTCATCCGGCAATACCGTACAACGGCGTCCTGGAGATTCGCGCCCTTCAGATCGGCCCAGAACAGGTTGACGTTGGTGATGTTTGCGCCGCTGAGGTTGGCTCCGGACAGCGAGGCGCGCCCGAGGTCTGCCTGCTCCAGATTCGCGCCCGACAGGTCGGCTCCGGGCAGCCCCACCTGCGTCAGACGAGCACCGGAGAGGTTAGCCCCGGAGAGATTGACGTTTTCGATCCGGACCCCTTGCAGGACGAGGCCACTGAGATCGGCGCCGCTGAGGTCAAGCTCGGCGCAGGGGTTCTCCGCTCGCCATCGGGAGACCACATCGGTGCCCTGCCGGACGAGAGTCACATGCTGCGGGTCAGCCATGGCGATACCTCTTGCAGTGCAGCACCCCCACCCTAGCCCTCCCCCTGAGGGGGAGGGGACTTCTGCTGATGTCCCCTACGGGCGCTGGGCTAGGCATCTTCGAGATCGAACAGCTTCTCGGCTATGGTCATCTTTAGCTCGTTGACTTTACCGAGGTCGGGGAATCCGCCGTCGCTCTTGCGGTCAAAGATAACCTCGCCATCGAGGTACACCTCTAGGCGACCCCGGTCGGACGGTGTCATCTTGATTGAGACATCCCCCGGGGCGTCGGACTTGAAAAATTCCATCGCCAGCCACGTGGCGACCGGGAAGTAGCCTCAAGCCACGCAGTAAACGATTTCCGCTTCGACCTTGCCATGTTCCGAGACTGCCATATCTCACTTCTCTCGCTTGTAAGTTTGGAAAATGACGGTGCTTAACTCAGGGCACCGAGGCCAGATTTCGGGCCTCCTCGATGTAGGAGTCGGTTTCCCGTATGAGGGCCGTCATTTCAGCCTCCGGCTCGCAATTGCCGTCGTAAAAGCAGTTGACGTGCAACAAAAGAGACCTTGTGCTGTACTGGCCGTGAAAAGCCTTAAAGGCGGGGCCTTCGCTGCTTATTCGTAGCAACGACCGGTGGGCCTGCTCGGTTGATTGCGGCTCGTCGCCGGTGTGGGCCAGCACCATGGCGTCGGTGGAGCGCTTGGTTGCGCCCCACGCTTTCTCCGCCGCGTTGCGCAGCTTGCCTTGATCAAGCATGTCGAGGGCGTCGACATACAGCGACTGCGCATCATTGAACAGATCGGTTACACGGTCAGTGGTGGTTGTCATAGCTTTCCTTCAGTCTGTCCCCGCGCAGCCTTACTTGACCACCACGGTTCGGAGTATGGCGGTTCAAGTAATGCGCTCAATCAGTGTTGCCAGGGCGGTAGCCGCCACAGTGGCGCCTATCATCAACCCCACCATCCAACGGACTAGCCGTGCATCAAGGCTAGCTATATCGGCCCTTAGGTTAGCTATATCTTCCTTAGTTGCCAAGTGTTCCTGCCGGGTCTCCAGCCTTGCCAGTCGCTCCTCAGCACTTGCTGCCATTCCTTCCCCTTCCCATACCGTTCTATCTGAACCGCGTGTTCAATGACAGAGGGATCCCAATCAATTACCCGTGCAGCGAACTACCTGACCACCGCGGTGCCGATGCCTACCGCCGTCCGGTCGCCGTTCTGGTTCTCGCAGACCAGGTTGACGATGACGTGGGAGCCGTCCCCGGATTCCTCCTGGCTGGCCACCTTGCCGGTAACGGTGATAGTGTCGCCGCCCTTGACGGGCCGCAGGAACTTGAGATTTACGGTGCCGGTGTGGTTGAACACCTCCGGCCCGAAGAAGCGCCGCAGGCTCTCGGAGGCGAAGGCCACCGACATGCGGCCGGAGGCGATGGGGTAAGTCGTTCCGAGGCGCTGTTGGGCCAGCTCCGGGTTGTTGTGGATATTCTGCCGGTCCAGGATGCCGCAGTCCTCGAACTGGTTGATCGTGTCCTGGGTGACGCTCTTGGTGACCGAGGGTATCTGTTGCCCGGGCGCGATGCTATCTATCCCTGCGGATGCCATTTCTTGCCCACCTCGTCGGGTTTTTTCATCTGGTAGGTGCGAAGCTTTTCCAGCAACCGGCCGTCTTCGTCGACGGCGGTGGCCTCAATGACCATGTACGGCTTGTCCCGGCGCATGTACTTGTCGGCAATGCGCCCGGTCACGCGAATCCTCTTGCCGGGAACCGGCGGGTTGAAGAACTCAACCTCGTTGCCAGCGTTAACGCCGCCGGTCTGATCATCGTAGACCATGGCAAAGGCCGTGGCGTCGTGCTTGACTGCCAGTGTCGGAAACACCGCGTCCGGGTCGTCAATCGACCGCCGGAAACTGTCCAGCATTTCCTGGGTCAAGGTGTATTCGTAGGAACCCAGTTCCTCTCCAATCTCAATCTTATCGTAGTCGAACAATTTCACTTGGGGATCGGGCATCTCCCGCTCCTCTGCAACCGGACGGCAAACGCAGTCCGGGAATGGCTATACCATACTTTCTTTGCCCAAGGCAGTCAACGACAAGTCTCCGGCGCGCAGCCCGTGGCCTTGGCGATGCTATAATCCAGACTGGAGCCCGGGGCGCGACGCAACGGGCGAAACGCAACGAATTCGAACGGATGGACAGGTGACAGCGAGCGATGGATTTGTATTTCGACAGAGGCGACCACGACAATCCCGCCGGGCATGCCCTCGTGTATTTCAAAGTGGACACCGAGCCGGACAAGGTGTACGCCAGCTACGTCGTTACCCTGCCTATCAAGTCCGATTTGACCAAGTTCCTGCCGCCATTCCTTGCCACGCACCTGGGGTCGCTCCCGCTGAACGACCTCTCTTCTTTCGCCATGCCGCCGGTGCCGGAGCCGGTGGACGGGTTCGCCGAGCTGGAGCGCCTCAGCCGCCAGCGAGGGGACGACCTGGTCTACGCGGGCAACATGTTCTCCTATGATCTCCCGCGGATGATGGAGTCCGTAACGGAGGCCGTCTCGAGCTACGCCGAGCTTTATGCCGCCTCGGGCAAGAGCGCCACCGTGGTCAGCGGCGAGGCAACGGTCACCGAGGCCGAGGCCCTCACGTCCGCTGACGAACCGGAGGAGGAACTCGACGCGTCGTTCAACGTCAACGACGTACTGTTCAGCTTTATGAGCGAGAGCGACAAGCTGAGCGAGCTTTCCCGGCTGCTGGGCCGCCTGCGTTTCGCGGTTGAGGGAGCCGACGCGGCCGCAGCCACAGAGGCGGGGGAGGAGATCGCGGCACTGGCCCGGCACCTGCCCGAGGAATTCCAAGTAGCCAACCTGCTCGCCGTGGCTCAGGACACCTCCGAGCGCAGTTCACAACTGGCCAAGCTGTACCTGGACCGCTGCTTCCGTCTCTCGGCGGGCGACACCGGGGAAGCCGCCGAACTCGAGGCCGAGATCCGCCGGCTGCAAGGGGATTAGGCAGGCTTAGTACACGTTCCTGGGAGGAAAGGTGAACGGTCTTCTGGCGATACTGCTTAACATACCGCAGGGCGTGGTCACTTTCGGTTCAGCCGTCATGGCGGCCCTTGTAATTTTGATTGGCGCGTCGGTTGGCTTCGCGCTCTCGATTCATGGCCGGGTGAAAACTCTGGAAACCGATGGACGGCGCAGCAGGCCGCATACTGACGAACTCCCGGAAATGATTGCCAAGACGGAAATCCTTTGGGACTGGTACAAGCAGTGGGCAACAAGTTTGAGAATCATGGGTGCACCGGAGAATCCTATGAAACAAGAACGATGGAATGAATTGGCTGAAAAACTGTCCCAAGACGAGATTTCCTACGATGAGGCAGAGGAATTTCTCTCCGCCCTTCTGAAGCGAGAGGAACAGGCCAGGGGTGAGAAAGACTTGGCGGCGCTGGTTATTCTTGGCTCCGGCATCATCCTTACCAAGTGGAAACTCAAAGAAAAGGAACTGCGGGAACAGAAATAGGTGCCGCTCTCCCGTCTGCGACTGAGCAATTTCCGCAACCTGGTCGACGTGGACCTGGAGGTGCCCGCGGGCGTCTCGGTCTTCTACGGCGGGAACGCCCAAGGCAAGACGGCGCTGGTGGAGGCGGTCTACATCCTCGCCATCGCGCGTTCCTTTCGGGCCGAGAACGAACGGGAACTTGTGAATTTCGGCGCCGTCGGCAACGGAGATGTCGCCATCGTCGAGGGACTGGTAGACGATGAGGAATCCGTTTCACCGCGGCGGGTCATCGTCGGCTACAGAGTCTCCGGCTCGGATAGTCCAGGCGGGCGCAGCTACCGGATAAGCAAGGAGATTCGAGTCGACCGAGTACGGCGCACCGCGGCCGGTCTGGTGGGGCTGGTCCACGCGGTGCTGTTCACCGCCCTCGATATTGATCTGATCCAGGGATCGCCATCGGGGCGCCGCCGCTTCCTCGACATTCTCATCTCCCAGGCCGACCCGCTGTACCTCAAGGCCCTGCAACGCTACCAGCAGGTGCTCAGGCAGCGAAACCGTCTCCTGCGGATGCGGCGCGAGGGCCGCGCATCCCCTGAGGAAATGGAATACTGGGACGGTGAGTTGGTCAAAGAGGGTGCCTGGCTGACCTGGCGGCGGCACGAGGTTATGGAGGTACTCACGCCGTCTTGCGTTCGACACCACAAAGACCTTAGCGGCGACGGGGAGAAACTCGACCTGCAATACCGGCCCAGCGTGCCCCTGGCGGAATGCAGCGACGGCACGGCAGTCAACTATCGTGAACTGCTGGAGCTTGTCTCTGCCAGGGAAGCCGCCACTGCCGCAACGGCAGCGGGGCCGCACCGGGATGACTTTGACATCATCGTCAACGGCCTGGACATGGGCGCTTACGCCTCCCGCGGCCAGGCGCGCACCCTGGCCCTGGCGCTGCGGCTGGGCGAGGCCGAAACCCTGTCTGCGGTGCGCGGCAGGGAACCGTTGCTGTTGCTGGACGACGCGCTGTCGGAGATGGACGCCGTCCGGCGTGAACGGGTGCTGGAGAAGGCCAGCCACTACCCCCAAGTGCTGATTACGACAACCGACCCGGAGCAGGTTGCCGGGTTTTTCGGGGCTGGCGCTTTTTACTTCCGCGTGGGCGGGGGGCAAGTGCTGCCGCTGGACGGAGTGCCCTGACACCGGCCCGCTCCAGACCAGGCGGAGTAATTGGACAGGAATCCGGGAATTCCTAGGGCCTTTCGTCAAATTGACCCGTCACTCCGGCGAAAATAAAGCTGTCGCACGTCCCGGAATCCAATTTGACGACACTGCCTAATGGCCTTTCGTTTATCGGAGAGCGATTGCCTCTGTCAGTTCAGTTGGCGCTATCCCGCACTTTAATGCTTTACTTCCGGCAGGGATTTCACCCCCACCCTAACCCTCCCCTGAGGAGGAGGGAATAACAGAAAGGCCCTGGGGAATTGCCTATCCGCATTCCCCTTTGGGAAGGGCAGGTGGTAGTATTCTGGAATATCTGCATTCCCTTGGTGAGCCATGCCCGTCAACCAGGAAGTCCTTGACGAAATCGCCCTGACCCGGGCGGAATACGATCTGATTGTTGAGCGGCTGGGCCGCGAGCCCAATGCCGTCGAGCTGGGAATGTTCGGCGCGCTCTGGAGCGAGCACTGCGGCTACAAGCACTCCCGCCCGCTGCTGCGGATGTTCAGCCGCCCCCGCCCTAACCCTCCCCCTGAGGGAGAGGGAATGATAGGCGCGGTGCTTTCAGAGACGGGAGCGGAGAACGCCGGGGCCGTGGACATCGGCGACGGGCTGGCCGTGGTATTCAAGGTCGAATCCCACAACCATCCCTCAGCCGTGGAGCCGTTCCAGGGAGCGGCCACCGGCGTCGGCGGCATTGTGCGCGACATCCTGGCCATGGGCGCGCGCCCGGTCGCCTTACTAAACTCCCTGCGTTTCGGGCCGATTGACAACACAGGCTACCCCCAGGAAAGCTCCGGCCTGGCGGATTCACCCTCACCCCAGCCCTCTCCCTCAAGGGAGAGGGAGATAGCAACGAACCGCCACCTGTTCGGCGGCGTGGTGCGCGGGATTTCCTGGTACGGCAACTGCATCGGCGTGCCGGATGTCGGCGGCGAGATATATTTCGACCCGTCTTATTCCCGTAACCCTCTGGTCAATGCCATGTGCGTGGGGCTCATCAGCAAGGACCGGCTGGCATCGGCGGCGGCAAGAGTTCCGGGCAGTGTCCTGCTGCTGGTGGGCGCAGACACCGGACGCGACGGCATTCACGGCGCGTCCGGGCTGGCATCCCGGACGTTTGAGGAAGAGGCTGAACTCCGGCCCACGGTGCAGGTCGGGAACCCGTTCCTGGAAAAAGTGCTGATCGAGGCCTGCCTGGAGGCGCTGGACACCGGCGCGGTGCTGGCGATTCAAGACTTGGGGGCCGCCGGGCTTACCAGCGCCGCAATCGAGTCTGCGGCGAGGGCCGGGCGCGGCATACGCCTCGATCTTGCACAGGTGCACCGGCGCGAGACGGGCATGAATGCCTACGAGGTGATGCTGTCGGAGTCGCAGGAGCGGATGCTGCTGGTCGCTTTGCCGGAACGGGTGGGCGAGGTAAAGACGGTATTCGAGAGATGGGATGTCGATTGCCGTGAGATTGGCAGCGTCATCGCGGAACCGGAGGCGCGGATATTCGACGCCTCGGAGCAAGTGGCGCATCTGCCCGTCCAACCGCTCTCGGAGGCGCCGGCCTATCGCCTGGAGGGAAAACCGTCGCCGGAGGATGTGGCGCGCCGCGAGGCGTCGTTGTCGGATCTGGCGCTCCCCGAATGCGGGCCGTCAGAGGTACTCATGCGGTTATTGGCCTCGCCCAACATCGCCAGCAAGCGCTCAGTCTACCGGCAGTATGACCACCAGGTGCAGACAAACACCGTGATTGGCCCCGGCGCCAGCGACGCAGCGGTGCTGCGAGTCAAGGGTACGACCAAGGCCATCGCCGTCGCGGTTGATGGGAACGGACGGCACTGCTTCCTCGACCCGTTCATCGGAGGGCAGATTGCGGTGGCCGAGGTCTGCCGAAACGTCAGTTGCACCGGCGCCCGTCCCCTGGCGCTCACCGACTGCCTGAATTTCGGGAATCCGTTGCGGCCAGACATCTACTACCAACTGGAGGAGTGCATCCGCGGCATGGCGCTGGCGAGCGAGACACTGGACGCGCCAGTGGTAAGCGGCAACGTCAGCCTGTTCAACGAGACCCAAGGCCAGGCCGTGCATCCAACGCCGGTTGTTGGCACATTCGGGCTGCTGGATGACGCCAGCAAGGCCGTCGGCGCGGGTTTTCCGTCCGAGGGGCTGTCCGTGATGCTGCTGGGGCCCGGACTGGGGTCAGCGTCGTCTCAGGACTTGGCGGGCAGCGAATACCTGAACGTCATGCACGGCATGACCGCCGGACAACCCCGCATCGACCTGGAGCTGGAGCGTAGGGTGCAAGAAACCTGCCGAGAGGGCATCAGACAGGGCTTGGTGCTGTCGGCCCACGACTGTTCCGACGGGGGCCTTGCAGTGGCGCTGGCTGAGTCCTGCATCCTGGGCGGCGTGGGCTTTCGCGGCATTCTGGACGCCGCAGCCCGCTGGGACGCGGCGCTGTTCGGCGAGACGCAGTCCCGCATCATCGTGACAGTCGAGCGGGACAAAACGCACTCGCTGGAGGATCTGGCCCGCTCGCAGGGCGTACCGCTCCTTTTGCTGGGGCGATCCGGGGGCGACCGGTTCATCCTGCGCATCGGCGACGAGGCCACCAACGACGGCTCCAACGGCGGCCCGCCTGCCGTTGACCTGCCGGTGGAACGCATCGGCAATGTCTGGACTCAATCCCTGGAGCAAGCCAGTGGCTAGCGCGCCGCTGCGCGTACTCTATCTGACCCCTTACTATCGGCCCTACCTGGGCGGCATTGAGCGCGCCATCGAGGAGCTTTCCCACCAGATTCAGCAGTCCCCGGACGTGGAGGCGGTGGGAGTGCTCACCACCAAGTATTCCTTCCCCCGCGTGGCCCAGCCGGACTGGCCCGACCGGGAAACGCTGCCCGACGGGGTGCAGGTGTTCCGGCTACCCGGCTTTCCGCGATGGTCGCCGCCGCTCTATTCGGTGCCGATGGTGTGGTTCTCCCCCCGGCGTGTGAGACAGTACCTGCGCGAATTCCGTCCCAACGTCGTCCATTTCGTCGGCGACGGCTGGTTCTGGGGGCACTACTGGGCCAGGCTTCTCGCCCCGAAATTCCCTGTCCCTGCGGGGGAGGGCCAGGGTGGGGGGCGTCCCCGGTTCGTGTTCACGCCGTCGTTCCACACCCTGCCATTGGTACGCTGGTGGCTGGCCCCACTCAATGCCGCGCTGTGCCGGTCGGTGGACGACATCGTGCCGCTGACCCGGCAGGAGGCCCATGGGCTGCGGCGGGCGTACCTGGCCCCGGGCCGCAAGCAGAGCATCATCGGCTGGGGAGCGCCGCCGCCGGACCCGGCCATCATCGAGTCGGCAAGCCCTGAGTCCTCCGAGGACGAACGGAAAGACGAGAGTTCACGGGATGGCGAGGAAACCCTGACCGTCCTCTGTGTGGGCCGGTTGGGGCGGCACAAGGCGCAACTCTGGCTGCTCGACGTGTACCGCGAGGCCAGGGAGCGATTCAACAAGCCGGTGCGCCTTGCGCTGGTGGGCCGCGACGAGGGGGACGCCAGCGCCATATCCCTATTCCTCCACGATCACCGGCTCGACGGAGAGGTGTTGATCACCGGCGAGGTGTCGGACGAGGAACTGGCGCGGTGGTACGCCCGCGCCGACCTGTTCGTCCTGTTCTCGCACTACGAAGCCTTTGGCCTGGTCTACTTTGAGGCCATGGCCTACGGAGCGCCGGTACTAACCCACGACGTCGGCTCCAACCGCGAGCTGCTGCACCGGGGGGCGGTGGTAACTCCGCGCTTCGACCGGCAAGCCGCCATATCCAGCCTGGTGGAATTGGTCAACGACGACCACCGGCGGCGTTCCCTCGCCGAGGATGCCCGCGACTACGCCCTGGCCGAGTTCACCTGGCCCGCCGTGGCTGAAAAGTACCTTGAGCTATACCGGGGTAGGGGGTAAGGCCACAAGAAGCAGAGCGACATGGATTGCCATATTTGCCCAGGATGCCTACACTTTGAGGAGCCTCACAATGGAAGTAGCAACATGAAGGATATTATCGTCTCAGTCGACGACGAAACTTACCGCCGTGCCGAAACAATGTCCTCCCATTACGGGAAGTCGGTATCGGGTATGCTTGGGGAATATCTCAAGAATCTGACTGCCGGCTACAAAGATCCTCCTCATAAGCCTGAAAAAACACTGAGTGAGGTAATCGCGGACTTACGCGCCAGAGGTGTGAGACTGAGTTCGGCCGATAACGTGCCGCGCGAGGAGCTGTACGACAGAGATGCGCTTCGTTGATACGAATGTTGCGGTCTATGCCGTCCTCATCAACCCGGGAGACGAAAGAAAGCAACGAATTGCCGAGATGCTCCTCAACCGTGAAGCAGACAATCTCGCATTATCCATACAGGTTCTTGGAGAATTCTACACACAGGTAACACGTCCATCTCGACCAAACCATATGGACCACCAGGATGCTGTCGCGGCTTTAGGAAGTCTTTTGCGCTACCGCATCCAGCCGCTCACCTTGGATATTTTCAGCCTTGCGATGCAGTATCGGGAGAGGTTCAGACTCAACTACTGGGACTGCCTGATACTGGCTGCCGCCAAGCTGAGCGGTTGCGACGCCGTGTACTCCGAGGACATGAGCGCCGACCAGGACTACGACGGCATCCGGGTCATCAATCCGTTTGAAGAGGCCAGTGAACCGGCGCTGGCTTAGGAAGGTACAGGCCCCCACGGCATTGAATACGAACCCTCAGGAGGTTCCAGATGGACAGTATCATTTCGCGGGAGCAACTCGAGGACGGGGCGCGCCGCATACTGCTCTCCAACCTGCGGGAGGGGGTGGCCGACTGGAACGGCAAGGAGTTCAGCTTTGTCTGCCCCTCCCTGACGGGGTATCCCTTCCAGTGGTTCTGGGACTCCTGTTTTCATGCCCTGGCGCTGCTGCATCTCGACCCGGAGCAGGCCAAGAAAGAAATGCGCTCGCTGATGAGCGGAGCGCAGCCCAGTGGTTTCATCCCCCACATCATTTTCTGGGAGATGGAGAAACAGCCGGACTTTCTCAGCCGCAACATAGTGGGGATGACCGGTCCAAACATCAGCGCCACCATCCAGCCGCCCATCATCGCCTACGCCGTGGCGCGGGTGTACCGGGTTACGGGCGACAAAGAGTTCCTGGCAGAGGCATTGCCGATCCTGACCCGCTACTACCGCTACCTGCGCGAGGCGCGCGACCCGGACAACGACGGCCTGATCGCCGTCATCCAGCCCGAGGAGGCGGGCACCGACTGCTCGCCCAAGTATGACGAGATTCTGGGGCTTGAGGAGCTATCGAACCGGGGATTCATCGCCGCGCTGCGCAAGGTCTATGCGGCCTACGAGCCGCTGCGCCACGACGACCACGCCGTGCTGGCCGCCGACATATTCCACGTCGAGGACGTGCTGGTCAACTCCATCTACTGCTTTTGCCTGCGGGCGCTGGCCCGGCTCCACGTCGAGGCCGCCGGGGAGGAATCGCCGGAGGCCGCCGAGTTCAACCGCGAGGCCGACAAGGTGCGGGATGCGCTGGTGGAGAAGTGCTGGGACGAGGAGGCCGGGGCCTTTTTCGACCTGTCGGGCGTGGACGAAAAGCCGCTCAAAACCGTTACCATCAGCTCGCTGATGCCGCTGATCCTGGCCGACCTGCCCCGCCACCAGGTGGAGACGCTGGTCGAGCGGTGGGTGCGCCCGCCCGAGCATTTCTGGACGCCCTACCCCCTGCCCTCGGTGCCAGCGTCGGATCCCAAGTTCATGCCAGGCAACCCCGGCGGTTTCATCTGGCGCGGCCCGTCGTGGATGAACACCAACTATTTCCTGTCCCACTCGCTGCGCGGCCACGGCTACCCGGAGCTGAGCGAGCCGCTGGTGGAGAAGAGCAAGGAGTGCATCGCCAAATCAGGCTTCCGCGAATACTACCACCCCTACACCGCCGAGGGCCTGGGCGCCCGAGACTTCGGCTGGTCAACGCTGATCCTGGATTTCTAGGCTACAGAGGCAAATATGACAACGGAATTCTCCCTGCCCTCTGGATTGGTAACGGTCAATGTGCCGGACCTTCTCAGGTTCTTTGACGAAAAGCCGGATTGGTCTGAAAGGCACGCGACCGCCGTCGTAGGAGTTGCTGGCGAGGACCTGAACGTCGCCTGCTTCTGCCGCTACCTCGAATCCATGGGGCATCACGGTGAGGTACTGTTACGCGGATCAGGGAAGCCTATGCCCGTAAGTTCGGGCACCAGGAAAGGCCCACAACTTGACCGATGGATTGAGGTGCGCTGGAAGGACGGCACTGAAACTCTCTTTCAAACCGAGATAAAGAATTGGTCTGCCCATTCCCTCAGCGGGGAACGCCTGCCTCTCCCTGCGTCCGATGAGGAAGTGATGGACTACAAGCAACGCCGTTGGGAAAACCGATGGAACGGTGAAGAGCAACTCCTCAAAGTTCGCCAAACTGCAAAGGTGCTTTCCCCGATGCGGCTTCCCAACGGTGCGGATGGTAAGGACATCCAGCCATTGCTCATTTTCTGGGAGGCTTTAGCTCCTCGTGGGAAGGCGGATGAGCATCTGTTCAGTGTGGATGTCTCGGATAACCCCGGAGGATTTTCAGAGCTATGGGTATTTTCCGTTTCCAGCTACTTGAGGACTGTGCAGAAGGACAAGCTGGAATTGGAATTGCCTATGGCGGCCCAACGCCTCCGTGTGCTTGGCCGCTTGTTTTCGGCCTAGCGTGACGACCCATCCAAGTTTCTGAGTTAGCGGCGGAACGACGTGGATGCTAGGGGCGCACGGCTGTGCGCCCCTACACGTTTGCGCGGGAATGCCTCCTCAGCGGCCCAGCAGGCGGCTGGTGAACGGGCGGCGGCGGCGGGCGCTGCGGGGCTGCGGCTCGTCGTACACGTCGTCGCTGGCGTCGTCCTGGACGGGCTGCGCCGGGTCGTCGGCAACTGAGACGGGTTCCGACGGGCCGTCGGCGACTGCGACGGGCTGCGGCTCGGGTTCGGGTTCGGCCTCGGCAGCGCCGTTTTCGTTAACCGGGGCGACCTGCTCCGCCGACGGCTGGGCCTCGTCCGCCACCGGCTGCTCATTCACTGGCCGCTCATCCTGGGCCTGAACTTCCGGCGCGGCTGCCGGTTCCGGCGGCTCCGCGGGTGGAGTCGAGTTGGCGCCCGGGCCCAGGCGAGCTATGAGAATCCGGCCAACGAGGTCGTGATCCCGGACAAGATTGAACAACCGCCGCTGCCGGCGCTGCCCGTCCTCGCGCCATGAAATCATGGGGCGCCGGAACATGCCGTTGGCCTCAAGCCCGCGGAGCGTCCTGCTGACGTAGTCCTTTGCACCGACGCCGGTCCAGTGCCGGGCGATCTGCGGAACGCCGGCCTCCAGTGCTTGCTCGAGGGCAGTGCACACCTCGTCAACCAGGTAGGTAAAAGCCACGTGCCTTGCGCCCTCACGATGCTCCAGGTGGTCTGCCATGACCACGAGGTCCGTGATCCGCTCCGGGTTCAGGCCGTCCTCCGGCCCGGCGGGAAGCGAGATCGACGCAACGACCTGCTGAACGGCGGCGGCCAATTCATGATCGCCCCCGAATACGTCATCCTGCTCCGCTGTGTTGGCGGATTCGGGTTCCGGCAGGGGAGCCTCCGCCTCCACCACGGGCTGCTCGGCAACAAACTCGGTCTGTGCGACGGCCTCCTCGTCGGCATCGAACCAGGGCACGGCAACGTCGTTCCCGGCAGTCCGGGTAGCTGCGGGCTCGGCGGCGAGTACCCCGGCAGGTTCGGGTATGTCGAAATCGGTGGCGGCGGTCTCCTCGAGGGAGTCAACAAAGGCCGGGGCCACCTCCACCCGTTCGGCCTCGTCGTCGGCATCGGTGGAATCGGCGTCGTCGTCACCTACATCGTCGGCGCTGTCCGTCGCATCCGCGTCGCGCTGACCGCCGTGGCGTCGGCGACCGCCGCGGCGCCGTCCGGACCTGGACGCGACACCGGCGGGCGTCTCCTCGGTAGTGCCCTCCGGGATCTCTTCTTCGGCCAGGATGGCCCAGTCCACCAGGCCGGAATGCACCAGCTTGATGTTGCCGTCCTCGGCGGCGCGGGCCATCAGCTTCTTGAAACCGGAAAAGCCCAGCTTTTTCTCGTCGAAATTGGGGAAGCGCCGCATCATCCGCTGCTTGATGGCGGTGAGCAGGGGCTGGCCGCCAGCGGCGCGCTCGTCACGGATGATCTCCTCGATGGCGCGGATGACATCGGCCAGCTCGGGGACCTCGTTCTGGGCCGCCGCGTTCAAAGAGGGGCGGTTGGCGTGCTGAGGCAGCACGGCCGGTTGCGGGGCCAGCGGGTCAACGTCCTTGTCGTACAGCAGCAGCGAATCCACCTGGTCGGCCAGGCGGCGGGAGGTGCTCCACGACACGCCGATAATCACCACCTGCTTGCCCATGGTGCGCAGCGCGTTGACCACGTGCAGGAAGTCCGAGTCACCCGACACCAGCACGAAGGTGCCGATGTTGGGGTAGGAGTGGGCGCACTCGATGCAGTCGGCGGTCATCTTGACGTCGACGCTGTTCTTGACGCGGTAGGTGCGCATGCCGTTGGCGGTGGACGCCTGGGTGGAGGGAATCCGCGTTGGCACAAAGACGGGCTCGATGCCAGCGGCGTAGAGGGACGGCGGGTCGTTGATGAACTGGCTGGCGCCGCGCAGTTCGGGGGCGCGGGTTACCCAGTCGGCGTAGGCCTTGGCGACCACCACGCGGCCCTGGTTGGAGACCTCCTCTTTCAGCGAGGAGAGGTTGGGGTTGCGGTTGCCCGCCGCGAGGCTGATCTTGAAATTTTCCCAGTCGATGAACAGAGCGACGTCGCCGCCGCGAACAGTTGGTTCAACCATGCGTCTGATTCTTCCGGCCTGGATGGCTCCGGCTGCCACTGGACCGTCCAGTGGGCCGGGGGAGAGTTTCGGGAGTGCAATTGTTTCCAGAATGCACCACGTTCAGTCTAGGGGATGGGCGGATGGGGCGTCAAGGAAGCGGCCGCCAGCGTTTGGGGCGGGATGGTTCCTGCGGGCCACGCGACGCGAAGAGATGGCTGCGCGGGGCGGCGGCGAAAATCTCTCTCCCTTGCAAATGCTCGTATTTCCTAGCGTTTTGGCGATCTGGCGGCGTCCTGCGGGGGTTCTTACCTACCCGAGGGCGCCAATGCCGTTGTCTCGCGCGACGGAAAATCGCTATTCCCGTAGCAGCGTGCGATGCAGGGCCCTACGGGAAAACGGCTGCGTTCAGTCGCGGGGGCACACAGCCCATGGTACGAGGCCGCGGCCAGGATAAGCAAGGGGCGGGTGTCAGTGAGAAGGTCAAAACCGGCAGGGATCGGATCCACTGATGATTTTCTTCTTGGCCTCTTACCGTTACTGGCAGCAATAATCCATTTAGTGCGGGCGCTAATTGACCTGGCAGATGCATCCATCCGACGCTTCGCCTGGTGAGTAGGACTCCAAGGCTGCGAGAAGCTGTTGTGCCACTTGGGTTGCCGAGTCGAGTACCTGTTCAGTCGTGACGGGTCTCCCGTTGATATACATTTGTCCCAAATCATAGTCAGCTAACGTCCTAAAATGGCTGAGCCTCTCCAAAAGATTCCCCACCTTTTTCGATGTGGCGTCGGTCTGTTGGTTGAAACGCCTGTAAAGGGATGCGTGTCTACTGCGGCGAGCTAGGGGACTGGCACTGGGATTCACTCGATAAAAGCGACAACACGCCTCGTGGTGGAGCCCGTAGTACAGTCGCCCCACAATCGTTCGTTGAACTGGTTCCGAGGCTGCTCTGGGGGCCATGGCTACCGCCAGACGGTAAAACTCTATGGGTCTCATATCTGAGAGGGGGTCAAGCTAAAGAATATCCAGCGACCGTAGTCTTCCTGTTCCTCGAGCGACCACTCTCCGGACCATTCCGACACCCTTGCGAGGATCTGGTCGTGTAGGGTGTTGAGATCTTCCCAATCCGTGCTGATTGTCAAAGCAAGATGCAGGTGGAAAGAGTCCTCTTCGTCAGGCTCTCGAACCACCTCCACTAATACGGACTCCAATAGGCCATCGGATAGGCCACGTGCTGTTCGGTAAATGTAATTGAGCACCTGCTGCCGGAAAGGAGTGAGTACTCCTTGGGTCGCGAAAGGAAAATGTAGGATACCTTCCCGTGGAATGAGGTTATCCGGTTCCCACCGTGATCTAAGTGTCTTGACTGACGTGATTTGTGCGAAACTCATTTTTCCTCTCTTCGGCTAAAGTGAAAGTGCTTTCACCAGAGTCCTAGAGAAATTGCGCAGCCGATCGACCTCTTCTTCACTGTGCGCACTCCAATACGGACCTATTGAGGTAGTCCCTACCAAGCAGGCAACAGTGAGCAGTGAGTTCTGTGTGCGTTGTATTGTCTGAATAGGTCCCATGTGGAGTATCACCCCAGAAAGAGCGCGGTAAGGACTAACAGAAATGTCTCTGTCAGCACCACTGCTTTCGTCAGCTTCGATATCAACAATTCCATTTTCTCCAGCAATCACTATATTACGGTACGTACCATCTCGGCTAATCCTGAAATAGATGCCCTTTGGATTTGATATGTAAGCGGTTTCCTTATACAAATCCCAACACCTCTCGAACGCCTCACTCGGACCTTGTGAGAACATTAGAGTGAGTGCATTGTCCAACTCTTTTTGGTAGTTATGTTCGTTCATCGGAACAAGCTCCCAATCTGGTATATCGAAAATACTGCTGGCAGTCCTTGTGTGATATTAGCTACAGTATAACGGTTATTCTCCGAGCCGCCATACTTTCGGTTTCAAAACTTCTCAAATCATTACAAAGGCATACCAAAGCTAGAATGCCCCATACTTTTGCCGAATCTAAGTCATTTGGCCTTGACAACGCCCAGATTTTCCTTGATTGTACCCTAAAAGGCAAACAGTTGCATCAGGTAAAAGTCAGGAGTTGACCCATGGCAGAGCGTCCCCCGAGGCTTGAGGGCAAGGTGGCTATCATTACGGGCGCCGGGTCCAGCGGCGCGGGCATCGGCAACGGCAAGGCGGCGGCCATCCTAATGGCCCGTGAGGGCGCACGGGTGCTGCTGGTGGACCAGGTGGAAGACCGGGCCAGGGAAACGCTGGAGATCATCACGTCGGAGGGCGGCGAGGCGTCCACGTTCCAGGGCGACATGACCAGCCTCGACGACTGCGAGCGCATGGCCCAGACCGCCGTCGACCGCTACGGGCGCGTCGACATCCTGGACAACAACGTGGGCATCTCGCAGCGCGGCACGGTGGTGGAGGTCAGCGAGGCCGACTGGGACCGGGTGATGAACGTTAACCTCAAGACCATGGTGCTGGCGGCCAAGGCGGTCATCCCCCGCATGATCGAGACCGGCGGCGGCTCCATCATCAACATCTCGTCCATCGCCGGACTGCGGGCCCACATGAGCACGCCCTACACCGCGTCCAAGGCCGGCGTCATCGGCCTCACCATCTCCATGGCCGCCGATCACGCCCAGGACAACATCCGCGTGAACGCCATCGCGCCGGGGCTGGTGTATACGCCCATGGTTGCGCCGCGCATGGACGACGACCTGCGGCAGTACCGCCGCAATTCGGCGCCCATGCAGGTGGAGGGCACCGGCTGGGACATCGGCTACGCGGCGCTGTTCCTGGCCAGCGACGAGGCGCGGTGGATCACGGGCATCGTACTGCCGGTGGACGCCGGGCTGTGCGCCGTGCATCCTGGGACGTACTCGCCCATGAGCCAGCAGACGCGGTATTAGGGCCCGGTTCTGACGCAATGATTTGAGTAAAGATTGGTTGCCATAACGTCATAGCATAATTGTGTTGAAAAATCTCTGACGGGAGATTGGCTATGCGGTTGGAAGGAAAGGTTGCCCTTATCAGCGGCGGCGCCCGGGGAATGGGCGCGGAGGAGGCCCTGCTGTTCGCCAAGGAGGGGGCGCGGGTGGTCATCGGCGACGTGCTGGAGGGAGAGGGGCGGGACATCGCCGCCCAGATCCCCGGCGGGCAGGCGATTTTCGTGCGGCTGGACGTTACCAGGGAGTCCGACTGGCAGCGCGCGGTGTCCATGGCCGAGGAGGTCTACAAGCGGCTGGACATACTGGTGAACAACGCCGGAGTCAGCGCCACCGGCGGCATCGAGGACACGACAGTGGAGGAGTGGGACCGGGTGATGGAGGTGAACGCAAAGGGCGTGTTCCTGGGCACGAAACACGCCATCCCGGCCATGCAGCGGTCGGGCGGCGGCTCCATCATCAACATCTCGTCGCAGCTTGGCATCGTGGCCATGAACGAGTCCAGCCCGCAGTACATCGCCTCCAAGGGCGCGGTGCGCCTGCTGACCAAATCGACGGCCCTGCAATACGCCGCCGACGGCATCCGTTGCAACTCGGTGCATCCCGGGCCCATCGTCACGCCGATGACCATGGGGCGGCGCTCGGACGACGATGTGCGTGAGCTGATGGAGTCGCGGATACCGCTGGGCCGCTACGGCGAGGCCATAGACGTGGCCTACGGCGTGCTGTATCTGGCGTCGGACGAGGCGTCGTTCATGACCGGCAGCGAGCTGGTCATCGACGGCGGCTGGGTGGCGCAGTAGTAGGTGTCGAGGGCTACTGTCCAAGGGGATTTACGACGGTCAGGGAGGGAAAGCGATAGAAATCTCTATCGAACGTGCAAATTCGTTCGACATTGTTTTCCCGCATCAGGACTGCGATATGCAGGTCGTGCATCACGTTGCCGTGCAGGTCCGGTACCTCTGCCAATGTCTGCGCCAGCACTGTGTGATGGCGTTCTGTGGGACGCAACAAACTGAATCCGGGTGAATCCAGCAATTCGTTCAGGAACCGCAAAGCCCTGTCCGGTGTCAGCGGCGACGGTAATATGTTGCGGTGGGTGCTGACTCGCAGGAACTCGTAGCAGATGCTCCAAGTGAGAAAGCCGGAAACGCTGCGGCCTGCTTCCCCCAAGCGTTCCAGGCAAGGTCTGCGGACTTCCGAATCTTCGTTCACGGCGTGGATTAGCACGTTGGAGTCAAAAACCACTGGTCATTCCCTGCCGGCACCGCCATAGAGTTCGCGTATTTTATCCCAATCATCCATCGCGTCGTAAAGTTCCTCGCGGTTGGAGATGTCTACCATCGGCTTGCCCATTGGCCACGACGGTAGAGGCCGGAGCTTGGACTCAGCAGGCAGGCCCGCATCCGGTTCGTCATTGATTGCGGCCTTGATAGCCACCTCTACCAAGGCGGATACGGTTGTCCCCTGGCGTTCGGCAACTTCGTGCAATTGCCGCACAAGCACCTCGTCTATATCGAAAGTCGCTTTCATATATTCAACCTTACGCAGGGCCCTACCGGCTGTCAAACGGGTGTGATTCTGACAGCCGATAACAATCTCAATAGCGAAACTTATCCCTACGGCGTCAGCAGGATCTTGCCGGTGGTCTCGCGGCCTTCCATCTGCCGGTGGGCCTCCCGGGCCTCGGAGAGCGGGAGTTCGAGGCCGACGTAGAGCTTGACCTCGCCGGACTGCACCCAGCGCAGGACATCGTCAGCCCGCTGCACCAGTTCCTCGCGGGTGGCGGTGTAGTCGCCCAGGCTGGGGCGTATGAGCGACAGCGAGCCGCCGCGCAACACGCTGCTGTCCACCTGCCCCACCGGGCCGCCGGCCTGCCCGTACAGCGCCATGACTCCGCGGCGTCCCAAGAGGCGCATGCCCTGGTCGAAGGTGGTTGCGCCCACGGCGTCCATGACCATTTTGAGACCCTGGCCGTTGGCGTCCCTGCGGATCTCCTCCTCGAAATCCTGCTTGGTGTAGATGATGGTGTGGTCTGCGCCGGCGCCCCTTGCCAGCTCGGCCTTCTCCTCTGTGGACACCGTGGTGTGTACGTATACGCCGACATTCTTGAGCATCTGGATGAGCCAGAGTCCCATGCCGCCAGCGCCAGCGTGGACCAGCACGCGGTCGCCGGTGTTCAGTGGCGCGATGCCGTAGACCAGGAAATGGGCGGTCATGCCTTGCAGCATAGTGGCCGCGGCGGTTGCGAAATCCATGCCGTCGGGAATCTTGACCAGCAGCCAGGACGGGACGGAGTGATACTGCGAGTAGGTGCCGGTGTGCATGGCGTAGGCCACGCGCTCGCCCACGGCCACCTCGGTCACGCCGTCGCCGACGGCGGTGACCACGCCAGCGGCCTCGCGGCCTGGCGTCCAGGGAAAGGCGTCGGGCGGGTTGGTGCCCTTGCGGCTGGAGACGTCGGTATAGTTGACCCCTATGGACTTGATTTCGACCACGGCCTGACCCGGCGCGGGCGACGGCTCCGGCGCGTCCTCGTAGTTCAGCACCTCGGGGCCGCCGGTCTGGTAGATGCGGACGGTTTTCATGGATATGTCTCCTTTTTGTCTGACCTGTGATTTGTTTGATTCAGAGATTAACAGGATTTTAGTTCCGCAATTGAGCGGTTCACCCCCACCCTAACCCTCCCTCTCAGGGGGAGGGGATTGTCCAAAGGATTCCGGCTTTTGCGGGAACGACGGAGCGTTTCTGTTACGACGGCGGGTAGTGCTCCTTCCACCAGCGGGCGATGTCCAGCCGACGGGCGAACCAGACGCCCTCTTTCTCCGAGGCGTACTTGAGGAACTGGTCCAGGGCCGAGGCGCGGCTGGGCTTGCCGATGATGCGGCAGTGCAGGCCGACGGACATCATCTTGGGGTGCGTTGCGCCCTCCTCGTATAGCTGGTCGAAGCTGGCCTTGGCGACCTGGAAAAAGTGCTCCGGCGTCAGCAGGTCGCCGCGCCAGTACTTGTAGTCGTTGACCTCCAGGGAGTAGGGCACCACCAGCCAGGGGTTGCCGTGCACCTGCGTCCAGTAGGGCAGGTCGTCGTTGTAGGCGTTGCAGTCGTACTCGAAACCGCCCTCCTCGACCACCAGCTCGCGGGTGTTGACGCTGGGGCCGTAGCGGGTGTACCAGCCCAAGGGCCGCTGGCCGCAGATGCGCTCGATGGTGTCCACGGCCTCGCGGATGGCCTGCCGCTCGGCGTCGCGGTCCATGCGGTAGTACTCCTCCCAGCGGTTGCCGTGTCCCATCACCTCGTGGCCGCGGCGGATGGCCTCGGGGCCGACATCGGGGTTGCGCTCGAGGGCCAGGGCGCAGGCGTAGAAGGTGGACGGCACGTTGTTGCGGTCGAGGATGTCCATGATGCGCCAGACGCCGACGCGGCTGCCGTACTCGAAAAAGGACTCGTTGGCCAGGTCGCGCTCCCCCGCGCTGAGGGGCGAGGGCGACTCGCCGGAGGTCTCGCCTGCCGGGTCGCCGTCGAGGGTGGAGTACTCGGAACCCTCCTCGTAGTTGACGACCACCGAGACGGCGATGCGCGCCCCATTGGGCCAGCGCACGGCTGGCGGGTTGGGGCCGTAGCCGACGAAATCACGTTGCTGCATAGGGCCTCCTTTCAAACCGTCATTCCGGCGAAAGCCGGAATCCACAGGGTAAAGGTGTACATTCTACCTGCTATGTTGTTAGGCTTGATTCAAGCACATTTGGCTGGCGAATCAAAGTGTTTCGGAGTGTGGAGGAATCGCTGGAGGGGCGCAGGATATGAGCAGCAGACAGTCTATGCACGAGTCGTTCCGTGACTTTGGCAAGAGGCCCACGACGCCGCAGGAAATCATCGACAGAGTGGAGGAATTCGTCAGGAAAGACCTGGAGGGGCGGTTCAAGGACGAGTTCGTTTTCGACCCCATAATCGTTAACCCCGAGCTGGACTGGTGGGGCGACGAATTCCTGCACATCTACATCATTTTCGACGGCGACCAGAAAAGGCTGGAACCCAGGTGGACCAATGGCATCGAAGGCCGCCTGTTAGACCTGCTACCGGATGGTGCATTGCCGCATACACCCGGCCACTCGTTCATAGAGCACTCCGAGTGGAAAAAGTTCCACAAGGAACAGATTCCGGGGCAAATATCTTGAATCCGCGCGATTTGATAAGAATAGCAAGGCATCTGGCGTCGGGTGCAGTAGGGGAGACGCGCGGGAGACCTCGACAAGCAGAACTGCGACGCGCGGTGAGCGCCGCTTACTATGCCCTGTTCCACGCGCTCGCGCTGAATTGCGCCAACAGGTTAGCAGGGTCCGCCCGAAGTAGTCGAAGTGAAACGGCATGGAGACAGACTTACAGGGCACTGGAGCACGGACACGCCAGGAACCAATGCAACGACCAATCCGCCATGAGTGCGTTCCCAGCAGAGATTCAGGCCTTTGGGCGAAGGTTCGTTTTCTTGCAGGGTCAACGCCAGCAAGCCGAGTATTCCACGAACACATCGTTTTCCCGAGGATGGGTAACGCAACTCATTGACGAAGCCGAGGATGCGATTGATTCACTGGATGGAGCCACTGTCGTTGATCGACGATCTTTCGCTCTCCATGTGCTTTTGCGCCGCCAACGGGATTGAGGATCCCTAGATGTAAGCTCGACTCGGTATTCTCAGTGTGTGTTGGTATTCCAATGTAGGGGCGCACAGCCGTGCGCCCTGGCCCCCGGTTCCGGCACAATTCTCTCCTGCGCAGACACGGGCGCACGTCCCTCGACGCGCTCGGGAGTGCGCCCCTACGCGGCGGGGCCAAGCAGACAAATCGCGTCCAATACCAACACACGTTGAGAATACCCTCGACTCGTCCTGTTTGCATTGCGCCCCTCGTTGTGCTTTAGTTAAGGGGTTGCCGGTGGCGCACTCTTGGGCACCGGCGTTAGCATGCAGATTATGTCCCGCCGGTTTTGGCGGGCGGCTGAGGAGTCATTGCTGATATGGCCTTAGAGGTTATCTCCATCGACCAGGTGGACCGGGTTGCCATCGTTACCCTGAACCGGCCCGAGGTGCTGAACGCCCTCAGCCTCAAGCTGTCGCGGGAGGTGGACGCGTTCCTGACCGAGGCGGAGGCCGACGACGGCATCGGCGCGGTGATCATCACCGGGGCTGGCGAGCGGGCGTTCTCCGCCGGGGCGGACATCCACGAGAACCGCGAGCTGAGCGAGGAGCAGCGTGATGCGGGCGCAGCCGAGCGGGCCAAGTACACCTGGCACATGGCCACCTGCGCCAAGCCGGTCATCGGCGCAATCAACGGCCTGTGCTACGGCGGCGGCACGGTGATGGCCACCAGCATGGACTTTCTCATCGGCTGCGAAAAGAGCAGCTTCCGCTTTCTGGCCGTCAACTACGGGCAGCTCAACGCCACCTGGAGCCTGCCAACGCTAGTGGGCTGGGGCAAGGCCAAGGAGCTGCTGTACAGCGGGCGCGAGGTGTTCGCCGACGAGGCGTACCACATCGGACTGCTCAATCACCTGGTGCCGTCGGAACAGCTAATGGACAAGACCATCGAGGTGGCGGCGGGCATCGCCAAGAACCGCCCTGACGGCGTGAACAACATCAAGCAACTGCTAATCGAGCACACCGGCAACTCGCTGGAGGAGCAGTTCTGGACGGAGATCGAGGCGCGGCAGGGACGCTTCCGCGGGCTGACGGTGGAAGAGGGTTTCGCGGACTTCCTGGAGCGCAAGGGGCGCAAGCCAGCCGTTTCCTGAGCGACGTAGACGGTTACAGACGCAAACAGGACCTCCGGGGGTGCATCCGGGGGTCTTTGCATTACGTCTTCACCCTCACCTCAGCCCTCTCCCTCAAGGGAGAGGGAAATTATGAAAGGACGTTGAATTGGCGGCGTTCGAAGTCACAGGAATAATGAAAGCGCTGGGCGACCGGCCGGTCGCGGCGGTGGTCAAGTTCGGGCTGCCGTTGCTGGCCTTCGCAGTCGTACTACTGGCCCCCACTCCCGAGGGTCTGAGCGTAGAGGGGCAGCGGGCGCTGGCGGTGATGGCGCTGGCCGTGGGATTGTGGGCCACCGACGCCATCCCGCTGGCAGTTACGGGCATTGCTGCGGTCATACTGCTGACGCTGGTGGGCGCCGTGCCGGATGTCACAGCGGCGCTGTACGGGTTTTCCCAGCCAGTCCCCTACTTTCTCATTGGCATACTCACCCTGGGCCTGGGCGTGCAGCAGTCGGGGCTGGCAAACCGGCTAGCGGGCTACCTGATCCGCCTGTCCCGCGGCAGCCCGCGCGCGCTCTACGTGCAGATGCTGGTGGCATTCGCCGCCCTAACGTTCGCGCTACCCTCGGCTGGCACACGGGGCGCGATCCTGGTGCATGTGTACGAGCAGGTGATGGGACGGTGGAATATCGAGCGCCAGCACCCGCTGAACAAGGGCGTCATGATGGCCATGGGGTCGCTGAACCGTCTGGGATCCACGGCGCTGCTGGCGGGAGGAATCACGCCGGTGGTGGCGGCGGCCCTGATCGGCGATTTTTCGTGGACTGGCTGGTTCGTGCTGATGGCCCCGCCCTTCTGGGCGATCCTGGTGGTGGGAGGAATCGCCGTGTTTCTCCTCTACCGTTCCGGATTCGCCGTTATGCCGCGGATTGACGACACAGGGGACACCGCACAAGGCCCAGGGCAATTTACGCCCATGGAAGTGAGGGCGGGACTGATCACCCTGGGAGTCGCCTTGCTCTGGTTCACCGACTTTGCCCACGGCCTGCCGCCCGCCGTCCCCGCGCTGATTGCCATGGTGGTCATCCTGCTGCCGGGAATCGGGCTGCTGTCGTGGCGAACATTCGAGCAGAATTTGGGCTGGAGCAACTTTTTCATCATCGCCACGTCGCTGTCGCTGTCGGGCGCGCTGGTCAGCAGCGGGGCGGCGGCGTGGTTCGCCAGCACGCTGGTGTCGGCGGTCGGCGGCATCGGAGACTCGCCGTGGCTGCTGCTCCTGGCGATGTCTGGAGCGGCGGCGGCGGTGCGGTTCGTGATGCCCAACATCGCGGGATACCTGGCGTTCATCATACCCGTGGCCATGTCCACTGGCGCGTCGCTGGGGCTGAACCCGATGGTCTGCGGCCTGGCGGTGGTCATAGTCGGCGACTCCGTGGTGTACTACCCGGCGGCGGCCGCGGGCAGCGTGTTCATCTACCAGCGGGCCGACATCTCCGCCCCCGAGGTGCTGCGCGTCGGAGTGGTCATGACCCTGGTAGCCATGGCGGTGCTTTTCGCCATCGCCGTCCCCTATTGGAGCGTCGTAGGCGAGGGGCTGACCATTGCCGCAATCCCCTGATTCTCCCTCCCCCTGAGGGGGAGGCCCTTCGATAAGATCAGGGGCGCAGGGTGAACTGTCATAGCCCAACCCGCTAAGTACACCTTCCTTCACTACTTTCGTATCTTCTAGTCGCCGTAAAAATGATAAAATTCATTCTGATGTTGGTTACAATCCTGATATTATGATATACTTTCTAATTATTACCAAATACGATTGTAAGCTGTGTTGCTTAAATCTGAATGAGGTTCATATGATGACTATCAGAACTGCTTGCGGTCTCATGTTCACTATCATCCTGTTACTGACAGTCACCCTCGCCGCCTGCGGCGGCGAGTCGCTCGCGCCCGATGAATCCGCAGATCGGAGGGATTCGGCTAGGGCGCGCGAAACCCCCGATGCCGAAGATGCTACCCCCGTACTAAGCATTCCTGGGCAGCCGGCTGTCACCCCTACCGCTACTCACCCTCCATTCGGGCGGCCCTCTTCAGCCCCTACTCCCACTCCCATCCCCAGTTCCACCCCGCTACCTGCCGTCTCTGCAACACCAACCCCGTCCGCGCCGGGCATACTCGAGCCTGAGGGCTACTACCACGGCATCGACCACGGGCTGGCCGTAGCGCAGACTTCCCGGTCACCCAGCGCAAGCCGCGAGGGATGGGTGGACATCACCCTCAGCATGATGGCCGTCAAATTCGGCGGCGGTATGTTGCAGGTGGAATCGGGGGAATCCAACTCCCTGTGCTTCGGCCCTGGCGACTGTTTCCTGGTTCAATGGGGAAGCGAAGAGCAATTCGAAGCGGAGATGTCAATTCCAGCGCGGTGGAGGGAGGATACGGGCGCACCCGGTTCCCGCGGGCCGAAGGCTGCCAGCCTTGACGTAACTTTCCAGGTAGCGGGCAACGCCGATAACGCAAACCTTTATTTCGGCGATCACAAGATACCGTTGAACCTACAGGGAGATAGCGTTGTCAGCGGCGATCACGGCCCTCTGTTGCCCGTGCCAACTCCGCCCCAGTCGCAGGACGCAAGGACGGCCAATTTCTTTGTGGACACCGATCACGGGGTCGCGGTGACCAGCGTCCATCGGGAGCTTACTCCGGTGGCCTCCTTTGTGCGTGTGGAACTGGAAGTGTTGCCCCTGGGCGATACCGCCGCGCCGGAAAGCTTGGTAAGTATTGGCGACGGCGCTGGCGGTGTCTGTTTCGGAGCGGACGGCAGCGAGTGCCTCGAAATCTTCTGGGGGCCGAAAAATCAGTTCAACGCCATGTTGTCCCTGGAACGTGTATTTGGCAACAACAGACACGGTGACCTTGGCACGTACACCGAAGGGCGGCGCAGCGGCGGACGATGGCCCTTGGGCCTGAGAGTCTGGTTCAGGACTCCCAATAATCAGGACAGCGCGGTGCTGTATTTCGGAGAACACAGCATCCCCATAGACATGCGGGGGATGACCGGCGACTCGGCCTACGACTACACTGCCCACTATCCCGAGGCCAGACCAGGCTCGGCACTGTATGAGTCGGAACGAAAGACCGTCGTTCTCGACTCCGTAAAACAGGACCCGGACACCGGAGACTTGGAATTGACTCTAACCGCCAGGAACGACAGCGAGTCCAAGGACTTTACCCCGGTAATCAATTCGGCCATCTTCTCCGCAACGGGCATAGTGGACGTAACTGCTGGCAATCGCACAGTGACCGGTGACACCCTGGCTCCTGGGCAGAGCGAGTCCCTCACCGCCGGCATTCCCCGGGATGGAGGGTATGCCTATTCATCTGAACCGGCCCGACGGCCTGACGGCGCAGTGTTACATGTGGGCGAAGCCGGGGGCGCGGCAGGCGCGCAGCAAGGCTCTATGCCGGGGTTCGTCAGATTTGAGCGGACTGCCGACGAGGGAAAGTTTTGGCCAGTCAAGCGGCTATGGACCTATGAAATTCCTCCGTACCGGTCCTCTAAATTTTCCCGTTCTGCCAATTACTGGGAAGTGGACGGAACTGTCTACGTGCACCACCAACTCCCGTATGGGTACTGGGTCATGCGCGCTCTTGACCCTGCTACCGGGGGATTGCTATGGGAGCGGGGGCACCTTGGCTCGATTATAGGGGCCGCCGACGGGCTAATGGTAGCCGAATTTGGCGCATTCGACCCTGCCAGCGGGAACGCCATCTGGGAAACAGACCCAACGTGCGCGCCAGTGAACTCGCTGCATGATGGAGTCGCTTACGGGATAGCCTCCTCTTATTACGGGCAAGAATCCCGGCAGATTTGTGCGATGGACGCTGCCACTGGCTCCATTCTTTGGTCGGTAGAAGAAAGCATGGAGGGCGACATCGGATTTTGGTTTTCAGAGGATGGAGCGCCGTACCTGTACAACACCTACAATGATGGCAACCTTTACGGCAGTCCTCCATGTATCCGTCTGTGGGCACTGGCTGACGTCCCAGTTACCTCGGTTGGGGAACCGAACCTGCAACATTGCGACCATGGAGACGAGTGGGCAGACTTAGTAGAGGTAGCGGACGGAATGGCGTATCTGTCGACATCACTGCTGGGGCTGGCCGCACTGGACGCCGCCACCGGGGATTTGCAATGGGCTTTCTCCGCCCCGCGTTGCTGTAGCGATTCCTCATCCGGCTTTCGCGGACTGGTGGCCGATGGGGTACTGTATGGGTACCATTATTCCAATCGCTTATTTTCCTTCGACGGGGGACATTTTGTAGCCGCGCTGGACGCTGCTACCGGCGGAGAACGTTGGCGCTACGACTTGGAAGGTCAAGCAAATTCTAAGCAATTCGAAGCCGTTGGTCTGGCAGATGGAACGTTGTACATTAGTCTCTGGGGCAACCTGATCGCACTCGAAGCCGCCACCGGGAAGGAACGTTGGCGGCGGGAAGCTCCCGGAGGCTCGTATACATTGAAGGACGGTGTGGTGTACGCCAGCCACGAAAACGGTCTGTTTGCCCTGGACGCCGTCAGCGGGAGTCAATTGTGGGGGGTTGATGGAACATTCGGCAACATTTTCGCTGGCGTCGGCGACAACGTAGTGTATGTGCTCCGAGAAACAACCAGCCAAACCGCCAATAACCGATATGACGTCTGGGTAACGAACTATCTATCCGCTATACAGACAGGGCCCGACTGAGGCGGAGCCTCGCCCGCTGGAGGGGACCCTGTCTCCGTCAGCGCTGGGCAAAACCACGACTGCGGAATGAGGTGGGACGGTAGCCTCTTATGCTGGGGTGGCTCGTCCGGTAATCGCCAGCTCCGCCGGTTGGGTTGGGCCGGGTTGCGGAGCCCGGCGGACAGGTGGCTGAATCAGTATTTCAGGAGTGAAGCGGCTCCACTTGCCGCTTCACTCTACTACAATGGTGCCAGAGGAGGCGGACTGATGACGGTGGGCAGACCTTTACCAACACATGTCGAGGATACTTGCAAAGGGATCGCCGGATGAACCCTGAATCACAGATACCGGCGCCCGCCCGCCGCGCTGCCACCCCCGACGTTTACGCCCCCGACGGTTCGGAGATACGGCTGCTAACCGACGGACGGCACGGGGCCGTCAAGAGCAGCATGGTGGAGGTCACGCTCCCCACTGGCCAGGTGTCGCGGCCAGTCTACCACCGCACCGTCGAGGAGACCTGGTACATCCTGGAGGGCCGCGGGCAGGTCTGGCGCTGTCCGCCGGGCATGGTGAGCTTGTCGAACCACGATGCCGCGTCGATAGAGCCGCAAGACGTATCGCCGGGAGACTCGCTAGTAATCCCGACGGGGTGGCGGTTCCAGTTCGCCGCAGACTCGGACGGGCCGCTCAGGTTCCTGTGCCACACCACGCCGCCGTGGCCCGGCGAGGACGAGGCGGTGGCAGCGGAGTACGGTGGGCTGGGCGAGCCGACGGTGTAAGTGGCGTTGTCATATCAGCGCCACTATCTGAATATACGGAAAAGCGTTCGCAGTTGCGGAGTTCACCCCCACCCTAACCCTCCCCTGAGGGGGAGGGGATTTTTTGATATAGTTTGACGGCACTCCCTAAACCGTCTGGATTCCCGCGAAAGCGGGAATGACGGTCGTCGGCTAACCTGAATCGGCCAAGACGCGATTGCCCCGCCCATCACATCCCCTCGACTTGGTATACTGTTGCCGGTTTTTGGCTTTGGGAGGGAATAGCCTTGGAGTTCAAGATTGCGGTTATGGGCGGCGACGGCATTGGGCCGGAGGTTACGGACCAGGGCGTCCGGGCGCTGGAGGCCGTTGGTGGTGCCTTTGGGCATTCGTTCGCGCTGTCCTACGGCGACATCGGCGGCATATCCATCGACAAGCATGGCATCCCGTTCACCGACGAGGTGCGGGCCATGTCGGGCGGGAACGACGCGGTGCTGTTCGGCGCGGTGGGCGGCCCCAAGTGGGACGACCCCAACGCCACGGTGCGCCCGGAGCAGGGCCTGCTGGACATCCGCGCCCACATGGGCGTGTTCGCCAACATCCGGCCCGTCAAGGTCTACCCCTGGCTGGCCGACGCCAGTCCGCTCAAGTCCAGCATCCTAGAAGGCGTGGACATGGTGGTGGTGCGTGAGCTGACCGGCGGCCTGTACTACGCCGAGCCGCGGGGACGCCGCCAGACTCCCGGCGGCATCATCGCCGAGGACACCATGCGCTACACCGAGGGCGAGATCGAGCGGGTGCTGCGCGTGGGGTTCGAGCTGGCCCGAGGCCGCCGCAAGAGGCTGACCTCGGTGGACAAGGCCAACGTGCTGGAGTGCTCGCGGCTGTGGCGCACGGTGGCGACGCGGCTGGGCGAGGAGTATCCCGATGTTGAGCTGGAGCACGTACTGGTCGACGCATGCGCCATGCAACTCATCCAGGTCCCGTCGCGGTTCGACGTGATCGTGGCCGAGAACACCTTTGGCGACATCCTGACCGACGAGGCGTCGGTGCTGGCGGCGTCCATGGGGCTGCTGCCTTCGGCCAGCCTGGCGGGCGTGCCAGTGGAGGGCCAGCCGTCGGTGGGGATGTACGAGCCAATCCACGGCACTGCGCCGGACATCGCGGGCAAGGGCATCGCCAACCCCATCGGCTCCATCCTGAGCATGGCCATGATGCTGCGGTACTCGCTGGGGCTGACCGAGGAGGCCGCCGCGGTGGAGCGGGCCGTGGAGACGACGCTGGAGGGCGGGCTGCGAACCGCCGACATCGCAGGCGGGGCCAACTCCGTCGGCACGGTGGAGATGGGCGACCGCATCGTCAACGCCATAGGCGGCGGGGCGTAACCTTGAAAAATCCCCTCCCCTTTAGAGGATGTGTGACATATCCAATTGGCTTTCGGATCTGCGGGATCCCACGGGTCTCTGCTTATGTAAGTACGGGGTACTCCCTCACCCTAACCCTCTCCCGGTGGGAGAGGGGATTTGTCGCACACCCTTTTAGACAGGAAATGTAATGGAACAAATTCCCATTGCCGTTCTGTGGCTCATGCTCGCCGCTGCCGCCATCGTCATCCTGGGAGCGTCCAACTTCCTGGCCAAATCGGCGGACGTCATCGCATTCAAGACCGGCCTGGGGCGGGCCTTCATCGGCGTCGTGCTGCTGGCAACGGCTACGTCGCTGCCGGAGTTGGGCGTCGGGGTCAGCTCCATCACCCTGGCGGACAACCCCGACCTGGCAGTGGGCGACGCCTTCGGCAGCAACCTGTTCAACCTGCTCATAATCGGCCTGCTGGACCTCTACTGGCGCAACGGGCCTATCCTGGGCAGCGTCAGCATCGCCGCCGTGCTGGTCGGCTCCCTGGGCATACTGATCATCGCCCTGGCCACCACGGCCATGCTGATCCACGGAGAAACAACCTCCATGGATTCGTGGAGCGTCAGCCCGGTGAGCGGCGTCATCCTGGTGGTGTTTCTGTTCGCCATGTTCATGCTCTACAAGTTCGAACAGAGAGATCAAGACGACGGAGACTATGTCGCGTCAGGCGCCGCTGAGGAGGAGGACGAGGGGGAGGAGTACGCTAAAGAGAGCATGGCCAAGACAATGGTCATCTACGCCGTATCCGCCGGGCTAATCATCGGCGCGGCCATCTGGCTGTCCATCGTCGCCGAAACTACAACCGAAAGGATGGGCTGGAACGCCAGCTTCTTCGGCACTCAGTTCCTGGCCTTCAGCACGTCACTGCCGGAACTGGCGGCGTCCTTTGCCGCCATACGCATCAACGCCCCGGAGCTGGCCATCACCGGCGTGCTGGGCAGCAACCTGTTCAACATGGGGTTCATCCTGTTCATGGACGACGTGGCGCTGGTGGGCGCGCCGCTGTGGTCTCCGTCCGCCATCTCCCCCATACACACGCTGACGGCGGTCATAGCGATACTGATGACGGCGGTGGTGGTGGCCTCGGTAATCCGGCGGGGACGAGGTCGGCCCAACAGGTTCTTTACCTGGGAGGCGCTGGCGCTCATCGGCCTGTACGCCGGAGCCAGCGTGCTGGTGTTCCTACTGGGGGATACCGCGCATTAGCAGCGCGGTATGAACGGTAGGTATCTGAGAGAGGAACAACCCGGCCAGGAATCAAACCTGAGACTCCCAGGCGTTGCCGCGGGCTACCTGGGTGAGTTGCCACTACTCCACCGGGCGGCGGTGGCTACACTATAATACTATCACGGTATGCAGTTCCAGGTCTGGGAGACGATTGATGGTAGCGACCGACAGAGTGAGAGAGATTTTCGCGGACGCGCACGAGATGTACGAGGCTGCTCTTGAGCGTTGGGACGCCGGAGATATTCGTGACGCGGCGGAAAAGGCGTGGTGCGCGACGAAGCGAGCCACCGATGCCTTGATTCTGGCGCGGACGGGCGAGTTGCCGGAAACGACCGGAATGACTTCCAGCGAAATCCGGTTGCTCGGCGAGCGGAATAGAGCCATCGAGAATCTGGTGGGAAGATACTACACGAGGATTGGCCACCTTCATGGCGAGTGTTTCTACGAGCGCCGATGCGCCTCTCCTGACACCGAGCGCCGAATCCGCGAGACCATCGACTACATCAGGGACGCCGAGGGCTTTGCCTACCAAAACGACGCGGCAAGGTAGCCCCTACACTTCCGCGCCCTCGTAGCTGGCTATCTGCACGAACCCATCCTCGTCGTCGGACCAGGCGAACAGCGCCGCTTCCACTACCTGACTCTCCGTTATCCCCACCACCAGTTGTTGCACCGGATACGCCGGGCCATCGCCCCACGGGCTGGTGGCCACCTCGCGGTCGGTCGGGGAGAAGTAGGCTTGGCCGTTGGGGTGGGAGTGAAAGATGACCTTGGCGGGCGTGTCGCCGTCCAGGCTGCGGTTCAGGGACAACAGGTCGTCGCCCGTGATGACATAGGCGGTCTCAGCGCCGCGGGCCGCCTGGGTAGGGTGGGTGCCCGAGTCCTGGGCATTTTCGCAGCTCCGGACCACGTCGACCGCCGGACTGTCGGCGGGGCCGGCCAGCCAGCCACAGCACTCGAACGGGAACGCCCTGCGGGCCTCGCGGTAGACCTCCGCCAGAATCTCGGCAGGTATGTCCAAGGGAGTCGGCGAGTCGGTCATGGCAAGTCTCCTCATGCTGCGAATGGGCGATATAGGGTGCGGATTGCTCACTCGGACTCGGGAATGTCCTCCGCGGCGTGGCGCCGGGCGTATTCGTAGACTGCCGCCTCCTGCTCCGGCGTCTGTACGGAGCGGGGGCGCAGGCGCCTCACCTCGTCGATGGCGTCGGCGGGCGTTGCTCCGCGATGCACTAGGTAGCAGGCCAGCACCGTGCCGGTGCGCCCGATGCCAGCGTAGCAGCTCACGACGACGGGCCGCTGGTTCTGCACTGCCTGCTCGTCGATGAACTCGATCATCCGGTCGATCTGTTCCTGGTCCGGGGGCGTGAAATCGGGTACCGGAACGTACATGTCCACGATGTCGACGTAGCCGCCGGTGTCAGCCGGGATGGTGCGCTCCTCCATGCGGATGACGGCCCGGACGCCCTGCTGGTACAGGAAGAACAGGTCTTGCAGGTTGACCGGCCCCTGCGATCCGGCCAGTTCGTTTTCCAGAACCCAACCAAAGTTCATGTATCTGATGGCCATGCTTGCCTTTCCCGTATTGCCGATTACGATGTGGACGATTGCGTCAAAGGTTTCAAGAGGATTTTTGATAGGCAGGTTCACTGTCAAAGAGCGGGTTTCCGTAGCATCCGTCGTTCCTTAGCAACCGGGGGTACGCCCCCACCCTAACCCTCCCCTGTAGGGAGAGGGAACTTGTTAAACAGCTGTTTAATGTCCTCTGCCGCAAGGCCCTCAACTGCTACGATCTTGTCACGGCTGGAGTGCCCGCGGATGACGCTCAGGCGCGATTTGGCGATGCCGAGCGCGTCGGCCAAGAGCTCCAGCAGCGCCGCGTTGGCCCGCCCGCCATGGGGCGGCGCCGTAACGCTGACGCGCAGCACCCCGTCGCGGTAACCGTTCACCCGATTGCGGGATGCCCGGGGCTGCACACGGATGTTTATGGTGCAACTTTTTACTGCGTCGTTGCCGCGCAAGAAACCTCATTTCAGCGCGAAGGGCGCCAAGTCGGGTATAGTATAAGGGAAAACCCACCCACCCTGAATGCCCTTTCCAACGGGAAAGGGAACGGAGTCGCTTTGGATTACCAGAACGTCAAGCTATCGAAAGAGCAGGGAATCGCCACCATCACGCTCAACCGGCCCGACGCCATGAACGCGCTTGGCCGCGAGCTTTGCACCGATCTGTCGTCGGCGCTGACTGACGTGGCCTCGGACGGCACGATCAAGGCCATGGTGCTGCGCGGCGAGGGGCGCTGCTTCTGCGCCGGAGCCGACCTCAAGTATTTCCAGGACGCCTTTCAGAGTCCCGATTCGTTGCGCACCTACCTTACGAACATCAACGAGGTGATTTTCCAGGTCGAGGACATGCCCATCCCGGTCATCGCCGTGGTGCACGGGTTCGCGCTGGCTGGCGGGCTGGAGCTGATGATGGCCTGCGACATGGCGCTGGTAGCCGACGATGCCCGCATCGGAGACCAGCACGTCAACTTTGGCCTGATGCCCGGCGGCGGCTCAACCATCCGGCTGCCGCGTCTGGTGGGCCCGCAACGGGCCATGGAACTCTTGACCACGGGCCGCTGGCTGAACGGCCCGGAGGCCGTTGAGTGGGGTCTGGCCCTGCGCTCCGCGCCGCTGGAGGAACTGGACGAGGAGCTGGAAAAGCTGGTGGCCCTGCTGCGGGGCAAGAGCCGCCCCGGTCTCGGCTGGATCAAGCAGGTGACGCACCAGGGCCGCGACCTGACAGTACGCGACGGCTCGGCCGTCGAACAGATGGCATTCGCGCAGTACGTCGCCACGTCGGGCCACCCCGCCGAGGGCGTGCAGGCGTTCGTAGAGAAACGCACGCCGCAGTTCTGATAGGAATTACGCGGTTGGACAAAAATTCCCTCCCCTTTGAGGGGGAGGGTTAGGGTGGGGGTAAAATCCTCGCATCAGACACCGTAGCCAACTGCGTAAGTCCTATTCTGAATCGTTGCCCCAAAATTCCCTCTGGGAAAGGGCTAGAGTGAGGGCGTTCCGCTTTAACAAAGTGCGAGTGGATGGGGGTGAAGAGAAAGAAACGGAGGAACATTTAACAGGTTTTGAAGATACGAAAAATGCTCCACGAGGGGCGCACCATATCGTTCGAATTCTTTCCGCCGAGGAACGCCGAGGGCATTCCCGGCGTGCTGGACACGCTGGCGGAACTGACCGCCTACAGCCCGGACTTTGTTTCGGTGACCTACGGCGCGGGCGGCTCCACGCGACAGTTCACCGAGGAAATCACGGTAAGCGCCAAGGAATCGGCAGGCGTCGAGGTGATGGCCCACCTGACCTGCGCCGGCCAGACGGTCGACGAACTGGACGATGTCCTCGACCGGCTGGAGAATGCTGGCATCGAGAACGTCATCGCGCTGCGGGGCGACCCGCCGCGTGGAGAGCAGCAGTTTACCGTAACCGAGGGCGGTTTCAGCCACGCCTCAGACCTGGTCAGCCATATCAAGGCCAACTACGATTTCGGCATCGCCGCCGCCTGCTACCCCGAGGGCCACACGGAGGCAGTAAGCCTCCAGCAGGACCTCGAGTACGCCAAGCTCAAGGTGGAAAACGGCGCCGAATTCCTGATAACGCAGCTCTTTTTCGACAACAACGACTATTTCGATTTCGCTGACCGGGCCGCCGCCGCAGGAATCGACGCGCCGGTGGTACCGGGCATTCTCCCGGTGCTGAGCGGCCCGCAGATCCGGCGATTCACGTCGCTGTGCGGTTCAAAGATTCCCGCGGACTTGGACGCGGAACTAGACCGCCTGGGCGAGGACGACGACAGCGTGCGCGAGCTGGGCATCGACTACGCGACCCGGCAGGTCAGAGAGTTGTGGGACGCGGGCGTGCCGGGCGTTCACTTTTACGTGCTGAACCGCAGCTACTCCGTCTCCAGGATTCTTGATCGCCTGGGCCTGCCGGGGCACGTGCCGGACTAGCCATAGCGCCGGTCAATGAATCCGTCTGCCACGAGGCGCAAGGCAAGTGTGGGAGCTTTCCGCAAATGCTTTCCACGGGTGTCGACATTATCGAAATCAGGCGCATAGCCGCGGTGCTGGAGCGCTACGGCGACAGGTTCCTGCGCCGCGTCTACACGCTTGGGGAACTGGAATACTGCCGCGGCCGCCCCTCCAAGCTGGCCTCGCGATTCGCGGCCAAGGAGGCCACCATGAAAGCGCTGGGAACCGGCGTGAGGGGCGTCGGGTGGAAGGACATCGAGGTTGTCCGCGCCCCCAGCGGAGCGCCCAGCATCCGGCTGCACGGGCGGGCGCAGGCCCGCGCCGAGCGGCTGGGCGTCGTCGATATCTCGGTCAGCATGTCCGACTCCCAGGACAACGCCGTAGCCTTCGTGGTAACCCGGCGCGAGGAACCCGGGTAGGCTCGTGAGCGTATAATGAGAGAAACGGGTTCCCAGGTACCCGGAGTCCTGACAGACCGAGGCCTGGGCTGGCAGGCAGCCGGTTTCACGTTGACGGGCATTGCTTGCCTTGTGATTCTCAAGGCGTTTGAGGGGAGCGATTCCTGGTTTTACCTATGGTTTGAAACGGCAGCTGTAGACCTTTACTGGGCGTTTATTTTGCCTTTGGCAGTGGTGTTCGACGGAGGTAGAAAATTGTTCGAAAAGGGTAAGGCAATTCGGGAGGCCAAAAAAGCGGAAATTAGGGAAAGGGCGATCAGCGAGGGTATGAAGGAGGGCCGCAAGGAGGGCCGCAAGGAGGGTATTAAGGAGGGTATTAAAGAGGGTGCGGAACAGGGCGCGAAGGCTGAGAACGACCGCATCAGGAAGTTGCTGGAAGAACACGGCGTAGAGTTGCCCAATGCAGTAGTGACGGCCGCATTTGGCGATTCTCCAGACGAAAATAAATGACTACTGCATGAAAGTCGTAACCGCGGCACAGATGGTCGCCATCGAGCAGGCGTCGGAGCGGGCTGGAGTCAGCACCGACTCCCTGATGGAGAACGCCGGGCTGGCCGTTGCGCAGGCCGCCCGCGACGAGCTTGGCGGCGCGGCGGGCGTCCGCGTCGTGGTGCTGGTGGGGCCGGGCAACAACGGCGCCGACGGCCTGGTGGCGGCCAGGCACCTGCGGCGCTGGGGCGCCGATGTCGTCTGCTGTCTTTTGACCTCACGCCCGGAACACGACCCCAAGCTTGACCTGGCCGTCGAGTGCGGGGTCGAAATCGTTTCCGGCCCGGACGACGCCACACTGCGCCGGTTGGTGCGCCGCTCCCGGCTGGTCATCGACGCAGTCCTCGGCACGGGCAGGTCACGGCCGCTGTCCGGCCCGGTAGGCGAGGCGATGCGGCTGTTGCAGCAAGCTCATGATTTTCCCAATCCTCCCAAATTGCTGGCTCTCGATCTGCCCACCGGGCTGAACCCCGACACCGGCGAGGTGGACCCGGCCTGTCCGCAGTTCGACGCTACGCTGGCGCTGGGCTATCCCAAGGCGGGGCTGTTGCGGTTCCCTGGCGCCGAACGCGCGGGGTCGCTGCGAGTGCTGGACATCGGTGTGCCTCCGGACCTGCCGGAAGAACAATCGGTCGATGTGGAAATGCTCACCCGGGAGAGCGTCGCATCAATGCTGCCCCACCGTGCCCTCGACTCGCACAAGGGCACCTACGGCCACGCGCTGGTGGTGGCTGGCTCACGGCAATACGTGGGCGCGGCATGGCTGGCGTCGCAGGCATCCGTGCGAACGGGAGCCGGGCTCACCACGCTGGCCAGCCCGGAGGGTGTCTATCCCATCGCCGCGGCCAAGGGCGCGGAGGCGATTCACCTGCCGTTGCCTGAGGATGCAGACGGCCGCATCAGCCCGGCTGCCGCCGAGGTGGTTCACAATTCGGGCCGACGGTTCACTGCTGTCCTCGCCGGTTGTGGCATGGGATGGTCGAGCGGCACGGCGGAGTTCCTAGAGAAGTTGATTTGTCGGCAACAGTCCAGCCTTGCCGGGCTGCCGCTCCTGGTTGACGCCGATGGATTGAACAACCTTTCCGGCATAGCTGAGTGGCACAAACATATTGAGTCCCCGCTCATTCTGACTCCCCACCCCGGAGAGATGTCCACTCTGACCGGTCTCCCGGTCAACGCCATACAAGCCGACCGGATAGGGACGGCTCGCGAATGGGCCGAACGCTGGGGTGCTGCCGTCGTCCTCAAGGGCGCCTATACCGTGGTCGCCAGCCCCGGCAAGCCGGTGCAGATCGCTCCCTTCGCCAACCCCGGGCTGGCAACCGGCGGCACCGGCGACGTGCTGAGCGGTGTCATCGTTTCATTGCTGGCGCAGGGCCTGCCGCCATACGACGCTGCTGCCGTGGGGGTGTACCTGCACGCATCGGCAGCCGAAATCGTTACCAGTCGCATCGGCGTGATGGGGCTGGCCGCCTCCGATCTGCTGGACGCCATGCCGCTGGCCATCCGCGACCTGCGGCGTGCTACACTACGATAGCCATGGCTATTGACGTATTCATAAGGGCTATTGCCGACGAGTCGGAGCCACTGTCCGACGCCCCTTTCCACGAGGCGTCTGACCCGTCGCCCTCTGAGGTGATTGATTTCGACCGATTCCTTTCCACGCTGGACGGGGAGGAGCGGCGGGTGGTGCTGACGGCGATGGTGGAGCAGGCGGAGGAGAATCTGGAACTGGATTTCACCTCGATTTTCCGGCATTTCCTCAGGGACGAGGACGACCATCTTGCACAGCTCGGCATTGAGGGTCTCTGGGAGCAGGAGGAGCGCTGGCTGATTACCGAACTGGTGGACATCCTGCGCTCGGAGCGGGGGGCGCAGGTGCGCGCCGCCTCGGCGGTGGCGTTGGGCAAGTTTCCCGTCCTGGCGTTGGAGGGCAAGATTCCCCCGCAGGAAGGCGCGCTGATTTACCGGGTGTTGATGGATTTCCTGGAGGATGAAATCGAGGACCTGGAGGTGCGCCGCCGCTGCCTGGAGGCCGCAGCCCCCTACAACACCGAGGAGGTGCGGGACTACATCCGCTGGGCCTATGACGACGAGGACCAGGACATGCGCTCCAGTTCCATCTTTGCCATGGGCCGGACCGGCGAGTTGAGTTGGCTGCCCACGCTGCTGCTGGAACTGGAGAGTTCCGACGCCGCCGTGCGCTACGAGACGGCCAACGCATGCGGGGAACTGGCCGACCAGCAGGCCACACCGCAGCTAGTGGAACTGCTGAATGACGATGACCCGGAGGTGCGGCTGGCGAGCATTGCGGCGCTGGGCAAGATCGGCGGCGCGGAGGCCCGCCGGGCCCTGATCGACTGCGTCCAGGACGGGGATGCGGCAATGTCCGAGGCCGCCCACGCAGAGCTGGAGAGTCTACAGTTCCTTGACGATCCCATGCGCCTGCTGCCCGGCGACACGTAGGCTACGGGTTTTCCGTGCCGCCGCTTACCGAATCGCAGGCCCGGTTCCTTGCCGATGCCCGTGTCGCGCGGCTGGCTACCGCCGATGCCGACGGTCAGCCACAGGTCATCCCCGTGTGCTTTGCCTTCGACGGTGAGACCATCTACATAGTGCTCGACCGGAAACCCAAGTCCGTCGAGCTTACTCGCCTCCGCCGCGTCCGCAACATTCTGGCCAACCCGCAGGCCGCGCTGGTCGTTGACCACTACGATGAGGACTGGCGCGAACTCCGCTACGTCCTCGTATCCTGCTCGGCTGAGATGCTCTCCGGGGACGAGGATGAGGCGGCGGCAGCCGTCGCGCTGCTGCGGAACAAGTACGCGCAATATCGCGGGATGGACCTGGACGGCAACCCTGTCATCAAGCTCATCCCAAAGCGTTTCTCTGCTTGGAGCTACAGCGGGGAGTAGGTGCCTGCTACTCCGCAATCGGCAGTAGGCGGCCGAGTACACGCCCTGCCCCTTCTGCCCAGGGCCTTCCAAAGGCCACTCCCCCGGTGGGAGAGTGGCTCTCCGATGTCTGCGAGGTTGTTGATACCCACGATTTCACCCTCACCCCAACCCTCTCCCTCAAGGGAGAGGGAGAATAAATGACCTTGCATTACCGCCACTCTTGCTTGACACCCCTTGGGGCGCTCCCTAGACTTGCCCACAACTTGGCGAATTGCTTGTCGGAGAGGCAGACAGATGGATGGAGTTACCGCTATAGCCAACATCCTGCGAATGGAGGGCGTGGAGTTTATTGGGTGCGTCCCCTACCAGCCCCTGCTGGAGGCCGCCGCCATCGCTGGCATTCGTCCGATCATTTTCCGGCAGGAAATCACGGGCGTCCACATGGTCGATGGCTACTCACGGGCCACCAACGGCAAGAAGATCGGCGTGTTCATGATGCAGAACGGCCCGGGCGCGGAAAACGGCTTTGGCGGCGTTGCCCAGGCTTTCTCGGAGTCGGTGCCCATCCTGCTGCTGCCCGCGGGTATGTCGCGCGACAAGCGTGGCGTGCATCCCAATTTCTATCCGACTCGCAGTTACGAAACCATCACCAAGTGGTCGGACGAGTTCAACATGGTAGAGCGCATTCCGTCCATGATGCGCCGGGCGTTCACCAAGCTGCGCAGCGGCCGACCTGGGCCGGTGCTGCTGGAAATCCCCGCCGACGTGGCCACTGCCGAGCTACCTGAGGAGCTGTTCGACTACGAATCGCCCCGTTCCGTCTTGCAGCAGGCCGACCCGGCGGACGTGAGCCGCGCCGCCGCCGCTCTGCTCGCCGCCGAGCGCCCGGTGATCCAGGCCGGTCAGGGCGTGCTGTACGCCGAGGCCACCGACGAACTGGTCGAGTTGGCCGAATTTCTGCAAGCGCCGGTCATGACCACGCTGCCCGGCAAGAGCGCGTTCCCCGAAAACCACCCGCTGGCCTTGGGCGCGGGCGGCCCCGCCACCACGGCGATGGTCAACAAGTACCTGCACGGCGCTGACACGATTTTCGGCGTGGGCGCCAGCCTGACCAAGACGTTCTTCGCCGTACCCATCGCCGACAACAAGACATTCGTCCACCTGACCAACGACGAGGACGCCATTGGGCGGGAGTACCGCACCAACTACCCGTTGCTGGGGGACGCCAAGCTGGTGCTGCGGCAACTGCTGGACGAACTCAAGGAACGGGCAGGTGCGCCGAGGCCCACGAACCACGCGCTCCAGGCGGACATCCGGTCGGTAAAGGAGGCGTGGCTGGCCCAGTGGATGCCCAAGCTCACCTCCAACCAAAAGCCAATGAACCCCTACCGCGTCGTCTGGGACTTGCTGCACACCGTTGACCTCGAGAACACCATCGTCACCCACGAGTCCGGCAGCGCCCGCGAATACATGTCGCCGTTCTGGGAGGCCCGCAAGCCCCGCAGCTTCATCGGCTGGGGCAAGTCGACGCAACTGGGCTACAGCCTGGGCCTGGCCATGGGCGCAAAGATGGCCCAGCCCGACAAGCAGGTTATCAACGTGATGGGCGACCTGGCTTTCAGCACCGTGGGCCTGGACGTGGAGACCGCCGTCCGCTGCAACATACCGATCCTGACGGTAATCAACAACAACTCCTACATGTCGATCTACGACAACAGCCGGTTCCCGGTGGCGATCCAGAAATACAACGTCAAGACCCTGGGCGGCCAGTTCGCGGAGGTGGCCTCGGCGATGGGGGCCTATGCCGAAAAGATCACCGAGCCGGAGGAGATTATCCCCGCCATCAAGCGCGGCCTGACCGCCACTGCGTCGGGAGAGCCAGCGGTGCTGGAGTTCATAACCTGCGACGAGGGCCAGTTCTCCAAGTACTGATTTCGGCGCGTATTTGGTATCTCCATGTAGGGGCGCACAGCTGTGCGCCCCTACATTTTTGATGACAGTTGCCCGTTGCATTTAACGACCTGTTTCAATTGAAATATGGGGGACGGATTTGCAGGGGGTAGCAGAGGAATGGCGACGCAGACCACGACGAACACGACAGCCACGACAGAGAGCAAAAACGGAGCAGGGCCCAAGGTGCGCGAGATGCCCAGCGAAGAGCGTCCCCGCGAGCGGTTGGCAACCTACGGCCCACGCCACCTGAGCAACACCGAGCTGATTGCGATTTTGCTGCGCACCGGCTCGGCGGGGGAGAATGTCATTTCGCAGTCGTCAAGGTTGCTTGCGAGGTTCGACGGTCTGCGCGGGCTGGGCAAGGCCACCTATTCGGAGTTGTGCGCCGAACGGGGGATTAGCGAGGCGAAGGCCTGCCAGATCATTGCCGCCCTGGAGCTGGGCCGCCGGTTCGTGTCCCTTGCGCCGGAGGAACGGGCCACCATCAACTGCCCCGAGGACGTGGTCAACCTGCTGTCGGCAGAAATGGCGGCGCTGGAACAGGAACATCTGCGTGTCCTCTTGCTGAACACCCGCAACGAAGTGATGGGGATCGAGGAAATCTACATCGGCAACGTCAACAGCTCGGTAGTGCGGCCCGCTGAGGTGTTCCGGCCCGGCATCCGCGCCAACGCCACGTCGATCCTGGCAGTCCACAACCACCCGTCCGGCGACCCCACGCCCAGCGGCGCAGACGCGTCGATCACCCGCGACCTTGTGGAGGCTGGCAAGCTGCTGGGTATGGAGTTGCTGGACCACCTGGTCATTGGCAGCGGCCAGCGCTACGTCAGCATGAAAGAGGCGCGGCTGGGATTCGCGTAGGATGCTGATGGATGGGGAATTTCGCCGCTGCGTCCGCCGGAATCCGGCGAGTTGCCGGATGGTTGACGGGGCGGTTCATAGTTGGGAGGGTAGGTAAATGCCGCCAGCATCTCGCGTACTTCCGTTCCTCCTTGTGTTCGCGGCACTCTTTCTGTTTTCGGCGATAGTAACGGTCATATCGGAGTTCACTGATGTAAAATGGGTTGACGCTGTAATCAGAATCGGAGAGGGTTTGGGGCGACTGAGCTTTGTCTCCGTAGCAATTGCATTCATCCTGGTGGAGGGTGTTCCCTTGCTTGCTGCTTGGTATAAGAAGGAAATGCGAATCAAAGCTCTTGAGGAGGGGCGCGCATCCGAGAGGAAAGTTTGGCAGGACTGGCGCGACGAGCTTGAGGAATGGGAGCGCCAGAAGGCAGAGGCGCACACGGCAGGCGTAGCCTTCGACAAACCTCGCCCGCCAGCCCCCGATGCAGAACAGCGCAGCAGTGTCTAGGAGTATCTCATGCTGGCCGCATGGTACAAGAAGCAGATGGTCAAGGAGGCTTGGGAGGAGGGTTACGCTCTGGGCCGGATTGAGGGCCGCGCGGAGGTTCGAGGGGCCTGGCTGTACTATTCCAAGTTGCTGGAACACTGGAAACAACGAAGGATGACAGCTGAGAGCGCGGGAATAGAATTCTCCGAACCACGGCCTCCGGTGCCCGGTGAAATATGACGGCTGGCTTTTTCGGGGAAAGGCAACAGGCGGTGAGTAATTCACCTCCTGCTGGTGCTCTTGAGTGTCGTAGCACTTAATCGGCTTGTTGCTGGGCCAGCCAGCGCTCGTTTGCCTCGGCGAAAGCGCGCATGGCCCCCTCGACGCTGTAGGGCATCTCCGGCGATGATTCATCGGCCCACTCGCTGCGGGGCTTGGCGAAAAAGTCGCCGCCGTAGATATGGATGGCCCCGGTGTACATCTGCCTGGGGTTGTGGACGGCGTGAATGGCGTCCCGTCCCAGGTTGATGGCGTCCTGCGACTGCAACTCGCGGAACCCGGCCCGCTCCAGTCCCAGGCCCTCGCTGTTGCGCCGGTAGAAAGTGTTGTCTTCCTGTCCACCGTACAGCCCGATCACCGCCCAAAGCTGGTGGTCGTGGGGGTAGATGGCCATTCCGGGAGGCCAGATTACGTTGATGACGGTCAGCTCATCGGATCGGTGCAGCGTCTGGATTCCGCCATCCTCGGGCGTCCCCAGGGTAGCCTCGATTTCGCCCGGCCTGGCGATGGCCTCGCTCAGCAACTCCTTTACGGCCAGTTCGGGAGTGTGTTCGTCAAGCGCGCCGCGACAGGCGGCAACGAATTCGTCTACATCGAACATGATTTTTATCCCCTGATTCCAGATCAGATTGTGTCGGCCAGCCGCTCCAACTGGTCTATATCGGCAACGGAGGGCAGAAACACGACCTCGTCCATGCCGATGCTTTCCATGTCGCGAATGGTGTCCTTGACTGCCTCGGGGGTGGAAATGGCATTGCGGGCCATGGCCTCCGCCGTTTCGCCCAGGAACGAGTAGTAGTGACGGATATAGCCGCCCACCTTGTCGGCTGCGTTTGGCCCCAACGCATAAGAGGCGACGCCGGCGAGTCTTGGCTGGCCGGAACGGCCCTCCGCTTCCCAAGACTCAAGGGCGACCTGATACAGCTCATCCACCCCGTGCGGGTTGGACGCAGCAGCGATGAACCCATCGGCATAACGCCCGACGCGGCGCACCGCATGCGGAGTGCCCGCGCCTATTAGAACCTCGGGCCCGCCGGGCTGCACGACCGCCGGCCCCATGGGGCCAAGTCCCTCGGAGACCGCCTCGCCCTTCCAGACACTCCTCATTTTAGCCAGCGTGTGGTTCATCCGGCGACCGCGATTGCCGTATTCAGCGGGCGCGGCCTGGTAATCGTCGGGACGCCGCCCAACGCCGACGCCGAGGGTCAACCGGCCTCCGGAGATCGCGTCGAGGCTGGCGGCCTGCTTGGCCAGGATCCCCGCGTTGTGCAGCGGGGCGAGCAGCACGCAGGTCATCAGGCGCACCCTGCTGGTGGCTCCGGCAGCGGCAGACAGCACCACAAGCGGATCGTAGTTGTCGTAGACCAGCCGGTCGATGGTGCCCAGGCTGGAGAACGGGCCATCGTCGGCCCTGCGAGCCCAGTCGAGAGTGGTGTCTCCCGCGGTGCCCGGTACGTTGCCGGGCAGTCCGATGCCAACTTTCACGGCTTTACTCCATTAAAAAGGCAGTCGTAAGCATATCGCATACTTGACCACCTTTCCATTTCTTTGGTGCTCATTCTTCGAGATCCAGTTCTTCCTCGTCCGACCGAGCAATGCCCGTGAACCGAAACAAAGTCGGAAGTTGTACAGGCTCTACTCCCAACGCTTCCCTCACGCAGGTCTCAACGATCTGGTTTCCATCAATTAGAACAATTGATCTTTGACCAAATTTGCGCTCCTGTGCTTCTGCAATAGCAGGTTCCGTAAATTTTGAGGACGTGAAAATTATTCCTGTGTCAGCGTTGCTCGAAATGCCTCTGACACGTTGCACCTCATTTAGCCCTACTGTTTGAGTATTCCAGTGCTTGGCAGAAACTACGGCTTCGTGAGTGACTAAGCCGACTTTGTAAGTGCATTCCGCATCCTTGCCTCCGTCTCTGGTAGGTTGGGTTATCACTATTTCTTGGAACCCCAACGCTTCCAAAAACTGCGATAAGAAGGCAGACTCGAAATCCTGCCAAGACATCGCGGCGATATATTTTCTCAGCTCTTCTCTCACCTGAAGATTTGCGTTCTGTATCTGCTCGGGAATTCCGATTTCTCCATCTGACGAGATTTGGCCTTGTATACGCACCAATGAAACGAAACCCCGTTCTTCGTCTCCTTGGCCGCTTGACTCGTAACTACGGAATCGCTTGGCCTGTCCTCTTTTTATCCTAGTGGAGTTATCTTGCCGTACTGTCGCTGGAACAGCAGCATTCCTGCGGAGCAGACCTGTGTCGGAATTCTCTCGTGCTGCAAGCGCCCTGGTTATCTCCGCGACCCGCATCCGCCCGCCATTTGCGGTGAGTATCTCTTCGATTAAGTCCGCTCTCGATGCCATATCCTTTCTCAAACCGATTGACGCAATATGCAGTCCAAGATATTAGAGACGCAGGCTAGAAGACGACCGATTTGAGCCTCTTCGCAGGGTGTCGACGAAATACTGGGCTTATACCAAGTCCAGCTTCTCGAAGTTGCCGCCGACTATGGGCTGGGCGTCCAGCCCCAGCCATTTCTCAGCCAGGGTGGTATACACGCTGCGGAAATCGACCTGGAAATGCAGGTCGCCGTCCAGCAGGGCATCCTCTTGCAGGGACGGGTAGACTCCGTGCATACCGCCGTTCACCGCGTCGCCGATGACAAACGCCGCTCCGCCGGACCCGTGGTCGGTGCCGGAGCCGTTGTCCTTTACGCGGCGTCCGAACTCGGTGAAAACGAGCATGACCGCCTCCCGGGATGCGTCGTGTTCCCGGAGGTCGGCGAACAGGTCGTTGATGCCCTGCGCCAGTTCGCTCAGCAGTTGGGTTTGCACGGGCATCTGGCCGGAATGGGTGTCGTAACCCGCCTGGGCGGTGTAGAACACCCGCGTGCCCAGCCCGGCCAGATGAGTCTTGGCGATGCTGCGGAGATTCTGCGAAATCTGGGTTTCGGCATATTCGACCGTCGAGGAATAACCGGCGGTCTCTGTCCTGAGTATGTCCGCGCCCTTGAGCGCGTCCATTCCCGTCCGGCCCAGGTAATCCAGGGCGGGGCCGGTTCCGATGGCCGGGGAGTACATCCGGGCGAATACGTCCAGGGCACGGGCGCGGCGCTCCTCGTCGGAAATGCCAGTCAGGAACCCGTGATTCTCCAGGGAGCCGACGGACGCCACAGGCACCCCGGCCAGAGCCATTGCGCGGGGCAAGCCGCGGCCAAAGTTCACGCCGGTCAGCACGTTCTCGGCCTGCGGGTCGAGGTCGCGGATGACGCGGCCCAGCCAGCCCTCAGTAGCGATCCGTTCCGGTTCGCAGGTGTGCCAGATGTCCATGGCGCGGAAATGCGAACGGTTCGGATTGGGATAGCCGACGCCGTTGATGACGGCCACTCGTCCGTCGTCGTAAAGCTCTTTCAGCGGAGCAAGCACCGGGTTGAAACCGTAATGGGCGTCGATGGGCAGGACTTCCTGCTCGGCGACTCGCACGGTGGAGCGGTTGTCGGCGTACAGCGGGTCGCCATAAGGCACCACCGTGTTCATGTAGTCGTTGCCGCCGGTCAGCTGCACCACAATCAGTACCGGGTCGCGGTGTGTGCTGGTCATTGTCGCCTCCCTGCAAGTCGTTGGTTCAAGTTCGTTGCGGCAATTGTATGCGGTTGAGAGAAATGATTCAAACCACCCGGCAAGAATTCCGGGCAACAACAAAGGCCCCGGTTTATCGGGGCCCGGTTGAAAGCGGAGGGTGGCAGGAGCGGCAGGATTCGAACCCGCGACCACTGGTTTTGGAGACCAGCGCTCTGGCCAGACTGAGCTACGCTCCTGCGTCACGTTCGATTTTAGCGCAACATCACGCCATTTTCAACGTGCCTGGAGTAAAGGTATTCTTAACGTGTGTTGGTATTGAACGCGATTTATCTGCTTGGCCCTGCCGCGTAGGGGCGCACAGCCGTGCGCCCGTGTCTGCGCAGGAGAGAATTGCGCCGGAACCGGGGACCAAGGCGCACAGCTGTGCGCCCCTACATGGGAATACCAATACATGTTGAGAATACCGGAGTAAACGCGGCAGGGTCTTTCGATTATCCCCTCCCCCGGAGGGAGCGGGAACTGTCAAACGACGCTGGCCCGGCCACTGACCCGGCTACTGGCCCGGCGGGCGATCCTGCACCGGGTATTCGAAGTACGCGGCGGTAACGAGGAAGTGGAGTTCGGAGGCGTATTCGTCCACCTCCCGGAGTATCTCGACACGGTCGTCGCGATCCGGCCATTCGTTGCTGATCAACGACGACAGCCGGCCGGTCAGCCGTTGCACGGCGCGGCTGGAGTGCCGCCGGGGGCCTCTGCCGATGGTGTCGATTTCCGCCGTGGCCAGGTTCACCGACCGGCACAGCGAGTCCGGCAGCAGGGGGTCGCTAACCAGCAGGTCGAGAACACGGTCGGGCACGACATCCGCCTTGTGGATGTGCTGGTACACCTCAAGGGCGTGGAATATGCGGAGGAGCGAAATCCAGTCCGCCTCGATTGCCTCTCCGTCCTCGCCGCCGCTGTTGTCAACCTGCGACAGCAGCAGCGAGGAAACCCCCTGCACCCGCTCCACGTATCGGCCCAACTGGAGAAAGCTCCAGCCCTCATCGTGGTACATGGTGGACTCGGTAAGACCGCCGAAAGTGTTTATCTCGGACGCGGTCTCGTCGTAGAACTGCGTAGGTTCCCAGCGCCACACGCTGGCCATGTTCTGCTGCTGGAGACGCTGGAACGAGGCGTTGAGACTGGTCCAGACCTCGGGGCTTATGCAGTGGCGGGTGTCGCGGGCGTTTTCCCGCCCCCTGGCAAAGCAGCCAAATACCGAGTCGGGATTGGAGCGCTCAAAGGTGAGGTCGTCAGCCAGGGCAAAGGAATCGGCGAGGGCGAATTCCTCGTCGCCGAATATGTCCACGCTGCCGCCGGGTGGCTCGCGCTTTACGCTGGCGTAGATGCGGTTCCAGCCGAAATGAATTTCCCTGACGGGCCGGTCAACCAAGGCCTCGGACTGTAGCCGCAGCAGGCGGCAAAGGTGGCCGGCGCGTTCGAGATACCGGCCAATCCAGTACAAGCTCTGTGCGTGTCGGGAAAGCATGTGACCCTCCTGCTGATGGCTGGAGGCGAAAAGCCGAATCCAAGGTGGAGTTGCGCACTTGAAATTGAGAATCCGTCATTCCTGCGAAAGCAGGAATCCAGTGAACACAATCTTCTGTTTCGTTTCCGATTTCGCTGACTTACGCCCCCTGGATTCCTGCTTTCGCAGGAATGACGGGAGAGATTCTATTCAACTGCGTAAGTTCTACCTGGATCAGGATGCTTGTACCTGACTTTGGGTATCCTCGTCGTCATCCTGCAACACCCACACGTCCTTGCCGCCGCCGCCCTGGCTGGAGTTCACGACCAGGCTGCCCCGGCGCAGGGCCACGCGGCAGAATGCCCCGGGCACCAGCCGCGTTTGACGGCCAGTGAGAATGAAAGGCCGCAGGTCAACGTGCCTCGGTTCAAACCCGCCGTCAACGAGGCACGGGGAGCGGGACAGGTCGAGCACCGGCTGCGCGATGAACCCCGCCGGGTCGGCGCGCAGCACCCTGGCGTAGTCGTCCCGTTCCTGCTGCGTGGCGTGCGGCCCGATGATCATGCCGTAGCCGCCGGACTCTCCCACCCTCTTGACGACCAGGTTGGCCAGGTTATCCAAGGTGTATTCGAGGTCCTGGGGGCGCCGACACAGGTAGGTTTCGACATTATGCAGCAGCGGTTCCTGCCCCAAGTAGTAGCGAATCATGTCCGGCACGTAGGCGTAGACGCTCTTGTCGTCAGCCACCCCGGTGCCTGGCGCGTTGGCCAGGGTCACGTTGCCAAGCTGGGCGGCGTCGATGAGCCCCCGCACTCCAAGCAGCGAGTCGGGACGGAAGACCAGCGGGTCAAGAAAATCGTCGTCAACCCGGCGGTAGATCACGTCTACCTGGCGCAGTCCGTCGGTGGTTCGCATGTAGACGATGCCGTTCCGCACTGCAAGGTCTTGCCCCTCGACCAGTTCCGCGTCAATTTCCCTCGCCAGGAACATGTGCTCGTAGTAGGCGGAGTTGTAGACGCCCGGCGAAAGCAGGGCGATGACCGGATCGCTTTTGCCGCCGGGGGCGAGTTCGCTGAGGGTGGCGCGCAGCAGTGCGCCGTACTGTTCCACCTCCTGAACCCTGGAGCTGCGATAGAGGCGCGGCAGGCTGGCCTTGGCGGACTTGCGGTTGGCGATCATGTAGGAGACGCCTGACGGAACGCGCAGGTTGTCCTCCAGCACGTGAAACCCGTCATTGGTGCGCACCACGTCGGTGCCGCATACGGCCACCCAGGTGCCGTGGGGAGGAGAAAAGTCCTGCATCTCGGGCCGGTATTGCGGGCAGCCCTTGACCATATCTCCGGGAATGACGCCGTCGTCGATGATCCGCCCCTCGGCGTAAACATCCTGGAGGAAAAAGTTCAGGGCCCTCACCCGCTGCGTCAGTCCCTCGGACAATCCACTCCAGTCCGCGGCGGTCATCACGCGCGGGATGGGGTCAACCGGGATAATCCGTTCCTCGGCCTCGGCATCGCCGTACACGGTGAAAGAGATGCTCTCGCGCGAGAAGGTGCGGTTGACCCGGCCCTGGACGCTGGCCAGTTCGTCGCCGGACATCCGGGACAGCGCGTCGAAAAGCGGCCGGGCATGCTCCCGCGGCGCGCCGTCGGGCAGGAACATCTCGTCGTAAACTGCGGAGTCTAGCTGGTAACTGTCGAAGCTCACTGCTTCAGCTCAACTTGCGCCGGATTTGCCTTGGATGCGTCACTGGCATCGCCATACTTCCGGTTCCTGAGAGTACCTTTATACCACATCGGGTAAGGCAATCATTAACCCAATTATAAGGTTCCCTCTCCCTCCGGGGGAGGGTTAGGGTGGGGGCGTCTCCCCGGTGTATGCAAAGTTGCTGATGCCAGCGATTTCACCCTCACCCCAACCCTCTCCCTCAAGGGAGAGGGAGAATTGAGCATAAACCCATTGTATGATTCCCTCTCCCTCCGGGGGAGGGAGAATTGAGCATAAACCCATTGTATGATTCCCTCTCCCTCCGGGGGAGGGAGAATTGAGCATAAACCCATTGTATGATTCCCTCTCCCTCCGGGGGAGGGAGAATTGATCATCAACCCATTGTATGGTTCCCTCTCCCTCCGGGGGAGGGTTAGGGTGGGGGCGTCTCCCCGGTGGATTTCAGGCCACGCTCACGCTACGTGGCGACGGTGGCCGTGTCGGTCTCGTCCGGCGCGGCCACCTGGCCTGTGTCTTGCACCACCTCCGACGGGGGAGTTCTGGGGATGGTGATCGTCATCTGGGTGTACTGGTCCGGCTCCGACTCCACCTCGATGGTGCCGCCGTGCTGGCGGACGATGTCGCTGGTAATCGCCAGGCCAAGGCCCGTGCCCTGGTTGGTCGGCTTGGTGGTGAAAAAGGGATTGAATATCTTTTCTATAACGTCCTGGGGAATGCCGGGGCCGTTATCGCGAATTCGTATCTCCACCTCGTCATCCATGCCCCTGGTGTATAGCGAGACCGTCGGGGCATAGCCCTCGAACCCCACGCCCTCGGCGGCCAGTTTACGGCGCTTCTCGTCGGTGGCCTGGCAAGCGTTGCCCACGATGTTCAGGAAAGTGCGGCCCAGATCCTGGGGAATGGCCTCGACGGCGCCTATGTCCTCGTCGAGGTTCTGCTCAATGGTGAGCTGGAAATCGTTATCCGTCGCGCGTGCGCTGTGGTATGCCAGCATGGCGTGCTCGACCAGCAGGGTGTTCAGTTCGATTGACTGCCAGTTGCTCGATCCCCGCCCCATCAGCAGCATGTCGTTGACGATGCGGTTCGCCCGGTCGCCGTGGTGCCTGATGCGCTCCAGGTTTTCCACAAGGTCTTTGGAAATGTCCGTTATGAGCGAGACGTCGAGGTTGTCGCCGCCCTCGTCTATGGCCTCGCGCATCTCCTCGAGGAGTTCCTCCGAAAGCTCGGAGAAATTCTTGACGAAATTCAGCGGGTTTCGGATCTCGTGAGCAACGCCGGCAGTCACCTCACCGAGGGCCGCCAGCTTTTCCCGCATCACGATCTGGTCCTGCGCAGTCTGGAGATCGCTCAACACGCTCTCAAGCTCCGTGTTTTTCCCTTCCAGCTCGGTGAGCACGGTCTCCAGTTCGGTATTCTTGCCTTCCAGTTCGGTGTTCAGTTCCTCGACCAGGTTCAGGCGGAGGGCCTCTTGGGAATTGTGCCGGAAAACCTCCAGCGCCGCCGCCATCTCCGCCAATTCGTCGTGGCCTATGACCTCAACCTCCTCGTCGAGCTGACCGGCGGCCATGAGCCGCATCCTGGCCGAAAGGATGTTGATGCGGCGCAGCAGAACCCGGCCAACGAAGAGCCAACTGATAAGCAGGGCGGTGATTACGCTGACGACGCTGATGGCCAGCAGGAGGGTGCTGCCGGTGGTGATCGCCTGCGACGACGAATCCGCTGCCTGCTCGGCTGAGTCGGCGGCGGATACCACCAGTTCATCGACCACCGCGGACAGACTGATGGTCTGCTGTCGGCTGAGGTCGAGCAGCACGGCCTGTTCCTCCTCCAAGAGGAGTTTGGAATGCAAAACCAGAAATATTCCGTCCCGGGAAAGCCCCAATTCACGCAACTGTTCATACAGGGGTGTCAGTTGCGCCTCCAGCTCTTCGTTGTTCAACGATTCCAAGTTTCGCTGGATGGAGGCGATGGAGGATTCGAACCTCTCCTCCTGCGCTTCCACCAAGGTGGGGTCGAATATGCTGAAAACCGAGGACATCTGCTGCAGGGCGATATTGGTGTCGGCTTGCAGGGACAGAAGGTGGCGGTAATTGACTAATTCATCCTCAGAGAAGTGTACGGCATAAGCGTCCGCCAGTCCTCCCAACTCGGTCCTGCCGGTCATGATGTAGAACAGTTCATCGTCCACGGCGGGAATCAGGACCGACTCCAGTTCCGACCGCAACCCCACCATCTCATCCAGCAGGTCATCAGACTTTTCGTTCAGTGAAAAGGCAACTTCCCTGGTTCCTCGAATGGTCTCGATGTAGGTCTCCAGCGCCTCGGAGTAAATTCTGACGGTGCGGGAGCGTTCCCTGTCTACCTCCTCCAGACCGCTCAGGTGAACCTGAAACTCATCCTTTGTGTCGGTGATCTGTTCCCAAACTTCGTCCACTTCGTCATCGGTGGAGGCTGTCGCCAGGCGCGGAGCGGCTGCGCCCAGGGCGGTGCTGTATTCGGCAATGCCGAAGGCAGCCTCCATGCCCGGAATGCTGTTTTCGTTCACCTCGGCCTGCGCCGCTCCGACACGGTCGAAGCTGAACCAGCCGATGAGGCTGGCAGCCACGGTCAGAGCGACGGCCACGCCAAACGCGGCGAACAGCTGGGTGGAGATACGGAAACGGAGCGCCAATAGGCGTTTGAGCAAGTCCATAGTCAGCGTCCCGCGAAGTTTGGATTGGGCGCCCGGAAATTAAACGGGCGGCAAAGGTCAGCGGGCAGTATCCCGCAAATTCTCGATTGGATAATACTTGCCGTCGTCTCCGATTACCGTGAGAAACACGGTGTCGGAGCCTTGATTGTCCTCAGGGTAGCCCGAATAGCTCAAGGGAAAGCCGTCAATCTCGAAATCCCCGGCGCCAAGGATGCTCTCCATAAAGCAGTCGCGGGTGACGTCCCGCCCGCAGCGCTCCAGCCCCGCGATGGCAAGCCGGCCAGCCAGGTAGCCCTCCAGGGACACGAACCCCGGTTCGGCGTCAGGGTCGAATTCCGCAAGGGCCTCCTGGTAGGAGGCGACAATGGGCAACGAATCGTCCTCGGGGAAAGGCACCACCTGGGTGACGAATACCCCCGCGCCGTCCGGCCCCAAGTGGCGGGCCAGAGCATTGGAGCCGACGAAAGAAATGGTGATGAACTCGGCGCTCACCAGGCCCGTCTCCCTCGCCCACTGGATGAACGTGCCGATGGGCTCATAGGCGCCCACCATGATGATTCCTTCCGGTTTGCCCTTGCTCAAGTCCAGGAGGGCCGTCTTTACTGCCGTGGTGTTTCGAGGATACAACCCCACCGCAACGGGCTGCATATCCCGCCGCTGGAGGGCCGCCAGCGCGCCGTTGTAACCGGCGCGCCCAAAGGAATCGTCCTGGTAGAGCACGCCGATTCGTTCGATTCCAAGGTCTTTGGTGAACCTTTCCACCATTTCCTCGGTTTCCTGATTGTATGAGGCGCGGAGGTTGATGATGTTGGACCAGTAGTCGTCTCTCAGGAACTCCGCTCCGGTAAAGGGAGCGATAAAGGGGGTGTTTTCATCGGCGGCGACCGGAGTTGCGGAACGCGAGGTGGGAGTGCCCACCTCTCCGATCAGGGCAAACACTCCTTGGCTCCTGATGAGTTCCCTGGTGTTGGTGGCGGCAAGCTCCGGCTCGTAGGTGTCGTCGAGGTAAGAGAGCAACAACTGCCTTCCGTGAACGCCGCCGTTGCGGTTGACCTCGGAAAAGGCCGCCTCAATGCCCAGGCGCATGTTGATGCCCAGTTCCCGGGCCGGGCCGCTAAAGGCAGCCGACTGGCCGAACAGCACGCTATCGCCGGTAATGCCGCTGTCCCCTTCCGTGAGAGCCGGCACGGTTGCGGTAGGCTGCTGGCCATTGGCAGCCGGAGAAGGGAGGACAGTTGCCGTGGGTTGGGGATCCGCGCCGCAGGCCGCCACGGCGAGAATCAGTAACAGTGCGGAGGCGCAGCACCAGAGGCGGGAGCGCCGCAACAGAGCGCCCTTGCGGGGGGTTTCCTTAAGCCGGTACATCCACGGCGGTCTCCTGTTGGCTCTATTCACAAACGGCTGTCCTGGTTCGCAGAATTAAACAAAACGCCCTCAGCAGGCGCTCCGGACAGCGCAAATCAGAAGACGTTTACGGCCCTGGCCGACAGTATCCCCCTCAGGATCACGCCTTCTTAGTGACCATCTTGATATGGTTCCTGCCATTGACCCGCTCGTAGTGGAGGTCGTCCATCAGGGTGCGTACCAGATGCACCCCCAGCCCGCCGATGGGGCGCTCGTCGAGCATAGCTTCCACATCCGGTTCGGTGGCGTCCTCCAAGGGATTGAATGGCAGTCCGTCGTCCGAAACCTCGATGGTCAGAGAGTCATCCCCGGAAATGAGCAGGATATCCAGTTCGGGGCCTCTGTCGGTATCGCCGCCGCCGTAGGAAAGGACGTTCAGGCCCAGTTCCTCAAGCACGAGGTTCACTTTGAATACCAGGCTGTCCGGCCACTCCTCGCGCACACCCAGTTCCTCGACCTCTCCCTGGATGTACAGCAGGTTGTCTGAGTTGCTGACCTCGGAGTCCGGCCCTATCTTGATGTGAACTGTCTCACTCAACGTTAGCCTCCGAGACGTTGCAGCACCAGGCAGGTGACGTCGTCGGACTGGGCCGTATCCCCCGCAAAATCGTGCACTGCCTGCAAGATCGCCTCGTTGGTTTCCCGGGCCGAGGTAAGAGGGTGTTGGACAAAGATATCCCTGAGGCGGTCCATTCCAAATTCCTCGCCCTCGGAATTCATTGCCTCGGATACGCCGTCCGTGTAAAGGATCAGCGCATCTCCCTTGGCCAGGGTTATGGAGGATTCCTTATATTCCAGGCCGGGCATGACGCCCAGCGCAATGCCCCCGGTATGCGGAAGTTCCTCGGATGTGCCGTCGGCGTGAACCAGCAAGGGGTTGTTGTGGCCGCCGTTGGCGTAGGTCAGGTCGCCCGAATGCGGATCGAACACTGCGTAGAGAACGGTCACGAACATGAACGCCTCGTTGTCTTCGGTCAGCAGGTCGTTGACCTCGGACAGCACGTCGCCCGGCGCGCCCCGGCCGATGGCCGCGCCTTTAAGCAAGGTGCGGCTGGACATCATGAACAGGGCGGCGGGAACGCCCTTGTCCGATACGTCCGCCACCGCCAGCGCCAAGCGGTCATTCTCCAGCACGATTACGTCGAAAAAGTCGCCGCCAACGTTGCGGGCCGGGTCCATGTTTCCGTAGACCTCAAAGCCGTCGCCCACGGGAAAGCTGGCCGGCAATATGCCCTGCTGAATCTTGCTGGCGACGTCCAGCTCGTTCTGCAAAGCCACCAGCTTGTCGCGGGATTGCAGCGCCTCCTTCCACTCGGCCATGTGGGTGAGGGTTCGCTCGATGGTAATCTGGAGGTCTTCAAAGTCCAGCGGCTTGGTGACGAAATCGAACGCGCCGCGATTCATGGCGGTGCGTATGTTTCGCATATCGCCGTAAGCCGAGACGATTACGGAGCGAATATTGGGGTCCACCTTGGGAATCTGCTCCAGCAGGGTAAGGCCGTCCATTTGCGGCATGTTTATGTCGGAGACGACCATGTCAATGTCGCCGTCGCTCCTGAGGACGTCGAGGGCCTCGATCCCGTTGTGAGCGAAGACAAACTCATATCTCCCGGCCCTGATATTCCGTCTCATCCTTTGCAGGATCAGCGGCTCAAGGTCGGGCTCATCATCAACCACCAGAATCTTATAAGCGTCTGAGGACGCTTCCCGAGCGGACGTGGCCATGTGTTCCGGGCCTCTCCCTAGAATTCCTCCCCGTGTTCCCGGCAAGTTTGCGGGAAACTAGCCGCCAACCGCGCTCAGTGCAGTCTGCTGGTCGTCGTGGATGTCGATAATCTGGTCGAACCCGCTGATGGTGAACACGTCCCTAACCGACTGGGAAAGCGAGCACACGGCGAATTTCACGTTAGCGGTGCGCATATCCTTGGCGGTCAGCAGGATCACCCGCAGTCCCGCGCTGCTGATGTACGAAAGGTCCTCGAAATCCAGAATCACTGCCTTGTCATCAGGCGAAATGACGTTTTTCAGCGCGTCCTGGAATTCGGTGGCGTTAGTGCCGTCGACCCGGCCATCGGTCCTGGCAATCAGAGTTGCGCCATCCCTTGCTGCGTTGACTTCCATATTTCCCCCACCTGATAGGTCTCTTTTGTCGTCTTTATCAATTGAGCGACAGGCGCGCCTGCGCACCGGCGGCGTCCTGCTTGACCCGCCGTCTCGCGCAAGCCCTGATTAGTATAATACAATTCAGCGGTTCATTGAACAATGCGGCAACGATTCGGCCGGGCGGCAACGGTTCCGGCCCGGACGCCTCTCGCCGCCGGGTGCGCGCGCCGGTCAATTCCCACGCCGCTTACGGCAGGTGCGGCACCACGCGGTCCATGAGCAGCCCCAGCGATTTCATTTGCAAATCGTAGGGAATGCGCCGCCCCAGGTTGTTCTCGAACACTATATGGGACAGTTGCAACTCCTCGGTCAGTTGCAGCAGCCGGTCCAGCACTGCGTCGGGCGTTCCGTAAACCACCTTGTCGCGGAGCCAGTCGTCGTAGTCCATGGCCAGGATCCGGTCGGACTCCGCCTGCCAGTCGCCGGTGGTTCCCTCCCTGGCGGCGCTGGCCGCCACTCTCAGGCCGAGGCTCTGCACCTGGGTTAGAGTGCTTTCCTTGGGTTCCTCGTATGCCTGCTCAGCGGTTTCCGCCAGGTACACCGGGAGGCGGATGCCCACGTTGCCCTCCCCCGGGTGGCCCGCCTCTTTCCACGCCTTTTTGTATGCCCGGACGTGCTCGGCCATGTCGGAAAGCGCAAAGACCCGCGACGGGTTGACGAATATGGGGTATCCCATCCGCCCGATGATGGGGAAAGTTTCGGCGGATGTGATGCCCACTCTTACCGGGGGGTGGGGTTTTTGGTAGGGCTTGGGGCGGACGGCCAGGTCGTAGCACTTGTAGTGCTCTCCCTCAAAGGAAAACTGCTCGGTGCTCCACGCCTTGAGGATTATCTCCAGGTATTCCTCGAACCTGCCCCGGCTCTCTGGATAAGGCGAAAGGAACGCATCGTGATGCTCGGGGAACGTGCCCCGGCCAATTCCAACGTCCAGCCTCCCCTGGCTAATGTGGTCCAGCGTGGCGATCTCCTCGGCGATGCGGATGGGATTGCCCAGCGGCAGCAGCAGCACGCCCAGCCCGATGCGTATCGCCTGCGTTCGGCTGGCGATGGCCGTGGCCACCATCACGGGCGCAGACAGGACGCTGAACGGTATGAAGTGATACTCGGCGAGCCAGACCGACTCCACCCCCATCCGCTCGGCCTCCTCCGCCATCCGGAACCCCTCCTGAAAGGCCTCCTGATCGGTAACGTCATCGAGGGCGGGGAATTCGAGGAACAATCCGGTTTTCATGGCTCCTCCTGCGGGCCCGCTGGGGCCGGGCATGGGTCAATAAAGGCACACGAGTCCGTTGCGCCGAATTTAGCGGAATATAACAGATGCAGGGCCAGCCGGGTGACCTTGAGGCTCCATGAGGCACGGCCCTTGCGGGCTAAATTACTATCTCAAAAATCCCCTCTCCCTCCGGGAGAGGGTTAGGGTGAGGGCGTCCCCTCTTTCCTGCAAGAACGGAGGGCGACGGCGCCATGCGGGTATTCTCAACGTGTGTTGGTATTGGACGCGATTTGTCTGCTTGGCCCCGCCGCGTAGGGGCGCACAGCCGTGCGCCCGTGTCTGCGCAGGACAGAATTGTGCCGGAACCGGGGGCCAGGGCGCACGGCTGTGCGCCCCTACATGGGAATACCAACACACGTTGAGAATACCACTATGCGGACTCAATTGATGGAGAGGAGGTGGTACCCCTGGAGGGACTCGAACCCCCGACGCGCAACTTAGGACGCTGCCGCTCTATCCTCTGAGCTACAGGGGCCAGTGAAAGCGGTTCCGGTGGATTGGTGGAGACAGGGGGGATCGAACCCCCAACCTCGGCATTGCGAACGCCGCGCTCTCCCAATTGAGCTATGTCCCCACGGCGGGCGTCTCGAACCAGAAAACGTTCGCGCCTTACCTAGAATCGTATGGCGGCAAGGCGACTGCTGTCAAGTCGGTATGCGCTGCGGTATTCTCAACGTGTGTTGGTATTCCCGTGTAGGGGCGCACAGCCGTGCGCCCTGGCCCCGGTCCAGCACAATTCTCTCCTGCGCAGACACGGGCGCACGGCTGTGCGCCCCTACTGGGTGGGGGTGAAATCCCCAACTGCGTGAATCCTATCCTGAAAATCCTCAAATCCTGTTCATCCTGATTCAGACAAAGACTGTGGCCGGGCGTCAAAGCAGACCATAGGCGATGCTACAATTGCGGCGGATGGCAAGTCGAGTGTTGGAGGCCGCTGGTATGGCAACGCTGGTTACAGGGGGCACCGGGTTCGTGGGAGCCAACATCGTTCGGGAGCTGGCCCGCGCCGGACACGACGTGGTCAGCTATGACGTCGCTCCCGCCGACGATCTGGTGCGGCGTTTCGTGTCCGAGTGGGAGCGCCGCATCACTTTCGTGCAGGGAGACGTTCGGGACTCGGCGGCGGTTTCCGCGCTGGCCGCCTCCCATAGCATCGACAAGATAATCCACGCCGTAACCTACACCGTGAACCAGCACGCGCTGGAGGTGGAGCGGGGCCGCGACGTGGTGGGCATCAACATCGAGGGACTGGCCAACGTGCTGGAACTGGCGCGCATTGCGTCGGTGCAGCGGTTCCTCTACGTGAGTTCCGGCGCTGCCTACGGGGTTGCGGCAGGCACCGACCAGACCTACAGCGAGGAAATGCCGGTGTCGCCGGACTCCATGTACGGCATCACCAAGTACGCCGGAGAGCTAATCACGCGGCGCTACGGCCAGTTGCACGGGTTCTCGACCGTCAGCGTCCGGCTGAGCACGCCCTATGGCCCCATGGAGCGGGTCACCGGCCACCGCGCGGTGATGTCGGCGCTGTACCAGTGGACCGGACAGATAGCCCGGGGAGAGCCACTACAGGTGCAGACGGAATCCTTCGACCCGGAGGAGGGACGCGATTACACCTACTCCGTGGATACCGCCCGCGGCCTGATAGCCGTCCTCGACGCGCCTGAACTGCCCCACGACCTGTACAACCTGACCGCCGGGCCGTGGATTACCTACCGCGAGATACTGGACACGTTGTCGGAACTGGCCCCCGGCAGCCCGGCCCCGGCAGCCGTCGCCGAGGGGGCGGCGGCCAGGGCGCGGGCGTCGGTGCCGTCGCGGGGGCCGCTGTCAGGCCACCGCCTGCGCCAGGACCTGGGCTGGCAGCCGGACTACGACCTGCGGAGCGCCCTCGCCGACTACCTGCAATGGCGCAGAGATTCAGGCTTTACGGCGTAACCCGTAATTCCCTCCCCCTGAGGGGGAGGGCTAGGGTGGGGGTGTTCCGTCTGGCCTACGACAGGTTCACAGGGAACGAGTAGGGACGGGCCGCTGGATTTCTCAGCGACCCCTTTTGAACCCATTGCCAAACACGGCTTGCGGCCCTCTTGACGTCCGTGAGTGGACACATCATTTTACCCAGGTCTTCGTAAGTGAAACTGGTGCTGATCCAGATATCGTAAGCCAGGCTGTAAATGCGGGCGAACTCTTCCCTTGTCGGCCTTCGACCACCGTGATCGTTCCGAAGGTTGGCTACCGTTACTGCGTCCCATCGAGCATCCATTTTTGCCTCCTGTGCCAGATGATTTGTGAGGGTGCATTCCCCAAAAGCAAACCGCCTGTCCTTCGACAAGCTCAGGACAAGCGGTTGAACGGCGGCCAGCAGGCCGACGGACAGCAAAAAAACCCGTTCATGGTTCGACAAGCTCACCACGAACGAGTTTCGCTAACCTTTGGGATGGAAATTTCTCTACTAGCAATATACGGCTATATCCTTATCGTGTCAATCATCTCAATCCAATTCTCCAGGTTCAGAGGTAAATAGTGGAAATCCAACCCTTCACCATAGATGTCCCCCAATCCGTGCTTGACGATCTCGCGGCCCGGCTGGCCGATACGCGCTGGCCGGATGAGATTCCCGGCGTCGGATGGGACTACGGCACGAACCCGGCCTACCTGCGCGAGCTGGTGGACTACTGGCAGACCGAGTACGACTGGCGGGCGCAGGAACGGGCGCTCAACGAATTCCGGCATTTCCGGGCGGATGTTGACGGTCTTGGCATCCATTTCATTCACGAGCTAGGCAAGGGGCCGGACCCGTTCCCGCTGATTGTCTCCCACGGCTGGCCCGGCTCCATCGTGGAGATGCTGCGGATTATCCCGATGCTGACCGACCCGGCGGCCTACGGCGGCGACCCGGCGGATTCGTTCGATGTCGTTGTGCCGTCGCTGCCGGGGTACGGGTTCTCGGACAAGCCAGTCGACCGGGGCATGAGCAACATCCGCATCGCCGGGATGTGGCACAAGCTGATGACCGAGGGCTTGGGCTACTCACGATTCGGGGCGCAGGGCGGCGACTGGGGCGGGATGATCAGCTCGCGGCTGGGTTTTGACTTTCCCAAGTCGGTGGCTGGCGTGCATCTGAACCTGATGACCGGCGTCCCTGCTTTTCGCGGGGAACCCGACCCGCCGCTGACCGAGGCCGAGCAGGACTTTCTGCGCCAGGCCCGCCAGTGGTTCGAGGACGAGGGCGGCTATTTCCACATCCAGCGCACCAAGCCGCAGACGCTGGGCTACGGCCTGAACGACTCGCCAGTGGGACTGGCGGCGTGGATCATGGAAAAGTTCCGCACCTGGTCCGACTGCGGCGGCAACCCGGAAAACAGCTATTCCCGCGACGACCTGCTGACCAACATCATGTTGTACTGGGTGACGCAGAGCGGCCCGTCATCGGTGCGCCACTACTACGAAAACCGCGTCGACAACTGGCGGTTCCAGCCCGGCGAGCGGGTGGAGGCACCGTGCGCCGTCGCGGTGTTCCCGGTGGAGATCAACCGCCCGCCCCGCGAGTGGGCCGAGCGCACCCACAACGTGCATCGGTGGACCGAGATGCCCCGCGGCGGCCACTTCGCCGCCATGGAACAGCCGGAGCTGCTGGCCGAGGACATCCGGGCTTTCTTTCGTGCCCTGCGCTGAACTCTGCTGCATCAAGGTATCGTAATTTCTCCCTCTCCCTTGAGGGAGAGGGTTGGGGTGAGGATGAAAGTCCACGCATCAGACACCGCCGGGCGCCCGGTTTTGTCTGAATCAGGATTTACAGGATGCAGGGATGCTCAGGATTGGGGCGTTTATCCTGAAAATCCTTTGATCCTGTAAATCCTGATTCAGACAAAAATCGAAATGGCCGAGGCTTTCACCCCCACCCTAACCCTCCCCCTCAAGGGGGAGGGAATTTTTGCCCAACTGCGTAACTCCTATCCCGATTCAGATATAATCCTTGTGTCATCGCAATTAGGAGCCAGCAGCACATGGTATCTCCCTATCGGTTTCACGTTGACCAGCGCGTCGTCATACGCCGTCGGGGCGGCGGCAAGCACCGGCAGCCGTCTGAGAGTTCCCGCGGCCTGCTGGGAGTAATCGCGCCGCAGATGACCGACGACTGGTCCGACACCAAGATTGCCCTGGAGCCGGGCATACCGAACGTTTATTACGTGACGCTGGACAGCGGCGTCACGGAACTCATCGCCGAGGACTGGCTGGAGAATGCCCCGGCCGACGCGCCGCCGCCTCCCGCCCCGCAATCCTATTTCCCCAACAGATAGAGGTGTAGCAATGGACTTTGGACTAGCAGGCAAGAAAGCGTTTGTCGGAGGCGCCAGCCGCGGCATCGGCAAGGCCATCGCCCTGGAGCTGGCGCGGGAGGGCTGCGACGTGGCCATCGCCTCGCGCACCATGGCGGATTTGGAACAGGCGGCCGCGGAAATCGCCGAGGCCACCGGACGCAACATCATTCCCCTCGCCATGGACGCCACCAACAGCGAGCAGGTGGACGCGGCAGTCAACGAGGCGGCCCAGCGGCTGGGTGGGCTGCATATCCTGGTCAACAGCGCATCGCTGCCCGGCGGCTCGGCGGATGCTACCGGCCCCATCGACACGGTCAACGAGGACTCCCTAATCAGCGATTTCGACGTCAAGTACGTCGGGGCGCTGCGCTGCGCGCGGGCAGCCATCCCGCATATCAAGGAGCAGGGCTGGGGGCGCATCATCAACATCAGCGGCGGCAATGGCCGCACCGCCGGCAACCTGAGCGGCGGCGCACGCAACGTGTCCATGGTGCACCTGACCAAGACCCTGGCCATGCAGTTGGGCCGGTTCGGCATCACGGTCAACTGCATCCACCCGGGCACCACCCGCACCGAGCGCACGCCGGGGCTGCTGGAGGCGCGGGCCGCGCAGTTGGGCGTCAGCGTCGAGGAGGCGGAGGCCCACGACTTTGCGCCCGACTCGCCGCGCGGCAACCACATCTGCCGGATGGTGGACGCCTCCGAGATCGGCTACCTGACCTGCTACCTGGCATCGGACAAGGCCTGGTCCGTAACCGGCGAGGTCATCGCGGCGGGCGGCGGAACCGGCGCAGCGGTGTATTACTAGGGGCGGCGCCGTGAACACCCTCAACGACAACCGGACCGCAACGCCCTCTCCCGGGTTGGGAGAGGGCCGGAGCGAGGCGAATATGCTGGATACGTTAGAACGGCTGGGTTCCTGGCGCGTCAACCCCAAATACGGGATTGGCGAGGCCCACCGTTTGACGGGAGTCCCTGCCGACTCCATCAAGAGGTGGCTACAGGACTACCCTACTTGGATTCTGGACTTGAAACCTCCTTGGCAAGACGGCATGGGCAGGCCCTGGACCAATCTGACGCGGCTCTCCTTTCTTGAGTTCATCGAAGTTCTGGTAGCGGGAAAGATCAGGGCTGGTCAACACGCAAGCTACAGCGAAGTCCGCAACTTTCACGAGCGCCTCGTTGCAGAATGGGGAACGCATTTCCCATTCGCCCACGAGAATTTGCTGGCGTACAAGGGGCAATTGCCGGATCAAGCGCTCAAGACGCTGGGCCAACTCGACTACGAGGAAGGCTTTGCGTCGAGATGGCTTCCATTTGGGAAAGACGGTTCCTTGGCCTTAGACCCCAGACGCGCCGGAGGGCAGCCGGCAATCAAGGGCAGACGACTGCGAGTGGTCGACATCAGCGACTATTTTGCGGGTGGGGAGTCTGTCGAGGCACTGGCTCGCGACTTTGATATTTCTACCCACGACGTTGAGGCAGCTCTTCGGTATGCTCTACAGATAGCCTCTTGATCTTACTCTGCGATGAAAATATCAGTCCCCAAGTAACGGAAGCTCTCCGACGAATCGGTCACGACGTCCGTTCGTTTCACATGTTGGGTTGGCTAAGGAGACCTGACCTACAATGGTTGCCCGGTGCAGGGCAGATAGAAGATTCGCTAATATTGACTCGAGACATATCGATGCTGGATGACCCCGACGAGAAACAAGCGATTATAGACAACAATCTGGGCGTGGTGTTTCTCACTTCCGGTCAGCAGCCTGTTGAGGACTTGATCCAGTTGGTGGCCGACAATTGGTACCAGTTGTATCATCTCCACAACAACACGCCACGCCCATTCGCCAGATTTCTTATGACGACGGGAAATCTACGGGAGCGACTGCACGGGCGGAGCCTGTAACGTTAGGGACGGACGCAGGAAAATATAAGTGGAGAACAGAGCGCCCTCATGAACACCGTTCAATTCATCTCGGATTGCCTGGCGCAAACGCATCTCAGGCTGATGGCGACCTGCGACGGCCTGACCGGGGAGCAGATGGCGTGGCGGCCCGGGCCGACATCCAACAACATCGGCTTTATCCTGTGGCACGTGGCCCGCAACGAGGACGGCCGCATCAGCCGCACCGCCGGACGGCAGGGCGAGTATGAACGCGACTTGTGGGTGTCGGGCGGGTGGTTCGAACGTTTCGGCCAGCCGGAAACTGCGCCCGACCCCGGCGACCGGCTGGGGCTGCGCAGCTTGGCCATCCCGGGTCCGGACGTGCTGATTGCCTACGCCCAAGCAGTGAACAGTCGCACGATCCGTTTTCTTGAGACGCTGAGTGACTCGCAACTTGACGGCTCGATGGAATTCGGCGACCGGCTGGAGACCGTGAGCGACTCGCTGCGGCACGTGATCGTCCACAAGAACAACCACCACGGCCAGATCGACTACCTGCGGGGCTTGCAGGAAGAGGACTGGGACCTGACGCCCGGCACCGGCAGGATACTGCCCGGCCGGTCGAGTTAATTTGCGGCAAGGGCATTGAGGGTAGATATGACTACGACAACGCGCGCCATCGGCCAGTCCGTCGTTCGCGGCGAGGGGCCGAACAAGGTCACGGGCAAGTCCGTCTATGCCGCCGACGTGTCCCTGCCGGGGATGCTGTGGGGCAAGGCGCTGCGCTCGCCGTTCCCTCACGCCCGCATTGTCAGCATCGACACGGAGCAGGCAAAGGCCGTTCCCGGCGTCCACGCGGTCATCACCGCCGCCGACCTGCCCGACTCGCTGGTGGGCCGGCGGCTGCGGGATATGCCGGTGCTGGCCCGGGACGTGGTGCGTTTCGTCGGCGAAAAGGTGGCCGCCGTCGCTGCCGAGACCGAGGCGGCAGCCGAGGAGGCGCTGCTGCTCATCGACGTGGAGTACGAGGAGTTGGATGCAGTCTTCGACGCCCACGAGGCCATGGAGCCGGACGCGCCGACGCTGCACCCTGACTTGTCTGCATACGAGGGGCTGCCGCAGCCCGAGTCGGACATCAACAACGTGTTCGCCCACATCACTTGGGGACAGGGCGAGGTGGATCAGGGGTTCGCCGAGGCCGATTTAGTGTTTGAGCACACGTTCAACGCCCAGCTCATGCACCAAGCCTACATCGAGCCCCACGCCTGCGTGGTCAGCGCGGATGAGTCGGGGCAAGTTCAATTGTGGATCAACAACAAGGATCCTTACGCCCTGCGCGAGCAACTGGCCGCCGTCTGGGGCATGGATGAAGAGCGCATCGTAATGCACCCGTGCAGCATCGGCGGCGACTTCGGCGGCAAGGGGTCGTTCATGGACGCGCCGCTGTGCTACTACCTTTCGCTGCACTCTGGCCGCCCGGTCAAAATGGTGATGGACTACATCCAGGAACTGATGGCGGCCAACCCGCGGCACCCAGCCACCATGACCATCCGCAGCGGCGTCAAGCGCGACGGCACGCTGACGGCGCGGCAGGCGAGGGTGGTGTTCGACAGCGGCGGCTATGGCGCGTTCAAGCCGACGGTCTACCTGCGCGGCGCCGACCACCTCTGCGGCGTCTACCGCATCCCCCACGCCCGCATCGACAGCTATATGGTCTACACCAACAACGTGCCCAAGGGCCACATGCGCAGCCCGGCCAAGCCGCAAGTGGTGTTCGCTGTCGAGGCGCATACCGACCTCATCGCCCGCGAGCTGGGTATGGACCCCTATGAATTCCGGCAGAAAAACCTGCTGCGGAACGGTGACGCCTCGCCCGTCGGCCACGTCTGGCAGGACATCCGCGCCGATGAAACGCTGCGGCGCGCCGCCGACGCTGTGGGCTGGAACAATCCCCTATCCGGCTCCGCTCCGGTAGGGGCGCCCCTTGTGGGCGCCCGCCGTGGAGAGACATCTGTGCTGACCGGGCGCGGGCTGGCGATCACCGACCTGTCCCAGGGCGTAGGACGATTTGCGGCAAAAATCAGCATGAACTCGTCGGGCTGCCCGACGCTGCACATGGCTTTCTGGGACACTGGCACCGGCTCGCACACGGTGCTGCGGCAGATGGTGGCGCAGGAGCTGTCGGTGCCTGTCGATGAGGTGGACATCGAACTGCTGGACACGTCGGAGATGCCGTTCAGTTCCGGCTCCGGCGGCACGCGGGTGACCTACACCGCCGGCCAGGCCGTGGTAGGCGCGGCCCGCGAGCTCAAGCGCAAGCTCATCCGGGAGGCAGCGCCGCTGCTGGACTCGCCGGAGGAGGACGTTTCGCTCCAGAGCGGCCGGGTAGTGGTCGGCCCGTCGGAACTGCGGCCCGCCTACTACCGCACCATCAACATCGGCGAGGTGGTGGCCCACGTCGGCGATGGCACACTAACCGCCGAGTACGAGTTCGCCTCGGAGCCGCCGGATATGACGTCTTTCTGCGCCCAGGCCGCCGAGGTGGAGGTTGACCCGGAGACCGGCGCGGTGACCGTCAAGCGGCTGGTGTCGGCCCACGACGTGGGAGCCATCCTGAACCCCCTGATGCACCAGGGCCAGGTGGAGGGCGGCGTTATCCAGGGCCTCGGATACGCGCTGATGGAGGAATTGCACACCGAGGACGGCCATATCTCCACGGTCAGTTTCGGCGACTACAAGATACCCACCATCGCCGACATACCGGAACTGGTGACCGTGCTGGTCGAGGGCAGCAACGGCCCGGCACCCTACCGCAGCAAGGGCATCGGCGAGAGCGCCAACATCCCCGTAGCGGGCGCCATCGCCAACGCCGTAGCCGACGCCATAGGCGCCCCCGTCCCCTCGCTGCCGCTCACAGCGGAGAAGGTGCTGCGGGCGCTGCGGGGCGTATAATAATCGCAGGAAGCGAGGACTGTTGAGGTACGAAAATGAGCGACGTAGCCGTAAATCTGCCTGAAGACCTAGTGCGGGAAGTATGCGAATTGGCTGGAGACTCGGAGATCGAAAAGCTCATCGAGGACGCGATTCGGGTCGAAATCCGAGAAAGGGCAAAAATCAAGAAACGAATCGAGAAGTCTCTCGAAACACCACCAAAGCAAGGCCCCCCCGACTGGGAAAAGCTGAGGAAGGAACATCGCAAAGTTCCCGTAGACCTGCCGGGCTACTTGGTGGACGGCGTAGACGAATTGGTTGGCGAAAGGGGACGCTCTCATTACATCGTCCACGTTGTGCTGAAAGAGTTGGAGGAAACTGAAGAAATCCGAAAAGAAAAGGAAGAGTCCGGCGAGGAATTCCATCCGTATTGGGAAACCTCGGCGATGGTTTACGCTTGGGTGCGGGCGTCGCGTGACTTGGACAACGAGCGCTCTAAGGAGAATTGGCGTGACCGATCATCTCCTTGACACCAACGCGCTGATTGATTATTTCCGCAGGCGAAGAGCAATCAGGGACCTGGTGGAGAAACTGGAGGCCCAAGGGCATCGGTTGGCAGTGTGCGCCATTGGGGTGGCTGAAGTCTACTCCGGGTTTGACGCGCAGGAACGAATTGACAATGGGCCCGTGGTAGACAGGTGGTTGTATTACGAGACGACCCCTGCTATCGCTAAAGAGGCCGGAAGGTATCGTTACGAATTTGCCAGGACAGGAACCACGCTCTCAGCCACCGATTCGCTCATCGCCGCCGTCGCCATTGCCAACGACGAAACCTTGGTCACCAACAACCTGCGGCACTTCCCAATGCCGGAAATAAGGCTGCTGCCCCACAATTAGGGAGGCACTCATGATTGACTTGCTCATCACCAACGGGATGGTTGTCGATGGCACCGGCAGCCCGGGGTTCTTTGCCGCCGTGGCCGTGGAGGGCGACCGGGTCAGCATCCACCGCGGCGACGTGTCGGGCCTGGACGCGGCGCGGGTGATTGATGCCACCGGCTACGTCGTTTGCCCTGGGTTCGTGGACTTGCACTCGCATGCCGGGCTGACCATCCTGGGGGAGCCGCACCACGATCCCAAGGTGCGGCAGGGAGTGACCACTGAGCTTGTGGGCATCGACGGCATCTCTCACGCGCCGTTCAAGACCCGCGAAGAACTGGAGCGGTACATCTGGCTGGATTCGGGGCTGAACGGCTACCCGCCCCTGCCCGCCGACTGGCTGACCGTGGCGCAACTGCTGGACAAGTACGACAACTCCGTCGCCATCAACATGGCGTATATCCTTGGCAACTCGCCTGTTCGCATCTGGAGCGTCGGCTGGAACGACCGCCCGGCCACTCCCGCCGAGATGGAGGACATGAAAGCCGTCACCCGCGAGGCCATGGAGGAGGGCGCATGGGGGCTGTCGACGGGCCTGGACTACCCACCCGGCTCCTACGCCTCCACCGAAGAGCTGGGCGCGCTGGCCGACGTGGCGGCGCGGATGGGCGGCCACTACCACACCCACACCCGCGCCAGCCTGCGCTCGCAGGGGCTGATGGCCCCGTGGGAGGAGGCGCTGGAAATCGGGCGGCTGGGCGACTGCCCGGTGCACCTGACCCACTACCGGCAGGGAGCGGCAGGCGTGGGCAGCCACCTCGATTACCTCGGACTGGTCGAGCGGGGCCGCGACGAGGGCATGGACGTCACTTTCGACTGCTACACCTACCCCTATTCGGGCACCACGGTCACCATCGGCCTGCCCCACTGGGCCAAGGACGGCGGCCCGGAGCGGCTGATGGACGCCCTGCGCGACCAGGACGACCGCCAGCGGATGAAACGGGAGCTGTCCCGCGACCGGCTGGAGAACAACTGGCTGACCAATTTCACCCAGCAGCAGAACCAGCAGTACGACGGCCGGCTGATTACCGACATCGCCGAAATGCGCGGTCAGGACCCGGAGGATGCGCTGTTCGACCTGCTGCTGGAGGAGAACCTGGGCATCTCGACCGTTGGCCTGGGCACCAACGCCCAGACGCTCTACGCTTTCGTGTCGCATCCGGCGGGCATGATTGCCAGCGACGCCATCCTGTTCGGGGAGTACCCGAACCCGCGCACCTACGGCTGCTTCCCCATCGTGCTGGCCGAGTTCGTGCGCGCCGAGCAGCATCTCAAGCTGCCCGAGGCCATCCGCAAGATGACCTCCTTCCCGGCGCAGCGTCTCGGTCTGCCCGACCGCGGCATTCTGCGCGACGGCTTCAAGGCGGATATCGTCGTTTTCAACCCCAACACCGTGAAAGCGTTGGCGACAAAGGAAAACCCCAAGCAGTACCCGGTAGGAATCGACTACGTTATCGTCAATGGGCAAGTGGTCATCGACAACGGCGAGAACACCGGAGTGCTGCCGGGCCGCGCCCTGCGCCGCGGGCGAGCCAGCACGTAATAGGAAAGGTACCGCAAAAGTCCCCTCCCCCTTGAGGGGGAGGGTTAGGGTGGGGGTGAAATCCTACGCATGAGCCGGGCAGAAAAGAGCATTAGATTCTGCGGTTTCTACATAACTATTGCCTTTGCCCTGTTGTTCGCTGCCGCCTGCTCGGGAGGCGGCGAATCAGGTGAGGCAACATCCGGAGGCAGCGATTCGGCGTTCCGGCAGGGCGAGTCGCTGTTCACCGCCAACTGCTCAATCTGCCACGGGGCCATTGGCGACGGTACGCCAGCGGGCCCGCCGCTGGTGCACGCAATCTACAACCCCAACCACCACCCGGATTTCGCGTTTCACAACGCGGTAAACAACGGTGTTCCGCAGCATCACTGGGCCTTCGGCGACATGGCCCCGCGCCCCGGCCTGTCCGAGGGCGACGTGAACAACATCATCTGCTACGTCCGCCAGTTGCAGGTGAACGAGGGAATCTACGAGGGCGAGGTTCCCTGCTGAGTACGTCTAGACGTCGAAAATCTCGCTCAGCGGCAGGCTGAACCCAGGCAGCACCTCGCCGCCGTCCAGCACATCGCCGCCGGTCAGCGTCACGAAAGGTTGGCCGCGCCGGTGGATCATTACGGCCCCCTCCGCTGGGTAGACCTCTACCACCATCAGCACACCGAGTCTCAGCCACATATCCGTTCCGTCAGATACGGTGCACTGGTAGTCCTCCGGGGTAATTATCTCGCACACCCACGCCGGGATTGTATCGATATATTGCTTGTGTTCCGGGTCTTCCGGTAAAGACGCTGCTGGAACATAAAGGATATGTGGAGCCCTAACCCTGTCCGGATTACGCTCGACCAGCACTCCGGTCCCGATTCCCCGTACAACCCCCAACTGACGAGGTAGTACGTGTTGCCGAAGGCCACTCTCTAACACTCTAGCAGCGCTCGTGTGTTTCTCGTCTAGGGGAGCGGTGTCATACAATTTTCCGTCAAATAACTCCCGTCGAATTCCGTCTCGGTTGATTCGATCAAAGTCCTCTACGGTCAGGTCTCCCGGAAATTCGGTTGACGGATAATCCCACGCTCTGGGCCTAATGCTGTGCTGGCACAAGACGCCGCGAATTAACTCGCCCTTAACACCGCGGCCGTCGAGTTCAAGAAGGTCCTCGGCAGTAAGCTGTCCAGTAACGGATGTCGCCATACTTTCACCCGGCAGTTCGGTACTGTGACCTGATTCTACTACATTGCGCCCGGCTGCCAGTTACAGCGAAAGCGCGGCCAGCAGGCCGTCCAGCGCCGCGCAGTCGCGGCAGCCATCGCGGGGTTCCGGCAGCGTCTGCGCCTCATGGATGCGGGCTGCGCGGCGGATGAGCGGCGGTATCAGCCGTTCCGGGTCCAGGTCGACTTGTACCATACGGGGACGGAATCCGAGCGTAAATCCCTCCGCGTCTACCGGGCTGGTTGCGGCGATGACATCGTCTCCCGTGGCTGGCTCCATGTAGGCCAGCGCGAGCCGGGACACCGCTGGAAAGTCCAGGCGTTGACCGATCCAGGCGTAGGCGTTCAGTTGGGCGCGATAGACGCGATGCTGGCTGCGGTTATCCGGGTTGTAGCGGGAGGTCTTGTAATCAACGATGGCGCAGGCGCCGTCGGCCAGTTGGAAAATGGCGTCGGCCTCACCCCGGAGCGTCAGGCCCGTGCGGTCGTCCCTGGCCTGAAATTTCGACCAGTGGGGCGGGTCAATGTGCCCGGTAACTTCGCCGATTCCCGACATCCAGTCTGGCAGTTCACCCTCCCGTTGCAGGTGGCTGATGATGACCTGCTTGGTGTAGCGGTCGATGCTGCTGAATATGCCGGGGAATCCCTGCCACGGCAGCGGCTTGACGTGCATGCGGATCCAGGCGCAACGGGCGCAGAACCCGAATCCGGCATAGCGGCCGAGTTCGGTGGCGGAGATGGTGGGGCAAGGCATCTACGCACTCACCCTAACCCTCTCCCAGAGGGAGAGGGAACAAGAGAGGACATTCCCGTAGGGAGAAAACAACGGCGGGGCCGGGCGCTAGTTCCCGTCGCCGTCGCCCGATGCGCTCCCCGCCGGGGCGGGCCTGACGGTGGCCTGAGCCGGTGCGCTCGCGGCGGCGGCTGTCAGCCCCGTGCGGGCCTCGGGCGGGAGGGCCTCCTCCCAGTCGGGCAACTGTACCCGTTTCGTGCTGGGCAGGAACAGTATGGCCACGACGGCGAGGACGCTGAGACCGAAAGAGAGCCAGAGCGGCCAGATATAGGCGCCGGTATAGTCGCGCAGGAATCCGGCCGCCACCGGGCCGAGGGCCATGCCGAACCCGGCTCCCATCATCTGCCACCCGTAGGCCGTGCCGGTGGGCGCGTCGGCGTAATACTGGCGGTTGATGATGGGAAACGCGGTCATCTCGCCGCCCATCCCGATGCCGAACAGTACGGCAAACAGGAAATAGAGGGCGACGCTGTCACCGGCCACGAACAGGATCAGGATGGGCAGGGTTTGCAGTCCAAAGCAGACTCCCATCACCCACTTGCTGCCAATCATGTCGGCCAGGATGGGCGTGGCGAATCTGGTGGCGGTGCTGACCACGGTCAAGGTAAGGTAGACCATGGCGGCCACGCCGCTGGAAATGCCGTCCTCGATGGCAATGGCAACCAGCAGGATCAGGATGATGTTGTGTCCGGCGCATCCCAGTCCATGAATGGTGCCCAGGTTCCAGAACGTCGGCGTCTTCTGCACCTGCTTGAGGAACACGTTGGTGCGCAACTTGGCGATGGCGTTGTTCTGCAATCGCCGCACCGGCTCTTCCTTGGGCGCCCCCCACTGGGTCAGGCCCCGGTCGGCCGGTTCGTTGTAGAACCACTTGGTTAGCGCCAGCAGTATGATCCCGCCAGCAATTCCGGGAACCCAGAAAGTCACCTGCCAGCCGTACCGTTCGAACAGCAGCCACACCATCAGGATGGCCAGCCCGGTGCCGAGGCCCTGGAGTCCTTGCAGGATGCCCATGACGAGGCCGAGGTTTTTGCGGAACCACAGCGTTACGCCGGAGACGAGGGTCACCTGGAAGGACGCCATTCCCGCCGCGAGCAGCACGCCAAAGTAGAGGTAGAACTCCCACAACTGGGTCATGATGCCGGTCATGACCATGCCCAGCATGAACAGCGCGCCGCCGCCCCACATCACGCTCCGCACGCCGTAGCGGTCGCTGAGCCAGCCGCAGACGGGGCTGAGGGCAGCGGAAAGCAGCCACTGGATGGTAAAGCCCAGGGTGATGAACCCGATGCTCCAGCCGAAAAGGTTCTCGATTTCGGGAACGAGCACCGCCACGGCAAAGCGCATGCTGGTGCTGGTCATCCACATCACCGTTGCCACGGCGACGATGACGAAAGCGTAGTGGATACGCCGGTTGCCAATGACCAGGCCCTCGGGCCGCATGCCAAGTCCGAACATCAAGAACCACTGCCATGTAGAATGCCAACGGGATGCGTCATTCTACTCCCGTCCCGCATTTTGTTTCAACGACGTTACGAATCGGGTATTCTCAACGTGTGCTGGTATTCCCATGTAGGGGCGCACAGCCATGCGCCCTGGCCCCCGGTTCCGGCACAATTCTCCCCTGCGCAGACACAGGCGCACGTCCCTCGACGCGCTCGGGAGTGCGCCCCTACGCGGCGGGGCCAAGCAGACAAATCGCGTCCAATACCAACACACGTTGAGAATGTTACGAATCGCCGCGGATTCGAGCGCTTGCGACACTGGCACTAACGGCACTGATGATGGTACAACCATCGGAGGGCAATTCAGCACATTGTCATAGCAGAGCATGGGAGACCTGAAATGAAATTCGGCATTTACAGCTCCATCGCCGACCCGCCAGCGGGCGAGCGGCTGGACCTGCGAATCGACGAGGTTATGGCCGAGGCAAAGCTGGCCGAGGAGGTGGGTTTCGACTCCTGCTTTTTCGGCGAGCACCACCAGGACAAGGACGGTTTCCTGCCCTCGCCGCTGATCGTGGCGACGGCAGTGGCCGCCCAGACTACGACCCTGAACGTTGGCACGTCGGTGATACTGCTGCCGCTGCACAACCCGGTGCAGGTGGCCGAGGACGTAATCACCCTGGATCAGGTGTCCAAGGGGCGGATTATCCTGGGGGTGGGCCTGGGCTACCAGGATGCGGATTTCCGCGCTTTCGAGGTGCCAATAAGGCAGCGTGTGGGCCGGTTCGAGGAGGGAGTGGAGATTATCCGCCACTGCTGGAGCGGGGAGCAATTCTCATTCCACGGCGAGTATCACCGGCTGGAGAACCTGCGCATCACCCCCAAGCCCTACCAGGACCCTGCGCCTCCGCTGTGGATCGGGGCCAGCACCCCGCCGGGGGCGCGACGGGCCGGGCGCATGGCCGACGGTTTCGTGGCAACGCCCAGCGTCGACATGGCCACCACCATCGAGCTGGCGGACATCTACCGGGAGGCCGCCGCCCGCGAGGGCCGGGACCCGGTGGTGGTCCTGATGCGCGACGCCTTTGTCGCCGAGACCCGCGCCGAGGCCGAGGCGGTGTACGGCCCGGAGGTGATCGAGGCTTACAAGTATTACTGGCGCAACGGCCTGCCCGATTTTCGCGGCATCCACTCGGAGAGCGAGATAACGCTGGACAACGTCGGCCCCGACCGGCTGATACTGGGAGACCCGGACGAGTGCGCGGCGGAGTTCCAACGGTGGAACGAGGCAGTGGGCGCCGAATATTTCCTGCTGCGGCTCCGCCACGCCCACTCCGGCGGCCCGCCCCACGAAAAGATCATGGACGCGATACGCCTGTTCGGCGAGCAGGTCATTCCCGCCTGCACTTAGAAACTACCCAAGAATCCCTTCCCCCTAAGGGGGAGGGCTAGGGTGGGGGGTGAAATCCTCAAGTGCGTAACTCCTATCAGGAATGCCCTCCCCCTTGACGGGGGAGGGTTAGGGTGGGGGTGAAATCCTCAAGTGCGTAACTCCTATCAGGAATGCCCTCCCCCTTGATGGGGGAGGGTTAGGGTGGGGGTGAAAAGGTTGTGCTAATGAGTCGTGAAGAGAGCAATCCTAGTTTTAAGATAGTTTCTTATTCACGTTAACCGGGGAACTTGGAACTGGGCATTCTCAACGTGTGTTGGTATTGAACGCGATTTGTCTGCTTGGCCCCGCCGCGTAGGGGCGCACAGCCGTGCGCCCGTGTCTGCGCAGGAGAGAATTGTGCCGGAACCGGGTGCCAGGGCGCACGGCTGTGCGCCCCTACATGGGAATACCATCACACGTTGCCAATACTTGGAACTGCAACAGATTTACTACCGCATTTAATCGGTAGCCCACGGGAGGCAGCATGGCAATTTACCGTATATTTTCGGACGCTGACGGCGAGAGCCACATCGAGGACTTAAACCTGGAGGAGCATCCGGAGCTGGGAGCGTTGATCAACGTGTCCGAGGTGCGGGTGCAGGAATTCGACGGCTCGCGCAACATGGACTTTCATCCCCTGCCCGAGCGTCGGCTGGTCATACACCTGTCGGGCGAGGTGGAGATCGGGGCCAGCGACGGCGCAAAGCGGGTGCTGCGGGCCGGCGACATCCGGCTGATGGAGGACGTCACCGGCAAGGGCCACACCCACGTCGACCTGTCGCCGTCGGGGGCGGTCTACGTGTTGCTGAGGGACTGACCTTCCTGATACGGCGTCCGTCGTTCTCGGTTGAACCAGGGGGACGCCCTCACCCTAACCCTCTCCCGGAGGGAGAGGGGATTTGTCCTACACTCTCCAAAGGCTGTCCGTCCGCGGTTCGTAGTTCGACAAGCTCACTATGAACTGGCTGGCTACGTCAGCGCCAAGAACTGGACGAGGCTGGATTCTGATTGCCTCGCGATTACTCCAGGAGCCGGGCGGCCAGCTCGACGAAATCGTCCACGATTATGTCGGGCTGGTACGCCGAGTCCTCCGTGGGAAGCCGGTAGCGGTTGACGTAGGCCGCCTTGAACCCACAGGCCTGTGCGCCCAGGATGTCGAAAGCGTGGGCGGCGACCATCATTATCTCCCCCGGCTCGCAGCCCAGCCGCTGTGCCGCCTTGCGGTAGATGCCCGGGGCGGGCTTGAACGCGCCGACCTGGTCGACGGAGATTATGGCGTCGAATGGCACCGGGACGTTGTTGCCCAGCAGTTCCTCCAGGTACCACTGCTCCCCGTTGGAGAGCGCAACCAGCCCGTAGCGCTCCGACAGCGACCGCAGTCCCTCAACGGCGTCGGGGTAAGGTTGCAGCCCCTTGTAGACCTGCATGAACTCCCGCACCGCATCCGGCGTGTAGGTGACGTTGTGCTTTTTCAGGCAGTAGACGAAAGCGCGGCGGCAGGTCTCAAGGTAGCCGCTGTGCCCCAGCATCAGCAGATTGTCCTGGTACTGCTCGATACGCTGCCGTTCTCGCCACTCGGCGTAAAACGCCTGCCCGCTCATCCCGGAGCCTTGGGCCGCCAGAAACTCCCCGGCGGGCCCGGCCAGGCTGCCGGTGAGGTTCATCACGGTGCCGAATATGTCGAAGGTCAGATACTTGACGCGAGCCAGGGACTGGTAGGGCATAGTTGCTATTCTCCCGTAGACCTCAATTGGTAATGCTCAGGGGCAACCACGAGGGTTGCCCCTACAAGCGGAATCGTCAATCCTCTGTTAAGCGCCGCAACATGTAGGGGCAACCCTTGTGGTTGCCCTGTCGCCAATCGTCGCACACCTTCACGTGGCCTCCAGTGGGGATTTCACCCCCACCCTAACCCTCCCCCTGAGGGGGAGGGGATTTGGGGGACGCCCTCAGATTCCCTCTAGGGGGAGGGAATTGTCGGAGGGCGCCGGTGCTCAGCCGCCGGGCGTTGACAGGGGCATGCGGCGCGGCGGTGGCGGTACGTCTTGCAGGCCGCTCAGGTCAAGGGGCGGGATGTCCACGTTCAGGAACGACTGCACCCCATTGGCAAGCTGGTTGTAGTTCGGGAACCAGGCCGCCACCTGCCGCCGCCAGGCGTCCAGCCCGCCGCTGGCGTGCATCTCGAAAATGGCCTCCCGCCCGTCCAGCCCCGACGCCACCTGATCCCACGCCAGTTGCAGCAGCGCGGCCCGTTGCAGCGCCGTGTAGCCGCCGCCCCCGAAAGCGTCCTCCAGTTCGGCGGCCATCTTTGGATCGTCAAAGTCGGTGTCGGCCGGGGCATTCACCAGCGACGAACCGGGCAGGCCGCGCAGGATTTCGCCCATGCGCTGGCGCACCCGCATGGTGTTGATACCCGATGATGCGACGTGGAGTTGATTGGGCAGGGCATGCCCGCTCACCGTCGTCTCCGGGTCCAACTCCGCCGCGGTTAGGCAACTGCGGGTGGTCTGGACGTTTACCGTCAGCTCCATCAGTTGCTCAATGGTCTGCTGATTCTCCTTGAGGCCCATGACTTCGGCCAGGGCCAGGGCAATGCCCAGGGTCAGCTCCGCCTTGGCCAGCCATCCGTAGCTGTGATGCCAGAGCAGCCAGCCCACCAGCGAGTGACGGCGGTTCCGGTCGATGGTCTCGCCCGTGAACACGCGGGAGCGGGGAATGAATACGTTGTCCATCCAGACCATGGAATCCAGCTCGTCGAACCGGCTGCTCAGGGGCGATATGAAACGGTTCCGGTGCCGGGCCGCGATCCGCCGCGACACCACGCGCAGACCAGGGGCGTTGACTGGCACGATGAACCACAGGCGCCTCCCGCTGCCCGGCGGCAGTTCGTCCCGGCTGGTGACCAGCAGGTCCTCCGCGAACGGAGTGCTGGTGTGCATCTGGATTTTGCCGCTGATCACGATGCCGTCGGCGGTTTCGCTGACCAGCCGGAGCGCCGCGCCCTGCGTCTCCTCGTGGCGGAGGCGCGTCCCGATCAACGGCCCGCCCCCGGCGAAGGTGAGGAACCGGCCGCTGGCGTCCAGTTCCTCCAGGTACGATTCGGCGGCAGCGATCTCCTCGGCGGAGTTGTCCAGCCGTTTCAGCGCATTAGCCAGGCCCATAGCGATGAGGTGCCCGTAGCCCGCGGTGTGGGTGATGTTCCCGCCGGTTATGAAATGCACGGCGCTGATGGCCTTGCCCATGCGCCGCAAGTCGTCGGATGTTTTGGGCGGCGTGAGCGCCAGGGGATGCCGGTGGCCGTTACCGTCGGACGGGGTTAGCAGGATGTCCTGCCAGTCGGGATCAAAGTGCCGGTCATACCATGCCACGTACTCATCGACCATGGCAGAGGTGGCCGGATGTGTCGTCACGTCGTCCACCGGGCCCTCGCCCACAACCCAAACGTCGCGGCCGTCTCTCAGGCTTTCCTTGTAGTCAGCGCCAGTTCGCATGCTAGTTCCAGGCCGCCACCCGGCACGCTGGCGCTCCGTGGCGGCAGTTAAAGATTGCTCCCATGATAAGAAATTATCTCAAAACTCGTAACTAGCCGGAAACCGTTATCCTGATGCTATCCAGGGCCTTTTATTCTCCCTCTCCCTTCCAACGCTTGATGCACATTAACAACTGAAAAGAGTGGCAAGAGCCAAACCGGGGCGGCCCAGTTGCCGGTTCACCCGGATGCCCAGGTTCAGAGCCGCCACCTTGGCCGACACCTGTGCCAGCAGGCCCCACACGCTGCGCGCCTTGGGGTAATGCAGGTGAAAGACCTGCTCCAGCAGCCCGTTGACCGTCTCCGCCACCTGCAGCCGCGAGCGGTGACGCCGCCGCCAGTGTTTCGCGCTCTCCCCGCGGTAATTGAGGGGCGCCAGCACCGCCGCGCCGTACTCCTCCAGCCAGCGCCGTTGCCAGTTGGCCCCGAAGAAGCCGTTGTCTCCCAGGCAGGGCGCCGCCGTCGGCTGGCCCGGCCCGTAACGCGGCCACTGCGGGCCATTGGGTCCTACGTGCTTTTGTCCGTTGCGCCGGCGCGGCAGTTCCTCCGGGGATACCGGGGCGCCCAGAGGGTTGGCCCGCCAGCAGAGGAAGGCCTCGGCGGCCCAATGGTCCTCGGTGCTGGCGGGGGAGAGCAGAAAGCCGGTGATCACACCCTGATCCGTGGCCGCCAGCATCAGCTTGCAGCCGTAATACCAGTCCCGGTCTGAACCGCCCCGGCCTATGCCGGCCTCGTGGCCAAAGAGCTTGTGTTTCCGGCCGCGGCAACGGCGCATCAGGGGCAGCGGCACGGTGTCCAGCACCTGAAAGGGAGCAGCGTAAGCCGCCAGTTCCCGGGCCGCCGCCTGAGCCAAAGCGCTCAAGGCCCAGGCCAGTTTGCGGATGCGGCGGTTGCAGGCGCTTTGGCTGGTCAGGTTGGGGAAATAGCCGCGCCAGTGCTGGGCGGCGTAGCGGAGGAAAGCCCGCTCCGATGCGCCATGCCACTGGGCGCAGAGGGCCAGGGTCAGCATCTCGCTGTCCGAGAGCCGGGGCTTGGGGCCGCAGCGAACCGGCAGAAGGGGGGCGATATTGGCCTGATAGAGGTCGTCCACGATGGTATACAATGCCACAAGGAAAGTGTCCAGGTTCATGGCTGCTGACATCCTTTTGAGCGGGTGAGGTCAGCATAAGCCATCCCCGGCGCTTTCCTTAACTTTTCAGTTGTTAATGTGCATCAAGCGTTTCCAGGGAGGGGCCCTTCGGCAGGCTCAGGAGGGGTGAAGGTGAAACCGCGAGTATCAGCGCCATTCGACAAGCTCATGGCGAGACTGTCGAACCATGCCCCCACTCTAACCTTCCCCCGCAGGGAGAGAGGGAACTATTGAAAGATCCTGTGATGCTATCGGGACGGGGCAATTTGACGACACTCCCAAGCTAACCGTTGGAACTCTCACATGCCTGCGGCGGCCGCCTGCTCGGCGGCGACTTTCAGGTAGCTGGCGGGGAGTTCTCTGAAATCGGTCATCAGGGAGCCGAACCCCTCGATGGCGTCGTCCATCCCGTTGGCCCGCATGGCGTACCAGTAGGTTGCGGTGTTGATGGCGACGACCGGCTTTTTCAGCCACTTTTCCGCCTCTCCGGCCAGCCGCGCCATCGCCAGGTTGGTGCCGCACTGCACCAGGGCCTCGACGTCGTGCTCGTTCAGCTCGAGGAGGGCGTCCCGCAGTTCCTTTTCCGGCACCTTGGACATGGCGGTAGGGCTGTCGCAGCAAAGCCCCTTGATGACCACGACCTCAAAGCCGCAGTCTTCCAGAAACTTGGCGACGTTTTCATCGGCCACCGGCCAGTAGGGCGTCAGCACGCCGATGCGCTTGACGTCGCCGTAGCACCGGAGCGCCGCCTGGCAGGCGTCGGAACCCATGGCCACGCCGCGGCCAGTCAGCTCCATCATGTGTTTCTTGAGTTCCAGGCTGCGCTGGAGGCCGCCCCAGAACGTTTCCGACGACATGCCCATGACCAGGTAGTCCGGGTCGCAGGTCATGACCCGCAGCAGGGCGTTGTCCCACTCCCGGCGGATGTTCTCCATCAGGCGATTGAATTCGTCATCGCTGCCCACTGGGTCGTTGGGAATCCAGATGCGCACGATGTGGTTGGTGACGCCCCGGGGGCGCATCTCGTCGAATTCCGGCTGTACCGACGTGTTGGTGGAGGGCACCACAACGCCCCAGTTGGCCCGCCACCCCAAGGAATCTGGCATTGCTCTACGCTCCTGGTAGTCCGACAACATTGAAATGACGGGGCGCGGGGGCAACCACAAGGGTTTGCCCCTACATCATCCTCCGTAGGGGCGCCCCTTGTGGGCGCCCTCATCCCGTAAAACAACCACTGTCGCGGCTACCCCTCATTACAGAGATTTTGCTCTGCTAGACAGATTGACGTAGCGGCTAATTGCGCCACGCTTACGGCTGGCTGGCAGGTGTTGCTATTGGGATTCTTTCGTGCAGGATTGCCACAATCTCGGACGAGGTCATCATGTCGGCGTATTTCTGCTCCATGTCGAACAGGTTGGCGTCGTGGGGGCCGAGGGCGCGGTCGCCGACGCAATCGGTAGCGACGACGGTGCGGAAGTTGTAGCTCATGGAGTCTATCACCGACGCCCTGACGCAGCCGGAGGTGGTGCATCCGGTCACTATCACCGTGTCCACGGCCTTGCTGACGAACCAGGCCGTCAGATTGGTGCCGAAAAAGGCCGACGGCTGGGTCTTGCGCACGATGTATTCCCCATCCCTGGGCGTAAGTTGTTCCACTATCTGGCTGCCAAAAGCGTTTTCGGTGAGCTGGGCCAGCGCGGGCGCTTTCAGGGTGAAAACGCCGGCGTCGGAGCCGTCATCGGCGTAGACCACGCGGGTGTAGGCTATGGGCAAGCCCAGGGCGCGGGCCTCGGCCAGCAGTCCCCGCGTGCCCTCGATGGCCTCGCCGATGTTGCCGCCGCCGAACTGGTCGGGATTGGCGAAACCGTTGACAAAATCAATGATGAGGAGGGCGGGGCGCCGGCCTATCCCGCTGCTGTTGCCAAAGCCCTGCTTTTGATAGATTTCCAGTTCACTCATGACCGTTCATCCCAACCGGATATTTTCGACTGCTCAGCGGCTGGCGGCGTACCAAACCGGACGGCGCGAGTATATCACCACGCGCCACGCAAAAGCATCGCGCATCCGAACGCCAGCCCCGCATCTCCGCCAGCACGCGCCGCGCTATCTCCGGCGAAAGCAGGCCGCTGCCGCAGCTCCTCGCCGCCGTAGTGCTACGAGTCGCGCTCCTCGCCGCCCAGATCGTGGTTCACTCCCTGAACCGTTACGCCTATGACATCGAGCATAGCCGGGCCTCCTGATTCGGACACCCCCTCTTTCGCCTTCCGCACCAGCTCTTCCATGGTCGCAGGGTCTGGCGAGTCGGTACCCACATTGGCGACGATTTCGATCCGGCGCGTCGCGGAGTTGAACGATGCGGTGGCATCCTGGACCTCTGTCGAGTTGTACACCTTGAAATAGGCTGCTCTCAGGGCCGCACTGATCTCCCTGTCCGTAAAGCTGGTTCGGGTGTGGAACTCAATCGTGATGTTGGGGTAGTCGTTCCTGAATTCGGCGAGGGCATTCGTGGCTGCTTCGGGAACGGTGTCGTTAGCGAACGCGATCCAGGCCTGTTCGCTCCCCGTTATGGCGGCTCCGGAGAAATCGCCCGCGGCAACCATACGTATGTCCGCCACTGCCAGTGAGAAGGGATTGTGCCATCCGTATTGATCCGCCGCTGCCTGAATGTAGATGCCCTCGGCGCCTGCAATGCTGCCCATGTCTTGCAGTGTGGCGTCGCTGATGGGATTGCCCTGTCCATCCTTTAGAGCCGGCTGCGCTCCGGTTGGAGTCAGGCCCACCACCAGCAGGATCAGGAGCAGCATCACCCCGAACGGGACCTTGGAGATGTGTCGCTTTGGCAAAGTTGACCTACTCGGATTCGGCATTCCCTCAAATTCCCTCAAGGGGTACACGATTCTAAGGCCAGTCAATTCCATGCTGTCAACATAGTGAACGCAATGGTATTCCCAACGTGTGTTGGCATTCCCATGTAGGGGCGCACAGCCGTGCGCCCTGGCCCCCGGTTCCGGCATAATTCTCTCCTGCGCAGACACGGGCGCCCTTGCCTCCGGTTCCGGCACAATTCTCTCATGCGCAGACACGGGCGCACGTCCCTCGACGCGCTCGGAAGTGCGCCCCTACGCGGCTGGGCCAAGCAGACAAATCGCGTCCAATACCAACACACGTTGAGAATACCAACGCAATCACGTGATTATGTTCCGGCTACCCGCCATTGAGTCCGAAAGCCCCGGTTGGCACAGGCCGACAGTTTCCGGGATTGAGGCTGGGCGCCGGAGGGTGATGGCGCAAGAGACATCGGCTAAACTGGAGCTCCCCAAGTATTCCGTAAAGGCACTCGCTGAAAGGGTGAGGAATGCTCCGTCCGATTTCGAGGAAGCGGGTATAGATGAATAGGTCAATTCCCCACGGCAGGGGCTTGCCGCCCGATCACCAAAGTCAACTGCCTTTGCCGTCAAGTTCTCAAGCAGTGACGCCTATATTCCAGAACCTTTACCCCGTCCGTCCAACGGTGGTCTATGACACGTACTGGCGGTTCGCGGCTGAAAGGCAGGAGGTGTTTTTTCGTAAGCTGGAGGGACGAGAACCGCCCTGGACCGGCGACCCCGTAATCGCACGCCACAAGTTCACCAACGCTTATCGGGCCGCCGACCGGGTGAGCCAGTACCTAATTCGGCACGTCATTTATGAGGGAGAGCAATCTATTGCCGAGGTCTTTTTCCGCACCATTCTATTCAAGCTGTTCAACAAGATTGAAACGTGGGAACTCTTGAGGGCCAATCTGGGCGCAATTACTTGGGAAGGTTACTCTTTCGACCGGCTTGACGGCCTGTTGTCCGGGGCGCTGGCATCCAAGACCCGTATCTATTCCGCGGCCTACATCATGCCTTCGAGGGGCGGCGCGTTCAGTTGCCGGCAGAAACACCGGAACCACCTCAAGCTGCTTGAACGAATGATGGACGATGAGGTGCCGCACCGGATAGCAGGCGCGGGCAGCATGGGGCAGGCCTTCGAAATTCTGCGGTCATACCCCATGATCGGCGACTTCCTGGCCTACCAGTTCGTTACCGACCTGAACTACAGCGAGATTTGCGATTTTTCGGAGATGGAGTTCGTAGTCCCAGGCCCCGGAGCGCGGGACGGCATCCGCAAGTGCTTTAGCGACCTGGGGGGCCTGAGCGAGCCCGACATCATCAGGCTGGTCACCGACCGCCAGGAGCGCGAGTTCGAGCGGCTGGGCCTGGAGTTCCGCTCCCTGTGGGGACGGCGGCTGCAACTGATTGACTGCCAGAACCTGTTTTGCGAGGTGTCGAAATATGCTAGGGTAAGGCACCCCGACGTCATGGGAGTGAATGACCGGAACCGCATCAAGCAGGTCTACCGGCCGTCGAAAGGGCCAATTGAGTTTAGGTTTCCGCCGAAGTGGGGCATCAACAGCCTGCTCCCAACGGCAGGACAGCCATCGCCAAGTCCAGACAGGAGAAAGTTGCTATGATTCTCGGCCACAACGAAATTCACAACAGGCTTACGAAGGGCGAGATATTCCGAAAGGAAACTTGGGATCCAGAGTGCGTAAAAGAGGCGTCTTATGTACTTAGGATAGCTGGGGATGGTCTGTTGCTTGACGGTAAATTTCATGATCCTTTTGACCAGAATAACCGTTATAGAGGTGACTATATTGTGATTGACCCAGGCAAAATAGCTATACTTTCAACTCAAGAAGAGCTAAATATGCCATCTGATCTTGTTGGCAAGATTGGCATCCGCCTTGAATTTGCTCTCCTTGGATTGACTGGGTTAATGGGTATCCAAGTCGATCCTCTTTACGGAAGTGATAAAGAACACGAAAGGTTATACATTAGAGTGGCGAATTTCGGTAACGAGCCGATCAGGCTTATGGGAGGAGATGAAGTTTTCACATTTGAATTGCACGAAGTAACTGGACGTGTTGGTGTGAAGTCGAAAAAGGATTCTTGGCCGCGCATCAAGGAAACGCTAAAGAATCTCGAGGATGCTAGTTGGTCGTACGTTACTCAGGTAGAGAACAATCTATCAGCCGAGACGCAAAGCGTCAAAGACTATTTTCAGCCGTTGGTGATGTTCGGCGTTTTTCTAGTTGCGGTCTCCATTTTAGCTGCGACGCTTACTATCCTGGTCCAAACTCCCGAACCGAGCAAAGTCATCGGATCGTCCTTAACAGCATTAGAAGCACGGACACTTATGCTTTGGGTGATAATTGTTGGGATCGCAGGAACCGCTTGGGTTGGGTTGACGGCCGGATGGAGATTCTTCAGGCCTTACCGAAGCGATACGCCGCGTCCGACTACTGGCTGGATTCGTAAGTGCTGGAGGAAATTTTGGCACTGGCTTTGGTAGTCGCTCCCTCGCGGAAAGACTATTTCACCAACCGAATCGTCCCCCGCTCCAAGTCGGCGTGAATCCGGCCCCTGCCTTGGGCTTTGACTTGGCGCCAGATGTCGAATCCCGTCATGATTGCCCGCTCCCAATCGCCCTCGGTGCGGGCGTTGACTTCCAGGTGGGAGGTCATGTCCTTGATGGTGCGCAGCAGGTCGTAGTTGACGCCCTCGGCCCCTTCGAGGAAGTTGCGGCGCTCGGCATAGCTGAACACCATCGCGGAGATTCCTTCCTCGATGACGATGGCCCGGCCGCCGTCCTCCACCTCGTCAACCTTGGGATTGCTCTTCCGCTTGCGTTTCATCAACGCTCTCATCGTGGGGGACCAACCGAGAATACTGGCATAGGAAAGGTGGCAAATGTCGTGAAAGCGGTAGCCGTCGTCCTCGTAGCGGTTATCCGTCAACGGGTCGCCGTACTTTGCTCCGTCTATAGTCGTGATAGCTATCCCTGACTCTTCCGCGATAGAGATGTCCATCTGCCGGGGCAGGCGCTCCGACGGCGGGAAGTCCTCGTCGAACAGCTTTACCTGGCCTTTGCCGACGACTGCCGGGCGCCACCGTCTGCCGGTCTTGTCGAGGTTGAAATCCGCCACTTCTTCCAGCGTCAGCCCGTGCTTGGTGGCAACATTGGACAGATACCACAGGATGTCGCCCAGCTCTTCCTTTACCCGTTCCGGAAACAGCCTGTACGACTCGCCGTCCCTGAGCCACTTCTTGTGCTCACCCAGCAATTCTCCGACCTCCCCGGCCATCCCCAGGAGAGGCACCATAATGCTGCGGGGGCCAGCGTCAAGGCTCTCGATTTCCGGCTGCTGGTCTGTCTGATTGGCAAGGCGCTGGTATTCGTTAAGTTCCATCGCCCTTAACCTCCTGCCAATCGTGGCGTTTTCGTAGGCCCTCCACCTAGTCACACCCGGCAATTAGTGTAAAGGGTTTTTAGCCAACACAATATACAGTATTTTGTCAATGCGCCAAATCCCCAGCGATCTCCTCCAGGTAGTCGCTATCGGACAGCCCGGCGTCGCGCAGGGTGTTGCAGTGGTTCCGGAGCTTCTGCCCGATGGTGGTGGCGGTGGTCATGGGCGGCTACTGGGCGTCGAAAATCAGGGCGCGGACGTTGAACGCGAACCCCGGCAGTTCGGTCTCGCCGCTCAACTGCTCCGGGTCGTCCAGCGTAACGGGTTCGGCGCCGGGGCGGTAGATATGGGCCTGCCGCCGGAAAGGGTCGATGAGCCAGCCCAGCCGCGCTCCGTGGGCGATGTATTCGTCCATCTTGCGCCGCGCCGCCGACGGGCGGTCGTTGCGCGACATTATCTCCGCGACGAAGTGGGGGCAGAAACGCACCAGCCAAGTCCGGCCCGAAGATGCGTAGTCCGCCAGTTGCTCCGGGGACAGCCAGGCCGCGTCGGGAGCGTAGCGCGCGCCGTTGGGCAGTTCAACGCCCAGCCGCGAGCCGTGGGCCTCACCGCCGTATTCCCGAGTCCAAATGTACAATTCTGCTGCCAATGTCAATTCATGGCTTGAACCCAATAGGCTCTGCATAGGCGTTACCAGCAACCTCCCCTCGGCATCCAGCTCCAGCTTGCCTATCGTATCCTTGTTGGCCTGGTTGAAATCAATCAGCCATTCGTTGAGCCGCTCGCCAACATAGCCGGCCTCGGCCAACGCTTCCAGCACCGGCCCGAACTCCAGGCGGATGGGCAGGGAAAGAGGGTCGTGTTCAAGCCACTCCTCATCGGGGGCCGTTGCCGGGCTATGCACATCGGGTTTGGCTACCATATCGCTCACCGTCCTTTAACGGCCAGTATGCCACAAATCACCGCGCCGCCTTCCGCTTGCCCGATGTCCGCCGAGGCCGCTATACCGTCGCGCCCTTGCGCCCTTGCGTTCCCCGGTCGGCCTGGGTGCGCTCCAGCAGGACAGCGGCGATGCAGCCGGGCAGGTCGGGCAGATATGCCGCATATTTCATCGGTAGGCCCATCTAACGCCTACCCGATTGGCGGGAGCGGCTTGACGTGTTCCTCCAGCCAGACCTTCAGCTCGGCGAACCGGAAGGAGTTGGTGTCGAACAGGCGCATGAAGAAAGCGTAGGCTTCATCATCGTCGCAGTCTATGAATTGGCCGTTCAGCCCCAGGAATAAATCCGTGATAGCAAAGGCCACCCGTTTGTTGCCGTCTATGAACGGGTGGTTCATAGCCAGGCTTTCCATCAAAGCGGCAGCTTCCTCGATGAGGCCGTCGTAGTACCCCATTTGCGGGCGGAAAAGCGCAGACTCCAAGGCTCCCCTATCCCGCAGGCCGTGGGAGCCGCCGAACCGCTCAATCAGGTCTTCATGGATGTCCAGGATCTCCTGTATGGTCGGGAAATTGCTGCTCATTGGGCCAACAACTCGTAGAGGCGGCTGTGCCGCTCGACGCTGGCCTGGTAGAGGGCCCTCACCTCAGGACGCACGCCCTCCTGCGTCTTGCTTTCGATGTAGCCGGCCATGGCTTCCTCCAGGACAGCCTGAAACTGCCTGCCCTCCCTGCGGGCAATCTCCCGCATCCCATCCAGCAACTCCGGGTGAACTTGACTGGAGAACTTTTGCCGCGTCGCAACCATCGCCGATTCCTCCTGGCAGTGTTATTCCATTATCGGGCGCAATGGCGGAACATTCAAGAAACGTCTTGACGGAAACAGGCGCAGATGCCCTTCACCCTTTCTCTCAATGGAGAGGGGATTGGGGCTACCCGGCAGCGCCAGGCGGCCGGAGCCGCGCGCCCGCGACTGGCCGGCTGCCGGCCAGTGCCGACCCTCGCCCATTGTTCGGGAGGCGACAGTGCCATACCTGATCAAGCACTTAGAGTGTGTTTAAAAAGGTGAGCTTCGCGCCAAGCGGCGCAACATCAAGCCGGTCATGGCAGCGTAGACCCAGGCCCCGGTGGTTTCCGGCAACGCCTCATAGTCTTTACTCAATCTCCGGCATTTGCCAAGCCAGGCAAAGGTGCGCTCCACTACCCACCGGCGGGGCAACGCCTGGAACCCCTTGTTCCGGGCAGGACGCGGCACTACCTCCAGCAGGGCGTCCAGCTTTTCCCGCACCCAAGCCACCAGCCGGCCCCTATAGGCTCCATCGGCCCAGATCAGCTTTACGCCGGACTTGCCCTGTGCTCTCAACTGTTCCAGCAGCAACCGGGCCCCGTCCCTCCTGAGCTTGCCGAAGGGCCTGAATGTCGGCGGCATGCACCACCACCGCTAGCAGGTTGCCCAGGGTATCTACCGCTATGTGCCGCTTGCGGCCCTTGACTTTCTTGCCAGCGTCATAGCCCCGCTCGCCGTCGGCCCCGGTGGTCTTGACGCTTTGGCTATCAATAATGATGGCCTCTTCGACAAGGGTTCAGCCGCTCGCCCTTGCCGCTCCCTTTCCTGCCAGCGCAGCGCCTCATTGATTCGCTGCCAGGTTCCATCATCCCGCCACTTGCCGTAGTAATAGTAGACGCTGTTGAAATTGGGGTAGTCCTTGGGGAGATTCTTCCACTGGCAGCCGGTGCGGTCCAGGCAGAAAATGGCGTCGGCCACTCGGCGCAAATCCAATTCCGGCGGGCGCCCGGGCCCCTCCCGTTGCCGGGAAAGCAGGGGCCGGATGATTTCCCATTGCTGGCTGCTCATATCGCTGGTGTACTGCCGCTCCCTGTACAACAATGACAAGCTCCTGTCTTGGCAGCCGGGGTTGCTTGATCGTTTCCCCATACTACCGGGCAGGAATTTTCAAATAGGCTCTAAATCCAAATTTCAGATCGGGTAATCTCGACGATACGTGCGGCTCGCCCGGCTAGGCAAAATCGACAATTGATGAAACTGGGATCGTCACAGGCAGGCCGGAATCTGCTCCAAGGAGGTAGAGTGTAACCCTGTCAGATTGGTGCGGTGGAGGTTGTGCTGTGGAGAATTATGAATTGAGCAACACCCAGTGGGACCGGATAGAGGGATTTTTGCCGGGCCGTCAGGGCTGGGTAGGCGTTACGGCCAAAGACAACCGCAACTTCGTTAACGGCGTGCTCTGGGTCCTGCGCAGCGGCGCCCAGTGGAAGGACCTGCCGGCACAATTCGGCAACTGGAAGAGCGTTCACAAGCGTTTCACCCGCTGGGCCAGGTCCGGAATCTGGCAGAGGATATTCCAGGCGCTGCTGGATGACCCGGACAACCGCCACGTGATGATCGACTCCACCATAGTCCGGGCGCATCAGCAGTCGGCCTGTGGCAAAGGGGGGGCCAAAGTGAGGCTCTGGGCCGCTCCCGCGGCGGACTGACCACCAAGATACACATGGTGTGCGACGCCCGGGGGCAGCCGATGCGATTCGCTCTCACCGGCGGGCAGGCAGCGGACGGTCCTCAGGCGGTACCCCTGCTGAATGGAATCGAGGCCGGAGCGGTGCTGGCGGACAAGGGATATGAGAGCAACAGGATACTGGGATTCATCCGGTCCGGGGGCGCCACGGCAGTCATACCGCCCAAGCGCAACCGGAAAGAGCCTTGGGAATACGACCGGGAACTGTACCGGCAGCGAAATCTCATCGAAAGGGCATTCAACAAGCTGAAGCACTGGCGCCGGATTGCCACCAGGTATGACCGGAGGAGCATCTATTTTCTATCGGCGCTCTACTTGGTCTCGGCAGTGATCTGGGGCTAACAATTGTCGATTCTGCCTAGAGCGTCTGGACGAGGAGTTCCGGCTTATTGAGCGGCATCGGTTGGCCGGGTTCCTGCTGCTCTACCGCGAGATTGTCCTGCTGGCCCAGGAAATCATGCAGGAGCAGGGGTTGGTTCAGCCGGAGATTCCCATAGAGGAGCGGCCGCCGGGCCGGGGGCGCGGGTCGTCGGTGGCCCTGCTGGTGGGCTACCTCACCGGCATCAGCCACGTTGACCCGTTGAAATGGGGCCTGACCCTGGAGCGATTCATCTCCGAGGACACCTTCCTGCTGCCCGACATCGACCTAGACTTTCCCCGCGCCCTGCGGGATGAACTCATCCGCCGGGTGCACCGGCGCTTCGGGCCGGAGCGGGCCGTTCTGGCAGGGGCCGTCGGCACCTACTCGGCCAAGGGCATCGTGCAGGATTTGGGCAAGGCTCTGTGGCTGCCCAAGGACGATCTGAAGCGCCTCTCCAAGCAGTTGCTTTCCCACGACGGGGCCGGGCTGCGCGACGAGATGCTGGCCCTGCCCGCCTTCCGCGACTGGGTGGACACCCCAGGCTGGCGCGAGCTGACGGAACTGGTCCCCCAACTTACGGCTGCCCCCCCCGCAGCCTGGGCCAGCACGTCGGCGGCATGGTGCTCAGCGGCTCCCCCATACCGGAGATTGTGCCGGTGCGCGCTGGTGCCATAGAGGGCCGGCACATCATGGACTGGAACAAGGACAGCGTGCCCGACACCAACTTCGCCAAGATTGACCTGCTCTCCCTGCCCGTGCTGGACCAGTTGGACGAGGCCCTGAATCTTATGGAGAAGCGGGAAGGAACGCGGCCCGACCTCTCGCTCATCGGCGCGGATGACCCGGCCGTGTACGCCATGATCAACGCCGGCCGTTCCAAGGGCGTGTTCCTGCTCCAGTCCCCGGCCCAACTCAAGATGGTGCAGCGGCTGAAGTCCCGCAACCTGCTGGATCTGGCCTACTAGGTTGCATTGATACGCCCCGGCGTGGGAGTGCAGAGCAGCGCGGTATCGCAGTTCGTGGAGCGCTACCGACATGGCGCCTCCTGGGATTACGATCACACATTGGAAAAGCGGGCGCTGGAGCGGGGCTGCGGCGTCATCGTCTGGCAGGAGCAGGTGGTGCAGCTCATCATGGACGTGGCTCGCACGACCGCCGCCCAGGCCGACGAAATCCGCCCCACCTTCGCCAAGCCCAACAACGCCCATCTCATCGCCATGCACCGCCGCCGGTTCTCGGACGGGGCGCGGGCCAACGGGGTGCCGGGGGACACGGCGGAAAGGATATTCGCCAAGATAAACGGGCAGTATATGTTCCCCGAAAGCCACTCCCACGCCTTCGCCGAACTGTGTATCAAGGCCCCTGGCTGAAACGCTACCACCCGGTGGAGTTCTTCGTCTCCCTGGTCAACCGGCAGCCCATGGGCTTCTACCCGGTGGAGACGCTGAAGCAGGACGCGCGGCGCTTCGGCGTCCCTTTCCTGAACCCCTGCGTCAACCGCAGCGGCGTTGACTGCGTACCGTGGGAGGACTCGGTATTGCTGGGCCTGTGCTTGGTCAAGGACGTGGGCGCGGCGTCGGCGGAGCTGATCGTGGAGGAGCGGGATCGGCGCGGCCCCTACGCCGGGGCCGCTGACCTGGTGCGGCGCACCGGCCTGAAACCCCAGGCGGCCGAGTCGCTGGTCATGGCCGGGGCCTTCGATTCCCTCACGCCAAACCGCCGCCATGCCCTGTGGGACGCGGGTCTGGGCATACGCCCCGGACGGAACGGCCAACGGGCCTTCCCTGCCGCGCTGAACGGCAATGCTCCTGACCTTCCCGACTTCACCGCCCGCGAGAAGATGGCCGGCGAGTACCGGGTCATGGGCATCTACCCCAGAGGCCACCTGATGGAGTTCGTGCGGCCCGATCTAAGCCCCCAGGTCATTCCCGCCGCCGCCGTGGAACACGCCGCCGAGGGCGAGGAGGTGCTGGTGGCGGGCTGACCCATAGCCCGCCAGCACCCCCAGGGCGAGGAAACGGTGTTCGTAACCGTCGAGGACGAGACCGGCGACGCCCAACTCATCCTTTGGCCCCAGGTCTTCCGCCAGAGCCGCCGCCAACTGGGCAGCCACGTCCTGCTGGCCCGGGGCGCGGTCTCCCGCTGGGACGGCACCGCCAGCGTCGTCGCCACCGAGGTGCGCGGCGTCCACTCCCGCGTCCCCATGCCCGCCGCCCACGACTGGCGCTGAGACCCGGCGGTTAAGCCCAGCACGACGGTTCCAGCCTCATTAAAGTGGCCAGCCAAGACTGATCGGTGGGATATAGTTATATGCAGCACCGCTCTTTAACCCTGCCGGGCCATTGGATCAGTCTGTCAAGGCGACGGCCCACCTAGCTAGGACGCGTATTATCGTTATTACGTACCCAGAAAAACAAGGCCAGATGAGGTGTCTCATGTCCCATCAATAGCTTCTGCCTCCATCCCCACTGGTACGGTTTGGTCCTGACATACCCGAGAAACGCGACGGCAACTCAGTCTCTGTCTGCCAACCTTCATGTGATGTGGTCGTGATGTCGCATCCCTTCCCGATCTTGCGATGCCAGACTATTGGGGACAATGAGCGGATGTGCTACCATCAACCGTGGTGTTCGATGCGAGGTTCAAGTTGAGACTCGATGTCGGTCAAGAGCGCCAAGACATCATGTCAGTCGGAAAACGAGATGATTATGGAACGATTCAAACTGCAAGAGCAAATTGGTGATGGACGAATGAGTTCCGTTTACCTAGCTTTGGATAGCACAACGGGCAACTCACAGGTCGCTGTCAAAGTTTTGAACACTTCCCATGGCGACGATATCAAGAGGGAGTTGTTCAAGCGCGAAACCAGTGCTTTAAGAAAATTGCGACACCCCAATATCGTTCGGCTGCTCAGCAGCAGTTGGCCTGATGACGGCAGTTCGCCTTTCCTAGTATTGGAATATCAGCCGTATTCATTGGACCGGTACTTGAAGGGCGAATTGCAGTCCCAGATGGGCGGGTTCCAACCATATCGTGTGATGCGTGAGCTGGCCGAAGCCCTGGCCCACGCCCACTCCGAAAATGTTGTCCACCGGGACATTAAACCGTCCAACATCCTGCTTGATGTTAACGGGCGGCCGATGCTGACGGACTTCGGCATCAGCAAACTCCTCACGCAATTGACCGTCGGGGAGACGCTGGCCGGGTTTTGGAGCAGCGGTTATGCCTCGCCCGAGCAACGTGCTGCCTTGCCCACTGGACCTGAATCCGACCTCTTTTCGTTGGGGGTGGTGTTTTTCCATCTGCTATCCGGCCACGAACCACCCCCGGAAGGGCCATCCCCTGACATGGTGGATCAGTTCGTAGATCATCCCGCCGCAATCAGGAACCTTTTGAAGAGGATGCTGGCACATGATCCAGATCGGCGTTTTTCCAGAGGGTCGGACTTACTGTCCGCTCTCGAAATTACCCGTCGCCATGAGATCTTGCCCTCCCATTTCCTTGTGTTAACCCAGACAGCCACAAGGGACATAATGGCGGCAGGCCTGAGTCTGGCAGATGATTTTCAGTCGGTAGCGGACGTGATCACCGAGGACCTCGGGGGAATGGAACTGGAAGACGTGCATATCCACCGTGACCGACGAGACAGCCGGGACGTCATTATCCTCGGAGATTCCCTCCGCCTCATTTGCGCCGTTGACGAACGGGGAGACGCGCTGGCTGTGAAGGCAGTTCAAACTCCCTATGCGCCCAATCTTGACAGCGAAAAAGCTCGGTCGATGGTCTACAGGGCAATGTGGGACCCGGTGAATCCAGGCTTCAGATCCCGAGAAGACGCCACTACATTCTCGGAGGCAGCGGAGGAACTGACCAATTTGCTGTCGGAGCTTGATACTTACGAAACCGTGGGGAAGGTATCCGATGAACGGCGCCAGTCACGCCGCGACTTCATAGAAAATTGGAACATCGCGCTCAGTAGGAATCGCAATCGCATCGAGCGGGAGGCCACCGCGCTAAGGTACTCCGAGGTATCGGAGGAGTCCGACCACTGGCGTTTTTCGCTTGTTGACCTACCCCCAGACGACCTGGATTGGGAAGATGATGCCCCTCTCGCCGTCAGACAAAACACCAATGCTCCGATGTTGCCAATAGGCAATCTTATGAGCATCCGTGGCCGGATCGTAGAGGTGGCCAAGCAAAGCAACCGGTTCCGAAGGAGCGACTCGCCCATTCCCAGGTTCGGACTGTTGACTACCAACCTGACTGAGGCGTTGGTCGCCAACAGCCGACAGTCCAGCGCAGTCAACGCTTTTCTGTACGAGCAAATGGTCAATCCTGGTCTGGCACGGGTAATTGTTGACCCCTCAACTGCGACCCGATTCTCGGAATCTCCGAATGATTATTTTCAAAGCTTTTTGTCGAACGACCAGAAAGCTGCCGTAAGCAAAGCTGTTTCCAGCAACGAATTATTCCTGATCCAGGGGCCGCCCGGCACGGGCAAGACGACCGTTATCACCGAGATCGTTCTTCAGATTCTCAAGAGAGAGCCGGAAGCTCGAATTCTTCTCACTTCCCAGTCCAACGTTGCCGTCGACCATGCCCTCACGCAGATAGCAAATGCTGCCGGCGACCTTCCGCCAGAGATGGTCAGGCTAGGACGCTCCGAAAAAATAGGACACGGTGGAGAGAGTTGGACTCTGTCCGAGCGCGCCCGGACATGGCGGCAGGAGGTGTTGGACAGATGCCAACCTGAGTTGGCCAAGCTGCGTTCCGACGAGCGCCAAGCTAGGGACGCTATTAAAGCTGGCGAACCGGAAAACGCCCCCGATATGGATGCGGCTGGAACAATTGAGGAATGGATTGCTGAGGCAAAGGAAATAGCAGAGCAGCTTCAGGAGTACGAACAGGAGTATTCCTCCCTAGGGTCTGAAGCAACTGACGTGGCCATAGAGGCGACTGCTGAGATGGTCGAGAGGACTCGCAAGGATCTGAGGGAACAGTTGGATGCGCTGAATGAATTGCTGCCCACGCCAATAGACACGCAAGGAATGAACGAACAGGGGATGCTGGCCGAAATCATCACGGCGTCTGCATCACCCAATCAGCCGGGTCCGGATACCGATGACCCGGCAAGTCAGGAACTTCAGCGGATCCAGGAACTGAGAAGGACGATTACCGATTGGACCAGGGTTGTTGGTCTTACGCAGGATTTCCAAGAGTTGATTGGCAGGTCATCCCGAGTCGTTGCCGCGACCTGTCTATTCAGCGGCAAACGGGCAGGAGGCGCTCGGTTGGGAGAGGCCGGATTCGACTGGGCGATCATTGACGAAGCGGGAAGGGCCACCGTGCCGGAGGTTCTGATTCCCATCGTCCAGTCCGAGCGAGCGATCTTGGTGGGCGATGAGCGTCAATTGCCTCCCATGGTTGAGGACATGATAGGCGACGAATCCGGCGTTCCACACGACAACCACAGCCTGGATACCAGTCTGTTTCAGACTTTGGTCGAACAAGCCGAGGAATCGGACTGGGATTTCCTTGCTAATTTGAGCACCCAGAACCGGATGTACCCGGCCATCGGGAACCTCATCAGTTCCGTCTTTTATGACGGTCGGCTTGAAAACGGCGACCGGACCCGTTCCCGGCAATTTCTCTTCGACTGGATGCCGGCTCCTGTTACTTGGATATCCACCTCGATGACACCTAACAGGGCAGAAAACCGGGTCGGTGAATCATTCGCGAACTCGGCTGAGACGGATGTCATCCTCGACTTGCTGGCGAAGATGGAAGAGAAATCCAGGGAGAGGCGGAGAAGACCATCTGTTGCCGTGATCAGCGGATACTCAGCTCAGGTGGAGCTACTGACCACCCACATCGACACCGAAGACCAGGAGCGTTGGCGCAATATCCAGATAGAAATCGCCACGGTGGACTCATTTCAGGGTCGTGAATGCGACGTCGTGATTTATTCCACGGTACGGTCGAACGGCGAACAACGCATCGGTTTCCTGAAGGACCGGCGCAGAATCAACGTGGCACTGTCGCGAGCCCGAGACCTGCTCGTGATTGTCGGAGACGGGTACATGATGGAATCGGCCACCATCGGTGCCGAGTTGAATCCGTTCGCGTCCGTTCTCAACCACATCCGGTCGCACCCCGAAGAGTGCCGGATCATTCAGCCAAACTTGGTGAGTTCCCTATGAATACTACCCACGATGAATTGAGTGATGTCGCCGCCCGAGCAAAACGCCGGTTCCCTGACCACAAAGTCGACGTACCTTTTCGAGTTTGCTTGCCAGTCTACGAGTTGCGTCTGAAAGTGACGGAAATAGCGGAAGACAATCTGTCCACTCCGGCTAGATATGTGCTCCGACTGTCGAACCTAAAAGTGACGCAACCGGCGGAAATCGGCAGAATGCTGGGTATGTCCCAGAACTATGTAGCAAGTGCCGCTGCGGAACTTCTAGGGGAGAACCTAGTCACACAGTCTCCTGGGGCTGGCATCGGTATTACTGATCCAGGAAGGCAGGTCCTCAGAAACAGGGGAAGGACCATGCGTCCTAGAAACAAACATATCAGGGTCCCTTATGACCCCCTAACCAGGCGAATCCTTGATATGGATGTCCAGCAGTTGCTGGATAGAGATGAGGTGAGGAAAGACGGTTTGTTCATTCCCTCAACGAGCCCTCGTAAGCCTCGCATTGGCAACTTCCGGATCGACGAAGTAAGGGAATACGAGCGATTCTACGGACGGCAGCGGGACAGGGTAGAGATTCTGGAGGTATCGGAGATCAAAGACGTGAGGCTCAAGTACCGGAATGACGTCATTCTGGTCAAGCTGGATGCGGTGAACAGCGACAAGCCGTTGTTTGCCGCTTTTCAGGCCCAGCAATATCTTGAGGAGGAATCTGCATATTTGCAGAGGTTGGCAGACCGGGGCGTAGATCTGGTCCCGGATGACCTGAAGATGGACCAGCTTTCAGATTGGATCCAGCCCCAGACGTTCTCTATGGAAGAATCCAGCCTTCTTCAAGAGATCGATGACCTGGACCAAGAAGTTACGGACGCCGAGAGATCAGTTGCCGAGGCGAGGGCAACACAAGGGACTACTCAAGACGAAGCGGAACGTTTTGACCTTGAGGCTCGGATCAATACCCTGGAGTCGGAAAAACTCCAACTGGAACAAAAGCTGGAGGAAAAGGAGAGCCAACTGACCTCAATTACTGAAGGACAAATCCGGTTGGTCAAGACCGAAGATCACCGGCAGTTATTGCTAACCGCGATTAGTAACGCCAACGTGGAGCTTACGTTGGTTTCGGCTTGGATAGACCCGTATGCCTTCGACGATGAGGTTTGCCGGAGGCTAGCGGCCGCTATTGGCAGGGGCGTCCAAGTTCGCATTGCTTGGGGATTGGGTGTTCGCAAGCGTGGGGCTGAGGCGTCCCGAAACAGGGAGAAGGGTAACGCTGTGCTCTCCCAGCTTAGAGCTTTGATCCCAAAGGACCTAAAAGGCAAATTGACAGACAAAATTGCCGAAACTCACGAAAAGTTCATTATCTGCGACGGACAATTCTGTGCTTGGGGGAGCTTTAACTGGCTCTCGTACCGCGGCGAACGCGATTCCGGGTATCGTCGGGAAACGAGTTCTTACTCAGAGAGACACGATGACATTGCCTTATGGAAGGCTCGCGCTGATGAACTGTTTAGGTAGCTCCACCAAGCTGGACAAACCAGGAACCTTCACAATTACGTTCAATTGGCACTGCGATCAGCATACCGACCAACCCGGCAGGGAATTTTGAGGGGAAGGCGCGCGGCCGGTCAATCCAGCTCCGGATGGATCACATCAAGAAGCCCTTGCGGGGTTGGAGACGGCTTCGATCCTGCTCCAGGGCCGTGAAACCCCTGGTTCTACAGTGGCGCGATGCTGGTGGTGAGGTTGTCGGCGTCGTCTGCTGCTTCCGCTGTGTAGGTCTCTCCGCCCGCCAGGGTCAAATTTACGGGGTTGCTCCTGTCTCGGAGCAGCTTGTCGTTGTCGCGGCGCACGTTGAAAAGATGCTCGTAGCCCGCGTTCAGCTCTGTGCACCAGCCGTTCTGCGGAGTCGCCTTGGACAGATGCAGCGTGCCTGCAAACAGACTGATGGACACCGTGACGTCCACCGACAGCTTGAAATGGAAATACAGGCCTCGGCCGACTGGTGGTGAACCTCGCAGTCGGCGTCGTTTTACACCCCGACGTATTTTACTGACTTGGCAAGCGGCCCCAACTGAGTGAAGCAGTCCGTCACCGGCGTGCCTTGCCCGTGCCGGTCATGCTGACAGTTACAGCGATTGTTGGCCGTGCCGGCGGACGCTTCCACGGTGAGCCAGTACAACGACTGTTGGTTATATGGCCCATAGAGCTGCCGGTCTCGAAAGGATGAGGCATCCATGTCCAACCCTGGTAGAGTTCTTCGTGGCCACGATACAGGACCAAGCGCTACTGTCCCAAAGACATCCGAGTGGATGGTGGCGTGGCAATAGTATTCCACCCTCTCGGGGCGAATCAACTAAGATGAGTTACAAACCTCTCAGAAATTCGATGGCCCAGAAGAGCCCTACCCAAGTTACGAACTTGGTCACGGCATTATGGACTTGGCTGGCTATTCTTCGTATTCCCGGCCGGAGCATCGCTTCTACTGGCGCTGGCCTTTCGAGGGTCAACTCCAAAGCCAAGAATTCTGCGGCCCTTTGCGCCACGGCGGAAACTTGGTGTACTTCCCGTTCCAACGTCAAAATGTCCAGCCGGTCCATAACCGATTAGTGAATGCCGGGGAAGAAGCGGGGCGGGTCGTCCATCAATTCCCGATGCAACAGAATGGCGCCGTCCCCGTCTCCCGAAAATGCCCTGATGTTGAGATCAACGGGGAGTACGGGCTTTCCGGCAGACAGCACATCCATACCGCAGATGTATGTTCCCTTGCCTCCGCCTATCGCCACCATCGCGTCGGCAAGCTCTACCTGAAGCTCCCGGTATCGCCCCCGGTATATTCCTCTCTCCTGATGCGCTCTACTTCCACCACGCCCCGTTGCTGCAAATTGGTCAGCGTCCGCAGATTGCCGTCGCTTAGCCTACTTTCCACAAAGTGGGCAGGCATCACTATCCAGGCGCACTTCCTGGGGCCTTCGGTTGTGCTTTCCACGTACCGCTCCACTTCCCGCAACACTACCCAGTCGAAAATCCGAGGGACGTCCCTGGAGTCCATAGTTGCCGCGTCGTCGGAAGCCAAGACCACCAATCCACCCTCTCGCCGCAGGACTTCGCCAACGAAACACCGCACGAAATCCACGGCCCGGTCCAGCTTCGCTTCGGGGCAGGAATTACTTGCGCTCCCGCTAATCAGAATAAACTTGCCTTTCATAAGCGCTGCCAACTCCGCCTAAGAAAGTGTTTAATAAGTTCGGTTCACTGTCAAAGAGTGGCTTTCAGGCGCGTCCGTCGTTCCTGAGCAACCGGGGGTACGCCCCCACCCTAACCCTCCCCCGGAGGGAGAGGGAACTTATTAAACACCCGCTTCCTGTTAGAGAGATGGAACTGCGTATTCCACTCTGGTTTCAGTTTACCAGTCCCGGATGACGGGCAGCACCTCCTTGCCGAACAGGCCGATGTTGGACATGGTGGCCTCGTGGTCCATCTTGGACTCCTGGCCGTACATGATGAGGTGCTCCATGCCCAGCCGCTTGTGGATGTACTCCAGCTTTTCCAGCACCTGGTCGGGCGTGCCGCAGACGATGTGGTAGTTCTCCTTGAGTTCCTCGTAGGTCTGGTTGGCCAGGGGCTTGATGGTGCGGCGGGCGGCGATGGACGCGCTGGCCTGCGAGCGGTAGCCCACCGGGTTCATGTACTCGCGCGGCGCGCGGGTGGTTGCGCCCATGCGCCAGACGAAATGCCTGGCCTCCTCGTTGGCCTTCTCCTCGGTCTCCGCCACGTAGCAGCAGAGCAGGTAGCCGAAATTGTCGGGCGTCGTCTCGCGGCCCTCCTCGGCGGCGGCCTCCCGGTACATGCCGAACAGCTCCTCGGTGACGTCCACGTCGGTCAGGAACGCGACGTAGGTGTAGCCGTGGCGGCCGGCCCACTGGGCGGTCTCCGGGCTGGAGGTGCCCGGCACCCACACCGGCGGGTGCGGTTTCTGGATGGGCACCATCCACGGGTTGACCGCCCGGTAGTTGTAGTGCTTGCCCTCCCAGCGGAAGGGGCCGGGCTCGCTCCAGGTCTTGATGAGCAGGTCGTGGCATTCCTCGAACCGCTCGCGGTTCTCCACCGGGTTGACGTTGGTGGAGACGGTCTCCACGCCGGTGCCGCGCACCATGCCGGAGATCACCCGCCCGCCGGAGATCACGTCGATCATGGCGATCTCTTCTGCCAGGCGCACCGGGTTTTCGTGGATGGGCAGGATGTTGCCCAGCAGCAGTATCTTGGCGTTCTGCGTGGTGCGGGCCAGCACGGCGGCGGTCAGGTTGCACGAGGCGTTCATGCACGACGGCGTGCTGTGATGCTCGTTGACCATGATGCCGTCGTAGCCCAGCTCGTCGACGTACTGGCACTCGTCAAAGTACCGCTTGAAAAGCTCGTTGGCCGTCGGCGGGTCGAAATTGCTGTTCGGGAAAGTGAGCCGTATCGACGGGTACTTGAGGCTCTCCTCGTCGGAATACTCGTGGTAGGGAAACTCGCTGAAATAGTAGACCTTCATGGGGCGGTATTCTCCTCCGGTTCCAAGTCGGTGAAATCTTCCATGTCTTCCAAATCAGGGCGCGGGAACGGCTCGATTTGACTCAGGGTTTCAGCCTCCTGTTGGGCGGCATGATACAAGTCCCATGCCAGTTGCAGGTTCATCCAGAATCCCACCGACATACCGATGTAGCGGGTGAGGCGCAGGGCGATGGCCGGCGTCACTGGCCGCCGCGCGTTGATGATGCCGTTCACTTGCCGGTAAGGCAGGCGCAGGGCGTGGGCCAACTGGCGCTGCGATATGCCCAGCGGCTTGAGAAACTCCTCCAGCAGCATCTCCCCCGGCGAGGTGGGCGGGCGTCTGTCGGGAATCGCCCCCGCATAGCCGAGATGATAGTAGGGGCTCTTTGATTTGCCCGAACCCTTTGGCGCGTACCCGGTGAAAATTTCAATATCTCCAACCTTGACGTAAGGAAGAAGCGGTATATTCTGTCTTTCCATCCGGTCTGCCAAGTAATCGGTATCAGCGGTGGTAGTCAACAATCTCCACTCCTTCCGGGCCTGAATCACCCCAACGGAACACGATGCGCCATTGGTCATTGATCCGAATGCTGTACCAGCCTTGCAGCCTGCCGCTTAATCGTTCCAGCCTGTTGCCGGGCGGCTCCCTAAGCCCGTTCACCTCGGTCGCTCTATTTAGCGCATACAGTTTCCTGCGGGCCGCCGGCCAAATATTGGAAGGGCAAGCGCGCCTGGCAGCAGGACTGTTGGCCCCTTGATATATGTCGGCGGTTCCCTGGTTGCCAAATCCGGCTATCACATCCGACAGGATACCACGGCAATCCCTTGGCCGCTTAACCCGTTATTCAAATCGAATTTCGACCACCTCGGGGGACACGCTTAGCTTGTCTAGCAATATTTTTGCCAGGTCTACACAGCTGCGAGCACTGTGATTCGTCTCTAGGAATAATCCTGTGGAGGTTTGATGTGGCTGAGCAAAACTCGCGCCGTTCTTGTGAACAGGATTAGTGCTTACCAAAAATCTGCTGACTCCCTTGCCGTCCCTGCTAACGGGACATTGCTGACTGGTTAGTTTCCCCTCCTTGCAGAGCCATTCGGTAGTTTGAGTTAATACTTGAACCCAGCTTCGGATCGTCTTTTGATCAGCTCCAGCGAATCTCATCCCAGCGGGCTTTTTGTCCACTGTGGCATGAGAAATTTGGGAAAGTGCAATCCAACCTCCACCAATCGACACCTCTGTTGGTGACGAAGCTGAATAGGAGGAAGGCTGACCTACTGCGGCAATTGGCTCGGGCACTGAAGTAGGCGCTGGTGTCGTCGCCATGACGGGTTGTTTCTCTGGGGAAACGAGAGCTGGCGCACTCGCAGCCACTGGCTGCCCCGATGCCAGGTTGGGACGCCAGAGCAGCAGCAGTTTCAGGGCGGCTTCGTGGGCCGGGGTGTCGGTCAAGCGAAGTTGCAGGATGGTCTTGTCAGGGCTGGCGATTTGGGACAAATCCACGAAATACCAGTGGTCGCCGTCTGTCAGACCCGCGAATTTGATTTGCAGGTTCCAGGCGTAGTCGAAAATCTGCTTTTCGTGATTTGCCAGCGATTCTCCCAAGTGCTTGGCTTCTATGGCAGATATCAGGTTGTCGTTGTCGTCCAGCAGGCCGTAATCGGCGCGGGGCGAGTTACCGGCAGAGCCGACCTTGTACTCCGGTGTCACCAGCGACGGGTCAGACACATCCCACCCGAGGGCCGTCAACAGGGGGTCTATTAGCGCCATGCGGGTGCGCGTTTCGTTTTCCCGCAGGGCAGATCCGTGAGCGGCGATGCGCTCTTTTAGCGTCTCGATTACTCCAACCAAATCGTCCAATAGCATGACAGTTCCCTTTCCGTCGGCGTTCCCGCTATTGTAGCAAGTCCTCCACCGCCAGGCGCACGGCGGGGAGGGCCTGGATGGTCAGCGTGTCGCCGCGGCGGTAGCGTTGCACGACGCCTCTTACGCCGCCAAGTCCTCCACTACCAGGCGGCAGCCTACCTCCTCCAGGGCCCTGGCCACCTGTTTCATGTGGGAGTAGCGGTCGGGCATCAGCATTTGGCTTACCGCTGATTCGCTGACGCCGAGGCGCTCAGCCAGCTCCGCCTTGCCGATTTCCTTGCGCCGCATGGCCGAGTACAGAGCCAGCTTGGCCGCGGACAGGGGCGGTACGGCCACGAGTTCCTGGCCCTTTTTCACTTTGCTGGGAATAGGAATGTCTTCATCGCAATCCACATAAGCGCAAAGCGCCGTGAGCAGGCAGTCCTCAGCAAGATTAAAGGCGTCCGTATAGGTTTCGCCCCCGGTGTTGGCACCGTACACGTCTGGGAAGGTTACCGCGAACCCATCGCCGTCACGTTCGTTTCCGATAATTTTGCAGGGATATGCGTACTGCATTGTTCAGAACTCCCTTCGGTCAATTCCTAAATCTCGAAACATCCCGAACAGCGTTTCTCGTTTAATTTCTCCATGTTGTACCGTTGTTCGACGACCGCCTACGTAGATGATTCCATGGCTGCCCCTGCCGCGGGCCGGGTCGAAATGAAAGTCGAGACGGTTCCGCCTAGCATAGCGGCGCGCCCGGCGTATGAACTCCCGTCCATTCATTCCGTTACGCCGCCAGCCCCTCCACTGCCGGTTGGCAGCCCAGACATTCCAGCGCCGCTACCACCTCGTTTATGGACGACTTGTAATCCAGGCTGAGCAGCCGTTTGGCATCAGCCTCCGGCAGGTTCAGCCGCATCGCAAGGTCAGAGATGGTGACGCCCTGCTCGCGCATGGCGTTGTACAAGTCCAGTTGGGCGGCGATGAGGGGCTGGACGGTGAAAAGCTCTTGCCCTTTTTCCCAGCGGCTGGGCGTTGGCAGTTCCATCCAGCGGTCTACGTATGACGACAAGGCTACTACCATGCAATCTTCGGCCATTATCATGGCCGTTTTCCAGTCGCGCCCGCACGTCAAGGCGCCTGGGATGCCAGGAAAGGACACGTTGTACCAGCCCTTGTACGATTCGTCGTCCTCCGGTTCAAATATGCACGGATACGCATATTTCATGGTTCAGAACTCCCTCCTGTTGATGTTCAGGTCTCTAAGCATGGACATAAAGGTTCCAGTGGCTATCTCGCCGTGTGGCACCTGTGTTTCGCGGTCGCCAACGTAGACCGTCCCGTGGCTGCCCTTGCCTTTGGCCGCGTCGAAGTAGAACTCCAACCCGTTGCGTCTAGCGTACCGCCGCGCCCGCCGTATGAATTCTCGGTTGTTCATCAGCTCACGCCGCCAAACCCTCCACCGCCGGACGGCAGCCCAGCGATTCCAGGGCATCCACCACCTCGTTTATCGAGGTCTTGTAGTCCAGACTGAGCAGCCGATTGGCGTCGCCCTCCGGCAAGTTCAGCCGTTGCGCCAAGTCCAAGATGGATATGTCCCGTTCGCGCATGGCGTTGTACAAGTCCAGTTGGGCGGCGATTAGGGGCTGGACGGTGAAAAGTTCTTGCCCCTTAGTCCATGCGCTTGGCGTTGGCAGTTCCTCCTGACAATCGATGTATGTCGCCAGGGACACGACCAGGCAGTCTTCTGCAAGGATGATGGTCTCTTTGAAAGTAAAGCTGCCGGTGACAGCGCCTTTGAGGTCAGGAAAAATAGCTACGAATCCGTCGCCGTCATCCTCATTGCCCTCAATGTCGCAAGGAAATGTGTATCGCATCTTCAAACTCCCTGCTGTTGATTCCCAATTGGCGCAGCATAACGAAAAATGTTCTCCGTGGGATTTCACCTTGCTGTACCCTTGTTATACGTCCTCCCATGTGAAGTGTTCCATGACTGCCCTTGCCGTGGGCCGGGTCGAAATAGATGTCAAGCCCGTTGCGTCTGGCGTACCGTCGCGCCCGGCGGATGAATTCCCGTCCGTTCATTGTCTGACGCGCTCACCCCCACCCTAACCCTCCCCCTCAAGGGGGAGGGAACAATTGATAGGCCCTTTCATCGAGGGGAGGGGCATAGAAAACGCCTACTCCTCCAGGGTGGTGATGTCGCCGGGGTCCAGGCCGAGCTCCTGGGCTTTGAGGAGGCGGCGCATGATTTTGCCGCTGCGGGTCTTGGGCAGCGTCGGGGTGAAATCGATCTCCGACGGGACGGCTATGGGGCCGAGTTCGTTGCGGACGTGCAGCTTCAGGGCGTTGACCATGTCATCGGACGGGTTGTTGCCGACGCGCAGGGTGACGAACCCCTTGATGCTCTCGCCGCGCAGCTCGTCGGGCTTGCCGATGACCGCCGCCTCCGCCACCGCCGGGTGCGAGACCAGCGCGCTCTCCACCTCCGCCGAGCCGATGCGGTGCCCGGCCACGTTCAGCACGTCGTCGGCGCGGCCCACCACCATGTAGTAGCCGTCGGCGTCGCGCAGGGCCACGTCGCCAGTGAAATACACGCCGGGGATGGTGTTCCAGTCGCGGGCGTAGCGGTCGGGGTCGCCGAACACGGTGCGGTAGAAATGCGGGAACGGGCGCTTGATGACCAGCAGGCCGCCCTTGTCCGGCTCGGTGATGGGCTGGCCCTCGCGGTCGACGATGTCCATCTCAGCGCCGGGCATGGGGCGCCCCACGCGGCCCGGCCTGACTGGCATGGTGGCGGTGGTGCCGAGGCAGGGGCCGCCCGTCTCGGTCTGCCACCAGTTGTCGACGATGTGGCCCCACTCGCCGCTGCCGCAGATGTGCTCGTAGCTCCAGCGCAGCGCCTCCGGGTTCAGCGGCTCGCCAGCGCAGGTCAGGAACCGCAGAGAGCGCAGGTTGTATTGCTGCGCGTAGTCCTCGCCGTAGCGCATCAGCATCCGCAGGGCCGTGGGCGCGGTGAATATGACGTTGACGCCGTATTTCTCGATGATTTCGTAGAACGTGCCGGGATTGGGGTAGTCGATGGCCCCCTCGCGGAACACCGTGGTGGCCCCGGCGACCAGCGGGGCGTAGACGATGTAGCTGTGGCCCACCACCCAGCCGATGTCGGACATGCACCAGAAAACGTCCTGGTCCTTCACGTCCCAGAAATTCTTGAAATGGTAGTAGGTGCCGACCATGTAGCCGCCGTGAACGTGCTGCACGCCCTTGGGCCGGCCAGTGGTGCCGCTGGTGTAGAGGATGTAGAGCGGGTCCTCGGAGTCCATCTCCTCGGCGTCGCACTCGACGCTGGCCTGGGCCATCAGCGCGTCAAAGTCCACCTCGCGCGCGCCCAGCGAGCTTGTCCCCTCCCCCTCAGAGGGAGGGTTAGACCCCATAATTCCCTCCCCCTCAGGGGGAGGGTTAGGGTGGGGGTGACCCTTGCGCCGCCAGAGAACGACCTTTTCCACCACGTCCAGGTTCTCGACGGCCCGCTCGGTGATGCCCAGCAGGTCGACCTCGTTGCCCCGTCGGTAGCCCACGTCGGCGGTGATGACCACCTTGGCCTGGGCGTCGAGGATGCGGTCACGCAGCGAGCCGGAGCTGAACCCGGCGTAGACCACGCTGTGCACCGCGCCGATGCGGGCGCAGGCCAGCATGGCGATGGCGCCCTCGGGGGTCAGCGGCATGTAGATGACCACGCGGTCGCCCTTGCCCACGCCCAGGGAGCGCAGGCCGTTGGCGAACCGGTTGACCAACTGCGCCAGCCGACCGTAGGTGAATACACGCTCGGAGCCGTCCTCGCCCAGCCAGATGAACGCGGCCTTGTTGCGGTTGCCGTTGACCAGGTGGCGGTCCAGCGCGTTCTGGGTGATGTTGCACTTCGCGCCCACGAACCAGCGGAAGGTGGGGTAGTCCCACTGGAACACGGTGTCCCAGCGGCGCATCCACTCCAGCTCGGAGGCGACGTCCTCCCAGAACCCCTCCGGCGACGCCATGGAGTCCCGGTAGGCCCCGTCGTAGTCCTGCATGAAAGCCTGCCGCACCAGGGATTCCGGCGGCTGAATCTCACCGGTCTCCTGTAGCAGGTGGTCAATCTGTCCTTGCTGCACCATGTTGCGGCTCCTTTTCTACCTCTTTTCCCTGCCGATTATGGGGATGGACAAGTTGCGGCATATCTCCCGGGCCGTGTGATTGCGGATTTCCGTGTGTCTCGGCACATGTCCAAAGCCGCCGACCCGCGGATTGGTCCAAATTGAATGAGATCGGCCCTCACGGAGAAATCGACACCCGTGTTCGTTAAGATGTTGAATCAGTTCGTTGCGCTTCATTAGACTACGATGACTTCGCGGATGGCATCAGATGGCACTCCCCGTAAGCAACTTTCCCGGCCGAATTCGAGGGCGAGCAATATGCCCTCTGCCAGGTTCTCCAGAGCATCCTCTCTGGTTTTGCCCTGGCCGTTCGTCTCTGGAATTTCGAGACAAAAGGCGATATACCAATCTTCGTCCTGGGCGACAACTGCCGTGAATTCGTTGCGCACCACCGCTTCCGGCTTCTGGTAGAAGAATGTAGCCTGGGTTTCGTCCCCAGTCACTTCTCTTTTGACCAGTGTCATTAACCAGCCTCCATAAGAATTTTAGTCGGGTCTACTCTGAAATTAGGGCAGGAACCCACTGCAGGGCGATGGTTTCCTGGACGGCGATGGTTTCACTGGTATGGGGGAGCGACAATATCTCACACGAGAGACTGCGCAAGGATTTGGCTCGGCGTTGCTCCAACGCCGACTTTATCGCTTCCGCCAGCCCGGCCCGTGCATCGTCCATCGTTTTGCCGTCCGCGCGGGCTCCGGATATTTCCACGCAATATGCGACGTAGCGTGGCTCGGCCCCGCTGTCGTCCAGTTCGTAAATCGCGGTGAATTCGTTTCGCATTGCTGCCACCTCCGTATGGCTGACGTCCCCAATGATACACAGAACGCGGGCCGGGGGAGTGTGTTTCAACGGAACGGCCCGCCCCGGTTTCCGGTCTGGGGCGGGCCGCGGGCTTACGGCCATTTTAGCTTTCGGCAACGGACTGCGGCAACGAATGGCAGCGCCGGGAATTGCCCGCGTTGACCCTGTTCGCGCCGTTGGCCTACAATTCAAGCGGCGTTTGCCACAACCATGGATGCTTGCTGACCGACCGCAGCCTTTTCCGGCAACGGTCGCTGTGGAGGAAATGATGGCTAACGGGGACTACACGCACCCGGAATACTTGGTGGAGCCGGAATGGCTGGCGTCGCACAAGGACGACGCCAACGTGATCGTCGTGGATTGCGATGTTGACCCGGCCTACAACCGCGCCCATATCCCCGGCTCGGTGGCGGTGCCCGACAATTTCGAAAAGGACCCGGATACCGGCCGCGTCCACCTGATGAATCCCGGCCAGTTCAAGGCCATGTGCGAGCGGCTGGGCATCGGCGACGACACTTTGGTCGTCACCTACGACAACTCCCAAAGCCTCTACGCCGCGCGTCTCTGGTGGGCGCTCAACACCTACGGCCACTCCAACGTCAAGGTGCTGAACGGCGGCTGGCGCGGCTGGGTCAACTCGGGACAGAGCGTGGGACTGGAGCGCCCGGGCCCGACCCAGGGCGTGACCTTTACCCCCAACCGCGATGAGTCCCTGCTGGTCATGGCGGACGAGCTCAAGGAGGCTTGTAGCCTGGACGACGCGGTAATCTGGGACGTGCGCAGCGACGGCGAGTGGGACGGCTCCGAAATGCGGGGCAACAAGCGCGCCGGCCACATTCCAGGGGCCGTCCACCTGGAATGGTTCAACGTCATGGACCGCCAGACCCATCGGTTCAGGCCCGCCGATGAGATTCGGCAACTGCTGGCGGAGCACGGCATCACTCCCGACAAGAACGTCTACACTTATTGACAGGGCGGCATCCGTGCGGCGCACGGCGTGTTTGTCATGCAGCTGATCGGTTTCGGTCAGACCGGGCTTAAGACCGGAAACTACGACGCCTCGATGGGAGAGTGGGCCAACCGCGACGATACTCCCTTGGAGCTTTAATTTTCCAGCTTTGACTTTCCGGGGCCAGGCTCCCGCTACGGAAAAGCTGCCCGCGTAACTCCGTTCAAAGCCGGAGCAGGGGCTGGGTGTGGGTGGAAGCCCGGCGTGGCCCGTTTTAGGAGACTGTCCGGATGATTCGATGTACCCTGCTGGCCGTTCTGGTTCTCGTTCTGGGCAGCTCCGTTGCCTGCGGGCTCTTCGGCGGTTCCGGCGATGATGGGCCGGTTCGCATGGTGCCGGACGACGCGCTGGAGCTGGTCGTCGTCGACGTGGCGGAGGCGGCTCTGAACCGGACGGACCTGCCCGCGGCCCTCGAGAACGATGTCTCGAATCTGGAGGATTTCGGCGACGTACAGAAACAGGCATCGCTAACCTTGCCCACGGGCCAGGTGATGATCGCCAGCGGGGACTTTGATTTTGAGGATATTCGCGTCAGCCTGCGCGACCGGGGCTACTTCTCTTCTACCTATCGCAAGTACAGTTTCCTCGAATCGCCGGATGGCCGGGACGCCGCGGCGCTGCTGGAGGACGAGGGATTCTACGTGTGGGGGGACTCCGATGCGGTGGTCGCCGTGCTGAGGGACAACAGCCGGGGCGAGGGCCTGCTGATGAACGACGGCGATGGTGAGTTGAGACAGGCGATGGAACTGGCTGGCGAGGGCCTGATTATGACTGCCGGGGGAGTCTGCCGGTTGGAGAACGACACGGGTTGCCGGGCGGTGGCCTGGGCGTTTGCGAGGGGTGAGGACCGCCGCACCGTGATCGAGGGATCAGCCGCCCTGTTGTTCCGGGATGCCTCCGCCGCCGCGGACGCCGTGGCCTCGGTGGAGAGGGCTATTGTAACGAACCGGCTCCTCCATCTTACGGACATCCGCGCCGAGGAGGACGTCGTCAGGCTGTGGGTAGATGTCAATCGCGGCGATTTCGCCCTGCTTGAATTCCCTATAAGTCTGGGGCAGTGAAAATCCCCTCCCCCTTGATGGGGGAGGGTCAGGGTGGGGGTGAAATTCTCATCTCTTGCAGTTCCCGGCTTACTTGAGCGAAGCTCGAACCGGTATCAACCGCCTCCCGTGTGAATCCACTGCCAGATGCACCCGCTCCAGCGTGTATGCGCCCAATAGAGGGGTATCAGTTTCATCGCCAAAGATATATGTGGTTAGGACTTCTTTGCCTTCGACGCGCGCTCTCCCGTCGCCAAGCTGCCTTTCAATTATCGTGCCGTCGGCCAACTCGAACTCCATGATTTCCGTGGGTTCAACACCCACGCGGCGCAGGGTGGAGGCTGGCAACGAACTGTACGATCCACCAGTGTCCACCAGTCCTTCCACCCACTCGAAGTGGTCGCCGTTCAGGTCACCGACCTCGAACGGCCAAGTAAACAGCCCCACGATGGCCCTCCTATCCCCGGTTAGGCGCCAGTTTAACACTAGCGGTATCGTGCCCAAGCTACAGCGGGAGGGACACCACCTGGCGGGTCTGGGAGCTGCGGGTCACCGCCTCGGTGAACTCCATGTAGTGCAGGCCCACGTCGAAGGGCGTGCGGGTGATGCGTTCCTGGCCCCGGATGGCGTTGCAGAATTCCTCCTCCACGCGCCAGTAGGCCTGTCCCTCGGGCGGGTTGGGAATCTCCTCCATCGCGCCGTCGCCGCGCTGCCCTCCGTAGACGTTCAGCCCGGAATCGACGCGCAGGGTTCCCTGGCTGCCGTAGATCCAGACCTCGTTGCCGCTGCCGAACCCGGTTACCGCGCTGAAACGCATGTTGGCCTGCGCCCCGCTGGCCAGATCGGCCAGTATGTCCACGTGGTCCGGAATGGTCACCGGCGCCATGCTGCCGTCCTCGTCGCGGCGCTGCCGGACGTTGACCTTGGTGTTGGCCATGACACGGGTGGCCGGGCCGACCCAGCGGATCATCGCCTCGTACCAGATGCCCATGTTCAGGATGTTGTAGCCGCTCAGGTCACGGTCATTGCGCCAGTGCATGGCGCCGCCGATGTCGGCGAACCCCGGCGTGTATGACTGCACGGACACGGCCAGCACGTCGCCCACGTATCCCTCGGCGATCCTCTGGCAGAGCAGGTTGTCTACCTTGAACGTAAGCGGCGACGGCACGATCTGGGTGACCAGACCGGGGTACGCCTTGGACGCATCCAGCATCTCCCGCGCCTCGGCGGCGTTGGTAGCCATCCGCGCCTCTGTGAGCACGTGCTTGCCAGCCGCCAGCGCCTCGATGGTCAGCGTGCGGTGCATATAGGGCCAGGTGCCGATGCAGACCGCGTTGATGGACTCGTCCTCCAGCAACTCCTGCCAACTGTCGTACACGGTGGGGATGTTGAACTGGTCGGCCACCACCTGCCCGGATGCCCGCGAGCGGTTGGCCACCGCCGCGATCTCGACGCCGTTGACCTCGTGAAAGCCGGGGATGTGGCGGTCGCGGGTGTTGCGCCCCGCGCCAATCAGTCCGATTCGTATGCCTTCGTCTGCCATAGTTGTTTCTCCATTCACGAATTTGTGCGCGGATAGCGCTAATGAATAACGCCGTGCGTCATTTTCACATTTGCGCTACAGCATCAAGTTATCCGCAGGAGCCAGGAGTTGCCCTTGCGGGTCTACTACCAGGGCGGCTCCCTCTAGGGTGTATGCGCCCAGGAGAGGCGACGTGTCCTCTTCCCCGAACACAATGATGGTATGCGTTTCCTCTCCGGAAACGCGAACAATGGCCGCCCCGGTTTCGCGCTCGACAATTCTCCCGTCGCCCAGCCTGAACCGCCTGCGCCGGTTCGGAACTACACCGATGCGATGAAGCTGACTGGCTGGCAGCTTGGTATAGAAAGCTCCGGTGTCCACCATCGCATCTACCGTCTCGAAGTTGCTACCGTCCATGCTGCCGACCTCTATCGGCCAGTAGAAGGTACCCATGGTTATTCTCCTCATTTGAGCCTGCCAGTCCTGGAGACGAGTTCCTCAGCCACTGAATCGACCAACAGCAGGAACCCTTGCAGAGTTCCCGCGCCGATGAGAGGCTCGGCGTCATCTTCTCCGAATATCACTCTCTGGACATCCTCGTCGCCGTTAATCCGTAACATGGCACGGCCAATGTCCCGGATGATGACGCTGCCATCCGCCTGTTCAAAGCCGCGCTGTCCGATGGGTACGATGCCCAGCCGCTCCAGCATGCTCTGCGGGAACATCGAGTAAGACGCGCCGGTATCCACCAGCGCATCAACTGTCTCCATGCGCTCCCCGTCGGCGCTCCACACACCGACAGGCCAAAAGAACTCTCCCATCGCGACCACCTACAGCGGCAGGGAGATGGCCTCGCCGGTCTGGGAGCTGCGGGTGACGGCCTCGGTGAACTCCATGTACTGCACGCCGATGTCGAACGGCGTGTGGGTGACCGGCTCCTCGCCGCGGATGGCGTTGATGAATTCCTCCTCCACTCGCCACCCGCCGCGGTTCACCACGGGCAGCTCGGCAAGGCCCTCTGCGCCGCGCTTTCCGCCGTAGACCTTGTCGAACGGCGGCCCCTGGAGGCTGATGGTGCCCTCGTTGCCGAAAATCCAGAACTCCATCCCCGTCTGCAAGCCGGTCACCGCGCTCCAACTGAAATCGGCGGCGGCCCCGCAGCCCATCTCGCACAGCACGTTCACGTGGTCCGGCACGGTGACGGCCCGCATCACCCCGTCATCGTCGCGGCGGCGGTTGGCGAACGTGCGGGTCATGGCCGACACCTTGGTGGCCGGGCCCACGTAGCGCATGATGGTCTCGTACCAGATGCCCATGCCCAGGATGTTGTAGCCGCTCAGGTTGCGGTCCTGCCTCCAGTGCAGCGGGGCGTCGTAGTCGACGAACGTGTCGAAACGGTTGGCCCGCGCGTGGTTGTCGCATACCCGCAGCCGCACCGCGAGGATGTCGCCGACGTAGCCGCTGGCGATGAGGTCGATGACCGTGTTGTCCACCTGCAACGTCTGGGGCGCTGGCACGATCTGCGTCACCAGGTCGGGGTGCAGGCGGCTGGCGTCCAGCATCTCGTGGGCCTCGTCGGCGTTCATGGCCATGCGCGCCTCGGTGAGCACGTGCTTGCCGGAGGCCAGCGACGCCAGCACCAGGTTGCGGTGCATGTAGGGCCAGGTGCCGATGCAGACGGCGTTGATGCTGTCGTCGTCCAGCAGGTCGGCCCAGTTGTCATATACGGTAGGGATTTCGAATTCGCTGGCGATGCGCTCGCCGGACTCGCGGCTGCGGTTAGCGACCGCGACGATTTCCACGTCCCGCTGTTCGCGGAAACCGGGGATGTGGCGCAGGCGGGTGTTGGCGCCAGCCCCGATCAGGCCGACGCGGATCAGTCCGTTCATCATCTGGCAGACTCCTTCTTACCGCCACCACAGAGCGCAGCGTGGCCCGTGGCGGCCTTGAACAGTGTGCGCCAATTCTATCACGGGGGAATTCCACCACAGAGAGGCCAATTCCCTCCCCCTCAGGGGGAGGGTTATGGTGGGGGTGAAATCTGCAACTGCGTAAGTCCTATCCTGATTCAGACAAAATTGAGGCCGCCGAACTTTACAACCGCCCTGAGAAGACACAGCGGACACGGAGAAATCCGGGAGTTATCACGTATAATTCTGCGTGTATTCTGCATTCTCTGTGGTTAAAATGGGACTACTCAGCACACTGCTGGCCCCCATTCGCGGGTTCCTGAACGCCCTGTTTTCCTCGCCGGTGCGCGTGGAGGGGGACAGCATGACGCCGACGCTGGAAGACCGGCAGTTGGTGCTGGTGGTGCGCCCGGTGTTCCCGTGGAACCGCCTCAGGCGCAGCGACGTGGTGGTGCTGACGCCGCCCAGCCCGACGCCCGGCCTGCCGGAGGGAACGTGGTTCATCAAGCGGGTGGCGGGGATGCCCGACGAGGAGATCGTGCTTTCCGGAGGCCGTCTGTACGCTGACGACGTGCTGCTGGCGGAGTTGACCGGCCCCGCCGCTGGCCCGGAGCCTGCCGGAGGGCCGGAGGGCGATGCCCGCCGCGAGTGGTGGAACGGCCCCGACGAGTATTTCGTACTCGGCGACAACCCGGCAGACAGCCGCGATAGCCGCGCTTTCGGCCCGGTGCCCGGCGAGTGCGTCATCGGCCGCGTCTGGTTCCGCATCTGGCCCCTGGGCTCGTGGGGACTGGTGCGCTGATATTTTCAACGTGTGTTGGTATTCCCCTACGCGGCGGGGCCAAGCAGACAAATCGCGTCCAATACCAACACACGTTGAGAATATCGGTGCGCTAGGGCGTTTCCCATGCCGCACAAAATGTACTATCATAGTAAGTTGTGCTTGGCGACCGCCCAAGCAGCGAGGGGTGCCCGTGAGCGATCCAAAATTCCAGTTGGGGGCCTTTGTTTGGTATGCCTCCAAGGGAATAGGGCGGGTCGAGGAGACCGGCGGTAGCCCGTCGGTTCTCTTTTGGGCCGACAGAAAGTCCGGCAAGACAGAAAAATTGCCGCTAAACCTGCTGACCTCGCTGGTAGATTACATCCCCGAGGCAAACCCGCAGGGTAAAGCTGGCGCAGCCGACCAGTGGAAACGGTTTGAGTCCGGGGTAAGAAAAGCCCCCCTCAAGCTGGTTGCCCTGGCGTTGTCCGCTTGCGGCAATTCCGGAGCCGCTGCGGACATCAAGGAAAAGCTGGACCGGCGCGCGCCAATCGGCCCATGGGGAAGCTGGTGGAAACGCACTGAACCAAAGCTCGGTGAACTGCCAGCCAATTTCAAGATCGACCGCGCGGCCGGGAATGTTGAATACGTCCTGCTTTCCAGCGTTTCCAATGTCCCTGCGGACTGGATTGAGCCAAAAGTCACGACTGCCGACTGGAAGGCGTGGCTTTCGTCTGCGACTCACGAACCGCCGCCGGGAAGGTTTCCCACCAAGCCGGTCGCCGACGCTCTCGCCAAGTGGCCCGCCAAAACTATCGAGCAGGCCCTTATCCGGATCATCCGTACCGTCGAGGAAGCGCTGGCCGAAGGCGGCGTTGCCCCGCAGACCGCCGCGGGCTGGCTGAGGGCGGTGGCGCAGGCTGCCAGCAGGCTGCGGGAGACCGGCGGGCAGGACACCAGGGGATACATGGCCGCCAGGGTCGGCACAGTGCTGGCCCAACTGGAAAGAATAGCCGGTGACCGTACCCCGCATGACCTCCTGCTCCAGGCCGGAGCGCTGGACGGCAACGCCGACGCTTGGCGGCGCGGCCTGTTGGCGGGGATGTGGGAGGCATTCGAGGGCGAAGACGCCCGCGAGATGTACCGCAGGTCGGCTGCCGTTCTCGGGCATCAGGCCAGGGGCGACCTGGCCCGGGAAGTAGGACTGGCCGCTTTCGGCCCGGAAGTGTCTGACCGGCGTCACTCCGAGTTGGACCGTCTGCTGGACGCTTTGCCCGAAGCGGAGCGGCTGCATATTCTGGAGGAAATAATTGCCCGGGCCCCGGCAGACCGGCGGGGCGAGGTGCAGAATTACGTCGCCAACAGCCGTCACGCTGACGGCCCTGATCGGCTGCCGTTGCGGGTGACCGCAGCCCTAACGCTGTCCGAAGGTCAGGGAGAACTCGCCACCGGCACGGCGCGTGAGCTTGCCGAGGCTCTCGCTGCCCCGGACAGGTATGGCCCCGAAACTCAAGCCCTCCTCAAGGATATTTCGGCCCGCGTAGAGAAGGCCGTGGCTGACAAGGAACGCGAGATAGCGGAACTGCGGCAGTCCCACGCGGCGGAGTTGGAGCGCGAGCGGCGGGAACAGGAATGGCTCCGGCAGCAGGTGCGGCAGCGCAACGCCGACTTGGCTGCGAGGCGGGAAGAGTCGCGCCTGGAAATTCGCCGGGATATGCTCCTTGCCATTGGTGAAGTGCTGCAAGCGGGATGCCGCGGCAGCGATTCAGAAGACGTGTTTGGCAATGTAGAGGCGGGTCTGCGCCTGGCGTTGAAGGCAGGCGGGGCCGAAGTGCTGGATTCGGCGCCTGAAGGCTACGACGTGAGGTTCCATAAGGCAACGGAAACATTAGCGGAATCCACCCGGGTTAGAGTGATTGCACCGGGCGTCATAGTCCGCGGGGGGACTCATGGCGACTTGGTGTTGCTAAAAGCACAGGTCAGTCGCGAGGCGGTTTAATGGAAATAGTTGGCATCGACTTTGGCACTACAAACGTGCGCATCTCCACTTGGGATCAGGACAACCCCGGCGCAGGACTCCCGCAGTCGCGCCTAGTTGGGCAGGGCGGCACTGCGGTCATGCCGGTGGTTGTTGCGTTGCATCGTCAGTCCGGCGGCGAGGTCACCATCTCGGTGGGCGAGGACGCCGATACCCTGGAAGACGGCCCTAATACACTGGTCATCCGCAACATAAAGCGGTGGGCGCTGTCCAATGACACCTACGTCAAGTGGCGTCTGGAAGTCAGTGAAACCGAATGGCCCACCTGGTGGAATCCCGAACTGGGATGTGTCGAGGCTTGGGGGCAGCACTTTCAGGCCAAAGACCTCATCGCCGAAATCCTCAAGGAGGCCGTCGGACGCGCCGGACTGCCCGAGCGGTTCGAATGGCGGGCAGGCTGTCCGGTACAGGCCGGTTACGACTACAGGTCCATGCTGTCCCAGGTGTTGGCGGAAATCGCTGGCCAAGGGCGGGTGGAATGGGTGATCGACGAGCCGGTGCTGTTCCTCTCCGCTGCGCAGCGCAACATCGACCCGGACTCGGATTTCAAGCTCCAGGGATCGTATCTCGTTTACGACCTGGGCGGCGGCTCCTTCGATTGCGCCCTCGTCGAGGTGAGGGACACCGGCGAGATGATTGTCTACGGCGCTGACGGCGACCCGTTGCTGGGCGGCTCCAACCTCGACCGGAACCTGAAAGCCAAGCTCGGCGGGGCGGAAAACCTGTTGCGGCTAGCCAAAGAGCAAGTCTCGCCCGGCAACCCCAGCGTTCCCTTTGGCGGTAGTGTCGCCCTGACTTGGGACGATGTGGAGGCGGAACTGAGGGACGGCAAGTTTGGGCCCCGGTCGCTGATGGCGATGAGGGACGCATTCATCAGCGCCAAAACGGTGGTCGCAGGCCAGACCTCGGACGCCGAAGAAGACACCGGGCGGATTAACTTTGTCTGGCAGCTCGGCTACCAGGACATGGAGCGCGACCTGGACGGCGTCATCATGTTCGGCGGCCCTACCCGCTCTCCATTCTTCTCCCAGCAACTGTCCCGCTGGTTCGGAGAGGATAAAGTCAAGAGCGCCAGCGACCTTATCGGCGGCGTGGCCGACCCCGAGCTGGTGGCCGTCAGCATGGGCGCCTGCTACTACCCGTCCGGCGAGAACTTCCATCAGGTGCCCAGCCGCCTGCCCTACCGGGTTGCGCTGGAAAACGCCACCACGGGCCGCGAGGATGACCGGGTGGAATACAAGCCACACCAGCACTTTGTTGACAATTTCAAGCCTGCGGAGCATTACGAGTCTCCGTGGCTGGCCCAGGAACGGGACAACCCGCATGAGTACGAGTTGACCATCACCGACCCGGACGGCGTGGTGCTGGAGCGCCAGACCGTCGACGGCTACCTGGAGGAAGGCAGTCGCCAGCCGGCCACTGGCCTGCGGCTGGTCATCGACCGCCTCGGGCCGGTATACGTCGAAAAGCGGTCGGAGGGCGTCGGCCTGCCTTGGACCAAGCGGATCACCGTCGTCGAGCATCCGCCGTGGCAAACCGAGGAGCAGCGCGAGATGCTGGATGCCCTCCGGCAGCGTCAACGCGAGCGCGAGACGGCCCTCCGCTATCGTGGGGCGGCGCAACTCGATGACATGGAACGCCACCCCGAGCCGTAAAGGGGCAGTCCAGGCAAGTGTCAGAGGGTGTGTGACAAATCCCCTCTCCCTCCGGGAGAGGGCTAGGGTGAGGGCGTCCCCTGACTCTCGTAGGGATGAAGGATGCCGCTTTTGCGTTCACATCGTCCGCAAAAGGCAACTGTCGCAAGTGTCAGACAAAAACGCGGGCGTTTATTCCAAGCGCCCGCGTTTGCATTTCCGGAATGGCTGCTATGGACGGCGAGCGCTTTACACCCGCCACATGTCTCCCGTCTGGAAGATGTAGTCCACCTGGCAGACCTGATCGGCGGGCCAGCCAGCCATTTTCATCCAGTCCTCGAAGTGCGACTGCTCCACCGCCTCGCACTCGGTGAACAGCTTGCCGCTGGAGGTGTCGGCGTACACCTTGAGGATGGTGGTGCGGCGGTCGGGGCGCCACTTGCTGACGCCGCCGGTGTAAGCGCCCAGCTTTTCCCTGAGTTGCTCCTCGGTCAGTCCCTCGATGGTGTGCGTGGCTAGAAACCTGGCCATGCCGCTGTCTCCTTGTGTTTAGTGGTCAGTATCCAGTAAATAGCGGTAGCGGACGGTGGCGGCAGTGGACTATCAACTAGCCACTGTCCACTATCCACTACTCCGTCGGCGGAACGAACGGGTACGGGATGGGCGGGCCGTCGCGCAGGGGCAGGGCGACGGTCGCCGTGCCGGGCATGCTCTCGATGCCGTCCTGCGTTTTCATGCCGATCTCCAGATCGACCAGGCCCATGCCGCCCTTTTCCTGCTTGCCAGTGATGCGGCCCCACATGATCAGCACGTCGCCGGGCACCAGCATGGCGCGGTGCTCGAACTGGGCTTTCCAGGGCCAGCCGTTGGGCAGCGTCCAGTCCTTGAGGTACTGCGGCACCACGCTCTGTTTCCACGACCCGTGCACCAGCAGGCTGGGGTTCTTGTCGTGGTTCAGGCCGAAATCCAAATCGTAGTGGATGCGGTGGAAGTTCTCTATGGCGGCGCTCCACCGGAACAGGTGCGTGGGCGTGGGGGCGTAGATATACTTGGGCAGCTCGTCGCCCACCGCCACGTCCTCGAAATAGGTCTGCTGCTTGTTGCGCAACTGCTCCGCCGAGAGTTTCTCGTTGTGTTCGAGAATCTTTTCCGCTGGCATCTGGAGCAGGTCTTCCAGGCTCGCGCTCATTATTCTTGCTCCCTTTTTATTTGTCTGAACTGTGATTTTTATGATTCAGGGATGGCCATGATAGGTATGGAGGGAATCAGGGAAATCCACTAATCCCATAAATCACAGTTCAGACAATCACGGTTCAGAAAACTACCGCCGTATCGAGGACTGGCGGGTTATGCAGAGCAGGTCGCCGTCCTGGTTGGTGTAGCTGGTCTCGACGCTGATGATGAGGAATGCCCGCCCGTCGCGCCCGGAGCGCTCGCGGATGTCCGAGTAGCGGTTCTGGAAAAAGACCTTGTCCCCGATGCTGGGGTACTTGTAGATTTCCAGCTCGTTGCCCGCGTTCAGCACGCGAACCAGGTGCGTCGGTACCGGAGGCAGGGCGCCGGGCCGCTCCACGCTGCCGATGCCGTCGGATTCGGGATTCTCCTTGAACGCGCGGGTGATGGGATCTTCCTGCTCCGGCCGGTGCCGCCCGACCATGTAGCTGACCATGATGGGCGGCGCGATGACGCCGCCGAACTTGGTGCCCTCGGCGAATTCCCTGTCCCAGTAGCGGGGGTCGGGGTCCATCACCGCCTGGGTAAAGCGGCGCAGGTACTCCTCGTCCACAAAGCCCCACGACTCAATCACCTCGCCCTCCACGCCGATCATGGCGCGAACCTCCGGCGTGAGGACGGACTCGGTATCGTGCTGGGCCTGCTGGGTCATGGCCGTCTCCTTTCTACGTTGACAAAGGGTTGCCAGCCAAAGCGAACTGACGGCAAAAGCCTACCCCAGCGCCCTGATTTCGTCAACTTGGCGGCGGCCTGCTGACCGGGGCGTCTTGAAAGTTCCCTCTCCCTGAGGGAGAGGGTTAGGGTGAGGGCGAACTCCGCAACTGCAAAACTCCAACCCCTTGGAAGTTCCCTCCGGGAGAGGGTTAGGGTGAGGGCGAACTCCGCAACTGCATAACTCCAACCCCCTTGGAAGTTCCCTCCCCCTCAGGGGGAGGGTTAGGGTGGGGGTGAATTCCTCAACTGCATAACTCCAACCCCCTTGGAAGTTCCCTCCCCCTCAGGGGGAGGGTTAGGGTGGGGGTGAATTCCTCAACTGCATAACTCCCATCAGGATTCAAGGACGCTCAGATCGGGACGCACATCCTGTAAATCCTAGAATCCCGTAAATCCTGATTCAGACAATTACCTTGCAATCCCCCCGTCAACTGCTGACCAGGGCCTTTCGATTATTTGTCTGAATCAGGACTTACGGGAATAAAGGATTCACAGGATTTGCCGCCGTCCGCTGCATGCCAGTTTGTTGATGCGGGAATTTCACCCCCACCCTAACCCTCCCCCTGAGGGAGAGGGAATAATCGAAAGGCCCTGCAACTGCTGACACTCGCCCCTTGCCAAGCCCCATGACACCTGCCTACGATTATGCAAACAAAGGTTCTGTTATCGCTCAAACGAGCAAACCCGGACAAGTAAACGAGGATGAGAGAAGGTGAGTAGACCCGAATGCCGACGATGCCAATCGACAAGAGTGCTGGCCCTGGACAAGAAACGGGAGGAGGACAACTACGTTTACCGCTGCCGCGATTGCGGGTACCTGTTCAGCCCGCCGCCTCCGCCTGCGACGCATCCCGCGCCGCAGCCGCGCCATACCGCCATGGAGCCTGGCCGTCCCGGTGGCAGCCCGTAGGCCAGCACGCCGCCGCCGACTCCGGAAGTCTCGTCCTGCGCGAGACCCGCAGCGATGCGGAAAAGCCCGCGCGAAAGAGGAGCTCCACCCGGAAAGAGCGGGCCGCGGCTGCGCCAGTCAAGCAGCCGGATGAGGCATCGCCCCTGCTGTCCCCCGTCGGCTTTGCCCGCGAGGTGCTGGGCGCGCGGCTGTGGGAAAAGCAGGAAGAGGTGCTGACGGCCCTGACCGAAAACCGCCGGGTTGCGGTCAAGGCTGGCAACGGTCTGGGCAAAGGGTTCTGCGCCGCCGTGGCGGTGCTCTGGTTCCTGTACGCCCACCGGGACCAGGCCATCGTCCTCAGCACCGCGCCGACGTTCCGGCAGGTGCGGCACATCCTGTGGCGGCAGATTCACCGCCTGTACCGCCCCGCCGCCGAGACCCTGGGCGGCAAGATGCTGGACACCCGCTGGGAGCTGTCCGACGACCGCTACGCCATGGGTCTGTCGGCTGACAGCGCCGACCAGTTCCAGGGCTTTCACAGCCCCAACATGTTCATCGTGGTGGACGAGGCCGAGGGCGTCAGCGACGAGATCTACGAGGCCGTCGAGTCGGTGATGACCTCCGCCGACCCGCTGTTGCTGCTCATCGGCAACCCCACGACCATGGAGGGAGCCTTCCGCCGCGCTTTTTACGAGGAGCGGACGCTGTACCGCAACGTCACCATCTCCGCGCTGGAAAGCCCCAACGTGCAGGCGAGGCGGGTGGTGTTCCCCGGTCTGACCACGGCGACGTGGGTTGAGGAGCGGCGCGAAATCTGGGGCGAGGAGAACCCGGTATACCGCGCCCGCGTTCTGGGCGAGTTCCCGGAGCAGGGCGAGGACACCCTTTTCAGCCTGAGAAACATCGAGTCGGCGGTGGACCGCTTGCCGCCAAGCCCGGCGGCAGAGGGCGACGGCACGGAGCCGGTCGTCCTGGCCGTCGACGTGGCCCGCTACGGCTCCGACCGCAGCGTAATCCTGCGGCGGCGCGGCGACCGCGTCGAAGACATCCAGGTGCTGCGCCAGATGGACACCATGCAACTGGCCGCCCGCGTGGCCGCCTCCATACGCGAACATGAGCAAGTCCAGCTCCACATCGACGAGGTCGGCGTCGGCGCGGGCGTCGTAGACCGGCTGCGGGAGCTGGGCCACCGGGTGCGCGGTATCAACGTGGCCAACAAAGCGCGGCAGGAAAGGACTTACCTGAACCTGCGCGCCGAAGGCTACTGGACGCTGGCCGAGCGGTTCAACACGGGGCGCATCAGCATCCCCTCCGACAACCGGCTGGTCGGCGAGCTGGCGGCCATGCGCTACGGCTACGACAAACAGACGAACCGCCTGAAAATCGAGTCCAAGGACGACACGCGCAAGCGCGGCCTCCCCTCCCCCGACATCGCCGACGCGCTGATGCTGGCGTTCCTGCCGCCAGCCAGCGGGCTGCGGCTGTGGACGTAGGGGGTGTGTGACAAATCCCCCCTCCCTCCGGGAGAGGGTTAGGGTGAGGGCGCCCCCCTCGTAAATGCGATGGAATGCAAGGAAATGCAAGGGTTTCCAAAAAAATCACATCGTAGGGGCGGGTTTCAAACCCGCCCCTAAAGGGAGCAACACAATGTCCATTGACCATCTCAGACGCCGTGTCGACGCCCTCCGCCGCAAAATGGCCCACGCCCTGATAGTTGGCGAACTCCAGACAGCCGCCGAGGAACTCTGCGACCGATGGACCATCGCCCATGCCAACCGCCAGCCCATCCCCGAAAATCGCGCCCTGGTGGACATCATCGTCCGCAAGAAGCGCGGCCTTCCCTCGCTGATGGCCCTGTACAAATACCTGGAACGCTGCCGCGCCAACGGCGACCTGCCCTTGCCCCACAAGGTATTGCGGGCCCTCCTCCCCTGGCACGCCGCCGCCGGCTACCTTGGCCCCGCCTGAATTTCCTCCCCCTCAGGGGAAGGGTTAGGGTGGAGATTCGTTCCGCGGCGGAACGGCAGGAATCGTTAAGAGGGTGTGGGGTCAATCCCCTCCCCCTCAGGGAGCGTAGGGGCGGGTTTCAAACCCGCCCCTACGGTGGAGGTGAACTCCCAAACCGCGTAACTCCTATCCTGAAAATCCTTGAATCCTGCAAATCCTGATTCAGACAAAATCAGGCAACCAATCTCGACGAGGTTGTGAACATGATGCAGAAACTGGCGTTCCGCATGCCCTGGCGCAGGCAGCCGCCCGCCGCAACCATGGCTCCGGCAAGGGTCAAGGCGGGAGGGGCCTCGGCCGCCGACATTGACGGGTTCGCGGTGCTGGCTGGCGCGGGCGGAGGCTGGAACCGGAGCGAATACGGCGACTATTACGCCACGTCCACCTCGGTTTACGCCGCTATCCGGGTGCGCGCCGACGCCTTGAGCCGCCCGCCGGTGGTCGTGTACTCCCGCGGCGCCGACGGGCAGCGATTGCCCGCGCCGCCCGATCACCCGGCGGCGCGGCTGCTGGAGCGGGTCAACCGCTGGTACACCCGCTCCGACCTGTGGCGGGCCACCGAGATTTACCTGAACCTGTGGGGCTCGGCCTTCTGGATGCTGGACCGCGACGCCCACGGCAACCGCGAGCTCTGGCCGCTGCGCCCCGACCGCATGTCCGTGGTGCCCGACCGGGACGAGTACGTTCGCGGGTTCGTGTACCACGGGCGCAACCGCATGCTGGCGCTGACGCCCGAGGAGGTGGTCTGGTTCCGGTATTTCAATCCCCTGGAGGAATACGCCGGGCTGTCGCCGGTGGCTCCGTCGCGCATGGCGGTGGACATGGGGCGCGACGGGCTGCGGTTCAACCGGAATTTCCTCCGCAACTCGGCGCAGCCCGATTTTGTCATCCTGGCCAACGAGCAACTGAACGACAGCGAGGTGGAGGACTTTTACCGCCGCTGGGAGGCCCGTTTCCGGGGGCCGGCCAACGCCCGCCGCCCGGCCGTGGCCAGCTTTGTCCGCGACATCAAGACGCTGGGGCTGAGCCACCGCGAGATGGATTTCATCCAGGGCCTGCGCTGGAGCCTGGAGGAGGTGAGCCGCGCCTACGGGGTGCCCCGGCCGCTGCTCTCCGACTTGGAGCGGGCCACGTTCTCCAACGTCAACGCCGCCGAGCGTTTCTTCTGGCGCAACACCATGGTGCCGGAGATGACCTTCCTCGCCGAGCAGGTGACGCGCAAGCTGTTCCCGCTGCTGGGATACGAGGGCCTGGAGCTGGAATTCGACCTCGCGTCCATCGAGGCCCTGGCCGAGGACGAAAACGCCCGCACGTCCCGGGAGTCGCAACTCCTCGACCGGGGCGTGCTGACCATCAACGAGGTGCGCCGCTCCCGCAACCTCCCCGACGTCCCCTGGGGCGACACCTGGGCCAAAGCGCGGGGGTAGCGCCTATCCGTCATTGCCACCCATCCGTTATTCCTGCGAAAGCGGGAATCCAAACCACGGCCCTACGTCTGCCGTGGTATCCTTAACTCAAGATACGGAGGCGCGAAATGGAAGAGCAAGAATTTACCTACGGCAGAACTCCAATCAGATACCGCTCGCGGCAAGAAGCTATGGCCGAATATGAGGAGCGCATTCGCTACTGTGAGGATAAGTATGGTATGTCCTCAAACGAGATGCGCAACCTTCTTTCCACAGGGGATGACAAGTGGGAGACTCTGGAGATACTCAAGTGGATGTCAGCCGATCGGGCATACCGGAACCTGCTTCAGGGAGAGACCCCCACGGCTGGCAAAATTTCGACAACTACCGAATCACCCACCAGCGGCGACTAGAACAGCACCCCTTCTTGGATCACACCCTACGGAACAGCCTTGACTTCTACAGAGACGAACCGGCCGGCTGGGCACTGCGGGGAATGGTATTCTGCCAACGGAACGTGAACCTGCAAGTGGAAAATCTCTTGGAGACCCGGTATATCGGGACTCAAGGCATACTTCAAGTCCGTTGCTATTCATTCATCTACGTCGCCTGGATACCTGGGAGCCACCTGGTCCTCAAGTATCACAACCATCACACCAACCCCGACGAATACATCCACCGCGTTTACAACCCAACAACCGGCCAACAAACTCTCTACGAAATCCTCCACCGCCACCAGTTTCCGGTCTTCTCGGAGGTTCTTGACGAACTGGAAATCCTTACCCGCCCGCTTGGCGCCTGACCGGTCATTCAGACCGTTTAACGCCGGACTGCCTGCGCTCCCTAACGGTTCCTCAGGCGCGGGTCGAGGACGTCGCGCAGGGCGTCTCCCAGCATGTTGACCGAGAGAACCGCGATGCTGATGGCCGCTCCCGGCGCCAGGGCCAGCCAGGGCGCGTTCTCCAGGTGGCGGCGTCCCTCCAGCGCCAGCATCCCTCCCCACGTGGGCGTCGGCGGCGGCGTGCCCAGGCCCAGGTAGCTTAGCGCCGCCTCGATGACGATGGCGTTGCCCACCCAGATGGACGCAATCACGATGATGGGGGCAAACACGTTGGGCAATATGTGGCGGAAGACAATCCGCGTGCCGCCAGCCCCGATGGACCGGGCCGCCTCGATGTAGACGTTTTCCTTGATGGCCAGCACCGTGCCCCGCACCACGCGGGATGTCCCCGGCGCAATCACGATGGCGATCACCAGGATGATGTTGAACAGGCCCGGCTCCAGCATCGTGATGACCGCCAGGGCCAGCACGATGGCCGGTATGGCCATCAGCGTATCGACCACCCGCTGTAGCACCTGGTCTACCTTGCCGACGAAATAACCCGACGCCAGGCCGACCAGCGCGCCGAACAGGGTGCCCAGCGCCACGGCTCCCAGTCCTACTACCAGGGATATGCGCGCGCCGTAGATTATGCGGCTCAGCACGTCCCGCCCCAGGGCATCGGTGCCCAGCGGGAAGGACGCTCCCGGCCCCTCCAGCCTGACCGGAAGGCCGTTTTCGTTAAGGTTGGAAGCATAGGGATCGTATGGTGAGACGACCGGGGCAAAGATGGCCGCCAGCACGATCAGCACCACAAAGACCAGCCCCGCCGCGCCCATCGGCTTGGATCTTGAGAACCGTTTCAGGCCAACGGCCTGCCGCTTCAGGACGTCAAGGGCCGCCCCCCGGATGCCGGCCGGGGAGGAGGAAAGCAGTTCGGGGTCCGTTTCTCTAGCCATATCGAATCCGCGGGTCGAACCATGCGTAGGAAATGTCAACCAGGAGATTCATGAGCACCATGATACCGCCGAAGAAAATGACGGCGCCCTGCACCAGCGTGTAGTCCCTGAATATCACCGCGTCCAGGGTCATGTTGCCCACGCCTGGCAGCAGGAAGATAGTCTCGATAATGACGGTGCCGCCCAGCAGAATGGAAAACTGCTGCCCCACCAGGGTGATTACCGGGATGAAAGAGTTTTTCAGCGCATGGCCGATGATCACCCGCTGCTCCGACAGCCCCTTGGACCAGGCCGTGCGGATGTAGTCCTCCCGGAGCACCTCCAGCATGGACGAGCGGGTCATGCGCATGATGATGGCGGAGAACCGGAACCCGATGATCAGGGCCGGGATTCCCAACTGCTGGAACACCTTGATGGGATCAATCCAGATCTCCTCAAAGCCGCGCGGCGGCAGCCAGTGGAACCACAGGGACATTATCAGAATGGCGACCACGCCGGTCCAGAAATCCGGCAGCGACAGGCCGAGTATGGAGAAAAACCGTCCTCCGTAATCGGCCGGGGTGTCCTGCCGTATGGCGGATATGATGCCGATGGGGATGGCGATCACCATGGCGATGACCAGGGACATTATGGCGAGATGGAGGGTGAGCCATACGCGGTCGCCCAACTCGTCCTTGACCGGCCTGCCGCTCAGCAGGGAGTCTCCCAGGTCGCCCCGGAACAGGTCTCCCATCGTCTCCCCGTATTGCACCAGGAAGGGACGGTCGATCCCCAGCTCCTGCCGGGCCCGCTCGTATGACTCCTTGGTCATGGTGGCATCCTGGGCGAGCCGCATCATGACCACGTCGCCCGGGAACATCCGGACCATCGAGAAGACCATCAGGTGCACCAGCCACAGCACCAGGATGGCCAACAGGACTCTTCGCAGGACGTAATAGCGCATAGGTTTCAGGGACCTGGATGGTCAGGATACCGGGGCGTCCGGCTCTGAGGGTCAATGCCCCTGAGCCTATGAATAGTTCCCTCTCCCTCCGGGAGAGGGTTAGGGTGAGGGCGTCCCTTTCGTTTTACCGGGAATGACGGGTACCACCACAACCCACCCTTATTAAGTGACATGGACTTTGGAAACACCCTCTCACGGATTCAATGGACGCACGGCCGGACATCCCCGGGAAGGGACATCGGCCGTGCGTGTCATCGCGCGCTGTTGCCGCCGTTACTCGGCGAACTTTTCGAACGACCGCTCAGGAGCGTCGCCGGTCACCCAGGCCGACTTGACCTCGTAGGAGCAATAGCCGGTGAACCAGCAGTAGGGGTTGTGGCCCGCATGCAGGTAGGCCTGGGTCAGCCGGTAGTTCGGCGGGACGATGGTGGTCAAGCGGTAGACCTGGTCGGTCAGGTAGTCCCACAGCTCCCGCTGGATCTCCATCTGCCGCCCCTCGTCGGCGGCCAGCCACTCGTCCAGCAGGGCGTCGATGTGGTCGTCCTGGACGAACGGGCAGTTGACGCTGGAGCTGGAGTGGTAAGGCAGGTACAGCCAGTCATAGGCCGTGGGCCCCGATCCGTAGGGGCTGAGACCAATCAGGCTGTCGTTGAACGGCTCGCCGCACTTGGTCTTTGACCACCAGGTTGCGTACTCGCTCTGCTTGATGGTCACGTCGAGGCCGATGGCCTCCCACATCTGCTCCAGCAGGACGGCGGTGTCGCCGAAGGTGAACCCGGACAGCTCGCCCCACTCGATTTCCACCTCGAATCCGTCCGAGTAGCCAGCCTGGGCCAGCAGTTCCTTGGCCCCTTCGGGGTTGTACTGGTACCACTGGCCGAGGTTCTCGGTGGTGTAGTCCGAGATGTCGGTGAATCCGCCCACCGCCCAAGGTATCGGGCCGTAGGGAGTGGCGTCGCCAGCGTTAATCACGTTGGAGATCACGTCGCGGTTGATGGCCATTGACATGGCCCGCCTGACGTCGACGTTATTGAACGGTTCCTTCTCCAGGTTCAGGAACACGCCGTGGTCGCCCCAGCCGAACGACGGAATCCGGTAAAGCTGCGTATCGGGCACCGAGTCCAGTACCTGCTCCAGAACGTCGAAGGAGCTGATGCGCAGAAGGTCGATCTGTTCCGAACGGTACAGCGCCACCTGGGTGGCCGGGTCGCGGGTGAACACGTAGCGCACCGCATCCAGGAACGGGAGCTGCTCGCCCTTGAGTTGCAGGTGGTAGTCGTCGGTCGCGGTGAACAGCATGCCCTCGCCAGCAGAGAACTCTTTGAGCAGGAAGGCCCCCGTGCCGCCCGGGTTCTCGTGCAGGCCGCCCTCGGCCTCGTGGGCCTCTCTCGCCACCACCGGCGGCGTGGAGCCGTTGGTGTACAGCGGCGGGAAATTGGCAAGGGGCAACTTTAAGTGGAACCGCGCCGTGTCGTCGTCAACGACCTCCACGCTTTCCACCGAGGCCGTTGCCGTGTACTGGGGCACCAGGCTGAGCAGGTCAAAGGAGAACTTGATGTCCTCGGCGGTGACCGGCCTGCCGTTCATCGGCGCGACGTTGTGGAACTTGGCGTTGGGATTGATATGGAAATCCCAAGTGTCCAAGTCCACCGCCTCCCAGCTCATGGCGATGTTGGGACGGATGGTGGGGGTGGTGTGGATCTCGGGGAACCACCAAGTCGACTCCCACTCCATCAGGGCGTCGTACTGGGCCAGGTTCTCGTTGTTGCGGGCCCGGTTCGGGTCCAGGTCGGGAATCGGGCTCATGGTCAGGTGGATTACGCCGCCTCGCTCCGGGGGCCAGGGCGGTTCCTGGGGAGGCCACGGGTACCTCTCGTCCAGCTCCGTCAATAGTTCCGACCTGGCTGCATACGCATACGGAGTCGGAGTGGGCGTGTCCCCGGAGGTTGTGCTCGCGCCACTGGAACTGGTCTGCGGCGCCGTGGTGGGGGCTGGCGCGGTTGTTGCCTGGGCCGGCGCCGTGGTTGGCGCAGGCGCGGTCGTTGCCTCGGCCGCGGGGGCCTCGGCCTCCTCAGTTGCCGATGAGCCGCAGGCGGCCAACACCGCCAGCGCGAAAATCGCCAATACGGTCAGCGAAATCTGAAAACGCAATTTACCAAACATGCTGCCTGGTCACCTCCGCGCATAACTATGACCGCGCCTTGTCGCGTGCGACAGTGCGAAATTTCAAGGATGCTAGTCTATGGCGCGTGAATAGTCAAGAACGAAGGCAGAACTGCCGCAATTGATACAGTAAATAGGCAAGACTTTGAGATATTTGTGCGAATTTCGTTAAAATGGGTGGAATGAGTCTGCTATCCCAGCCACTCGTCGAACCAGCGGACCAGGCGCGCCAGGTATTCCTCGCGCATCCTGGGGTGGCCCGTGCGCGGGAATGCGTGGTTGCTGCCGGGGAAACGCACGAATTCCACCGTCTTGCCCAGGCGCTTGAGGGCCACAAAGTATTCCTCGCTCTGGGCAACCGGGCAGCGGGCGTCGGCCTCGCCGTGGAGCAGCAGCACCGGCGCCGTTACCTTGGCGGCGTGGCTGATGGGCGAGCGGGCCAGCAGCTTGTCGGGCGATTCCATCACCGAGCCGCCCCACTGGGACTCGCCAAAGCTGACGCCGATGTCCGACGTGCCGTACATGGTGTAGAGATTGGTGCAGGGCGCGCCCACCACCGCCGCCCCGAACCGCCGGGAGTGCCCGATGGTCCAACTGGTCATGAACCCGCCGTAGCTGTAGCCGTGAATGCCCAGCCGTTCCGCGTCGACGTATTTCCGCTGGCATACGGTGTCCACGGCGGCCATCAGGTCCAGGTAATCCTCGCCGCCCCAGTCGTCCAGCACTGCCCGCATGAAATCGTTGCCGTAGGTGGAGGAGCCGCGCGGGTTGACCGCCAGCACCAGGTAGCCGGAACCGGCCAGCGCCTGCTGCCAGGGCACGTAGGCGTCGTAAAAGGCGCCGTTGGGGCCGCCGTGAATGTCTAGCACCAGCGGATATTTCGCTCCGGCGTCAAAGCCGGGCGGGAACCACAGCCGGCATTCGATCTGATACCCGGCCCGCTGAAAACTGAACTTTTCCATTGACGCCGCTGGCTGCCGGGCCAGGAACCCCGAATTGGGGTCGGTGACGACGCTCAATGCGCCGTCGGCGAGTTCCACCACCTGGATGTCCGCCGGACAAGCGGGGGAGCCGGAGGAGACCGCGGCCCTGGCTGCCTTGCCGTCGATGGAAAGCCCGGAGGCCAGTCGCCCGCCGCCCCACAGTTGGCGCGTCTCGCCGCCCGCCGGGGATGTCTGGCAGATAAAGCTCTGGCCCCGGTGTTCTCCGAGGAACAGGATGCGCCCGTCGGCAGTCCAGCGGATTTCCGGCTGCCGCGCCGCGCCGGGGCCGCCGCCGAGGACGGGACGCTGTTTGTCGTCGGTGATGCGTTTGGGTTCGCCGTCCGGTTGCAGGACGTAGAGCCAGCCCTGCCAGAGCACCAACCCCGCCTCGTCGTCGGAGGCCACGGCCACCAGGCGGCTGGAGTCGGGCGCCCAGGCCACCGCGCCCACGCTGGTCAGGCCGCCCGACCAGCACTCGGCGTCGCCGCCCTCCGCCGGGACGACGTAGGCTTCCGTTAGCGCGCGGGAATCGCGGTCGTCGCGCCGCCCGGAAACAAAGGCGATACTGGCCCCGTCGGGAGACCACGCCGCGCCGAAATCATCCCAGTCGCCGTGGGTGAGTTGCGCAACCTCGCCGGATCCCAGCTTGATCACGAACAGGTGGTAATGTGCGTCGCCGCGCCAGCCTTGCAGGTCGTGGCGGTATCGCAGGCGGTTGACCTCGACCACCCGCGGGCCGTCGGCGGTCTTGCTCGCCGCCGCGCCAGCGGCCGGTTCCGTATCCGCGCAGTACACGATGCGGCTGGAGTCGGGCGACCAGGAAAAGTCCTGCACCCCCTTGGGCGCGCTGGTGAGTTGGTGTCCCTCGCCTCCGTCGGCGGGCATCACCCAGATCTGTCGGGGTTCGCCGGGCTGCGCCGAACGCAGGAAAGCCAGGATCCGGCCGTCGGGCGAGAACCGCGGCCAGCCGTCTGCGTTGCCCCGGGTGAACTCCCGTTCGCTGGCGTTTGCGGCGTCCTGTCCCGAGTTCAAATCGGCCAGCATCAGGCGCGACCGGGTTGCCGGGGACGGCTCGTCGCGCACGGCCCACGACCGGGTGTAGACGATTCTCCGCCCGTCGGGAGAAATCGCCGGGTCGGCGACGTTCTTGAGTTCGTAAACCAGGTCGGCGGCAAGGCCCATTTCATTTCACCTTCTAATTCAACACAGAGCGCACAGAGAACACACAGTTTCCCATATAATAGCCTAAAATCTCTGCGCTCTCTGTGCGCTCTGTGTTGAATTGAACCCCGGAGGAACGCGATGCAACGGGATTTGATCGGCTATGGCAGGAATGTGCCTGAAATCGAGTGGCCGGGCGGGGCGCGAATCGCCGTGTCGCTGGTGGTCAACTACGAGGAGGGCGCGGAACGCAGCACCCTTGACGGCGATCCCCACCACGAGACCAACAACGAGGTGCCGTCGCCGGTTCCTCCGGGGGATCGCGATCTCAACAATGAGTCGTTCTTTGAGTATGGCAGCCGGGTGGGCGTCTGGCGTCTCATGGACATGTTCAACCGTTACGAGGTGAAATCCACCTTCTACTGCTGCGCCCTGGCCCTGGAGCGAAACCCGGAGGTCGCCAGGGCCATCCCGGCCGAGGGACACGAGGTCTGCGGCCACGGCTACCGCTGGGAGGAGTACCACCTGATGGAGCCGTCGGAGGAGCGGGAGGCCATCGCCCGCACCGTGGATTCGCTGCAACGCACCACGGGCGAGCGCACCGTCGGCTGGTTCACCCGCTACGGCCCCAGCCTCAACACCCGCCAGTTGGTGGTTGACCACGGGGGATTCATCTACGACAGCATCGGCATGAACGACGACCTGCCCTACTACACGACGGTCAGGGGGGCGGACGACGTCGACCGGCCCTGGCTGGTGGTGCCGTACAGCATGGAGACCAACGACGCGCGGTTCTGGCGCGGCGGGCTGTCCAGCGTCAGCGCGTTCTACGAGTACCTCAAGGACACTTTCGACGTGCTGTACGAGGAGGGCCGCACCCGCCCCAAGATGATGTCAGTGGGGCTGCACTGCCGCATCGTCGGCCGGCCAGCCCGCTCGCGGGCCCTGGAGCGCTTTCTGCAATACGCGCGCCAGATGCCGGGCGTGTGGTTTGCCCGCCGCGACGAGATCGCCCGCTGGTGGCTGGAACATTACCCGCCGGGGGCACTGGGGTAGGCGGGTTAATTTCGTAGTTTGTTGTCCGGGAATATCGGTTGCGTAAGTTTCTTGACTGCGGAATCGGATTGGCCGCCGGGAATAAGGCCGGTAGCCGTGGCCTTGGCGACAGCGGAGTCGCCGGGCAGATGCTCTTGGAGTAACTCCAAGGCGTGTTCCAGGGTAAAGCCGACGGGGGCACGGTCGGCGTCCAGTTCAATCAGCAGATTTTGCTGAACTTCGTAGCTTGAAAATACGGGACGCCCATTCCACACCGACAAAGTATCCGTTTCTTCGTCGTAATGTATTTCAAGTTTGGTATTCAAGGTTATCACTCCTTGCGGGTCGCCTCCCAGATACGCATTGCCAGGTCATCCCGGAATGCGGTAAACAATCTGCCGTCAGGGAGCAGAACAACCCTAACCCACCAATCGAGGGTTGGGAAATATCCTTTGTATCTGGTCCGCCCGTCGTGCTGTATTCCCGACAGGACATAGATGCTAGTCCGTCTCTCCACCATCCTCATTATCATCTGCGGGGTAATTGCGGCGTGACTGGACTGGCGTCGTCTGGTCACCACAAAGTGAGCAGTTTTCGGCCATTCCTCAAATCGCCTAATCAGGTCGTCCACGACAGTTCAGGGACTCGGCGATGATAGCTTTGTATCCCCTATTGCTGCCACGTGCGTTACAGCTCGGCCACCGCCCTGGCCAGCGTGTCCACCTCCTCCTCGGTGTTGAAGAAGTGGAGGGAGGCGCGGATGACCTCGGGGTAGTGGACTTGGCGCACCACGATGCGGTGCTCCTGCCACAGGCGGGCTACCACGGCGTCCGGAGACTGCCCGGCCACGGCGAACGAGACCAGCCCGGCGGACTGGGCATCGCCCATGGGCGACAGCACGTTCACGGAGGAAATCTCGGCCAGTTGGGCCTTGAACCTGGCTGCCAGCGAGACGTTGCGGGCCTCGATCTCGGCGACGCCCACGCTCTCGATGAACTTTGCCGCCTCGACGAACGCCGCCTGTAGCGGGACGCTGCCGGATCCTCCGAGGAACTTGTCCATGCTTGAGGTATTCAGACGGTAGCCGCCGGAACTGCCCGGCTCGCCGTCCTGGATCACGGCCCGGCCGCCGGTGTGCGCCGGGTGGACGCTGTCGATCAGGTCGCGGCGGATGTACAGCGCGCCGACGCCCTCGTAGCCCAGCACCCATTTCTGGCCGGGGATGGAGTAGTAGTCGAACCCGTCGCGGTGCATGTCCAGCGCGATGTGGCCGCCGGTCTGTGCTCCGTCCAGCATGATCTCTGCGCCGCTATCGTGGGCCAGTTGGCACAGCTCTGCGGCGGGCATGCGCAGGCCGGTGGAGTACTCGATGTGGCTGACGAATATGAGGCGCGTGCGATTGGTAACAGCCGCCGCGAACTTGCCGACGATGGCGTCGTAAGAGTCGTGGGGATCCAGGTCTACCACGTGGACCCTGCCGCCGTAGCGATGGGCGACGTGCCAGCTCGGCGACAGCACTGAGCCGTGCTCCAGGTTGCAGGTGACGATTTCGTCCCCCTCTTTCCAGTCGAGGCCGCTGAGGACGATGTTGAGGCCCTCGGTGGTGTTGCGGGTGACCAGCGTCTCGTCCACGTCAGCGCCCAGCAGCAGGGCGGCGGCGCGGCGGGCTTCCTCCTGCACCTCGCGGCCGCTCTCGTAGACGCCCGGAGTGGTCGGCCCCTGCTCCGCCTCCAGCGCCACGCGGGCCTGCATGGCTTCGGCGGCGGCGCGCGGCGGCGGCCCGGACCAGCCAGTGTTCATGTAGGTCAGGTTCCGGAGGACGGGAATCTCATCGCGCAGTTTCTGTACGTCCATAGCGGCCAATCACTCAGTCTTGTCGGATGATGCTCCGGGCGGCGGTTCGTCACTATCCTGTTCCGGCTCTACGGGCAGTTCCGGGGGCGGTTCGTCGAAGGATTCGCCATTTGCCTCTGCCGTCACGCGCCGCTCGTTCCAGGCGACCCATTCCGCGTGATTTTCGGCGCGGCCCTCGGCGCGGCCCTCGGCGCGGCGCTTCTCCTCCTCCTCACGCATCCTGGCCTCGCGCTCCTCCGCTTCGGCGCGCATCTTGGCGCGGCGCGCTTCCGCTTCGGCGCGATTGCGTTCCCTCAGGGGTTTAACCCATCTTTCTTCGATGTAATCTGCCAATACCATAATTGTTTTCGGCCCCTCGATAGTCAGCAGGGCAAGACCGGCGGCGCCTACGGTGCTGGCGCCGATGCCCTGCGTGATTGACAGGATTGTTTCCGGCCAAGTATCCGTCCTGCGCTCAAATACGTGGTACCAGATCAGAAAGCCGTTTCCGGCAACGGCGTACAGGGTAAACAAACCGAAATACAACGCCCGCCGGGTGCGCGATATACTCCAGATGGATTCGCGGTCTTCCTCCGGTTGCCGCTCCTGCACGTTGTCCGGTTCTTCCGCCCTCATTGTATCCTACTGAATTGCCAATCCGCTCCCTCTCGAACGAACGATAGAGGGAGCGGATTCTGACAACCGGAAACGGCTCGCTGCTAGCGAGGCGAGTAGGGAGTGGGGCGGAGGATGGAGTGGGTGGAGACACGCACCAGCGATCCGTTTTCCTCGGAGGCGGCGCGGGCCTTCTGCCAGTCGGGGTCGGCCCCGAATGCAGTCCAGCTCTTTTCGCGCGCGCCCAGGTCGGGGTAGCCCAGCATGTAGACCAGGCGGTTGCTGGTGCCCACGTCCTCGGTCCAGTAGGCCACGTTCTCAATGCCGTGCTTCTCGAACAGCCCCATGGTGTGGTTCTTGAACCGGTTGTGCAGGTCGGGCAGCTTGCCGGGCATGGCGTCGTAGACGCGCAGCTCCTGGATGGGGGTCTCGAACTTGGGCTGCGGCGAATAGGGGGTCAGGCTCATGAACGTGTTGAGCACCTGGGCGACGATGGGGCCGTTGGCCTCGGTCTCGGCGCGAACCTCTGCCCAGGCCTTGTCGGCCTGGAACGCGGCCCACTTCTCGGCGCGGTCGGCCGGGCTGTCGAACGAGAGGATGTAGGTGAGCTGGTTGCTGGCCCCGATGTCGTCGGTCCAGAATCCCATCATCCCGATCTCGTACTGCTTGAAAAAGCCCATGGTGTGGTTGGCGAAACGGGCGTTGATGTCCGGCAGGCGGCCGGGGACGGCCTTGTAAATCCGGTTCTCGTAAAGCATCGCTGTCTCCTTATTTTTCCGAATATGTTCCCTCTCCCTCCGGGGGATGGCTAGGGTGGAGGCGCACCTACTTTCTCTCGATGAACTCCAGTTGCACGCCGTCGGGGCCCTCGAAGAACACGACGCGCCGGTCGCCGGATACAGTGGCCTCCTCTAGGATCGTTGCGCCGTTGGCCTTGAGCATGTCGATCATGCCCTGAATGTCGTCTGCGTCGATGGCGATGTGCTCCATGCCGTATTTCTGGTCGCGGGTCTGAGTCTCGATGTGCTTGGTGACGTTCAGGGTGAGGCCGTGCAGGTCGAGACGGACGCCGATCTCGCCCACGTCGGCGATCTTGGTGGCGCCCAGGGTGTCGATGTAAAACTGCGCCGTGGCGTGCGGGTCGGGTGACTTGAGATGAACGTGGTTCAGGCTGAGGGCCATATCGCGCCTCCTTTAGTATGTCGTGTATGTCGTTTCCGAAATTGGAATCCGGCTGCCCGTTTCCGCAGAATAGTTTACCCGCACAAGGCAGTCAAGGAGAGCGTTGTTTGACAGCATTCTTAATATCTACGGATACTGGATTTTGACCACTGGCGCCAGCAGACAAGGGCCAGGGATTACCCCAACATCTCCGGTCTCTTGGTGTACCTTTTATACGGCGAAGGCTAAAATGAACCGTCCCAAAGACAATCCGCCTGCTGTGTAAGCAGAAATGAAAGCGAGTGAAAATGGTAGCGACTGACCGGGTAAGAGAGGTTTTCGCCGACGCCCACGGACTGTACGATTCCGCCATGGAGCGGCTGGAGGCCGGGGACATCCGCGATGCGGCGGACGAGGCGTGGTGCGCCGTCAAGCGGGCCTCCGACGCCCTGATTCTGGCTCGCACCGGAAACGAGCCGGAAAAGTCGCCCATCACCACCCGCGAGCTGCGGAGGCTGGGCAGCCAGGACTCCGCAGTTTTTCCGCTCATCAGCAGGTACTGTACTGCCCGGGACCTCCTGCACGGCGACTGCTTCTATCTGGGACTGTGCGAGCCGTTGGACGACACCGAGCGTCGTATACGCGAGACGGCAGATTACATCCGGGACGCTGAACTGTTGGCTTGAGAGCTTCTTTGTCTGAATCGGGATAGGACTTATGCAGTTGAAAACTCACCCCCACCCTAACCCTCCCCCTTAGGGGGAGGGAATTTTGTTCAACTGCGGATCTCAATATCGGTATTTTCAGGGTTGGGCTAATCATCCTGCTAATCCTCAAATCCCGCTAATCCTGATTCAGACAACACCCCATTCCGCTATAATGCTGCTATCAATTCGAAAGTTTGCCAGGAGGGGACCATGCCCATCGAGCAACATGCCCCGGAATTAGCCCGAATCATCGCCGCCGACGCCGAGATCGCGCGGCACACCCCCGACGAGTACGGCGGGGACAACGGCCCGGCCGAGGGGCCGCTGTGGTGGTCGGAGGGCGGCTACCTGCTGTTCAGCGACATTCACAACAACCGGCGCATCAAGTACGATCCCGGTAGTGGCTCCGCCAGCGTTGACCATGAGCCGACCAACCGCGCCAACGGCCTCACCCGCGACTTGCAGGGCCGTCTCATCGCCTGCGAGCACGACAGCCGCCGCGTCACCCGCACCGAGGCCGACGGCAGCATCACCGTGGTGGCCTCCAGCTTCCAGGGCCGTCGGCTCAACCGCCCCAACGACGTGGTGGTCAAGTCCGACGGCTGCATCTATTTCACCGACCCGTGGACGCTGCCCACGCCGCCCGAGCAGTGGGACCACCAGTTTGCCGGCGTGTACCGGGTGACGCCGGACCTGGGCAGCATTACCCTGCTGGTGGACGATTTCGTGTTGCCCAACGGCTTGGCCTTCTCGCCCGACGAAAGCGTGCTGTATATCAACGACTCGCGCCGGGGCCACATCCGCGCCTTCGACCTGAATCCCAACGGCTCGCTGGCCCGGCAGAGCGACCGGGTCTTCGCCGACCTGACCGGCGAGGCCCCGGGCGTCCCCGACGGGATGAAAGTGGACGTTGAGGGCAACGTGTACTGCGGCGGCTCCGGCGGCCTGTGGGTGATGGACGCCGTCGGCAAAAAGCTGGGCTGCGTGGTGCACGGCGCGGCCGCCACCACCAACCTGTGCTTCGGCGGCCCCGACTGGAAGACGCTGTATTTCACCAGCCGCAACCACTTGGGATCGGTGCCGGTGAACATCGCTGGCATCCCGGTGCCGGTCAAATAGGGCGTGTTTGTCTGAACTGTGATTCGTGTGATTCATTTGATTGCCATGATTCTCGAATCAAAAATCATGGCAATCATCGAAATCAAATAAATCACAGTTCAGACACTCCCAGCAAACAACAAAACCCATTGGAGAGGTAGCACTATGCCACGCATATCCCCGGTTTCCAGGGAACAACTGTCGGATGAGGACAAGCAGTACCACGACGCCATCGTTGGCACCCGCGGCAGCGTGCGCGGGCCATTCGGCGTGCTGCTGAACAGCCCCAAGCTGGCCGCCCGCGTCGCAGACACCGGCGCGTTCGTGCGGTTCGAGTTCGGCCAGCCGGAGTCTCTGAAAGAGACACTGATCATCGCCACGGCCAAGGAAATGAACCAGCAGTACGAATTCTCGGCCCACGCCCGGCTGGCCCGGCAGGCCGGGGTGTCGGAGGACACCATCAAGGCCATCGCCACCGGCGCGGCCCCGGCCGGGCTGGAGGGCGACGAGGCGCTGCTGGTGAGCTACGTCCACGAGCTGTTGCGCCAGAAGAGCGTCAGCGACGCCACGTTCAAGGCCATGACCGACCGGTTCGGCGAGCAGGACACGCTGCACTTCACCGTGCTCTGCGGCCACTACCTGCTGGTGGCCCAAGTGCTCACGGCCTTCGACGTCGAGTTGGGCGAAGGCATGGAGAAAGAGATACCGGACTAGGGATCAGTATTGCAGGCACATTCCCGCGGGGCCGGAAACGACACGCTCCGCGGGAATCCGTTATCATGGGTATGAACCCAATCGCCGCCCGAGGGCAAAGGCAATGCTGACAATCTCGGTCAAAAATTTCGGCCCCATCGCAGAGGGATCAGTAGACCTGAAGCCCCTGACGATCTTCGTCGGCCCCAGCAACACCGGCAAGTCCTACATGGCCACGGCGGTGTATGCGGTGATGCGCGCGGTTTCTCACATGGTACCCCCGAAGGTTCGGAATAACTTCTTTGAACGTGCCGTATGGTTCAGATTTTCGGCTATTCCAGAATTTGACGGGTCCGTAGAGACTTTAAGAGCGCTTCAAGATTGGGTATATCAGCAGGCCAGAGAATCATCGAATTTATCGGGTATGAGGGTATCTTCTCTACCGTTGGAATTTCGTTCTTGGATGGAAAAAGAAACTGAGCTACAGTTGTACAACCTCCAGAATAACGTGATACACCAACTTCAACAAATCCATGGAGAATCCTCGGAATTTGTCAAACGCGGAAACGACCCAAATCATTTTACGCTTGGTATCCGACAGGATTTTCCAGTTTTGGACATGGAAATTCGCCTTCCAGATAGCCTTGGGCCACAACCGGGATTCGAAATAGGTCAATTTATTCTACCCGATTCGGCATTGTCGAATTTGCAGCTCGATTTTTTTGCGGCAGATGGTAGGAGCCGGGTTTGGGCCGAACTTGCACGGAGCTTCGTAAACTCGGTATCTGAAAAGATCGTTGACGACATTCCTAGCCAAAGTTGTTATCTTCCGTCTGCGCGGTCTGGCATTGTTCAAGGGCATAAGGTTCTTTCAGGAGCGTTGATTCGCCAGTCGTCGCTCGTCGGAATTCGGCAACTGAATGTTCCTACTCTTCCAGGAATTACAACCGAGTTCTTGAGTCATCTCATTAGCTTCGACCGGCGCACGATTACTATGAAGGGTAAAGGTGACATTGACCGCTCCACCACATTTATTGAAACGGAGGTATTGCAGGGGAGAATTGACCTTGATGAATCTGCTGGGCTACCGTATCCAGAAATTGTTTATGAAACCGATACTGGACAGTTTCCGATAGATCAGACTTCATCGATGGTCTCGGAGCTCGCCCCCTTAATTTTATTCCTAAAGTACTTAATCGACGAGGGAGATCTCCTCATCCTGGAGGAGCCGGAGTCGCACCTGCACCCGGCGGCGCAGCGGCGGCTGGCGCGGGGCATCGTGCGGCTGGTGAACGCGGGCGTGAAGGTGCTGATTACGACGCACAGCGACATCATCATCAGCCAGGTCAACAACCTGCTGGCGCTGCGGCAGGCCAGCCCGGAGTTGGTGGAGCAAGGCGGATTTGAACCGGATGATTTCTTGCAGCCGGAGCAGGTGGGCGCCTATCTGTTCCGCTACAACCCAGAACTAAGCGGCTGCGACACCGTGCCGCTGGAAATCGACCCGGACACGGGGATTGACGAGGACGAGTTTGCCGCCGTCTTCGAGGCCATATACAACGAGTCCATAGCATTGCAGCGTGACCGGAACTGATGGCGTATTCCCAAATGGCGGAGAGCGTCCGCGAGATTTATGGCGACTGTTGTCTGACCGATTCGTACTCGGAACCAAATTGCAGAATAGATGTATCGGGGCTGGAAAGTTCGGAACTGGCTACGGTTCACGGAGACTTTAACCAGCGGTGCCCCAAGCACAGGGTTGCCGCCAGGCTATGCGACCGCCTCATATTCGGACGGCTGAACGGAGATTTTATTTGCGCCGCCGAACTCAAGGGCGGCAGGAATCCCGAGGTTCCGAAGGCCATCAGCCAGATTCAGGGAGGCCTGGAACTCGCCCGGACGATTTTGAGAAACCGCACCATCGAGCGATGGTACCCGTTGCTATTCTTTCGAGGCAAAATGCGGGGCAACGACCTTCGAGCCATTCAAACCAGGACCGTCAAATATGGTGGCAAGAGTAAATTGGTTGACCGCGTAGACTGCGGCTTCAGCCTGCTGGCATACCTGAACCGGCAATAGCATTCAGTAATTCAACCCTCGCAACGCAAGGAGGCGCGCGATGGCGCAGACACCCCACGGAGTCAATTTTGAGTCCAACCGGCCAGTGGTCATGGGGCGCAACGGCATGGTCTGCGCCGGGCACCCGCTGGCGGCCCAGGCCGGCATGGCCGCGCTGCAACGGGGCGGCAACGCCGTCGACGCCGCCATCGCAACCGCGGCGGCGCTGAACGTCGTCGAGCCCAACATGTCGGGCGTCGGCGGCGACGGGTTCATCATGATTTACAACCGGCAGGCGGGAACCATCGAGGTTTGCAACGGCACCGGCGCCGCGCCCTGCGCCACCGACGTCGACTGGTACCGCAAGAACGGCATACCGATGAAAGGCATCCTGTCGGTGTCTGTGCCGGGGCTGGTGGACGCCTGGATGTCGGCCCACGAGCGGTACGGCACGCTGTCGCGGGCCGAGGTGTTCGACGCGGCCATCGACCTGTCGGAAAACGGGTTTCCTGTCACCCACGTCCTGTCGGGCGTCATCGCTGGCGACCGGCTGCTGTGCGAGTTCCCCGACTCGCAGGCTGTATTCGCGCCCGGCGGCGCGCCCATGCGGCCGGGGCAGCTCCTGCGGCAGCCGGGGCTGGCCAACACGTTCAAGGCCATCGTCGACGGCGGGCGTGACGCCTTCTACGAGGGCGAGACGGCCCGCGCTTTGGTCAGGTTCAGCGAGGAGCAGGGCGGGATATTGTCGCTGAAAGACCTTGCCGACTGCCGCTCGCGCTGGCAGGCGCCCATCTCTACCACCTATCACGGCCACACGGTCTACGAGGCGCCGCCCAACTCCAGCGGCCACGTACTGTTGCAGGAATTGAACATCATCGAGCAGTTCGACCTGACGGCCTTGGGCTGCAACACGCCCGAAAGCATCCACCTGATGGTCGAGGCGAAAAAACTGGCTTTCGCCGACCGGGAGGCGTATATGGCCGATCCCGACTGGGTGGACGTGCCCGTGGACGGCTTGCTGTCCAAGCAGTACGCCGCGGAGCGGGCGCGGCTTATTGATCCCGAATGGGCCGCCGAGACGGTGGGCCACGGCGACCCGTGGAGCTACCAGCCAGCCAACTACGGCCGCCGCCGCAAGGCCGCCGCAACGGCAGGCGTGATGCAGGAAGAGGACACCACCTGTTTCGTGGTGGTCGACCGCTGGGGCAACGCCGTCTGCCAGTTGCAGAGCATCCAGAGTTCGCTGGGCTCCAGCATCGTGGCCGGAGAGACCGGCATCCTGCTGAACAACCGTATGACCTACTGGCATCTCGACCCCGACCACGCCGACTGCCTGGCGCCGGGCAAGCGAGTGCGCCATACCATGAACCCGGTCATGGTGTTCCGCTCTCCCGTTCCCTCTCCCTCCGGGGGAGGGTTAGGGTGGGGGCGTCCCGAAAGCGGTGACAACGGCGGTTCGCCCAATGGCGGCTCCGGCCTCCGTCATCCCCGCGAAATCGGCGACCTGGCGCTGGTCTGCGGCACTCCGGGCGCAGACACGCAGGTGCAGACCAACATGCAGGTCATCACCCACGTCCTGGACTTTGGCATGACCGTGGCCGAGGCGGTGGAGGCGCCCCGCTGGCGCAACACCCACAGCCCCACCGAGTCCGCCATCCCCCACGAATGCGACAATCTGCTGTACGTGGAGTCCCGGTTCCCGGCGGAAACGCTGGACGGACTGCGCCAGCGGGGGCATACTCTGGAGGTGATGCATGGCTGGGGAGCGTCGGGCAGCGAGATGATGATCCAGGTGAACGGGGACACCGGCGCGCTCCACGGGGCCGCCGATCCTCGCCGCGACGGCTACGCCGTCGGCTGGTAGGCATTTGTCCCCTCCCCCTCGGGGGGTTAGGGTGGGGGTGAAATTGTCAGAATCGGGATTTTCGGGATGATAGGATGTACAGGATGGGGGAACTCGGAGTCACGCCCATCCCATAATCACACAAATCAAAGTTCAGACGTTCACCCTCACCCCAACCCTCTCCCTTGAGGGAGAGGGAGTAATTGAGAGGCAACCCTATGCCCATACCGGGCGAGAGACGCAGCCCGTTCCCGGATGAGTGCGGCAACCGGGCCGGAATATTTGCCGAGGCCGTGCGGGACGGGGACATGGACGTTGCGTGGTCCATGCTCTCCAAGGAGACCCGCGGGATGCGCATGGGCGTCTGGGCCACCCGCTACCGCATCGACATGCAGGTGGCCTACCGGGCCGGGTACAATCCGGGGCACCCCATGCGGGCCGCCATGCTGGAGGACTTTCGCACCACCGTGCTACGCCTCTGGCCGCTGGAGGACCTGACCGATTTGGGCATTTCGCCCACCAGCTACGTGGACGACGAGCATGCATTCGCTTTCCTGCCTTTTGGCATCACCGAGGACAACACCGAGGTGCAGCGCGGCCGCGCCATGAACGGCTTGATCCTCCCCATGTTGCTGGAGGATGGCGAGTGGAAGGTTGACCTGCCGGGCTGGCGGTTTATGGAAAACCCCAGAGCCGACAATCCGGAAAGCGGGCAGCAGGAGCAGGGTTCGGGGTGAACGCCCGCCGACGTACAGTGACCGAGTTGGCAGACCGTCCGCCTCCCCGTGAGGAGCCGCCGGTCTGCGAGCTTTGCATGCGGGAATCGGTGCGATTCACCGAACACCACTTGGTGCCGCGCTCCCGGGGCGGCAAGTACGGCCCCAAGGCCCGTCTCTGCCCCACCTGCCACCGGCAGTTGCACGCCATGTTTTCCGAAAAGACTCTGGCCAATGAGCTGAACTCGGTGGAGCGGCTGCGCTCGGACCCGCAGTTTGCCGGATACCTCAAGTGGGCCAGGAAACAGAAGGACGGCGCGGCCTTTCGGGTCCGCCGCGCCAATACCCGACGCTGAAAGACAGGAGCCTGCCTGTGAACGACCAGGAGTTCATCGACCGCATCCAGGAGAAAATCGAGCGTCTGACAGGACGGGACATCGATCTGCGCATCGACGAGGACGACGGCGGCCAGTTGGGGATTGACTTTGGCCGCGACGTGCCGCTGGTCATAATGGGGCACAACATCCTGGAGTATTCCGGTTTCGCCCGCCTCTGCACCGAGTACGCGGTGGCCTCCATCCGGCAGCAGCGGGAGCTGTCGGAGATCGAATTCCAGATGCTGCTGGCCCGCAACTGAAACCGGATAGGACTTACCTAGTTCAGAGCTATCCCCTCCCCCTCAGGGGGAGGGTTAGGGTGGGGGTGAACCCCTCAACTGCATAACTCCTAACCGGAATCAAACGCCGAGAGCGCAGAGGACGACGAGTTTCCTGATGGCATCCCGTCCCATAAGAGACATTTCCGAGTATCCCCGGCCCTGGTTCTACCGGCCTGAGATCTACTACGGCCTCATCATATTTCCGCCCGTCTGGTCCATCCTCACGCTGCGGTCGCCGTGGCACAAGGGCGAGGGGTTCTTCGGCATTTTCATCGGCGGCCTCGCCTGGTTCTTTCTCATCGCTGGCGTAGTGCTATCGGTGCGTTGGGTACAGGAGGGAGGAGTCCTCAACCTGTTCATCTTTGTGCCCGGAGTGCTGCTCACCCTGCTGACCCAGGTGCAGTGGGCCGCCCACCGCGCCCACCACGGCCCGCCGCCGACGGAGGAGGACGACGAAGACCCGCATGCAGCGCCGGCGGCCGTCCAGACCGAGCCGGAGGCCGGAGACGAATCGGCCCCTGGGGACGGGAATGATACAACCGCGTCCGATTCCCCGGTGGATTATGCGCCGCGCCGCCGACGCCGCAGGAGGCGACGGCCCATCAGCCGGTCGTCGGATTCCGCGCCGCTCTGCTAGAATGAGACCCGACGGAACAGCCCCGGAATTGACCGGCAATTCTCACTGGAGGAGAGATCATGGCGCTGCATTACGACGGCGAGGTTCGCATCGTCAAGGTGAACATGGGCCGATTCATGAACAATGGCTACATCGTTTCCTGCCCGGAGACCAATGAGGGCATACTGATTGATACCCCGGAAGAGGCGGAATTGCTGCTGAACGAGGTGGGAGACGTCGACATCAAGGCCATCCTGATTACCCACAACCACCAGGACCACCTGTTGGGATTCGATGACATCACCGGCAGCGTCGACGCCCCCGTGGGCATCACCACCGCCGACAAGGGGCCGTTGCCGAGGGCGCCCGAGATGGAGCTTACCGACGGGCAGGTCATCCCCTTTGGCAACCGGGAGCTAAAGGTGCTGGTGACCCCCGGCCACACCGACGGGGCCAGTTGCTTCCTGGTGGGCAAGCACCTGTTCTCCGGCGACACGCTCTTCCCCGGCGGCCCGGGCAAGACGCGCAGCCCCGAGGCCCTGTCCACCATCCTGGAAAACATCCGCGCCAAGCTCCTGACGCTGCCGGATGACGTGCTGGTGTACCCCGGCCACGGCGACGACACCACCCTGGCCGAGGCCAGGCGCCGCCACGCGGTATATGCGTCCAAGGACCACCCCGCCGACCAGTTCGGCGACATCGACTGGCTGGAGAGCTAGGCCGACAGACACCCGGCGGAACTCGAAAGACCAAGCCCCGGGCGCAGCCGCCCGGGCCATTCATCAGTGCCTTTCGATTACTCCCTCCCCCTCAGGGGGAGGGTTAGGGTGGGGGTGAAAAGGTAGCTCAGAGAGGCCCTCATGGGAGCAGCCACAGGTTTTTAGATAGTTTCTAAAAGGGTGTGTGACAGATCCGCTTTGCTGTCCGATAGACGGGATTCCTGAAGGGCCGTCGTTTCTGTTAGTACAGGGTACGCCCTCACCCTAACCCTCTCCCGGAGGGAGAGGGGACTTGTCACACACCCTCTGATCGGTTACGCCTTCGTTGCCACCAAAGTGCTGCGCACCAGCTCGGCCACGTCGGTGACCTCGGGTATGTCGGACCACGACTGCACGGCCCGGTTGACGTCCTCGTCGTGGAGCACCAGGGCGACGTTCTCCTCGAACTTGGCCCGGATGTTGTCGAAGCCCCACGGGTTGCCCTGAGCGCCCAGAACGTCGGCGCGGGCGGTGGCGTGCTCGAACACTCGGCCGTCCTTGAGGGTGATCTTGACTTTCAGGCCGTCCTCGGCGTTGGTGAGCAATTCCTCGGACTTGGCCATCACCCGCAGGTTGACCTTGTCCATGACCTCGGCCATGGCCGGGTCGTCGATCTTTTCCTGGGTGAACGTGTCCACCTTGATCTCGCCGTCAACCAGGGCGGCGGCGACGTTGTACTTGGCGCTGAACTTGCCCTTGAGGTCGTCCTCCGGCTCCTGGTAGAGCATTACCACCGAGTAGTAGGACTGGTCGACCTCGGCGTTAGCCACGTCGTCGACGGTGAAATCGTTGTCGCGCATCAGGCTGAACAGGCTGTCCAGCATGGCGTGGTTGCCGCCGCAGCATGGGTACTTCTTGATCATCAGCGCGTCCTGGGTGCGGAAGGGCTGCCCCAGGTTGTTGGCCATCGCGTCCAGGTCGTAGATGCCGGGGCCAAGCACGGTGGCGGCAAACCCGAACGGGTGCTCCACGACCTGGTCGCCAGCGGTGAGACCCGCCTGGGCCAACTGCACTGCGGTGACGCCGTCGCGGCCGGTGAGGCCGGCGTGCAGGGGCTTGGTCATGGTGCCGAAATTGTGGATCAGGCCGGAGGCCATGGATCCCGCGATGCCCAAGGCGGTGACCGTCTGCTCCTCGTCCAGCTTGAGCAGCTTGGCGCAGGCGGCGGCGCAGGCCAGGCGCCCGATGACGGCGGTGCTGTGGAACCCCTTGTCCATCTGCTTGTACTTGGTGGTGTGTTGCAGGGCCAGGCCCACCTCGCAGCCGACGACGTAGGCCTCCAGCAGATCGCGGCCGGTTGCGCCGGTCTGCTCGCCGATGGCCAGCAGGGCCGGGAATATGGCGACGGTCGGGTGGCCGAATCCGCCGAAATCGTCGTAGTCCAGCGCGTGGCCCATGGTGCCGTTGGCCAGGGCGGCGTTGGCCAGGGTGGTCTGGCTGCCGCCGGAGAGCACGGTGGCCTCGGGCACTGCGCCCTGGTCGTTGACGTATTTCTGGATGATCTGGCCCACTGGCTGCACCGACCCGGCCAGGATGACGCCCAGCAGGTCAAAGCAGGACTCGTTGGCGACGCGGATGGCGTCGGGCGGGATGTCCTCGTAATTGGTGTTGACGACCCATCTGGCGATGGTCTCGGTAGCGCCCATTGCGGTTCCCTCCTTACGTTCTGTTGCGCTGTTCAGTTCCGGCATTGCGCCGCTTTGGGCGCCATTATATCCCGTCGGCGGAAACGGGCAAGCGGGAGGCCACGGTCTTTCGATTATTTGTCTGAATCAGGATTTACAGGATTAAAGGAATCACAGGATTTGCCGCTGTCCGCTACATGCCCGTTTGTTGATGCGGGAATTCCACCCCCACCCTAACCCTCCCCCTCAGGGGAAGGGAATAATCGAAAGGCCCTGAGCAGGAGGCGGTCTTTAATTGACCGGCGGGTCTAATCGCCTGCTGCCGTCTCCGCTGCCTCCGCTTTCCACTTCGCGTAGACTTGCTCCAGTACCTCGCGCAGTTGGTCGGCAACGAATTCCGGCGGCTCCTGGGCCAGCGCCTTGGCTGCCAGTTGCTCCGCCTTTCTCAGTTCGTTGCAGTCAAGGGCCAGCGTGGCGGCGCTGCGATGTAGTACGGAGTAAGTGGGTTCCACGTACTCTTCCAAGGCGTCAATGGCAGCCATTTCCAGTTCGAGAGCTTGCCGGAATAGGGGCAGGGCCTTTGCCTCCCTGCCGTACCTTTGCTCGTTCAGAGCCATGGCCGCTAAGTTCATGGCCTGATGGTGGCATTCGTCCAATCTGCTCATAACTGGTGAACCTCTGCCAAGGGTGTTCCGAATTCGATGACTGTGACGTATGCAGGATGCCCCGAATAGGATGAACCGGCTATCTGATTCAGCTTTTCACGAACTCTCCGCCTGACGGTTGAACTGTTGCCGCGGCGGATTCCCGATACCTCCAGTATCGCTATTGCTTGAAATGGATGGTTGGAATCGCCCCTGAGCCAAAAATCAAACCCCGTGCCTTGCCTTGATACCTCGATTGGAGTGTAGGGAAGACTTCTGTCAACCAGCAATGCGGCAACGCCCGACGCGCCCCACTCCGTTGCGGTTCGGTCGTCGTTCCACGCCCTGCGGGCCTGCTCCGTGATATGAGGCCACGACAGGCCATAAGCTCCCTCGACAACGCCCTTTGCCTGTAACTCAACGCCGTCGCTGTGTCCTTGCGATTCCATGCACACCCCGGCAGCCTCGGCCAGCGATGCCCCCAGCGCCGACGAAATCGCTGGGATGCTGCCAGTTGCAAGTTCGTTCAAGTCCAGCAAACAAAACATCCATGAAGGGCCACAATTTCGTCCATCCAAGTCATCAGTTTAGCAAATCCGCGTAGGGCAGTGGCTCTTGGCGCGGCTCGGGTATTCTCAACGTGTGTTGGTATTCCCATGTAGGGGCGCACAGCCGTGCGCCCGTGCCTGCGCAGGAGAGAATTGTGCCGGAACCGGGGGTCAGGGCGCACGGCTGTGCGCCCCTACGCGGCGGGGCCAAAGCAGGCAAATCGCGTCCAATATCAACACACGTTGGGAATACCGACGCGATTGCCCTGTTTCTGTGGAGTTGTCTCTTGTGGTTAAATGTGACGCCATGATCGTATTGAGATTGCTGGGGCAGGCTTTCACCGTCCTGCGGGTGCTGGTTGCCGAGTTTTACTACCAGTGGGGGATGATTTATGCCCGCTGGGGGCATCCCACCCGCGCGATGTGGTACTTCAACCGCGCCGTGACCATGAACCGGGGCGGGTTCAAGGCCTACTACAACCGCGGCCTGCTCTTCCTGGCCATCGGTATGCCGGAGCGGTCAATCGGCGACTTTTCCATGGCCATACGGAACAACCCGGCCCACGTCGACGCACGGGTGACGCGCAGCATTGTGTATACTCTCACTGGCCGGCACGAAGAGGCGCTGGACGACCTCGAACAGGCGGTGGAGATGGGGGCGGACCGCGAGGACCTGGAGTACCAGCTCCACGTGGCCAGGACGCGCATGGGCACCTAAGAGGGTGTTTAATAAGTTCCCTCTCCCTCCGGGGGAGGGTTAGGGTGAGGCGTACCCCTGGTTGCTCAGGAACGGAGGGTGTTTAATTAAGTTGCCTCTCCCTCCGGGGGAGGGTTAGGGTGGGGGCGTACCCCTGGTTGCTCAGGAACGATGGATGCGCCTGAAACCCGCTCTTTGACAGTGAACCGAACTTATTAAACACTCTCTAAGAACGGCCCTTGTTCGATAGCAGCATTCCGTTGGAACAGGTGTAACAGGAGCGAGCGGGGAGTTGCCGACTCTGTTTGAAATATTCGGGCGCATTCTGCCGGGTGGAATCGGCAAGCCCGAGGCCGAACGCTGGTATGACCAGGGCGTGACGCTACAGCGGCGCGGCAACCTGCAGGAGGCCGTGCGCGCCTACACCGAGGCCATCAACCGCGACCCCACGCTGGACACGGCGTTCAGCAACCGGGGTTCCGCCTACCTCAACCTCGGCAACCCGGAGCAGGCTATCAGCGATGCCGACGCCGCCATCCGCCTCAAGCCCCGCAGCCCGGTGGCCTACAGCGTGCGCGGCAACGCCCTGCACACCTTGGGCGAACACGACAGGGCGGTTCTGGACCTCTCCCGCGCCATCAGCATCAATCCCCGGTTCGCCGGGTTCTTCAGCGACCGCGGGACGGCGCACCGCGCGGCCGGGAGGCTGAGCAACGCCATCGACGA